>NZ_CP179934.1:0-3441347 GCF_047495515.1 Alloalcanivorax venustensis | reverse complement strand
AGGCCCGCTCCCACAAGACCCGCTCCCACAAGACCCGCTCCCACAAGACCCGCTCCCACAAGACCCGCTCCCACAAGCCCCGCTCCCCAAACAACCTTTCTTCCCCAGGGCCACCCCAAAACCCCCGATTTTCCCTCACCACCCTTTATCCCATGCCCATGTATCTCTATGCTCAGTAAGTTACGTCGGTGATTGGAGGCTCTATGCAGTGGGTGAAGGCCTTTGTGGCCGGTTTTCTGGCTACCCTGGTGTTCCATCAAGGCCTGCTGGCGCTGCTCCATGCCGCGGCGGTGGTGCCGGTTTCTCCTTATAACTGGGCGCCGTCCGCGCCGTTGGGCGTGCCCGCCGTGTTGTCGCTGGCGTTCTGGGGCGGCGTCTGGGGTCTGCCGTTATGGTGGCTGATCCGCTTTAAGCCGGCCCACCTCTACTGGTCGGTGGCCGTTCTGTTCGGCGCCATCGCGCCCACCGTCGTCGCCATGCTTCTGGTATTCCCCATGAAAGGTATCCCGGTCAGCGCCACCACCTGGGTCGGCGGCTTTATGCTGAACGCGGCCTGGGGTCTCGGGGTCGCGGTGTTCATGGGGCCGGTGTTCCGGGCCTATCCGATGGCCCCGGAAATGATCGTTAAATAAAACAGCGGCCGCGGCGCCGCGCCGGCGCCCGCCGTATTAACTCGTGTTTTTGGTTTGGGAAAAGGTGATCACTATGACGAATGACAATAATGCCGCCATGAAGACCCCCGTCCAGGCGCTGGAAGACCGCCGCCGTCAGCAAGGCGACAGTGTTGCCATGGTCCAGCCGCTGGGTGGCGACCAGGTGCGCCGCTATACCTGGAACGAGGTGGCCGACGAGGCCTACCGCATGGCCGCCTATCTCAAGGCCGAAGGCATTCAGGCCGGCGACCGCGTGGCGCTGGTCTCCAAAAACTGCGCCGAGTGGATCATCGCCGACCTGGCGATCTGGGTCGCCGGCGGCGTCAGCGTGCCGCTGTACCCGACCCTGTTGGCGGATTCCGTACGGCTTATTCTCGAGCACAGCGAGTCCAAGCTGCTGTTCGTCGGCAAGCTGGATGACTGGGGCATGATGAAGGACGGCGTGCCCGAGGGCGTCAAACAGGTGGCGTTCTCGCTGGCGCCGGACGAAGTGCGCGGCAAGGTGCCGGTATGGACCGACATCGTCGCCAAGCAGGAGCCGCTCGCCGAAGCCGCATCCCCGGGGCCGGACGATCTCGCCACCATCATCTATACCTCCGGCACCACCGGCGTCCCCAAAGGGGTAATGCACCAGTACAAGAGCATGTCCGCGGTGGGCGCCAAGGTGATCCAGGTCTACAACCTGGAACCTTCGGACCGGATGATTTCCTACCTGCCGCTGTCCCACGTGGCCGAGCGGGCCGCCGTGGAAATGGCGCTGCTGTACGTGGGCAATACCGTCTACTTCGCCGAGTCGCTGGACACCTTCGGCGAGGACATCAAGCGCGCCAAGCCCACCCTGTTCTTCGCGGTGCCGCGTATCTGGTCCAAGTTCTACCAGAAAGCCTCCGAGGCGCTGCCGCCCAAGAAGCTCAATACGCTGCTCAAGATTCCGCTGCTCAACAAGGTGATCAAGAAGAAGGTGCTCGGCGCCATGGGCCTGGACGAATGCCGCGTGGCGCTGTCCGGTGCCGCGCCGCTGTCCACGGACATCATTTCCTGGTTCAACAAGATGGATCTGGAAATCCTGGAAGTGTACGGCATGACGGAAAACTTCGGCTGGTCGCACACCACCGAGCAGGGTGATCAGCAGATCGGCTGGGTCGGCACCCCCAACGACGGCGTTGAATGCCGCATCGGCGAGGCCGGCGAGGTGGAAGTGCGCAGCGTCGCCAACATGAGCGGCTACTACAAGCAGGCCGACCTGACCGCCGAGGTGCTGACCGAGGACGGCTGGCTGAAGACCGGCGACGTGGGCGAGATCGACGGCCGCGGCCGTCTTCGCATCACCGGCCGGATCAAGGAGATCTTCAAGACCGAGAAGGGCAAGTACGTGGCGCCGGCGCCGATCGAAAACCGGCTCGCCAGCCAGCCCGGCGTGGAGCTCGCCTGCGTCATCGGCGCCAACATGGCGCAGCCGATCGCGCTGCTCAACCTCACCCCCGAGGAGCAGGAAAAGCTCAGCAAGGGTACTGAGAAAGAGCACTTCACCCAGTCACTGAACGCCTTGCTTGAGAAGGTGAACAGCCAGATCGACGCCCACGAGCGCCTCAACGCCCTGGTGGTCTGCAAGACTCCCTGGACCGTGGAGAACGGCCTGATTACGCCGACCCTCAAGCTCAAGCGCAACGAGATCGAGAAATACTACGAGGCGGACCTGCCCACCTGGGCGGCGTCCCGTGGTGTGATCTGGGAGCAGTAATCGTTGAAGGATTCCGATCCGGACCTGCATCTGATCCGGTTGCTCGCCGACGGCCGCTTCCACTCCGGAGGTGACCTCGGTGAGGCGCTCGGTGTCTCCCGCGCCGCCATCTGGAAACGTCTGCAGCGGGCCGCCGAGGCCTACGGTCTGTCCGTGGAGTCGGTGCGCGGCAAGGGCTACCGTCTTAGCCGGGCGCTGGATCCGCTCGATCCGGCGGCCCTCGAGGAGGCCCTGCGCGGCCGCGCCGAGCTTCACTTTCAACCCGTGACGCAGTCCACCAACGCCGACGCCATGGCCCTGGCGGCGGACGCCGGCGGGCCAGTGGTGGTGACCACGGAGTACCAGAGCGCCGGGCGCGGCCGGCGCGGCCGGCAGTGGCAATCGCCGTTCGGCGCCAACCTCTATTTGAGCGTGCTGTACCAGCTGTCCGGAGGCTTCTCGTCGCTGGGCGGGTTGAGTCTCGCCGCCGGGGTGGCCGTAGGCCGGGCCCTGGCGGACACCGTGCCGGAGCTGGGGCTGGGCCTGAAGTGGCCCAACGACCTGCTGGTGGACGGCGCTAAGCTGGGCGGCGTTCTGATTGAGCTGGCCGGCGAGATGGAGGGGCAGGTCCAGGTGGTGGTGGGCGTCGGCATCAACGTGGCCATGAGCGACCACCAGGCCGAGGCCATCGACCAGGACTGGACGGACCTGCGCCGCGCCAGCGCGGCGCCGCCGGACCGCACGCGGCTGGCCACCGCCGTGGCCGGCGAGCTGCTCACCATGCTTGACCGGTTCGCAGTGGACGGCTTCGCGCCGTTCACGGCGGCCTTCGATCAAATGGACGTCTGCCGGGACCGGCCGGTGGTGATTCATACTGGCGCCGGTCAGCGCACCGGGGTGGCCCGGGGCGTGTCCGAGGACGGCGCCCTGCGGGTGGAAATAGACGGAGAGATCCATTACATGCACGGCGGCGAAGTGAGCTTGAGATTACAATGAAGTTGTTCGTGGACGTGGGGAACACCGCCTTGAAATGGCGCCGCCGTGGGGCGGACGGGACCGTGCAGGGCGGCGCCGCCCACGGCCGTGACTGGCCCCGGGCCCTGCAGGCGCCGCTGGACGCCGGCGCGGCCGGATTCGAACAGATCTGGGTGGCGTCGGTGGCCGGCGCGGAAGCGGATGAGCGCATCGGCGCCTTGATCGAGGCGCGTACCGGGGTGCCCCCGCGGTTCTACTACTCCCGGCAGGAGGACTTCGGGGTCAGCAACTGCTACCCGGAGCCGCGCCGGCTGGGCGTGGACCGCTGGGTGGCCCTGGTGGAGTGCTGGCAACGCTTCGGTGCCGGCATCATTATCGATTGCGGCAGCGCCCTCACCATCGACGCGATTGATGGCGAGGGCCGTTTTCTGGGCGGCTACATCGTGCCGGGCCTGGGCATGCTGCGCAGTGCGCTGCTGCGCGACACCGCCGACGTCCACGTGGACCAGGCCCGCCCCCGCCTGACGCTGGGGCGCTCCACCGGGGAGTGCGTCCATAACGGCCTCCTGCGCATGTCTGTGGCGTTCGTCACGGATGTGGTGGTTGAACTGCGTGAACGCCTTCCGGATACTTGCAAGGTATTGGTGACCGGCGGCGACGCGGACGAGCTCAGCTCCGCCTTTTCCTTTGAATTCATGCATTTGCCCGACCTGGTGCTGGACGGTCTGGAGCGGGTGGCGGCACGTCAATAATAAAGCTTGGGGGCGACAGTCGGTGCGATGGGTCTTTTACAGCCTTCTGGTGGTGAACCTGGTCTACCTGGGCTGGCAGCTGGTATCCGACGCCGTTTGGGGTGGCGGATCATCGGCCATTATTGAGCGCGCCGACGCCGGTGAGTCTGCCGACGCTCCCGCTCTGCGGCTGTTGAGCGAGGCGCCGCAGCCGGACCGGGCCCTGCGCCCGGATGCACCGGCGCGCCCGGGGTTGTGCCCGGTGGTCGGGCCCTGGTCGGCCCGCGGCGAGGCGGAGCGCGCCCGCGTGCAGCTGGAAGCGGCCGGGTTGGCGGCAACGATCCGCGCGGTGACGGTTCAGAAAGACCACCTCAACTGGGTTTACCTGCCCCCCTACGACAGCCGCGAGCGGGCCCTGGAAGTGCTCAGCGAGCTGCAGTCCCGGGGCGTGGACAGCTTTATCGTCAAGGCCGGGGAGGACGCCAACGCCATTTCCCTGGGCTATTTCACCAGCGAGGAGTCCGCCGAAGGGCTGCGCGTGAAAATGCATAATGCCGGTTATCCGGCCTTTGTGCGTGAGACCTCGCGGCCGGTGACCGAATACTGGTTGTACATGCCGGAAAGGGCGGACGGCGCCGCGGCGCTGGAGGATTTTCTGGTCGGCAACCCGGCGGTGAGCCGCGATCGGGTGGCCTGCCGGACCCCGGCACGACAAAACGGATAATCGCCGCGGCAATCATTGCACCCCCGATGGGCTTTCTATAGAATGCGCAGCCCTTATGCTGCTGGCGTAGCTCAGTTGGTAGAGCAGCTGATTTGTAATCAGCCGGTCGGGGGTTCGACTCCTCTCGCCAGCTCCACTTTACGCTCGCTAAGAGCTTGAAAATCCCTGAAAAGATGTTGACAAGGGGTTGGGGCGTAAAGAGAATGTAGGCCCTTTTCTGGAGGGGTTCCCGAGTGGCCAAAGGGATCAGACTGTAAATCTGACGCGAAAGCTTCGGAGGTTCGAATCCTCCCCCCTCCACCAGATTTAAGCCGACAGGCTGGCAGGCATAGGAAGGTTCGCGGGCATAGTTCAACGGTAGAACCTCAGCCTTCCAAGCTGATGATGCGGGTTCGATTCCCGCTGCCCGCTCCAGGCTGTGGTGACAATTTGGATGCCTGACAAGGCAATATGAAGTTTACGCTCATGTAGCTCAGTAGGTAGAGCACACCCTTGGTAAGGGTGAGGTCACCGGTTCAAATCCGGTCATGAGCTCCAATTTCCGGGCCCGGGTAGAACCCGGGTCCGGCTTCATGTGTCTTGGTGGTGCCCGGGTGGCCCGCGATATTGCGGTCCGTATTGTGTTTTTCCAGGCAGACGCGCCGTTCAGACGGGGATGCACAACCAAGTTGAGAGGTAGAGAGTCGTGGCAAAGGAAAAGTTTGAACGTAACAAACCGCACGTAAACGTAGGCACCATCGGTCACGTTGACCATGGTAAAACCACGCTGACCGCCGCCCTGACGCGGGTCTGTTTCGAGACCTGGGGCACCGGTTCCGCGAGCGCGTTCGATTCCATCGATAACGCGCCGGAAGAGCGTGAGCGCGGTATTACCATCGCGACCTCCCACGTTGAGTACGACTCTCCGAAGCGTCACTACGCGCACGTTGACTGCCCGGGTCACGCCGACTACGTGAAGAACATGATCACCGGCGCGGCGCAGATGGACGGCGCGATCCTGGTGGTGAGCGCGGCCGACGGCCCGATGCCGCAGACCCGCGAGCACATCCTGCTGTCCCGTCAGGTCGGCGTTCCGTTCATCGTTGTGTTCCTGAACAAAGCGGACATGGTGGACGACGAAGAGCTGCTCGAGCTGGTTGAGATGGAGATCCGCGAGCTGCTCAGCGACTACGACTTCCCGGGCGACGACACCCCGATCATCACCGGTTCCGCGCTGAAGGCGCTGGAAGGTGACACCAGCGACATCGGCATGCCGGCGGTAGCCAAGCTGGTGGAGTGCCTGGACGAGTACATCCCGGAGCCGGAGCGCGCCGTGGACCAGCCGTTCCTGATGCCGATCGAGGACGTGTTCTCCATCTCCGGCCGCGGTACCGTGGTAACCGGTCGTGTGGAGCGCGGTATCATCAAGGTGGGTGACGAGATGGAAATCGTGGGTATGAAAGACACCATGAAGACCACCTGCACCGGCGTTGAGATGTTCCGCAAGCTGCTCGACGAAGGTCGTGCCGGCGAGAACGTGGGCGTGCTGCTGCGCGGAACCAAGCGTGACGAAGTAGAGCGTGGCCAGGTGCTGGCGAAGCCGGGCTCCATCACCCCGCACACCAAGTTCGAGGGTGAGGTGTACGTGCTGAGCAAGGACGAGGGCGGCCGTCACACCCCGTTCTTCAACGGCTACCGTCCGCAGTTCTACTTCCGGACCACCGACGTGACCGGCGCTTGCCAGCTGCCGGAAGGCACCGAGATGGTGATGCCGGGCGATAACGTGCAGATGAGCGTCGAGCTGATCGCACCGATCGCCATGGAAGAAGGCCTGCGCTTCGCGGTCCGCGAAGGCGGCCGCACCGTTGGCGCCGGCGTGGTGTCCAAGATCATCGAGTAAGACAGTTAGTGTGTTGATGGCCGGGGCTTTCATGCCCCGGCTGTTGCATTTGTAAAGTTACAGGCCAGTAGTTCAATTGGTAGAGCACCGGTCTCCAAAACCGGCTGTTGGGGGTTCGAGTCCCTCCTGGCCTGCCAAATTTCCCAGAGCTGCCATTCGGGCGGCGGGGTGCATCGGCAGATGACTGAGAAAGCACAAGGGCAGTCTGGCTCCTCCTCCGTTCTGGAGGGCATCAAATGGCTGGTGGTGGCTGCATTGGTAGTCACCGCCGTGGCCGGTAACAGCTATTTCTCCGACATGTCCCCCCTGTATCGGGCGCTGGGCGTCGTGGTGGTGGCTCTGCTGGCGGCCTTCGTGGCCCTGCAGACCGAGCAAGGCAAGGCGTTCAACCAGTTGCGCAAGGATTCCATGGTGGAGCTGCGCAAGGTGGTCTGGCCCACGCGCCAGGAAACGCTGCAAACCACGGCGATTGTTCTGGTGTTCGTATTGATCGTGGCTTTGCTGTTGTTCGTGCTCGACTGGGTGCTCAACGGCGCAATCTCGATGCTCATCGGCTAAGGGGTGCACATGGCAAAGCGTTGGTACGTGGTACACGCTTATTCCGGCTTTGAAAAGCACGTCAAGCGGTCCCTGGAGGAGCGGATCAAGCTCAACTCCATGGAGGAGCTGTTTGGCGAGATTCTGGTGCCCACCGAAGAAGTGGTGGAAATGCGCGCCGGCCAGAAGCGCCGGTCCGAGCGCAAGTTCTTTCCCGGTTATGTGCTGGTGCACATGGAAATGAACGACGACTCCTGGCACATGGTCAAGGAGACGCCCAAGGTGATGGGCTTTATCGGCGAGGATCCGAAAAATCCGGGTCGCGTGTCGCCGATCACCCAGAAAGAGGCGGACGCCATTCTTCGCCGCATGGACGATGCGGTGGAAAAGCCGAAGCCGAAAACCCTGTTCGAGGCGGGCGAAGTGGTCCGCGTTACGGACGGGCCTTTCGCCGACTTCAACGGCGTGGTGGAAGAAGTGAACTACGAAAAGAGCCGCCTGCACGTGGCGGTGTTGATTTTCGGTCGCTCCACCCCCGTGGAACTGGAATTCGGACAGGTCGAGAAGACCTGATCCCTGGTGTCTTCCGCTGTTGTGGCGGAAGGCGGATGACCAACCTCAGGGGAGCCCGTTCCCGGGCGCTTGAACCCAAGGAGTCTTATCATGGCTAAGAAAGTAGAAGCCTACATCAAGCTGCAGGTGGCAGCGGGTCAGGCTAACCCCTCACCGCCGGTGGGTCCCGCTCTGGGCCAGCACGGCGTGAACATCATGGAATTCTGTAAGTCTTTCAACGCCCAGACCCAGCAGATGGATCAGGGTGCGCCGGTGCCGGTGGTGATCACCGTTTACGGTGACCGCTCCTTTACCTTCACCATGAAGACGCCGCCGGCGTCTTACCTGCTGAAGAAAGCGGCCAACATCAAGAGCGGCTCCGGTGAGCCCAACACCAAGAAGGTGGGCACGGTGAACCGGGCGCAGCTGGAAGAGATCGCCAAGGCCAAGGAGCCTGATCTCACCGCCGCGGATCTGGACGCCGCAGTGCGCACTATCGCGGGCTCCGCCCGTTCCATGGGCCTGGACGTGGAGGACTAACCAATGGCTAAGCTGTCCAAGCGCGCCCGCGCCATCCGTGAAAAGATCGAGCCGGGCAAGTTGTACCCGGTGGAAGAGGCCGTGACTCTGCTGGCCGAGATGTCCACCGTGAAGTTCAAGGAATCCATCGACGTGTCCGTGAATCTGGGCGTCGACCCGCGTAAATCCGACCAGAACGTGCGTGGCGCCTCCGTGCTGCCCCACGGTACCGGTAAGACCGTGCGCGTCGCCGTATTCGCTCAGGGCGCCAAGGCGGAAGAAGCCAAGGAAGCCGGCGCGGACGTGGTCGGTTTCGACGACCTGGCCGAGCAGGTTCAGGGCGGCGAGATCAATTTCGACGTGGTGATCGCTTCTCCGGACGCCATGCGCGTGGTCGGTAAGCTGGGCACCATCCTGGGTCCCCGCGGTCTGATGCCCAACCCCAAGGTGGGCACCGTGACTCCGGACGTGGCCCAGGCGGTTAAGAACGCCAAAGGCGGTCAGGTGCGTTACCGCACCGACAAGGGCGGCATCATCCACTGCACCGTGGGTCAGGTGGGTTTTGACGCCAACGCCATCAAGGAAAACGTGGAAGCGCTGATCAACGACCTGAAGAAGGCCAAGCCTTCTTCCGCGAAAGGGGCGTATTTCAAGAAGGTCACGCTTTCCAGCACCATGGGCCCGGGCCTGGCGATCGATCCCGCCTCCCTGGCCATGTAAGAAAACGGGCCGGCTTAGGCCGGTCCAAAGGGCTTTGATCCCGGCGGCGGCCTCGCAAGAGGCGCGGCCGACGGGGCGTCAAAGACCGCAGGTCCGCTGACGTGAATGGAGTCTGGCTTTATGAGCCAAGTTTCCGTCCGCGATTAAAGGGTAACCGCCTGCGCAGGCGCGGTAGTTACAAATCCTGTGTCAAAGCAGGGGCTGGCTTCCGCGATACCGACCGGGCAACCGGTCATGGCAACCGCCGGGTACATCAGCAAGGCAGTCGATGAATCCGGTTAAGTTTGTGAATCCAGGAGGTAAATCGTGCCTTTGAATCTGGAGGACAAACGGGCGATTGTGGTTTCGGTGAATGCTGCGGCTTCCGAAGCGCTGTCCGCCGTGGTTGCCGACTATCGTGGTCTCTCTGTGGCGGAAATGACCAATCTCCGTCTCAAGGCCCGCGAAACCGGCGTGTATCTGAAAGTTGTTCGGAACACGTTGGCCAAGCGCGCCGTTGCAGGTACTGAGTATGAGTGCCTCACCGATGCGCTGGTCGGCCCCACGGTTCTGGCTTTTTCCCAAGAAGATCCGGGCGCAGCTGCCCGTCTCATCAAGGATTTCGCCAAGGACCACGACGCGCTCGAAGTTAAAGCATTGGCGATAGGCGGTGTGGCTTACGACGCTAAGGATATCGACATCCTGGCGAAGCTGCCCACCCGTGATGAAGCCATTGCTCAGCTTATGTCCGTCATGCAGGCCCCGGTGGCCAAGTTTGTCCGCACCCTCAACGAGGTACCGGGCAAGTTTGTTCGCACGATGGCCGCTGTGAAGGACAAGAAACAGCAGGAAGCTGCCTGAGCCTCAGGCCGGCAGCGTAACTACCCGATTCACTCGGGATCGCCCGTACGGTGATTTTAGGAGATTGAAAATGGCCGTTTCCAAAGAAGATATCCTCAGCGCAGTAGCTGATATGAGTGTTATGGACCTCGTTGAACTGATCGAGGCCATGGAAGAGAAGTTCGGCGTAACCGCCGCTGCCGCCGTTGCCGCTGCTCCCGCAGCCGCTGGTGGTGACGCTGGTGCCGCCGCCGAAGAACAGACTGAGTTCGACGTGGTTCTGACCGGTTTCGGCGACAAGAAAGTCGGCGTGATCAAGGCAGTGCGCGAAGTGACCGGTCTGGGTCTGAAAGAAGCGAAAGAACTGGTTGAGAGCGCACCCGCTCCGGTCAAGGAAGGCGCTTCCAAGGACGAAGCCGAAGAGATCAAGAAAAAGATCGAAGAGGCCGGCGGTACTGCTGAGCTCAAGTAAGCGCGAGAGCGTTATGTCTTTCCACATTATGACGGAAAGACGCCGGCTGGCAGCTTAAGGGCTGCCAGCCTTTTGTCGTTTCTGTATGAAGGGTTTCGTACAGAAGTATCACCCAGGGGTGATAGGTCAACAGCCGAGGAACGCAGATGGCATACTCATTCACTGAGAAAAAGCGGATCCGCAAAGATTTCGGCAAGCTTCCAAAGGTCATGGAGGTTCCGTACCTTCTGGCCATACAGCTCGATTCTTACCGCAAGTTCCTGCAACACGACAAAAGCGCCGATGAGCGCTTTGAAGAAGGCCTGGAAGCGGCCTTCCGGTCCGTATTCCCGATATCAAGCTACTCCGGGAACGCGGCACTCGAGTATGCCGGCTATGAGTTCGGCAAACCCGTTTTCGATGTCAAGGAATGCATCATTCGTGGCACCACCTATGCCGCGCCTTTGCGCGTGCGTATCCGGTTGGTGATCTACGACAAAGAGTCCAATGGCGCCATCAAGGACATCCGTGAGCAGCAGGTCTACATGGGTGAAATCCCCCTGATGACCGAAAACGGTACCTTCGTGATCAACGGTACCGAGCGGGTCATCGTGTCCCAGCTGCACCGTTCTCCCGGCGTGTTCTTCGACCACGACAAGGGCAAGACGCACTCGTCCGGGAAGCTGCTGTATTCCGCCCGGGTGATTCCCTACCGTGGTTCCTGGCTGGACTTCGAGTTCGATCCCAAGGACATGGTGTACGTGCGTATCGACCGCCGCCGCAAATTGCCGGCGACGATCCTGCTGCGCGCGCTGGGCTACACCTCCGATGAAATTCTCGACATCTTCTTCGAGACCAACGAGATTCTGGTCGAAGACGGTGTGTATCGCATGCGCCTGGTGCCGGAACGTCTGCGTGGTGAAACCGCGACGTTCGATATCCTGGCCGGCGATGAAGTGGTGGTGGAACGTGGCCGCCGGGTAACCGCGCGTCACATCCGCCAGCTCGAAAAAGCCAATATCGAATACCTGGAAATTCCCGCCGAATACCTCCAGGGCCGTTACCTCGCCAAGTCCATCATCGACGAGGAAACCGGCGAGGTATTGCTGGAGTGTAATACCGAGCTGGGCGCCGACGCGCTGGAGAAACTGGAGAAGGGCGGCATCAAGCGGTTCGAGACGTTGTACACCAACGATCTCGACAACGGGCCGTTCATGTCCGACACCCTGCGTGCCGATCCCACCCGCAGCCCCCTTGAGGCGCTGGTGGAAATCTATCGCATGATGCGCCCCGGCGAGCCGCCCACCAAGGAAGCGGCGGAGAACCTGTTCCGCAACCTGTTCTTCACCGACGAGCGCTACGACCTGTCCGGCGTGGGCCGGATGAAGTTCAACCGTCGTCTGGGCCGTGAGGACGTCACCGGCCCGGGTATCATCTATGACGGTCGCTACTTCAGTAACCGCACCGATGACGAAGGCAAGCAGTACTACGAGCAGATCGGCGGCGAGACCTCCGACATCATCGACGTACTGAAGACGCTGGTGGACATCCGCAACGGCAACGGCGTGACCGATGACATCGATCACCTGGGCAACCGCCGCATCCGTTCCGTGGGCGAAATGGCCGAGAACCAGTTCCGCGTCGGCCTGGTCCGTGTCGAGCGCGCCGTGAAAGAGCGCCTGAGCCTAGCCGAGTCCGAGGGCCTGATGCCCCAGGACCTGATCAACGCCAAGCCGGTGGCGGCGGCGGTGAAGGAGTTCTTCGGCTCCTCCCAGCTGTCCCAGTTCATGGACCAGAACAACCCGCTGTCCGAGATCACGCACAAGCGTCGTGTCTCCGCGTTGGGCCCGGGCGGCCTGACCCGTGAGCGCGCCGGCTTCGAAGTGCGCGACGTGCACCCGACCCACTACGGCCGGGTATGTCCGATCGAGACGCCGGAAGGTCCGAACATCGGCCTGATCAACTCCTTGGCCAGCTACGCGCGCACCAACGAGTACGGTTTCCTGGAGTCCCCCTACCGCAAGGTGATCGACGGCAAGGTGACCGACGAGATCGAGTATCTCTCCGCCATCGAGGAAGCCGAGTGCGTGATCGCCCAGGTGGACGCCAAGATGACCGACGACGGCGGCTTCGTTGAAGACTTCGTCACCGTGCGTCACCGTTACGAATTCACCGTCATGGAGCGGGACACCATTACCCATATGGATGTCTCCCCGCGCCAGGTGGTGTCCGTGGCCGCGTCCCTGATTCCGTTCCTGGAGCACGATGACGCCAACCGCGCCTTGATGGGCTCCAACATGCAGCGCCAGGCGGTACCGACCCTGCGTGCCGAGAAGCCCCTGGTGGGCACCGGTATGGAGCGTCACGTGGCCCGCGATTCCGGCGTCTGCGTGGTGGCCCAGCGTGGCGGCGTGGTGAACAAGGTGGATGCCTCCCGGATCATCGTTAAAGTGAACGACGATGAGGTGGTGGAAGGCGAAGCCGGTGTGGATATCTACAACCTCACCAAGTACACCCGCTCCAACCAGAACACCTGCATCAACCAGCGTCCGCTGGTGAAAGTGGGTGACCGGGTCTCCGCCCGCGACATCATGGCCGACGGCCCGTCCGTGGACATGGGTGAACTGGCCCTGGGCCAGAACATGCGCGTCGCGTTCATGCCCTGGAACGGTTACAACTTCGAGGATTCCATCCTCATCTCCGAGCGTGTGGTGAAAGAGGACCGCTTTACCTCCATCCACATTCAGGAACTGACCGCCATCGCCCGGGACACCAAGCTGGGCGCCGAGGAAATCACCGCCGACATCCCCAACGTGGGCGAGGCGGCGCTGGGCAAGCTGGACGAGTCCGGTATTGTCTACATCGGTGCGGAAGTGGAAGCCGGCGACATTCTGGTGGGCAAGGTGACGCCGAAGGGCGAAACCCAGCTGACGCCGGAAGAGAAGCTGCTGCGTGCCATCTTCGGCGAGAAGGCGTCCGACGTGAAGGACACCTCCCTGCGTGTGTCCTCCGGCGTGAAAGGCACGGTGATCGACGTTCAGGTGTTCACCCGTGACGGCGTCGAGAAAGACGAGCGCGCCAAGCAGATCGAGCAGGACGCGCTGGACAAGTTCCGCAAGGACCTGAAGGACGAGTACCGCATTCTCGAGCGGGACAGCCTGGACCGTCTGCGCACCGTGATGGTGGGCAAGAAGGTCAACGGCGGTGCCGGCCTCAAGCGTGGTACCGAGCTGACCGACGCGATCCTGGACGATCTGGACGCGGCCCAGTGGTTCGAACTGCGCCCCGCCGACGACGACGTGGCCGAGCAGCTCGAGCGTACCCATCAGTACCTGGAGCAGCACAAGAAAGAGCAGGACGAGCGCTACAAGGACAAGCAGTCCAAGATCTCCGGCGGCGACGACCTGTCCCACGGCGTGCTCAAGGTGGTCAAGGTCTACCTGGCGATCAAGCGTCGCATCCAGCCCGGTGACAAGATGGCCGGCCGTCACGGTAACAAAGGTGTGATCTCCGTGATCATGCCCGAGGAAGACATGCCGTACGACGAGCACGGCGTGCCGGTGGACGTGGTGCTCAACCCGCTGGGTGTACCGTCGCGGATGAACGTGGGTCAGATTCTCGAGACCCACCTCGGCTGGGCGGCCAAAGGCCTGGGCGAGCGCATCGGCGAGATGCTGGATCAGGAAAAGAAAGCCACCGAGGTGCGCGATTTCCTGGACCAGATCTACAACCAGACCGGCGCCGGCGGCACCGACGAGGAGTGGGGCAGCTTCAGCGAAGCCGACATCATGGAGCTGGCCGAGAACCTGCGGGCCGGCGTGCCCATGGCTACCGCCGTATTCGACGGTGCCAAGGAGTTCGAGATCAAGGCGCTGCTGGAGCTGGCCGGTTACGACCGCTCCGGTCAGATCCAGCTGTGGGACGGCCGCAGTGGCGAACCGTTCGACCGCAAGGTGACCGTCGGCTACATGTACATGCTGAAGCTGAACCACCTGGTGGACGACAAGATGCACGCCCGCTCCACCGGTTCGTACAGCCTGGTGACCCAGCAGCCGCTGGGTGGTAAGGCACAGTTCGGTGGTCAGCGCTTCGGTGAGATGGAAGTCTGGGCGTTGGAGGCGTACGGCGCCGCCTACACCCTGCAGGAAATGCTCACCGTGAAGTCCGACGACGTAAATGGCCGTACCCGCATTTACAAGAACATCGTCGACGGCGACCACCGGATGGATCCGGGCATGCCGGAATCCTTCAACGTACTGCTGAAGGAAATCCGGTCTCTCGGTATCAATATCGAGCTGGAAAACGACTGAGTGCGTGACGCCGCCTTCGGGCGGCGCGCCACCCGGGCGGCGCTGCCGCCCGACCCGGATTTAGGAAAGAATCGCGAGCGAAAGCTCCATACGGAGGACTGGCCTTGAAAGACTTGCTGAATCTGCTCAAAAGTCAGGGACAAGTCACGGAATTCGACAAACTGAAGATCGGTCTGGCGCCGCCGGACCTGATCCGTTCCTGGTCTTTTGGCGAAGTGAAAAAGCCGGAGACCATCAACTACCGTACGTTCAAGCCGGAGCGTGATGGCCTGTTCTGCGCGCGTATTTTCGGTCCTATCAAGGACTACGAATGCCTGTGCGGTAAATACAAGCGGCTCAAGCACCGGGGCGTGATCTGTGAGAAGTGTGGCGTTGAAGTCACCCTCTCCAAGGTTCGCCGTGAGCGCATGGGCCACATCGAGCTGGCCAGTCCGGTAGCGCACATCTGGTTCCTCAAGTCGCTGCCCTCGCGCATCGGCCTGATGCTGGACATGACCCTGCGCGACATCGAGCGGGTGCTGTACTTCGAGTCCTTCGTGGTGACCGAGCCGGGTATGACCACTCTGGAGCGCGGTCAGCTGCTGACCGACGAAGAGTACTTCGACGCGCTCGAGCAGTTCGGTGATGAGTTCGAAGCCAAGATGGGCGCCGAGGCGGTCCAGCAGCTGCTGCTGGAGCTCGACCTGCAGGAAGAGATCAACACCCTGCGCGAGGACATCGAGGCGACCAACTCCGACACCAAGCTGAAGAAGCTGTCCAAGCGTCTCAAGCTGATGGAAGGCTTCCACGCCTCCGGCAACGCGCCGGAGTGGATGATCATGACGGTGCTGCCGGTGCTGCCGCCGGACCTGCGTCCGCTGGTGCCCCTGGACGGCGGCCGCTTCGCGACCTCCGACCTGAACGATCTCTACCGCCGGGTGATCAACCGTAACAACCGCCTCAAGCGGCTGCTGGACCTGAACGCCCCGGACATCATCGTGCGCAACGAAAAGCGCATGCTGCAGGAGTCCGTGGACGCGCTGCTGGACAACGGCCGCCGTGGCCGCGCCATCACCGGTTCCAACAAGCGCCCGCTGAAGTCCCTGGCCGACATGATCAAGGGCAAGCAGGGCCGTTTCCGTCAGAACCTGCTCGGTAAGCGGGTGGACTACTCCGGCCGTTCCGTGATCGTGGTGGGCCCGACCCTCAAGCTGCACGAAACCGGTCTGCCGAAGAAGATGGCTCTGGAACTGTTCAAGCCGTTCATCTTCGCCAAGCTGGAAGCCCGCGGCCTGGCCACCACCATCAAGGCGGCCAAGAAGATGGTCGAGCGCGAGACCGCCGAGGTGTGGGACATCCTCGCCGAGGTGATCCGCGAGCACCCGGTGATGCTGAACCGGGCGCCCACGCTCCACCGTCTGGGCATCCAGGCGTTCGAGCCGGTGCTGATTGAAGGTAAGGCGATCCAGCTGCACCCGCTGGTGTGCGCGGCGTTCAACGCCGACTTCGACGGTGACCAGATGGCGGTGCACGTGCCGCTGACCCTGGAAGCCCAGCTCGAAGCGCGCGCGCTGATGATGTCCACCAACAACATCCTCTCTCCCGCCAGCGGCGAGCCGATCATCGTACCCACCCAGGACGTGGTTCTGGGTCTGTACTACATCAGCCGTGAGAAGGTGAACGTCAAAGGCGAAGGCCGGGTGTTCGCCGACATCGCCGAAGTACTGCGCGCCCTGGGCACGCGGGAAGTGGCGCTGCACGCGCGGGTCAAGGTGCGCATCCACGAAGTGGTCAAGGATCAGGAAGGCCGCATCGAGGAAGCCACCCGTCTGGTGGAGACCACCCCGGGCCGCTGTAAGATCTGGGACATCGTCCCCGAAGGCATCGGCTTCGACATGGTCAACCAGAACATGACCAAGAAGGCGATCTCCAAGCTGCTGAACACCTGCTACCGGATTCTCGGTACCAAGGAAACCTGCATCTTCGCCGACCAGATCATGTACATGGGCTTCCGCGAAGCGACGCTGTCCGGCTCCTCCATCGGTGTCGAGGACATGGTGATCCCGGAAGCCAAGGTGAAACTGATCGCCGCCGCCGAGGAAGAAGTGCGCGAGATCGAGGAGCAGTTCGCTTCCGGTCTGGTGACCCGCGGTGAGCGCTACAACAAGGTGGTCGACATCTGGGCGCGCACCAACGACCAGATCGCCAAGGCGATGATGGACAACCTGAACAAGGAAATCGTCGTTAACCGTGACGGTGAAGACGAGACCCAGGCGTCCTTCAACTCCATCTACATGATGGCCGACTCCGGCGCCCGGGGCTCCCCGGCGCAGATCCGTCAGCTCGCCGGCATGCGCGGCCTGATGGCCAAGCCGGACGGCTCGATCATCGAGACGCCGATCACCAGCAACTTCCGTGAGGGTCTGAACGTACTTCAGTACTTCATCTCCACCCACGGCGCCCGTAAAGGTCTCGCGGACACGGCACTGAAAACCGCCAACTCCGGTTACCTGACCCGCCGTCTGGTGGACGTGGCCCAGGATCTGGTGGTCACCGAGGAAGACTGTGGCACCGAGGAAGGCCTGCTGATGACGCCGCTGATCGAAGGCGGTGACATCGTCGAGCCCCTGCGTGAGCGGGTGCTGGGCCGGACCGTGGCCCGTGACCTGGTGCGCCCGGGTACCGACGAGGTGGTCTTCACCGCCGGCACGGTGCTGGACGAAGTCTGGGTCGAGAAGCTCGAGGCGATGGGTATCGACGAGATGATCGTCCGCTCCCCGATCACCTGTAAGACCAAGTGGGGCATGTGCTCCCGCTGCTACGGCCGTGATCTGGCCCGCGGTCACCGGGTTAACATCGGCGAGGCGGTCGGCGTGATCGCCGCCCAGTCCATCGGTGAGCCGGGTACCCAGCTGACCATGCGGACCTTCCACATCGGTGGCGCGGCGAGCCGGGCTTCCGCGGTGTCCAGTATTCAGGTCAAGCACGGTGGCAGGATCCGCTTCCACAACGCCAAGCACGTGCAGCACAAAGACGGTCTGGTGATCGTTTCCCGCTCCGCGGAGCTGGCGGTGGTGGACGACCTGGGTCGTGAGCGCGAGCGCTACAAGATGCCCTACGGCGCCATGGTCACCGTGGGCGAGGACGACCAGGCCGAAGCCGGCCAGGTGGTCGCCACCTGGGACCCGCACACCCACCCGATCATCGCCGAGGTGGAAGGTAAGGTTCAGTTCGGGGACATGGAAGAAGGTATTTCGGTGAACTACCAGACCGATGAGCTCACCGGTCTGACCAACATCGAAGTGCTCTCCACCCAGGACCGGCCCTCCGCGGGTAAGGACCTGCGCCCGGTGGTTCGCGTGGTGGACGCCAAGGGGAACCCCGTGGCACTGCCCAACACCGACGCGCCGGCGGCGTACTTCCTGCCCGGCGGCGCGCTGTCCGGTCTCAAGAACGGCGCCAAGATCGGCATGGGTGACGTGATCGCGCGGATTCCGCAGGAATCCTCCAAGACCCGTGACATCACCGGTGGTCTGCCCCGCGTGGCCGACCTGTTCGAGGCGCGTAACCCGAAAGAGGCCGCGATCCTCGCCGAGAAGAGCGGTGTCGTTTCCTTCGGTAAGGAAACCAAGGGCAAGGTGCGCCTGGTGATCACCCCGGACGACGGCGGTGCGCCGTACGAAGAGCTGATCCACAAATGGCGTCTGCTCAACGTGTTCGAAGGTGAGCACGTGGAGAAGGGCGAAGTGGTCTCCGACGGGCCGCTCAACCCCCACGACATCCTGCGTCTGATGGGTGAAGTGGAGCTGGCGCGCTATATCGTCAACGAGGTGCAGGAGGTCTACCGCCTGCAGGGTGTGAAGATCAACGACAAGCACATCGAGACGATCATCCGCCAGATGCTGCGCAAGGTGGAAATCACCGAGCTGGGCGATTCCTCCTTCATCAAGGGCGAGCAGATCGAATACGCCCGCCTGATGGAAGAGAACGAGCGCCTCAACGGGGACGACAAGATGCCGGCACGCGGCTCGCGCCTGCTGCTGGGTATCACCAAGGCGTCCCTGGCCACCGAATCGTTCATCTCCGCGGCGTCCTTCCAGGAAACCACGCGGGTGTTGACCGAAGCGGCGGTGACCGGCAAGGAAGACGACCTGCGCGGTCTGAAGGAAAACGTGGTGGTGGGTCGTCTGATCCCCGCCGGTACCGGTTACGCCTACCATATGGAACGGCGCCGCCAGCGCGAGGAAGCGCACGGCGACGGCCCGACCATGGACGAGGTGGAAGCGGCGCTTTCCGAAGCACTCAGCTCCTCCGACGAGGAGTAGTCGGCTCCGGGGGCGTCTTGACTTGACGCCCCCGGATCCCTAGAATCCGTCGCCCCTGTCTATAGCCCGGAAAAGGCCGTGGACGGACCCAAGGGTGGCGAAACGAAGCAAGTTCGTCACAGAACTGTAAGCGTGGAGCAGTAGTTTCATGGCAACTGTAAACCAGCTTGTGCGCAACCCGCGCAAGAGGAAGGTTGAAAAAAGCGACTCGGTCGCCCTGCAGGGCTGCCCGCAGCGTCGCGGCGTTTGCACCCGGGTGTACACCACTACCCCGAAAAAGCCGAACTCCGCGTTGCGTAAAGTGTGCCGTGTGCGCCTGACCAACGGTTATGAAGTTTCTTCCTACATTCCCGGGGAAGGTCATAACCTGCAGGAGCACTCCGTGGTGCTGATCCGTGGCGGTCGTGTGAAAGACCTGCCCGGCGTGCGCTACCACACCGTGCGTGGCACGCTGGACACCGCGGGTGTTCAGGACCGTAAGCAGCGCCGTTCCAAGTACGGTGCCAAGCGGCCGAAGAAGTAAATCGAACCCCTTTTCTGACGGTCGGGCCGGTTGGCCCGATGGGATGAGTAAGGCCGGGCTCCGTCCCGGGTAACCCTGAAGCTTTCCCCGCCCCGGCGGGGTGAAAACGAGGAACACATCCGATGCCTAGAAGACGCGTCGTAGCCAAACGCGAGATCCTGCCGGATCCGAAGTTCGGGAGCCAGTTGCTGGCCAAGTTCATGAACCATGTGATGGTCGACGGCAAGAAGTCCGTGGCCGAGCACATCGTTTATGGCGCCCTGGACATCGTCGCGGATCGAAAGAACGGCGAGCCCCTGGAACTGTTCGAGAAAGCGCTCGACAATATCCGTCCGATGGTGGAAGTGAAAAGCCGTCGGGTCGGTGGCGCCACCTATCAGGTGCCGGTCGAAGTGCGTCCCAGTCGTCGTACCGCCCTGGCCATGCGCTGGCTGGTGGATTCCGCGCGTAAGCGTGGTGAGAAAAGCATGGCTCAGCGCCTCGCCGGTGAAGTGGCGGACGCCGCTGAAGGCAAGGGCGCAGCCATGAAGAAGCGGGAAGACGTGCACCGCATGGCCGAGGCCAACAAGGCCTTCTCCCACTTCCGCTTCTAAGCAAGAAGGTAGGATGAGTAAACCGGCCTGCTCAAGTTCAGGCCGGTTTTTGTATTGGATTCAGTGAATCGAGGTTAGCAGCGTGGCACGTAAGACTCCTCTCAACCGCTATCGCAACATTGGTATCTGCGCCCACGTGGACGCGGGCAAGACTACCACCACCGAGCGCGTCCTCTTTTACACCGGTGTGTCTCACAAAATCGGTGAGGTACACGACGGTGCCGCGGTCATGGACTGGATGGAGCAGGAGCAGGAGCGTGGTATTACCATTACCTCCGCTGCCACCACTACCTTCTGGCAGGGCATGGACCAGCAGTACGACCAGCACCGGATCAACATCATTGATACCCCGGGGCACGTGGACTTCACCATTGAGGTGGAACGTTCCCTGCGTGTACTCGACGGTGCCGTGGTGGTGTTCTGTGGTACTTCCGGTGTGGAGCCGCAGTCCGAGACCGTATGGCGTCAGGCCAATAAGTACGAAGTGCCCCGCGTGGTGTTCGTCAACAAGATGGACCGCGCCGGCGCCGACTTCGAGCGCGTGGTCGAGCAGATCCGCAAGCGTCTGGGTGCCAAGGTGGTTCCCATTCAGCTGAACATCGGTTCCGAAGATAACTTCAAGGGCGTGGTCGACCTGATCCGCATGAAGGCGATCTATTGGAACGAAGGCGACATGGGTATGACCTACGAGCAGAAGGACATCCCCGAAGAGCTCCAGGCCCGTTGCGACGAGCTGCGCGAGCAGATGGTCGAGTCCGCCGCCGAGGCCTCCGAAGAACTGATGGAGACCTACCTGGAGAATGGCGAGCTGACCAACGAGCAGATCAAGGCTGGTCTGCGTCAGCAGGTCATCGCCAACGAGATCGTTCTGGCTCTGTGCGGCTCCGCCTTTAAGAACAAGGGCGTGCAGGCGCTGCTGGACGCGGTGATCGAATACCTGCCGGCGCCGGACGAAGTGAAGGCGATCCAGGGTGTACTGGAAGACGGTGAAACCGTTGAGGCCCGTAAGTCCAGCGACGACGAGCCGTTCTCCGCCCTGGCGTTCAAGATCGCCACCGACCCGTTCGTGGGCTCGCTGACCTTCATCCGCGTTTACTCCGGCGTGCTGAACTCCGGTGACAGCGTGATGAACTCCGTTCGCGACAAGAAAGAGCGCGTCGGCCGTCTGCTGCAGATGCACTCCAACTCCCGCGAGGAGATCAAGGAAGTGCGCGCCGGCGACATCGCCGCCTGCGTGGGTCTCAAGGACGTCACCACCGGTGACACCCTCTGTGACCTGAACAAGGTGATCATCCTTGAGCGCATGGAATTCCCGGATCCGGTGATTTCCGTGGCGGTGGAGCCGAAGTCCAAGGCCGACCAGGAGAAGATGGGCATGGCGCTGGGTCGTCTGGCACAGGAGGATCCGTCCTTCCGTGTGAAGACCGACGAAGAGTCCGGCCAGACCATCATTTCCGGCATGGGCGAGCTGCACCTGGACATCCTTGTCGACCGCATGAAGCGGGAGTTCAAGGTGGAAGCGAACATCGGCGCGCCGCAGGTGGCTTACCGCGAAACCTTCACCAAGCCGGTGGACGTGGAAGGTAAGTTCGTCAAGCAGTCCGGTGGTCGTGGTCAGTACGGCCACGTCAAAATCAAGTTCGAGCCCATCGATCGCGATGCGGACTTCGAGTTTGAAGAGCAGATTCACGGCGGTGTGGTTCCGAAAGAGTACTTCGGTGCTGTTCAGAAAGGTATCGATGAGCAGCTGAAGTCCGGTGTGCTGGCCGGCTACCCGGTGCTGGGCGTGAAAGCGATTCTCTACGATGGTTCCTACCACGAGGTGGATTCCAACGAGAACGCCTTCCGCATGGCCGGCGGCCTGGCGGTGAAGAACGCCGCGAAAGAGGGTGGTGCCGTTCTGCTCGAGCCGATCATGAAGGTCGAAGCGGTTACCCCCGAGGAGTACATGGGCGACGTCATGGGTGACCTGAGCCGTCGTCGTGGCACCGTGCAGGGCATGGAAGACACTCTGTCCGGCAAGGTGATTCGTGCCGAAGTGCCGCTCTCCGAGATGTTTGGCTACGCGACCGATCTGCGTTCCATGTCTCAGGGTCGCGCCAGCTACTCCATGGAGTTCCTGAAGTACTCCGAGGCACCGCGCAATATCGCCGATGACGTCATCAGCGGTAAGAAATCTTAAATTTACGGATAATTTGTTAAGGGTATTGAGCCGTGGCAAAGGAAAAGTTTGAACGTAACAAACCGCATGTAAACGTAGGCACCATCGGTCACGTTGACCATGGTAAAACCACGCTGACCGCCGCCCTGACGCGGGTCTGTTTCGAGACCTGGGGCACCGGTTCCGCGAGCGCGTTCGATTCCATCGATAACGCCCCGGAAGAGCGTGAGCGCGGTATTACCATCGCGACCTCCCACGTTGAGTACGACTCTCCGAAGCGTCACTACGCGCACGTTGACTGCCCGGGTCACGCCGACTACGTGAAGAACATGATCACCGGCGCGGCGCAGATGGACGGCGCGATCCTGGTGGTGAGCGCGGCCGACGGCCCGATGCCGCAGACCCGCGAGCACATCCTGCTGTCCCGTCAGGTTGGCGTTCCGTTCATCGTTGTGTTCCTGAACAAAGCGGACATGGTGGACGACGAAGAGCTGCTCGAGCTGGTCGAGATGGAAATCCGCGAGCTGCTCAGCGACTACGACTTCCCGGGCGACGACACCCCGATCATCACCGGTTCCGCGCTGAAGGCGCTGGAAGGTGACACCAGCGACATCGGCATGCCGGCGGTAGCCAAGCTGGTGGAGTGCCTGGACGAGTACATCCCGGAGCCGGAGCGCGCCGTGGACCAGCCGTTCCTGATGCCGATCGAGGACGTGTTCTCCATCTCCGGCCGCGGTACCGTGGTAACCGGTCGTGTGGAGCGCGGTATCATCAAGGTGGGTGACGAGATGGAAATCGTGGGTATGAAAGACACCATGAAGACCACCTGCACCGGCGTTGAGATGTTCCGCAAGCTGCTCGACGAAGGTCGTGCCGGCGAGAACGTGGGCGTGCTGCTGCGCGGCACCAAGCGTGACGAAGTAGAGCGTGGCCAGGTGCTGGCGAAGCCGGGCTCCATCACCCCGCACACCAAGTTCGAGGGTGAGGTGTACGTGCTGAGCAAGGACGAGGGCGGCCGTCACACCCCGTTCTTCAACGGCTACCGTCCGCAGTTCTACTTCCGGACCACCGACGTGACCGGCGCTTGCCAGCTGCCGGAAGGCACCGAGATGGTGATGCCGGGCGATAACGTGCAGATGAGCGTCGAGCTGATCGCACCGATCGCCATGGAAGAAGGCCTGCGCTTCGCGGTCCGCGAAGGCGGCCGCACCGTTGGCGCCGGCGTGGTGTCCAAGATCATCGAGTAAAGGGAAATAAAAAGGCCGGGGCCCTTGCCCTGGCCTTTTTTTATCCCTATAATTTGCGCCCTCTTAACCGGTAAACAAAGCACCGGCTAAAGAGCGCGATCAACCGGGGCATCGTTCCCGGGCTTGTTTTGACACCCACCACCTTCCGGACGGACAGGTTGGGCGGGCTTTTTGCCATCTAAAGAATGGTACGAAACAGTCTGGAGTTTGTTAGCTATGGCTAACCAAAGAATCCGCATCCGTCTCAAGGCCTTTGATCATCGTCTCATTGATCAGTCCGCCCAGGAGATCGTGGATACGGCAAAACGGACGGGTGCGCAGGTACAGGGTCCAATCCCTCTGCCGACGCGTAAAGAACGGTTTACTGTGCTGATCTCTCCGCATGTGAATAAGGATGCGCGTGATCAGTACGAGATCCGCACCCACAAGCGGCTGGTCGACATCGTTGAGCCCACGGATAAAACCGTGGATGCGCTCATGAAGCTTGACCTGGCGGCTGGTGTGGACGTGCAGATTAGCCTGGGATAACTGGCCTGAGATTGCTCAGACCGACAACTACGGGCGGTTCAACCGCGACAGGTTGTGAAGAGGTAGACAATGGCGATTGGTGTAATCGGTCGGAAGTGCGGGATGACCCGGGTGTTCACTGAGGAAGGTATCAGTGTTCCGGTGACCGTCATTGAAGTGACCCCGAATCGGGTGAGTCAGGTCAAGACCGAAGAAACAGATGGCTACGAAGCCGTGCAAGTGACGGTGGGTGAGCGCCGGGCCAGCCGGGTGACCAAGCCGCAGGCCGGTCACTTCGCGAAGGCTGGTGTCGAAGCCGGCCGCAGCGCGGGCGAGTTCCGCGGCGAAGTCGGCGAGCTGCAGGCCGGCTCCGAGGTGACTCTTGAGGTGTTCGAAGCGGGTCAGTCCGTGGACGTAACCGGCACTTCCAAGGGTAAAGGCTTCGCGGGCGGCGTGAAGCGTTGGAATTTCCGTACTCAGGACGCTACCCATGGTAACTCCTTGTCACACCGCGCGCCGGGTTCTATTGGTCAGAACCAGACCCCGGGCAAGGTTTTCAAGGGTAAGAAGATGGCGGGTCATCTGGGCGCCGAGCGCGTAACGGTTCAGAACCTTGAAATCGTGCGTGTGGATGCGGAAAAGAATCTGTTGCTGGTAAAGGGTGCCATCCCCGGTGCGGCCGGTGGTGATGTTATCGTGCGCCCGGCAGTGAAGGCGAAGGCCTGAAAGAGGAATAGAGGATGAATCTCAATACTGCCTCTGGAGGTACCGTAACCGTTTCTGAAGTCGCCTTCGGCAAAGACTTCAACGAGCCTCTGGTTCATCAGGTTGTGACCGCGTTTCTGGCCGGTGCCCGTCAGGGTTCCAAGGCTCAGAAGAATCGCGCGGCGGTAAGCGGTGGTGGCCGTAAGCCCTGGCGTCAGAAAGGTACTGGCCGGGCCCGTGCCGGCACTATCCGCAGCCCGCTGTGGCGTGGCGGCGGCAAGACGTTTGCCGCAGAACCCCGCGATTTTTCCCAGAAGGTGAATCGCAAGATGTACCGCGGCGCGTTGCGTTGCATTTTTTCCGAGCTGGTACGTCAGGAACGTTTGGTGGTGGTCGACGAGTTCAACATCGACTCACCGAAAACCAAGCAGGTGGCATCCAAGCTAAAGGATCTGGAATTGAGCAGTGTGCTGATCGTGACCAGCGAGGTGGATGAAAACCTCTACCTGGCGGCACGCAACCTGCCCAAAGTGGATATTCGCGACGCCAGTGGCGTGGATCCGGTCAGTCTCATCGCCTTCGAGAAGGTGCTGGTGACAGTTCCGGCTCTGAAGCAGCTTGAGGAGGCGCTGGCATGAACAAAGAGCGCATTTTTAACGTACTTCTCGCGCCGCACGTTTCGGAGAAAGCCACGCTGGTGGCCGATCAGGGCAACGCCTTCGTTTTCAAGGTGGCGAAAGACGCCAACAAGCTTGAAATCAAGAAGGCCGTGGAAGCGCTGTTCGACGTGAAAGTGGAGTCCGTGCGGACTCTCAGCGTCAAAGGCAAGCAGAAGTTCTTCGGGCGTGTCGCCGGTAAGCGCGCGGGCTGGAAGAAGGCTTATGTGTCTCTGGCGGAAGGCCAGGACATCGACTTCCTGGGCGCAGAGTAAGGTAAGGGAGTAAGTAATCATGGCGATTGTTAAAGCTAAGCCGACTTCCCCGGGCCGCCGCTTTGTGGTCAAGGTGGTTAATGAGGATCTGCACAAAGGTGCACCTTATGAGCCGCTGCTGGAAGCGAAGAGTAAAAGTGGCGGTCGTAATAACAACGGCCGCATCACCACCCGCCATAAAGGCGGTGGTCACAAGCAAAAGTATCGTCGCGTCGACTTTCGTCGGGACAAGGACGGTATCGCCGGTGTGATCGAGCGCCTTGAGTACGACCCCAACCGGTCCGCTCATATCGCCCTGATCAAATACCTGGATGGTGAGCGTCGCTATATTCTGGCGCCGCGTGGCCTGAAAGCCGGTGATCGTATCCAGTCCGGTGAAGACGCGCCGATCAAGGCGGGTAACGCTCTGCCGCTGCGCAACATTCCGCTGGGTTCCACGGTTCATAACGTGGAAATGAAGCCCGGTAAGGGTGGCCAGCTGGCCCGCTCCGCCGGCACCGCGATTCAGGTGCTGGCAAAGGATGGTGGCTATGTCACCCTGCGTCTCCGCTCCGGCGAGATGCGCAAGGTGAGCGCCGAGTGCAAGGCCACCATCGGTGAAGTTGCCAACAGCGAGCACAGTCTGCGCTCGCTGGGTAAGGCCGGCGCCAAGCGCTGGCGGGGTGTTCGCCCGACCGTACGTGGTGTGGCGATGAACCCGGTGGATCACCCTCATGGTGGTGGTGAAGGTCGCACTTCCGGCGGTCGTCACCCGGTTACCCCCTGGGGTGTACCTACCAAGGGCCACAAAACGCGTACAAACAAGCGCACCTCCAAGATGATTGTGCGTGACCGTCGTAAGTAAGGGATAGAGAGAGGTTCAGGCTGTGCCACGTTCACTGAAGAAAGGTCCGTTTCTGGATCACCACCTTTTGAAGAAGGTGGAAGAAGCGGTGGAAGCCGGCTCCCGTAAGCCGATCAAAACCTGGTCCCGTCGCTCCATGATCATCCCGGAGATGGTGGGCTTGACCATCGCGGTACATAACGGCCGTCAGCATGTTCCGGTATTGATCACCGAGCACATGGTGGGCCACAAGTTGGGCGAATTCGCCCTGACCCGCACATACCGCGGGCACATCGTGGACAAGAAGGCTAAGCGATAAGGTGACAGCCATGGCGACTGAAGTTACTGAAGTTGCAGCCCGTCTGCGGGGCGCAAGAATTTCGGCTCAAAAAGCCCGCCTTGTGGCCGACCAGATCAGAGGTCTGGAGGTGGAGAAGGCGCTGAATGTTCTGGCCTTTAGCCCCAAGAAGGCGGCCCGGATTGTAAAGAAAGTGCTGGAGTCCGCGATTGCTAACGCGGAAAACAACGACGGCGCTGACGTGGATGAGCTGAAAGTTTCCACAGTGTTTGTGGACGAGGGCATGACGATGAAGCGTATTCGAGCGCGCGCCAAAGGCCGCGCCGATCGCATCCTCAAGCGCACTTGTCACATCACTGTAAAAGTCTCAGAAGGTCAGGAGTAACCAGATGGGTCAGAAAGTTCATCCGATCGGTATTCGCCTGGGCATTGTCAAAGAGCATAACTCGCTCTGGTATGCCGGGCAGAAAACCTATTCCGACTGCCTGGTTTCCGACCTGCAGGTGCGTGAATATCTGTTCAAGCGCCTGAAGAATGCCTCGGTGAGCCGTATCAAGATCGAGCGCCCGTCAGAAAACGTGCGCATCACGATCTCCACGGCGCGTCCGGGTATTGTGATCGGTAAGAAAGGCGAGGACGTCGAGCGCCTGCGTCGCGACGTGGCCGCCAAGATGGGCGTTCCGGTGCACATCAATATCGAAGAGGTGCGCAAGCCGGATCTCGACGCCCGCCTGGTGGCCGACAACGTCGCCGGTCAGTTGGAGCGTCGGGTAATGTTCCGCCGCGCTATGAAGCGCGCGGTGCAGAACGCCATGAAGTCCGGCGCCGAAGGTATTCGGATTCAGTTGTCCGGACGCCTGGGTGGCGCCGAGATCGCCCGTACCGAGTGGTATCGCGAAGGCCGGGTGCCGCTGCACACGCTGCGTGCGGACATCGATTATGCCAGCGTTCGCGCCGAAACCACTTACGGCACCATTGGCGTAAAGGTCTGGATCTTCCGTGGCGAAGTGCTTGGTGGCATGGAGCAGATTCAGGAAGAACAGAAGCAACAGCAGTCCAAGGGCGCCAAGAAGCGCGGCCGCGGTTAAAGGGTAACGAACGATGTTGCAGCCGAAGCGTACCAAATTCCGGAAAGTTCATAAGGGCCGTAACCGCGGCCTGGCACAGCGGGGCAGCAAGGTGTCTTTCGGCACCGTGGGCCTGCAGGCTACCGGTCGTGGCCGCATTACCGCCCGCCAGATCGAAGCAGCCCGTCGTGCCATGACCCGGCACATCAAGCGGGGCGGCAAAATCTGGATCCGTGTGTTCCCGGATAAGCCGATCACCCAGAAGCCGCTCGAAGTCCGGATGGGTAAAGGTAAGGGTAACGTGGAGTACTGGGTGGCTCAGATTCAGCCGGGCCGCATGCTCTACGAAATGGAAGGTGTTTCAGAGGACGTAGCGCGAGAAGCGTTCCGCCTCGCCGCGGCCAAGCTGCCGATCAGCACCCGCGTAGTGACTCGGACGGTGATGTAAGCCATGAAAGCGAGCGAACTGAGAGAAAAGAGTGTCGAAGAGCTGAACAACCAGCAGCTCGAGTTGCTTGAAGAGCAGTTTAAGCAGCGCATGAAACTGGCATCCGGGCAGCTTTCACAAACCCATCAGCTTGGGAAGGTTCGCCGTGATATTGCACGGGTGAAAACCATTCTGAGAGAGAAGCAGGGTAACTAGGCATGGCAGAAGCGAAAGAGATACTGCGCCGGACCGCTACTGGCAAGGTCATTTCCAACAAGGGTGAGAAAACGATCACCGTGTTGGTGGAGCGCCGGGTGCAGCACCCGATTTACGGCAAGATCATCAAGCGGTCAACCAAGTTGATGGCGCATGATGAAGAGAATCAGTGCAACGAAGGCGACCTGGTCACGATTGAAGAGTGCCGCCCGTTGTCCAAGCGTAAAACCTGGATGCTGGTGAACGTGGTGGAGCAGACCAACAAGGTCTGACCAAGGTTGCTGTGGCTGCCTGCAGGGCAGGAGTTGGAGAGAGTAAGCGATGATTCAGACCGAAACGATGCTCGAAGTCGCCGATAACAGCGGCGCCCGTCGAGTGCAGTGCATCAAGGTGCTGGGTGGCTCCCACCGCCGCTATGCAGGCATTGGTGACGTCATCAAGGTCACAGTAAAGGAAGCGATTCCGCGCGGCCGCGTTAAGAAGGGTGATGTGATGACCGCTGTGGTGGTCCGCACCCGCCGCGGTGTGCGCCGCCCGGACGGCTCCGTGATTCGTTTTGATGAAAACGCCGCGGTGCTGTTGGGCAACAACAAGGCGCCGGTAGGTACCCGGATCTTTGGACCGGTGACCCGTGAGCTGCGTACCGAGCAGTTCATGAAAATCATCTCCCTGGCACCGGAAGTTCTTTAAAGGCGGGTGAACGTAATGCTCAAGATCAAGCGTGATGATGAAGTCATCGTAATCGCGGGCAAGGATAAAGGTAAGCGCGGCAAGGTTCAGCGCGTGCTGCCGAACGGCCGTCTGATCGTGGCCGGGGTGAACGTGGTTAAGAAACACGTACGCGCCAATCCGAACCGTGGTATTCAGGGCGGCATCGTCGAACAGGAAGCGGGTATCGACGCTTCCAATGTGGCCATCTGGAACCCCAAGGCCGAGAAAGCGGACCGTGTTGGCTTCCGTTTCGAGGATGGCGATAAGGTGCGTTTCTTCAAGTCTAGCGGCGAAACGCTGGACGCGTGAGGACAGGTGGACCATGAGTGATCTGAAAAAGGTTTACAACGAACAGATCGTGGCAAAGCTCAAAGAAGAGCTGGGTTACGACAATGTCATGGAAGTGCCGAAAATCACCAAGATCACCCTGAACATGGGTGTCGGTGAAGCGGCCGCGGACCGTAAGGCCATCGAAGGCGCCTTGTCCGACATGACCGCGATTGCCGGCCAGAAGCCGCTGATCACCAAGGCGCGTAAGTCCGTTGCGGGTTTCAAGATTCGTGAAGGCTGGCCGATCGGCTGCAAGGTGACCCTGCGCAATCGCCGTATGTACGAATTCCTGGACCGCCTGGTGGCGGTGGCGATTCCCCGGATGCGCGACTTCCGTGGTTTGAATCCCAAGTCATTCGACGGCCGGGGCAATTATTCCATGGGGCTGCGCGAGCAGATCGTGTTCCCCGAAGTGGATTTCGACAAGGTTGATAAGCTGCGTGGTATGGACATCACCATCACCACCACGGCGAAAACCGACGACGAGGCACGCGCGCTGTTGCGCGCCTTCAACTTCCCGCTGAAGGGCTGAGGATTTGTCATGGCAAAGGTCTCTATGAAAAATCGGGAGGCGAAGCGCGCCAAGTTGGTTCAGCGTTACGCCGCCAAGCGTCAGGCGCTGAAAGCGATCGTTAACGATCCCAACGCCGAACCCGAAGCAAAATGGGACGCGCAACTGCAGCTCCAGAAGCTGCCGCGCGATTCCTCTCCGGTGCGCCAGCGTAATCGCTGCCGGATTACCGGTCGTCCGCACGGCTACTACCGGAAGTTCGGTTTGAGCCGTATCAAGCTGCGCGAAGCAGCGATGCGCGGCGACGTCCCCGGTCTGGTTAAGGCCAGCTGGTAAGCAAGCCAAGATATAGGCATGAGTAGCGGAGCGATTGCGGCATGAGCATGCAAGATACCCTGGCGGATATGTTTACTCGTATCCGTAACGCGCAGATGGCCCGGAAAGCCAAGGTGGAGATTCCTTCTTCCACGGCTAAGCAGGCCATTGCCAAGGTACTGAAGGAAGAAGGTTACATCGAAGGCTTCTCGGTGGCCGGCGACAAGAAGCCCGTGCTGACCGTGGACCTTCGGTATTTCGAGGGCAGTCCGGTAATCGAAAAGATTTCCCGTGTCAGCCGCCCCGGTCTGCGTGTCTACAAAAACGCCGGCCAGATTCCCAAGGTCAAGGGCGGCCTTGGTGTGATGATCGTGTCCACCAACCAGGGCATTCTTTCCGATCGCGCAGCGCGCCAGGCTAATGTAGGCGGCGAGCTGATCTGCGAAGTGTCCTAACGGTAGCGGTGTAGACGGGTTTAGGTGCAGCAATGTCTAGAGTAGCGAAAAATCCGGTTAAGTTGCCCAGCGGCGTCGAGCTGAAAATCGACGGTCGCAAGGTGTCCGTAAAGGGCAGCAAAGGCAACCTGGAACATGAAGTGCACGAGCAGGTGGACGTGTCGTTTGAAGACGGTATCTTCACCGTCAAGCCGCGCGAGGAGTCCCAGGAATCCTGGGCGCTGGCCGGTACCACCCGCGCGGTGGTGAACAACATGGTCACCGGCGTCTCAGAGGGCTTCGAGCGCAAGCTGGTCCTCAACGGCGTGGGTTATCGCGCCCAGGCTCAGGGCAAGACCCTGAACCTGACGCTGGGTTTCTCCCATCCGGTGGCGTATCAGCTGCCCGATGGCATCACCATCGAAACCCCGACCCAGACCGAAATTGTTGTCAAGGGCATTGATAAGCAGCTGGTTGGTCAGGTTGCCGCCAATGTCCGGGCCTTCCGTCCGCCCGAGCCCTACAAAGGCAAGGGGGTGCGCTATGCTGATGAGCAGGTGCGCCGTAAGGAAGCCAAGAAGAAATAATTGTTGAGACTAGAGCCATGATGGACAAGAAACTTGCACGTCTGCGCAGGGCCAAACGTACTCGCCTTAACATCCGCGAGTCCGGCCAGATCCGTCTGTCCGTACATCGCACCCCGCGCCACATCTACGCGCAGATCACCAGCGCGGCTGGTGACCGGGTTCTGGTTACGGCGAGTACCGTCGAGAAGGACCTGCGCGAAGCGGCCACCGGCAATGCCGACGCCGCATCGAAAGTAGGCGAACTGATTGCGAAGCGCGCCAAAGAGGCGGGCATCGAGCGTGTAGCCTTTGATCGTTCCGGATTCCGTTATCACGGTCGGATCAAGGCGTTGGCGGATGCCGCGCGCGAAAACGGGCTTGAATTCTAAGGGTGCTTGGTTATGGCGAAAGTTGATCCCAACGAAGGTCTCCAGGAGAAGCTGGTTCAGGTGAACCGGGTTGCCAAGGTAGTAAAAGGCGGCCGCATCTTCGGTTTCACTGCGTTGACTGTAGTGGGCGACGGCAAAGGTAAGGTAGGCTTCGGCCGCGGTAAGGCACGCGAAGTGCCGGCCGCCATCCAGAAGGCGCTGGAAGCCGCCCGCCGCAACATGATTCAGGTGGACCTGAAAGGCACCACCATTCAGCACCCGATCAAGGCACGCCATGGCGCCTCCAAGGTGTACATGCAGCCTGCCGACGACGGTACTGGTGTGATTGCCGGTGGCGCGATGCGCGCGGTGCTGGAAGTGGCCGGCGTGCAGAACGTTCTGGCGAAGTGCTACGGATCCACCAATCCAGTGAACGTGGTGCGTGCAACGTTCAACGGGCTGAAGCAGATGTCCTCACCGGAGTCGGTGGCGGCTAAGCGCGGCAAGTCCGTTGAAGAGATTCTCGGCTAAGCGCACACAGACGGAAGCTTAACGATGGCTGACAAGATCAAAGTAACCCAGGTTAAAAGCAGCAGCGGTCGGCTGGAAGGCCACAAGGCCTGTGTGCGCGGTCTCGGGCTGCGCCGCATCGGTCACACCGTGGAAGTTGAAGACACACCTTCCGTACGTGGCATGATCAACAAAGTCGCGTACTTGGTACGGGTAGAGGGAGAATAAGCGATGCGTCTCAATGATTTGCATCCAGCTGACGGATCCCGTCCGGACGAGAAGCGGGTTGGCCGTGGTATCGGTTCCGGCCTGGGCAAGACCGGTGGCCGCGGCCACAAAGGTCAGAAGTCCCGTTCCGGCGGCACCGTGAAGCCTGGTTTCGAAGGCGGCCAGATGCCGCTGCAGCGTCGGGTTCCCAAGTTCGGCTTCACCTCCAAGCTGGCCATGGCCACCGCGGAAGTGCGTCTGGCGGAGCTGGCCAAGGTGGAAGGTGACGTGATCGACCTGGCGGCCCTGAAGGACGCCGGTGTTGTTCGCTCCGATAAGAAACGCGCCAAGATCGTGCTGCGCGGCCAAATCGACCGCGCGGTAACCATCCGCGGCGTCGCCCTGACCAAGGGTGCTCGCGAAGCGGTGGAGAAGGCCGGCGGTAAAATCGAGGAGTAATAAGGCGGGGCTATGGCCAAGAACCGTGCACAAACACTGAACAACAACACCGCGGCCACCGGCGGCGCCACTCGTGAGCTGTGGCGCCGCATCGGTTTCCTGCTGGGAGCCCTGCTGGTGTTCCGGATCGGTGCGCACATCCCGGTTCCCGGAATGAACCCGGAAGCGTTGGAACAGATGTTCAACAACAACCGGGACACCATTCTTGGCATGTTCAATATGTTCTCCGGCGGTTCGCTGGAGCGCATGAGCATCTTCGCCCTGGGTATCATGCCGTACATTACCGCGAGCATTGTTATCCAGCTGATGAGCGCGGTGGTTCCCTCCCTTGAGCAGCTGCGCAAGGAAGGCGAGCAGGGTCGCCGCAAGATCACCCAGTACACCCGTTATCTGACGGTGGCACTGGGCGCGATTCAGTCGTTTGGTGTGTGCGCGGGCCTTAAAAGCCAGGGCATCACCCTGTTGCCGGAGGCGGCGTCCACCATGCAGGTGGCCAGCTTCTACTTCGTGGCCGTGACCACGCTGGTAACCGGCACGGTGTTCCTGATGTGGCTGGGTGAGCAGATCACCGAGCGCGGTATCGGCAATGGTATTTCCATGCTGATCTTCGCTTCCATCGTGGCCGGTCTGCCCGGCGCGGTGGCGCAGACTTTCGAATCGGCCCGTCAGGGCGATCTGAGTCTGCTGGCCATGCTGCTGGTGTTCCTGGTGGCGGTGGCGGTGATCTTCGGTGTGGTGTTCGTCGAGCGTGGTCAGCGGAGAATCACCGTTAACTACGCCCGGCGGCAGCAGGGCCGCCGCGTCTATGCGGCCCAGCAGAGCCATCTGCCGTTGAAAGTGAACATGGCGGGCGTGATTCCGGCGATTTTCGCCAGTTCCATCCTGCTGTTCCCGGCGTCGCTGAGCCAGTGGTTCAGCACCAGCGACCCGGATTCCTGGTGGGGCCAGGCCCTGCGTGTCGTCAGCGACGCGCTGCTGCCCGGCACACCGTTGTACATTTTGTTGTTTACCCTGGCGATCGTGTTCTTCTGCTACTTCTACACGGCCCTGGTATTCAACCCGAAAGACGTGGCGGACAATCTCAAGAAATCCGGGGCTTACATCCCGGGTATCCGCCCCGGCGAGCAATCCGCTCGTTATATCGACACGGTGATGGGTCGGCTGACCCTGATCGGTTCGGTGTACATGACGCTGGTATGCCTGCTGCCTCTGGGTCTGCAGGGGGTGTGGAACGTGCCTTTCTATCTGGGCGGCACCTCACTGTTGATCGTGGTGGTAGTGGTTATGGACTTCTGGTCGCAGGTTAATTCGCACCTGATGTCCACCCAGTACGAGAAGTTGATGAAGAAGGCCAACCTGAAAGGGTATGGCGGCACCGGTCTGGTGCGATAACCGGCCCACGGGCTTGAAGGTAAAGTGAGGCGAGTGCGATGAAAGTTCAGGCTTCTGTTAAGAAGATCTGCCGCAACTGCAAGGTAATCCGCCGGAAGGGCCGGGTTATGGTGATTTGCAGTGCCGAGCCCCGGCATAAGCAGCGCCAGGGCTAACGGCCCGGTTGGGCAGAACTTCTTTTCCTAGTGTTTGGTTGAAATTCAGTCGGTGTAACGCTAGACTCTTCCGCCTTTCGGCGCCAGAGGCTGGCACTACCGCGTTGTGAATCGGAGATATTCGGATGGCCCGTATTGCAGGCGTTAACATCCCGGACAACAAGCATTCGGTGATTTCACTCACCTATATTTTCGGGATCGGCCGCACCCGCGCTCGCGCTATTTGCGAGCAGACCGGCATTGAGCCGACCGTCAAGGTGCGTGACCTTTCCGGCGACCAGCTGGACGCGATCCGCGCCGAGGTCGCCAAGGTTTCCACGGAGGGCGATCTGCGCCGGGAAATCAACATGAATATCAAGCGTTTGATGGATCTGGGCTGCTACCGCGGCATCCGTCATCGCCGTGGGCTGCCGCTGCGCGGCCAGCGTACCAAAACCAATGCCCGGACCCGCAAGGGCCCGCGGAAACCGATCCGCAAGTAAGTCCTGATATCTGGATAAGTAAGCATGGCTAAAGCGAAAAGAGACAGTGGCGCACGTCGGAAGAAGGTAACGCGGACCGTTGCGGACGGTATCGCGCATGTACACGCTTCTTTCAACAACACCATCATCACCATCACCGACCGTCAGGGCAACGCTTTGTCCTGGGCGACCTCCGGTGGTGCCGGCTTCCGTGGTTCCCGCAAAAGCACGCCTTTCGCGGCCCAGGTGGCTGCCGAAAACGCGGGTAATGCCGCCAAGGATTACGGGTTGAAGAACCTGGAAGTCCGAGTCAAGGGTCCCGGTCCGGGCCGTGAGTCCTCTATTCGCGCGCTCAACGGCTGTGGCTACAAGATTACCCACATTCAGGACGTGACGCCCATTCCGCATAATGGTTGTCGTCCGCCCAAGAAGCGCCGCGTGTAACGGGAGTTAGAGCAAGATGGCAAGATACATCGGTCCCAAGTGCAAGCTTTCCCGTCGTGAAGGCACTGATCTGTTCCTCAAAAGCGGCATTCGTCCGCTGGAATCCAAGTGCAAGGCGGAACAGCCCCCCGGTCAGGCCGGCGGTGGCCGTCGCCCCAGCCGCCTGTCCGACTACGGCGTGCAGTTGCGCGAGAAACAGAAAGTCCGTCGCATGTACGGCGTTCTGGAAAAGCAGTTTCGCGGCTACTACAAGAAAGCCGCCCGGTCCCGCGGCGCCACCGGCGAGGTGCTTCTGCAGCTCCTGGAAGGCCGTCTGGACAACGTGGTATACCGTCTGGGCTTCGGCGCGACCCGTTCCGAGGCACGCCAGCTGGTATCACACCGCGCGATCCTGGTTAACGGTCGTAGCGTGAACATCGCCTCCTACCAGGTGAGCCCCGGTGACATCGTTACCGTGCGTGAAAAGGCCAAGAACCAGCTGCGCGTCAAGAACGCCATGGAACTGGCCCAGCAGCGCGGCTTCCCGACCTGGGTGGAAGTGGACGAGAAGAAGTTCGAGGGCACGTTCAAAGCCCTGCCGGAGCGTATCGATTTGCCGGCCGAGATCAACGAAAACCTGATCGTCGAGCTGTACTCCAAGTAAGGACTGCCTGAGGGATCTCTATGACCGCCGTGAACGAATTTCTCACGCCCCGCTCGATCGCGGTCAACGCGATCAGCGAGACCCACGCCAAGGTCGTACTGGAGCCGCTGGAGCGTGGTTTCGGCCATACTCTGGGCACGGCGCTGCGCCGCATCCTGCTGTCCAGCATGCCTGGCTGCGCGATCACCGAAGTGGAGATCGACGGTGTACAGCACGAGTACTCCTCCATCGAGGGTGTGCAGGAAGATGTGATCAACATCCTCCTCAACCTGAAGGGCGTGGCCCTGAAGATGGAAGATCGCGAAGAAGCGACCCTGGAACTGGTCAAGAAAGGCCCGGGCGATGTTACCGCCGACGATATCCAGCGCGATCACAGCGTTGAGATCGTTAACCCGGACCACCTGATCTGCACCATCACCGGCGACACCGAACTGCGTGTGCGCCTGAAAGTGCAGAAAGGCCGTGGCTACGAAGCCGCCGACACTCGTCAGAGTGATGACGACGAAACCCGCGGCATCGGCCGCCTGCAGCTGGATGCCAGCTACAGCCCGGTGCGCCGCGTGGCGTACGTGGTGGAGGCCGCCCGGGTCGAGCAGCGTACCGACCTGGACAAGCTGGTGATCGATCTGGAAACCGATGGCACCATCGATCCGGAAGAGGCGATCCGCCGTGCCGCCACCATTCTGCAGCAGCAGATCGCGGTATTCGTGGATCTGGAGCAGGACGCCAAGCCCGAGCCGAAGCAAGAGCGCGAAGAGATCGATCCGATCCTGCTGCGCCCGGTGGACGACCTGGAGCTGACCGTTCGTTCCGCCAACTGCCTGAAGGCGGAGAATATCTACTACATCGGTGATTTGGTTCAGCGTACCGAGGTCGAGCTTCTCAAGACCCCGAACCTGGGCAAGAAGTCCCTCACCGAGATTAAGGATGTGCTGGCCTCCAAGGGCCTGTCGCTGGGCATGCGCCTGGAAAACTGGCCGCCGGTCAGTCTCCGGGATGATGACCGGCTTAACACCAAGTTGCGTTAATCAACCGCACTAACAGAGTTGTCATGGGCGCCTTGGCGTCCCTGAAATAGGAACAGAACCATGCGTCATCGCAAGAGCGGCAGAAAACTGAACCGGAACAGCTCACACCGTCAGGCCATGTTCCGCAACATGGCGGTGTCGCTGTTCGAACATGAAGCGATCAAAACCACCTTGCCGAAAGCCAAGGAGCTGCGTCGGGTGGCCGAGCCCCTGATCACCCTGGCCAAGGAAGACTCGGTGGCCAACCGCCGTCTGGCGTTTGACCGTACCCGGTCCAAGGAAATGGTCGGTAAACTGTTCAACGAACTGGGTCCGCGCTACAAGGCGCGCCCGGGTGGCTACCTGCGTATCCTCAAGATGGGCTTCCGGGCCGGCGACAACGCCCCCATGGCCTACGTGGAGCTGGTGGATCGTCCGGAAGGCGAGATCGCCGACGCGGAATAAGTCGCCCCTGCGGGACGACACAAAGAACCGGGCCCAGGCCCGGTTTTTTTGTGTCTGAGAAAAGGCCCGCCGGCGCCGGCCAGGGCCCGGCGTGCCCCGGACTGGTGCGCCCGCTTTACCGGATTTTGCGATTTCCCGCCTTGTTCCGGGCTGCCAACGGCCGCATCCCTGTGTAGTGTTAAGAAAAGCAACGCAGGGAGAATCCATGAGTAACAGTCAGCCTTTTCTGACCGATGTGAAGACACTGCGTGAACGGGCCCGCCAGCATATCGAGCAGGGCGCCGTCACCGCCGGCTACAACGCCGACCGCGAGACCGTTCTCAAGCTGCTTAACGAAGCGCTGGCCACCGAGATCGTCTGCACACTGCGTTACAAGCGCCACTACTACATGGCCGACGGGCTCAACGCCAGCATCGCGGCCGACGAGTTCCTCGAGCACGCCCAGCAGGAACAGCAGCACGCGGACTGGCTGGCGGAACGCATCGTGCAGCTCGGCGGCGCCCCCAATTTTTCCCCTGAAGGCTTGCAGAGCCGCTCCCACGCCGAGTACGTGGAAGGCGAGACCCTCAAGGAGATGGTCAAGGAAGATCTGATCGCCGAGCGCATCGCCATCGACAGCTACCGGGAGATCGCCACCTACCTGGGTGACAAGGACCCGACCACCCGCCGCATCATGGAAGAGATACTGGCTCAGGAAGAAGAGCACGCGGACGACATGGCGTCGATCCTGGAATCGTTGTGAACCGACCCGGCCAAGGAGGAAACAGCTAGTGGCGACCCCCGAAAGAAGCACCCCGGAGCGTCAGCGCCAGCACGGCAAGACCGTGGCGGGCATTCAGATACGCACCAATAACGATCTTGAAATGCACGCCGAGGATTCCCGGCTCAGCCGTCTTTGGGAAAAATTCGATGACGAGCGTCTGGCGCACTCAATACCGGACAAAGCCGCCGGCTCCCCGGTTTACGGTGTCTACACCGAGTTCGATGACGGCGTCGCCGGCGATTACAGCGTACTTGCCGGTGTCGAAGTCACCGACGAGGAGAAAGTGCCGGAGGAGTACGCCACCGTGACCCTGGAAGCCGGAGACTACCTGGTGTTCCAGGGGCGGGGCAGGATGCCCGACACGGTCATGGAGACCTGGGGGCAGGTATGGCATTACTTCGAGAGCGACGACGCCCCGGAGCGTGCCTTCCTCACCGACTATGAAGTCTTCGAAGGCGGCGACCAGGTGACCATTTACGTGGGCGTGAAGTAACTCAGCCCCGCACCTGGCGGCCCCGATAGATCATCGTTTTAGGCGACGCGGCACGGCCCGGCTCCGTTTCGGAGTCGGGCTCTGGAAGAGGCTGGCCCCGGTACATACGTTTGGGCGCCGTCTTTTCCGGCTCAGGGGGCGCCTCGGAGGCGCCGGCTTCCCGGGCAATGTCGTCCATCAGCCGGGCCAGCTCCCGGGATTGGCTGCGTGCCGCGAAGCGGTCCAGTTCCTGGCGAAGTTGTGGGTCGGTGAGCGACAGGCGCGTACCGAACTCGTCGCGGATCAGGCGGCGACACTGGTTGACCAGCGCGACCACGCGATAGTGCATCAACCAGTGCGTGTTGATTCCTTCGCTCATGATCTCGACTCCGTCACAATGGCTCTGAGAACCAAGCAGGTTCCGTGCCATAGCGGCGCCGGCCTTCACGGTTCGAAGCGCGCGGCGCCGGCATAATCAAAGTGTTTTATTCACCGAGGGTGTGAAAGCTATGATTCGCTTGCAGGAGCGCGTTCAGGTGCGCCGGCCCACGGCGGATTGTTACCGGTACATGCTGGATATGGCAGCGTCGGAGCAGTGGAACCCGGCTGTCGAGAACGCCCGCAAAAGCACGCCGGGCCCGGTCGGCCGGCAGAGCCGTTTTGAAGTGGATTATCGCTTCGCCGGCCGCCAGCGCGCCTTCGGCTATGAACTTGTCGACACCGACCCGGGGCGCAGCCTGAGCCTGCGCGGTCAGGGCCCGGACGCCAGCGCCCGCGAGCACATTGAGTTCCGGCCCGGGGCCGACGAGACCTTCACGGAAATTCTCTACACCCTCGATCTGGATGTGGGCGGGCTCGCCGAACGCCTGCAGGCCATCATCAAGCCCTGGCTCACCGCCATGGGGCACCGCGCCATGGAGGACCTGCGCCGTGCCCTGGAGCCCTCCCGCGTTGAAGAACCCGGCGTCTGGCAATGGCTGCGCTATCGCGCGCTGCTGCCCGCCGCCCTGGAATTCTCACGGCTTGGCTACCAGTCCATGCCGGACCGCGGGCTCAGTGATTTCATCGACGGCCGCATCGTCGTGGTCACCGGTGCCACCGGCGGGCTGGGGCTGGCCGCCGCCAAGGAGCTCAGCCGCCTCGGCGCCACCCTGATTCTGGTCGGGCGCGACCGTGAGCGTCTGCGGCAGGCGCAGAACGCGGTACGCGCCTTCAGCGGCTGCGGCGTGGACGCCCTGCACACCGTGGAGGCCGATCTGTCACGGCTCGAGGAAGTGCGCCTGGCGGCCACCCGTATTCACGCCCTGACTCCGGAAGTGCACGGCCTGATCAACAACGCCGGCGCGCTGTTCAATGAGCGCGACCTGACCACCGAAGGCACCGAGCGCACCCTGGCGGTCAACCTGCTGGCGCCTTACCTGCTCACCGAGAAGCTTTTGCCCGCCCTGGAGCGGGGCCAGGGGCGCGTGGTGAACGTGGCCAGCGGCGGTCTGTACCTGCAGGCGCTGCACCTGGACGACATGGAATTCGAGAACGAGCGCTTCGACGGCGCCAAGGCCTACGCCCGGGCCAAGCGGGCGCTGGTGGCGCAAACCGAGCACTGGGCGGAGCAACACCCGGGCGTTCGCTTCAACAGCATGCATCCCGGCTGGGCGGACACCCCCGGCGTCGCCGCCTCTCTGCCGGTGTTCCATAAACGGGTCGGGCCCTGGCTCCGCTCGCCGCGCCAGGGCGCGGACACCATGGTGTGGCTGGTCAGCAGCCCGGCGGTGGCGAACATCAGCGGCCGTTTCTGGTTCGACCGCCGGCCCCGGCCCACCGCCGTGCTGCCCGGCACCCGGGTCACGCCGGAACAGCGCCGCCAGCTGGCACGCTGGCTGGCCGCCCGCTGCCGGCCCGGCCACGGCGGGCCGATCTGAGGCGCCGCTTCAGGAAGACGCTTTCAGCATCGATTTCAGGAAGCGCCCGGTGTGGCTGCCCTTGGCCTTGGCCACTTTTTCGGGCGTGCCCTGGGCGATCACCCGGCCGCCGCCGTCGCCGCCCTCGGGCCCCAGATCAACGATCCAGTCCGCGGTTTTGATCACATCCAGGTTGTGCTCGATCACCACGATGGTGTTGCCGTGGTCGCGCAGCCGGTTGAGCACATCCAGCAGCATCTGGATATCCTGGAAGTGCAGGCCGGTGGTGGGTTCGTCGAGAATATAGAGCGTGCGGCCGGTGTCGCGCCGGGACAGCTCACGGGCCAGTTTCACCCGCTGTGCCTCGCCGCCGGACAGGGTGGTGGCGGCCTGGCCCAGCTTCACATAGCTCAGGCCCACATCCAGCAGGGTCTGCAGGCGACGCTGCAGGGCCGGCACCGCATCGAAGAACTCGCGGGCTTCCTCGATGGTCATTTCCAGCACTTCGTAGATGTTCTTGCCCTTGTAGGTGACTTCCAGGGTCTCCCGGTTGTAGCGGCGGCCGTCGCACACCTCGCAGGGCACATAGATGTCCGGCAGGAAGTGCATCTCCACCTTGATCACGCCGTCGCCCTGGCAGGCTTCGCAGCGGCCGCCCTTGACGTTGAAGCTGAAGCGGCCGGGCTTGTAGCCCCGCGCCCGGGCTTCCTGGGTGCCGGCGAACAGCTCGCGCACCGGCGTGAAAATGCCGGTGTAGGTGGCCGGGTTGGAGCGCGGCGTGCGGCCGATCGGGCTCTGGTCGATGTCCACCACCTTGTCCAGATGCTCCAGACCTTCCAGGCGCTCATGGGGCGACGCTTTCAGGGTGGTGGCCTTGTTCAGGGTGGTGGCCGCCAGCGGGTAGAGCGTGTGGTTGATCAGCGTTGATTTGCCCGAACCGGACACCCCGGTGACACAGGTGAACAGGCCCAGCGGCAGCTTCAGCTCGGTGCCTTTGAGATTGTTGCCGGTGGCGCCGGTCAGGGTCAGCCAGTCGTCCCCGGTGGTCCTGCGCTTGGCGGGCACTTCAATGCGCCGGCGCCCGGACAGGTAGTCGCCGGTGAGGGAGTCCTTGTTGGCGGCCACTTCCTCGGCGGTGCCCTGGGCCACCACCCGGCCGCCGTGCACGCCGGCGCCCGGGCCGATGTCGATGACATGGTCGGCGGTGCGGATGGCGTCCTCGTCGTGCTCCACCACCAGCACCGTATTGCCCAGGTCCCGCAGGCGGGTCAGGGTGGACAGCAGGCGCTCGTTGTCGCGCTGGTGCAGACCGATGGAAGGCTCGTCGAGCACGTACATGACGCCCACCAGGCCGGCGCCGATCTGGCTGGCCAGGCGGATACGCTGGGCCTCACCGCCGGACAGGGTCTCGGCGCTGCGCTCCAGGTTCAGATAGTCCAGACCCACATTGACCAGAAACTGCAGCCGGTCGCGGATTTCCTTGAGAATCTTCTCGGCGATTTCGCCGCGGTTGCCGGGCAGCTTCAGGTTGTCGAAATAGTCGAACGACTTGCCCACCGCCAGACGCACCAGCTCGGGCAGGGTGGTGTTGTCGATAAAGACGTTACGGGCCGCCTCGCGCAGGCGGGACCCGTCGCAGCTGGGGCAGGTGGACGTGGACAGGTAGCTGGCCAGATCCTCGCGCACCGCCTCGGACTCGGTTTCCCGGTAGCGCCGCTCCATATTGGGCACGATGCCCTCGAACGGGTGGTTGCGCTTGATGATGTCGCCCCGGTCGTTCAGATAGCGGAACTCCACGCTCTCCTTGCCGGTGCCGTAGAGAATCTTGCGGCGCACCGTCTTGTCCAGATCCTTGAACGCCACGTCCATGTCGAAATCCAGGCTCTGCGCCAGGGCGGTGAGCATCTGGAAATAGTAGACATTGCGGCGGTCCCAGCCGCGGATCGCGCCTTCCGCCAGGGACAGCTCCTCGCTGGTGATCACCTTGTCCTCGTCGAAGAACTGCTTCACGCCCAGGCCGTCGCAACTGGGGCAGGCGCCCGCCGGGTTGTTGAACGAGAACAGGCGCGGCTCCAGCTCCGGAATCGAGTAGCCGCAATGGGGGCAGGCGAACTTCGCCGAGAAGGTGATTTCCTCGCTGTCACCGTCCAGGGGCTTGCCGTCCATGGAGGCGATGATGGCGATATCGTCGGCCAGGTTGAGGGCGGTCTCGAAGGACTCCGCCAGCCGGTTCTGCAGGTCCGAGCGCACCTTGAAGCGGTCCACCACCACTTCGATGGTGTGCTTCTTGTTCTTGTCCAGGTCCGGGGTGTCGTCCATATCGTAGATACGACCGTCCACGCGGACACGGATAAAGCCCTGGGCGCGCAGCTCGTCGAACAGATGCAGGTGCTCGCCTTTCTTCTCGCGGATCACCGGGGCCAGCAGCATCAGCTTGCTGCCTTCTTCCATGGCCAGCACCTGGTCCACCATCTGGCTGATGGTCTGCGCGGCCAGTGGGGCTTCGTGCTGCGGGCAGCGCGGCTCGCCGACCCGGGCGAACAGCAACCTCAGGTAGTCGTAGATCTCGGTGATGGTGCCCACCGTGGAGCGCGGATTATGGCTGGTGGATTTCTGCTCGATGGAGATCGCCGGGCTCAGCCCTTCGATGTGGTCCACATCGGGCTTCTCCATCATCGACAGGAATTGCCGGGCATAGGTGGACAGGGACTCCACGTAACGGCGCTGGCCTTCGGCGTAGAGGGTGTCGAACGCCAGCGACGATTTCCCGGACCCGGAAAGTCCGGTGATCACCACCAGCTTGTCACGGGGAATGTCGAGGTCCACGTTTTTCAGGTTATGGGTGCGAGCGCCCCGAACCAGAATGGTATCCATGAGATGGCGTGCCCTTGGCTACTGTCAGAATGAACAGTGCAGTATAGGGGAAAGAGCGTGATGGGGGAAAGAACGATGGTGCCCTGACGCCGGATTGCCGGCGTCGGGCAGGTGGGGTATCAGAGGTTTTCCTGCGCCCAGTTCACCGCCTGCAGGCGGTTGGAGGCATTGATCTTCTTGAAGATGTTGTAGATGTGGGTCTTGATGGTGTGCGGGCTGAGGTTGAGCACCGTGGCGATTTCCGAATTCTTGGCGCCGGTGGCCATCACCTTGAGCACTTCGATCTCGCGGTCGGTAAGGTTCACCTCGTTGCGGCCGAAGGTCTTGTTGAAGGCGCGGCTTTTCACCAGGTATTGCTGCAACACCTTGCGCGGGAACCACAGCTCGCCCTCGAACATCGACTTGATGCCCTTGGTCAGCAGCCCCTGCGGGCAGTCATGCTGAAAGCCGCCGTTGACCATCGGCAGGCCCGCCAGGCGCGACAGGTCATCGTCGTCGTCGACATTGAACACGCCGATCAGAATTTCGCTGTCGAGACGCTTGTCCGTTTCCAGCAGGCGGGTGATGACGTCATTCACATCCACGGAATGGAAATCCACCAGGAACAGATTCTGCTCCACGGCGCGCAGGTCGTCTTCGTGGACCTGGTCCACCGACTTCACCGCGCTGGCGGTAATCGACGCTTTGTCGAGGAACTCCGTGAGCAGCGCGTTCTGAAGATGCTGGCCGCCGACCACGTACACCTTTTGTGATTCTTGAGTGTCCATTAATTCGTCCATGATGCGTCCCGTGTACCGGGAGGTTGTGTCCCGCGAGGGGGATACGAAAAAAAACTGATTCAAGGGGCCAATTTATCATCGCATTGGCGGGGGTTCAATTTACCATTATACGGCGGTCGCGGGGAACGTCTGCCCGATGGCCACTGGGCGGAACGGCTTAGACCCGGATTCCGGCGGCGGCCTGCCCATCATCACCCGACGCGGGATTGAATCTGGTACACTCGCCGTCCCTTTGTGTATCACCGATGTTGGACCATGACGGACGCTTCCCGGGCCGCGCTGCGGCGCACTGAATTGACCACCACCGGCTCCCTGGCAGCGATTTTCGCCCTGCGCATGTTCGGGCTGTTCATGCTCCTGCCGGTGTTCGCCGTCTACGGCGCCGAACTGGACGGGGCCACCCCGCTGCTGATCGGCACCGCCATCGGCGCCTACGGCCTGATGCAGGCCCTGCTGCAGATTCCCTTCGGCATGCTGTCGGACCGCTTCGGCCGCCGCCCTCTGTTGCTGATCGGCCTGCTGCTGTTCGTCATCGGCGGGGCGGTGGCGGCGCTCAGCGACAGCATCCACGGCGTTATTCTGGGCCGGGCACTGCAGGGCGCCGGGGCCATCGCCAGCGTGATCATGGCGCTGATCGGCGACGTGGTCAGCGAGCAGCGCCGCACCCGCGCCATGGCGCTGATCGGCATGGCGGTGGGCTCCTCCTTTATCCTCGCCCTGATCCTGGGGCCGCTGCTGGCCCGCTGGCTGGGGCTGAGCGGCCTGTTCTGGTTCACCGTGGTGCTGGGTCTGGCGGCGATGCTGGTGGCGGTCTGGGTGCCCTCGCCCAGGGTGCGCAGCAGTGAACCGCTGCCCGCCGCGCAGCGCTTCCGCACCGTGCTGGGCGATCCGGTGCTGCGCCGCCTGGATGTGGGCATCCTGGTGCTGCACATGACCATGACCGCGTCGTTCGTGGTGCTGCCGCAACTGCTCAAGCAGCGTCTCGGGATGTCGCTGGAACAGCACAGCCTGCTGTATCTGGTGGTGCTGGTGGGCGGCTTTCTGGCCATGGTACCTCTGATCATCGCCGCCGAGCGTCGCGGGGCCATGCCCATCAAGCGCGTGGCCGTGGGCCTGCTGATCGTCGCTGAAATCCTGCTGGCGCTGGCCGGCAATACACTGTGGCACTTCGTGCTGGCGTTGTTCGTTTATTTCATGGCCTTCAATCTGCTCGAGGCGCTGCTGCCCTCGCTGGTGGGCCGCGCCGCCCCCGCCGGCACCCGCGGCACCGCCATGGGCGTTTACTCCACCAGCCAGTTCCTGGGCGTGTTCATCGGCGGCCAGCTGGGCGGCGCCCTGTATCAGTGGGTGGGCGCCGAAGCGGTGTTCCTGGGCAGCGCGGTTATCGCCGTGGGCTGGCTGCTGTACTTGCGCGGCATGGGCGAATTGCCCAAGCTCGACAATCGCGTGATTCGCCTGGCGAGTGCCCAGGATTGGGATCAGGCGGCATCGCGGTTGCGCTCGGTGCCCGGCGTATTGGAGGCGGTGGTGGTCGCCGAACAGCGCCTGGCGCTGCTGAAGGTGGACAATAAGTTGTTGGATGAGGACGCGCTCACGGCGCTCAGCGCCGAGGTCCAGGAGCCGCGGGCCTGACGGTTTGGGCGGGCGGCGCCGCCGGGGGTTTCAAGCGCGGCCAAAGCTGCCACAATAACCGGTCTGCTTTTTACCGCACCGGCACCGCCGGTGCCGTCCCATTGATATATCAGTCGTTTAGAGACGTGCCGTTATAGGCCGTTACAGAGAGAGGGAGCGAACAGCCATGGCGAGAGGCGTCAATAAAGTCATTCTGATCGGTAACCTGGGCGCCGACCCGGAAACCCGGTTCATGCCCAGCGGCGGCGCGGTCACCAACATCCGTTTGGCGACCAGCGAAACCTGGAAGGATCGGCAGACCGGTCAGCAGCAGGAACGCACCGAATGGCACCGGGTGGTGTTCTTCAACAAGCTCGGCGAGATCGCCGGCGAGTATCTCAAGAAGGGCAGCAAAGTGTACGTGGAAGGTTCCATCCGCACCCGCAAGTGGCAGGGGCAGGACGGCCAGGACCGCTACACCACGGAAATCGTCGCCAATGAGATGCAGATGCTCGACGGCCGTGGCGGCGGCGGTGACGGCGGCGGCTACCAGAACCAGGGCGGCGGCCAGCCCACCGGCTACGAGAACCAGGACTACGACTATGGTCAGCAGGGCGGGGGTCAGCAGGGCGGTGGTGATCAACGCGCCAAGCCGGCCGGTGGCCAGCAGGGCGGTGGTTTCAGCGGCCCGGCCGATGATTTCGACGACGATATTCCGTTCTAACGTGGGGCTGTGATGCGCTGGTTCGCTTTGGGGGCGGTGTTTGTCGCCAGCCTGGTGGTTTTTTTAGTGGCTCTGATGCCGGCGGCGCTGGTGATCGACAAAGTGCCGGCGTTGCGTCCCGGTGGCGCGCCGCTGGTGTTGTCCGACGCTCGCGGCCCCTGGTGGGACGCCGACGTCCGGGCGCGCTGGCGTGATCAGCAGGGTCGTCTGAGCTGGGAACTGAATTGGCACGGCCTGACCCCCGGGGTGGATTTGTCCCTGTCCGCCGGCGAGTTGCAGGCGCGCGGCTGGCTGGGCGCCGCCTGGGGCGACTGGCGTCTGGAGCAGTGGCGCGCGCAGGTGCCGGTGGCCATGGTCAGCCGACAGGTGCCGCAAGGCGATGCCGATGGTACCGTGTCACTTTCCTTGCTGGTATTGGAACTCGTCGATGAGAACGTGGTCGATGCCAAAGGGACGCTTGATTACAGCGGCGGCACGGTGAGCTGGGGTCGCGACGGCTCGGCCAGTGTGCCGCCCCTGGACGGCCGGCTGACGATGTCGGAGAGCGGCCCCCGGCTTACCGTGACCGGCCCCGAGCAGCAGCAGCTGGTTCTGGCGAGCCTGGAAGACAAGACATTGAGCGTGCAGGTGCGCCGGGCCTGGCCGCAATTGCTGGGCGTCAGCCAGGGTGGGGACCCTTCCGATGTGGTCTTTCGCATGCGCCGGCCTTTGACCCTGGGGCGGCCAGGCTAAGCGCCTCTGCATAACAAGCGGTCGGAAAGACCGTGTATAAATTGGCCAGGGACGGTCGGCTCTCTATACTCGGGATTCGATGCCGGCGGGCCGGGATAACGATAAACAGGATTGATGGCTTTATGATTCAGTGGGCCCGGAGGGGAAACCGACAAAAAGGGGGGCGTTGGCTGCGTGCCATTCTGGCTCTTTTGTTGGTGGTGTTTCTCGCCTATGTGATTGCCCGGACAGTCTGGATGCTTTGGTACGGCCCCCCGGACAGCGTGCCCGAATCAGACCTTCAGCAGGTTGCCGTGGCCGGCTCCCGGCAGGGCCAGTCGGGGATTTCCTCTTCCCAGGTGCAAAGCTGGAATCTTTTCGGTGTCTACCAGGCGGAGCCCGACGCCCTGGATGACCGGCCGGTGGATGCGCCGGACACCCGTTTGAGCCTTGAGCTGTTGGGGCTGTTCCAGACCCGCGACCGGGACAAGTCGTCCGCGATCATCGCGGAAAAGGGCAAGGACGCGGAACTGTTTCATATTGGTGACGCGATTCCCGGTAATGCTGAGTTGGAAGACATCTACGCGGACCGCGTCATTCTGCGGCGTCAGGGGCGTCTGGAAACGTTGCGTCTGAACGAAATCAAAGGGCTGTCCGGCGGTGGCGTGACGCAGGTGAACGAGCCGGCGCCGCAGACACAGGCGCCGAGCCCGCAAACCGATCTGGCCCAGCAGCGCACCGCGTTGATCCGGCAACTGGGGCTGCAGCCGGTCAGTGAGGGCGGCACCGAGGGGTATAGAATCGGCGAACAAGCGCCCAAGCAGTTAATTGAACAAGTGGGGCTGAATCAGGGGGACGTGGTGGTCTCGGTGAACGGCTACCCGCTTGGCGATGAAGAGAGTGATCTGGCGGCATTGCAGTCCTATCTGGACAGCCAGGCCGCATCCATAGTCGTGCAGCGCGGCGAACAGGAATTTACCGTGAACTATCCACCGTGAGAAGCCTATGAAGTCGGCCCTGAAAACAATAATCGCAGTGCTAACGCTGAGCCTGGCTCTCGGCGCCCATGCCCAGCAGCAGGCTCAGGTGGAGCAGTCCGGCGATGGCAAGAACTGGACGGTGAATATCCGCAACGCGGACATTCAGGCGTTCATCAACCAGGTCGCGGAAATGACCGGGAAGAACTTTGTCGTCGATCCGCGGGTGCGCGCCCGTGACGTGACTGTCATTTCCAACCAGCCACTGACCTCCGACGAAGTCTATGAGCTGTTCCTGTCGGTGCTTCAGGTCCACGGTTACGCCGCAGTGCCGTCCGGTGGCGTGATCAAGATCGTCACCAACACCACCGCCAAGCAGAGCAACCTGCCGCTGACCGCCAACGCGGGCAGCGTGGACGGTGAAGAGTTGATCACCCAGGTGATCGCGGTGGACAACTCTCCGGTTGAGGAACTGGTGCCGGTGCTGCGCCCGTTGGTGCCGCAGTACGGTCACCTGGCGGCGGTGGGATCCGCCAACGCGCTGATTATCAGCGACCATGCCGACAACATTCAGCGCATGCGCGCCATTATCAACAGCCTCGACAACGCTGAAAGCGACGAGGTTGAAATCGTTCAGCTGGAGCACGCGTTCGCCGGCAATATGGTGTCGCTGCTCGAAGAACTGACCACCTCGGACCCGGCCGCTAACAACCGGCGCCGGGGCGCCCAGGGCGGCGCCACCATGGTCGCCGATGAGCGCACCAACCGTTTGATTATCAAGGGCGACCGCGGCACCCGCGCCCGCCTGATGCCGCTGATCCAGCAACTGGACAGCCCCTCCAGCGCCGCCGGCGGCGTGCAGGTGGTCCGGCTCAGCCACGGTGATTCGGAGAAAATGGCGGAGCTGCTGAAGAACTTCGCCGCCGGGGCCTCGGCGGTTCGCCAGGGCGGTGATGAAAGTGGCGCCGCCGCGCGAACCTCCGACGGTGAAGCACGGGTCTCGATTCAGTCGGACGAATCCCTCAACGCTCTGGTGATCCGCGCCGAGCCGGAGATGATGAAAGAGCTGCAGTCAGTGATCAGTCAGCTGGACGTGCGGCGCGCCCAGATCCTGATCGAGGCGGCCATCGTCGAAGTGACCGGCGACAAGGCTAACAACCTGGGCTTCCAGTATCTGGCCGGCGACCTGGAAAACGGCGTGGGCGCGGTCAACTTCGGCGGCTCCGGCATCAGTGTGCAGTCCCTGTTGCAGGCGGTGATCACCGAAGACCCCTCCAATATCACCCTGGGCGACGGCATCGCCGCGGGCTTCGGGGAAACCGACGCGGACGGCGATTTGGAATGGGGCGCGCTGGTGCAGGCGCTGGCCTCCACCACCAACACCAACCTGCTGTCCACGCCCAGCATTCTCACCCTGGACAACCAGGAAGCGTCGATTATCGTCGGTGAGAACGTGCCGTTCGTCACCGGGCAGGCGTCCAGCACCGGGTCCGGGGTGTCCAACCCGTTCACCACCATCCAGCGCGAGGATGTGGGCCTGACGTTGAAGGTGACGCCCCATGTGGCCGGGTTGAACACCATCCGCCTGGAGCTTGAGCAGGAAACCTCGGCGGTGAAGGATTCGGTTGGTGAAGCGGTGGACATCGTCACCACCAAGCGGCAGCTCAACACCACGGTGCTGGCGGACGACGGTGAGACCATCGCCCTCGGCGGCCTGATTTCCGACGACGTTCAGGAGACCGTCCGCAAGGTGCCGCTGCTCGGTGATATCCCTCTGCTGGGCTTCCTGTTCCGCTCCACCTCCGAGAGCCACGTCAAACGTAATCTGATGGTGTTCATCAAGCCCACGGTGCTGGCGAACAACGACCGGCTGGTGGACATGACCCGCGAGAAATACATGGGCGTCACCGCCATGCAGTTCCGGGTCAACGATGACGGCGATCTGGTTCGCGAGGTTCAGTTCCCGTTGCCGGTGAAGCTGGAAAACCTGTTCGAAGGGCGTTCACCGGTTTCCGATGATTACGAGCGGGCTTATAAGGCGCAGCAGGAAAAACGCGAAGAGGATTCCGCCACGCCGCCCACCTCCGGGCCGGTGACCGATACCGAGGGCGTGGTGCCCGGGGAAGAAGAGGAGCCCGCCGCCCGCGATGAGGAGGCGGACCAGGCCGAAGACGAGGCCCGCGAGCCTTCCGCCACCCGGACGCCGCAACCGGTTGAGCCGGCCCCGGCGCCCGCGCCGGCGGCCCCCGAGCCGGTCGAGGAATCGACGGTGGCGGCCTCGCGGGCCGAGCCGGAGGCGGCGAACGCCAGCCAGTGCCGGCCGCCCTGGTGCTAGCCGGCGGTCGCTAGGGGGTGTTCAGAGATTCCAGGTTTCTGATCACCCGCTCGCTGCGCTCCAGTTTTTTCTGTAATTCCACGTTGTCCGGGTCCAGCGGGGCCACCCGCTGCCACAGCTGGTGGGCGGCCCGGTATTCGCCCTTGGCGTAAAGCGCTTCCCCCTGGGCCATGGTCCGGGCGAAGCGGTCCCGCGACCAGCGCTTCACTTGCTCGCGCATGGTGTCCAGGTAGCCGCCATCGTGCTGCGCCAGGTAAGTGCGGGCGGCCAGCAGGTCCTCCAGACGGCCGGTTTGTTGATACTGTGAAATCAGCGCTTCAGCGTGCTGGAAGCGGGTTTCCTGGCGGGCGTCCCGCGCCCGGTCCCGGGCGCTGTCGAGGGTCTTGCGCGCGCGTTTCAAGGAGGCCGGCTGGCTGCGGTCCGGCGTCAGCCGTTGTGCCATCTCCAGGGAGACCAGTGCCTGGCGCCACAGCGCCTGGTCGGCGTAGGCGTCGCCCAGTTCGGTGAGGCCGTCGCTCACCTGTTGGCGCAGCCGCGCGCGCTGATCCAGAATTCTCGCCGCCCGGCGGTCATCATGGTGGGCCAGGTCCCGGTCCAGCTCATCGGTGTCCAGCAGCGCCTTCGCCTGGGCCAGATACCACTGGTTAAGGCGTTCGCGCAGCGCCCGTGCCTCGCGCTCCCGCAATTGCGCCAGCAGAGAGTTCACCGGTTCCGGTTCCGCCACGCGGTCGCCGGTATCCTCCAGCAGCTGATACGCCTGCCCCCAGTCTTCCCGGGCCGACAGATCCCGGGCCAGGGCCAGTCTTTCCTGGCGGTATTCCCGGCTTGCCTGCAGCACCCCCTGGCGTTGCTCGGTGAGCAGGCCGTATTGGGGATGGCTCTGGTCGGTGCGGTCGATGATGTCCAGGGCGTCCCGGTAGCGGTGCTCCTGCAGCGCGTCACCCACCCGGTCGGCGGGATCCGAGAACGGCAGCAATGAGGCGCAGCCGGGCAGTATCAATACCGCCCCCAGGCCCAGCGTCGCCCGCCAGGTGCCCCGCTTAAGAGGATTCACGGTCGGCCTCCGCGCTGATTTCGGCAAGGAATTGGGCAATGCGTTGTTCCATCAGCGTTTCCGACAGGGCGTGCACGCCGTCCACCCGGAAGGTGCCTACCGGCTCCTGGCGGCCGCGCACCCGCATGGCGCCGTACTCGGTGGCGCGCACCCGGGAGCCGATATTGGGATCCGCCATGATTGTCGAGGCGGCGATGATTTCGCCGGCGCCGGCCATGTTGGACAGCCGCGAGGCCAGATTCACCGTGTCGCCCACCACCGTGTATTGCATGCGCTCCCTGGAACCGAGATTGCCGGCCAGCATGGCCCCGGAATTCATACCGATGCGGAATTCCACGGTGGTCAGGCCGCGCGCGTCGCGGTATTCGTTGAGACGGGTCACCAGCCGCTGAATCATCACCGCGCAGCACAGACCGTGGAAAAGGTGCTCGGAATCTTCCTCGGGCACCCCGAACACGATCATCGCGCAATCGCCCATGTACTTGTCGATGGTGCCCCGGTAGAAATCGGAAGCGGCGCTGATGGCATCGAAGTAGACGTTGAGCATGTCCGCCACCGCTTCCGGCGCCAGACTTTCGGAAAGCCGGGTAAAGCCGACGATGTCGGCGAACACCACCGTGGCGGTGACGTCGCGCCCGCCCAGGGTGACCTGGTCCAGGTTGGCCATCATCTTGCGCGCCACCGAAGGGCTCACGAAACGCTGCAGCACGCGCTCCACCTGGTCTTTCTCCAGCATGCCGTGGGCCATGCCGTTGTAGGCCTCGATCAGATGGCCGATCTCGTCATTGCGGCGTTCCTGGATGCGGTATTGCAGGTCGCCCTTGCGCATGGCGCTGGTGGCGGCGAGCAGATTGTGGATCGGCTGCGCCAGCCGTCGGCTGATCAGGAAGGAGGCGATGATCGCCAGCACGCCCATCGCCAGGGTGGCGGTGATCAGGGTGTTGCGCACCTCGCGCTGGGCCAGGGTGATGGAGCGGTCCGACAGGGTCACCGCCACCGATCCTGCCAGGTTATCGTTGACGCGCACCGGCGCGAAGTAGGTGCTCATGGCGTTTTCCCCGAGCCCGCCCCAGCGGCGCACTTCCGTCGAGGACGGGGCGCTGGCCGGCGGTTGCACCCCGGCCTGATCGATCGGCTGGCCCTCCCGGTTGAACAGCGCGGCGCCGGCGATGCTGTCGCTGCGCACCAGGTTGTTGATATGCACCTTGAGCAGGAAGCGGTCCTCGGCAAGCAGCGGTTCGCGGGCGGTATGCGCCAGCTGGGTGGCGATGGCGTTGCCGAAGCTGTCCGCCTGGTCGCGCATACGCTGCAGCTGATTGTTAAGCAGAATGAACGCCAGCAATGTCATACCGATCAGGATCAGCGCCGAAATCGACAGACCCATCTTCCAGGCCACCGGGAAATATTCCGGAATATAGGGCTGGATCAAGGCGTCAAAGCGCGCTTTCCAGGAAGCTTTCGGCTGGTTGGCAGGTGATGCGGGCATGGGAGCTTGAGGCTCTTGTCAGGAACAGTATCCAGTGTCACATTGCCAGACTGGCCCGAGGGAAACCAGACGTTTAACCACCATCTGCAAAGACTGAACACGACATGGCATTTATCCGCGAACGGCGCCTGGCCGCCAATGGAATGGACTTCTTCATCGCCGAGGCCGGCGAACCCGGGGCGCCGTTGGTGCTTTGCCTGCACGGTTTCCCGGAATGCTGGGCCTCCTGGCGTTATCAGCTGCCGGCGCTGGCGCAATCCGGGTACCACGCGGTGGCCCCGGACCTGCGCGGCTACGGTGAAACCGGCGGCCCCGCCGAGGTGGACGCCTACCGGCAAAGCCGGCTGGTGGCCGACGTGGTGGCGTTGATCGAGGCCCTGGGCGCCGACCAGGCGGTGCTGATCGGCCACGACTGGGGCTGCGCCCTGGCCTGGCAGGTGGCCCGCCGCCATCCGGAGCGGGTCGCCGCCGTGGTGGGGCTGTCGGTGCCGTACGGCGGCCCGTCGCCGAAGCCGCCCACCGAAGCGATGCGCGACCTGTTCCGCGATCACTTCTTCTACATGCTCTACTTCCAGCGCCCGCAAGCCCCGGAGCAGGAGCTGGAAGCCGATGTGGAGGACAGCCTGCGGCGCATGTTCCACAGCCTCTCCGCGGATGGCATCGAGGATTTTTCCGTGGCGCCGGACAGCACCGGCGTGTTGCAGGCCATGCAACCGCCGCCTTCGCCGCCGCGCTGGATGCGCGACGAGGATCTCGCCTACTACGTGGCCCGCTTTGAAAAGACCGGCTTCACCGGGGCCCTGAACTGGTACCGGGCCATGGACGCGTCCTGGGAAGAGAGCCGCGACGACGACAACTGGACCATCACGGCCCCGGTCCTGTTTCTCGGCGGCATGCAGGACCCGGTGCTGCTGTTCGGGCAAAAAGCCCTGACGCGCATGCCCGACTATGTGCCGGACCTGCGCACCGTGGTGCTCGACCAGTGCGGCCACTGGATTCAAATGGAGCAGGCCTCCGAGGTGAACCGGGAAATCCTCGGTTTCCTGGAAGAGATCTCGCCTAGACGCTGATCGGCACGCCGTGATCGTCGCGGTCGGTGAGAATCTCGAAAGCGGCGCCGTGCTCGCTGTGCAACACCTCCTCATGGCCCGAGCGGATCACCGACACCCGCGCGCGGGCCAGTTTACTGTTAAGACAGGTTTTATTGCCGCCCGGCGGGTTGTAGTAGGTGAGGGCGGTGAAGGCCTCGCGCGGCGCGTCGATGTCCACCCGCAGTTGGTTGTCACCGGCACGGCACTCGAGCCGCCACTGGAAGAACCGGTAGCGGCCCCGTGAGCGCAGCGCCTGGCCGACCCGGTTGAAAGCGTAAGTCCGCCCGTCCAGCCGCAGCACCGCCAGACTCAGCCAGGGCGTGGGCACGGGCCCGAACCAGACCCGTGCCGTGGCGCACTCGAGAAAGGCGTCCGGGCGGCCGTCGAAGGCGGCCACCTGGCCCCAGGCGTACTGGTCGGTGTGGCGCTTTCCCCAATTATGGTTTTCGCTGCCTGGCCAGTGTTCCAGCTGCATGGCGTCGCCATCCACCCGAACCTGGCCGGACACGCGCACCGCCGGCCGGCTGACCAGCGACTTGGCCTTGGGAAAGCCGGCCCGGTAGCGGTCTTCCGGCAACAACAGCAGCGGCTCCTGGCCGCCCTGGTAGCGCAGATCCCACTCGATGCGGTGGCCGTTGAGCGAGGCGCCGCCGTGCAGCTTGCCCGGTTCCAGCCGGTTGTCGCCGATCTCCACCGCCAGGCGGTCGGCGGCCACCAGACAGTGCTCCAGAGGAAACTCTTCCTTCACCGCCACCTGGCGTTCGCCGTCGAACCAGACCGCCCAGATCTCGCCGAGGCGCCGCCCGCCGTCGGCGGCGATGAACTGGGTATAGCGTATCCACAGTGCGCGCCGGCGGTAGGGGTCGTTGGCGCGCACGAACCAGGATTCGTAGTGCCCGCCCTGGCCCGGGTACTGGTTGCCGTGGAACGGGATCATGATGCCGCATCCTGATACGCGTGGCGCTCGTCCACCAGCCGCAGGGCCGTGAAGGGGAACGCCAGCATGCTGTCCCGGTACGCCACCCGGGCTTTGCCCACCGGCCGGTCCGCCTGGTAGACCGTGAGCGGGCAGGTGATCAGGGATTGAATCCAGCCGCCCTGACCGTATTGCTTTTGTCCCTCGGCGTAGAGCTCGCCCAGCTCCGGGTGACGGAAGCGCAGCCAGTAATGGGGCCCGCTCAAGCGGATTCTCAATTCGCCCTCGCAGGGGCATTGATGATCGCCGAGGCGCGCGGTGCCGCGAAAATAGCGCGGCGCGCCGAGGCTGAAGATGCGCGTTGTGAAAGCGCGAATCGTAAAGCTGAACGGACGCTCCACGCCGTCGCTGTCCAGAGCCAGCCAGCCGCTCATGGATTCCTTGAGTAGTAGTCCCAGTGTCATGCTTGGTGCTCCTGTAGATGGTCGGCCAACCGGGCCGCGGCCCGGCCGGCCAGGGCCATGATGGTGACCTGGGGATTGGCGCCCAGGCTGGAAGGCACCGCCGACCCGTCCATGACATAGAGGCCCTGGCGGCCATGGACCCGGTGCTGCGCATCGCAGACGCCGTCGTCCGGGTCCCGCCCCAGGCGCGCGGTGCCCAGCGGGTGATAGGCGGTGATCAGAAAGTCGCGGGGTTTGAGCGGGCCGGCCAGAAAGCGCTCCAGCTCCGCCACGCTATGCAGGCGCTGAAGGCCGTCCAGGCCCGGCACCAGAACCTCGCGGGCGCCGGCGGCGAAGTAGATGCGCGCCAGCGTGTCCACGCCGCGCAGAAACTGCGCGAAGTCCCGGTCATTCATGCGGTAGCGGATCAGCGGCCAGTCCCGGTGGGGCCCACGCCGCACGCGCCCCTGGGAGGTGTCGCGGATCATAAAGCCGAAGTAGGCGGTCTGCTGGTAGTCCTCGGTGAAGCGCACCCAGTCCTCGCCGTAAAGGTTGTTCAGCAGGCTGTGTCCCGCCAGGGGCACGCTGCCGCCTTCGAACATCAAACCCTGCTTGCCCCAATCGGTGACGCCGAAGCCCTGCGGAATGCTGCGGCTGTTGGCGAAGTCCCGGTCCGGGAAAATCGCGTTGACCACGCCGGCCGGGTGCAGGGTGAGGTGGCGGCCCAGATGGCGGTTGCGGATGCCCTGGTCACGCAGGAACAGCGGTGTAAAGAAGGTCCCCATGGCGGCCACCACGGCGCGGCTTTTCACCGTTAACCGGACCGAACGGCCGTCCCGGTTGCGGCCCCGGGCGGTCATGCCGGTGACCCGGTCGCCGTGCCAGTGCAGGCGTTCCGCCCGGAACCCGGAGAACAGGAAGGCGCCGCGGTCCAGCGCCCGGGGTATGTAGCTCACGTTGGTGGACTGCTTGGCGTCCGTGGGGCAGCCGAACTGGCACAGCCCCTGGCCGTCGCAGCCCTCGGCGTTGCGGTTGAGCGGGTGGCGCTGCCGGAACCCCAGCGCCTCGGCGCCGCGATCGATGACGTCGCCGATGGCCCCCACGTGTTCGGGTTTGGCGGCCTGCACCTTGAGCACCTCTTCCACCTGTTCGAACCAGGGCGTCATCGCTTCGGCACTGAAGTCGCCCAGCCCGCGGGCCTGCCAGTCGGCCAGTACCTCCTCCGGGGTGCGCATGCAGGTGCCGGAATTAATGGTGGTGGTACCGCCCACGTTGCGGCCCACCGGCACCGGAATAATGGCGTTGCCGGTGGCGCAGTTGCTGCCCAGCGCCCGGTACAGTTTGGGAATCACCTCGGTGAGCCGGCCGTTGAAGTGGGAGCGGTCGTAGTACTGGCCCTCTTCCACGATCACCACGGCCAGGCCGCGGCTGGCCAGCTCGTAGGCGGCCGACGCGCCGCCGGCGCCGCTGCCGATCACCACCACGTCCGCTTCCAGTTCCATATCCTCGGCGCAATCCCCGGCGGCGGTGATCTGCTGCTGCCAGCGGAAATGTTCCACCTGGCTGGGCACCTGCACAGGTGGCCGGCAGCCGGTGCGCGCTTCCACGTCGCGGTCAAACACATAGTGCGCCTTGAGCGGCAGGCTCACGGCGCGCAAGAGCTTACCGGACACCGGGGTGCGGGACAGCCGGTCGAGAAAACGGGCCCGGTGGGGCGTGTCGCCACGGTGGAAACGCCGGCCATGGCGGAGCAGGTGGCGGGCGTCCAGCCACAGCAGCCCGAGCCGCAGCGCCCGCGCCAGCAAAGCATGCTCGCCGACACGGGTGAGCAGCGCCTCGGCGTCCGCTGCCGGCAGGGTCCGGCCGGCGGGAAACAGGGACGCGGTCAGCGCGCGGGCGGTGGGGTTGCGGGTGAGAGCGGTTTGGTCAGCCATGCCGGCAGTGTGGGGCCTTCCCCGGTGCCGCGCTTGACCCGGACCACAGTGGCACCCTGCGGGCCGGGTCAAGCGCGCCTGGGATGCCGGCTATCTGATCTGGATCAACAGCGGCGGGCCCGGCTTTGGGCATTATGGCTTCGGGGCGTCACGCCCCGCTGCGTATGCTTCCGGGTCACCCCGGTCTGCGGCCCCGCTTCGGCGGGGCTTTTTTTTGCCCTTTCCCGGGTCAGCGCCGCTTGTCGCGCAGCAGCTGGAAGCTGGTGTTGACGATCAACTCGGAGGTTTTCGGCAGGACCTGGTACATCACCTGGGAGGCCAGCCCGAACGCCGGCACCTTGCGTTTCGGGCGGGTGACGATCGCCTCGCACAGCCAGTCCACGGCGCGCTCTTCGCTCATCGCCGGCACGTAGCGGTAGATGGCGGTGGGCGCGATCATCGGCGTGCGCACCAGCGGATAATTCATCAGGGTGAATTCCACGCCGGTGTGCACCAGCTCGTTCTGGGCCGCCAGGGTCCAGCCTTCCAGCGCCGATTTGGAGCCCAGGTAGGCGGAGAAGCGCGCCGGGGCGCTTTGCACGCCCATGGTGGACACATTGATCACGTGCCCCTGGCCGCGTGCCTGCATGGCGGGAATCAGGTTCATCGCCAGGCGGATGGCGCCGAAATAATTCAGCTGCATGGTGCGCTGGTAGTCGTGGAAGCGGTCCAGGCTGTGCATCACCGAGCGGCGGATCGAGCGGCCGGCGTTGTTGACCAGAATATCCACGCCGCCGTGTTCGGCGAGCACCTGCTCACAGAGCCGGTCGCAGCTGTCGAGGTCGGCCAGGTCACAGCGGTAAGCGTGGGCGCGGCCACCGTCGGCCTGGATATCGTCCACGGTGTCCTGCAGTTTCTCGAGGGAGCGGGCCACCAGAAGGACGGTGGCGCCGGCGCGGGCCAGGCGGTGGCTGAGTCCGGCGCCGATGCCGGAACTGGCGCCGGTGATCAGAACCACCTGGCCGGCGACGCGGCGGCGCAGCGCGCCACGGGGGGAGAAACGCTGCCGCCAGCGCCAGCCGGCGGCGGCGGAGATGCGTTTGATATGCGGCCGGAGGTCCGGCCGCTGCCATTCGATGTCGTTCATTGGAGGCACCCCACGAAGATGGAAGACCTCCTAAGATTGCATTCAAACAAGCGTTTGATCAATGACCGCCGTTGCCCGGCGGCCCAGTGTGGCCGGCTTACCAGTGAATCCCCTTGAACAGCCGGGAGAAGGCGGCCTGTTCGCGGCTGATTTTCTTCGGCGTTTTTTCCTTGCCGCCCATGGCGGCGGCGGAGTCCGAGAAGATCTTGTAGCCGGTGTTCATGATCGTTTCGGTGACCTTGGGTGTCAGGAAGTGCATCACCTGGCCCATGATGCCCAGGCTGGTGGCGATGCGCTTGGGGCGCCGCACGATGGCGTCGCAGATCATGTCCGCCGCCTGGTTGGGGCTGATCGTCGGCACATGGTTGTAGAGCTTGGTGGGCGCGATCATCGGCGTGCGCACCAGCGGCATGTTGATGGTGGTGAAATGGATCCCCAGGTGCGCCATCTCGCTGGCCGCGCAGCGAGTGAAGGAATCCAGCGCCGCCTTGGACGCCACATAGGCGGAGAAGCGCGGTGCGTTGGTCAGCACGCCGATGCTGGAAATGTTGATCACATGGCCGAAGCCCCGTTCGATCATGCCCGGCATCAGCCGCATGATCAGCCGCAGCGAACCGAAGTAGTTGAGCTGCATGGTGCGTTCGAAATCGTGAAAACGCTGGAACGAGTGCACCACCGAGCGGCGGATCGAATGGCCGGCGTTGTTGACCAGGATATCCACCCGGCCGTAATCGGCCAGCACCTGCTCGACCAGTTCGTCCACCGCTTCCAGATTGGACACGTCGCAGCGGTAGGCGCGGGCATTGCCGCCCACCTGCTTGATCTCGTGGAGGGTCTCTTCCAGCTTCTCCGGGGTGCGCGCCACCACCAGCACGGTGGCGCCGGCGCGCGCCAGCTTGAGGGCCGAGGCCTTGCCGATCCCGGAGGTGGCGCCGGTGATCATCACGATCTTGTCTTCGGCGCGCTCCGGCAGGGAGGGCAGTGGCTGCAGTTCGTCCTCGCGCTCGTCGCGGTCCGGGTCCAGATGGTTTTCCCAGAAGTCCCACAGCTGCTGCACATAGCTTTCCAGCTCCGGCACCTCGATGCCGCTGCCTTCCAGCGCGGCGGCGGCGCGGCGGTTGTCGTATTCGGTGGGGAAGGTCAGGAACTTGATCAGCGACGGCGGAATGTCCAGGTTCTCCATCGCCTGATTGATCAGCAAGCGGGGCGTCATGGCGCTGACCCCGCGGCGCACGAAGCCGGGCACCGCGTCGAACATGCGCTGGTCGATGCGCACCGGCATGCGCGGCGCCTGGGCGGCGCTGGCGATGATGTCCATCACCTCACCCAGGTTGTAGCTGCGGTCGGCGGTGAGGTGGAAGCACTGGCCGTTGCCTTCCTCCTGGTGGGCGATGTGATCCAGCGCGTCGGCCACGAAGTCCACCGGCACGATGTTGAAGTGGCCGCTCTCCACGCCGATCAGCGGGATCCAGTTGGGCAGGAAGTCCTTGAGCTTCTGAATCAGCTTGAAGAAGTAGTAGGGGCCGTCGATCTTGTCCATCTCGCCGGTCTGGGAGTGGCCGACCACCAGCGACGGCCGGTAGATCCGCCAGGGGATGCGGCTTTCCTGGCGCACCAGGGCTTCCGATTCGTGCTTGGTGAGCAGGTAGGGGTCGTTCAGTTCGCCGGCTTCCTCGAACATGTCCTCGCTGAAGGTGCCCTCGTAAAGCCCGGCGGCGGCCACGGAAGACACATGGTGGAACGCCTGGGCGTTGACCTTCTCGGCCAGTTTCAGCGTTTGCCGGGTGCCCTCGATGTTGATGTAGCGCTGGGTGTTTTCATCGGCGCTCAGGTCATAGATGGCGGCGAGATGGAAGAAGTGGTCGATCTGGCCCACCAGATCGTCCTGGTCGCGCTTGCTGACACCGAGCAGCTTCTTGGTCAGGTCCCCGGTGATCGGCACCAGACGGCTCTCTTCCACGCACAGCCGCCGGCGCATGGCGTCCAGCTTGTATTCCGAACCGGGCCGCACCAGTGCGAACACCCGGGCACCTTCGCGCTTGAGCAAACGCGCCACCAAGAAGCGGCCAATGAAACCGGTCGCGCCGGTAACGAAGTAGTTCATGCGAAAACCCCTTTGCTGTCATCTCTGGTGGCCACGGCCGAGCCGGCACCGGGTATTGTTCTTGAATATGGCGACCGTTTGATAATGCGCCGCCTACGCCTAAAGGGCCAGTGTTGACGCCCTTTTTTGCCCGTTACAACTAACAAGTGTTCGGCATTCTGTTCTATGAACAGTTGTTAGTCAAACGGTTTTTGATCGCTTGCGCTGGGGTTGTTTTCTGTGGCTATATGCAAGGCCTCTGAACTAACGAGTGTTCGTGAAATGAGCGAAGGTGCCCGGCAGCAACAAAAAAAGCAGACCCGCGAGCGGATCCTGGACGCCGCCGGCCGTTTGATGGCCGACGGGCGCGGCCTGGACAGTCTGGGGCTGCGCGAGGTGGCCCGCGAGGCGGGGCTGGCCGCCACCTCCCTGTACAACCATTTTCCGGATATGGAGGCCCTGGGCCTGGCGCTGATCGACCGGGCCTGTTTCCACCTGCGCTCCTCCATGGCGGCGGGGCGGCGCAGCATGATCGAAGTGGGCGCGGCGCGCGCGGTGCGGGAACTGGTGGCGCGCTTCGTGCGCTTTCAACAGGACTATGAAAATGAGTTCCGCCTTCTGGTGCAGCAGCGCCTGGGGCGGCGATCCAGTTATCGCCGGCGCATCCACGGCGAGCTGCAGCTGATGGTCAACGAGCTCGCCGAGGACGTGCGCGAGGCGGTGGCCGCCCAGGACCGCCCGCCGGTGCCCGCCCAGCGCGAGGCGGAGGCGGCCATCGCGGTGATGTTCGGCCTCGGCATCGCCATGCTGGATGTGTCGCCGGCGCGGCGGCGCGAGCTGGCCGAGAACGCCGGTGATCAGGTGGAGATCATTGCCCTGGGCGGGCGTTGCTGGGCCGCCGGGGACCGTTTGTAGCCGCAAGGATCGAAATCCCCGACGTCAGGCGCTAGGATGGAACGCTATTCCATAATTAGAAGGTAGGTTCATGAGCGCTGAAACCCAGTCCCTGGCCGACGCCCTCCGTTCGCGTCGCTCAGTGCGCGGCTTCCTGGATAAGCCGGTGCCGGAAGAAACCCTCAAGGCAATCTTCGAACTCGCCCAGCTGGCGCCCTCCAACTGCAATATCCAGCCCTGGAAGGTGTTCGTGGCCTCCGGCGAGGTGCGCGACGAATTGCGCCGCCGGATGGTGGAGAAAGTCACCGCCGGCGTGCCCATGGAGCCGGACTTCGAGCCCAACGCCGGCAAATTCAGCGGGGTCTATCGGCAACGCCAGGTGGATTGCGCGGTGGAGCTGTACAACAACATGGGCATCGCCCGGGACGACAAACCCGGACGCATGCGCGCGCAATTGCGAAACTTCGAGCTGTTCGACGCGCCCCATGTGGTGTTTATCGGCATGGAGCGGGAATTCGGCCCCACCGTGGCGCTGGACGTGGGCATGTACATCCAGTCCCTGATGCTGGCGATGACCGCTTACGGCGTCGGATCCTGCGCCCAGGGCAGCATGCGCTACTTCCCCAATGACGTGCGCGAGATCTTCGGCGAGCCGGCGTCCACCGCCATCCTGGTGGGCATCAGTTTCGGCTATGAGGATCCGGACGTGGCGGCCAACCGGACCCGCGTGGGGCGGGCCCCGCTGGCGGATTCGGTGGCCTTCAAGACGGCGCTCTAGGCGCTGTCCGGCCGCGCCCCGGGGTGAGGAAGAGGGCCGTTCGTGTTATACTGGTCGGCTATTTTCCTACCCCCGGGGCAATATGGTCATCGTAAAAGGTGTGATTCCGGTCCGTGATACGTTGCGCGACAGCGCCGTGGCACTGGCCCAGGAGCTGGCCACCCAGGCCCGCGCTGAACATGGCTGTGTGTCCTACGAGGTGTACGTCAAGGCGGACACCCCCAGGGTGATCATGCTGTGGCAGCAATGGCAGACCCTGGACGATCTGGAGCGTCACTTCGATTCCGATCACCTGGACGCTTTCCTGGACCGGATTCCCGACATGATAGACGGCGAAGTGCATTCCATGCGCTTTGACGTTACCGACGAAGACGGCGAGCCGGTGGTGGAACCGCCCGCCGTGGAAGTGGCCGAAGGCACCACCCTGCACTGAGCCGGGCGCCGGCGGCCGGGAGCCTGACCCATCATGAAAACCCGAATCGATTCCCTCGACGACGTTATTGCCAGCTTCGCCGGGCAAGGCTACATCTGCGACCAGCGCACCGCCCTGGCGGTCTATCTGGCGGCGCAGCTGCACAAGCCGGTGCTGGTGGAGGGCCCGCCCGGGGTGGGCAAGACGGAACTGGCGAAAGCCGCCTCCGCCTTCCTGGAAGCGCCGCTGATCCGCCTGCAGTGCTACGAAGGCCTGGACGAAAGCCGCGCGCTGTACGAGTGGAAGTACGGCAAGCAGCTGCTCTACACCCAGTTGCTGCGTGACAAGCTCAGCGGGATGCTGGCGGACACCGACAGCCTCGAGCAGAGCATGGAACGGCTCGGCGATCTCGGCGATGCCTTCTACAGCGACACCTTCCTCGAACCGCGGCCGCTGCTGCGCGCCCTGCGCGCCGACGAACCCGTGGTGCTGTTGATCGATGAGATCGACAAGGCGGATCAGGAATTCGAAGCCTTTCTGCTCGAGCTGCTGTCCGATTTCCAGATTTCGATCCCGGAGATGGGCACCGTGAAGGCCCGGCATCAGCCGCTGGTGTTCCTCACCAGTAACGACCAGCGGGAGCTCTCCGACGCGCTCAAGCGGCGCTGTCTGCATCTCTATATTCCCTATCCCGACGCCGCCCTGGAGCGCCGCATTCTGGCCGAGCGCGTGCCGGAGCTGGGCGAGCAGCTGCGCGATCAGCTGGTGGCGTTCATCCAGCACCTGCGCGAGCAGGACATGAAGAAGCTGCCGGCGATCTCGGAAACCCTGGACTGGGCGCGCGCCCTGGTGCTGCTGCACGCGGACACCCTTGAGCCGGAGCTGGTGGAGCAGACCCTGGCGCTGGTGCTCAAGAACGAGCAGGACGTGGCGCTGGCCCGCGATCTGCTGCCGCACTGGTTCCGTAAACCCCGTTCCGCCTGAGGCGCCACCATGGCCGACCGCCGTTTGCATGAGTTCGTCCGCGCGCTGCGCGGCGCGGGCGTGCGTGTTTCGCCCACGGAGGCGGAAGAAGCGTTCCGCGCCGCCGCCCTGATCGGCTACCACCCCCGCGACCAGTTCCGCGAGACCCTGGCGCTCACCCTGGTGAAAAGCCAGCAGGAGCGCCCGGACTTCGACGCCTGTTTCGAGGCGTTTTTCCAGTTTGAATCCGCCGAGGACGAGGACGCCGGCGATCAGGACGAGGGCGGCGAGCCGCTGTCGCCCCAGGAAGGGCAGGGCCTGTCCGAGCAGGCCGCGGAGCTGGTGGCGCAGGACGCGGGGCAGCTGGAGCAGACCCTGGCACGCAACGCCGGCGAGATGGACTTCACCGATATGCAGGTGATCACCCAGCAGGGTCTTTACGCCCGCCGGCTGTTGATGAACATGGGCATGGGCGCGGTGGACGATGAGATCCTGCGGCTGGACGCTTCACCGCGCGGTGCCGACCAGCGCCGTGCCGGCGAGCTGCGTGAGTGGCGCCAGCAGGTTCGCGAGCTGGCGGTGCGCCATGTGCGGCGGCAGTTCAATTTGCACGGGCGCGCCCATGGACGCGCCCTGCGCGAACATACCATGCGCGCGGCCCCGTTCCGCGATCTGCGTGAGTTCAAACAGGTGCAGACCCTGGTGCGGCGCATGGCGCGCCGGCTCGCCAGCCTCCATCAGCGGCGCCAGAAAAAAGCCAAGCGCGGCACCCTGGATGCGCGCCGCACCCTGGCGTCCAGCCTGCGCTATAACGCCGTGCCGGTGCAGCTGCACTGGCGCCAGAAGCGCCGGCTCAAATCCAAGGTGCTGGTGATCTGCGATGTCTCCAGCTCGGTGCGGGACGCCGCCCGGTTTCTGTTGCAGTTCCTCTACGCGATGACCGATGTGCTGCCGCGGGTGCGCAGCTTTGCGTTCGCCGCCCGCTTCGACGAGGTCACCGATGATTTCGACCGCTATCCGCCGGACGTGGCGGTGGGCCGGATTCTCGACCGGGTGTCCGGCAGCGGCACCGACTACGGCACCATGTTCGAGGAATTCGTGGCGCTGTGCGGGTCCGAGATCGACCGCCACACCACCGTGATCATTCTGGGCGATGCGCGTAACAACGATCTCCCCGCCGGTGAGCAACATCTGGCTGAGGTGTCGCGCCGTGCCAAACAGGTGTTCTGGCTGAATCCGGAGCCGCCTTCGCGCTGGAACAGCGGCGATGCCATCATGGCCCGCTACCAACCCTATTGCCGCGCCGCGCGGCGCTGCGCCTCGCTCAATGACCTGAGCCGCTTCACCGACTATCTGCTGAAAAGCGTCTAGCGGCTGTTCGCCATGCCCCTCAATGCACCGCTGAGGGCCTCGTCCAGGCGGCGCAGGTTCACCGGCTTGGCGATATGCCCGATCATGCCGGCGTCGTGGCAGGCGGCGATCTTGTCCGGCACCGCGTGGGCGGTCAGGGCGATCACCGGGATCACCGGCAGACGGCCCTGACGCTGCAGGCCCTGAATCGCGCGGGTGGTTTCGAAGCCGTCCATGTCCGGCATCTCGCAATCCATCAGAATAAGATCGAACTGCGCCGGCCGCGACAGTAATACCGCCAGCGCCTCGGCGCCGCTTTCCGCGGTTTCGCACTGGTGGCCGAGCTTGCGGCACAGCCCTTCGGCCACCAGCAGGTTGATGTGGTTGTCGTCGACAATCAGCAGCCGGGCACCGACCACGCTGGCGGGGCGTTCCTGCTCCGGCACCGCGGCCTCCGCCTGGGCCTTGCCGGCGGGAAGCGGTAGCCGCACCCAGAAACAAGAGCCGCCCGCCTCGCTGCTCTGGAAGCCGATCTCACCGCCCATGATTTCCGCCAGCTGCCGGCAGATCGCCAGCCCCAGGCCGGTGCCGCCGTAGCGGCGCCGGCTGGTCTGATCGCCCTGGTGGAAATAGTCGAACAATCGCGACTGCTGGTCGGCGGGAATGCCGATGCCGGTGTCGGTGATTTCGAACAGGACATAGTCCCGGTTGGCCTCGTCCCGCCGCGCGGAGACCTGGATGCGGCCGTTCTCGGTGAATTTGACCGCGTTGCTGATCAGGTTGACCAGGATCTGGCGCAGCCGCACCGGATCGCCGACGCAATACTCACCGAGATCCGGGTCCAGGTTCTCGCTCAGGGCGTTGGCGTTGAGGCGGGCGCGGTGCTCGAACAGCGCCACGCATTCGCCGATCAGCGCCGGCAGATCCAGCCCGGTCTGCTCGATGGGCATCTTGCCTGCGTCCAGCCGGGAGTAGTCCAGCACGTCATTGATCAAATCCAGCAAGGTGTTGCCGGACTGCTCAATCACATGCAGCTGGCGCCGCTGCGCCTCGTCCAGATCTGAATCCCGCAACATATCCACGGTGCCGATAATGCCGTTGAGCGGCGTGCGGATTTCATGGCTCATAACCGCGAGGAACTCGCTGCGGGCGCTGAGGGCCGTGTTCAGTTCATGGGTGCGTTCCTCGACGCGGCGTTCCAGCGCTTCCTGGGCCTCCTTGTGGATGCGCTCGTTCTCCGACTTCAGGGTGGTCATGCGGTGGGCCAGCGCGAAGGAGAGTAACAGCGCCTCGGTCACGGTGCCCAGCTGCAGCGCGTTTTCGATCAACCAGCTGCCGCCGATCAGGTTGAAGGTTTTTAGAATATAGATCACCGAGGCCAGGCCCACGGCGGTGAACGCCAGCAAGAAGAAGCGCGCCGGCTGGTAACCCTGGCGGATCGACCAGATCGCCAGGGCGATGGCGATGAACGGCCAGGGGAAAATAATCGCCGAAGAAAACTGAATAAAAAACGTGAAGTTGAGCAGGGTGAAAGGGGCCAGCGCGATCAGTGCCAGGCCCACCAGCATGAGAACGCGGTTCAGCCCCGGGGCCGCTTTTTTTAGCTCCAGGAACGAGCAGGAAAAAAACATCGAAAAGGCCAGCGTCAGTAAATTCAGTACCGGCAAACTGCGATGGTTCCATTCGCTGGCGCCGGGCCAGAGCCACTGATAGGCGAGCCCCTCGCGGGCGAAAAGGTTCAAACCGAAAAAGCCCAAATAGAGGACGTAAAGCAGATAACTGGGCTCGCGGATGGAGAAAAAAATCAGCAAATTGAACAGGCACATGATCAGTACCGAGCCGAAATAAAAGCCGTAGCTGAGCTTCAGGTAGCCGTCATGCTGGTTGAATTCGTCCGGGGCGCGAATCGACAAGGGAAAGTCGATCACGTTGTCGCCACGGGCCCGGAACAGAACCGACCATTGCGCCTGCTGGGGAATGGCGAGCGGAAAAACCAGTTGGTGATGAGGGAAGGGGCGTTCCGCGAAGGGCACCCGGTCGCCGCTGCGTTGGTGGCGCAGCAGGGTGCCCGCGGCGTCATAGATATACAGGTCCAGATAATCCAGATGCGGCCGCCCGGCGCGCAGGTACCAGAGCCCGGTGTCGGACTGGTTGTCGAGGCTTAGCAGGAACCACTGGTCCTGTTCCCGAAACCCCATCGCCGGATAACGGCTGCCCAGCCGCTGGCCCTTGCCGCTGCGCAATGCTTCCAGGGCCTGCTCGGGCGACAGTTCACCGGGCGCCGCTTCCAGCCAGCGCAGGTCCGGTGACGCCTGATAATCAGAGCGCTGCTTCCCCAATTCCAGAGCCTGCACCGTGCCCGCGAAAAGAAGAAAGCAGAGCCCCGCCAACCATGAAGCTCCCTGCATTAGTGTTCCCCCTCGCAAAGCGTGAACTCCGTCACTGCCCTTTTACCGTATTTAACCGGGCCGGAGGAACAGCTCCAAGCGCCAATGTTCAAATTACTGACTTCTAACGCAAAGGAGAGGCACATGAAGATCCGAATCCTGAGTAGTGCAATGGTGTTGTCCTGTTCGGTGATGGCCGGCGGCGCTTTCGCGGCCGGGCCCTACATCGGCGCCAACTACAATCAGATTCAGTACGACAACGACGACGTCGATGAGGACACCCTGAAAGTGGACGGCGTCACGTTGCGGGCCGGCTTTGAGTTCAATGATTTTATCGCGTTGGAAGCGCGCGGCGGCACCGGTATTGACGGTGATTCCAAGAACGCGCCCCTGGGTACCTTCGAGTACGACATGGACCACATGTACGGCGGCTACCTGAAACTCTCCGCGCCGCTGTCCGATTCGATCCACCCCTATGTGATCGGCGGCTACAGCAAAATGAAAGCGGACGTTAAGTACACCGTGGCCGGTGTCAGCACGGACGAAAGCGAGCGGTTCGAGGACGAATCCTATGGCGCCGGCCTGGATTTCAATATCACCGACACCCTGGGCGCCAACCTGGAATACATGCGCTATTACGATCAGGACGAGGAGGAAATCTCCGGGGTCAGCGTGGGCCTGCGCTCCGCTTTCTGATCCTCTCTTACTCCGCCCCCGACAGCGCCGGCGCAAGCCGGCGTTTTGCTGTCCGCGATAACGGTCAGCCCGCCCGGGTCAGCAATTTCTCCAGTCTTGGCCGGAAAGCGGTCGCCACGCCCAGGTTTTTCATGGTCCAGTAGTGGCCGCCCACCACCCGCTGTACCAGCAAGGTGCGTGAACTGGGCTGGAACTTGAGCATCTCTTCCAGCGGCGTGCGGCGAGCCTGCTGCACCACGTCCTGATGCAGGCTGGCCTGGGCGAAGTCGAAGGGGGTTTCGGCGAACGCCTTGAGCAGCAGTGGCACCCAGGCCTGGTAGAGACGGTCGGACACCTCGCTGTCGCTGCGCCGCGCGCCGATCGCCAGCAAGGCCCGGTCCAGGGCCCGCCAGTCCCCATCCAGTGAGGCGCGCACCAGGGTGGCCATCAGGCGCACGTCTTCTTCCGGCAGCCGTTTCACCGCGCCGAAGTCGTACAGCACGATGCTGCCGTCGGTGCGGAACGCGAAATTGCCCGGGTGGGGATCGCAGTGCACGGTGCGCAGTTCGAAAATCTGCCGCCCGATAATATCGAACAGCCGCTCGCCCAGCCGGTTACGCAACGCCTGATCAAAGCCGTTGGCGTCGCTGACGTTCTCCAGGGGCACGCCGTCCTCGAAGCTCAACGTCAGTACCGTGGCGCCGGACAGGTCGGCGAACACGGTGGGGATCACCACATCGTCGTCCTCCGCATGGAACGCCTGGAACAGGCGCACGTTGTCCGCTTCGCGCAGGTAATCGAGTTCCTCTTCCAGCTGCGCGCGGATCTCTTTGAATACCGCGTCCAGCGCGCGCTCGTCGACGCGCAGCAAGCTGCCCAGTTTGAGGATGCGCTTGAGGTGCTTCATGTCCGAGTCGATCGAGGCCTTGACCGCCGGGTACTGAATTTTCACCACCACGTCGTCGCCGGCCAGCGTGGTGGCCCGGTGCACCTGGCCGATGGAGGCGGCCGCGAACGGCGCCTCGTCGAACATCTGGAAGTAGTCGCCCACCGGGCCGCCCAGCTCCTTCTCCAGTTGCCGGCGGATCACGTGGAAGGGCATCGGCGCCGAGGCGTTCTGCAGCACCGCCAGCTGCTCGCTGATCTCGCGGGGCAGCACGTCCTGCATCTGCGAGGCGATCTGCCCGACCTTCATCACCGCGCCTTTCATCTGCCCGAGCGTGGCGGCCACCTCCTGGCCGATATGGCGCATCAGCGCTTCGCGGCTGGTGGCCCGGTCCTGTTCCGACTGAAACAGCCCTTTCACCTGATGCGAGGCGACACGGGTGGCGATGGACGTCGTCATGCCGGTCAGTTTCCAGAGGCGCCCGGTGGTGGAAGCGGGGCGCCGTTCCCGTCCGCGTTTTGCCATGCTGCGTGGTCCCGTGGTCGAAAAAGCGGTGGCGGAATCGCACACCGTGCTGAAATGCAGAGACTAGTCCGCTGTCCGGTCCCTGTCATGGGGTATTCGGGCCAAAGCCGGGCAAAAAAAAGGGGCCCGGGAGGGCCCCATTAAAGGAGAGTAGGCAGAATTCCAGAAATCAGGCGCGCTCTTTCTCGCCGGTGCTGACCAGATCGTCGAACAGTTTCTGGCTCTGTTCGCGCAGGGTGCTCACGGCGCCCAGGCCGGCGAGCACGAATTCGTTGGTTTCCTCGGCTTTCTCGCCGCGCTCCTGCTTGCCGCTGGCGACGAACTGCTCGTACAGCTCATGGCGCTTCCGGGGCGCTTCGTCGATCAGTTTGCGAGTGCTTACTACCAGGCCGCGGCTTGCCAGCAGGGCCTTGGATTTGCCTTCGGCGTCGTCGCCATAGGCTTCCTGGCCGGCTTGTACGTACTTGTCGTACAGCTCTTCGGAGCTGTCACCGGCTTTGCTGTAGGCGCCCAGACCGGCCAGGTACAGTTTGTTGCCCAGGGCCTTGGCACGCTGAATCAGGTTGTCTTGCTGGTCGCGAATCTCTTTCAGTTCACCCATGATCGTTCCTCTCTCTTGCTGAGAATGTCGGCGACCCGGGAGGTCGCGCCTCGATGGACGATATAGTAGGGCGCCGGGCCGGCGGCGGGCGGCACTACTGTCTGACAATAGGACAATCGGTGAGGGTGATGGATGTGACGTGCTGTGACGGAATTCCCAGCCGGGCCGCCAAGTCAAACGTGGCGGGAACCCATACCGAGCGCTTACACTCCATAGGAAAGTATTAATCGGCAGAGATACGAATTCATGATTGAGAAATTCATTGCCAAGGTGCCCAGCCGGATTTGGGCGGACGGGCGTCCGGCCAAAGCGCGGCAATGGGATGCCGAGTTCAATGTGGCGGCCTGGGCGCGAATCTCCGGGAAGCCGGGCACGGTCCAGTTGTTGGTGCGTTACCTGGACACCAACAACGACCAGGCCATTCTGGTCGATGCCGCCGAAGTGAACGGTGACGGCAGCGCCTTGCTGTCCGGGCTGGTTCGGCTGCGGTTCAATGACAGCGTCGAGCAGGTTCAGGTGTCCCTGCGGCTGTCGGATCCGGGCATGCGCTATGTGGTGGAAGAGCTGTACATGCAGCGGCGCGGCACGGCGCTGCGCCCCCAGGACAAGCTGATCTCCAACTACTGAGCCGGTCAGGCATGGCTTGCTGAAAAAAGGTCGCCGGGCCCGCTCCCCTTTCGCGGGCCCGGCTCCTTACCCCCCTTGATGGGCCCGCCGCCGTGGCGGCAAGGCCCGCTCCCCCCGACGCTTCGGGTTTTCGGTGCGGTCGTTTCCGGCGGTGACATCGTCGCCACACTCCAGCAGGGACTCCGGCCAGTCCTGAAAATCCAGGCCGGTGAGCCGGTTCAGGTTCTCCAGAGCGGTTTCCGGATGCCGCTTTTCAATTCTTATCACCTTGCTCATGACGCTTCACTCGTTGCCTGACTCAGAGGAAGCGAGAACCATGCCAAGGCATATAAAAATTTTTTTGCTGGAAAATCAGTCGGTTGGCGCAGCGGGGGTAGGGCGGCGGCGCGACCACCGGCGCGCGCCGGCAAGATGTGACAATCTTTGCCAGTGGCGCCGGCGGCCCGGACAGGGCGGTGGCGGCGGGGTTAATCGAGGAAGAAATCAGGCAGCAACTGGTCGTCGGAAAGCTGCGGGTCGACCTTGTACACCGACAGGTCGGTGACGCCGGCCTGGCGGACCACCTCGTCGTCGATAAAGAAGTTGCCGCTGCACTCCGCCTGCGGCCGGGTCAGGATCCAGTGCGCCGCGTCCGCCATGATCTCCGGCTGGCGCGCCGCCCGCACCGCCATCTCGCCGCCCAGATGGTTGCGCACCGCGGCGGTGTTGATGGCCGTGCGCGGCCAGAGCGCGTTCACCCCCACCTTGCCGGCGTATTCGTCCGCCATGCCCAGCACGCACAGGCTCATGCCGTACTTGGCCATGGTGTAGGCCAGATGGCGGCCGAACCAGGCCGGGTTCATGTTCAGCGGCGGCGACAGATTGAGAATGTGCGGGTTGTCCGCCCGGCGCAGCAGCGGCAGACACAGCTTGCTGGTCATGAAGGTGCCGCGGCTGTTGACCTGATTCATCAGGTCGTAGGACTTCATGGTGGTGCCTTCGGTGGGGGTCAGGGCGATGGCGCTGGCGTTGTTGACCAGAATGTCGATGCCGCCGAACTCGGCTTCGGCCTTGTCCACGGCGGCCTGGACCTGATCCTCGTAGCGGATGTCGCCGACGCACACCAGGGCCTCGCCGCCGGCCTCGCGGATTTCCTCGGCGGCGGTATAGAGCGTGCCCGGCAGCTTGGGGTGCGGCTCGGTGGTCTTGGCGAACAGCACCACCCGGGCGCCGTCACGGGCGGCGCGCACGCCGATGGCTTTGCCGATGCCGCGGCTGGCACCGGTGATGAACAGGGTCTTTCCTTTCAGGGTGGCGGCGGTCATGACCGTATCCTCGGCATGAAGAATGGAGATTCACGCTAGCAAGAGCGGGCCGGGGGCGGCAATACACAAACCTGCGGGTTATGGCTCCCGGCCGGCGAGGACTTGCTCCCGCGCTTGGGAAACGGGTATCTTGTGGCCTGTCTGGTCATTTTGGGCCATCGGTACGAAGGCCCTAGGGCGGACGAAGACACAGGTTGGTGAAGACGGGCAAAACGTATGACGATTCTAAAAATGACGGCGGAGGACTACACCCTGTCCGCCGAATACCTGGGCCCGATGCTGGAGGCCCTGCAAAAACGGGGCATCGACGAACAGGAAGCGCTGGCCGGGCTGGACATCGAGCCGGGCTGCTGGCGCGATCCCAAGGCCCGTGTCACCGCCCTGACCTTCAAGCGCTTCTCCCGGCGGCTGGTGGAGCTGACCGGCGAGCCCTGGATCGGCTGGGAACTGGGCGCCTCCATGCCGCTGTCGTCGCACGGGTTTCTCGGCTACGCGGCGATGAGCAGCAATACCCTGGGCGACGCCATCGAGCTGGCGGTGAAGTTTTTCCGCACCCGCGGCACCATCGTCCAGCTGGAAGCTTTCGTGGAGGGCGAGTGGGCGGTGCTGCAGCTCAACGAGATGCTGTCGCTCGGCGAGCACGGACCGCTGCTCACCGAAAGCCTGTTCTCCAGTTTCCACTTCATGGGCCTGCAGCTGATGCCGGACATCGAGATCCTCGGCGAGCTGCGCTTCGCCTACCCGGAGCCGGAGTACTTTTCGCGCCTGCGGCCGATGATCCCGGTGCCGATCTATTTCGACTGCGCCTACAGCCAGATGCGCTTCCCCGCCGAGCGCCTGCAACGGCGGTTGCGCTTCGCCGACCCGCGCCTGGCGCAGATGGCCGCCGCCCAGTGCGAGCAGGAAATGGAGCAGATCAAGGCGCCGCCGGCGCTGCTGGGTCAGGTGCGGCGGGTGATGCTGGCGGGCTCCGGCGGGTTTCCGGGCGTCGAGGAGGTGGCGTCGGAGATGCACATGTCGTCGCGCACGCTCAAACGCAAACTCCAGCAGCTGGGCACCAGCTATCAGAAGCTGCTGGATGATCTGCGCAAGGGGCTGGCGGTGGAGTACCTCACCCAGAGCGGGCGTTCGGTGGACGATATCGCCCTGGCGCTGGGCTATTCGGACGCCTCCAATTTTGCCCGCGCGTTCCGGCGCTGGACCGGCAAGAGCCCGTCGGACTACCGCTGAACGGCGCTACAGCCTGGCGATCAGATCCGCCACGGCGCCGCCCAGGCCGCCCAGCAGCAGCGTCAAGGTGGCCAGGAAGCCGAGCAGAAAGCCGCGCCCCCGGTCCCGGGGCGACGCCAGATAGGCGTTGAAATAGAGCTGCCGGCCGATCACGAACAGCGCCCCCAGCGCCGCGGCGGCGCGCGGTTCCAGATACCAGGCGCACAGCCACAGACCGGGCAGGAACAGGATCAGCTGCTCCACCGTGTTGGCGTGCACGCGCAGGCTGCGCTCGAACAGTTCGTGGCCCTGCACCGCCGGCGCGCGGATCTGGTATTTGACCCGGGCACGGCCGACGACAAAGCTGAACAGCGCGCACTGCAGCAACGCCACGACGGTAATGATGGCAACCCATTCCATGACTTTCCCCCAAGCAGGTATGGTTAAGCCGGCGCCAGGCAGACGGCGCCGCTATATTCTTATTTTTGCGCATCATCCTAGAGCGTTTTTCGTACGATCGCATCTTTTGCCGCCGGGATCGGCCCGGTGGCGTGACCACGGAACCGAGAATGACGGAATTACACCCACGCCTGGCGGCGGACACCGGCGCCCTGGGCGAGACTGAACTGTGCTGGCTGCGCTGGATGCGTGATGCCCGTTTCCCCTGGCTGATCGTGGTGCCCAAGCGCGACGGTCTGCGCGAGTGGCACCACCTGCCGGCGGCGGACCAGCAGCGGCTGTTGGCGACCGTGAACCACCTTGCCGGGGAGCTGGAGAGGGTCACCGGCGCCGACAAGATCAATCTCGGCGCCCTCGGCAATCTGGTGCCGCAGCTGCACGTGCACATCATCGCCCGCTTTCGCGACGACCCCTGCTGGCCCGGGCCGGTGTGGGGGCAGGGCGAGCCGGTGCCGGTGGACGGCACGCCGGACTGGCTGGCGCGGCTGGCGCTGCCCGAGGAGAGCTAGATGGAATTAATCGCGGTGGACGTGCAATGCCCCCATTGCTGGGAGCATTTCGAGGCCCTGGTGGATCCGTCCCAGGGGGATCAGGAGTACGTGGAGGACTGCCACATTTGCTGCCGGCCCCTGGTGCTCACCGTCGACCTCACCGACCCCGAGGCGCCCTCGGTGTCGGTGACGCCTGAAAACGACTGACGGACCCGCTCAGGGGTTGTCGTTGCCGGCCAGGAAGGCCTGCATTTCCTGGTCGTTGAGCATCCGCTCGATGGAACGGCTGAGGATGTCGTTGACCATTTCCTGGTTGCGCGCCGCCGACGGCGTAAAGGGCAGGTCGTGCTCGACGCTGCTCTTGTAGGTGCCCACATGGGTGGTGTCGCCGCGCCGGGCCTCGGCCACCAGCTCCAGGTTCAGGGTCACTTCGTTGACCACCGACCCCTCTTCGGGGATGTACTCCAGTTTTTCCAGGCGCACTTCCAGAGTGGTGGCCTCGTCGCCCGGGTTGAAGGCGTTGTAGCCCAGCGTCTGCAGCCCCTGGCGGACGGTCTCGGCGATCGCCGGGCGCAGGTCGTTGGCCGGCTGCACCAGGGAGGTGTCCTTGTACACACCGCCCCGCGAGCCGAACGCCTTGCTGTCCCGGGAATCCACCGCGATCACCTGCACCGGCTGGTTGTTGCCGCGGTTGGCGGGCTGCACTTCGGCGGTGGGTTTCACTTCGATCTGCTGGGGGCTGAGCGCGCAGCCGGTCAGCGACAGCGCCAGGGCGGCGCCGGTGAAAAGCGTGGCGAGGGTCGATTTCATCCGTGTGGTCTCCGTAAGGGCGTTCACTGAAACGGGGTCGTGGTTCGACTCCATCAATGCAGTTTAGTGCGTTCGCTTCAAGGATTCTTCCGCCAGATTGTGGAGCGCGTCCTTGTAGCGGGAAGCGGGCACCGGCGCCAGCGCATCCAGGGCCAGCCGGGTCTGCTCGGCGGCCCGCTCCACGGTGTAGCTGAGCCCGCCGCAGTCGTGCACGATCTCGACGATCTGTTCCAGCTGTTCCAGGCCGCCGGTGCGAATCGCGTCCTTGATCAGCCCGGCCTGCTCCGGGGCGCCGTGCTGGATGGCGTAAATCAGGGGCAGGGTGGGTTTGCCCTCGGCCAGGTCGTCGCCCACGTTCTTGCCGAGCTCATTGACGTCGCCCTGATAGTCGAGCACGTCGTCGATCAGCTGGAAAGCGATGCCCAGATGGCGGCCAAAAGTGGCGAACGCCTGGGAAAAGTCCGTTTCCGTGCGGGCGCCCAGCACCGCGCCGGTCTCCGCCGCCGATTCGAACATCTTGGCGGTTTTGTGGTGGATCACGCGCATGTAGCTGGGCTCGGTGGTGCTCGGGTCACGGGTATTGATCAGCTGCAGCACCTCGCCCTCGGAGATGGTGTTGGTGCTCTGCGAGAGAATCTCCAGCAGGCGCTGATCACGCAGCGCCACCATCAGCTGGAACGCCCGGGAAATCAGGAAGTCCCCCACCAGCACGCTGGCGGAGTTGCCCCAGACCGCGTTCACAGTGGGCCGGCCCCGGCGCAGGCTGGATTCGTCCACCACGTCGTCGTGGAGCAGGGTGGCGGTGTGCAGAAATTCGATCACCGCCGCCACATCCACGTGCTGGGCGCCGGTGTAGCCGGATGCTCGCGCGCTCAGCAGCCCCACCAGCGGGCGCAGGCGTTTGCCGCCGGAGTCGACGATGTACTCCCCCACCTCGCGGATCAGCGGTACCTCGGTGTCCAGGTGGTGGGTGATGAAGCGGTTCACCGCCTCGAAATCCTCGGCGACGACAGAGCTGATGGCCTTGAAATCCATGAAGTAGCTATCCGGCTAAAAAGGGGCGGTAAACAGCGGGCAATGCTAGCAGCGGGGCCCGGCCAGTCAAGAAAACCCGGCCACCGGAAGGTCGCTGTAAAAGCCGTGTCATGCGGGCTTGAGGCGCATCAACCTTTAGCGTACACTTCGCGACCCGATTTAATCATCCCACGGGCACCGAAAGCGACCGCCTGATTTCAGGGCCGGGTCCGCCCAAGAGGAACCATCTGGAGCAAGTAGATGTACGCAGTCATCAAAACGGGTGGCAAGCAGTACCGCGTTGAAGAGGGTGACACCCTGCGCGTGGAAAAGATCGAAGTGGCCACCGGTGAATCCGTGGACTTTGATCAAGTGCTGCTGGTCGCCGACGGCGACGACGTGAAGGTCGGCCAGCCGCTGCTGGAAGGCGCCAAGGTCACCGCCGAAGTGGTTGAGCAGGGCCGTCACAAGAAGATCAAGATTGTGAAGTTCCGCCGCCGCAAGCATTCCCGCAAGCAGCAGGGCCATCGCCAGTGGTACACTGCGGTGAAAATCACCGGGATCCAGGGCTGATCCGGACGCAACGAGAGGATTGAAACATGGCACATAAAAAAGCCGGTGGTAGTACTCGTAACGGTCGCGACTCGGAAAGTAAACGCCTTGGCGTGAAGCGCTTCGGCGGCCAGGTCGTTCAGGCCGGCGAAATCATCGTTCGCCAGCGCGGCACCCGTTTCCACCCCGGAGTGAACACCGGGATTGGCAAGGACCACACCATCTTCGCCAAGGAAGCCGGACGCGTGAAGTTCGAAGTCAAAGGCCCGCTCAGCCGCAAATACGTGGTGATCGAGCCCGTGGCCTGATCCTTCCGGGATCTGAAAAAGCCCCGCGAGGCTCGCGCCCGCGGGGCTTTTTTGTGACCGCCATCCCTGGCGGTCATCCTGCGGACCGTCGCTGGCGCGACGTCAAAAATCGCTCCCGGCGATTTTTTGTGAGCGACCGGGCGCCCTACGTTAGAATGCCTCCTTTAGCCGATATTAAGAGCCGCCATCATGCAATTCGTCGACGAAGCCACCATTGATGTCCGCGCCGGAAGCGGGGGGCACGGCTGCCTGAGCTTCCGTCGTGAAAAGTACGTGGAGTTCGGCGGCCCCGACGGGGGGGATGGCGGCGCCGGCGGACACGTGTACGTGGAGGCGGACACCAACCTGAACACCCTGGTGGATTACCGCTACGAGCGCTCGTTCAAGGCGCGCAACGGCGAGCCCGGCAAGGGTCGCCAGATGACCGGTAAATCCGCCGAGGACGTGGTGCTGAAAGTGCCGGTGGGCACCACCGTGGTGGACGTGGACACCGATGAGGTGCTCGCCGATCTGACCGCCGCCGACCAGAAGGTGATGGTGGCGCGGGGCGGCCGCGGCGGGCTCGGCAACGTGCACTTCAAAAGCAGCGTCAATCAGGCACCGCGCAAGACCACCAACGGCACGCCCGGTGAAAACCGGCGCCTGCGGCTGGAGCTCAAGGTGCTGGCGGACGTGGGCCTGCTGGGCATGCCCAACGCCGGCAAAAGCACCCTGATCCGCGCCATTTCCGCCGCCAAGCCCAAGGTGGCGGACTATCCCTTCACCACCCTGATCCCCAACCTGGGGGTGGTGAAGGCGGACCGCTACCGCAGCTTCGTGGTCGCCGATATTCCCGGCCTGATCGAGGGGGCCGCCGAGGGCGCCGGCCTGGGTATCCGCTTCCTGAAGCACTTGGCGCGCACCCGGTTGCTGCTGCATGTGGTGGACATGGCGCCCCTGGACGGCAACCCGGCGGACCACATCGACATCATCGCCGACGAGCTGGACCGGTTCTCCCCGGCGCTGGCGGAGCAGGAACGCTGGCTGGTGTTCAACAAGATCGACCTGTTGCCCGACGACGAGGCCGAGCAGCGGGTTGCTGAGATCGTCGCCGAGCTGGGCTGGCAGGGGCCGGTGTTCCGTCTTTCCGCCGCCGCCGGCGTGGGCTGCGAAGAACTGGTTTACGCGCTGATGAACGCCATCGAAGAGCGCCGTCTGCGCGAACAGGAAGACCCGGACTACGCCGCCGAGCAGCGGGAACTGCGCGCGCGCCTGGAAGAAGAGGCCCGCGAGAAGATCCAGGAAATCAAGCGGGACCGCCGCGCGGCCCGCGACAATGACGACGACGATGATGATGACGATCACGACGTGGAGATCGTCTACGAACCCTGATCGGGCATCACTTTACTGAAAGCGGGAAAGGCACCATGGCGCAACGCGCACGCTGGGTAATCAAAATTGGCAGCGCTCTGCTCACCAACGACGGCCGCGGCCTGGACCGGGACCTGATGCAGGTCTGGGTGGACCGCATGGTGGCCCTGCGCGAGCGCGGCATCGACGTCATGGTGGTGTCCTCCGGCGCGGTGGCCGAGGGCATGACCCGGCTGGGCTGGGCGCGCCGCCCGGATTCCGTGCATCAGCTGCAGGCCGCCGCCGCCGTCGGCCAAATGGGGCTGGTGCAGGCCTGGGAATCCTGCTTCCAGAAGCACCGGCTGCACACCGCCCAGGTACTGCTCACCCACGACGACCTCTCCGACCGCAAGCGCTACCTGAACGCGCGCAGCACCCTGCTGACGCTGCTGGGCTTTTCCGTGGTGCCGGTGGTCAACGAAAACGACACCGTGGTCACCGACGAGATCCGTTTCGGCGACAACGACACCCTGGCCGCCCTGGTGGCCAACCTGGTGGAAGCCGAGCGGCTGGTGATCCTCACCGACCAGGACGGCCTGTTCGACGCCGACCCCCGCCAGAACCCGGCGGCGCGCCTGATTCCCAGCGCCCGCGCCTCCGACCCGGCCCTGGCCGCCATGGCCGGCGGTGGCGGCTCCGGGCTGGGCCGTGGCGGCATGACCACCAAGGTGCGCGCCGCCGCGCTGGCGGCGCGCTCGGGCACCATGACCACCATCGCCTCCGGGCGCCGCCCGGAGGTGCTCACCGAGCTGGTCGACGGCCAGGCCCCGGGCACCACGCTGCTGCCGGACACCTCGCCGATGAACGCCCGCAAGCAGTGGCTGGCGGGGCATCTGCGCATGCGCGGCCGGCTGATTCTCGACGACGGCGCCGCCCGGCGGCTGCGCGAGGCCGGCTCCAGCCTGTTGCCGGTGGGGGTGGTGGATGTGTTCGGCCAGTTCTCGCGCGGTGAGATGGTGGCCTGCGAGGACCGGCACGGCGAGCGCGTGGCCTGCGGTCTGGTCAACTACGACGCCGCCGACGCCCGCCGCCTGTGCGGCAAGAAGAGCCACGAGATTGCCGACGTGCTGGGCTTTATGAACGAGGAAGAACTGATCCACCGGGACAATATGGTGGTGCTGTAGTCCGGAGGCGGATCTTCAGGCATAAAAAAACCGGCCAGAGGCCGGTTTTTTTAGCGAACGCGTTCGATCGATCAGGCCGCCATGGCCTTGATCTTGGCGTTCAGGCGGCTCTTATGACGAGCGGATTTGTTCGGGTGGAACTTACCCTTCTGGGTGGCCTTATCCAGCACCGAGGTCGCCTTTTGGTACGCTTGCTGAGCGGCGCCTTGGTCGCCGGACGCAATGGCCGCGTTCACCTTCTTGAGGTACGTACGCACCATGGAACGCATCGCTGCGTTGTGCTTACGACGCTGTTCCGCCTGACGCGCGCGCTTGCGTGCTTGCGGTGAGTTAGCCAAGGTCCTGCTCCTATATATAAATCGGTAATTCGATGGTGATAATCGATTAGGACCGGGCGGATGCTGCCATTGGCCGGTCCTGAAGACGCGCAACTATGCCGATCCGGGTGCGGATTGTCAATCCCCGGGGCGGGCCTGTGGCGGTGACGGCGGGCTTTGGTTACTCTTGGCCGGTTTTTCGGAGGCGCCGGGATGGACGAGCAGGAAACAGCGGGTAAAAAGGGCGGTTTGCTGGCTTCGACCCTGGTGGTGAGCAGCATGACGCTGCTGTCGCGGGTGCTGGGGCTGGTCCGCGACGTGGTGCTGGCACGGCTGCTGGGCGCCTCGGCGGGCACCGACGCTTTCTTCGTGGCGTTCCGCATCCCCAATTTCCTGCGCCGCCTGTTCGCCGAGGGCGCCTTCAACCAGGCCTTCGTGCCGGTGCTCAGCGAATACCGCACCCGCCAGCGTGACGAGGGCAGTGCGGCCGCCACCAAGGCGCTGATCGACCGGGTCGCCGGCACCCTGGGCGGCACCCTGGCGCTGATCACCCTGGTCGGGGTGCTGGCGGCGCCGCTGCTGATCTGGCTGTTCGCCCCGGGCTTCGGCGACGACCCGCACAAGCGCGCCCTGGCGGTGGAAATGCTGCGGCTCACCTTCCCGTACCTGTTTTTCATCTCGCTGACCGCCTTCGCCGGCGCCATTCTCAACACCTGGAACCGCTTCGCGGTGCCCGCCTTCACCCCGGTGCTGCTCAATCTCAGCCTGATCGGCAGCGCCCTCTACCTGGCGCCGCAGTTCGCCGAGGGGCGCATGGCGGTGGCGCTGGCCTGGGGCGTGCTGATCGCCGGCACCGTGCAGTTGCTGTTCCAGCTACCGTTCCTGGCCCGTCTCAATTTGATGCCGGTGCCGCGCATGGCCTGGCGCGACGAAGGCGTGCGCCGCATCCTGCGCCTGATGGCGCCGGCCATGTTCGGGGTGTCGGTGAGCCAGATCAATCTGCTGCTGGACACGGTGCTGGCGTCCCTGTTGCAGACCGGCTCGGTGACCTGGCTGTACTACTCCGACCGGCTGGTGGAGTTGCCCCTGGGCGTGTTCGCCATCGCCATCGGCACGGTGATCCTGCCCAGCCTGTCCGGCAAGCACGCCGGGGACGATCCGCAAGCGTTCAGCCGCACCCTGGACTGGGCGCTGAAACTGGTGCTGCTGATCGGCGTGCCGGCGGCGCTGGCGCTGGCGGTGATCGCCGAGCCGCTGCTGGCGACCCTGTTCAACCACGGCGAGTTCGGCGCCAACGACGTGCTGCGCTCGGCGGAATCCCTGCGCGCCTACAGCGCCGGGCTGGTGGCGTTCATGCTGATCAAGATTCTGGCGCCGGGCTATTTCGCCCGCCAGGACACCCGCACGCCGGTGAAAATCGGCATTATCGCCATGGTCGCCAACATGGCCCTGAACCTGGCGTTGATCTGGCCGCTTCAGCACGCCGGCCTGGCGCTGGCGACCTCGCTGTCCGCCTGGCTCAACGCCGGTCTGCTTTATATAGGGTTGCGCCGCGGCGGCGTGTACCGGCCGATGAAGGGCTGGTGGCAGCACGGCCTGCGGCTGGCTCTGGCCGGCGGTGCCATGGCCGGGGCGATCTACTGGCTGGCACGGCAGGCCACGGTGTGGCTGAATGGGGCGCTGTGGGATCGCATCCTCTGGCTGGGCCTGATCGTGGTGGCGGGATTGGCGGTTTATCTGCTCGCCTTGCTGATTCTTGGCCTCAGACCTCGCCACTTGCGCCGATGATTCCTATAATCGGCCCTCTTTTCTCCCGCGTGCCGGCATAAAGCCGGCCGGGCGGGAACCTGACGAGGGCGGAATGCGACTGATTCGCGGCATTCACAATCTGCGGGCGAGCCACCGGGGCTGCGTCGCCACCATCGGCAACTTCGATGGCGTCCATCTGGGGCATCAACGGATTCTCGATCAGGTGATCGACGAGGCCAGGGCGCGTGGCAAGCTGGCCACGGTGATGCTGTTCGAACCTCAGCCGCAGGAATTTTTCTGCCCGGACCAGGCACCGGCGCGGCTTAACAGCCTGCGTGACAAGTTGATCGCGCTGCGCGACTACGGCGTCGATCAGGTGTTGTGCGCCCGGTTCAACGAGTCGTTCCGCAGCCTCACCGCCGAGGCGTTCGTGCGCGATCTGCTGGTCGAGGGCCTGGGCATCGACTACCTGGTGGTGGGTGATGACTTCCGTTTCGGCCGTGGCCGTGACGGTGATTTCGATTACCTGAAGCAGGCCGGCGAGCGGTTCGGTTTTCAGGTCACCGACACGCCGACCTGCGAAGTCGACGGCGAGCGGGTGTCCAGCACGCGGGTACGCGCGGCGCTGGAGCAGGGGAATTTCCGCCTGGCCGAGCGCCTGCTGGGTCGCCCTTATACGATCAGCGGCCGCGTGCGCCACGGCGACAAGCTGGGCCGCACCCTGGATGTGCCGACGGTGAATCTGGCTCTGAAGCGGCCGGTTTCGCCGCTGCACGGGGTGTTCGCGGTGCGGGTGTCCGGCGCCGGCCTCGAGGGCCATCCGGGCGCGGCCAATATGGGCACGCGGCCGTCGGTGGACGGCCAGGAAAACCGCCTGGAAGTGCATCTGCTCAATTTTCAGGGTGATCTGTACGACGCGCACCTGAGCGTCGCGTTTCATCATTTCGTGCGGCCGGAAGAGAAATTCGACGGCCTCGACGAACTCAAGGCCGCCATGTGGCGGGATCTGGAACAGGTACAAGCCTTTTTGGACCAAGACGACGGACTATGACGGATTACAAGGCGACGCTTAATCTTCCCCACACCGACTTCCCGATGAAGGCCGGTCTGTCCCAGCGCGAACCCAAGCGTCTGGACCAATGGCAGCAGCGCGATCTGTACCGCCGGATTCGCGAAGCGTCCGCCGGACGTCCCAAGTTCATCCTTCACGATGGCCCCCCGTACGCCAACGGCGACATTCATATCGGCCACGCGGTGAACAAGATCCTCAAGGACATCATCGTCAAGGCGCGCACCCTGGACGGCTACGATGCCCCCTATGTGCCCGGCTGGGACTGCCATGGCCTGCCCATCGAGCTGAAGGTGGAGCAGAAGGTGGGCAAGGCCGGCCACAAGGTGGACGCCGCCACCTTCCGCAAGAAGTGCCGGGAGTTCGCCGCCAAGCAGGTGGCAGGCCAGAAGCGTGACTTCCAGCGCCTGGGTGTGTTCGGGGACTGGGACAGCCCCTACCTGACCATGGACTACGACACCGAGGCGAACATCATCCGCGCGCTCGGCAAGATCGCCGCCGGTGGCCACCTGACCAAGGGCTTCAAGCCGGTGCACTGGTGCCTGGACTGCGCCTCCGCCCTGGCGGAAGCGGAAGTGGAATACCAGGACAAGCAGTCGCCGGCCATCGACGTGGCGTTCGCCGTCACCGACCCGGCGGATTTCAACAGCCGCACCGGCGTCGAGGCCGCATCCCCGGCCCTGGTGATCTGGACCACCACGCCCTGGACGCTGCCCGCCAACCGGGCGGTGGCGGTGCATCCGGAGCTGGATTATGTGCTGCTCAGCGGTGAGCAGAACGGCGCCGCCGTGGCACTGGTGGTGGCCGAAGATCTGGCGGACACCGTCAGCGAGCGCTTCGCGCTCACCGGCGCCGAGCGGTCCGCGTCGTTCAAGGGCGCGGCCCTGGAACACCTCACCCTGCGGCACCCGTTCCTGGACCGCCAGGTGCCGGTGATTCTTGGTGACCACGTCACCACCGACGCCGGTACCGGCTGCGTGCATACCGCGCCGGGCCACGGTGAAGACGACTTTATCGTCGGCAAGCAGTACGGCCTGGAAGTGGACAGCCCGGTGCAGGACAACGGCCTGTTCCGGGAGGACCTGCCGGTGGTCGGCGGCCTGCACGTGAGCAAGGCCAACCAGCCGGTGATCGACGCCCTCAAGGAAGGCGGCACCCTGGTGGCGCTGGAGACCATCACCCACAGCTACCCGCACTGCTGGCGCCACAAGACGCCGATCATTTTCCGCAGCACCGCCCAGTGGTTCATCCCCATGAGCGAGGGCGGCCTGCTGGCCCAGGCCCGCGCCGAAGTGGACAAGGTGCAGTGGTTGCCGGAGTGGGGCAAGGCGCGCATCGAAGGCATGCTGCGCGACCGCCCGGACTGGTGTATCTCCCGGCAGCGCACCTGGGGCGTGCCGATCGCCCTGTTCGTGGACCGCGCCACCTCCGAACCGCACCCGGACACGCCGCGGTTGATCGAGGAAGTGGCCAAGCGTGTAGAGCAGAACGGCATCGACGCCTGGTTCGACCTGGAGGCCGAGGAGCTGCTCGGCGACGACGCGGAGCGCTACACCAAGGTCACCGACATCCTCGACGTCTGGTTCGACTCCGGCGTGACCCACTACTCGGTGCTCGAGCAGCGCGACGAGCTGGCGGTGCCCGCCGACCTCTACCTGGAAGGCTCCGACCAGCACCGCGGCTGGTTCCAGTCCTCGCTGCTGACCAGCACCGCGATCCGTGACGCGGCGCCCTATAAAAGCGTGCTCACCCACGGCTTCACGGTGGACGAGCAGGGCCGCAAGATGTCCAAGTCGATCGGTAACGTGATCGCCCCGCAGGAAGTGTGGAACGACCTGGGCGCGGACATCCTGCGCCTGTGGGTGGCGGCCACCGATTACCGCGGTGAGATGAGCGTGTCCAAGAACATTCTCAAGCAGATGGCGGACAGCTATCGCCGCATCCGCAACACCGCCCGCTTCCTGCTCTCCAACCTGAACGGCTTCGACCCGCAGCGCGACGCGGTGGCCCCGGACGACATGATCGCTCTGGACCGCTGGGCGGTGGGCCGCGCCGACGCCTTGCAGGCGGAGCTGCGCGAGCTGTACGACGGCTATCATTTCCATCTGGTTTACCAGCGCCTGCACAACTTCTGCGGCAACGAGCTGGGCGGCTTCTACCTGGACATCATCAAGGACCGCCAGTACACCACGCCGGCGGATTCGCTGGCGCGGCGCTCCTGCCAGACCGCGCTCTATCACATCGCCCAGGCCCTGGTGCGCTGGATGGCGCCGATCCTCAGCTTCACCGCCGAGGAAATCTTCGAGCTGCTGCCCGGCGAGCGCCCCGACTCCGTGTTCCTGACCACCTGGTACGACGGCCTCTTCCCGCCGGCGGACGACGCGGACATGGATCTGGCGTTCTGGGAGCAGGTGCAGGCCGTCAAGCAGGCGGTCAACAAGGCCATCGAAGAGGCCCGCAACCGCAAGGAACTGCGCGCCAACCTGGCCGCCGACGCCACCCTCTACGTGGACGAGCGGCTGGCCGGCCTGCTCGGTCGCCTGGGCGATGAGCTGCGCTTCGTCACCATCACCTCCACCGCCACCCTGGCGCCACTGGCGGACGCTCCGGCGGAGCTGCCGGACAGCGCCGTGGCCGGGCTCAAAGTGCAGGTGGCGCCGTCGCCGCACGACAAATGCGTGCGCTGCTGGCACCACCGCCCGGACATCGGCACGCACCCCGAGCACCCGGAGCTGTGCGGCCGCTGCGTGACCAACCTGGACGGTGACGGCGAGGAACGCCACTATGCGTGAGCAACAAGGCGCCCAGAGCCAACTGGTCTGGCTGTGGCTCACCGGCCTGATGATCGTGCTGGATCAGGTCAGCAAGCACTGGGTGGTGGCCCGTTTCGACCTCTATGAGCGGCTGGAGGTGCTGCCGTTCTTCAGCCTGACCCTGGCCTACAACTCCGGGGCCGCGTTCAGCTTTCTGGCCGGCGCCGGCGGCTGGCAACGCTGGTTCTTCGCCGCCGTGGCGGTGATCGCCGTGGTGCTGATCCTGGGCTGGATGCGCAAACTGCGTGACGAGCGCATGCAGGGCGCCGCTCTGGCACTGATCCTCGGCGGCGCCGTCGGCAACCTCTACGACCGGGTGGTGCTCGGCCATGTGGTCGACTTTCTCGACTTCTATTGGGGCGATTACCACTTCCCGGCCTTTAATATCGCCGATACCGCCATCACTATTGGGGCAGCCTTGATCATTCTCGACATGCTGCTGGGAGGCCGTCGCGGCCATGACTGACACCTTGCGCGCGGGTCCGCAGACCCGCATCACCCTGCATTTCGCCGTGCGTCTGATGGACGGCACCGAAATGGACAGCACCTACGGCGGCGAGCCGGCCGCCTTCTCCTGGGGTGACGAATCCCTGCTGCCCGGCTTCGAGCGCGCTATCCTCGGCCTCAAGGCCGGCGACAAGCGCAGCGTCTTCATCGACGCCGCCTCCGGCTTCGGTGAATACAACGAACAGAACCGGCAGCACTTCAAGCGCAGCACCTTCAGCGCCGACGACGTGGAAGTGGGCACGGTGATGAATTTCGCCGATGCCGCCGGCGCCGAACTGCCCGGCGTGATCGCCGAACTGGACGACGACTGGGTCACCGTGGACTTCAATCACCCGCTGGCCGGCCGCGACCTCACCTTCGAGGTGGAGATCATCAACGTCGAGCACGACGCCCCGGAGCAGGCCGTCCGCCTGAACTGACCTTCTGGCCGGCCACCGCTGGTGGCGCGTATACTCAGGATACATTTCAAGCAGGTTCCGATATGCAAATCCGTCTCGCCAACCCCCGTGGCTTCTGCGCCGGCGTCGATCGGGCCATCGATATCGTCAATCGGGCCCTGGACGTGTTCGGGCCGCCGGTCTATGTGCGCCACGAAGTGGTCCATAACCGCTACGTGGTGGACGGCCTGCGCGAGCGCGGCGCGGTGTTCGTCGACGAGCTGGAGGAAGTGCCCGACGACGCCATCGTTATCTTCAGCGCCCACGGCGTCTCCAAGGCGGTGCAGGACGAGGCCGAGCAGCGCGCCCTGCAGGTGTTCGACGCCACCTGCCCGCTGGTCACCAAGGTGCACATGGAGGTGATTCGCTACGCCCAGGAAGGCCGCGAGGCGATTCTGATCGGCCACCAGGGCCACCCGGAAGTGGAAGGCACCATGGGCCAGTACGACACCAGCAAGGGCGGGCGCATGTATCTGGTGGAAGACGAGGCCGACGTGGCCCGCCTGGAAGTCACCGACCCGGACAATCTGGCGTTCGTCACCCAGACCACCCTGAGCGTGGACGACACCGCCCGCATCATCGACGCCCTGCGCCAGCGCTTCCCCAATATCCTCGGCCCCAAGCGCGAAGATATCTGCTACGCCACCACCAACCGCCAGGACGCGGTGCGCCAGCTCGCTCTGGAATGCCAGCTGGTGCTGGTGGTGGGGTCGGTGAACAGCTCCAACTCCAACCGCCTGCGCGAACTGGCCGAGCGCTGCGGCACCCCCGCCCACCTGCTCGACGACCCGGCCATGATCGACCCGGCCTGGCTCAAGGGTAAGAAGGCCGTGGGCGTCACCGCCGGCGCCAGCGCCCCCGAGGAGCTGGTCCACCAGGTGATCGCCCGCCTGCGCGAACTGGGCGGCGAAGACGCCCACGAGATCCCCGGCCGCGAAGAGAACATCCGCTTTTCCATGCCCCGCGCCCTGCGGGCCTGATCCCTCCGCTCCCTGGAAGCCGCTGTCCCCACCGCCCGCCCGGGGCGAGTGGGGCGGCTTGTCCGCGTGCCGCGCTTGCCATGTAAAAGACTGGCTCTATAGCTAATGAAAAAGTGCGAATAGCGTCACAGCCTATCTTCGTAAAAACCCCCGCTTATCAACCGCTTATGCCGTTTATTGCCGCCAAGTGACCGCTCGTCTAAGTCTCATTGTCGACGGTTTTACAATTGCTAGAGTGTCTGCTCACAAGAATGAAAGTGGAGTGCATCGTGGTGTCTGACACCCGGTTCGGAAGCGGGGGCTTTACCCTTATTGAGTTGATGCTAACGCTGGCTCTGGTGGCGATCGTCCTCGGTTTCGGAGTGCCTAGCATGACCCAGTTAATACGAAGCAATCAGGTGATCAACCAAACCAATAGCGTTCTGGGTGGCATTCAACTGGCGCGGGCCGAGGCCGTTAAACGGGGTGTCGGCATGGCCGTGTGCGGCAGCAGCGATCAGGCTTCATGCGACGGACAGTGGGGCCAGGGGTGGCTTGTCTACGAAGATTCCGACGGCTCCGGGTCCCCGACCTCCACCAACATTGTCCGTGTGGCCGACGGCAGCGCGGAGGTGGATAACACCAGCGGGGGCGTGGTGCGCTTCGATCACCAGGGTCTGCGCCGCGATACGTCGGAGGCTACCGTGACGATCAAGCGCAGTGCTTGCGGCTCCGAGAAAGCCCGGCAGATCAGTATTGCGAGAGGCGGCAGAGCGGCTTCGGAGAAGGTGTCATGTTGAGTCGGCGGCGATATCACGGACGCGGTTTTACCCTGATAGAAGTGCTCGTAACCATGCTCATTCTGTCAATCGGTTTGATGGGGATGGCGGGGTTGCAAGCGGTCAGTCTGAAGATGAATCAGAGCGCGCACTTATCCTCCCAGGCCACCTTTCTGGCCTACGACATCATTGACCGAATGCGCGCCAACCGCAGCGCCGCCCTGAAAGGCGATTATGAGATGACGTTGGGATGCACCGCGCCTACGGCCACCGGGGTCGTGCAAGACGATCTCGAAAACTGGCTGGAGACGCTTTGCGGTATCGAGGGGGAACAAAGCGCGCCGGGCGTCCTGCCGCAGGGTGACGACGGGAAAACCGGTGCGGAGATCGAAGTGGATGACGAAGGGCGGGTTGTCGTGACTCTCGCCTGGTACGACGCCCGCTGGCAGGAGCAGGGCGATAACGGCGAGGAAGACGCCGATCCGATCAAAACCGTCCGTGTCAGTGCAGAACTATAGGAGCTCCCCATTGTGACCCTGTTATCAAGGCAAAGACGTCAGGCCGGCATCGGGCTTGTGGAGATCATGGTCGCACTGGTCGTCAGCTCTCTGCTGATCGGCGGGTTGATACAGATCTTCAGCAGCAACAAGCAGGCTTATGTTCTTCAGGACGAAATGTCGCGTCTTCAGGAAAACGGTCGTTTTGCCTTCCATTTTTTGATGAAAGATCTGCGAATGGCGGGCTACTTCGGTTGCCGTAACAATGTTCCGGTCCAGAATAATCTGGACAGCAGCAGTAGCGATTACGATTTTTCCTATGATTTCGCCGGTTCCCCGCTGATGGCTTACAACGCCAACGACAGCGGAGGATGGAGTCCGGCGTTGCCGGCCTCCATTCAGGCCTTGGAGCCGCTCCCTGGCAATGACATCGTGTTGATCCGCAGCGCGGACGCCAGTTCGGTAAGCCTTACGCCTCCCTACCAGTCCGGCGACGCCAGCAAAGCCAGTATTCATCTGGAGAAGGGCCATGGTCTAAGTAAAGGAGACATCGCGGTGGTGTCCGATTGCTCTCAAGCAACTGTGGTGCAGATTACTGGCGAAGGCGGTGGTGGAACGTCCGCAGCCGTCACCAATAATACTGGCAACTCGGCATCCCCGGGGAACACGACGTCATCGCTGGGTCATAACTATGGCCAGGGTGCCATCATTTCCAAAATCCAAAGTAACGTTTTTTACGTGGCTAACAACGTAGCAGGCGTGCCATCTCTATTCCGGAAAAAGCTGACTGCCGGCGAGAACGCGGAAGAGCTGGTCGCGGGCGTGGATCAGCTCAGTTTTCGTTATGGCCTGGATAGCAATGAAGATCGCGAGCTGGACAGCTACACCGAGGCGCCTACAACGTCGCAACTCAACAGGATTATGGCTGTTCGGACATCCATGCTTCTGCGCGGGGAGCGCCAGAATATCGTCGACGGTGAGCAAGGGTTTGTTCTCGATGGTGACGTCATAAACCGTGACGACGGAAGGCTTCGGTACGTGATGAGCAGCACGGCCACGGTGCGGAACCGAGCACCTTAAACCGAATATCCGAACGACATAACGAAGAGAAAGACCATGAAGAAGCAGGTGCGTTTCCATACACATCAGAGCGGGGCTGCGCTGGTAATCGGCCTGATACTGCTTCTGGTGATGACCTTGCTCGGAGTGACCGCGATGCGAGGAACGACATTACAGGAACGAATGTCCGGCGCACTGTCTGATCAAAACACCGCGTTTCAGGCCGCGGAGACCGCGCTGCGTCAAGGCGAGAGTGTTCTAAGCTCGATTACGGCTCCCAATTTCAACGCAACCGGATGGTATGACCAGGGTGACGGTAAGACACGACCGGATTGGCCGGATAACGCCTCCGATCCCGGCGATACCGGCGACGGTGTCGTGACCTACAGCGTCTCTTCCGGTGGTGGTACCGGCCAGGATATGGAATGGAGCGAGCCACCCGAGTTTTATATCGAGAGGATGCCGCCCGTTGTGATTACAGGCTCATCCGGTGCCTCTAAGGCGATCGGTGACGGTACGGTCAAAGAAGAATATGAGCTTTACCGCGTTGTGGCGCGCGGGTTTGGCAAAAATCAGACAACAGTGGCGATAGTGGAAAGCATATACCGCCGTTGAGCAGGAACTATAACCCTTTGGGGGTAATGTGATGAACGGAGTAAAACTAAACCGTCGTTTTCTTCACGTTGGTATATTCGTGGCGGCGATACTGGCTACAGGGCATCTGCGCGCAGACGTTTCCATCTCGCAGATTCCGCTGTTCGTCATCGGTGGCGTAAGCCCGAACCTCATGTTTGTTCTGGATGACTCTGGGTCCATGACCTGGGGGTTCATGCCCGATGAACTGGTTGGGGACTATGCTAACGGCAGTTACATTGGTGTCTGCGAAGAACGGTTTGAGTTCGGAGCCGAGAATGGACGTAATGGCTGGGAGAACACGCTTTGCGCGATTGATATCGATGACCTGAGATATCTTGCCTCGCCTTATATGAATAATCAGTATTTTGATCCGGACAAGAACTATCGGCCGCCACCGAGACCTGACGGCACCTCCTACCCCGGCGCCGATTTCACCAATGCCCCGACTAACGGCTACGACGATAACTCGGATACCGTCGATTTGCGCAGTAACTATCGTGCCGTTATGGACGATTATTTCTACTATGGTAATTACGACGGCTATAACTGTGGCTGGAACGGCTGCAGCGAAGATGGCTTTTCCGTTAGTCCGAACGGCGAGGCGAGAAGTGCATTCTATTACATGTATGATGGGGAACTGCAGAACTGTGATTCCAACCGGTTTGATGATGATTGTTATAAACTAATAACGGTTTCAGAGCAGGAAAAGCAGAACTTCGCCAACTGGTTCAGTTATTACCGGACACGCATGATGACGGCAAAAGCGGGCGTCGGCATCGCGTTTTCCGAGCAGCCGGAATCGCTGCGCGTGGGCTTCGGCACCATCAACCAGAGCTCTCACAATGTCGACGGGCAGAATACAGGTACGCTGCGTCGCGGCGTTCGTAATTTTCAGGGTGATGACCGCGATGAGTTCTTCCGGCTTCTTTATGATTCCGAACCAAACGGTAGCACACCCCTGAGAGGCGCGCTCAAGGACGTGGGGGAGTATTACGAGCGGAGCGACAGCCAGGGGCCCTGGAGCAGCACGCCGGGTTCGGGTGGCGGCAGCGATTACGCCTGCCGGAGAAGTTTCTCTGTTTTGATGACCGATGGCTATTACGGTGGAAACAGCCCTGGTGTCGGCAATACGGACAACGAAGCGGGCCAGGTGATTACCGGGCCTGGTGGGAAAAGCTATCAGTACGATCCGGCCGTCACGCCACTGTACAGGGACGGGCACAGCAATACCCTGGCTGATGTGGCCATGGACTACTGGAAACGTGATCTGCGCACCGACATGGACAATATCGTCGGCACCGACGAGCGCGATCCGGCCTTCTGGCAGCACATGGTGACCTACGGTGTCGGTCTCGGCGTCGATGGGGGCCTTCCTTCTATAGAAACTCTGGCTAAAGAACCTGATGAAACCGTTGACTGGCCCGATCCTAACAGCGGCAATTCGGCCAAGATCGATGACTTGCTCCATGCTGCGGTGAATGGTCGGGGTGAGTTCTTCGGCGCCGACGATCCGGAGACTTTTACCCGCGAAATGACCTCCATGCTGTCCGACATCGTCAATAGAGGGACCGGCTCATCGTCGTCCATTGCCGCTAATTCGACCCGGCTGGACACAGACAGCGCTATCTACCAGGCGCTGTTTGACAGCGACAGCTGGGAGGGCGATCTGGTTTCCTACGAGGTGAACACCGATGGTGAGATAGAGGGTGTTGGTTGGAAGGCCGCGAGCCAGCTGGATAAAGCCAGCGATGACGACATTATGAACGTTAATGGGTCCAGAGAAATTTACACTTACTTTGATGACCCCACCGATAATCTTGACCCCGTACTCACGGAGTTCTTCTGGAATAATTTGTCCGCCGACCAGAAAGATGCGCTGGATGGTGCCGACAACAATGCCACTCTTGGTCAGCAGCGCGTCAGATACCTGCGCGGTGACCGGCGCTTGGAGCAGCGTAACGGTGGCGCGTTCCGTAATAGAGATTCCCGTCTGGGCGACATCATTAATTCCAATCCGGCGTTCAGTGGTTCGGAGGGCTACGGCTATCAGTTGCTGCCCAACGAGGCGGGCCGTAAGTACACCACTTATCTCGACGATAAGGAAAACCGTAATGAAATGATCTACGTTGGCGCCAACGATGGCATGCTGCATGCGTTCGACGCCGACGATGGCGATGAGGTCTTTGCCTATATCCCGAGCATGCTTTTCGACAAGCTGCCAGCGCTTACCGACCCCAATTACGCCCACAGCTTCTATGTGGACGGCGCGCCGATCGTTACCGATGCGTATATCGGCGGCGGCTGGAAGACCGTTCTGATCGGAAGCCTCAACGCCGGCGGCAAGGGCCTTTTCGCGCTTGATATCAGTAATCCGGACAATCCCACACTGATGTGGGAATTCACCCATCCGGAGCTCGGAGAGGGTGTGAAAGAAGTCTCGGTGGTTCCGGTTAATGAAAGTGCCTCCGAGTGGCACGTTGTCTTTGGTAACGGCTATAACAGTGACAGCGGCAAAGCCGCGCTGTTCGCCCTGGATCTTTCGGACGGCTCGCTGGTTGGTGATGCGCCGGTTACGGTCGGTACCAGCACTGAGAACGGAATGGCCGGTGTCACTGCCATCAACAGCGGTGACGGCTATTTCGCGAATGTCATATACGCCGGCGATCTGCGTGGTAACCTTTGGAAGTTCGAGCCTGGTAACAACGGCTGGAAATCCGCTTTCGGAAACGCCAACAGTCCCGATCCCATGTTCATCGCCACCGATGGAAGCAATCGTCAGCCGATCACGTCACGCCCGGAAGTGACCGTCACCGAAAATGATCAGAATGTAGTGGTCTTCGGCACCGGGAAGTACCTGGAGAACGGCGACGTCAGCGATACCAGCGTTCAAAGCCTGTATGGCATTTTCGATGACGACCTAAAAGGCACCGTGAGTCGGGGTGATCTCCTGGAGCAGCGGATTAACTCCGAAGGGGAACTGACCATCAGTGGTGAGTCGCGCCCCTACCGGATCTTCTCCGATAATGAAATATCTGATGGTGATGCTGGCTGGCGTATCGATCTGATATCGCCGAACACCGGCAGCGAGGGCGAGCGTGTCGTGGTTCGCCCCACCATTCGTGGTGAAGCCGTTGTGTTCGTGTCTCTTATTCCTTCCGCAAGCCCTTGTGACGGCGGCGGCAGCAGTTGGTTGATCGCCATTAGTAAGAATAATGGAGGTCAGATCGACGGCGGTGTCATTGACGTCAACGAGGATGGGAAGATCGATGAAGAGGACTATGTCAACGACGGCGGCGTTAAAGTGCCTGCCTCTTCAATCGGCTTTGACAGCATTTTGAGCCGCGTTAATTTCATCAGTGGTGCGGCGAATGTCGATCAGGGTTATGGCAGCACCTCGGATGGCGATATAGCCAGGGTTGGCCTGAAGGGCCTGGGTGGCTTGCTGGGCCGACAATCCTGGCGGCAGCTGCGCTGAACAGTGAAGCGCCGGCTCCGCATCTTGGAGCCGGCTCATGCACCGGATGGGTTATGAAAAAAACCATGCAATCTCACAAACAGGTTGGGTTCACGCTGATCGAACTTATGATCGTGGTGGTCATTGTGGCGATTCTTGCCGCTGTCGCTTACCCCAGCTATCAAGAGCAGGTTGAGCGTGGCCGATTGGCGGAAGGGAAAGCCGTACTGACCCAGGCGGCCACACGAATGGAGCGCTGCTATTCCACCAAGGGCACCTATAAAAACTGCATTTCGTCGGCCGTGGACTCAGAGACAGGTATGTATGCAGTATCGGTGAAAGCCCCAGCGGCGGATAACACCTTCACTCTGGTGGCGACACGAAAGAAGGCAACGGGCGCGAATCAGTGCGGCAACCTGACGCTTACCCAGACAGGTAAGACTGATGTGGAAAGCGCCACCAAAACCGCGGCCGAATGCTGGCGCTGATATGGTGCCTGCGTCCTCTCTGTAAGCCACCCCACAAGATCATTTCCGAAAACGCCGACAGACTCTGTCGGCGTCCTCTTATTGTGACTCTCTCCCCATCATTTAGTCTGAAGGGTAAGCGTCCGGCCATCACACCTTGTCAGTGATGGTCGGTTTCCAGTTGTGCGGCAGGAGTTCGCCGATGGCGCTGTTCTTCTGCGTCGGCAGGCGAGCCAGCACATCCTTCAGATAGACGTAGGGATCGTGACCGTTCAGCTTCGCCGATTGGATCAGACTCATCACGGCGGCGGCACGCTGGCCGCTGCGCAGTGAGCCCGCGAACAGCCAGTTGTTGCGTCCCAGCGCCCAGGGCCGGATCTGATTTTCCACCCGGTTGTTGTCGATCGGCACCGCGCCGTCGTCCAGGTAGCGCGTCAGCGCCGCCCAGCGTTTCAGGCTGTAGCCCAACGCTTTCGCCGTGCCCGACCCGTCCGGGACTTTCTGCCGCTGCGCGATCATCCATCGGTGCAGTGCGTCAGCGATGGGCCGGGCTTGTTCGTGTCTTAACCGCTGTCGGTCTTGATCGGACAGGTCCTTGAGGTCCCGCTCGATGCCGTACAGCGCGCCGATGGACTCCAACGCCTGGGCGGCCAGTTCACTCTTATTGGCCACGTGCAGGTCGTGGAACTTGCGACGGGCATGCGCCAGGCAGCCGATCTCGGTAATGCCCTCGCCGAAGCCCGCCTTGTAGCCGGCGTAGTCGTCACAGACCAGCTTGCCCCGCCAGTCGCCCAGGAAGGCGCGGGCGTGTTCGCCCGCCCGACCCGGGGCGAAGTCGTAGACCGTGGCCTTCAGGTCGGCGAACGGCGTACTGCAGTAAGCCCACACATAGGCCCGGTGGGTTTTCTTCTTGCCGGGGGCCAGCATGGCCACCGGGGTCTCGTCGGCGTGCAGCACCGGCTGGGCCAGCAGTGTGGCGCGCAGGGCATCCACCAGAGGCTGCAACCGTACACCGCAGGTGCCCACCCACTCGGCCAGGGTGGAGCGTGGGATCGTCAGCCCCGCCCGGCCGAAGATGCGTTCCTGGCGGTACAGGGGCAGATGGTCGGCGTACTTGGCCACCAGCACCTGGGCCAACAGCCCGGCAGTGGGGATGCCTTTGTCGATCACTTGTGCCGGCACCGGCGCCTGGATCAGCGTCTCGCACTGCTCGCAGGCCCACTTGCCACGGATGTGGCGCTCCACCGTGAACTCGCCGGGCACATAGTCCAGCTTCTCGCTGACGTCCTCGCCGATGCGTTTGAGCGCACAGCCACAACGGCATTGCGTGTTCTCGGGTTCGTGGTGGATCAGGGTGCGGGGCAGTTGTGGCGGCAGTGGCGCGCGCTTGGGCTGTTGCTTGGGTGCAGCGGTGGGCGCCTCGGCGGGCAGGCGCTCGCTCAGCTCCGTTTCCATGGCAGCCAGGTCGGCGTCGATCAGTTCTTCCAGCAGTTGCCCTTGCACGCCTTTGAACTGCTCGCTGCGGCGGGCGAACTTGTGGCGCTTGAGCAGCGCCAACTCGTGGTTTTGTTTCTCGATCACCGCGTCGCGGTGGCGGATGGCGGTATCTTGCTGGGTGAGGGCCCGGTCCTTACTCTCCAAGTGATCGAACAGTTCCGTGGCCAGAGCACGGAGTTGATCGGCGGAGAAGGCATTGAGGTCGGGGCGCGAAGTCATGGCGAACAGTATGCCAAGCCCGCGCCCGATCGGCGATTGGATGTTGGGCGTATAGCCAACAGGAACGGGGTGTGGTTACAGCACCGAGATCACGGCGTCGTTGCCCAGGCGCTGCCAGGGCAGGCCCTGCACCAGGGCGTCGAGCTGCTCGTCGGTCAGGCGTAACTGGTCACCGCGCCAAGCGTCCCCCCAGTGGAACTTGCCCCGATGGAGCCGGCGGGCGCACAGCCAGATGCCGAAGCCATCGTGGATCAGCACCTTCATGCGGTTGCCCCGGCGGTTGGCGAACAGGTAAGCCTGGTGCGGCTTCGCCGCACCGAACACCTGGATCACCCGGGCGAGGGCCTTGTCCGGCCCGGCGCGCATGTCCAGCGGCTCGGTGGCCAGCCAGATCTCGTCGATGCGGATCATCGCAGCAACTCGCGCAACAGGGCCAGGCACTGATGGGCCTGTTCGGCGGGCCACTCCACCACAACAGGCCCACCCGCGCGAGGCACTTCGATACGGATGCGGCTATCCTGACCGTTGGTTCGGGAGCGCTCGCCCGGACTCGACGCGGCCGGCAGGGACAAAGGCATAAACCCAGGTGACGCTGTTGCCTGGTCGGCTTGCTCGGCTTCACGGATCCAGCGGCGGAGCAGGTTAGCATTGAGTTGGTTGTCCAGGGCGATGCGGGAAACGGACACGCCGGGCTCCTGACAGGCGGCCACGATATGGGTCTTGAACTCACGGGAGAAGTGGCGGCGACGTCGGGGCTGAGGTTGGGGCTGAGGTACGCTTAAAGGGTCCATGGTAAGTGTCCACTAGGAATTAAGTGGACACTATCGTGAAGACCGCCATCATCGACTCAAGATGGGTTTGCCGGACGCTTACTCTGAAGGCACCTTCCATACACAAGGATGTGAGTGATGGGTGTAGTAAAGCGGACCCCGAACAGGGGACTTCAGGGCTTTACGCTAGTCGAACTGCTTACCACGGTCTTGGTTGTCGCTGTATTGCTGGTCATGGTGGCCCCTTCCATGAGCGCGCTGATAAAGCGGAATAGTCTGGTGGCATTGCATGGGAGCTTGCGCGCTTCGCTGAGTGTGGCGCGGACCCAGGCGGTTGAGACCGGGCAGGCTGTCTCGGTCTGCCCTATGGGTCGCAACGGTGGATGTGCTTTCCCTTCCGGCGACTGGTCGCGGGGATGGATGGTGTTCGAGGACCCGGACCATACTGGCCGTTGTGATAATCCGGCTAAGACGGGTTTTTGCCATGGAACACGGAACCGGGTTCTCGAAATCCGCTCTCCTGTGAAACCGGGCTACGTCATACGCAGTAACCACCACGTTTCCCGGCGGGTACGTTTCGCCGCTACCGGGATGAGCTACGGGCACAATGGACGGTTCACGCTGTGCGCCCTGAGCGGTGCGGTACAGCCCGTTGGTCTGGTGGTGGCGGCTACCGGCAGGGTGCGTCGTGCCCGTGGCTCTGATTTACTCCCGTGCCCCTAGGCGGAGCGGTGAGGAGGACGAGCCTGTGTTATTGTTGCTCCCCTTCCTGTCATCCAACTCCCACGATTTGCTATGGCTGATGTACTCGTTGTCGGTGGTGGAATTGTCGGTTTGCTGAGTGCGCTGAATCTCAGCGACCGCGGTTTGAGCGTCACCGTGATCGACGCCGGCGGGCAGCGTCCGCCGGCGTCCTGGGCCGGTGGCGGTATTCTGTCGCCGCTGTTTGCCTGGCGTTATCCCGATCCCATGAACCGGCTGACCCACGACGCCACGGCGCGTTACCGGGCGCTGGTGGATCGTCTCCAGGGCAAGGCCGGGTTACGCGCGTCGGACCTGCACCACAGCGGTCTGTGGGTGGCGGTGGACGGCGACGAGCGCCGGCAGGCGCTGCGCTGGGCGTCGGACTGGAGCCTGAGCTGTCGGGAAGCGCCGCTGAGCGGGCATTTGTCGGCGGCGCCGGAGCGGCAAGGTGTGTGGTTTCCGGAGGTCGGCAATCTACGCAACCCGCGCCTATTGAAGGCGCTGCGCGCTACGCTGTTGGGGCAGGGCGTGACGTTCGTGAACGCGGCGGTGGGCGCCGTGCGGCCCGGCGCCCGGGGCGCCGAGCTGACGCTGAGCCGGGGCGGCACGCTGTCCGCGCCCCGGGTGCTGCTCTGCGCGGGGGCCTGGACGTCGGCGTTGTTGGCCCCTCTGGGCGTGCGGTTGCCGCTGTTTCCGGCCAAGGGCGAAATGCTGCTGTACCGTTTGCCGCCGGGCCGGGTGCCGACCATCGTGCTCACCGACCAGGGCTATCTGATTCCGCGTGCCGATGGCGCGGTGCTGGCCGGTTCCACCCTCAACCCCGGCGATGCCACCACGTACCCCACGGTGACCGGGCGTTGGGCGTTGCAGGCCATGGCGGCGTCGTTGCTGCCGGAGCTGGCGTCGGTGACGCCGTCCCATCATTGGGCCGGGGTGCGGCCGGGCAGCGACCGCGACTGGCCCTATCTGGGGCCGGTGCCCGGCACCCGCGGGGTGTTCGCCGCCGCGGGGCTGCATCGCAATGGTTTGGTGGCGGCGCCGGCCAGCGCCGAGCTGCTGGCGCGCCTGATGTGCGGGGAAACGCCGTCGCTGGATCCGGCGGCTTATTCGCTGTCCGGGGCGCCGTCCTGATCCAGTTCCAGCTTCTTTAGCCGGTAGCGCAGCGAGCGGAAGGTCATGCCCAGCTTCTTGGCGGCCGCGGTGCGGTTCCAGTGGGTGGTGTCCAGCGCGCGCAGGATTTCCTGTTTCTCGATCTCCTGCAGATAGTCTTCCAGCGGCAGCTGCGGGTGGCGGCCGCCGCCGTTGCCGGTGGCCGGCTGCGGCCCATCGTCGCTGGGCAGGTGCAGATGCTCGGGTTCGATCATCTCGCCGTCGCAGAGGGTGAGGGCACGCTCCAGGGTGTTTTCCAGTTCGCGCACGTTGCCGGGAAAGCGGTAGCCGGCGAGGGCGGACATAGCCCGCTCGCTGACCGCCGGCGGCCGGGTCTCCCAGGCTTCGCCGAGACGCTCCAGGATGTGTTCCACCAGCACCGGGATGTCCTCGTGCCGTTCGCGCAGCGGTGGCACGTGCGCTTCGATCACGTTGAGCCGGTAGTAAAGATCCTGGCGGAAGCGGCCGGCGCTCATTTCCTCGCCCAGATCCCGGTGGGTGGCGCAGAGAATGCGCAGGTTAACCGCGAACTCCTTGGACTCGCCCACCGGGCGCACCGTCTTTTCCTGAATCGCGCGCAGCAGTTTCACCTGCATGTGCAGCGGCAGGTCGGCCACTTCGTCGAGGAACAGGGTGCCGCCGTCCGCTTCGCGGAACAGGCCTTTGCGGTCTTCCACGGCGCCGGTGAAGCTGCCCTTGCGGTGGCCGAAGAACTCGCTCTCCATCAGTTCCGAGGGAATCGCGCCGCAGTTGACCGCCACGAACGGCTTTTCCCGGCGCGGGCCCAGGGCGTGGATCAAACGCGCCACGCGCTCCTTGCCGCTGCCGGATTCGCCGCTGATGTAGATCGGCGCCTGGCTGCGCGCCAGTTTGCGGATCTGCTGCTTGAGGCGCTGCATGGCCGGCCCCTGGCCGACCAGGGTGTCTTCTTCCCCGCCGCCGTCGCCGGCTTTCTCGGTGCGGCTGATGCCCAGGCCGTCCTCGATCAACTGCCGCAGGCGGTCCAGCGCCACCGGTTTGGCGATGAAGTCGTAGGCGCCCAGCTTCATCGCGTCGGTGGCCACGTCCATGTTGCCGTAGGCGGTGATCACCGCCACCGGCATGTCCGGGGCGGTCTGGGCGGCGTGGCGCAGCAGGTCCAGGCCGGTGCCGTCGCCCAGGTTCATATCGGTCAGGCAGAGGTCGAAGCGGTCGCTGTCGAGCAGGCGCCGCGCGGCGCCGAGCGAGTCGGCCGCGGTGGCATCCAGTTTCATCCGCCCCAGGGTGATGACGAGCAGTTCGCGCAGATCCGCTTCGTCGTCAACAACCAGAACACGAGGAGTCTTATCGGTCATCATTATTGGAACTGTCGGTCCGGGTGAGCACAGGTTAGCACAAAGCGAGCGCCGGGTTGGGCGTCCTCATAGTCCAGGGTCGCCTGGTTCGCCTGGCACAGCTGCCGGCACACGTACAGCCCCAGCCCGTTGCCGCCGTCGCTGGTGGTGTAGAAGGGTTCGAACAGGTGGGCGGCGGCGTCCTCGGGGATGCCGTCGCCGTTATCGGCCACCGAGATCCACGGCAGCCGGGTCTGCGGGTGGCGGCCATAGGCCACGGTCACCCGGCAGTCCGCGCCGCCATGGTCGAAGGCGTTGCCGATCAGGTTGTCCACCACCTGTATCAGCTGGCTGCGGTCGAAGCGCACTTCCAGGCCCTCGTCGCGGTGCTGCAGGCGCAACCGCTCGCGGGGGATGCCGCGCTGGTGCCAGCTGGCGGAGACCTCCTCCAGGACCGGTGCCACATCGAAGCGCGCCGCCTGGCTGCGTGGCCGCCGGGACAAGTCCAGCACATCGGAAATGATGCCGTTCACCCGTTTCACATGGTTGCGGATAATGCCCAGAAGATGGCTGTCTTCCGGCTTTTCCATGTCTTCGTCCAGCAGCTCGGTGGCGTGGCTGATGGCGCTCAACGGGTTGCGGATTTCATGGGCCAGGGTGGCGGACAGGCGGCCCAGGGAAGCCAGGTTCATTTGCTGGGCTTCCTGGGCCACGCGGGCGGTGTCTTCCAGGAACACCAGGGTGAGGTCCTCATGGCCGGTGTCCAGGTCGGCGAAACGGGCGCTCACCTGCGGCGACTGGCGCGACACCCGCAGCGGGCTCTGCGCCATGTGCGGCGCCTGCCGCCAATGCTGATGCCGCTCCACCAGCGCCGCCGGCAGGTGCTGGCCGACCATGGGGATGGCGAAAAAGCCGTCCGCGGACGGGTTGGACTGCAGAATCCGGTGCTCGTTGTTGAACACCATCACGCCGGTGCGCATGCGGGCCACGATCTGCCGGTTGAGCGCCTCCAGCCGCTCGATCGCCACGCGCTGGCTGGCGGCGATGGACTCGCTGCGCTCCAGCCGCTCGGCGATCTGCTGGATGATCAGCGACACCATGAAGAAGGCGATGCCCAGCAGGCCCGCTTCGGTGAGCTGGAACGGGTCCTTGTCGCCGGTCTGGGTGGCGAAGTAGAACTGCTCGAACATCACCGTCAGGGTGGCCAGCGCGGCGATCAGGAAACCCATGCGGCCGCGCAACAGAATATTGCCGGCGGCCACGTTGACCAGCAGCAGCACCGCCAGGCCGCCTTCCAGGCCGCCGTTGGCGTGCACCACCAGGCCCAGCACCAGCACATCGATAACCAGCGCCAGCGGCTGCGCGAAGCCCGGCTTGCGCAGCCGCTCGCTGTAATCCATCGCCGAGGACACCAGCGTCAGCAGCAGATAGCCCGACACCGTGCCTTCGAACAGAGCCGGCATGTACTGGCCGATCAGCCGCTGCTCGCTCACATAGAACAGCGTCAGCAGCACCGTGGCGATGGTGATGCGGTAGAGGTTGTAGATACGGCTTGGTGTCCAGCTCTGGCTAGGGCTCATGGTGCTCCAGGTATTGGCGCTGATGGTCCTGGCTGCAGAACGCCATGTTGTTGTGTTGGAACGCTTCGTTTTCCGGCACATGCACGCCGCATTGCCGGCACTTGACCATCTTCTGGCTGAGCGAAGCCGGCCCGTCGGCCGGGTCGTCATGCCGGCGGCGTTCACCCAGCAGGCCTTTCACGACCCGCCAAACCAGATAAATCAGAGCCGCTATGATAAGCAGCCGTATCAGCCCCATAAGGATCTCCCCGACGCCTGTGCAAGGGCAGGCGGCTACAGAGTACAATCAGCGCTCCATGGAGAAAAGGCTGGTGATATGCGAGTAGTGATGGCCCAGCGCAACCCGCTGGTCGGGGATATCGAGGGCAACGCGAATGCGGTGGTGGCCGCCGCTCGTGAGGCGCGCAATTTGCTGGGCGCCGAGCTGGTGGTGTTCCCCGAACTGGTGCTCACCGGCTACCCGCCGGAAGACCTGTTGTTGCGCCCCAGCCTGAACGGCCGCGTCGACGACGCGCTGGCGCACATCGGCGAACGTATCGAGGTACCGGTGGTGCTGGGCTATCCGGCGGTGCGTAATGGCGTGCGCCGCAATGCCGCCGGCGTGCTGTTCCCGGGGGACAGCCGCCCCCGGCATGAGTATTTCAAGCAGTGCCTGCCCAATTACCGGGTTTTCGATGAAAAGCGTTACTTCCAGCCCGGAGATCAAAGCTGTGTGTTCGAGTTGGGCAGGGAGCGCCTGGCCATCACCATTTGCGAGGACATCTGGTTCGAGGGGCCGGCGGCCCAGGCCGCCCGCGACGGCGCCACCTGCATCGTCAACCTGAATGCGTCGCCGTTCCGCGCCGGCAAGCCCGGTGAGCGCCGCGACCAGGTCTGCGCCCGCGCCCGGGAAACCGGTTTGCCGGTGCTTTACTGCAATCTGGTGGGCGGTCAGGACGAGCTGGTTTTCGACGGCGCCTCCTTCGTGGTGGACGGCGAAGCCGGTGTCTGTGTTCAGGGCGCCAGCTTCGAGGAAGCGCTGGTCCCGGTGGACCTGGGCCGCGAAGGCGGCGCGCTGAAAGTGCGCGGTGAAGTGCTGCCGGTGCCGGAAGACGAGGAAAGCCTGTACCGGGCCCTGGTGCTGGCAACCCGTGACTACGTCAACAAGAACGGCTTCAAGGGCGCGCTGCTGGGCTTGTCCGGGGGCATCGATTCCGCCCTGACCCTGGCGGTGGCGGTGGACGCTCTCGGCCCGGACCGGGTGGAGGCGGTGATGATGCCGTTCCGCTATACCGCCGACATCAGCATCGAAGACGCGGAGCAGCAGGCCAAGGCACTGCGGGTGCACTACCGGTCGCTGCCCATCGAGCCGGCCTTCAACGGCTTCATGTCGATCCTCGAGGAGGCGTTCGCCGACCACCAGCCGGACACCACCGAGGAAAACCTGCAGGCGCGCTGCCGTGGCGTGTTGCTGATGGCGCTGTCCAACAAGAACGGGTCGGTGGTGCTGACCACCGGCAACAAGAGTGAGATGGCGGTGGGCTACGCCACCCTCTACGGCGACATGGCCGGCGGTTTCTCGGTGCTTAAGGACGTGTTCAAGACCTGGGTCTACCGGGTGGCGCGCTGGCGCAACCAGAAGGCGGGCAGTGAGATTATCCCCGAGCGGGTGATCACCCGGCCGCCGTCGGCGGAGCTGGCGCCGGATCAGGTGGATTCGGATTCGCTGCCCGGGTACGACGAGCTGGACGCCATTCTGGAGCGTTACGTGGAACAGGACATGAGCGCCGAGGCGGTGATTCGCGACGGCTTTGACCGCGACACCGTGTACCGGGTGGTCAAGCTCACCGACCGCAACGAATACAAGCGGCGTCAGGCGGCGGTGGGGCCGCGGGTCAGCCGCCGCGCCTTCGGCAAGGATCGCCGCTACCCGATCACCAACGGCTGGCGACCGGGGGACTGACAGCGGTTACAGCAGGTCGAACGTGAGCAGGCTCAGCAGGCCCTTGTTCTCGTTCGGCCACCAGGCCAGATCCACCTGGTCGTCGTCTTCCAGGAATTCGCTGTCCGGCCAGTTGGTGGCCAGGATGCGGCGGCTTTTATCCGCCAGCGCCGGGCGGTCCAGGCGCTCGTAGCCTTTCACCATGATGGCCAGGGCTTCCGGCACCAGCGGCGTCTGCTGGTAGTGCTGCACCACGTACTGGGCGCGGCCGATGGCGGCGATGTAGGCGCCCCGGCGGGCGTAGTAACGGGCCGCGTGCAACTCGTGGCGGGCGAATTCATTGCGGATGAACACCATGCGGGCGCGGGCGTCCTCGCTGTACTCGCTGTCCGGGAAGCGGGTCACCAGGCGCTCGAAATCCTCGAAGGCGTCGCGCGCGGACGACAGGTCGCGGGCGGACTTGTCGGTGTTCATCATGGAATCGAAGAAACCCCGTTCCATGTAGAAATTGGCCAGGCCGCGCATGTAGAGCGCGTAGTCCAGGCGCGGGTGGGCCGGGTAGCTGCGCATGAAACGCTGGGCGGCGACCACGGTTTGCGGGTAATCCTGAAGGCGGAACTGGGAGTAGATCAGCTCCAGTTGCGCCTGCTCCGCGTAGCGGCCGTAGGGAAAACGGGCCTCCAGCTCCTTGAGCCGGTCCACGGCGGTCACGTAGTTATTCGACTCCATGGACTCGCGGGCTTCACGGTACTGTTCCGCTTCGGTGCGCTCCGGGGCCTCGTCAGGTTTGCTGGCGCAGGCGCTGAGCAGCGCGGCGATCAACAGGGTCGAAAGCAATCGTGGCATTTTATCCTCGGTGCGACAGGGTACAATGGTGCGCCTATTCTACGCACAGGTCGGACCATGGGACATCTTGGCGGTGAGAAAATTCAGCGCACTGAGCAGGTTGATGCGCAATACGCCGGTATCCGGCTGGACCAGGCGGCCGCCGAATTGTTCGACGGCTTCTCCCGGTCGCGCCTGCAGAACTGGATCAAAGAAGGCGTGCTGACGGTGAACGGGCGCGCCGCGCGGCCCAAGGACAAGCTGCTGGGCGGCGAGGCGCTGACCCTGGCGGTGGAACTGGCGCCGGAGATCGACGATCAGCCGGAAGCCATTGAATTGCCGGTGATTTATCAGGATCAGGACCTGATCGTGATCAACAAGCCCGCCGGCCTGGTGGTGCACCCGGCCGCCGGCCACGCCGACGGCACCCTGCTCAACGGCCTGCTGCACCTGGACGATCGCCTGTCCAGCCTGCCCCGGGCCGGCATCGTCCACCGCCTGGACCGGGACACCACCGGCCTGATGGTGGTCGCGCGCTCCGTGGAAGCGCACACCGGGCTGGTGGCGCAGCTGCAGGACAAGAGCCTGTACCGGGAGTACCAGGCCATCGCCATGGGTGTGATGACCGGCGGCGGCACCGTGGACGCGCCCATGGGCCGGCACCCGGTGGACCGCAAGCGCCAGGCGGTGGTGGCCCACGGCGGCAAAACGGCGGTCACCCACTACCGGGTGCTGGACCGCTACCGGGCCCACACCCGCGTGCAGGTGCGCCTGGAAACCGGCCGCACCCACCAGATCCGCGTGCATCTGGCCCACCGCCGTTATCCGCTGGTGGGCGACCCGCTTTACGGCGGCCGGCTCAAGCAGCCCGCCGGCGCCACCGAGGCGCTGCGCGAGGCCCTGCGCGGGTTCCGCCGCCAGGCTCTGCACGCCTTCAAGCTCGGGCTGGTGCACCCGGCCAGCGGCGAGTACATGGAATTCGAGGCGCCCCTGCCCGAGGATTTCCAGACGCTGGTTCAGGTCCTGGAGGCGGACCGGGAGGCACAATGACCCTGCCCGATATAAGCCAGTGGCTGCGGCCCGACTGGCAGCCCCATCCCCGGGTTCGCGCCCTGGTGACCACCCGTCTGGGGCGCCACTCGCCGCCCCCGTGGCACGGTTTCAACCTGGGCATGAACTGCGGTGACGACGCGGCGCGGGTGGAACAGGCCCGCCGCCATGTGCACAAGATGCTGGCGGTGGACCATCCGCCGGCCTGGCTGGAGCAGGTCCACGGCGACCGCATCATCCAGGCCGGCGACGCCGACACCCGCGCCGACGGGGTCTGGACCGGCGAACCGGGCTGGCCCTGCGTGGTACTTACCGCCGACTGCCTGCCGGTACTGCTGGCGCGCCAGGACGGCAGCGCGGTGGCGGCGGTGCATGCCGGCTGGCGCGGCCTGCACGGCGGCATCCTGGGCCGGGCGGTGGCAACGCTGGCGCCCGGCGGTGAGCCGCTGTCCGCCTGGCTGGGCCCGGCGATCTCCGCGCGCGCCTACCAGGTGGGCGAGGACGTGCACCGTGCCTTTGTATCGCTGGGGCCGGAGTATCAGGCCGCCTTCAGCCGCGACAGCCAGCCCAACCATTGGCGCTTCTCCCTGGCCCACGCCGCCACGCTGGCGCTGAACGCCGCCGGTGTGTTCGAGGTGGCGGGGGGCGACCACTGCACCGCCAGTGATCCGGTCCATTTCTACTCTTACCGCGCCGAAGGCCAGACCGGCCGCTTTGCCACCATGGTGTGGCTGGAACCCGCCCCGGCTTGATCCAGATCAACAATCCCCTCTTGAATCGCTTCACGTCAGCCCGCATTTAAAGCTCAGTTTTTAAACAACCGATAACGCGCCGGTGCCGTGGTCCGGGCCGGCCGTTAGGCGTGATCAGGAGAGTGGAAAATGCGAATGGACAAATTTACCGCGCGCTTGCAGGAAGCGTTGGGCGAAGCCCAATCCCTGGCCGTGGGCCAGAGCCACAGTGCGATCGAACCGGTGCACTTACTGTTGGCACTGCTGCAGCAGAGTGGCGGGGTGGCGGCGCCGTTGCTGGAGAAAGCCGGCGCCAACCCGGCGGATGTCATCACCGCCTTGAAAATGGCCATGGATAAACTGCCGACGGTGGGACAGTTCAACGGTGACGTGCAGCTGTCCCAGGGGTTGGCGCGGCTGCTCAACCTGGCGGACCGCGAGGCCCAGCAGCGTGGCGACCAGTACGTGTCCACCGAGGCGCTGTTGCTGGCGGCCTGCGACGACGGCGGGGAACTGGGCAAGCTGTTCAAGAACGCCGGCATCAAGAAGAAGGTGCTGGCGGAGAAAATCCAGGAAGTCCGCGGCGGTGAAGCGGTCACCGACCCCAACGCGGAAGACAAGATGGAAGCGCTGAAGAAGTACACCCAGGATCTCACCGAGCGGGCCGAGAACGGCAAGCTGGATCCGGTGATCGGTCGCGATGATGAGATTCGCCGCACCATCCAGGTGCTGCAGCGCCGCACCAAGAACAACCCGGTGCTGATCGGCGAGCCCGGCGTCGGCAAGACCGCCATCGTCGAGGGGCTGGCCCAGCGCATCGTTAACGGCGAGGTGCCGGAAGGGCTCAAGGACAAGCGCGTGCTGGCCCTGGACATGGCGGCGCTGATCGCCGGCGCCAAGTATCGCGGCGAGTTCGAGGAACGCTTGAAAGCGGTGCTGAATGAACTCGCCAAGCAGGAAGGGCGCATCATTCTGTTCGTCGACGAGCTGCACACCATGGTCGGTGCCGGCAAGGCCGACGGCGCCATGGACGCCGGCAACATGCTCAAGCCCGCCCTGGCCCGGGGCGAACTGCACTGCGTGGGCGCCACCACCCTGGACGAGTACCGCCAGCACATTGAAAAGGACGCGGCACTGGAGCGGCGCTTCCAGAAGGTGCAGGTGGACCAGCCCTCGGTGGAGGACACCATCGCCATCCTGCGTGGCCTGAAAGAGCGCTACGAGGTGCACCACGGCGTGGACATCACCGACGGCGCGATCATCGCCGCCGCCCGGCTCAGCCACCGCTACATCACCGACCGGCAGTTGCCGGACAAGGCCATCGACCTGATCGACGAGGCGGCCAGCCGTATCCGCATGGAGATCGACTCCATGCCCGAGGAAATGGACCGTCTCGACCGTCGCCTGATCCAGCTCAAGATGGAGCGTGAGGCGCTGCGTAAGGAAGACGACGAGGCCAGCAAGAAGCGGCTCGACAAACTGCAGGACGACATCGGCGCGCTGGAAAAAGAGTACGCCGACCTGGAGGAAATCTGGAACGCCGAGAAGGCGGCCCTGCAGGGCGCCCAGCAGTACAAGGCGGAGCTGGAACAGGCCCGGGTGGACATGGAGCAGGCGCGCCGCGCCGGCGACCTGAGCCGCATGTCCGAGCTGCAATACGGGGTGATCCCGGATCTGGAGAAGAAGGTGCAGACCGCCCAGGAGGCGGAAGAGTCCGCCCAGGTGGAAACCAAGCTGCTGCGCAACAAGGTCACCGAGGAAGAGGTGGCCGAGGTGGTCTCCAAGTGGACCGGCATTCCGGTGTCCAAGATGCTGGAAGGCGAGCGCGACAAGCTGCTGCGTATGGAAGAGGCGCTGCACGCCCGGGTGGTCGGCCAGGACGAGGCGGTGACCGCGGTGTCCAACGCGGTGCGCCGCTCACGGGCCGGGCTCTCCGACCCCAACCGCCCGAACGGCAGCTTCCTGTTCCTGGGCCCCACCGGGGTCGGCAAGACCGAGCTCTGCAAGGCCCTGGCCGGGTTCCTGTTCGACACCGAAGAGGCGATGGTGCGCATCGATATGTCCGAGTTCATGGAGAAGCACTCCGTGGCCCGGCTGATCGGCGCGCCCCCGGGTTACGTGGGCTATGAAGAGGGCGGCTACCTCACCGAGGCGGTGCGGCGTAAGCCTTACTCGGTGTTGCTGCTCGACGAGGTGGAGAAAGCCCATCCGGACGTCTTCAACATCCTGCTGCAGGTGCTTGAGGACGGCCGCCTCACCGACGGCCAGGGCCGCACCGTGGACTTCCGCAACACGGTGGTGGTGATGACCTCCAACCTGGGCTCCGATCTGATCCAGCGCATGGCCGGCGAGGGCGACTACGACGCCATGAAAGACGCGGTCATGGAGGTGGTCGGCCAGCACTTCCGGCCCGAGTTCATCAACCGGGTGGACGAGACGGTGGTGTTCCACCCCCTGGCCCGGGATCAGCTCAAGGGCATCGCCGCGATCCAGCTCGACTACCTGCGTCAGCGGCTGGTGGACCGGGATATGGGGCTGCGGCTGTCGGACAAGGCGTTGGAGAAGCTGGTGGAGGCCGGTTTCGATCCGGTCTACGGCGCCCGGCCGCTGAAAAGGGCGATCCAGCAGCAGCTGGAAAACCCGCTTGCCCAGGCGTTGCTCAAGGGTGAGTTCGGCCCCGGCGACACCATCGAAGTGGATGTCGCCGGCAGTGAGATGGTGTTCCGCAAAGGCTGATCAGCAGTTCTTGAGCGCCGCGCGGGTGGTTTCGATTATCTCGTCGCGGCGCGCCTGGTCGATCACTTCCATTTCTCCGGTCTGCGGGTTTTCCACCCGCACCACCGGCTTGTTCTCAAGGATCTCCAGGTTGGCGCGGTGCTCTTCGCAGCGCTCCTTGGCCACGGCCTCCGGCTCCTCGGCCGCGCGTTCGGCCTCGCGGGCCCGCTCTTCCGCCTGTTCACGGGCGCGGGCGGCGGCCTCGCGCTGCTCCTGCAGGGCCTTGAGCTCCTTGCCCTGATCGGAGCTGGGCCCGTAGGTGCGCACCGCTTCCGAGCCGCCGTCCTCCGGCGGCGCGGTGCCGTAGTGCGTGACTCCGTTGTCATCCACCCATTTGTAGTACTTATCCGCCATGGCGGGTGCGGCGCTGCCCAGCAGGGCGAGCGCCAGCAGTGGCGTGAGTGTTCTGGCGATGCTGGTTCGGATCATTGTTTGCCCCCTTGGTCGGCGAATCAGAATGCCCGCGACGGTCCCCGCTGTGCAAGTGCCCCTAAGCGTCCCTATTGTGTAAGAAAGGGCCCGCCAGGGGTTTGAAAGCGCCCGCATTTCTGACAATATTGCAGTACTTTCCGGAGATCGGAACCCGCAGGCGCTTACCGGCACCTGTGTGGCCGGGACCCGGGGCGCCGTTACCGCGACGTCCTAACGCAGCATCACTGCAAGCATGTCCCGCTGGTGAAGCCTCTGGAGGATTCCGGCGCGGGTATGTGCCCCCTCCGAGCTTCCCAACCTGTGTTCGCCGTTGGCCACCTCCACGCGGACTTCGGGATGCCTAAATACGGCGTCCGTCCCACAGGTAAACGCAACACCCTCCCGTTCCGCCGGTTTTCGGCGGGGTGAACGCTATTTTTAATTTCGAGGTAGCAATCGTGGAAATGTTATCCGGCGCGGAAATGGTGGTCCGCGCTCTGCAAGACGAGGGAGTGGAGTACATCTTCGGGTATCCCGGGGGCGCGGTACTGCACATCTATGACGCGTTGTTCCAGCAGGACAAAGTCAATCACATTCTGGTGCGCCATGAGCAGGCCGCCACGCATGCCGCGGACGGCTATGCCCGCTCCACCGGCAAGCCCGGCGTGGTGCTGGTGACCTCCGGCCCCGGCGCGACCAATGCCATCACCGGCATCGCCACCGCCTTCATGGACTCCATTCCCATGGTGGTGCTGTCCGGCCAGGTGCGCTCCGACTGGATCGGCGACGACGCCTTCCAGGAGACCGACATGATCGGTCTGTCGCGGCCGATCGTGAAGCACAGCTTCATGGTCCGCGACCCCAGTGAGATCCCGGAGATGGTCAAAAAGGCCTTCTATATCGCCAGCACCGGCCGCCCCGGCCCGGTTCTGATCGATATTCCCAAGGACCACACGGCGCCCAACAAGACCTTCCCGTACGAGTACCCCAAGAAGGTCAAGATGCGCTCCTACATGCCGGTCTCCCGGGGGCACTCCGGGCAGATCCGCAAGGCGGTGGACGAGCTGCTCAAGGCCAAGCGCCCGGTGATCTACTCCGGCGGCGGCGTGGTTCAGGGTGACGCCAGCGAGGCGCTCACCGCGGTGGCCCGCAAGCTCAACTATCCGGTCACCAACACGCTGATGGGGCTGGGCGCCTACCCGGGCACCGACGAACAGTTCCTCGGCATGCTGGGTATGCACGGCACCTACGAAGCCAACATGTCGATGCACAACGCCGACGTGATTCTGGCCGCCGGCGCGCGCCTGGACGACCGGGTCACCAACGACGCCAAGAAGTTCTGCCCGGGCGCCAAGATCATCCATATCGATATCGACCCGGCCAGCATCTCCAAGAACGTCACCGCCCACATTCCCATCGTCGGGCCGGTGAAGCAGGTGCTGGAAGAAATGCTCACCATGATCGACGAGCATGACAGCGGCCCGGACCACAAGAGCGTGGAGCGCTGGTGGCAGGAAATCGACGGCTGGCGCCAGGTGCACGGGCTGCGTTACGAGGTCAACGAAAACGGTCCGATGAAGCCGCAGCAGGTGGTGCAGGCGCTCTACAAGGCCACCAACGGCGAGGCGTTCGTCACCTCCGACGTGGGCCAGCACCAGATGTTCGCCGCCCAGTATTACCTCTATGACCGGCCGCGTCAGTGGATCAACTCGGGCGGCCTGGGCACCATGGGCTTCGGCCTGCCGGCGGCGATGGGCGTGCAGTTCGCCTATCCGGACGGCGTGGTGGCCTGTGTCACCGGCGAAGGCTCGATCCAGATGAACATTCAGGAGCTCTCCACCTGTCTGCAGTACGGTCTCCCGATCAAGATCATCAACATCAACAACCAGGCCCTGGGCATGGTGCGCCAGTGGCAGGACATGCAGTACGGCGGCCGTCACAGCCAGTCGTACATGGAATCCCTGCCGGACTTCGTCAAGCTGGCGGAATCCTACGGGCACGTGGGCATGTTGGTGGAAAAGTTCGAAGACCTGCAGCCGGCCATGGACGAAGCCTTCGCGCTCAAGGACCGCCTGGTATTCATGGATATCTACGTGGACTCCACGGAGCACGTTTACCCCATGCATATCGCTGACGGCGCCATGCGGGACATGTGGCTGAGCAAGACGGAGCGCACCTGATGAGACGCATTATTTCGATTCTGATGGAAAACGAGCCGGGTGCGCTGTCCCGGGTGGTGGGGCTGTTCTCCCAGCGCGGCTACAACATCGAGACCCTGACGGTGGCGCCCACCGAGGACGACACCCTGTCCCGGCTGACCATGACCACCACCGGCGACGACAAGAAGATCGAACAGATCACCAAGCACCTCAACAAGCTCATCGAGGTGGTCAAGCTGGTGGATCTCACCGAGGGTGCCCACATTGAGCGCGAGATCATGCTCATGAAGGTGAAGGCCACCGGCGCCCAGCGCGCCGAGGTCAAGCGCACCGTGGACATCTTCCGGGGCCAGATCGTGGACGTCACCAGCACCGTGTACACGGTGCAGCTCACCGGCACCACCGACAAGCTGGAGGCGTTCATCAACGCCGTCGGAGAAGCGCAGGTGCTGGAAGTGGTGCGCTCCGGCGTGTCCGGCATCTCACGGGGCGAGAAAGTCCTCAGCCTCTGAGTCGCCTTTACACTGTGAGTCCCAAAGAACCCCGCCTCGTGCGGGGTTCTTTCGTATATAGCGCTGGGAATGGCGATTCGATGTTGGTTTCTTGAGCGTTGAAACGGATGTACGTATTTTAAAGAGTGGTCATCGGACGTCATTTCCGGGGGAAAGACTATGCGTGGAGTATTGGGCGGCTTGGCTTTAATTTGGGGGATATGGTCGGGCCTGGCCGGCGCGCAGCAGCACCCGGCGCGCATGGTGGGGAAGTGGTGCGAGTCCGACGACGGTGGTCAATCGTGTAGTGGATATACCTCGTATTTTCCGGACGGTAGTGCCTATGCTTATACAACAAGCGTTGAAGGTAACCGGCTGGAGATAGTGGGAATGTGGGGCCATATTGGGCGTTACTCCTGCTTCACCCATATCGCTTTCGAGGAATACGATGAGAATACCAACTTGCTGGTTAACTGGGGGAGCCGGAGAGATTTCTGCAACAAAATTATCGGTTTAGGGTTGTCTGAGTTCGTTTACGAAGACTATGAGGGTGAGCGCCACTCAATCTATCGTCTTTCGGATACCCCCGACCGGTCAGTGTGGCCGCCGGTCTCTGGTGAATAGCGCAACTGTCTCCGCAGAGCCGATCCGCAGGCTCTAGGCTCGCCATGTCTTATATCCATAGCTTCCCACCGGTGTCCGGGCCCGGCGCCGACCGGCTGATTCTCGGCTCCATGCCCGGCAAGGCGTCGCTGGCGGCGAATCAGTATTACGCCCACCCGCGCAACCTGTTCTGGCCAATCGTCGAAACCCTTTTCGACATTCGAGCCGATCTCCCTTACGCGGAACGTTGCCGGCAGCTGGCGGAGCAGGGCGTGGCCCTCTGGGACGTGCTGCGAGCCTGCACACGCTCGAGCAGCCTCGACTCGGATATCCTTGAAGCGTCGATCGTGCCTAAGGATTTCGAGGGTTTTCTGCGTGCCCATCCGCGCATCGGCGTGATCTTTTTCAACGGCGCCAAGGCGGAGAGCGTCTGGCGGCGTCACGTGGGGCCCACACTACCCGCCGATCTTGCCGCGATCCCTACTTCTCGCCTGCCGTCCACCAGCCCGGCGAACGCGTCGATTCCCTATCCGGTGAAGCTGCGGCAATGGCGGGCGGTGACTACGCCTCTATAGGAAGGGCGGTGGTTCGCTGAGTCACCGCAGCTGCGACCAGAACGCCTGGATCACCGGGTCGGTGAGGCGCTTTTCCAGTGTGAACAGGCCCACTTCGTAGTCCTCCAGGGCCGGTTCCACTTCCAGGGGGCGGGTGCGCTCGGCCAGCGGGCTGTTCTCCAGCACGATGCGGGGCGCCACGCCGACCCCGAAACCCAGGCTCACCATGCTGACGATGGCTTCGTTGCCGCTCACCTGGGCGTAGATGCGCGGCGTGACGCCCAGGGCCCGGAACCACTGGTCCAGGCGCTGCCGGGACAGGCCCTCCTCGGAAAGAATCATCGGCACGTCGCGCCAGGCGTCGGCCCGGGCGGGGCCGTTCAGGGCGCCGGCCAGGTCGGGCTGGTCGGCGGGGGCGATGAACAGCAGCGGCGAGCGCAGTATCGACCGGAACGCCACGCCCCGGGGCAGGGTGTCCGGGCGGGCGCCGATGGCGATGTCTTCCCGTCCGGTGGTCACCCGTTCCACCGCCTGGGCCGGGTCGCCGGTGTGCAGCTTGATCTCGATGCCGGGGTAGTCGTTACGGAAGTGGCTGAGAATGTCATAGAGGAAGCTGTAGCTGGCGGTCACCGAGCAATACAGGCTCAGCTCGCCCTGCAGCACGCGGCTGCTCTCCTGCATGGAGTGTCGCAGGCTGTCCCACTGGGCCAGGGCTTCGCGGGCGTACTGCTGGAAACGCCGGCCTTCCGGGGTGAGGCTGACACTGCGGTTGTCGCGCCGGAACAGGGTGACGCCCAGCTCTTCTTCCAGGTGTCGGATGGTGCGGCTCACCGCCGAGGGGCTCATATGGCAGCGGTCGCCGGCGCGGCCGAAATGCAGGGTGTCGGCGAGCGCCAGAAACAGGCGAAGCGGGCGGGTATCCATGCGAGCGTTGTCCAATCCGGTATTTTAATAGTCGGCATACTGTGTTGCGAATATATCATTTTACGCAATACCGGGTATGGCCTATGGTAGCGACCATTCGTTAACCGTCATTGGGATACAACCATGCAAGTGTACTACGACAAAGACTGCGACCTTTCCATCATCCAGGGTAAGAAAGTGGCCATTATCGGCTACGGCTCCCAGGGCCACGCCCACGCCAACAACCTGAAAGAGTCCGGTGTGGACGTCGTGGTGGCGCTGCGTGAGGGCTCCAGCTCCGCGGCCAAGGCCGAGGCCGCCGGCCTCACCGTGCAGAACGTGCCCGAGGCCGTGAAGGCCGCCGACGTGGTGATGGTGCTGGCCCCGGACGAGTACCAGGCCGCCATCTACCAGAACGAGATCGAGCCGAACCTGAAGCAGGGTGCCACCCTGGCGTTCGCCCACGGCTTCTGCATCCACTACAACCAGATCGTGCCGCGCCAGGACCTGGACGTGATCATGATCGCGCCCAAGGCGCCGGGCCATACCGTGCGCACCGAGTTCACCAAGGGCGGCGGCATCCCCGACCTGGTGGCGATCTTCCAGGACGCTTCCGGCCAGGCCAAGGATCTGGCGCTGTCCTACGCCTGCGGCATCGGCGGCGGCCGCACCGGCATCATCGAAACCACCTTCAAGGACGAGACCGAAACCGACCTGTTCGGTGAGCAGGCCGTGCTGTGCGGCGGCACCGTGGAGCTGGTGAAGGCGGCGTTTGAAACCCTGACCGACGCGGGCTACGCGCCGGAAATGGCGTACTTCGAGTGTCTCCACGAGCTCAAGCTGATCGTCGACCTGATGTACGAAGGCGGCATCGCCAACATGAACTACTCGATTTCCAACAACGCCGAGTACGGCGAGTACGTGACCGGCCCGGAAGTGATCAACGACGAGTCCCGTGCCGCCATGCGCAACGCGCTCAAGCGCATCCAGACCGGTGAATACGCGAAGATGTTCATCAACGAGGGTAACTCCAACTACCCGAGCATGACCGCCCGCCGCCGGCTCAACGCCGAGCACCCCATCGAGCAGGTGGGTGAGAAGCTGCGCGGCATGATGCCCTGGATCAAGGCCAACCAGATCGTCGACAAGAGCAAGAACTGATCCAGCGGCGCTTGCCGCACTGGTTCGCTATCAAAACGCGCCCTCCGGGGCGCGTTTTTTGTTGGGCGCCAGTGGGTTAGACTAGCCGTCCTGATGCCACACCGAGCGGCGAGACACCATGACCCAGCAGCAAGACCAGAACGAGCAGCCCCAGAGCGACCCCTTCGAAGTGGTGGAGGCGGAGCACCGCACCGGTGCCCGGCATAAGGGGGTGTATTTGCTGCCCAACCTGTTCACCACCGGCGCCCTGTTCGCCGGCTTCTACGCCATCGTGGCGGCGATGAACGGCCTGTTCGAAGCGGCGGCGGTGGGGATTATCGTCGCCGGCATCCTGGACGGCCTGGACGGTGGCGTCGCCCGCCTTACCAACACCCAGAGCAAGTTCGGCGCGGAGTACGATTCGCTCTCCGACTGTGTCGCCTTCGGCGTGGCGCCGGGGCTGGTGGCCTACTCCTGGGCGCTCACCGAGCTCGGCAAGTTCGGCTGGATGGCCGCCTTCATCTATCTCGCCTGTGCCGCTCTGCGTCTGGCGCGCTTCAACGTGCAGGCGGAAAGCACCGACAAGCGCTTTTTTATCGGCCTGCCCAGCCCCACCGGCGCCGGCCTGGTGGCCACCATGGTATGGCTGGGGGCCAGCCGCGGCATCGACGGCAACGAGGTCTCCTGGCTGGTGGCCCTGGTGGTGGCCGGTGCCGGCCTGCTGATGGTGTCCTCGGTGCGCTACCACTCGTTCAAGGAGTTTCATATCGGGCGGGTGCCGTTCAAGGTGCTGCTCGGGGTGATCGTGGCGTTCGCTATCGTTTTCCTGGACCCGCCGCTGGTGCTTCTTACCGTGGCGGTGATCTATGTCGCCGTGGGGCTGTTGCTGAGCCTCTGGCGGATACGCAAGGGCACGCCGCAAGCGTGAACAAAGAAAGGCGCCGCAAGGCGCCTTTCTTGTCTCCGGAGTGCGCCTCCGGCCGATTCTTTTTGTCCTTGATCGGTTCTTGATCAGGGATTGTAAGTCTTTGTTTTTAATCGATTTATTGTTGTCGTTTTCGCGCAGGCAACCAGTGTCCGCTCAAAAGGTGACCGTTTGATAAAGAACTCATGAAAAAAGTGTTGACGGGTCACCGCAAATCTCTAGAATGCGCCCCCACAACGACGGCACACGGCGAAACGCCAAAGGCCAGTCGGGAAGCGAAACGAACCGCTTCCAACGTTCTTTAACAATCAGGCAAGCAAACGTGTGGGACCTGTTTGGAGTAGGTATCTCAAAAAGATATCGGCTTTGAACAAGTCAACCTAGTTGAATTTGTTTCGAGCTGAGCATGATTTAAGTGCGCAGGCACTTTAAACGCTTTTTTGAACTGAAGAGTTTGATCATGGCTCAGATTGAACGCTGGCGGCAGGCCTAACACATGCAAGTCGAGCGGAAACGATCCTAGCTTGCTAGGAGGCGTCGAGCGGCGGACGGGTGAGTAACGCGTGAGAATCTACCCATGAGTGGGGGACAACCCGGGGAAACTCGGGCTAATACCGCATACGCCCTACGGGGTAAAGCAGGGGACCTTCGGGCCTTGCGCTGATGGATGAGCTCGCGTCGGATTAGCTTGTTGGTGAGGTAAAGGCTCACCAAGGCGACGATCCGTAGCTGGTCTGAGAGGATGATCAGCCACACCGGGACTGAGACACGGCCCGGACTCCTACGGGAGGCAGCAGTGGGGAATCTTGGACAATGGGGGCAACCCTGATCCAGCCATGCCGCGTGTGTGAAGAAGGCCTTCGGGTTGTAAAGCACTTTCAGCAGGGAGGAAGGCTTACCCCTAATACGGGTGAGTACTTGACGTTACCTGCAGAAGAAGCACCGGCTAATTTCGTGCCAGCAGCCGCGGTAATACGAAAGGTGCAAGCGTTAATCGGAATTACTGGGCGTAAAGCGCGCGTAGGCGGTGTGTTAAGTCGGATGTGAAAGCCCAGGGCTCAACCTTGGAATTGCATCCGATACTGGCACGCTAGAGTGCAGTAGAGGGAGGTGGAATTTCCGGTGTAGCGGTGAAATGCGTAGAGATCGGAAGGAACACCAGTGGCGAAGGCGGCCTCCTGGACTGACACTGACGCTGAGGTGCGAAAGCGTGGGGAGCAAACAGGATTAGATACCCTGGTAGTCCACGCTGTAAACGATGTCTACTAGCCGTCGGGGTCCTTAGTGACTTTGGTGGCGCAGCTAACGCGATAAGTAGACCGCCTGGGGAGTACGGCCGCAAGGTTAAAACTCAAATGAATTGACGGGGGCCCGCACAAGCGGTGGAGCATGTGGTTTAATTCGATGCAACGCGAAGAACCTTACCAGGTCTTGACATCCTCGGAACTTGGCAGAGATGCCTTGGTGCCTTCGGGAGCCGAGTGACAGGTGCTGCATGGCCGTCGTCAGCTCGTGTCGTGAGATGTTGGGTTAAGTCCCGTAACGAGCGCAACCCTTGTCCTTAGTTGCCAGCACGTCATGGTGGGAACTCTAGGGAGACTGCCGGTGACAAACCGGAGGAAGGTGGGGACGACGTCAGGTCATCATGGCCCTTACGACCTGGGCTACACACGTGCTACAATGGCTGGTACAGAGGGTTGCGAAGTCGCGAGGCGAAGCTAATCCCTTAAAGCCAGTCGTAGTCCGGATCGGAGTCTGCAACTCGACTCCGTGAAGTCGGAATCGCTAGTAATCGCGGATCAGAATGCCGCGGTGAATACGTTCCCGGGCCTTGTACACACCGCCCGTCACACCATGGGAGTGGATTGCACCAGAAGTGGCTAGTCTAACTACGGAGGACGGTCACCACGGTGTGGTTCATGACTGGGGTGAAGTCGTAACAAGGTAGCCGTAGGGGAACCTGCGGCTGGATCACCTCCTTAACGACTTGAGTACCTGCCCAAGCAGGGACCCACACGTTTGCTTGTCTGTTGTTGTCCGGCATAAAAGAAGCCGGTAACAAGTGATTCGTCTGAATTATTTGTTACCGGTTTTTTAATCCGGTCCTGAAGTTCACCTTCGGGAAGCTCTTTAACAATCTGGGAAATGAGAAAGTCCAAGTATTCCAATGGAATACAAGCGTTAGAAGTTTATCTGACACTTGTGTCTATTTGGTGCGTATCGTTAATCGTTGCGGCTGTATGACTGTTTTGGGTTATATGGTCAAGTGACGAAGCGTGCACGGTGGATGCCTTGGCAGCCAGAGGCGATGAAGGACGTTGTAGCCTGCGATAAGCTCCGGTTAGGTGGCAAACAACCGTTTGACCCGGAGATCTCCGAATGGGGCAACCCACCCGTTGTAAGGCGGGTATCACCGACTGAATCCATAGGTCGGTGAGGCGAACGCGGGGAACTGAAACATCTAAGTACCCGTAGGAACAGAAATCAATTGAGATTCCCTGAGTAGCGGCGAGCGAACGGGGATTAGCCCTTAAGCTGATGACGGATTAGGAGAACGGTCTGGGAAGGCCGACCATAGTGGGTGATAGTCCCGTATCCGAAAATCTGATTCAGTGAAAACGAGTAGGTCGGGGCACGTGTAACCTTGACTGAACATGGGGGGACCATCCTCCAAGGCTAAATACTCCTGGCTGACCGATAGTGAACCAGTACCGTGAGGGAAAGGCGAAAAGAACCCCGGAGAGGGGAGTGAAATAGATCCTGAAACCGTGCACGTACAAGCAGTCGGAGCCCGCTTTGTTGGGTGACGGCGTACCTTTTGTATAATGGGTCAGCGACTTATTCTCAGTAGCGAGGTTAACCATCTAGGGGAGCCGTAGGGAAACCGAGTCTGAATAGGGCGTTTAGTTGCTGGGAATAGACCCGAAACCGGACGATCTACCCATGGCCAGAGTGAAGGTGCGGTAACACGCACTGGAGGCTCGAACCCAAGTATGTTGAAAAATGCTGGGATGAGCTGTGGGTCGGAGTGAAAGGCTAATCAAGTCCGGAGATAGCTGGTTCTCCCCGAAAGCTATTTAGGTAGCGCCTCGTATATCACCACCGGGGGTAGAGCACTGTTTCGGCTAGGGGCCCATCCCGGGTTACCAAACCGATGCAAACTCCGAATACCGGTGAGTGCAGTACGGGAGACACACGGCGGGTGCTAACGTCCGTCGTGGAGAGGGAAACAACCCAGACCGCCAGCTAAGGTCCCCAAATTCCAGTTAAGTGGGAAACGATGTGGGAAGGCTTAGACAGCTAGGAGGTTGGCTTAGAAGCAGCCATCCTTTAAAGAAAGCGTAATAGCTCACTAGTCGAGTCGGCCTGCGCGGAAGATGTAACGGGGCTCAAACTGGATACCGAAGCTGCGGCAGTGTGCTTAGGCATACTGGGTAGGGGAGCGTTGTGTAAGTCTGTGAAGGTGTGTTGAGAAGCATGCTGGAGATATCACAAGTGCGAATGCTGACGTGAGTAACGATAATGCGGGTGAAAAACCCGCACGCCGAAAGACCAAGGTTTCCTGCGCAACGCTAATCGGCGCAGGGTGAGTCGGCCCCTAAGGCGAGGCTGAAAGGCGTAGCTGATGGGAAACGGGTTAATATTCCCGTACTTCTTGTAACTGCGATGGAGAGACGGAGAAGGCTAGGCCTACCGGGCGTTGGTTGTCCCGGGGAAAGACCGTAGGCTGGGATCTTAGGCAAATCCGGGATCCTAAGGCTGAGAGTCGAGACCACCGGCCCTTTGCGGCTGGGAAGTGGTTGATGCCCTGCTTCCAGGAAAATCTTCTAAGCTTCAGGTTACAAGGAACCGTACCCCAAACCGACACAGGTGGTTGGGATGAGTATTCTAAGGCGCTTGAGAGAACTCGGGTGAAGGAACTAGGCAAAGTGGTACCGTAACTTCGGGAGAAGGTACGCCACTTGGTGTGAAGGGCTTGCCCCGTAAGCACCGAGTGGTCGCAGTGAAAAGGCCCCTGCAACTGTTTATTAAAAACACAGCACTCTGCAAACGCGTAAGCGGACGTATAGGGTGTGACGCCTGCCCGGTGCCGGAAGGTTAATTGATGGGGTTAGCTTCGGCGAAGCTCTTGATCGAAGCCCCGGTAAACGGCGGCCGTAACTATAACGGTCCTAAGGTAGCGAAATTCCTTGTCGGGTAAGTTCCGACCTGCACGAATGGCGTAATGATGGGGGCACTGTCTCCACCCGAGACTCAGTGAAATCGAAATCGCAGTGAAGATGCTGTGTACCCGCGGCTAGACGGAAAGACCCCGTGAACCTTTACTATAGCTTCACAGTGGACTTTGAGCCTGCTTGTGTAGGATAGCTGGGAGACATTGAAGCGGTGACGCCAGTCATCGTGGAGTCGTCCTTGAAATACCAGCCTGGCATGTTCGAGGTTCTAACCCAGGCCCGTTATCCGGGTCGGGGACATTGTGTGGTGGGTAGTTTGACTGGGGCGGTCTCCTCCCAAAGAGTAACGGAGGAGCACAAAGGTACCCTCAGCACGGTCGGACATCGTGCAATGAGCGTAAAGGTAGAAGGGTGCTTGACTGCGAGACCCACAAGTCGAGCAGGTGCGAAAGCAGGTCTTAGTGATCCGGTGGTTCTGTATGGAAGGGCCATCGCTCAACGGATAAAAGGTACTCCGGGGATAACAGGCTGATACCGCCCAAGAGTTCACATCGACGGCGGTGTTTGGCACCTCGATGTCGGCTCATCTCATCCTGGGGCTGAAGCCGGTCCCAAGGGTATGGCTGTTCGCCATTTAAAGAGGTACGCGAGCTGGGTTTAGAACGTCGTGAGACAGTTCGGTCCCTATCTGCCGTGGGCGTTGGAGATTTGAGAGGAGCTGCTCCTAGTACGAGAGGACCGGAGTGGACGAACCTCTGGTGTTCCGGTTGTCACGCCAGTGGCACTGCCGGGTAGCTACGTTCGGACGGGATAACCGCTGAAAGCATCTAAGCGGGAAGCCTCCCTCAAGATGAGATCTCCCTGGGCACTTGATGCCCCTAAAGGGCCGTGGAAGACCACCACGTTGATAGGCGGGATGTGGACGCGCTGTGAGGCGTGAAGCTAACCCGTACTAATTGCCCGTGCGGCTTGACCATATAACGCCAAAGCGGTCACGGTGTGCCCTGCGAAACCCGCAGACAAACACCGGAGCCCAGGCGCGGTCGTAACGATATCGATACGCACCATAGCGCGAGTGTCGGAGACGCTCTAACGCGGACAATCTCATTGCCCAGAATTGGCTTTGCGTGCCGAAAGGCAGGCAGGGCAACCCCATTAGGTGAGTGGAACATCACGCACCAACCGGTTTGCCTGACGACCATAGCGAGTGGGAACCACCTGAATCCATGCCGAACTCAGAAGTGAAACCACTCAGCGCCGATGGTAGTGTGGGGCTTCCCCATGTGAGAGTAGGTCATCGTCAGGCTCTTAAATATAAAAAACCCCCGTCACGAAAGTGGCGGGGGTTTTTTATATTTAGGATACGATGAACTCCTCTCCCTACAAGGCCCATGTGAGCGACCCTGTTCCAAAGGAACGGGGAGCAGGCGCCGAAGGCGTCGCGAAGCGATCGCGAGCAAGCTCGCGACCTAAAGTAGGTCATCTCCACGCACCACACCAATCTTCCCGGCAAAGCGACCTAAAGTAGGTCAGCCCACGCCAAGCCTCCGCTACCAGCAAAGCGACCTAAAGCAGGTCAGCCCCACTCCAAACCTCTCTGGAATCCTGCCGGCCGGCAGAGCCGGCCTTTCGCGGGCAGGGCCCGCTCCCACAAACCCAGACCTCGAGCCCGTCCTAAACCTATTTCTCCACCCCCATCATCGGACACTCCTCCCCAACCACCAGCCCCATCGCCCCCGGCAGCACCTTCAACTTAAACCGCTGATCCTTCAACGGCTCGCCATCCAGATTCAAATGCATCGGCTCCGGCGTCTCGATCTCCAGCTCACTCACCCGCGCACGCACGAACAATCCCTCACGCTCGCCGTTACCGTTGCCATTGTCGCTGTTGAACAGCCCCCGCACGCCGGCGAGAAGATCCATATCCGAAGGCAGAATCGCCACATCCATCAGGCCGTCATCGATGCAGGCCTCGGGGCACAGCCGCTGGCCGCCGCCGGCCTGGCGGCCGTTGCCCAGCCCCAGGGCGAGGAATTCACCCTGCCACTCAAAATCAGGCCCCCGGAAATGCCCCTCCGCCGGACGCACTTCCGCGAACCGCGTCAGCCCGGTGAGCAAATAGGCGGCCCCGCCCAGCAGTTCTTTCAGGTCCTCCGACGTCTGGGTGGTCACCTCGGTGCCGAACCCGCCGGTGGCCATGTTGAGGAAATAGCTGTCGTTCACCTGGATCACGTCTACCGGCCGGGGGGCGTGATCGAGCAGCGCCAGGGCTTCAGCGGGGTCTTCCGGTATGCCGGCGGCGGTGGCGAAGTCGTTGGCGGTGCCCATGGGGACTATGGCCAGTGTTAGGTCCGGCTTCCCGGACGCCATCATCGCCTGGGTGATGTCCCGCACCGAGCCGTCACCGCCCGCGGCGACAATCGTGCGGTAGCCCAGGGACAGCGCCTCGTCCACATAGCGTTCCGCGTCGCCGCCTTCCCAGGTGACTCTTACCGTCAGGTCCCAGCCGTCTTCCCGGCGGCTCATCACCGCTTCCCTGAGAGCCTGATGGGCCGCCTGTTTGCCGTGCAGAATCAGTAGCGCTTTACGCTCCATGCAAGAGTCCTTGGCTGGTGAATGGGGCGCCCCGAGGGGCGTGCTGCTAGCTTAGGCCGTGGAGGAGGAAATCGCACCCAGGCGACAGGTGCCTTTACAACAATTAACCGCTCCGCCCTGAAAGCTGAATAGATCGGACCTATCGGCGCAATGAGAAAATGCGTGCTTTACCTATTGGCGAGAATGGATATCATTTACCCATCATCTAGGAGGTGCTCCATGGGTAAAACATTCAGCTTTGGCATCATGCATATCAGCATCGCCTTCCTAGTGGTTTGGGCGATGACCGGAGACTGGCGCATCGGTGGCGCCACCGCGCTGGTGGAACCTTGCGTGAACACCGTGGCGTACCACTTCCACGAGAAAGTCTGGAAGCGCCTGAAAAAGGGTAAAGGGTCGTCCGGTGGTGGCGGGGGAACGCTGATAGCGGCGTGATAGACTGCCTGTTTACGGCCCGGATGGCCTTGGTTAAGCTAGCCAGCCGGGTAAACAAAAACAGGGGAAAAATCACGTGCAACGCACACCGGAAGATCTGGACGCCATACGTCAGGTCGTCAATCAGGTCCTGGAGGCCCACGCGGAAGAGGAGGGCGGCCAGCGCTCCCAGGCGCGCGCGGAGATTCTGATCCACTCCATGTATGTGTTCGCCCAGCGCGGGCTGGCCAGGACCACCGTGCAGCACCTGCTGGACGCCGCCAAAGTGTCCCGGCGCACCTTCTACAAGTACTTCCGCAACAAGATGGACGTGCTGGAGAGCATCTACCGGATTTTCATCGATAACATGCTGCTCCACTTCCATCAGGAAATGCGCCAGGCCCAGTCGGTGAAGGAGATCATCACCAACACCACCGAGGTGTATTTCAATTACCACGTCAGCATGGGGCCGGTGATCAAGCTGATGATGGAGGAGGCCCGCTCCTCCAACTCGGCGCTGGCCCCCCACCGGGTGCGTGCCCAGCAGATTGCCGCGGAAGTGCTGTCGTCGGAGATCAGCCGGCTGACCCAGCGGGATATGGAGCCGCTGGTGATGCGCACCATGCTATGGATTCTGGAAAACTACTCCCTGTACATCTTCGAGAACGGCGAATTTTCCGCTCAGCGTCTGGAGCAGTGCCGCCGCACCATGATCGGCATCGCCGAATCGGTGGTGCTGGGCGCTGACGCTACCCCGGGCATGCTGGAGCGGCCACAGAGCTGAAGCGCTACTCCGGCTTGCGGAACCGCAGCGTCATGCGGTCGCTTTCACCGATTTCCAGATAGCGCGCCCGGTTCTCTTCCCCCAGCCGCAGGGTGGGCGGAAGGGTCCAGACCCCGGCCGGGTGCTCGGTGTCATCCGCCGGGTTGGCGTTGATGCTGGCGTTGGCCTCCAGCTCGAAGCCCGCGTTCTCCGCCTGCTCAATCACGTACGCCTCGGTCATATAGCCGGACTCGATCTGCTCTTCCAGCGGCCGGCCGGCGGGGGCCCGGTGTTCCACCACCCCCAGCACGCCGCCCGGTTTCAGAGCCCGGAAAAAGCTTTCAAAGGCGGCCTCGACGGTGCCGGCCTTGGCCCAGTTGTGCACGTTGCGGAAGGTGAGCACCCGGTCGGCGCTGCCGGCCGGCGCGATGTCGGTGTGCTCGGGCGGCCCCAGATGGGTGATTTTCACCTGGTCGTAGAGCGCCGGGCGGGCCGCCAGCTTCTCCTGGTAGCGCTGCAGGGCACGCTGGTAGAAATCCACGCCGCTGTCGGCGGGAAACTGCGCCGCGTAGAGGGTGCCGTGGTCGCGCAGCCAGGGCGCCAGAATGGCGGTATACCAGCCGCCGCCCCCGGGCCAGACTTCCACCACCGTCATATCCGGCTCGACCTGAAAGAACGCCAGGGTCTCGGCGGGGTGGCGATCGCCGTCGCGGCTGTTGTCCGCCTCGCGGTGGGGGCTTTCCAGAATCTGTTCCAGCGGCGCGGCCACGGCCGTGCCGGCCAGCCACAGAGTGGCGAGAACAAAAAGCGTTGAGATGCGCATGCGGCCTCCTTCAGGCGTCGCCGGCGCGCAGGCCGCGCACCAGCACTTCCATGTAACTGACGGCCTGGTGCTCAAGCCGTCCTTCGCCGGTGAGCACCCAGGTGTAGGTGGTGCCCACCAGCAGATTCACCATCATCAAAATAGTGTCCCGGGTGGAAAGTGCAACAAAGTAGCCGTCGTTACGCAGTTCGTTGAAGAAGGCGTCGGCCACCGGCAGGTTGTCTTCCACCAGGCGCAGATAGCGTTGTTGGATCGGGCCGAGAAACTCACCGGCTTCCTGGATCAGCAGCCGGGAGAAATCGCGCTCGCTTTCCAGAAAGCGGGCCACGGCGCGGCACACATTCTCCAGGCGCTGCAGCGGCGGCGCGCCGTTGAGCAGTTCGCCCAGCACCAGGTCGCGGATCGCGGTGAGGTTCTCCTCCACCACGGTGAGCAGCAGCGCGTCCTTGGATGGAAAGAAGCGGTAGATGGTGGCCTTGCCGACACCGGCGCGCTGGGCGATGGTTTTCACCTCCGCCCGGCGGAACCCCTGTTCGGCGAACACATCCCGGGCGGTGGCGAGTATGCGCGCCCGGCGCGGGTCATTGTCGGTCAAGGCCGTGCCTCCTGACGCGGCGTGCTCGGCGCGCGCCTAAAGATACTTGATCTTCTCCATCTGCTCTTCCAGACGGGCCTGTTGCGAGCGGTGGTCGTCCAGTTTCTCGCGCTCCTTGGCGACCACTTCGTCGGGGGCTTTATCGACGAAGTTGGGATTGCGCAGCTTGCTCTCGCCACGGGCCACTTCCTTGCGCAGCTTGTCGATCTCCTTGCCCAGACGCTCGATCTCCGCGTCCTTGTCGATCAGGCCGGCCATCGGCACCAGGATTTCCATGTCGCCGACCAGACCGGTGGCGGACGCCGGGGCGGAATCCTCGGCGTTCAGCCAGGTGATGCGCTCCAGCTTGGCGAGCCGGCACATGAAGTTGTGGTTGGCGGCCAGGCGCTCGCGGTCGATGTCCTTGCCGTTGTGCAGGTACACGTCCAGCGCCTTGCCCGGCGGGATGCGCATCTCGCCGCGAATGTTGCGGATCACGGTGATCACCGCCTTGATCCACTCGATGTCGCTCTCTGCCTGGGGGGCCAGGCGCGCGCTGTCGCTGACCGGGAACGGCTGGCGCATGATGGTGGCATCGGCGCCCTCCGCCGCCGGCGTCTTGCCCGCCAGCGGGGCCACCTTCTGCCAGATCTCCTCGGTGATGAACGGCATGAAGGGGTGGGCCAGGCGCAGGATCGCCTCCAGCACCCGCACCAGCGTGCGCCGGGTGCCGCGTTTTTCCGCTTCGCTGTATTCGTCGCCGTAGAGCACCGGCTTGGACAGCTCCAGATACCAGTCGCAGTACTCGTTCCAGATGAACTCGTAGGCGGCGTGGGAGGCGACGTCGAAACGGAACTGGTCGAGCGCCTCGGTGACTTCGGTTTCGGCACGCTGCAGCGCGCTGACAATCCAGCGATCCGCCAGGGACAGGGTCACTTCGCCGCTGTCCGCGTCCAGGCCGCAGTCCTGGTTCTCGGTGTTCATCAGCACGTAGCGCGCCGCGTTCCAGATCTTGTTGCAGAAGTTGCGGTAGCCTTCGATGCGGCCCATGTCCCACTTGATGTCGCGACCGGTGGAGGCCAGCGACAGGAAGGTAAAGCGCAGCGCGTCGGTGCCGTAGGCGTTGATGCCGTCCGGAAACTCCTTACGCGTGCGCTTGGCGATCTGCTTTTCCTTCTGCGGCTGCATCAGCCCGCGCGTGCGCTTTTCCACCAGGGTGTCCAGGTCGATGCCGTCGATCAGATCGAGCGGGTCCAGCACATTCCCCTTGGACTTGGACATCTTCTGGCCTTCCGCGTCGCGCACCAGGCCGTGCACGTACACCTGCTTGAAGGGCACCTGGCCGGTGAACTTCAGCGTCATCATGATCATCCGAGCGACCCAGAAGAAAATGATGTCGAAACCGGTGACCAGCACATCGGTGGGGTGGAAGGTTTTCAGTTCTTCGGTCTGTTCCGGCCAGCCCAGGGTGGAGAAGGTCCACAGCGCCGAGCTGAACCAGGTGTCCAGCACGTCTTCGTCCTGGCTCAAGGGACGGTCGCCCAGGTCGTGTTCGCGGCGCACCTCGTCCTCGTCGCGGCCTACATAGACGTTGCCGTCCTCGTCATACCAGGCGGGAATCCGGTGGCCCCACCACAGTTGCCGCGAAATGCACCAGTCCTGCAGGTCGCGCATCCACGAGAAGTACATGTTCTCGTAGTTCTTGGGCACGAACTGGATGTCGCCGTTTTCCACCGCTTCAATGGCCGGCTTGGCCAGGGATTCCACCGCCACGAACCACTGGTCGGTGAGATAGGGTTCGATCACCACGCCGGAGCGGTCGCCGCGCGGCACCTGCAGGGTGTGGTCCTCGACCTTCTCCAGCAGGCCCAGCGCGTCCAGATCGTCGACCACTTTCTTGCGGGCGTCGAACCGGTCCAGGCCGCGGTAGGCTTGCGGCGCGTTGTCGTTCAGATGCGCCTCGATGGTGAACAGGTTGATCTGCGGCAGATCGTGGCGCTTGCCCACTTCGTAGTCGTTGAAGTCATGGGCCGGGGTGATTTTCACGCAGCCGGAACCGAAGTCCGGGTCCACGTAATCGTCGGCGATAATCGGAATATCGCGGTCGGCCAGTGGCAAACGCACGGTCTGGCCGATCAGATCCTTATAGCGCGGGTCTTCCGGGTGCACCGCCACGGCGGTGTCACCGAGCATGGTTTCCGGGCGGGTGGTGGCCACCACCAGGTGCCCGGACCCGTCGGAAAGCGGATAGCGGAAGTGCCACATGTGGCCCTGTTCTTCGCGGTTTTCCACTTCCAGGTCGGAGATCGCGGTGTGCAGGGCCGGGTCCCAGTTCACCAGGCGTTTACCGCGGTAGATCAGGCCCTCGCTGTGCAGGCGCACGAACACTTCGCGCACCGCGTTGGACAGGCCGTCGTCCATGGTGAAGCGTTCCCGGGACCAGTCCACGCTGCTGCCCATGCGGCGCAGCTGCTGGGTGATGGTGCCGCCGGATTCCGCCTTCCACTCCCAGACCTTGTCCAGGAAGCGCTCGCGGCCCAGCTCGTGGCGGTCGGTGCCTTCCGCCGCCAGGCGGCGCTCCACCACCATCTGAGTGGCGATGCCGGCGTGGTCGGTGCCCACCTGCCAGAGGGTGTTGCGGCCTTGCATGCGGCGATAGCGCACCAGGGTGTCCATGATGGTGTCCTGGAAGGCGTGCCCCATGTGCAGACTGCCGGTCACATTCGGCGGCGGGATCATCATCGCGAAGGATTCGCCCTCCCCGGAGGGGCGGAAATGGCCTGCCTTTTCCCAGGTCTGGTACCAGGCCTGCTCGATGCTGTCGGGTTGGTAGGTTTTATCCATGATCTCCGCTGTCTTCACCGCAAAAACGAAGGGCGAATTATAGCGAAAGGGGGCGCCGCCGTCGCGCTCCGTGGTTCAGAGACGGTGGCTCTGAATCTGGAAGCCGCGGTCGCGGTAGAAGCGGAAACGGGCCCGGCCCGCCTCGCGCAGCGGGCCGTCACCGGTGATCATTTCCGCCACCCGCTGAAAACGGGTGGCGAAGTCCGGCACCTCCGGCGCCAGGTTGATCAGCACATCGTGGTGGTCGCCGGGGTCGTCGCCGTGCCCCACCACCACCGGCGTCTCTGCCATCGGCGTGTCCGCCGCCAGATCGTGGGGCAGAAAGCCGGTGGCCGGCTGCGCCCAGAAAGCGGCATCCACCTCGCGGGCGTGGGCGTCGTCCCGGCAGTGCACATAAATGCGCCGGGACTGCCGCCAAGCCTTCTCCGCGATGCGGCGGGCGAGGGCGGTTTGCACGCCTTCGCCGGCCTGTTCAGTGATGTAGAACAGTATTTCCGTCAAGGGGTCAGCCTTTACGCTCCGCCAGATTGATCAGGTAGCGGGTGAGCATCGGCACCGGCCGGCCGGTGGAGCCCTTCTCCTTGCCGCCGCTGTTCCAGGCGGTGCCGGCGATGTCCAGGTGCGCCCATTTCACGTCGCGGGCAAAGCGGTGCAGGAAGCAGGCCGCGGTGATCGAGCCGCCCTTGGGGCCGCCGATGTTCTGCATGTCCGCGAACGGGCTGTCCAGCTGAGTCTGGTAGTCCTCCCACAGCGGCATCGGCCAGCCCCGGTCGCCGGTGTCCCGGCCCGCTTCCAGCAGTGCCTCGCTGAGGGCGTCGTCGTTGCTGTACACCGCCTGGGCGTGGCTGCCCAGCGCCATCACGCAGGCCCCGGTCAGGGTGGCCACATCGATCACCGTGTGCGGCTTGTGCTTCTGCTGCACGTAGGTGAGGGCGTCGCACAGCACCAGCCGGCCCTCGGCGTCGGTGTTGAGGATCTCCACGGTCTGGCCGGACAGGGTTTTGACGATGTCCCCGGGGCGGGTGGCTTCGCCGTCGGGCATGTTTTCCGCCGCCGCCACCACGGCCACCAGGTGGATCGGCAGCCCCAGCTCGCAGACCGTCTTCATCGCCCCGAATACGCTGGCGGCGCCGCCCATGTCGTACTTCATCTCGTCCATGCTGGCGCCGGGCTTCAGGGAGATACCGCCGGTATCGAAGGTAATGCCCTTGCCGACCAGGGACACCGGCTTGCCGGTGGCGCCCTTGTAGTCCATCACGATCAGGCAGCCCTTGCGGCTGCTGCCCTGGGACACGGCGCAAAACGCGCCCATGCCCATTTTTTCCGCCTGGGCGTGGCTGATCACCTTCACGGACAGCTTTTTCTCGTAGTCCTTGGCCAGCTGACGGGCGCGCTTGGCCAGGTACTCCGGGTAGCAATCGTTGGGCGCCATGTTGCCCAGATCCTTGGCCAGCGCGGACCCGGCGGCCACCGCCTTGCCCACGTTGGAGGCCTTCTTCAGGCCGTTATTGCGTTCGGCCGCCCAGAAGGTCCACTTCTTCAGTGTCGCCGCCTTGGGCGCTTTGCTGCGGTACAGGTCGAACCGGTAGGCGGCTTCTTCCGCCACCCGGGTGCCTTCACGCACCTGCCATTCGATGTCCCGGGCCACGGCCACCGAGCCCAGCACCCACACCGCCTGCTTGGCCGGGCCGCGCTGCAGCGTGCGGCTCACCTGGCCGACCAGTTTCAGGAAGGCGTTGCCGTCCAGCTCGCTCTTGTCGCCGCAGCCGACCAGAAACAGGCGGCTGGCGGTCAGCCCCGGCGGCTGATGCAACCACGCGGTCTGGCCCTTGTCGCCGGAGAAATCTCCGGCCTTAATGAACGCCTTGACCGCTTCGCGTGTCTCATCGGGCAGGTTTTCAGGCAGGGTTGCGTCGCTGCTCAAGGGAAGAATCACGCAATCCGCTTTGATTTTTGCTAAAGCGGAATGGCTAATGGCGTACTCCATGCTGTCTCCTGAGTTACAATGCCGCACACTTTCAGTGCAGGTTAAGTGCGGGCGGGGCCGACGTTGATATTACACCGCTATATAAATCGACAGGTATTCATGACCACGGTACTGGTCACCTTCATTCTGGTGATGGTGCTGGTCAGTGGCCGCTTTATCAAGTACTTAGCCGAGGCCGCCGCCGGGCAGATCGCCGCGGACGCCCTGTTTCTGGTGATGGCGTTCCGGCTCCCCGAGTTCTTGCAGATGATCCTGCCGCTCAGCCTCTACATCGCCATCCTGCTGGTGTTGGGGCGCATGCACATGGACAACGAGATGGTGGTGCTGCGCGCCGGCGGGCAGGGCGACGGCCGGGTGGTGCGTTCCTTGATTGTACCCGCTCTGGTGGCGATGAGTGTGATCGCCCTGTTCGCGCTCTACGTCACCCCGCAAGGTGACGCCGAGGTAAACCGCATCTTCGAGGAACAGAAGGGGCGCTCGGTGCTCGAGCTGCTGACCCCCGGGCGCTTCCACGTCAAAGGCGACGACGACAACCAGCGGGCCACCTACGCGGAAAGCCTCAACCGCGAGGAAGGCGTACTGGAAAACGTGTTCGTGGCCGACGCCAGCTTCTCCAGTGAGGCAGCCGGCCGCTTGCTTACGGTCTGGGCGCGCAGCGGCAACCTGGTGCAGCAGGACGGCATCAGCTACCTGGAACTGACCGACGGCTACCAGTACCAGGGTAAGCCCGGCGAGGCGGATTACCGCGAAGTGGCCTTCGAGAAAGCCCGCGTGCGCATCGGCAGCGAGCGTTCCAGCAGCCGCCCGCCGGAGGTCCGGGGCCGTTCCACCCTGGATCTGATCGACGACGGCGGCAATCAGGCCATGGCGGAACTGGCGTGGCGCTGGTCGCTGGTGCTGACGGTGCCGATCATGTGTCTCGCCGCCGTGCCGCTGTCCCGGGTTAATCCTCGCCAGGGCCGGTTTCTGCGCATGATCCCCGCGGTGCTCGGCTACATGCTCTACGTCGGCTTGTTGTTGACCATGCGCAGCTGGATCGCCGAAGTGCCGGGCAGCGACCGGCCCTGGTACTACTCCATGGTCTGGATTCATCTGATCGCCGGGTTCGCGGTCTTCATGCTGTACTTCGGTGACCGGCTCAAGCCGAGGAGGGCCCGCGCATGACCCTGCTCAAACGGTATTTCTGGCGTTCGGTGCTGCTGCCGTCGCTGGCCATCGTGGCGATCATCGTCGGTCTGGACTGCCTGTTCAGCTTTATCTACGAGCTGGAGTTCCTGCGTGGCGGTTACCAGGTGATGCAGGCGCTGCAGTTCGTGCTCACCACGGTGCCGCGCCGCTTCCATGAATATCTGCCCATGGCGATTCTGCTCGGCACCCTGATCGGCCTGGGGCTGATGGCCAACAGCGGCGAGCTGTCGGTGATCCGCGCCGCCGGGGTGTCCACCCTGCAGGTCAGCTGGATGGTGCTGCGCCCGGTGATTTTCCTGATGCTGCTGTCGGTGCCGGTGGGCGAGTATCTGGCCCCGTATACCGAGCAGGTGGCGCAGAGCAACCGCTCCCTGCAGGAGGGCGGCGGCGAGGCCCTGCGCAGCGAATACGGCTTCTGGCACCGGGAAGGCGACGAATTCATCCATATCAATACGGTGCAGCCCAACGGGGTGCTCTACGGCCTCACCCGCTACCGCTTCAACGACGATCACCAGCTGGAAGAGAGCCAGTTCGTGGAGCGGGCGCTCTACCAGGGCGACCACTGGACGCTGCAGAACATCCAGGGCACCCGCTTCGGCGACGACCGCACCGAAACCTACACCGAAGGCGGCGGCCGCTGGGACACCAGCCTGACCCCGCAACTGCTGAGCATCGTGGTCCTGGAGCCCCGGCGGCTGGCCATGGCCAAGCTGTGGAACTACACCCGCTATATGAAAGAGCAGGGGCTGCAAAGCGCGGACTACATGCTGGCGTTCTGGCAAAAACTGCTGATGCCGGTGGCCACCATCGGCATGGTGCTGATCGCCATTTCCTTTATTTTCGGCCCCCTGCGCGAAGTCACCATGGGGCTGCGCATGGCCGCCGGCATCGTCGCCGGGCTGGCCTTCAACTACGGTCAGCAGTTTTTTGGGCATCTGTCGCTGGTGTTCCGCACCGAGCCGCTGATGGCGGCGGGGCTGCCGCCGCTGCTGTGCCTGATACTGGGCGTCTGGCTGCTGCTGCGGGTGCGTTGAACGGCTGGCAATGTTGGCCGGGCTTGGTATACTCGCCGCCCGAGACAGCGGGTTCGCTGTCCAGCGGTAAGCCAAAGCCAGAGTGGTGGAATTGGTAGACACGACGGATTCAAAATCCGTTGCCCGCGAGGGCGTGCCGGTTCAAGTCCGGCCTCTGGTACCAAACATTATGTCGGGAATGGACTTCCGACGCAGCGTCGTCACTGGGATTTCCCTTTCTGGATTCGTTAGGACGCCCGTTCAACTTGCTCCTTCGACTAGCCAGTTGGGGCTGCTGCAAACATCCCCCTCTTCATCTGGTTGCAAGCCGGGCAGCCCTAATCGGTGGTTGCCCTCTCTCTTCCCTTGAACCGCACGACTACCTTGTCAAACGAAGAATCTGATTCCGCGGAGGTTTCGGCGCCCCACCGTGTGCGCTGCTGCTTCAAACGGCAGTGTCCTGTCACGGCAAAAGATAAATTAGCTTTAAGAAAAAGTTCTTATTGAGTTTTGGTTGGTTAACCAATAGCATCTTTGTAAACGTATACTTCATGCTGTAGTTCTCTAGAGGAGGTTCTGATGAGTGCAATCTCAATTCAGCCCCGTAAAGTAGATTTTGATGTGTCCTCTGTGCCGCGCCACTGGAATGGCGGTGATCCTGTGGTAACCCGTTTTTTTGACGCCTTGTCGGTGCATTTTCCCGAGGGTGAGCGGTTTTTTATCCAGTCGGTGCGCCATTTCCAGGATCAGGTGACGGACCAGCGCTTGCGTGAAGATATCCGCCATTTCATTCGTCAGGAGGGCCAGCACGGTATCGTCCATGATCGTTTCAATGACGTGATGGAGGCGCAGGGAATCGATGTCGATCAGATTACCCGCAACCTGCGTCGTTTTATTCGTACGACACAGAAATACATGCCGGAAAAGTATCAACTGGCGATGACCGCGGCTTTCGAGCATTTTACCGCCACTCTGGGCGAGGCGATGCTCAAGGATGAAACGGATATGTTCCGAGATGCGGATCCGGTAATGCGGGCGATGTTTCTCTGGCATGGTGTGGAAGAGGTTGAGCACAAGGCAGTGGCGTACGATGTATACCGAACCGCGGCAGGCGGAGGTTATTTGACTCGCGCTTCGGCCCTGGTGGTTGCCATGCTGATGGTGCACCTGGTCGTCGGACCGGTGTTCGTGAATATGTTGCGTCTTGACGGTGCGATGCGACGGCCGACGGTAGTGCTGCGTGGTCTAAACCGGCTCTACGGTCGTCGCGGTATTCTGACCCGTATGTTGCCCGAGTTTGTTGCGTGGTTCCGTCCGGGATTCCACCCCTGGGAAACGGGCATGCCGGAGAAAGTCGCGGCATGGTTGAAGGAGTACGGAGAGCATGGTGATCCGATGCGGGCATCGGCCGCCGTATATGAAACCGAGCCGGTGAGCGAGGCCGCCTGAATGGTCGGCGGAGAAGTGTCTGAAACGGCTGTAAGGCCAAAGATCGGGGCGCGTCACTGCCACAGGCCGGGCAGGCACTGTGGCAGTTCGGCCATCCGGGACTTGCTTGAGTTCCACGGCTTGGTGATGAGCGAGGCTTGCTGTTTTGGTCTTGGGGCCGGACTCGGCATTACCTATGTGGAGACTGCAGCCTCCAATACCCCTTTCATCGTGCATGTGCGTTCAATGGAATTCGAGGAAAAGGTATTCAATACTTTGGATGTTCCCTTTTCCTGGCGCAGCTATCGCGATCAACGGTCCGCCAATACGGATCTCAAACGGGTGCTGAATGAAAATCGACCCGCACTGTTGTTAACTGACATTTTCCATTTGCCCTACTTCCAAAGCAGCACACATTTTGCAGGGCACGCCATCGTGGCATGGTTATATGACGAGGAGCGGGACGAGGTGTTGGTCAGTGATACCGAACGCCCGGGATTGATCGCGGTATCTACGGCTGATTTGGCCGACGCACGCTTCTCCACTGCGCCCCCTTTCATTCATAACGGAAACCTGTTTGCCCCCGAAGCTATCAAAGCCAGCGTAACTCCGGAACGTATTCGGAGGGCTATCTTTGACAATGCCTATGCTCTGGCGAACGGCGATCGTTTTAGCGGTCTCGCGGCGCTGGATACTTGGATTGACCGGCTGTCACATTGGGCGGCTGACGAAAACTGGCGCTGGTCGTTGCGTTTTGCTTACCAGGTGATCGAAAAGCGCGGTACTGGGGGAGCCGGATTTCGTACCCTGTACGCCGATTTTTTGGAAGAGGCCAGTGCACGGCTTACCGTGGTGAGAGATGCGAAGTTAGTGGAGCTCATGCGAGGCGCGGCAGCGGCTTGGTCCGGCTTGGCGGCTGTTTTGAAAATGGCTTCCGAGGCAACGACATTTCCTTCCGGCGATATCGAGTTGGCTATTAATCGGGTTAAATCACACGAGTCGCGTTATGTGAAGTGTGTACTAGATGCTCTGGGCTGATTAGATAAAAGCGACCGGACCCGGAGCGATACACTGGCTCTTGAGTGAGCCAGGCCAATGGAAAGGGGGAAGCGATTCGATGTCAGATCGTTATTTAACCATGGCCAAGACCTTCTTTGGCACATCCCATCCCTTGTTCAACGCCTTCGGCGTGGAAGTGGAGGAAGTTGGCAAAGGGCGTGCCGCCATGAGCCTCTCCTGCCGTCCAGCGCTTTGCGATCGACACGGGGGGCTTCACCGAGGAGTTGTTGTCACGCTATTGGATACCAATTGCGGGTTGGCAATATTTTCCCGACTTGGTGACATGCGTCCGATTGCGACCATCGATCTGCGTGTGGATTTCATTCGCCCCGTACCCGCGGGGGAGGGAATCTACAGCGAGGTGGAGTGTTACGCGGTACGAGGTGATATCGCCTATGTGCGCGGACAAGGTTGCGCTTATTCCGATCATAACTTGCTGGCAACGGTATTCGGTTCGTTTGCCGTCGGTACTCTCGGGCCTGCATTCGATTCAGCCATGAAAGGGGAGGGGAAAGTATGAAAGAGCGATCGCTTTTGAATCGCCAGATGACGGGTTGGCCGACATGGCTCTGAATAAAGCGCAAAAAGAAATGCTTGAAAATACTCCATTTGTGGAGTTTCTAGGTCTTGAGGCGCTGACCTCTGATGAGGGGTTCTCTTGCCGGTTGTGCTTTCGAGAACAGCATATCGGTAACCCTCTGTTGCGTACCTTTCATGGCGGAATCCTCGCCAGTTTTGCCGAAATAACGGCAGCTCTCTATTTGATGGAATCGCTTAATCTAGTCGAAGAGCCGTTATGCAGTAGTATGACCTTTGATTATTTACGGCCCGCGTTTGCGGGCACAATTCGTGCCGAGCCTTGTATTGTCCGTGCAGGAAGACGTTTCGTAGTCGTTTCCGTCGACGTTTATCTGGATAAAACGCTTGTGTCAATCGGGCGCTTTATCTATAGCCGCTAAGTATTTTCAACTGGGGGCTGATGCTTTTTGAACCACCTGGGAAAATACCATGATCATATCGCAAACATTACGTCGTGCGGTCCAGCAAAATCCTGACGGCATCGCCACGATTTACAAAGATAGAAAGCGGTCATGGCGCGCTTTTGAGAATCGTGTTGCGCGCCTGGCCGCGGGCCTTCGCGCCTTGGGAGCGGAAAGAGGGAATCGCGTCGCGATCTTGTCACTCAATAGCGACCGCTACCTAGAATATTTTTACGCCGTGCCATGGGCCGGCGGGGCTCTTAATCCCGTCAATATCCGCCTGGCACCGCCGGAGATCGCGTACAGTCTGAACGATTCCGCATCGTCCATCCTGTTTGTCGATGATGCATTCAGCGACATGCTGTCAAAACTGCGGCCGCTGCTTGAGACCGTTCAACATGTGGTTTTCATGGGCGACGGTAGTTTACCGGACGGTTGTGTCGACTATGAGTCGCTTATCGCTGAATCCGATCCGATGCGGGATATCAGCGAAGGAGGGAGCGAGCTTGCCGGACTGTTCTATACCGGGGGGACCACCGGGCGGTCGAAAGGCGTGATGCTGAGCCATGACAACCTTGTCTTCAATGCGCTTAATGTGGTGCCGGAAATGGATTATGGGTCCGGCACGATCTACATGCATGCGGCTCCGATGTTTCATTTGGCCGATATGGCAAGCACTTTTGCCGTGACGCTAGCTGGTGGCACGCACGGCATCGTACCTCGTTTCGACATAGACGATGTGCTCTCTTTTATTGAGCGTGAAAGAGTTACACATGCCTTACTCGTGCCAACGATGATCAATCTGCTGGTGTCCTCCGGAAGAATAAAGGAATTCGACGTAAGTAGCGTCAAGCGCATGCTCTACGGAGCGTCGGCCATGCCTGAGTCAGTATTGATCAGCGCCATGAAGCAGATGCCGGACGCTCTGTTCGCTCAAGGGTATGGACAGACGGAGGCGTCACCCATCATCACCGCCTTGCCACCCGATTTCCATGTCCCTGGAGGCGACAAACTTCGAAGCGCGGGCAGAGCCGCGCTGGGAGTCGAGGTTGCCATTTTTGACAAGGATGATACCGAGCGGCCGAGATGCGAAGTTGGCGAGATCTGCGCCAGAGGTCCGAACGTCATGCTGGGTTATTGGGGAATGGAGGAAGCCTCCGCTGAGGCCCTGCGTAACGGCTGGTTGCATACCGGCGATCTCGGTTATATGGATGAAGACGGGTTTGTCTTCATCGTCGATCGCGTCAAGGACATGATCATCAGTGGTGGGGAGAATATATTCTCGGTCGAAGTTGAGAGTGCTATCTATAGTCATCCCGCGGTACAGGAATGCGCGGTGGTGGGGATTCCCCACGATGAATGGGTTGAAACGGTGCATGCAATCGTCGTGCCTCGCCAAGGCCATGTGCTCACGGAAGACGAGCTGTTGAGTCATTGCCGGGAGTTGATTGCCGGTTACAAACTTCCACGTAGTATCGAGTTCCGTAGTGAACCATTGCCGATAAGTGGCGCCGGCAAGATTCTCAAGAATGAGCTGCGTGCACCCTACTGGGAGCGGATGGGCCGATCGGTTACCTGATTTATCATTCTTGTCAAAACCACTTGCTTGGATGAGGAAAATTATGAACTTGCAATTTACGCAGGAAGAGCAGGAGTTTCAAAAGACGATACGCGCATGGATGCGGGAAAATATTCCTGAAGAGATTAGTCGTATTTCCGCGCTTGGCGAAATGCCGGAAAAATCGCAGCAACAGCAATGGGAGAAACGGCTCGGTAAACAGGGTTGGCTGGCGGTAACTTGGCCTGAACAATACGGAGGTCCGGGATGGACCGCGACACAGCGTTATCTTTTTGATCTTGAGAGGGCCATGGCTGGGGCGCCTCCGGTAAGTCCCTTCGGTGTCGCCATGGTAGGCCCTGTGATCTACACGTTCGGATCCGCGGAACAAAAAGAGCGATGGCTGCCCGGGATAGCCAGCGGCGAGACGCTTTGGTGCCAGGGTTATTCCGAGCCCAATGCCGGATCGGACCTCGCATCCCTTAAAACCCGCGCCGAGCGCAAACGGGACCATTACCTGGTCAATGGCCAGAAGATTTGGACCACCCAAGCGCATTGGGCGGACATGATGTTCTGTCTTGTCAGAACCGACCCCGATGCCAAGAAGCAACAGGGCATCTCTTTCCTGCTAATAGATATGAACACGCCGGGTATCGAGGTTCGTCCCATTTATACCATTGATGGGCACCATCACCTCAACGAAGTGTATTTCACCGATGTCAAGGTGCCGCTGGACAATCTGGTGGGGAAGGAGGGTATGGGGTGGACGATCGCCAAGTTTTTGTTAACGCATGAGCGCACAACGATCGCCGGCGTTGCCGACAGTCACTATGCATTGGCGCGCATGAAGATGGCTATTGACGAAGCTCCGTATTACATCGATAAGCAACAGGCGCGACGACGTGTGGCCGAGCTGGAAGTCGAACTGATGGCGTTGGAGTACACCAACTTTAGGACCGTTGCCGCGACAGACGAGGGCCGACCTTTTGGACCGGAGTCTTCCGGTCTCAAGATCAAGGGTACCGAGCTACAGCAGAAAATGTCCCAAGCGATGGTCGAGATGGGCGGGTTGATGTCGCTTGTCTGGGATAGTTCATCAGCGGTGGGTAATGAAAGCTTTAATCATTCCCCTCGTCGGTACAATTTTCTTCGTGCCTGCACGATTTATGGCGGATCGAACGAGATTCAGAAGAACGTGCTTGCCAAGATGCTGTTAGGTTTATGAGAGGTCATAATGGAATTCAATCTTTCCGATAACACGACCATGGTTGCCGATACGGCGCGGCGGTATCTCAAGGATCACTATGGTTTTGATACCTACATGCAACAACTCAACCAACTCAATCATTGTGATCCATCACGATGGGAGTTGATGCGCGAGCTAGGCTGGTTTGGTCTGCCGTTTCCTGAGTCGGTCGGAGGCTATGGCGGCGATCTGATCGACGTGGCGATGATTGTTAGGGAAGCCGGCGCCGTCTTGTGTCTGGATCCCTATGTCGATCTGGTGATCGGTCCTGGAAAACTTCTCGAGTATCTGGGTACTGAGCGGGCATTGAAGGTATTGCAATCCATTGTCGATGATGATGAGAGAGTGGCATGCGCGCTCTATGACTATCACGCCGGATACAATATTTTGAAGCCATCCCTGTCGATTAACGGTAGCAAATTGTCTGGACGGAAGAATTTCGTTCCTGATGGTGGCTGCGCGAATAGGGTGCTGACGACGGCGATGCTTGGAGATGAGCTGACCTTGGTCCTTGTGCCGCTTGAAGGCTGCGAGGTGACCCGCTATCGGGGCTTGGACGGTAGCCGGCTTGCCGATGTACTGTTCGATGACGTGGTGATTGACGAGGAGATGATTCTTTCTCGTGGCGTGAAGGTGGAGCGCGCCGTCAGCAAGACGGTCGCCTGGCTGCAGGCGCTCGATTGCGCGCGCATGTATGGCGCCGCCAGCGCGCTTTATCAGCGCACTCTTGATTACGCAAAGACGCGGAAGCAGTTCGGTGCGCCGATCGGCAGCTTCCAGGTAATCCAACATTACCTTGTGGATATGTTCACGGATCTTCAACAGTTGGAGTCGATGCTGTTCATGGTTTCCGTCAAAGCGGATCTAGACGATACGCTCGAGCGGGAACACGCTTGTTCGGCCACCAAGGCGTACTACGCCGACAAGGGGGTAAAGATCGCGCAACAGGCGATCCAGATTCACGGCGGTATCGGGGTCACCGAAGAGCTTGATATAGGCCATTACTTTCGTCTCATGACGTACTGCTCCCTAACACACGGCCATGGTGACTACCATCTTGATCGTATCGCCGCCCTCGGAGAGGAGTGCGATCGTGGATGAATATGATTTCATCGTAGTCGGAGCGGGATCCGCCGGTTGTGTCCTGGCCAACCGACTAAGCGAGTCCGGCCGATTCTCTGTTTGCTTGCTGGAGGCGGGTCCGCACGACAACAGCGGGTTTGTGAACGTGCCGTTCGGGGTGATCGGTTTGATCAGGGAGGGCAAGCGTAACTGGGGTTATCAAACAGTGGCTCAACGAGCGCTTGACAGTAGGCAGCTCTATTGGCCCCGTGGAAAAACTCTCGGTGGCAGTAGCTCAATCAACGCCATGGTTTATATTCGTGGACAACCTGAGGATTACGATGCCTGGCGGGACAGCGGGCTGAAGGGTTGGGGGTGGGATGATGTCCGGCCCATCTTCAACGCGCATGAGCACAATGAGGAGTATCCGCCGGACGCCTGGCACGGTAACGGAGGACCGCTGAACGTCACTCGGGTCAGGGATCCTAATCCGCTGACTGAGTTGTTCATTCGCGCCGGGGAAGAACTAGGCGAAAAGCGTAACGATGATTTCAACGGTGAATCGCAGCGCGGCTTCGGCCAATTCCAAGTGACGCAAAAAGATGGGCGACGCTGGAGCGCCGCGAGGGCGTTTCTCGATCCGGCGAGGAACCGCGGTAATTTGACCATTCTGACTAATGCAATGGTTTCCCGGGTAGTGATCGAAAATGGACGTGCGGTAGCCGTCGAGTATAGCGATACGGCCGGCTCATCTCACACCGTTCGGGCAAATCGGGAAGTCGTACTTTCGGGTGGGGCAATCAACTCGCCCCATTTGCTGATGCTTTCAGGCATTGGTGACCGTGACCATTTACAAAGTGTTGGCGTTGATTGTCTGGTGGACTGTCCAGAGGTGGGGTGTAATCTTCAAGACCATCTGGATATGACTATTTCGATTCACGATCGTAGCAAACAGTCAATTGGCTTCTCCCCTTACTTTCTACCGCGTTTGATGCGAGCGTTCTATCAGTACTTCCGCCATCGGCGCGGCTTTCTAGCCAGCAATGCGGCTGAGGCGGGGGCGTTTATTAATGTCGGCGAAGGGACGCGCCCGGATGTGCAGATGCATTTTCTGCCCGCATTTTTGCGCGATCATGGCAGGGAATTCACGTCAGGCTTTGGCTGCACCATTCATGTATGCCAGTTGCGGCCTAAAAGCCGCGGTTGGATTCGTCTCGCCGATAGCAACCCTCTCAGCGCCCCGCTCATCGATCCCTGTTATCTTTCCGATGCTGACGATCTTGGCGTCCTGAGAGAGGGCGTCAAACTGGCTCGGCGGGTGTTCCAGACAAAAGCTTTCGCCGAGGTTTTTGGAGGAGAAGATCTACCGGCGAGCGATGTGGTAACTGATACCCAAATTGAGGACGATATCAGGCAGCGCGCTGAAACTATTTATCATCCGGTGGGCACTTGCCGTATGGGGGTGGATGATCTGGCCGTAGTGGATGATCGGTTAAGAGTCAGGGGCGTGTTAGGATTGCGCGTTGCTGATGCGTCCGTCATGCCTTCTTTGATCAGTGGCAACACTAACGCGGCAAGCATGATGATCGGCGAGAAAGCGGCTGGTTATATCATTCAGGATCAACGATGAGACGACATTAGCGCCACCAAACGGTAGTGCTAATGTCGTCCCCAGGTCTTTTGGGGCGGCGGAATTCGGATATTAGGCCATCTTGACTTGGTCGCTGTCGGGACGGTTTCTGTAAGCTCGGTATAGTGATCCATTTTCAGCGAACAGGCGTTGTCGCCACGTATCTTCCAGTGCCCGCGTGTCGTGATTGTCAGGATGGTAACGTCGATCAACGAACTCCGGAAGGCGGCGCATAATCCCGGAGACAAATCCCTTTGGACCGAACAGTACGTTCAATCCAATGGCATTGTCCTTGACGCTGCCCAGCTTCCCGTCCTTGGCGAGCATCCATGCCCAAGTGATCCCCAACATCGGCAAGAGCACAACCAGGGATGCCGCCGTCGCTGCGATCCGCTCACCGTGACTATTGCCGATGATTTCGTAAACGTTATAAGCAACAGATTTGTGTTCAAGCTCCTCAAGAGCATGCCATTGCCATATCTTTATCATCTCCGGGTCGGCCAGACTTTGAAACGTCTCGTCTTCCAATAGCTGCTCCGCAAGCAAGGCGGTAAAATGTTCCATGAAAGTAGTGGCGGCAAGCTGGGTTCTCTTCGGTAACATTTTCAGAATGCGGAGGCCGAATTTTACGAAGCGGTCCGGAGTGTCCATGTCGAAGCCCCTCTCGGCAAGCAATTCGTTAAGGCGGTCATGCTCGCGACCATGAATGGCTTCTTGCCCCATGAATCCGGAAATGGCCGCTCGCTGCTGCGTGTCGGTGACATGGCTTCGAAAATAACGCACCGAATCCATGAAGTAGCGCTCGCCGGGTGGAAAGAACCCCGACAGCATGGCAAAGAATGTGGTTGCCGTAGCGTTGTCCGCATAGAAGTACTTTGGTGTTGTGTCCGGAAACTGGAAGTCTATGTGACGGGGAGGGATGCCCACTGACGCACCGTTCAGGACATTGGACGTCTTTGCACTAGTTCTCTTCTTTAAAGCCATGACTCGGCCCTCTTTTTGAAGTTTGATCCTGCTTATTGCGATGATTGACTAGACATTTTTTGCCGCCCCTGTCGCATTCGAAAGAGCGCTTCGAGGGGCCGCTGATAGCCCGCCGGCATCAGGCGTTGGCCGGCGTCCAGTATCGTTGCGTCATTACCTATCAACACGCGACGCCGGTTCTTGCGAACCGCGTGGAGGATAGCGTTGGCTGCCTGTTCCGGCGTGGACCGGGCGATGCGATCGAAAAGTTCCGTAATTTCCTCCTTGCTGCCCGGGGCTATGTTCCCCATATCACCCATTCGGCTATTACGCGCAATGTTGGTCTTGACGCCGCCCGGGTGCACGCAGGTTGCACTGACACAGCTTCGCTCAATGTCCAGTTCTTCGCGCAGCGACTCGGTGAACCCTCGAACAGCGAATTTCGCGGCGTTATAGGCTGATTGGGTGGGGACTCCAATGATGCCAAAGATGCTCGAGATGTTTATCACGTGGCCGTCGCCGGATTGCTTGAGGTAAGGCAGAAAGGCCTTGGTTCCGTATACCACCCCCCAGAAGTTAATGTTCATAAGCCATTCGAAGTTGTCATAGCTCATGGCATCGACGGTTTCTCCGAGTCCAACGCCGGCATTGTTCATTATCAAGTTAACCTGTCCGTGCTCCTTGACACATTGATCCGCATACCGATAGACCTCATTCCTTCGGCTTACATTAACAACATGGGTGGTGACTCTGACCGGGTAGTCGCGCAGGTCGATGGCGATGTCTTTTAGACTGTTTTCGTCAATATCCGACAGAGCCAAATGGCAGCCTTTTTTAGCCAGCAGCATGGCGGTCGCTCGACCTATGCCTGAACCGGCACCAGTAATCGCAGCGACTTTCCCGTAAAAACGTTTCATAATATGCTCCAACAGGTAGGCGGATCAGGCACTCAGTAACTTGCGAAATACGCTGTTCCTTCCGCGCTTGATGCTACTTCCCTCAAAACGAAGGTGGCCATCCTCGAGATTGCCATAGCGTAATGCGGGCAGGTCACGCAAATAGTCATCAAGATTCTGCCAGGGGGTCCTGCTGCCCTGACGAGGGAGGCGGTCGTTGGCGCGAAGAACATATCCGGAACGTAAATTAAGAAAGTTCATCTGGGTCTTGCTCCCTTGTCCATCGACGGGTGTGACCACCCGGGCGCCAATATCGCGCATGTGATTCAGGAGGCGGCAGACGAATTCAGAGGCGATGTCGGCCTTCAGCGTCCAAGAAGCGTTGGTGTAACCGAACACCAGGGCCATATTTGGTACCCCTTCGAGCATCAGTCCCTTGTACATCAGGGCGTCCGCCACATGAACCTCACGGCCGTCGACTTCCAACCTCGCGCCACCGAATAGCTGCAAATCAAGGCCAGTGGCTGTGATCAGAACATCAGCGTCGATATGAGCGCCGGACTTCAATTGGATCCCGGTTTCGGTGACCGCTTCGATGTGGTCGGTGACCACGGAGGCCTGGCCTTCGCGGATAACCTTGAAGAGATCACCCTTGGGAACGGCGCACATGCGTTCTTCCCAGGGATTGTAATGGGGTTGGAAATGCCGCATATCGACCTCCGGGCCGAGCTGCCGGCGCGCTGTCGCCAAAAGCAGGCGTCGCATCGCCTTGGGCTTACTCAGAGAAAGTCGATATACCGCTCTTTGCAACAGAATATTGCGGGTCCGGGCCAGCCGGTAAACGGCCATCTCCGGCAGAATGCGGCGCAGGTTCCTGGATATCAGATCCTGCTCCGGCACGGTGGCTACATAGGTGGGCGAGCGCTGCAGCATCACTACATGATCCGCCTTGTCGGCCATAGCCGGAACCAGCGTCACGGCAGTGGCGCCACTGCCAATAACCACCACCCGTTTGCCAGTGTAATCGTAGTTTTCCGGCCAGTGTTGCGGATGGATTACGTCACCGCGGAATTGGTTGATCCCCGGAATCTCCGGTGTGTAGCCGGAGTCGTATTTGTAGTATCCGGTGCAATGGAATACAAAGCCGGTGCTGAACTGGTGCTCTTCATCGGTTGCTTCGTCGATGGCTTTGACGATCCAGTGTTTTTTTTCGCTATGCCAGGATTGCGAGATCACTTTCAGACCGAACTGGATTCGGCGTTTCACATCGTATTCGCGTGCGGTGTCGTCAATATACCGACGGATAGAAGGGCCGTCGGCAAGCATCTTGGTATCGGTCCAGGGCCGAAAGTTATAACCCAGGGTAAACATGTCGGAATCGGAGCGGATGCCGGGATAGCGGAATAAATCCCAGGTGCCTCCGATCCGTTTGCGTCGTTCAACGATTCCAAAACGGACGTTGGGGCATTTTTCCTTTAAGTGACACGCCGCGCCAATTCCCGACAGGCCCGCACCGACGATCAGAACATCAAGATAAGGGTGTTTCATGGTGTTGCTCCGTAGTGGCAGTGCGGCACGATTCCGGCTCAGTGGCGGCTGGCCGTTCTTTCAGAAATTGCAGTACCGCCTCGGTAAAAACACTGTTACGGTCTCCCGCGACCATATGGCCGGCCTGTTTCAGAACGACATAACGTGCCTCTGGTATTAGAGTGAGCAGCTCTGTTGCGCCCCGGTCACTAAGAACATCGCTGTAGTAGCCACGTATCAAAAGCACCGGTACGTCCAACTGGCGGGCCGCCAGCTCCAGCCTTGCTCGGTCGAACATGCTCCCGGCCTTGGTTGGCGCGTTCGCGTGGTTGAGAAAAGCTGGGTCCCAGTGCCAGTAAAACCGGCCATTACCGTGTTGACGCAGGTTTTTGCGTAGCCCGGAGAGGTCTTTTGATGGCGGGCGGCGCGGGTTGTAGGCGGTGATAGCATCGCGTACCTGCTCCAGCGTCTCGAATCCGTCCTGATGATGACGCATGAATTCGATGATCCGGCGGACGCCCCGAGGTTCCAATCTTGGCGCCACGTCGACCAGTACCAGTGCCTCGCAATCCAGGGAGGTGTCTTCGCCAAGCGTGAGCAAAGCGGTCAGGCCACCCATGGACGCGCCGACGATAACCGGCCGGGCCGGTAGCGAGCGAATCACCGCGCTGAGGTCCGCTGCAAGGGCTCGGGCACTGTAGTCGCCTTCTCGAGACCAGTCGCTTTCGCCGTGGCCTCGTGCGTCCAGGCTAAACGCGCAGTAGCCGGCATCGGCCAGTGCGATCGCCGTGTCGGACCAGGCATGGCGGGTCTGCCCGCCGCCGTGCAGGAGCAATACGGGGGGCGCCGTGTCTTCACCATGGCGGCTGGCCCACAGATTCAACCCCTCACTGCCAGTGAATCGCACCCGAACACTGCGTCGAAGGCCGCAATGCGCGGACGATGTCGTCGTCTGAGAGTCAGTCATAGTCAACTCTTCCGGCAATACATTTGGTCGTCCAACCAATATTACAGATTGAATATATCAACGGCAATGCTTCTCCAGCCCCTTTCAGATCAGTTTGTAACGGCCGGGGTATAACACGTTAAAAATCCTTCACCGGAAGGAACGTGAAGGTCAGGTCCACTCCCAAGGGAGGTGCTTCAAGTTCAACCGACGCCAGACCGATGCCGATCAGGTCGATGTTGGCGGGAATGGTCAGCGGGTCGGGATTGGAGACCTTGAGTATCAGTCTGCCATCGTCGACGAACCGAAGCGGTCCTTCGAGAGTGACGTTGTTAACCCGTTTGCTGCGAATATCGTGCCCAAGTTCAATAATCAGCCTGGGTTCCAGTTCAGGCGCGTCTATCAACAGGTCGAAGGTGGTGCTGAACCAGGGACCGTCCTCTGTCTCGGTGATGTAGCCTTCAATAAACGGTGAATCGCCCTCGGGTAGTAAACGCAGAACCAAGGGACCTGTCTCGAGACCAATGGTGATGAGGCCTAACGCTCTGGCTTCGAGAAAGACCTCCGTGGTGGTCAGCGTAGTTGGAAAGACGGAAACACGAACAGCGCCCGTGGTCCGATCATCCGTGTCCGGGTTATCGTCAATCAGTCTACGGTTGATGGAGACGGCGGAGTCGTATTCCCGGGGGCCGGCCTGCAACGCGCCGGTACTGACGAACGCGAAGCGTTTCTCCGGACAGTCCTCGCCAATTGAGCAGCCCAGGTTGGCGTTGGTAATCACGCCCCCGGTGTCCCGCAGCTCCAACCGCAGGTGGTTGGCGGGCGCCTTGATGACACCATTGTCGTCGGTGGCACCTTGTTCTGAATTGTCGACCTGTAGATTGGCATTTACGTCGACCGTCGGTAGGGAACGCAGGGATACGAGGGTATAACGCTGATCGTCACCGGTCACGACAAAGTGGTTTACCATATCGGGACCTCCCTCGCGCGGCGCTGGAGCCGTGTCGCTGCTCTGTGACAGTTGGCGTGTTTGCAAGGCAGCACCGTCCAGTGTGCAGATGGCGTTGTTTCCGCAGTCGGGACTGGTGGGCTCCGAGCGCAACGTATAGCGATATAGCTGACCGTCTCGCCAAGGGCTGTCAGGGAAAAACTCAACCCGTTGCGCCAGCACGTCGAGGTGGCCCGGCACCGGTTGCCAATCCCCACCGGCATCGCGACGCTCGACGAAAAAAGTGTCGCCGTTGACTGTTGCCGGATCTATACGGCGGTTGAAGATGACCCGTATAGGGTACTCTCGAAAAAGCCCGACCACGGGGAACAGGGGGTCGCTTCCCTGGCCGCCCTGGCAGCGTCCGTTACGCCATTGTGATCTTTCACCGATTAGCCGGGCGTCGGTCAGAGCACAGGGGTATCCGGGGAAAACAGCGGCTACCAAGGGCGCACGAAGGCTGTCGCGGTTGTCATTCGGCAAAAACAGATCGTCAAGGCGCATATCAAGGGTGTAATCCTTGCTCAGAGGGTTGCCCGCCGTGTCCCGTAGCTGGCTGGTCAGTATGATTTCGACGTCCTGGTTGTGCTCCACGATTCCGGTGCCTTCGAGGATGACGGTGGCGCCGTCGACACGCATCGAGACGTTTTCAGGTGGTAGCGAAGTGCCGTTAACCTGGACGTTGATAGCGCCATCAAGAAACGCCGACGCGGGATCAATCGCCTTGTTAAAGTTCAGAATGACCGGATCCCCCGGGCGTGTGTTGGCCTGGAAGTCCTCACCCGGCGACCAGGATTGTAATTCCAGAGGGCGTAGATCCGGCTCAGGCATTGGCGGGTTTCGCTGCCCGGCGAAGGACTCCATGCGGAAAGATAATTGGGCACCAGCCTTTTCAAGGCCGAGAATGTCGGGGTCGACCACGGAGATCGCATCCAGCACCAGCTTGCCATCCTCGACAATGGCGAGACCGACGACCTGGATATTGAGCAGATTCTGACTGAGGGCGGCATTGGCGATGGTTCCCTCCGCGGTCATGGCCGCATCCATTCTCAGCAGTGCATAGCGAGGCGCCGTCGCCTCGGTACTGAAGGGATTGGGAATCAGATAGCCGTTGGCGTCACTGAGAAGGGTAATTTGCAGGTCGCCGGTATCGATACCGGCGGGGATTTCCCCCAGAATGTTGACATCGACCGGCGCGCCTCGCAGTACCGTGCCGGCCGGCACCCGGAGGGGGACGGCATCGGCAAAGTCCGGGACAAAGCCCAGGTCCGCGGCCAGCGAGCCCGTCAGTTCGGTAACGGCGCTGTCACCGATGATAAAGCTGTCCAATGGCACCTGATTGACCGGTCTTCCCGTCAGCTGGGATTGCAGGTCCGGCTGTTGCTCGCCTAGGGAACCGACCTTGATGACCGTGGTTTCGCGCGGCTGTGTGCCCATGGGTGTGAACTGGCGTTCGACTTCCGGAAGTAGAGAACCATCACGACTGCGGAGCCCCGATAATGCTAACGTGTATTCTACCGAGTCCAGGTCCTGGCGCGGATCCAGTATCAAATAGCGCCCCTGCAGTAGCACGGAGGCGTCGATCAGCTGGCCCTGGTCGTCGACAAGCGTGATCTGCTTGCCATAAACGGTGGTGGCCGGGTCGAGCGGCCGGTTGAAGACCATGCGTAGCGTGCTCATATCATTTATTCTGGCATCCTCGATGCCGGCCAGCAGTGGATCGGGATCCAGAGGTGTGATGCCAAGTATCTTAAAGCCGTCACTGCCGACGGCGTCGGCGAACCCCGCATGGGCGCCCATCGTGTGAAATTGAAAATTTTTGAATACGGTATCGTCGATACGCCCCAGGCCCGCCTCGCTGACACTCAGCCGATAATGCGTATTGGGCGACAGTGAAGTCCGTGGTTTCAGTACCAGCCCCCGGCCGCCATCGATCACTTCGGGGGTAAAGGGCACGGCGTTTCCGGCGTCGTCGGCGAGCCGCAGACGGTCCTCGACATCGCCGCTCACCTCGTCACTCAGTGTGGTTGAGAAACGCAGCACGACATTGCCGCTCGTCGGCACCTCCTGCTGGCCAGGGTAGGGGTAAGCGAACACCAGTGTGTCCGAAGCGCGCCATGGATTGACGACTTTGCCTTCGTCATCGCCGCACGCACTGATCAACATCAGCCCGAACACCCAAAGGGCAAACGAAACGTACCGCGGCCGAATGTTTATTTGTTTATTCATCTCTACTCTCCTGAATTCAGCTCCGCCATCGCGGTCTAGAATTTGAGTGACAGGGAACCCGAGATGACGTGTATGTCGCCATCCACGCGAACGGTCTCGTAGGGGTTGGGATTGGTTGGCGAGTTGATGGATGTGAGGTTGAACTCTCTTTCATCAAGCTGCTGGTATTGATAAGCCAGGGACATCACAAGGGGCATATTGATTATCGGCGCGCGTTTCAGGCGGTAATCGGCGCCAACACCGACCACGATACGGTCGCTGTCGAGAAAGTTGACATCCTGGGACCGGGTCGATTGAAGTGGGGAATCCTCGACGGCCACACCCCCATAAAGTTTAAGAGCGTCCGACCACGTGTAACGGACGCCGATGCGGGGAACGGTGGTGTCATTAAAGCGCAGCCCAGCCTGGTCCCTGACCGTGTCACCGGCGAATTCACTCTCAAGATCGGACCAATACTGGCGCTCTACAGCCGCAACCAGCTCGAACTTACCTAAAGGCATCAGCAATCCGATTCCGTATACCTGGGGCTGGAACGTGTCGAGAGTGGCCAGCGCAAGATCAAGGCCCGGCTCGGGTATGACACCGGGAATCACCACGTTGGCGTCCACGCTGACGTCGTACTCCGACTCCCCTCGATAGAACAACGCCAGCTCCGGTTTAAGCGCGAAAGGCAGGCAGGCGCTCGAACCGCACAGCGTATCGCTCAGGTTGACGTTAATGCCCAGCGAGGGCGTCAATGTCGGTTCGGCTTCCAGAGAGAGCTCTTCGGAGTCGGTATTGCCGGACAGATCGGAGACCGCTTCAAGGCGGGCCTGGGCCGCCAGCGTGAGTCTTGCCGAGGCACCGATATCAACGCCGCGCAGGAGGTTGCTAACCGCCCCACCAAAAGCGAGATACAAGGGTTGCGACTCAAAACGCAGGAACTGGCCTTCCTGACTGGTATTGGCCGCGAAGGGCAGCGCGTTGGAGGCATACTCATCCACGCCGACGTTAATACCAAGATAGATCGGTGTGTCCAAGTCCGCCGCGCCGGCGACACGGGTCTTGATACCAAGAAGCAGTAACTCCGAACTCTGGTCCGTGAGCACATCGTTTTCGCGATCGAATGGTGCGGCTCCGCCAAGTGATTCGGCACGCAACTCCTGGTCACCGTGCTGAAAGACCACTGTGAGTTCACCTTCCGGCGAGCGCGCAAGTGCCGCCGGGTTGTAGTAGGTGGCCCAAGCACCGCTGTGGAAAGCGCTGAACGCCTGGGCCGAGCCGGCGTGAATGGGGCCCAGGCCGTAGGTGCTTGCTGCATCGCCCGCTCCGGCCATTACCTCGCATGGGAGCAGCACGACTATCAGAACGGCCAAGGCACGACGGACCCGAAGCCCCGCGTTGGGGAGGAAAAGATATCTGCGGGACTGATGGTGAGACCTGATTATTGTCATAGGGAATCATCCTTTTTGTTATTCGGGGGTGGCATTTGGCATGCTTTGTTTGGTCGAACAAACAATGCGCTGGACTTGGTTTTGAGGCAATACGAAAAATTGCTTATCAGTCAATGAAAATTTAAGGTTTTACGGTGTTGTCGTCGCCAGCAGCCGCCTTCCGCTCCAGCGAAAAGTCGCGCAGTTCGGTGGGTATGGTGCGCTTCTGGCCTTGCCGGTCCCGGTGCGGAGGAAGTCCTCGTGGATCTGGGCCACTTTCGGCACCTTGGAGCTGCCCGGCCACTGGCGGCGTGATGCTCCGGTTTCGCGAGCAGCACACGGGCTCGGGACATCGCGCGGACAGTGGTCCTTGACCGCTCTGGGGCGCCGTCGTTGGTGCGCTCGGGAGGGTATGGGCGAGCAAGGATCGCCGTCTTCCCGGTGCGTTCGGGGCCTTGGCCACGCCCGGTTACAATCGCGGGGCCTCCAGTGCGCTCAAAAATACTATTTTGTTCTGTCGACTGTTGCGGTTCCGAATACGCCATCCGACAGAAACCGCCAGAGAAAATCGACTGATTGAGGAGAGACAGATGCGTGGATTAATGATGGACCGGCCTTTGATGATTTCCCATATCATCGAGTACGCGGCCGCCAGCTATCCAGAGCAGGAGATCGTGTCCCGGACTCCGGAAGGCGGCCTGCACCGTTACAACTACGAAGATGCGGCCAAGCGTAGCCGCCAGTTGGCCAACGCGCTCAAGTCGCTGGGCGTCCAGGCCGGGGATCGCATCGCGACGGTGGCCTGGAACACCTATCGGCACTTGGAGCTGTATTACGCGGTCTCCGGTATTGGGGCGATCTGTCACACAATCAATCCGCGTCTGCCGGTCGAGCAGTTCGGCTACATCGTCAATCACGCCAAGGATCAGTACATTTTCCTTGATCTGACCTTCGTTCCATTGCTGGAGAAGTTGCAAGGTCTGTTTGAAGGCGTGAAGGGCTACGTCGTCATGACCGACCGCGCTCATATGCCCGAAACCTCGCTGCCCAACGTGATGTGCTACGAGGAATTGGTCGGCGAGCAGTCCGATGAAATGGCCTGGCCGGAGTTCGACGAGCATACCGCTTCGTCGCTCTGCTATACCTCCGGCACCACCGGCAATCCCAAGGGGGTGTTGTACTCGCACCGCTCGACGCTGCTGCACGCCTTCTCGGTGTTGACCATCCCCGGAATGAATCTGGGCGAGGAGAGTGCCGTGCTGCCGGTGGTGCCGATGTTCCACGTTAACGCCTGGGGCGTCCCCTACTTCGCGCCAATGGTGGGCGCGAAGATCGTCTTTCCGGGGCCGAAGCTCGATGGCGAGAGCCTGGCCGAGCTGATTAATAACGAGGGCGTCACCGAGGCCTGGGGTGTGCCCACCGTGTGGCTCGGGCTTCTTGGTCATATGCGTAAGACCGAGCAGAAGTTCACCTCTCTCAAGCGTGTTCTTATCGGCGGCTCGGCCGCGCCACGGGCGATGATGCGCGAATTCCAGGAGAAGTACGGCGTCGAAGGCTTGCAGGGCTGGGGCATGACCGAGATGAGTCCGATCGGCACGGTTTCGATGATCCGTCCCAAGGACGCCGATCTGCCGCTTGATCGGCAGTTCGACATCAAGGCCAAGCAGGGGCGTGCGGTGTTCGGGGTGGAGATGAAGATCGTCAACGACGACGGTCAAGCGCTGCCGCGGGACGGCAAGTCCTTCGGTGAGCTGCTGGTGCGCGGCCCGGCGATCATCAGCGGCTACTACGAAAACCCTGAAGCCAGCGCCAAGGCCTTCGACAGCGAGGGCTGGTTCCGCACCGGCGATGTTTCCAAGATCGACCCCGAAGGCTACATGGAGATCGTCGACCGCACCAAGGACGTGATCAAGTCCGGAGGCGAGTGGATCAGTTCCATCGATCTTGAGAACGAAGCTGTGGGCCATCCCGAGATCGCCGAGGCAGCGGTCATAGCGGTGCATCATCCGAAATGGGACGAGCGGCCGCTTCTGGTGGTGGTGCGCGAGCCGGACAGCCAGCTCGACAAGCAGGGCGTGATCGACTATCTGAGCCAGCGGGTCGCGAAATGGTGGCTGCCGGATGACGTGGTATTCGTCGACGAACTGCCGCACGGGGCGACCGGCAAGCTACAGAAGGCCAAATTGCGCGAGCAGTTCAAGGACTATTCGTTGCCAGAGGTTGGTGGTTAAAAAAGGCCTCAATCCGCGCCTCGTCGGCGGAGTGAGCTCGCGGTATGCCAACCGGCGTTGGCTCAGGTCTTTGAACACAGCTGGAGTAGTGGAATGAAATGCGTGCAAATCTCCAACTATCCCCACCGGATGGGTGGGCACTGCGGCTCGGGCGCACTGCGCGACCTGTTGGAATGGGCCGGGCTTGGCTGGGACGGGCCGCCGGGCGAGGGGCTCGTGTTCGGCCTCGGCGGCGGGCTGTCCTTTATGTATATGAGAGTATCCGAACTCACGCCTCCCATCTACCTGGTAGGGCGCAACGGTGACATGGAGCTCGACTTCTGCCACCGCCTCGGCATTGAAACCGAGCGTCGCCAAACCGACGATCCGGACGAGGGTTGGCGCTGGGTCGCCGACGAAATCGACGCCGGCCGTCCCGTGATGATCTGGGCTGACATCGCCGAGCTGCCGTATCTCAGGGTACGTTTATCCAACACCCGTCATGACATCGTCGTCATCGGCTACGACGAGAGGCGCGGCGTCGCCCGGGTGGTGGACAACGATCGCGAGGAGGTGCAGGAAGTCCCCCTAAAAGCTCTGGCGCGAGCTCGTGCCTCCCATGGCTTTCCCGATCCCAATCGCCACGCGACTTACCCGATACGCTTTCCTGATCGGCTGCCTGAGCTACTGCCGGTGGCGCGCGATGCAGCGGCAAGCGCGGCGCGCAATATGCGCGGCACGGATGCGACGCTGTTCGATCCGGCGGACCTGCCCGCCGATGGTGTGGTCGCCTCCGGCCTGAAGGGCGTCAATATCTTCGTCGACGATCTGGCCACCTGGGGAGATAGCCTGACTGATGACCAGCTTAACGCATCGCTAAGGGTCTTACCGGTCTTCGTCGAGAAAGCCGGCACAGGCGGTGGCTTGTTCCGCCGCCTCGAAGCGGAATTCTGCGCCGAGGTTGCCCGCCTCACGGGCGATCGATCCTTTGCCCGTGCCGCCGACGTCCTGCTCGACTGCGCCAACGCCTGGAGCCGTCTTGCTACATATGCCGCCGCCGATCAGCTTGACTGGCGGGCGCTCGTCGTCCATGCCGAACAACTCCCGTCATCCGAGCAACGCGCGGTGCAGGCGCTGGAGGAGGCGGCAAGCCCGTAGAGTCGGCGGTGAGCGCCGGCGAGACCCGACCCGCCGCTCGCGGATGCCAGCCATGAACCACAAGGCGGTAAGGCGCAGCGAGCGCGGACTCGGTTGGGGCCAATAAGCTTGGAGGAATAGGGTAAATGATCTTACACGAACCTGAACTGATCGAGGAATACTCCGATAAAGGCTACTGGGGTGACAGAACCCTGCTGGATCGCTTTGCCGCCAATCGTGCCGCCTACCCGGACCGGGAAGCGGTGGTGGATCCACCCAATCGTGACGAGCTGGTCGGCACACCGCCCCAGCGGCTCAGCTGGGCCGAGTTTGGTCGGGCCGTGGACGCCACCGCCGCCGAGCTGGCACGCCGGGGCTTCGGCAAGGACGACCTACTGGTGGCGCAGTTGCCGAACATCTGGGAGCTGGCCATGCTCTATCTGGCGGCGGCCAAGGCCGGCGGTCTGCTTTCCGCGTTGCCCCTGCAATGGCGAAGCAAGGATGTGGGCTATGTGAAAGAGATCACCGGCGCCAGATTCTACGCCTCGGTGGAAAGCTTCCACGGCTTTGATTACCGGGCCCTGGGGCAGGAGCTGGGCTTCGAGCACTACATTGGTCTGGCGGCGCTGACCGATATCGCCCATGGAGATCCGGGCCGGGTCCCGGAGGTGCCGGTGGATGCCAATGACATCTTCACCCTGTGCTGGACTTCGGGCACTGAGTCAAACCCCAAGGGCTGCCCCATGAGCCACAACAACTGGGAGTACATGACCAACCTGGTGTTCACCACCTGTGGCCTGCGCGAGGGTGACCGTATCCTGTGTGTGGCACCGCTGGTGAACATGACGGCGGTAGGGGTGAACTACCTCCCCTGGCTGGCGGCGGGGGGCACCCTGGTGCTGCATCACCCGATTACGCCGGAAATCCTGTTGCGCCAGCTGACCGAGGAGCACATCGAGTACACGATTCTGGTACCGGCAATGCTGAACATGATTGTCAAGCTGCCCAACGTGGACCAGCTGGATCTCTCCAGCGTGAGGACCATCACCACTGGTTCGGCGCCCCCCTCGGCCTGGTCGATGCAGGAGTTCAAGCGCCGCTGGGGCATCGAGATCGTCAACATCTGGGGCCAGAACGAGGGCACCAGTCTGGTAGCCGGCCCGGCCGATGTGCCGGACCTGGAGATGCGGGTGGATCACCTGCCCTGGTGGGGCAAGGCAGGAGTCCAATGGCCTTCCGGCGTCAGCGGGGTCGAGCTGAAAATTCTCGGCGATGAGGATGAGGAGATAACCGAACCAGGTGGCATCGGCGAGCTTTGCTATCGCAGCCCGGGTGTGTTCGCGGGCTACTTTCAGCGCCCGGATATTACCGCGGCTTCGTTCACTTATGACGGCTTTTTCCGCACCGGCGACCTTTTCATCATGCGGGATGACAGGCACCTAGGGTTCTATGACCGCAAGAAGGACATCGTGATTCGGGGTGGTTACAATATCTCCAGTGTGGAGGTGGAGAACGCGGTGCTGGGCTTCGGCAAGGTACGGGACGTCGCGGTCATACCCCAACCGGACGAGATCATGGGCGAGCGGATCTGTATCTGCGTGGTGCCTGTTGACGAGGATAACCCGCCGACCCTGGAGGAAATCAACGACTACTTGAGGGAGCAGGGCATGAGTGTCTACAAGCTGCCGGAAAAGATGAAACTGATCAACGCCATTCCCCGCAATCCGGTGGGCAAGATTCTGAAGAAGGAATTGCGAGCCCTGTAGCCGGTTCGCCGTCATGCCTCTCATAGGGTGTCTCCAAATGACCCCGTATTGTCAAAAAATGACCTCGCTAGGCTGCTGTCACGCAACCATGGTCGGGAACAGATGGTGCTGCTGAAACTTCCACCGTTGCATAGACAGCCGGCTGGCCTAATTGCAACCGCGCATCCTGTGGGAGGAACTTTTAAGCGTTTCGACAACACCGAAATCGTCGACGAGTTTGAACGGGTTGCGGTCCAGTTTCGCGCGCGTCCGGTTCGGTGGAAACCACGGAAACGGGCGGGTTACCAACCCCGTCTCGCGCCTGCCATAACAACATAACACCAGTCAGGAGATCTTCGAAATGTCCGCTATAGCCCAGCTGAAAGCAATGCCCGAAGCCCGTGCGGCCCTCAGGGAGATTTTGGGCCAGTTTGGTTGGGGCGCGTTGGCGATTGGTGGCGTCCGGGCCGCGTGGCGTAGCCGGCTTAAGCGACAGGAGCTTCCGCGGCAATTCCTGCTTGCTCTATGGGAGCATTGGGGAGATCGTGAGGCGATTGTCGACGGTGATCGTCGGGTCACCTTCGGTCAATTCAGGGATCGAGTTCTCCGCCTGACCAATGGCCTGCACCGGCTGGGTATCGGCGAAGGCGAGGCGGTGGCCGAGGTGATGCACAACGGCGCGCCATGGTTCGAATTGATGCTGGCTTGTACGCTCAGGGACAATCCCATGCCGATGCTCAATTGGCATCTCCAGCCCAAGGAGTTGGCGGAATGTATCAACAAGGCCTCGCCAAAGGCTCTGGTATTGGGGGGCGCCTTTGTGGAAGCGGTACAGTCGGTTCGTGATCAGTTGACCACCGTCGAACACTTCATCGTGGTTGATGCTGACGAATTGCCCGAGGGTATGATCGCCTACGAGTCACTGATCCGGGACAGCCGGTCCATACTCCCAAGCGGCAAGCTGGGCATGGCCCCAAAGACCTACAGCGGCGGTACCACAGGGACGCCGAAATACATCAACATCGACCGGGACCGGCTGACATCGGATTCGGCCGAGGCGCGGCGGGGCGCCTCCAAGGAGGAGGTGACCCGGTTGGGGTTGATGCAGATATCGGCCTTTCATTTCTACAAGATCGGCAAAATCCGGGATCCGATCAGCAACAACATCCGCACGCTGATTCCGGGGCCGCTGTATCATGCCGGGGTACAGATCGCGGTGTTGCCGTTCTTTCTCGGCGGCACCGCGGTGCCCATGAGCAAGTTCGATCCCGAGCTCATGCTTAAACTTATTCAGGACGAGCGTATCAACTGGACCTTCGTCGCCCCGACCATGCTCGAGCGCATCCTGGCACTGCCCGAGGCTCTGAAGTCCCAATACGACCTTTCCAGCATGCGGGTAATCATTTGCGCGGCGGCGCCTTGTCCGCCCAAGGTCAAGCGCGAGATCAACACGCTGTTCCGCCGCCAGGGAGCGTCGGATGATGTCTTCCATGAATACTACGGCGCTTCGGAGAGCGGCCTGATCAGCGTTCTCGCCAGCGAGGACTACCAGGAGAACCCAAAGCGCTACGACAGCGTTGGCAAGCTGCGGGCGGCGGAATGCCGGATCTATGACGAGGAGACCGGCACCTGGACCCCACCCGGCAAGGAAGGGAAGGTGCTCGTGCGCTCCCCGATGGCCCTTGCGCTGAACTACGTCGGCCTCAGCGAAGAGAAGATGAAGGAGAATTATATCGGGGTCGAGGGCAAGCTCTGGTACGACGATGGTCTGATTGGTTATGTGGACGAGGATGGTTTTCTGTACCTGACTTCGCGGATCAAGGAAATGATCATCTCCGGCGGGGTGAATCTTTTCCCCAATGAGATCGAGACGGTTATCAAGCGGCATCCGGCGGTTCTTGACGTTGCCGTGGTGCGGGCGCCGGACAAGGACCTGGGCGAGGTGCCGGCGGCGGTAATTGAGCTCAAAGAGCACCAGCAGGCCACTCGCAAGGAGATCATCGAGCACTGCAAGACGGAGGGGTTGTACGGTTTCAAGCTGCCGAAGATCGTGGACTTTGGCGAGCTGCCCCGCAACTTGGCCGGCAAGCTACCGAAAAAGCAGCTTGAGGAGAAATACTGGAAAGGTGTCGCCCGGCACGGTTAGCGGGCTGTTGGAAATGCCTTGCGCGCTCTGGCTGTTACCGACCTGTCAATCTTGTATAGGATCCGGCCGGCTCCCGGCTGATCATGGAGAACGTCAACCACGGGCGCATCTATCGCGAGGTGGGGTCAACGCCAGCGGCGGCGGCCCCGGGGACTGGCGATATCGCCATCCGGCTGACGGAAGCCCGGTGACGTGAATCGCATTCAATCGAGCCCCCGCGCAATCAGCTCCTTCATGATCTCGTTGGTGCCGCCGTAGATCTTCTGTACCCGGGCGTCGGCGTACAAGCGCGCGATGGGATACTCGAGCATGTAGCCGTAGCCGCCGAAGAATTGAAGGCACTCGTCGACGATCTCGCACTGCTTTTGCGTGCACCACCATTTGGCCATTGAGGCCGTCTCCGCGTCGAGTGCGCCGGCGATCAGGCGCTGGATGCAGTGGTCGATGAACACTTGGCCGAGAGTCACTTCGGTGCGCCGCTCGGCGAGCCGGAAGCGCGTGTTCTGGAAGTCGAGCAGACGCTTGCCGAAGGCCTTGCGCTCGCGCACGTAGGCCAAGGTGTGCTCCAGGGCCGCCTCGGCGGCAGCGATGGCGCCGACGCCGATGATCAAGCGCTCGCGTGGCAGTTGGTTCATAAGTTGGTAGAAGCCCTGGCCCTCTTCGCCGCCGAGTAGGTTCTCGGCCGGCACCCGCAGATCATCGAAGAACAACTCAGCGGTGTCCTGACCTTTCTGGCCGATCTTGTGCAGAAGCCGGCCGCGGCGGAAGCCGGGCTGCTCGCCCGGCTGTTCGACGACCAGCAGCGAGACGCCCCTGGCGGCCTCGGCCGGATTGGTCTTGCAGACGACGATCAGCAGGCCGCAGTGATGGCCGTTGGAGATGAAGGTTTTCGACCCGTTGACCACATGTTCTCGCCCCGCCGTATTTCTCCGGCACGTCGGTGCACAGGAGGCCGGCGGCGCCTGCCCTTGTCCACAGCGTGCGCTCGACGTGCTGCTGGGAGTCCCAGTGTTCTTCGAAGGGGGTGATTTCGGTGGCGATGAACTTCCGGACGTTGTCGCGGAACAGCGTTAGCTCTTCGTCCATCCAGGGTGATTGATTAAACGTCATGGTGTCCATGGCCTCACATTGAGAACCCGCCGCCACAGAGCAGCGTCTGACCGCTGATGTAGTTCGACTCCGGAGTGCAAAACAGATAGACGGCCCCGGCGGCCTCGGCCGGCGTGCCGGCGCGACCGAGCGGCACCATGGCCTCCATGGTCTTGAGCAGATCGGGGTTGACGCCCACCTTGATCTTGCGGCCTTCCACATCGATGCTCGCATCAGAGCCTGCTTCCGCCTCTGTGAGGCGCGTTTTGATCAGTCCGAAGGCCACGCAGTTGACGTTCACCTTGAGCCTGCCCCATTCCTTGGACATCGCCTTGGTCAGGCCGATCACCGCCGCCTTGGCGGCCGAATAGTTGGCCTGTCCAGCGTTGCCGCCGGTGCCGGCGATCGAGGCGATGTTGACCACCTTACGGAATACCTCGCGCCCTTCGGCGGCTTCTTTCTTGGCCTGCACGCGGAAGTATTCGGAGGCCGCGCGCAGAATGCGAAAGGGCGCCGTGGCGTGCACGTCCATGATCGCCTGCCACTGCTCATCGCTCATTTTCTGAATCACGTTGTCCCAGGTGTAGCCGGCGTTGTTGACGATGATGTCCAGACCGCCCAGCTGTTCGATTGCCGTGTTCACAAAGCGTTCGGCAAAATCCTCCTGTGTCACGCTGCCGATGCAGGCCACGGCCCTGCCGCCGGCGTCCTTGATCGCCGCGACCGTTTCCTCCGCCGGGGCGGCATCAAGATCGTTGACTACCACGCTGGCGCCTTCGGCGGCGAGTTTGAGGGCGATTTCCCGGCCTATCCCGCGCCCTGAGCCGCTGACGATGGCCACTTTATCTTGAAGTTTCATACGCAGTCCTGCTTTGTTGGTGATGGAAAGGACGTGTTTCAGGCCAGCGCCACCAGGGCGTCGCCGGCGAGCTTGACTTCACCCTGTTTATCGACCACGCCGATCTCGAGCCGGGCCAGTGTTTCGTGGCCGTCCTCGGTGATTTCAACGATCTTGCCGGTGCAACTCAGCCGTGCGCCGACTGGCGTGATGGCGGCGAAGCGGACCGAGAACCGGCGCAGCCGGGTCTGCGGTGCCCACTGGGTCAGAAAGCGGCCCAAATAGGCCATCGGCAGCATGCCGTGCGCGAACACGTCCGGCATGCCAGAGGCCTTGGCAAAGTCGATGTCAATGTGGATCGGGTTGTGGTCACCCGAGGCGCCGGCGAACAGTGCCAGCGTCGCGCGCGTGATGGGCGGAAGCTCGAGTGGCGGAAGCGCCTGGCCGACCTTGACCTGGTCACGAGTGGGGGCGTTCATGCTGCGTTCTCCTGCGGGTTGCGGACGACGATCACGCTGCGTGCCTCGAGCACGGTCTCGCCAGTCGCGTCCTTGATCAGCGAATCCTTGACGATGAATTCGAGCGCACCGCTCTTCTTGCCGTAGATGTCGCTAATCTTTGACTCGACGCTGAGCACGTCGCCGGCACATACCGGCGCGTGATAGGTGAAGCTTTGCTCGCCGTGCAGGATGCGTCCGATCGGCACGTTCAGCGTTTCGAGCAACGTGGTCATGGTTCCGGCATCGAGGTCGGCGCCCATCAGAAAGGTTGGTGGTGCCGGCAGGCTACGGTAGCCGGCTGCCCGGGCCGCAGACTCGTCGAGGTACTCGGGCCGCGTTTCGCCGGTGGCTTTGGCGAAAAAACGTAACCGCCCCTTCTCGACCTCGAAGCTGACGGTCGGCAGGCGCAGCCCGATGTGTTTAGTGTCGATCATAGTTCGTCCTCTTCAGGTGGCCTGGTACATCGTCACCACGCAGGCGCCGCCCAGGCCGAGATTGTGTTGGAGCGCAATGCGCGCGCCTTCGACCTGGCGGTCCGCGGCCTGTCCTCGCAGCTGTTGGACCAGCTCGGTGCATTGCGCCAACCCGGTGGCGCCCAATGGATGACCCTTGGAAAGCAGCCCGCCCGAGGGGTTGGTAACCACGCGCCCACCGTGGGTGTTGTCGCCGTCCTCGACCATCTGCTCGCCGCCACCTTCCGGCGCCAGCCGTAGTGCTTCATAAGTCAGCAGCTCGTTGGTGGCGAAGCAGTCGTGCAGTTCCACGGCGTCGAGCTCCTCCGGACCGATGCCAGCGGTCTCGTAAACCTGATCGGCGGCGGTGCGCGTCATGTCATAGCCGACCAGTTGCATCATGTTGCGCGCCTCGAACGTGCTCGGTGTGTCGGTGGTCATCGCCTGCGCCAGGATGCGCACTCGGTGATCGAGAGCGTTGGCCCTGGCGAAGGCTTCGGAGCAGACGATGGCCGCCGCCGCGCCGCAGGTCGGCGGGCAGGCCATCAGGCGGGTCATTGGGCCGATCAACACCGGGGAGTCCATCACTTCCTCCACTGTCACTTCCTTGCGGAACAGCGCCACCGGGTTGCGCGCGGCATGCCGGCTCGCCTTAGCGCGTATTTTGGCGAAGGTCTCCGCCTTGGTGCCGTACTTGTCCATGTGCGCCATGCCCGCGCCGCCAAAATAGCGGATCGCCAGCGGCACCTCGGGCTGTCCCACCAGGTCCTCGCAGATCCGGTCAAAGGGTTCGAAGGGGGTCGGCCGGTCGTTGTAGTAGCTGCCCAGCGCTCCCGGCTTCATTTGCTCGAAGCCCAGGGCGATCACGCAGTCGGCGGCGCCGGACTCCACCGCCTGGCGCGCCAGGAACAGGGCGGTCGAGCCGGTGGAACAATTGTTGTTGACGTTGATCACGGGAATGCCGGTCATGCCGATTGGATAGAGCGCTCGCTGGCCGCAGGTGGAATCGCCATAGACATAGCCCACGTAGGCTTGCTCCACCTTGGCGTAGTCCAGCCCGGCATCGGCCAGGGCCTGACGCGCCGCCTCGGCACCCATCTGGTAGTAGGGCGCGCTGGCGCCGGGTTTCGCGAACGGCACCATGCCGACGCCGCTGATCACCGCTGTGTGTTTCATGCTTTTCTCCTTACCCTCTAGGTATCACCGTGCATTGCTTGTCGCACTGCATCCCGCACCACTTCCGGTCGCTCCATGGGCAGAAAATGGGTTGTTCCAGCCAGAACGTTCAACTCGGCGGAGGGTAGCAAGGCATGTAGGCGCCGGCGCGCCCTTGGCGAGAAGGTTGAGGCGCGTTCCGCGGCCAGTACGACCATCGGACACCGCAATCGTCGGACGGCGGGCCAGGGGTTGTGTTCGGTATGGGCAAAGGTGGTGCTTTCCCATTCCGGCGTACAGGCCAAGCGAAAACGATCATCATGGGCCACGAGGCCGTGCTCAACATAGTTTTCCAGCCATGCTTCCGGCCAGGTTCTGAAGCCACCACGGCCACGAAAGTTCTCCAGTGCGGCGGCGCGCGAGTCAAACACCCTGCGGCGACGTGCCGCTCCGGCGGCCAGTGAAAACCGCTGTGACTGGCGTAGCAGCTTGGCCGACCACAATCGCCAGCCCTGCCAGGGATCCATGATCACCGGTTCCGCCAGGATCAAGCCCCGCACCTTGTCCGGTCGTCGGGCCGCGGCCATGATACTGGTCGTGGCACCGATCGAATGACCCGCAAGCCAGACAGGCTCATCCAGACTTTCCAGCCAAGCGACAAGGTCTTCGTAGTACGTTTCCCAACCGCGGAATGTTTTAATATCGGCCGCCTCGGCGCTGGCCCCGTGGCCCCGCATATCCCAGGCCAGCACGTTGCAATCGTCAGCCAATTCGTCGAGCAGCGAGCGGTAAACCTGGCTATGGAAGCCCGTCGCATGGGCCCAATGCAGGGTGGGGCGTTCGCGCGATCCGGGCCAGCGCCACAGCGCGATTTGCCGCCCGTCCGGGGCAGTGAATCCGTCACGCTCGATCACGTCACGCGTCTCAGTAGGATTTGGGTAAGCCAAGGACATGTTCTCCGATGTAGTTGAGCAGCATTTCGTTGTTGATTGGTGCAACCTCCATTAACCGTGCCGAAGGCCATAGCGTGATGATGTCGTAGTCCCGGTCGAAACCGTAGCCGCCGTGGGTCTGCAGGGCGGCCTCGACGGCTTTGACCGCCGCGCGAGAACCCAGCAATTTCGCCATGTTGGCATGAGAACCGGCATCGCCACCGGCGTCGAACGTCGCAGCCGCGTGGATCATCATCAGCCGTGCTGCCTCCAATTCGGCCTTGGCCTCGGCCAGCCGGTGCTGTATAGCCTGATAACCCCCGATGGGGGTGCCGAAAGGTTTGCGTTCGTTGGCGTAGGCCACTGCCTTTTTGAGAGCGTAATTGCCCAGGCCCACGGACATGGCGGTGACCAGCAGGCGCTCCGAATTCAGCGCCTCGAACATTCCGGCCAGGCCCTGTCCCGGGTTGCCGATCAAGCGACCCGCGTCGAGTTTGACGTCATCGAAAAAAACCAGGTATTGCCGCTCCGGCCAACCGACGTCGATATTCAGGGGCTGTAGTTCCACGCCGGGCGCGTCGGTATCCACCACGAACAAGGACATACCCTCGGTGCGTCGTTTGACTTCGCCGGCTTTTTGGGTGCGGGCCACGACCAGCATTCGATCGGCGTCCGCCGCACCGGAAATAAAAACCTTGCGCCCGGTCAGCCGATAGCCGTCACCATCCGGTGTCGCCAGCGTGGACATCGCGAAGCTGTTGGTCCCGGCATCCGGCTCGGTGATTGCGAAGCACAGTTTCTCGGCCCCGCTGATTGTCGGCTTGACGAACCGCTCTATTTGCCCGGGTGTGCCATTGCGGATGATCGGCACTCGCGCAAACCCAGTGAGCAACAGCATGGGCAGCACCAGCCCGGCCTCGGCCAGCGTTTCCATCAGCGCGACCAGTTCCACCTGGCCGCCGCCCGAGCCCCCCAGGTCCTCGGGAATGGTGATGCCAAGCAGCCCATATTCGCCCAGCGCTTCCCAGGCCTCCTGAGGGAATCGGTGATTATCGATGCATTCGCGCATGTATTCCCGGGAAAAGCCTTCGCTCACGACGCGGGTGGCCTCGCGAATGTCACGCATGCGTTCGGCTACGCGGGCTTGGTCGAACTGGGCTTCGGACGCGATGCTCATTATCGTCTCCTCCTTGCGCTCACCCCTCCGGGGTAAATAGGTTGCGTTTGCCATCGTGGTGCACGCGGCCCGTGCGATTGAGAAATTCCTCGTTCGTCATGGCATTGAGCAGGTCCGTGTCGGTGGGAGTGTTGGCAACAAACCGCCGGCCATCGCTCAGGCGGCCCAGCACAATACCCTGGACCGGGCGGTCGGCGCGGTCGTGCATGACAGTGTAGGTCTCGATGCGGGCCTTGCCCTGCGCCTGCTCCACCAGTTCCACGACGGGGCCGGCGTCGATCTCGGCTTGCAGCCCGGCCGGATCGATCGGCCGCCAACCGCCGACGGGCGGTCTTCCGCCGTAGAGCCCCAGCGAATGCTTGCTCATGTACCAGCCCACGCCGCTGACCAATCCGTTGGTGCTTCGGTCGGCGCGGATACGGTTCATGATCTCGGCGATGGCGTGGGTGCAATAGTTGTTGCCGGGCCCGCCATGGTAAGCCAAGCCACCTGTGACGGTCAGTGGCCGGGGATCATGCACGGAGATACCCAGCGCATCGCGCGCCATCTGTACAGCGCTGGGGAAACAGCTGTACAGGTCCAGGTGATCGATCGCGTCGATCCCGAGTCCGCTGGTCGCTGCCAGCCGCTCGCCGCAGGCGGTGATCGCCGGCGAGCGGGAAAGATCCGCCCGCTGGGAGACGAACCAATGATCGTGGCCGTTTGCCGCGGCCAGGGGGTACACCCAGCGTTCAGGGTCGATGCCCAGCCGCCGGGCCTTGGCCACGGACATCATTACCAGCGCGGCGGCCTGATCCACCGCGATGAGGGCGTTCATGTGCTTGGTGTAGGGCGCGCCGACCATGCGATTTTTGGGTGAGCGCTCGGCGATATCGGCCGCCGATAAAGGGTCGCGGCGCCAGGCTCGCGGATTGTCGACCGCGACGGCGTTGAATCGGGCATAGAATTCGCCCAGCATTCGTCGGTGCTCGGCTGGGTCAAGGCCGTAGCGACCCCGCAGCGCCTGCTCGAATAACGGATAGATCTGGATGGGCAGATTGAGCCCGTGGCGTTGTTCCGCCGAATTGGTCGGCTCGCGGTCATCGCCGAGCAGTCGCGGACCCTCGCCGGTGGCGGTGTCCAGCACTCCGGACAGGCCGGCGCCCTTGCCGCGCATCTGTGTGGCAAGCGCCTCGCCGCCCGCGATCAAGATACAATCGAGACCACCGGCGGCGATGCGATCGGCATAGTAACCGACCAGCCATTGACCCATGTTCCCGCCTATGGGTGTGTAGAAGCGCTCGCCGGGGTCGATGCCCAGATGCCGCGCCAGGGTGGACGGGGCATCGGAATAAGACGGCGCCAATATGTTGAGACACGTTAACGACTGGATCTGACCCAGAACCCCGGCCACACCGCAGTCCGCCGCCGCGGCTCGGGCAGCCTCGGCGACCAGGCCTATGGGGGTGCGCTCGGTATCCGGTTCGCGCGCGCTGATCTGGCCGGCGCCGACCAGCACCGGTGTTGTTTCCTCATGAGTCGTCATCGGCGAATAACCTCCGCAACGGTATCATCTCCGGGAAAAGGCCTGCTGTTGGACGTCAGCCTTGAGTCATCTGATAGCCATCCTGCCGGATAGGCCTTTTTGAAATGGTAATGAGCCATGGGCAGGTGTTTCGCTCGCCAAAGCATCTCGAAAGAGGTAGAAGGTCGAAGCATGGGCGCGTCGCCATGATGATCGAAGTAATAGCTGTTAGAGGCCGCGCAATTGTGGTTAAGGAACACCGTCCCTTGTTGGCGTCGTTGGATATTCCGGAAGTAGCGATCGTGCACGTCTTGACGAATCTCCACGCAAGTCGCGTCCCGCTTTCGGGCGGCCTGGATGCAGCGCGCCACGTGAATGGCGTTACCCTCGACCATTTTGAAATAGGATGAACCAATCAGCGCGTATGGACCCAGCATGATGTAGAGATTGGGGTAGCCGGGTACTGTCAGGCCCTCATAGGCCTGGTAACGGTTCCGCTCCCAGAATTCGCCCAGATCCACACCGCCGCGTCCCACGATTTCATAGGAGGGCAGATTGCCCTTTTCGAAAACCTTGTAGCCGGTCGCCAGGATCAGCACATCGATCTCGTGCTCAATGCCGTCGATGGTCTCGATGCCCTTGGGAGTGATGCGTTGGATAGGGGTGGTGATCAGATCGACGTTGCTACGGCTGAAGGTGGAAAAGTAGTTGTTGGAAAATGTCGGCCGCTTACAGCCGAAGCCATATCGCGGGGTTAATTTGCCCCATAACTCCGGGTTATCGGGCAATTGCTCGCGCATGTTGTTGACGCCGGCGCGCTGGGCCCAGTGCACCAGCCAGGGAAAGCGCCGATAGTAAACCGCCGCGATGATCATCAACGATTCGGTCAGCGCATCGGTGGTGGTACGTACTCCCTGCTGGGCCAGGCTCGACCAACGAAAGACGGTGCGCATCCAGCCGGGCATACGGACATCCGGTTTCTTGAGTACCCAGATGGGCGTGCGCTGATAGACATCCAGATGCGCCACCCGCGGGGCGATTTCGGGAGTCAGCTGCACCGCGGTGGCGCCGGTACCGATCACCGCCACCCGCTTGCCGGTGAGATCCACTTTGTGGTCCCAGCGCGCGGTGTGCATGCGCTCGCCCTGAAAATCCTCGACCCCTTCGATATCCGGCATCTTCGGCGAGATCAACCCGCCGGTGGCGGACACTAGGTGGCGTGCGGTGACACATCCCTTGTCGGTTGTCACCCGCCACAAGTGCTCGCCTTCATCGAACTCGGCACGCTTCACGCTGACGCCGAAACGTATGTAGGGATAGAGGCCGTATTTGCTGGCCACACGGCGGGCGTAGTTCTGCAGCTCGTCACCCGGCGCGAAGACCCGCGACCAGTTCGGATTCTGCTCGAAGGAAAAAGAGTAGACGAAAGAAGTGATGTCCACCGCCACGCCGGGGTAGCGGTTGTCGCGCCAGGTGCCGCCGACATCGGCGGCACGCTCGATGATCGATAAGGATTTCATGCCGCGGCTGAGAAGCTCGATGGCCGCGCCCATTCCGGCGAAGCCGGCGCCGATGATCAAAATCTCGTGGTTGGGTTCAGCGCTCCCGTGGCGCGGCGCCCGCTGGCCACGACGGCTTTGTTGAATCCGGTCCTCCGCGACATTCATAGTGGTCCTCCTTCCAGTTTTTAGCAGGCCGCTTAGCCGCTATGCGCGAGGCGCAGTTTCGTCCGTGCCACGGCCCGGGTGCATGCTACGGGCGCCGACAAATGCCGGCGCATAAAGCCGACTATTTCGGTAACGTCCTGGCGCGCCTCCGGCAACATGGAATGAAACACCGGCCACACATGTGGCATATTCCAGCGGGCGCGCAGGGTCACGGCCACGCCGGCCTGGCGCGCACGGTGCGCTACCCGATAGGCATCATCACGGAGGGCCTCGGATTCGCTCACAGTGAGCATAAGAGGCGGCAGGCCACGGAAATCGCCGTATATCGGTGAGACATAGGGATCCCGGGGATCATGGCCGGCCAGATACAGATCGGTGGCCATCTTGATCATGCGTGGAGTCAGCATGGCATCGCTGGCCGCGTTGGCCTGGCGCGACGGTGTATCGCCAACCGCATCGGCGCCGGGTGAGATCGACACGGCGCAGGCTGGCATGCGGGGGGAGGAATCGGGCGAGGCGGCCTGCGCATCGCGCAGCCTCAGCAGCGTGGCCAGAGTGAGGTTGCCACCCGCGGAATCTCCGATCAGGGCCAGCGGCTCGTCAGGATAGTCCTCGGCCAGCGCCCTGTAGGCATGGTGGGCATCGTCGAGGGCGGCCGGGTAGGCCGCCTCCGGCGCTAGGCGGTAGTCGATCCAGAACACGCGTGCGTTCAGTCTCTTGGCCAGCTGCCCGCAAAGCTCAGCATAAGTAGGGAAACGGCCACTGATAAAGGCGCCACCGTGGAGATACAGCACGGTGGCCGTGGGCTGACTGGGACTGACACGCACCGCCGGCACGCCGGGTGGTACGGCCGGTTCATTGCCAATGGTGGTCTTGCGCGCGGTGACTCCGGACGGCAGCCCGCCCGGCAGGCGGGCCATCGCGGCGATGCGCCGTAACCGCATCACCAACTCGTCGGGACTAGCCGGCTCGCGTTTCATCAGTAGCCGAAAACCACGGTCGGCAACTCTTGCCGAGAATGATGTCATGATTTGCCTCCTGCCGGATATCAGCCCCCGGCCAAGCGATACGCCTCGCCCAGCGCGCGAGCGTATAGCCGCGGCGCGTAGCGCTTGAACCGCCACATGAAACGCCCGTCGAACTGCGGCACCACATAAAGTTGCTTTCGATCGAGGGCGTCCAGGGTCCGGCGTGCCACCTGGTCGCTGGTGGCGAAGGTCCACTTGCGCATGGCGGCATGGGCGAAATCGCCGCGGTGCTCGGGCAGTCGCGCCTTGTCCAGAATGTTGGTGGGTACCACGGTGGGACACAGGGCCGAAACATGCACGCCGGTGCCGGTCAGCTCGGCCGCCAGAGTTTCGGAGAGTGAAAGGACCGCGGACTTGGTCACGTTATACGCACTCATCTCCGGCGCCGCGCCGAAACCGGCGGCCGAAGCCACGTTGACAATGCCGCCGTAGCCCAGTGCGCGCAGCTTGGGTGCGAAGAAGTGACAACCATGGATGACACCCCAGAGATTGACCTTGAGGCACCAGCGCCAATCGCCAAGCGGCACTTCTCCGATGCGGCCGCCTACGCCCACCCCGGCGTTATTGACCACCAACGTCATTGGCCGTCCGAGCAGCGATTCGGCCTTGTCGGCGAGCGTGGCCATCTGCTTTTCACTACCTACGTCGCAGCGGTAGGCGACAGCCCGACCTTCGCCCAATTCCGAGAGTATGCTGGCGGTTTGCTCGGCGCGCTGGCGGTCTATATCCGCGCAGATCACTGATCCGCCACGGCGCACGATCTCATAGGCGAAGCTGCGGCCGATGCCGCTGCCCGCCCCCGTGACCAGGGCCGCCGCCCCCTCGGAGGGTTTCAGTGTTTTACGCTTGGCACCGCTCACGCCGCCGTCACTCGTTCCGCTGTTGTGTCACGCCTGTTATCGTCATGCCATTGCCGGAATGCTTGGTAAGCCTGCTGGGCATCACCGGTTTCCTCGTAGGCGCGCTTCCAGGCGTGGATGACTTCCCGGTTATCGGCGTCCCATGGATGGAAGCGGGGGGAGAGAAAAGGCAGCGTATCGATCACAAAAGCTCGGGTGAAGATTCCAGGTGCGAAGTACAACCACTTAATGGCGCGCAGTGCCGAGGGGATGTTCGTGAGCTGCCGATCTTTCCAGAGGAAATACAGCCAGTTACCGTGCACCAGAGGCAGGAAAAGAGCTGTACCCAGAGCGAGCGTCGCCATGCGGATTGCGTAAGCGCGGACGCCGCCCCCGCTTACCTCTCCGAACACGTCGAAGCTGACTGACTTGTGCTCCGTCTCCTCCACGAAGTGCCAGAACAGCATGGCGGCGACTTCCTGCCTGGTATCGTCCCACAGTTCCGGATGATCGAGCATTACCTGGGAAATCACGGCCGTGAAATGCTCGAAGTTCGCGGCCATGGCGCACTGGGTGGCGCCGCCCAGGTAGCGTTGAAGGGGCTTTCTGATCGCCTTGAACACGGCCTCCGCCCGGTCTATTGGAATGCCGTGCGCGACCATCGCTTCATTCATGGCGTCATGCTCCCGTGCATGGGAGCGTTCCTGTCGAATAAAGCTGATCGCGGCTTTGCGCACTGACGGATCGTGAAGATTCTCGAGTTGCTTACTCGTGGCCTGCATGACCCAGCGCTCGCCGTCCGGCACCGCGGCCAGGATCGCGTTCATCCAGTGAGTGATCCACGGATCGTTGTTGAACCAGTGGCGCGGCACCGTCTCCGGGCTCATGCCGAAATTCAAATCCCTGTGTTCGACTTCATCGTAACCAATCTTGCGGCTCGCGATCACCATGTCGACCTCCTGAGTAGTTCGACTGTTGAGTCACTTTATTTGGGCGATTGACCAAATGTCAAGGCCCGAAAAAGCAGTCAGTGGATATCTTCGCGCGCCGGGAAACAGATCGCGTCAGACCGGCGGGAAAAGCCGGTCGAGATACGGTACAAAAGAAAGGAAACGGAATGCCGGAGCGTGGTACCGGACCACTAGGGGGCAGGGGGTAGAGTGTGCCGGGAACCGGCGTGCTGCCGGTACTGATCGGGCGAAAGACCGAACCAGCGCTTGAAGGCACGCCTGAAATTGGCTCCGTCATGATAGTTCATCAACGCGGCGATGGCTTCGATCGAAAGCTTGCTGTCACACAGGTAGCTGATCGCTTGCCGGGATAGGATTTCGTCACGAATTTTCCTAAAACTACTGTTTTCCTCCTTGAGCTTGCGAGCGAGAGTGCGTTTGCTCATGAAAAGGGAGGCCGCTGCTTCGTCTTCGCTGAGCGAACCGGGGGGTCTCGATAGCATCATCTTCTTAAGCCGGGTCTGGTAGCTGGGCTTGTGGTTCTGAAGCTCGGCAAGCATTGATTCACATTGCTCAAGAGCCAGGCGGTAATTTTCATGATTGGCGGAGGCGTTCGGTTCCCGGCACAGTGCCATCGGCAGTTTTAGTGTGAACTTATCGGAGCCAAAACGAATGCGACCGGGCAAGTAGTCCGAGTACATCGCGTGGTACTCAGGTGTCCGGTGGGTAAAACAAATTTCAGCCTCATGTAGTGGGCGACCGACAACGAACTCGCCGAATTCAAGCAGCACCACGATCATGGTATCCGCCAGGCAACGCTCGATATCCGCGTCCAGCGGCACTTGGAAGTCCAGTCGGCATTCCAGGTGTTCTTCAGCTTCCTGCAGGTGTAGCTCGACGATGCTTGCCCGAGTAGGTAGGAATGTCTGAATCGCCTGTAGCGCGGTGAGCAGGTCCGGACTGCTCGAGGCGGCAAAACCGATGGCGCCGTGGGTCGCCGGGGTCAGACGCTTACCCAGCCGTAAGCCGAACTCAAACTGGCCCGACAACGCCAGTGCATTGCGTAAAATCCGCACCTGGTGAGCTGGCGTGAGCAGACTGTCCTCGCCCAAAAATTGCGCGATACCGAGACCGGTACCTTGCAGCAACGAGGGTAGCTGGCTGACGGTTAAGTCCAGCTCGCGGGCAATAAGTCGTGAATAGTTCGACGGAATGCCGCCTTCCGAGGCTTTCGGTTCACCTTTCTGCTGTGTCATTGATACGGTCCGTTGATAGGCATGCCTGTCTTTAAATGACCCCAGTGTGTCAATAAATGACCTCCCCGGCAAGCGAATCAACAACCACGATGCAGTCATTAAGTTACTTGCTGGAGAAAGGTCTTGGGTAAGATTACGTTCATTGAGCATGACAGTACCGAGCACATTGCCGAGTTTGAATCTGGTTCCTCGCTGATGCAGGTTGCTGTTAATAACGCTGTGCCCGGCATCGACGGAGACTGCGGTGGGGAATGCGCCTGCGGCACCTGCCACGTGATAGTGACCGATGAATGGTTCGGAAAGACCGGGGAAATAAATGATGCTGAAGAGCAGATGTTGTCCATGACTCCGGAGCGGGCAGAAACTTCTCGGCTGGGCTGTCAGATTCGAACCACTGAGGCGATGGACGGTATGACCGTTCTGTTGCCTGAATTTCAGATGTAGCGGGAGGTCACCATGTCAACCAAGTCAGGCACGAACGATGCCATGCAAACAAAGATGATTAATGCCACATCGAGATTGGTGCCTATGCACTTACAGATCAAGGCACTCAAATCTCTGATGAAAGCGAAGAAAAAGGCAATGGGGTCAACACGCCCACAGGTCAAGTTTCTCGAACAGCCCGTGCCTGACGTCAATACCCTGGCACTTGAGGATATTGACACCAGCAACCCTTTTCTGTATCGGCAAGATCAGTGGGGTGCCTATTTCAAGCGGTTACGTGATGAGGCACCGGTGCACTTCCAGAAAAGCAGCCAGTTCGGGCCATTCTGGTCGGTGACACGCTATGAAGACATTTTGTTCGTCGATAAGAATCACGAGCTCTTTTCCTCCGAGCCACAAATCATTCTGGGTGATCCTCCGGAAGGGTTGTCGGTGGAAATGTTTATCGCCATGGATCCGCCAAAACATGATGTGCAACGCCGGGCGGTCCAAGGTGTGGTGGCACCCCAGAATCTCAAGGAAATGGAGGGGCTGATCCGGCAGCGCGCCGCCGAGGTGCTCGACAGCCTGCCCCTGGACAAAGCTTTCAACTGGGTGCCGGCAGTGTCCAAGGAGTTGACCGGGCGTATGTTGGCAACGTTGCTGGATTTCCCTTACGAGCAGCGTCACAAGCTGGTTGATTGGTCGGACCGACTGTCCGGAGCATCTTCGGCGACTGGTGGCGAGTTTACCGACGAAGACATCATGTTTGACGATGCCGCGGACATGGCCTGGTCATTCTCGAGGCTTTGGCGAGACAAGGAGGCACGACGCAAGGCTGGCGAGCCTCCGGGTTTCGACTTGATCAGCATGCTACAGAGTAACGAGGATACCCGGGATTTGATCAACCGTCCGATGGAGTTTATCGGCAACCTGGCGCTGCTGATTGTTGGCGGCAATGACACTACCCGCAACTCCATGAGCGGCGGTGTGCTGGCCCTGAATCAGTTCCCCGAGGAATTCATCAAGCTGAAGAAAAACCCGGAATTGATTCCGAACATGGTTTCGGAAATTATCCGCTGGCAAACTCCACTCGCGCACATGCGCCGGGTTGCCACGCAGGACGTGGAGCTGCGTGGTCAGACCATTAAGAAAGGGGACCGCGTGTTGATGTGGTATGCCTCGGGTAATAGGGACGAACGAAAGTTCGAAAATCCCGACCAGCTTATTATTGATCGCAAGGACGCGCGCAATCATATTTCCTTTGGCTACGGCATTCACCGTTGCATGGGCAACCGTCTGGCTGAGTTGCAATTGCGGGTTTTGTGGGAAGAGTTACTCAAGCGCTTTGATAACATAGAGGTCGTGGGTGAGCCCGAGCGTGTGCAGTCCAACTTTGTGCGGGGCTATTCCAAGCTAATGGTCAAGTTGACCGCAAAAAATTGAATTTACGTCCGGAGCCGATGTCACCCGAACAGTTCGATTATGTCGTGGTTGGGGCGGGCTCGGCCGGATGCGTCGTCGCCAACCGTCTATCCGAATGCGGCCGCCATTCGGTGCTGTTGCTTGAGGCCGGTCCGGAGAGCCGCCGCAATCCGTTCGTGAATATGCCTTTGGGCTTTCTGCAGCTGATTTTCAGTCGTCGCGTCAACTGGCAGTTCAATACCGAGCCGCAACAGCACATGTATGGCCGTGCCTTGTATCAGCCACGGGGTAAGATGGTCGGCGGGTCCAGCGGCATGAACGCGCAGGTCTACATTCGCGGACATGCCCGGGACTACGACGAGTGGGCACGGCTCGGTTGCGAAGGGTGGTCGTATGCCGATGTGTTGCCTTACTTCCGAAGATCCGAACATTTCGAGCCGGAGCTGGCGGCTCTTGAAACGGCGTTTCATGGTCGGGGTGGTCCGCTTAATATTACCGAGCGCCGCTATACCAACCCGCTGAGCACGGCGTTCGTCAAGGCGGCGATGCAGGCGGGCCACCGGCGCAACCCGGATTTCAACGGACGTGAACAGGAAGGCGTGGGCTACTACTATGTTTATCAGAAGGACGGCGCGCGCTGTAGCAATGCGCGTGCCTATCTCGAACCCGCGGCGTTTCGGTCCAACCTGACTGTCCGCAGCGGAGCGCACGTCACGCGTGTGTTGCTCCAGGGCGGCCATGCCACCGGTGTCGAATATCGGAGCGGGAAGGGGCTGGCTCAGGTCCGTGCCCGGCGCGAAGTAGTTCTCTGCGGCGGCGCGTTTAATTCTCCGCAGCTGCTGATGCTTTCTGGAATCGGGCCGCGCGGTGAACTGTCCCGGCACGGGATTGAACTGCGTCATGAGCTGGAGGGCGTGGGACGGAATCTGCAGGATCACATCGACGTGTTCGTGCGTGTCAGAGCGCGCGACCGCCAGAGCATTTCCATGCATCCGAGCTACTGGTTCAAGGGCCTTCGGGCCCTGCTGCAGTATCTGAGCGGTCGCCGCGGTGTACTGTCGAGTAACGGCGCCGAGGCCGGTGGGTTTATTCGTTCCCGCGCGGAGGAGCCGATCCCCGACTTGCAACTGCATTTCGGGCCGATGTTGTACGCTGATCACGGGCGGGACATGAAGACCGCGATGAGCGGTTATGGTTACATCGTAATGATTTATGGGCTCCGGCCTTTGTCGCGCGGCCACGTCGGTTTGCACAGTGCCGATCCCTTCGCGGCACCGCTGATAGACCCCAATTATATGGCTGAGCCCGCCGATGTCGAGAGACTCGTTCGGGGGGTGCGTTTAGTCCGCAGGATTCTGGAGCAGCCGGCTTTCGCGTCTCACCACGAGGTCGAGATATCGCCGGGACCGACGCTGCGCAGTGACGAAGACCTCGCCAGATGGGTGAGGCGTAGCGGCGAGTCGGCCTACCACCCTGTAGGTACCTGTAAGATGGGGTTGGATCCAATGGCGGTGGTCGATCCCCGACTGCGCGTGCATGGCCTCCGGTCCCTGCGGGTGGTTGATGCTTCCGTTATGCCGACCCTGGTGGGCGGAAATACTCATCAGCCGGCGACCATGATTGGCGAGAAGGGGGCCGAGATGATTCTCGAGGATTTCAAGGTTTCCCGCGGCCGATCGCGGTATTGAGTGCGGCGTGCTCGTCCCCATGGCGTTTGTAATCGTGAAATCGGACCCCAAGGCACAGTAGAAAAGAGATAGGCTATGACGAACAATCAGAAACAAACGACGGTCATCGTTGGCGGCGGGCACGCGGCGGGAGCGCTTTTGACAACACTGTTGCAAAAGAAATATCAGCATAAAGTGATTCTGGTGGGCGAAGAGCCCCACCCACCCTATCAGCGCCCGCCTCTGTCCAAGAATTACCTGACAGGCGAAGTTGATCAGGGTTCACTGTATTTGAAGCCAAGTTCAATATATGAAAAGGCGGGTCATCAGTTGCGGCTCGGTGTGCGAGTCGTGCAAATCGATCGAAACAACAAAATCATCCGGTTGTCGGACCAGAGCACCTTGAAATACGATCAACTTGTCCTGGCCACGGGATCGCGTGTTCGGCGTTTGAATGCGCCGGGAGCGGACTTGAAAGGCATTCACTATTTGCATGATATAGCCGATGCGGATAACTTGCGCCAACAATTAGTTGCAGGGAAACGTTTGGTCATCGTGGGTGGCGGCTATATCGGTCTCGAGGTCGCCGCCAGCGCAAACAAGAGCGGCGTCGATGTCACCGTACTGGAAGCCGCTGATCGGCTTATGCAACGGGTTACTGGGCCGGAAATGTCCGCATTCTTTTACGCCAAGCATACTGACGCCGGCGTGGACGTACGTTTGAACACCGCGGTTACCGGCTTCGAAGCGGGAGAGCAAGGTTGTGTGACGGGCGTGAGATTGGCGAACGGCGGTATCGTGCCGGCCGATATCGTGCTTGTTTCCATCGGTGTTCTTCCGGAAACCGCTCTAGCCGAGGCCGCGGGCTTGCCCTGTGATGACGGTATTGTCGTTGACGAGTTTACTCGTACCGCGGATCCCGCTGTCCTGGCGATCGGCGACTGTACCCGCCACCGGAATCTGTTATTTGAAAAGATGCAACGACTTGAGTCCGTGGCGAATGCCGTCGATCAGGCTCGTACTGCGGCGGCGACGCTTATGGGTGAGCGCGTGCCCTACACAAGCGTGCCGTGGTTCTGGTCGAACCAGTTTAACGTACGCTTACAAATGGTGGGGTTATCTCAAAACCACGATCAGCGGGTGGTTCGCGGTGATCCCTCGGATGAAGCGTTTGTGGTATTCTATTTACGCGGAAGCCGGCTGGTGGCCGTTGACGCGGTAAATCTGCCCATGGCCTTCATGGTCGGGAAGAAGCTTGTATATCAAGGCAAGGACGTCGATGTTGAAGCATTGAAAGATCCGAGCACCGAATTGAAATCGTTGGTATAAGGCATGATACCGAAGCAGCATCGGCATTCGGTGCGACGCAGACCGTACACGGCCCGGACCTCCTCCCTGGCCAGCTGACCAAGGCCGGTGGTGCTTAGCCGATGACTTGTGAGAAAATCAGCGGGCCGCGCGGATCTTCGGCGTGACGAGCCATTACGGGGAAGTCGTCGGTCTGACGCAGGCAATGGACTCTCGCAATTCGGATTCGCGCCGTACCCCGAGGCCGGAGGAGAAAAACCATGAGAAAAAAGCGCCCGGCCGGTCCGGCCCGGTCTGATCGTCAGTTTGTATTGACATCCGCCGCTCGACTGTTTCGTGAGCAGGGCTATGACCGGACCACGGTGAAAGAAATCGCAAAAGCGTGTAATTTGCTGCCCGGCAGCCTTCATTACCGGTATCAGGCCAAGGAGGATATTCTTGTTGATCTGATGCGCCTTGGTTTGGAGCAAACCTCGACTGCTGTCTCCGAAGCCGTGGCCGGTGCGGCGGAACCCGTGGAGCAGTTGCGTAGAGGCATCAATGCGCACCTTCAGATGCTGGTCAGCGGCTCGGACATGGTCTATGTACTGTTGTTTGAGTGGCGTTCTCTGCGCGGCGAGGCACGCAAGGAGATGATCAAGTTGCGCGACCGTTATGAGTCCCTCTGGGCGACTATGCTCAAGTCACTGGCGGAGAAAGGGGTAATTCGAAAGGAAGTGGATCTGGATTTGCTGCGGCTTATAGGCCTCGGCGCGCTCAACTGGGTAGCCACCTGGTTTAGCGACGATGGTCGCTACACGCTAGAGGAGATAGGTGATTTTGTCTGGCGCATGATCCGCGACGCGGTGCTAAAGGAGCGCCTGCACGATATTCAGGTGTGTGATTCATAGTATTACCGCAGACCAGTGACATCTGCGAGCGCTTCCATAAGAAGGCTCCCCAAGAAGTTTCATCATTATGCTGGCAGGTATTACAGCCTATAACAGTCCGTGCAGCCGAGCTTCAGTAACTGCCTGAACCCGGTTGGTTACCTTAAGTTTGATAAAAATTTTCTTCATATGCCATTTTACTGCATCCTCCGTCACATAAAGCCGCTCAGCGATCTCTCTGTTTGTCATTCCGTTGCTTACACATTTCAGCACGGAAATCTGTTTCATCGTGATGCTTGAGTGGCCATTATCTAGTATCGGGCGCGTACTGTGGTTCTCTGTCTTGGCTTCGAGTTCCGTTGTGGTTTTAGACTCAGAGCCTAGGTCGTCTGGGACCTGATCAAAAAGATCCTGAGCAATGGGGCTAAGAGAAAGTAGCGCTTCTTTAATCCAGAGCCTCGTGAAGTGACAATTCAGATGTTCCGCAAGTAGGTTGGCATCAAGGATCATGCGCTTCGCTAATTTTGACGAACCAAGGGCAAAGGCTGCCAGTGCCTGGCAATATTGGGCGGCGACTTTGGTTCTAGCATCTGAAACTGCACTGGCGCTTTGTAGTGCTTGTCTGGCATATTTCTCGGCCACACCGAACTGTTTACCAAGCCTTAATCTATGCATTGCTTTTAATAAGGTAATACGTGCTCGAATGACCTGATTCTGATTCGGCAGAAATGTCAGTTCACCCTCATCGGGAAGGGTGGCTAGATCCAATTCCTCGTTGTTCAGGAGAGCAAGCTCAGCTAACTGAATCCTTGCCAGGATGTTGAGGCGGGAGAGACCTCGCTGGCGGGCGGCTAAGCGAGATTGTTCCAACAAGGCCATGGCTCTATCTCGGAACCCTTGGTGGTATAGAAAACGACTGTAGGTTTGTGTATATCCCCACAGAATATCTGTAACGCCATAATTCAAAGCGAAATCGAACGAAGCCTGCGCGGATTCGTGGGTAACCAGATGATGGTTCTTTTCGTGTAGAATCTGTAACTCAAGAACACCAAATATCTTGCTTAAGAAAACATTTGACAGTTGAATATATTCTGCTTCCTTCTTTCCCTGAAGCAGCACACTCGTCGCTCGGACCATGTCACCTCTAAAAAGTTCAGCCTGAACTTCCGCGGTTTTAAGCCAGATAAAGGCATAAAGCTGATTGGACGATTGAATGGCCACAGCCGCTTTATGCGATAATCGCTTAAAATCCTCGAAGCGGTGGTCACTGGAGGCAATGAATGTCTGGCACGTAAGTGCCGCACCTTTACCGACTATATTGCGCTCACCATAAGAGTCGATCCATTTTTGACAGAGAGTCTGGCTCAGCTGCATGTTATCCTGTGTAGCTTTGCCTATCGCATTAACCAATTCCCGCCATCCTTCCTTATCGAGGTCGTCCAGTCCCCTGGAGTTCGGATGGATCGAATTAACTAGTATTTCATCTGCTTGACAAGATTGCTGGTTGAAATACAGGACCCACGCATAACCTATACTCAGAGACGCAATTTTTTTTATCGTACGAACCGGTACTTTTTTAAACCATGTGCGAAGGGCTTCGATTTCTCCTTGTCTGAGTGCCACGTCCAAGATGATACTATCGCTCATCACGTGAGCCCAGCGGTGGTCGCTGGCCTCCAGAGCTGCGTTGATTGAATGGAGGTACTCGCCTCTACGCCAATGCCAGAACGCGACGCGTTTCAGCACATACGAGCAACGGTCTCGTTGAGTGGTGTTAAATAAACCACGTAGATACTCTCGCAACACGGGGTGCACAATCTTGTAGTCGCCGGAAGATCCGATGGGAGATAAAAGAGCATAATTTTCGTCAAGAAACGAAATTTCCTGATCGGCCTCCTCTGTTTTAAATACATAGCCATAACATTCCGCACTGATCACCTCGAGCATCGCCGCATTGAAAAGAAAGGTCCTCGTACTATTTGGCAACACTGTCAGGAGGTTTTCTCTGAAGTAGGAGCAAGTTTCCGGCCAGGTCGCTACGGGAAGATTTGGGCTTGAGGTTTGGCACATAAGCCTGACAAGTGCTGGCCATCCATCGGTAGCTTTTATGATGTTGCTGGCTTCGAGGTCACCTATGCCCGATAATTCACTAACCTCCTCTTCTGTAAATGCAAGCTCATTAGCGCCGTACCTTACTACACCTACCATCATAGACAGACGTGCCAACGCCCCAGCGCTACGTGGAGCAATGAAAAATTTTACATTGCTGGGAGTTTCACATATTAAATCCTCGATCAGATCCGCAGTATGTTTAGCCTTATCAATCCCATCAAGGCAAATTCTTATTGTCTTTTTTGCACTACACAGTGCGTTTCGAAGAGCTTCGATGGTGTCGATGCCATTTTTTAGCCTGCGCCAGGATTCAAGACCTTTGATTTGATATAAAACCAACGCAGCAAACAAACCGTCAATAACTTCGCCTGAATCAGGGTAGGAGCGAGCATTGATGTAGACGGCGTTTTCAAGTTCCGGGTCGCGAGTGTTTGCTGCCAAGGCCACCTGTACAGATTTTCCATAGCCGAACGGGGCCCGATAAAGAACGACCTTTGATTCAGGCGTAGCAGAAGCGCTCAGACGATAGCGGTCTATACACCCTTGAGTAATGAAACACTGACGAGCCCACATCCTGTCAGACATCCTTCGACACCAGTTCTCCAAGCTATGGTGTGTCATCACAATCCAGTCTCCTGCTTTGTCTCCCCGAAACGTGGAAGGCGCTTCGGAATGAAAGCATATTGACAGATGTCTAGGGCAAAAACTACCCATTGGAGTAGTTGTATGATCGTCAGCTCTGGCGAAGCCTGTAGATGCGTACAACTAGTCCGTTCACCTGAATCATGCGTGTTCGTACAGTATAAAAAATGTTTATCCTGAAAATAAAAGGTGACCCCAATGTCAATGCCGGAAAATGTTTTAACGGAGTCTCCACAGAAAGATCCTGATACCGAGGGTTATGTGGACAGGAAACGCCATCTGTGGGTTCTTTCTGTGCTGTGGCCAGCGACGCCTCTTATTGGCCTTTATTTGGTATCCCAGACTGGATGGAGCATCTGGTACGGGTTGGTGTTAATCTTTTGGTATGGCGCAGTTCCCTTGATGGATGCCATGTTCGGAGAAGATTTTTCAAACCCCCCTGAGTCGGCTGTGCCTCGGCTTGAACAGGATCGTTACTATCGGGTGCTGACCTACTTGACCGTTCCTATTCACTACGCATCCCTGATTGTCAGTTGCTGGTGGGTGGCCACGCATTCGATGAATGTTTTCGAGTTCCTCGCACTGGCCTTTTCCCTGGGTATCATCAATGGCCTGGCTCTGAACACAGGCCACGAACTCGGCCATAAAAAAGAAACGTTTGACCGTTGGATGGCCAAGCTTGTCCTCGCCGTGGTCGGATATGGTCATTTCTTCATTGAGCACAATAAGGGGCATCACCGTGATGTGGCTACGCCGATGGACCCGGCGACATCCCGCATGGGTGAGTCCATCTACTCGTTTTCACTGCGTGAAATTCCCGGTGCTTTCAAGCGGGCATGGGCGTTGGAGGGACAGCGCCTCAACCGATGTGGCAAAAGTGTCTGGAGTCTGGATAACGAAGTTCTTCAGCCCATGCTTCTAACAGTTGTACTCTATGCCACATTGCTGGCGTTTTTTGGTCCGTTAATGCTGATCTTCTTGCCCATTCAGATGGCCTTCGGCTGGTGGCAGCTGACCAGCGCGAACTATATTGAGCATTATGGCCTGCTGCGTAAGAAGATGCCGGATGGACGTTACGAGCGTCAGCAACCGTACCACTCCTGGAACTCGAACCATATTATGTCGAACCTGATTCTGTTTCATTTGCAACGACATTCCGACCATCACGCCCATCCTACGAGGTCCTACCAGTCGCTTCGCGATTTCAAAGACCTGCCGTCCTTACCTTCGGGTTACCCTGGAATGTTTCTGGCCGCAATGTTTCCCTCATGGTTTCGCTCGATGATGGACCACCGGGTGGTGGAATGGGCGAAAGGAGATCTCGACCAGATTCAGATCCAGACGGGTAAGCGTGAATTCTATGAGCGTAAATTTGGTGTGGCTGGTTCTGAATCAGCCGATACCGTAGCGCATAAATGATCGGCTAGTCGAAACTTATATACCTCATTTGATTTATTTATGTTGCAAAAAGAGCCTCTGACGTGCCCTTGAAAGAGGGTGCGCGTCGGTCGCTACCAAAACAAAGACAATAATATCGTTTGAAAGGTGTGCCAAATGGCTAAATATCAATGCCCGGATTGTGGCTATTTATACGATGAAATGGCTGGTGATCCGCACGAGGGCTTTCCTCCAGGGACGACATGGAAAAACATTCCCGAAGACTGGGCTTGTCCGGACTGCGCAGTAAGGGATAAAATTGACTTCGTAACGCTCGGGAGAGCCGATTCCGAACTTTCGGCCTCCGAATCCGATATGCCAGCGGCCCGCCCTGCCGGCCAGAGCAGCGCCGGGGAGGCATCCCGGAAAGCAACCAAGGCATCCAGGCCTTCCGCTAAAAATAAATCAGACTCCAAAGCAAAAGCCAGACCTACCAACTCCCCGAAAGACCCGGCGCAAAATACCCCCTACCGGAAGTGGATCTGTGCTACCTGCGGGCATATCTATGATGAAGCGCTTGGAGATGAAGCCGAAGGGTTCCCGCCCGGCACCCGTTTTGAGGATATTCCGGACGACTGGTGCTGTCCGGACTGCGGTGCCGCAAAAGAGGACTATGTCCTCTATAAAGAAGAGAACCTCTGATCGAAAATAATCATAATCCCGTTTAGCAAGAGGTAATTTCATAATGCACACTGCCAGCCTGGCTGAGGTCGGGGCCACCAACAGACCAACCACCGATACAATTGAAGCAACTTTTTCGGCCCTGCAGCGGGCACAGCTTGCACGTCGCGGCAGCTTCACCCTGGAAGCCCGGGTAGCGCAGCTCGACCAACTGCGGGACGCGGTTAAACGCCACGAATCAAAAATCATTGCAGCGTGCGCGGCAGACTTCCGGAAACCCGTTCCGGAAGTCAAATTAACCGAAATCCTGCCGGTGCTTCAGGAAATTCGACATGCCAAAAAACACCTGCGTAAATGGATGCGCCCGAAACGGGTGGCTGCCTCCGTTGGCGTTCTGGGCACCAAATCTTATGTCCGGCCAGAGCCAAAGGGGGTGTGCCTGATTATTGCGCCGTGGAATTATCCGCTCAATCTCGCGCTGGGGCCTCTGGTCTCAGCGTTGGCTGCGGGAAACGGTGCGATCATAAAACCCTCGGAAATGACACCTCACACCTCGGAGGTGATTGCCAGTATTGTGGCCGAAACCTTCCCTCCCGACCTGGTTTCGGTGGTTGAGGGCGATGCCAAGGTAGCACAGAAACTGTTGGCCTTACCTTTCGATCACATATTCTTCACTGGCAGCCCTGCGGTCGGCAAGCTGGTCATGGAGGCTGCGGCCAGGAACCTCTCCTCGGTGACACTGGAACTGGGCGGAAAATCCCCAACCATTGTAGGATCAGATGCCAACGTAAAGAAGGCTGCCAGATACATTGTCTGGGGGAAGTTTGCCAATAACGGCCAGACCTGCATCGCTCCGGACCATGTTTTTGTACACAGAAGTATCGCGGATCAATTCAATGAAGCACTTAAACAGCAAATCCGACGCACCTACGGAAAAACACCCGAAGCCCGGAAATTGACGGCTGACTATTGCCGGATTGTAAATGCCCGTCATTTTCAGCGCTTGTTAAGCCTGATAGATGATGCCAAAAGCAAAGGCGCAAGAGTCTTTGAAGGTGGTGTTACAGATGCCGAAGAGAATTTTATTGCTCCGACTTTGATTGCCAACGTATCCAGCGACATGGATATCTCGCGTGAGGAGTTATTTGGCCCGATATTACCGGTTATTGAGTTTGATGATATTGATTCGGTTATCAATAAAATAAACGAAAACCCCAAGCCGCTGGCGCTTTACGTATTCGACCAGAACAAAGCTTTTGCCAGAAATATTGTCGAACGGACGAGTTCCGGCGCTGTAGGGATTAACCTTACAGTCGTGCACTTCCTGCATCCGGACCTGCCTTTTGGTGGAGTGAACAATTCGGGGATAGGGTCGGCACACGGTGAATACGGGTTCCGTGCTTTTTCGCATGAAAAGGCGTTGATGGAGGATCAACATTCTCTTATACATCTTCTTTTCCCGCCCTATACAGCTTGGGTCCGGCGTCTTATAGATACTGCTGTTCGCATTCTGGGCTGAGCATAATCAAATAATAGGTGAGTTATTATGTACGATTACATTATTGTCGGCGCCGGGTCGGCGGGCTGTGTGTTGGCTAACCGGCTGACTGCCGATCCCTCGAAGCGAGTAGCGTTGCTTGAAGCAGGGCCAAAGGATAGGAGCCCGCTCATACATATGCCTGTGGGTATTGCACTTCTTGCCAATAGCAAGAAGGTGAACTGGGCTTTCGAAACCGAGCCTCAGGAACATCTCAAGGGGCGCCGTCTGTTCTGGCCCCGGGGTAAAACTCTTGGCGGCTCCTCCTCCATCAACGCCATGGTCTATATGAGAGGCCACAAAGCCGACTATGAACACTGGGGTCAGGCTGCCGAAACCGAACTTTGGGGATGGGACCGCGCATTAACATTGTTTCGCCGACTGGAAGATAACGAACGTTTCGGTCCGGATGCTTACCATGGCAAAGGCGGTGAACTCAGCGTAAGCGAACTCAAATCAGTCAATCCGTTGAGTCGAGATTTTGTTCGAGCGGCTCCTCATGTAGAGCTCCCGGTGAACACGGATTTCAATGGAGAAACGCAAGAGGGGCTGGGCCCCTACCAGGTGACACAAAAAAATGGTCGGCGCTGGAGTTCGGCGCAGGCGTTTCTGCGTGGCGCAGAGAAACGGTCTAACCTCGATGTGCTGACGGACGCACGGGTAACCCGGGTGGTAATGGATGGCCAGCGGGCGGTTGGGGTGACACTGAACCAGGAGGGCGAATATCGCCAGCTCAGACTCAACAACGGCGGTGAAGTCATTTTGTCCGGCGGGGCGGTTAATTCACCACAGCTACTTTTGCTTTCCGGAATCGGTGATCGTGAAGAGCTTCGGAAACACGGAATCCCTCTGGTCCATCATCTTCCTGAGGTGGGCAAGAATCTGGTTGATCATTTGGATATTACGCTGATGCACGCGGCGAACTCACGTTTGCCTATTGGTGTTGCCCCCAGCTTCCTGCTTCGGGGAGTGAGCGCACTTTTTTTCTATATTTTCGCGCGACGCGGGTTTCTCACCAGTAATGTAGCCGAAGCAGGGGGGTTTGTTAAATCCAGCCCTTCGGGTGAACGGCCGAATGTGCAATTCCATTTTTTGCCAACTTTTTTGAAGGATCATGGGCGAAAAGTGATGACCGGGTATGGCTACACCTTACACATTTGCGATCTGCTGCCCAAAAGCCGGGGCTTTATTGGACTGAAAAGCCCGGATCCATTAGCCGATCCGTTGATTCAGCCCAATTATCTGAGTGACCCCGAAGACCTCAAGACAATGATTTCCGCCGTTAAATTTGGACGACGAGTACTGGCGGCGCCGACAATGGCCTTGCATAGTAAGCGAGAGGTCATACCCGGAAACTCTGTGTCCTCGGACGATCAGATTGCGGACTACATCCGGGAAAATGCAGAGACTATCTACCACCCCGTTGGTACTTGCCGTATGGGCGCGGATCCGGAGTCAGTTGTTGATCCAGAGTTGAAAGTCAGAGGCATTGAAGGGCTGAGAGTGGTCGATGCCTCGATAATGCCCAGTTTGGTTGCCGGTAACACCAATGCGCCCACTATGATGATTGCGGAAAATGCAGCTGACATCCTACTGGGAAGCGTCAAGACCTAGACTCCGGTTATCATGCCCACCGCAGACATCTGACGTGCAACAGAAATGAAGAGCGTGGATACGTTCGGGCATGCGGCAAGCTAGAATAAAAAAATATTTTACCACCCAAACCCGTGCTTTATTTAAAGACAATTAATACCGAAAGGCCGTTATGATAACCCAACCTCCCATGAAGCGCTTGGCGCAAAGAGCCAGGATGGCACCGCCGCAAGGCGGTACCTTGTTTGCGCGCAACATCGCGTTACTAGGTGGCTGGTCCCACCGCACTGTGCCTCTGATTCTGATAGTGACTCCGCCCGGCTACGGCAAGACCTCGCTGATGCGCAGCGGCTATCAGTGGCACTGTCGCCGTGGCGATCCGGTGGCTTGGCTAACCCTTACCGCCGCCGACAACCACCCGCCTGCCCTGCTGAAGGCGCTGTGTCAGGCGTTGGGCGTGCCTCCCTGCGATAGCCTTGAAATCCTGTTGACGGAACGCGCCGCCATGATCCCGCGCGTGGTACTTTTCCTCGACAACGTTGAGGAGTTGTGCAGCCGGAACGCCATTGCGTTGTTAGAACAGTTACTGACTCAGCACCCACCGGGTTGGTCTCTTGTGATGGCCGCCCGCTGCGAACCGGCGCTGCCGCTGGCCAGATGGGTGTTCGATGATCAGCTGCAACGGCTCGACAGCTCGCAGCTGCTGCTCGGCGCTGCGGAACTCGACCGACTGTTGCCGTCGTCGCTGGGCGCCGCCGAGCGCAACTTGTGGCAGCAGCTGCGTCAGCAGATGGAGGGCTGGCCGCTGCCGCTGATGTACGGCCTGCGTGCCTTGCGGAGCGACCAATTGAGCGGTGTGGAAGAGCTTCGCGAGCAGCTTGCACCGCTACTGGAGCATTACTTTGAATCCCTGTTGCAGAGCAGCTGCAGCGCCGAGGAGCGCCAGTTGTTGACCCTGGTGGCGTTGTTGGACAGCGTGTCGGCGGCCCAACTGGACGCGCTGCGTGGCCGCCCCCACAGCGGTCCGTTGTTGGAGTCCCTGCGTCGCCGAAACCTGTTCCTGGAGCCCCACGAAGGCCGCGACGGCAACTACCGGCTGCTGGCGCCCTTTCGCACCTTTCTGCACCAACGATTTCTTTGCCGTCACCCGGATCAGGCGGTCATGTGTTATCGCCGCGCCATGCGCCTGTTTCGACGGCAGGGCTGCTTGGAAGAAGTCGTGCGTTACGCCTTGCTGGGACAGGAATACCGCCAAGCGGCAACGTTGATGGCCGAGTACGGCCACGAGCTAGTGCGACGCCGGGGCGATCACCATCGACTGCTGTCTTGGATCGACCGACTACCGACGACGGTGCGCCAGCAGGTACCCCAACTGGGCGCGCTGTTCGCTTGGTCGCTGGCGTTCACTAACCGCGTGAAGGAGTCTGAACAGATCGTGGCAGAAGTGGCGTCCGCCTGCAACCAGCCGGTGCTGCAATCGCAGTTGGAGGCACAACGCTGCGTCAACGCCGCGCTGGCCGACGCATTGACGGAGGCCGGGCGGCTGAGTGAAGCTTGGCTACTGTGTTGGAGCGATGCCGGCGCCATGGAGACCGGCACAGTATTGTGTGTTTCCGCCTTTGCACTGCTGCATCAGGGCCATGCCAGTGTGGCGCTGCGAAGACTTGACCGTGCTCAGCAATGGTTCCGGCAGGAAAGCTCCGCCTACGGCCTTAGCTGGGTGGCGCTGCTTCGCGCTATGGTGCAACTCGCGCAGGACGATTATCTCAACGTACTGTCTGATACCGCTGCTTTGCTGAATAATGAAGGCCCGTTGCCCGCTGATCAGAAAGACACGCTGGAGCAGGTGCTGGTGCTGCGTGCCGCGGCGCAGCTGGCTCAGAGCGACGGCAACGCCGCCCGTGCCACGCTTAGCCGCGTGCGTCCGGGGCTGGAACTGCATGCCACTGTGGACGTGGCGGCGCTGTGGTATGGCGCTCAGGTGGGGCTGGCGATGTGGGATGGCGCCGACCCGCAACCCATTTTTCAGCAGGGCCTGGCGCTAGCGGCTCGGCGCGGGCTGCAGCGGTTGTCTTGGCAACTGCAAGTTGAGCGCGTACTGCGCGGCCTCAGCCAAGACTTCCTGACCTTGCCGAATCGCTGCGAAAGCCGCCTGCTGACTTTGCGCGCCCAGTGCGCGCGGCTACGCCAACCCGACAATGACCAACCGCCATCACTGCCCCGGGGCAGCGAGGTTGGACGGTTGTCAGTATTGTTGGCTGGCGCGCTGGCCGCCCAATGCCGTGGTCAGTCTGCTGTTGCGCTGAGCACCGTGGCGCAGGCGCTGGAGCAGGTGGCCAACCACGGCGGCTTGCAATGCCTACGCGATGAGGCCAGCCTGCAACCGCTGTACCAGCGATTGGCCGATGAGGGAAACGCCTCGCCTCCCGTCACCGCACTATTGGCACAGTTGCTCGACGCACCGCCCCATAGCAGCAGCGGTCTGCTTACGGTACAGGAACAACACATCCTTGAACACTTAGCCAATGGCGAGCGCAACGGCGACATCGCCGGCCGGCTGCATATTTCCGAAGGTACGGTGAAGTGGCACCTACATAACATGTACCGAAAACTCGATGCGGCAACCCGCACCCAGGCAGTGGCGCGGGCAAGGGCGTTGCGGTTGGTGTAAAAATGCTGGTTTGCGGGCCTGTGAACGTGTGTCTCCAGAATGTGGGTTTCAGAGTGGAGGGATCATGCTAACGGTGTCATGGCGTCGAGTTAAAAGAGGAACGTTGGGAAGAAACACAATAAAGCCGCGCCTGACCGGATATCCGTCAGGCGCGGTAACGTCGTTCAATTCCCTAGCGCTAAGGGGACGTAAGCCACGAGCAACAGAGCGATGGCCATCACCGTCACCGGCATGACTAAGCGCTCATGACGCTGCCACCAAGTGTTTCCTGCCTGGCTTTCGGCCTGGGTCTGGTCCATTTCCTCGTCGCCAACGACTTGGCGGGTGAGGATTTGATTGAGGGCAATCGGCGGGGTTAGGTAGCCCAGTTCGAATGCTAACAGAACCACCATCCAGAAGTGCACCGGATCGATGCCGCTCTGGTAGGCGATACTAGCGATAGTGGCGGACACCAGGATAATGGCGCCGTAAGGTTCCATGAACATCCCTATCAGCACCAGCACCGCTACCAAAAAGGTCATCGCTATCCATACCGAGGTGAAGCCGGTGGGAAACAGCTCCATCACGCCGGCGCGTTCCATCACCCCGCCGAGCACCACCGACAGTGCCATTAACATCAGCAGCGCGCCGATGTGGATGCTGGATTCGGCGGTACCGGCAATCATTCGTTGCCAGAAGCCGCCTTGGGTGGGTACCGTGGGAGCTTGATCGCTGGCCGCAGCTTGTTTTTGCGGCTGGCGCTTGCAACTCCAGACGTCGTAGGCCAGCAGGAAGATCAGTGTCACCGGCAGGATAGTGGGTGCCGAGAATTCGTTGAAGCTTTGGTTCAACGCGATGTGGAAGAAAATCAGGCTGACGGTGGCAATGGCCACATAAGGCAGCAGCGGGATCAGTGCCTTCAGCGACGCTGGTAGCGCTTCCCGGGCTGGTGCGCAGCCCAGCGGACTGCGGCGGGTGAGCAGTACCATGGCCGAGAACAGTATTGCGGTCAGTATGAACACGTTGTGGCCGGTATCGAACAGCTGGGTGGTGGTCACCTGTTTGTTAAGTGACGCAATGATTACCACCATCAGACAGGGGTTGAGCACCACGCCCATGCTGCCGGACATGGCAGTGGCAGCAAACGCCAGCGGCCGGCGGGCGCCGCTCATGCGAATCTCGTGGTAGATAAGACCGCCAACGGCGATCAGAAAGATTCCCGACGCGCCGGTGAAAGCGGTGGGCAGCGCCGCCAGGAGCACCACAACAATGGTGATTAGCTCTGGCGCCAGCTTCCAAGGCCGGATAGCGTCGAAGAGCAAATGCGCCAGTCGGGTCTGCTTGAGCAACATACCCACCCATACATACAGCGCCACGTTGATGTAGAGGTCGGCATACTTAACCATTTTGATCAGCTGTACTGCCATGCCGGCTTCATAATGCTCGGCAAGCAGGAAATAGAGGCCGGAAATCAGTGCCATGTAGGTATACACTGGAATTGTCAGCAGGGTCCCCAGCCAGTTGCCGCCAACCGGTAAATAGCGGTCGCGGTGTAGCAGTTGCCATATCGCCGCCAGCGCCAATCCACTGAAGCCAATAATCCAGAACCAGTGTATCCAGGGCGTGGCAGTATCGCTCGAAGTCATCGCCACCGAACGCCAATGCAGGGCGCTGAGCAACAATAACAGGTTGGCGCCCACTTGGAACAGCGCGGACACTTGGGCGTCACGCCGGGTACGGATGGCGCGTAGGGAGATGTGACTGTGCTGCAACGTACCCACAAGAGCACACAACAGGATGATGCCTACCAACAGGTATTTCTGGGCATCGAGACCCATCTCCGCCACGCCGCCCACCGCCGACTCCACCTTGCTGTAGGAGACCAGAAGCAATGACGATTGGCGCAGAGATTGGTTGTGGGAGTAGGTCTGATGCCGCTCGGCGCATTGCAGCCGCTGGGCTTCCAGCGACCGGCGGATGCTGTTTGGGTTGGGTGGACGAGGCGGCAAGATGCTGTTCGTCGTCTGTTCTTCTGCGCGAGCGATCTGGGCAGCTATGCGTCGCTCTACATCGAAATCAACGTCGCAGCTGGGCTCCTGCATGGCGTGTCGCAGCATGCCGTAGTCGTTCCAGATCGACTGGCCTAACGTCAGCAATTGGGAATGCAGGTAAGAGCTGGTGCCGAAAGTGATCGCCAACAATAGAATTAATGAAGTGGGCAATACCGACCACAAGGGGTGTGAACGCGGCGCACTGTAGCCGTTCTTGGGGGTGTAAGTTTGATGGGTGGCTAGCATCGGGAAAATCCTGACAGACGTAGGGGCAGGGCAGAGCCCCGCTGCGTATGCAGTAGGGCCGGGGCTCAGATTGCCGGGCCGCCTTCGGTGTCCTGGGTGCACTCAGCGTTATCCGGTAGTTCGCGGCAGCGGATGGTCTTGAGCATGCGCTGCATGCGCCGTGAGTAGACTCTGTCGGCGTCATATAGTCGCTGGCGCACGTTGGAAAACATCTCGTTGTAGCGTGCTTCTTTGTTGGTGCTCAGGTTTACCCAGTATTTTGTGGGGATGGTAGCTTCCGCCTTTTTCACCAAGCGCATGCCAACATCCCACATGTTTTCGTAAACCCAGGCGCGTGAGTGCTGGGCGAAGCCAGTGGGGAAGCGGTCGTGGTTCAATGTTACCTGGAAAGTAAGGATGCCTAGATTGTAGCGCAGGATGCCGCCGTTCTCGCCGAGGCCCTTGTACATTTCCAGCGCTTGGTAGGCAAAGGCCGGTGCGTAGGAAAGGTCGGCGCTATTACTGTTGAACATGCCGGCGAAGGTGCTAACCGACGCCGGCATCACGGTGCCGCCGATGTACTTGATCATCTCTACTGCCTGCTCATCCTCAGAGATCACCGTGATGCGCTTGCCGGCCAGTTTTTCCCAGTCGTCCAGAATGTTGCGATCATGGGAAAACAGGTATACCTTCCCGCCGGGAATGATGCCGGCGTTCTCGTATCTGCCTTCCTTCATCAGCGGCGCCGCGTTTGGGTCCGATAGAGCCGCGACGGCGGTGCTGAGGCCGTCGTAGCTCGGCAGCGCCGCCATCATGTCCAACGATCCTGGGAATTTCAGAATGCTGCGGGTGGCGAGGCCGAATAGCTCCACCGCGTCACAGTGACCTGCCCTGAAGTCACTCTTTGCCAACGCTTCGTCGGTGTAGGGCTTGAGTTCGAAGTTCACGCCCCATTGCTGGGCAGCCAACACGTACTGTTTCATCATTTGGTATGTGTCGCCGTTGGCACCCACCACATCGAACACGCATAGGGTCCGATCAACCATGGCCGCAGCACTGTTGGAGAGCGCCAGAGCACCGGTGAGCAGGGCGGCGAGGGTCAATTTTTTCAGCATGTCTTTTCTCCTTTTTGTTCTTAAGTGGCAAAAGCCGGGCACAGTTACAGCAAATCCTGAATGTTGGGGGCCGGGCGGCGGCTCTCTCCTGGGAAAGTCCCCAGCGCACCGGCGGGTGTCCGCGCACCTGTCTGTTCGATCCAGATCTGGTCAGACAGGTACAGCAATTGTCCACGGGAAATGAAATCAACCAGCGCGTAAGGTTTCGGCGGCGCCATTTCCGCATCAAGGATGGCAGCGGCCTGGCGCAGCGCCTCGCGCAGTTCATCGTCATGGCCCTGGTTGCCCGCTCCTAGAGCAAACAGCGTCAGAGGCAGTGTGGCACCATTGCGTGCGGCGATGGCGCCGGCCTGACGGTAGGCCTGCCAAACGTCTGCACCGTCCGGCGCGCTGCCCGGCACGAAGGACCACACGGTGGCGCGGATTGCCTGCGGCACACCCCACCATCTTTCGTTGTCCAGGCAAGTGGACGCGCGCATGGCCTGCACTGCCAGATCACGCGGCACGCCTACTTGCCCGCCGGACAACAGATCACTGCGCACTGCTTGCAGCGCCGTGACCAAGCCCACCATGTACGCTAGCTCGTCATTACGGCTGCGCAGGCGTGGGCAGCGGGGCTCATCCAGATCACCGTAACGGCGGGTCAGCGCAGTTACTGAATTCATGCGGCGTTCCGCAGCCAACGCATGCCAGCGCTGGGCCTGCAACAGCTCGTCGCGAGCGATCACGGGTTGGCCCTGCTGGCGTGCACGCCAATATCGCCGATCTGCTTCGTAGGCATGCTCTTCTGCGCACAGACCAGTTAGTAGATGGGTGTAAAACAATACGTAATCTGGGCTCTCCACCACGCGGCTGAAGGAGGCCATCAGCTGCGTCAGGCCATTGCCGGTACCGCATGCCGCCAGATTGGGGTCATCCTCACTGAGGACATAGGGCGTCACCTCGTCTTCGGCATAAGCTCCCAGCGTCCAGCCAAGCGGCGGGTACACGGTGGCACAACCGGACAGGACCAGGGTGGCGGCGAGGGTGATAACACGGGACAGCGACAGGAGTGGGACCTTCATGATGCACGCTCCGGAAATAGGTGTGTTTTTATTGTTGGAGGCGGATATAACCCGCCAGCATGGCAGGCCATGCGAGGACATAGTATAAGAGCGGGTAGGGGACGGGGAGCCTATCAAAAGTTGGGTCTGTGTGGGTGATTTGTAAAGAAGGTGACGGTGATCCTGGTTCGCGGCGTGCAGTGCCACTAAAAGCGCCCGGCCGGTCCGGCCCGGTCTGATCGTCAGTTTGTATTGACATCCGCCGCTCGACTGTTTCGTGAGCAGGGCTATGACCGGACCACGGTGAAGGAAATCGCAAAAGCGTGTAATTTGCTGCCCGGCAGCCTTCATTACCGGTATCAGGCCAAGGAGGATATTCTTGTTGATCTGATGCGCCTTGGTTTGGAGCAAACCTCGACTGCTGTCTCCGAAGCCGTGGCCGGTGCGGCGGAACCCGTGGAGCAGTTGCGTAGAGGCATCAATGCGCACCTTCAGATGCTGGTCAGCGGCTCGGACATGGTCTATGTACTGTTGTTTGAGTGGCGTTCTCTGCGCGGCGAGGCACGTAAGGAGATGATCAAGTTGCGCGACCGTTATGAGTCCCTCTGGGCGACTATGCTCAAGTCACTGGCGGAGAAAGGGGTAATTCGAAAGGAAGTGGATCTTGATTTGCTGCGGCTTATAGGCCTCGGCGCGCTCAACTGGGTAGCCACCTGGTTTAGCGACGATGGTCGCTACACGCTAGAGGAGATAGGTGATTTTGTCTGGCGCATGATCCGGGACGCGGTGCTAAAGGAGCGCCGGCACGATGTGCGGACTGAATACGGTTGATCGGCGCCCCTATGGCTCTAACGTCAGGCCCCGGAGCATCGGCGCCTCGGTGAACCCCGCTCCGGCAAGGCGCGGTCTTTGGATTGATCACGACAGAAAGTTCGCCAGAAGTGGGTCTGGGCAAGAGGCGCCCGGTGGCGGATCATTGGCGGTTTTGAATCGGTTTCTGCTACACTCGCGCATTGGGCCAAGTCCCGCTCTGCTACCCAGCATGAAACGAAGCTCCCGCTAAACGCGGGCTTTTTATTCCGTATCCGTTCGTCGCCAGACGCTGGTCCGCCCGTCGGAGCCCCCATGATTGAAGACGCCAAACCCGCCGGTTTGCTCAAACGCTTTATGGCCCTGGTTTACGACGGCTTCCTGGTGATCGCCCTTTGGTTCGTCAGCGCCGGCCTGTTCGTGCTTCTCTATAACCACACCGGCCTGCCGGTGCAGGACATCAACGGCGTCACCCGCGCCGACCCGATGGTGCTGCGCGGCGTGCTGTTCCCGCTGCTGATCCTGGAAACCTGGGCCTTCTACGCCTGGTTCTGGCTGCACGGCGGCCAGACCCTGGGCATGCGCGCCTGGCGCCTGCAGGTGCGCGACTACCGGGGCGGCCCCATGCGTTTCTGGCAGACGGTGGCCCGTTTCGCCGCCGCCGGGCTGTCCTGGCTGACCCTCGGCGCCGGCTATCTGGTGGTGCTGGTGCACCCGCACCAGACCCTGCATGACCGCCTGTCGCTCACCGCCACCGTGGTGTTGCCCAAGGGCGCCAAGGCGGTCTGACCGGGGTGGAGGAATAACCGCGTGAGAGTCGACGACTTTGATTTTGACCTGCCGGAAGCGCTGATCGCCCGCCATCCCCCGGAGCGGCGCCGCGACGCCCGCCTTCTGGCGCTCACCGTGGACGCCCTGAAACACCAGCGGTTTCCCGATCTGGCCGATCATCTGCGCCCCGGCGACCTGCTGGTGTTCAATGACACCCGGGTGATTCCGGCCCGCCTGTTCGGCCACAAAAGCTCCGGCGGCCGGGTGGAAGTGCTGATCGAGCGGCTGCTGGAGGGCACCCGGGCGCTGGCCCATGTGCGCGCCTCCAAGTCGCCCAAGCCGGATACCGGGCTGGTGTTCGAGCAGGGCATCGGCGCCCGGGTCGAGGGCCGCCGTGGTGAGCTGTTCGAGCTGGATTTCACGGGCTGCGAGACCGCTCTGGAGGCGCTGGAACGCATCGGCCATGTGCCGCTGCCGCCCTACATCGACCGCCCCGACGAGGGCGCGGACCAGGAGCGCTACCAGACCGTGTATGCCCGCGAGCCCGGTGCCGTGGCGGCGCCCACCGCCGGCCTGCACTTCGACCAGCCGATGCTGGAGCATCTGCAGGCAATGGGGGTGGAAACCGGCTTCGTGACCCTGCACGTGGGCGCCGGCACCTTCCAGCCGGTGCGCGTGGAGCGGGTCGAGGACCACCCCATGCACAGCGAACGGTTCCGCGTCGAGCCCACCCTGGTGGAGCAGGTCGCCGCCACCCGCGCCCGCGGCGGCCGGGTGGTGGCGGTGGGCACCACCGCCCTGCGCACCCTGGAGGCGGCCTCGGCCGGCGGCGCGCTGGAGGCCGGTGAATCGGAAACCGACATCTTTATTTATCCGGGCTATCGGTTCCGCCAGGTGGACGCGCTGGTCACCAACTTCCATTTGCCGCGCTCCACCCTGCTGATGCTGGTGAGCGCCTTCGCCGGCCGTGAGCGGGTGCTGGCGGCGTATGAGGAGGCGATCCGTGAACGCTACCGCTTCTTCAGTTACGGCGACGCCATGTTCATTGAAAGAGCGCCCGACGCGCAGCGAGGCTTTTCATGTCCCGAATGACCTTCCAGCATCTGGCCAGTGACGGCGCCGCCCGGCGCGGGCGGCTGACCTTCCCGCGCGGCAGTGTGGAAACCCCGGCGTTCATGCCGGTGGGCACCTACGGCACGGTCAAGGGCATGCTGCCCCGGGACCTGGAGGACATCGGCGCGGAAATCTGCCTCGGCAATACCTTCCATTTGATGCTGCGCCCCGGCACCGAAGTGATCGGCGCCCACGGCGGGCTGCACGGCTTCATGCAGTGGCAGCGGCCGATCCTCACCGATTCCGGCGGCTTCCAGGTGTTCAGCCTGGGCGAGATGCGCAAGATTTCCGAGCAGGGCGTGGTATTCCAGAGCCCGATCAACGGCGACCGCATTGAGCTGAATCCGGAAGTCGCCATGCGCGTGCAGGCGGATCTGGACAGCGACATCTGCATGATTTTCGACGAATGCACGCCGTACCCGGCCACCGAGACCGAGGCCGCCGACTCCATGCGCCTCTCCCTGCGCTGGGCGAAACGCTCCAAGCAGGCCCATTTCGACGATCTGGGGAACGATGCGGCCTGTTTCGGCATCGTACAGGGGGGCATGTACGACGCCCTGCGCCGCGAATCGCTGGACGGGCTGGTGGATATCGGCTTCGACGGCTACGCGGTGGGCGGCCTGAGCGTGGGCGAGCCCCAGGAAGAGATGCTGCGCACCCTGGGCGCGCTGACCCCGCACATGCCCGAGGACCGGCCCCGCTATCTGATGGGGGTAGGGCGGCCCGAGGACATCGTCGAAGCGGTGCGGCGCGGCGTGGATATGTTCGACTGCGTGATGCCCACGCGCAACGCGCGCAACGGCCATATTTTCGTCGGCGAAGGCGTGCTCAAGATCCGCAACGCCCGGCACCGGCACGACCTGGGGCCGCTGGACGAAAACTGTGATTGCTATACCTGCCGGCATTTTTCGCGCAGCTATCTGCACCATCTGGATCGCTGCAACGAGATGCTCGGCGCGCAACTCAATACCATCCACAATCTGCGCCATTACCAGCGGCTGATGGCCGGATTGCGGGGGGCTATCGAAGCGGGTACATTGAGCGCCTTTATTAGCGACTTCTACGCGGCTTTGGGCCGTCCCGTACCCGCGATTTAACGACGATAACGTGGAGTAACGTCATGAACTGGTTGATTTCACCCGCGCACGCTCAAACCGGTGGGGCCGCTCCTGGCGGCGGCGGTATCGAGCTGATCATGCTGGTGGTAATGGTAGCGGTGTTCTACTTCTTCCTGATCCGTCCGCAGCAAAAGCGCGCCAAGGAACACAAGAATCTGGTCCAGAGCCTGAACAAAGGCGACGAAGTGATCACCAGCGGCGGCATTCTCGGCCGGGTGACCAAGGTCACCGACGATTTCGTGGTACTGGAAATCAGCGGCAACCTCGAGATCAAACTGCAGAAACAGAGTGTCCAGGCCACGTTGCCCAAAGGCACCATTAAATCCATATAAGTCCTCGCCGGCCGAACCGGAAGACCATTATGACCCGCTATCCGCGCTGGAAATTTTTCCTGCTCCTGGCCGTGCTATTGGGGTGCGGCCTCTATGCGCTGCCCAATCTTTATCCGGACGTTCCGGCCATTCAGATCAGTGCCAACGACGCCGGCGGCCAGGTGCCGGTGCCGGTTCGTGACCGGGTGCTGGGCGCCCTCGACGACGCCGGCATCGAACACGGCGAAGGCGAAACCATCAACAATTCCTGGATGGTGCGCCTGGAGAGCACGGACGCGCAGCTGCGGGCCCGCGAGCGTATTTCCAGCCTGCTCGGCGAAGAGTACGTGGTGGCGCTTAATCTGGCCCCCACCACGCCGGACTGGCTGCGCGCGGTGGGCGCCTCGCCCATGAACCTGGGCCTGGACCTGCGTGGCGGGGTGCACTTCCTGCTGCAGGTGGACATGGCCACGGTGATCGAGCAGCGCATGGACGCCTGGTCCGGCCAGGCCAAGCTGACGCTGCGCAACGAGGGCATCCGCTACCGCAGCGTGGACATCGAAGGCCAGAAGCTGGTCATCACCCTGGACGACCAGATCGCCGCCGACGCGGCGCGGGCGCCGCTGCGCACCGCGCTGCCGGAGTTCACCCTGGACCAGTCCGAGGAACGGCCCCGGCTGACCCTGACGCTGAACCAGAGCACGCTGGATGAGCTGCAGGATTACGCCGTCGACCAGAACCGCACCGCGCTGAACAACCGGGTCAACGAGCTGGGCGTGGGCAACGCGGTGGTGCAGCGCCAGGGCGCCGACCGCATCGTGGTGCAGCTGCCCGGTGTGCAGGACGCCTCCCAGGCGCGCCGTATTCTCGGCCGCACCGCGACCCTGGAATTCCGTCTGGTCGCCGACCAGTACTCCTCCAGCCGGGCCAGCACCGGCATCGCGCCGCCGGGCACCGAGATTTTCCCGTTCAAATCCCAGAACGACCGGCCGGTGATTCTGGAGAAATCCAAGATCGCCACCGGTGATCAGGTCACCAACGCGCAGATGGGCTTCGACCAGCAAAGCGGCACGCCCCAGGTGAACGTGGAGCTGGACTCCACCGGCGCGCGCAGCATGCAGCGGGTGACCAGCAAGAACGTGGGCAACCCCATGTCGGTGCTGTTCATCGAGACCAAGACGGTGATGAAAACCGTCGAGGACGAGGACGGCGAGCGCCGTCAGGTGCCGGAAAGCACCACCGACCAGTACGTGATCAACGTGGCCACCATCCAGGACACCCTGGGCAGCCGCTTCCGGATCACCGGTCTGGACAGCCCGGCGGAAGCCTCGGAGCTGGCCCTGCTGCTGCGCGCCGGTTCCCTGGCGGCGCCGGTGACCATCGTTGAAGAGCGCACCATCGGCCCCAGCCTGGGCCAGGAAAATATCGAGGCCGGCCTCAAGTCGATGGCGCTGGGCATGGCCCTGGTGCTGCTGTTCATGGTGATCTGGTACAAGGTGTTCGGCCTGTTCGCCAATGTGGCGCTGCTCGGCAACCTGGTGATCATCGTCGGCGTGATGTCGCTGATTCCCGGCGCCACGCTCACCCTGCCGGGTATCGCCGGTATCGTGTTGACCGTGGGCATGGCGGTGGACGCCAACGTGCTGATCTACGAGCGTATCCGCGAGGAGCTGCGTAACGGCCGGCGCCCGCGCGAGGCGATCGAAGAGGGCTACGGCCGCGCCTTCACCACCATTCTGGACGCCAACATCACCACCATGATCGTGGCGGTGATCCTGTTCTCCGCGGGCACCGGCTCCGTGCAGGGCTTCGCGGTGACGCTGTTCATCGGCATTCTGTCCTCCATGTTCACGGCCATCATCGGTACCCGCGCGCTGGTGGAAATGACCTACGGCCGGGGCGCCCGCGCGCCGGCCAAACTGAGTATCTGAGGCGGTTATGAGTAAGGCTCCCGCGAAGCACATCAACTTCATGGCGCCGCGCAAGGTGCTCGGCATACTGTCGATCACCCTGGTGGTGATCTCCATCGCGCTGCTCGCCACCCGCGGTCTGAACCTGGGCCTGGACTTCACCGGCGGCACCTCGGTGGTGGTGAAAAGCGAGCAGGATCTGGACCTCGACCAGGTGCGCGGCGCCGTCGCCGAGCGCGGCTTCAGCGACGCCATAGTTCAGCAGTACGGCTCCGCCCGGGAAGTCAGCATCCGCGTGGCGCCCACCGAAGGCGTGGAAGCCGACCAGGTGGGCGGCATGGTGTTCGAAGCGGTGAACGCCGAGATCGACAACCTTGAACTGCTCAAGGTGGAGTTTGTCGGCCCCCAGGTGGGCGACGAGCTGCGTGACCAGTCCGGCCTCGCCATGCTGATGGCGCTGGGCCTGATGCTGGTCTATGTGTGGTTCCGGTTCACCAACAAGTTCGGGGTCGCCACCGTGGCCGCGCTGCTGCACGACGTGATCATCGTGCTGGGCCTGTTCTCCCTGCTGCAGTGGCACTTCGATCTGACCGTGCTGGCGGCGATCCTGGCCCTGATCGGCTACTCGCTGAACGACTCCATCGTGGTCGCTGACCGGATACGCGAGAACTTCCGCAACACCCGGGAAACCGACCCGGAAAAAATCGTCAACGACGCCATCAACGAAATGCTCAACCGCACCATCAACACCTCCTTGACCACCGCCCTGGTGCTGCTGGCGCTGTTCTTCTTCGGCGGCGAAGTAATGCGCTCGTTCTCGGAAGCGCTGCTGGTGGGCATCGTTGTGGGTACCTACTCGTCCATCTACGTGGTCGCCAACCTGATCTTCACCCTCAACGTCACCAAGGAAGACTTCCTGGTCGTCGAAAAAGAAGAAATCGACGAAATGCCCTAAAAGCAGTTAATAGTTAACAGTGAATAGTTAACAGCTAAAAGACGCGACGAGCGTCGTTACCAACGAAAAGGCCGTGCCCGCGAATGAACGCTGGCACGGCCTTTTTGTTTTCCCCAGGGCCGGCTATGCCGGCCAACTATTAACTGTTCACTGTTCACTGTTCACTGTTCACTGTTCACTGTTAACTATTAACTGCCCTCCTCACCAATCTTGTTTTTCCATCCAGGGGATGATGCGTTCGAAGGCGGCTTCGATCTGGTCCAGGGAGGTGGAGTAGCTGATGCGCAGGGCGTTGCTGCAGCTGTCGCCGAAGGTTTCCCCGGCGACCGTGCAGACGCCGGTTTCGCGCAGCAGTTTGAGCGCCACGTTGCCGCCGTTGACGCCCTCCGGCAGCGACGGGAACAGGTAGAAGGCGCCGTCCGGCCGGTAACCGGTAAGGTGTGGTGTGGCCTTCACCAGGTCCACCAGCCGGTCGCGGCGGCGCTGGTACTCCACCAGCATGTTGTCGATGAAGGTGCGCTCGCCGCGCAGCGCCGCCACCCCGGCCCATTGGCAGGGCGTGTTGGCCACGGTGGTGGTGAACATGTGGTAGCGGCGCAATTTCTTGATCGCGCCCTGGCTGGCCATCAACCAGCCGATGCGCATGCCCGCCATGCTGAAGGTTTTCGAGAAGCTGGAGATCACCATCACATGGTCCAGGTCCGAGCAGCAGGACAGCACGCTCGGGTACTCCTTGCCGTCGTACACCAGGTGGTCGTAGACCTCGTCGCTGATCACGTACACGCCCCGGTACGCCGCTTCCTGCACGATCGCTTCCACGGTGTCGCGGGGATAGATGGTGCCGGTGGGGTTGCTCGGTGAGTTGAGCACGATGGCGTAGGTGTTCGGGCCGATGGCGTCGATCACCTCCTGCGGGTCCAGCTGGTGCTGGTTCTCCGCGTGCGTGGGGATCGATTTTACCACGCCGCCGTTCATGCGGATCAGCGGCGCGTAGAGCATGAACGAGGGCTCCGGGACGATGAATTCCCGCCCCGGCGCCGAGGTGGCGGTGAGCGCCAGGTACAGCGCCTCGGTGGCGCCGGTGGTGATCATGATGTTTTCCGGCACCAGGGTGCGGTTGTAGCGTTCCCCGTAGTATTCCGCCAGTGCTTCCAGCAGCTCGGGCAGGCCGGCGTCCATGGTGTAGCCGGTCTGGCCCGCGTGCAGGGCGTCCACCGCCGCTTCCACCACATGTTCCGGCGGCTTCAGGTCCGGCTGCCCGATGGACAAATGGATCACGTCCTCCATGGTCGACGCCAGGTTCACCATGCGGCGGATGCCCGGCACCGGGATGGTCAGCAGGGCCGGGTTCCAGATCGGGTCTTCGGTTTCGTAGAAGTCCGTGTCCAGGTTGATGCTGCTCATATCACCGCTCCCTTGTTAAAGACGGTTCATGCGGTCGCGCCGGCCAGGGCCAGCGATGGACGGTCGGTGAACGGACGGAGCTGTTCGAACAGATGCCCGGCCTTGAGCACCTGCTCGTCCTCGAAACGGCGGCCGACGATCTGCAGCCCCATGGGCAAGCCGTCGCCGGCCAGCCCCAGCGGCACGGACAGCGCCGGCTGGCCGGTCATGTTGAAAGGGTAGGTGAACGGCGTCCAGGTGGGCCAGCGGGTGTTGGGCCAGTCCGGCGGCACCTCCCGGTTGGTCTCGAAGGCGGTGATCGGCAGGGTCGGGGTGATCAGCAGATCGTACTTCTGGTGGAACACGGCCATCCGCTCCGAGAGCGCCATGCGTTCGTTCACCGCCGCCAGATAGTCGAGCATCGACAGGCGCTCGGCCTTGGCCACCACCTGCATCAGGCCCGGGTCCATCTGCTCGCGCTGGCGCGGCGTCAGGTCGCGGCAGGCGTTGGCGGCGCCGCCGTAGAACAGGTGGCCGAAGGCGGCCAGCGGGTTGCTGAAGCCCGGGTCCACTTCCACCACGGTGGCGCCCAGGTCGCGGAACACCTCCACGGCGGCGGCGCAGGCCCGTTCGATGTCCGGGTCCACGTCCACGTAACCCAGGTTATTGCTGTAGGCGATGCGCAGCCCGGACAGGTCGCCCTCCAGGGCGCCCAGATAATCGGTGCCGCGCCGTGGCGCCGCCTGGGAATCGCGCGGGTCGGTTTCGCTGAGCACCTGCATCATCAGGGCGGCGTCCGCCACCGTGCGGGTCATGGGCCCGGCATGGGCAAGGCTGCCGAACGGGCTGGCCGGCCAGTGCGGCACTTCACCGAAGGTGGGTTTGTGGCCGACGATGCCGCAGAACCCGGCCGGAATACGGATCGAGCCACCGGCGTCGGTGCCCAGGGCCAGGGGCGCCATGCAGGCGGACACCGCCGCGGCGGACCCGCCGCTGGAGCCGCCGGCGGTTTTGGAAGGGTCCCAGGGGTTGTTGGTGGGGCCGCACAACGGGCTGTCGGTGACCCCCTTCCAGCCGAACTCCGGGGTGGTGGTTTTGCCCAGCGGCACATAGCCGTGGCGCTCCAAAGCGGCGGTGGCCGGCGAGCGCTTGTTCAGCGTGCTGGCGCCGTCGATGGTGCGCGAGCCTTTCAGGGTGGGCCACATGGGCGTGAGAAACACATCCTTGACCGCCACCGGGATGCCGTCCAGCAACCCCTGAGCCTCGCCTTTCAGATAGCGTTGCTCGGAGGCCTTGGCGATCTCCAGCGTGGTCTCGCGGTCGATCAGGCACCAGGCGTTCAGGGCATGGTCGTGATGCTGCACATGATCGAGCAGATCCGCCGCCACCTCCACCGGTGACAGCTCCCGGCGTTCGAACGCCTTCTTCAGTTCCAGCGCACTCAGGGTCCGCAGTTCCTCACTCATGGATGTGCCTCCTCTCTCAGCCTCTCAGCGGCGACCGTAGCCGCGTGCCTTATCCACCGGGTTGGCCAGCGGCTGCCCGCGCCGCCAGCGTTGAAAGTTGTCGACGAACTGGTCGCCCAGGGCCCGCCGCCAGCCGACGAAATCGCCGGCCATGTGCGCGGACAGCATCACGTTGGGGTAGCGCCACAGCGGGTGCTCCGGCGGCAGCGGTTCTTCCTCGAACACATCCAGGGCGGCGCCGGCCAGCCGGCCGCTGTCCAGCGCCCCGAGCAGGGCGCCGGTGCGGACCACGGCGCCGCGGCCCACGTTGATGAAGACCGCGCCGGGTTTCATCAAGCGGAAATGGCGGTCGTCGAACAGACCACGGGTGTCGTCGGTGAGCGGCGCCGCCACGATCACGTAATCCGCGTCGCCGAGCAGGGCCGGCAGGTCTTCCTGGCGGTGTACCCGGGCAAAGGCCGAATCCTGGCGGGCCCGGCGCGCGGTGCCGACCACCTCCATGCCCAGGCCGCCCAGCACGGTGGCGATTTCCCGGCCGATCGAACCGGCCCCCACCACCAATGCCCGGGCGCCACGGATCATGGCGGTTTCCCGGTGCTGCCAGCGCCGCTCCCGTTGCAGCGCCAGATTGGTGAGGGTGTCCTTGGCGAACAGCAGCACCGCGCCGAGCACGTATTCGGCGATGCCCCGGTCGAAAATGCCCGAGGCATTGGTGACCGGGAAATCGCCGTTCTTGATCGGTGGAATCATCAGGGCGTCCACGCCCGCGCTGGTGGCGTGCACCCAGCGTATCGGGCAGGGGTCGGGCCAGGCGGCTTCCAGGGCCTCGACGCGGAAATCGGTGACCACCAGGATGTCCGTTTCCGCCAACGCCTCGGCGAGACCGTTGTCGCCCCGCACCTCGCGGAGGGTGATGTCCCCGCGCAGCCGGTCCAGGCCGGGCAGGGCGGGTTCGTCCTCCGCCAACAGGACGGTGACCCGGGGTTCATGCAATGCGCCTGCGCTCATGGCGTCTCCTTCTCAAATCAGCGTGTTTCTTCGAGCGCGTCCTGGAACAGGTTCACCGCTTGATCGATCTCTTGCCGGCTGGCGGTGAGCGGCGGCAGCCAGCGCACCACCTGGCCGTGGATGCCGCAGCGCAGCAGCAGCAGGCCGCTTTGTTCGCAGGCCTTGAGCAGGGCGGCGGCGCGCTCGCCGTCGGGCTGGCCCGGCGCCTTGACGATTTCCATGCCCAGCATCAGGCCCATGCCGCGCACCTCGTCGATGCAATCGTGACTGTCCCGCAGCGTGCGCAGACGTTCGAACAGGTAGGCGCCCTCGGTGGCCGCGTGGCTGACCAGCTCCTCCTGTTCCATCACGTCCAGGGTGGCCAGGGCGGCGGCGCAGGCCACCGCGTTGGCGCCGTAGGTGCCGCCCTGGGAACCCGGCGCGCCGCTGGACATCAGGGCCCGGCTGGCGGCCACGGCGGACAGCGGGTAGCCGCTGGCCAGCCCCTTGGCGGTGATCAGCATGTCCGGCTGAACGTCGAAATGCTCGTGGCTCCAGAACCGCCCGGTGCGCCCGTAGCCGGCCTGGATTTCATCGGCGATCAGCAGGATGCCGTGCTTGTCGCAGCGCTCGCGCAGGCCCTGCATGAAGCGCTTGGTGGCGGGGTAGTAGCCGTATTCCCCCTGCACCGGCTCGATGATCATGGCGGCGGTGTCCGAGGGCGCGGACTGGGTCATCAGCACGTGGTCCAGCTCGCGCAGGCAGAAGTCCACGGTGTCGTCCTCGCTCCAGCCGTAGCGGTAGCTGTGCGGGAAGGGGCTGAAGCTGACGCCGGCCATCAGCGGCTGCCAGCCGGTGCGCACCTTGGTGGTGGAGGTGGTCATCGAGGCCGCCGCCAGGGTGCGGCCGTGAAAGCCGCCGGTGAAGGCGATGATATTGGGCCGGCCGGTCGCCTGGCGGGCCAGACGCAGGGCGGTCTCCACCGCTTCGCTGCCGGAGTTGGAGAATGCCACCGCGTCGAGGTGCCGGGGCAGATGCTCGTAGAGCCGGTCGGTGAGACGCAGCATATTGGGGTGAGTGACGGTGGCGTACTGGGCGTGCACCAGCTTGCCGACCTGATCGCGGGCGGCTTCCACCACCTTGGGGTGGCAGTGGCCGGTGGCGGTAACGCCGATGCCCGATGTGAAATCCAGCCAGCGACGGCCTTCGCCGTCAAACAACCAGCTTCCTTCGCCCCGTTCCGCGCAGATCCCGCTGGACTGCACCAAAAGTGGAGACAGATGATTCATGGCTTGCTCCTCCATACCCGATTCCCGGGGGAGGTACGCGCTGGACCCGCCTTGTGATCAAGACCGGTTCAGCGGCCCCCGCCCAGGGCGCCTTGAATCCGCGCACCGATTTGGTCGGTGCCGCACGCCGGGTGCCCGGCGGCGAGGTCCGACACCAGCGTCTCATGCAAATGCCGGGCCGCGCCATAAAAAATCGGCTCTTTTTCGCCGAGCCAGTCGAGCATCAACGCCAGGCTGAAAAGGGTCGCGCGCGGGTCGGCGATACCCTGGCCGGCGATGTCCGGCGCGGAACCGTGGGTGGGCTCGAACAGGGCCGGCTGGGACGGGTCCGCCGGGTTCAGGTTGGCGGACGGTGCCACCCCGAGCCCGCCGGCCAGTACCGCCGCCAGGTCGGTGAGAATGTCGCCGTGCAGGTTGCTGGCCACCACCACGTCGAAGCGCCACGGCGCCTGCACGAACTTCATCGCCGCCGCGTCCACCAGCTCGTGGTGGGTGGCCACGTCCGGGTAGTCGGCGGCCACTTCCTCGAACACCCGGTCGTAGAGGGTGCCCCAGAACGCCTGGGCGTTGCGTTTGGTGATCAGGCATACCTGCGATTCACGGGGCTCGCCGTCGGCGCCGTCGAAGCGGCGCGGGCTGTTTGAGTCGGCCCGTTCAGCCGCCCGTTGCCGGGCGCGTTCGAAGGCGTGGCGTATCAGCCGCTCGGTGGCGGTGTAGGTGAACACCTCCAGCTGCGTGGCGATTTCCTCACGGGTGTCCGCGCGCAGCCGGCCGCCCTGGCCGACGTACTCGCCTTCGCTGTTTTCGCGGATCACCAGCATGTCCAGATCGCGGGCGCGGTCGTCGGCCAGGTACTGAACGGTGCCGGGGTAGAAGCGGGCGGGCCGTTCGCAGGCCCACAGGTCCAGACCCTTGCGCAGGGTCAGTAGCGGCGCCAGGGAGACGCCGTCGGGGAGACAGTAACGTTGCGGGTCGCTGAGCGGCCCCGGGTCGCCCAGGGCGCCCAGCAGCAGGGCCTGGTACTCACGCAGCCGTGGCAGCGCGTCCTCCGGCATCATGGCGCCGTGGCGCCGGTGCCAGTCGGTGGCCGGCCACGGCAGCACGTCGTACGCCAGGGGCAGGTCGTGGCCGTGGATCAGCGTCTTGAGCACCGCCTCGGCTACGGCCATCACCTCCTGGCCGATGCCGTCGCCAGGAAGCAGCGCTACTCGCAATGTGTTGACCATGCGCCTCTCCCCAAATGGCTGTCCGTTCGTGGTGGGCCAAATGCGATACAGGATTCAGGATGAAGGATACAGGGGACTCCTGTGTATCCTGAATCCTGCAACCTGCATCGTTTTTTCAGCCCATGCAGAGGTACTTCACCTCCATGTACTCTTCCATGCCCTGGTGGGAGCCTTCGCGGCCCAGGCCGGACTCCTTGACGCCGCCGAACGGTGCCGCCGCGTTGGAAATCAGGCCTTCGTTTATGCCCACCATGCCGGCTTCCAGCGCTTCGGCCACGCGCCACACGCGGTGGATGTTCTCGCTGTAGAAATAGGAGGCCAGACCGAACGGCGTGTCGTTGGCGATGCGGATGCCTTCCTGCTCGTCCTGGAAACGGATCACCGCCGCCAGCGGGCCGAAGGTTTCCTCGTGGCAGAATTCCATGTCGGCGGTGGCACCGGTGATCAGTGTGGGCTGAACGAAGTTGCCGCCGCGCTCATGGGCGCCGCCGCCGAGCACCACCTTGGCGCCCTTGGATTTGGCGTCCTCGATATGCTCAAGCACTTTCTTGGCGGCGCCGGCGTTGATCAGCGGCGCCTGGGTGACGCCCTCTTCAAAGCCGTCGCCGACTTTCAGTTTCTCCATCGCCGCCTTGAGTTTTTCCACGAACGCATCGTGCACGCCGTCCTGCACCAGGAAACGGTTCACGCACACGCAGGTCTGGCCGGTGTTGCGGAACTTGCTGGCGATGGCGCCTTCCACGGCCTTGTCCAGATCGGCGTCGTCGAACACCAGGAAGGGCGCGTTGCCGCCCAGTTCCAGGGATACCTTCTGGATGTGCTCGGCGCAGTTGGCCATCAGCTGGCTGCCCACCTCGGTGGAGCCGGTGAAGCTCACCTTGCGCACCACCGGCGAGCTGGTGATGGTGTCGGCGATGGCCGCCGCGGAGCCGGTAATGATGTTGATCACACCGGCGGGGATGCCGGCGCGTTGGGCCAGCTCGGCCAGCGCGAAGGCGGAATAGGGCGTGGCGCTGGCGGGTTTGACCACCATGGTGCAGCCCGCCGCCAGGGCGGCGCCGGCCTTGCGGGTGATCATCGACGCCGGGAAGTTCCACGGCGTGATCGCGGCGGTCACACCGATGGCCTGCTTGATCACGATGATGTGCTGGCCGGGCTTGGCGCCGGGGATGGTGTCGCCGTAGGCGCGGCGGGCTTCCTCGGCGAACCACTTGATGAACGACGCGGCGTAGGCGATCTCGCCCTTGGATTCCGCCAGCGGCTTGCCCTGTTCCAGGGTCATCAGCGCGCCCAGGTCGTCCTGGTGCTCCATCATCAGGTTGTACCAGGCGTACAGCAGGTCGGCCCGCTCGCCGGCGGTCTTGGCGCGCCAGGCCGGCAGCGCGTTGTCGGCGGCGGCGATCGCTTGCAGGGTGTCCGCTTCCTTCATGCGCGGCACGGTGCCGATGATCTCACCGTTGGAGGGATTGTCCACGTCGATGGTGGCGCCGTCCTCGGCGTCGCACCACTGGCCGTTGATAAAGCACTGCTGGCGGAAAAGGGACGGATCCTTGAGGTTGAACTGGGTCATCGGGAGCTCTCCTGAAAGCGTTCTTAGCGCAAAAGAAATCAATGCTTCAACGCTAGCAGAGCTCGGCGCCCAGGCCTATCCCTTATGGATGGGTTTTACGCATCGGGGCGAGAGGAAGAAACAGCTGCAAGCAGGCCGTGCTACGGAGTGGCCTGGTGGGAGCGGGCCTTGCCCGCGAAAGGGTGGCCTTGGCCACCCGGCAGGATACCAGAGGCCTTGTTGGCACCACCGTTAGAGACGCCTCTGGGATCCTGCCGGCCGGCTTTGCCGGCCTTTCGCTTGCAAGCAAGCTCCCACAGCCCGCTCCCACAGGCCCGGCTCAGCCGCGCTTAAGACTGTCGGTCAGGTGGGGTTTGATCTTCTGCAGCAGGCCTTTGAACACTTTCGGGGTGCCGGCCACGATGTTGCCGCGCTGCAGGTGGCTGTGGCCGCCGGCCACGTCGCCCACCAGGCCGCCGGCCTCGGTGATCAGCAGCGTGCCCGCCGCCATGTCCCACTCCTGCAGGCCCAGCTCGAAGAAGCCGTCCAGGCGGCCGGCGGCCACCCAGGCCAGGTCCAGCGCCGCGGCGCCGGGCCGGCGCAGGCCGGCGGTGGATTCCGCCACCGCCCGGAACATGCCCATGTAGGCGTCCATGTAGGCCATCTGGTCGTTGCGGAACGGGAAACCGGTGCCGATCAGGGCGCCATCCAGGCCGGCCCGGTTGGTGACGCGCAGGCGGCGGCCGTTGAGGGCCGCGCCACGGCCCCGGCTGGCGGTGAATTCTTCCTCGCGCAGCGGATCGTAGACCACCGCGTGCTCCACCTTGCCTTTGACTTTCAAGGCGATGGATACCGCGTACTGCGGCAGGCCGTGGATAAAGTTGGTGGTGCCGTCCAGCGGATCGATCACCCACAGGTAATCGGCGCCGGCGCCGGTGCCCGGCTGCTCGCCGCTTTCCTCGGCGAGAATGCCGTGCTCGGGGTAGGCTTTGCGGATGGCGTCGATGATGCGTGCTTCCGCGGCCCGGTCCACCTGGGTGACGAAGTCGTTGGCCGCCTTCCGGTCCACGGACAGGGGGTCGTTGTTCTCCGCCGCGCGGCGGATCAGGTTGCCGGCCTGGCGGGCGGCTCGCAGGGCAATGTTCACTTGCGGCGCGTGCATGCAATCATCCTGTCGGGTTCAAAGAGCGCGATCACCCGCTGCGGCGGGGCCGGCGGGCGTTTCGGGAGGCGGATTGTAACAGAGCCGGAGGGAGGAGGGCAGATCAGAATCTGCTAGACTAACGCGCTCTCCATTCCCGGATTCGGATACCTCATGTTAGAGAACGTGCGCGTGGTGATGGTGGAAACCACGCACCCCGGCAATATCGGCGCCGCCGCCCGAGCCATGAAGACCATGGGGCTGGCGGACCTGCGTCTGGTCAGCCCGGCGGTCTATCCCAGCGCCGAGGCCACCGCCCGCGCCTCCGGCGCCGGCGATGTGCTCAGCGCCGCGCGGGTCTGCGCCGACCTGGACGAAGCCCTCGAAGGCGCCACCCTGGTGATCGGCACCAGCGCGCGCCAGCGGCGCATTCCCTGGCCCTGCCTGACGCCGCGCCAACTGAGCGCCCAGCTGCAGCGCGAGCCGGAAAGCACCCGCATCGCGGTGCTGTTCGGGCGCGAGGACCGCGGCCTGACCAACGACGAACTGCGCCGCTGCAACCTGCACGTGACGGTGCCCGCCAACCCGGACTACGGCGTGCTCAACGTGGCGTCGGCGGTGCAGCTGATCGCCTATGAACTGCGGCTGGCGCTGGTCGGCGAGGACGCCGACCTGCCCGAGGCCCGCGCCCGCCGCGAGGCCATGCCGCTGCCGGAAATGTTCTGGGATGAGCCGCCGGCCAGTAACCAGGCGGTGGCCGGCTTTCTGGATCACCTGGAACAGGTGATGACCGAGAGCGGCTTCCTGAACCCGGAGCAGCCCGGTCAGGTGATGACGCGCATGCGGCGATTGTTCCTGCGCGCTCGTCCGGACAAAATGGAAATCAGCATCCTGCGCGGTACGCTGGTGGCGATACAGAAGCACGCCGCTCGCCAGGCGGCGGACACGCCCCGCGACGACGAGCCGGGGACCAGGCAGAGGTAATTATGTTCAAGCAAGTGAAAGAGGACATCGCATCGGTTTTCAGCCGCGACCCGGCGGCGCGCAACACCCTAGAAGTGCTGCTCAACTATCCGGGCCTGCACGCGGTGCTGTTCCACCGTCTGGCGCACTGGCTGTGGCACCACAACCTCAAACAGCTGGCCCGGGTCCTGTCCACCTTCAGCCGCTGGCTCACCGGCATCGAGATTCACCCCGGCGCCAAGATCGGCCGGCGCTTTTTCATCGACCACGGCATGGGCGTGGTGATCGGTGAAACCGCGGAAATCGGCGACGATGTCACCCTCTACCACGGCGTTACCCTGGGCGGCACCAGCTGGGACAAGGGCAAGCGCCACCCGACCCTGGAAGACGGTGTGGTGGTCGGCGCCGGCGCCAAGGTGCTGGGCCCGTTCACCGTGCACAAGAACGCCAAGATCGGCTCCAACTCCGTGGTCACCAAGGAGGTGCCGGAAGGCGCCACCGTGGTCGGCATCCCCGGCCGCGTGATCGGCCGGCCGGTCAGCGAGCAGGAGAAGAACCGCCAGGAAATGGCTGAGAAAATCGGCTTCCAGGCCTATGGCGTCAGCAACGACATGCCCGACCCGGTGGCCGAGGCCATCGGCGCGCTGCTGGACCACATGCACGCGGTGGACGGCAAGCTCGACCGGGTGTGCGACAACCTCAAGCGCCAGGGCATCCAGGGTTGCGACGAGAAACTGCCAGAGCTCAACGCCGAGGACTTCGAGCCGGTGAAGGCGCGCGGCGGCACCGACTGAAGACACCTGGATGATTCAGACTCTGACGCGCTTGTTCCCGCTGTGGGCGGTGCTGTTTTCGGTATTCGCGTTTCTGTTTCCGGGTGGGCTGGCGCAGCTGTCCTGGGCGATCGTGCCGCTGCTGATGCTGATCATGTTCGGCATGGGCATGACGCTCACCTGGGCGGATTTCGCGGATGTGGCGCGGCGCCCGGCGGTGATTGGCCTGGGCGTGCTGCTGCAGTTCCTGGTCATGCCGCTGGTGGCGCTGGCGGTGGGTCTGTTGCTGGCGCTGCCGCCGGAGCTGCTGCTGGGCTTGGTGATCGTCGGCGCCTGCCCGGGCGGCACCGCGTCCAATGTGATCTGCTATCTGGCGCGGGCGGACGTGGCGCTGTCCATCACCATGACCTCGGTGTCCACCCTGGTGGCGGTGGTGGCCACGCCGCTGCTGGTGTGGGTCTACCAGGGCCAGAGCATCGAAGTGCCGGTGATGTCCATGCTCGGCTCCCTGGTGCAGATCGTGCTGCTGCCGGTGATCGCCGGCACCTTGCTGAACTCCCTGTTTCATCGCCCGCTGGAGCCGGTGCGGGCGGTATTCCCGCTGCTGTCGGTGGCCGCCATCGTGCTGGTGATCGGCGTGATCGTGGCGCTCAACCGGGACCGCATCGCGGTGGGTGGCGCGGCGGTGATGCTGGCGGTGGTGCTGCACAATGGGCTGGGGCTGGCGCTGGGGTACGGCGGCGCGCGGTTGATGCGTCTGGACCCGCGTCGCGCCCGCACGCTGGCCATCGAAGTGGGGATGCAGAATTCCGGCCTGGGCGTGGCGCTGGCGGTGAAGCATTTCTCCGCCGGTGCCGCGCTGCCCGGGGCGCTGTTCAGCGTCTGGCACAATCTGTCCGGGTCGGTGCTGGCCTGGTACTGGCGGCGCCGGCAACCGTAAAAGACGGTAATGCGGCCTGCCGGAGCGCCGTCGGGCTGGCAGACTGACCCTTAATGAAACGTCTCTCCCAAATCCTCGTGCTGTTGCTGCTGATCGCCGCGCCGCTGTTCGTGCTCGGCCTGCACCAGCAGTGGTGGTCGGAGCCGCGTCACTGGAACCCCTTCATGCCGCTGCACGTCACCGATCCGGTGACGCCGGTGACCGGCTGGAAGCTGTCGCGACTGGAGGGCCGGCCGCAGGCCTGCCTGGACGCGTTAAACACCGCGCCGGAGGACGCCCTCGACCACCTGCCGCTGGAGGACTACACCCCGGTGGAGAGCTGCCCGCTGACCAACGTGGTGCGGGTGCGCCGCACCGGGGTCACCTTCAACAACAGCTTCGTGGCCCGCTGCCCGCTGGCGCTGGCCTGGGTGATGTTCGAGCGCCACGGCCTGCAGCCCGCCGCCCGCGAACAGTTCGATCAGCCGGTCCGGACGGTGTGGCACTACGGCACCTTTTCCTGCCGCAATATTTACAACCGGGAAGAGGACCGGCGCAGCGATCACGCCACCGCCTCGGCGCTGGACCTGGCCGCGCTGACCCTGGCCGACGGCACCCGCATTTCAGTGCAGGACGACTGGGACGGGGAGGGCGACAAGGCCGCGTTCCTGCGCAGCCTGCAAAACCGGGCCTGTGAGTACTTCGGTACCGTGCTGGGGCCGGACTACAACCAGGCCCACGCGGACCACTTCCACCTGGGCCTGCGGGGCTTCCGGATCTGCCGCTAGCCGTGCCGTTCGCGGGGCAGCGTCAGGTACACCCCGACAATCAGCAGCGGCGCGCCCAGCAGATGGTGCCCGCCGAGCGCGGCGCCGAGCACCAGGAACGCGAACAGCGCGGTGAAGAACGGCGTGGACAGGCGCACCACGGTGGCGGCGGTGGGGGTGATGTGCTGGCACGCCAGCGGGTAGAGATAGCCCGGCGCCAGCGTCGACACCGCCGCCAGGCCCAGGAACAGGCCCCACTGGCCGGCATCGGGCACCGCCGCCGCCGGGCTGGCGAACGGCACGCTCACCAGCAGGCCGAGCACGCAGCCGATCAGCACCACGCTCCAGCCCTGGCCCTGCAGCCGGGTGCCGGCCTGCGAGTAGAGCGCCATGGCCAGGGCCGCCGCCAGCCCGCAGGCGTCGCCGATCAGGCGGCCCTGGTCGGCCTCAGGGGCCGTGACCGGCCCGCCCAGCAACACCACCGCCAGCCCGGCGAACGCCAGCAGACCGCCCAGCACCTCGCGGCCGGCCACCGGCTGGCGGCGCAGCACCCTCAGCAGCATCACGAAGAACGGCGATGTGGAGACCAGCAACGACACGCTCACCACGTCACTGAGATAGAACCCCACCGTGGCCAGCACATAGTAGGCGGCGAGCAGCACACCGCCGTACAGCGTCCGCTGATTGGGACGCTGAAAACCCCGGGTCAGGGTGAGCAGGACGGTGAGCAGCAGCGCGGCGGTGAGAAACCGGAACACCAGGGTGGTGCCGGTGGGCAGGTCGCGCAGCAGCGCCACCCAGATGCCAGTGGCGCCCCATTGGGCGCTGGCGAGCAGGGCGAGGGCAGTGCCTTTTTGTGTGTCGGAAGCCATGCCCCGCCCTCCGGAATGGGGTGTGTCAGACGTTGAACAGGAAGTTCAGCACGTCGCCGTCCTTGACCACATAGTCCTTGCCTTCGGCGCGCATCTTGCCGGCTTCCTTGGCGCCCTGTTCGCCGTTGCCGGCGACGTAATCGTCGTAGGCGATGGTTTGCGCGCGGATGAAGCCCTTCTCGAAGTCGGTGTGGATCACGCCGGCCGCCTGCGGCGCGGTGGCGCCGATCTTGATGGTCCAGGCGCGCACTTCCTTCTTGCCGGCGGTGAAGTAGGTCTGCAGGCCGAGCAGCTCGTAGCCGGCGCGGATCACCCGGTTGAGGCCGGGTTCTTCCATGCCCAGGTCGGCCAGGAAGTCGGCTTTCTCCTCGTCGTCCAGTTCGGCGATCTCGGATTCGATCTTGGCGCAGATCGGCACCACCGAGGCGTTTTCCTTCGCCGCCTGCTCGCGCACCAGGTCCAGCAACGGATTGTTGTCGAAGCCGTCCTCTTCCACGTTGGCGATGTACATGGTGGGCTTGAGGGTGAGCAGGTTGAGGCTGCGGATTGCCTTGCGCTCGTCATCGCTGAGGTTGGCGGCGCGCGCCGGTTCGCCCTCGTTGAGCAGCGGCAGCAGCTTTTCCAGCACCGGGATCAGCGCCTGGGCGTCCTTGTTCTGGCCCTTGGCGGCTTTCTGGGCGCGCTGCAGGGCGCGGTCCACGGAGTCCAGGTCGGCCAGCGCCAGCTCGGTGTTGATCACGGAAATGTCATCCAGCGGCGATACCTTGCCGGCCACATGGATCACGTTCTCGTCGTCGAAGCAGCGCACCACATGGGCGATGGCGTCGGTGTCGCGGATGTTGGCCAGGAACTGGTTGCCCAGGCCCTCGCCCTTGGAGGCGCCCGCCACCAGACCGGCGATGTCGACGAACTCCATGGTCGCCGGAATCACCTTCTCCGGGCTGACGATGGCGGCCAGCTTGTCCAGCCGCGGGTCCGGCACCGGGACCACGCCGGTGTTCGGCTCGATGGTGCAGAACGGGAAGTTCTCGGCGTCGATGCCGGCCTTGGTCAAGGCGTTGAAAAGGGTGGATTTGCCCACATTGGGCAGGCCCACGATACCGCACTGAATACCCATAACTGCACCTCCGTTTTCGAGGGCGCAATGCTACTCAAGCGCGGGCCAAAATGCGACAGGCGAGAAACGACGGGTTGCCAGGGAGCCGGCTCCGGGGGGCGCTGCCGCCGCTCAGCGCGGCCGGGGGCACCGCTAGACTGGCGCCATAAAGGAGGGAAGGACACCATGACCGAACGCATCCTCTATCAATTTCCGATATCCCATTACTGCGAAAAGTCCCGCTGGCAGCTCGACTATAAAGGCCTGGTATACCGCACCCGCAACCTGCTGCCGGGGCCGCACCGGCTGCGCACCCAGTGGATGGCGCGCATTAACACTCTGCCGGTACTGCGTGACGGCCAGCGGGTGGTGGGGGATTCCACCAAAATCGCCTACTACCTGGAAAAGCATTACCCGGAACGCTCGCTGATTCCCACCGACGCGGAGTCCCGCGCCCGGGTCATCGAGCTGGAACAGCAACTCGACCGGGTGGCGGTGCACGTGCGCCGCTGGCTCTACGGCCAGATTATCGACCGTCCGGAAGTGATGGACGCCATGCTCGATCCCTACCGGTTGCCGTCACCGGTGCAGAAGGTCCTGGCGCCGGTCACCCGGGAAGGCGTTCGCCGCCTGTACCGCATCGAACCCAAGGCGGTGGCCCACTCCGGGCAACGGCTGGAAGAGGGGCTGGAACTGGTGGAGGAGACCTTGCGGCGCGGCAACGGCCGCTACCTGGTGGGCGAGCGGCTCACCCTGGCGGACATCACCGCCGCCGGGCTGCTGGCGCCGCTGGTCAGCCCGGCCGGTACGCCCTGGGACATTTTCGAGGAAGGCACGCTGCCGGCGGCGCTGCAGAAGCAGCTCGACGATTTGCGCGAGCGCCCGGCGGGCCAATGGGTGCTGGCACGCTACGCCGAGGACCGGTAAACCTGGCTCAGGCGCGGAAGCCGTTGAGGCCGTTCATGGCGTGGCTGAATTCGCCGCGCAGCATGTCCGGGGTAAACCGCACCGCTTCGTCGATGGCCCGTTCGATCAGCTCACGGTCGGCGGCGGAGGGTTTGTTCAATACGTGGGGGGTGACCAGCTGGGCGCTGCCCGGGTGGCCGATACCAATACGCAGACGGTAGAAGTCCTTGCTGTTGCCGTGGCGGGCAACGATATCGCGCAGACCATTGTGGCCGCCGTGTCCGCCGCCCTGCTTGAAGCGGGCCACGCCCGGGGGCAGGTCCAGTTCATCGTGGGCCACGAGCATCTGCGTGACGGGAATCTTGAAGAAGTTCGCCAGGGCCGAGGTGGATTGGCCGCTGCGGTTCATATAGGTGGTGGGCACCAGCAGGCGGATGGTTTCGCCTTCGAAGGTGAAGGTGCCGGTGGCACCGAAGTATTTCTTGTCTTCGTTAAGAAAGATGCCCTGGGCACGGGCCAGGGCATCCACATACCAGACTCCGGCGTTGTGGCGGGTGGCGTCGTATTCGGGGCCCGGATTGCCCAGGCCCACGATCAGTCGTACCGGTTCCGCCATCATCGCGCTCAGTCTTCGGAGGGCTTCTCTTCGCCTTTGCCGCCGTCTTTCTCGGCGGCGTCTTCCTGACCGTCCTCGTCCTCATCGTCGTCGCTGGCACGCACTTTCGGAGTGTGTACGGCAACGATGGGCTGGTCGTGGTCTTCACCGTAGGCCAGCTGGGTCAGGGTCACACCGGCGGGCAGCTTGATGTCGGACAGGTGCAGCACCTGGTCCAGCTCCACGGCGATCAGGTCCACCTCGATGTATTCCGGCAGATCCTTGGGCAGACAGCTGATTTCCACTTCGGAAATGTTGCGGTGGATTTCGCCACCCTGCTTCTTCACACCGATGCAGGCTTCTTCGTTGGTGTAGTGCAGCGGCACGGTCATGGTGATTTCATGGCCGGCTTCCACGCGCATGAAGTCAGCGTGAATCGGGAAACCGCGGGCCGGATCGCGCTGCAGATCGCGCAGAACCGCCTGCTGCTTCTTGCCGTCCAGCTTCAGCGTCAGGATGTGGCTGTAGAAGGCCTCGGTTTCCAGGGCTTTCTTCAGCTCACGGGTCTCCAGTGAAATCATCACGGGGTCGGCGTGGCCGCCATAGATAATGGCCGGTACGCGACCGTGCAGACGACGCAGGCGGCGGCTCGCACCTTTCCCCGTGTCGCTGCGGCTTTCAGCGGTCAATTCGAATTCGTTGGACATGGTCCTGTCTCCATTAAGCTCTCCGGCACCCCGCGACCAGGCGCACCGAAAAGGTTGCGATAAGCCCGAAACGGGCGTCCCCGGAACGGGGAGGGGGCGGATTATGCCGGAAATCCCCGGGCTACACCAGTTCCAGGCGGTCGAACATGGCGGACAACGATTCCTCGTTGTTCACCCGGCGGATGGTTTCCGCCAGCATCGGCGCCAGGCGCAGCACGCGGATCTTGTCGCACTGACGGCCCTGCTCGGACAGCGGGATGGTGTCGGTGACCACCAACTGGTCCATGGCGCTGTTGCTGATGTTGTCGATGGCCGGGCCGGACAGCACCGGGTGGGTGCAGTAGGCGATCACCTTGGCGGCGCCGTGGTCCTTGAGGGCCTGGGCGGCTTTGCACAGAGTGCCGGCGGTGTCGACGATGTCGTCCACCAGCACGCAGGTGCGGCCTTCCACCTCACCGATGATGTGCATCACCTGGGATTCGTTGGCCTTGGGGCGGCGCTTGTCGATGATCGCCAGATCGGCGTCGTTGAGCTGCTTGGCCAGGGCGCGGGCACGGACCACGCCGCCCACGTCCGGGCTCACCACCATCAGGTCGTCGTGCTTCTGACGCTCGATGTCGGCCACGAACAGGGGCGTGCCGTAGACGTTGTCCACCGGGATGTCGAAGAAGCCCTGGATCTGGTCGGCGTGCAGGTCCACGGTCACCACCCGGTCGATGCCCACGGCGGTGATCATGTCGGCGACCACCTTGGCGGTGATCGGCACCCGCGCGGAACGCACCCGGCGGTCCTGGCGGGCGTAACCGAAGTAGGGGATCACGGCGGTGATGCGGCCGGCGGAAGAGCGCCGCAGGGCGTCGGCCATCACCAGCAGTTCCATCAGGTTGTTATTGGTGGGCTGGCAGGTGGACTGGACGATGAACACGTCCTTGCCGCGCACGTTTTCCTGAATGTCCACGGCCACTTCGCCGTCGCTGAAAACGCCGACGTCGGCATCGCCGAGGGGAATGTTGATCTGCTCGGCCATGGAGCTGGCCAGTTCGGGATTGGCGTTGCCGGCGAAAATAACGAGTTTGGACACTGGCGTCCCCTGGCTTTCAAGTAATGAATTTAGGGTTTGTCCTTACGGAAAGAAATGGCTGGGGTACCAGGACTCGAACCTGGGAATGACGGGATCAAAACCCGCTGCCTTACCAACTTGGCTATACCCCAACACTAACTTGCTCAGGTGGCGTGTCACGCCGGCCCTGAATTCTGTCTGGCTCGAAGCGTCGCCAGTGCCTCATGGAGAGGTGAGATTTCAGTGCTTCGAGCCACAAAACCTGTCCAGTATTCCGGCAAGTGCCGCAGTGCGTTATGCGCGTCTTGCTGGTCGGCGAAGTGTGCGAAACAACAAGCGCCGGTACCGGTCATGCGGGCGTTGCCCGCTTCGCTTTGGAGCCAGTCGAGCGCTTTATCCACGGCGGGAAAAAGGCGCCGGGCCACGGCTTCGCAGTCGTTGTGCCCTTCCTTCAGGAAGGCCTCGAAAGTGGCCGCCCCAAGCGAGGCCGGTAATGTAATGGCGGGGGTGTGCCTTGTCAATTCCCCGTCGCCGAAAATTCGAGCGGTTGAAACGGAGACCCCGGGATCGACCACCAGAAACCAGAGTGGCGGCAATTCAACGGCTTGCAAGCGCTCGCCCACGCCCTCCGCCCAGGCGTTGCGGCCGCGCACGAACACCGGCACGTCCGCGCCCAGGCTCAGCCCCAGCCGCGCCAGGGTGTCCACGTCCAGGTCCAGCCCCCAGAGCAGATTCAGCCCCCACAGCGCGGTGGCGGCGTCGGAGGAGCCGCCGCCCACGCCGCCGCCGGCGGGCAGCCTCTTGCGCAGGTGCAGGCGCGCGCCGGCGGTGTGGCCGGTCTCCTGTTGCAGCAGCCGGGCGGCGCGCAGCACCAGATTGTCGTCGTTCACCGGCAGCGCCGGGTTGTCGCAACGCAAGCTGAGGGTGTCGGCGGGGGCGAAATCCAGGGTGTCGCCGTGGTCGAGCAGCACGAACAGGGTCTGCAGCAGGTGGTAGCCATCCTGGCGCCGGCCGTTGATGTGCAAAAACAGGTTCAGTTTGGCCGGCGCCGGCAGGGAAAACGGAGCCATGATCAGGGCTGGCTGGGCAGCGGCTGCCACTCGCGGATCAGCAGGGTAAAGCTGTCGGCGCCCTGGCGCGCCTTGATGCGGTGGGGCAGCGCCACCCGGCCCACGGTCTCGTAGCGGTCGAATTCCAGATCCCAGCCCAGCTGGCTCAGCTGGATCAGCCGGCCCTCGTCGTTTTCCTGTGACTGCGCCGGTGCGCCCGGCCACACCAGGCCGCGGCTCCAGTATTCCAGCGCCGATACCGGCAGCCAGAAACCGGTCAGGTGCCAGGCCAGTTCGCCGGGCGTGCGGGCCTGCCATTCACCCTGGGACGTTTCCAGGCGGGCCATGCCCGGCTGCCAGGTCAGTGCCGCGCTGCCGAAGCCGAGCGGGCCGGAGAAGCGGATTTCGCCGTAGCGCGGGGCCTGCTGCCAGTCGAAGCTGGCGGAGCCGCCGTCGTCGGCGGTGCGGTAACCGAGCTTGCCGCTCATTTCCCAGCGCTGGATCTGCTCGGCGCGGGTGAAGTCGGTGGGGGCCAGCGGGGCTTGTTGGCAGGCGCTCAGAAACAGCGCCAAAGGCAGCCACCAAAAACGGCTCGCGTTGCTCAAAGTGTTACCTCCAGGCGTTGCAGGGTTTCCAGTATCCGCTCGGCGTCCGGGCTTTGCTCCAGCGCCGTGGCCCACACCCGGCGCGCATCGTCTTCTTCACCCAGCACCCACAGCACCTCGCCAAGGTGGGCGCTCACTTCCGGGTCCGGGAACTGGGCGTAGGCGCGGCGCAGGAACGGCAGAGCGTCCTCAGGCCGGCCCAGCCGGTAGAGCACCCAGCCCATGGAATCGAGAATCGCCGGGTCGTTGGGCTGCTGTTCCAGGGCGCGGCGAATCATCTCGTGGGCCTGCTCCAGATGCACGCCCTGATCCGCCCAGGTGTAACCCAGGGCGTTCAGCGCGGCGGGGTCGTCGGGTTGCTGTTCCAGCACCCGGCGCAGGTCCGCTTCCATGGCCTGATAATCGTCCAGGTTGCCGGCGGTCATCGCCCGGGCGTAGAGCAGTTCGGGATTGTCCGGGGCGGTTTCCAGTGCCCGGTCGAGCAGGGCCAGGGCGGATTGCGGGTCGCCGTTGGCGGCGCGCATATCGGCCTCGCTGATCCACAGCAGGGTGGCCTGCTCCGGGTATTGATGGGTCAGGCTGGTGATCAGTGCGTGGGCCTGCTCGCCGCGGCCCTCGGCGTACATCAGCCGGGCGGCCTGCACCTGCGCCTGCAGGCTTTCACCGCCTTTCACCTTCAGGTAGTAATCGATCGCGCTTTTGGTATTGCCGCGCTGCTCCGCCGCCTGGCCCAGATGCAGGCGCATTTCATTGGGGCGGTAACCTTGGCGCAGCAGCCGCTGCAGAATGGCCTCGGCGGAATCCATGGCGCCGGATTCCAGCGCCAGCAGAGCCAGGGAATACTGCAGATCCAGGTCGCGGGGATTTTGCTCGGCCAGAGTGGTCAGTTGCTCGTTGGCCTGGCCGTAACGGCCGGCGGCCAGCAGCAGGCGCACATAGGCCACCCGAGGGCGGCGCGCTTCGGGGGCGTCGTCGACGATATCGCTGAGCTCGCTCAGCGCCTTGTCACGGCGGCCCTGCTCAAACAGGATCTGGGTGCGCAGCAGCGCGGCTTCGCCGTGGTCCGGGTCCTGGTCCAGGGCGGTGTCCACCGCCTCCAGGGCGCCGTCCAGGTCGCTCTGCTGACGCCGGTCCAGGGCCCGGGCGTACCACAGCGGCGCCTGCTCCGGGTAGCGCTCGGCGAGCCCGGACAGGGCGTTGAGCAGCCGTTGGTTGGCGCCTTCGTCCAGGCCGCGCGCCTCCGCCACCAGCGGGATCAGCGCTTCGCTGCCGTGCACCGCGAGCAGCCGGTCGATGGATTCGGTGGCCTGTTCCGGGCGTTCCAACTGGATGTCGGCCAGCGCCGCCAGGCGCAGGGCGTCGGCATTATCGGGCTGGCGCTCCAGCCACAGGCCGGCCAGGTGCCGGGCCTGCTCATGCTCTTCCAGATAGGTGGCGAGCTTGGTGGCCTGAGCGATGATTTCCGGGTCGTGGGTGGTTTCCGCCGCCCGCGCGTAATAGGCCATGGTGACCCGCAGGCTTTGCCGTTGGGCGGCGCTTTCCGCCACCAGCAGATCGCCCAGGGTTTCGCCGTCGTATTCGATCGGCGGGAGGTCCCGGGGCGGCGCGGCCGGGGCGGGGTCTTGCGGTGTGGATGGCATCTGCGAGCAGCCGGCCAGGGCGAACAGGGCGGCGGCGAGGAGCGATGGGCGTGATTTCATCGGCTGGCTATCAAAGGACATTGAGCCGCTACTATCGCACAGCCGCGCGCCGGCCCCAAGGGCGGGGGCGACGTTGTTTTGCGGGGCGCTTTCGCGCAAAATGCGACACCCTTGCGCGTATCAGGGCCTAACCCCATCGGGTCGTCATCATTTCTTATGAATCTCATCGCAGTCGGCGTTAATCACACCACCGCGGATGTGGAGCTGCGCGAGCAGCTGGCATTTTCCGCCGCTCAAGCGGATGACGCCCTGGTTGCCCTGCGCGAGCTTCCCGGTATCCGCGAAGCGGCGCTGCTGTCCACCTGCAACCGTACCGAAGTGTACTGCCTGATCGACGGCGAAACGCCGGATTTCGGGGAGTGGCTGGCGCAGGCCCGGCGCATGCCGGTGGAGACCCTGCGGCGGGTCCTTTATACCCACCGGGACGAAAAAGCCCTGGAGCACCTGATGCGGGTGGCCGGCGGCCTGGATTCCATGGTGCTCGGCGAACCGCAGATTCTCGGCCAGCTGCGCGAGGCCTACGCCCGCGCCCACGAGGCGGGGCTGATCAACGGCGAGCTGGGCCGGGTGTTCCAGGACGTGTTCTCGGTGGCCAAGCGCATCCGCACGGAAACCGGCATCGGCGCCAACCCGGTGTCGGTGGCCTACGCGGCGGTGTCGTTCGCTCGGCATATCTTCGCCGACCTGAAGCAGAGCCGCGCCCTGTTGATCGGCGCCGGCGAAATGATCGAGCTGGTGGCCCGGCACCTGGAAGAACAGCAGGTGCACGAAATCGTGATCGCCAACCGCACCCAGGGCCGCGCCGACGACCTGGCCGCCCAGGTGGGCGGACGCGGCATCGGCCTCGAAGAGCTGCCGGTGGCGCTGGAGCACGCGGACATTCTGATCTCCTGCACCGCCTCGCCGCTGCCGGTGCTGGGCAAGGGCACCGTGGAGCGGGCGCTCAAGCGCCGCCGCCACCGGCCGATGTTCATGGTGGATATCGCCGTGCCCCGCGACATCGAGCCGGAAGTCGGCGAACTGGACGACGTCTATCTGTACACCGTGGATCACCTCCAGGAGGCGATCCAGGAAAACGTGCGCGCCCGCCAGGAAGCCGCCGAGCAGGCCGGCGCCCTGATCGACGAGGCGATTCGCCGCCACCACCGCAGCCGCCGCGAACAGCGGGCCGTGGGGGTGCTGCGTGACTACCGGCGCCAGGGCACCGAGCTGGCCGACCAGGAGCTGCAGCGGGCCCTGGCGCAGTTGGAAAAGGGCGGCGACCCGGAACAGGTGCTGCGCCGCTTCAAACACAGCCTGGTCAACAAATGGCTGCACCAGCCGAGCGTGGGCCTGCGCCGGCTGGCCGCCGAAGGCCGCGCCGAGGCGCTCGCCATGGCGCGGGAAATACTGCTCGACCAGGATAACCTGGACGATCAGCCATCCGATCAGGAATCCGATCAAGAATAGCGGGAACCCCATGCAAGCATCGCTGAACGGCAAACTGGAAAAACTGATGGAGCGGTTCGAGGAGGTCAGCGGCCTGCTTTCCGATCCGGATATTATTGCCGATCAGAAGCAATTCCGGAGCCTGTCCAAGGAGTACGCCGAGCTGGAAGCGGTGGTGAAGGCCTACCGCGCCTACCGGGCCAGCGAACAGGAACTGGAAAGCGCCCGCGCCCTGCTCGACGACGGCGACCCGGAAATGCGCGAGATGGGCGCCGAGGAAGCCCGCCACGCCCAGCAGCGCATCGACGAGCTGGACGAAGAATTGCAGCGCCTGATGTTGCCCCGCGACCCCCGCGACGGCGCCGACGTCTATCTGGAAATCCGCGCCGGCACCGGCGGCGACGAGGCGGCGCTGTTCGCCGGCGATCTGTTCAAGATGTACTCCCGCTACGCCGACCAGCGCGGCTGGAAAGTGGAGATCGTCAGCGCCAGCGAGGGCGAACACGGCGGCTATAAGGAAGTGATCGCCCAGGTGTCCGGCGACGACGTCTATTCGCGCCTCAAGTTCGAGTCCGGCGCCCACCGGGTGCAGCGGGTGCCGGCCACCGAATCCCAGGGCCGCATCCACACCTCGGCCTGCACGGTGGCGGTGCTGGCGGCGGCGGAGGACGCCGGCGACATCGAGATCCGTAACGAGGATCTGCGCATCGACACCTACCGCTCCTCCGGCGCCGGCGGCCAGCACGTCAACACCACCGATTCGGCGGTGCGCCTGACCCACCTGCCCACCGGCGTGGTGGTGGAGTGCCAGGACGAGCGCAGCCAGCACAAGAACAAGGCCAAGGCCATGTCGCTGCTCAAGGCGCGGCTGCTCGACGCCCGCGAAACCGCGGCCCACGCCGAACAGGCCGCCGAGCGCAAATCCATGGTCGGCTCCGGGGACCGCTCCGAACGCATCCGCACCTATAATTTCCCCCAGGGCCGGCTCACCGACCACCGCATCAATCTGACCCTGTACCGGCTCAACGAGATCATTGCCGGCGACCTGGACGAAGTGATTGGTGCCTTGCTGTCCGAGCACCAGGCCGGCCAGCTCGCCGCCCTCGCCGACGGGCAGGGCTAGGCGGTCGCCGTGCGACTGGACGACGCCCTGCGCCAGGCCCGCGAACAGCTGGCCGCTTCGCCCAGCCCGGGCCTGGACGCGGAACTGCTGCTTTGCCGCGTGATCGGTGAATCGCGCACCTACCTGCGCACCTGGCCGGAGCGCACCCTCAGCGACAGCCAGCAGCGGGTGTTCCAGGCCCTGGTGCGGCGCCGCGCCGAGGGCGAACCGGTGGCCCACCTCACCGGCGAGCGGGAATTCTTCGGCCGGCCGTTTCTGGTCAACCCGCACACCCTGATCCCGCGCCCGGACACCGAAACCCTGGTGGAAGCGGTGCTGGAAACCCTCCCCGAGAGCGAATTGCGGGCGGTGGACCTGGGCACCGGCAGCGGCGCCATCGGCGTCACCCTGGCGCTGGAACGCCCGGCCTGGAGCCTGACCCTCACCGACGCCAGCCGGCCGGCCCTGGCGGTGGCGCGGGACAACGCCGAGCGCCTGGGCGCCCGGGTCGGCCTGGTGTGCTGCGACTGGCTCGACGGCCTGGGCGGCCCCTTCGATCTGATCGTCAGCAACCCGCCCTACATCGATCCGCAGGACGCGCATCTGGAGCAGGGCGACCTGCGCTTTGAGCCGCGCTCGGCGCTGGCCGCCAACGATCACGGCCTCGCCGACCTGCGCGTGATCGCCGCCCAGGCCCACGACACCCTGGCGCCGGGCGGCTGGCTGGTGCTCGAGCACGGCTTCGACCAGGGCGGCGCGGTGCGCACTTTGCTCGGCGAACGGGGTTTCCAGGACGTGACCACCCGGCAGGACCTGGAAGGCCGCGACAGGGTAACCTTGGGCCATGTCTGACTACCACGGCGACGCCCTCAACGACGATCAGCTGCTGCGCTATAGCCGGCAGCTGCTGCTTCAGGAATTTGATCTCGACGGCCAGCAGGCGCTGGCCGGCGCCACCGTACTGCTGGTGGGCTGCGGCGGCCTGGCCAATCCGGCGTCGCTGTATCTGGCCGGCGCCGGGGTGGGGCGGTTGCTGTTGGTGGACGATGACCGGGTCGACGCCAGCAACCTGCACCGGCAAATCGCCTTTCGCGGCGACCAGGTGGGCGAGGGCAAGGCCGGGGCGCTGGCGGCGCAGCTGCGCGCGCTCAACCCGGACGTGCTGGTCGAGCCCCACGCCGCCCGCGCCGACCGTGAATGGCTGGACCGGCACGTGCCCGACGTCGATCTGGTGCTCGACTGCAGCGACAACTTCGCCACCCGCCAGGCCGCCAATGCCGCCTGTGTGGCGCACCGCAAACCGCTGGTGAGCGGCGCCGCCATCCGTCTCGACGGCCAGCTGGCGGTATTTGATCTGCGCCGTCCGGACAGCGCCTGCTACGCCTGCGTGTACGGCGCCGGCACCGACGGCGACCTGGCCTGCAGCGAAGCGGGCATCCTCGGGCCGGTGGTCGGCACCGTGGGCACCCTGCAGGCGCTGCTCGCCATTCATCTGCTCACCGGTACCCCGGTGGCGCCGGTGCTGAGAGTTTTCGACGGCCGCACCCTGGGCTGGCGCGAAGTGGCCTTCAAGAAGGACCCGGGCTGCCCGGTGTGCGGCGCTGGCTAGCCGGCGGTGGCCGACCGGTACTGTTCAAAAAAAGCCCGGCTGTCGGCGTAGGCGCCGAAAATACCGCCCTCCCGCTCCAGGCTGTTCAGCACTCCCTGATGCAGGTCCGGGCGCGCGGCGCCGCAGCAATCTTCCAGCAGCAGACAATCGAACCCGCGATCATTGGCTTCACGCATGGTCGAGGACACGCACACGTCGGTGGTGACGCCGAGCAGCAGCAGATGGCGAATCCCCCGGCTGCGCAATATCTGCTCCAGGTCGGTGGCGTAGAAAGCGCCGTTGCCGCACTTGTCCACCACCGGCTCGCCGTCCAGCGGCCGCATCTCGTCAATAAAATCCCAGCCTTCCTCGTCGCGCACCAGCAGCCGGCCGAGCGGCCCGGGGCTGCCGATGGCGGCGCCGGCGCGGGCCGCGCGCAGGCGCTTGCAGTCGTTCAGGTCGGACAGGTCACGGCGGTGGCCCTCGCGGGTATGGACCACCGTCAGGCCCAGTTCCCGGGCCGCCGCGAGGGCGTCGCGGGCCGGCGCCACGCTGCGCCGGGTGTGTTCCAGCGATTCACCGAGGCTGGCGAAGTAGCCGCGCGGATCAAGAAAGTCCTTCTGCATGTCGATGGCCAGCAGCGCGGTGTCGTCGGCGCGCCACCGGCCCGCCACCGGCCAGGGGTAGGGCACGCTGCAGCGGCTGCTGTCGAACGCGTCCAGCGGTATCTTCGGAGCGGAGACGCTGTTCATTGGTCGCTCCCCTCGGCCTCTTCCAGCCAGGTGGTGGGGAAGCGCAGTTTGACGTTATCCGCGTTGCCGATGACGGCGCCGGTGCCGCTTTCGATGCCGACGAAACCGGCGCTGGGCACCCCTTCGCCGAGCAGGCCGTGCTCGAACGCGAAGCCGGTGATCTGCTTCTGCGTGGCGACGAACTCTTCGCCGGTAATCAGAGCTTGTGCCTGCTCCGGGTCCAGGAAGTCGATGGTGCGCAGCTGGCTGCGGGCCCCGGCCAGGTCCGTGTTGAGGGTGTCGGCGGTGAACGCCATCAGGGCGTCGTGGCGCGGGTGTTCCGGGTCCAGCAGGGCGGCGGCTTCGTACCAGGCGCCGGCGATGGCGCGGCCCAGGTCCGGGTTATCCCGCACTGCCTCGGTGCGCAGGATCATGGTGTCCAGCAATTCGCCGTAGATGTCCGAGGAATCAAACACCAGGGTGGTGTCCGGGTACTGGGCGAGAATTTCGCTGAGCTGCGGTTTCCAGGTGGCCACGGCCTGGGTATCCGAGGACTCGAACACACTGGCGATGTCCGCGTCCGAGGTGTTGACCACGGTCACGTCCCGCTCGCTCAGGCCCTGGGTCTGCAGAGCCCGGGCCAGCATGTAGTGGGAGCCGGACAGCTCCACCAGATTGATCCGCGTGCCCTCCAGGTCGGCCACGCTTTTGTCCTTGCCGCGCAGCACGATGCCGTCGCTGCCGTTGGAGGTGCTCAGCGGCATGATCACGGTGGTGTCCACGCCGGAGGCGGCGGGAATGGTGAGCGCGTCCAGCGACATGGCGATCACCGCGTCGAACTGGCCCAGGGAAAACTGGGTGATGGCTTCCACGTAATCGTTCATCTGCACCGCTTCCAGATCGAAGCCGTAGCGGTCGCCCCATTTCTCCAGAATGCCGTTTTCCTCGGCGTAGGCCAGGGGCATGGAGCCGGCGTACAGGGTCCAGGCGACGCTGTAGGATTCGCGGGCCTGGGTCGGGCCGGTGACGGCCACGAGCAACAGGGTAAGCAGCAGGGCGGGGCCCCGGGTCAGGCGCTTGGCGCTAACGTGCATGACGATCTCCCGAAAGTGTAAGCGAGCCTCCACCATAAAAAGCGGGCGGCCCGGCTAACATGACGGAGCTTGCAGGTTCACGTGCGCACCGCCGCCAGCAGTGCCTCGACGAACGCCTGGATAACCGGCCGGCTGGCGCTGTCCGGGTGCATCGCCACCTGCAGATCGCTGGCGTGGCGCAGGCGTTCGGTGTCCAGCGCGACCAGCTCGCCGCGGGCCACCCAGGGCGCGGCGTAATGATCCGGCAAAAAGCCCAGGTGGCCGCCGCTGAGAATCAGCACGGCGATCGCTTCCAGGTTGGCGGTGAAGGTAATGCGCTCGCGCTCGCCGAGATTGAGCAACGCCATTTCCTGGTCGTGCAGAAAACGCCGGGACACCAGGCGGCTTTTCGCCAGGACGTCGCGGCGCCGGCCGGCGGGCACGCCGACGATCGGGTGGTCGGCGGCGGCATAGAGGTTGTCGGTTTCCTGATAGAGCGGCTGGTAGTGAAGCTGGTCGTGGCGGCTTTCAAACACGCTGATCGCCAGGTCCAGCCGTTTCTCCAGCAACTGCCGCTCCATCTCTTCCGGGGCCAGCACCTCCAGGCCCAGGCGCACCTCATCGCGGGGCGGGCTCTGGAAGGCGCGCAGCGCCGGCACCAGCGGACAGTTCGGGTCGGTGATGATGTTGTCGATAATGCCCAGCCGCAGTTGCCCGCTGGCCACGCCGCGCAGCCCCTCCACGGTCTGTTCGAAGCCGCGCAGCGAGGTGAACAGCCGCAGCGCCTGCTGGTGCACGGTTTCCCCTTCCGGAGTGAGCCGGAAGCCCTGGCGGCCCCGCTCGCACAGGCGCACGCCCAGGCGGCTTTCCAGCTGGCTGAGCGCGCGGCTGATGGTGGAGGCGTCCTTGTTGAGCGGCCCCTGGGCATTGGCGATGCCGTTGGCTTCCACCACGGCGAAGAAAATCTGCAGCGAATTCAGGTCGGCGCCGGCCAGTTTCATGGCGTTCTCCCGGAAAGCGTCACCACCTGGGCGTTCAGTTCGGTGATCTGGCGCGCCATGTCGGTCATCAGGCCGTGGATCAGCGACGGCTTGGCGCGGATCAGGTGATGGAAACCGTCGCTGGGAATGTGCATCGCCGCGCAGCGGCTGCGGGCGCGCACGGTGGCGCCACGGGGCGCGCCGGTGAGCACCGCGATGGCGCCCAGCAGCTCGCCCTCGGTGACCCGGCCCACCACCACGTCGTCGACCAGCACATCGGCTTCGCCCTCGAACAGGTTGTAGACGCCGTCGGCGCGGTCGCCCTGGCGCAGTATCAGATCGCCGGGGTGGAAATAGGCGAAGCGCGAGCCGGTGTGGTTTTCCTCCGGCGTCAGCGCGGCCAGGCAGCGGGTCAGCAGCGCCTGCTGCGTGATCAGCAACTCGCTCCAGCGACGCGCCCGTTCGGGAACGGCGAGGATTTCCTCGAGCAGGTCGACGAAATCATAGCCGGCCAGCAGCACCGCGCCGTCCGCCTGAAAGGTGACGCCGTCGTCCGGGTCCGGGACGATCACGTCGCCTTCGTCCCACAGCAACAGGCGCCGCCCCTGGCAGCAGGCCGCCAGGGTGCCGCCGCGCACCACGTACAGGCGCTGCGCGGCCAGGCCATCGCGGCGGGCGTCGGTGGTGGCGGGCAGCGACAGGCTCCGTGGTGTTTGGCGCAGGCCGCGGATCACGGCGTCGCCCAGTTGTTTGTAGTGTCGGGCCAGAGCGGGCAGGCCTTCCAGCGGTTCGCCCAGGGGTATCATGCGTTGCGTACTTCCACGGCTTGCGACGGGTTGAAAAGGCTAAGCAGAGATTATGCCATCTTGATGACCCGGGTGCGGCGCGGTGACGGGCTGGGCGTCAGTAGTCCCGCTGGCGGGGACGGAAGCGGGGCTCGCGCTTTTTCAGGTTGGCGGCCATGGCCTCGCCCTGATTGCGGCCGCGCAGCAGCTTGAACTGCAGGCTGGATTCCCGGTCGAAAGCCTGGTCCTCGGCGGCATGGCGGGTGCTGTGGAACAGCGCCTTGGTGGCGCTGACCGCGTCCGGCGAGCGGGTGAGGATGGCGTCGGCCAGGGCCCGCGCCGCCTGTTCGGGCTGCTCCGCCACCTGCGTGACCAGGTGCAGGGTTTTGGCTTCCACGGCGTCGAAACGGCGGCCGGTCATGGCCAGTTCCTTGGCCACATCCATGGGCACTAATTCGCGCAAAGTGACGGTTCCGGTCATGTCCGGGATCAGCCCCCATTTGCTTTCCATCACCGACAGCTCGCAGTCCGGCGTGGCGATGCGGAAATCCGCCGCCAACGCCAGCTGCAGGCCGCCGCCGTAGCAGTAGCCGTGCAGCACTGCGATCACCGGCACCGGCAGTTCCCGCCAGGCCCAGCAGGCCTGCTGGAACAGGTTGGTTTTCTTGACGCCGAACTTGGTGAACGCCAGCAGCATTTTCAGCGGCGTTTTGGTAACGGTGGCGAAGTCGAGCCCGGCGCAGAACGCCTTGCCTTCACCGCGCAGAATCACCACCCGCACGTCGCGGTTTTTCTTCACGACCTTGGCGGTGCGAACCAGCGCCTGGAGCGTCTCCAGATCAAGACCGTTGTACTTTTCCGGGCGGTTCAGCGATACCGTCGCGATGTGGTCGTTGATCGAGAGCGTGACGCGGGATTCGTTCATGGCAGTTCCTGTTGGGGACGGCAAGTTCAAAGCTGAAAGGGCGCGCCTGTGGGAGCGGGCTTGCCCGCGAAAGGCAAGCGCAGCTTGCCGGCAGGATACCAGAGACGTCTATAGCAATGGCTTCAACGACGTCTCTGGTATCCTGCCGGGCGGTCTCCGCCCTTTCGCGGGCAAGGCCCGCTCCCACATTCAGCTACAGCTTTTGCTGCAATAGTTGGTTGACCTGCTGCGGGTTCGCCTTGCCCTGGGTGGCCTTCATGACCTGGCCGACGAAGAAGCCGATTTTCTTTTTCCGTTTGGCGTCGTCGGAGTTGCGGTAGTCCTCCACCTGGGCGGGGCTGTCGGCGATCACCTGGTCGACGATTTTTTCCAGCTCGCCGCTGTCGCTCATCTGCTTGAGGCCCTGCGCCTCGATGATCCGGTCCGGGCTGCCGTCACCGTTCCAGCAGGCTTCGAACACCTGCTTGGCGATCTTGGAACTGATGGTGCCGTCCTTGAGGCGCTGGATCAGCTCGCCGAGATGCTCGGCGGACACCGGGCTGTCGGCGATGTCCTTGTCTTCCGCGTTGAGTTTGGCGGCCAGTTCGCCCATCACCCAGTTGGCGGCCAGCTTGGCGTCGCCGCCGTGCTCGGCGGCGGTTTCGAAGTAGCGCGCCGTGGCGATGGAGCCGGACAGCAGGTCGGCGTCGTAGGCCGACAGCTGATACTGCTCGATGTAGCGCGCCTTGCGGGCGTCCGGCAGTTCCGGCAGCTCATCGCGCAGGGTTTGGATGTCCTCTTCGCTGACCATCACCGGCAACAGGTCCGGGCACGGGAAGTAACGGTAATCGTTGGCGTCTTCCTTGGTGCGCATGGAGCGGGCGGTGTTGGTCTCGCCGTTATAGAGCCGCGTTTCCTGAACGATTTCGCCGCCGTCCTCGAGCACGTCGATCTGCCGCGCCACTTCCAGGGCGATGGCTTTTTCCATGAAGCGGAACGAGTTCAGGTTCTTGGTTTCGGTACGCGTGCCGAGCGGCTCGCCGGGGCGGCGCACGGAAATGTTGACGTCGAAACGCATGTTGCCCTGGGACATGTCGCCGTCGCAGATGCCCAGAGACGTGACGATGGAATGCAGCTTGCGGGCGAACGCCACCGCCTCTTCGGCGCCGCTCATGTCCGGTTCCGACACGATTTCGATCAGCGGCGTGCCGGCGCGGTTGAGATCAATCCCCGTCTGACCGTGAAAGTCCTCGTGCAGGGATTTACCGGCATCCTCTTCCAGGTGGGCGTGGTGAATACGCACCAGCTTCTTGTCACCGCTTTCCAGTTGAATTTCCACTTCGCCGGCGCCGACGATGGGCTCCGCCAGCTGCGTGGTCTGGTAGCCCTTGGGCAGGTCCGGATAAAAATAATTTTTCCGTTCGAACACCGAGCGGCGGGCGATGTCCGCGTTCACCGCCAGGCCGAACCGGATAGCGTTGCGGATCGCTTCCCGGTTCACCACCGGCAGGGTGCCGGGCATGCCCAGATCGATCAGGCTGGCGTGCCGGTTGGGGTCGTCGCCGGTTTGCGTGCTGGTGCCGGAAAAGATTTTTGATTGGGTGGCCAGTTGCACGTGCACTTCCAGGCCGATCACCACTTCCCAGTTTCCTGAATGGCTCATGCGAAACCTCCCGGCGCCTGTTGATGCCAGTCCGTGGCCATTTGATAGCGGTGCGCCACGTTCAGTATGCGACCTTCCTGGAAATAGTTGCCGATCACCTGGGTGCCCGCGGGCAGACCGTTGATAAAGCCACTGGGCATGGACAGCGCCGGCAGGCCGGCCAGGTTCACGGCGATGGTGAACACGTCGGCCATGTACATGTTGACCGGGTCGTCCGCCTTGGCGCCCAGTTTGAAGGCGGTTTCCGGCGAGGTGGGGCCCATGATCACATCCACGTCCTTGAACGCCCGGGAGAAATCATCGCGGATCAGACGGCGTACTTTCTGCGCGCGCTTGTAGTAAGCGTCGTAATAGCCAGCGGACAACGCATAGGTGCCCACCAGGATGCGGCGCTTCACTTCGGCGCCGAAGCCTTCCGAGCGGGAGCGCTTGTACAGGTCTTCCAGGTCCTTGGGATCCTCGCAGCGGTAGCCGAAGCGCACGCCGTCGAAGCGCGAAAGGTTGGAGCTGGCTTCCGCCGGCGCGATCACATAATAAGCCGGCACCGACAGCTTGATGCTGGGCAGCGACAGCTTGACCAGCTTGGCGCCCTGTTTTTCCAGTTCGCGCATGGCTTCGCGGGCGTTATCGGCGATCGCGCCGTCCAGATTGTCGGGGAAAAATTCTTCCGGCACGCCGATTTTCAAGCCGTCCACGCTCTGATCCAGAGCACCGAGGTAATCGTCCACCGGTTCGTTCAGGCAGGTGGAGTCTTTCTCGTCGTGGCCGGCCATGGCCTGCAGCATCAGCGCGCAGTCGGCGGCGGACAGACCCAGCGGGCCGGCCTGATCCAGACTGGAGGCGAAGGCGATCATGCCCCAGCGCGACACCCGGCCGTAGGTGGGCTTGAGGCCGGTGACGCCGTTCAGCGCCGCCGGCTGGCGGATCGAGCCGCCGGTGTCGGTGCCGGTGGCGCCGGGGGCCAGCCGCGCCGCCAGGCCGGCGGCGGCACCGCCGGACGAACCGCCGGGCACCCGCTCGGTGTCCCAGGGGTTTTTCACCGGGCCGTAGAAGCTGGTTTCGTTGGACGAGCCCATGGCGAATTCGTCCATATTGGTCTTGCCCAGCATCACCGCGCCTTCGGCCGCCATTTTTTCCACCGCCGTGGCGGTGTAGGGGGCGATGAAATTATCCAGCATCCGCGAGCCGCAACTGGTGCGCACGCCCTCGGTGCAGAAAATATCCTTGTGCGCGATCGGCAGGCCGGTGAGCAGGCGATGGTCGCCGGCGGCGATGGCCTGGTCGGCGGCGTCCGCCTGCCGCAGGGCCTGCTCCTCGGTGACGGTGATAAAGCTGTTGAGCTCGCCGTCGTGCCGTTTGATGCGCTCCAGGAAGTGCTCGGTGAGCTCCCGGGAGGAAAAGTCCCCGGCTTGCAGGCCGGCTTTGAGTTCGGTCAGTGTTTTATCGTGCATGTGGTTACTCAATCACCCGGGGTACCAGGAAACAGCCGTCCTCGCTGGCCGGCGCGAGAGGCAGGACCTTGTCGCGCACGTCCGGTTCGGTGACCCGGTCGTCGCGCAGGGGCTGGCTGACCTCGAGGGGGTGGGCCAGGGGTTCGACCTGGTCCACGTCCGCCTGCTGGAGCTGGTCGACCATGCCGAGGATGTCGTTAAGGCGGGCGGACAGCTCCGCGGTCTCGCTGTCGTCCACCCGCAGGCGGGCCAGGTGGGCCGCGCGCGCCACCACCTTGGAATCAATGGCCATGGGCGTTCTCCGCAAAGGCTGGGGAAGGGCGCAAAATTACCACAGACCGGGGCGCGGACAAACCGTGAAGAGCGTATGGGACCGGGTTCGCTTGCCGAAACCCGGCGCCGTTGCTAGAGTTGCGCCATTCTGTTGCAAGGGCGTGAACAGGCCCGCCGGCAACACCCTCTTTTCTCCACGACCCTCAGGAAACAGGCCAGGATGTCCGTGATTAAGCGCATTCGGGGGATGTTCTCCACCGATCTTTCCATCGACCTTGGCACCGCCAACACCCTTATTTACGTTCGCGGGCGCGGTATCGTACTGGATGAGCCCTCGGTGGTGGCCATTCGTCATCATGGCGCGCAGAAAAGCGTCGCCGCCGTGGGCGCCGACGCCAAGCGGATGCTGGGGCGCACCCCCGGCAATATCACCGCCATCCGCCCGATGAAGGACGGCGTGATCGCGGACTTCGACGTCACCGAGAAGATGCTGCAGTACTTCATCAAGAAGGTGCACGACACCGGCTTCTTCCCGCCGGCGCCCCGGGTGCTGGTGTGCGTGCCCTGCAAATCCACCCAGGTGGAGCGCCGCGCGATCCAGGATTCCGCCTTCGGCGCCGGCGCCCGTGACGTCTATCTGATCGAAGAGCCGGTGGCGGCCGCCATCGGCGCCGGCCTGCCGGTGGAAGAGGCGCGCGGCTCCATGGTCGTGGATATCGGCGGCGGCACCACCGAAATCGCCCTGATCTCCCTCAACGGCGTGGTCTATTCCGAATCCGTGCGCACCGGCGGCGACCGCTTCGACGAGGCCATCGTCGCCTTCGTGCGCAAGGAATACGGCTCGCTGATCGGCGAATCCACCGCCGAGCGCATCAAGCACGAGATCGGCACCGCCTATCCCGGCGGCGAGATCCTCGAGATCGACGTGCGCGGCCGTAACCTGGCCGAGGGCGTGCCGCGCCAGTTCACGCTCAACTCCGAGGAGATCCTGGAAGCCCTCAAGGACCCCCTCTCGGTGATCGTCAACGCGGTCAAGAACGCGCTGGAAGCCTCGCCGCCGGAGCTGGCGTCGGACATCGCCGAGCGCGGCCTGGTGCTGACCGGCGGCGGCGCGCTGCTGCGCGACATCGACCGCCTGCTCACCGAGGAAACCGGCCTGCCGGTGATCATCGCCGACGACCCGCTGACCTGCGTGGCGCGGGGCGGCGGCAAGGCCCTTGAGCTGATGGATACCCAGGGTCTGGACATGCTGGCCATGGGCTAACGGTTCCCACCGCCGCCCATGTATTCCGCCAACCCCACCTACCGCCTGCTGATCGCGCTGGTGCTGGCCGTCGTTCTGATGGCCCTGGACCAGCGCAGTAAGTGGGTGGAGCCGCTGCGTTACGGCGTCGGCTATCTGACCGCCCCGGTCCACTACCTGGCCCACCTGCCGGTGGATTCCGCCCGCTGGCTGGGGCGCCTGTCCGAAACCCGTTCCAACCTGATGGAATCCCGCGAGCGCCTGGAGCGCCAGGTGCTGATCCTGGAGCAGAAGGTCCAGCGTCTGGCGGTGCTGCAGGCGGAAAACGTGCGCCTGCGGGAATTGCTCAACTCCTCCGCCAATCTGGACGCGTCGGTGCTGGTGGCGGAGATCATCGGCGTCGACCCGGACCCCAACCGCCAGGAGCTGGTGATCAACAAGGGCGGCCAGGACGACGTGCTGCAGGGTCAGGCGGTGCTGGAATCCCAGGGGCTGATCGGCCAGGTGGTGGAAGCCGGGCCGCTGTCCGCCCGGGTGCTGCTGATCACCGACGCCAGCCACGCCATGAGCGTGCAGGTGAACCGTAACGGGGTGCGCGCGATTCTGGCCGGCACCGGGCAGGGCAGCCGGCTGCGGCTGCTGTACGTGCCCGATACCGCCGACATCAAGGAGGGTGACCTGCTGGTGTCCACCGGCCTCGGCCAGCTCTACCCGCGCGGCTACCCGGTGGCCCGGGTGAGCCGGGTGAGCCACCAGTCCGGCGCCGCCTTCGCCGACATCGAGGCGCGCCCCACCGCCCGCCTGGACCGGGTCAGCCATGTGTTGCTGGTGCAGTCCATGGAACCGGTGTCGATCCCGGACGTGGCCCCCGAGTCGCCTTCCGATGAGCCGACGCCCGAGGAGCTGCCCGATGATGAATAACGAGCGGCCGGCCGGCACCGGCGTGATTCTGGTGACCTTCGTGGTCGCCGCCCTGCTGGAAGTGATCCCCCTTAACCAGACGCTGGACTGGGTGCGCCCGGAATGGATGCTGCTGGTGCTGCTGTACTGGGTGCTGTCGCTGCCGCACCGCATCGGCGTGCTGTGGGGCTTTCTGGTGGGGCTCTACCTGGACGTGCTGGTGGGCGCCACCCTCGGCCAGTGGGCCCTGTCCTACGCCTTCGGCGCCTACTTCATGCTGGCCGCCTACAAGCGCATGCGGGTGTTTCCGCTGCTGCAGCAAAGCGCCGTGGTGTTCCTGCTGGTGGGCTCCGCCAATCTGATCGCCTACCTGGTGCAGGAGTCCGTCGGCCGGACCCTGTATCCTCCCTATACGATTCTCTATTCCGCCGCCGCCAGCGCGGTGCTCTGGCGGCCGCTGTGCACGGCGCTGCGCTGGACCCAGCACCGCTTTCTGGTGCGCTGACAGCGCGGCCCCGTTGAGCCCCCGGAACCAAGGAGCGCTCCATGCTTTACCTCGCATCCGGCTCGCCCCGGCGGGCGGAACTGTTGGCGCAAATCGGCGTGCCCTTCACGGTGCTGAAAGCACCGGGCATTGACGAAACCGTCCACGCCGGCGAAGCCCCCCGCGACTATGTCGCCCGCATGGCGCGGGAAAAAGCCGCCGCCGGCCGGGCCGCCGCGCCCGGCCCGGAGCCGGTGCTGGGCGCCGACACCGCGGTGGTGCTCGGCGAGCGGGTATTGGGCAAACCGGACAACGACGACCAGGCCCTGGCCATGCTCCGCGACCTGCAGGACCGGGAACACCGGGTGCTCTCCGCGGTCTGCGTGATGGCCGGCGACACCCCGCGCCTGGCGCTCTCCGAGACCCGGGTCCGGCTGCGCGCGCTCGACGATGAGCGCCTGCGCGCCTACGTGGCCACCGGCGAAGGGCGCGATAAAGCCGGTGCCTACGGCATCCAGGGCCTGGGCGCGGCCCTGGTGGCGTCGCTGAGCGGCAGCTACAGTGGGGTGGTCGGCTTACCCCTGGAAGAAACGGTGCCGCTCCTGGAATGGGCCGGCGTGCCCTACTGGCAACCCTGTTGATCGACTGAGGCCACGGTGAAAAACGAAAGCCCTCGCTGGAGATCCCCCCTGCGTGGCCGGCTATGGTGGCTGGTGGCGGTTCCGGTGCTGTTGCTGGCGGCCTACGTGGTGGTGGCGCGCCAATTGATGCTGCTGGTGCCCGATTACCGCCAGGAGCTGGAAGCGGTGCTCGAGGAGCACCTCGGCTTCGCCATCGTAATCGAGCAGCTGGACGGCAGCATGGACGGCCTGACCCCGCGCTTCGAAGTGCGCGGCCTGACCCTGCCGCACGCGGAAGGGGAGCCGGCGCTGCGCCTGGACCAGGTGTCCGCCAGCGTGTCGATTCTGCCCACTTTGTTCCACCGCGATCTCTACCTGCGGGAATTGCGCATCAAGGGCGTGGACGTGCACCTGGTCCGGGGCGAGGACGGCGGCATCCGCCTGCGCGGCCTGGAAGCGCTGCAGGACCGGGAGCAGGGCGACCCGGCCGACAGCCTGCGCGCGCTCTACCGGCAGCAGCGCATTCTGGTGGAAGACGCGCGCTTCTCGCTGGACTGGCCCGGCCTGCCGCCGCTGGCGGCGTCATCCCTGACCCTGGCCGTGGACAACAGCGGTGACGGCCATGCGGTGTCGGTGCGGGTGGAAGCCCGCGACCGGCCGTTCTCGGTGGACGCCCGCCTGCGCGTGGATGGCGACCCGCTGAGCCTGGACCAGCTCAATGCGCGCGGCTATCTGGACGTCAACGGCGAGCGCCTGCACGAATGGTTGCCCGAAGCGCGGGACTGGCCGCTGGATCTGGCCGGGCTGGACGGCCGGGTGCGCGCCTGGACCGCCATTTCCGGGGGGCAGGTGCGCTCCGCCCAGGTGCGCCTGGGCGCGCCGTCCGTCACCCTTACCGACGGCGACCAGCCGTGGCCGCTCACCGATATCAATCTGGACGCGCAGCTGAGCCGGCGGCCCAACGGCGACGGCCAGCTGTCGGTGACCGCGCTGAGCGGCCAGACGCCGGCCGGCGCGGTGGCACCGGGCCCGGTGGCGCTCCGTTGGCGGATCGGCGAAGGCGGCGCGCACTGGCGTTTCCAGGGCGAGGATCTGGCGATCCACGCGCTCAGCCGGCAACTGTCGGAGTGGCCATTCGTGCTGCCCGAGGGGCTGGGCACCATCCGCGACCGGTTGCGCGAGCATCAGCCCCGGGGCGTGCTGCAGCAGCTCTATCTGGCCGGCGTGGAAGGCCGCGTGGACGCCATCCAGGCCCGTTTCGCCGGCCTCGCCGGCGACGCCCTGGACCGGGTGCCCGGCGCCCGCGGGCTGAACGGCTGGGTGGCCGGCGGCCCCCGCCACGGCGTGGCGCGCGTCAACGGCGACCCGCTGCAGCTCACCGTGCCCCGGCTCTACGATCACCCCCTGAGCACCCGGTTCAACGGCGTGCTGCGCTGGTTCAGCGACGCCGGCCGCTGGTCGGTGGAGACCGGCACCCTGATGGCCGCCAACGCCGACGCCCGGGGCGTCGCCATGTTCCGGCTGGAGGGCGGCGACGGCCTGCCGGTGCCGGAGCTGCGCCTGCTCGCCGACCTGCACGACGGCGACGCGGCGCGGGCGGCGCACTACATTCCCATGGAAAGGCTGCCCGACCCGCTCAGTGAATGGCTGGCCCAGGCGTTCCGTGGCGGGCAACTGGACGAAGGCCGTTTCCTCTACCGGGGGCCGATTAAAATCGACCCGCAACGGCAGCAGGACCGCACCTTCCAGATGCGCTTCCAGGGCCGGGATATGGCCCTGTCCTTCCTGCCCGACTGGCCGGTGGCCACCGGCATTCAGGCGGACGTGCTGATCGACGGCCGCGAAGTCAGCGGCCGGGTCGCCGGTGGACGCCTGTTCGACAGCGAACTGAGCCGGGTCACCGTGGACCTGCCGGCGGTGGACGATCCCTCGCGCCGGCACCTGGTGATCCAGGGGCAGGTGCAGGGCCCGGCCACCGATCTGGACCGTGTTTTCCACGACACGCCGCTCGCCGGGCAACTGCCCGACGGGCTGCTCGGCTGGCGGTTCCGCGCCGGCCAGGTGGGCGGGCACCTGCTGCTGGATCTGCCGCTCACCAAAAACGGCAGCGAGCCGATGGTGATTGTCGACGGCCGGGGCGACGGCGTCACGCTGGCCAATGAGTCCCTGGATCTCACCGTCACCGATGTCACCGCGCCGGTCTATTTCCACCTGCGCGAAGGCATCAACATGCCCAGCCTGGAGGGCAAGGCGTTGGGCGGCCGCTTCACCGGCTCCTGGCTGACGCGGGGGCCGGACAGCCAAATGCAGCTCACCGGCGCCTTGCCGGTGGCGCGGCTGCGCGACTGGTCGGGGATGGACTGGCCGGTGCCGGTGAGCGGGCGGTTGCCGCTGGAGCTGGACCTGGGCATGCCCTGGCGGGGCATGCCGCTGCGCGTGGAGGCGCGTTCCACCCTGGAAGGGGTCAAGGTGGACGCCCCCGCGCCCCTGGGCAAAAGCGCCGGCAGCGTGCGCGGCAGCCGGCTGGTGTGGCGCGCCGGCCGCGAGCAGAGCCTGAGCGTCGACTACGGCGAGGTGGCGCGCGGCCGCTTCCGCACCGGCGACAACTTCGCCGGCGCCCTGGGCCTGGGCGGCGTGGCGCCGCCGTCGCTGCCCGAGCGGGGGCTGGTGATCGAAGGCCGGGCGGAGCGCGCCAGGGCCGCCGACTGGCTGGACTTCGTGCAGGGCCTGAACAAAGGCGGCGGGCAGGGCGACGGTGGCCCCGTGTCGCCGTCGTTGGTCCGCCGCGTGGCGGTCACGGTGGCCGATCTGGACCTGTTCGGCGTGGCCCTGTCGGACGCCCGGTTTATCGCCGCGCCCCACCAGAGCGGCTGGGAATTCAATATGGCGGCGCCGGCTCTGGCCGGCACGCTGCGCCTGCCCGCCAACTATCGGCCCCGGGGCGACCGGCCGATGACGCTGTCCATCAGCCGGCTGCGGCTGCCGGATAATCCGCTCACCGGTGGCGCCGACGGCGAGGCGGGCGACAACGGCCGGCGCCCGTCGCCCACGGACGTACCGGTGATGGACGTGACCCTTACCGACGCCCGCATCGGGCGCGAAGTGCTGGGCGACTGGTCCACCCGCATCCGCCCGGTGGACGGCGGCGCGCGCGCCGAGGCCCTGCGCGGCGAATGGCGCGGCGTCCAGGTGGACGGCAACCTCACCTGGACCGAGACCGGCGCGGGCGCCCAGCGTACCCGTTACCAGGGCAGCGTGGTTTCGGGCGATCTCAAGGACACCCTCACCGCCTGGGGCCTGCCGGTGTTGCTGGAAAGCGACGACGCCCGCGCCACCCTGGATCTGTCCTGGCCGGACTGGCCGCTGAGCCCGGACTATCTGGCCCTGACCGGCGACGCCCGGCTCGACATCGGCGAGTGCCTGATTCCCGATCCGCAAAAGCGCACCTCGGTGCTGCGCGTGCTGGGGGTGCTTAATGTGGCCAATATTCAGCGCCGGCTGCGTCTGGACTTCTCCGATCTCTACCAGGAGGGTCTGAGCTGCGATTCCATCAAGGGCGACTTCGTGTTCGACGGCGCCGCGCTCACCGCCCGCGACGTGTCCATCGAATCGCCGTCCGCCGCCTTCGAGATCAACGGCCAGGCCGATCTGGCCGCGCAGACCCTCAATCAGGAAGTGGCCATGACGCTGCCGCTGTCCAGTAACCTCTACGCCGGCTGCATCGCCGGCCCGGCGGTGTGCGCCGGTATCTTTGTGGTGGAACGCCTTTGGGGTGATAAGCTGGATAAGACCACCACCATCACATACCAGGTATCCGGCCCCTGGCAGGATCCCCAGGTGAAGGAGACGGAGGGCTTTCTTGAGTAACAGGCAGGACGCAACGGCGCGTTGTCGCGTGGCCGCCGTGCAGATGACCAGCGGCGCCGACACCGACGCCAACCTGCGCGCCGCCGGCGAGGCCCTGGCCCGCGCCGCCGAGGGCGGCGCCGAGCTGGCGGTGCTGCCGGAGAACTTCGCCGGCTACGGCGTCGACTACCGCGCCCTGGGCGAGCGCTACGGCGAACTGTGCGGCTGGCTGATCGAGCGCGCCCGGACCCTGGGCCTGTGGGTGATCGGCGGCAGCATCCCGGCGCTGACCCGGCCCGGCGGCGAACCGGTGCCGGCGCCCCGGGTGCGCACCCGCAGCGTGCTGGCCGGCCCTGACGGCGAGATCACCGCCCTCTATGACAAACTGCACCTGTTCGACGCGGACGTGAGCGACCGCCAGGGCCGGTACCGGGAATCGGACGTGTTCGAGCCCGGCGACCAGGCGGTGGTGGCCACCGCCGCCGGCCTGCAGGTGGGCCTGGCGATCTGCTACGACCTGCGTTTTCCGTTGCACGCGCGGGTGCTGGCGGACCGGGGCGCCGGTCTTATCGTTTATCCCAGCGCCTTCACCGCCACCACCGGCGCCGCGCACTGGGCATTGTTACTGCGCGCCTGCGCGGTGCAGAACGGCTGCTACGTGCTGGGCGCCAACCAGTGCGGCCGGCACAGCGAGACCCGCGCCAGCTTCGGCCATTCCATGCTGGTGGACCCCTGGGGCCGGGTGGTGGCCGGCTCCGAAGGCGACCAGGCGGACCGCCCCGGCGTGGTGTTCGGCACCGTCGACCCCGCCGTGCTCGATCAAGTACGCTCCGGCCTGCCGGTGCACACCCATCAACGATTCAAGGTGAACGGTCCTTATGATCTCTAACCAACGGACCTCCGACAGCGAACGGCTTTCCCTGGCCTCGGACATTCTGCTGGCCCCGGCCCAACTGGGCACCGACCAGCTGCAGAGCCTGCTGGGCGGCAAACTGGCCGGGCGCGCCGACTACGCCGACGTCTACTTCCAGCACAGCCGCCACGAGGCCTGGATTCTCGAGGACGGCCTGGTGCGCGACGCCAGCTTCAACCTGGAGCGTGGCGCCGGTGTGCGTCTGGTCAGTGGCGACAAAACCGGTTTCGCCTACAGCGACGACATTTCCCTGGACGCGCTCACCCAGGCGGGCAGTGCCGCCGCCGCCATCGGCCGTCAGGGCAAGGACCAATCGGTGCGCATCGGCGCCGCCAAGACCATGCCCGCCCGCTATCCGGCGCTGGACCCGCTGCCCGGTTGGAGCAGCGAAATGAAGGTGGCGCTGCTGCAGGAGATGGACCGCCTGGCCCGCTCCCTGGACCCGGCGGTGAAGGAAGTCACCGTCAGTTTGAGCGGCGAGCAGGACGTGGTGTTGGTGGCTGCCACCGACGGCACCCTGGCGGCGGACGTGCGGCCGCTGATCCGCTTCAATATTTCCGTGATCGCGGAACGGGGCGGCCGCCGCGAGCGCGGCAGCGCCGGCGGCGGTGGCCGGGTGGCCTACGACTGGCTGCGCCAGGACGGCCGGCTGGAAGCCTGGACCCGCGACGCGGTGCGCCAGGCGCTGCTCAACCTGGACGCGGAACCGGCGCCGGCGGGCACCATGCCGGTGGTGCTAGGTCCGGGCTGGCCCGGCGTACTGCTGCACGAAGCGGTGGGCCACGGCCTGGAGGGCGACTTCAACCGCAAGGGCACCTCCATGTTCGCCAAGATGATGGGCCAGCAGGTGGCGTCCAGCCTGTGCACCGTGGTCGACGACGGCACCCTGCCGGACCGGCGCGGCTCGCTCACCGTCGACGACGAAGGCACCCCGGGCGGCTACAACACCCTGATCGAGAACGGCAAGCTGGTCGGCCACATGCAGGACAAGACCAACGCCCGCCTGATGGGCGTGGCACCCACCGGCAACGGCCGCCGCGAATCCTACGCGCACCTGCCGATGCCGCGCATGACCAATACCTACATGCTGCCCGGCGAATCCGACCCGGAAGAGATTCTCGCCAGCCTGGACCGGGGCATCTACGCGGTGAACTTCGGCGGTGGCCAGGTGGACATCACCTCCGGGCGCTTCGTGTTCTCCACCAGCGAGGCCTACCTGGTGGAGAAGGGCAAGATCGTCTGCCCGGTGAAGGGCGCCACCCTGATCGGCAGCGGCGCGGAAGTGATGAATCGCATCTCCATGGTCGGCAACGACCTGGCCTTGGACAGCGGCATCGGCGTGTGCGGCAAGGACGGCCAGTCGGTGCCGGTGGGCGTCGGCCAGCCCACCCTGCGGGTGGACGCGTTGACGGTGGGCGGCACCGCCTGATGCCGGTGTCGGTTCCCGAAGTACTGGCGCGCATGCGCCTGTTCGACGGTCTTAACGCCGAGGAGCTGGCTGTGGCGGAGAAGCTGGTGTTCGTTAATCGCGCCGCCGCCGGCGACACCGTTTGCCGCGAGGGCGACCGCAGTGACTTCCTCTGTTTCGTGGTGCGCGGCCGCCTGGACATCCTCAAGGCGCAAAACGCCAGTGGGGCGGCCGTGATCGCCCATCTCAACCCCGGTGATTCCCTCGGCGAAATGGCGCTGGTGGATCACCAGCCCCGTTCCGCCACGGTGCGCGCCGCCGAGGACACCACCCTGGTGGTGCTCACCCGCAAGGGCTTCGAGCAGCTGCGCCGCCGGGAACCGCGCGCCGCCGCCGTGCTGATGGAAAACATCGCCCGCCTGTTGTGCGAGAACCTGCGCCAGACTTCTTCCCGCCTCGCCCAGTTCATGCCCCCGCTGGGCTAGCCAGCCTTGTGGGAGCTTGCCTTGCAAGCGAAAGGGTGGCTCTAGCCACCCGGCGGGATTCCAGAGACGCTGATGGTGCTGCCCTTAGAGGAGTCTCTGGCATCCTGCCGGGAGCTTCGCTCCCTTTCGCGGGCTGGGCCCGCTCCCACAATTAGTAAAGCGGGGCGTTCTTTTCGAGGTCGTTGAGTAGGCTCTGGAAGCGTTTGCGCTCGCGCTTGAAGCGGGCGCGCTGGTCGGCGTCGGCGGCGTCCGGGTCGGCGGGGCGGGCCTTGATCAGATTGCGGGCCTGGTTGCGCAGCGCCTGGCGATCCCCCTCCGGGTATTCGGTGAGCACCTGCTGCAGCACCGGCTCCGCCTCCTTGGGGCCGTCGCAGGCGGCGATCTGCTCGGTCCAGTGTTGCAGGCGCTGCTGGCGCAGCGGGTTCTGCAGGGCTTCCACGGCGCTGACGATTGCGTCGCTGTCGGCGTCGTAGATCAGGCGGCCGATGAACAGCGCATGGCGCCGGCGGGCGTCCAGGTTGGTGATGCGGCGCGCTTCGTCGAGCGCTTTCTCGAGGCCGTCGGTGAGCGGCAGGCGGGCGCGCTGCTCCGGTTTCAGGCCCATCAGGGTCAAGCCCACTTCCTGGAGTGCCTGCATATCCTGCTTGCGGCGTGTTTTGCTGGCGGGGGTATCGTTATACTCGGTCATGATTCCAGGGAAGCAGCGCTTCCAATAATGCATTGAATGGAAAACGTATTTTATGTCCGAAAACGCCAGCGTGACAGCGAATCTCGGCCCGCAGCATCTGGGGGCCGCCCGCGACACCGTGGCACAGGTGCTGGAAGAGGCGAAACGCCAGGGCGCCAGCGCCGCCGAAGCCCAGCTGAGCCTGGCCCAGGGGTTGTCCGTGGACGTCCGTCTGGGCGAAGTGGAAACGGTGGAATTTCACCGCGACCGGGGCCTCGCGGTGACGGTGTTCTTCGGCCAGCGCAAGGGTCAGGCGTCCACCTCCGACGACAGCCCGCAGAGCCTGCGCGACGCGGTGGCCGCCGCCTGCGCCATCGCCCGCCACACCGAAGAGGACAAGTACGCCGGCATCGCCAGCCCCGAGCAGCTGGCCGACCGGATACCGGACCTGGACCTGTACCACCCCTGGGCGCTGAGCACCGAGCAGGCCATCGATGACGCCCTGCGCTGCGAAGCGGTGGCCCGCGACGACGAGCGCATCGTCAACTCCGAGGGCGCCTCGGTGTCCACCGGCAGCAGCCTGCGGGTGCTGGGCACCAGTGCCGGCTTCCTGCAGGGCTACGCCGGCACCATGCACTCGCGCAGTTGCGCGGTGGTGGCCGAGGACGACCAGGGCATGCAGCGTAATTTCTGGTACGACGCCGGCCGCCGCGCGGATTTGCTGGCCTCCGCCGAGCAGGTCGGTGAGCGGGCCCGCGAGCGCACGCTGGCGCGGCTGGGCGCGGAAATCCCCGACACCGCAGAATTGCCGGTGCTGCTGGCGCCGGAGATCGCCGCCGGCCTGCTTGGCCATTTTATCTCCGCGATCAGCGGCGGCAGCCTCTACCGGCGCGCCTCGTTTCTGCGCGACCGGCTCGGCGAGCGGCTGTTCCCGCAAGGCATCGATGTGCGCGAGCAACCGCTGCTGCCGGGCGCCAACGGCTCGGCGCCGTTCGACGGCGACGGTCTGGCGACGCGGGACCAGGCGTTCGTGGAAGACGGGGTGCTGCGCCGCTACGCGCTGGGCCTGTACGCCGCGCGGCGGCTCGACATGGCGCCCACCGGCAACGGCAGCGGCGTGCACAACCTGTCGATCTCGGATACCGGCGAGGATTTCGACGCCCTGGTGCGGCGCATCGACCGGGGTATTCTGGTCACCGAGGTGATGGGCCAGGGCGTTAATCTGGTCACCGGTGATTACTCCCGGGGCGCCTCGGGTTTCTGGATTGAGAACGGTGTCATACGCAAACCGCTTCAGGAGTTTACCATTGCCGGGAATCTGGGGGAGATGTTCGCCGGCATCCAGGGCAGTGGCACGGACGTGGACCGCCGCGGCAATATCGCGTGCGGCTCGCTGTTGCTGAGCCCGATGAAAATCGCCGGCGCCTGAGGTCGCCGGCGGCGTCACCCGCCATTTTTTCTATTGGTTGTTAATTCGTTTGAAACTCAGGGGAATATTCATGACGGAAGTGAATCCTTACCAAGGACCGGAAACCAACGTGACCAGCCCGCAAGGCGAGGGGACCTTTACGCTGGCCGGTCCGCACAAAGTCACCGTGGGCCAGGCGCTGGGCTGGCTCGGTGAGGGGATGAGAATGCTCAGTGGCCACTGGGGCGTGGTGATCGGCGCCCTGGTACTGGTGATGGTGATCACCATGGGGCTGCAGTTGATCCCGTTCCTGGGGCCTTTGGCGCAGCCCTTTATCACCACCCTGCTGTACGCCGGGCTGGTGAAGCTGTTCCACCGTATCGCCACCGACGGGCGCTCCGATTTCGGCGATCTGTTCGCCGGCTTTTCCGAGCGCACCGGGCCTTTGCTGCTGCTGGCGCTGGTGCAGATCGGCGTCTATCTGGGCGCCTTGCTGGTGGTCGGCGGTCTGATGGCGATCTCCCTGGGCGGCTCCATGTCGCTGCAGTCCATGGACCCGCAGGCGATGAGCAGCGGCATGGGCGTGATGATGGCGATCATGCTGCCGCTGTTCCTGATCGTGTTCACCCTGGTGATGTTCCTGTTCTACTTCGCCGTGCCTCTGATCATGCTGGGCGGCATGGGCCTGGGCGGCGCCATGGGGGTCAGCTTCCGCGCCTGCATGAAGAACCTGCTGCCGATGATCGTCTACGGCATCGTGGTGATGCTGATCATCATGGTGGCGGCCCTGCCGCTGCTGCTGGGTCTGCTGTTCGTGATGCCGATTCTGGCCGGCGCTTACTATGTGTCGTTCCGGCAGGTGCTTACCAACCCCGCCGACGGTGCCGAACATGGACCCGAATAACCCCTACCAGGGGCCACAAGCGGCGTTGCTGGAGACGCCGCGCCCCGGCGAGGCGACGGTGGGCCGCGCCCGCCGCCGTCCGGTGGGGCACGGCTGGCTGTGGTGGAAGCGGGCCTGGTCGCTGGTGGCCACCAACTGGGTGCTCTGGTGCCTGGCCGTGCTGGTGTTCTTCGCGGTGATTTTGGGCATCAGCCTGTTGAGCCTGTTCGTGCCGGTGTTGGGCAGCTTCGTGCCGACCCTGTTTTCGCCGGTGCTGGCGGCGGGGCTGTTCCATCTTGCCTGGCGGCGCTGGGGCGACGACGACTTCGAGTTCGGCGATCTGTTCGCCGGCTTTTCCAACCGCACCGGGGCGTTGTTTCTCGCCGGGCTGATGCAGCTGCTGCTGCAGATCGGCTTCACCGCGCTGATGGCGGCCCTGGTGTGGGTGGCGTTCGGCCCGGATATCGCCGCCTTCTTCAGCGCCGCCTTCGGCAACGCCCTGGAGCCGGTGCCGGAGATCAGCGCCGGTCTGGACGGCGCAAAGATGGCGCTCACCGGCTTGCTGGTGACGGCACTGTCGCTGCCCTACATGGCGCTGATCTGGTTCCAGGCGCCGCTGGTCTACTTCGGCGGGCGCAACGGCTTCCAGGCGCTGGGGGAAAGCCTGATCGCGGTGCTCAAGAACTGGGCGCCGATGCTCTGGTACAGCGTGGTGGTATTGCTGGTGATGCTGGCGGTGGGCGGCGCGCTCGCGCTGCTGTTCGTGCTGGCCAGCACCCTGCTGGGCCCGGGTGTCTCCGGGGCGCTGGCCATGGTGCTGTTGAGCCTGCTGGCGCTGGTGCTGGGCCTGTTCCTGATGGCGGTGCTGACGGTGTCGGTGTACGCCTCGTTCCGGGATATCTTCGGCGCCGACGACGAGCCGGAAGCGACGCCCGAACTCGCTTAGACCACCAGGTTGGCGTAGAGCAGGGTGGCGAGACCGAGGAAGGCCATGAAGCCGACGATGTCGGTGACGGTGGTCAGCACCACGGACCCGGCCAGGGCCGGGTCGATGCCCATGCGTTTCATCGCCATCGGGATCATGGCGCCGGCGCCGGCCGCCACCACCAGGTTGAGGATCATGGCGCAGCCGATGATCACGCCCAGGCTCGGGTCGTCGAACCAGAGCGCGGCGGTGGCGCCGATCACCAGCGCCCAGAGCAGGCCGTTGAAGGCGCCCACCGCCAACTCCTTGGTCAGCAGATAGCGGGTGTTGCCCGCCTGCACCTGCCCCAGTGCCATGGCGCGGATCACCAGCGTCAGGGTCTGGCTGCCGGCGATGCCGCCCATGCTGGCGACGATCGGCATCAGCACCGCCAGGGCCACCACCTTCTCCAGGGTGTCCTCGAACAGGCTGATCACCGCCGAGGCGGCCAGGGCGGTGAGCAGGTTGATGCCCAGCCACAGGGCACGGCGGCGCACCGTCTGCCACACCGAGCCGAAGGTGTCCTCGTCCTCGCCCAGGCCGGCCATGCCCATCAGCGAGTGCTCGGCTTCTTCCATGATCACGTCGACCACGTCATCAATGGTGATCCGGCCCACCAGCATGCCGTTCTCGTCCACCACCGGGGCGGTCACCAGGTCCAGCCGTTCGAACAGCTTGGCCACTTCGTGGGCGTCCTGGGTGGCGGGGATCGCTTCCACATCGGTGATCATCGCTTCGCGCACCGAGGTGCCGGGGTCGGAAATCAGCACCCGGGTCAGCGGCAGTACGCCGACGAACTGGTTCTTGCGGTTCACCACCAGCAGGTTGTCGGTGGTCTTGGGGATGTCGCCCAGGCGCCGCAGATAGCGCTGCACCACACTGAAGGTGATCTCCGGGCGCACCGTGATCACGTCCGTGTTCATCAGACCGCCGGCGGTGTCCTCCGGGTAGTTCATCACCTGTTCCAGGCGTTCCCGGTTCTGGGCGTCAAGGCCGGCCAACACGCGGCTGGTGACCTGTTCCGGCAGTTCTTGAAGGAGGTCGGCCAGATCGTCGGTGTCGAGGTCCTCGATCAGCTCCACCAGCTCTTCGGTGGGCAGGTCGCGCAGCAGCTCCACGCGCACTTCCTCGCCGAGATACTGCAGCACCTCGGTTTCCTGCTCCTGGTTGAGCAGTTGCCAGAGGATCTCGCGTTCGCGGGGCGGGGAGGACTCAAGAAGGTGGGCGGCTTCCGCGCCTGGCAGATTGTTCAAAACCTGACGGACTTCGGACAGCGCGCCGCTGGCCAGTGCCCGGTTGACGGTTTTCAGGTTGCGGCGGTGGCGGGTTTGTTCTGCGGTCATGGTTCCCTCCTTCAGCGCGCTAGTTTACATCACCGCGCGTTACCGGAGGATCAAAGGCTGAAAAACGGTGGGTGTTTCATTGTGGGAGCGGGCCTCGCCCGCGAAAGGGCGGCTTAGGCCGCCCGGCAGGATACCAGAGACATCGCCGGTGCCATCGCTGAGAAATCTCTGGAACTCCGCGGGGCAACCGTTGCCGGCAAGCTGGCTTGCCTTTCGCGGGCAAGGCCCGCTCCCACAAGGTCGCGATTCAACCCAGCTTTATTCGCCTTCGTCGAACTTGCGCTGGAACAGATCGGTGAGTTCGTCCATGGCCGGTTGTTCGTCCTCGCCGTCCACGCACACCCGCAGGGTGATGCCTTTGGCGGCGCCCAGCGTGAGCAGCCCCATGATGCTCTTGGCGTCGATGCGGCGTTCTCCGTGAATCACCTGAATACTGCAGCTGTAGCGCGAAGCCACGCTGACCACCTTGGCGGCGGCGCGTGCGTGCAGGCCCAGCTTGTTGGTGATGGCCAGGTCCTGTTCAATCATCCATCCAGCTCCCGGTGGCGAACGTGCAAGGGCACGCCCTGGTTACGCAGCCGGTGGGCCAGCTGCTCGGTGATATAGACCGAACGGTGACGGCCGCCGGTGCAGCCCACGGCCACCGTCACATAGCTGCGGTCGTTGGCCGCGTAGGTGGGCAGCCAGCGGTTCAGAAAGTGGAAAATGTCTTCCAGCATCAGCTCGCTCTCCGGGTGCCCGCGCAGGAATTCGGCGATGCGCTCGTCGCGGCCGGTCAGCGGCCGCAGCTCGTTGTGCCAGTGCGGGTTGGGCAGGGCGCGCACGTCGAACACCAGGTCGGCGTCGCGGGGCAGGCCGTTTTTATAGCCGAAGGATTCGATCAGTAGCGACAGATTGACGTCGCGGCGGGCCACCCGTTGCCGGATCAGGTTGCGCAGCGTGTGCACGTCCAGGCTGCTGGTGTCGATCACCAGATCGGCGAGCATGCGGATGTCGGCCAGCAGATGCGCTTCGTACTCAATCGCGTCGGCCAGGGTGCGGTCGTCGTCGCTCAGCGGGTGGCGGCGGCGGGTGGCGCTGAAGCGCTCCAGCAGGGTGCCCGGGTCGGCGTCGAGGAAGATCACCTCGGTCTCCACCTGCTGGTTTTTCAGTGCCTTGATGATGCTTTTGAACGCCAGCAGCTGGCGGGGCAGGTTGCGCGCGTCCACGCCCACCGCCACCCGCTCGGGGGCGTGTTCCTCGGTGTCGAGCTGTTCGGTGAGGGTGGGCAACAGCCCCAGGGGCAGATTGTCCACGCAATAGTAACCGTGGTCCTCCAGGGCCTGCAGGGCGGTGGTTTTACCCGACCCGGAGCGGCCGCTGAGAATGGTGAGCTTCATAAGGGGGCAACCGGTAAGGGCTAGGACGCGAGGCGTAGTTCCGCTTCCGATTCCACCGCCACCTGGAACAACTGCTGGTTGCTGTGGGCCCGTCGCAGGTCGCTGCGGTAGTCATCGTCGTTGAACAGGCTGGCCAGATGGCTGAGTGTCTTGAGGTGCTGTTCCGGGTTCTGCTCCGGCACTAGCAGCACGAACACCAGATCCACCGGGCGCCCGTCGACGGCGTCGAAGTCCACCGCGTCTTCCAGCTTCAACAGCAGGCCCACCGCGCCCTCGCAGTGGCCCAGCCGGCAGTGGGGAATGGCGATGCCCTCGCCGATGCCGGTGGACCCGAGTTTTTCCCGGGCCACCAGGGCGTCGAACACTTCCTGCTCGTTGAGGCCGCCGCAGCTGGCCGCGGCCAGCTGGGCGATCTGATCGAGCAACCGTTTTTTACTGGTGACCGACACGTCGTTATAGGTGCGGTCTTCGCTGAGCAATTCACGTACTCGCATAGGGTTAATGACCGTGTTTACGGTCCACCGTCTTCTCTTTGTGTTTGAGGATTTGCCGGTCCAGCTTGTTGGTCAGCGCATCAATGGCCGCGTACATGTCGTCCGCGTGGGCGGTGGCGAACACGTCGGCGCCGGAGATGTGGATGGTGGATTCGGCCTTGTGGGATTTGGGCTCCGGAGACAGGATCACCTGAATGCTGGTGATCTGATCGAAATGGCGCTCCAGTTTGGCGAACTTTTCGTCCACATAGTCACGCAGGGCGTCGGTGATATCCAGGTGGTGACCACTGATGTTTATTTGCATGGCTGGCTCCTATACCTCGTTAAGACCCATCCTCCGCGCGCCTACACCAAACGCTTGCGGGCGCTCGAGGACGGGATGCGCATCGCCTCGCGATATTTGGCGACCGTGCGGCGCGCCACCTTGATCCCCTGATCATTCAGCAAGCTCGCCAGCTTGTTGTCGCTGAGCGGCTTGCGAGGACTCTCGGCGGCGACCAGCTTCTTAATGATGGCACGAATGGCGGTGGAGGAACACTCACCGCCGCCGTCCGTGTCGACGTGACTTGAGAAGAAATATTTCAGCTCGAACACGCCCTTGGGCGTGAGCATGAATTTCTGGTTGGTGACCCGGCTGATGGTGGACTCGTGCATGCCCACGGCCTCGGCGATGTCCGCCAGGACCAGCGGTTTCATCGCCTCTTCACCGTAGTTGAAGAAGTCCTGCTGCACCTCGACGATGCGGCTGGCCACTTTCAGCAGGGTATCGTGGCGGCTTTGCAGGCTTTTCAGGAACCATTTGGCCTCCTGCATGCAGTTACGCAGGTACTGGCCGTCCTCGCCGCCCACCTGGCGGGCCATCTGCGCGTACTGGGCGTGGAGGTTGACGCGCGGCAGCACCGCCTCGTTGAGCGCCACCCGCCAGCCGCCCTTGTGGGCGCTGACCACCACGTCGGGGACCGCGTAATCGGCGCTCTCGCCGCCGATCTGCTGGCCCGGGGCCGGATCCAGGCCGCGCAGCAGGGCCATGGCCGCCAGCAGCGCTTCCTCGGTGGCGCCCAGCGCCCGCCGCAGGCCGGCGTAATCGTGTTTTTCCAGCAGCGTCTGGTGCGCCAGCACCGCCCGGGCGTGGTCCAGATGCGGGGTGTCCTCGGGCAGCTGGGCCAGCTGCACGCCCAGGCACTCGGCCAGGTCGCGACTGGCCACGCCGACCGGGTCGAACTGTTGCAGCCGGTGCAGCACCGCCACCACTTCATCGTCTTCCACCGGGTCGTCCGGGTCGGCGATTTCGTTATGGGCGGTGGTGACCAGGTCTTCCAGGGGCACGGTGACGAAGCCGCGCTCGTCCAGGGCTTCAATGATGATCTGGGCGATCACCCGGTCCCGGTCGCTCATCGGCGTCAGGTTGAGCTGCCACTCCATGTGGCTGATCAGGGTGTCCGGGTTGGCGTGGCGCTGCTGCCAGGCGTCGGCGTCCTCGCTCTCGCCGCCGGGGCTGCTCTGGCCCACGTAGAGGTCGTCCCAGTCGCTGTCGGTCTCCACCGGGCCGTCCACCAGGTCTTCCAGGGCGTCGCTGCGCTCCACATCCAGGTCGGCGTCGGCGTCGTACTCGCCGTCATCGGCGCTGAAATCCTCGGCGCCTTCCTCCATTTCCAGCAGCGGGTTGGTCTCCACCGCCTGCTGGATCTCCAGGCGCAGGTCCAGCGTCGACAGCTGCAGCAGGCGGATTGCCTGCTGCAGCTGGGGCGTCATGGTCAGCTGCTGGCCGATTTGAAGCTGTAAGGAGGGTTTCATGCTGCGTGTCTGGTTGCTCGATCCCGAGGGTTGGAGCATAGCAGCATCAATCGAAATTAAGCAATAATCATGCCAGCTATTGTGTTGTCCGGCGGAAGGGTGTAGGGCGATGCGGCGGGAAGGCGTCCACTATATGCAAGGGTTTGGGCGGTGCGCAAGGCGCGGCGGCGCCCGCCGCCGCTTTTGTCGCCACTAGAGCCGGAAATCGGCGCCCAGGTAGACGTCGCGCACCTGCTGGTTGCCGAGAATGGTGTCGGCGTCGCCGTCGGCGATGATATGGCCGGTGCTGACGATATAGGCGGTGTCGCAGATATCCAGGGTCTCGCGGACGTTGTGGTCGGTGATCAGCACGCCGATGCCGCGGTCCTTGAGATGGCGGATGATGCTCTTGATGTCGTTCACGGAGATCGGGTCGACCCCGGCGAAGGGCTCATCCAGCAGAATAAAGTCCGGGTCCGTGGCCAGGCCGCGGGCGATCTCCGCGCGCCGCCGCTCGCCGCCGGACAGGCTCATGCCCATGCTGTCGCGAATATGGTCGATGTGGAATTCCTGCAGCAGTTTCTCCAGCTGCTCCTTGCGCTCCGCCTTGCTGAGGCTCTTGCGCGTTTCCAGGATCGCCATGATGTTCTGCTCCACGGTGAGGCGGCGGAAGATGCTCGCCTCCTGGGGCAGGTAGCCGATGCCGCGTTTGGCCCGGCCGTGCATGGGCAGGTGGGTGATGTCGTTGCCGTTGATCTCGATGCGGCCGGCGTCGGCGGCCACCAGGCCCACGATCATATAGAAGCAGGTGGTCTTGCCGGCGCCGTTGGGGCCCAGCAGACCGACGATCTGGCCGGCTTCCACTTCCAGGGAGACGTCCTCGATGACGCGGGTGCTCTTGTAGCTCTTGGCCAGGTTATGGGCGCTCAGATGTGCCATCTCAGGGGGTCTCCGCATTGTCGGATTGCGCGGCCGGGGCGTCCTGGGCCGGTTCGCCGTTGTCCTGCTCCTCCGGCTCGGCGTCCTCGCTGGCCTGCTCGGCGTTCTTGGCCGGGATCACCAGGCGGACCCGCTTGTCGCCTTCGCTGCTGGCGTCCACGCGGCGCGAATCCAGGTTGTACTCCACCTTGGCGCCTTCGAAGGTGTTGCCCTGGTGGGTGACGCGGGCGTTGCCGGTGAGCACCAGGCTGCGCTGCGCCAGGTCGTAGACCAGCTTGTCGGCGCGGGCGTTCAATTCCTTGCCTTCCACCATGCGCACCGGCGACCCGGTGGCTTCCACCCGCATCAGTTCATTGTTCTCGGTGAACAGGCGGATCACATCCGCGTTCAGGCGCCGCTTGCCCTGGATCAGCTCGGCGTTGCCGCGATACACGCCGGTGCCGGCGCTCTGTTCGAAGGTGGCCTCATCGGCGCTCACCTCCACCGGGCCGGTGGGCTGCTGGGCGGCGGCGCCGGCGGTCAGCGCGGTCAACGCCAGAGCCAGCAGAGCCTTGCCCAGGGCGGACCTATTCCGTGCTGCCTGTGAATTCACTTACCACTCCTTGCTTGAGTGTCATTTCGCCGCTGGTCAGATCGCTTTCCATGGCGCCGGCGCGGGTGCGGCCGTCGCGGTGGCGCATGGCGAGCTCGCCGGGGGAGACCACGCGGTTAGTGTCGTTGTGGTACTGCAGTTCCTCGGTGTCCAGGGTGACGCCGTTGCTTTCGCTGCGCGCTTCCACCTGGTCCGTGAAGACAATCAGGTCACCGTTGTCGCGCACTTCACCACGGCGGGACTGGATCGTCCACAGGCCGTTGCTGTTGTCCATGCGCAACACCGGTTCGGTGAGGGTGGTGAGCGCGTCCCGTTCGTACTGCTCCAGGTGATCCGCCACCAGGCGGTACTGCACCCGGCCGTCCTCTTCATCGTAGGCCTTGGCGACGATCCGGTCGGCGATGATCATCGGCGCGTTGAGAAACGCCTCGCGATCCTCCTCCAGGGGGTTGTCCCACTCGTGCAGGGTCATCAGCACGATCAGGCCCAGCAGCAGGATGCCTGAGGCGCTGAGCAGGCCCTGCCGTTTCACGCGTCACCCCGGTGTTCGAGAAGGGCGTCGCAGATCTCGCGCACCGCGCCTTCGCCGCCTCGGTTGCGGGTCACGTGGTCGGCCGCCGCCCGCGCGCAGTCGTGGCCGCTGGCGGGGGCGAAGGCGATCTGCGCCCACTGCAGGGCCGGCACGTCCGGTTCGTCGTCGCCGGCGTAGCCGGTTTCGCGGGCGGTCACGCCCAGCGAGGCGGCCAGGTCGGCCAGCGCCACGCCCTTGTCCTCGCGGCCCTGGATCACATGCTGGATGCCCAGCTCGGCGGCCCGGCGGGCCACCATGGGCGTGTCGCGGCCGGTGATCAGCGCCAGGGTGACGCCGCTGGCGGCCAGTTTCTTGAGGCCGTGGCCGTCCAGGGTATTGAACACCTTGAGCGCTTCGCCGTCGGGGCCGTAATAGAGGCGGCCGTCGGTGAGCACGCCGTCCACGTCGAAGGCCATCAGTTTCAGGTTGCGCGCGTCGGCGCTGGACACCAGCAAGGTCACTACATCACCCCCGCGCGCAGCAGGTCCTGGGTGTTGAGGGCGCCCACCGGGCGCTGGTCGGCGTCACACACCACCAGGCCGTTGATCTTGCGCGTCTCCATGATTTGCAGGGCCTCGGCGGCCAGGTGCCCGGGCGGCATGGTCACCGGGCGCGGCGACATCACGTCGGCAATGCCGGCCTGGCGGATATCCAGGCCTTTTTCCAGGGTACGGCGCAAATCGCCGTCGGTGAAGATGCCGATCAGGCGGCCGTCGTCGTCCACCACGGTGGTCATGCCCAGGCCCTTGCGGGTCATTTCCAGCAGGGCGTCGGACAGGCTGGCGTCGCGGTTCACCCGGGGCAGGCGCTCTTCCGCGTGCATGATGTCGTCGACCTTGAGCAGCAGGCGCCGGCCCAGGCTGCCGCCCGGATGGCTGAGGGCGAAGTCCTCGGCGGTGAAGCCGCGCGCCTCGAGCAGGGCGATGGCGAGGGCGTCGCCCATGGCCAGCGCGGCGGTGGTGGAGGTGGTGGGCGCCAGGTTGTGCGGGCAGGCCTCTTCTTCCACGCCCACGTCGAGATGCACGTCGGAGAGCTGCGCCAGGGACGACGAAGGGCGCCCGGTCATGCTGATCAGCACCGCGCCCTTGCGCTTGATCACCGGAATAATGGTGAGGATTTCGCCGGTTTCGCCGGAATTGGACAGTGCCAGCACCGCGTCCTCGGTGGTGATCATGCCCAGGTCCCCATGGGACGCCTCGCCGGGGTGGACGAAGAACGACGGGGTGCCGGTGCTCGCCAGGGTGGCCGCCAGTTTGCTGCCGATATGGCCGCTTTTGCCCATGCCGGTCACGATCACCCGGCCCTTGCAGGTCAGCAGCAGCTCGCAGGCCTGCTCGAAGGTGTCGCTGACGCGCTCGCCGAGCGCGGCCACCGCGCGCGCTTCCACGTCCAGAACACGGCGGGCGGTGGCGATGTGGTTATGACTCATAATGATTCGTGTCTCCTCGCTGGCGGAGATTATACACTGGCCGAAGCGCCGCTGACTGCCCTTGGAACCCTTAAGCGTTTGGATGTTCCAATTGATTGTGCGAGCGGGCCTCGCCCGCGAAAGGCCGGCAAAGCCGGCCGGCAGGATTCCAGAGACCTGTATGGTTGTCTCCCGGAACTGCGGAAGGGGTATCAAAGAGGCCTCTGGTATCCCGCCGGCAAGCGCCGCTTGCCTTTCGCGGGCGAGGCCCGCTCGCACAAAAAGTGCTTCGTAGAGGCCTTGGCTGGACAGTTCGGAGTGAACGCCGTAAAAACTAGCATCCTCAGACACGACAGGGAGTGACGTATGACCGTTAAACAACGCTTGGCGACTGTAATGGCGCTGGTGATGCTTGGTCTGGCAGGCTTCGCCCAGGCCGCCCAGGACCCCCGCGATCTGGTCCAGGAGACCGTGGAGCGGATGACCAGCCGTATCGACGCCGAGCGCGAGCGGCTGGAAAAGGACGAAAGTTACGCCCGTGAGCTGGTCCGCGAGGAGCTGGTGCCGCTGGTGGATTTCAAGCGCATTACGCGCATGGTGATGGGCGAGCACTTCGACCAGGCCAGCCGGGACCAGAAGTACGAGTTCCTGGAAGTGTTCAAGAACAGCCTGATCAACACCTACGCCTCCGGCGTGACCCTCTACCAGGGCCAGGAAATCCGCGTGCTGCCGATGCGCGAGGAGGACCGCAAGGGCAACTACGCCCGGGTGCGCCTGGAAGGCACCACCAACGACGGCAAGGTGATTCCGGTGTTCTTCACCCTGTTCCAGTCCGACGACCAGTGGAAAGTGGTCAATGTCTACGTCAACGGCCTGGATCTGCGCGACGTGTACCGGGCCCAGTTCGCCCAGTCCATGCAGCAGCTCGGTGACCTGGACAAGGTGATCGACAGCTGGTCCGCGGAAAGCGCCGACCTGGAAGAGAAAGTGGACGTGGAGACCGGCAGCGGCGCCTGACCCCGCCACCGGGCGGCCGGCCCCCGGATGGCCGGCCCCCGGAGCGCCGGCCGCCGGATGGCCGGCCGTCACAATGACAAGCCACCGCGCCCTCGCGTATCATTACCCGTTCATTGAAACGAGGAGTGATCATGAAATCGGAAGACGTGAAGGCGCTGGTGGAAGCCGGTTTCGAGGATGCCGATGTGGCCGTGGAAGGGGAAGGCGACCGCTTTCTGATCCGCGTGATATCCGATGCCTTCGAAGGCCTGATGCCGGTGAAGAAACAGCAGCTCGTGTACAGCTGCATCAACCCGCAGATCGCCGATAACTCCATTCATGCCGTCTCGATCAAGACCTTTACCCGTGCCGAATGGGAAAAAGCCCAGAAAATGGGCCTTGCCTGACCGTACCGTCTTTTCCGCGTAGGAAGCTCCATGGACAAATTGATCATCACTGGCGGTCGGCGTCTCGACGGCGAAATCCGCATTTCCGGTTCCAAGAACTCATCGCTGCCGATCCTGGCCGCCACCCTGCTGGCCGGGGAGCCGGTCACGGTGGGCAATCTGCCCCACCTGCAGGACGTGACCACCCTGATCGAGCTGCTCGGCCGCATGGGCGTGCACGTGGTGATCGACGACAAGCTCAACGTGGAGGTGAACCCCACCACCATCCAGGAGCTCACCGCGCCCTACGAGCTGGTTAAAACCATGCGCGCCTCGATCCTGGTGCTGGGGCCGATGGTCGCCCACTTCGGCGAAGCCTCGGTGTCGCTGCCCGGCGGTTGCGCGATCGGCTCGCGGCCGGTGGACATCCACCTGCGCGGCCTGGAGGCCATGGGCGCCGAGATCGTGGTGGCCAACGGCTACGTGCACGCCAAATCCAACGGCCGCCTGAAGGGCGCGCGCATCGTGATGGACACGGTCACCGTGACCGGCACCGAAAACCTGCTGATGGCGGCGGCGCTGGCGGACGGCACCACGGTGCTGGAAAACGCCGCCCGCGAGCCGGAAGTGGTGGACCTGGCCAACTTCATCAACCGCATGGGCGGCAAGGTGAGCGGCGCCGGCACCGATACCATCACCGTGGAAGGCGTGCCCAAGCTGGGCGGCTGCCACCATGACGTGATCGCCGACCGCATCGAGACCGGCACCTATCTGATCGCCGCCGCCATCACCGGCGGCCGCATCAAGTGCAAGGACACCGACCCGAGCCTGCTCGACGCGGTGCTGCACAAGCTCAAGGAAGCCGGCGCCAAGATCGAGACCGGCGACAACTGGATCAGCCTGGACATGGAAGGCCGCCGGCCCAAGTCGGTGAACCTGCGCACCGCGCCGTACCCGGCCATGCCCACCGACATGCAGGCCCAGTTCACCGCCCTGAACACGGTGGCGGAAGGCACCGGCACCATTGTCGAGACGGTGTTCGAGAACCGTTTCATGCACGTGCAGGAAATGAACCGCATGGGCGCCGACATCGAAGTGCAGGGCAACACCGCCATCTGCCGCGGCGTGGCCAGCCTCACCGGCGCGCCGGTGATGGCCACCGACCTGCGCGCCTCGGCGTCGCTGGTGATCGCCGCCCTGGTCGCCGAGGGCGACACCACCGTGCAGCGTATCTACCATATCGACCGGGGGTACGAGTGTATCGAGGAAAAACTGCAATCGCTGGGCGCCGTGATTCGGCGCGTACCCGGCTGAAGCGTGGCGCCGATGGAAACCGACATGTCCGAAAAACCGCTGATTATCGCCCTCTCCAAGGGCCGCATACTTGACGAGACGCTGCCGCTGCTCAAGCACGCCGGTATCGAGCTGCTGGAGGACCCGTCCGCGTCCCGCAAGCTGATCTTCGACACCACCCGCGATGACGTGCAGATCATCATCATCCGCGCCACCGACGTGCCGCCCTATGTGCAGCACGGCGGCGCCGATATGGGCGTGGCCGGCAAGGACGTGCTGATGGAAAACGGCGCCGAAGGCATCTTCGAGCCGCTGGATCTGGAAATCGCCCGCTGCAAGCTGATGGTGGCCGCGCTCAAGGACGCGCCGCCGGTGAGCGGGCGCCTGCGGGTGGCCACCAAGTTCGTCAACGTGGCGCGCCAGTATTTCGCCCAGCAGGGCAAGCAGGCCGAGATCATCAAGCTCTACGGCGCCATGGAACTGGCGCCGCTGGTGGGGCTGGCGGACCGCATCGTGGACATCGTCGACACCGGCAACACGCTGCGCGCCAACGGCCTGGAGCCCACCGAAACCATCGCCGACGACATTTCCTCCCGGGTGGTGGTCAACCGGGCCAGTATGAAGACCCGTCACGCCGCGATTCAGGCGATTCTTGATAAACTCGAGCAGGCCGTGGAGCAACGCCGGGAAACAGCATGAAGACCAACCGTTTAAACGCCAACGACGCGGATTTCGTTCCCCGCCTGATGGCGCTCACCGCCTGGAGCGAAGAGCGCGATGAGGAAGTGGGTGAGCGGGTGCGCGGTATCCTGCGTGATGTGGCCGGCCGGGGCGACGCCGCGGTGGTGGAGTACACCAACCGCTTCGACCGCCGCGACGCCACCTCCATGGCGGATCTGACCGTGGAGCGGGCGCAGCTGGAAGCGGCTCTTGAACGTCTGCCCGCCGAGCAGCGCCAGGCCCTGGAAGCGGCCGCCGAACGGGTCAGCGATTATCACGCCCGCCAGAAGCAGGACTCCTGGCACTACCGCGACGCCCACGGCACCCTGCTGGGCCAGCAGGTGACCCCGCTGGACCGCGCCGGCATCTACGTGCCCGGCGGCAAGGCCGCCTACCCCAGCTCGGTGCTGATGAACGCGCTGCCCGCCCGGGTCGCCGGCGTCGGCGAAATCGTCATGGTCAGCCCGGCGCCGGACGGCGAGCTCAACGACATGGTGCTGGCGGCGGCGGCGGTGGCCGGCGTGGAGCGCTTCTTCACCCTGGGCGGCGCCCAGGCGGTGGGGGCGCTGGCGTTCGGCACCGAAACGGTGCCGGCGGTGGACAAGATCGTCGGCCCCGGCAACATCTACGTGGCGGAAGCCAAGCGCCAGGTGTTCGGCAAGGTGGGCATCGACATGATCGCCGGGCCGTCGGAAATCCTGGTGGTCTGCGACGGCAAGACCGACCCGGACTGGATCGCCATGGACCTGTTCTCCCAGGCCGAGCACGACGAGGAAGCGCAATCCATCCTGGTCAGCCCGGACGCGGATTTCCTCGCCCGGGTGGAAGAGGCCATGGAGCGCCTGGCGCCGACCCTGGAGCGGGAAACCGTGATCCGCACCTCGATGGCCAACCGTGGCGCCCTGATTCAGGTGGACGACCTGGATCAGGCCATGGAGGTGGTCAACCGCATTTGCCCGGAGCACTTGGAGCTGTCCCTGGATGACGCCGAGGTCTGGGCGAAGAAAGTGCGCCACGCCGGCGCCATCTTCCTGGGCCGTCACACCCCGGAGGCGCTCGGTGATTACTGCGCCGGGCCCAACCACGTGCTGCCCACCAGCGCCACCTCGCGGTTCTCGTCGCCGCTGGGCGTGTACGACTTCCAGAAGCGCAGCTCGTTGATCGGCTGCTCGCCGGAGGGCGCCAGCGAGCTGGGTAAAATCGCCTCGGTGCTGTCCCGCGCGGAGAGCCTCACCGCCCACGCCCGCAGCGCCGAAATGAGGATCAAGAAGCCGCTATGAGCCGATTCTGGAGCCCCTTCGTCCGCGACCTGGAGCCCTACGTGCCCGGCGAGCAGCCGAAAATGGCGCGGCTGGTGAAGCTCAACACCAACGAGCACCCGCTGGGCCCCTCGCCCAGGGTGATCGAGGCGATCCGTGCGGCCGCCGACGACCGCCTGCGCCTGTATCCGGACCCGGACGCCACCGAGCTCAAGGACGCCATCGCCGCCTACCACGGCGTCAGCCGCGCCCAGGTGTTCGTCGGCAACGGTTCCGATGAGGTGCTGGCGCACATCTTCTTCGGGCTGTTCAAGCAGGACCGGCCGCTGCTGTTCCCGGACATCACCTACAGCTTTTACAAGGTGTACTGCGGGCTCTACGACATCGACTACCGCCCGGTGCCGCTGGACGACGACCTGGCCATCGATCCGGCGGACTACACCGCCCCCAACGGCGGCATTATCTTCCCCAACCCCAACGCGCCCACCGGCCGGCTGCTGCCGCTGGATGCCATTGAGGCCGTGCTGGCCGCCAACCCGGAGTCGGTGGTGGTGATCGACGAAGCCTACGTGGATTTCGGCGGTGACACCGCCATCGCCCTGGTGGATCGGTACCCCAATCTGCTGGTCACCCAGACGCTCTCCAAGTCCCGGTCACTGGCCGGCGTGCGCATCGGCTTCGCGGTGGGCCATCCTGAGCTGATCGACGGGCTGGAGCGGATCAAGAACAGCTTCAATTCCTACCCGCTGGACCGGCTGGCGATCGCCGCCGGCAAGGCCGCCTTCGAGGACGAGGATTTTTTCCAGCGCGGCCGCGAGCTGGTCATCGAGGAGCGCGAAACCCTGCGCCACGCGCTGGAAACGATGCACTTCCAGGTGCTGCCCTCGGCGGCCAACTTCCTGTTCTGCCGCCACGCCACCCGCCCCGGCGCCGACCTGGCGGCGGCGCTGCGCGAGCGCGGCATCATCGTCCGCCACTTCGGCAAACCCGAACGCATCGCCGACCACCTGCGGATAACGGTGGGGCGCCCCGATCAGAATCGGGAGCTCACCGAAGCCCTGGAAGAAATCCTGTAGGAGCGGGCCCTGCCCGCGAAAGGGAGCGAAGCTCCCGGCAGGATCCCAGAGACGCTGTTTGTGCCGCTGTTAGATAGGCCTCTGGTATCCCGCCGGGTGGCTATAAGCCACCCTTTCGCGGGCTAGGCCCGCTCCTACGATTATTCGTTTGCCGGTGGGCGCGTGCCGATGGTCACGTCCAGCTCCAGCTCCTGGGTATTGCGCCGCACGTTGAGGGTCAGCTTGGTGCCCGGCTCGGTGCCGGCGATGCGGTTCATCGCCTCGTAACCGTCCTTCATGGTGTTGCCGTCGATACCGATCAGCACGTCGCCGGCTTGCAGGCCGGCGTCCTGGGCCGGGCTGCCGGACACCACCTCGGTGACCACGCCGCCGACCACGTTGTCCATGCCGAAGGTTTCCGCCAGGGTGGGGTTGATGTCCTGGACGGTGACGCCCAGGTAGCCGCGAATCACCCGGCCGTGCTCGATCAGGTCGGACATCACCTCGCTGGCGATCGACGCCGGGGTGGCGAAGCCGATGCCCTGCCAGTTGCCGTCCGAGGACAGAATGGCGGTGTTGATGCCGATCAGGTGACCACGGGTGTTGATCAGCGCGCCGCCGGAGTTGCCCCGGTTGATGGCCGCGTCGGTCTGGATGAAATTCTCGAAGGTGGCGATGCCCAGGTGGGTGCGGCCGGTGGCGCTGACGATGCCCATGGACACGGTCTGGCCCACGCCCAGCGGGTTGCCGATGGCCAGCACCACGTCGCCGACGCTCACCGGCTGCGGGCCGTTCAGTTCGATTTGCGGCAGGTCTTCCAGGGCGATCTGCAGCAGGGCCAGGTCGGTTTCCGGGTCGGTGCCCACCACCCGCGCCGGGGCGTCCCGGCCATCGCGCAGGGCCACCAGGATCTCATCGGCGTCGCGGATCACATGGTAGCTGGTCAGCACATAGCCTTCGGAGGACACCAGCACCCCGGAGCCCAGGCTGGCCAGGGCGCGCTCGCGGCGCGGGCGCTCCATGAAGCGGTTGAACAGCGGGTCGTCGCTGAGCTGCTCGCCGCCGCGGGTGACGATCTGGGTGGTATAGACGTTGACCACCGCCGGCGCCGCCCGGGCCACCGCGTCCGAGTAGCTGTCCGCGCGGGGCGCCGTGGCGGTGGCCGGCGCGCCGGTGGTGTCGCGGGCGCCGGGCCCGTGCTCGTACCACCACAGCACCGACAGGCCCACGGCCAGGCCGGCGACCACCGGCAATGCCAGAAATCGAAACAGTTTTAATAACGGGCCTGTTAACACTTATCCAAGCCTCCGCCCCCGCGAATCATGTAGACTGCGCGCAATAGTAGCAGGGAGACCTCCATGCTGAAACGCGATCATTTGCTGCGTGTGCTCGACGACGAGCTGCAGCCTCACCGATTCCGTGACTACAGCCCCAACGGGCTTCAGGTGGAAGGCCGCGAGCAGGTGCGGCGGCTGGTGACCGGTGTCACCGCCTGCCAGGCGCTGATCGACGCGGCCATCGTCGAAGAAGCGGACGCCATCTTCGTGCATCACGGCTACTTCTGGAAAAACGAGGACCAGCGCGTTCGTGGCATGAAAAAGCAGCGGCTGCAGAGCCTGCTGCGCCACGACATCAGCCTGTTCGCCTACCATCTGCCGCTGGATGCGCACCCGCAATTGGGCAACAATGCGCAACTCGCGCGTCGCCTGGGGCTGCGCGTCGAAGGCGGCATGGAAGCGGGCAACCCGCTCTCCATCGGCAACGTGGGGCGTCTGGACGACCCGATGAGCGCGCGCGATTTCGCCGTCCATGTGGAGTCGGTGCTGGGGCGCGAGGCGCTGCACATCGGCGACGGCGAGGACGAAATCGAAACCCTGGCCTGGTGCACCGGCGCCGCCCAGGGCTTTATCGAACAGGCCCAGGCGCTCGGCGTGGACGCCTACTTGAGCGGTGAGATTTCCGAGCCCACCACCCATTTCGCCCGTGAAACCGGCATTCATTATTTCGCCTGCGGCCACCACGCCACCGAGCGCTACGGGGTGCAGGCGGTGGGGGAGTGGCTCGCCAATGAGTACGGGCTGGAACATACCTTCATCGATATCGATAACCCGGTCTAGGGCGGCATCTCTTCGGCAGTACGGGAACGCATGAACATCACGGTGATTTACAACCCTACCGCCGGGGGCGGCAGGGAGCGGCGGCTGCGCCATTTCGTGCGCGCGCTGGAAGAGGGCGGCGGCAAGGTGCGGCTTTACCACACCCGCGCGCCCGGCGACGCCACCCGTTATCTGCGCGGCCTGGCCGATCAGGGCGAGGTGGTGGTGGCGGCCGGTGGTGACGGCACCACCAACGACGTCATCAACGGCCTCAACCCGGGCGTGGCGCTGGCGCTGTTTCCGATCGGCACCGCCAATGTGCTGTCCCGGGAACTGTCGATTCCGCGCCGCCCGGAGGCCGCCGCCAAGGTGGTGCTCGACGGCCGCACCCTGAACGTCACCCCGGCGCGGCTGAACGGCCGCCGCTTCATGGTGATGGCGGGCATCGGCTACGACGCCTGGGTGGTCGATCAGGTGGACCTGATTCTCAAGCGCCGGGTCGGCAAGCTCGCCTATGTGATCAGCATGATCCGCCAACTGTTCCGCTACGGCCAGGTGCAGTACCGGATCACCGTGGACGGCCGCCCGCTGGACTGCTTTTCCGCGGTGATCACCAACGGCCGCTACTACGGCGGCAGCTTCGTGCTCAGCCGCGAAGCGGGCCTGGCCAAGCGCAGCCTGCAGGTGTTGATGTTCCAGCGTCCGGGCCTTGGCTTCCTGCTGCGCTGCCTGGCGGCGCTGGTGGTGGGGCGCATGGAGCGGGTCGACGGTGTCGCTTCGCTGAGCGCCGAGAAGGTCACCGTCACCGCGCCCGGCCTGGAGCCGGTGCAGGCGGACGGCGACCCGGTCGGCTGGCTGCCCGCCGAGATCGAACTGGAGCCGGCGCCGGTCAAGTTGCGCGTGCCCTGGGCGTAACGCGCAGAGCTTGCGGCTATAAGCACCAAACCGAAAGTTCTTAGCAGCGGTGGAGGGCCCCGGACGCGGGCCGGTATAATCCGCCGCCATCACAGACACAACCGACCATTAGGGAGCGAACATGTCGCAATTGGTGAAACCCCACGGCAGCGAAACGCTGAACATCCGGCTGCTGGAAGGCGCCGAACGGGAAAGCGCGCTGGCCGCGGCCAGTGCGCTGCCGAAAATCACCCTCAGTTCCCGTGAGCGCGGCGATCTGATCATGCTCGGCATCGGCGGTTTCACGCCGCTGGACGGCTTCATGGGGAAAGCCGACTGGCAGGGGGTGTGCGACAACATGACGCTGGCCAACGGCGTGTTCTGGCCGATCCCGATCACCCTGTCCACCGACCAGGCCACCGCCGACAGTCTGGCCGAAGGCGAGGAAGTCGCGCTGGTCGACGGTAACGGCGACATCATGGGCTCCATGTTGGTGAACGAGAAGTACACCATCGACAAGGCCCACGAGTGCCAGCAGGTGTTCAAGACCACCGACGAAGAGCACCCGGGCGTGAAAATGGTCCTCGCCCAGGGCGACGTCAACCTGGCCGGCCCGGTGAAGGTATTCAGCCAGGGCGACTTCCCGGAGAAGTACGCGGGCATCTACATGACGCCCACCGAAACCCGCGCCATGTTCGAGCAGCGCGGCTGGAAAAGCGTCGCCGCCTTCCAGACCCGCAACCCCATGCACCGCTCCCACGAGCACCTGGCCAAGATCGCCATCGAAATCTGCGACGGCGTGATGGTGCACTCGCTGCTGGGTAACCTGAAGCCCGGTGATATTCCGGCGGAAGTGCGCCAGGAAGCGATCAGCACCCTGGTCGAGCACTACTTCGTGGAGAACACCGTAGTGCAGTCCGGCTACCCGCTGGACATGCGTTACGCCGGCCCCCGCGAGGCGCTGCTGCACGCCCTGTTCCGCCAGAACTACGGCTGCTCGCACCTGATCGTCGGCCGTGACCACGCCGGCGTGGGCGACTACTACGGCCCGTTCGACGCCCACCACATCTTCGACGAGATCCCCAACGACGCGCTGATCACCCAGCCGCTGAAGATCGACTGGACCTTCTGGTGCGACAAGTGCGGCACCATGGCCAGCATGCGCACCTGCCCGCACACCGCCGACGACCGCGTACTGGTCAGCGGCACCAAGCTGCGCAAGCTGCTCAGCGAAGGCGGCGACGTGCCGGACAACTTCAGCCGCCCGGAAGTGCTGGAAGTGCTGCGCAACTACTACCAGGGCCTGCAGGAACACGAAAAAGTGAAGGTGGAGCTGAAAGGCCACTCGGCCCGCTAAGCCCCGCGCTCTTCAGGCAAATAAAAAACCCGGCTCAAAGCCGGGTTTTTTTATGGCTTCGCTGTGGGAGCGGCCCCTGTGGGAGCGGGCCCCGCCCGCGAAAGGCCGGCAAAGCCGGCCGGCAGGATCCCAGAGCCCTATTTAACTCGCTTCTCAGCGCGGCTTATCGCTGTCATCGTCATCACTGCCCACATCCGCGTAATCCCGCGGCGGCGCCACTACCGCGGCGGGCTCTTCCTCATCCCGGCCCACCGGGCTGTAAGGCCCGTCGGCCTTCTTCTTGCCCAGACCGAAATCCTCGGACAGCGTGCCCTGGGCCTTGGGCGCGTAATCCAGCGGCTGCGAGGCCGGGGTATCCGGCTCGAACGCCGCGTCCAGGTTCTTCGCCGCCGCCTTGCGCCGGCCTGCCTCGCTGCACAGACCGTGGGCGCCCTGGGACAGATGCTGATGCACCGCCCGGTAGGACTGGGTCAGGTCGTTGACCAGATCGGCGGTCTCCAGGAAGTGGCGGTCCACCTGGTCCCGGTAGTGATTAAGCGCGTTGCGGGCTTCATCACGCTCGCGAATCAGTTGGCTGCCCTGGCGCCGCGCGGGCAGCAGCCAGTATAAAACACCGGCGCCGGCCACCAGGCCGGCGAGGAAAGAGAGCAGGTGGGTTGTCAGCATATCCATGTCATACTCCTTAGCCAGCACATTGCAGCACAGTCCTAGTTGCCGCGCCAAGAAAAGCGGCCCGGAAATTGTATCGGGAGGAAACCATGAGTCGTGACCGGCTGGCCCTGGAGGGTCCGGAAGGCACCCTGGAAGCGGTGCTTGAAGGGGAAACGGAGAACCCTGCCATGATCGCCATCGTCTGCCACCCTCACCCTCAATTCGGCGGCACCATGGATAACAAAGTGGTGACCACCCTGATTCGCGCCGCCCGGGACGCGGGCGCCGCCGCCCTGCGCTTCAACTTCCGCGGCGTCGGCGAAAGCCAGGGCGCCTACAGCGACGGCATCGGCGAAGTGGAAGACCTGATCGCCGTGCACCGCTGGCTCAGCAAAAAGTACCCCGGCACCCCCCTGTGGCTGGCGGGCTTCTCGTTCGGCAGCTTCGTGGCGGCGCGCGGCGCCGAGGTGCTGGCCGCCAACGGCGAGGCGCCGGCGGCCCTGTTCCTGGTGGCCCCGCCGGTGCATCACTACGGCTTCGAGACCATCGAGAAGGTGGGCTGCCCGGTGACCGTGGTACAGGGCGAGGACGACGAGGTGGTGCCCGCGGACAAAGTGTTCCGCTGGGCGGAGAGCACTGCGCTGGCCCCGGATCTGATCCGTTTCCCGGACAGCGGCCATTTCTTCCACGGCCAGCTGGTCAACCTCCGCGAGGTGGCCTCTTCGCGGCTTCCCTGAACCGGCGCGTCCCGGGCCGTCTTGTCACCCGTGCCCGGGAACGCTACATTGACCCGCCGTTCATCATCCCGGGACATCATGACGCCTCTCGAGAAGTATCAGGCCGATCTGGCCCGCCCTGAATTCGTGCGCGACCCGGCCCAGGAAGAGGCGGTCCGTGCGCTCGATCATCTGTACCACCGCCTGCTTGAAGACCAGCCCGCCAAGGGGCTGCTGGCGCGCCTGCGCAAGAGCAAGCGCCAGCCCTACAAGGGCCTGTACATGTGGGGCGGCGTGGGGCGCGGCAAGACCTACCTGATGGACGTGTTCTTCGAGTGCCTGCCGTTCGAGGAAAAGCGGCGCATGCACTTTCACCGCTTCATGCAGAAAGTGCACCGCCAGCTGCGCGACCGCCAGGGCGAGAAAAACCCGCTCACCAGCATCGCCCGGGAATTCGCGTCCCGCTACCGGGTGCTCTGTTTCGACGAGTTTTTCGTCACCGACATCACCGACGCCATGATTCTCGGCACCCTGATGCAGACCCTGTTCGATCAGGGCGTCACCCTGGTGACCACCTCCAACATCGAGCCCGACGGCCTGTACAAGGACGGCCTGCAACGGGCCCGTTTCCTGCCCGCCATCGAAGCGCTCAAGCACCACACCCGGGTGATGAACGTGGACGGCGGTCACGATCACCGCCTGCGCCTGCTGGAGCAGGCGGAGCTGTTCCACTGCCCGCTGGGGGCCGAGGCCGACCGTTTCATGGCCGAGCGTTTCGCCGCGCTCGCGCCGGAGCACGGCCGCCACCGCGACCAGGGCAACATTCTGGTGGAAGGGCGCAAGATCGCCACGGTGAAGTCCACCGACGATGTGGTCTGGTTCGAATTCCGGGCGCTCTGCGACGGCCCGCGCAGCCAGAACGACTACATCGAAATCGCCCGGGAGTTTCACACCGTGCTGATCTCCGGCGTGGAACGCATGGGCGCCGGCAGTGACGACCGCGCGCGCCGCTTCATCAATCTGGTCGACGAATTCTATGACCGCGGCGTGAAGCTGGTGGTGGCCGCGGAGACCCCGATCGAGGACCTCTACGCCGGCGGCCGTCTGGAGTTCGAGTTCGAACGCACCCGTTCGCGCCTGCTGGAGATGCAATCGCAGGAGTACCTAGCGCGAGAGCACCTGGCCTGAGCGTTTTGGTCATTGCCCCCGGTTCCCGGGGGCTAGACACTCTGTCTCCAGTTCGAGTCAACCGGAGAGCATAATGATCCCCCGTACCCTGTTCAGTTCCGACCACGAGACGTTCCGCGACACCGTCCGCAAGTTCCTGGAAAACGAAGCCGTCCCCCACCACGAAGAGTGGGAACAAACCGGCCAGGTGCCCAAGGCGCTCTGGCGCAAGGCCGGCGAGCAGGGTTTCCTGTGTCCCATGGTGAGCGAAGAGTACGGCGGCATCGGCGCCGACTTCCTCTATAGCGTGGTGGTCAGCGAGGAGATCTCCCGGGCCGGCCTGACCGGCATCGGCTGGGGCCTGCACACCGAAATCGTGGCGCCCTATATCGAGCACTACGGTTCCGAGGAAATGAAGCAGCGCCTGCTGCCGAAGATGGTCAGTGGCGAGCTGATCGGCGCCATCGCCATGAGCGAACCGGGCGCCGGCTCCGACCTGCAGGGCGTCAAGACCAACGCCGTGAAGGACGGTGACCACTACATCCTTAACGGCTCCAAGACCTTCATCACCAACGGCCAGAACGCCGACATCGTGATCGTGGTGGCCAAGACCGACCCCAGCAAAGGCGCCAAGGGCACCAGCCTGCTGATCGTCGAAGAGGGCATGGAAGGCTTCCAGAAAGGCAAGAACCTGAAGAAAGTGGGCATGAAGGCCCAGGACACTTCGGAGTTGTTCTTCCAGGACGTGAAAGTGCCGGCGGAAAACCTGATCGGCGACGAGGGCATGGGCTTCATCTATCTGATGCAGGAACTGCCCCAGGAACGCCTCGGCATCGCCATCAACGGCCTGGCCATGGCGGAAAGCGCCTTTGAGCACACCCTGGACTACGTCAAAGAGCGCAAGGCGTTCGGCCAGCGCGTCGCTGATTTCCAGAACACCCAGTTCAAACTCGCCGAGCTGCGCACCAAGCTCGACGTGGCCCGCGCCTACGTGGACCGCTGCCTGGAGATGCACCTCAAGAAAGAGCTGGACATCCCCACCGCCGCCGGCGCCAAGTACTGGGTCACCGACCTGCAGTGCGAGATCATCGACGAGTGCCTGCAGCTGCACGGCGGCTACGGCTACATGTGGGAGTACCCGATCGCCCGCATGTACGCCGACGCCCGTGTACAGCGTATTTACGGCGGCACCAACGAAATCATGAAAACCATCATCGCCCGCGCCCTGCTGGCCGGTTGATGCCGCGCCGCCCACGGCCCCGCCCCGGGGCCGCGGGCGGCACCGCCTTTCCAAAAATGCGACCGACCGGTCGCCTTTATTTGATCAAAAACCACCAGTTTTACATTCCCCGCCTTCTCCCTACCGGGGTGCGAGTTTATTCTTACGCCACCGGTGTAAAACCCGGTAATTTTATGGTGCCCCGCGCCAGCGGAATGACGGGGCAGGGCACCGTTTTAGGCTCGATTTGATGGAGAACATTATGAAAATAAGAGGCGCATTGATCGCCGGTTCCGTGCTGTCACTGGCATCCGGTACCGCCGCCGCTTCAGGTTTTGGCGTGTCTTATCAGTCCGTATCCGCCATGGGCACCGCCTATGCCGGCTCCGCGGTACTCAGCGAGGACGCCACCAACCAATGGTACAACCCTGCCACCCTGGCCGGCCTGAACACCGCCGAGGTGTCCATCGCCGCCCACCAGGTGTGGATCGACACCACCTTTGAAGCCAACGGCGCCTCCGGCCCCGGTGATTTCGAAGACGTGGAGCCGTTCGTTGGCAGCGCCTTCCTGGCCCTGCCGTTCAACGACCGCGTGACCTTCGGCCTGGGCATCAACGCCCCCTACGGCACCAAGATCGAATACGAAGACAACTGGGGTAACGTCAATGGCGGTCTCACAGCCGGTCTTTTCCCGACGACGGGCGACCCCTATGCTCAGACGTCCGATGTACAAACCCTCAACATCAACCCAGCGGTTGGCGTCCAAATCTCCGATGACCTGCGTCTCGGCGTCGGCCTGAACTACCAGCAGATTGACGCTGATATCGAGAACTCCGCCACCCGTCTGGAAGGCGACGACGACGCCTTTGGCTGGAACGTTGGCCTGACCTACAGCCCGGACGACTACAACCACTTCGGCGTGGCCTATCGGTCAGAGATGCGTTATGACGTTGATGGTGACATCACGTATACGCAGGCAGGCGCTACGGCATCGACTTTAAATGGGAATCCTGTAGCCCCAGGGTCTTATGACGGTACAGCATCACTGGATCTGCCAGCGTCATGGCAGCTCTCTTACGTTGGGGAGCTGACAGGAAATACCCAGCTGCTGTTGGGTGTGGAACGCATGGAATGGAGCAGTCTGGATCGGTTGGTCGTGGAGTCGGACGCTCTTGCTTTCGATAGTGTTGAAGAGTTTGGTTGGGAAGATACGAACCGCTACTCCGCGGGCGTGCGGCACACCCTGCAGAACGACACCGTGCTGCGCTTCGGCCTGGCCAAGGAAGAGTCCACCCAGAGCAGTGACAACCGCTCCGCCATCTCTCCGGACTCGGACCGCATCTGGGCCACCATCGGCGCCGGCTTCAAGCCTGCCGACAACCTCAGCATCGATGTCGCCTACGCGCACATCTTCGTGGACGACGCCGACATCTCTAAAAACAGCCGTGGCGCCGTTCTCGACGGCACCTACGAGCTGGACGCCAACGTCATCGGCGCGCAGTTGAACTACCAGTTCTAAGCGACACTGTTGAGAAGAGCCCGGCAGCGTTCTCGTTGCCGGGCACCAAAAAGGCGAACCCGAGGGTTCGCCTTTTTTGTTTGTGCCGGTACCGTCTACACCGCAGTGCGAATGTCCTCGGGCTCCCCTTGCTGGCGGGCTTTCCAAAGATCGTGCTGCATCTGCTCATGAAGCCACGTTTCTGCCCGGGCGCCACGCTTCGGGCCGCCGAGCCAGATCTCAAGGCGCCGGGCCAGATCAATGGAAACGGCTGCTTTGCCGTTGAGGACGCGAGATAAGGCCACCCGGGACACGCCAAGCTGACGGGCCGCCTCGGTAACGCTGAGGCCCAGGGCTGGAAGAACATCCTCACGCAGGGTTTCTCCGGGGTGGGGAGGATTGAACATATCCATGGTGACCTCCTAATGGTAGTCCTGATAGTCAACGAGGATGGCGTCGCCGTCCTCGAATTTAAAGGTTAGCCGCCAGTTACCACTGATCGAGACGGCGTAATGACCGGCTAAGGCACCTTTCAGCGAGTGAACCCCCATCCTGGAGAATCCATCTCCTTCGGCGACGCACAGACGTTGAGTCGGGCCAGTTGGCGGCGGAGCTTCGGGGCATGGTTTGCCTGAATACCGACTGTGCTGCCGGTGGTAAAGAAACTTCTTCAGTCCCTTATGGTGAAAACTCTTAATCATTGACTTCCCCTATCAATGCGGCTCAACTGTATCGTGTAACGCGTCGAGATACAAACAGGAGTGAGTAGAGCAATGGATGTTCAACAGGTGACAAAGTCACAGTTCAAGAGCCGGGCCTCGGAGTTGTTTCGTAAGATTGAGGAATCCGGTTTAACCGTGGTGGTGACCGACCAGGGCAGGCCCGTTGTGGAGGTTCGCAGGTGCCGCAGGAATCAGCGCTCTCCTCTTGAGGTACTCCGAAATAGCGTGGTGGATTTCAAGCGACCGACCGAACCAATCTAATGGGCTCGCAACCTGTCTGTGGTTGCAAAAGAACATTGACTGCACTGAGATACGAGTTAGATGCTCTTTAAAAATGCGGTCAAAATTCGTACAGGATGTTTGGTGGAAAATCTCGCTCCCGATTTTTCCTTATAAAACAATCATGTACATTTAGACTGTTCCCCGCACGGGCGGGGATAAACCGGCGTCATTCGTCGCTCGATGGAGCCGTACATCCTGTTCCCCGCACGGGCGGGGATAAACCGAGGCGACACACTACGATACCGCCATTGGCATGCTGTTCCCCGCACGGGCGGGGATAAACCGCACGCCGGAGCTGTTGTTCTTCTGGACGGGTCCTGTTCCCCGCACGGGCGGGGATAAACCGTCTGGTGGAGGAACACCTGCGGGTTGAGTGTACTGTTCCCCGCACGGGCGGGGATAAACCGGAAAAGGAACAGCGCAAGTCCCTCGGCCAGCACTGTTCCCCGCACGGGCGGGGATAAACCGCCCAATCGTTCGTCTTGGAGGTGGAGTGATGCCTGTTCCCCGCACGGGCGGGGATAAACCGCGTCACGAAGCCCGCCACCCGGCGGGCTTTTTCTGTTCCCCGCACGGGCGGGGATAAACCGCGCCTGGGCTGAAAGGGCCGCTGTTCGATCTCCTGTTCCCCGCACGGGCGGGGATAAACCGAGGCGGCGCTATCCCTTCCCATCGAGAACCCTCTGTTCCCCGCACGGGCGGGGATAAACCGTGCGGTTCATAATCCAGGCGTTGAACTTGTTACTGTTCCCCGCACGGGCGGGGATAAACCGACCGACCTGGCCATCCTGCGGGAGGCGGGCTTCTGTTCCCCGCACGGGCGGGGATAAACCGGCGAAGCTCCTTCCGGGGTCCGGGGTTCTGACCTGTTCCCCGCACGGGCGGGGATAAACCGCGGTAGGCGGTAAAATTCACCGTGGCCGGCGGCTGTTCCCCGCACGGGCGGGGATAAACCGGCGGCGACCTCGCCGGCCTCCCACATTTCCCGCTGTTCCCCGCACGGGCGGGGATAAACCGTATGGCGCCGGGTGCTGTCCCGGAACCGGCAGCTGTTCCCCGCACGGGCGGGGATAAACCGTGAACGGTCCCGAAAAGACCGCGTTCTTCCAACTGTTCCCCGCACGGGCGGGGATAAACCGTATTGTGGAGGCTGCGACTATGAGCAGCGAGTCTGTTCCCCGCACGGGCGGGGATAAACCGTGTCGTTCAGCTCCTCCTGGCTTTCGGTCACCCTGTTCCCCGCACGGGCGGGGATAAACCGAAGGCGCGGCGCCGGCATACCGTGGCCGGCGTCTGTTCCCCGCACGGGCGGGGATAAACCGCGTCGGCTTTAACCCTGCGTCATCGCCTGAATCTGTTCCCCGCACGGGCGGGGATAAACCGCAGCACGGAAGGGGTACCCGTCAGGGTAACCCCTGTTCCCCGCACGGGCGGGGATAAACCGCGCGCCTACGAGTCCCAGGAATTGGCGCGCAACTGTTCCCCGCACGGGCGGGGATAAACCGCAGCTGGCGCGGGCGGATCGCTCCGGGAAGCCCTGTTCCCCGCACGGGCGGGGATAAACCGTCGGTGATGATCTTGGGGAGAGCGACACCTTCCTGTTCCCCGCACGGGCGGGGATAAACCGTCTGCCAACAGCGGCATCCGACCCTTGGTCAGCTGTTCCCCGCACGGGCGGGGATAAACCGACGTTCATACTCGGTCTCCTTCAGTGTGTATTCTGTTCCCCGCACGGGCGGGGATAAACCGCACTACCAGGTGGGGGCGGATTGGTACAACGCCTGTTCCCCGCACGGGCGGGGATAAACCGCCTTCCAGGATGGCAGCCTTCCCGGTACTTCCCTGTTCCCCGCACGGGCGGGGATAAACCGACCTTGTGGTTACTAAAGGTAATTATCGCGGCCTGTTCCCCGCACGGGCGGGGATAAACCGGCCCAGGCGCCGCCGTTCGTCGCGCAGACGCCCCTGTTCCCCGCACGGGCGGGGATAAACCGTCAGCACGTCGACACGCCAGGCGGTAGAGGACCTGTTCCCCGCACGGGCGGGGATAAACCGCCGGCTGGTTCGTGCTGGATAAAACCGAGCGCCTGTTCCCCGCACGGGCGGGGATAAACCGCGGAACTCGACGCGCGCGCTGAGGCCGCTGAACTGTTCCCCGCACGGGCGGGGATAAACCGGAGGCCGAGGCGGTCGACCCGCGCGCGGCCTTCCTGTTCCCCGCACGGGCGGGGATAAACCGTGGTCGGTCAACAGTTTCGAGGGCTTGAAGCGCTGTTCCCCGCACGGGCGGGGATAAACCGATGCTCGTGACGCTCATCGAGATGAGCCGCGACTGTTCCCCGCACGGGCGGGGATAAACCGTAGAGGGACAGCGGGCCGAGCGGCAGCCGGAACTGTTCCCCGCACGGGCGGGGATAAACCGTGGCCGGACGCAGGTGCTGTTGCTGGCCCCCGCTGTTCCCCGCACGGGCGGGGATAAACCGGCACGGTAGCCACATCGTGGATCGAGCCTAACCTGTTCCCCGCACGGGCGGGGATAAACCGGTTCGCGGTTCAGATACCGTGCATACGGGTGCCTGTTCCCCGCACGGGCGGGGATAAACCGTCACGCATGATCACCATCGCTCTGTCGGTTCTCTGTTCCCCGCACGGGCGGGGATAAACCGGCGGGGCGGACCCCGCAAAACAACAGATCAGCCTGTTCCCCGCACGGGCGGGGATAAACCGCGGTTTTCCGCGCTCAATCATCAGGCCGAATCCTGTTCCCCGCACGGGCGGGGATAAACCGTTCAACGTCACCGCCCTGTTGCGTGGTGACGCCTGTTCCCCGCACGGGCGGGGATAAACCGACCCTCTGCATCTACCACAACAACTGCGCCGACTGTTCCCCGCACGGGCGGGGATAAACCGGATTTGGCACCGCCGAACAGGCCTACGCGATGCTGTTCCCCGCACGGGCGGGGATAAACCGATAGACGGCGACTGGAGCGTCTGCGGCGTGGTCTGTTCCCCGCACGGGCGGGGATAAACCGGAGGACTCCGCTCCGCCAGCCGGTGTTACTTGCTGTTCCCCGCACGGGCGGGGATAAACCGGTGGTGGGCTCGCTGACCTACTACTGGATCCGCTGTTCCCCGCACGGGCGGGGATAAACCGGATGATTTCGGTATAGCGAGTACCGCCGCGAGCTGTTCCCCGCACGGGCGGGGATAAACCGAAACCGCCCGCCAGGAGGCGCAGGCAAAAGCTCTGTTCCCCGCACGGGCGGGGATAAACCGCCGCCCGGGTAGCTTTTCAGATCCCACCGGTTCTGTTCCCCGCACGGGCGGGGATAAACCGTATGCCTGATCCTGACGCCCGCGCGCCACTAGCCTGTTCCCCGCACGGGCGGGGATAAACCGGTACATGACCGGTCGGGGTGGGTTCCTGTGGGCTGTTCCCCGCACAGGCGGGGATAAACCGTGCCACCACTTCCGCCCCGTGAGCCACATGCACTGTTCCCCGCACAGGCGGGGATAAACCGCCGGCGGCGATCGCCCGGGCGGTGATGTGGCGCTGTTCCCCGCACAGGCGGGGATAAACCGCCGATCAGGTCCAGATTGATGGTGATTACAGTCTGTTCCCCGCACAGGCGGGGATAAACCGCGGATTCTCCACCAGCAGCTCATCGCGCAGATCTGTTCCCCGCACGGGCGGGGATAAACCGGTGTCCGAGGCCGTGCTGGTCTCGGCGGGCATCTGTTCCCCGCACGGGCGGGGATAAACCGAAATACGAGCCGCGCCTGATCAAAAGCTGGCCCTGTTCCCCGCGCGGGCGGGGATAAACCGAGGTTGGGGTTGTTGGTGAGGCCGGCGCTGGTCTGTTCCCTGCACCTGCGGGGATGAACCGAACATCCGGCGGATAAACGCCCGGTCGCGGGTCTGTTCCCCACATCTGCGGGGATAAACCGGACTACAAGCCCTCGCACAACTCCTGAGAGGACTGTTCCCTGCACCTGCGGGGATAAACCGTCGATGCCGTCAGTGAGCGGCCGCAGGCGGATCTGTTCCCCGCACTTGCGGGGTAGTAAGGGCGAGCCGTGGCGATATAGCAGACCTTTCGTAGCCCGGTTCGCACCTTTACACTGGCGCGCGGCCATAGAGCCGATACATCAATAAACGAAAGGAGGATGCAATGAGGGGGATGTTGCTTGCCCTGGCGTCGTGCGCTGTTTTGGCTGGTTGTAGCACTGCTGGACCCTATGTCACGAACATTTCCAGCGATGGGGATAATGGCGTTAACGTCGAAAAGTGCGCCGTGAAGTTCAATTCCTTCACCGGTACGGTGTCGACCGCTGAATGCACGTCACAGCACATTAGATTGCGCCGGTAGATCGGATTATCAGCGCCACCTGGCCCGTCTCTTCGGCGGGCTTTTGGTTTCTTGGGAGAGCAGAAAAAGACTCAGGCTGAGTCGGTGGCCGAGAAAGATCGGAGGGATTACGCTGCTGGTTCTTGCTGGCCCAGCGCTCGAAAGAGACCCCACGGGCCGGCTCCCGTGGGCAGCGTGCGCACCTGGTGGCCCTAATGCCGGGGGCGGCACATGCGCAAGCCGCCGCTATTATATGAAATTCGCCCCGCTGATCCAGGAATAGATCAGTCCGCAGGGGAGTTGTGACATAAGTCACAAAGAGCTAGAGTCAAACCACTAATAAAAAACGCATAAGGATTTGCCGTGACCCGCCTTGAACGCTTTTATCGCATTCACGGCATGTTGCGTCACGCTCGGCGTCCCGTACCCATGCGGCGTTTTACCGAAGAATTGGGGATAACTCGTAATACCGTCACCCAGGATTTTCAGTATCTACGGGACTTCTTCGGTGCGCCCATCGTCTACGATCGTGAACGCAACGGCCACCACTACGACCCGGAAGCCCCGGAATTCGAGCTGCCCGGTTTCTGGATGAACGCCAGCGAGCTATACGCGCTGCTGGCCTGCGAGCAGCTACTCGAATCCGTGCAACCTGGTTTGATGGGCCACCGGCTCACGCCCTTGCGCCAGCGGGTTCGTCGTTTGCTGGGTGATGCGGGCGATCACGCCGAGCGTTTGAGCGACAAAGTGCGGCTGCAAGCCGTACAGCAGCGTGCGGTAGCCAACCACATCTTTATTTCCGCTGCCGATGCCACCCTGGCTAGCAAGCGTCTCATCATTCGTTATATGCCACGCAGCCGTGACCACCACGGTGAGCGGACCGTGCATCCCCAGCGGTTGCTGCATTACCGGCATAACTGGTATCTGCTTGCCGATTGCGAGCAGGCGTGTGATTTACGGCTGTTTTCCTTGGACCGGATTGTCGCGTTTGAGGTCTCGGATGAGCCTGCCCGTGAGGTTTCCGTGGACCGATTGGATCAGTTCATGGACGACAGTTTCGGGCTGTTTTCCGGTGAGCCTGCTGCCGAGGCACACCTGCGCTTTTCGCCTCGGGCGGCGCGCTGGGTGGCCGATGAATGCTGGCATCCGGATCAGGCAGGCGAGTGGCGGGATGACGGTTACCACCTGCGAATACCGTATTCCGACCCGACCGAGCTGACTATGGAGGTGCTCCGTTACGGTCCGGATGTGGAGGTGTTGGGCCCGAAGGCGTTACGAGAGGGGGTGCGTGATCGCTTAGATCGCGCTTTGAACGTATATAAGTAGGGGCGATGGCTATGAAATGGGGCTACAACGAGGACAGGCCCAGCTCTTGGGCCGCCGCGAGAAGCTTTTTATCAAAAGCGGCGAAGATCATGGGTTTGCGTATCGGTTTAATGCTTCTTACCCGGTCCGCACCGGCCAAGTGAACACTGTCGTACCCACGCAGCCCGTGGCGGGCGGCCAGTTCTCCGGCGCGGCGGACCATGGGTATGTCGATATTGACGGTGCGCACCGTGATCCAGTCCCGCTCAAATTGCTCTTGATACTGGATCAGTTCCGCGTCGGTGATGCGCTGCATCCTGTGGGCTCTGGCCAGAGCCGCCCGCATTTCGACGTAGGTGATCAGATGCGTACAGATTACGCCCGCCTTATCGATCGCCTCCCGAGTCCGGTCGCCGCCATCTTCGTCGAGGTACAGCTTCAAGAACGCGGACGTGTCCAGATACACGATCATTCGCGTACCCAATCAATCAGGTCGTCACTGCTAGGGGTGCCGGGCCGGGCCGGCGCGGGGTGCCGAACACCGCGCGGTTTCTCGCCGGGCGTCGTGGCGGGGTTCACCCAGGTTTGCGACTCAAGCCGCTCAATGAACGCTTGGTCTGACTCGTCGCCGGCTTCTTGGGTATCACCTGACAGGCGCGCGATAACGCGGCCACGGGAGGTAACCCGGATGTCCTCGCCTGCCTGTACTCGGCGCAAGTATTCGGACAGATGGTTTTTAAGGTCGCGTACCGAGACATCCATTGACAGAGCCCTCTTGTGGCTACATTTGCGATATTGTAGCCACAATACTGGCAGGATATCCAGTGATGCCGTTTGGTGGGCAGAGGGAGTGCTACGTTGCTGTCGACCAACGGACATTGAGGCGTGAACTTGGACTGGAAAGATGCACCGTGCTTCTTCCGTTACTGGGGGAAGGCGAAGCCGAGCGGAGACCAGAACGGTGAGAATCCTTGTCACCTGCTGCCATTCCACAGTCTGGATGTGGCGGCGGTGGGTTATCACTTACTGGCGCCGCATACGGCTCGCTGCCAAGAACTGGCCTCAGCGATGTCGCTGGAGCCGGAACAACTACGGTCCCTGTTTGTATTCAGCCTGGCTCTGCATGACTTGGGTAAATTTGCTCGGGCGTTTCAGTCCCTGGCCGACCCGGACTTGCCGGAACTGGTTAAGCCAGATGCCTCCCTGGCTTACGGTACGGCGGAATGGCCCCATCACAGTGAAGCGGGCGCCGTGTTCCTAAAAGCCTTCTTGAAAGACGAACTCAAGCGAGAGGGGCTGCGAGCCTGGGGATGGAGTGCGTCGGGCAGTGATGCCAAAAGCTTTCTACGTGTCTTGTTGGGCATGGCATTCGGGCACCACGGCAAGCCGGTGGACGCCGGAAACAATAGGACACCGTCGCCGGGGTTTTCCGAAGACCATCAGGCCGCGTGGGAATATACATGCGAAGTCGCGAGCTGGCTTCGTCCGCAGTGGCCTGAGCAGCTTGTACAGGATAGGAATTGGCTCAAGCAGTTCAGAAGGCTGACCTGGCATCTGGCGGGTTTCGCGGTGTTGGCGGACTGGCTGGGGTCTGATCAGTCCGTATTCCCCTATCAGGCCACGCCGCAGGCGCTGGGTGATTACTGGCAGGGCAGCGCGCTGCCCAGGGCTGAGCTGGCGCTGGCAGCACTGGGTTTTGGCGCGCCGCTTGCCCCGTCTTCCTTTCCGGGAGTACGACGTTTCTTTGGTTTTGAGCCGACGCCGTTGCAGCAGTGGGCGCAGGATCTGCCCTGGCGGCCCGGCCCGCAATTGTTTGTTCTGGAAGACGTTACCGGCGCCGGGAAGACCGAAGCCGCCATGACATTAGTGCATCGTCTTCTGGAGCACGGCCAGGCGCGGGGTGTGTATTTCGGTTTGCCCACCATGGCCACCTCCAACGCCATGTATGGGCGCGTGGCTGATATCTACCGTCGCTGGTTCGACGAACAACAGGTGCCCAATCTGGTACTCGCCCATGGGGCGCGTCACCTGAACACTGACTTCGCTCACTCGGTGGTGTCCGAGCAGGCGCGGGATCATGCTTATGGCGACGGCGAGCAAACGGCATCCGCTGCCTGTAATCAATGGTTCGCCGATTCGCGCAAGAAGGCTTTGTTGGCGGATGTCGGCGTGGGCACCGTGGATCAGGCCCTGATGGCGGTGTTGCCATTCAAGCACCAGACCCTGCGTTTGATTGGTCTGGCCAACAAGGTGCTGGTGGTGGATGAAGTCCACGCCTGTGACGACTACATGGCCGGATTACTGGAAGCCGTCCTGCAGGCCCACGCCCAACAGGGCGGCAGCGCCATTTTGCTTACCGCTACCTTGCCCCACTCCATGAAGCGCAACCTGGTTGCGGCTTACCAAAAAGGCCGGGGCCTGGCTGCGGAGGTCGTGGAAGAACAGCCATCTTTCCCGCTGGCCACCCGGGTTACCGATCAGAGCCTGGAGCAGACGCCTCTCGCCACCCGTGACAGCGTGATTCGCCGGGTGGCGGTGGAAATGTTCAGCAAACCGAAGGCGGTGATCGAGCATCTGCTGGATACGGCAGAGAGCGGCCAGTGCGGTTGCTGGATACGCAACACCGTGGACGATGCCATCTGGGCGTACCAGGCTCTCCGCGAACGGGCGCCGGACCCGGACAAAGTCGTGCTTTTTCACAGTCGCTTTGTCATAGCGGACCGCCAGACCATAGAACAAGCGGCACTGGAACGGTTCGGCAAGACGTCCACTGCCGAAACCCGCGCCGGCTGGATTCTGATTAGCACCCAGGTGGTGGAGCAATCCCTGGACCTGGACTTCGATCAGATGATCAGCGACCTGGCGCCCATGGACTTGCTGATTCAGCGCGCCGGGCGTCTGCACCGACATCGCCGGGATGGCAGCGGCAATCCCGTGGATACTGACGATCAGCGCCCATCGCCGGTGCTGCATCTGTTCACGCCGCCGTATGAAAGCCGGCCGGCCTCTGACTGGCTTTCCGCCCATTTGCCGGGGACCGGTGCCGTATACCGCGACCACGGCCAGCTCTGGCTAACCCTGCGGACCCTGCTCGATGAGGGCGGCATTGATATGCCCGGTCGCGCCCGTCACTTGATCGAATCCGTGTTCGGTGAAGACGCTGAGTCCTGGATTCCCGAAGGGTTGCAACAACGCCATCTGGATCAGGAAGGCGAGCGCAGCAGCCGCCGAGCCATGGCGGGCTTCAACCGTTTGAAAATGGACCAGGGCTACAGCACCCAGGCTAGCCATGGCTGGATGGATGACCTGCATCTCGACATCGGTACCCGTCTGAACGAGGAGCCCAGCATCACCGTCACCTTGGTACGTCAAGATGAGGATGGTGCCTTGAAGCCCTGGGTCGACGCGGGGCCGTTTTCCTGGGAGCGAAGCCAACTGCAAGCCCGCGAATCCCTCGCAAGACGTCTGCCCGACTGGCCGCAGCCGCTAGCGGCTCAGCGCGATGCGCTGGTGGAACGCTTTCCAGGCTTGAAGTTCAGCCAGTTGTGGTTGGCTGATGCCGGGGTTGGGGAAATCGCTTACAGCGCCGTCCTTGGCTTGCACAAGAAGCCCCGCTAGCGCGGGGAACGTAAGTGACTGTTTTTACTGGCAACAGCAAAAACAGGTTCATCCCCAAGTGCTTGAGGAAGAGATCGCAAGTTTAGCATGTAAAGGACGGGGCTTGAAATGCAACAGCTAAAACCTTTAATATTTCCTTGCTCCATAAAAACGCGCTGGGAACAGGTGCGTTACCGCAGCGCGCGTTGGTAGCACCGGAAGGGTAGTTCTTAAGCGCTTTTCTGGCAATGCCTGTCGCGGTTGGAGCGAAACTCTGTTTCTAAGGAGGTGAGGGACATGGCCAGTAAAAAGCCACAAGTGATTTTCAGGCGATATATCACCCGAAAGGGTGAAGTGTTGGATGCCCGTGATTATGGGTACAAAGCATGGCCCATCCGCATAGGTGGTAAAGCCAAGTCCGGCAGGAAGCCCCGGAAGTAACAAAGGTGCCCAGGGATGGGCACTATTTCAAAAAGGAGTCGCACATGAATTTGCTAACCAGTCCATGGCTGCCATTCAAGCGCCGCGACGGTAGCCAGGAATTTCTTCCTGTCACCGCCATGGTGGACCCTGACATTGTCGATTTGGCTTTGCCGCGCGCGGATTTTCAGGGCGCGGCCTACCAATTTCTGGTTGGCCTGCTGCAAACGGCGATGGCACCGGAGGACAAGAGCGAGTGGGTGGCGTGGTATCAAACGCCGCCCTCCGCGAAGGCCTGCCTTGAAATGCTGGAAAAGTGGGCGCCAGCATTTGTGCTGGACAGTGGTAGCCCGGCGTTCATGCAAGATCGTGATGCATTAGCGGAAGAGAAAGCGACGGATATTGCCGCCTTGCTTATTGACTCCCCGGGCGCCTCTACCGTCAAGAATAACACCGATCATTTCGTTAAAGCGGGCCGGGTAGAGCATCTGTGCCTGGACTGCGCCGCTATAGCATTGTTCACCTTGCAAATTAATGCTCCGTCCGGCGGCAAAGGTCACAGGACCGGGTTGCGAGGCGGTGGCCCCCTCACCACTCTGGTGATGCCCGCCGACTCAACCCGCTCTCTCTGGCATCGGCTTTGGCTCAACGTTCTGGATACAGAGGACTGGGCTTACGAAAGGCCCAACCCTTCCGACGCCAAGGTTTTTCCCTGGCTTGGGGAAACCAAGATCAGTGACAAGGGCCAGGGTACTTATCCGGACGACGTTCACGCTTTGCACTCGTATTGGGCCATGCCTCGGCGTATGCGACTGAATATTGAGTCGGCGAGCTGTGAGTGTGATCTGTGTGGGCGGCATAGCGAATACTCTGTCTCGTCGCTGCGCACGAAGAACTATGGTTTTAACTATGATGGCCCCTGGACCCACCCTCTGACGCCCTATCGGTTTGACCCCAAGAAGCCGGAACAATTGCCCTATTCGCGCAAAGCGCAGACGGATGGACTGGGCTACCGGCACTGGGAAGCGCTGACCATGGAGGACAAGAAGGAGAAAGGCTTTCTGCCTGCGCGGGTGGTACTCGACTATGCGCTCAAGTGTGACACAGCGGATGACATGGATGTCGCGTTGCCGGTGGTCGCCGGCCTGTGGGCGTTCGGCTATGACATGGACAACATGAAAGCTCGATGTTGGTACGGCGCGCATATGCCGCTTCTGGCCCTGGACGAGGATGCCCGTGCTCTGGCGCAGCTCTGGCTGCGACAGATGATTGAGCTGACGGACAGTAGCGCTCGGTTGTTGCAAGCCCAGGTCAAGGAGGCCTGGTTCAGCCGGCCCAAGGATGCCAAGGGGGATGTGAGCTACATCGGTGCATCCCTATGGCAAGTCACCGAGCAAGCGTTTTATCAGCGCGTGATGGAATTGGGGGAGTTGTTGAGGAGTGATACGCCCCCGCAACGTTTTCCCGCCGAAATGGCGGCAAGTTGGTATCGCACCGTGACTCGTCAAGCGGCCTCTCTGTTCGATGAGTTGGCCCTTAGTGGTCCACCGGAACAGCTTGATATGAAACGCATCACCAAGGCGCGTAATGGCTTCCGGAAGAAACTCCATACCGGTAGGGAGGCGAAAGATCTCCGTAAGATTGGGCGCCTGGATGAAAAAGGTCAGCCTAAAGCGTCCAGGGAAAGACAAGGGGAAAGCGCATGAGCAGGAAATTCTATTACCTGAGAGACGACCAGGTTCGGAAAGTGGTCGCTACGTGGTGGGCACGTCTACATGGGATCGACAATAAGTCAGCTGCTCCACAACAGGCTAATCAGCGCGGTGCGCGCGCTGAATTACGTCGCAGCAAAAGTTTGGATGCGGTGCTTCTAACCGAGGGATTTCGGAACCTGTGGCAGGCGCTGCTCGAAACGGGACAGTGCCGGGAGCGGGACATGCTTGCCTGGGCCTGCGTTGCGGCGGCACTGGCGGAAGTACGCCAACAGCCAATGAACGAGAGCGCCACGTTTGCTCAATGCCTCGGCGCGCAAAAGGAACGAACCGGCAGACCCTACATGAGCGAACTACGCTTCGCTCAGCTGCAAAAAAGCCGTAGCGGCGATGATTTTCTGATGCGTGTGCGTCGTGCCCTGGCGTTGATCAACAAGACCGCCCCGGTGCTGTCCCTGTCGGACAATATTATGCATTGGTTTTACGAGCAAAGGGACAACCAGAACGCCCCGCCTACGGATCGCCTGGCGGTGCGCTGGGCGACAGACTATTTCACGGCGGTAAGCGCCTACGAAAAACAAACCCACAGTTGAGAAAGAGAAACACAAAGGACTGAAATCATGAGCACTTTTATTCAACTCCACCTTCTCACGTCTTATCCGCCGGCCAACCTGAACCGGGATGACTTAGGCAGACCGAAGACCGCTTTCATGGGCGGTGCCGAGCGGCTGCGGGTGTCCTCACAATCGCTCAAGCGGCATTGGAGAACCTCTGACCTGTTTCAAGAAGCCCTGGCGGGCAACCTGGGCATCCGTACTAAGCGGCTGGGCTTGGAAGTCATGCAGCGCTTGCTAGATGGCGGTGTCGCCGAAGGCAAAGCAAAAGATTGGGCAGGGAAGATTGCCGATGTGTTCGGCAAGCTGGAAAAAGACAGCGTCGAGCTGTCACAACTGGCTCATATCAGCCCGGAAGAGCGTCAGGCCGTGGATACGCTCACGGATGCCCTGATCGAAGAAAAGCGGGCCCCGAAAGATGAAGAACTGAATTTACTTAGAAAGAATCCCTCTGCGGCGGATATCGGGCTGTTTGGCCGAATGTTGGCGGATGATCCGGCTTTTAACGTGGAGGCCGCCTGCCAGGTGGCCCATGCCATCACCGTGCATCCGGTGGTGATCGAGGACGACTACTTCACCGCCGTAGATGACCTCAATAGCGGCGATGAAGACCGAGGCGCGGCTCACATCGGCGAAACCGGCTTTGCCGCCGGCCTGTTTTACAGCTATGTGTGCATCAACCGGGATCAACTGATCGATAATCTCCGTGGCGATGCGGAACTGGCGGATAAAGCCATTGCCGCTCTGTCGGAAGCGGCTATCAAAGTATCGCCAACCGGTAAACAGAACAGCTTTGGGTCACGTGCTTATGCGTCCTATGTGATGGCGGAGAAGGGTACACAACAGCCACGCTCGCTGTCAGTCGCGTTTCTTAAGCCGGTGCAGGGACAGGATCAGGCGGCGGAGGCCATTGCCGGCCTGGAAGAGCAGGCGCGACGCTTTGATCAGGTGTATGGCGACTGTGCCGATAAGCGATACAGTCTCAACGCCCATGCCGGTGAAGGCAGCTTCCAAGAGTTGATGGCATTTCTCAAAAACGACTAGGAGGGGCCCATGGAAGCGTTGATTTTCCAACTTTATGGCCCTCTGGCCAGTTGGGGGGCGCCGGCGGTGGGTGAGACTCGCCCGAGCTCCGATCATCCGGGCCGTGCCGCTTTGCTGGGCCTGCTGGCGTCGGCCCTGGGTATTCGCCGGGACGACGGACCGGGTCAGCAGGCGCTGGCCTCGTCAGTGCGGTTTGCTGTGAAGCAACACAGTGCCGGTCGCCTGATGCGTGATTACCACACCGTGCAGGTGCCCGGTAGAGACAAGAAGGCCCGCTACTTCACCCGTAAGGACGAATTGGCCGTGCCGAAGGACAAGCTCAACACGGTGCTTTCCAGCCGTGAATACCGCCAGGACGGACTGTGGCAAGTGGCGGTGCTGCTTAATGCACAAAGCGATTGGAGCCTGGACGAACTGGGAGGCGCTTTGCGCTCCCCGGTATTCATGCCTTATCTAGGCCGCAAAGCCTGCCCACTGGCAGCGCCCCTGGCCCCGCAAAAAGTCCAGGCGAATGGCCTTCGTGAAGCCTTTGCGGCGGTGCCGCCACGCATCTGCGACCAGCAGGGCCGCTGGCTCCATCTCCAAAACAGTGTGGATTTTTACTGGGAAGGCGATGCCGGTGACATTGCCGTGCAGGACACTCGGCAACCGACGGATGAAGTGATCAGCCGTGAGCGCTGGCAATTCGGCAGCCGCCAGGAGCATCACGCTCGGATCAGGGAGGAAAGCTGATGTACTTGTCCCGAGTCAGAGTGGCTACCCAGGGGCTGGATCGCCACGCCCTGGTGAAGCTTTTGTCCGGTGATGCCTATGCCAACCACCAATTACTATGGCGCCTGTTTCCGGAAGCCGAGTCGCGCCCGTTTTTGTTCCGGCAAGAGATGGAGAACGAGCAGCTCGATGCCGAGGTGGGGCCTCGAGGCTTGCCTCTCTTCTACGTCTTGTCGTCGCTCAAGCCGGACCCGCTGCCAGGGCTTTTACAGTGCGAGCCCAAACGCTTCGATCCTCGCCTGGCGGTGGGAGATCGGCTCCTGTTTCGGCTGCGTGCCAATCCCACGGTCACTCGTAAGGAGGCTGAGGGATCCAGAGGGCGTCGCCATGATGTACTTATGGACGCCAAGTGGCGATTCCGAAACGAGAGCGGTGTGGACCCCTGGAGCATTCGCCGTGCCATGGACGAAAGTGCGGAGCAATGGCTTCGGGCCCGCAGCACGGACTGGGGGTTTGAGCTGACCACGTCCCCTCAGCTTGGCGGCTACCGCCAGCACCAGTTACGGCGCAAAAAGCGTGAGATCCGCTTCTCCTCGGTGGATTACGAAGGTGTGATGACGGTGACCGATCCGGACCGGTTGCGGGATGCGCTGTTTCACGGCGTTGGCCGAAGCCGTGCCTTTGGTTGTGGCTTGTTCATGGTAAAGCGCGGCTAGCCAACGATGCCCTTCATACCCTTGAAGCCGATACCAATGAAGGAGCGGGTCTCCATGATGTTTGTGTCTTACGGCCGTATTGACGTGAAAGACGGCGCCTTCGTCGTGGTGGATGACGTCAATGGTGAGCGCATGCATATTCCCGTGGGTTCGGTGGCCTGCATCATGCTGGAACCGGGAACACGGGTGTCTCATGCGGCAGTAAAGCTGGCTGCCGTCACTGGGACGCTGCTGATCTGGGTTGGCGAGGCTGGCGTGCGCTTATACGCCAGCGGTCAGCCGGGCGGGGCTCGCTCCGATAAACTGCTCTACCAGGCTAACTTGGCACTGGATCCGGATTTACGGCTGAAGGTCGTCCGTAAAATGTTCGAGCTACGCTTCGGCGAGCCGGCCCCGGAGCGGCGTAGTGTGGATCAGCTACGGGGTATCGAAGGCGCACGGGTTCGCAAGACTTATCAGATGATGGCAAAGCAATATGGCGTACCCTGGCAAGGCCGACGTTACGACCCTAAGGAATGGGATAAAGCAGACGTGGCGAATCAATGCCTGAGCGCCGCCACAGCCTGCCTGTATGGTGTTACCGAGGCGGCTGTTTTAGCCGCGGGCTATGCACCGGCGGTTGGATTCGTGCACTCGGGGAAGCCACTCTCCTTCGTCTACGATATCGCCGACCTATTCAAGTTCGATACCGTGGTCCCGGCTGCTTTTCGCATCGCCGCTACCCGGCCCGCCACTCCGGATCGCGCTGTGCGTGTTGCTTGTCGGGATATTTTCCGACAGACCAAGCTGCTCAGACGCATCATCCCCGCCATTGAAGACGTACTGGCCGCCGGCGGCACCGAGCCTCCTCCGCCACCGGAGGATAGCCAACCACCCGCCATCCCTGAGCCTAAGTCGATGGCCGACAGCGGTCACCGGAGCTAGGCATGAGCATGCTAGTGGTCGTTACAGAGAATGTGCCGCCGCGCCTGCGCGGCCGGCTGGCGGTCTGGCTGCTGGAGATTCGCGCCGGTGTCTATGTCGGCGATGTCAGTAAACGGGTTCGCGAGATGATCTGGGAGCAAGCACAGGCGTTGGTCGACGACGGCAACGTCGCGCTTTGCTGGGCGACCAACACGGAATCCGGGTTCGACTTCCAAACCTGCGGCGAGAACCGCCGCGTTCCTATCGATCATGACGGCCTGCGGTTAGTGTCTTTCTTACCTGCTGAGTAGGCCTCCTTCCGCAGTTTTCGCTCCTTTAAAATATGGTCATTTATTGATCTAAGTGATTGGTGGATTTTTCTACCTGCATTTTCTTTAGTAAAAACAACCATCTACACTTGGAGTGTTCCCCGCACCTGCGGGGATGAACCGAACACCTGGCACGACGGCAACAGCGACCGGGTGTGTTCCCCGCACCTGCGGGGATGAACCGGTGGACCGGCTGTTCAAGACGCACACAGCGGAGTGTTCCCCGCACCTGCGGGGATGAACCGGGCGAGGACGTGCTGACGCTGGCGCAAAACGCGTGTTCCCCGCACCTGCGGGGATGAACCGTGACTTTCTCCGTGCTGCCGCGCATCGCTTACGTGTTCCCCGCACCTGCGGGGATGAACCGTAACCCTGATGCGGCGAAATCTCCTGGCCCACGTGTTCCCCGCACCTGCGGGGATGAACCGCTATCGCAAAAGCCAAAGCAGAGCGGTCTGAGGTGTTCCCCGCACCTGCGGGGATGAACCGATGTCGCCGTCTTCGTCTCGGATGTTCTCTCGGTGTTCCCCGCACCTGCGGGGATGAACCGCATCCAGCGCCCAGGTTCTGGCCGCCCTGGACGTGTTCCCCGCACCTGCGGGGATGAACCGATGAATTCAGTACCGTTATAGCCACGCAGATAGTGTTCCCCGCACCTGCGGGGATGAACCGATTCTGGACTGGTGAAGATCGGCAAAACTAAAGTGTTCCCCGCACCTGCGGGGATGAACCGTTCGCCCGTGGCGCGGTCTCGGACACGGCCACGTGTTCCCCGCACCTGCGGGGATGAACCGCTGATGGAGCAGAAAGAGGCCCAGATGCTCGCGTGTTCCCCGCACCTGCGGGGATGAACCGAGGCCGTGAAAGCCCGGACGGGCGCCGAGAACGTGTTCCCCGCACCTGCGGGGATGAACCGGTGTGTTCCTGACCCGTAACAACGTGGGCGCCGTGTTCCCCGCACCTGCGGGGATGAACCGGAGCATCGAGGATGTTCGACCAGATGACCTTGGTGTTCCCCGCACCTGCGGGGATGAACCGGTTTTCCACGAGAGCGTCGCGACGATCTCCAGGTGTTCCCCGCACCTGCGGGGATGAACCGCTTCGCCCCGCCCCGCCAAGAGCCCGCCCAGCGTGTTCCCCGCACCTGCGGGGATGAACCGAAATAGGGGACACCATCCCCGACCCCAAGACCGTGTTCCCCGCACCTGCGGGGATGAACCGGCAGCCAGGGACGCCGCCAACCCCTACCCGGAGTGTTCCCCGCACCTGCGGGGATGAACCGCGGAAACCCTGGTGCTCCACATCGACCAGCTCGTGTTCCCCGCACCTGCGGGGATGAACCGCTCACGAAAGACGACGCCCACGACCTGATGCGGTGTTCCCCGCACCTGCGGGGATGAACCAGGACCGCATCAGCCTAATTGGTACAGGGTGGACGTGTTCCCCGCACCTGCGGGGATGAACCGGTCGCTAACAGCGAGCGCACCGCCACCGCCGAGTGTTCCCCGCACCTGCGGGGATGAACCGCAAGACGTGTTGTACGGTGCGGATCATGGGAGGTGTTCCCCGCACCTGCGGGGATGAACCGGCCTGAGCGCCCCGCGTGTCGAATCTTGCGCCGTGTTCCCCGCACCTGCGGGGATGAACCGTCGCCGCCTTCACGAACAGCGCGGGCGCGGTGGTGTTCCCCGCACCTGCGGGGATGAACCGTACATCGGCTAGATTTTCTGCCCCCTAAATTAGTGTTCCCCGCACCTGCGGGGATGAACCGATTATCAATGGATACTGCTTGCCGACGACTACGTGTTCCCCGCACCTGCGGGGATGAACCGCACTCCATCGAGCAACTTAAAGACGTCAAAACGTGTTCCCCGCACCTGCGGGGATGAACCGCCTGATTGACACCGCCACCGGCGTGATCAGCGGTGTTCCCCGCACCTGCGGGGATGAACCGTGCTGTTCGAGCGGGGTCATGAGATCGAAGCCGTGTTCCCCGCACCTGCGGGGATGAACCGTTTGTTTTTCTCCTGCTGTTCGCAGTGATGATGTGTTCCCCGCACCTGCGGGGATGAACCGGTGATGGTTACGGGGTCGCCGCTGGTACACCAGTGTTCCCCGCACCTGCGGGGATGAACCGTTCTATGCTGAGCTGGTCGCAGAGGTCCGAACGTGTTCCCCGCACCTGCGGGGATGAACCGCCTTGAGGAGCGGAACGCCTTTGCCGACTTCTGTGTTCCCCGCACCTGCGGGGATGAACCGGTGGGCTATCCCTATGCCGATGACCTGTCATTGTGTTCCCCGCACCTGCGGGGATGAACCGCCCTACCACGACATGGCGCTCGGCGCTTCGGTGTGTTCCCCGCACCTGCGGGGATGAACCGGTCTCGCGTCCGATCTTCATGGGCATGCCCTCGTGTTCCCCGCACCTGCGGGGATGAACCGTCGGCAGCATCGAAGAGGCGCAGCGGCTGTTCGTGTTCCCCGCACCTGCGGGGATGAACCGTCCATGAGCCACACCGTGAGCATGGTCAACCAGTGTTCCCCGCACCTGCGGGGATGAACCGTCCAGTTCACCTGTAGCCTCGCTCCAGAAGGGGTGTTCCCCGCACCTGCGGGGATGAACCGCGGTCAGTGTCCGGATGATCTTTCAGATTAACGTGTTCCCCGCACCTGCGGGGATGAACCGGGCTGGGCAGCACTTTGACGGTGCCCGCGACTGTGTTCCCCGCACCTGCGGGGATGAACCGAGCCTTCAGCCGGGGGTGGCTCCTTCGGAGCCGTGTTCCCCGCACCTGCGGGGATGAACCTAGCTACCGGCGCCGACCGCGACCGCGATTGCGCTCCACGTGTTCCCCGCACCTGCGGGGATGAACCGTTTGTATTGGTGTGGGTCGGTGCCTTCCGGCAGTGTTCCCCGCACCTGCGGGGATGAACCGGTGTGTTCCTGACCCGTAACAACGTGGGCGCCGTGTTCCCCGCACCTGCGGGGATGAACCGCGGAACTCGACGCGGTGCGCGCTGAGGCCGCTGTGTTCCCCGCACCTGCGGGGATGAACCGCCGTCGGCGTTCGCCGCGCCGGACGACACCGAGTGTTCCCCGCACCTGCGGGGATGAACCGTAGACGGTTTCACTGTCGCTCGTTTCGACCTGCGTGTTCCTCGCACCTGCGGGGATGAACCGAGGGGTGAGCGATGAGTATCGCTTGGGGTAGGCGTGTTCCCCGCACCTGCGGGGATGAACCGCAGTCCCCGGAAGCCCGGTTCCGCCAGGTCCACGTGTTCCCCGCACTTGCGGGGATGAACCGTTCTGCTGGTCCGAGCAGTACGACGGCACCAAGTGTTCCCCGCACCTGCGGGGATGAACCGAACCCGAACGATGGGCAGATCGTCACGCCTAACGTGTTCCCCGCACCTGCGGGGATAAACCGGAGCACACCCACGAAGGGACTGTTTCAATTCAGTGTTCCCCGCACCTGCGGGGATAGGCCGGGCAGGATGAACGCCGGCGCGACGGTGATGCGCTGTTCCCCGGGCGGGCGGGGATAAACCGGTTCCTACGCTTCGCACAAGGCCTCGGATAGCGTCTCTGCATTGCTATGGGACATGTCTTTTTGGAACGTGGGGCTAGCCAGGTCTGGCTAAACTGGCTAGTGCGTGAGGTGCAGGGAGTAGACTTTGGGACCCGGTTGGGAGGTCGCCCGGGCGTCGACTGGCGATGCCCGAGCAGAAGGCATCCTCCCTCAGTTCACCACAGCGGTAAGCACGATCCGGCCCTCACTCACCTCCACATCCAGCAACGTGTCCGCGCCGAAGCCCGCTTCGCTCAGCCATTGCCCTCTCAAGAGCACGCGGGGCACGGCCGGCGGTGCCGGCTGGAAGCCTTGATAGGGTTTGAGGGGCACGCTGTCGCGGCTGCGGTGTACCTTCAGGGTGCGCCAATAGGGGAAGGGACGTGCTGGCTTCCCGGCGGGGCTTTCGGTGGCGCGATACTCTGGCATAACATTGCGCTCAGCCATAATAGACTCCTCACTAGTCTGTTGTGGTTAGCTGCTTTCGGGTGGGCCAACACCCGGAGGCAGCGCTTATTAATAACTCCCACCTTCCATCCAACACCAGAATACTGTTCGTATCAACAGTGTTTTTGGTGCTTGTCGGCATTGCATTTTGTACGCCATTGGCGTACATTTCCGCCATGATCTTTATTGAGACCCCGATATTTACCAAGCGCCTGCGCGGTCTTCTCGACGATGAGAGTTATGCCGATTTCCAGCAGGCGCTCGCTCGCCGCCCCGACATGGGCGATGTGATTCAGGGCACCGGCGGGCTCCGCAAGGTTCGGGTTGCATCCAGCGGGCGTGGAAAGCGGGGTGGCGCCAGGGTCATTTATTACTATTTCGTCTCGGCATCGCAGATTGCTTTATTGCTGATCTACCCGAAGAGCGAAAAGGATGACCTGAGCGTGGCCGAGCGCAGAGCGCTCAAGCAAATCATCGAACATTGGAGGTAATCACCATGAGCAAACTCTTTGATGACCTCATGGAAAGCGTCCAGCAAATGGACGAAATCCAGCGCGGGGAGCGTCAGCCTTCGCGCGAGTTCACCGTGGACGCGGTGCACGTGAAAGCCATCCGTCAGGCGACGGGGCTGACGCAGGCTAAATTCGCCAAAATGATCGACGTGCAGTTGGCGACACTCCGCAACTGGGAGCAAGGCCGCCGCGAGCCTACAGGCCCTGCCAAGGCGCTGCTGCGCGCCATTAAAAAGGATCCGCAGCACGTGCTCCGAGCCCTGGCCTCCTGAGATCGTTTAGTTAGTCCTCTCTTGCCGAACCCGCACATCCGCTTTACGCCGCCTGCCACGCTCTGCGACTCTTGGGGTTCCCCCTGAAGCGGCGATCTTCGCCGTGAAAATGGGGACGGATAACCATGAATAGCAGCAGCGCAAGGAAGGGAGCCCAGGGATGAAACTGAAATGTTGCAGCGGCTGCCGGTACGGCGACGCCAGGGCGAGACGCACGCCCTACGGCCCCGGAATCTGGTGCGCGCACCCGGACAACCAGGACGGTGTGCCGCAGGGTGTGCTGGACGCGGAGTCGGCGAGCGTGGTGTGCGCCTTCGGCGAGGCGTCTTCCGGCGGTGACCGGGAAGAGGCCGGGCGCAAGCCGGTGGTGAAAGTGCGCCGGCGTGTTCCGGTCACGGCGATCTCGTGACGTCCACTCCGGCGCCGCTGAACGGCGCCGGGCGCAGTTGGCCGGCGACCTGCTCGGCGATGTAGGCGTACCCCTTTTCCGAAGGGTGGTAGCCGTCTTCGGCCAGGCAGGCGGGGTCGGCGATCGCCGGGTAGGCCAGGTGGTGCACGCCGTGGAGCTGCGCCGCCAGGGTTTGCTGGGTGCGATCAAGCTGGGCCGCCCGCTGGCCCAGCAGGTCGCGCAGCGGCCGGGGCAGGGCGGTGAAGTGTTGCATCGGCGGCACCGCGAGCAGATACACCGGCAGGTCGGGCCGGTGCCGTCTCAGGGTGCCGATCAGGTCGGTAAGGTGCTGGCGGTAGCGGCTCGGGCGGGTGACGCCGGTGGTGTCGTTGACGCCCAGGCTGATAACGGCCAGGTCCGCCTCCGCCGGCGGCCGGGCGCCCAGATGCCGGTTGAGGCCCAGGGCGCGGATGCCGTTCACACCGATCACCTGCCAGGTAACCGTGTTCTGATGGCGAGCCGCCAGGGCACGGGCCAGATGCGCGCCCAGGCCTTGGCGGTGCTCGGCGACGCCGACGCCGGCGGCGGTGGATTCGCCGACCACCAGCAGCCGTAGCGGCGGCCCGTCGCCGCTGCCTTCGCGGCCCCGGTCGGCGCCGCCGGCCTCCGGCAGGCGCGGGGTGTCCCGGCGGGCGCGCCGCGCCTGAACGAACAGCAGCGGCGCCAGCAGCAGGCACATCAACCAGAAGCGCATGGTGTCCCCGGCTTCACACCAGCATGCGTTTGGCCAGCGGCAGCCCGCGCCGGCCGCTGATCGCCAGGGTGGTCATCAGGCCGCCGACCAGGGCGCCGCCCAGCCCGCAGGTGAGAATGTCCTGGCCGGTGAGATAGAGGCCGGGCACCTTGGTCTTCGGGCGCAGCCAGTCCTGTTCGAAGCGTTCCGGGTCGTGGTCCAGGCCGTAGATTTCGCCCTCCGGGTAGCGGCAGAAGTGGGCGGTGGAGAGCGGCGTGGACAGCTCGTAGTAGTCCAGGTGGTCGCGCAGGTGGGGGTGCTTCTCGAACAGCTTTTCCAGCAGCCGCTGGGAAAAATCTTCTTTTTTCGCTTCGTAGTCATCGCCGCGTTTGCCCCAGGGGGCGTCGGCCCAGCGCTGGTACCACTCGAACGGCGCGGCGGCGACGATCTCAATGGTGGCGCGGCCCGGGTAGCGGCGGGTGAAGTCCGGGTCCTTGGCGCTGGGGAAGGAGATATAGGTGAGCGGGATATCGTGGTGGTCCGGGTCGGCCAGGGCGCGGTCGAGCTGGCCTTCGTAGTCGTTGTCCGGATAGATCCAGTAGTTGGTTTTCGGCAGCCCCAGGTTCTCGGCGGTGTCGTTGAGGCCGATGTACAGGCAGGCGCTGGCCATGGCCCGCCGCACCTGCCCGAGCTGTTTCCGGTAGGCCGCGTGCTGCGGGGCGGTGTCTGGCAGCAGCTCGGTGAAGGTGTTGAACACGCCGGCGTCGCTGATCACCGTGGCCGCCCGCTCTTCATGGCCATCGGCCAGGCGCACGCCGACGGCGCGGCCGTTTTCGATCAGGATGTTGGTGACATCGGCGTAGGTGAACACTTCGCCGCCGCTTTGCTGGATCACCGGAATCACGTTGCGGGCGATTTCCGAGGCGCCGCCCACCGGGTAGTAGCCGCCGTACAGATAGTGGCGGGCGATCAGCGCATGGATCAAAAAGCTGGAGCGGGCCGGGGGCAGGCCGTTGTCGCCCCACTGCCCGGTGAGCACCGCGATCAGCTCCGGGTCGTCGGTGAGCTCGGCGAGCACCTCGCGGGTGGGGCGGTTGTAGCGGCCCAGGGCGCCGCGGTTCAGCGCCAGCCGCGTCACACGGGTAAGCGGCGTGGGCAGCAGCTTGCTGGCGGTGAACGGTTTGATGGCGCCGGCGGCTTTGTTCAGTGCCTTCATATAGGCGTCGATGGCGTCGTGCTGGTCGGGGAAGGCCCGTTTCAGCTCGGCGCGGAAGGCGTCGGGGCCGGCGACCAGGTCGTAGTGGCGGTCGCCGAGGAAAATGCGGTCGTAGCAGGCGTCCATGGGCGCCCACTGCAGCTTGCCGTCGGTGATGTGGTCGAACAGCCGGCGGCTGAGGGTGTGGCGGGCGCCCATGTCGCCGATGTAGTGGACGCCCACGTCCCACTCGTAGCCGTTGCGTTCGTAGCTGTGGGTGAAGCCGCCGGCGGTGTAGTGCTGCTCGAACACGGCCACCTTCTTGCCCAGCTTGCTGAGGCAGGCGGCGGCGCACAGGCCGCCGATGCCGGAACCGATCACCAGGACGTCATAGGGGCCGTCCAGGCGGTTGGCGCGGTAGCGGCGGCCGACGCGGATGGAACTGGGCTGCGGGCTGGGCATGGTGGGGGCGCTCCCTTGAAGTGTACAGCGTACACATTCGCCCAATCCAGCCGCCCGGTCAAGAGCGAGGTTTGTAGGAGCGGGCCCGGCCCGCGAAAGGGAGCGAAGCTCCCGGCAGGATCCCAGAGACCCTGGAAAGAGGGGCTTCAACCAAGCCTCTGGTATCCCGCCGGCAAGCAGAGCTTGCCTTTCGCGGGCAAGGCCCGCTCCCACAAGGCCCGCTCCCACAAGCCCGCACCCTCCTCAGGGCGCCGGGTAGGGGAAGCGGGTGTGGATCGCTTCCAGTTCCTTTTCCAGGTCCTTGTCCCAGGGCAGGTCGACGCTGTCCAGGTTTTCGCGCAGCTGGTTGAGGTTGGTGGCGCCGATGATGTTGCTGGTCACGAACGGGCGCGTGGTGACGAACTGCAGCGCCAGGTGCGTGGGGCTGACGCCGCGCTCTTCGGCCAGGCGGCAGTAGGCCTCGGTGGCGTCGGTGGCCTGGTCGTTGGTGTAGCGGGCGAAATGCTTGAACAGGGTCAGGCGGGCGTTGGCGGGCCACTGGCCGCCCCGGTACTTGCCGGTGAGCATGCCGAACGCCAGCGGCGAATAGGCCAGCAGGCCCACGTTCTCGCGGTGCGCCACTTCCGCCAGGCCCACTTCGAAGCTGCGGTTGAGCAGGGAGTAGGGGTTCTGGATCGATACCGGTGGCGCCAGGCCGATCTTCTCCGCCTCGCGGATAAAGGCCATGGTGCCCCAGGCGGTCTCGTTGGACAGGCCCCAGTGGCGGATCTTGCCGCTGTCCACCAGCTTCTTCAGCGCGGCCACGGTCTCGGCGATGGGCACCGCGTCCTGGTCTTCACGGTGTTTGTAGCCCAGGCGGCCGAAGTAGTTGGTGGTGCGCTCCGGCCAGTGCAGCTGGTAGACGTCGATAACGTCGGTTTGCAGGCGCTGAAGGCTGGTTTCCACGGCGCGCTCCAGGTGGTCCTGGTTGAGGCGCGGGCCGCCGCGGATGTGTTTCACGTAGTCGCCCGGGCCGGCGGCCTTGGTGGCCAGCACCACCTTGTCGCGGTTGCCGGTCCTGGCGAACCACTGGCCGATGATCTCCTCGGTGCGCCCGGAGGTCTCGGCGCTGGCGGGCACCGCGTACATCTCGGCGGTATCAAAGAAGTTGATGCCCCGGTCCAGGGCCAGATCCATCTGCGCGAAGCCTTCCTCGGCGCTGTTCTGGTTGCCCCAGGTCATGGTGCCCAGGCAGAGGCTGCTCACCTTCAGATCGGTGTTGCCCAGCGGACGGTATTCCATGCTCTCCCTCCTATAATAGGTTTGCTTCGGCAAAACGGTGACTATACCCGATTGTAGGAGCGGGCCCAGCCCGCGAAAGGGCGTCTTTACGCTTGTCTTTGCCGGGGGCGTTCAGTACAATTCGCACCCTCTTGCCCGGCGGGCTCTCGCCGGAGGGTTGGTATTACCCGTAACGTTATGAATTCAGGGCACAATTTTTAGGGAAGACTCCCATGAAGACCTACAGCGCCAAACCGGAAAGCGTAAAGCGCGACTGGTATGTGGTAGACGCCTCCGGCAAAACGCTGGGCCGGCTGGCCTCAGAAGTCGCCACCCGGCTGCGTGGCAAGCATAAACCGGAATACACCCCGCACGTTGATACCGGCGATTACATCGTTGTGATCAACGCGGAAAAGGTGGCGGTCACTGGCAAAAAAGCCACCGATAAGATGTACTACCGCCACACCGGATACCCGGGCGGCATCAAGGAAGCCAACTTTGAGACGCTGATCAATTCCAAGCCTCAGTTGGTGATCGAGAAAGCCGTTAAAGGCATGATGCCGCGTAACCCCCTGGGTCGCGACATGTTGCGCAAACTCAAAGTCTACGCCGGCACCGAGCATCCGCATACCGCTCAGCAGCCGCAGCAGCTGGAAATTTAAGAGGTCAGTCGATGGCAACTGCAAACGCCGACTACGGAACAGGTCGCCGCAAAACGGCCGCCGCACGTGTTTTTCTTCGTCCGGGCAGCGGTAACATCACCGTGAATGGTCGTCCGCTTGACGTTTATTTCGGTCGCGACACCAACCGCATGGTGGTGCGTCAGCCCCTCGAGCTGGCCGACGCGCTGGACCGGTTCGACGTCTACGTGACCGTCAGCGGCGGTGGCAACAACGGCCAGGCCGGTGCCATCCGTCACGGTATCACCCGTGCGCTGATGGAGTACGACGGCGAGCTGCGCGGTTCCCTGCGCCGCGCCGGGTACGTCACCCGTGACGCCCGCGCCGTGGAACGTAAGAAGGTGGGTCTGCACAAGGCGCGTAAGCGTCCGCAGTTCTCCAAGCGCTAAGACGGCCGTCCAGAGCCGTTTTACGCCCGAAAAAAGCCCGGCTTTGCTGGGCTTTTTTTGTGTGCAAATCAGGGGTTTAGCGGTTTGCCCGTGGGGAATAACCGGTTGTCAGATGTGGGCTTTTTCATTAACATTTGCGCCGCCTTACTCCGCCCGGAGCACGAGGACCGACCTCGAGTCTCGGATCACCCCCCGAGCGTGGGATTTAAGGGGAGAACTTCTCAATGAGCAATGACGGCGTAAACACCAGCCGCCGCACCTTTTTGATCGGCCTGACCTCAGCAGTCGGCGCCGCGGGTGCATTAGGCGCGGCGGTTCCTTTTGTTAAATCCTGGCAGCCCAGCGCCAAAGCTGAAAACGCGGGGGCCCCGGTCCAGGTGGATATCAGCAAGCTGGAGATGGGCCAGCGCGTGGTACAGGAATGGCGAGGCCAGCCCGTGTGGGTGATCCGCCGCTCCGAAGAGACGGTCTCGGCGCTCGACAAGCTGAACGACCAGCTCAAGGACCCGCAATCCGAAGAAGACCAGCAGCCTGCCTATGCGTCCAGCCTGTGGCGCTCGATCAAAAAAGAATATCTGATCCTGATCGGCATCTGCACGCATCTGGGGTGTTCTCCTCTGTACGAAGAAGAACCCACCGTAGAACTCAAGGAGGGTGGCTTCTTCTGCCCTTGCCACGGTTCCAAGTTCGACCTGGCGGGCCGCGTCTACCAGGGCGTGCCGGCGCCGACCAACATGGTGGTGCCGCCCCATTCCTACCTGAGCGAGTCCGTGGTTATCGTCGGCTCTGAAGAAGGGGAGACCAAGGCATGATGAGAATGGTGAACGGTCTGATCGACTGGGTGGATGCGCGTCTCCCCGTCGTCAACGCTTACAAGAAGCACATGTCGGAGTACTACGCTCCGAAGAACTTCAATTTCTGGTACTACTTTGGCGTGCTGTCCATGGTGGTGCTGGTCAACCAGCTGCTCACCGGCATCTGGCTGACCATGTTCTACTCCCCCAGCCAGGGCTTCGAGTCCGTCGAGTTCATCATGCGCGACGTGCAGTGGGGCTGGCTGATCCGCTACATGCACGCGGTGGGCGCGTCCGCCTTCTTCGCCGTGGTCTACCTGCATATGTTCCGCGGCCTGCTGTACGGCTCCTACAAGCCGCCCCGCGAGCTGGTGTGGATCTTCGGCATGCTGATCTACGTGGCCCTGATGGCGGAAGGTTTCCTCGGCTACGTGCTGCCCTGGGGCAACATGTCCTACTGGGGCGCCCAGGTGATCATCTCCCTGGCCGGCGCGATTCCGTTCGACATCCTGCCGTTCATCGACGCCAAGGACGCCAAGGAGATCGGCGACGCCCTCACCACCTGGGTGCGCGGCGACTACCTGCTGTCCACCGCCACGGTGAACAAGTTCTTCGCCCTGCACGTGGTGGCGATTCCGCTGGTGCTGGTGGCGCTGGTGTTCCTGCACATTCTTGCGCTCCACGAAGTCGGTTCCAACAACCCGGACGGCGTGGAAATCAAGCAGAACAAGGACGAGAACGGCATCCCGCGTGACGGCATCCCGTTCCACCCCTACTACACCGTGAAAGACCTGCCCGGCGTGATCATCTTCCTGATCATCTTCGCCGTGGTGGTGTTCTTCTTCCCCACCGGCGGCGGCTATCTGATCGAGAAGCCCAACTTCGTGCCGGCGGATCCGCTCAAGACCCCGGATCACATCGCACCGGTGTGGTACTACGGTCCCTACTACGCCATGCTGCGGGCCACCACCATCGACTGGTTCGGCATGTCGTCCAAGGCCTGGGGCCTGATCGCCATGGGCGGCGGTATCGTGGTGTTGTTCCTGCTGCCCTGGCTGGACCGTCACCCGGTGAAGTCGATTCGCTACAAAGGCTGGCTCAGCAAGCTCCTGCTGCTGGTGTTCGCCGCCGACTTCGTGATGCTCGGTTATCTCGGCACCCAGCCCGCTTCGGGCCTGGCCAAGACCCTGGCGCAGATCGGCACGGTGTACTACTTCGCCTTCTTCTTTATCGGGCTGCCGCTGGCGCATCGATTCGAGAAAGCCAAGCCGGTTCCTGAACGCGTAACGGGGGGTCACTGATGAGAAAGCTAGTCGCGGTAATGCTTTTCAGCTGCCTGCCGGTGATGTCGTTCGCCGCCGGCGGCGGCAACAATGAATACGTGGTGGACGCACCGGTGAACCTGCAGGACAAGGTGAGCCTGCAGAACGGCGCCAAGTTGTTCGTCAACTACTGCATGGGCTGCCACAGCATGGAGTACCTGCGCTACGGGCGCATGGCGGAAGATCTGGGCATCCCCGATGACCTGGTGCTGGAGAACCTGAACTTCACCAGCGACAAGATCGGTGACCCGATGGAAAACGGCATGGCCGAGGAAGACGGCAAGCAGTGGTTCGGCGTTACCCCGCCGGACCTGACGCTGGCCGCCCGCCACCGCTCCGCCGATTGGGTGTATTCTTACCTGATCAGCTTCTACGAGGACGAGGAACGGCCCTTCGGTTACAACAACCATGTGTTCCCCAACGTGGGTATGCCCCACGTGATGGCCGGAATGCAGCAGGAGTTGAGCGAGGAAGAGTTCAAGTCCAATATGGGCGACATTGCCAACTTTATGACCTACGCGGCCGAGCCGATGGCTCCCACCCGCGAGCGCATCGGCGTGTACGTGCTGGTGTTCCTGGGTATTTTGCTGATTCCGGCATACCTGCTGAAGAAAGAGTACTGGAAAGACGTTCACTAAGCGGAAATTACCGCTCGGAACGCTTTTCGGCGAGCAACAGGGTACCCGCGCGAGCGGCTACCCTGTTTGTGTTATATAGAGACGTAGCGTGGAGATGATTCAACCATGGGTGTGGTGACAAAACGTTCCTCAATGACTTTCTTTTCCTCGCCGAACGATCATTACTGCCATCGCGTGCGGATCGTTCTGGCGGAGAAAGGCGTCACCGTGGATATCGTCGATGTGGACAATGGTGACAAGCCGGAAGATCTGGCCTCACTGAACCCTTACAACGAAGTGCCCACCCTGGTGGACCGGGAACTGACCCTGTATCAGTCCACGGTGATCATGGAATACCTGGACGAGCGCTTCCCGCATCCGCCGCTGTTGCCGGTGTACCCGGTGGCCCGGGCGCAGAGCCGCCTGCTGATTCACCGCGTCGAGCGCGACTGGTGCGCCCATGTGGACGCTATTCTGGCGGGTACCGAGAAAGAGGCCGCGCTGACCAAGCGCCGTAAGGAACTGCGCGAAGCGATGATCGCCACGGCGCCGATCTTCAGCGAGCTGCCGTTCTTCATGAGCGAAGAATTCACCCTGGTGGATTGCGTGGTGGGTCCGATTCTGTGGCGGTTGCCGGCACTGGGCATTGAACTGCCGCCCAAGCAGGCCAAGCCGCTGCTGGACTACGCCGAGCGGTTGTTCGACCGTGACGCCTTCCAGGCCAGCCTTTCCGAAGCAGAGCGCGAACTGCGCCAGCTGTAAGCCATGAATGATGACATGACCCCCAATCGCCCGTATCTGATACGGGCGATGCACGAATGGATCTGCGATAACGGCCTGACCACCCATCTGGCGGTGGACGCCCATTTTCCCGGGGCGGAAGTGCCCCAGGAATTCGTGCAGGACGGCCAGATCGTACTCAACATCGCCCCGCGGGCGGTGACCAATTTCGAGGCCAGCAATCAGGAAATCACCTTTTCCGCCCGCTTCGGCGGCGTGCCGCGCACGGTGCGCGTGCCGGTGGAAGCGGTGATGGCCGTGTTCGCCCGCGAAAACGGCCAAGGCATGGCCTTCGAACCCGAAGATCCGCCGCCGCAGCCGTCACCGACCGACCCCAGCGACGACGATAAGCCAGCCTCCAAGGGCAGTCACCTGAAAGTCGTGAAGTGATTAATCAATATACTCGATAATCTTAACGATCTTCTGCACACCCCCGACCTCACGGGCCTGCGCCACCACGGCGTCGGCCTCGTCGCGGGTGAGCAGCCCCATCAGATAGACAATACCGCTTACCGTCACCACCTTGGTGCGCATGCCCGGCGCATCGCCGTCCACGAACAGGCGGGTTTTCAGCTTGGTGGTCAGCCAGCCGTCGTTGACCCGGGATAACACCCCGCTGTCGCCGGACAGCTTCAGTTCGTTGTGCACGTGGCGCACGTGACGCACCCGCGCGGCGATGTTCTCCGCCTGCACGCGCAGCTCGTCGCTGGCCACTTCCCCGGCCAGCAGCACATTGCCGTTAAAGCTCACCACCACGATGTGGCTCTGGTCCAGGGCCTCGCTGGCGCGGGCCAGATTGACCTTGATCTTGCGCTCGATATTGCCGTCTTCCACGAAGGCGCCGAAGGTGCGCGAGCCGTGGTCCCGGTCGACCGGTTCCTGGGCCATGTTCTTGGTCAGGGCGGCGCAGCCGGACAGGGCGAACAGCATCACAAGCAACGCCGGCAGGGCAGGGTGACGCATCAAGAGCCTCCGAAAAGCTGTTGATCGATAAAGTCGCAAAGCGCGTGGATCACCAGCAGATGCACTTCCTGAATGCGCGCGGTGGAAGTGGCCGGGACCCGTACTTCGATATCGCCGGGGCCGTAAAGGTTCACCATTTCGCCGCCTTCCTTGCCGGTCATCGCCACCACCTTCATTTCCCGGTCGTGGGCGGCCTGGATCGCCTGGATCACGTTGGCGGAATTGCCGCTGGTGGAAATCGCCAGCAGCACATCGCCGGGGTTGCCCAGGGCGCGCACCTGCTTGGAAAAGATCTCGTTGTAGCTGTAGTCGTTGGCGATCGAAGTGAGCGTGGAGGAATCGGTGGTCAGCGCCACCGCCGGCAGAGCCGGGCGTTCCATCTCGAAGCGGTTGAGCAGCTCGGAAGAGAAATGCTGCGCGTCACCGGCGGAGCCGCCATTGCCGCAACTGAGAATCTTGCCGCCGTTGAGCAGGCATTCCACCATCACCTGGCCGGCGGCGGCGATCACCTCGGGCAGCACTTCGCCGGCCTTGGCCTTGGTTTCCATGCTTTCGGCGAACAACTGTCTGATGCGGTCCACACTCATTACTGGTCTCCGTAAAATGCGTTTTGCACCCAATGATAACGGACTTCGCCGTCGTCATCCGGTTCCAGGCCCAGCACGTCGAAGCGGCAGGGCCGTTGTGCCTGATAAGGGTAGCGGCCCAGATAGTGCCGCGCCGCCAGAATCAGGCGGCGCTGCTTGCGCCCGTCCACCGAGGCGAGGGCGCCGCCGTAGCGGTTGTAGGCACGCCAGCGGACCTCCACGAACACCAGCGTCTCGCCGTCGTCCATGATCAGGTCCACCTCGCCCAGGCGGCATTGATAATTGGCGATCACCGGCACCAGGCCGCGCTGTTCCAGCCAGCGTCGTGCCCGGTGCTCAGCCCGCTGGCCGCGTTCCTTGCGCCAGTACATAGAGGCCTCCTTTCCTCCTATTGTGGGAGCGGGCCCAGCCCGCGAAAGGGTGGCTTACAGCCACCCGATCCTAATACTGTGTGCTGTCCACCCGCCCTTCACCGACGCGGGGCACCGGTATCGCCTCACCGTTACGAAATACCGCCCAGTCCGACTCACGCACCAGCCGCGCGCCGTCCAGCCGCAAAGTGCCGGTGACGCCCGGAAGGGTGCTGTCCTGCAGATTGCGCAGCAGGTACAGCCGCGCCTGCAGCCGGTAGGCGTCCACGCCCATGGCGAACAGACGCGCGTAGCGTCCGTGGCCGTCCGGCCAGGTTTCCTCGGCCATACGGTGCAGCTTGGTGCCTTCGTAAAGAATCCACGGCATGTCCAGGAAGTAGACGCCGTCCAGGTCCTGGTCGCGGCGCGGCGCCGGGGTGCCGTTATAAAGATGGGAGGTGGCGAACACCGGCAGGTCCCGGGCGTAATGGAAATTCAGCGCCGGTTTAATCTGCCGGCCCTCGTTCGGGTCGGCCACCAGGAACAGGAAATCCAGGCTTTGCGGCCACTCCTCCGGCCGCTCGGAGTCCAGATCCGAGAACGAGGGGTCGCGGCGCAGGTCTTTTTCGGCGCGGGCGGTGTCCAGCAGGCTCTCCACGGTTTCACCGATGGTGTCGTCGGTGAACGAGCTTTCCACCACGATCCGGCCGCCGCCGTCCTGCCAGGCGGCCACGAACGCCTCGGCCACGCGCTGGCCCCAGGCGCTGCGCGGATAGAGCACGCCGGCCAGCCGGTCGCCGGCTTCCAGGCTCTGCCGGGCGATCTGCCGGGCTTCGTCCTCCGGCGCCAGCCCGAACTGGAAGATCGGCGCGTCCTCGCTGTCCTGATCCAGATAGTTCAGCGCCAGCACGGTCACCGGCGGCGTGCCCATGCGGGCCAGCTCGGCCACGTTGTCCTTGGCCAGCGGCCCGACCACGAACTGCGCGCCGTCGTCCACCGCCTGCTGGAACACCGAGCGCACGTCCGCGTCGCTGACGTCGTAGAAACGCAGGTCCGGGGTCGGGTTGCCCGCTTCCTCGGCGCTGTAGTAGCCGGTCATCATGCCGTCGCGGATCGCCTCGGCGGCGGGCGCCAGCGGGCCGCTCTCCGGGAGCAGCACGGCGACCCGCTGGGGGCGCTCGCGGGCGGCGCGCTGCAGGGCCCGCACCGTTTCCGGCAACTGGCGGGCGGCCGGATGGTCGGGCCAGTCCTCGCGCCAGCGCGACAGGCGCTGCACCTGGCTGTCGATGTTGGCCTGCGGGTCGCGGTACAGCAGCGCCAGCTCCAGCCAGCCGCGCAGCTCGCCGGAGGTGTCCTCGGCGCGGGCTTCCAGCGTCTCCAGCGGCAAGCGCATCAGCGCTTCCCAGGTCAGCTGGCGGTTGTATTCCTGGTCGTCGTCATTGAGCAGCGGGTCCACCGCCACGCGCTGGCGCAGGCTTTTCATCAACTTGCCGTTGAGCGCCTGGGCGTCGGCGCGCAGCAGGTTCAGCTTGGCGCGGCGCTGGGCGTCGAAGCCGTCGATATCGCTCCGGTAGTCGTCCAGCAACGCCACCGCCCGGTCCGGCTGCTGCTCGGCCATCCAGGACTGGGCGCGCAACTGCAGCCAGCGGAAGCGTTGATCCCGGGACAGGGCGCCGTCGCCCACCTGGTCGAGCAATTCGCCGGCGTCGTCGGCGCGCTCATTGACCAGGTAAGAACGTGCCCAGGCCAGGGCGGTGTCGGTGCGCACCGGTTCCGCCAGCTCGGCCAGCTGGTCGCTGGCGTTATCGACCTGTTGCGGCGCATCGCGAAGGGGTGCCGGTTCCTTGGCGGTCGAGCCGTTCGGGCTCGGTAATTGAGAACAGCCGGCAAGGACCAGAACGAGGGCCATTGCGGCCAGGCGGGCCTGTCGTAATTCCATGGCTCTAGGGTAACCCCTTTGCTACTTCGGGAAAGAAGCCGCTATTGTAGGCGTTTTGCAAGTCGCGAATCACCCCCGACGGTCCACGATTGCGGAACGGATCGGTGGCATCACACAACTCTTTACACCCAATCAGGAAAACGCCCCCCATGAGCGGCTCTTTGTATGTGGTCAGCACACCGATCGGTAACCTGGACGACCTGTCCCGTCGCGCCCTTGAGGTGCTCGGCCAGGTGGACTGGGTGGCCGCCGAGGACACCCGGCACAGCCAGACGCTGCTCAACCATCTGGGCATCAAGGCCCGTCTGATCAGCTGCCACGACCACAACGAAGCCGAGCGCAGCCCGGAACTGGTGGCGCGCCTGCGCGACGGCGAAAGCGGCGCTTTGATCAGCGACGCCGGCACGCCGCTGGTCAGCGACCCGGGCTACCGGCTGGTGCGCGCCTGCCAGGACGCCGGCGTGGCGGTGGTGCCGGTGCCCGGCGCGTCCGCGCTGCTGGCGGCGCTGGCGGTGTCCGGCCAGCCCAGCGATCGCTTTCTGTTCGAAGGCTTCGTGCCGTCCAAGGGCGCCGCCCGCGAAAACGCCCTGCGCCGGCTGGCGGGCCTGGACGTCACCAGCGTGATCTTCGAGGCGCCGCACCGGGTGGTGTCGCTGCTGGAAAGCCTGGCCGGCCTGGTCGACGCCGACCGCGAACTGACCCTCTGCCGGGAACTCACCAAACGCTTCGAGACCGTGCGCCGAGGCCCGGTGGCCGAGCTGCTCGAGTGGGTGCGCGGCGACAAGGACCAGCGCCGCGGCGAGCTGGTGCTGGTGCTGTCCCCCGCCGCCCGCGGCGAACAGCTCAGCGAACAGGACCGCGCCCTCGCCAAGGCCCTGCTGGCGGAACTGCCGGTGTCGCGGGCGGCGCGGGTGCTCGCCGCCCACACGGGGTTGAAGCGGCAGGAGCTCTACAACTACCTGGAAGGAGTTAATAGTTAACAGTGAATAGTTAATAGCGAAAACAGTGCGCTCCGCGCTGGTTGCGTATTAGCATCGAAGGTTTGCGCTCACGCAATGAGCGCGGGCACGGCCTCCACGACACCCCGGCCCCACCCGCGAACTCTTCACTATTAACTGTTCACTATTCACTGTCTCCGCTAGAATCCGCCCCGGGTCGGTCAGGCAGCCGCTGGCGGTGCAAGCCGCTGGAGGAAAGTCCGGGCTCCATAGGGCAGGGTGCCAGGTAACGCCTGGGGGCCGCGCTGGTGACGGCGCGGTTACGGAAAGTGCCGCAGAAAAGGTACCGCCCGGCGGCTTTCGAGCCACCGGGTAAGGGTGAAAAGGTGCGGTAAGAGCGCACCGCGCCGCTGGCAACAGCGGTGGCAGGGTAAACCCCACCCGGAGCAAGACCAAATAGGGACCCATGGGCGTGGCCCGCGCCGGGTCCGGGTAGGTCGCTTGAGGCCCGTGGCGACGCGGGTCCCAGATGAATGGCTGTCCACGACAGAACCCGGCTTATCGACCGATCCACCTTATTCGAAGCGACATTCCGCTCCCTGTGGGAGCGGGCCTGTGCGAGCGGGCCTTGCCCGCGAAAGGGTGGCTCTGCCACCCGGCAGGATCCCAGAGACCTCCATAATGCGCGAACCAAGGTCTCTGGCATCCTGCCGGCAAGCTTTGCTTGCCTTTCGCGGGCTGGGCCCGCTCCCACAGGCCAGTTGACCGCTATCAGTGGCCTGCGGCGAGAGTCAGCACTCACCCTGAATATGGCATTCCTCTCATTTATTGCGCCCTCTTTATTCCAAAATAGTCTAACTCTTAAAGTGATTCCTTAGCTGCGCCCCGCAGCGCCCTGATTACGTTGACAACTCCTCTTCCCCCGCCTTGCTCACCCCCAGTGTGACGCAGCTAACAAACTGATTTGCAAAGACTTTCTTTTACATTGGCCGGTTTCGCCGAGCTTGACTTGGTAATTCCCGTGGACCTAGAGTGTCGCATTGTGGTGGAAAGTGGGATGAAGTGGGAAAAATCCTCCATCCCGCCGCCAGAAACGCACAAAGTGGGACGGATCCCAACGCAAGGGGAAGGCCAGTGTTCAACGGGCGTACGGCGCTCAATCTAGATGCCAAGGGTCGGCTTACCGTGCCGACCCGCTACCGCGAGTCGCTGAACAGCGCTTGCGGCGGTCGCCTTGTGCTCACGCAACACCCCTACGACGCCTGCCTGGTGATGTACCCCTTCCCCGAGTGGCGTGACATCGCCCGCCAGGTGGCGTCGCAAAGCGATTCCCACTCTCAGGTGCGGGCGCTCAAGCGCCGCTTCCTGGGGCAGGCCGTGGAAATGGAAATGGACGGCAACGGCCGCCTGCTGGTACCGCCGGAGTTGCGGTCCGTGGTGGGCCTGGAAAAACACGCCATGCTGGTGGGTTTGATGCACCGGTTCGAAATCTGGGCCGAGGAAACCTGGAATCAGTTGGAACAACAGGATCTGGATCAGGACGCCATGCCCGAGAGTGTGCAGTCCCTCTCGTTCTGAATTTGGCAGCGAACAAGCGAGGGCAACCGGCCATGGCGAACAGCGACAACAGGCAGTACGAACACCAGCCGGTAATGCTGGAGGAGGTACTGGAAATGTGGCCCACCCGAACCGACGGCCTGTACGTGGACGGCACCTTTGGCCGCGGCGGTCACAGCCGCGCGCTGCTGGCCCGGCTGGACGCCGGCGCCCGTCTGGTCGGTGTGGACCGCGATCCGGAGGCGGTACTGGAAGGCGAGAAGCTGGCCCTGGAAGACACCCGCTTCCGGATTCGCCGCGCCCGCTTTGATTGCCTGCCGGAGCTGGTGGCGGAAGAGCACCGCCAGATCGACGGGCTGCTGCTGGATCTGGGCGTGTCCTCGCCGCAGCTGGACGACGCCGAGCGCGGCTTCAGCTTCCTGCGCGACGGCCCGCTGGACATGCGCATGGACCCGGACAGCGGCGAAAGCGTCGCCGACTGGCTGGCGCGGGCCGGCGAGAAGCAGATCGCCGACGTGCTCTACCAGTACGGCGATGAGCGCAAATCACGCCGCATCGCCCGGGCGATCTGCGAGCGCCGCGATCAGCAGCCGATCCGCACCACGGCGCAGCTGGCCGGCCTGATTCAATCGGTGATGGGACGCGGCGAGCCGGGCAAGCACCCGGCAACGCGCAGCTTTCAGGCGTTACGAATACATATAAACGGGGAACTGGACGCGTTGCGCAACACGCTGGACCAGGCCCTGGAGACGCTCGCCATCGGCGGGCGTCTTGTCGTTATCAGCTTCCATTCCCTGGAAGACCGGGTGGTGAAGCGCTTTATCCGCGATCACTCCGGCCAGGCGCCGAAAGGCCGGGGCGGGTTGCCGATGATGGACGAACCGCCGGAGCGGCTGAAGCCGCTGGGCAAGGCCCGCTACGCCGGCAAGGACGAACTGCGCGTCAACGTGCGCAGCCGCAGCGCGGTGCTGCGGGTGGCGGAGAAAGTGGCATGAGCGCGGCCCGCGGCCAGGCCACGGGCTCGGTGCTCGCCGCCGGCTGGTTGCCGCCGCTGTTGCTGGTGCTGGTGGTGGCGTCCGCGGTGGGCGTGGCCTACAGCGTGCACGAATCGCGCCGCCTCACCGACCGCGCCCAGCAGGCGCAGCGGCAGCAGGCGCAGCTGGAAACCCGCTGGGGCCAGCTGCTGCTGGAACACAGCACCTGGGGCAGTTACGCCCGGGTGGAGCGCCTGGCTCGTGAAGAGCTGGGCATGAAATTACCGAAGACCGACGAGCGAGTGTTGATACGGCCATGAAAGGCGCCCGTAGAACCACACCCAAGGCAACGCGCAAAGCCGCCACCAAGGCGTCGGCGCGCCAGGCCAACAGCTCCCTGCGCTGGCGTTTCATGCTGGTGTTCTGGGCCGGCTGTGCCTGTGTTTTGGTGGGGCGCGCGGTGCAGCTGCAGGTGGTACAGCACGACTTCCTGGCCGACCAGGGCGACATCCGCAATCTGCGGGTGGAGCCGGTGGCCGCCCACCGTGGCGTGATCCAGGACCGCGCCGGCCGGCCGCTGGCGGTGAGCACCCCGGTCACCACCCTGTGGGCCAACCCCGGCGAAGCCCTGGAGCACCAGGAGCAGTGGGCGCGCCTGGGCAACAACCCGATCATCGACAGCCGCGCCTTCGCCAGCCGGGTCAACAGCCACAAGGGCAAGGAATTCATCTACCTGGCCCGCGGCCTGGCGCCGGAACAGGCGCAGACGGTGCTCGCCAAACAGGTGCCCGGCATCCACCCGCTCACCGAATACCGCCGCTACTACCCGGCCGGCGAAGTGACCAGCCATCTGGTCGGCTTCACCGACATCGACGAGCGCGGCCAGGAAGGCGTGGAACTGGCCTTCGAAGAGCAACTGTCCGGCGAGCCGGGCCGCAAGAAAGTGGTTCGCGACCTGCTCGGCCGCGTGATCCAGGACATCGAAGTGCTGGAACCGGCGGCGCCCGGCCAGGACATCACCCTGAGCCTGGACCTGCGCCTGCAGTACCTGGCCTACAAAGAACTGCTGTCCGCCACCCGCCGCTTTAAGGCCCGGGGCGGCTCCGCCGTGGTGCTCGACATCAAGACCGGCGAAGTGCTGGCGATGGTCAACCAGCCCGCCTACAACCCCAACAACCGGGGCAACCTGGACACCGCCAGCCTGCGCAACCGGGCCGTCACCGACCTGTTCGAGCCGGGCTCCACGATCAAGCCGTTCACCGTCGCCGCCGCCATGGAGCAGGGCCTGGTCACGCCCACCACGGCGATCAACACCCACCCCGGCTATCTGCGCGTGGGCAGCAAGACCATCCGTGACCACCGCGATTACGGTGTCATCGACGTCACCACCGTGCTCACCAAGAGCTCCAACGTGGGCGTCAGCAAGCTGGCGCTGTCCATGGACGCCATGGTGCTGCCCGGCTACCTGGAGCGCTTCGGCTTCGGCCAGCGCACCGGCATCGACTACCCCGGCGAGAGCGACGGCATGCTGCCGCTGCGCGCCCGCTGGCGGGACGTGGAGCGCGCCGCGCTGTCCTACGGCTACGGCGTCAGCACCACCGCGCTGCAGCTGGCCCAGGCCTACGCGATCCTCGCCAACGACGGCCGCCGGGTGCCGCTGTCCCTGCTCAAGGTGGACCAGCCGCCCGAGGGCGAGCAGGTGATCGCGCCGGCCAGCGCCCAGTCCATCGTGCGCATGCTGGAAACCGTGGTCAGCATCGAGGGCACCGCCAGCCGCGCGCAGATTTCCGGTTACCAGGTGGCCGGCAAAACCGGCACCGTGCACAAGGTCACCGCCAACGGCTACGCCGACGACCGCTACATCGGCCTGTTCGCCGGCATCGCCCCGGCCTCCAACCCGCGGGTGGCCGCGGTGGTGGTGATCGACGACCCGCGCGGCGAATCCTATTACGGCGGCCTGGTGGCCGCGCCGGTGTTCTCCGCCATCGTCGGCGGCGTTCTTCGCACCCTGCACGTGCCGCCGGACAAGACCGACGGCCTGATCGCCGGCAAACTGGACGGGGAGGACGCCACATGATCGCACTGCGGCATCTGCTCCCCGACCAGCCGCTGCCGGAACGGCTGCGCGACCTGACCATCAACGCACTGCGCCTGGACAGCCGCGCGGTGACCCCTGGCGACTTGTTCCTGGCGGTGCCCGGCCACAACGCGGACGGCCGCCAGTTCATCGACGCGGCGGTCCGCGCCGGCGCCACCGTGGTGGTGGAAGAGGGCGACGCCTTCGCCGTGCATCCGCACGACGGCGCCGTGCGCATCACCGTGCCGGAACTGCGCCGCCAGGTCGGCGTGCTGGCGGCGCGCTACTTCGGCGAGCCCGGACGCCGTCTGAAGGTGATCGGCGTCACCGGCACCAACGGCAAAACCAGCATCACCTGGTTCCTGCGTGACGCGCTCAACGCCCTGGGCCACGCCTGCGGGCTGATCGGCACCCTGGGCGTCGGCCTCAAGGGCCAGGAGGACAGCACCGGCCACACCACGCCGGACCCGATTACCCTGCAGAAAGCGCTGCTCGACCTGTGCGACGCCGGCGCCGACAGCGTCGCCATGGAAGTGTCGTCCCACGCCCTCGACCAGCACCGCCTGGGCAGCACCCCGGTGCGCATCGCGGTGTTCAGCAACCTGAGCCGCGACCACCTGGACTACCACGGCGACATGGACGCCTATCTGCTCGCCAAGGTGGCGCTGTTCACCCGCCCGGAGCTCCAGGAAGCGGTGATCAACAGCGACGACGACGCCGCCCCGGTGCTGCTCGGCCGGCTCAACGACGGCGTGCGCTGCATCACCTACGGCGCCCAGGCCGGCGCCACCGTGCGCTGCGTGGCCTGGCAGCCGCACCCGGACGGCATGGACCTGCGGCTCACCGTGGGCGGCGAAGCCCTGAACGTGACCCTGCCGCTGTTCGGCGCCTTCAACCTCAGCAATGTGATGGCGGTGGCCGGGGCGTTGCACGGCAGCGGCGTCGAGCCCCGCGCGCTGGCGGACGCCCTGGCCGCCATTACCCCGGTGCCGGGCCGCATGGAGCCGATCCGCGAAGCGGGCAAACCCACCGTCATCGTCGATTACGCGCACACCCCGGACGGCCTGGAAAAAGCCCTGGCGGCGGCCCGCGAGCACTTCCCCGGCCGTCTGCACTGCGTGGTCGGCTGCGGCGGCGACCGGGACACCGGCAAACGCCCGCTGATGGCCGCCGCCGCCGAGCGCGGCGCCGACCGGGTGCTGTTCACCAGCGACAACCCGCGCGGCGAGAACCCGGACGCGATCATTGAACAGATGCGCGCCGGTCTCGACCACCCTGGCGCCGTGCAGGTGGAAACCGACCGCCGCCGCGCCGTGGCGCTGGCGGTGTCCCAGGCCGGCGCCGACGATGTGGTGCTGGTGGCCGGCAAAGGCCATGAGGACTATCAGGAGGTGGCCGGTGAGCGCCACCCCATGGACGACCGCGACCTGGCCCGCGAGGCCCTGGCCGCGTGGCAGGCGCCGGCCGCCCCGGCAGGGGGGATCGCATGATGCGCCTGTCCCAGATCCGTGACTGGACCGCCGGCGAGATGCGCGGCGAAGACCGCACCCTGAGCGCGGTCAGCACCGACACCCGCACGCTGGGCCCGGACAGCCTGTTCGTGGCGCTGCGCGGCGAGCGATTCGACGGCCACGCCTTCCTGGCCCAGGCCCGGGACGCCGGCGCGGTGGCCGCGCTGATTGATTGCCAAGGCGAAGACGGCAGCGACGCCGGCGTGTTCGACGCCGACGTGCGCGTCGCCGACACCCGCCAGGGCCTCGGCCGCCTGGCCGCCGGTTACGCCGCCCAGTTCCCGGTGCCGCGCGTGGCCGTCACCGGCAACGCCGGCAAGACCACCGTGAAAGAGATGATCGCCGTGCTGCTGGGCGAGGGCACCCTGGCCACCCACGGCAACCTCAACAACGACATCGGCGTGCCGCTCACGCTGCTGCGCCTGACCGCCGAACACCGCCAGGCGGTGTTCGAGCTGGGCGCCAACGCCCCCGGCGAGATCGCCTGGACCAGCGGTTTGGTCAAGCCCAACGTGGCGCTGATCACCAACGTCACCGGCGCCCACCTGGAAGGCTTCGGCTCCATGGACGGCATCGCCCGCGCCAAGGCGGAAATCTTCCCGGGCTGCGCCCCCGGCGCCACCGCGGTGATCAACGGCGACGACAACTACGCGCCGTTCTTCACCGACCAGGCCCGCGCCGCCGGCTTGAACATTGTCACCGTCGGCCGCGAGCAGGGCGACCTGCACGCCGACGCGGTGCGCCTGGACGACCACGGCTGCGACTTCGTGCTACGGCCCCTGGGCCTGACTCTGCGCTTGCCGTTGGTGGGCGCGCATCAGATCAGCAACGCGCTGATGGCGCTGGCCGCCGTACAGGCGCTGGGCGTCGACCTGGCGGAACGGGCGCCGCGCCTGGAACAGCTCAAGCCGGTCCCGGGACGCATGAACGTGATCGACTGCCAGGGCGGCACCCTGGTAGACGACACCTACAACGCTAACCCCGGCTCGGTACGGGCGGCCATCGCCTGGCTGGCCGGGCGGCCGTCACCGCGCACTCTGGTGCTGGGCGCCATGGGGGAGTTGGGCCCCAGCGCCGAGACGCTGGTGACTGAATTGGGCGCCAACGCCCGGGCCGCCGGCATCGACACGCTGATCACCCTGCCCGGCGCCGAAGCGGCCGCCCGCGGCTTCGGTGACGGCGCCGAGCCGGTGGAACATTTCGATCAGGCCGCCGAACGGGCAGCGGGAACGCTGGCCCGGGGCGGCACGGTATTGGTCAAGGGGTCGCGCAGTGCCCGCATGGAGCAAGTGGTGCAACGGCTTACCGATAAGGGGAGGGGGCACTGATGTTGCTTTGGCTGGCGGAACTGCTGGGTGAGTTTTATACCGGATTCCTGGTGGTCCAATACATTACCTTGCGCGCCATTCTGGCGGTGCTGACGGCGCTGTTCCTGGCGTTCTGGATCGGTCCGATCATGATCCGCAAGCTGCAGGAAAAGCAGGTCGGCCAGGCGATCCGCGACGACGGCCCCAAGAGCCACCTCAGCAAGGCCGGCACCCCGACCATGGGCGGCGGCCTGATTCTGATCTCGATCGCCATCTCCACCCTGCTGTGGGCGGATCTCAGCAACCGCTTCGTGTGGATCACGCTGGGCGTGCTGGTGGTGTTCGGCGCCGTGGGCTGGGTCGACGACTGGCGCAAGGTGATCGAAAAGAACCCGCGCGGCCTGCCGGCGCGCTGGAAGTATTTCTGGCAGTCCGTGGGCGCGCTGGGCGCCGGCCTGGCGCTGTTCTGGACCGCCCAGAGCCCGCAGGAAACCCAGCTGATCGTGCCGTTCTTCAAGACCGTGGCGATCAACATGGGCTGGTTCTACGTGGTGCTGACCTATTTCGTGATCAACGGCACCTCCAACGCGGTCAACCTGACCGACGGCCTGGACGGCCTGGCGATCATGCCCACCGTGCTGGTGGCGGCGGCGCTGGGCATCTTCGCCTACGCCAGCGGCCACGCGGAGTTCGCCACCTACCTGCAGATTCCCTACATCGCCGGCGCCGGTGAATTGGTGGTGATCGTCGCCGGCCTGTGCGGCGCCGGGCTCGGTTTTCTGTGGTTCAACGCTTACCCGGCGCAGGTGTTCATGGGCGACGTGGGCGCGCTGGCGCTGGGCGCGGTGCTCGGTGTGATGGCGGTGATCGTCCGCCAGGAAATCGTGCTGTTCATCATGGGCGGTGTGTTCGTCATGGAGACGGTGTCGGTGATGCTGCAGGTGGCCTCGTTCAAGCTCACCGGCCGGCGCATTTTCCGCATGGCGCCGATCCATCACCACTTTGAGCTCAAGGGCTGGCCGGAACCGAAGATCATCGTGCGGTTCTGGATCATTACCGTAATTCTCGTACTGGTGGGTCTCGCGACCCTCAAGATTCGATAGGACGGGCGTAAACGTATATGGCGAAAGACGCGTTCGATCTGGTTATTGGCCTGGGTGTTTCCGGCCGCTCCGTGATCCGCTACCTGGCGGATCAGGGTATGCCCGTGCGCGCCCTGGATACCCGCGATGCGCCCGCGGGTCTGGACGAACTGCGTGAGCAGCATCCCAAGCTCAAGGTTCACACCGGCGGCTTCAAGGCGTCGTGGATGAAGCGGGCCCAGCGCCTTATCGTCAGCCCCGGCGTGGCCGTGTCGACCCCGGCCATCGCCGAGCAGATCGCCGAGGGTAAGGAAGTGATCGGCGACATCGAGCTGTTCGCCCGCGCCGCCAGCCGCCCGCTGGTGGGCATCACCGGGTCCAACGCCAAGAGCACCGTGGTCACCCTGCTCGGCGAAGTGGCGCGCGCCTGCGACGCCAAGCCGGGCGTGGGCGGCAACCTGGGTGTGCCGGCGCTGGATCTGCTGCGCGAGGAAGCGGAGCTGTACGTGCTGGAGCTGTCCAGCTTCCAGCTGGAAACCACCTACAGCCTCAACGCCCAGGTCGCTTCGATTCTCAACCTGTCCCAGGACCACCTGGACCGCTACGGCAAGTTCAGCGACTACCTGGCCGCCAAGCAGCGCATCTACGACGGCTGCCAGGTGGCGGTGTGGAACCGCGACGACCTGGCCACCCGCCCGCAGACCCAGGTGCCCCGGGAAATCACCTTCGGCAGCCACCCGGAAGCGCACTACCAGCTGGATACCGACAAGCAGATGCTCTGCCACCAGGGCGAGACCCTGCTGCACGTGGACGAGCTGGCGCTCACCGGCCACCACAACGCCATGAACGTGCTGGCGGTGCTGGCCATGGCCGACGCCCTGGGCTTCGACCGCGCCACCACCCTGGCCACGGTGAAACAGTTCAAGGGCCTGCCGCACCGCTGCCAGCTGGTGGCGGAGGACGCCCGCATCCGCTGGATCAACGATTCCAAGGCCACCAACGTGGGCGCCACCCTGGCGGCGCTCACCGGTATCGGTGAAGCCATCGAAGGCCGCGTGATCCTGATCGCCGGCGGCCAGGGTAAGGGCCAGGACTTCTCGCCGCTGGGCGAGCCGGCGCGCCAGTATCTGCGCGCCGCCCTGGTGCTCGGCCAGGACGCGGACAAAGTGGCCGACGGCCTGTCCGGCGTGCCCTGCGAGCGGGTCGCGGACATGGCGGCGGCGGTCAAGCGCGCCGCGCAACTGGCCCAGCCCGGCGACGCCGTGCTGCTGTCGCCGGCGTGCGCCTCGTTCGACATGTACGACAGCTACGTGGCCCGTGGCGACGACTTCTCCGCCCGCGCCCGGGAGGTGGCCCATGGCTAGCGCCCTGGTGGACGTACGCGATCCGGGCCTCGACCGCCCGCTGCTGTGGACCGTGGCGCTGCTGGCCCTGGCCGGGCTGGTGATCGTCACCTCCGCGTCGCTGCAGATCGCCGAAACCCGCCTGGACAGCCCCTTCCACTACGGCCTGCGCCACGGCATCTACCTGCTCGCCAGCGTCGGCCTGGGCGTGTTCGTGTACTGCTGCGTGCCGCTCACCCTGCTGGAAAAGCTGCGCTTCGCCATGCTGCCGGTGGCGCTGGTGGCGCTGGTGATGGTGTTCATCCCCGGCCTCGGCCGGGAAGTGAACGGCTCCACCCGCTGGATCGCGCTGCCGGGCCTGACCATTCAGGCCTCGGAAATCGTCAAGCTGTGCTTCGTGCTCTACCTGGCCGGCTACATCGCCCAGCACAAGGCGGCCCTGGAAAGCGGCTGGAAGGCCTTCCTGCTGCCGCTGGGCGTGCTCGCCGCGCTCACCTTCATGCTGCTGCTGCAGCCGGATTTCGGCGCCGTGGTGGTGTTGGGCATCGCCGCCATGGGCATGCTGTTCCTGGCCGGCGTGCCGACCCTGCGGTTCCTGATCATCGGCCTCGCCGTGGTGGCCCTGGGCGCCGTGGTGGCGCTGGCGGAGCCCTACCGGGTGGCGCGCCTGATGAGCTTCACCGACCCCTGGGCGGACCAGTACGGCGCCGGCTACCAGCTCACCCAGAGCCTGATCGCCTTCGGGCGCGGCCACTGGCTGGGCGTGGGCCTGGGCAACAGCGTGCAGAAGCTGTTCTACCTGCCCGAAGCGCATACCGATTTCGTATTCGCGGTGCTCGCCGAGGAGTGGGGCCTGGTCGGCACCCTGGCGATGATCGTCGGCTTCGCGGTGCTCGGCTGGCGTCTGTTCGTGATCGGACGCGGCCTGGAGCAGCGCGGTTTTCTTTACCACGCCTATCTGGTGTACGGCACCGCGCTGGTGCTGTGCGCCCAGGCGTTCATCAACGTGGGTGTGAACATGGGTGTGTTGCCCACCAAGGGACTGACGCTGCCGTTCGTAAGTTACGGCGGCTCCTCGCTGCTGATCTGTTCGGTGATGATCGCGCTGGTACTGCGCGCCAGCACCGAGCAATCGCGGCTGCAGGCACGCGGGAGGAGCAAACGATGAGCGCCACGGTATTGATCATGGCCGGCGGCACCGGCGGCCACGTGTTCCCCGCCCTGGCGGTGGCCCGGCAGCTGCAGGACGCCGGCTACCGGGTGCTGTGGCTGGGCGCCGAAGGCGGCATGGAAACCCGTCTGGTGGAGCGCCACGGCTTTGAGATCGTCAGCCTGGCCGTCGGGCGCCTGCGTGGCGGCGGCGTAAAACGCAAGCTGCTCGGGCCGCTGCAGCTGCTGCGCGCAATGTGGCAGGCCTGCGCCGTGATTCGCCGCGAGCGTCCGGTGCTGGCGGTGGGCTTCGGTGGTTTTGTCAGCGCCCCCGGCGGCCTGGCCGCCAAACTGTGCCGCGTGCCGCTGGTGATCCACGAGCAGAACGCGGCGCCCGGGCTCACCAACCGCATGCTGTCGCGCTTCGCCACCGAAACCCTGGAAGGGTTCGAAGGCGCGCTGCCCGGCGGCATCTGGGTGGGCAACCCGGTGCGCCGCGAAATCGCCGAGCTGCCCGACCCGGCGGAGCGCTACGGCGTGCGCCAGGGGCCGCTGCGGATTCTGGTGCTGGGTGGCAGCCAGGGCGCCCTGGCCCTGAACCAGGACCTGCCGGAGCTGCTGCTGGCGTCCCTGGGCGCCCAGCTGCAGGTGCGCCACCAGTGCGGCGCCGGCCGCACCGGGGAAGCCGAGCCGGTGTACCAGGCCCTGGGCCTGGACGCCCTGGTCAGTGAATTTATCGATGACATGGCCGAAGCCTACGCCTGGGCCGACCTGGTGGTGTGCCGCGCCGGCGCGCTGACCGTGGCGGAAGTGGCCGCCGCCGGGGTGGCGGCGCTGTTCGTGCCGCTGCCCAGCGCGGTGGACGACCACCAGACCCTGAACGCCCGCTGGCTGGTGGATCGTGGCGCCGCTTTGATGCTGCCGCAGGCGGAGATGAACGCCGGTGCCCTGGCGCGCAACCTGGCCGGAATGATGGAACGGGACGCCCTGGCGCAGATCGCCGGGCGTGCCCGCCAGCTGGCGGTGCCCGACAGTGCCGCCCGGGTGGCGAAACTATGCGAGGAGGTCGCCCATGGCGATTAAACATACCGTGCCTGAAATGCGGCGGATTCGCGGTATCCACTTCGTGGGTATCGGCGGCGCCGGCATGTGCGGGATCGCCGAAGTCCTGGCCAACCAGGGCTACGCCATCAGTGGCAGTGACATCAAGGAATCGCCGGTGGTGGACCACCTGCGGTCCCTGGGCGCGCGGGTGGAAATCGGCCACCGGGCCGAGAACATCGGCGACGCCGACGTGGTAGTGACCTCCTCGGCGGTCAACACCGAGAACCTGGAAGTGGCCGAAGCCCACGCCCGCCGGGTGCCGGTGGTGCCGCGCGCGGAAATGCTCGCCGAGCTGATGCGCTTCCGCCACGGCATCGCCGTGGCCGGCACCCACGGCAAGACCACCACCACCTCCATGGTGGCGGCGATTCTCGGCGAAGCCGGGCTGGACCCGACGTTCGTGATCGGTGGCCGCCTGAACAGCGCCGGCACCAACGCGCGCCTCGGCCAGAGCCGCTATCTGGTGGCCGAAGCGGACGAGTCCGACGCCAGCTTCCTGCACCTGCAGCCGATGAGCGCCATCGTCACCAATATCGACGCCGACCACATGCACACCTACGGCGGTGACTTCGCGCGGCTGGAAAACACCTTTATCGAGTTCCTGCACAACCTGCCGTTCTACGGTGTGGCGGTGCTGTGCGTGGACGACCCGGTGGTGCGCAAACTGCTGCCCCGGGTCAACCGCCAGGTGATCCGCTACGGCTTCAGCGACGACGCCGACCTGCGCGCCGAGAACGTGCGCCAGAACGGCATGAGCACCGCCTTCCGGGTGGTGCGCACCGAAGGCGAGCCGCTGGAGATCACCCTGAACATGCCGGGCCGCCATAACGTGCTGAACGCTCTGGCGGCGATCGCCGTGGCCGCCGACGAGGGCGCCGACGACGAGGCCATCGTGCGCGGCCTGAACGGCTTCACCGGGGTCGGTCGCCGCTTCGACGTGCTCGGCGAGTACCCCTGCGCCGACGGCGGCAGCGCCACCCTGGTGGACGACTACGGCCACCATCCCCGCGAAGTGGCCGCCACCATCGCGGCGATCCGCGACGGCTGGCCCGGCCGCCGGCTGGTGATGCTGTTCCAGCCGCACCGCTATACCCGCACCCGCGACCTCTATGAGGACTTCGTGGATGTGCTCGGCGGCGTCGATCAACTGCTGATGCTGGAAGTCTACAGCGCCGGCGAGGACGCGATCCCCGGCGCCGACACCCGCGCCTTGATGCGCAGCCTGCGCCAGCGCGCCCGGGTGGAGCCGGTGTTCGTGGACGACCCGGCCAAGCTGCCCGAGCTGCTCGCCAACGTGCTGCAGGACGGTGATCTGCTGGTCACCCAGGGCGCCGGTAACGTGGGCGGTATCGCCCGCGAACTGGCGGCGCGCATCGAACCCACCGACGGCAACGGAGGCGCCCATGGTCGATAGCGGCAAGGCGCCCGGCATGGCGCTGACCAGCGAAATGAAGCAGCGCCTGGCCCGCATCGGCCGGGTGGCGGTGCTCGCCGGCGGCGATTCCGCGGAGCGCTCCGTGTCCCTGAAGAGCGGCGCGGCGGTGCACCAGGCGCTGCGCCAGCTGGGCCTGATCGCCGAGCTGGTGGACCCGGCGGAGCGCGGCGTGGACACCCTTAAGGGCTTCGACGTGGCCTTTATCGCCCTGCACGGACGGGGCGGCGAAGACGGCGTGATCCAGGGGCTGCTGGAGCATCTGAAACTGCCGTACACCGGCTCCGGCGTGATGGCGTCCGCCATCGGCATGGACAAGGTGCGCACCAAACAACTGTGGAAGGGCGCCGGCCTGCCCACGCCGCCGTTCTACGTGGCCGGCCTGGACGACCGTGATATCGGCTTCCCGCTGATGGTGAAACCGTCCCACGAGGGCTCCTCCATCGGCATGGCCAAGGTGGACAGCGCGGCGGAACTGAACAAAGCCCTGGAAGACGCCCGCGCCTACGACAGCGACGTGCTGGTGGAAGCCTGGGTGCGCGGCCCGGAGTACACCGTGGCGATCGTCGACGGCCGGGCGCTGCCGTCGATCCGCCTGAAGACGCCCAACGCGTTCTATGACTTCGAGGCCAAGTACCAGTCCAACAGCACCGAGTACCTGTGCCCGGCGGGCCTCGACGACGCCGACGAGCAGGCCCTGCGCGCGCTCGCCCTGAAGGCGTTCGAGGCGGTGGGCTGCCAGGGCTGGGGCCGCGTCGACGTGATGCGCGACGAACACGGCGACTGGCAGCTGCTGGAAGTGAACACCGTACCGGGCATGACCGATCACAGCCTGGTGCCGATGGCCGCCAAGGCCGACGGCGACGATTTCGCCACCCTGGTGGCACGCATTCTGTTGGAAGCGGTGGACCGGTTTCCGCCGCGCAAGGCGAACAAAGCGAGCAAAGGGAGCAAGCCCCGTGGCTAAGGCCAGACGCCAGACACCGGACGCCCGCCGCACACGCGGCGCGTCCCCCAAGGCGACCCGCGCCAAGCGGCAGGCGCCCGCCGTGCCGATTCGCGAGCGGTTGGCGGCGGCGCTGCCCGGCGCTCTGGCCGGGCTGGTGGCGATCACCGTGGTGGCCGGCGTGATCTGGCTGCCGCGGGTGCTGGACCAGTACCCGATCCGCCAGGTGGGCGTGGACGGCGTCACCGATGTGCGTCGCCAGCAGCAGGTGCAGACCGCGCTGGCCTCGCTGGTGCGCGACGCCAACTACTTCTCGGTGCCGCTGGAGCAGATCTACCAGCGCGCCCGCGGCCTGAGCTGGGTGTCGGAGGTGTCCGTGCGCCGCCAGTGGCCGGACACGGTGAGCCTGGACGTCACCGAGCGCGAGCCGGTGGCGGTGTGGAACGAAGCGGTGCTGGTGGCCCGCGACGGCGAACCGTTCAAAGCGCTCAAACAGTACGACCTGGCCGGGCTGCCGCGTCTCAACGGCCCCGACCAGCGCCTGGAGGAAGTGATGAGCTTCTACCACAGCATGGGCAAGCTGCTGCGTGACGTGGGCCTGGGCATCGAACGAATGGAAGTGAACGCCCGGCTGACCGCCCGGCTGACTTTGGACAACCAAATGCAGCTGGTGGTGGACCGGGAAAATTACGTGGGCAAGTTACGCCGTTTCACGCGTCTGTATCGCGGTGTACTGAGCACCGACAGCCGTGGCGTGGCGCGGGTCGATTTGCGCTATGCCGATGGCATCGCGGTGACCTGGCGCGACGCGGAAGCGGACAAGAATGCTTAAGCAGAAACAGAGGATGTACCTCTAATGGCGAATGCAGTGGACAACATGATCGTGGGCCTGGACATCGGCACCTCCAAGGTCGTGGCCATCGTCGGCCAGATCACCGAGGAAGGCGTTGTGGAGGTAGTGGGTCTGGGCTCCCAGCCTTCGCGGGGCATGAAGAAGGGCGTGGTGGTGGACATCGAAGCCACCGTGCGCTCGATTCAGCGTGCCGTGGAAGAGGCGGAGCTGATGGCCGGCTGCCAGATCCATTCGGTCTACGCCGGCATCGCCGGTTCCCATGTGCGCAGCCTTAACTCCCACGGCATCGTCGCGATCCGCGACCGGGAAGTGACCCAGGCGGACATCGACCGGGTGATCGACGCCGCCCAGGCGGTGGCGATTCCCGCCGATCAGAAGACCCTGCACGTGCTGCCGCAGGAGTACGTGGTCGACAACCAGGAAGGCGTGCGCGAGCCGGTGGGCATGAGCGGCGTGCGGCTGGAAGCCAAGGTGCACCTGGTGACCTGCGCGGTGAACGCGGTGCAGAACATTGAGAAGTGCGTGCGCCGCTGCGGCCTGGAAGTGGAAGACGTGATCCTCGAGCAGCTCGCCAGTGCCCATTCCGTACTCACCGAGGACGAACGCGAGCTGGGTGTGTGCATCGTCGACATCGGCGGCGGCACCACCGACATCGCGATCTTCACCGAGGGGGCGATCCGCCACACCGCCAACATCCCGATCGCCGGCGACCAGGTCACCAACGACATCGCCATGGCGCTGCGCACGCCCAAGCAGCACGCCGACGAGATCAAGATCAAGTACGCCTGCGCGCTGACCCAGCTGGCCGGCGCCGACGAGACCATCAAGGTGCCCAGCGTCGGCGACCGGCCACCGCGCACCCTCAGCCGCCAGAACCTGGCCGAGGTGGTGGAGCCGCGCTACGACGAGCTGTTCACCCTGATCCAGGCGGAAATCCGCCGCTCCGGGTTCGAGGACATGATTCCCGGCGGCATCGTGCTCACCGGCGGCTCCTCCAAGATCGAGGGCGCGGCGGAACTGGCCGAGGAAATTTTCCACATGCCGGTGCGCCTGGGCACGCCGCAGGGCGTGGCCGGGCTCACCGATGTGGTGCGCAACCCGATTTATTCCACCTCCGTGGGCCTGCTGCTGTACGGCCAGCGCATGGAGAAGGAAGGACGCAGCCCCCGTGCCCAGGCCGGCGGCGGCGAAGTGAACTGGATGGAACGCTTCAAGAAGTGGTTCCAGGGCAACTTTTAAAGGTTTCAGAAGCGGTCGGATGGTCCGGCCGGTTTTGGGAAAAGCAGTAAACAGGGAAGCATTAACGGGAGATCAACCATGCAATTCAAACTCGAAGATTCCGTACCCCATGGCGCGGTGATCAAAGTAGTGGGCGTCGGTGGCGGCGGTGGCAACGCCGTCGATCATATGGTGCGTTCCAACGTGGAAGGCGTGGATTTCATCTGCGCCAACACGGACGCCCAGGCGCTGCGCAACTCCTCCGCGAAAACCGTGATTCAGCTCGGCAGCCAGGTCACCAAGGGCCTGGGCGCCGGCGCCAACCCGGACATCGGCCGGCAGTCCGCCATGGAAGACCGTGAGCGTATCGCCGAGCTGCTGGAAGGCGCCGACATGGTGTTCGTGACCGCCGGTATGGGCGGCGGCACCGGCACCGGCGCGGCACCGGTGGTGGCCGAAGTGGCCAAGGAGCTGGGCATCCTCACCGTGGCCGTGGTCACCAAGCCGTTCCCGTTCGAGGGCAAGAAGCGCATGCGCTCCGCCCAGGAAGGGATCGAAGCGCTCAAGGAGCACGTGCATTCGCTGATCACCATCCCCAACGAGAAGCTGCAGTCCGTGCTGGGCGGCTCCACCACCCTGCTGGACGCCTTCAAGGCGGCCAACGAAGTGCTGCAGGGCGCGGTGAAGGGCATCGCCGACCTGATCGTCCGTCCCGGCATGATCAACGTCGACTTCGCCGACGTGCGCACCGTGATGAGCGAGATGGGCACCGCGATGATGGGCACCGGCGTCGCCAGCGGCGAAAACCGGGCGGCGGAAGCGGCCCAGGCGGCGATTTCCAGCCCGCTGCTGGAAGACGTGGACCTGCGCGGCGCGCGCGGCATCCTGATCAATATCACCGCCAACGAGTCCATCGCACTGGATGAGTTCTCCGAAGTGGGCGATATCGTCAGCGAACTGGCCAGCGAAGACGCCAACGTGATCATCGGCACGGCGATCGACCCGGATATGGGCGATAATATTTCCGTGACCGTGGTGGCCACCGGTCTGGGTGCGCAGCACCAGGAACTGAAAGTGGTGCGCGGGCGTCAGACCCCCATGGGCGCCGATGGCCGGGTGGACTATAACGATCTGGATCGTCCGGCGGTGGAGCGCAAGCGCGCCCAGCAGCAGGCCGCGGGTGGCGGTGGTCGCCAGGCCGTGAACACCGCGGAAGACCTGGACTTTATCGATATCCCGACCTTCCTGCGCCGTCAGGCTGACTGACGGCGTTGGAAATATGGTGCGAAAAGGGGAGATTTGCTATCATCGCCCCCTTATTTCGCGTTGAGGATACCCGTATCCTCCGGGATACCGACGGATTTGTGACGGATCGATGATCAGACAACGAACTCTCAAAAATGTGATTCGCGCCACCGGCGTGGGTCTTCACACCGGTGAAAAGGTGTACCTGACGGTGCGCCCGGCGCCCGCGAACGCCGGCATCGTATTCCGCCGGGTGGACCTGGATCCGGTGGTGGAAATCCCCGCCGGCGCCGATAAAGTCGGTGAAACCACGCTCTCCACCACGCTGGTTCAAGACGGCGTCAAAGTGGGCACCGTGGAACACCTGCTTTCCGCCATGGCCGGTCTGGGCATCGACAACGCCTACGTGGAGTTGTCGGCGCCGGAAGTGCCGATCATGGACGGCAGCGCCGGTCCTTTCGTGTTCTTGCTGCAGTCCGCGGGCATCAAGGAGCAGGACGCCGCCAAGAAGTTCATCCGCATCAAGAAGGAAGTCACCGTCCGCGAGGACGACAAGGTGGCCACCTTCAAACCGTTCGATGGCTTCAAGGTGACGTTCTCGATCGAATTCGATCACCCGGTGTTCGAAGAGCGCAACCAGGTGGCCAGCATCGACTTTTCCTCCACGTCGTTCGTGAAGGAAGTGGCGCGGGCCCGGACCTTCGGGTTCATGCGCGACATCGAGTTCCTGCGCAGCCAGAACCTGGCGCTGGGCGGCAGCGTGGACAACGCCATCGTGGTGGACGAGTACCGCATCCTCAACGAGGACGGTCTGCGTTATGACGACGAGTTCGTCAAACACAAGATGCTCGACGCCATCGGTGACCTGTACCAGCTCGGTCACAGCCTGATCGGCGAGTTCGTGGGTCATAAATCCGGCCACGCGCTCAACAACGCCCTCCTGCGCGAGCTGCTCAAGCAGGAAGACGCTTGGGAACTGGTGACCTTCGAGGACGCGGAAAACGCACCGATTTCCTACGTGAAGCCGGTGATGGCCGCCGAATAACGGCCCGTCCCGAACACACCTCGCCGCGTGCCCGCGCGGTGTCGTGCCTCCCTGTGCGCCCTGACCGTTCTCCCGCGGTCGGGGCGCTCTCGTTTTGGGTGCGGTAAAAAAGGTTTCTGGAATCCTGCCGGCCGGCTTAGCCGGCCTTTCGCGGGCGGGGCCCGCTCCCACAAATAGCACTCCGTAGCCCGGTGGCAGCGTCCCTTGTGGGAGCGGGCCTTGCCCGCGAAAGGGAGCGACGCTCCCGGCAGGATCCCAGAGACCTTAACTCTCCGCCCGCCCGGCCAACCGCCGCAACGCCCGCGCCAACTCCTCATCCTCCACGCAATCCGCCGCCTGCCGAATATGCGCGGCACTCCCCGCGTCCAGCGGCGGCCGCTCATTGGCGCGCAGCTTGTCGGCGGTGGCGGCGGGCGCCGCCCGGCGGCCGGTGACCAGGATCTTGATGCTCTTGCCCGGCGCCAGGCTGCGCTCCAGGCGCGGCAGGTGGAAGCGCAGCAGCTGGGCGGTGGCGCTGGTTTCCACCATCGCCAGCCAGCGGTTCTCTTCCTCCACCAGCGTCACCCGGTCGCGCAGCGCCGGCGGCAGACAGTCCTGGGGCGGGGCGGCCGGGCCTTTCGGGGCCGCCGCCTTGCGGCCGCGGGCGGCTTTCGCCAGCGGCGCCAGGGTGCTGTTTTGGCGCAACAGACCCTGCAATTCCTTGGGTAGGGACGGCTTGCTCATACCTTTTCCTTGGGCTACCCTGCGAATGTAAAAAATTATAAAGCTTGCCAGGCGAGAGCACACGGGGAAGGCGCTCGCCACCTCATTCACGGAAGAAAGGAACCCTTTGCCCCGCCGGGCGGTCTCGCCTCCGGCCAGGGTGTGTTTTTACTTGCGACAGCTGAATTGAGACAGGCGCGATACAACGATGAACATCATATTGTTGAACAGCAAGCGCGGCCACTCCCGCACCATTACTTTACCGCGGTTTTTGCCCGCGCTGGTGCTGGCGGTGCTGGTGCTGATTCCCATGGCCGCCGGTGTCGGCGCCTACTGGATCAGCTACCGGGTCGCGCCGCCGTCCTACAGTGAGGAGGTGGCCAAACGCTTCCAATCCTCCCTGGAGCGGCAGAGCGACGAAGTAGCGGACCTCAAGCAGCTCAGTGAAGAACAATTCCGTGCCCTGACCCTCAAGCTGGCCGATGCCCAGGCCCGCCTGGTGCGCCTGGACGCCCTCGGCGAGCGGCTGGTGGACGTGGCCGGCATCGAAAGCGACGAATTCGACTTCGGCGGCGGCGAGCTGGCCATGGGCGGCCCCGAACCCCAGGACAGCAGCGCCTTCGCGCCGCCCTCGTTCATCGAGGAGCTGGACGGCCTCACCGAGACCTTGGAGCGCCGTGAACAGCAGCTGAACATCCTCGAGAACCTGCTCGCCAACCGCAATCTTGAAAACCAGACCTTCCTGTCCGGGCGTCCCATTACCCAGGGCTGGATGTCGAGCCGCTTCGGCCGCCGCACCGACCCGTTCTCCGGCAAGGTGGCGTGGCACGAAGGGGTGGATTTCGCCGGCAAGGACGGCTCCGACGTGGTCGCCACCGCCGCCGGCGTGGTCACCTACGCCGGCGAACGCTCCGGCTACGGCCTGCTGGTGGAGATCAACCACGGCAACGGCATCAGCACCCGCTACGGCCACGCCAAGACCGTGGACGTGAAGGTCGGTGATATCGTGCGCACCGGCGATGTGATCGCCAAGATGGGCTCCAGCGGCCGTTCCACCGGCCCGCACGTGCACTACGAAGTGCTCAAGAACGGCCGGCAGGTCAATCCGCACCCCTACATCTACCGCGCCCGCCGCTGAAAACGCTTGTGGGAGCGGGCCCTGCCCGCGAAAGGGCGGTGCCACACCGCCCGGCAGGATCCCAGAGACCTGTCTCCCCCTTTCGCCGGCCTTGAATAGTCGCCCTCCGCACCTTATCTCCTTGGTCTATTGTGTTTAGAATGGCTCTTTTTCGCCCCACCCATTGAGAATAAACGGACGTTTCATGCTGGCTACCATCGTCAAAAAAGTCTTCGGGACCAAGAATGACCGCGAGCTCAAGCGGATCAGCCGTCTGGTGGCCGGGGTCAACACCCATGGCGACGCCATGGCGGAATTGGATGACGGCGCGCTGCAGGCCAAGACCGCCGAGTTGAAGGCCGCCGTGGCCGACGGCAAGACCCTTGACGAGATACTGCCGGAAGCGTTCGCGGTGGTCCGCGAGGCGGCCACCCGGGTGATGGGCATGCGCCACTTCGACGTCCAGTTGATGGGCGGTATCGCGCTGCACGAAGGGCGCATCGCGGAGATGCGCACCGGTGAGGGTAAAACCCTGACCGCCACCCTGGCGGCCTACCTGAACGCCCTGGCCGGCAAGGGCGTGCACGTGGTCACGGTGAACGACTACCTGGCCGCGCGGGACGCCAACTGGATGCGCCCGCTGTACGAATTCCTGGGCCTGAGCGTGGGTGTCATCTACTCCCAGCAGCCGCAGCCGGAAAAGCGTGAAGCCTACGCCTGCGACATCACCTACGGCACCAACAACGAATACGGCTTCGACTACCTGCGCGACAACATGGCGTTCCGCCTGGAAGACCGGGTGCAGCGCGGCCTGTTTTACGCCATCGTCGACGAAGTGGACTCGATCCTCATCGATGAGGCGCGTACGCCGCTGATCATCTCCGGCCCGGCGGCGGACTCCTCCGAGCTGTACCGTCAGATGAACACCCTGATCCCCAAGCTGCAGCCGCAGCGCGAGGAAGAGGGCGAGGACGGCCAGAAAGCGGAAGGCCACTACTACATCGACGAGAAGCAGCGTCAGGTGGAGCTCACCGAGGACGGCCACCAGCTGATCGAGTCCCTGCTGGTGGAAAACAACCTGCTGGAAGCCGGCGAAAGCCTCTACGCCGCCCACAACCTGACCCTGCTGCACCACGTGCACGCGGCGCTCAAGGCCCACGCCCTGTTCCACAAGGACCGTCAGTACGTGGTGCAGAACGATCAGATCGTGATCGTCGACGAGCACACCGGGCGCACCATGCCGGGCCGGCGCTGGTCCGAGGGCATCCACCAGGCGGTGGAAGCGAAGGAGGGCGTGCGCATTCAGCAGGAAAACCAGACCCTGGCGTCGACCACCTTCCAGAACTACTTCCGCCTCTACGAGAAGCTGGCCGGCATGACCGGCACCGCCGACACCGAGGCGATGGAGTTCCGCCAGATTTACGGCATGGACGTGGTGGTGGTGCCCACCAACCGGCCCATGGTGCGTAAGGACGCCAACGATCTGGTCTACCTGACCCTGCAGGAGAAATTCGACGCCATCGTCGAGGAAGTGCGCGACTGCGTGGAGCGCGGCGCGCCGGTGCTGGTGGGCACCGCCACCATCGAAGCCTCCGAATACCTGGCCCAGCGGCTCACCAAGGAAAAGATCAAACACCAGGTGCTCAACGCCAAGCAGCACCAGCGCGAGGCGCAGGTGATCGCCCAGGCCGGGCGCCCGGGCACTGTGACCATCGCCACCAACATGGCCGGCCGCGGCACCGACATCGTGCTGGGCGGCAACGCCGAGGAAGAGATCAAGCACATGGACGAGCCTTCCGAGGAGAAGGCCGAAAAAATCCGCGCCGAGTGGGAAGCCAACCACAACACCGTGCTGGAAGCCGGCGGCCTGCACATCATCGGCACCGAGCGCCACGAATCCCGCCGTATCGACAACCAGCTGCGCGGCCGCGCCGGCCGCCAGGGCGATCCGGGCTACACCCGCTTCTTCCTGTCCATGGAAGACGACCTGATGCGCATCTTCGCCTCCGACCGGGTGCGCAACATGATGCGCTCCCTGGGTCTCAAGGACGGCGAAGCCATCGAGCACCGCTGGGTGACGCGCGCCATCGAGAACGCCCAGCGCAAGGTGGAAACCCGTAACTTCGACATCCGCAAGAACCTGCTGGAATACGACAACGTGGCCAACGACCAGCGCCGCGTGGTGTACAGCCAGCGTGAGCAGATTCTCGAGGCGGAGAGCCTGGCCTCTTCGGTGGAGAGCATCCGCCGCGACGTGATCCCCGAGGTGGTGCACAGCTACATGCCGCCGGGCTCCGTGGAGGACCAGTGGGACGTGGAAGGGCTGGAGAAGAGCCTGCAAGCCGAGTACAACAGCGACATCCCGGTGCGCCAGTGGCTGGAGGAAGACAACGGCCTGCACATCGAGGGCGTCACCGAGCGCATTATCGAACGGCTGGAAGCGGACTACGCCCGCAAGGAAGAGGAGATCGGCGCGGAGACCCTGCGTCCGATCGAGAAGCACCTGATGCTGCAGATCCTCGACCGCCACTGGAAAGAGCACCTGGCCAATATGGACCACCTGCGCCAGGGCATTCATCTGCGCGGCTACGCCCAGAAGAACCCCAAGCAGGAGTACAAGAAAGAGGCGTTCGAGCTGTTCCAGACCATGCTCAACCAGATCCAGCATGAGCTGGTGCGCGTGCTGCACAACTTCGAAGTGCGCCGCGAGGACGAAGTGGAGCGTCTCGAAGCCCAGCGCCAGGAAGAGGCCCGCGTGCAGGCCGAGAAAATGAAGGCCGAGCAGGAAGAAGTGGCCGCGCCCACCGCCCGGGGCGACGGCACCGGCCAGACCCAGGGACCGCCGGAGAAGCCGCGTACCGTGGTGCGCGAAGGCCGCAAAGTGGGCCGCAACGAGCCCTGCCCGTGCGGTTCCGGCAAGAAATACAAGCAGTGCCACGGAAAGCTGGATTAACCATGACACAGACCGAATGGTTCCCGGTGGCCGGCGTTAAACTCGCCGCCATCGCAGCGGGCATCAAAAAGCCCAACAAAAAGGATTTGGTGGTCATCGAGCTGGCCGAGGGCAGCCGCGCCGCCGGCGTGTTCACCACCAACCGCTTCCAGGCGGCGCCGGTGCAGGTGGCGCGCCGCAACCTGGCCGAGAAAGCGCCCCGCTACCTGATGATCAACACCGGCTACGCCAACGCCGGCACCGGCGACAAGGGCCACGCCTACTGCGAGGAAACCTGTCTGTTGCTGTCCGAGCTGGCGCACTGCGCGCCCTCGGAAGTGCTGCCGTTCTCCACCGGCGTGATCGGCCAGACCTTCCCCATGGAACCGTTCGAGGAAGGCCTGCCGCTGGCCCTGGACGACCTCAGTGAGCACCACTGGGGCCGCGCCGCCGAAGGCATCATGACCACCGACACGGTGCCCAAGGTGGCCAGCCGCCGCCTGGAGCTGGACGGCGACACCATCACCATCACCGGCATCGCCAAGGGCGCCGGCATGATCAAGCCCAACATGGCCACCATGCTCGGTTTCATCGCCACCGACGCGAAAGTGTCCCAGCCGTTGTTGGATCAGTGGGTGAAATCCCTCGCGGACCGCTCCTTCAACCGCATCACCGTGGACGGCGACACCTCCACCAACGACGCCTGCATGCTGATCGCCAGCGGCCAGGTGGGCGCCGAGATCAACGACCGGGCCGACCGCAACGCGGAGCTCCTCTACCAGGCCCTGGAAACCGTGTTCGTGGAGCTGGCCCAGGCGCTGATCCGCGACGCCGAAGGCGCCACCAAGTTCGTCTCCATCGAAGTGTCCGGCGCGCGCAGCGACCGGGACGCGCAGATCGTCGCCGAGACCATCGGCCACTCACCGCTGGTGAAGACCGCGCTGTTCGCCTCCGACCCGAACTGGGGGCGCATCCTCGCCGCCGTGGGCCGCGCGCCCATCGAAAGCCTGGACGTGGACAAGGTGGCGGTCTGGCTCAGTGAAGTGGAACTGGTGCGCGAAGGCGGCGTCGCCGACAGCTACACCGAAGAGCAGGGCGCCGCGGTGATGGCCCGCCCGGAAATCACCATCCGCGTGGACCTGGGTGCCGGCGACGGCACCGGCCAGGTGTGGACCTGCGACTTCAGCTACGACTACGTCAAGATCAACGCCGAATACCGCACCTGAACTTGTGGGAGCGGGTTGTGGGGGCGGGCCCGCTCCCAAGAGACACACCCCGACACGAGCCTATGTCTGAATCTCTCCCCGAAATAACCGTCGTCGCCGCCATCATCCGTGATCGGCGAGACCGCCTCTGCCTTAGCCGCCGCCCCGAGCACAAACACCAGGGCGGCTTGTGGGAATTCCCCGGCGGCAAAGTGGAGGAGGGCGAGCCCCTGGAGCGGGCCCTGGCGCGCGAGCTCGACGAAGAACTGGGCATGCAAGGCGCCCGCTCCCAGCCCTTTATGACCGTGCGCCACCGCTACCCGGACCTGCGCGTGACGCTGCATTTCCGCGAAGTGACCGCTTACACCGGCGAGCCCCACGGCCGCGAAGGCCAGCCGGTGGAATGGGTGCCGCTGCACGAGCTTTCCAGCCGCCAGTTCCCCGCCGCCAACCAACCGGTGGTCACCGCCCTCAAACTGCCCCGGCAACTGGTGATTCCCCCGGAAGGGCTCGGTTACCAGGACGTACTCGCCGGCATCGACCGGCTCGACCCCGACAGCCACGGCCTCTACCTGCGGCAATGGTCGCAAAGCGACGCACTCCCCGAGCTCGCCGCCCGCTGCCGCGCGCGCGGCGTCCGCTTCTGGATCCGCGACGACGCCCACCTCGCCACCCGCGAACACGCTTTCGGCCTCCACCTGACAGGTCTTGATGGGAGCGGGCTCTTGCGAGAGCGGGCCTCTGTGGGAGCGGGCCCAGCCCGCGAAAGGGCGCGCAGCGCCCGGCAGGATCCCAGAGACTTTGAACAGGCCCTCCAAAACTTCCAAGGCATCCTCTCAGCCTCTTGCCACAACGAGCAGGAAATCGCCCAAGCGGTAGAGTGGGGCGCGCAAATGGCCACCCTCTCCCCGGTCCACGCCACCGCTACGCACCCGGACGCCCAACCCCTCGGTTGGGACCGCTTCCGCGCCCTGGTGGAAGGCAAACCGCTGGTGTTCTACGCCCTCGGCGGCGTCACCCCGCAAGACCTGGACACAGCGCTCCACAACGGCGCCTTTGGGCTCGCCGGCATTCGCGCCTTTTGGTAGGCAGCCTGTTTGTGGGAGCGGCCTTGTGGGAGCGGGCCCAGCCCGCGAAAGGCCGGCAAAGCCGGCCGGCAGGATCCCAGAGCCCTATCCGATACCCTCAGCTCAGGTTATCGAAATCATCCATCGGATCGGTGGGCTCGCCGGGAATCGCATGACGCTCCGACGCCCAGTCGCCCAGGTCGATCAGCTTGCAGCGCTCCGAGCAGAACGGCCGCCAGGGGTTATCGTCCCAGCGCGAGGGTTTCCGGCATTGCGGGCAGGGGTAAATACGGGTGGGCTGTTCGTTATCCGCCATGTCGTTGCGCGAGTTCCAAATACGTTTCATGTAAGGCGTCGAGCCGCTCATGCAGGTGCCGCAGCGGGCCGTGGTTCTCCACCACGTCGTGGGCCGCCGCCAGGCGACGCTCGCGGTCCATCTGGGCGCGCATGATCGCCTGCACCTGCGCCTCGGGCACGGTGTCCCGCGCCACGGTGCGCGCCACCTGAAGCTCCGGCGGCACGTCGATCACCAGGATACGGTGCACCATCTCTTTCTGGCTACCCTCGAGCAGCAGCGGCGACACCAGTACCGTGTAAGGGGAATCGCTGGTGTGGATCTGCCGGTAGAGCTCACGGCCGATGGCCGGGTGGGTGATCGCCTCCAGATCGCGGCGCGCCTGCTCGTCGCTGAACACGATATCGCGCAGCGCGCGACGGTCCAGGCTGCCGTCGTCCTGCAGCACCGCACCGAACCGGTCGACAATGGCGTCCAGCGCCGGCTCGCCCGGCGCCACCACCGCCCGCGACGCCAGGTCCGCATCGACAATGGTCACACCGCGCCGCGCCAGATGGTCCGTGGCCGCGGTCTTACCGCTGCCGATACCGCCGGTCAGGCCGACAACAAACATAGAAGGCTCCGGAATCCGAGAGTGTTTGTGGGAGCGGGCCTTGTGGGAGCGGGCCCAGCCCGCGAAAGGCCGGCAAAGCCGGCCGGCAGGATACCAGAGAAGCGCGTTCGGTGGGATTGACCGCTACCCGAGGTTAAACAGCCCCAGGTAGGAGCTCACAATCGCCTCACCCCAGAGCAACGCGATCCACCCGGCGATCGCCAGATAGGGCCCGAACGGGATCCCCTGATCCCGCTTCACGCTGCCGCTGGCCATCATCGACACCGCGAACACCAGACCCACCACGGAGGAGAGCAGCACCACCACCGGCAGATACTGCCAGCCCAGCCAGGCGCCCAGGGCGGCGAGCAGCTTGAAGTCGCCGTAGCCCATGCCCTCCTTGCCGGTGAGCAGCTTGAACACCCAGTACAGGCTCCACAGCGCCAGATAGCCGGCCATGGCCCCGATCACCGCATCGGACAGGCTCACCGGGGAGATGCCCATTACCGCGGCCAGCAGGCCCGCCCACAACAGCGGGTAGGTGAGATCGTCCGGCAACAGGGTGGTGTCCAGATCAATCACCGCCAGGGCCAGGAGCGTAAAGCTGCCGTACAGCATAAAGATCAACCAGGGATCGTAACCGAAGCGCCAGGCGCACAGGCCCGCCACCAGCGCGGTGAGCAGCTCGATAATCGGATAGCGCTTGCTGATCGGTGCCTTGCAGCCGCTGCAGCGGCCCTTGAGCAGCGCCCAGCTCACCACCGGCACGTTCTCGTACCAGCGGATGCGGTGGTTGCAGTGCGGGCAGTGGGAGCCGGGCGTCACCAGGTTGAAGATGGGCGGCTCAGCCTCGCCCTTGGGCGCCGGCTGCTCCAATAGCTCACGGGCCTCCCGGCGCCAAGTGGCCTCCATCATCTTGGGAATACGGTGAATCACCACATTCAGGAAGCTGCCCACCAGCAGGCCGAACAGCACGCAAACCAGAATCAGGGCGGCCGGGCTGGCCGCCAGGTAATCGAGAAGCTGCACCGTTAAACCACCGCGCCGAGCTGGAAGATGGGGAGGTACATGGCGATGATCAGGCCGCCGATGAGCACGCCGAGGATAGCCATGATCATCGGCTCCAGCATGCTGGTCAAACCGTCCACCAGGTTATCTACTTCGTCTTCATAGTAGGTGGCGACTTTACCCAGCATGGCGTCGAGCGCGCCGGATTCTTCACCGATGGCAGTCATCTGCAGCGCCATGGCTGGGAATACGCCGGTGGAGCGCATCGCGAATTGAAGTTGCTGGCCGGTCGCCACGTCTTCTTTAACCTGAAGTACGGCTTTCCGGTAAACCACATTGCCAGTGGCGCCGGCACAGGCATCCAGTGCTTCAATAAGAGGCACCCCGGCTGCAAATGTGGTGGAAAGGGTACGGGCGAAGCGGGCCACGGTGGCTTTATGGGTAATCGGCCCTACCACGGGGATACGAAGCAAAAGTCTATCTACTGCGTCATGGAAGGGTTGTGACCGCTTACGGGCTTCCGTAAAACCAATAATTAAGGCCGCAGTAATAATGATGACCATTAGGAAGTTGGCCTGGAGGCCTTCTGATAACCCAATAACAAACTGCGTGAAAGCAGGCAGTTCCGCACCAAAGCCTTCAAAAAGCTCTTGGAAAGTAGGAACCACTTTGACCAGTAGAATGCCAGTTACGACAACGGCCACGCAGATAACGGCAATAGGATATTTTACCGCCTTTTTGATTTTCTGCTTTAGCGCTTCGGTTTTTTCTTTATAGAGGGCAACGCGGTCCAACATCGTTTCGAGTGAGCCGGAAGCTTCGCCGGACTCGATCAGGCTACAATAGAGATCATCGAACAGGCGTGGATGTTGACGCAGTGCTCCGGCGAAGTTGTTACCGCTCTCTACATCGGTTTTCAGTTTAAGAACCACATCACGCATAGATGGGTTTTCCAGACCATCGGAAACGATCTCAAAAGCCTGCACCAGTGGTACGCCGGCTTTCATCATGGTTGCCATCTGGCGAGTAAAGAGGGCAATATCCATGGGCTTGATTTTCTTTTTCCCGCCCAGGTTGATCTCGCGCTTCTTCACCACCTTCTTGGCCTGGATGCCCTGCTTGCGCAGTTCGGCGCGCACCAGAGCCGGCCCTTTGCCGGTGATTTCCCCTTTGACCCGGCTGCCTTTGCGGTCGATACCTTCATAGGCAAAGGTGGCCGATTTTTGTGCTGTCGCTGTTTTTGCCATAGTCGAAACCCTGACCCACCGTATAGTTTAGTGCCCGCTGGTCACCCGGCTCACTTCCTCAAGACTGGTGACGCCGTGCATGACCTTGATCAGGCCGGAACGGTACAGATCGTTGAACCCCTCTTTGCGGCACTGGTCGGCGATCTGGATGGAATTACCTTCCTCCATGATGATGCGCGCAATGCCGTCGGTGATGCGGACTACCTCGTAAACCCCCACGCGCCCCTTGTAGCCGCCTTTGCACTTCTCGCAGCCTTTGCCACTGGGGCCGTACACAGTAAACCCGGATTGGATGTCCTCGTCCGTGAAACCCATCTCAACCAGCGATTGCCTGGGCACATCCACAGGCTCCTTGCAGTGCTCGCACAGCCGCCGGGCCAGTCGCTGAGCGATAATCAGAATCACGGAAGTGGCGATATTGAACGACGGCACGCCCATATTGCGCAGTCGGGTCAGCGTCTCCGGCGCGCTGTTGGTGTGCAGGGTCGAAAGCACCAAGTGACCGGTCTGCGCTGCTTTCACCGCGATCTCGGCGGTCTCCAGATCCCGGATTTCCCCCACCAGAATGATATCCGGGTCCTGGCGCAGGAAGGCACGCAGGGCGGTGGAAAACTCCATACCCTGCTTGGGGTTCACATTGACCTGGTTGACCCCCTCCAGGTTGATCTCCACCGGATCTTCCGCCGTGGAGATGTTCCGTTCTGGCGTATTGAGGATGTTCACGCCGGTATAGAGAGACACGGTCTTACCCGAACCGGTAGGCCCGGTAACCAGAATCATGCCCTGAGGCTTGCTCAGGGCATCCATATACATCTTCTTCTGGTCTTCCTCGTAGCCCAGGTGATCGATGCCCATTTTGGCGCTTTCCGCGTCCAGTATCCGCAGCACGATCTTCTCGCCATAGAGGGTAGGGCAAGTGTTAACACGGAAGTCGATAGCCCGGCTCTTGGAAATCTTCAGCTTGATTCGGCCGTCCTGGGGCACCCGGCGCTCGGAAATGTCCATGCGCGCCATCACTTTAAGGCGGGCGGCCAGTTTGCTGGCGGTGGTGATCGGTGGCTTGGCCACCGTCTCCAGAATACCGTCCTGACGGAACCGCACCCGGTAGGTCTTTTCGTAGGGTTCGAAGTGCAGGTCCGAGGCGCCACCTTTAATGGCGTCCAGCAGCAGCTTGTTCACGAAGCGCACGATGGGCGCATCGTCAGAGCCTGCCGCTGCGTCTTCGCCACCACTGGGCACAGCATCGGTATCGGCGGTCTCCAGGTTATCCAGATCGTCATCCAGATTGTCGAACGCCTTACCTTCCTGCTCGGACTCCAGCTGATCGATCCAGCGCCGCAGCTTGTCGTCCTCGGCGATTACCGTTTCCACATTCAGGCCGGTATTGAAGCGGATCTCTTCCAGAGCCGGTAGGTTGGTGGGGTCGGACACCGCCACGAACAAGCGGCTGCCCCTCCGCAGCAGCGGCAGGATGGTGTGCTTGGTGATCAACTTGGGGTCGACGATGTCCTTGACCATCATCTCTTTAGAGAAAGCGTTCAGATCGATCAGCGGGTCGCCGAACTCCTCTGCGGCGGAGCGCGCCACCACGGCGGCGCTGACGTGGCCGCCCGCCACTAGATGATGAACAAGCGCCACCCGCGCCTGCCGCGCTTCGGCGGCGGCGGTCTGCGCCGCTTCCATGGAGAGGTGGCCTTCCTTTACAAGGCGGCGGGCCAGGCCGCTTAAAGATGCAGCGGAACTATTCATATGAAATGATCATGGTTATTTATACTTACCCCCCGAAGCAGATTGGCAGCCTTCCTACCTGCTGTAAAGAGCCTACGATCAAGGGGTTGGCTTCGTTAGTTGTATCGCCACCTTAAGTGACAGGTTTGGTCAGGAGAGGCCATAAAGAGTGACGTTCTTTGTCAGCGCCTGACAAAAAATGGCAGCGGTTTGGTGGGTGAAGCGACCTCCAGAGCCGGAAACCCGGTGCGTGAAAGTTGGCCCAATAGCTGCATAGCCTCAGTGCAGGCGCTCGCCTCGGGGGTGAGCACATAATAAAGTTTCGAGTCTGGAGAAGCTGAAATGAAACAAGTGCAGAAGGGTTTTACTCTTATCGAACTGATGATCGTAGTTGCTATCATCGGTATTCTGGCGGCCGTAGCTATCCCGGCTTATCAGGACTATACGGTGCGTGCCCGTGTCGCTGAAGCAATGTCATTGGCGTCTGGTGCGAAAACCACAGTGGCGGAAAACGCATCTGCGGGTGCAGCTACTCTGGATTCTGGCTGGACTGCGCCTAACGCTACAGATAACGTTGCCGCTGTCGCGCTTGACGGTGCAACTGGCACTATCACCGTTACTACCACAGCCAAAGCCGGTGGCGGCAATATCGCCTATGTTCCGTCCGATAATAACGGTGCGCTCGCTGCGGGTACGTTGCCGGAAGGTGCTATCACCTGGGATTGCTCTGGTGCTGGGACCACTCTCGACGCTAAGTATTTACCGGCTGAGTGTCGTTAAATCGTACATAGTTAGCGTACAGAATAGGCCCTGTTCTTTGGACAGGGCCTTTTTATTTGCGATTCTTTTTGTGCGAACCTTTTAAGGACGAGAGCTTGCTTTTTGTCTCTTCCATGGCCCTTTTGGGGCTCTTAGATAAAAAGCCCGATTAGAGTCGATCAGCTTTTCGATCGATAAACGGCAGCAACGGGGTTAGGTCTTCCGTTTCGTCTTCTGGCCCACCGGTCTTTTAAAGGTGGCGCTATTCGTCCTCAATTCAAAACCCGATAACCCCGCCCCCGCATACAGTTCTTAACCACCTGGCTTTTCTCCTGCTCCGCGTCCCCGGCTTTGCCGGCGGCACCGATCACGGCGCCGCCGCCGGCCATGCGTCCGGCCGTGCCGGAGTTGCCGAAGATAGCGCCCAGAATGCCGCCGATGATGGCGCCGCCGGCGGCGCCTTCGGCGGCGTCGCGACCGGTGCTGACTTCGTCGGCGATGGCGCGGCAGTCGGTGAGGTCTTGCTGGTACTGGGCTTCGTCGATGCCTTGCTTGTCCACCACCACGCGTTTGGATGAGGCGCAGGCGGTGGTGAGCAGGGCGGCGAGGGTAATCAGGGCGATGCGGTGCATGGTGCCTCCTTGCCGGGTTGGCCGGTGCTTACTTCATTGGACCGTTTATAGCATGGCTTGGTTCGGAGGGTGAGGGACCTGGCATTAGGGTCAGGTCTTGCGTTTGCCCGGTCGCGGTGTTGATCGGGACAGCTCGCTGGGCTACCTTTTATGCGTTTAATTGCTTATCGTCCGAGTTGGCGCAAAAGGTATCTTTATGAGAAGCGCGTTCGAACACATCAAGCAGGGGCTTGAAGAGGCCATTGCCCATGCGGAGGGCGATGAGTGTGATGTCGTAATGAGTGGTAGAAGCCTCGGCGCGGAGATTCTTGACGGCATCAGTGAGATCAAGCAGTTCAAGAAGGGCAAACTGGTCCTTCTCACTCAGGAGCTCGACTAAACGCGACCCGCTGGTTAGTTTTGCTCGAAAACCTGTTCCAGCGAGTTGGCTTCCAATATGCGGTCGGCCAAGGTTTCAATCTCCGCAGGTGTGGCTCGCTCCAGGCGGGGGCGTATCTCGTCTGGTAAAGGCCCGAAGCGATGCGTGAGTTGGCGGATCAACAACTCGACTTGTCCTTGCTGCACGCCGTCCTGCTTAGCGAGGCGTTCGAAGCTGGTGACGTATTGCATGTGAGTTTCTCCTTCGATGGCGGTGATTCGTTGCCGCAGACTTTGTTCCAGGTGCGGCGGCAGCGCCATGAGCCAGTCGATGATGCGTAACAGTTGAATAATACGGCTTTTCGCCCAGCCCTTGCCATAGAGCAACCGGATCAGGCGGTATTTGGCCCGGTAGCGCCGTGCGCTCTGGTTTCGGGTGCCTTGGGTGCGCAGGTGAGCAAGGGTGACCAGGCCGAAGGGATTGTCGCTGCCGGCAAGGTCTTTCTCCCGCCGACGGTAATCGAGCAGCTTCGCGTTGGGGAAATCCAGAATCCATTGGCAGCCGAGCGTTGATTGCCGGTAAGGACCGGGCCGCCAGCCGGGCTGATTGTCGGCCAGCACGGCCAGGCTGGCCACCGGCCGGCGGAACCGGTCGAAGATGCGGTAGTGGTAAATCATCATGCGTTCGGCGAAGTCGGATTCACGACTGCTTTGGATCTCGATGTGCAGGTGGATCCATTGGTCGCCGCCCTGCACCAGGGCTACTTCCACCAGTTTGTCGACGACGCGCCGCCCGGTGCCGGACTCCGGCACAATCTTCTGCAGCTCCTGATCCAGGAAGCGGTGGGGTTGTTGCCAGTCGATGGCCCGCCAGGCATCAGGAAAATAGAACGCCATGAAATCGGCCAGCATTATCTCGATGGCTTCTTTCCAAGGCGAATCGTAGTCGTCTTGCTGGGATGCTTCCGTTGTTGTCACTGGCTGCCTCCATCCGTTAAGGAGGCAGGGTGTCATTAAGAGGATTGAATTGGCTGTCAGCCGCCTCTGAAAAAGACGTCAGTGACTTTAGGTGATCGAGGTCCGCTCAAAGCTAGGCCTGCCCTCAGCCGAGCCGCAGCGACAGGTCGATGGCCTGCACGTGCTTGGTGAGCGCGCCGGCGGAGAGGAAGAGGTCGCGGGCGCCGGGCAGCTTTTTGACGTCGTCCAGGGTGCGGTTGCCGGACACTTCCAGGGCGCTCTGGCCGGCCAGGTCGAGGGCGGTTTCCAGCATTTCCGGGGTGAAGTTGTCGAGCATGATCTGGTCCGGGGCGAGGGCGGCGGCTTCGCGCAGTTCGTCCAGGTTTTCCACCTCGATGATGATCTTCTTGCCGGGGCCCTGTTCGCGGGCGGCGCGGATGGCGGCGGTGATGGAGCCGCAGGCGGTGATGTGGTTTTCCTTGATCAGGAAGGCGTCGTAGAGGCCCACCCGGTGGTTCTGGCAGCCGCCGCACAGCACCGCGTATTTCTGCGCGGCGCGCAGGCCGGGCAGGGTTTTGCGGGTGTCGAGCACGGTCACGCGGGTGCCGGCCACGGCGTCGGCGTAGCGGCGCGCGGTGGTGGCGGTGGCCATCATGGTCTGCAGGAAGTTCAGGGCGGTGCGTTCGCCGGTGAGGATGCGTCGGGTGTTGCCGGTGAGCGTGCAGAACACGTCGCCGGCGGCCAGCCGGTCGCCGTCCTTGGCGTGCCATTCCAGGCTCACGCCGCCGAGCTGGCGGAACACTTCCTCGGCCCAGGCGGTGCCGCACAGCACCGCGTCCTCGCGGGTGAGGATGGTGGCGGTGGCGGTGTCGTCCGCGGCGATCAGGCCGGCGGTGAGGTCGCCGTCGCCCAGGTCTTCTTCCAGGGCGAAGGCGACCGCGCGGGTCAGGTGGTCGCCGACGTAGTCGGGCAGGGTGCTGTCTTTATCCATTCGTTTTGAAAAACTCGTTGCTCAGGCGGACCACCACCGGCGCCAGCAGCAGCAGCGCGATCAGGTTGGGAACCGCCATTAGAATATTCATGATGTCCGCCAGGGCCCACACCAGGTCCAGCCCGACGATGGCGCCCACCGGCACCACCAGCACCCAGACTATCCGGAAGGGCAGCAGGGCTTTGTCGCCGAACAGGTACTGGGTGCAGCGCTCGCTGTAGAGGCTCCAGCCCAGCAGGGTGGTGAAGGCGAACACCGCCAGGCCGCAGGCCACCACCGCGTTGCCGAGGGTGCCGAAGGTGCTGGAAAACGCCAGCGCGGAGAGCGGCGCGCCTTCCTCGCCGCTGGTCCAGGCACCGGTGGCGACGATGGCCAGACCGGTGACGGAGCATACCACGATGGTGTCGATAAAGGTGCCGAGCATGGCGATGCTGCCCTGGCGGGCGGGGTGGTCGGTGTGCGCGGAAGCGTGGGCGATGGGCGCGCTGCCCAGGCCCGCTTCGTTGGAGAAGATGCCGCGCGCCATGCCGAAGCGGATCGCCTCTTTAACGGCGGCGCCGGCGAAGCCCCCGGCGGCGGCGGTGCCGGTGAAGGCGTCGTTGAAGCACAGCGCGATGGCGGCGGGCAGGGCGCTGGCGTGGTCGGCGAGCACGAACAGGCCGGCCAGCAGGTAGGTCAGCGCCATGAACGGCACGATAAAGGTGGCCACCCGGGCGATGCGCTTCATGCCGCCCAGCACCACCAGGCCCACCAGCACCGCCAGGGTCAGGCCGGTGGCCCAGGTGGGCACGCCGAAGCTGTCATTGAGGCCGTGGGCCACGGAGTTGGCCTGCACGGTGTTGCCGATGCCGAAGCCGGCGATCATGCCGAACACCGCGAACAGCAGCGCCAGCCAGGCCCAGTTCTCGCCCAGCCCCTTGCGGATGTAGTACATCGGGCCGCCCACGTACTGGCCGAGGCTGTCTTTTTCCCGGTAGTGCACCGCAAGCACCGCCTCGGCGTATTTGGTGGCCATGCCCACCAGGGCGATCAGCCACATCCACACCAGGGCGCCGGGGCCGCCGGAGTGAATCGCGGTGGCCACGCCGACGATGTTGCCAGTGCCGATGGTGGCGGACAGCGACGTGGCCAGCGCCGCGCCGGCGCCGATGGTGCCCACCCCGGTGGCCGGCGCCACGATCTGCCGGAAGCCGAAGCCCAGCCGGCGGATCGGCAGGAACGTCAGGCGGATGGTCAGGTAGATGCCGGTGCCGGCGATCAGGATCAGCGCCGGCCAGCCCCACAGCAGGCCGCTGATCTGTTTCAAGAGGTCAACAAATTCGGTCATGGCCGGTCTTTCCTTTGCAGTGTCCTGGGTTCATTTTTGTTGTGGGCAGGGTTCAGCGTGCATAACGCGTGCCGTGAGGCGGGCCTTCACGTTCCGTCAACCGGGAAATAGCCAGAGTAGGGAAAATGACCGGTAAGGGGAAGCGCTCAAGATTGAGTCCGATCGCGGTTCTTTGTACGGTGTTACCAGATATTCCCCGAATCGCGGATTGGTTCAAACTTCTCGGCACAGGGCGGTGCTAAGGTACTCTTCGTACGGAAATTCGTAGTGGTCTTCGTAGATCACGTTTGTCGCCGCCAAGGTGTGTGCCATGTCCAAAGTTACCCGCCTCAAGCCGCTGGAAGGCGGTAAAGGCCGCGCGCTGAGCCTGCCCAGGCCGCTCGAGCGCGTGCGTGACCGCATTACCGAGCGCGCCGGCGGACTGCTGGCGGACATGCTCGACGGCGCCGACGACACCCTGTTCGATCTGGCGGAGAAAGAGACCGACAGCGAGCGCGACCGCTACTTCGACGCCATGCGCGAGCTGCGCCTGCAGCGCGGCGCCCTGGAGACCGGCTTCCGGCAGGCGCTGGGTAATCTGTTCCAGGACAGCGCCCGCACCCCGGACGATCGGGAGCGCGCCACCGGCAAGGTGGCGGTGGAAGACCTGGCGCTGGTGAAACACGAAGAGCTGGAAACCACGGTCGCCCTGGACAACCTGGCCCGCCGCGCCCGCAAGGGCCACGACGAGGCCCTGCGCGCCTTCCAGCACCGCCTCGAGTACCTGTTCGAGAGCAAGGTCGACGTCACCGAACGGAACAACCCCCTGGAGCCGCGCAACCTGGCCGCCTGTTTCTCCACCTGCCTGGAGCGGCTGTCCCTGGATATCCGCGCCCGCCTGATCGTGCTCAAGCTGTTCGAGCGGGTGGTGATGGACGAGGCCGGCGCCATGGTCAACGAGGCCAACCAGGTGCTGGCCGACGCCGGCGTGCTGCCCGATATGAAAACCGTGCCCGTGCCTCGGAGCCGTCCGGCCGGCGAGAGCGGCGGGGGTGCCGGGGCCTCCGGCTCGGGCGCTTCGGCGGCCTCGGAACAGCCCCGTACCGCCGGCGGCACGTCCTCGGCGGGTGAGGCCTCGGCGGCCGCGCCGCCGGCGGACAACGCCATGTTCGGGCTGCTTCAGGAACTGCTCACCACCCTGCGCGGGCTGGGCCCCGCCGGCGGCGCGCCGGCTTCCGGTGCGTCCGCGCCCGCCGGCGCCGGCGCGCCCGTGGCCGGCGGTGGCGCCGCGCCCACCTCCGGCATGGCGATCATGCACAACGGCGTGGCCCACCTGAACGGCGCCCCGCTCACCGCCGATGCGCCGGTGCAGGCGGTCAGCAGCCAGGACCTGTTCGGCCTGCTCACCCGCCTGCAGCGCCTTGAGCATGCCCTGGAGGGCGGCGCCGACGCCCAGGACCGCAGCGTTAAGGACGAGCTTTCCGACCTGCTCGAGAGTGAGAACAGCGAGGCCATCCACGCCCTGGATCAGGCGGACGACGACGTCATCAACCTGGTCGCCATGCTGTTCGACTTCATCCTCGACGACGAGGGCCTGCCCTCGGAAATCAAGGCGCTGATCGGCCGGCTGCAGATTCCTCTTTTGAAGGTGGCGATCGCCGACAAGACCTTCTTCAGCAACGAAGAGCACGACGCCCGCCTGCTGCTCAACACCCTGGCCCGCGCCGGCTGCCAGTGGGACCCGCAGCAGGGCTATGACGACGAGACCTACCAGCGCATCGACCGGGCGGTGCACGCCATCATCGACGATTACGACGAAGACGCCGGCCTGTTCAGCGAGCTGCTGGCGGAGTTCGAATCGTTCTTCAGCGACCAGCGCGCCCGCGCCGAGCGCGTCGCCGAGCGGGTGCGCGAAGCCGAGGAGGGCAAGGCCCGCGCCGAGCAGGCCGCCGACGCGGTGCGCCGCTATATCGATGCGCGCCTGGCCGGCCGCCAGGTGCCGGACGTGGCGGTGCGCCTGCTGGGCCAGGGCTGGCAGCAGGTGCTCTACCTGACCTGGCTGCGCCAGGGCGAGGACAGCGATACCTGGCGCCGCTACGCCAAGGTGGTGGACGCGCTGGTGTGGAGCGTGATGCCTCACCGTGCCCCGGCGGACCTGGAGAAGTTGCGCGACCTGAGCCCGAAAGTGGTGCGCGCGCTGGAGCACGGTCTGGAATCCATTCAGTACGACGCCGGCGAAACCCGCGCTCTGCTGGACGACCTGCTGGCCGTCCACGACAGCCTGATCAAGGGGCTGGAGACCGAGCGGGTGGCGGTGCCCAAGGCGCCGGAGCCCGAACCGCCGGCCCCCTCGGCGCTGCCCGACGACCACGAGCTGGTGGCACGGGCCCGGCGCCTGCGCGCCGGCCAGTGGCTGGAAATCGGCGACGGCGAGGACGCCCAGCGCGCCAAGCTGGCCGCCAACATCCGCGACGGCGCCAAGCTGGTGTTCATCAACCGGCGCGGCATCAAGGTGCGCGAATACGATGCCGCCGGCCTGGCCCAGGCGCTCCACGACGGCGAGGTCAAACTGATCGAGGACGGCGCCCTGTTCGACCGCGCCCTGGAAGCCGTGATCAGTGACCTGCGCCGCATGCAAAGCGCCTGACGTCTTGTGGGAGCGGGCCCCGCCCGCGAGAATAGCCCCATGCTGACACTCACCAATCACTGGGTGGACCAGGCGCGCAAAGTGCCGTCGCCCAACTTCAACGCCCGCCCGGACCCGGAAGACATCTCCCTGGTGGTGATCCACAACATCAGCCTGCCGCCGGAAGAGTTCGGCGGCCCCCAGGTGGAAGCCTTTTTCCAGAATCGCCTGGACCCGTCCGAGCACCCGTACTTCGAAGAGATCCGCGACCTGAAGGTGTCCTCCCACTTTCTGATCCGCCGCGACGGCGAGCTGGTGCAGTTCGTCGCCTGCGACCAGCGCGCCTGGCACGCCGGCGTCTCCCGCTGGCGCGACCGTGACAACTGCAACGACTTCGCCCTCGGCATCGAGCTGGAGGGCGCCGACCACGTCCCCTTCGAGGACGCCCAGTACCGCAGCCTGCGCGCGCTGCTCGACGCTCTGATCGCCCATTACCCGCGCCTGTCCAACGACGCCATCACCGGCCACGAGCACATCGCGCCCGGCCGCAAGACGGACCCCGGCCCCGCCTTCGACTGGACCCGCCTCTAAGACGTGGTATAAACGAGAGTATGAAACTACTCGTTATTCTGCTCGTGCTCGCCCTGCGCCGTCGTGACGGCGGCTGGCCGCTTTGGTTGACCCGCGAGGAGCGCCATCAGCGCTTTATCGATCGGCTGTCGCCGGGCGGCGGCGCGCTGGCCTGGTGGCTGGCGGTGGCGTTGCCGACACTGCTGGTGGCGCTGCTGTTCAGCTGGCTGTGCGGCCCGGTGGGCGCGTTGCTGACCCTGCTGCTGGGCGGCGGGCTGCTGCTCTGGCTGATCGGCGTGGAGAGCGAGTTCCGGCGCATGGACACCCTGCTGGTGCGCGGGCGCATGAACGACCGCGACGCCCTGGCCGGCAGCGCCGCCCGGGCGTTCGACACCGGGCCGCTGGATGACGGCCCGGACAGCGAGCGGGCCTGGTTCAATGATCTGGCCGACCGCTTCGTGCTGCGCGCCGGCGATCTGTTCGCGGTGCTGTTCTGGGTTACGGTGCTGGGCTTCGGCGCGGCGCTGCTGTTCGTGCTCAACCGGGCCTGGCTGCGCCGTCATCCGGAGCACAGCGACTGGGCCCGCAGCCTGGACATCGCCCTGGCCTGGATCCCGGCGCGGCTGACCACCCTGGCCCTGGCCCTGGTGGGGCATTTCGGCATGGTCGCCCAGGCCGTGAGCGGGCGCATCTGGCGCCTCGACGACAGCCGCGGCCTGCTTACCCTGGCCGCCGACGCCGCCCTCGGCGGCGACGCCGACAGCAACGAGCCCGCCTTCCAGGCCGGCGTCAACCGCCTCGAAGCCCTCCAGGAGCTGATGCTCCGCGCATTAGCGGTGTGGCTTATTTTCGCCGCGCTCTGGGCTGTGTTGCCCACCTAGCTGGAGCGAGCATTGTGGGAGCGGGCCCTGCCCGCGAAAGGGCGGCCTCCTGGGCCGCCCGGCAGGATTCCAGAGCCCTCTCTAAAGGCGGCACAAACCACCTTTCTGGGATCCTGCCGGCAAGCAGAGCTTGCCTTTCGCGGGCGAGGCCCGCTCCCACAAGCAGTCTGCCCCTACCGTTCGAACCCGCGACCTTCATGGACATGAAGCTGTCCGTTCTTGCTGCTATGATCGGGTGACGAGACGGCCTATATACCCCGCGCCGTTTCCGTCGTTTACCCCGCTGTCGCGGCGATCCCGCGCCGGCTAGGCACTGCGAAAAAGGACGCGCGCCCATGCACAACAGAAACTTCTTCGAAGACGTGGACCCGGAAGAAACCCGGGAATGGCTCGAGGCACTGGAATCGGTGCTGGAACAGGAGGGGCCCGAACGCGCCGGCTGGCTGCTGGAAACCCTCACCAATGAAGCCCAGGAACAGGGCGTTATCCGCACCCACCTCGACACCCCCTACCTCAACACCATCCGCCCCAAGGACGAAGCCCCGATTCCCGGCGACATCTACATGGAACGACGCATCCGTTCCCTGGTGCGCTGGAACGCCCTGGCGATGGTGATCCGGGCCAACAAGGACAACGACGACGAACTGGGTGGCCACATCGCCACCTTCGCGTCCTCCGCCACGCTCTACGACGTCGGCTTCAACCACTTCTTCAAAGCCCCCCACGAGGACAACCCCGGCGACCTGGTCTATTTCCAGGGCCACTCGGCGCCGGGCATCTACGCCCGTTCCTACCTGGAGGGGCGCATCACCGAACAGCAGATGGACAACTTCCGCCGGGAAGTGGACGGCGAGGGGCTGTCGTCCTATCCGCACCCCTGGCTGATGCCGGATTACTGGCAGTTCCCCACCGTGTCCATGGGCCTGGGCGCCATGCAGGCGATCTACCAGGCGCACATCATGAAGTACCTGCAGAACCGGGAGCTGATTCCGGACCGCAAGCGCAAGGTGTGGGCGTTCCTCGGCGACGGCGAGATGGACGAGCCGGAATCCCTGGGCGCGCTGTCCATGGCCGGCCGCGAGCAGCTGGACAATCTGATCTTCGTGGTCAACTGCAACCTGCAGCGCCTGGACGGGCCGGTGCGCGGCAACGGCAAGATCATCCAGGAGCTGGAAAGCCTGTTCCGCGGCGCCGGCTGGAACGTCATCAAGGTGGTTTGGGGCCGGCTCTGGGACCCGCTGCTGGAGAAGGATTCCGAAGGTCTGCTGCGCCGCCGCATGGACGAAGCGGTGGACGGCGAATACCAGGCCTACAAGAAAAACGGCGGCGCCTACACCCGCGAGCATTTCTTCGGCAAGTACCCGGAGCTGAAGAAAATGGTCGAGCACATGAGCGATGAGGACGTCTACCGCCTCAATCGCGGCGGCCATGACCCGTTCAAGGTGTACGCCGCTTACCACGAGGCGGTGAACCACACCGGCCAGCCCACGGTGATCCTGGCGAAAACCGTGAAGGGCTACGCCACCGGCGCCGGCGAAGCGGTCAACAAGACCCACCAGATGAAGAAGATGGATCTGGAAAGCCTGAAGGAATTCCGCGACCGCTTCGACATGCCGTTCACCGACAAAGAACTGGAAACCGTGCCCTATTACCGGCCGGATGAGGACTCCCCCGAACTGCGCTACATGCGCGAGCAGCGGGAAAAACTGGGCGGCTATATGCCGGTGCGCCGCCGCCACGCCAGCAACAAGCTGACCATTCCCAAGCTGGAGTTCTTCGAATCCTTCCTGGAGGGCAGCGGCGACCGAGAGATCTCCACCACCATGGCGTTCGTGCGCATGCTCAGCACCCTGGTGAAGGACAAGAACATCGGTGATCGGGTGGTGCCCATCGTCCCCGACGAGGCGCGCACCTTCGGCATGGAGGGCATGTTCCGCCAGCTCGGCATCTACTCGTCCAAGGGCCAGCGCTACGAGCCCGAGGACGCCGGCCAGGTGATGTATTACCGCGAAGACAAGAAAGGCCGCATCATGGAGGAGGGCATCAACGAAGCCGGCTCCATGTCCGGCTGGATCGCCGCCGCCACCAGTTACAGCGTGCACGACTTCACGCTGATTCCGTTCTTTATCTATTACTCCATGTTCGGCTTCCAGCGCACCGGGGACTTCTGGTGGGCCGCCGGCGACAGCCAGGCGCGCGGCTTCCTGCTGGGCGGCACCGCCGGGCGCACCACCCTCAACGGCGAGGGTCTGCAGCACCAGGACGGCCACAGCCACGTGCTCACCAGCACGGTGCCCAACTGCGTCAGCTACGACCCCACCTACGCCTATGAGCTGGCGGTGATTCTGCAGGACGGCCTGCGCCGCATGTACGAGGAGGAAGAGAGCGTCTTCTACTATCTGACGCTGATGAACGAAAACTACCTGCACGGCGCCATGCCCAAGGGGGCCGAAGAAGGCATCCGCAAGGGCATGTACCTGCTGCGCGAAGGCAAGGGCAAGGGCGGCAAGAAAGCCAAGCGGGTGCAGCTGCTCGGGTCCGGCACCATCCTGCGCGAAGTGGAAGCCGCGGCGGAGCTGCTGCGCGAGGACTTCGGCGTGGCCGCCGACGTGTGGAGCGTCACCAGCTTCAACGAACTGCGCCGCGAAGGCCTGCGCGTGGACCGCGACCGTCTGCTCAAGCCGGATATGAAAGTCGCGCCCACCTGGGTCGAGCAGTGTCTGGACAAGCGCCAGGGCCCGGTGATCGCCTCCACGGATTACATCAAGGCCTACGCCGACCAGATCCGCCCCTGGATCAAAGCGCCCTACCGGGTGCTGGGCACCGACGGCTACGGGCGCAGTGATTCGCGCGCCAAGCTGCGGCACTTCTTCGAAGTGGACCGTTACTTCGTGGTCCTGGCGGCGCTCAGCGCGCTCAAGGACGAAGGCGAAGTGGACGCCGCCACCGTTAAGGAAGCGATCCAGAAATACGGCATCGACCCGGAAAAACCCTACCCGGTGATCTCATAAGGAGCCTGCCATGAGCAAGGAAACCATCCGGGTACCCGATGTGGGCAGCAGTGATCCTGTTGACGTCATCGAGGTGTCCGTCAAAAAAGGCGACAGCGTCGAAGCCGAAGACACCATTGTCGTGTTGGAGTCCGACAAAGCGTCCGTGGAAGTGCCGTGCCCGAAAGCCGGCACCGTTCTCGAACTGCTGGTGAAAGCCGGCGACCGGGTCAAGGAAGGCGACCCCCTGTTGGAGCTGGACACCGAAGCCGGCGACGGCGGTGCCGAAGACGACCAGTCCTCCGGCGACGAACCGGAAAACGAGCCGGCGGCGGAAAAGGATCAGTCCGGAGACAACGAGCAGGGCGAAAAGGAAGAGAAGGCCGAACCGAAAGCGGACGAGAAACCGGCGAAAAAAGACGGCGGCGGCACCCGCGAACAAACCATCCCCGCCCCGGACCTGGGCGACATCGACGAAGCGGAAATCATTGAGCTGTCGGTGAGCGAAGGGGACACCGTGGAAGCGGAACAGACCATCCTGGTGCTGGAATCCGACAAGGCGTCCCTGGAAATCCCCAGCCCGGCCGCCGGCACGGTGAAAAAGCTGCTGGTGAAAACCGGCGACAAGATCACCTCCGGCACCGAGCTGATGGTGCTGGAAACCGCCGGCGGTGGCGAAGAGACGGCCGATGAAGCGACGGCCGGCGAAGACAAGTCCGCCGGCAAACAGTCTGGTGAAAGCGGGTCTGGTGAAAGCAAGCCCGGTGGGAGCGGGTCTGGTGGGAGCGGGCCTGCCCGCGAAGCCTCTGAAAAAGCCTCCCAGCCCTCTGAAACGTCCGCCCAGGATTCAGGCGCGGGGGTCGGTAAAGATTCCGGAGGCATCGGCGAGCACCCGGCCAAATCCGGCGCCGCCGCGGCCGGCCGGCCGTCCAGGAACGTCCACGCCGGTCCGGCGGTGCGCAAGCTGGCCCGGGAAACCGGCGTCGACCTTGGTGCTGTGCCGCCCAGCGGTCCCAAGGACCGCATTCTCAAGGAGGACGTGCACGCGCACATCAAGCAGCGCATGGAACAGCCGGCCGCCGCCGGCGGGGCCGGCGCGCCGGATCTGCCGGAGATCGACTTCAGCGAATTCGGTCCGGTGGAACGGGAAGAGCTCAATAAGCTGCGCAAGGTGGCGGCCCGCAATCTGCATCGCAGCTGGGTCACCATTCCCCACGTCACCCAGTTCGACGAGGCGGATATCACCGAGCTGGAAGCGTTCCGCAAAAGCCAGAACAAGGCGCTGGAAAAAGAGGGCGTCAAGCTCACCATGCTGGCGTTTCTGGTGCAGGCCTGCGCGCGGGCGTTGCGCAAATTCCCCAGGGTGAACAGCTCGCTGGAACCGTCCGGTGAAGCGCTGATCCTGAAGGACTATGTGCACATCGGCATCGCCGTGGACACGCCCAACGGTCTGGTGGTGCCGGTGCTGCGCGACGCGGACAAGAAAGGGCTCAGCCAGATCGCCACGGAAATCGGTGAGCTGGCGGCCAAGGCCCGCGACCGCAAACTGTCACCGGCGGATATGAAGGGCGCCAGCTTCAGCATCTCGTCACTGGGCGGCATCGGCGGCACCGCCTTTACGCCCATCGTCAACTGGCCGGAGGTGGCGATTCTGGGGGTCAGCCGGTCCGACACCAAACCGGTGTGGGACGGCAATACCTTCCAGCCCCGGCTGATGCTGCCGCTGTCGTTCTCCTACGACCACCGGGTGATCGACGGCGCCGACGCCGCGCGCTTCACCACCTACCTCAGTGGCCTGCTCGGCGACATGCGGCGCGCCCTGTTGTAACGGAAATGCTGTGGCATAAAAAACCCGGCCTGAGGCCGGGTTTTTTTTGAAGAAAAGAGAGGGCGCTATCAGTTATTACCGTGGCGCTCTTTCCACTTTTCCTTCTTTTCCTGCCATTTTTCCATACGGTCTTTCTGGTGCTGATCGTACTGAGCGCGCTGCTCGTCGTTCAGCACGTCGCGGATCTCTTCCTGGGTCTCCTTGTGCAGTTCGCGCATCTCTTCGCCTTTCTCACGGTAGATTTCGCGCACTTCCTGCTGCTGCTCCTCGTTGAGGTTCAGCTCCTGGGTCATTCTCTGAACGTGGCGGTCGGCGCCTTTTTCCATCGGTGAGCCGGCGAAGGCCGCGGCGGAGAACAGGGTCAGCGTGACAATCATCAGTTTTTTCATCGTCTTGCTCCTTGAGTGATGACGTTCCGGGTTGCCCCGGATTCCCTTACAGATTGGACTGACATTGTGCAGCCAGTATGCAGCGAATGTGGAAACAACCGCTGCGGGGTTCACCCTCGCGCGGGGAGACGAAACGGTTCAAGCTTCTTCATCAGGATTTTGCAATCGATAACCGACGCCATAGACGCTGCCGATCCAGTCGTGGTCGCCGGTCAGGCCTTCGCTGAGTTTGCGCCGCAACTTGCGGATATGGCTGTCGATGGTGCGGTCGGACACCACCCGGTGGTCGGAGTAGATCACGTCCATCAGCTGGTCGCGGGTCCAGATGCGCCCGGCCTGGCGGGACAACGCCGCCAGCAGCTCGAATTCGATCGCGGTGAGCGCCACCCGGGCGCCGTCGTGGACCGCCTCGAAACGGTGCCGGTCCAGGGCCAGGCCGCCCTCGGCCGGGGGCTGGGCGGCGTTACCGGCGCGGCGCAGCACCGCCTTGACCCGCGCCACCACTTCCCTGGGGCTGAACGGCTTGCAGATGTAGTCGTCGGCGCCGATCTCCAGGCCCAGCAGGCGGTCCACCTCTTCCACGCGGGCGGTGATCATCAGAATCGGCACCTGGGAGAAACGGCGGATCGCCTTGCACACTTCCATGCCGTCGCCGTCGGGCAGCATCAGGTCCAGCAGCACCGCGTCGAAGTCGCCGTCGCGCACGCGCTGCTCGGCGTCGGCGGCGCTGCCGGTCTGCTCCGGCTCGAAATGGCTGTGGCGCAGATAGTCCGCCAGCAATTGCGCCAACCGGGGCTCATCCTCGACGATAAGTATTTTCGCCATGTTCCGTTCCTTTCATTCGCTGTGGAAGCCCACCTTGTGGGAGCAAGACTTGTGGGAGCGGGCCCCGCCCGCGAAAGGGTGGCTTATAAGCCACCCGGCAGGATTCCAGCGCCCTCTCTAACAGCGGTACAAACAGCCTCTCTGGAATCCTGCCGGGAGCTTCGCTCCCTTTCGCGGGCGAGGCCCGCTCCTACAATGGCAACCGCACCGTGATTCTGAGACCCCCCAAGGGGCTATGGTCCGCTTCCATCGTGCCGCCGTGCGCCTCGACGATGCGCCGGGCGATGGCCAGCCCCAGGCCGGCGCCGCCGGTCTGGCGGTTGCGCGAGCTTTCCACCCGGTAGAGGTGATCGAACAGTTTCGGCAGGGCGTCATCGGGCACGCCGGGGGCGCTGTCGTTCAGGGTCAGGCGCCAGTCGTCGCCGTCGCTGCCCAGGGTAAGGTGCACCTCGCCGCCTTCGTCGGTGTACTTGAGGCTGTTCTGCAGCAGGTTGTCCAGCAGCTGGCGCAGGCGCACCGGGTCGCCGTTGACCCGCGCCGGGCTCAGGTCGGTGCGCAGGCGTATGCGCCGGCGGCCGAACGCCGGGCGCACCGCGTCCACGGCGTCCTCGCAGAGCGTGTCCAGATCCAGTGCGGTGAAGTGATAGCGCAGGTTGCCGGCGTCGGCCAGGGCCAGGTCATGCAGGTCGCTGACCAGATGGGTGAGCTGACGCACCTCGGATTCCAGCGCCGCGATGGTCTCGTGGTTGAGCGGCCGCACGCCGTCGACCACCGCTTCCAGCTCGCCCTGCAGCACCGACAACGGCGTGCGCAGCTCGTGGGCGATGTCCGAAAACCAGCGCTGGCGGGCTTTCTGGCCCTGGTCCAGGCGCTCGCCCAGGCTGTCCACATGGCGGATCAGATCCCCCAGCTCGTCGCGGCGCCGGCTGCCCAGCCGGGTCTGATAGTCGCCTTCGCGCAGCTTGCGGGTGTGGGCGCTGAGTGCCGTTACCGGCGCCACCAGGTGGCGCGCCAGCAGCCAGGACACCAGCAGCGACAGGGCCAGGCCCACCAGAGCCATCCAGCCGGCGAAATTGAGCTGGCGCTCCTGGAAGCGCCGGTCAAGCTTGTCGCGGATCGCTTCCTGGTCGGGGTAGGCCAGCCAGCCCACCAGATCGTTGTCGGTGCGGATCGGCACCAGGCGGCTGAACTGTTGCGTCGGCGGCGGGCCGATCAACGGGCGCCGGTCCGCCGTCAGCAGAGTCAGATGGCGGGGCGCGTCGCGGCGGTCCCGCTTGCCCGGCTCGGTGTCGGTGTTGCGGTCGCCGGCCAGCCAGTAGAGCCGGCCCAGCACCCGCGGGTCGCTGAGCAGGAAGTCCCAGCTGCCCCGTTGCGCGTACAGCACGCCGAGGTGGTCGGCCAGGCGCTCCACCTGGGCCTGCTGGCGCTCGTCGATGTACTTGCGCAGGCTCTGCTCGAACGCAAAGAAATAGAAACCGCTGGCGGCCACGATCAGCACCACGAAGGTGCCGAGAAAGGTGAGGAAAAGCTTGTTGCGTATGCCCATGGTCGGCCGGCGGACCTCGCCAGAATAACGGAACCGCCAGTCTAAGCCCTGCCGGCCCCGCGACCCAGCGCCTTGCACATTCTTTCAAAATCGCAAGCGCCCCCTATATATGACCACCGGGTCTGTCTCATTAGCCAAATTAATGTGGAAGTTAATGTCAGGGTAATGCTAGGTTTCCCGCGCAATAAAAACCAATAAAAAAGGGGACAGAAAAATCGCCCCAATAATAAGGAAATTTTTAAAAATGGATGATATTCAGAATAAAAAAACGGGGAATCAATACCGGTATATTTACAGAAAGGAAGCCTGCCGATTCTGGTGGTGCGCGCTGCCCTATGTGGACGAAAAGGGGCGTAAGCGGCAGTTCAGAAAGTGCTTCCGCGACAACCGCTACCACAATAAGCAGGCTGCCCTGGACGCCGCCGTGGCCTGGCGGGACGCCCAGATGCGCGCCTTGAAACGCCAGGGCACCCTGGGCACGCCGCCCCGATTAAGGCGCGTCGCCGTCAACGAGCTCAATACATTGAAAGCGCGGGACAACAGCTTCGGTATCATCGGCATCACCGTCACGCGTCGGCAAAAGCCCAAGGGCATCAATGTGTCGGTGACCGCGCAGCGCGGGCAAAAGAAATGGTTTTCCATGCGCCGGCACGGCGCGTTCGAAGCGTTCCGGCTGGGCGTGCGTCAACGCTGCGAATGGATACAGGTGCCGGTGCCCAGCGACGAAGAGCTACGCCGCCGTTTTCAGCACTGGCTGAAGAACAACCTGCGGTGCCTGCAGGAGTACGACATCGCCGTTAACGATCCTGGCGACGCACCCATTGCGGCTCATCGGTGCCGGTACGCAGGTTGATGGCGCGGGCCATCACGAACAGCAAATCGCCGACGCGGTTGAGCACGGCGCGGCTGACCGGGTTGACCTGGTCGTCGTCGCCGACCGCGATCAGGTCCCGTTCGGCGCGCCGGGCCACGGTGCGGCAGTGATGGCACCAGGCGGCGTCGGGATGACCGCCGGGCAGCACGAATTCCTTGAGCGGCGCCAGTTCCGCGTTGAGCATGTCGGCCTGGGATTCCACTTCCACCAGATCGTCGTCGGTGAGGGTGACGGTGCCGGGCACCGCCAGTTCGCCGCCCAGATCGAACAGCAGGTGCTGAATCCGCTCCAGCAACGCGTCCAGATCGTCGTCCAGGGCCCGGGCGCGCAGCACGCCCAGGCCGCTGTTCAGCTCGTCCAGCGCACCCAGGGCCTGGATGCGCGGATGATCCTTGGCGATCCGGCTGCCGTCGGCCAGGCCGGTGCGGCCGTCGTCGCCGCTGCGTGTGATCACCCGGTTGATGCGGGTTTTGTCGTCCTTGCCGTCGCTCATGGTCAGAATTCCATTCCCAGGCTTACCCGGTAGTGCCGTTCCGGCAGGGGGTAGGCGTTATAACTGAGGTTGTTGGTGGCTTTGACGCCGTAATCCGCCGCCAGTTCATCCTCCAGGTTATAGGCCCCGATGCGCAAGTAGGCATTTTGATAACGGGCGGTGGCCTCCAGGTCGGTCATCCGGTAGCTGTCGATCTGCTGGAAGTCGTTGGGCTGGTCGTTGTCGAAGCGGCGCTTGCCCACGTAGCGGTGCGCCAGGGACAGCTCCAGCCAGGGCAGCGCCTGCCAGTTGGCCTGGGCGTAGAACAGCTGGCGCGACACCAGCGGCACGTCGTTGCCTTCCCATTCGCCCTCGTCGAACTCGGCCCGTTGCAGGGTGCCGTTGAGCACCAGGGTGAGGTCGCGGTCCAGCCGCCAGCGGCTGTTCAGGCTCACGCCACGGCGCAGGGTGCGGTCTTCCAGGTTGACGTTGGACCCGAAGCCGCCGGCATAAGGATTGAAGACGATTTCGTTGTCGAAGCGCCCCTGCCAGGCGGTCAGCGTCGAGGTCTGGATGCCTTTTTGCCAGCTGGCGCCCAGGGTGTACTGCTCGCCGGTTTGCGGCTCCAGCAGTTCGTCGTCCGGGGTGATTTCGTCGGCGTTGACGATGCGCACGCTGCGCTGGGCACCGGCGAACACGTCCAGGCCGCCGTCGAAGTGGTAACGCACGCCGCCTTCGTACATTTCCGCGTCCTGGCTGTCCTCGCCCTCGCCGGCGCCGAAGCCGGTGGTTTCCGTCTCGGTGTCCACGTCCAGGCGACGCGCGCCCAGGGTGAACGACCAGCGGTCCAGGGTCATCACATCGTGGAAATACCAGGCGGTTTGCCGCTGGTCCAGGTCCTTGGTGCTGGTGGGGTCGCCGATGTCGCCTTTGCCGGCGGCGCTGCGGTTCTCCAGGCGGTAGTCGTACAAATCCCAGCCCACCGTGGTGTTGTGGGTCAGGCCGGCGGCCCGGAACTGGCTGGTAAAGCGCGGGTTGACGCTGTAGCTGTCCACGTCGGTTTCACCGTAGGTGGAGAAGCCGGGGAAGTAGAAGAAGTAGCTCTGCTCCTTGCGGCGACCGGAGAAATCCAGATGCAGGCGGCTGTGATCACCGATGCGCACGTTCATGCCCGGCATCACCGTGACGGTGTCCTGGTCGGCCCAGTCATAGGGGGTGTTGGCGCCGTCCGGATCGTCCTCGAACAGGTTCTCGCCGGTGGCCAGGTTGACGGTGCGGCCGCCGGGCAGGTCCAGGTTCTGGCGCTCGCCGGTGGCGGTCAGGTAGAAGGTCAGGTCGTCGCGGCGGGTGCGCAGGTCGGCGAAGGCGTTGCGCTGCTGCAGGTCGTTGTTCTCCCGGTAGCCGTCGCTGTGCAGGGCCTGCACCGAGGCGGCGGCGCTGGTGTGGTTGTCGCCGCCGCCTTCGTCCTGATGGTGGCCGGTGGCCCACAGACCGCCGCCGGTGGTGCTGAAGCTGCCGCCGGTGACTTCCACGCCGGCCTGGTTCCGGTAGCGCTCGCGGGTGACGATGTTGACCGCGCCGCCGACCACGCCGTTGCCGTATAGCGCCGCGCCGGCGCCGGGCAGCACTTCGATGCGCTCGATCGCCGCCAGCGGGATCGAGGCGATGTCCGGGCCGGACAGGTCCACGTTGCTGTAGCGGCGGCCGTTGAGCAGCACCAGGGTGTTGGAGGTGGCGTTGGCGCCGAAGCCCTGCATATCAATGGTGGCGCGGGCGCCGTTGATGCCGAAATTGCGGCGCACCTGGACGCCGCCCAGGGTGTCCAGCACGTCCGCCAGATTGTTGGCGGGCATTGCCTCGATGGTGTCGCGGTCCAGGATCAGGGTGCCGGTGGGCAGTTCCCGCGCCACGCTGGCGGTGCGCGAACCGGTGACCTCCACCGGGGTGAGCAGATTGTCGGTCTCATCGTTGTCGGACTGAGCGGCCTGAGTAACAGGCCCGTACAGGCAAGCCATGGCCAAAGCCAGCTTAAGGGGGTGGGTATGCATAGTATTGTCCTCCCGATGCACCCTCCGTACATGGGGTGCGCCCCGGCCGTGGTCGGCGGGGGCGCGCCAGTGGCGACAGGCCGGTCTCCGGGCTCGAGGGGTGGCGCCGTTACCGCCTTCCCAGGACGTGCCTGGTGGCGTTGTGGTAACGGCTACCTCATACCGTTGCGGGGGCAGCGCCGGCCTTTCACCGGCTTCCCGTACACCTGAAGCGGTGGCAAACATAGAGCAACGCCGGCCCCGGCACAACTTTGCCGGAGTTTGTGGGGGCGGGCTTGTGGGAGCTTGCTTGCAAGCGAAAGGCGGGCAAAGCCGGCCGGCAGGATGCCAGAGACGCTGTTGGTGCTGCCGTTAGAGAGGGCTCTGGGATCCTGCCGGGGCTTCGCCCCTTTCGCGGGCTGGGCCCGCTCCCACAAGTGCCTCTCTTCAGGGATGGCGGGATTTAACCGCCGCAACAATGCGGCGGTGGGCGGACAGATGAATGCCGAGTTCACTGGCCTGGCGCAGCAGCCAGCCGTTGATGGCGTCGATTTCGGTGACGGCGCCGGCCTGCATGTCGGCGCGCATGGAGGAGGTGTTGCCGGCGGTGGCTTCGGCCAGCGCGCGGACGCCGGGCAGGGAATCGCCGGGCCAGGTGGGGTCCAGGGCGGTGAGCACCCGGTCCGCTTCGCAGGCCAGTTGTTCGGCCTCGGCGGCCAGCGCCGGGTCCTCGAAGATGTGCCCGTTGGCCACGTCGTGCAGGCCGGTGAGCGGGTTGATCACCGCGTTGCCGACCAGCTTGCGCCACTGGCGGTGGCGGAAATCGTCGGGCCAGTGCAGCTTCGGCCAGTGCCGGGCCAGGGGGCCGAACCAGGCCGGAGGCTCAGCGGCGCCGGCCGCCGGACCGCCGGGCGCGGCGCTTTCTCCCATCCAGGTGTCATTCTCGGCGACCACACGGTGGGCGTCGCCGTCGCGCTTCACCGCCGAGGCGCTGACCACTTCAACCTTGCGCGCGCCGGCGGGCAGCAATCCATCCAGGCTGCCCAGGCCGTTCTGCAGCCGCAGCACGGTGGCGTCCGCCGCCAGCGGCAGCCCGCCCAGCGCCGCCGCCGAAAACGGCGCCTTGCAGGCCACCACCAGCCGCCGGATTGTGGTGCTCTCGGTTGTGGCAGCGGACCTTGTAGGAGCGGGCCTTGCCCGCGAAAGGCCGGCAGAGCCGGCCGGCGGGATACCAGAGGCGTTGTTGGTGCGGTCGTTAGAGCGGGCTCTGGGATCCTGTCGGGGCTTCGCCCCTTTCGCGGGCGGGGCCCGCTCGCACAAAAGCTCCGTTTCGTGGGCCACAAGTGGCTCGCACAAGAGTTGCAGTCGCACCCTGTCCCCGTCCGGGAGAATCAGAGTGCGTTCCAGAATCGGCGTATCGTCGCGGCGCAGGGCGATGACGGTGAAGCCGGCGCGCTGCAGGTAGTGGGCGGCGAGCAGGCCCATGTTGCCGGCGCCCAGCAGGTACCAGGGTTCGGCGTGGTCGGGGGAGGCTGGCGTGGTCATGGCGCTATGCTAGGCGCGCCGGCGGCCGGCCACAATCGCGGCGTGGCGTCCGGGGTGGCGGCGGTTGTTAAATGTTCCCGGGCCCGTGTTGTGCTGTGCCGCGCAAACCGGGACTATGTTCGCTTTCGCCGACCGATCCGAATAAGTACGGGAAAGCCATGCCTCCCCTGAGCGATACGTTCCGCACCGCCTGGCAGCTCTACAGCCACCCCCGCGTGGTGGTGATGCTGTTCCTGGGGTTTTCCGCGGGGCTGCCCTACCTGCTGGTGTTTTCCACCCTGTCCGCCTGGCTGGCGGACGCGGACGTGGACCGGGCCGCCATCGGCTATTTCAGTTGGGTGGGCATCATGTTTTCCATCAAGGTGTTCTGGGCGCCGGTGGTGGACCGGCTCAAGCTGCCGCTGCTGAACCGCCTGTTCGGCCAGCGGCGCGGCTGGCTGCTGCTGGCCCAGGTGGGCATCGCGCTGTCGCTGGCGGCGATGGCGCTGGTGGAGCCTGTGGGCCACCTGGAGCGCTTCGCCCAGCTGGCGCTGCTAGTGGCGTTCTGCTCCGCCACCCAGGACATCTGCATCGACGCCTACCGCATCGATTCCGCCGACGAGTCCTTCCAGGGCGCCATGGCCGCCACCTACATCTTCGGCTACCGCACCGCCATGCTGGTGGCCGGCGCCGGGGCTTTCTACATCGCCAGCTACGACTCCTGGAACGGCGCCTACCACGCCATGGCCTGGCTGATGGGCGTGGGCATCGTCACCACCCTGATTATCCGGGAGCCGAACACGCCGCCCCGGGAAAGCTTTGGGCGCGACCCGAAACAGTGGCTGGAAACCGCGCTGATCGCCCCGTTCCGGGACTTCTTCGGCCGCTACGGGCGGATCGCCCTGGGCCTGCTGGCGCTGGTGGCGATTTACAGGATCAGCGACATCACCATGGGCGTGATGGCCAACCCCTTCTACCTGGACATCGGCTACACCAAGAACGAGATCGCCACGGTGGCCAAGTTCTTCGGCTTCTTCATGACCATGCTGGGCTCCGCCGTGGGCGGGCTGGCGGTGCTGCGCCACGGCCTGGGCGGCTCCCTGCTGGTGGGGGCCGTGGGGGTGGCGCTGACCAACCTGCTGTTCGCGGTGATGGCCACCTATTCGCCGGTCACCGAGGTGCCGGTGGATCCGGAGCAGGTGCGCTGGGTGTCACTGGCCTGGCTGGCGGCGGTGATCAGCGCCGACAACCTGTTCGGCGGCTTCGCCAACGTGGCGCTGATCGCCTTTATGTCGAGTCTCACCAACCGCAACTTCAGCGCCACGCAGTACGCCCTGTTCAGCTCGCTGATGACCCTGCCGGGCAAGTTCATCGGCGGCTTCTCCGGCGAGGTGGTGGAAGCGTCCGGCTATACGGTGTTCTTCAACTACGCCGCGCTGCTCGGCGTGCCGGCCATCCTGCTGACGATCTGGTGGTTGCGGCGGCGTGACGAGACCGCCGCGCGGTAGCCGCCTCCTCTATGGGAGCAGGCCTTGTGGGAGCGGGCCCCGCCCGCGAAAGGGGCGAAGCCCCGGCAGGATGCCAGAGACCTTTCTAACGGCAGCACTATCAGCGTTTCTGGGATCCTGCCGGCCGGCTTTGCCGGCCTTTCGCTTGCAGGCAAGCTCGCACAAGCCCTGACCTCTGGTCAGGGCCGCCAGAAGCAGGACTTGGGAACGCGGGCGCCAAGTATGGTGACGCCCTCATCGCTGAGCCGCTGGATCTGAGTTTCGCCGCTGGGCGTGCCGGCCAGCGGCAGCACGCCGTCGCCACGAATCACCCGGTGCCAGGGCAGGGTGGAGCCTTTCGGCAGCCGGCTCATCAAACGGCCGACGAAGCGCGCGTGGCGGGGGTAGCCGGCCTGCCGTGCGACCTGCCCATAGCTGGCCACGCGGCCGGCCGGGATGGCGCCGACGATCTGATACACCGCATCCGTGAATTCTTGGTTCATGAGACTAGCTTCAGGCTTCAAGTCGCAAGCTACAAGCCGATGGATTGTGGGAGCGGGCCCCGCCCGCGAAAGGGCGCGAAGCGCCCGGCAGGATGCCAGAGACCTAAAAAGCGGAACACCATCGGCGTCTCTGGTATCCCGCCGGCCGGCTTTGCCGGCCTTTCGCGAGCAGGCTCGCTCCCACAGTCCTTTGGCCCCGGCACGTCTAGCGGAGGCCGCCGTCGGTTTCGATCACGCGGCCGGTGAAGTAGTCGTTCTCGAAGATGAACTGCACCGAGCGGGCGATGTGCTCCGGCTCGCCGAGCCGCTTCAGCGGCACCGAGCTCACCAGCCGGTCGCGGGCCTCGGGCTTCATGGCGGCGATCATATCGGTGTTGATGGTGCCGGGCGCCACCACGCCGGTGCGGATGTTGAAGCGCGCCAGCTCCCGCGCCCAGACCTCGGCCATGGCCACCACGCCGGCCTTGGCGGCGGCGTAGTTGGTCTGCCCGAAGCTGCCCTGGCGGGCGATCGAGGAGATGTTGACGATCACGCCTTCCTCGACGCCGCTCTCCAGCATGCAGCGGGCCGCCTCGCGGCCGCACAGGAACACCCCGGTCAGGTTCACATCGATCACCGCCTGCCACTGCTGCAGGCTCATGGACGATTGCAGCTCGCCGTCCTTGAACTTCACCAGCAGGCCGTCACGGGTGATGCCGGCGTTGTTGACCAGGCCGTGCAGGGCGCCGAAGTCCGCCACCACGCCGTCGAACAGGGCGGTGACCTCGTCTTCCCGGGCGACATTGGCCAGGTAGCTCTTGGCTTCGCCGCCGGCGCGCTCACAGCGGGCCACGGTGTCGCGCAGGTCGTCCTCGTTGAGGTCCACGCAGGCGATTCGCGCGCCGCGGCTCGCCAGGGCTTCGGCGATGCCCCGCCCCAGGCCCCGGCCGGCGCCGGTGACTACCACTACCTTATTGTTCAAATCCATGGGTCGCTCCTCGTCAGATCGGATTAAAGGCCGGAGTATGCCCAGCGCCGCCCGGCGGGCCAATGACCAAAACACACAGCTTGAAACGGGCCCCGTCGCCCCCATCTCGCGGGGCACGGTGACGAAACAGATTTCGTCACCCACCTATTGACTGCCGTGAAGCGGTAACTATGATTAGCACTCGACTCGTGAGAGTGCTAATTCCGGTTTGCGGGGCCAGGCCCCGGTGACCTTAGAGCCAACTTGGAGAATGGAGACCATGAAAATTCGTCCTTTGCATGATCGCGTGCTGGTGCGCCGCGAGGAGGAAGAGACCAAAACCGCCGGTGGCATCGTGCTGCCCGGTTCCGCCGCCGAGAAGCCGTCCCGTGGCGAAGTGATCGCCGTCGGCAACGGCAAGATCCAGGAGAACGGTGACGTTCGCGCCCTGGACGTGAAGGCGGGCGACAAAGTGATTTTCGGTCAGTACTCCGGCAACACCGTGAAAGTGGACGGTGAAGAGCTTCTGATCATGAGCGAAGCCGAGATTCTTGCCGTCATCGAAGGTTGAGAATTAACAGGGAATACAGGCTCCGGGTTCCGGTGCCGAGAATACTGCAGAGGTATTGAATAATGGCTAAAGAAGTATTGTTCCGCGACAAGGGTCGTCAAAAAATGGTCAAGGGTGTTAACACCCTGGCCGACGCGGTCAAAGTGACCCTGGGCCCGAAAGGCCGCAACGTGGTGCTGGAGAAATCCTTCGGCGCGCCGCTGATCACCAAGGACGGCGTGACCGTCGCCAAGGAAATCGAGCTGGAAGACAAGTTCGAGAACATGGGCGCGCAGATGGTCAAGGAAGTCGCTTCCAAGGCCAACGACGAAGCCGGTGACGGCACCACGACCGCCACCGTACTGGCCCAGTCCATCGTCAACGAAGGCCTGAAAGCCGTGGCCGCCGGCATGAACCCGATGGACCTCAAGCGCGGCATCGACAAGGCCACCGACGCCATCGTCGAAGAGATCAAGAAGCTGTCCACCCCGTGTGACACCACCAAGAGCATCGAGCAGGTGGGCACCATCTCCGCCAACTCCGACAAGTCCGTGGGTGAGATCATCGCCCAGGCCATGGAGAAGGTCGGCCAGGAAGGCGTGATCACCGTGGAAGAAGGCCAGTCCCTGGTCAACGAGCTGGAAGTCGTGGAAGGCATGCAGTTCGACCGCGGTTACCTGAGCCCGTACTTCATCAACAACCAGGAAAAGATGCAGGTGGAGCTGGAAGACCCCTACATCCTGCTGGTTGACAAGAAGATCTCCAACATCCGCGAGCTGCTGCCGGTTCTCGAGAACGTGGCCAAGGCAGGCAAGCCGCTGATGATCATCGCCGAGGACATCGAAGGCGAAGCGCTGGCCACCCTGGTGGTCAACAACATGCGCGGCATCATCAAGTGCGCCGCCGTGAAAGCGCCCGGCTTCGGCGACCGCCGTAAAGCCATGCTGCAGGATCTGGCGATCCTCAGCGGCGGCACCGTGATTTCCGAGGAAGTCGGCCTGAGCCTGGAAAACGTGGCCCTGGAAGACCTGGGTTCCGCCAAGAAGGTCAACATCGACAAGGAAAACACCACCGTGGTCGGTGGCAAGGGCGAGCAGGCGGACATCGACGCCCGTGTGGAGCAGATCCGCAAGGAAATCGAGAACTCCTCCTCCGACTACGACAAGGAGAAGCTCCAGGAACGCGTGGCCAAGCTGGCCGGCGGCGTGGCCGTGATCAAGATCGGCGCCGCCACCGAAATGGAGATGAAAGAGAAGAAAGCCCGCGTCGACGACGCCCTGCACGCCACCCGTGCGGCCGTTGAAGAAGGCGTGGTGCCCGGCGGCGGTGTCGCCCTGGTGCGTGCCCTGGCCAACATCGGCGCGCTCAAAGGCGACAACGAAGAGCAGAACGCCGGTATCGCTCTGATCATCCGCGCACTGGAATCTCCGCTGCGTCAGATCGTCTACAACGCCGGCGGTGAGCCGTCCGTTGTGGTTCAGGAAGTACGCAACGGCAGCGGCAACTTCGGTTACAACGCCGCCACCGGTGAGTACGGTGACATGATCGAGATGGGCATCCTGGACCCGGCCAAAGTGACCCGGTCCGCCCTGCAGGCCGCCGCGTCCGTGGCCGGTCTGATGATCACCACCGAAGCCATGATCGCCGACAAGCCGGAAGAAAACGCCGGCGGTGGCGCCCCGGATATGGGCGGCATGGGCGGTATGGGTGGCATGGGCGGCATGATGTAAATCAGCCGGTCCCACGACCTCCCAAAAGCCCCGGCGGGTTCTCCCGCCGGGGCTTTTTTATGTGCGAGCGGGCCCAGCCCGTTAAAGGGCGCTCTTGTGCGAGCGGGCCTCGCCCGCGAAAGGGAGCGAAGCTCCCGGCAGGATCCCAGAGACCTTCCTAACAGCAGCACAAACAGCGTCTCTGGTATCCCGCCGGGTGGCTAAAAGCCACCCTTTCGCGGGCAGGCCCGCTCCCACAAGGCAAGACCTGGCCTCTGAGTTCACTTATCCTGCCACGATGCAAACTCGCGATCCCAAACTCCTTCCTCACGCCTTGGCGTTCATCGCCGTCGTTCTGGCATTGGGCCTGGCCCACCAGTGGGTGAACCCCTGGCTGCGCTACGACCGCGCCGCGGTGGCCGGCGGCGAGGTCTGGCGTCTGGTTACCGCGCATCTGGTGCACCTGAACCTCTGGCATGCGCTGCTGAATCTGGGCGGCCTGGTGCTGATTCTGTTCTTCTTCCGCGACCTGCTGGACCGGCGGCGGTTCTGGCTGTGGTTCGCGGTGAGCGCGCCCCTGGTGGGCGCGGTTTTCTTCGTGCTGGACCGGGATCTGGGCTGGTACGTGGGGCTGTCGGGGCTGCTGCAGGGGCTTCTGGTGCTCTGTCTGCTGATCGGCTGGCGCGGCAATCCGGTGCTGCACAGCCTGGTGCTGGCGGTGGTGGCCGGTCGCCTGGTGTGGGAGCAGCTGCCCGGCTACGACGTGGACTATCTGCGCGCCTGGATTAACGGGCGCGTGTACGTAAACGCCCATTTGTACGGCGCGCTCAGCGGCGCGCTGCTGGCCGTGGCCATGCTGCTGGTCGCTGGCCGCCGGCGCACAACCCTCGGACGGCGCTCGGACATTTGCTAAGCTGTACGGCCGGCCGCACAGGACACCACCATGAATGAAGCGCAGCGTCAGAGTTATCTCCGCGCCCTGGGTTTGACGCCCTGGGTGGCGCGCACGACGCTGCCCGGCGCGGCGCCGTCCGAGCCGCTGGACTGGGCCGCCGAGACCGACGCCGGGGAAAGCCTGGCGGCGGCGCCGGTGGAAGTCACGCCGGTGCGAACCGCGCCGGGCGTGGGCGACGCCGAGCAGCCCGCCAGGGAGACCGCGGCGGCCGGTGCCGCGGCGGCGGACACCAGCGCCGAGGCACCGGCAAGCCGGGCGCCGGCGCCCCGTGACAGCGTCGCCGAGACGCCGGCCCGGGCGCCCGCCCCGGACAACGCGGCGGGTCTGACCTTCACCCTGGAGGCGCATCTGGCCGGCGATACCTGGGTGGTGTTCCAGCAGGAAGACCCCCAGGCGCCGGAGCTGGGCCGCTACACCGGCGCCCTGGCCGCCTCCCTGCTGACCGTGTTCGGCGCCGCCCCGGAGCGCCCGCGCCGCTTCTATTGCCCGCTCACCAAGCAGCCCATGAGCGCCGGCGAGGCCGCCCAGGCGCTGACCGCTTTCTTTGCCGGGTTGAGCCGCCAGCACGGTGGCCGTCGGGCGTTGTTCTGCGTGGACCCCAGTCTGGCCACGGCGGTGCTGGGCGGCGAGCGCTTCCAGGCGGTGAAGCTGGGCGAGATGCCGGCGCTGGCGGTGGACAGCCTGCAGGAAATGCTCGACCGGCCGGCGCTGGCCAAGAAACGCAGTTGGCAGGCGATGGTAGCGCACGGCTTCGCCGGGTCGCGTGGATGACGGTGGGGCCGGACGGCGCCCGCATGCGGGCCATGACCAGCGCGGATCTGCCGGCGGTGCTGGCGATCGAAAACGCCAGCCAGCCCACCCCCTGGAGCGAGGGTAATTTCCGCGACTGTCTGCAGGGGGCCTACCGTTGCCGGGTGGCCGCCGTGGACGGCGAGCCGGTGGGCTTCATGATTCTTTCCAGCGTGCTCGACGAACGCCATCTGCTGAACGTGGCGGTGGCCCCGGCGCGCCAGCGCCGCGGCCTGGCCCTATGGATGCTGGAGGACGAGCTCGACGAGGCGCGCACCGCCTCCATGTCGGTGATGTACCTGGAGGTGCGCGCCGGCAACGACGGCGCCCAGAGCCTCTACCGGCGCCTGGGCTTCGTGGAGAACGGCCGCCGCAAGGGCTACTATCGGGCCGGCGCCGGCCGTGAGGACGCGGTGCTGATGATGCTGGAGTTGCTTGGGCATAAATAGCACAAAGTGCTATGAATCGGGGCCGGTTGGGGCTTCTGGTTGGGCCACGCGCCAGCCTTCCTCGGTGCGTTCCAGCATCAGGCGGCGCTCCTGTTCGAAGTTGTCGCCTTCCTCGAAGTTGCCGAATTCCACCCGGACCGCCGCCAGGGCCATGACCATGGCGAAGCGATCCATGGCGTCCCGTTCCTCGTCGCGTTTTACCGCCTTGCTGTACTCGGACAGGTCGTGCTGCGCTTCCATGGTGTAGCGCACGTCCAGGGCGACGTGGTCGTCGTCTTCCGGGTAACGGCCGGCGGTTTCCACCTCGGTGACCTGGAACAGCTCATCAAGATGGGCCTGCTTGAGTTCCTGATTCAGGGCGTCGCGGATCACGCCGTCGTTGGGGGTGTCGCTGCAGGCCGCCAGCAGGGCGATAAGCAACAGGGCGGGGGCCAGGTAAAAGGCGCGCATGGGATCATCCTTGTTGTGATTGTCGGTGTGTTGATCGCATTCCGTGCGACGAACTCTACCATGACCGCAACGCTTAGTCCTGATACCCCATGGCCTGCTGCACCTGGCGGGCCCAGGCGGTGCTGTGGCGGTAGGCCACTTCGTAGTAGGCGCGCTCGCTGAGCAGCGAGAGCGCGTCGAAACGCCCGGCCTCATAGGCTTCCACTTCGGTGAGCACCGCGCCCAGCGGGCCGCGGCGTTCCAGCAGGGCGCTTTTCACGTCCTGGCTGAGCGGCACCTGTTCCATCAGTTCCGGCATGGCGATGTCCATCAGGGCGTCCAGCTGGGACAGCAGGCCGACGATAAAATGGTTCACCGAGGTGCTTTGCTGGCCGCCTTCCTGGTCGCTGAGTTCCGCCAGCACTTCACACATGCGCCCGCGTATCAGCATGCCCCGGGTCAGGGCCTCCGGTTTGTGCATCTCGCCGTCGATCAGGAACAGGTTGGCCCAGCGTTTGATTTCCTCCAGGCCGAGCAGGGCGATGGCGTCGGACAGGGAATTCACTTCCCGGCGCAGGCCCATGGCGGCGGAGTTGACGGTTTTCAGCAGGCGGTAGGTGAGGCCGGCGTCCTTGATGGCGATCTCTTCCAGCCGCGCCGGCGAGGCGTCCGGGCTGTGCAGCTCGGTGAGCAGTTGCAGCAGCAGCAGCTTGTTGCCGGCGATCTTCTTGCCTTTCACCGGCGACGGCGTGCTCAGGAAATCGCCCTGGTAATAGTCGAAGCCCAGCTCCATGCATTGCTGGAACCGGGTGCGGTCGGCGATCTGGTCGGCGAGCAGTTCAACGCCGTGGCCGCGCAGTTTTTCCGAGGTGCGCCGCAGGCTGTCGGCGTCGCTGTCGCGGACGTCGATCTTGACGATGTGGACGATATCCAGCAGCACGTCCAGTTCGTCGTCGCCCGGGTCATAGCCGTCCATGGCCAGCCGGTAGCCGCGCCGCGCCAGCGCCTTGAGGCGGTCCACCAGCTCCGAGGTGAGCATCAGGTTGTTGGGAATTTCCAGAATGTACTGCTTCTTCGGCAGGTTGGGCAGCTCCGGCGCCATCAGCACTTCGTCGGTGACTTTCAGAAAGCTGGGGACCGAGCGGGTCTTGCCGCCCTGGAAGACGTGGGTGTAGGTGCCCAGGATCACGGTGTTGGTGGCTTCGATGTCGGACAGCGACGCGCCCTCGGCGGGCTTTTCGCCGTGCAACAGCAACTGGAACGCGGCCACGTCCTGGTTGCGGGTGTACACCGGCCGGCAGGCCAGTATCACGTCGAGCTTGTCTTCCGCCTCGATGGCGTCCCGTGCTCTGGTCACTCTTGGGGCTCCCCCTTTGCTGGCGTTTCAGACGCGGCTGCTGACATGGCCGCCGGCGGCACGGGCCTGGCCGTCGGGTCCGTACAGGCCCTTGCCGGCGGCTTCCTCGATGAAGTTGAGCATCCGCTGGTTGTGCTCCAGACGGATGCCGATCAGCACGCCGTTGGTGCGGTTCAGGCGCGCGGCCTGATCGGCGCGTTCACGGATCGACGCCCACAGGGCGGTGCAGCCGGCGTCGGCCGCGGCCCGGGCGTCGCCGGCGCGGTCGTCGTCGTAGCCGAGCCGCCGCTGCACCTGGCGGCGCTGGGTCTCGAAGTGCTCCAGCGCCTGGAACTGTTCCTGCTTGGCCTGCGCCACCCGGGCCAGGCCGTCACCGTCGACGGTGCCGTCGCCCAGCAACCGCCGCTCGTCGTCAAGCAGGTCGATCAGGGTGTCCAGGCGCGCCCGATGGCGCTCCAGGTGCTCCGCCAGGCTCATTGCGAGTCCGCGTCCAGCAGGTCGCGGACGCTGGCGATCAGGCCGTCGGCGATCTTGTCGGCGCGGATTTCCAGGCGCCCCTCGGAGATCGCCTGGCGAATCTCGTCGACCCGCGCGGTGTCGATGTCCTGGCCGCTGTCGGCGGCGGGCTGGCGCAGATGGGCCACCTCGCCGGCCGTCGCGTTGCCGCCTTGCTTGGGCGCCTCGGTGGAAACCTTGTCGCCGCCTTTGCCCTGATTCACCGTGCCCGGCTGGGTCAGGGGGGAAATGTTGTCAATTTTCAAGGGAAGCCCTCCGTCACGCGTTCATCCCGGTTATCGGCAGCGCCGGGAAAACCTTTAATACTTAAAACATCACCCGGGCGCGGCCCGGACCAGTGACCTGCGCGGTCACCACTTCCCGGTTGGAAAGGCGCACCCGCACCCGGCCGCCCAGGGCGCCGTCGTCCAGGGCGTGCCCCTCGCGGCTGATGCGGAAACCCTCGCCGCCGGCCACCAGGGTGACCGCCTGGCGGCGCTCCACCAGGGCCGGCTTGCGCAGTTGGTGGCTCTGTATCACGGTGCCGGCGGGCAGTGGCCGGGCGGCCTCCTGGCCGACGATACGGTCCCGCGCCAGTACCGCGTTGGCGGGCAGGCGGCTCAGGTCGCCCTGTTCGGCGCGGAGCATGCCGGCGCGGATCGGCGTGCCCGCCGGCAGTTCGCCGGCACTGACCCAGTACCGCCCGGTGACGGTCACCCGGGCCTGCATATAGCGCACGCGGCGCTGTTGCTCGCCGCAGCGCACCCCCACGGAGACCCGGCCCCAGGGCTTCTGGCCGCGGCCCGGCATGAACACTTCCGGGGCCACGCAGGGCGGCAGGTGGGCGCTCGGTGCCCGGACCTCCACGGCGACGCTGTCGCCGAGCCCGCCGGCCCGTTCCAGCAAGAAAGCGCGCACCGCGCTGACCGCGGGGGCCTCGGCCGCGCCCGCCGCCGGCTGGCCGTCAGCGGCCACCGTCGGCGCCATGGCGAGCAGCGCCAGCGATACGACGAACCGTGCAATGTGATGGAACAGGGGGCCTGGCATAGGACGCCTCGGGGTAACGGGTTTTTCCAGTCAGGTCCTTATTCTAGGTAACCGGCCGCCGGGTGAATAAACGAATTGGAATCAAAATGGTGGCCTGTTTGTGCCTTTGACCTGACCGCGCCGGTATTAATCTCCACTCTGACCTACAAGCCATTGGAGCTTCGGCATGATTGACCGACTGGCCGCCGCCCTGCAATTCGACCAGGAAGCACTGAACCTGCGCCACCAGCGCCAGCAGGTTCTGGCCAACAACATCGCCAACGCGGATACGCCCAACTTCAAGGCGCGGGATTTTGATTTCGCCAGTGAATTGTCCCGCGCCATGGACAGCGGCCGGCCGGCCGAGGGTGGGCTGTCGTTGTCCACCACCGCCGCCGGGCACATCGCCGGCGGCAGCGGCTCGGCGCCGGTCGGCGACCTGCTTTACCGGGTGCCGGACCAACCCAGCCTGGACGGCAACACCGTGAACATGGACGTGGAGCGCACCCGCTTCGCCGACAACTCGGTGCGTTACCAGGCGGCGCTGACCATGCTCAACGGCCGCATCCAGGGCCTCAAGTCCGCCATGCAGCCTGAATAGGAATTGAACCATGTCGATGTTTTCGATTTTTGAGATTTCCGGTTCGGCGATGACGGCGCAGTCGCAACGCATGAACGTCACCGCCAGCAATATGGCCAACGCCGACAGCGTCGCCGGCCCCGACGGCGAGGCCTACCGCGCCAAGCAGGTGATGTTCGAGGCGCGCGGCCAGAACGGCACCGGCGTGGGCGGCGTGGGGGTGCGCGAAGTGATCGAGGATCCCTCGCCCCTGCGCCGGGAGTTCCGCCCCGACCACCCGCTGGCCGACGACCAGGGCTACGTGTCCATGCCCAACGTGGAGCCGGTCAATGAAATGGTCAACATGATCTCCGCGTCGCGCTCCTACCAGGCCAACGTGGAAGTGCTGAACACCAGCAAGCAACTGATGATGAAGACCCTGACGCTGGGAGAAAACTGATGTCGACGATTGGCTCCAACGTGCTCAATTCGGTGAACGGCAGCGCCGCCGCCCAGGCCGCCGCCGCGGCCAGCAAGTCCGACGGCGCCGACCTGCAGGACAGTTTCATGACCCTGCTGGTCACGCAGCTTAAGAACCAGGACCCGATGAACCCCATGGAAAACGCGGAGATGACCTCGCAGCTGGCGCAGATCAACACCGTCAGCGGTATCTCCGAACTCAACAGCACCCTGGAAGGCATCACCGGCCAGCTCGACGCCGGCCAGGCGATGCAGGCCGCCGGCCTGATCGGCAGCGGCGTGCTGGTGCCCGGCAACCGGGTGCTGGTGGGTGAAGACGGTTCCACCACGCCGTTCGGCGTGGAGCTGGAGCAGGCCGCCGACGAAGTGCAGATCACGGTGCGCAATGACAGCGGCGAGGTGGTGCGCCGCTTCGAGCCGTTCGCCATGGACGCCGGCAGTGAGTCGTTCACCTGGAACGGCGAAATGGACAGTGGCGAGGAGGCACCCAAGGGCTCCTACACGGTATCCGTTGAAGCCAGCGCCGACGGTGAGCCTCTGGAGGTGGTCAATCTGAACTACGCCATGGTCAGCGGCGTGAGCCTGGATGACAACGGCGCGCCGTTGCTGGATCTGGGCGGCGTTTCCGAACAGGTCAGTCTCGGCGATATCCGCCAGATTCTTTAAACAAGATTTCGTAAAGAATAACTTCTAGGAGCACGAAGATGGGTTTTTCACAGGCACTCAGTGGTCTTAACTCCGCCGCGACCAATCTCGACGTGGTCGGCAACAACATCGCCAACTCCCAGACCGTGGGGTTCAAAGGGTCCGGCGCGCAGTTCGCCGACGTCTACGCCGGTGCCCAGGTGGGCCAGGGCGTGCGCGTGTCCACGGTGCTGCAGGATTTCTCCAACGGTACCCTGGAATCCACCGGCCGTAACCTGGACCTGGGTATCAACGGCAACGGTTTCTTCCGTTTCACCCAGGGCGACCAGACCGTCTATTCCCGCAACGGCCAGCTCACCCTGACCGCCGACGGCTACCTGGAAAACGCCCAGGGCGCCCGGCTCACCGGCTTCCCCGCCGGCGTCGGCACCGGCGGTCAGCCGGAGACCCTGCAGGTGCCGGCCGGTGCCATGGCGGCCACCGCCACCGATCAGGTAGAGGCGTCGTTCAACCTGGACGCCACCGTGGATGAGATCGACCGTGGCGCCACGCCGTTCGACGCCGCCGACGGCGACACCTATTCCTACGCCAACACCGGCACCGCCTACGACTCCCTGGGCGTGCAGCACACCATGACCACCTACTTCACCAAGACCGGTGAAAACCAGTGGGAAGTGCGCGTGTCCCTGGACGGCAACGCGGACGCCACCAACGTGGGCCAGCTGGCGTTTAACGGCAACGGCACCCTCGACGAAGGCGCCAGCACCTTCCCCGACTATGCGTTTACCCCCGGGGGCGGCGCCGACCCGATGAACTTCGGCATTGATTTCGACGGCACCACCCAGTTCGGTGAGGATTTCGCCCTCGATTCTCTCACCCAGAACGGCTACGCCTCCGGCTCCCTGGTGGGCATCGCCTTCGATGAAGTGGGCAATATCGTCGGCAACTATTCCAACGAACAGTCCCAGGTGCTGGGCACCATCGCGCTGGCCAACTTCCGTAACCCGGAAGGGCTGCAGCCGGAAGGCGACAACGCCTGGACCGAGACCGGCGCTTCCGGCCAGCCGCTGCTGGGCCTGGCCGGTGCCGGCCAGTTCGGCAGCCTGGAAGCGGGCACCGTGGAAACCTCCAACGTGGACCTGACCAGCGAACTGGTGGACCTGATCGTCGCCCAGCGCAACTACCAGGCCAACACCCAGACCATCAAGGTCCAGGACGAGGTGCTGCAGAGCGCCGTGAACCTGCGCTAATCGCGTTACAGGAGAGCCCGGATGGATCGCATTCTTTACACCGCCATGAGCGGCGCGCGCCAGAGCATGGACCAGCAATCGGTGGTCAGTAACAACCTGGCGAACGCCTCCACCACCGGCTTCCGTGGGCAGATGCAGGCACTGCGCGCGGTGCCGGTGCAGGGCGACGGTGCCCTGGCCACGCGCACCTCGGTGATGGCGTCCACGCCGGGCGCCGATTTCAGCGCCGGACCCATGAACGCCACCGGCCGTGATCTGGACGTGGCCATGCAGGGCGACGCCTGGCTGGCGGTGCAGGCCACCAACGGTGACGAAGCCTACACCCGCCGCGGCGACCTGCAGGTGGACGGCGACGGCGTGCTCAACAGCGCCGGCCGTCCGGTGATCGGCGAAGGCGGGCCGATCATCGTGCCGCTGGGCGCCAAGCTGTCCATGGGCGCCGACGGCACCCTCAGTGCCATCGGCGCCGGTGAGGATCCGGATGCGCTGGTGCAGATCGGCCGCGTCAAGCTGGTCAACGGTGGCGAAGGCGATCTGCAGCGCGGTGAAGACGGTCTGTTCCGTGGCCCTGATGGCGCCCTGCCCATGGACGAGAACGCCCGGCTGGTGTCCGGCGCCCTGGAAGGCAGCAACGTCAGCCCGGTGGAATCCATGGTGGCGATGATCGACAACGGTCGCCGCTACGAAATGCAGATGAAGGTGATCGACACCGCGGACCAGAACGCGCAGCGCGCGGACAGTCTGCTGTCGATCCAGTAAGCCTGGCAGCCAGGCGGAGGGGAACCCAATGATTAAATCCTTGTGGACGGCCAAGACCGGTCTGGAATCCCAGCAGGTCAAAATGGATGTGATATCCAACAACCTGGCCAACGTCAGCACCAACGGCTTCAAGAAATCCCGCGCGGTGTTCGAAGACCTGCTGTACCAGAACCTGCGCCAGCCCGGCGGCGCCAACGACGTGCAGAACACCCTGCCGTCCGGCATGCAGGTGGGCAGCGGCGTGCGCCCGGTGGCCACTGAGCGGCTGCACAGCCAGGGCGGCCTGGAGAACACCGGCAACTCCCGCGATCTGGCGATCAACGGCAAGGGCTTCTTCCAGGTGCGCATGCCCGACGGCAACGTGGCCTTTACCCGTGACGGCAGCTTCCAGCTCGACCAGAACGGCCAGATGGTCACGTCCAGCGGCTACCCGCTGGAGCCGGCGGTGATGATTCCCGAAAACGCCCTGTCGGTAAGCATCGGCAAGGACGGCCTGGTCACCGTTACCGAGCCGGGTTCCAGCCAGAGCGTGGAAGTGGGCCAGCTGACCGTGTCCACCTTCGTCAATCCCGCCGGCCTGGAAAGCATCGGCGAGAACCTCTACCTGGAAACCACCGCCTCCGGCATGCGCACCGAAAGCATGCCCGGCATGAACGGCGCGGGCGGCCTGTACCAGTCCTATGTGGAAACCTCCAACGTCAATGTGGTGGAGGAAATGGTCAACATGATCCAGACCCAGCGCGCCTACGAAATCAACAGCAAGGCGGTGAAAACCTCCGACGAAATGCTGTCCCGTCTGGCGCAGCTCTGATCCTGATGCGGGAGACCCTGGTGGACGCCATCGTTAAACATTGCCGCATCGGTATCGTGGTGTTGCTGCTGGCGCTGGGCGGCTGCGCGCAACTGCCGCAGCCCTCGGTGGTCGGCGAGCAGGAAAGCGTGGAAATTCCCCAACCGCCGCCGGCGCTGTCCAACGGTTCCATCTACCAGGCCGGGCGCGGCCAGAACCCGCTGTTCGAGGACCGCCGGCCGCGCGCGGTGGGCGACGTGCTGACGGTGATGGTCAACGAGCAGGTGAGCGCCAGCAAAAGCTCGCAGAGCAACGCCGACCGCAGCGGCTCCGCTTCCTTTACGCCCACCACCGTACCCACCGGCCTGGAGGATCTGAGCGACTACGGCTTCGACCTCACCGGCGAGAACGACTTCGAAGGCGGCGGCGGCTCCCAGGCGGAGAACACCTTCACCGGCACCATCACGGTGACGGTGCTGGAAGTGCTCACCAACGGCAATCTGCGCGTGCGCGGCGAGAAGCAGATTCTGATCAACCAGGGCACCGAATTCATCCGCTTCTCCGGGGTGGTGGATCCACTGGAGATTTCCGACACCAACACGGTGCCGTCCACCCAGGTGGCGGACGCGCGCATCGAGTACGTGGGCGACGGGTACATCAACGAGGCGCAGCACATGGGCTGGCTGCAGCGCTTCTTCCTGAACATTTCGCCGTTTTGAACATGGGAGTGACGGTCATGGCACGGTTGCGTCTGGTCGCGCTGACATTATCGCTGGGGCTGCTGCTGAGCGCGTTCAGCTCGCCGGCGCGGGCGGAACCCCTGCGCGAGCTGGCGGACTTTTCCGGGGTGCGCGATAACGTGCTGGTGGGCTACGGCCTGGTGGTGGGCCTGGACGGCTCCGGCGACCAGACCATGCAGACCCCGTTCACCACGCAAAGCCTGACCAATATGTTCTCGCAGCTGGGCATTGCGATTCCGCCCGGCACCAACATGCAGTTGCGCAACGTGGCCGGCGTGATGGTGACCGCTGACCTGCCGCCGTTCTCGGCCCCCGGCCAGCGCATCGACGTGGTGGTGTCGTCGATCGGTAACGCCCGCAGCCTGCGCGGCGGCACCCTGCTGATGACGCCGCTGAAAGGCGCCGACGGTGCCACCTACGCGCTGGCCCAGGGCAACCTGCTGATCGGCGGCGCCGGCGCCGAAGCCGGCGGCAGCAGCGTGCAGATCAACCAGCAGGCCAGCGGCCGTATCGCCGGCGGTGCGGTGGTGGAGCGGGAAGTGCCGCTGCAGCTGGGCGCCAACGGCGGGCTGCTGGAACTGCAATTGAAGACCGCCGACTTCGGCACCGCCGAGCGCGCCGTGCGCGCCATCAACCAGGAATTCGGCAGCACCGTGGCGGCGGCCCGCAACGCCCGCACCATTCAGTTGCGCGGCCCCGAGAACGAAAACGACCGGGTCAGTTTCATGGCGCGGGTGGAGCGTGTCTACGTGACGCCAACGGACGCCCCCGCCAAGGTGATCATCAACGCGCGCACCGGTTCGGTGGTGCTGAACGGCCGCGTCACCCTGAAACCGGCGGCAGTGGCCCACGGCAACCTGTCGGTGGTGATCGACACCGAATTCGGCGTCAGCCAGCCGGCCCCGTTCGGCGACGGTGAGACCGCCGTGGTGCCCGACAGCGATATCAGCATTCAGCAGCAACAGGGTTCGCTGCAGTTCGTCGAAGGCGCCGACCTGATGGAAGTGGTGGACGCCCTCAACGCGCTGGGCGCCACGCCCCAGGAGCTGATGTCGATACTGGAAGCGCTGAAAGCCTCCGGGGCCCTGCGCGCGGAACTGGAGATTATCTGATGGCCGGTCTGGACGGTTCCATACAGGGTCAGTTCGCGCTGGACGTGCAGGGCCTCGACCGGCTCAAGCACAGCGCCGCCCGCGACCCGCAAAAACAGCTGCGCAGCGCCGCCGAGCAGTTCGAGGCGCTGTTCCTGCACCGCATAATCAAGAGCATGCGCGACGCCTCGCCGCGTTCGGAGCTCACCGACAGCTCGCAGATGCGTTTTTATCAATCGCTGTTCGATCAGCAGATGTCCCAGCACATGGCCGGTCGCGGTCTGGGCCTGGCGGACCAGCTGGTGGCGCAGCTTTCCGGTAAGGGCACTTCCGCGGACGCCGCCCGGGCCGCCAGCGGCGCGTCGCCGCTGGACGCCATTCCGCGCGGCGAGCCGCGCCGCCTGCCCGGCGTGGATCCTGCGGCAGGCGACCCTGCGGCAGGCGACCCTGCGGCAGGCGCTTCCAAAGGCGATACCGCCGCGATGGACGATGCCGGCGCTGCCACCGCCGTGGCGCGCACCGAACGGCCCCGGCCGCCGCTGCTGAGCGCCGCCAACCCGGCCACCCCCACGGACTTCGTGCACCAGCTGTCGGAGCCGGCCCGGGAAGCGTCCCGGCGTACCGGCATGCCGGCGCCGCTGATCCTTGCCCAGGCGGCCCTGGAAACCGGCTGGGGACGCCGGGAAATTCCCACCAATAACGGCGGCAACAGCCATAACCTGTTCGGCATAAAGGCCGGCGCCGATTGGAAAGGCCCCACCACCGAGGTGGTCACCCACGAATACATCAACGGCCAGCGCACCCGGGTGGTGGACCGCTTCCGCGTCTATGACTCCTACGCTGAAGCGTTCGAGGACCATGGCCGCCTGATCAGTGATAACCCGCGTTACGCGCCGGTGCTGCAGGCCGCCGATGCGAAGCAGGCGGCACAGGCTCTGCAGAACGGCGGCTACGCCACCGACCCGGCCTACGCCGACAAACTGGTCGCGCTGATGGACCAGATCGGTGGGCTTGTGGGAGCGGGCCCGGCCCGCGAAAGGGTGGCTTTAGCCACCCGGCAGGATCCCGGAGACGCTGATTGAACGGGTCTCTGGTATCCCGCCGGCAAGCTTTGCTTGCCTTTCGCGGGCAGGGCCCGCTCCCACAGGAAGCATTAAAGAAACGCGCGGCGCGGTCGATATAAAGGGCATTGGTTAACGGGAACAAAACGATGAGCATGTTTTCCATCGGGCTCAGCGGTCTGAACGCCGCGCAGAACGCCCTGAACACCACCAGCAACAACATCAGCAATGTCTACACGCCCGGCTACAACCGCGAACTGACGTTGCTCGGCGAGCAGCAATCCGCCGGTGGCGGCGTGCAGGTCAACGATATCCAGCGCCAGTTCGACCACTACGTGGCCGATCAGCTCAACGCGGCGGGCAGCAAAAGCAGCGCGCTGCAGTCCTACCAGACCCAGGTGAGCCAGATCGATAACCTGCTCGCCGATCAGGACGCGGGTCTGGCGCCGCTGATGCAGGATTTCTTCTCGTCCCTGGAAGACCTGGCCAGCTCGCCGTCCGACCCGGCCGCCCGCCAGGGCGTGATCGGCGCGGCGGACACGCTCAGCGCCCAGTTCCGTTCCTTCGACGGTTATCTGCGCGATATGCAGAGCGGTATCGACAGCAACATCCGTGACGAAATCACCCAGATCAATAACAGCGCCGACCAGATCGCCAACCTGAACCGGGAGATCGCTCTGGCCAAGGCGAAGACCGGCAAGGCGCCCAACGGCCTGTTGAATCAGCGCGACCAGTTGGTGGCCGAGCTTAACGAGCGTGTCGACGTGCGGCTGACCATTCAGGAGAGCGGCACCTATAACCTCTCCATCGGCAACGGCCAGCCGATTGTCGCCGGCACCCGCAGCTTCTCGCTGGAAGCGATGTCGTCCTCCGCGGACCCCACGCGCACGGTGGTCGGCTACAACGATTCCGCCGGCAACCAGGTGGAGCTTGACGAGGACGCGATCACCGGTGGGGCGCTGGGCGGTTTGCTCACGTTCCGCTCCGAGACCCTGGATAAGACCCAGAACCAGATCGGTCAGTTGGCGGTGTCCCTGGCCACCGCTTTCAATGAACAGCACCAGGCCGGCTTCGACCTGAACGGCGATCCCGGCGAGGCGATGTTCGACGTGGGCCAGCCGCGTGCCTTCTCCAACGAAAACAACGCCGGCTCGGCCACCATCGACGCCGCGTTCGGTGACGTGGACCAGCTCACCACCGGTGACTACGACCTGGTGGTCACCGACGCCGCCGCCGGTGAGTTTGAAATCACCCGGCGCGACACCGGCGAGCGAGTCACCGCGACCCTGGACGGCAGTGATCAGCTCAACGTGGGCGGCGTGGTGGTGACCATCGGCGACGCCGGCACCCTGGCCGACGGCGACCGCTTCCAGCTGCAGCCCACGCGGCAGGCCGCCGGCGGTTTGGAAAACCGTATCAGTGAACCGGCGCAACTGGCCGCCGGGCAGGGCGGCGGCAGCGGCGACAACGAAAACGCCCTGGCCCTGCAGGACCTGCAGGACAGCCTGCTGGTGGGCGGCGGCGCCACGCTGAGCGGCGCCTACGCGGCGATCGTCGGCGATGTCGGCAACCGCACCAATATCGTTCAGGCCAACCTGAGCGCCCAGCAGGGCCTCACCGAGCAACTGGAAGCGGTGCAGCAGTCCGAATCCGGCGTCAACCTGGATGAAGAAGCCGCCAACCTGATTCGTTACCAGCAATTTTACCAGGCCAACGCCAAGGTGATTCAGACCGGCTCCACCATCATGGACGCCATCCTCGGCCTGCGTTAACAGGAAAAGATCATGCGTATCAGCACCGTCACCATGTATGAGCAGAGCATGAATTCCCTGAATCAACAGCAGGGCGAGTTCATGAGGGTGGGCCAGCAGATCGCCACCGGGCGCAAGGTGGTCAACCCTTCCGACGACCCCCAGGCCGCTTCGCGGGCGGTGCAGGTGGCGCAATCCATGTCCGTCACCCAGCAGTACACCGATTCACGGATCAGCGCCCGCAACGCCCTGTCCCAGGAAGAGAGCGTGCTGAACAGCGTCAGCGACGCCATCGCCAGCGCCAAGACGCTGATGATCCAGGCCGCCAGCGACACCCTGAGTGACGCCGACCGCGCCTCGGTGGCCAGTGATCTGCGCGGCGTGTATGAAACCGTGATCGGCCAGGCCAACGCCACCGACGGCAACGGCCGCCATCTTTTCGGCGGCTACCAGGACGCCAGTGAGCCGTTCGTGCGCGCCGCCGACGGCACCGTCAGCTATGTCGGCGATACCAATACCCGCGAGCAACGCATCGATGCCTCCCGGCTGATGCAAGTGACCGACAACGGCCAGACCATTTTCCAGAGCGTGCACTCCAGCGCCGGCTATGTGGCGGAAGCGGACGCCGGCAACAGCGGCAGCCTGACGTTCAAGGGCCCGCAGGTCATCGATGAAAGCGACCCGGACTTCGGCAACAGCTTCCAGATCGAATTCTCGGTCACCGGCGGCACCACCACCTACTCGGTGGACGGCGGCCCGGCGCAGGCCTATGAAGAGGGCGAGCCGGTGGAAGTGGGCGGCCTGTCGATCACGCTCAAGGGCCAGCCCGCCGACGGCGACAGCATTGAGATGGGCAAAGCGGAGAACATGAACACCGACCTGTTCAAGACCTTCGAGAAGGCGCTGGCGGTGCTTGACCAGCCGGCCGGCAACGACGCCGAGAAGGCGGCCCGCGCCAACACCATCAATACCGTCATGCGCGAGTTCGATAACAGCCTGGACAATGTGTTGACGGTACGCGCGTCGGTGGGCTCGCGCCTGAACGAACTGAATGTGGTCGACGGCGTGGCCGACAACCGCCAGCTCAACTACACCGAAACCTACTCCAACCTGATCGGCGACCTGAGCGATCCCGCCAACTTCGCGGAAGTGGTCTCCCAATACAGCCTGCGTCAGGTCAGCCTGCAGGCCGCCCAGAAAGCCTTCGTCGACATCAAGGGCATGTCTCTGTTCGATCGCATGTAGATTTGTAGGAGCGGGCTGTGGGAGCGGGCTGTGGGAGCGGGCCCCGCCCGCGAAAGGGTGGCGTCCAGCCACCCGGCAGGATCCCAGAGAATTCTTTTCTACGCGTTCAAACAGGTCTCTGGCATCCCGCCGGCAAGCTTCGCTTGCCTTTCGCGGGCAGGGCCCGCTCCCACAAGTGAGGATCCACAACCGTCAGGAGAGAGGCGCGAGCGCCTCGACCAACTGGCTGAGGAACTGCAGCCCTTCGGAAAACAATCCCTGCAGGAAGCGGCCGAAATCGGTCATCAGTACCAGCAGCAGAAACAGCCCCAGGGTCAGCGAGGTGGGGAAGCCCACCGAGAACACGGTGAGCTGGGGCGCCGAGCGGTTAAGGATGCCCAGCGACAGGTTGACGATCAGCAGCGCCGCCACCAGCGGCAACGCCAGCAGCAGACCGGATACGAAGATGGTGCCGCCGTAGCGCACCAGCATCTCGAAGCCGTTGGGGTTAAGCCCGCTGGTGCCCACCGGCAGGGTCTGGAAGCTGGTGGCCAGGGTGTCGATCACGATCAGATGGCCGTTCACCGCCAGGAACATCAGCAGCGTGATCATGTAGAACAGCCGCGACAAAATCATGGTGTTGGCGCCGTCCGGGCTTACGAAAGTGGCGAACGCCAGCCCCATCTGCAGGCCGATGAATTCCCCCGCCGCCTGCACCACCGTGAACATCACCCGCAGCGCCAGGCCCATGGCGACGCCGATCAGCGTTTGCTCCACGACGATGCCGAGCCCGGCCCAGGACCACACCGGCGCCGCGGGCAGGGGCGGCAGGGCCGGTGCCACCACGATGCACAGCAACGCCGCCAGGCCGATCTTGACCCGGTTGGGCACGGCGCTGTGGCCGAGCAGCGGCGCCGCCATGAAAAAGCCCGTCAGGCGCATGAACGGCCACAGAAAGGCGGTGAGCCAGGCGTGCAGTTGGTCAAAGGAGACATCGACCATGGCGTGGGCTCAGGAAACCAGGAACGGAATGTTCTGGAACAGGGTGCGGGTGAAATCGATGATCAACGACAGCAGCCAGGGGCCGGCGATGATCAACACCGCGAACACGCCCAGGATCTTGGGAATAAACGACAGCGTCATCTCGTTGATCTGGGTGGCGGCCTGGAACAGGCTCACCAGCAGGCCGATCAGCAGCGCGGTGAGCAGCAGCGGGGCGCCCAGGTAGAGGGTGACCATCATCGCCTGGTAGGCGATCGACATTACCGTTTCGGGGGTCATACGAAAAAGCTCTCCGCCAGGGATCCGATAATCAACTGCCAGCCGTCCACCAGCACGAACAGCATCAGCTTGAATGGCAGCGAGATAGTCGCCGGCGGCACCATCATCATGCCCAGTGCCATCAGCACGCTGGCCACCACCAGATCAATAATCAGAAACGGAATAAAAATGGTGAAGCCGATCTGGAAGGCGGTTTTCAGTTCGCTGGTGACGAAGGCGGGCAGCAGCACGCGGAACGGCAGATCCTCCGGCCCGGCCATGGGGCCCACCTCGGCGAGTCGGGCGAACAGGGCGATGTCCGGCTCGCGGGTCTGCGCCAGCATGAACTCACGGAACGGCTGGGCGCCGCGCTCCACGAACTCGGGGAATTCAATCTGTTCCTGCTCCAGCGGTACCCAGGCCTGGTCGTAGACCTTGTTGAACACCGGTGACATCACGAAGAAGGTGAGGAACAGCGTCAGCCCCAGCAGCACCTGGTTGGGCGGCGCCGATTGCGTGCCCATGGCGGTGCGCAGCAGGCTGAGCACGATGATGATGCGGGTGAAGCAGGTCATCATCAGCAGCACCGCCGGCAGGAACGCCAGGCTGCTGAGCAGCAGCAGGGTCTGCAGCTTGATCGACCATTGCTGGCCGCCGCCGGCGGTGGGCTCGCTGGTGATGCCGGGGATCGTCGCCTGGCCCCAGGCCAGGTCGGGCAGCGCGCAGATCAGCGCCAGTGCCAGCCAGGGCAGGGCGCGGCGCAGCGTACCGGGCGACCAGAGCGTGCTCATCGTGGTTTCCCTGGGCCGCCGCGCAGGTTGGCTTTCAACGCCTGGGCGAAACGGCCGGCGAAGCCGTCTTCCGGATTAACCGCCTGGCTGGTGGGCGCCGGCTCGGGTGCCGGCGGCCGCTCCGGGGCCGGCCGCTCGTGCAGCTTGGTGACCTTGCCGCCGCCCACGCCCAGCACCAGCCAGGTGTCTTCCAGCTCCAGCACCACCACCCGTTCCTTGGCGCCCACCGCGCGGCTGGCCACCACTTTCAGGGTCTGGCCGGCGGCCGTCTGGCCCGGGCCGAAGCGCTTGAGCAGCCAGCCGCACAGCAGGATAAACCCCACCATGGCGACCAGCACCAGCGCGGTCTTGCCGAACGCGGCCATGCCCAGCATGGCGTCGCCGCCGGCCTGCACCGCCTCGATGCCGGTCTTAGTCTGGGCGTCGGCGCTGCTCATCGGTTGAGCTTCTGAACCCGTTCGGAGGGGGTGATGATCTCGGTGATGCGGATGCCGTATTTGTCTTCCACCACCACCACTTCACCCTGGGCGATCAGGTAGCCGTTGATCAGGATGTCCATGGGCTCGCCGGCCAGGCCGTCCAGTTCCACCACCGAGCCCTGCGCCAGTTCCAGCAGCTGCTTGATGGTGATGCGGGTGCGCCCCAGCTCCACGCTCAGCTTGACCGGAATATCCATGATCATTTCCAGGTCGCGGGCGTCGCCGGCGCCGGTGCCGGCGTCGAACGGCTTGAACACCCGGTCGTCGGCATTGCGCGCCGGCGCGTCCCCGGCATCGCCGGTGCCACCGCCTTCGGCCGCTTCCTGTTCGGCGAGCGCCTCGGCCCAGGGATCGGCGTCGTCGCCGCCGGTCTCTTCGCCCTGCTGTTCGGCCATGGCCTTTTCCCAGTCGTCGTCGCTGGCGTTTTGATCGGGTTTGTTGGGATCAGTCATTGCTCGGCTTCCTCGGTGCCGCCGCCGCATGGGCGTTGGCGTGGTCGATGACGCGCTGTACGCGCAGCGCCCGTTGTTCGTCGCGGCTGCCGTAATCGCATTCCAGCACCGGCACGCCGTCCACGCGGGCGGTGACGGTGTCGGGCAGATCGATGGGCAGCACATCGCCCTGCTTGAGGCTCATTACCTGGGAGATGCGGCTGGGCACGTTGACGAACTCGGCCACCAGCTCCACCTCCGAACGGCGGATTTCCCCCGCCATGCGATGGCTGAACGCCTGATCGCCGGCGTCGCGGCCATCGGCGATCGGGTTATTGAGCTGCTCGCGCAGCGGCTCGATCATCGAGTAGGGCATGCACACCTGGAAGTCGCTGGCCAGGTTGCCCACTTCCAGATGGAAGGTGGTGTTGACGATGATCTCGTTGGGCGAGTTGGTGATGTTGGCGAACTTGGCCTGGATCTCGGAACGCAGGTAGCTGATCTCCAGCGAGTACACCGACTTCCAGGCGTCCTGGTAGGCGTCGATGGCGAGCTTGAGCAGGCGCTGGATAATGCGCTGTTCGGTATTGGTGAATTCGCGCCCCTCGGACTTGGTGACGAAGCGGCCGTCACCGCCGAACAGGTTGTCCACCACCATGAACACCAGGCTGGGCGGGAACACCACCAGCCCGGTGCCGCGCAGCGGCTTCATGGCGATCAGGTTCAGGTTGGTGGGCACCGGCAGATTGCGCGCGAAGTCCTTGAAGCTCTGGTAGCGCACCGAATCCACGGTGATGTCCGCGCTGCGCCGGATCAGGTTGAACAGGCTGACCCGGAAATGGCGCGCGAAGCGTTCGTTGATGATGTCCAGGCTGTGCAGGCGCTCGCGGATGACCCGGTGCTGGGACGCGGGGTCATAGGGGCGCAGGCGCGGCTCTTTGCTGGCCGGCGACTCGTCGTCACCGCCGGGCCCGTTGAGCAGCGCATCGATTTCTTCCTGGGATAGCAGATCGTCTTGTGCCATTGGCGTCCACCCGGTTTATTGCACGATGAACTCGGTGAAGAGCACATCATCCACTTGCAGTTCGGGCTGGCCGTCGTCGCGCGGCTGGGCGAACAGCTCGAGAATCTCGGCCTTGAGCGATTCCTTGCCCTGCTGCGTGGCCACGGTTTGCGAGCTCTGCCCGGACAACAGCATCAGCATGCGGCTGCGCAGTTGCGGCATGTGCTCGAGCAGGTAGCTCTCGGTCTCGGTGTCGGCGACCTGCAGGGACAGGCCCACGTACAGCAGCCGCTGGCCGCACAGCTCGCCCTGCAGATTGACGGTGAACGGTTCCAGCTTGACGTAGAGCACCGGCCGGGGCGCTTCCACCTGCTCCACGGTCTCTTCATCGTCGTCGTCGCTGTCATCGGACAGCAGCAGGTACATATTGATGGCCACCAGAGCGCCGAGCAGGATCACCATCAAGGCGATCAACCATCCAAGTTTGCTCGACCGGTTCGGGGAATCCGCCATGGGTTGTGCCTTCCATCCTGAATAAGGGTTGCCGTTTCAGAGTGCAGTATGCCGCCGGCGCGGGCGCCGGCATGGCCGGAAAAGGCCCCGCTAAAGGGCCTATCTTTGGCGTTTAGTGAACAGGCCCTAGGCGTACAGATCCACGCCGCCGGTGTCGCCGCCGATGATGCGGCTCACCGGCACGCTCTCTTCAGTGGCGGCGGGCTCGCCGGCCAGGCCGTCACCGCCCGGGGCGCCGCCGCGCTGGCCGGGCTGGCCGTCGCCGTTACCGGCGAACCCCTGGCGGTGCTCGCCGACCATCGCTTCACCCAGGGCGATGCCCTGTTCGGCCAGCGCTTCCCGCAGTTGCGGGATGGCCTGCTCCACCGCGCCGCGCACCGTGGAATGGCTGGAGAAGAAATGCGCCTGGGCACCCTGGTCGTCGAGTTTCAGGCTCACCGAAAGCGGCCCCAGCTCGCGCGGGTTGAGGTGCAGCTCCATGTGCTGGTCGCCGCGTTGCGCCAGGCCCACCATCTGCTGGCCCAGTTGCTGCTGCCAGGGCGCGCTGGCCACCGGCGCCTGCAACGTGAATTGGGCGGCGGGGCCGGTGGCGCCGGCCGCGCCGGTCTGGCCGCCGGCGGCGCCGGTGGCGCCCATCACGCCGGCGTTCTGAGCACCGCCTTCCTGGTTAGCGCCGAGGCGCGTGTCCAGGCGTGACCGCTCCAGGGTGCCGTTCAAGGCCTGGGCGTCGCTGGCCCAGGCGGGCATCGCCGGCTTGGCCTCGCCGGTGGCGGCGGGGGCCGGGCTCAGGGTGTCGCCGGCGGCGCCGTCAGTGGGCAGGGCGGAAACGGTGGCCGGCCGGTTGAGGGCGTCCGGCGCGCGCATCACTGGCAGTGCCTGCGCCGTGTTTTTCGAGGCGGCGGCGGTCAGCGGTGCGGGCACGGCCAGGCCGCCGGTCATCGGGTTAGCGGCGCCGTTGTCCGCGGCGTGCTCGACCAAATCCCGGATGGCGTTTTCTTCGCTTACGCCGGCGCCGGCCAGTTCAGCCAACGGGGCCTTTTGAGCGGGCAGGACGTCGCCGTCACCGGTTTTGAGCCGGCTGCCGGCCAGCGCTTCCAGAGCGTTGCGCAGGGCGTCGCTGGCTTCGCCGGTGAGCGGGCGGTCGCCGCCGGCATCGAGCAGCGCCAGGGCGGCCTCGCCGCTGGCGCCGTCCGATTCGGACGCGGACAGCAGTTTCGCCGCCGCATCCCGCAGCGAGCCGGCGAAGGCCTCGCCGTCGGCGGTCGCCGGTTGCCCGGTGGCGCCGGTCTTGGCGAGGTTCTGGCTAAGCAAGGCGGTGATATCCATGGGTTATCCTCCCGTCAGTCCCGGCGCACGCGGCGGGCCATCGCGTTGTTGGTCAATTCGTCGTTGTCGCGCAGTTCGCGGCGTTGTTCCTGGCGGCGCTCCTGCTCGGCGCGGCGCGCGGCCAGGGTGTCGTAGGACGACAGCTGGCGTTGCCGTTGCTGCCAGTGTTGCTGGCTGGCGGCCACTTTTTCCTGCTGCTGGTCGAGCGCCTGCAGGGCTTTGTCGATGGCGTCGTCCAGGGAGCGGATGAAGCGCCGGTAGTTGGCCAGGGTGGCGGCGTCGATGCCCCGGCTCATGGCGTCCTGCAGGCGCCGGCAGTACTCGTGCCGGTAGCGTCGCAGGGCGTCCAGCTGCGCGGCGCTCTGCGCCTGGCCACGGCGGTCGTCGGCCAGGTTGCGGCCGGCGTGGTCGCGGGCTTTGCGGCTTTGCTCGATTAATGTGTCCAGCGGGTTGGACGCGTTCATGGCACACCTCCAAGCAAGGCACCCAGTGCCTGTTGCGAATCATCGATATCGGCGCGCTCGCCGATACCCTGCTGCAAAAAGTGTTCAATCGAGGGGTACAGCTCCACCGCCCGGTCCAGCGCCGGGTCATGGCCGGGGCTGTAGGCGCCCACACTGATCAGATCGCGGTTGCGCTGGTAGCGCGAGAACAGCTGCTTGAACTGCTGCGCGCGCTGCTGCTGCCCGCCGCCGACGATGGCGGTCATGGCGCGGCTGATCGAGGCTTCGATGTCGATGGCCGGGTAGTGGCCGGACTCCGCCAGGGTCCGTGACAGCACTACGTGGCCGTCGAGGATGGCGCGCGCGGAATCGGCGATCGGGTCCTGCTGGTCGTCGCCTTCGGTCAACACGGTGTAGAAGGCGGTGATCGAGCCGCCGCCGGTTTCGCCGTTGCCGGCGCGCTCCACCAGCCCCGGCAGTTTGGCGAACACCGACGGCGGATAGCCCTTGGTGGCCGGCGGTTCGCCGATTGCCAGGGCGATTTCCCGTTGCGCCATGGCGTAGCGGGTCAATGAATCCATGATCAGCAACACGCTGAGGCCGGCGTCGCGGAAATGCTCCGCCACCCGGGTAGCGTAGGCGGCGCCCTGCAGCCGCTGCAGCGGCGAGGTGTCGGCCGGGGCGGCCACCACCACCGAGCGGCGGCGGCCTTCCTCGCCAAGAATATTGTCGATGAAGTCTTTTACTTCCCGGCCCCGCTCGCCGATCAGGCCCACCACGATTACGTCGGCGCCGGTGTAGCGGGCCATCATGCCCAGCAGCACGGATTTGCCCACGCCGGAGCCGGCGAACAGGCCCATGCGCTGGCCCCGGCCGATGCTGAGCAGGGTATTGATGGCGCGGATGCCGACGTCGATCTGGGTGTCGATGGGCGCCCGCGCCAGCGGGTTCATGGGCGGCGAGGCCAGGGTGCCGTGCGGCACGTCATCCAGCGGCGCGCCGCCGTCCAGCGGGCGGCCGTTGCCGTCCACCACCCGGCCCAGCAGCGCGTCGCCGAGCGGGAAGCGGCGCGCGCCGGTGTCTTCCCCGTCGCCCAGCGGGAACACCCGGGCGCCCGGTACCAGGCCGCTGATCTCCGCCAGCGGCATCAGAAACAGCTTGTCCCCGGAGAACCCCACCACTTCCGCTTCGGCGAAGTCCGGCCGGTCGCTGCCCGGCGCCGTGATCTCGATGCGGCAAGCGCTGCCCAGCGGTGTGCGCAGGCCCACCGCTTCCAACACCAGGCCGGTGGCGCGCACCACCCGGCCGCTGGCCTGGTAGTGGGGCGCCGTCGCCACGCGCCGGGTGACGCTGTTGAGCGTGCGGCGCCATTGCGCCTGATGGAGGTTCTCGGCGCTGGTCATGGTTGTTCCCCGCCGTCGTCGCCGCCGGCTTGCGGCCGGCGGCTGCGCCGCCGCACCCGCGCCGCCAGGTTTTCCCAGCGGCTTTCCAGGGTGGCGTCGAGCTCGCCGCTGGGGCTGGTAACCCGGCAGCCGCCGCGGCTGAGCTGATCGTCCGGGTGCAGTTTCCAGCCGGCGGCGTGGAATTCCGCGTGCAGCTCCTGTTCCACCAGCGCCAGATCGTCCGGGTGCAGCCACAGTCGGGTTTTGCCGTTGAGCGCCGGTTCCTCGTGAATCAGGGTGCGCACCAGGTTAAGAATCTCGGCGGGCTCTTCGCGCAGGGCGTCGCCGGCCAGCTGGCGGCCGGTGGCCAGGGCCAGGTCCACCAGATCCTCGGCGATGGCGTGGTCCAGGTCGGCCAGGGCGCTGCGGAATTCGTCCACCAGCGCGGCCAGCGGCGCCAGGGCCTCCTGGCGCTGGCGGGCGGTTTCGTGCTCGCCGGCGCGGCGGCCCTCTTCCAGCCCCTGGGCGTGGCCCTCCTGACGGCCGGCCTCGAAGCCTTCCCGGTGGCCTTCCCGGCGCGCTTCCTCACGGGCTTCATTGCGCAGCGCCTGCAGCTCGGCCTGATGCTGAAACGCCTTGCGCTGTTCCGCGTCGACCGCGGCCGGGCGGGCGGCGCCCGGGTCGCGGGCGCTGTCCAGTTCCCCCATCCGCCAGCGGCGCCAGCTTGAGTGGGCGCTAGACATAGGCATCGTCCCCGCCGGTCAGCACGATTTCGCCGTTGTCCGCCAGGCGGCGCACCACCTGCAGAATGGCTTTCTGTTCGCTCTCCACCTGCGACACGCGGATCGGGCCGCTGGCTTCCATGTCCTCGCGCAGCAAGGTGGCGGCGCGGGTCGACATGTTGCGCAGGAATTTCTCTTTGAGTTTTTCGTCGGAGCCTTTCAGCGCCACCATCAGCGCGTTGGTGTTGATCTCCTTGAGCAGCAGCTGGATGCCGCGGTCGTCCACGTCGAGCAGGTTCTCGAACAGGAACATTTCGTCGATGATCTTCTGCGCCAGGTCCTCGCTGTGCGCGCGCACCGTTTCGATCACGGTTTCCTCGGCGCTGGAGTTCATCAGGTTGAGAATCTCGGCGGCGGTGCGGGCGCCGCCCATCTTGCTGCGCTTGAGGTTCTGGCCGTCGAGCATGCCGCCGAGCACTTCGGTGAGCTCCTGCAGGGCGGCGGGCTGCACGCCGCTGAACGTGGCGATGCGCAGTACCACGTCGTTGCGCAGCTTGTCGTCGAAGTACTCCAGCACGTCGGCGGCCTGGCGCCGTTCCAGATGGACCAGAATGGTGGCGATGATCTGCGGGTGTTCGTCGCGGATCATCTCGGAAACGATGTTGGCTTCCATCAGGTTGAGGGCGTCGATGCCGGAATTGGCCCCGTTCTGTTCGAGGATGTCCTCGAGCAGGCTGGAGGCGCGCTCGTTGCCCAGCGCCTTGGTCAACACCGAGCGGATATGGTCGCTGGAATACAGGTTCAGCGCCGCGAACTGCTCCGACTCGTCATAGAAATCGTCCAGCACCTGGCGCATCTGGTCGTGGGAGATGTTCCCCAGCTTGGCCATTTCCTGGCTGACTTCCTGCACTTCACGGGCGGACAGATGCTTGAATACCTCGGCGGCACTGTCTTCATCCAGGGCCAGTAACAGCACGGCGGCCCGCTGGGTGTTGTTGAGCTCACTCATTCCGATTCATCCAGTTACGCACGATCATCGCCACCATGGCCGGATCTTCCTGGGCCATGTCCTGGAGGTCCTGGCGGTTCTGTTCGTAGGCCGAGGAGCGGCGCCGGCGGCGGCGTGGCACCACCGGTTCCGGCTCGTCCTCGGCTTCGTCGGTGGCGGCCGGCGCCGGTGTCGGCGCCTGTGCCTGGGCCGGACGCGCCGCCGGTGCCGGCGCCTGCCGGGCGTAGCGCTTGAGCATCGGCCGCAGCACCAGCAGGAACAGCAGCAGCGCGGCCAGGCCCACCAGCAGCCAGCGGCCCATGGAGAACAGGAAGTCCTGCCAGAACGGGTCCTGCCACCAGGCGCGCTGTTGGTCCTCGGATTCCACCCGGGTGAAGGGGCTGTTGACCACTTCCAGGCCGTCGCCGCGCTCCACCGAGAAGCCCATTGCCTGGCGCGCCAGTTGGTTGATCCGTTCCAGCTGGTCGTCGCTCAGCGGCACCGGGGCGGCTTCGCCGTCCTCGTTCACGCCGTCGCGGTAATCCACCACCACCGCCACCGACAGCCGCTCCACCTGGCCGCGCTCGTGTTGAACGTGGGTGATGTTGCGGTCCACCTCGTAATTGATCACGTCTTCGTGGTTGAGGCGCTTGGTGGTGTCGTCGTCCTCGGTGTTTTCGCCTTCCTGCTGATCGTCGTTCTGCTGCACCGGCGAGGCCGCCGCGCCCGGGGGCGTATTGGTGAGCGCGCCGGGCACGCCCTGGGCAAGATCCTCGCCGCCGCTGTAGACGGCCCGGGTCTGGCTGCTGCGCACCGCCGCCGGGTTGCCGCCCTGGTTGGGGCCGAAGCGTTCGTTGGTTTCCTCGCGGCGGGCGAAATTCACCTCCGCGGTGACCTGGGCGCGCACGTTCTCCGGGCCCAGGATCGGCGCCAGAATGCTCTCGATGCGCTGGCGGTAGACGCGCTCCACTTCGCGCACGTACTCCAGCTGGGTGCCGTCCAGGCCACCGCCGCTGCCGGAGGGCCGGGACAGCAAGCGGCCGGCCTGATCGACCACGGTGACGTCTTCCAGGGCCAGTTCCGGCACGCTGCTGGAGACCATATGCACGATCGCGTCGACCTGGCCGTCGCCCAGCGCGCGGCCCGCTTCCAGGGTCAGTACCACGGACGCCTTGGCGGGCTCACGGTCGCGGATGAACACCGACGGCTTGGCCATGGCCAGATGCACCCGGGCCCGTGATACCGGGCCCAGGGCTTCAATGGAACTGGCCAGCTCGCCCTGCAGGCCGCGCTGGAAATTCACCTGCTCGGCGAACTGGCTGATGCCGAACGCCTGCTCGTCCATGATCTGGAAGCCCACGTTGCCGCCTTCCGGCAGGCCCTGCTCGGCGAGTTGCAAACGCAGTTTGTGGACCTGGTCGCCGGGCACCATCAGGGCGCGACCGCCCTGGCTGAACTCATAGGGCACCGCGCGGCTTTCCAATTCGCTGATGATGCGGCCGCCGTCGGCTTCGCTGAGGTTGCTGTAGAGCACCCGGTATTCCGGCGCGCTGGCCCACATCAGCATGGCCGCCACCAGGGCGATCACCGCGGCCCCGGCCACCAGCAACGGCACCAGCGGGTTGGCGCGCAGCCGCGCCAGCATCTGTTCGATGCCGTTATTGTCCGGGCGGGTCTCGCCGTTGCTCATGCGTGCCCCCCGGGGAGACGGGAATAGTGTTGAAAAGGCATTGCTGCTTTCCGGTGGTATTGCGACGCATGCCATTATGAGCAGCGCCGGGACACACAAAGGAAAGAAAAGCCCGCCTTTTTGCCGTCATTTGACCGCTTGGGTCACGGCGGGGGCTGGTAATCTTGCGGTTCAAATAGCGGGTAACGCAGAGCGATACGTTATGAGCACACCGACCATCAATCCGGCCATGCAGGCCGCGCTCAACCAGATGCAGGACCTCGCCGGGCAGGCGGCCGGCGCCGTGCCCCGGGCCGGCGGGCAGAATCTGGACACCACCGTGGGCAGCGGCGGCTTCAGCGAGGCGCTGCAATCCAGCCTGGAGCGCATCAACCAGATGCAGACCGACGCCGGCGACAAAGCCAAGGCGTTCCAGGCCGGTGAGCCCGGCGTGTCGCTGCACGACACCATGATCACCAGCCAGAAAGCCAGCATCGCCTTCGAGATGGGCGTGCAGATGCGCAATCGGCTGGTGTCCGCCTATAAAGACGTTATGAATATGCAAGTATAAAAAGCAGTTAATAGTTGATAGTTAACAGTTAATAGCTGAAGAGCGGGCCGTGCCGGAGGCAGGGCCCGAGCTTAGACTTCCAGGCTGAAGAGGCGGCCTTTTACTTCTTCGAGGCGTTGGGCGGCGTTGAGGGCCTCTTCCGGGGGGATCTGGCGGATCAGTTCGCCGTTTTCCCGGTCGATCAGGCGAATGATGGTGCGCCCGGAATCCTCGCTCAGCTGAAACTCCACGCCGTAGCGGCGCAGCACTTCGTTGATCTGCTGGACCGGTTTGACCAGCTCCTCCCGTTCTACCATCCGACCTTCCGAGTCGCTCTCCTGCACCGCGCCGCCGGCGGCGGGCAGCTGTGCCAGCACTTTTTCCACGCGCTGACGCGCGGCCAGGTAGGAGAACTGCGAAGGCAGGGATGAAACGCTGTTGTTGTCCACGGGCGTGGTCATGGGCGGGCCCTCAGCCGATAGTGATATGCACAGGTTTGTACCTATATCGGCCGCCACGCCCATAACTTTATGCCGCCACCGGCCCAGGCGGGTGGCGGCGGGTTTGTGGGAGCGGGCCCAGCCCGCGAAAGGCCGGCAACGCCGGCCGGCAAAGGTTGCCTCGCAGGATCCCGGAGCCCTAAGCCGGCTGGAACCGATAGGCCTCCAGCACCGCGTCCATCCGTTCCGGATCAATATTCTCGGCGATACGGAACACCCCGGCGGTTTCCGCCGACTCTTCTTCCACCAGGAACTCAAGCACGGCGTGGTAATGCGGTCGGTTCCAGAAGTCGTGGATGAACAGGCGCGTATCGCCGGGTCGGTCCGCGACGTTCAGGGTATGACGGATCGCATTCAGCACGCAGGCGACGCGGAAACGGCCGTCCACCAGTATCAGGTCGAAGGCCTGATCGTGGCGGTGGATGGCTTCACCGTAGGCCGGGAAGCGGTGACGGGCCGCATCCGAAACGGGGAAACCCCACTCCTTGGTGGGGCCGATGTCCTCGGCGTGGACCTGGCAGGCTTCGCCGAGACGCTGCTTCAGCCCGTCCACCCAGGCGGCGTCGCTCTCCACGCCGTGTACGGTCAGCCCGGCCTGACAGGCCCACACCGTGGAGCCGCCGGAGCCGAACTCGAAGTAGCGCCCGGCCCGCTCCAGACTCTTTTTGAACAGCGCTTTTTCGGCCTCGGACATAAAGGGCGCGTCGGGAATGTCCGGCGTCCGTGGCGAAGGGGCGTCACCGTTCAGATCGGCCAGGTAGCGCGCCGCCTGCGTTTCGTCCACCTCGCTGAGCAGGGCATAGGCCAGATCCTGGATGCCGTAGACGGTATGCAGCAAGAACGCGAGCCGCGTCTTGCGGTTGTGGTCCAGTTCCGCCAGACGCGAGGGCACCGGCAGCAGGAGCGCCTTGGCGGTCCTCAGCTCCGAGGCCTGGCGTTGCGGGCCCAGATGTTCCGGCAGGTGACTGTGATGCCGGACAGGATCGAGCCGGTAGAGGCGGAAGCCGTGTTCGCCGGCCCACTGGCACAGCCCGGCAAGGTCCGGCTGGTTCTCCGGTCCGGGGCCGAAGCAGACGGTGGCCTGGATCAGCAGGGTTTGCTCCAGGGCGCGGGCGCCGTTACGCAGGGTGGCGAGGCTGTCGTTGCGGTGGTCCAGCACCAGCCAGTCCAGGCTGGGCAACCCCTCGATGCTATCCAGCGTTACCGTGTTCACCGGCAACTCGGTGAGTACCCGGGCGCCCTGTCCGGCGCCCTCTGCGGGTGGCAGTGTGGCGCTGAACGCCGGGTCCAGGCAGGCGTAGTGGACCGCCGGGTTACCGTCGCCGAGGGTGGTTTGCGGGAAAACCTGCAGGCCGTTGCGTTGACCGTCCGCCTGCGCCGCATGCTCACCCAGCGGATCGAACACCAGCAGCTCAAACGCGCCCAGCGGCAGCAGTGAGTCCGCCGCGCCGGTTGCCAGCAGCTGCCCGCCGTTATCCAGGGCAACGATCTTACCGCTGAAATCAAACTGGAATCGGCCGGCGTTTTCCCGCCGTGCCGCCGCCTTTGCCAGGGTCACGGATGGCAGGATCGGCTCCGGTACCGGAAGCGCCTGATCCTCGAAGTGCCCGGTGCCGTCCTGACTGAACGTCAGAGCGGCGGGTGGCAGGTCGCGGCAATAGCGCTGCCAGATGCCCCGCAGGGCGGCGCTCAGGTGGGCGGCGAAGCGGGGTGCGTCGCACACCGGGGACTGCATCAGGGTATCGCGAAGATGGCGCCGCACCGTGGCCAGATTGTCCAGGTCGCCGGCCAGATCGCGGGCCCGGGCGCGGTAGGCATCCCAGCTGTCCACCACCAGTTCCGGCAGGCCGGCGTTGACCAGGTGGGAGGCGGCATGCCGGCCGGCGAAGGTGGGGCCGGGCAGGGTGATCACCGGTACCCCCATCAACAGCGCTTCGCAGGTGGTCAGGCCGCCGGAATAGGGCCAGGGGTCCAGGGCGATGTCGATGCGGTTGTAGGTGTCCAGGAAGGCGGTGTGATTTTCCGGGCCTTCCAGGCGCACACGCTGGCGCACGATACCCCGGCGCTCGAACTGTTCGTGCAGGGTTTCGCGGAAATCCGCGTCGCCGTACTGGGCGCCTTTCAAGAGTAGTCGGCTTTGCGGCACCTCTTCCATCAGGCGGACCCACTCGTCGATCAGTCGTGGATTGATCTTGGCGGGGTTGTTCAGGCAGCCGAAGGTCACGTAGCCGTTGCGTAGCGCGGGTAGAGCCTCGACCGCCGGCGCGTAACGCGGAGGCTGATAACAAATGTAGTCGTCGGGCATGCGGATCAGCTTCTCCAGATACTGATCATCGTATCCGGCGGGTGTTTCCACGCTGTCGCTGATCAAATAATCGATCGCCTCGAGGCCGGTTGTATTGACCAGGCCGCCGACCCACTTAACCAGCAACGGCGCCGGCTCGTCCGCCAGCAGGCGCAGACGGTTGCCGTCGGCGTGGCCATTGAGGTCGATCAGGATGTCCACCTGATCGTCCCGGATCAGGGAGTTCAGGGTGTCACGACGCGCGGTGGCGACCGAATGCCAACGGTGGCTGATCCGGCGTAATCGCGCGCTGATATGATCCTCGGTATTGCTGGTCGCATAGGCGATGAGCTGAAAATCGTCCGCCGACAGATGCTCCAGGGCTGCTGTGATCATTTGGCCGACCGGATGACTTCGCAAGCCAGAGGAGAGCAAGCCGATCGTAAGCGGGCGACCTTCGTCGCGATTACTGGCGCGCTGACGAGAGGGCCTGGGCCGGGGCTCGAACGTGTCGCGCCACTGAAGCACCAGATCGAGAATATGTGCCCGGCTCAGAGCCGGGTTGTAATGGGCGTTGAAGATACGGTTGGAGAACGCCACCGCGTGTTGCGGATCGAGTCGCAGCGCTTCGCGATAGTGATGTTCGGCCTGTTCGAAGTGCCCCTGGTCGTTATACGTCGATCCCACCAGATTGTGATAGTCCGGATTGTTGCTCCGCAGGGCGATCAGGTGCCGGCAATCCGCGAGCAGGCCGTCCATCCGTCGGGCGCGACCACGAATCTTGATACGGCGGTAGAGGATGTCCGCGTTGCTATTGTCCAGATCCCAGGCCCGATCGATACATACGACCGCTGCCTCGTGGTCGTTCAGCGTTTGCCAGGCTTCGGCCAGTTGCACCTGGGTGTAGGCGTGGTCGGGTCGCAGCCTCGCGGCTTGGCTCAGCCGGGTAACAGCGGCGCGCCAGTGGTTCAGCGCCAGCTGACACTTGCCCAGTAAGTACAGGGTTTGTGCGTTATCGGCGTCGTATCCAAGCGAGGTTTCCAACGCCTGAAGGGCTTCCTGAGGACGGCGCTGATTCAGCCGTGCCGCGCCCAGCCCTTGCCAGGCCATGGCATTGCGCCGGTCACGCTCGACCAGGGCGATGGCGAGCTTCTCGGCTTCGACAAAGTTGCCTGCGTGGTAGGCACGCGCGAATTGTTTTGCGGACATATCCGGACCCCGATCACACGGAAAGATGGCATTGCAATCAGCCTAGCAAGCGCAAGGCCGGAGTGGTGGCCGGAATAGGCGATGCGTAAGGGGCTATTCGTGGGATTTGATGGATAAAAAAAGGGCCCCGAAAGGGGCCCTCTGGTGGTACCGGAACCGGCTTAACCCAGCAGGGAAAGCACGCTCTGGGGTACCTGGTTGGCCTGTGCCAGGACGGAAGTGCCGGCCTGCTGCAGGATCTGCGCGCGGGTCATGTTGGACACTTCCACCGCGTAGTCGGCATCTTCGATGCGCGAACGGGCCGCGGACAGGTTGGTTTCCGTGGTGCTCAGGTTGGTGATCGCGGAATCGAAGCGGTTCTGCATGGCACCCATTTCGGAGCGCAGGCTGTCCACGTCGCTCAGTGCGGAGTCCAGTGCCGCCAGTGGATTCTCGGTGGCAACCTTGGTGGCATCGTCGGTCACGCCGCTGACCGCTTTGGCATCCGCGGCCACCGTGTAGGTGAGGGTTGCTGCGTTAGTGCCGTCGGCAGGGGTGCCGCTAAGTTCCGCTTCGTAGTAGTTTACTTCACCGCCGTTTTCGTTTTTCACGAAGGCGTTTCCGTCATCGTCGATCACCAGGCTGTTAGTGCCGGAAGCGATCGGAGTACCGGTTTTGGTGCCTTCAGTGGCGGATTCAACTTCCATATCACCTGAAGTTGTGGATGCTGAACCTGCCGCAACGAAGGAGTAGGTGTCCCCATCGACTTCGATGGTATCACCAGCGGCGGGCGCTTCAGCCAGGCGGGTGTTCACGTTGAAATCGTCCAGACCCAGGGTCTCGGCGTTGATTTCCTTGAGGTTCATGGTGATCTGCTCACCATCGTTGGCGCCCACCTGGATGGAGAATTCCTGGTCTTCAGCCAGCACTTTCACGCCGTTGAAGTTGGTTTCTTCGGAGATACGGTCGATCTCGCCCAGGCGCTGGGTGATTTCGTCCTGGATGGAGTTCAAATCTTCCGGAGAGTTGGTGTCGTTCTGTGCCTGAACCGTCAGCTCACGGATGCGCTGCAGGTTGTCGTTGACCTGGTTGAGCGCGCCTTCAGCGGTCTGCGCCACGGAGATGCCGTCGTTGGCGTTACGCTGAGCCTGACCCAGGCCGGTGGTCTGGGCGGTCATGCGGTTGGCGATGGCCTGGCCGGCGGCGTCGTCAGCGGCGCTGTTGATACGCAGGCCGGAGGACAGACGCTCCATGGAGGTCTGCAGAGCACTCTGGGATTTGCCCAGGTTCTGTTGGCCGATCATGGCCGTGATGTTGGTGTTGATAACTGACATAGCAAATGTCCTTTTGTGATTCACCGTTTGGTTTGAGAGCAACGGCGCTGGCCGTTACACCGTCTTTCGGCGGATTCGCGTTTCGCTTTAGGGTTGGCGGCAAAAAGTTTTGCGGCTAAAGCCGGGCCGGGGTGTGCCGATAAGCAAGCCTGTTAGCGAGGCGAAGGCGAGGGATATCGGTATGACGTCGCAGGACGATGCATTCAGTCGGGTGGAGCATCCCCCGGAGATAGAGGATTTGCTGGAACATCTGACCCAGCCGGGGGCGGCGTCGCTGGCGTTGGATAAGACCGGTGGCGAGCCGATGCCGGTGGTGGTGTTCGAGGTAAACCCGGGTGAGAGCCTGCTGCTGGATATCAGCGCGATCCGGCATATCGCCGCGGATTTGCGCCGTGGCGCCGGCTTCCGGCTGATGGGGCTGGCCCGCGGTGGCGTGTTGCGCACGCCTTTATTAAGCGCGGACATGTGTTTCGAGCGTGACGACAGGATGCTGTGCCGTTGCGATTACCCGCCGGAGATGGAGATTCTGCAGCGCCGCGATACCTTCCGTGCCGAGCTGCGGCTGGGCATGGAGGTGGGTGTGGTGCTGCGTGACCGGGAAAGCGGCCTGTCCGCCCAGGGCGATCTGCGCGATCTGTCCTTGCAGGGCTGTCTGGTGGAGCTGTCCGCCAGCGCCATGACCGCGCTGATGTCCAACGCGGCGGTGTTCGAGCTGGAGCTGTTTTTCCCCAACGGCACCCGCTTCGTGGTGCGTGGCAGCCCGCGCCACCAGAAGGCGGACGCGCAGCGGGGCCTGGTCAAAGTGGGGTTTGTGTTCGCCGAGCGCAGCGCCGAGGACGACCGACGCTTGTGGTTCATGGTCCGCGAGATCGAGCGCGAGGCGGCGCGCATGGCGGGCAACACGCGCACGCCGCTGGCGCCGTCGCAGTTGTTCCAGGGCAACAAAAACGAAGAGCACGGCAGCGTGAGCCGCCGCCAGACGCACGATTACGCCACCGCCATGACCCGCCGGCTGGCGCCCACCGCCGCCTATCTGGACAACCAGATTCTGGCGTTGCGCCAGGGCGGCATGGTGGACGCGGTGCAGTTGTCGCGCCATGCGGACCGCCTGCTGGCTCTGCAGGACGAGGACCGTGAGGCGCTGTTGTTCGCGGTGCAGTGCCTGGATAAGGAAACGCTGCTGGTGCGGCACTCCCTGGGCGTGTCGGTCCATCTGCTGGACTTCGCCAGAGGGGAAAAAATGCCCCATGAGCTGTGCAAGGCGCTGGCCGCCGCCGGGCTGGTGCACGACCTGGGCAAGGCGCTGTTGCCCCGGGATCTTCTTGAGATGCAGTTTCTCAACGCCAGCCAGTACCGCTGGCTGCAGGGGCACGTGGCACTGATTACCCAGCGTTTGGAAAGCTGCCGCTGGCTGGCCTCCTCGGTGGTGGAAGCGGTGGTGCGCGACGTCAATGAGCGGCTCGACGGTCACGGCTATCCCCACGGACGCGGTGCCGACGACCTGCCGGAGCTGGCACGGCTCGCCTCGGTGGTGGATGTCTCCGACGTTATGGCGCGGCTGCGCCCGGGGCGGCGGCCCTGGTCCGCGGAAGCGATTCACGATCACCTGCACGGTTCTCCCCATCAGTTCGACCGCCGCTGGGTGGAGCGCTATCGGGCGCATTTCGGGCGCTGGCCGGTGGGCACTCTGGTGCGTTACCAGGGCGGGCTGCTGGCCTGGGTGCGGCGACTGGACGACCAGGGCCTTCCCGTGGAGGTGCAGATATCCCGGGGCAGTGCGTTTCCCGGCGCCGACCCCGAGCAGTTGCTGGAAGGCGGCGCGCTGGAGCGGCTCGGCGAGCCGGTGGCGTCGTTGCCCGCGCCCGGCTAGTGGCGGCGCGCTAAAGTCGAGGCGGTTACCGCCGATAGCATGAAATAGCGGTAAATGGTCGCCCTTATCCACCGCTGCGGCGGCGCCCGGGCGGCGCACAATACGTAGGTACTTTGCAAGGAAAGACCATGGCTTCAATTTCTTCTTTGGGTATCGGTTCCGGGCTCGACCTCAACGGCCTGCTCGACCAGATGGAGTCGGCGGAGCGTCAGCAACTGGCGCCGATCACCCAGCAACAGAAAAGCTACCAGGCGAAGATTTCCGCCTACGGCACGCTGGAGGGCAAGCTCGACGACTTCCGCGAGGCGGCGGCCAAGCTCGCCGACAGCCAGCAGTTCGACGCGGTCAAGAGCAACGTGTCCGGCGACGCCCTGACCGCCGTGGTCGGCGAGGACGCGCTGCCCGGCACCCACGACATCGTGGTCAACCACAAGGCCCGTGCCTACAGCATCGCCACCCAGGGCGTGACCGACAAAACCGAGAAGCTGGGCGCCGGCGCGATCAGTTTCACGCTCGGTAACGGCGACAACTTCAGTATTGATGTGGGCGAGGACCAGAGCTCCCTGGAAGGCATCCGCGACGCCATCAACGAGGCGGGCAAGGGCGTCCAGGCCTCACTGGTCAATGACGGCAGCGGTCAGCCGCACCGGCTGGTGCTGTCCGCCACCGACACCGGCACCGACGCGGCGATCGCCAGCGTCGACTTCGGTACCGGCGGTCTCGGCGACACCCTCGCCGTGGATGCCGGCACCGAGGTCACCGCCATCAATGCGTCCCTGAGCGTCAACGGCATCGATATCGAGAGCCAGAGCAACCGCGTGGAAGGCGCGGTTCAGGGGGTCACGCTCAACCTCGAGGAAGAGGGCAACGCCACCATCTCGGTGACCCGCGACACCGCCGGCATCAAGAAAGCGGTGACCAGCTTCGTGGAAAGCTACAACAGCCTCCAGAAGACCATGGACAGCCTCACCAGCTACGACCAGGAAACCGGTACCAGCGGCGAGCTGCTCGGCGACACCACCCTGCGCGGCATTGAATCCCGTATCCGCGGCGTCATGGGCGGCGTGGTGTCCGGCGGTGAATTCAGCGCTCTCGCCGATATCGGCGTGGACCTCACCATCGACGGCACCCTGGAAGTGGACGACGAAAAACTGGACGCCGCGGTGGCGGACAATCTCGGCGCGCTGACGGATTTCTTCTCCGGCACCGGAGAATCGGAGGGCCTGGCCGCGCAGCTTGATGCCACCCTCGGCAAGATGCTCGGTGAAAGCGGCACCCTGGGGAACGCCACCAGCGGTCTGGAAGACCGCATCGAGGGCCTCGGCGAACGCTACTTGCGCACCGAGGAGCGCATCGACAGCACCATCGCCCGCTACCGCGAGCAGTTCAGCAAGCTGGACTCGATGATCGCGGAAATGAACTCCACCAGCAGCTACCTGACTCAGCAGTTCGATTCGCTGAACGCCCAGTTGAGCCAGTAAGCCAGGAAAGGTAACCAGCAGAGGGTACGACTCATGACAATGACGCGTGGCGCCGCCGGGTACGCCCGGGGCGCGGGGGCCTACGCCCGGGTAGGGGTGGAAAGCGGGGTAATGTCGGCCAGCCCCCATCAATTGATCAGCATGCTGTTCGACGGCGCCGGCACCGCCATCCGTGCGGCCGCGCTGCACATGCGCGAAGGGCAGGTGGCGGAGAAGGGCAAGGCCATTTCGAAAGCGCTGGACATCGTCAACAACGGCTTGCTGGCGGCCCTGGACCGGGAAAAGGGCGGCGAGCTCGCCGACCGCATGGCATCGCTGTACGACTACATCGCCCGTTTGCTGCTTAACGCCAATCTGCGTAACGACCCGGCCAGCCTGGACGAGGCCGGCCGCTTGCTGGCGGACCTGGGTGAAGCCTGGAACCAGATCAAACCCGCCGCGCATCAGGGGGCTGAATGACCGAAATCGAATCCCCGCGCCGGGCATTGTCGGCGGAACAGGTACTGCTCGCCTATGAGGCCCTGCTGGCGCGCTCCGGGCGTATGCTGGACTGCGTGCGCCGCCAGGACTGGGACGCCCTGATGGACGAAGAGGCGCACTATCTGGTGGACGTGGAACAGCTCTCCAGCCGCGAGCAGGACACCGCGCTCGACCCCTCGCAGCGGGCCCGCAAAGCGGAACTGCTGGAGCGGATACTCGAGCGCGACCTGGAAATACGCCGCTGCCTGGTGGCGCGCCGGGACGAACTGGCCGGGCTGATCGGCACGTCCAGGCGTAAGCGGGATTTGCGCCGTTCCTACGGGCCCCAGGAAGCCACCTCCATGGATTCCGCGTTCCACCTGGACGAAGACACGCCGTGAGCGGCATCACGCCGATTCTGGATACCCTGCTGCATCAAGTGCTGGGCAAACGGGTCGACGTGCCCGTGGCCCGGCAGACCCCCGAGCCGGTGCGTCCGCTCAGCCCCGCTGAAGCGCCGCCGGCGGTGCGCAGCGACTCGCGCCTTGACCCGCGCACCGCGCCCTTGCCGGATCTGCCGGCCACGCACCAGCGCGCCCGCGCCCCGCAAACCCTGGCGCCGCCGGCGGACCCGGCAACCGGGTCCACGCAAACCCACTTCAGCGCCGCCGCCCGCACCATCGCCGATATCCTCGCCCGCTACCCGGCGCCGCCTTCGGCGGTACGGCCGGCGGCGCCCCTGATGACCGCCGCCGACGCCGAGGCCCCGACCCTGGCCAACCGACTGCAGGCCAGCGTCGGCCAGAGCGGGCTGTTCTATGAATCCCATCTGCAAAGCTGGTACCGGGGCGAAATGAGTGGCGCGCGGCTGGCGCAGGAACCGCAGATGCGTTTGTCCCGGGCGCCTGAACCCCCGGCTGCCGCCGCCCGTGCCGAGGGCGGCAAGGCCCCGGCCCCGGCCGCCGCGGAGGCGCCGTCCCAGTCCCGCGCAACCGCGACGCCGGTCGCCGAGCGGCCGGCAGCGGCGCCGGTTACCGCCGAGGGCCGCCCGGTCACGGACGGCGAAGAGGCCCCCAGGCCCGCGCCGCGTCCCCTGTCCGACGACGCCAACCAGGCCCTGCAGGGGATTCTCCGCCATCAGCTGGAGACCCTGGCGACGCCGGTGCTGCGCTGGGAAGGGGACGTCTGGTCCGGCATTTTCATGGCTCTGGTGATCCAGGTGCCCGCCGAAGCGCCCCGTCAGGGCCGTTCCGGCGGCGACCAGGGCGAGGACGGTGAGGACCCGGGGGAAGAGGGCACCTGGCGCTCCGAACTGACCGTGGAGCTGGCGGCGCTGGGCCCGGTGCGGGTACGCCTGGACCTGCGTGGCGACGATCTGAGCATTGATCTGAATGCCGGCTCCGAACAGGTGGCCGAGCAACTGCGCGCCGACAGCCCGCGTCTGAAGTCCAGCCTCGAGGCTTGCGGCTTCGAACAGGTCCGACTGCGAGTGGCCAGCGATGAAAGACTCTGAATCCAACAGCCGCCGCCAGGCGGTGGCACTGGCCTATCAGGAGGGCGACGCCCCGCGGATATTGGCGCGCGGCTATGGCGATCTGGCCGAACGGATCATCGCCGAGGCCCGCCGCCAGGACGTGTTCGTGCATGACGCGCCGGAGCTGGTGGGGTTACTGATGCAACTGGATCTGGACCAGCGGATACCGGTTCGGCTGTATCAGGTGATCGCTGAGTTGCTGGTCTGGTTGCAAGCGATGAACGCCAAGGACGAGAGCGTAAGAAGCTAGGACTAAAGTATTAGCATTATACGCAAGTATTTGTAGTGTATGGATTTTGTGACCCGGTTCCTTGTCTCTTCGCCCTTTGCAATTTTTTGTCCTTTGAAGCGCGCCATGGCCCCTTCCAATTTGCCCAAATGAAACACGGTTCTAAATTTTGTTCACCGGGGTGTTAATTATAACTCCTTGATTTTAATCAAAATAATTTTCGACTTAGACGCCGCACTCCAATTCAGAGGGCTTGTGACGGCCCTTTTTCCCGCTATTGAAACGCTCGTTTCAGACTGCCTGCACATTTGTGAATGGCATCACAAAATTTTCCCTTGATGTGAGTTTGTTCACATAAAAGTGTGAGCATATCGTGATTCTTGTGATACGTTGCCACTACAAAACGCACATACTTAATGACTTATAAATGCAATGTATCTAAGTATAAAGTATGAGCTTTGGGGATCTTAGTGATCCGGCGAGGGTTAGCGCCGGGGGAGACCTCGGTCATGGGGTACCGCAGGAGTGAAGAACAATGAAGATCGATAGCGTCTTAGATGAAATCCAGGATATCAATCTGACCTACCTGCTGCTGGCGCAGCGTCTTCTCAAGGAAGATTACGCCACCGCCATGTTCCGGCTGAAGATCGACCAGGCGATGGCGGAAGTGTTGATTTCGCTGTCCGCCAAGCAGCTCAGCCAGATGGCGCGCACCAACCAGTTGCTGTTCCGTCTGCATTTCGACGACGCGGACCAGGTCACCAAGCTGACCAATAACAAGCGGGAGCAGGGGCTGGGGCAAACCCACGCGGCGTTGTTGATGGCGTCCTGCGCGAACTGATCGGGGGAGGGATCCAATGTCCGAGAAGAGTCTGGTCGGCGAAATGCACCAAGTGCAGTTGGCGATCGAATTGATTGAGCTGGGGGCCCGGCTGCAGGTGCTGGAATCGGAAACCGAACTCAGCCGTGGCCGGCTGATCCGGCTTTACAAGGAAGTCCGCGGCATGTCGCCGCCGAAGGGGATGCTGCCGTTTTCCACCGACTGGTTCATCACCTGGCTGCCGAACATTCACTCCTCCCTGTTTTACAGTTTCTACCGGCAGCTGACCGGCGAGCACGGTTGCAGCCGCATGGAAGGCTTCGTGAAGTCCTACCGCCTTTATCTGGAGCAGATTGCTCTGGACGGCGCCGAACCGGTGCTCGGCCTGACACGGGCCTGGACCCTGGTGCGTTTCTTTGAAAGTGAAATGTTCGAGCTGTCGGAATGCACCAGCTGCCACGGCCATTTCGTCAACCACGCGCATACGCCGAGCCAGCGCTTTGTGTGCGGTATCTGCCAGCCGCCGTCCCGGGCCGGCAAGACCCGCAAACGTCAGAGCGCGGTGAGTGAAGAGGGCCGGCGGAGCGGCGGTCGCCGACAGGCGGTGGGCGCTTAATTTCGTAATTTTTCCCTCAAGCCCGACCTGCTCCTGCCGATACAGATGGTAATGCTATCCACGCTGTTCTGAAGGATACCGGTTGTGCTGATACCTCTTGGCTTCATTATCGTCACCCTTTCCGTGTTCGGCGGCTTCACCATGGCCGGCGGACACCTGGGCCCGCTCTACCAGCCCACCGAAATCCTGATGATCGTCGGGGCCGCGGTGGGGTCGTTCGTGGCCGCCAATAACGGCAAGGCGATCAAAGCCACCCTGCGTACCGCCAGCAGCCTCAAGCGCACCAAGAAGTACGACAAAGAGATCTACATGCAGCTGATGTCGCTGCAGTACAACCTGCTCTCCAAGATGCGCCGCGAGGGCGTGCTGGGTGTGGAAAAGGACATTGAAAACCCCACCGAAAGCGCGCTGTTCAGTGAATACCCGAGAATCGCCAACGATCCGATGATCATGGGCTTCATCACCGACTACCTGCGGCTGATGATCAGCGGCAGCGTCGATCCCATGGAACTCGATGAGCTGATGAGCCATGAAATCGAGGCGTTCGAACACGAAGCGCATATTCCCGCCGACGCCCTCGCCAAGGTCGGCGACGGCCTGCCCGCGTTCGGTATCGTGGCGGCCGTGCTCGGGGTGGTGAAGGCCCTGGCGTCCGCCGACGCCGGCGCCGAGGAGATGGGTTTGATGATCGCCCACGCCCTGGTGGGGACTTTCCTCGGCATCCTGCTCGCCTACGGCTTCGTCAACCCGGTGGCCAGCCGCATCGACCGGCAGGTGGCCGAGGCGGTGAAGATGCTGCAGTGCATCCGCGTCACGCTGCTTGCCAACCTCAACGGTTATGCGCCGCAGCTGGCGGTGGAATTCGGGCGTAAAGCCCTGCACACCGCCGAGCGGCCCAGCTTCACCGAACTGGAAGAGCACGTGCGTGCCGCGCGGCCCGCGGGTGCCAAGCAGACATGAGCGAGCAGCACCGGCCCATCGTCATCCGGCGACGCCGCCGTGCCCATGTGGCGCACCACGGCGGCGCCTGGAAAATCGCGCTGGCGGATTTCATGACCGCCCTGATGGCGTTGTTTCTGGTGCTCTGGATTATCTCCACCGCGTCGCCGGCCGAGCTGCAGGGCCTGGCCGAATATTTCCGCACGCCGCTGAAAGTGGCGTTGGCGGACGGCGACCGTAACTCATCGAGCACCAGCGCGATTCCCGGCGGCGGCGCTGATCCGGCCCACTCCGACGGCGAGCAGGCGCGTATTGATCTGCGCCGCCAGACGCTGCCGGCGGAGGAGCGCCAGCGCTTCATCAATCTGCGCCGTCGTATTGAACAGGCAATCCAGGCCGACCCGCAGCTGCGTGAACTGCGCGACCAGATGCGCTTCCAGATGACCCCGGAAGGCCTGCGCATCCAGCTGGTGGATACCGACCAGCGGCCCATGTTCCGGCTCGGCAGCGATCGTGTCGCGCCGTACATGCGGCACTTGCTGCGCACCATGGCGCCGTTGCTCAACGATATGCCCAACCCGCTCAGCATCAGCGGGCATACCGACAGTCTTCGCTATTCCAGCGGCGACAGCGGGTACAGCAATTGGGAACTGTCCAGCGACCGCGCCAACGCCTCGCGCCGCGAGCTGGTGGCCGGCGGCCTGGACAGCGAAAAGCTACTGCGGGTCATGGGCATGGGCGACCGTGTGCCGGTGCCCGACAGCAACCCCGGTGACCCGGTCAACCGCCGCATCACCCTGGTGGTGCTGACCCGTCAGGCGGTGGAACGGCTGCGCGCCGCCAGCCGCCCCGGCGATCTGAGCGACGCCCCTCAACCCGTGCGGGAGTGAACATGGATATCACCGAATTCTACGACACGTTTTTCGAAGAGGCGGACGAGCTCCTGGCGGAGATGGAATCCCATCTTCTGGAGCTGGATGTGGACAACCCGGACGTGGAGCGGCTCAACGCCATCTTCCGGGCCGCGCATTCGATCAAGGGCGGGGCCGGGACCTTCGGTTTCGAGGCCCTGCAGCGCACCACGCATCTGCTGGAAAACCTGCTCGACTACACACGACGCGGCGAGCTGGCGCTGCGAAGGGATATCGTCGACACCTTTCTGGAAGCCAAAGACATGCTAAACGATCAACTGGACGCGTATCGTCAGGGTGGTGAACCGGACCCGGAAGCCCTGGAACGTATCTGCGAGACCTTGCGCCGTCTCGCTCTGGAAGAGCTGGGCGAAGACGCCGGCGCCGAGGTGGCCGGCGCCGCGCCGGCCGCGTCCGCCAGCCCCGAGCCGGCCGCCGATCCGGCGCCCGCGGAGGCCGCGCCTTCCGCCGGCGAAGGCACGCCGGACGGCGGTGCCCGCTTCCAGGTGACCCTGATCGGTGTCGCCGACAAGGACCGGGATCTGTTGATCGAGGAACTGGCGCAGCTGGGTGATATCGAGGACCAGCAGGTTGACGGCGAACGCCACCGGGTGGTGCTCACGTCGTCACTCAGCGGCGACGATATCGAAGCGGTGATGTGCTTTATCGCCGAGCCGGAGCAGTTGGAAGTGCGTGCTCTGGATGCCGCCGCGCCGGCCGCCGCCACCGAAAGCAAACCGGAAGTGAAAGCGGAAACCGAAGCGGCCCCGGCCCCGGCCCCGGCCAAGCCGGCGGCCCCGGCGAAAGCCGAATCCGCCGCCAAGAGCGGTGACGGCGCCAAGAAAGGCGGTGAATCCACTTCCATCCGGGTGCCGGTGTCCAAGGTCGATCAGATCATCAACCTGGTCGGCGAGCTGATTATCACCCAGTCGATGCTCAACCAGGTGGCCGAGGACTCCGAAACCATCAACGACGGCGCCCTGGTCACCGGGCTCAACCTGCTGCAGCGCACCGCCCGGGATCTCCAGGAAGCGGTGATGTCCGTGCGCATGGTGCCGATGGACTATGTGTTCAGCCGCTTCCCGCGCCTGGTCCGCGACCTGGCCGGCAAGCTCGACAAGGACGTGGAGCTGGTCACCGAGGGCAAATCCACCGAACTGGACAAGGGCCTCACCGAACGGATCATCGACCCGCTCACCCACCTGGTGCGCAACAGCCTCGACCACGGTATCGAAACGCCGGACCGCCGCGAGGCGGCGGGCAAGCCGCGCACCGGCCGTCTGACCCTGTCCGCCCAGCACCAGGGCGGCAATATCCTGATCGAGGTGATCGACGACGGCGGCGGTCTCAACCGCGACAAGATTCTTGAAAAGGCGCGCTCCAGCGGCCTCTCCGTGTCCGATTCAATGAGCGACGACGAAGTCTGGCAGCTGATTTTCGCGCCGGGCTTTTCCACCGCCGACGCGGTCAGCGACGTGTCCGGGCGCGGCGTCGGCATGGACGTGGTCAAGCGCAACATCCAGGCCATGGGCGGGCATGTGGAAATTCTCTCCACGCCCGGCCAGGGCACCACCACCCGCATCGTGCTGCCGCTCACCCTGGCGATCCTCGACGGCATGTCCATCAAGGTGGGCGAGGAGATGTTCATCCTGCCGGTGAGCGCGGTGATCGAATCCCTGCAGCCGCGCGCCGACGATCTCTATTCCATGGCCGGCGGCGACGTGCTGCTCAAGGTGCGTGAGGACTACCTGCCGGTGGTGGCGGTCCATCACGCCCTGGACGTGGCCGACGCCATCACCGATCCGACCCGCGCCATCGCGGTGATCGTACAGGGCGAGGGCCGCCGCTACGCTCTGCTGGTGGACCAGTTGGTGGGCCAGCAGCAGGTGGTGGTCAAGAACCTGGAAACCAACTACCGCAAAGTGCCGGGCGTGTCCGCCGCCACCATTCTGGGCGACGGCAGCGTGGCACTGATCCTGGACGTGGCGGACATGCACCGCCTCGGCCAGAGCAAAAAAGAAAACCCTGTCTTTGGCGTCCCGACCCGGGCCCGCCCTGTTGAGGAGGTAGAACCGTCATGAGTCAAGCCACTGCTTTGCAAACCGCCGCCGCCGTGGAAGCGGGCAGCCAGGAATTCCTGGTGTTCTCCCTGGGCGACGAGGAATACGCCATCGATATCCTCAAGGTCCAGGAAATCCGTGGCTACGAAAACGTCACGCGCATCGCCAACGCCCCCGACTTCATCAAGGGCGTGGCCAACCTGCGCGGCGTGATCGTGCCGATCGTCGACCTGCGCATCAAATTCCGTCTCGAGCGTGCCGACTACGACGACCAGACCGTGGTGATCGTGGTCAACATCGCCGACCGGGTGGTGGGCATCGTGGTCGACCGGGTTTCCGACGTGATGACGCTCACCGCCGAGCAGCGCAAGCCGGCGCCGGAATTCGGTCTCAGCCTGCCGCTGGATTACATCAGCGGTCTGGGCAACCTGGATGAACGCATGCTGGTACTGGTGGACATCGAAAAAATGCTCACCAGCGAAGAAATGGCGCTGGTGGAAGAAGCCGGCGAATAACAAGCACAGGGTCGAAGACCAACGCCGGGTCCGGGCAATCGGGGAGAGTGGGAATGCGTAACAATCAGCCGGTGACAAACCGTGAGTATGCGCTCAAGGGCGATGACTTTCTGATTTCGAGGACCAACCGCAGGGGGCGTATCACCTACGCCAACCCGGCGTTTATCGAAGTCAGCGGCTTCACCCGCGAAGAGCTGATCGGCGCCCCGCACAACATCGTGCGCCACCCGGACATGCCGGAGCAGGCGTTCGAGAACCTGTGGCGCACCCTGAAAGAGGGTGGCACCTGGATCGGTCTGGTCAAGAACCGGCGTAAGGACGGGGGCTATTACTGGGTACGCGCCCACGTCACCCCGATCATCGAGGACGGTGAAATCGCCGGCTTCGTATCCGTGCGCCTCAAGGCGGACAAAGGCTCCATCGACGCCGCCGAACAGGCCTACATCGCACTGCGGGAAGGGCGCGGCGGCCACCTTTACCTGCACCGTGGCGAGATTCGCCGTCGTGGGGTAGTGGCGGCGCTGCGACGCTGGAACCCGCGTTCGGTGAGCAGCCGTATGACGCTGCTCTACCTGGCCAGCGCCGCGCCGCTGCTGGGCGCCGGAGTGATCGGCTTCCTCGGCCGTGGTGAGGCGGCGCCATTGTCCACCGCCTTGATGGCCTTGGCGGCGGTGGGCCTGCCGCTGGTGGCGCTGCTGTTCTGGGCCACCGCCCGTTCGGTGCTGGGCCCGGTGCGCGAGGCCGGCATGTTCACGCTGCAGATCGCCGCCGGCAATCTGGCGGCCAAACCGCCGCGCCGCCTCAGTGGTGAAATGGGGCTGCTGGTGATGGGCCTGAAACTGATGCGCCGCAGCCTGGGCAGCATCGTCGGCGACGTGAACCGGGGCATCGAAGTGGTCACCCCGGCGGCCCGCGATATCGCCCAGGGCAACGAAGATCTGTCCTCGCGTTCGGAGCAGCAGGCCGCCTCGCTGCAGCAGACCGCCTCCAGCATGGAAGAGATCACCGCGACCGTGGGTCAGAACGCGGAGAACGCCCGCCAGGCCAGCCGGCTCAGCGGCGAGGCGTCGCGGGCGGTGTCCGAGAGCGGCGAAGTGATGGGGCAGGTGGTGGACACCATGGGCCGCATCACCGCCAGCTCCGAAAAGATGGCGGTGATCATCGGCACCATCGACAGCATCGCCTTCCAGACCAACATTCTGGCCCTCAACGCCTCCGTGGAAGCGGCCCGCGCCGGCGAGCACGGCCGCGGCTTCGCGGTGGTGGCCCAGGAGGTGCGTAACTTGGCCGGCCGCTCCGCGGACGCCGCCAGGGAGATCCGCGACCTGATCGCCGGTTCCGGCCGCGAGATTGAAAGCGGCGCGGAACTGGTGCGGCGCGCGGAAGCGGCGATCGAATCCGTGGTCACCTCGGTGACCCGGGTCAACGACATCATGGGCGACATCAGCGCCGCGTCCGAAGAACAGAGCACCGGCATCAACCAGATCAACCAGGCGGTGGCGCAGATGGACGGCGTCACCCGCCAGAACGCGGAACGGGTGCAGGCCTCCGCCCGCGCGGCCGCCTCCCTGGAAGCGCAGGTCGACAGCCTGACCCATTCGATCGCGGTATTCCGTCTGCGCGACGGTGCCGAGCAGGCGCCGGCCAAGGGCGCCGACGTTCGTCGCCTGCCCGCGTCGCCGCCCCGGCCGCGCTCCGCGTCCACCACCCAGACCCTAGCCGGATGACCCCTTTGAGCAGTCGAGTGCCTATCAGCCCCACCGCCGCCACCGGCGACGCGGGGCGTTTTTCGCCGGACCGCGACCTGATGCTCAGCGACGCGGATTTCGCGCGTATCCGTGAGTTGATCTACCGCCGCGCCGGTATCGTTCTGGCGGAACACAAAAAGGATATGGTCTACAGCCGTATCGGCCGGCGCGTACGCAAGCACGGCCTGGTCCGCTTCCAGGATTATCTGGCGAAACTGGAGCAGGACAGCGGCGGCCCGGAGTGGGAAGCGTTCACCAACGCCCTGACCACCAACCTCACCGCCTTCTTCCGCGAGAGCCATCACTTCCCGCTGCTCGCCGATCTGGTGCGCGAGCGGCGCGGGCCGGTGCGGGTGTGGAGCGCCGGCGCCTCCACCGGCGAGGAGCCGTACTCCATCGCCATGGCGCTCACCGAAGTGCTGGGTGACAAGGCCGATTTCCAGGTTCTCGCCACCGATATCGACACCGAGGCCCTGGACCGGGCCCGGCGCGGCATCTATCCCATGGACCAGGTCGGCAAGCTCGACGAGCGGCGGCGCAAGCGTTTCTTCCAGAAGGGCAGCGGCGCGCGCTCCGGGTTTGCCCGGGTGCGCCCGGAAGTGGCGGCGCGGGTGCGTTTCCAGACGCTCAACCTGGTGGCGCCGAAATGGCCGATGGACGATCGCTTCGACGCCATTTTCTGCCGCAACGTGATGATCTATTTCGACAAGGGCACCCAGGCCCGCATCCTCGACCGCTTCGCGCCTCTGTTGAAGCACGACGGCCTGCTGTTCGCCGGCCACTCGGAAAGTTTTTCCTACATCAGCGACCGCTTCCGCCTGCGCGGCCAGACCGTCTACACCCTCGCCGACCGGTAACACTCAAAAATCCTAAAGAAGCGCCGCTACCCGCCGATAGCGTGAATAACAAAGGCAAGTCATGCCGGTTACGGCGTTGCCTCATGGAGAGGGGAGACCGATCTTGGCCGGGAAAAAAATAAGGGTGCTGTGCGTCGACGACTCGGCCCTGATCCGCGATCTGATGAGCGAAATCATCAACAGCCACGACGATATGGAAGTGGTGGCGGTGGCGCCGGATCCCCTGGTGGCCCGTGATCTGATCAAACGCCACGACCCGGATGTGCTCACCCTGGACGTGGAAATGCCGCGCATGGACGGCCTCGATTTTCTCGAGCGGTTGATGCGGCTGCGGCCGATGCCGGTGCTGATGGTGTCGTCGCTCACCCAGGCCGGATCCGAGGTGACCCTGCGGGCGCTGGAACTGGGCGCGGTGGATTTTCTGCAGAAGCCGGCGCTGGGTATTCGCAGCGGCATGATCGAGTACAGCGAGCTGATCGCGGAAAAAATCCGCGCCGCCGCCCGCTCGCGGCCCCGGCGTATCCAGGCCGGCGAACGGAGCGCGCCCAAGCCGCTTAAGTCGGTGATGGTGTCGAGCGAAAAACTGGTGATTCTGGGCGCTTCCACCGGCGGCCCGGAGGCGATACGGCAAGTGCTGGAGCCGTTGCCCGCCAACTGCCCGGCGATTCTGATCGCCCAGCATATGCCCGGCGGCTTTACGCACTCTTTCGCGCTGCGGCTGGACAAGCTGTGCCGCATCACCGTCAAGGAAGCGGAGGACGGTGAGCGGGTGCTGCCCGGGCACGCCTACATCGCCCCCGGCGACCGGCACCTCAAGCTGGTGCGTAGCGGCGCCAACTATGTGGTGCGCCTGGACGAAGGCCCGCCGGTGAACCGTCACCGGCCGTCGGTGGATGTGCTGTTCCACTCGGCGGCGACGCAGGCCGGCCGCAACGCCATCGGCGTGCTGCTCACCGGCATGGGCAAGGACGGCGCGGCGGGCCTGCTGGCCATGCGCCGCGCCGGGGCCACCACCCTGGCCCAGGACGAAGACACGTCGCTGGTGTTCGGCATGCCCCGCGAGGCGATCGCCATCGGTGCGGCCACGGAGACACTGGCACTGGAGGAGATGGCGCCGCGCATGCTGGCGCTGGCGGCGGCTTCCGGCCGTGCGCAACGGGTTTGAATAACAAAATGAATTTTCTGAGCAAGCTCCTGAGAGAGGAACGGCGGCTATGATGAAAGTACTACGCAACCTCAATATCAACACCATGGTGGCCGGCGCGCTGGTGTGCTGCGCGCTGCTGGTCAGTGTGCTGGCGGTGTTGCGTTTCACCACCAACGAAATGGTGGACGATTCGATCTCCACCCTGAACCAGATCAACGTTCAGCAGCTCAACGAAGTGAGCCGCGCGGCGGTGCTGCTCAACCGGGCCCGCATCCAGATGGACCTGGCCGCCGATTATCTCGATCAGGGCATGCGCCTGGTGGCGGAAAACCAGATCGACGGCGTGGAAGGCTTATTGGAGCGCGCTCAGAACCGCTTCGATAATTTCGACGAAACACCGAAAACCGAGATGGGCCAGGCCCGCGCCAGCGAGCTGGCCACCGGCTTCAACACGGTGATGGGCCTGGTGCGCGACCAGTACGCCGCGCTCAAGGCCGGTGAACTGAGCGAGTACAAAAACCTGCGCCAGGAATTGCTTACCCCCGGTGACAGTCTCGACGGCAGCCTCACGGATTTCACCCGCTACGCCAATGAGCGCGGCGATGACATCATGGCCAACTACCAGGAAAAGACCGCCCTGTTCGGCCTGATCGGCATGGCCGCGCTGGCCGCCACCGCGGTGGTACTCCTGTTGATTTACTGGGTACTGCGCAAAGCCGTGGTGGCGCCGCTGCATGACGCGGTGGAGAACCTGCAGCGCATCGCCCGCGCCGATCTGTCTCAGCGCATTCATGTGCCCGGCCGCAACGAGATCGGCAAGCTGTTCGCCGCCATGCGGGACATGCAGGAGAGCCTGTCGGGCATCGTCTCCAATGTGCGCAGCAGCAGTAACTCCATTTTTGTCGGCAGCTCCGAGATCGCCCGTGGCAACACCGACCTGTCCTCGCGCACCGAGCAGCAGGCCGCCTCGTTGGAAGAGACCGCCACCAGCATGGAGCAGCTCACCGCCACCGTGAAGCAGAACGCGGACAACGCCCGTCAGGCCAGCAGCCTGGCGAACGACGCTTCCGGCACCGCCACCCGTGGCGGCGATGTGATGCGTCAGGTGACCGCCAAGATGCAGGGCATCACAGAGAGCTCTAAACAGGTCGCCGACATCACCGGCATGATCGATTCCATCGCTTTCCAGACCAACATTCTGGCGCTTAACGCTTCGGTGGAAGCGGCCCGGGCCGGCGAGCAGGGCCGCGGTTTCGCGGTGGTCGCCGGGGAAGTGCGCAACCTGGCCGGCAACAGTGCCGACGCCGCCCGCCAGATCAAGCAGTTGATCGAAACCTCGGCGGTGGAAGTGCAGGAAGGCTCCACCCTGGTCGAGCAGGCCTCCGAGACCGTCAAGGAAGTGGTCGCCGCGGTGAAACGCGTCACCGACATCATGGATGAGATTTCCGCCGCCTCGCAGGAACAGAGCGGCGGCATCGAGCAGGTCAGCCAGGCGGTCAGCCAGATGGATGAAGTGACCCAGCAGAACGCCTCCCTGGTGGAAGAGGCCAGCTCCGCGGCCGCGTCCCTGGAAGAGCAGGCCCGCCGTCTGGAACAAGCGGTGTCGATCTTCCGGCTCGACAGTGAAGCCGGCGAGCCGACGATGGACGCCGCCGTGGTGCCGATGATCACCCACGAGCACGACGAAGCGGAGGAACACGACGACGGCCCGTCCGAGCCCAAGCCGCACGCCGAGCAGGAAACGCCCCGGCAACGTTCCGAGCAGGCGCCGCGCGAAAGCCGCCCGGCACCGCGCCGTGAACCGGTCACCACCGAGGACGACTGGGAAGAGTTTTAACGACCCTGAACCGCGCCGGGGACGCGCTCCCGCCACCCGGCGCCATGACGCAGTGAGAGGATCCGATGGATAAGGGCATGAGTATTCTGGTGGTGGACGACTTTCCCACCATGCGACGCATCGTTCGCAGTCTGCTCAAGGAGTTGGGTTTCACCAACGTGGAAGAGGCCGAGGACGGCCAGGAAGCATTGGGCAAGCTGAAAGGCGGCGATTTCGAATTCGTCGTGTCGGATTGGAACATGCCCAATCTCGACGGTCTGGAGATGCTCAAGCAGATCCGCGCCGACGAGGCCATGAAAGCGCTGCCGGTGCTGATGGTCACCGCCGAAGCGAAGAAAGAGAACATCGTGGCCGCTGCCCAGGCCGGCGCCAACGGCTATATCGTCAAGCCGTTCACCGCCGCCACCCTGGAAGAAAAACTCAACAAGATTTTCGAGAAGCTGGGCAAATAAGCGACGCGGGGTCCAGCTTCCCTGGTGAGGAGAACCGAATATGAGTGGTGAGGCCCGGCAAGTGGCGGCACACGAGGGCGCGCACGGCGACGACCTGGTAGTCCGTATCGGACAGCTCACCCGCATGTTGCGTGAAAGCATGCGGGAACTGGGGCTGGACAAGGAAGTGGAGAAAGCGGCGGAGGCGATTCCCGACGCCCGCGCCCGTCTCAACTATGTGGCGTCGATGACCGAACAGGCCGCCGACCGCGCGCTCAACGCGGTGGACCGCGCCCAGCCGCTGCAGAATGAGATCGAGAGCCGGGCGGAGAGCCTCGACCAACAGTGGCAAACCTGGTTCGAAAACCCCATGGAGCTGGACCAGGCCCGGCAACTGGTCACCGACACCCGCGGCTATCTGGCGGCGGTGCCGGAGATGGCCCGCGAAACCAGCAAGGAGCTGCTGGAAATCATGATGGCCCAGGATTTCCAGGACCTCACCGGGCAGGTCATCAAGAAGATGATGGCGGTGATCCTGGAAGTGGAGAACCAACTGCTTCAAGTGTTGCTGGAAAGCGTCCCCGACGGTGAAGAGCGCGACGCCATGAAGCGCCGCATGGAGAGCGCTGGCGGTGCCACCCGTCAGGAGGCGGGGTTGGTCAACGGCCCGCAGATCAACGCCGAGGGCGAGGATATTGTCAGCAACCAGGATCAGGTCGATAGCCTGCTCGATGAACTCGGCTTCTAGGCGGCTTGTGGGAGCGGGCCCAGCCCGCGAAAGGCCGGCAAAGCCGGCCGGCAGGATCCCAGAGAGCCTTCTATTGCCGTTCAACAAAGTCTCTGGTATCCCGCCGGGTGGCTAACGCCACCCTTTCGCTTGCAAGGCAAGCTCCCACAAGGTCAGCCAGGAGTCGCCGGAATAGCGGCGGGCAAACCCCTCTTATCCTTGGATTGGCTTGTTGGGCCATCGGCGACAATCCCGGGCATTGAAGTAATGATGCCCGGAATGCCGCCGCCATGGCCGAAGAGACCGAAGATCAGGAAAAGACCGAAGAGGCCACGCCCCGGCGCCTGGAAAAGGCCCGGGAAGACGGCCAGGTGGCCCGCTCCCGGGAGCTGACCACGGTAATGCTGCTGTTCGGCGGCGTCGGCGGCCTGTGGTCCATGGGCCCGACGCTGTTCGACCAGGTCGGCATGGTGATGGAGCAGTCGTTCCTGTTCGACCGCCGCCAGGGCTTCGACAGCACGGTGATGCTCACCCACGCCGTGGACCTGGGCGCGCGCACCCTGTTCGCACTGATTCCGCTGTTCCTGATGCTGGCGGTGATCGCGCTGATATCGCCCAACCTGCTGGGCGGCTTCCTGATTTCCGCCAAGTCCCTCAAACCCCAGCCTTCCAAACTCAACCCCATCAAGGGTCTCAAGCGGCAGTTTTCCTCCCAGGCGCTGGCCGAGCTGGCCAAGGCGATCGCCAAGTCGATCCTGGTGGGGTCGGTGGCGGTGGCGTTTCTGAGCGCCAAGCGCGGCGAGTTCATGGCGCTGATGGACCAGCCCACCCAGCAGGCGCTGGCCAATGCCCTGCGCCTCGCCGCCATGGCCTGCGGGCTGATGGTGCTGTCGCTGGTGGTGGTGATTCTGATCGACGTGCCCTACCAGCTGTGGAGCCACGCCAAGAAGCTGCGCATGAGCAAGGAAGAGATCAAGCGCGAGCACAAGGAGACCGAAGGCGACCCGCAGCTGAAGGCCAAGATCCGCTCCCAGCAGCAGGCCATGGCCCGCAACCGGATGATGAGCCAGGTGCCGGACGCCGACGTGATCGTCACCAACCCGACCCACTACGCGGTGGCCCTGCGCTACGACGAAAGCAACATGAGCGCCCCCCGGGTGATCGCCAAGGGCGCCGACGAAGTGGCCGCGCGCATCCGCGAGCTGGGCGGCGAACACCGGGTGCCCCTGCTGGAAGCACCGCCGCTGGCGCGGGCGCTGTACCGCCATGTGGACATCGACCGGGAGATTCCCGGGCCGCTCTATACCGCCGTGGCGGAAGTGCTGGTGTGGGCGTTCCGCCTTAAACGGGCCCGGGAAGAGGGCGGCGACCAGCCGCTGACCCCGGCGGATCTGCCGATCCCGGCGGAACTGGAGGTGGCGCCGTGAAAGCGATGAGCCACTACCTGGGCGGGCGCGAGCTGCTCGGCGACGGCGGCGCCAAGGTGCTCGCCGGGCCGATCCTGATCCTGCTGATCATGTCCATGCTGATCCTGCCGCTGCCGCCGTTCGCGCTGGATATGTTCTTCACCTTCAACATCGCCCTGGCGCTGATGGTGCTGCTGGTCAGCATGTTCACCCTGAGCGCGCTGGAGTTCGCCGCCTTCCCGGCGGTGCTGCTGTTCACCACCCTGCTGCGGCTGGCCTTGAACGTGGCCTCCACCCGGGTGGTGCTGATGGAAGGCCACGAAGGCGGCGCTGCCGCCGGTAAGGTGATCGAGGCGTTCGGCCAGTTCCTGGTGGGCGGCAACTTCGCCGTCGGTCTGGTGGTGTTCCTGATTCTGGTGGTGATCAACTTCATGGTGATCACCAAAGGCGCCGGGCGCATCGCCGAGGTGGGCGCGCGCTTCATGCTCGATGCCATGCCCGGCAAGCAGATGGCCATCGACGCCGACCTCAACGCCGGACTGATCGGCGAGGAAGACGCCAAGAAACGCCGCGCCGAAGTGGCCCAGGAAGCGGATTTCTACGGCTCCATGGACGGCGCCAGCAAGTTCGTCCGGGGCGACGCCGTGGCCGGCCTGGTGATTATGGCGGTGAACATCATCGGCGGCCTGCTGATCGGCATGCTGCAGCACGATATGTCGTTCGCCGACGCCGGCCGCACCTACACGCTGCTGACCATCGGCGACGGCCTGGTGGCGCAGATTCCGGCGCTGGTGATCTCCACCGCCGCCGGCGTCACCGTGTCCCGGGTGACCACCGACCAGGACGTCGGCCAGCAGATGATCAGCCAACTGCTGATGAACCCGCGGGTGATGATCCTGGCCGCCGGGGTGATGGGCCTGCTGGGCCTGGTGCCCGGCATGCCCAACTTTGTGTTCCTGCTGTTCACCGCCGGTCTGGCCGGCGCCGCCTGGTACCTGAGCCGGGCCAAGGAAAACCGCCTCGCCGAAGAGCAGATCGACGCGGCGCCGCCGCCGGAGCCGGAAGCGCCGGAGGCAAGCTGGGACGACGTTCAACTGATCGACGTGCTGGGCCTGGAAGTGGGCCACCGCATGATTCCCCTGGTGGACTACCGCCAGCAGGGCGAGCTGCTCGGCCGCATCAAGAGCGTGCGCAAGAAATTCGCCCAGGAGGTGGGCTTCCTGCCGCCTGTGGTGCACATCCGCGACAACCTGGACCTGGGCGCCAACAGCTATGTGGTCACTCTCAAGGGCGCGGAAGTGGGGCGCGGCGAAGCCTTTCCCGGCAAGTGGCTGGCGATCAACCCGGGCCAGGTCACCGGCGAAGTGAAGGGCACCGCCACCCAGGACCCGGCCTTCGGCCTGCCGGCGGTGTGGATCGACGCGGACCAGCGCGAGCAGGCCCAGGTGTACGGCTATACCGTGGTCGACGCCAGCACCGTGGTGGCCACCCACCTCAACCATCTGCTGCACCACCACTCCGCGGAAATGCTCGGCCGCCAGGAAGTGCAGCAGCTGCTCGACAAACTGGGCGAGGACAGCAAGGCGCTGGTGGAAGACGTGGTGCCCAAGGCGGTGTCGCTCACCGTGCTGCAGCGCCTGCTGCAGAACCTCTTGGAAGAGGACGTCTCGATCCGCGATATGCGCACCATCCTCGACACCCTGGCGGAGCACGCCGGCCAGAACGCCGACGCCCACGAACTCACCGCTCAGGTGCGCGTGGCGCTGGGCCGCGCCATTACCCATCAGTGGTTCCCGGGCCAGGACGAGCTGCATGTGATCGGCCTGGACAGCAACCTCGAGCAGGTGCTCGGCCAGGCGCTGAACGGTGGCGGGGCGCTGGAGCCCGGCCTCGCCGACACCTTGATGGAACAGGCGGCCGCCGCCCTGGAGCGCCAGGAGGCCGCCGGCGAACCGCCGGTGCTGGTGGTGCAGCACGGCCTGCGGCCGCTGCTGGCGCACTTCCTGCGCCGCCGTCTGCGCCACCTGGTGGTGATGTCGCAGGCGGAGATTCCGGACGACCGCACCCTGCGCGTGACCAGCATGATCGGCGGCACCGCCTGAACAGGCCCTAACCAGAACCGCAAAAAACAGAGGATACCGTCATGGGCGTGCAACGCTTTGTCGGCAGCAACAACCGGGAAGCCATGGGCCGGGTGCGCGCGGCGCTGGGCGACGACGCCCTGATCCTGGCCAACCGCGCCACCGACCAGGGTGTGGAGATCCTCGCCCTGGCCGAGGACGACTCGTCCGGCTATGCACCGTCGGAACAGGCGGTGCCGGACCGCGCCGGTCAAGCGGCCGTGGCGCCGGCCCAGCAGCGCGTCCCCCATCACGCCCCCGCCGGCCCCGATCTCACCGAGCAGTTGCTGCGCGAAGTGCGCGACATGCGCGAACAGCTGGCCCGCCGTGCGCCGGCCGGCGACGACGACGGGCCGCGTCAGGCCTTGCGCCGGCGTCTGCGCGGCGCCGGGTTCAGTGCGGTCTTCAGTGACACCCTGCTGGCCGGCCTGCCGCCGGAGGCGCAGCGCGATGAACAGGCCGACCGCTGGCTGCAGCGCCAATTGCAGCGCCGTCTGTCCGTGGCGGCCCCCGGCGATCTGGAACAGCCCGGTGTGATCGCTCTGATCGGCCCCACCGGGGTGGGCAAAACCACCACCGCCGCCAAACTGGCGGCGCGGCTGGCCCGGCGCCACGGCCCCGAACGGGTGGCCCTGGTGAGCGCCGACAGCTACCGCATCGGTGCCCGCGATCAATTGCGCATCTACGCGGATCTGCTCGGTGTCGCCCTGTTCAACCTGGAAGAGGACGAACCGCTGGACCGGCTGGCCCGGTCATTGGCGGACCGCCCCTGGGTGGTGGTCGACACCATCGGCATGAGCCAGCGCGACGCCCGCTTGGGCGAGCAGTTGCGCCAGCTCAGCGGCGCCTTGCGGGTGCGGCCGGTGTTGCTGCTCAACGCCGCCAGCCAGGGTGAAACCCTGGAGGAAGTGGTGGCCGTGTACCGGGGCACCGCCCGCACCGCCGGGCTGGCCCTGGACGACGCCATCGTCAGCAAGCAGGACGAGGCCAGCCGCCTGGGCCCGGTGCTCGACGCCGCCATCCGCCATGACCTGCGGCTGCATTACGTTTGCCGTGGCCAGCGGGTGCCCGAGGACATGGTGGCCGCCGACGCCGCCGGCCTGGTGGACGACGCCCTGGCGCTCACCGGCGACAGCGACGACGACGGCCGCCCCGGCGCCCCGGGCTGGGCCCGTCAGGTGCTGGCCCAGGGGCGTGCCCTGGACGCCGCGGTATCACTGTTGCGCGAGGGCGCCCCGGATTTCGACGCCACGGAGGCGCTGTGGCAGGGCCGGCCGGCGGCGGACCGCGCCGCCGCCGACCAGGCACCGATGCATTTGCGGCATGGCGGCACGCGACCGGCGCCGGTGCTCGGTTTGGATGGCCACGGGCTGCCCATCGGCGTGCCGAGCGCGCCCGATACGCGCTTTTCCCTCGCCGCTCAGTTGTTGCCGGCGACCCCGGACACCGCGCTCTGGCGCGCCTTGCAGCGCAGCGGCCAGCCGTGGCTGGCGGCGGCGCGGGGCAACAGCCGGGTCTGGCGTCTCGGCCAGCGCCTGCCGTTGAACGAGTGCTATCCGTTGGCGGCGCCCTGGGACAGCTTGATGGTGCGCCACCGCGGCCGCGCCGCCCAGCTGCGCCTGCGGCGCCTGGATGTGGCCGCTTCGCCCATCGGGCGCGGCGACGGCGCGCCGTTCACCGCCTTGCTGTGCGCCTGGTTCGGCGAAATACGCGACCTGGACAGCGGCCGTCTGCTCGGGCGCCGCTACTGGCTGGCGCCGGCGGGGCAGAGCCGCCGGCAGGACAGCGACCTGCTGGTGCACATGCTGCGCTGCGAAGAGTGGCCGGCGCTGCGCGAGCGCGCCGCCGCCGACCTGAATGCCGCCGGCGGCGGCGAGGACTGCTGGGCGCTGGCCGGCGCCCTGGCGGCGCTGGCGGTGCGGCTGGACCAGGACAACGGTGACTGGGCCCTGGACCTGCGTGCCCAACTGCTGAGCCTGACCGGCTCCCGGCGGCGCAGTGCCGCCACCTTGCTGACCGCCCTGATCGAGCTGTTCAGCGCCCGCCGTGAACTGCAGCGCATCGGCGCGGTGGCCGGGGGCACCGGCGATGCCTGATCAGGCCGCCGGATTGCGGGCGCGGGCGCGCCCCGACCCCCCCGAGCCAGGGCCCACCCTGATGGTCGTCGGCCTGCCGCCCAACGCCGCCGCTGAAACCGTCACCGAGCGGCTCGCCGGCTGGGCCCGGCGCGGCCGGCGCTGGGTCGGCGACCCGTCCGCCTGGCGCATCGTGGCGCTGGACCCGGCCAGCCCGCACCTGCCGCTGCTGGCCAGCCAGCAGCGGCGCTGGGCGCTGTGGGTGGACAGCGACGCGGACGCCTTCCGCCGCGCCTACCGCACCCTCAAGATACTGCGCCGCCACCCCGGGCCCAGCCGCCTGCTGGCGCTGCACGCCCCCGGGCTGCCCCGGGCCGGGCTGCTCAGCAACCTGCAACACGGCGCCCGGCATTTTCTCGATATCGAGCTGGTGGTGCTGTCGCCATGAACAAGGTCGCCGGGGTGCTGCTGCTTTTGTTGTGGTCGCCGCTCCCGGCGGCCCCGGGCAGCTGGCAATCGCCGCTGGCGGAACTGCGTCTGGCGGTGGCCGGGCGTTTCTATCACAGCGAGCCGGCCACGCCGCCGCCGATCGCGGCGGGGGAAAACATCGTGCGGGTCGGCTGGCGCTACCGGCTGCCCGCCGGGCGCCGCGTTCAGGCGTGGCTGTGCCAGGGCGAGCAGTGCGTGCCCCTGGGCAGCGCCCGGCGCGGCCACTTTCTGGCGCCGCCGGCCTGGCGGGTGACGCGGCCGCTGCGGCTGCGTTTCCGCCTGCCCGCCGGCGAGCGCCGCGCGGTCACCGTGGGCGCGCCCCGGTTGACGGTGGAATACCGCTAGAAAAGAACCCAATAAAGGCCGTTATTTGCCGCTTCCAAATCGCGCCGACCGCTAATAATGGAAGTCTCAGAATGGCATCCGGGCCCGGTTCGGGGAAAACCATGTATACGGCACAGGGAAAAATCAACCACGACGCACTGCTGGAAGAGCATCTTCCGGCCGTCCGCCGGCAGGCGCTGGCGCTGCAGGTGAAGCTGCCTTCCGGCATCGACCTGGACGATTTGATCCAGGCCGGCACCGTGGGGTTGCTGGACGCGTTGCAGCGCTTTGACGCCAACGCCGGCGCCAGCTTCTCCACCTTCGCCAGCCAGCGCATTCGCGGCGCCATGATTGATGAACTGCGCACCCGCGACTGGTTGCCGCGCAGCGTGCGCCGCAACGCCCGCGCCGTGGACCAGTGCGTGCACCGGCTGGAGCAAAAGCTGGGGCGGCCCGCCGAAGAGCGCGAAATCGCCAACGAAATGGGCATGGACCTGGAGCAGTACCGTCAACTGCTCACCGACACCAACAACGGCCTGCTGCTGCCCTACGAGGAAATGGTCGCCGAGCGCGGCGAACCGGAAGCCGGCAGCGGCTCACCGCCGTCGCCGTTCGCCGCCCTGGTGGACAGTGAACAACGCGAGCAGCTCACCGCCGCCATCGAAACGCTGCCCGAGCGCGAAAAGCTGCTGCTGGCTCTTTATTATCAGGAAGAGCTCAACCTCAAGGAAATCGGCGCCGTGCTCGGCGTCACCGAATCCCGCGTCTGCCAGCTGCACAGTCAGGCGGTGAGCCGGCTGCGGGCGCGCCTGGCGCCTGACGCCTAAGGCTGCCGGTAGCGACTTGTGCGAGCGGGCCCCGCCCGCGAAAGGGCGCAAAGCGCCCGGCAAAGGGTGCCCCGCAGGATCCCAGAGGCCCCATTGGAGCCCCGCTTTCTTGGCTCTCTGGTATCCTGCCGGCAAGCTGTGCTTGCCTTTCGCGGGCAGGGCCCGCTCCTACAAGATTCCTTCGGTCAGGAGTACAATGCGCGCCGACGCAGACCGAGGAATCTATGAGCCCCACCGACGAGATCAATAAACGGCGTACCTTCGCCATCATCTCCCACCCGGACGCCGGTAAAACCACCATCACCGAGAAGGTGCTGTTGTACGGCAACCTGATCCGCATGGCGGGCACCGTGAAGGGCAAGAAGTCCGGCGTGCACGCCACCTCGGACTGGATGGAGATGGAAAAGGAACGGGGCATCTCGGTGACCACCTCGGTGATGCAGTTCCCCTACCGGGACGCCATGGTCAACCTGCTGGACACCCCCGGCCACGCCGACTTCTCCGAGGACACCTACCGCACCCTGACCGCGGTGGACTCCGCCCTGATGGTGATCGACGCGGCCAAGGGCGTGGAAGAGCGTACCGTGAAGCTGATGGAGGTGTGCCGGCTGCGCGACACGCCGATCCTGACGTTCATCAACAAGCTGGACCGGGAAGTGCGCGATCCCATCGAGGTGCTCGACGAAATCGAGGACGTGCTCAAGATCGAGTGCGCCCCGGTGACCTGGCCGATCGGCATGGGCAAGAACTTCAAGGGCGTCTACAACCTGCTCACCGACACCGCCGTCCTTTATAAGAGCGGCCAGGGCCACACCATCCAGGAGCGCCGTGAAGTGAAAGGCCTGGATAACCCGGAGCTGGACCAGGCGGTGGGGTCGGACTACGCCCAGGAGCTGCGCGACACCCTGGAGCTGGTGCAGGGCGCCAGCCACGAGTTCGACCTGCAGCGCTTCCAGGAGGGCAAGCTGTCGCCGGTGTTCTTCGGCACCGCCCTGGGCAACTTCGGCGTCGACCATATGCTCGACGGCCTGGTGGAGTGGGCACCGCCGCCGCTGCCCCGCGACGGCGGCGAGCGGCAGGTGGCCGCCACCGAGGACAAGATGACCGGCTTCGTGTTCAAGATCCAGGCCAATATGGACCCGCGCCACCGCGACCGTATCGCCTTCCTGCGCATCTGTTCCGGCAAGTACAAGAAGGGCATCAAGCTCAAGCAGTGCCGCACCGGCAAGGACCTGCGCATCGCCGACGCGCTGACCTTCCTGGCCGGCGAGCGCGACAACGTGGAAGAAGCCTACGCCGGCGACATCATCGGACTGCACAACCACGGCACCATCCAGATCGGTGATACCTTCACCGAGGGCGAGGACCTGCGCTTCACCGGCATCCCCCATTTCGCGCCGGAACTGTTCCAGCGCGTGGTGCTCAACGACCCGCTCAAGAGCAAGCAGCTGCACAAGGGGCTCAAGCAGCTGGCGGAGGAGGGCGCCACCCAGGTGTTCTTCCCGCTGCGCAACAACGATGTGATCCTGGGCGCGGTGGGCACGCTGCAGTTCGACGTGGTGGCCGCCCGGCTCAAGGGCGAGTACGGCGTCGACTGCCGCTACGAGCCGATCAGCGTGAGCACCGCCCGCTGGGTGGAGGCGAACAGCGAGCGCGAACTGGAAGCGTTCGAGCGCAAGGCCTACGACAACCTGGCCCGCGACGGCGCCGGCCACCTGACCTACCTGGCCCCGACCCGGGTCAACCTGCAGCTCGCCCAGGAGCGCCACCCGGACATCCGCTTCCGCGAGACCCGCGAGATCTAGCCGGTTCCCACAAGGCCCGCTCCCACAGGCGGGTCTTGTGTGCTAGACTCCGCGCCCTCCGATTCGACCGGCCCCGATTCATGCGTTTGATCTGCAGTCCGCCCTAGCGCCCACTTCTTTATTTGTACCTGTGGGAGCGGGCCCAGCCCGCGAAAGGCAAGCGAAGCTTGCCGGCAGGATCCCAGAAACCTTCTGGCGGTCCATCCCCGTCTTGATTTTCAAGCTGATTCTTTTTTGTTTGCCGCCGTGGCATTGCCGCGGTTGTCCGTCTGTTGTTCAGGTTAAGGGATCCTATGTTGCCCGATATTAAGCAAAACTGGTTTTCCAATGTACGCGGTGATGTGCTCGCCGGGATCGTGGTCGCTCTTGCCCTGATTCCGGAAGCGATCGCGTTCTCGATCATCGCCGAGGTGGACCCCAAGGTGGGGCTTTACGCCTCCTTCTGTATTGCCGTGGTGACCGCGTTCACCGGCGGCCGCCCGGGGATGATCTCCGCCGCCACCGGCGCCATGGCGCTGTTGATGGTGACTCTGGTGCGGGACCACGGCCTGCAGTATTTGCTGGCGGCCACGGTGCTCACCGGGGTGCTGCAGATCGTGTTCGGGGTGTTCAAGCTGGCCACGGTGATGCGGTTCGTGTCCCGGTCGGTGGTCACCGGGTTTGTTAATGCGTTGGCGATTCTGATCTTCATGGCGCAAATTCCGGAGCTGCTGGGGGTCACCTGGCACGTCTACGCGATGGTGGCGGCCGGGTTGGCGATCATTTATCTGTTGCCGCTCCTGACCACGGCGGTGCCCTCGCCGCTGGTGTGTATCGTGGTGCTCACCGGGGTGGCGCTCTACTTCGGCGTGGAAATGCCCACCGTGGGCGACAAGGGGGATCTGCCGGACAGCCTGCCGGTGTTCCTGCTGCCGGATATCCCGTTGTCCCTGGAAACGCTCCAGATCATCTTTCCGGTGTCGCTGACCATGGCGGTGGTGGGCCTGCTGGAGTCCATGATGACCGCCACCATTGTCGACGACCTCACCGACACCGAAAGCGACAAACACCGCGAATGCCGGGGCCAGGGCGTGGCCAACATCGCCTCCGGTTTCCTCGGCGGCATGGCCGGCTGCGCCATGATCGGCCAGTCGGTGATCAACATTAAGTCCGGCGGCCGCACCCGGTTGTCCACGCTGGTGGCCGGTGCCTTTTTGCTGGTGCTGGTGGTGTTCCTGGGCGACTGGGTGTCACGGATTCCCATGGCCGCGCTGGTGGCGGTAATGATCATGGTGTCGATCGGTACCTTCAGCTGGGAATCGATCCGCAATCTGGGCACCCACCCGGCCAGCAGCAGCGTGGTGATGCTGGCCACCGTGGTGGTGACCGTGTTCACCCACAACCTGGCGATCGGCGTGGGTATCGGCGTGTTGCTTAGCGCGCTGTTCTACGCTAACAAGGTGGGCCGGGTGTTCTACGTCACCAGCGAGTCCGAAGAGGGCAGCTACCGCCGTGACTACAAGGTGGTGGGCCAGGTGTTCTTCACCTCCGCCGACCAGTTCGGTGAGTCGTTCGACTATAAGGAAGGCGTGGACAAGGTGACCATCGACGTGCACCGGGCCCGCTTCTGGGACATCACCGCCATCGGCGCGCTCGACAAGGCGGTGATCAAATTCCGCCGTGAAGGCACCGAGGTGGAGGTTATCGGCCTGGACGAGGCCAGCGCCACCCTGGTGGACAAGTACGCCGTGCACGACAAGCCCGACGCCGTGGAAAAACTGATGGGCGGTCACTGAAGCCCTTAATACGCCTGATAAAAGGAAGCACTTAATGAGTCATGTGATTGCCTGTATCGACGGCTCCACCGCCGCGGACTCGATTTGCGACCACGCTGCCTGGGCCGCCGGCCGCCTCAACGCACCGCTGATGCTGCTGCACGTTCTGGACGAGGCCCGATACCCTGGAACAAAAAGCCCCAGCGAGACCAACCTCAGCGGTAACCTGGGCCTGGGTGCCCGGGAGACCCTGCTGACCGAACTGGCGGACCTGGACGCCAAGCGCAACCGGCTGGCCCTGGAACAGGGCAAGGCCACCTTGGAAGCGGCGCGTGCCCGGGTGGCCGCCGACGGCGTGCCGGACCCGGTGCTGCGCCAGCGCCACGGCAACCTGGTGGAGGCCCTGAAAAGCCTGGACGACGACACCCGCCTGCTGGTGATCGGCAAGCAGGGCGTCAAGCACGGCGGCGCCGGGCCGTCCGGCGGCGAGGTCGGCGACAACGTGGAGCGGGTGGTGCGCACCATCCACAAGCCGGTGCTGATCACCGTGGGCGAATTCCGCGAGCCGAAAAGCATCATGCTGGCGTTCGATAACAGCGCCAGCACCCGCACCGGCGTGCGGTTGTTGGCCGACAGCCCGCTGTTCAAGGGCACCCCCTGCCAGCTGCACCTGGTCAAGGTCAACGGCGACGACGAGGGTCTCGACTGGGCCACCCAGTGCCTGGAGAACAGCGGCCATACCGTGGTCACCGCGCGCCTGGAAGGGGAGGTGGAAGCCGCCCTGCACCAGTATCAGGAAGAGCAGGGTATCGACCTGATCGTGATGGGGGCTTACGGTCACTCCAGGATCCGCGAGTTGCTGATCGGCAGCACCACCGACCGAATGCTCCGCAACGCCCGGGTGCCCCATTTGATCTTGAGGTAGGACCACCATTCACGAAAGAAATACCGGGTATCATAAATATTGATTTCTTTTATGAGATAGGCGCTCCTAGAATGCGCGCCATCGGTAGCTGGTGAGCCGGCTTCGGTATCCATTTCCATATCGAAAGGATTGACCATGTCATACTCCAAAGACATCGAAGCATTGAATTCCGTGGTTGGTGCCAACAAAACCTGGCACGACATCGACCCGGAAGCTGCTGTTCGCATGCGTCTGCAGAACCGTTTCAAAACGCATCTGGACATCGCCAAGTACAACGCGAAGATCATGCGCGAGGACATGGCGGCCTACGACGCCGATAACAGCAAGTACACCCAGTCTCTGGGTTGCTGGCACGGCTTCATTGGTCAGCAGAAGATGATTTCCATCAAGAAGCACTTCGGGGATACCAAAGGCCGCTACCTGTACCTGTCCGGCTGGATGGTCGCCGCGCTGCGCTCCGAGTTCGGTCCGCTGCCCGACCAGTCCATGCACGAGAAAACCGCGGTCGCCGACCTGATCCGCGAACTCTACACCTTCCTGAAGCAGGCGGACGCCTGGGAACTGAACCACCTGTTCCGTGACCTGGACGAAGCCAAGGCCGCCGGTGACCAGGCCAAGCAGGCCGAGATCGTCGACAAGATCGACAACTTCCAGACCCACGTTGTGCCGATCATCGCCGACATCGACGCCGGTTTCGGTAACCCGGAAGCCACCTACCTGCTGGCCAAGAAGCTGATCGAAGCGGGCGCGTGCTGCATCCAGATCGAGAACCAGGTGTCCGACGAGAAGCAGTGTGGCCACCAGGACGGTAAAGTGACCGTTCCCCACGCCGACTTCATCGCCAAGATCAACGCGGTGCGCTACGCGTTCCTAGAGCTGGGCGTGGACGACGGCGTGATCGTTGCCCGTACCGACTCCGAAGGCGCCGGCCTGACCCAGAAGATCGCCGTGACCAACGAGCCGGGCGACCTGGGCGACCAGTACAACAGCTTCCTGGAAGGCGAATACATCGATTCCGCCGACCAGATCAACAACGGCGACATCGTGATCAAGTCCGACGGCAAGCTGCTCAAGCCCACCCGTCTGGCCTCCGGTCTGTTCCAGTTCCGCCGCGACACCAACATCGACCGCGTGGTACTGGACTGTGTCACCAGCCTGCGCAACGGCGCCGACCTGCTGTGGATCGAGACCCCGACCCCGAACGTGGCTCACATCAAGCACATGGTCGACCGTATCCGCGAGCAGGAGCCGAATGCCAAGCTGGTTTACAACAACAGCCCGTCGTTCAACTGGACCCTGAACTTCCGTCAGCAGGTGTTCGATGCCTGGAAGGAAGAAGGCAAGGATCTGAGCGACTACGATCGCGCCGACCTGATGAACGAGAAGTACGACAGCTCCGAGCTGGCCGATGTGGCCGACGAGTGGGCCAAGGAGTTCCAGGCCAAGGCTTCCCGCGAAGCCGGTGTGTTCCACCACCTGATCACGCTGCCGACCTACCACACCGCGGCGCTGTCCACCGATCAGCTGGTGGAAGGCTACTTCGGTGACCAGGGCATGCTGGCCTACGCGAAAGGCGTTCAGCGTGAGGAAATCCGCCGTGGCATCGCCACCGTGAAGCACCAGGACATGGCCGGTTCCAACATCGGTGATGACCACAAAGAGTACTTCTCCGGTGAAGCCGCGCTGAAAGCCGGCGGTAAAGACAACACCATGAACCAGTTCTAAAACAGGTTCTCCGGTGTAACAAGAAACGGCGCCTTCGGGCGCCGTTTTTTTTTGCCTGGCCCCGCCCCGTCGTGACCACCGTTGCTTTTTCTGTCATTATTGTACCGTCCAGTACTGTTAAGAGGTGTCGATGAAGCGGTTGAAAGGAATGCCTGTGGGGGCATGGATGCTGTTGATGGGCGGCATGGCCGTTATCGGGCTTGCCGGATGTGGTGAGCCGGAGCCCGCCGCGCAGCCGCGACCGGTCTCCGTGAAACTCATGACCGTTGGGCACACCAGTGATCGAGTGCGCCGTTACCCGGGCCGCGTGGTGGCCACGGAGCGCGCGGAACTGGCTTTCCGGGTGTCCGGGCAACTGGTGGCGCTGCCCGTGCGGGATGGACAGAAGGTGGAGCAGGGCGAGCTTCTTGCCGAGTTGGACGCCCGCGACTTCCGTAATGACCTGGATCAGCGCCTGGCCGATGCCAAGCTTGCCGGGAACCAGTATCGGCGTGGCCAGACCCTGTCCAAGCGGGGGATGATCGCCGATTCCGAACTGGATGAGCTCACCGCCCGCCATCAGCAGGCCCAGGCGGCATTGAGCCAGGCCAGGGACAACCTTTCCTATACCCGTCTTACCGCGCCCTACGATGGTGTGGTGGCGAGCACCGAGCAGGAAAACCACCAGTTCGTTCAAGCCCGGGAGCCGGTGCTCTACCTGCAAAGCGCGGATACCATCGACGTGCATTTCTCGGTCTCCGAGGGCTTTATCCGCCGGGTTTTGCCCCTGGGGCCATCGTTCCGCCCGGAGGTGGTGTTCCCCGGCCTGCCAGAGCAGCGTTTCCGCGCCGTCTACCGCGAGCATGAGTCGCGCCCCGGCGCCACCCAGGCCTACACCATCGTGGTCACGTTGCCGGTGCCCGATGATCTGGTGCTGTTACCAGGGATGAGCGTGACGGTACGCGTCGATCGAGCCGCCGAGCGACAAGGCGACAAGACCGCGCCCATCGTGCCGGTGGAAGCGGTGTTCAACGGCGATGAAGCAACCGGTGCCCGGGTGTGGCGCCTGGACACGGAAAACGACACCGTGGAGGCCCAGCCGGTAACGCTGGGGGCGGTTTCCGGCGACGGCGTGGCTATTCTCGAGGGCTTGTCGGCGGGCGATCGCATCGTGGTCGCCGGCGTGCACCGCCTGGAGGAAGGCCAGGCGGTGCGGGAACTGACGCGCGAACGGGGGCTGTAATGAACATTGCCGAGTACGCCGTCCGGCACCGGGTGGTCAGCTGGCTGTTCACGCTGGTGCTGCTGATCGGCGGCGTCGTGGGCTTTCTGCGGTTGGGGCAGCTGGAAGATCCGGAGTTCACCCTGAAAACCGCCATGGTGATCACGGAGTACCCCGGGGCGTCCTCTCGCGAAGTGGAAGAGGAAGTGACCCTGCCAGTGGAAAAGGCGATTCAGAGCCTCTCCTATGTCGATTACGTCACGTCGATCTCCAGCGCCGGTCTGTCCCAGATCACCGTGGAGATGAAGCCCATCTACCGTGAAGACGATCTGAAGCAGATCTGGGACGAGCTGCGCCGCAAGATCCGCGACCTGCAGCCGCGATTGCCGCCGGGCACCAACGGCATCCAGGTGATCGACGACTTCGGCGACGTGTACGGCATCCTGCTGGCGCTCACCGGCGACGGCTATGAGTATCAGGACCTCAAGGATTACGCCGACGTCCTGGTCCGTGAGCTGGTATTGGTGGAAGGCGTCGGCAAGGTCCAGGTGGGCGGCCAGCGCCAGGAACAGGTGTTCGTCGAGTTGTCCCGGGAACGTCTTGCCAATCTCGGCATCAGCCAGGACCGGATTTTCTCGCTGCTGGATACCCAGAACGCGGTGAACCCGGCCGGGCGGGTGCGCGTGGGTGATGAATATCTGCGCATCGCGCCCACCGGTGACTTCGACTCGGTGGAGGCGATGCGGGATTTGTTGATCTCGGACCCGGGCGCCGAGCAATTGGTTTACCTGGGGGACGTGGCCAACATCGAGCGGGACTATCGTGAGGTGCCGCGTCATCTCTATCGCCATCAGGGCGCGCCGGCTCTGACCCTGGGGATTTCCTTCGCGCCGGGCGTTAACGTGGTGGAAGTGGGCGAACGGGTCCGCCAGCGGCTGGAACAGCTGGACTACCGTCAGCCCGCCGGCATGGAGCTGTCCACGGTCTACGACCAGCCTCGGGAAGTGGAACGTTCCGTTAACGCCTTCCTCTGGAACCTGGCCCAGGCGGTGATGATCGTGATCGGCGTGCTGTTGCTGTTCATGGGACTGCGCTCCGGTGTACTGATGGGCGGCATTCTGATGCTCACCATTCTTGGCACCTTTATCGTCATGGCGGTGCTCGGCATTGAGCTGCAGCGTATTTCCCTGGGCGCGCTGATCATTGCCCTGGGGATGCTGGTGGACAACGCCATCGTCATTACCGAAGGCATTCTGGTGGGCATAAAACGGGGGCTGTCCAAGGTGGCGGCCGCCGCGGAAATCGTACGGCAGACCGCCTGGCCGCTACTCGGCGCCACGGTGATCGCGATTACCGCGTTCGCGCCCATCGGCCTGTCCAGCGATGCCTCCGGGGAATTCACCAACAGCCTGTTCTGGGTACTGCTGATCTCCCTGATGTTGAGTTGGGTGGTGGCCATCACGCTGACCCCGTTCTTCGGCCACCTGATCTTTTCCCGCGACCGGGACGGCTCTGAAAACGACGACGGGGACCAGGGGGAGGACCCCTATAAAGGCCGCTTCTTTCAGCTCTACCGGCGCCTGCTGGGCAAGGCCATCCGGCACCGGGTGGTGACGCTGCTGTCCATGGTGGTGTTGTTGCTGGCCGCGGTGGGCGGTTTCGGATTGGTGAAGCAATCGTTCTTCCCGCCGTCCAATACGCCCATCTTTCTGGTCGATTACTGGCTGCCCCAGGGCAGCGATATCCGTGCCACCAGCGAGCGCGTGCAGCATCTGGAGGGCGCCCTGGGCGACACCGAGCATGTTACCGGGGTGACAAGCACCATCGGCCAGGGCGCGCAACGTTTCATGCTGCCGTACTTCCCGCAAAAGACCTATCCCTCCTACGCGCAGCTGATCGTCAGGGTCGACCAGCGGGAAAACATTGATGGGGTGATCGCGCAAACCCGGGACTGGATCGACAACCATCACCCGTCCGCCTTCGCCAAGCTCAAGCGTTTGATGATCGGCCCCACCGCTAACGCCACCATCGAGGCACGGCTTTCCGGCCCTGACCCGGCGGTGCTGCGCGCCCTGGCCGTGGAGGTCGAAGCCATCATGGAAGCCGACCCGGGCCTGGAAAGCATTCGCCACGATTGGCGGCAGAAGGAAAAAGTGATCCGGCCGCAATTCGAGCAAGCCCAGGCCCGGCGCGCCGGCGTTACCCGGGCCGACCTCGAGGACGCTCTGGAAATGAATTTCTCCGGTCTCGAGGTCGGCCTGTTCCGCGATGGCGCCGACCTGCTGCCGATCCTCGCCCGGCCCCCGGACCAGGAGCGCCTGGGCGCGGACAACCTGGATCAGGTACGTGTTTGGTCGCCGGTGCTTGAGGATTACATCGCCATCCGGCAGATCGTCTCCAGCTTTGAAACCGATCTGGAAAACGGTTTGATCCTGCGCCGTGACCGCAAACGCACCCTCACCGTTCAGGCGGAGCCGGACGTGCTCGGCGATGAAACCGGCGATCAGGTACTGCGGCGCGTGCGCCCGGAGATCGAAGCGCTGCCGTTGCCGGCCGGCTACGAACTCACCTGGGGCGGCGAATACGAACTCACCCAGGACGCCCAGAAGGCGGTGTTCGCCAGCGTGCCGCTGGGATACCTTTTCATGTTCATTATCACCATCCTGCTGTTCGACAGCCTGCGTCAGCCGCTGGTGATCTGGGCTACGGTGCCGCTGGCGATCATCGGCGTGACCGTGGGGTTGTTGGTTTTTAACGCACCGTTCAGCTTTATGGCGTTGCTGGGCTTTTTGAGCCTGTCCGGCATGCTGGTGAAGAACGGCATCGTTCTGGTGGAGCAGATCAAGCTGGAGCTGAAAGCCGGAGCGGACGCCCTGGACGCGGTGATCCATGCTTCCGTGACCAGGGTGCGCCCGGTCTGCATGACCGCCGTGACCACCATCCTGGGCATGGTGCCGTTGTTGTTCGACGCCTTCTTCAAATCCATGGCGGCGGTAATCATGTTCGGCCTGGGCTTCGCCACGATACTCACCCTGATCGTGGTGCCGGTGCTTTACACGCTGGCCTATCGAATGAACCCGCCGCGCGTCTGAAACCGGGGGCACACCGTGGCCCCCGTACCTGCCAGGCGGTCAAAAATTCACCGTTAAAACGCCAGTTTTTCATATTTGCACCTATTCACCGCCCCGTGATGGTATAAAACCCAGTGCATACATCGGGGACGTGCAGGGACAGCATGAAGATGGGCGCCAGGGGGAGGCGCGGGGAGCGAGTTCGGGTTCGCTCCCCTTGCTCGAAAACGCTGTCTGGGGATCACATGAAGGATTCGCGCGGGGAGGCCGCTACCGCGAAAAAGAACATTGTGGCGCGGACCGACAGCCCCGCCTCGGTGGTGGAGGAACGGCTGCAGGCGGCGTTGGATTCCGACGACCTGGGTATCTGGGATCACGACCTGCGTGAGAACACCTTCTGGGCGTCACCAAACATCATCCGCATGGTGGGCATCCCCGAGGGCGGCCCCGCCAGTACCCGTTTGTTCTGGGAGTTCGTTCACCCGGACGACCGCGACGGCGTGCGCCAGGTGGTGCGCGGCGCCCTGGCGGCGGCGGTCAGCGGCCATTTCGAAGTGACTTTCCGGGCCCACCGCCGGGACCTGGGGCGGCTCGCCCTGGTGCGTTGCTCGGCACAGCTGGTGTTCGACCAGGACAACCGGCCGGCCCGCATGCTGGGTGTGTTCCGCGATGTGTCCGACCAGCAGGAGGAACAGGTCAAGCTGTTCTACGAGGCGCACTACGACGAACTCACCGGCCTCGCCAACCAGAAACTGCTCACCGAACAGACCCAGTCCGTGCTTGATCAGGAGCGGCCCGCCGGCTGCCTGCTGCTGGAGCTGGACGGCTTCCAGGAAGTCAGCGATACCCTGGGCCAGGAGGCCGGCAACCGGCTGCTGCAGCTGACCGCCGCGCGTCTCACCCGGCTGTTGCCGGAGGGGGCCCTGCTGTCGCGCACCACCGGCGAGGAATTCGCCGTGATGCTGCCCGACCAGGACCAGGCCCGGGCGCTGATCCAGCTGGCGGAAGCGGTCCACGGCGTCTTGCTGGAAACCTTCATGATCAAGGACCGCCCGGTGGCGATCAGCGGGCATGTGGGCATTGCCTTCGCGGCCCCGCAAGGCTGCGCCAGAACCCTGCTCAGTGACGCCCACCTGGCGCTGGCCGACGCCAAGGCCGCCGGCTACGGCGCCAGCCGGGTCTACCAGCCGGCGCTGCGCAAGGCGCTGCGGGCACGCCAGGACATGAGCGCGGACCTGCGCACCGCCGTGCTCGGTGAGCAGTTCGAACTGTATTACCAGCCCCAGGTACGGCTCAGCGACGGCAAGATCGTCGGCGCCGAGGCCCTGCTGCGCTGGCACCATCCGCACCGCGGCCTGCTGGCGCCCGGGGAATTCCTGCCGCTGCTCAAGGGCAGCCCGATGGCGCGGATTCTCGGCGACTGGGTGATCCGCCAGGCCTGCGCCAAGGGCGCGCTGCTGCACCGGCAGGGCCGCCCGCTGTGCATGGCGGTGAACCTGTTCTCCGCCCAGTTCAAATTGGGCGGGCTGGCGCGCATGGTCGCCGATACCCTGCGCGAGACCGGTCTGCCCGGCGAAGGGCTGGAGATCGAGATCACCGAACGGGTGATCATCAACAGCGACAACCGCCTCAAGAACACCCTCAACGACCTGCGGTCCCTGGGCTGCCAGCTGGCCTTCGATGACTTCGGCACCGGCTACGCCTCGCTCAGCATGCTCAAGGAATTCCCGATCACCCGGCTCAAGGTGGACAAAAGCTTCGTCGATGCGATTCACGAGTCCGGCGAGGACCATGCCGTGGTGCAGGCGATGATTCAGCTGGCGGAAACGTTCGGGTTCTCGATCACCGCCGAAGGCATAGAAACCGAGCAACAGGCGGAGGTGCTGCGGCAACTGGGGTGCCGGGAAGGGCAGGGCTATTTGTTCGGCAAACCGATGCCGTGGCAGGAGTTGTACGCGCTTTTATAGGGTGTTCATAAAAGTACCGGGCCGGACCAAAAACGGGCCGGCTGTGACGCCGGCCCGCTGGGTACTCAGGCAGATCAGGCTTTGAGATCAGCCGTGCTTGCCGAGCCAGTCATCGGCTTGCTTCTCCGCTTCCTCGCGGCTGGAGCCATAGCGCTCCTGAATCTTGCCGACCAGCTTGTCCTTGCGGCCTTCGACCTGCTTCAGGTCGTCATCGGTGAGCTTGCCCCACTGCTTCTTGGCATCGCCCATGAGCTGTTTCCAATTGCCTTTCAACTGATCGCTGTTCATTACTACCTCCGTGCGGTAACGATCCATGAGCCTGGAGTATGCCTCAGGAAACCGGGATAGCGGCGAATCTTTAGCATTCTTTTAAGAAGCGGCCGGCCCGGGGTGCGGGGCGCCCGCCGCTTGCAGCCCGCCGCCCGGCGCCCCATCATTCAGGTTTCACCGATGCAACCTTCAAGGAGTCTCCGTGGCGGCAGTTCTGGCGGGCGGTATTATTGTTATCTGGCTGGCGTTGAGTGGCGGGCGCGCACTGCTCAACGCCGGCGGCATCCAGCTGCACTGGCCCGCGGATCTGCTGGCGCCGCTGTTGCTGGCGGCTCTGGAGACCCTGTTGTTCCTGCTTACCGTGCCGGACGCGCCGGTGCTCGAAGAGGCCCGCCGCTGGCCCGTAGCGGGCGCCCTGGTGGCGCTCGCCTGGGTGATTAACGGCGCCGTGGCCGGCCGTGTCTGGATGAGGCGCCGCCGCGCCGCCTGAATCGCGCTTCTTTTTGGTGCGCTCTCCCCGAAATGGGGCGCGCCGTCGGCGCGATTCCGGGCGTTTTCGTCTTTAAATATGCAGAATTGCATGTATTTATAGGGGTTTATAGGGTTGGCATAGCTGTTGCTCCTGAGGGGTTAAGCAAGGTTTTTAACCACTCACCGGAACCACGAGGAGCACCATGCAGTTATTGCGATTCAAAACCCTGTGGGGCCACCCGGGCACCCCGGAGCAGGCCGCCGCCCTGGCCGTGGCCGCCGGCTTCGACGGCCTGGAAGCGCCGCTGCCGCAAGCCGGCGCGGCCCGCGACGATCTGGCCGGGGCCCTGCACGGGCACGGCCTGCGCTGGATTCAGGAAATCTGCACCGCCGGCAGCTATGTGCCGCGCCGCGACGCCAGCGTCGCCGAGCACCTGGAAGACTTCGAAACCCAGCTCCGTGACGGCCGCGCCCTGGGCGCCGAGTTCGCCAATGTGATGGGCGGCTGCGACGCCTGGCCGCTGGAAGACAGCGTGCGCTTCTTCGCCGAGGCCCACGAGATCGCCGAGCGGGTCGGCGTCACCGCCAGCTTTGAGACCCATCGCGGGCGCAGCTTCTTCAACCCCTGGACCACGGTGGCGGTGCTCGACCGGGTGCCGACTCTGCCGGTGACCTGCGACTTCAGCCACTGGGCGGTGGTCTGCGAACGCCTGCCCGACAGCGAATGGGACTGCATCGAGCGGGTCGCCGAACAGGCCCTGCACGTCCATGCCCGGGTCGGCTACGACCAGGGCCCCCAGGTGCCGCACCCCGGCGCGCCGGAATACGCCACCGCGCTGGCTTCCCACCAGCGCTGCTGGGAGGCGGTCTGGCAGGCCCAGCGCCGCCGCGGCCTGGCGCAAACCACCCTGACACCGGAATTCGGGCCCGACGGCTATCTGCACACCCTGCCGTTCACCCACGCCCCGGTGGCCGATCTGTGGGATCTCAACCGCTGGATCGGCGATTGCCAACAACGCCATTTCCATCGCTGGCGCGCCGCTGCCGCCGGCCGCGACCAGGTGGCCTGAGCAGAGGAGAGAACGGTGATGAAATCGATACAGCAAACCCTGCGTCATCCGGACGCTCTGGTTCCCAACCTGCTGGTCCTGGCCTACATCCTGCTTGGCTATGTGGGCGGCTGGCTGCTGATGGCCCAGCCGGGCTGGTTACTGCCCGCCCTGGGCGTGCTGGCCTGTGGCCACGCCATGGTGATCGCCGCCTACCTGGTGCACGACTGCGCCCACAATGCGCTATTCAAGAAGGTGGAACACAACACCCGTCTGGGACGGGCACTCAACTGGTTCACCGGGGGCTGCTATGGCACCTACGAGGATCTGCGTTACAAGCACATGCGCCATCACGTGGATAACGCCGACACCATCGCCTTTGACTACCGGGCCTGGCTCAAGGCGCACCCGCGCACCGAGAAACTGGTGTTCGCCCTGGAGTGGGCCTATGTGCCGGCGGTGGATTACATGATGCACGCGGTTCTGATGTTTGCGCCGTTCATCGGCTACGCGGACAAGGCCCAGCGGCCCCGGGCGGCGCTGGTGCTGGCGGTGCGTTTCGGCGTATTGGCGCTGCTGGCGCTGTGGAGTATCAAAGCAGTGCTGCTGTACGCGCTGGCCTACACCCTGATGCTCACCGTGCTGCGTTTCTTCGACGCCTTTCAGCACAACTACGAGATTATCGCCATTCTCAACAATCCGGACGCGCCGCTGCCCCACAAAGGCGACCGCGATTACGAGAACGACAACACCTACAGCAACCCGATATCGCGCCGCTGGCCGGCGCTCAACCTGCTGGTGCTCAACTTCTGCTACCACAACGCGCACCACGTGAAGCCCACCTTGCCCTGGTACAAGCTGCCGGCCCTGCACCGGGAACTGTACGGCGACGAGTACCAGCGCACCCTGGCGTTCAGCGACCAGCTGCGCAGCTATCACCGCCACCGCCTGGCCGGCATTCACGCCGAGACCTACGGCCAGGTGCCGGCGCCCCAGGCGATGCGCGAAGGTCGGGCGGTGCCGGTCTACGGGCTCAGCTTCCTGACCGCGTTTTGAACCCTTTGGCCGGTAAAGAGGAGCCGCCTATGACCGTTTCCCTGCAGGACCGCCTCGTCACCGGCGCCACCGGCGCCCGCGCGGAGCATGTTGAGAGTGCCGCCCCCGCCGCCGCCCGGCCGCGCCGCCGCTGGCTGGACTTCGGGCAGACCCTGGACTGGCGTCAGCGGCTGCTGCTGGGTAGCGCCGGCTGGCTGGTATTTTTCGCCGGCTGGTACCTGGCCGCCAACGCCGGCCTGGCGCCGGACCGCCTGTTCCCCGGGCCGCTGCAGGTGCTTGCTTCCCTGCAGGAGCTGTTCGTCGAGAAAGCCTTTCTCGGCGACGTGCTGGCCAGTGTGCGCCGGATTCTGGTGAGTTTCGGGCTGGCGGTGTCCGTGGCGCTGCCGCTGGGGCTGCTGATGGGCGCCTTCGCCCGCGTCGACGGCGTGCTCAACCCGTTCCTGGGCGCCTGCCGGTACTTGCCGGCGCCGGCGTTCATCCCGCTGCTGCTGATGTGGCTGGGCACCGGCGACAGCCAGAAGATCGCGCTGCTGCTGATCGGCGTGGTGTTCTTCCTTTCCATCATGCTCGCCGACGTCACCCGGCAGGTGCCGGCGGCGTTCGTGGAAACCGCCAAAACCCTGGGCGGCGGCCGCCGCGCGGTGCTGTGGACGGTGGTGTTCCGCCATTCGCTGCCGGGCTATCTGGACACCTGCCGGCAGATGCTGGCGGTGAGCTGGACCTACCTGGTGATCGCCGAGATCGTCGCCGCCACCGACGGCATCGGCGCCATGATGATGCGCGCCAAGCGCTTCGTGCACGTCGACGACATCATGGCCGGCATCGTCACCATCGGGCTGCTGGGCCTGGCCCTGGACGCCCTGTTCCGAGTTCTGCACCGCTGGTGGTTCCCGTATCTGCGCGGTGGCCACCAGTGAATTTCGTTCCCCGAGGAGTCATTACCATGCGTATCGTTAAAACCCTGATGCTGGCGGCGGGCCTGAGCTTCTCCGCCGCGGCGGCCCACGCCGCCGACACCGTGCGGGTGTCGCTGTTCTCCTGGCCCGGCTACGGCTTCTGGTTCATCGCCCAGGAGAAAAACCTGGTGCCGGACCTGGACCTGGAAATCACCATCATCGAGGACCCCTACGAGAGCTTCTCGCTGATGTCCGCCGGCGCCCTGGACGTGACCTCCAGCACCGCCGAATACGGCCCCATCGCCGCCGACAAGGAGGTGCCCGTGAAGCTGGTCACCTACACCAACCCCTCCTACGGCACCGACAAGATCGTGCTGGCGCCGGGCGTGGACAGCGCCGAGGACCTGAAGGGCGAATCGGTGGCGGTGCTGGAAGGCGGCCTCACGCAGATCTTCATGGGCATCTGGCTGGAGCAGAACGGCGTCAGCATCAAGGACGTGCAGTTCACCAACCTGATCATGGACGACGCCGTGGGCGCGCTGGTGGGCGGCAATGTGAAAGCCGCTGAATTCTGGGAACCGTTCGGCTCGCAAGCGCTGGAGGCCCTGCCCGGCGCCACCGTGGCCGCGTCCTCCGCCGAGGGCGACTGGATTGAAACCGCGCTGCTCGGCGACGGCATGTACATGAGCGACGCCTTCCTCGACAAGCCGGAGCTGGCCGCCAAGACCATGGAAGCCTACTTCAAGGCGGTGGCGTTCTGGAAAGAGAACCCGGAAGAGGGCAACAAGATCATCGCCAAGGGGCTGAACTTCCCGGTCGCCGACGTGGAAAAAGTGATCGGCAAGGACGGCGAGATTCTCAAGGGCGGCATCTGGGTGTTCGACGCCGAACAGGCCGGCAAATTCATGGGCGTGATTCCCGGCGAGCTGCCCCTGGGCCCGCAGAACGGCCAGATGGCGCAGCACTGGGAAACCACCACCGACTGGTGGCTCAAGTTCGGCCTGATCGACGAGCGCCACCCCATCGACGCCGGTGTGAACACCGCGCCGCTGGAAGCCGTGCTGAGCGAATAAACGCGTCCCTGGAAAGGAGAGAACGCCTTATGGATCCGAACCACAACGGGCTGACCCTGAGCCGCGTGGGCAAGACCTTCCGGGCCGGCACGCGCCATGCGCGCACCGCCCTGGAGGATGTCTCGCTGCAGCTCGCCCCCGGCCAGGTGGGGGTGCTGCTGGGCCCCTCCGGCTGCGGCAAATCCACGCTGCTGCGCATGGTGGCGGGCCTGGAAGAGCCCACCACCGGCGCCCTGGCCCTCAACGGCCAGGCGATCACCGGCCCCGGCCGCGACCGGGGCATGGTGTTCCAGAGCTACACCTCCTTTCCCTGGCTGACGGTGCGCCAGAACGTGGCCTACGGGCTGCGCATCACCGGCGACAGCAGCAGCCTGCGGGAAGGGGCGGTGGACTACTTCATCGACGCGGTGCGCCTGGGCGACGTGGCCGATGCCTACCCGCACGAACTGTCCGGCGGCATGCGCCAGCGGGTGGCGATCGCCCGCACCCTGGCCAACCACCCGGCCCTGCTGCTGATGGACGAGCCGTTCGGGGCGCTGGACCCGGAGACCCGCTGGCAGATGCAGTCACTGCTGCTGGAGATCGTGCGCAAGGAGCGCACCACGGTGCTGCTGGTGTCCCACGACATCGAGGAGGCGCTCTACCTGGGCGACGTGGTGTTCTTCCTGTCCAGCCACCCGGGCCGGCTGCGCGAGACCATCCGCCCCGGCTTCAAGGCGTCGCTGGGCGGCGACCGGGAAGCCATGCTCGAACACCCCGAGTACCGGCAACTGGACCTGCACATCCGCCGCATGATGAGCGACGAAGGCCGCTGTGCGAGCGGGCCGGGCCCGCGAAAGGGCGCGAAGCGCCCGGCAGGATCCCAGAGACCTCTGGAAACAGAGCAGTAATAGGGTCTCTGGTATCCCGCCGGCAAGCAGAGCTTGCCTTTCGCGGGCAAGGCCCGCTCCCACAAAGGCCCGGCCCCACAAGGCGGTGTGGTTAGAAGGTCGACCAGCCGGTGAATTCCATAAAACGGTAGAGGGCGTAGCGCAGTCTTGAGTCGTCGGAATACGCTTCGTAGGGTTCGCTGAACAGCTTGCCGTCCGGGTTGCTCCAGCGGCGCTGGAAGGCGTCACGGGCCGTTGTCATGGCCGGGTGGTCGGCGGCGGCGGTGAGCTGGACGCTGGTTTCCAGGTTCAGGTTGTCCAGGTTGCGGCGGGTGAAGTTGGCGGACCCGGCGATCAACACCGCCGGCCGTGCCGCGCCGTCGTCCCCATAGCGCAGCAGCATTTTGGTGTGGCACTGCTCGCCATGGGTGGCGCACCAGCGCACCTCGACCCCGGCGTCGTGCAGCTCCCAGGCGACCTGCCGATTGGGCACGCCGTTCTTTTCGCGGCCGAAGGCGTCCTTGTTGGGGTCCAGCAGCAGGCGCACCCGCACGCCGCGCTCGCGGGCGGCGGCCAGCGCCTCGATCAATGGCCGGTGGGAGAGATAGAACACGCCCACATCCAGACGCTCGCCGGCGCGGGCCTCCTCAATGGCGCTCAGCAGGGCGTCGCGGATCGCCGCTTCGCTGAGCACCGACAGCGTGGCGCCGTCCTGTTGCGGCGTCGCCGTGCCAGCGCGGGCCAGCGGCCAGTCGTCCAGGTCGTCGGCGCCGGAGAACGCCGCCGCCGCCCGTTCCGATTGCAGCAGATCGAGCGCCGCCGGGCCGCTGAAACGCACCGCGATATTGGAGTGGGCACTACTGGCGTCGTGGGCGTTGGCGGAGGTGACCAGCCCGGTCCAGGTGTCGCCTTCGTCCACCACCAGGGTTTTACGGTGGTTGGCCTTGAAGTTGATCAGCGTCAGGTAGGTGCGCAGGGTGACCTTGCCGTCGCCGGTGGGGTTGGGCAGCCAGCCGCCTTCGGTGCTGTTGCCGGCCCATTGGCAGCACAGCCGCCACAGCGCCGACCAGCTCGGGTTGGAATCGCGCAGGCGCGGCAGATCCGTGAACACCACCCGCACCCCGGCCGCTTCCAAGCGCTCCAGATGGGGCGCGCGGACGCCGCCGTAGAGCGTGTTGAAGCGGTCGGTGATCAGCACCGCGCGCAGGTCCGGGCGCTGCTGTTTGCGCTCGATCAGAGCGTCGGTGAGTTGTTCGCTGAGCGGGCGCAGGGTGTCGGTGGTGGCGCCGGCCATGTCGTTGAACAGGAACATGTCCACCACCGCCAGCGTCTCCGCCTGGCCGATCAGGCGGAAGAATTCTTCGAAGATCGCCTGATCGAAATGGCGCCGGGGTTCGCCCTGGCTATCCGCCGCCGCCTGTTCCACCCAGGTGTCGTCGATCAATACCGCCACGTCCTCCGCCGGCCGCGTCGGCCAGGCCTCGCCGACACCCTCGGGCAGCGGCTTGAACACATGGTAAAGGGCGGTGAGCAGCCAGGCGCCAGCCAGCACCAGAATCAGCAGAAGAACAGGGCGTTTGCGGGAAGAAGGCATGGATTGTCGGTGCTTTTGTGGTTAAGAGGCCTTTTTGAGTACACCGAAAATACGTTTCTGGCATCCCGCCGGCAAGCTGCGCTTGCCTTTCGCGGGCGGGGCCCGCTCCCACAAGGTGGGCATAGGCACTGTGCGAGCGGGCCCTGTGGGAGCGGGCCCAGCCCGCGAAAGGGCGCGAAGCGCCCGGCAACGGTTGCCCCGCAGGATCCCAGAGAGATCTCTAATCCGACCTACCGGTAATCGTCGAAGCCACTGTCATGCCCGAAAGTCAGCGGCTGGTCCCAACCCGGCAGCCGAATCTCCCGGTCGTTGATCGCCACGTCGTCGCCGTGCAGCACGCCGTCGTTGAAGTGGTACTCCGGCAGCGCCTGGCCGGCCAGGGCGCGGCGGTCGTACTCGCCGGCGGCGGCGCGGGTGGCGCCGACCTTGTCCCGCCAGCCGTCCAGCGCGGCGGCGCCGTGGCGGCGCGCCAGCAGGTCGGTGGTGGCGTTGGGGGAGAGCACCACGGCGGTGGCGTTATTGCCGCCGAAGCCCTTGGAGTTGAGCAGGGCGGCGTCCGGGCGCAGCTCACGGTGTGCCTGTTTCAGGGACAGCCGGTCGGCGTGCAGGTCGTCGGCGAAGCGCTCCACCGTGGCGATGCCCGGCAGCACGCCGTCGGCGAAGGTGCCCAGGGCCGCCGCCAGCTGGTCGCCGCCGGCGCTGCCCAGGGAGTGGCCCACATAGGCCTTGATCGCCGCCACCGGCCAGTCGCGGATGCCGAAGGCCTCGGCCACCTGGTTGAGCACATGGGATTCGGTGACCCGGTTCTGCGGCGTGCCGGTGCCGTGGGCGTGCACATAGCTGCGCGCGCGCAGGGCGTCCTCGCCAAGCAGCTGGCGCACCAGGTTGGCGCTGCGCGCCAGGGTCAGGTAGTTGCCGATGCCGGGGGAGGAGATTGACTTCTTGGCGCCGTCCGCGTGCACGAACACGTCCGGCACCGCGCCGAGGATGTCCGCGCCCAGTTCCAGCGCCAGGGCGTCGTCCATCAGCACCGCGAACTGGGCGGACTCCGCCATGGTGAAGCCGCAGTTGTCGCCGAACGGCCGGCAGGCGCGGCGCAGGTCGGCGCTGGCGGCGCCGTCCAGGGCGGCCAGGGCCTCGTCTTCGGCGAGCGCGCCCATGGCGCGGTAGCCCTCCATCACTTCCGGCACCAGCGGCGCTTCGCTGGTGCCCACCACCACCAGCCGCGCGCGGCCCTGGCGAATGGCGTGCACGCCGCGCTCCAGGTTGTAGAGGAAGGTGGCGCAGGCGCCCAGCATGCCGCCGGTGGAGCCGGCGCTGCGCAGCACATAGGCGTTGATGAAGTCGGCGGTCATTTCGCCCAGGCCCAGCGGGCACTGCTTGGAGGTGGTGCGGTGGCCCAGGGCCGGGGCGCGCATCATGCCGCCCAGGCCGTTGTCGTCGAGCTGGGCCATGGCGTTGGAGGCGTACACCGCCACCTCATCCGGGGCCAGCCGCCCGCGCAGGCTGTCCCAGGGAATGCCGAGCATGCCGAACGCATCGCTGACGCCGTAGACCGCCATCTGCAGGGCGCGCGGGTGGTTGCGCGAGGCGTACAGGGCGCCCGGGTCGAAGCCGTCGGGCAGTTGGCCGGCGGCGCTCACCCGGCGGGTGACGTCGGTGGGCACGCGCAGATCGGCGCCGGCGGGCAGGGTGACGCGGCTGCGCTGGCGGTTGATCGGCTCCACCCGCCAGCCGGTGGGCAGCGGGTCGGGCAGGTCCATATTGCGCATTTCCAGCGTCAGCGGGCTGTCGCTGTGACCGTTCACCGCCATGTTCAGGCGCTGGCTCTCCGGCAGGCCGCGGATCAACGTGCCGTTGAGCAGCGCGGTTTCGCTGTGCACCCCGTTAAGGGCGCCCAGGGCATCCAGGGTTCGCCGTCGGCCGGCGTCATCCAGAGCATCGAACACCAGACGGTGAAAACCGTGGTGCATGGAAGTGCGGCCGGCGGCGTTAATGCCGCCGACGGCGGTGATGACGGGCAGGGCGGGCATAGGACTCCCCAGAATGTGACTGAGCGGTCAATTCTAGGCGCCTAAGGCTTCTTTGCGTATGCGTCAGAAGGGTTGATGTTGCAACGGGATATTACCGGCGCCAATACCTTGTGGGAGCGGGCCCTGCCCGCGAAAGGCCGGCAAAGCCGGCCGGCGGGATTCCAGAGACCCTGTTTGTACCGCGGTCAGATCAGCTCCACCGCCACCGCGGTGGCTTCGCCGCCGCCGATGCACAGGCTGGCCACGCCGCGCTTGCCGCCGGTGCGCTTGAGCGCGTGGATCAGCGTCAGGATGATGCGCGAGCCGGTGGAACCGATCGGGTGGCCCAGGGCGCAGGCGCCGCCGTGGATGTTGAGCTTCTCGTGGGGGATGCCCAGGTCCAGCATCGGCATCATCGCCACCATGGCGAAGGCTTCGTTGATCTCGAACAGATCCACGTCGTCCACGCTCCAGCCCACTTTCTTGAGCAGCTTCTCGGTGGCGCCGATCGGGGCCACGGTGAACTCGCTGGGGTGGCGGCTGTTGGTGGCGTGGCCGAGAATCCGCGCCAGCGGCTGCAGGCCGCGCTGCTGCGCCACGCTTTCGCGGGCCAGCACCAGCGCCGAGGCGCCGTCGGAGATCGAGCTGGCGTTGGCGGCGGTGACCGTGCCGTCCTTCTTGAACGCCGGCTTGAGGCCGGGGATCTTGTCGATATTGGCGTTGCCGGGCTGCTCGTCGGTGTCCACCACGGTCTCGCCTTTGCGGGTTTTCACCGTCACCGGCACGATCTCGTCGGCGAACCAGCCGTTGTCGATGGCGGCCTGGGCGCGCTTGAGGGATTCGATGGCGAAGTTATCCATCTGCTCGCGGCTGATGCCGCGCTGGTCCGCCACGTCCTGGGCGAAGGCGCCCATCAGGCGGCCGGTTTCCGCGTCTTCCAGGCCGTCCAGGAACATGTGATCCGCCACCTGGCCGTGGCCCATGCGGTAGCCGCCGCGCGCCTTGTCGAGGATATAGGGCGCGTTGCTCATGGATTCCATGCCGCCGCTGACCACGATGTCGTGGCTGCCGGCCTTGATCATGTCGTGGCAGAACATGGTGGCGCGCATGCCCGAGCCGCACAGCTTGTTGATGGTGGTGGCGCCGGTGCCGTCCGGCAGGCCGGCCAGACGCATGGCCTGGCGGGCCGGGCCCTGCTTGAGGCCGGCGGGCAGCACGCAGCCCATCACCACGTCTTCCACATCGGCCGCCTGCAGGCCGGCGCGGGCCACCGCTTCGCGGATACAGGCGCCGCCCAGTTGCGGCGCGCTCATCGGCGCCAGCGAACCCTGGAAACTGCCCATGGCGGTGCGCGCACCGTTGAGGATAACGATATTGTTTTCGGACATGCTGATGCTCCGCTTTCAGAGGTCTCTGGAATCCTGCCGGGAGCTTCGCTCCCTTTCGCGGGCAAGGCCCGCTCCTACAGTTGTAAAAAAACGGGCGTAGTGTACTTGAGATCACCCGGGTCGTCCCCAAGTGGGAGAGTGCAACGGACTCGGACTTTCCGAAAAAGTAATCATTCTCAACAAGCGGTCGGCAAGGGCAAAAGGCGTTTGCTCGGTGGTTCACCGAAAGGCTGCTTGTTATGATGCTCCGGTAATTTTTTCGTCCGAATAGCAATTCGACAACAGTCAGGGGAATTGACTATGGCTTTTGAACTTCCGCCGCTTCCTTTCGAGAAAGACGCTCTTGAACCGCACATCTCCAAAGAGACGCTCGAGTATCATCACGGTAAGCACCACAACGCGTACGTCACCAAGCTCAACGATCTGATCAAAGGGACCGACGACGAAGGCAAATCCCTGGAAGAGATCATCCAGAGCGCCAAGGGTGGTCTGTTCAACCAGGCCGCGCAGGTCTGGAACCACACCTTCTACTGGAACAGCCTGAGCCCCAACGGCGGCGGCGAGCCGTCCGGTGCACTGGGTGAAGCGATCACCAAGAAGTTCGGCTCTTTCGATAAGTTCAAGGAAGAGTTCAACGCCAAGGCGGCCGGCAACTTCGGCTCCGGCTGGACCTGGCTGGTGAAAACCTCCGACGGTGGCGTGGACATCGTCAACACCGACGACGCCGACACCCCGATCGCCCACGGCAACGGCCAGACGCCGCTGTTCACCGTGGACGTGTGGGAGCACGCCTACTACATCGACTACCGCAATGCCCGTCCCAAGTATCTGGAATCCATCTGGAACCTGATCAACTGGGACTTCGCCGCCAAGAACTTCGCGTAAGTGAAGCTCTTGTAGGACGCGATTGTGGGAGCTTGCCTGCAAGCGAAAGGCCGGCAAAGCCGGCCGGCAGGATACCAGAGACGTTGTTTGTGCTGCCGTTAGGCATGCCTCTGGAATCCTGCCGGGAGCTTCGCTCCCTTTCGCGGGCAAGGCCCGCTCCCACAAATTTCGCTCCCACAAGCCCTTTTACTACCCCCCCGCAAACCGCCTTCCTCCCGGAACTTTCTCTGTTTCCCCGCACACCAAGCCACACCGCTGTGCGCCGATGACGGCGGGCGGGTAAGATAGGTGTTTTCCCACATCGGACAGGACAGGGTTTCCCCATGACTCGAGAGCGAGACGTCAAACTGGGTGATATCGACGACGTACCCGTGGACGAGCCGCGCCGGCGGAAAGCCAGCGCCCCGCCGCCCCAGGGCGGCAACGGCGGCGACCGGGGCAAGGGCGGCGGCCGCACCCCGCCACCGCGCCAGGCGCCCCCGCGCAGCGGCGGCGGCAACGGCGGCTGGATCTTTCTGACCTTGCTGTTGGCGGTGGCACTGGCGGTAGCGTGTGCTTACTTCTACCGGGAGATCACCGCGCTGCAGGGCCAGATGGAAACCCGCATGGGCATGTCCTCCGAGCAGCTCGAGAACCTGCAGGCACGCCTGTCGGCCACCGACGAGTCCCTGGACCAGTCCGCCGGCAAACTGCGCGAGACCCTGGACAACCAGAACAAGGCCATCGACAAAAACGAAGATGAGATCCGCAAACTCTGGGACGTCAGCAACAAGCGCAACAAAGAGTGGATCCAGGAAAACCAGAAAACCGTGCAGAGCCTGCGCGACAGCCTCAAGAGCAACGACAGCGCCCTGGCCGGCCTGAAGAAAACCGTCAGCGGCTACGACCAGAGCATCAAGGACACCCAGAGCCAGATCGGCGAGCTGAAAACGCAGATAGACAGCGCCGTCAAAGCCGTCAACGAAAGCAGCTCGCAGTGGCGCACCCAGATCAACCAGCTGGAAACCCAGGTGGATGTGGTGGTGGATACCGTCAAGCAGCTCGAGCAGCAGAACCAGAGCCAGAAGGACGCCATCGCCGAACTGCGCAACAGCGCGGGCGGCGCCGATCAGCTCAAGCAACGGCTGGACGACATCGACGCCGCCATCAAGGCGTTCGACCAGTACCGCATCCAGGTCAACAACCGGCTGGACCGGCTGGAGCAGTAACGCCGAGGGTCGGGTTACGCTTCGCTAACCCGACCGGTCGCTGCTATACTTCGCGGCCTGCGCCAGTGGTGGAATTGGTAGACACGTCAGGTTTAGGTCCTGATGCCGCAAGGTGTGGGGGTTCAAGTCCCTCCTGGCGCACCATCCGACAATATGAAGGGCGGCTCACGCCCGGTTTCCAAGGAGGGAGACATGCAAACACGAGCCAGGAAGGCGTTCGTCCTCACGGCTTTGGCCGTTTTTTCCGGTGCCATGGTGTCCGCTTCGGCATCCGCCGACAGCGCGCTGGACGCGCGCATCGCCAAGTATGCTTCAATCTGTGACGACTACGAGCGTGCCAAGGCGCAGCTCGAGTGCCATCGTCCGCCCGGCAGTTATAAGCACGCCTACGAGATGACCGGCCAGGCCCGCGAGCGGGCGCTGGCGCAGGGGCGTAAGTTGCTGCGGATGCGGCGGGAAACCGATGAGGCGATGGATCGGGTCGGGCGGGATCGGCGGCTTTATCGGTAATTGATGGGTCTCTGGGATCCTGCCGGGTGGCTGCGCCACCCTTTCGCGGGCTGGGCCCGCTCCCACAGGGGGCCGCTCCCACAAGGCCCTGCTATTTCTTCTTGAGTTTGGCCTTCAGGTTCTTGTCCATGCGGCGGAAGAACGGCTGGGTGAGTCTCACCGCCGGGCCGGGCGCGGCGGCGAGCACCAGGCTGCCGAGGGTGCCCAGGGGTTTGCCGACGCGGGCGGGGCGGTCGCGCAGGGCCTTGATAATCCAGCCGGCGGCGTCTTCCACGCTCATCATGCGCATGTGCTTGTAGATTTCCGTGCGGTTGGACATCGGCGTGCGCACCATGGGGAAGTAGACCATGGTGGCCTGGATGCCCTTGTGGCCGAGCTCCGCGTTGAGCGAGCGGGAGTAGGAGTCCAGCGCCGCCTTGCTGGCCAGGTAGGCGGAGAACAGTGGAATCGGCACCTGGGCGGACAGGGTGGAGGCGTTCACCACCTGGCCGCGGCCTTGCTCCAGGAAGCGCGGTATCAGCCCCATGGTCATGCGCACCGCGCCGATGTAGTTGAGCTGCATGGTGCGCTCGTAGTCGTGGATGCGGTCCAGCGCCTCGAGGATGGGGCGGCGGATCGAGTGGGCGGCGTTGTTGACCAGGGCGTCCACCCTCGGATGCTCATGCAGGATGGCGTCCAGGCTGGTGGTGATGCTGTCCGCGTTGGTCAGGTCGGTGGGGTAGATCCAGGCCCGGCCGCCTTTGCGGTGGATGTCGTCCTGCACCCGTTCCAGTTCCTGTTCCCGGCGCGCCACCAGGCACAGCCGGGCGCCGCGCGCGGCCAGCTGTTTGGCCGCTTCCTCGCCGATGCCGCTGGAGGCACCGGTGAGCACGATGGTCATACCTTGAAAGCTCATCGAACGTCGTCTCGCTGATCGCAAACAAACACCCATAGTGCCTTGCCGGCGCGGACGGTGCATCCCGCTAATGCGGCTTGCCATATCAGTTATGTTATAATATAACATTACGACTTCACGCATGAGCCATTCACGAGTTGCCATCAGGGAGAACCATCATGCAGGACACCGCAGTGGACAAGCGTCTGCCGGTCACGGTGCTGTCCGGGTTTCTGGGCGCCGGCAAGACCACGGTGCTCAACCACATACTCAATAATCGCGACGGCCGCCGGGTGGCGGTGATCGTCAACGACATGAGTGAGATCAACATCGACGCCAGCCTGGTCAACCAGCAGGTGAGCCTGAACCGTGCCGAGGAAAAGCTGGTGGAGATGAGCAACGGCTGCATTTGCTGCACGCTGCGCGAGGATCTGCTGGAAGAGGTGAAGCGGCGAGAGCCTGTCGTCGGTGGCGCGCCTCGATACCCTGGTGACCGTGGTGGACGGGGTCAACTTTCCCCGCGATCTGCGCGAAGCGGCGGACCTGCGCGAGAAGGGCGAGCACCTCGGCGAGGATGACGAGCGCAACGTGGCGGACCTGCTGGTGGACCAGGTTGAGTTCTGCGACGTGCTGCTGGTCAGCAAGATGGATCTGCTCGACGACATCCAGCGCCAGGATGTGATCGGCATGCTGCACGCGCTGAATCCGGACGCGGTGATCGTGCCCATTAGCCAGGGCCGGGTGCCGCTGGACCAGGTGCTCAATACCCGGCGCTTTGATTTCGAGCGCGCCAGCCTGGCGCCGGGCTGGCTCAAGGAAATGCGCGGTGAGCATGTGCCGGAAACCGAGGAGTACGGCATCAGCAGCTTCACTTACAGCGCACGCCGGCCGTTTCACCCGGCCCGCTTCCACGCCTTTCTGAACCGCGACTGGGACAACGGCAAGCTGCTGCGTTCCAAGGGCTATTTCTGGCTGGCCACCCGTCCCCGTCTGGCGGGCACCTGGAGCCAGGCGGGCGGCATCGCCCACCATGGCGTGGCCGGTTTTTTCTGGAAGGCGGTGCCCGAGCACAACTGGCCGGACGATGCCGAGACCCGCGCCTTCATTCGCGAAAAATGGCACGAGCCGTTCGGCGACATGCGCCAGGAGCTGGTGTTCATCGGCCAGGGCATGGACCCGGCGCACACCCGGCGGGCGCTGGACGCCTGCCTGCTCAGCGAGGACGAGACCCGCGCCGGGCTGGAATACTGGCGCACCCTGCCGGACCCGTTCCCGGACTGGGGCCTGGAGGAAGCGTCCTGATACCGGGATAATGGAGCCGCGGCCAGCGTCGGCCGCGGCAGCAGGGAGACCCCATGGCGCCAGGTTCGCAAGCCAAACTGGAAATCGCTGAACGCCGTTGTCTGGAACAGGGCCTGAAACTGACCCCCCAGCGCCGTCAGGTGATGGCGCTGTTGCTGGAGCAGGACGACCCGGCCAGTGCCTACGATTTGCTGGACGCGCTGCAGCGCCGTCATCAGCCCGGCGCCAAGCCGCCCACCATTTACCGGGCGCTGGATTTCCTGGTGGCGGCGGGGCTGGCCCACCGGCTGGCGTCCACCAACCGTTACATGGCCTGCGGCCACCTCGCCTGCGACCACGGCCATGAGGCCGGCACCCTGTTTCTGGTGTGCGACCAGTGCGGCGCGGTGCGGGAAGCGCCCATGGACAGCCCGCTGCGGCGGCAGTTGCAGCGCAGCCTGAAAAACGAAGGCTTCCGTGTCGGCGCCCAGCCGTTGGAAATGCACGGCCGCTGCGAACGCTGCGCGCCCTAGAACAGGCCTTTTTCGCGGGCCGCCTGCATCACCAGCTCGCCGGTGCTGCCCACCGGGCGCGCGAAGGAGCGGTCGTAGTGGGCCTGATTGAGGGCGTGGCACTCCTTGCTGATCAGGTCGTAGAGTTCACGCGGCGCCAGGCCCTCGGCGGCGGGCAGCGGTTCCAGGCCGAACACCCGGTAGTCGATGCGCTGGCGGCCGGCGGCCTTGAGCAGCTCCGGGACCCAGCCGGTGGGGGAGAGCTGGGTCTGGTAGCGCAGGTTCTGATAGTCGAGCTGGCCGGCGAGCGCGTCGGCGTCGACCACTTCGAAGTAGTTGCTCACCACCAGGCCGAGAAGCTCGTCGAGACGCTCCCAGACGATGCGTTTCTGCTCGTCGGAGTAGGCGTTCCAGTCCACCACTTCGTGGCTGAAGCGGCGGCAGCCGCGACAGACGGTGTCGCCGAAGACGGTGGAACAAACGCCGATGCAGGGGGTGCCGATGCGGGGTTTGGACATGCCGGGATTGTAACGCAAGCGCCGCGGGTTGTGTGAACCCTCAAGGAATATCGCGGGCCGGCTCCGGGTCGGTTTCGGTGAGCCGCTTCTTGCTCTGCAGCAGGGTTTTCCAGTCCTGCACATAGGCGGGCAGCGGCGGTGACACCTTGTTCAGGCCGGTCATCTCCTGGAACGCCTGGGGGCTGATGGTTTTGCCGCCGTACATGTGCGCCAGGCGCAGCAGGGCGTGGGTGTGCAGCTTGCGCTGCGAGTCGAAGCGCTGGTCGTAATAGGTGTACTTGTCGTCCCAGCCGAGGATGCGGGTGTGCACCATGAAGCGCTGGTAGGGGCGCAGCTCGCGGACATAGGCGATTTCACTGTTGGCCACCACGGCGCTGGCGCGGGCTTCGATCATGCGGTTGAGCAGGCCGGTGACCACCGCGTGCTCCAGCCGGCAACGGTCCATGATCTTGGTGTACTTGCCGTTGTTCAGGTGCATGTTGAGATCGATGTCCAGCAGACCCACCCGGAATTCCATGGACACCACATCGAACAACGAATAGGTGGGCGTGCGTTTGCGGCGCCGGGCGGCGCTGATCAATTCCAGCATTGGTGTTTTCCTTCCCCAGGGCGTTCGCCAGCGGCCAACGCGAATCAAACTACAGGATACAGGATACGGCGGGCCCCGCTACATGGCGCCGTGCCCCCGTACCGGCGGCCCTCAGACCGCCTTCGCCAGATGAATACTGAACAGGCCTTCGTCGTCCACCCAGCTGGACAGCGGCGCGAAGCCGGCGTCGCTCAGTTCCCGGGTGAAGGTCTCCACCGTGAATTTATAGGAGTTTTCGGTGTGAATGCGACTGCCCGGCGCCAATTCGATGGTGTGGCCGTCGATGCGTATGGAGTGCGCTTTTTTGCACTCCAGGTGCATTTCAATGCGCCCCAGCGTTTCGTTGTAGAACGCCCGATGCTCGAAGGCGGAGACGTCGAAGCCGCATTCAAGCCGGGCGTTGAGATGCTCCAGGGCGTTAAGGTTGAAGGCGGCGGTGTGGCCGGCGCTGTCGTTGTAGGCGGCGTTCAGCCGGGCCGGGTCTTTTTGCAGGTCGGCGCCGATCAGCAGGTAGCCGTCGTCGCCGGCCAGACGGCGCAGGCCGGCCAGGAAGTCGGCGCGGGCGGCGGGCTCGAAGTTGCCGATGGTGGAGCCGGGGAAAAACACCAGCCGGGGCACATCGGTGGGGTAGCCGGGCAGGTCGGCCGGGAAATCCAGCGCCTGGGAGTAGTCCGCGCACACCGCGTCGAAACGCACCGAGGGGTATTCACCGGCCAGCGCGCGGCTGGCGTCGAGCAGGCACTCCCGGGAAATCTCCAGGGGCATGTAGCCGTAGGGGCGCCATTGGTCGAGCAGAATGCGCACCTTCTCGCAACCGCCGGCGCCGGGCTCGGCGATCACCAGGTCGTCGCCCAGTTGCGCCGCCATGCCGGCGGCGTGCTCGCGCAGCAGCGCCGCCTCGGTGCGGGTGGGGTAATACTCCGGCGTGCGGGTGATGGCGTCGAACAACGACGAGCCGCGCTCATCGTAAAAGTACTTCGGGTCCAGGGTGGGGCGCGCCGCCGACAGTGACGCGGCCACCTCCCGGGCCGCGTCCGCCACCGGCGGGCGCAGGTCCAGGAAAGTCAGGTTAGGCAATAATTGTTGGGGTTGGGGCACGGCCTGCCTCCATGCTGTGTGCCAGACGTACGCCGCTGAACTGCCAGCGCAGATGAGGGTAGAAGAAGTTGCGGTAGGTGGCGCGCAAATGGCCCGGCGCGCTGGCGCAGGAGCCGCCGCGCAGCACCATCTGGTTGCACATGAACTTGCCGTTGTACTCGCCCACGGCGCCGGCGGCGGCCGCGAAGCCGGGGTAGGGCAGGTAGGCGCTGGCGGTCCATTCCCAGACATCGCCGAACAGCTGCGCCGGGCCCTCGCTGTCGGCGCCGGCCACCCCGGGGTGGAAACGCCGGTTGTCGACGAAGCCGGAGGACGATCCGGAGACCACCGGCAGCCCGGCGGCGGCGTGTTCCCACTCCGCTTCAGTGGGCAGGCGCTTGCCGCTCCAGCGCGCGAAGGCGTCGGCTTCGTAGTAATTCAGGTGGGCCACCGTCTCCTGCGGGTTCACCGGCCGCCGGCCGGCCAGGGTGTAATAGGCCGGCGTGTCGCCGTCCAGATCCCAGTAGAGCGGGGCTTGCGCGCCCTGTTCCTTGAGCCAGGCCCAGCCGTCGGACAGCCACAGCTCCGGGCGCCGGTAGCCGCCGTCCTCGATAAAGGCCAGGTATTCGCCGCAGGTCGCCGGGCGGCTGGCCAGGGCGAACGGCTCCAGCCACTGGCGGTGGCGGGGTGTTTCGTTGTCGAAGCAGAAGCCCTCGGCGGGGTCGGCGCCGATCTCGGTGAGGCCGCCGGAGTATTCGTGCCAGCGCAGCGGTGGCGCCTGGGCGTCGCTGTCCTGGCGGGGCCGGTACACCGGCGCCAGCGGGTTGTGCGAGAAGCTGAACTTGAGGTCGGTGACCAGGAGCTCCTGGTGCTGCTGCTCGTGCTCGATGCCCAGCGCCACCAGGTCTATCACCTCGTCGGCCACGTCCGGGCGGTTGAGCAGCGCCTGCATCGCCTCGTTCACGCTGGCCCGCCAGGCGCGCACCGCCTCGTTGCCCGGCCGCGACAACAGATGCCGCTGCGGGCGCGGGTACTGTTCGCCGACGCCGTTGTAATAGCTGTTGAACAGATATTCGAAGCGCTCGTCGGAGGGTTTGTAGCCGGGCGCGAAAGGCTTGAGGATAAAGGTCTCGAAAAACCAGGTGGTGTGGGCCAGGTGCCAGCGCGGCGGGCTGACTTCCGGACAGGCCTGCAGGCCCATGTCCTCGGCGGTGAGCGGCTCGCACAGGGTCTCGCTGAACGCGCGGGTGTCGGCCAGGCGCCGGGCCAGGCCGGCATGCCGTGGTTGCGTTTCTGGCTGGCTCATAGGGGGTTCCCTCTCGCTCTTCATTAACAAGAATGCGTATCTCCCTGAGCGGAAGCAACAATGTAGCCCCGGGTTTGCGTGGTTATACTCAAGTTTTACACAAGGAGACAGTATGAACATCCAAGGTAAAGTCGCCGTGATTACCGGTGGGGCCTCGGGCCTCGGTCAGGCCACCGCCGAAGCGATCATCGCCAAGGGCGGCAAGGTGATGATCCTCGACCGTGATGAGAAGAAGGGCCCGGAAGTGGCCGCCGAACTGGGCGAGAACGCCGCCTTCGTGCAGACCGACGTGACCGATGAAGCCTCCGTGCAGGCGGCCATCGACGCCACCAAGGAAAAGTTCGGCGCCATCCACGTGTGCGTGAACTGCGCCGGCGTGGGCTCGGCGATGAAGACCGTGGGCCGCGAGAACAAGCCCCACGACCTGGGCGTGTTCAACATGGTGGTGCAGATCAACCTGATCGGCACCTTTAACGTGGCGCGCCTGGCGGCGGCGGTGATGGCCGAGAACGAGCCCGGCGAAGACAACGAGCGCGGCCTGATCGTCAACACCGCGTCGGTGGCCGCGTTCGACGGCCAGGTGGGCCAGGTGGCCTACGCCGCCACCAAGGGCGGCGTGGTCGGCATGACCCTGCCCATCGCCCGTGATCTGGCGCCGCTGGGCATCCGCTGCAACACCATCGCCCCGGGCATCTTCAACACGCCGTTGATGAACGCCGCCCCGGACAAGGTGAAAATGCCGCTGATCGAAATGACCCAGTTCCCCAAGCGTCTCGGCAACCCGCCGGAATACGCGGCCATGGTCTGCCACATGGTGGAGAACACCTTCCTGAACGGTGAGACCATTCGCCTCGACGGCGGTATTCGAATGCAGCCGCGTTAACCTTCCAGTCTGTAGCAGGGCTCGTAGTGGCTGCCGGGCAGCTTCATGCGGCTCTGCGCCACGAACGACTGCAGCAGCACATCCATCTGCGCCATCAGGCCCTTTTCGGCGGTAAGCCGGTAGGGGCCGTGTTCCTCGATGGCGCGGATGCCCGCCTCCTTGACGTTGCCGGCGACGATGCCGGAAAACGCCCGCCGCAGGTTGGCGGCCAGATCGTAGACCGGTAGATCGGTGCGCAGCGCCAGCGCGGCCATGGCCTCGTGGGTGGGCTCGAACGGCCGCTGGAAGTCCTCCGGCACGGTAAGACGCCAGTTGTAGTAGAAGGCGTCGTCGTGCTCGCGGCGGAACTCGGTCAGGTCGCGCACCCCGTCACGCATGGCCAGGGCCACCGCTTCCGGGTCGTCGACGATGATCCGGTAGCGCTTGGCGGCGTCCTCGCCCAGCGCGTAGCGGATGAAGGTGTCCACCTGGCGGAAGTAGTCGGCGCTGTCCGCCGGGCCGGTGAACACCACCGGCAGCGGAATATCCTGGTTGGCCGGATGCAGCAGCACCCCCAGCAGATAAAGGATTTCCTCGGTGGTGCCGACGCCGCCGGGGAACACGATGATGCCGTGGGCCACGCGCAGGAACGCCTCCAGGCGCTTCTCGATGTCCGGCATGATCACCAGCTCGTTGACGATCGGGTTGGGCGCTTCGGCGGCGATGATGCCCGGCTCGGAAATCCCCAGGTAGCGGCCCTGGCGGCGGCGCTGCTTGGCGTGCGCCACGTGGGCGCCTTTCATCGGCCCCTTCATGGCGCCGGGCCCGCAGCCGGTGCAGATGTCCAGTTCGCGCAGCCCCAGCTGGTAGCCGACGCTCTTGGCGTAGTCGTACTCTTCCCGGGAAATCGAGTGCCCGCCCCAGCACACCACCAGATTGGGCAGCTCGCCGGCGTGCAGCACCCCGGCGTTGCGCAGAATGTGGAACACCGCGTTGGAAATGCCGGTGCTGTCGTCCAGATCGAAGCGGCCGCCGTGCTGGATCTCGTTGGCCACGTAGACGATGTCGCGCAGCACCGCCGACAGGTGCTCGCGGATACCGCGAATCATGCGCCCGTCCACGAACGCCCCGGCCGGGGCGTTATCCAGCTTGAGCATCATGCCGCGGTCTTCCTGGATCACCTGGATGTCGAAATCCTTGTAGGTCTCCAGCACCTGGCGGCTGTCGTCGGTGGGGGTGCCGGCGTTCAGCACCGCCAGGGCGCAGCGGCGCAGCAGCTCGTGCAGGCCCTTGGAGGAGGTGTCGCGCAGGCGCTCCACTTCCTGTTGGCTGAGAACTTCCAGGCTGCCCTCGGGGGCGACGATGGTCGATACCGTAGCGGTCATTGATAATCCATTAGCGAATGCGAGTTGAACGTTGAGGGACGCAGTATAGCCCTGACCCCGCTGCCAAGCGTAACGGGCCGGCCGTGGGCCACAAGCCGCGGGCGATACGCCGGCGGCGGCCGGGGCCCGCCCCTGGGTTGAGGCCGGTGGTTTGCGGCCGTTCCCGGCGTTGTAATTTTTTACATCATTTCATCGCCGTGCCGCCCGCGTGACGATGCGCGCCGGGCCGGAGTAGGCCACTATAGAGCCATCAGGTCAGGCCCGCGTCGGCGTTCGGTGAACGCTGTCACCGAACCGTCACGACCGGCGCCTAGCCTACCCGCGAGTATGAGCCAATCCTGGAGTGCGGCATGCTGCTCAAATACTTGAATGAATTGGACCAGGCGGTGCGTGAACTGGACCAGCACCCGGCCCCCGAGTCCCTGGCGCACTGCGCCGAGTGTGTACGGGTACTGGAAGAGTACCTGGATTCCCAGATGGAACCGGTGGCCCGGCGCGGCCGCGAGATCATGGCCGAAATGGTGCCGGCGTCGCTGTACGCCCGCCTGGTGGGAGCGGGCCCGGCCCGCGAAAGGCCGGCAAAGCCGGCCGGCAGGATTCCAGAGGTCTCTCTAAGTGCTTAATAGAAGCCTCTGGAATCCTGCCGGCAAGCAAAGCTTGCCTTTCGCGGGCGGGGCCCGCTCGCACAAATCATTGCCGCCGGTCGCGTAGAGCGCGCTCGCGTTCCTCGGGGAACAGGTCCGGCTGGCGCGGTGATTTCAGGTCGCGCAGCCGCAGGCCGATGCCCAGCAGTCTGGCCGGCGCAGGGTGGCGCTCCCAGAGCTGGGTGAGCAACCGTTCAAACACCTCCCGATCCAGACGCTCGCCGCTCTGGTCGGCGCTGACGATGCGGAAGTCGTTATAGCGCACCTTCACGGTCAGGCCCTGGACGACGTAGTTGGCGTCCAGCCGGTCCACGCGCCGTTCCAGCCGCTCCAGAAGATCGTCCAGTTCCTGCAGCCAGTGAGTCAGGGTCTGTTTGTCCTCGTGGTAGGTTTTCTCCACGCTCACCGACTTGCGGCGGCGGCTGGTCTGCACCGGCCGGTCGTCCTCGCCCCGGGCCAGATGGTAGAGCCGCTCGCCGAAGCTGCCGAAATGGTTGGCCAGCTCCAGCCGGGGCAGGGTCTGCAGGTCGCCGCAGGTCTTGATGCCCAACGCCGTCAGCTTGTCCTCGGTGACGCGGCCGACGCCGGAAATGCGCTTCACCGGCAGCGCGGCGACGAAGCCGGCGACCTCCTCCGGGGTGATCACGAACAGCCCGTCCGGCTTGCGCCAGTCGCTGGCCACCTTGGCCAGGAATTTATTCGGCGCCACCCCGGCGGACACGGTGATGTTGACGGTCTCGCGCACCTTGCGGCGGATCGCCTCGGCGATGCGCGTGGCGCTGTTGGCGTGCAGCGGGCTCTCGGTGACGTCGAGAAAGGCCTCGTCCAGGGACAAGGGCTCGATAATATTGGTGAAGGTGCGAAAAATGTCCTGAATTTGTCCGGACACGCGCCGGTATTTATCGAAGTCAGGCGGTAGAATCACCAGCTCGGGACACAGCCGCAGCGCCTGGGACGAGGCCATGGCGCTGCGCACGCCGAATTCTCGGGCCGGATAATTGCAAGTGGCGATAACGCCGCGCCGCTGCGGGTCGCCGCCCACCGCCACCGGCCGGCCACGCAGACGCGGGTCGTCACGCACTTCCACGGCGGCGTAGAAACAGTCGCAGTCCACATGGATAATTTTGCGGCTCACGGCGGTTCGCGGCTCCACTGGCAGGGCACAGGAGATGAAACACCTATGGTAGCACCACGACCATGATCACGGGATCCAACGCCCCCAAAGTATTGATTGTCGGCGCCGGCCCCACCGGCCTGACCCTGGGTATCAACCTGCTGCGCGGCGGCGTGCCGTGCCGGGTGATCGACAAACTGCCCGGCCGGCTGCCCTGGTCGCGGGCACTGGGCCTGCACGCGCGCAGCCAGGAGATTTTCGACGCCATGGGCGTGCTCGAGGCGGTGCGCGGCCAGGCGCGTGCGTTCGAGGCCATCCACGTGTACGGCGACAAGGGCCGCGACAAGGGCCCGTTGCTGAGCCTGCCCATGGACGAGCTGCCGTCGCCGTTCCCGCGGCTGCTGTGCTGCCCCCAGCCGCGCATCGAGGCGGTGCTGGAAGAGCGCTTCCGCAGCCTCGGCGGCGAGCTCTGGTGGGACACCGAGCTGCTCGACTTTCAGCAGGACGGCTCCGGTGTTCAGGCGCGAGTGCTACAGCGCGATGGACAGGGCCGGCATGGCGAAGAACGCCAGTTGCAGGCGGACTTGCTGGTGGGCACCGACGGCGCCCACTCCCGGGTGCGCGAACTGCTGGGCCTGCCGTTCGTCGGCAACGACTACCACGAGCGCTTTCTGCTCGCCGACGTGGACTGGGCCCCGGACCTGGAGAACGACGCCTTCCACGGCTTTCTTCTCGCCGACGGCAACCTGATCGCCATCCCCATGCCCGACGACGGCTGGCGCCTGGTGGTCACCGAGGAACCCGGCGAAGAGACCGAAGAGGCCGAGCCGGACATGGCGCTGTTCCATGAGCGCATCCGCGAGGCCCTGGGCGACCAGGCGCCGCTGCCCGGCGAGCCCCGCTGGCTGAGCCGCTTCACCATCCAGCGGCGGCTGGTCAGCCACTACCGCCGTAACCGCATTCTGCTCGCCGGCGACGCCTGCCACGTGCAGAGCCCGCTGGGCGCCCAAGGCATGAACACCGGCATCGCCGACGCCTTCAACCTGGCCTGGAAGCTGGTGCTGTTCTGCCGCGGGCACGGCGGCGGCGCGCTGCTGGATAGCTATCAGCGCGAGCGGCGGCCGGTGGCCGAGGACATGCTGCGTGGTGTGGATGCCTTGTCACGGGCGTCGTTCGTGCGCGCTAAGGTGCTACGCGGCGCCCGCGACTCGTTGCTGCGCCTGGCCGGCAACCGCCCGCAGCTGGGCCGCCGGCTGGTGCGCCGCGCCAGTCAGCTGGACGTGCACTACCGGCACTCGCCGCTGGTCGACGCCGGGCCCGACGCCGACCTCGGCTGGCGCCACCAGGGGCCGCTGCCCGGCGACCGGGTGCCCGACGCCCGTCTGCAGTCACAACGGGACGGCTCCCCGCGCCGGGTGCAGGCGCTGCTGCGCCAGCCCGTCCACCATCTGCTGCTGCAGCTGGGCGGCGAGCCGGACCACCGCGCCCGCGTGATCCTGCACGCGCTGCTGTCGCGGCTGCCGGACGAATACCTCAATGAACTGCGCGTCACCGTGATCAGCCGCGACGGCTTCGAGCTGGACCGCTCCGACACCGGCGCCGGCCGCGCCCACCTGTGGCGCGACCACGACGGCGAATTCGAGCAGGCCTTCGGCACCGGCAGCCGGCTATGGCTGATGCGCCCCGACGGCCACCTGGGTTACCGCGCCCCGCTCACCGACGCCGACTACCTGTTCGCCTACCTGGAGCGCCTGTTCCACCACTAAACCGGCGGCTCTTGTGCGAGCGGGCCAATGTGGGAGCGGGCCCCGCCCGCGAAAGGGCGGCTTACAGCCACCCGGCAGGATCCCAGAAACGCTGTTTGTGCTGCCGTTAGAGAACCCCCTGGAATCCCGCCGGCAAGCAAAGCTTGCCTTTCGCGGGCAAGGCCCGCTCCCACAAGGCTAGTGCCGCCGGCGGAGGCCGGCGAGGGCGATCAACGCCAGCAGAGCGCCGAGGGCGCCGCCGCCCCCACCGCCGCCACCGCCTTCGTTGCTGGAGGAAGAAGTTGCCGCGATATTGGAATAGCTCAGCGCCACATCGGTGCTGTTGTTCGCGTCAGGGAATTCATCGTCGGTGGTTTCCGCCGTCAAACTCAGATTGCCGTTCTGCGGCGTGCCGCTGGTGAACGCCAGGGTAACCTCGGCGGACTGCCCAGGGGCCAACTCGCCCAGGTTGCAGGCGCTGTCGCAGGGTAGGGAGCTGCTGGTCAGGCTGGTGCCCACCGGCGGGTTCACGGTCAGCGAAACATTGCCGGCGACGGCACCGGCGATGGTGGTCAGGTTGCGTACCGTCACGGCGACTTCAGCGGTGCCTTCACCGTTACTATTGATGCCGCTGCTGAGAATCGACGCGTCCACGGCCAGATCGGCGGCGTCGGAAAAGATCACGCTGATCTCCTGACGGTTGTTCTTGGCCCGGTACTCTTCTTCCGTGGCGTCGGTGTTAAAGGTGAAGCTTTCGATGCTGGGCTCTGAGCTGAACGATCGGCTCGCCGTTACCGGTAAGGTGCGGGCCGTTTGTGCGGGAAGGCTGGCTTCTTGATAACAGGAGACCAGACAGTTACTGCCGTCTACTGTGATGTTCAAACTGCCGTCCTGCACGGTCAGTCGGCTGTTATTAACCGTGTTACTCAAGCTGCGATTAGCGAAGATCAGATCGAAGCTGGCGGTGTCGCCGGGCACCGCGTAGTAGCGAAGCCCCTCGGGTAACTCCAAGGCCAGGTCCACCAAGGGTTGGCCGGCCTCCGTGGTAACCTCCTCCACGAAAGACACCTGGCTCAGCACGCTGGTATAAACCGTAGGCAGATTGCCGGCGCACTGCGGTTGCCCGAAGCTGGTCAGGCCGATCACGTAGGGATCGATATCGTCACCGATAAACAAAGGGCCGCCGCTGTCGCCGGAGCAGGTGTCCTGGTCACGGCCTTGAACCGGATTTAACTCGGCGGCGCACACCATGGTGGCGGTGTTGAAGCCGTTGCCCCAGGCGTTCTTGCACGAGCCGGTCTGGATGTAATCCAGTGCCACTTCCTGCAAACGATCGGCGGGCTCGGTGCCGTTACGGGAGGTCAGGCCCCAGCCGATGGCGGTCAGCGCCTCGTCGCGCTGCGCGAACGGGGCGGCCTGCAAGGCGTTAAGTTGAGCGGCGCCGGCGATGCTCGGCCGGTTCGCCTGATCCGGACCCGGCGTGGCCAGTCGGATCATGGCGATGTCGTTATCGAAGGCCGGCGCTATCGACGGCTGATAACCCTGAGGTACGCCGTAACCATCGGAAGAATAGGGCGTACCGTTACCAAGAAAGACGCTGCCTAGACGCACGGTTATATCGGAAGGATCGACGAAGTTGCCGTCGTCATCGATCAGACAGTGCGCGGCGGTCATCACCCAGCGCGGCGTCAGCAGAACGCCGCCGCAAAGCCCGAACTGATTGGTGGCGGTGAAGGCGATGTCGAGCTCCGCCATCCACGGCCATTCGTTTTGCGACGCGTCGTCACCACCAATAATACGCGGCGAAGCTTCCTGGGCGCCGGCGGCGGTGCCCAGCGAGAGAAGCGCGGGCAGCGCCGCGCAGGTGATTAACCAGCGAACCATGACTTTTCCTCGGATCCGACCCTTTTATCCGAGCATACCGCCTCCGCGCGGGCGATGCGTGATCAAACCGTTACCGTTTCGTTAATACAACAAACGGCCGTGCTGTTTGGCTATTCAATGACAGAGGGCAGAAGGAAGTACAATAGAGACTTTTACTAAGTGAAAAGTGGGTCGAGAAAAGCCAAATAAAACAGGGGGTTATCTCTAAGGGGCATTTTTATTAAGTTGATTCGGAGCTAATACTATCTTAAAGACTGGCGCCGTGCCGCTCAGGCGAGCGGCGAGGCGTGGGCGAGCCAGTGGTCCTGGTCGTCGCGGGTGCGGGGCATGGCGGTTTGCAGGTGGTAGAGCACCTGTTCCAGGGCGGCGTTGGCGCTGTTCAGGGTCATCACGGCGGCGCGCAGGCCGGGCTGGCGTTCGCGCAGGTCGGCGAGCACCCGTTCGGCGGCGCCGGTGGCGGTGCTGGGCAGCAGCAGCGCCAGGTGATCCTCGTCGTAACGGGCGATCACGTCGCTGCGGCGCAGCCGCTGGCTGACGGTTTCGGCCAGGGCGTTGATGTCCGGGTGGTGAACCAGTACCAGGGTCAGCGGCGAGGACAGCCGGTCGTGCAGCGGGATCAGCCAGCCGGCGGTGCTGGTCAGGGCGGTGCGGCTGATAAAGCCGGTCTGCGGGTCGCGCCAGGCGGTTTCCACCGCCTGCCGGGAGAGCACCTGGTTGCGCCAGATCATCAGCCCGAAGTAGAGCATGCACACGGTGAGCGCGGCGAGCAGGAACAGGCTGGCGGAGGCGGCGGTCTCGGCGCCGCCGGGGCTGTAGCTGATGCGGATCGGCATGACGATGGCCAGCACCACTTCGGCCGCGGCCAGCATCACCAGAAAACGCTTCAGCCCGTGCAGCAGGCCGTTACTGAGCACCGCCAGGAACAGCAGCGCCATGGTCGGCGGCGGCTCGCCACCGTCGAGCAGAATCACGATGCCGAGAATCACCAGGTCCAGGCCGGACGCCAGTATCGTCGCGTGCGGCACGCGCGCCACCAGAAACAGCAGTTGCAGAGCCAGGTAACTGCCGGCCAGAATCCAGGGCGTGGCCGTCGGCACCGTGAAGAAGAAACCTTCCGAATGGTTGAAGTAGAGCACCGCCAGGATGGCGAACAAGGCTCTGGCCAGGTACTGAAGTACGATTACGCCCTGTTCCGTGGACACACGCGAAGAAGTTTCCATGAGTGGCGATGTTCCTCAAAGCAATGCGGGCTATGTTGCGTCACCTCCCCGACGGAATAAAGATACCGTCGGGTGTAAAGTTGTAAAAACGATACCGGGAGTCAAGATGTCGGTGGAACAGGATCAACACGCGCCGCTGCGCGACAATGTACGCCTGCTGGGCGAAGAGCTGGGCGCGGTACTCCGGGAGCAATCCGGCGAGCGATTGTACGACACCGTGGAAACCATCCGCCAGGCGGCGGTGGAAAGCCGTTCGGAAGGGGAAATGGAACTGACCCGTCTGCGCGGTCTGCTCGACCCGCTGGACGACGATACCCTGTTGGAAGTGGCCCGCGCGTTCAGCCAGTTTCTCAACCTGGCCAACATCGCCGAGCAGCATCACCGCGAGCGCCTGCACCGGCGCCACGAGCGTTACCCCGGCGACCCGGACACCGACCAGGGCCTGCGCCAGGTGCTGGCGGAATTGAAGCAGAAGGGCATCGAGCCGCAACGCATTCGCGAGACGTTGACGCCGCTGTCCGTGGAGCTGGTGCTCACCGCCCACCCCACCGAGGTGACCCGCCGCACCCTGATCCGCAAGTACGACCAGATGGCCGATCTGCTCGCCGAGCTGGACCGCCCGGACATCAACGCCGAAGAGCACCATGGCCTGCGCCAGCGCCTGCGCGAGCTGATTCTATCCGCCTGGGCCACCGACGAAATCCGCCGCGAGCGGCCCACCCCGGTGGACGAAGCCAAGTGGGGCTTCGCGGTGATCGAGCAATCGCTGTGGAAAGCGGTGCCGCGGGTGATGCGCGACATCGAAGCGGAACTGGGCCAGGCCGGCATCGACGCCCTGCCCGCGGACTGGGTGCCGATCCGCTTCGCCTCCTGGATGGGCGGCGACCGCGACGGCAACCCCAACGTTACTGCCACTGTCACCCGCGAAGTTTTGCTGCTGGCCCGCTGGATGGCCGCCGACCTCTACCTGCGCGACGTGGAGAACCTGCTCGCCGACCTGTCCATGCACCGCGCCAGCGACGAGTTGCTGGCGCGCACCGGCCCCAGCCACGAACCCTACCGGGTGGTGCTGCGCGGCGTGCGCGACCGCCTGAAAATCACCCGCCGGCGCATGGAGGCGCTGGTGGAAGGGCGCCCGGTGCCCGAGGGCGAAGGCTTCACCGAAGGCCGCCAACTGCTCGACGAACTGTTATTGCTGGACCGCTCCCTGCGCGCGGTGGGCCTGGGCGCGATCGCCGACGGCGAGCTCAAGGACACGCTGCGGCGCCTCAACTGTTTCGGCATCACGCTGCTGTGCCTGGACATCCGCCAGGAATCCACCCGCCACACCGCCGCCCTGGACGCCATCACCCGCTACCTGGGCCTGGGCGGTTACGGCGAATGGGACGAGGGCCAGAAACAACGCTTCCTGCTCGCCGAGCTGGAAAGCCGCCGGCCGCTGGTGGACGACGCCTTCTACCGCAGCGACCTGTGCGACGGCGACGTCCGCGAAGTGCTGGAAACCTGCCAGGTGATCGCCGAGCAGGGCCCGGAAGGGCTGGGCGCCTACGTGATCTCCATGGCCAAGACCTCCTCCGACGTGCTGGCGGTGATGCTGCTGCAGAAGATCGCCGGCGTGCGCCGGCCGATGCGGGTGGTGCCGCTGTTTGAAACCCTGGACGACCTGAACAACGCCGGCGACACCATGGCGGCGCTGCTCGACATTCCGCTCTACAAGCAAAGGGTCATCGACGGTCAGGAAGTGATGATCGGTTATTCGGATTCCGCCAAGGACGCCGGCTTTTTGGGCGCCGCCTGGGCCCAGTTCAGTGCCCAGGAAGCGCTCACCAAAACCTTCCAGAAACACGGCGTGCCGCTGACCCTGTTCCACGGCCGCGGCGGCTCCATCTCCCGGGGCGGCTCGCCCACCCGCATGGCGCTGCTGTCGCAGCCGCCGGGCTCGGTGGCGGGGCGCATCCGCGTCACCGAACAGGGCGAAGTGATCCGCTTCAAATACGGCCGCCCCTCGGTGGCGGTCTACAACCTGGAGCAGTACGTGGCCGCCACCCTGGAAGCCACCCTGGTGCCGCCCCGCGAACCGGACGCCGAGTGGCGCGCGCAAATGCAGAAGCTCACCGACGTCTCCGTGGCCGGCTACCGCCAGGTGGTCCGCGAAGACCCGGCGCTGGTCAGCTACCTGCGCACCGTCACCCCGGAAACCGAGCTCAGCCGCCTGGCCCTGGGCAGCCGCCCGGCGCGCCGCAAAACCGGCGGCGGCATTGAATCCTTGCGCGCCATCCCCTGGGTATTCGCCTGGACCCAGATCCGCCTGATGCTGCCCGCCTGGCTGGGCACCGGCGCGGCCCTGGAAGCCGCCCTCGACGACCCCGAGGATCTCGCTACCGTGCGCGACATGGCCGAGCGCTGGCCGTTCTTCCAAGGGGTGGTGGACATGCTGGAAATGGTGCTCGCCAAGGCCGACCCGCGCGTCGCCGCCTGGTACGAAGAGCGCCTCACCGACGACCCGGAGCAAACCCGCCTGGGCGACGTCCTGCGCCAGCGGCTGGCGTCCACCGTGGACGCCCTGCACCGGCTCACCGGCCGCGAGGACCTGCTCGACAACAACCCGGTGATGCGCTGGTCGATCCGCGTGCGCGACCCCTACACCGACCCGCTGCACCTGCTGCAGGCCGAACTGATGGCGCGCCTGCGCGACCGCGACAGCGACCCGGTGCTGGAAAGCGCGCTCATGGTGACCATCGCCGGCATCGCCGCCGGCCTGCGTAACACCGGCTAACTCGAGATCAGGTCCTGCCTTTTGTTCCGATGAGGCAAAAGGCAAGACCTGACCCCTTTGGCTTGTAGTTCAAAGTCGATGTCTGACCTTTTGATAAGCCTCACTCCGCTCTCTTTTACCGATCGCTACCACCCAAACGATGACTTCATGATCAATCACTTGGTAAATCAACCGGTATCCGGAAGCCCTGAGCTTGATTTTGTAGCAGTTGCTTAGCCCCTGGAGCCGATTGGCCTCGACGTGAGGTTCCTCGAGTATGAGAGCCAGCTTCTTTTTGAATTGCTGCCGAACCGTATCTCCCAGTTTGCGCCATTCCTTTAGCGCCCGTCGGTCAAACTCCAGGTCATAAGTCATCCAACGACACCTTCACCCGTTGTGGCTCCCTCAGCCGCTCGCGGGCAATGGCCAGCAGTTCCGCGTCTTCCTCCGTAAGGAGTACATTCTTAAACGGCAGCTCGCCGCTGTCGGCGACGTACTGCAGAGTCTGGCGCAGTAATTCGGAAGGCGTGACGCCGAGTTTCTTCAGCTCCTCGAAGGCGCGGGCTTTGAGCTCATCGTCAATTCGAAGATTGATGGTTGCCATGTCGTGTATACTCATATGTAATCTTAGATGTAATTACGTTAGTCCTTATTCGGCTACCTTTCAAGAATGGCACCTTTTTGATCCGTCTAATCTAGCTCGTCACGCCGAACCAGTGCTGTAAGCCATGGCTGAAACGAGGGTAGGAGAAATCGGGAAAGTACCCAGGGAGCCGGGTAGGCCAATAGCTCGCCGACAGGCTGGCGCGGCGGCGCGAGTGGGGTAGGCTTGGCGAAAACAAAGGCGTTACGCCAAGGAGTGACCATGAGCGCCCAGGATACCCACGTCACCGTACCCAACGGCCACCGCATGCGTGCCCGCTGGTTCCTGCCCGAGCAGCCCAACGGCCTGAACGCGGCCGTGGTCGTCATCCACGACATCTTCGGCTTCAGCGACGACCAGGCGCGCATCGCGCAGCGCCTCGCCGACAACGGCTACCCGGTGCTGGCGCCGGATCTCTACGACCGGCCCGGCGCCAAAAGCCTGTGCGTGGTGCGCACCCTGCGCGACCACGAAGCCGGCCACGGCGACGCCTTCGACCAGCTCGACGCCTGCCGGCAATGGGTGCTGGAACAAACCGATCAGCCGGTCACCAAGGTGGCCATGATGGGCTTCTGCATGGGCGGGCGCTTCGCACTGCTGTACGCCGCCCGCGGCACCCTGCAGGTGGTGGCGCCGTTCTACGGCGGCGTGCCCCGCAAGGCCCGCGCGCTCACCGGCATCTGTCCGGTGGTCGGCGGCTGGGGCAAAAAAGACCTCATCTACGGCCACCACGGCGAGCGGCTCGCCGGCCACCTCACCGAACTCGGCGTCGAGCACGACATCCAGACCTACCCGAACGCCGGCCATTCCTACATGAACGACCACCAGACTTTTCTGTTCAAACGCATGGCCGACTACAGCCCGCTACGCGCCAAATACGACCCCGATACCGCCGAGGACAGTTGGCGGCGGGTGCTGGCGTTTTTCGAGAAAACACTGAGCGCATAAAGCGCGTACCGGCTCACATCCTGACAGGCGTCAGGCTAAAATCGACTTTTTCCGAAAACTTATCGGGAAATAAAAAGAAAATCCAAATGACGGATTTGAAATAAGCATGGTGGCCAAATGCCATGAGATGCCTTCAATAAAGAGCGCAGACGTTCTTTCCTAAATGTCTGTCCCCTTTTGTAAGTGCAGGAAAACCTTGATAAAAAAGGGGACAGAGTAATTTATTTATACCTCTGAATAATTTATTTCTTCACGTTGTTTAGATAGACTCCCGTACAAATAAAAGCGATATATAAAGAGGGGTAAAAATGCCAAGGATGAGGCGCACGGTGGTGCCTGACTATCCTCATCATATCCTTCAACGGGGGCATAACGGACAAGAGGTATTCAAGGATGAAGAAGACTACCTTAAATACCTGACGGATCTGCGAGAGTTAAAAGAGAAGTGGCACGTTAAGGTATACGGGTGGTGCCTGTTGCCGGAGCAAGTCCACATGCTGGTTGACCCGGGTCCCAACCCTGACATGTTGAGCGAGTTGATGAAAGCGCTGGCGGCACGCACCACGCGCCACCGCAACCGCAAGGATAAACGCAGCGGCACGCTCTGGGAGAGCCGTTACCGCTCCAGTGTGGTTCAGCGCGGCTCCTGGACGCTCGCCTGCCTGCGCTATCTGGAAAAGCGGCCGGTCCTGCTGGACATGGCCACCGCGCCGTCACGTTTTCCCTGGACCAGTTTCGGCATGCGCATGGGCCGCGACGAACCGGCCTGGCTGGATCACCCCGAAGAATTCCTCGAGCTGGCCGACACCGACCAGGAGCGCCGGCAGGTTTACCGTCTTTTCATGGAACAACAAATCCAGGACCAGGAAGCCGGGCTTATCCTGGGCGCCGCCATGCGCAACCAGCTCACCGGCGACAAGCAGTTCACCGACGAGGTGGAAAAGATCACCGGCGTCCGCGTCAGCATGCGTGGCAGAGGGCGTCCGCCCGGCAAGCCGCGCGAGTCCGAATAGCCGTATACAAAAAAAGATATTTTGTTTCTTAAGGCGCTGGACCTTCGGGAAAGGCGTGAAGAAAACGTCAGTAAATCACCGAAAAGGGGACGCACAACTTTTAAGGGAGTGCGTCCCCTTTTTCGTAACTGACTGTTTTAAATGGAATTGCTCAACTTCTGACATGGTTTCATTTTTTGAAAACTATGTTTTCACGAAATTTTGTTCAGACGCCAGTCCCAGGTCGCTAAGGTTAAGAAAACAAGCCAAAAAAACCAAAAGCAAAGGGGGATTTATGCCTGGCAAGGATCGCCTTCTACTCGCCGGCCACCCGCACCATCTGGTGCGCAAGAGCCAAGGGAATGAACCCATCTTTCTGGACGAAGCGGACTACAACCATTGCCTGGGACAGATCCGCAAGCTGAGCCAGGACTACAACCTCAGCGTGCACGCTTACTGCCTGCTCCCGGACCGCATCCACATCATCGCCACCCCGCACGGCGACCCCACCGATCTCTCCACCTTCATGAAAGCGCTGTCGTGCCGCACCTCTCTACGCCGCAAGAACCTGCACGGCCGCAGCTCCGCCTGGGAAGTGCGTTACCGCTCCAGCCCGGTGGAACCGGGGCAGTGGCTGCTGGCCTGCATGTGTTACGTGGAGCGCCTGCCTGTCATCCATGAGCTCACCACCTCCGCGTACCACTATCACCTCAGCAGCTATCGCATGCGGCTCGGCAAGACCGACCACTACTGGCTCAAAGACCCGGAGGAATACGCTCGCCTGGGCAGTTCGATCCAGGAGCGGGCCGAAGCCTACCGCACCTATATGAGCAACGGCCTGGATCGCAGCGAGGAGGCGATGATCGATACCGCGGTACAGCGCTGCCGGCTAACCGGCTCGATCCGGTTCGTGAAAGAGGTCTACCGGGAGTACGGCATACTCGGCATCAACCGGGGCCCGGGCCGGCCGCGCAAGCGCCGCAAAAAACCGGACGGCTAGAGAGGCCATTGCTGAGCCGCATGCAAAACCTGGATGATCACAATGTTCTCATCCGAGCACATATAGACAACGATGTAGTTCGGGCGCACCACGAGCTCGCGGGTTCCAGCCACTCGCCCCTGTCGATGTATTGCGGGGTTTTGCAGGAGGCGCACGACTTTCTCGTCGATTTCATCCATCAGCGCCACAGCGGCTTGCGGATTGTCATCGGAGATGTAATCCACGATCTCCAACAAACTTTCCCTGGCCGCCGCCCGCCACTTAATCCTTCCGCACTCGCTTCCGTTCGATGAGTTTCCTCGCATCATCCATGACCTGATCGTGAGGGGCGGCCGCGCGGGTGTCTTCCATTGCCTCAAGCACCTTGGCCTTGAACCAGGCGTCGTAGAACTCGGGGTCAGTCGTCAAGCCGGGTGGCAGGCCGCGCTCCTTGACCACGCGAGTCAGCAAGATCCGAACAGCGTCTGATACCGATAAACCAAGTCCGGCCAGGGTCTCGGCGGCTTCGCCTTTCAGTTTTTCGTTAATTCGTACATGCAACATCGTCGTTTCAGCGGCCATGGTCCTTCTCCTATCAGATAGCCTATTTTGTATCTCATATGAGATACGGTCAACCAGGCGAACTTGGACTAAGGCCGTTGAGGAGGTTCGAGGTTAACGGCTGCGGCCTAGGGTGGCTGTACGTGAAGGCTGAAAACATTGTCAGCCAGCACGGAAAGTCAGTTAGGGGCCAATAAGGCGGCAGAGCAGGTCAAAAAGGCGGAAAAACTGGGTCGGGAAGCTGAAAAAGCGCCATTTTGCGTGCTTGGCAAAAAAACTTGCGGCCGGTGCAAAGCAGCGAGGAACGATCCCCCAGGAAGGCGCAGGCGAAGCGCGGCGGGTCCAGCCGGGTTGTCTCGGCTGTCGGGTCGGTAATTATTGCAAGTGAAGGCGAAGTGAGCGCGATAAAGGCGAAAAAGGGACGGACAATTATAAAAATAACGCAGAAGAAAATCGTAACTGACTGATATTAAGAGTGGTTTTTAAAATGGCGAAATCCTGGCAAAAATATTAATCCGTCCCGCCGCCGAAATTCTCTTCATACATCGGGCGGTAAGAGGGTAGGCTCCATAAAAACGAACCCAAAAAACAACGGAAATAGGGGGAGTTATGCCCGGCAAGGATCGCCTTCTGCTCGCGGGCCACCCGCACCACCTGGTGCGCAAAAGCCGTGACCAGAAACCCGTCTTTCTCGACGAAGCCGACTACACCCACTGCCTTGGGCAGATACGCGCGCTGAGCCAGCAGTACGAGCTCGCCATCCACGCCTTCTGCCTGCTGCCCGACGGCCTGCACATCCTGGCCACGCCGCTGGGCGACCCGGGGAACCTGTCCCGGTTTATGAAGGCGCTCAGCTGCAGCGCCTCGTCGCGGCGCAAGAGACAGCACGGCGCCACGTCCGTATGGGAGGTGCGCTACCGCTCCAGCCCGGTGGAGCCCGGGCAGTGGATGCTGGCCTGCATCTGCTACATCGAGCGCCTGCCGGTGACCCAGCGGCTTGCCTCGTCGGCGTATCACTACCACCGCAGCAGCTACCGCATGCGGCTGGGCAAGACCCATCAGTACTGGCTGGAAGACCCGGAGGAGTACACCCGTCTCGGCGGCAGCATCGAAGACCGGGCCGAAGCCTACCGGATGTATATGAGTAACGGGCTGGATCCTCACGAAGAGAAGATGATCGACACCGCAGTGAAGCGTTGCCGGCTTACCGGCTCACGGCATTTCGTGAGAGAGGTGTACCGGAAGTACGGGGTGCTGGGCTAGCAGCGAGGGATCAAAAAGCAGGCCAAGCCTGGCGCTACTGCCTACTGGAATAGATCGTCCACGCTGGTGGCATCCAGAACGCGGTCAGCCAGATGTTCCAGCTCGGCCTGAGAGGCGTTCTGCAGGCGCAGGCGAAGCGTGGGGGGCACGGTGCCGAAGCGGTGTTGTACCTGGCGTAGAACCAGCGTTCGTTCGCCGTCCAGACGGCCCTGCGCCACGCCCGCGAGACGCTGACGCTCCTTCCATTCCTCGAACCGGTTGGTGATCATCTCGTACGCCTCCTGCAGATCGTGCATCTCGGGGAAGGTTTCGCCAGGAAACCATTTGGGGAGCCGGCGGCGCAGCCATTCCAGGTAAGCCCGGCGTAAGCCGGCCTGTTCCGGACCTGACAGCCACTTTACCAAAAGTTGAAGAAGACCGGCCACCTCGTCGGAGGAGCGGTGATGCTCCAGCCGGAACAGCGCGGCCACCAGGTTATTGATCGGCTGGCGGTCGTCGGCGCTGTAAGCGCCTTCATCGATCAGTAGGAACGCCTGATCGGGCTGAAAGCGTTCCAGCCCGTCCGGCGGTGGTTGGACCAGAGCTCGCACGTCAGTGGGCGCCCGCCAGCGGCGCTCGCCGTTATAGAGCACCACTGGCAGTACCGACGGCAACTTACGGTCGGCCCCCAGCTCACCACGCCGAATCAAGTCCTGATGGAGCAGGCCGGTGTAGACCATAATGCGCAACGCCATGAAGCGGTCCACCGAGGACTGAAATTCCAGCAGCAGATACACATAAAGCCACTCCTCGCCCCAGCGTATTCGCCAAACGGCATCGCCGTGCCGGCCACGCAGGTCGTCAGTGACGTAGCTGCCGTTCATCTTCTCCAGGGATTCCAAGTCCAGTGCTGCGACCCACTTATCAGGCAGGAAGCCAACCAACAGGTCCTGGACCATCCGGTCGTGGGCGAAAAGCAGCTTGTAGATGGTGTCGTGCTCGTCCATGGGCACCTCGCTAATGGTTACAGACGAGCTTGGCGGCGACGAGCCGGGCTGTCTGTCCTACGGTGCGGACAGTCGTCGTAAGCGATGGCGGAAGATCTGCAGCGGTTCCACAAAAATCATGAAAAAACCGTACATTCCAGGGCCGAAAGCGAGCAAAAAGCCGGCAAAGCAGTGTCAGAAAGCTGAGAAAGCCGGCTTTTGCGTGTCCGGCGAACAAAGTTGCGAGGATCGCAAAAGGTACATCCAGGCCTGGCGTAGGAGCGGGCCTTGCCCGCGAAAGGGCGTCAAGCCCGGCGGGATTCCAGAGACCGCTAGAACTTGCCGGCGAGCGGCGCTCGCCTTTCGCGAGCAGGGCTCGCTCCCACCAAACTCTGCTTGCATGTGCCCGTTGGTTGTTTGGCACGGGCTGTGAGGTCAGGCGATCTTGTCGGGCACGGCCTGCAAGTGTACACCGAGCGCATGCAGCACTTTCATCAGCGTCGAAAAGCGCGGATCGGCGCCAGGGCGCAATGCCTTATAAAGGCTTTCGCGACCCAATCCGGTTTGACGCGCCAGGTCGGTCATCCCGCGAGCCCGCGCGACGTGGCCAATGGCGGCAAGCAGTTCTTCGTGATCACCCTCTGCCAGCACCTGTGTCAGGTACTCGGTGATGGCTACATCGCTGTCCAAAAACTCGGTGATATCGAAAGGGCGTAAACCAAGTTCTTGTGAGGTTGATGATTTCATTGCTCTCTCCTGATCGCATCTGCCATCTGTTTGGCGGTGTCAATGTCGCGCTTTTGGCTGCCTTTATCGCCGCCTACCAGCAATACATAAATGGCGTAGCCCGTCTGCACGTAGTACACCCGGTAGCCTGGGCCCACGGGAATGCGCAGCTCCTGCACTCCTTCTCCCACCGGTTTGTGGTCGCCAAAATTGCCTTGTTCGACGCGGCTGATACGTCTAAGGATCGCCATGCGGCCGCGCTCATCCTTGAGTCGGTGCAACCACTCTCGGAAGACCTGTGTGGTAATCACGGCGTTCACGCAGCACATGTATCCAATAGGATACAATGAAGGCGCCCATGTTTGCCACCCATTTTTTGACTTCCGTTCTTGGTCACAATCCACCTCCTTGTATTGAAGGAGCAGAGTGCCACTGGCGTTAGCGGTCTGGCTGTGGGCAACGGCGGAAAAATGTGTCAGTCATTCGAGTGTGTATTTGTAAGAAGCCGGGCCGCAGCCCAGAGGCCGCTAGACTTGCCGGCGAGCGCCGCTCGCCTTTCGCGAGCAGGGCTCGCTCCCACAAAGCGTGGTGCTGACGGCTTAGCTGTCCGGTACGTAGCCGCTGGCGCCTTTGATGTCATCGGGGTAATGAAACGAAAATTGTTTGCCGTCCTCGCTTCGGACCTGAACGCTGGCTTTTTGGGTGTCCTTGAAAGAAAGCCATACAAGATAGTCGCTGTGGTACTCGCCAACGGGATAGCCGTTGATGGCGACAATGGTATCCCCCGGCTTGACGCCGACCTCCTGGGTGCCGCTTTCGGGGAAATCCTCGCCAACCCGGTAGCCCTGCGGGGCGCCCTCGCTGACCGGCGTCAAATCCAGCCTTTCGAGAAGGTCCAGCACGCGCTGCGGCATCTTGGGGCCATCGCCTCCTGGCGCGTCTTCGTTATCGGCGTCAGCGACCTCGGCACGTCCTCCACCTCTTAACGCCAGGCGAAGAGTGATCTGCTTGCCCTGGTCTTCGATGATCACCTCCGTCGGCCGGATCGCCGCCAGTACGCCGCCCTCCGCCAGCGTATCGCCCACGTTGTACCGGTGGGCGCCTTGGCCCTCCGTATGGATGACGGCGGCGGCAAGAGGGCTATGGGCCTGGAAGACGGCCAGCAACGCCAGTGAATCGGTATCCACTGTTTCCCGCGGCAAGAGGACGTCAGGCACTTCCTTTTCGGGTGCCGGCGCGCGCGGCGCATCGGGTTGTTGGGAAACGACGTGTGTCTCGGCCTGTGTCTTGCCCGCATCATCCGTGCCATTACTCTCTCTCGCAAAAAAGAAAATAAGCGATAGAAAAAATAAAGCCAGCAGAAACAGGCATTTATAAATCGTCTTCTGACTTCTCATAAAGATCCAGCGAAAATGTGTGACACACAACGTGTTTAAAACGGAACTTAAATAATATATATCCATCTTTACAGAGGACGACATAGAAAATAAACGTCAAAAAATATCACGGAAGTTTAAAAGTGATATCGAAGCGATATCGAACAAAAACCAGGAGGAAACTATGAGAAGCCTAACCTTGGGGGCGCTGTCATTGGTGTTTCTCGCCGGATGCAGCCACACCCCCGTGCAAGCGCAAGCCACTAAGCTTGAAACCAACCAACAGAAGGCCTCTTACGCCGCCGGTATGGCCCTGGGCGAGCAGGTCGGAAAGACTCTTTCTAAGAACGACCTTGATGAGGATATATTCCTTAAAGCACTCACCGATCAACTTAAGGGCAACGATCCACTTCTCGAAGCGGAGGAAGCTAGCGTTGCTTCTGACGCCTATAGACAAGAAATCACACAACGTCTGGAAGAAGAAAGGCAGCAGGCCATGGCCCGCAACGCGGCACAGGGTAAAGCCTTTATGAAGGAGAACAAGCAGCGGTCGGGCGTGAAGACCCTGCCGAGCGGTCTGCAGTACGAGGTACTGAAAGAATCCGGCAGCGGCGCGACTCCCGGCCCTAAAGACGCGGTCCTCGTGAACTACACCGGTACGCTTCTTGACGGTACCTTCGTCGAGAGCAACCTGGCCCAGGGCGAAGCCGTGCGCGTGAACATGGGCGTGGCGCTAAGAGGCTGGCAGCAAGCCCTGAAGCAGATGAAGGAAGGCGAAAAGTGGCGCATCTTCGTCCCGCCGGAGCTGGCCTATGGCGAAAATGGGCTGCGCGACAAGGTCCCGCCGCAGTCAACGCTGATCTACGAGCTGGAGCTGGTCGAAGTCATCGACAGAAGCTGATAACCACCATTGGAAGGGGGCATACCCATGAAACAATATCATTACATTCTGAATGTTCTGCTTATCACGCTGGCACTCCCCAGCCTGGGCACGGCGGATCTCCGCGAGCGGGTGGCCGAGGCGTTGGCGATCACTAACCCAAGTTTGAAGGTGGAGGGCGTCACGGACAGCCCGGTAGAGGGCGTCAAGGAGGTTAAGTTGAGCAACGGCGGCTTCCTCTATACTTCACCGGGCAACGACCACCTCTTCTCGGGTCGGCTTTTGGCCTACAAAGATGGTTCGCTGGTCGACCTCACCGAAGAACGGGAGAGGCAAGACAGGGCTCAGGCACTTCAGGAACTGGATTTGGGCACCACAATCACCTTCGCCGCCGACGGCGACGAAAAGCATGAGATCTTCGTCTTTACCGACACAACGTGCCCCTACTGCAAGAAGTTCCAGGACCATATGGATGAAATGAACGCTCGCGGCATCACAGTGCATTATCTGGCCTTGCCGCGCTCGGGTATTGACTCCTCAGCAGCGAACAACATGGCGAGGATATGGTGCGCCGAGGACCCGCAGGTCGCTATCGACGACGCGTTCTCTGGGAAAAGCTTCTCGCAGAAGGTGATGCCTTGTCAGCCCCCTGTCGCCGATCAATACAGATTGGCAAAAGGCCTCGGAGTTAGCGGTACTCCGTCGGTGTTCAGCGAGGACGGCAGGAACCTTGGCGGTTATATGACGCCCGACGAAGTAATCGCTGCTATTGCCAATACAGCGGGCATAGAAAACTAGAAGTCCTCCCGGCCTGCATGATTGCTCTGGCATGTAGGCCATCTTCTTAACTAATTAATATTACGAGGAAATAAGCTAATCTGGCGCTCTTAACCCTGTATGAATAACGCAATCCAGAGCATTTCAATAGCGACCCAAAGAAAACACGCATCACATGAGATTCGCTAAGTGTCTGAATAAAAAGGGCGTCGATTAAACACCCTAATTAAACCGCTTCAAACTGCGGAACCGCTCCGAAATCCTTGCTACGTTGAAGTTGCAGTACATGCTGCATCAAACGGAAGACAAACAATCACGGAGACTTAATCATGAAAACAAAACTGATACTCTCAACACTCTTTGGCATGGCCGCCTGGTCCCTCTCCAGCGTCGCAGCCGCAAACTGGGATACCGGGGCTTGTCCTCAGCCTCACCAAGGCCCGGCACCCTGTATCGAAACGGAAATCAATGGCAACACCTATCACTTCAACGGCAGTGGCGGTCACGCCAATGTATGGCATGGTCGTCCCGCCGTCGAAGGTGGTGGTGACTTTGATTTTTCAGGTGACAATGTACTCTTGGAATGCGATGAGGGGAACCCTGACTGTATCCTGACTTTGAGCGGTCAAGTGAAGAAGTGCGAGGATTCCAACGGGGATTGGCGCGTTGGTGTGAAAGTTACTGACTCTGACGTGCAGGCTGGTGATTTTCTCTGTAACTTCATTTCAGTAAGTGGATTCCCGTGGTACTCAAATACAAAACCCGAGGAGGATCAGGATCATTGCTCCTTCGTGGACGATTGTGACAATTTCGTTCTTTATGATCCCGCAGCGACTACTTATACCGCCAACTTTGGTGCAATCACTGTAGACGCTAGCATTATTGGTAACTTGGTCAACGCCGAGCACGTGCATGGCGTGGACTTCAACCCGGGTGTCGGCGCCAACTTTGCTTTCGATAGTTTCTTCTACGACTGCAGTGAGTCAGAAGACTGCCATATCGAAGGCGTCCTGACTATCGATAACGCCACATCGTTGGACATCTACTAAGAAAAATCGGTATTGCGTTCAGTGCGGCTGCCGTCACGGCTGACTAGTCGCTGAACGACGCACAATCTTGCCCCGGCTCTGGTCGGGGCTTTTTCTTCATGGATCAGCCTGAATAATCAAAGAGTCGATAATCATGAATAAGAGAATTCGGCCTTCAAGCCTTTTGGGCGTGGCCGCTTGATCATTTTCCTGCTTTGCAGGTGCCAACTGGGATAGCGGTGCTTGTCCCCAGGCTCATGCGGGTGCCGCTCCTTGCTTCGAAACCCAGATTAATGGCGACATTTATCACTTTAACGGGAGCGGTGGGCATGCAGATGACTGGCACGGAATGCCCGCAGCCGAGGGTGGTGGGGACTTCCAGTTCTCAGGCGACAACGTAGAAGTCGACTGCCCTGCGGTAAGTGTTGATTGTGCCTTTATCTCGAGTGGCGAAGTGAAGAAATGTCAGGACTCAAACGGTGTCTGGCGCGTAGGCGTGAGGGTAAATGCCGTCGATCTCTCAGCAGGTGATTTTTTTGTGTAACTTCGTCACTTTGGGCGGCTTCCCTTGGTACTCGAAAGATCCGGCTATGGCGAGCCACTGCCCTTTCGAGGACTACTGCGACAGCTTTATCCAGTATGACCCGAGCGCATCCAGCTATACCTCCAATTTTGGAAGCGTCGATGTTAGCAGTTCTTTAGGTACTTTCATCATTGGCTCACACCTGCATCGGGCGGTGTTTACTCCAGGCATTGGCGCAGCTCTCGACTTTAGTAATAATGCATTCTTCGACTGTGAAGAGACAGAAGGGGGTTGTTCCGTCGACGGTGTCCTCTCTCTTGATAACGCCATATCGTTTGATATCTACTGATAAAAAGCAGCGGATTTTCGTTAAAATTTTACGCTTCCCATTCCCGCCCCGGTTCCACCGGGACTTCCAGCGATTCGTACCCGTAAAAAATGTTCATCGCGCTTTAGCGGGGGCGCTTCCCCTCCATTTGGTGGACAGGTCTGGGTGACGCCCTTTCGCGAGCGCCATGAACGCGTCCCTGGGGGCCCCCTGTCGAACGTTCCGTTCTCCAGGGTCCCGGAAGGGCGTCACCCAGACCTGCCCCGCAGTAACCGCGGCGTCACGCGCCACTTCAGGGATCGGTAAACATCGGAACTAAGAGTTCGGGGCGGACAGTGAACCGAGTTAAGTTGTTTGTGCGATAAAGCAACCACACAAGGACACTGCCGCCATTGGCGATACTGTAATCCCCCCGAAAAGTAATCGAGGTTTTGAGTAGAGACTTTTACACTGATGGCATTGAGGAGCGACACATGAAGAAGTCTCGATTTTCCGACAGCCAGATCCTGGCGATTCTGAAGCAGCACGAAGCCGGAGTTCCGGTGGCGGAACTGTCCCGCGAACACAACGTGAGTACAGCGCTGATCTACCAGTGGCGTTCGAAGTTTGGCGGCATGGACGCCTCGCTGATGAAGCGTCTGAAAGAACTGGAGGCCGAGAACGCCCGTCTGAAGAAGATGTATGCTGAGGAGCGCCTCAAAGCCGAACTGCGCCAGGAAGCACTGGAGGGAAAGTTGTAAGGCCGTCTCAACGCCGGGAGATGGCCATGAAGGGCGTTGCCAAGCACGGTATCAGTGTCCGGCTCGCCTGTGTCGTGTACGGCATTAGTGAAACCTGCTACCGCTACCAGGCAAAGCTTAGCGGCGAAAACGCCCTGATTGCGGACTGGCTGCTTAAGCTCACGCAGGCCCACAAGCGCTGGGGATTCGGGTTATGTTTCCTGTATTTACGTAACGTGAAAGGCTATGCCTGGAACCACAAGCGGGTGTATCGGATCTATCGGGAGCTGGAACTCAACTTGCGGATCAAGCCCCGGCGGAGGATCAAGCGGGGTTATCCGGGCGAATTGGCGGTGCCGACGGCGCCGAATCAGGTCTGGTCGATGGATTTCATGGGCGACCAACTGGTCAGCGGCAAATCGTTGAGAACATTCAATGTGCTCGACGACTACAATCGCGAAGGGCTCGGTATTGAAGTTGACCTGTCACTGCCTGCACAACGAGTAATACGTGCGCTTGACCAGATCATCGAATGGCGAGGAAAGCCCGCTGCCCTACGCTGTGATAACGGCCCGGAATATATTTCGCAGGCGCTGGTGGAGTGGGCCAACAGGCAGCGGATTACACTGATCTACATCCAGCCAGGCAAACCGACCCAGAACGCGTACATTGAGCGGTTCAACCGAACCGCACGGCACGAATGGTTGGATCTACATGAGTTCACCAGCGTTGCTCACGCCCAGCTATTAGCGACTCAATGGCTCTGGCATTACAATCACGAGCGACCGAACTCGGCTATCGGCGGCGTGCCGCCGGCCCGGCTGTTACAAACCGGTTAACCCTCTACTCAAATTGGCGATTAAAAATGGGGGGATTACAATACCACGTTCCCCGGCTCGGGCCGGGAAGGCTTTATAGCGACCCGGTTCGTTCCGATCTGCGATTTTGAGTGCCTGATTCACTTCCGAGTCGGCCCTCAGTCTGGTCCGCTATCTGGTGATGGACGAGTTCGCTCTGTTCAAGGGCCACCAATACGCCAGCGTGGTGATCGAAACCGGGAACCGGCAGGTGATGTGGGTGGGCGAAGGGCGATCTCGGGACGCGATTCGGTTCTGCTTCGAGTGGCTGAGACCTCATTGTGAGCATATCGAGGCGGTGGCCATGGATATGAACACTGACATGGACATGGAGGTCCAGGCCTCGTGGCCCAAGGGCCGGGTGGTCTACGACCTGTTTCATGTGATCGCCAAGTTCGGTCGGGAGGTAATCGACCGGGTCCGGGTAGATCAGGCCAACCAACTGCGCCAGGACAAGCCCGCCCGGCGGGCCGTGAAGCGATCACGGTGGTTGCTGCTGCGCAATGCTGAGAACCTGAAGGCCGATCAGGCGGACGAGCTGAGGACGTTACTGGATCTGAATCAGTCCCTGATAGTGGTGTACCTGATGAAGAGCCAGCTCAAGGAGCTCTGGTACGCCCGCACCGAGCGAGCGGCCCGGTGGCGTTGGACACGTGGTTCAACATGGCTCAGGCGAGCGGCCTCGCGCCGCTAATCCGCTTCGCCCGGCGTCTGAAGCCCTACGCCGAGGGCATCATCGCCAGCGCCACCTATCGGCTCAACACCAGCGTGCTGGAGGGCATGAACAACCGCATCAAGGTCATCAAGCGTATGGCCTATGGCTACCGGGACAGTGGCTACTTCTTCCTGAAGATCAAGCCGATTTTCCCGGTAATCAGCGATGAAAAAAAAGCCCAATGCAGTGCATTGGGCTTTTTAGAATAAAATCAATACCAATCTGTTCTTGGTTTGAACAGTATTGTCAGTGGGCCGGTAACCAGGTAGCCCATAATCACGATGGATCTACTTTATCGACTTGATCGGCTCGGAAACCATTTGCAGGAAGATTCCATCCTGCGGAATGCGATAGGGCATACGGCCCACGGCGCTGCCCTTTGCCGTTGCGCTAGCACTGGTACTAGCGGTATACGCTTTCATATCGATATCGATTGGGTTCTCGTTACGTTGCTGGACCAGCATTCTGCCGTCATCCAGGAAAGAAACGGGCCCGGTTAGAGACATGGTGACTTGATAACTCCGAAGGTTGTGGCGGATACCGTTGAGAACAGGCCCGCCTATCACGGAATCGGGAAACGGCGCGTCAATGTACAGATCCACCTCTGCTGTGAGTATCGGCTTGCCGTCATCTCCCTGTTTAATCCAACCGGTGATCGGTTGGGTTCGACGGCAGGGGGCAGCCTGAGCATCGTCGTCACAGTGCGGGTCGTCTTTGGCGTACCGCATTCTCATTATCTGTTCACCCGAGCTTACCGCCGTTGTCGCAGCGCCCGTTGCTGGGTTCCGCACATAAGTGACAAAGGAGGTGGATATGGATTGCGAGGGGTATATCTCGACCTTGATCGATTCTTCTTCAGGATCAAACTGGCCCACGCTGGCGTTCAAGCCCATCTTCAGATAGGTGAACTTTCGTTCAGGGCAGACCACCGGCTCGCTTTTCGGGAACTGATATGCAGCAACATTACCCATTATCAACATGAAATCAGCGTTGTGATACCCTGGTTCACCGGTGTTGGGGTCATAACTCGCAGTGTAGCCACAGCCGACATTGCCGCCATCGAAGGACCCGAGTGCAGAGATTGCAATCGCGTTAAAGGGGTCGCCGGCGAAGTCGGTTTCTTCCGCATACCAAGGAAGATCGCTGCCCCTTGTGTTCATGGAAAGGATCTTGGCGCTGTTGGGCAGCCCTTGAACGCCTTCTGGATCATAGACTTGGTCGGCGTCGGGATCCGGCACGCTCGGTCCTGCTTCCTCGAAGGGATACTCAGCGGTCGGCAAGGTACCGTCGGGGAGAGGCGCCCCGCTGGCGGCCGCAGGGTCTGAATTGTAAAAAGGCCAGACCAGGGATACATCGACGGGGACACTACCAATTATGTTTTCCGCATCGTGCATCAGGTTCCCATTGGTGTCCACATCAGGACTGGTCCGTAGCGTCTGCAACACATCGCCGCTGGCCGGTTCCCCTTTAAAGAAGATGGCCAGATCCGGACCGCCCGCGCCTGGCATAAAGTAGTCGTTCCTTATCAAATAATCGGCCACCGTCCTGAAGGTGCCACCGGCATTGTTGGGTGTAATAGGCTCCCGGTAGCTTACGCCAAGCGGCTGAGTGCGGAGCGGGTGGCCGTCTTCACCACAGATGGACTCCGTGCCGTCACAAACGGCATCCTCGCTGCCGATTATTCTGTCGTCGCTGATGTCGGCGGAGCTGGTGTCGTTATTGGAGCCGAGGGTATAGCTATAGTATTGACCATTAGCCCAGGGGGCTTCCGGCACGAAGGTAATACGCTGGCCATCAACGGTTAGAGAACCTTGAATCGTTTCTCCGTCAACCGGCTGTCCGGACGCATCAACCCGGAAGATGTTGAAGCTGCCGCCCAGCTCGACACTGTCTGGATTGATCGCCTTGGTAAACTGCAACACGATCGGCCGGTTTGCCGGTAGCGACATCAGCGGCAGGTCGTCGTCAGCTTGATAGTCAACCAGCGGGTACTGCTCGTTCCCCCAGCCTTCTTGGGCTCCTCCGGCGCAGCGACCTACCAGGCCACTATCCAGATCCAGATTGAGGAGGTCTTCTTCTTCGATCACACAGGGGTAACCCGGGTAAGCGCTTAACAACATCGGCGAATTGACCTGAACGTCCTCCTGCGAATAATTGCCGTCCTTATCAGGAATGCTTCGCGTCGTAACTTCGCCCGGCAGCTTGAAGGTCAGGGTTTCCGGTACAAAGTTGTTGCCCGCCAGATCGGTAATCTGACTGCCCAGCTGGATCGTATACTCCGGGTTGCCGTCTGCGGGTAAGTATTCCAATCCGCCCTCAGGCTCAATTACCACGGCGGCGCCGTCCACCTTATGAGTGATATCCAGGGTGGTGCCGTCTTGGGTGACGGTCAGCGCGCCCGGCTCATTCAGGCTGGCCGGATCCAAAGGCTCATCGAAATTGAGCACGATCGGTGCACCGGGCTGCTGGAACCAGGACAACTCATCGCCGCTTTCGTCCGTGGGCATCTCCGGTGACTTCTGCCCCGGCATACGGCTTTGCAGCGTCGGCGGGGTGGTGTCTTCCAGTGCGGCCCGTGCGTCGGCCAGCAGCGTCTCGGTTTGGTCTTTATAAGACTGCAGCTGGAAGCTCAGCAGGCCGTAGCCGTATTCCAGACCAAGCACATCCGGCTCCACCATGCTGGTGGCGTCGATGTTCAGCACGCCGCCGTTCGGGTCCACTTCGGCCACGCCCACCAGGTGGATGTGCATCAGGTTCTGGGTGAAGCCGCCGTTGGCTTTCGGGTTGGCGGTGGCGATGCCTACGTCCATGAACAGATGGACGATGCGCAGCTGGTCCGGGTTATCTTCCGTGTAAGGGTTGGGCACCAGGTAGCCGGTGGCGTCGGACAGCACGCGCATGGTGACGTCGCCGGAGCCGAAGCCGGCGTCCACTTCACCGCCGATTTTCACCATCTCGATGGGCGTGCCTTCCAGCAGGGTGCCTTTGGGCAGGCGGATCGGGGTGACGTCGGTGTATTGGGTGACGTCCGCCAGTTCGGCGATGACCAGTTCGGATTGGGCCTGGGTGACGTTGACGTCTTCGCCCAGCAAGGTGCCGTTCACCGGTACCTGGTTGATGCCCTTGCCGGTGAGGCGGGAGGTGCCGTCCTGGGTGATGCGCTGCACCAGGAAGCCGGGCTCGCCGCGCGGTGAGGAGTCCTTCGGGGTGAACTCGAGGGTCTCGCCGGCGAAGGTTTCGCCGTAGGTGCTTTCCAGGCCGCCGAGAGTGAGGGTGTAGGTTTCGCCCGGGTTCAGGTAGTCGTCCGTGGGGTCGACGGTCATGTAGGCGCCGTCCACCAGCAGGCCGGCTTCCACCACCGCGCCTTCACTGTCACGCAGCACCACGCTGTTGCCGTCGCCGTAGCTGGCGGTGGCGCGGTCGATGGGCTGGGTGAACTGGAAACGGAAGCTGGAGAAGTCCATCACCGGTTCCAGCTCCGAGCCGTTCGGAATGGTCCGGGTGAGCTGGAATTCGTCCTCGCCTGCGGGTACCTCCTGTACCACCTCGCTCTTCGGGCCTTCCTGCAGCGTGCGCGTGGTGAAGGTGAGGGTCTGGTCCTTGGCGGTACCCTTGCTAAGACGCAGATCGTTGATCTCGACGGTGTACTGGGTGCCGGGGGCCAGGCCGTCCGTGGGGGTCAACAGCACGCCGCGGGGCTCGCCGCCGACTCTTTCCACCTCGAAGTCCAGGTTTTCGCCCTGGTCGTCGCAGCACAGCGTGACGCTCTGGTTGACGTTGCCCGGCGCCACGTTACTGGTGAAGCGCAGCGCGATGGGGGCCTTGGTGGGCACTTCGCCCTGGCCGTTGTCCGGGTAGGCGTAGAGCAGGGCCTGCGCGCCGGATTCGCCCGGGTTGCTACCGAAGTCGTCCACCGGTGAATCGCCGCCGTCGCCGCCACAGGCGGCCAGCAGCGTGGCGGAGGAAAGCAGTAGCAATGACTGCTTCAGGATTGTTGTCTTCATTATTGTCCCTCCCTCTTAAAACTGCATGCTGATGGAGCCGGCGAAGACATTGACGTCGCCCGCGGTTTCCACCACGTCGTCGTTCAGTGCGGTCGGCTGGCTGGACTGGATCTGGAACTCACGCTGATCCATCAGGTGATGCTGATAGCCCAGGTCCACGCGCAGGGGGTGTACCAGGCCGTAAACGTGGTCGAAGGTGGCGCTGACGCCCAGGCCGATCACGGTGCGGTCGGCGTCCAGGTAGTTCACTTCCGGGTTCACGTCGTTGGCCAGCGGCGATTCCTCGAACGCCACGCCACCGGTGAGGGTGAAGGTGTCGTTCAGGTAGTACTCGGCGCCGATGCGCGGGATGACGATGTCGTCAAACTCAAGACCCAGGTTGTTCTTGACGGTGTCGTTGTTGAGCTCGTCTTCCAGGGCGGACCATTCCTGCATTTCCACCGCCAGGCCCAGGCGCCATTTGTCGCGCTTGAGCTGCATGCCCAGGGTGTAGATGTTGGGCTGGTAGGAATCCACCGTGGCGATGTCGATGAACAGGCCGGGATCCGGGATGGTGCCGGGGATGATGGTGTTGGCGTTTACTTCCACGGAAGAGTCGGAGTAACCCTTGAAGGCGAACGCGGTTTCCAGGCCGTCGTACCAGCAGTTGGCGTCCGGGCAGAAGGTTTCTTCCCAGTCGAAGTTCATGCTGATCACCGGGCGGATCACCGGCTTGGCGGAGACGTTGAGCTCTTCGTACTCGGTCTCGCCGGCCAGGTTGGTCTGCGCCACCAGGGAGGCCTCGGATTTGAGAGTGACCTTGGTGCCGATGCCGACGTCCAGGCCGCGCCATACGTGGGTGCCCACGCCGATGCTCAGGAACAGCGGCTGGCGGCCGTAGTTGAAGTACTGGCCGTCCGGATCGGTGCGGGAGCCGAAGGCGAGCAGCTCGTCACCGAATTTTTCGGAGCCGATCATCACGCCCAGGTACATGGGCTGGCCCAGCTCGGTGAGGTCGCTGAGGTCCGCTTTCAGGCCCAGCAGCACCTGCTGGGTGGGGTCGTCCTGCACCGTGTAGGTGCCGAACTGCTCACTGTCCGCCTTGAGGTTGTGCTCGGCGTGCATCAGGCCGGCGGTCAGCTCGCTCTTGGTGCTGTGCGCCAGATAGGCCGGGTTGTAGTAGGTGGTCGACACCTGGGTGTTGAACATGGACAAGGCCTGTGCGGAGGCGATGTCCGTGGGCAACAGGCCATAAGTAGTGGCGGTGTTGCCCATGTTCGCCAGGGCGATGCTCGGGCTCAGAAAAAGAGCGCCGGCACACAGGCCGGCACAAGAAAGGAAATTTGCGCGCATGGGTGTGAACCCTCCTTTTATTGTTTTCTTCCAAATTGTTGTTTTAGTGGTTGTGCATCCCGTTATTGGTGCCACGACTGAACGCGGCGTCTCCCGTGGGAGGGAATTGCCGTTGGACGGACGGCTCTCAGAGCTTGTGTCCGTGTTCGTCGTGTAGTTAATCGAAAATTGTGAAAAGGGTAGGCCAAAAAAATGAAAACATGGCGTAAGTAGTTGATATGTAGGGGTGACTGTGCGGTCAAAAAACTGAGAAACAGGCCTGGAATTGCCGTCTGTGAACGTGTGTACCCGTAATGTCCGGCGGATTTATATACACACCTAATTGAATGTTCTACCGATTTTAAAAAGGGGACAGAAAACGGGCGCTAATATATTAAAAGGGGACAGAAAACATTTTAAAAAGTGCGGGTAGGATCCCGCGTTTTTCTGGCCGGATTAAGCTGGCCTACATGTGTTTCCTTGGGGTGGGGTCAGGCCTTGCGTTCTGCCTGTCGTAACCGACAGCCGCATGTCCATGGCGTGGAGAACCGCCAGCAGTGTTTTAAGGGTAGGGTTGCCCTTCGGGGACAGTGCCCTATAAAGCGCTTCCCGGGTGATGCCGGCGTCCCGGGCAACGACTGCCATGCCGCCATACGCTTCGGCGATGTCGCGCAGCGCCAGTAGGCCGGCGGCTCGGTTGTCGGCATCGTCCAGTTCTTCCAGCGCCGCTTGTAGATAAGCGATCGCGAACTCACGGTCGGCTCGCAGTTCTTCAATTATGGCCTCGTCGTGAGAGATAGAGGCTTGAGGTTGGCGTCGGCTCATGAATTTCTCCGTTTCCAATCATTCCAGTACTGTTTGGCACGCTTAATATCGGCTCGCTGGGTACCTTTGTCGCCAGTGATTCCCACCGATAGCCTGCGCAAGCGCACTTGTAGCTTCGCTTTAGCTCGTGGATCTCGTAGCTCGGCGAGCCACTCTGTTAAAGGCACTTTGCCGTTAGGTCGTTGGTAGCGCCGTAGCTCAATCATTCCATGCCCTTACTGTAACTTAAAAGTTACAGATTTTCATCCGTGTTAATGGCGATCAAGCAAGATTAAGGACGAGGTGGGGGAGTCGGAAGAAGCGTAAGACTACAGACTGGGTAATATAGAACGGCATCGGGCTGTAGGATTCTTGAGCATCTTGAGGGCCAGGCCTTGCGTTTTGCTCCGCCCGGATCAAGCTGCCTACATGTCTTTCCGCTTTCTCGCACAGGCACCTTCCGCACCGTAGGACAGATTCCCCGGTTCTTCCCACGCAGACTAGGGCTGAATTGGCTTTCGAGGTGCCCATGGACGAGCACGACACCAGTTACAAGTTGCTGTTTTCCCATGATCGGATGGTGCGGGATCTGCTCACGGGCTTTCTGCCCCGGGAGTGGATAGCGGCGCTGGATCTGGGTTCCCTGCAGAAAATGAATGGCAGTTACGTTACCGACGATCTGCGCGGTCGCCACGGCGATGCCATCTGGCGGGTTCGTTGGGGTGAGGAATGGCTTTACGTGTATCTACTATTGGAGTTTCAGTCTTCTGTAGATCGCTTTATGGCGCTTCGCATCATGGTATATACCGGACTGCTCCATCAGGACCTGATCCGACGCGGTGAACTCGGAGCCGAGCGTCGGCTGCCGCCGGTATTGCCTGTGGTGCTTTATAACGGCGAGCGCCGTTGGCGGGCGCCCACCGAAGTGAGGCCTCTGATTCAGGCCCCGCCGGAAGGGCTGGAAGGCTTTCAGCCGAACCAGGCGTTTCTACTGATCGACGAAGGCGTCTACGCTTCGCGACCGGAGGAGCCGCTCACTAACCTGGTGGCTGCCTTGTTCCGGCTGGAGCATCACCGGTCCTCCGAGGAGGTGGCGGCTCTCCTTCAGCGTTTGCTAAAGTGGCTTGAAGGGCCAGAACAGGCCGGTCTGCGCAGGTCTTATCTGGTATGGCTGCGCCGCCGTCTACCCCGATGGTTCCCCGGCGAAACCTTTCCCGAGATGCACGACCTGCAGGAGGCGTACGAGATGATTACCAACCGCTTCGAGGAATGGAAGGAGCGTCAACGTCTGGTGGGCGTCAGGCAAGGCGTGGAGCAAGGCATTGAGCAAGGCCGGCTGGACGGTGAGCGCGCCTTGGTCCTGCGTCTTATCCAGCGACGCTTCGGCGAGGTTCCGCCCAGCGTGCACAAACGCCTGCAGAGCGCCAGGCAACATCAGTTGGAAACGTGGGCCGACCGGGTGCTGGACGCCGACAGCCTGGACGACATTTTCGGCTGAGCCCGTTTTGCCTTCGAGGCGTCACATCATCCGAAAGGCAAAAGACAAGACCTGACCCCGAATTCTTTGACCCCGAATTCTTCATCGCGGGACGGCGTCGGGTAGGGGTAGTCCAGGTAATTGTCCACGGCGTCTTGAAAGGCCCGTATCAGGCCGATCGCGGTGTCGGCCTGATAGTGCACCGGCACCTCGATGTTGAGCAGGGCGCCGTGCAGGCAGTTGTTTTTCTGGCTGACCTCGACGTAGCCGTAGTATCCGCGGTGTTGGAGCAGTATGGTCATTTTCGTCTCGCCTCCGTGCGAATTGGTATGCGTATACGGTAACGCAGGTCAAAGGCGGCGGAAGTAGGCTCAAAATGACGGAACGTGTAAGAAATATGCCACGCGTGCCGGGGACGAAAGATTACAGCGGTTCTCACTGACCCCGGAACCAGCTCCTGAGCCGCCGCCACCAGGGCTCGCGGTCGCGCAGGCCGATGTGGGCGCCGTCACAGTGGGGCGGGGTGCGGGTGGCGCCGCAGCCGCAGAACAGCACGATCTCTTCCTTGCGCGCGGTATAACTCAGCCGCTCGCCGGCACCGCAACGCTCATCGCTGCAAAACGGCGCCGTGTCACTGTGGCCGCAGGCGCACCAGTGCCGGACTTCACCGGGCGCCAGTTTGACCGGCTGCGGGTAGCGCGGTGTCGCGCGGCGTTCGATACGCATCAGATTCTGTCTCCTAACGGTCACAACCCTGTCACGGGACAGCAATGGGGGGCTTCCAGACTGGCGTAAATCCAATCTGGAGCTCGTTATGCTTGCGCAAGCCGCCGGAAAGATCAAAGCCCTGCGACCGCCATTCAAAGACGTGTTCAAGCCCCGTGATGCGCTCAAAGGGCCGGAAACAGGCGCTCGGTTCAGCGCTTATTTTACCCGGTCCCGCCGGGAGATCCTGAAGATTCAGCGTTTGCGTTACCGGATCTTTTCCCAGGAGTACGGCGCCAGCTTCCACGCGCCGTTCGGTCTGGACCGGGACCGCTTCGACCGCCATTGCCTGCACCTGGTGGTGCGCGATAACCAGAGCGGCGAGCTGGTCGGCTACACCCGGGTGCTGGCCGGGGAGCGCACGCACAAAACCGGCGGTTTCTACTCGGCGAACGAGTTTCATCTTGGGCCGCTGGCCGGTTTGCAGGGGCGTGTGGCGGAAATCGGCCGCACCTGCATTCATCCGGATTACCGGGGTGGGGCGGTGATCACCGTGCTGTGGGCGCGCCTGGCCCAGTACATGCTGGAGAACGACATCGGTTCGTTGATCGGCTGCGCCAGCATCGCGTTGAGCGAAGGCTTTAACGTGGCGGCGATCGATCAGCGCATCCGCGAATCCCATATGACGCCGCCGCACCTGCGGGTGACGCCGCGTTTCCGGCTCGACCGCATGCCCGGCGACGCCCTGGACGGCGCCGGCGAGCGCGGCGGGGTGAAGATGCCGCCGCTGCTTAAAGCCTACCTGCGCATGGGCGCGCGGGTGTGCGGCGAACCCTGCTGGGACCCGGACTTCAACTGCCTGGATTATTTCATTCTGATGGAAGTGTCGCGGCTGCCGGCGCGCTATGTGCAGCACTTCCTGCAGCCCGGCGATGCCCGGCCGGCGGTGGCGGTGTGACGGTGCGGGATGTGTCGCTGAACTCGCCGGTGGGGGAGGGTTCGGTACGAGTGACCGCGCGGCGCTGCTGGCGCGCCTTGCGGGTGCTTATGCACCTGCTGGGCGGGGTGCTGGAGGCCATCTGGCTGAGGGCGGGGCGGGATCCCCACCGGGTGGTGATTCTGAACGCCAAGCGCCGCTGGTGCCTGCGGTTTCTCACCATTCTGGGGGTGGAGCTGCGCGTTCAGGGGCCGTTGCGCGCGGGGCCGGTGCTGCTGGTTAGCAACCATGTGTCCTGGCTGGACATTCCGGTGATCGCCGCCGCCCGGCCGTGCTATTTCCTGTCCAAGGCGGAGGTGGCGGAATGGCCGCTGATCGGCTGGCTGGCGCGCGCCGTGGGCACCCTGTTTATCCGTCGCGGCGGCGGTGAGTCCAAGGCCAAGACCGAGGAGATCCGTGGCCGGCTGGATCGCGGCCACGGCATCCTGGTGTTCCCGGAAGGCACCACCACCGACGGCACCGGCGTGCGCCGGTTCTTCCCGCAGTTGTTCGCCGCCGCCGGTGACGACGCACCGGTGCAGACCGTCGCCGTGCGTTACCGCGACGAGCAGGGCCGACCGGACACCGGCATCGCCTTTATCGACGACGATGAATTCCACCACCACCTGTGGCGGCTGCTGGGGCGCCGTCGGATCGTCGTCGAACTGACCTTCGGTGCGCCCCTGCCGCCGGACGAACCCCGCGCCCTGGCCCGCGAAGCCCGCGAGCGCATCGTCGCCGACCTCGGCGCCGCCGTCGGATAACGTCCCTCCACCCGCTCCAACCCCAGCGTACGCCAGGGATCACGGAAAGTTCCGCTCTCGCCGACACGCCGTCCCGTTTCCTGCTTACCTCCGACCGCATCCTGATCCACCACGCTGACTCCATAACGGGGAGACCAGGCCCTGCCTGTGGTGAGGCTATGTCATCAGGCAGTTCACTGTGTTTCTGTATTGAGGTGCGATACGTTACGGGTTACACTCGGCGATGATACGAAGTTTTAAACACAAAGGTTTGGCCCATTTCTTTTCGTCCGGCAGCACGTCGGGAATTCAGGCTGCCCACGCTAAGAGACTTCGGCTTATCCTCGGTAGGTTGCATGCTGCGTCAGAGCCTAAAGATATGAGCTTGCCCGGGCTCCGGTTACACAAGTTGACGGGCAGCCGCGCCGGTATCTGGTCCGTTACGGTGAGTGGTAACTGGCGTGTGACGTTCCGGTTCAAGGATGGGGACGCCGAGGTTGTGAACTACGAGGATTACCATTGAGGTGTCATTATGCTGATGCACAACCCTCCCCACCCCGGTGAAGTCATAAAGGAACTCTGTCTTGATCCTCTGGGATTGACGGTGACCGCCGCCGCCGAGGCGTTGGGGGTCAGTCGCAAGACATTGAGCACCATCCTGAACGGAAAGGCGGGTATCAGCCCGGAAATGGCGATCAGGCTTTCCATCGCATTTGATACGTCCGCGGAGAGTTGGCTCACCCAGCAGGCGCAGTACGAACTCTGGCACGCCGAACAGCACCGAAAGGATTTGAACGTCAAGAAGCTCGTCGCCGCGTAGGTTTGCGGGCCGGTGACGCCGGAGTGGCGTCTTTGGCATGACCCGGCCTACCGGCGACGGTGCCGGGCCTGCTACTATTGGCGCCGTTTTGAGTTGCCATGAGGAAGGCCCGTGACCCGCGCCAGCGACCTGAAAAAATCCGACGTTATTGAACACAACGGCTCCCTGTTCGTGATCCGCCAGATCGAGGTGAATTCTCCCTCGGCGCGGGGCGCGGCCACGCTGTACCGGGTGCGCGCCGCCGCGGTGGGCGGCGGGCCCAAGTTCGAGGAGCGCTACAAGGGCGACGAGGACGTGCCCACCGTGGAGTTGCTGCGCCGGCCAGTGCATTTCTCCTACGTGGACGGCGACGACCATGTGTTCATGGACGACGAGGATTTCTCCCAATACTCGCTCAAGGCCGAGGATATCCGCGACGAGCTGCCGTTCATCACCGAGGGCTGTGACGGCCTGCTGGCCCTGAAGGTAGGGGATTCGGTGATCGGCCTGGAGCTACCGTTGTCGGTGGTGCTCACCATCACCGAGACCACGCCGGCGATGAAGGCGGCCTCCGCCAGTGCCCGCACCAAGCCCGCCACCCTGGAGACCGGCCTGGTGGTCCAGGTGCCGGAGTACATCCAGGAGGGCGAAAAGGTGAAGGTGAACACCTCCGAGCGGAAGTTCATGTCCCGTGCCTGAGAACCGGTTTCAAGCCACAAGCCCCAAGCGACAAGCGGGGAGGGGGCCGCTTCCCTCCGCCTGCTTGCGGCTTGTAGCTTGTGGCTTGTGGCTGGCCTTGTCGGGTTGCCAGCTCGGCTACTACGGCCAGGCCGTGAAGGGCCACATGGACCTGATGGGCGCCCGCCAGCCGGTGGCCGACGTGGTGGCCGATCCGGAAACACCGGTGGCGGTGCGCCGGCAACTGGCCCTGGCCGGTGATGTGCTCACGTTCGCCGATGAGTCCCTGGCGCTGCCGGCGCGTAACGTCTACCAGGACTACGTGCATCTGCGCGACGACGCGGTGGTCTGGAACGTGGTCGCCGCGCCGCCGTATTCCCTGGAGCCGCGCACCTGGTGCTACCTGCTGCTGGGGTGCCTGAGCTACCGCGGTTACTTCGACCGCGCCGACGCCGAGGCCCTGGCCGAGAAGCTCGACGCGGAGGGGCAGGACACCTACGTGGGCGGCGCCATTGCTTACTCCACCCTGGGGTGGTTCGCGGACCCGCTCACCACGCCGATGATCGACCGCTCCGGCCCGGCCCTGGTGGAGCTGCTGATTCATGAGCTGGTCCACCGGCGGCTGTATATCCGCGACGACACCCGTTTCAATGAGTCCCTGGCCACCATGGTGGCCCGCGAGGGCACGCTGCGCTATCTGGCGCGCCACGATCTGCAGGTGGACCTGGACCGCTGGCAACAGCGCGACCGCGCCCGCGACGCCTTTCTGGCCCTGGTGGGGGAGACCCGCGAGCAACTGGGCGAGCTGTACGCCAGCGGCGCCGATGAAGCCACCATGGCCGAGCGCAAAGCGGCGCTGATCGAAGGTCTGCGCGAGAACTACCGGGCCCGCGCCGAGCAGCTGCCGGCCCTGCGCGCCTACGCCGGCTTTTTCGAGGGGCGGTTGAACAATGCCCGCCTGAACGGCGTCCATGACTATTACGGCCTGGTGGGGACGTTTCAGGAGGTGCTGCTAAGCTGCGGCGGGCACTGGGACTGTTTCTGGGAGGCGGTGGAAGTGCTGGCCGACAAAGAGGATTGGAATGCTTGAATTGGTGCGCCTGAACAACGAGAAGCTGGCCCGGCAACTGGCCCATGTGCTGGGCCGTGAGGGTATCCGCACCCGCGAGGAAGCCGGCGACGGCGAGTTCGTGCTGTTCCTTGAGGATCCGGCGCGCCATGACGAGGCACGCCGGATTGCCGAGGCGTTCCTGCGTGACCCCGGGGCGCGCCGCTGGCAGGACAACGCCTGGCAGGCCAGCGAGCCGGTCACCGGCCTGCCGCGCCAGCAGGTGTTTTCCGGCGGCTGGTTCGCCAGCATGGGGCCGGTGACGCGCACGGTGCTGGTGGTGACCGCGCTGATCTACGTCTCGCCCTATGTGATCGGCCCGGATATCTATTACGCGCTGATGTTCCCGCAAAGCCTGGACGGCCTGGCGGCCCAGCCGTGGCGGCTGTTCAGCCCGATGCTGCTGCATTTCTCGGTGCTTCACATCATCTTCAACTTGCTGTGGTGGAGTGACCTGGGCCGTTTGATCGAGCGCTTCCAGTCCAGCTTCCAATTGATCTGGATCACGCTGCTGGTGGCGGCGGTCTCCAACCTGGCCCAGTTCATGGACACCGGGCCGCGCTTCGGCGGGCTTTCCGGGGTGGTTTACGGGTTGCTCGGCTATCTATGGCTGTACGGCAAGACCAACCCGGCGGCCGGGTATCAGCTGCGCCGGGAGATTGTGATATTGATGCTGGTTTGGCTGGTGATCTGTTATGTAGGGCTGGCGGACATCGTCGCCAACGCCGCGCATGTGTCCGGCCTGATCACCGGCGCGGCGTTGGGCGCGGGCATCGGCCTCTACCGCCGCGCCCGCTATTACAAAGGCGGGTAGGAGCGGGCCCCGCCCGCGAAAGGAGGCGAAGCCTCCGGCAGGATTCCAGAGACGGAGTAGTAATGGTACCGACATGCGAATAGCCAAATACCTGATGGGGCCAATGCTGGCACTGCTTTTGACCGGCTGCGGGGTGGCGCGTCTGGACGACAGCCTGGGTCGCGCGGTGATGCAGAACAACGATCTGGCCACCGTCGAGGCGGGCCTGCCCTCCTATCTGTTGATGGTGGACGGGCTGATCGTCAACTGGCCGGAGCGCAGCGGCCTGCTGATGACCGGCGCCGACCTGTACGGCGCCTACGCCGGCGTGTTCGTGGACGACGAAGCGCGCGCCGCGCGCCTGAACGAAAAGGCGCTGGCCTACGCTCTGCGCGGCGCCTGCGCCCACGACGGCGACTACTGCGACCTGCGCGACATCGAGGTGCCGGCGTTCGAGGCGCTGCTCGACGAGGCCGGCCAGGACGACGTGCCGGTGCTGTTTTCCCTGGGCGGCGCCTGGGCCGGCTACATCCAGACCCACACCGAGGACTGGAACGCGGTGGCGGAGCTGTCCCGGGTACGGCTGCTGATGGAACGGGTGGTGGCGCTGGACGAAGACTACCGCTACGGTCAGGCGCATATGTACCTGGGTGTGCTCAACAGCATCCTGCCGGCCAGCCTGGGCGGCCGCCCGGAGCAGGCGCGCGACCATTTCGAGCGGGCGGTGGCGCTTTCCGAGGGCCGCAACCTGCTGGCGCGGGTGCTGTTCGCGGAGCACTACGCGCGTCTGGTGTTTGACCGCGAGCTGCACGACGAGCAGCTGCGCCAGGTGCTCGACGCCGAGCCGGACGTGCCCGACCTGACGCTGCAGAACACCTACGCCAAGGAGCAGGCGCAGCAGCTTCTGGATGGCGCTGACGATTATTTCTGAGGCCTGCGGGAGCAGGCCTTGTGGGAGCGGGCCCCGCCCGCGAAAGGCCGGCAACGCCGGCCGGCAGGATACCAGAGAGGGTGCTTATGCTGCGGGTAGAGGGCGCTCTGGGATCCTGCCGGCAAGCAAAGCTTGCCTTTCGCGGGCGGGGCCCGCTCCCACAAAGGAGCCGTTTTTTGATGATGGAGAGAACGATGTTGAGAACCGCCGTGGCCGTGTTGGCCCTGTTCCCGGTGCTGGCCTTCGCCACCACCCTGAAGATTTCCACGCTGTATCCGGACGGCACGGCGGTGGTGAAGGCGCTGAAGCAGGCGGGCGACACCATCGAGCAGGAAACCGACGGCCGGGTCAGCCTGAAGATCTACCCGGGTGGCGTGATGGGCGACGACCGGGCGGTGCAGCGCAAGATTCGCGTCGGGCAGCTGCACGGTCAGATGGCTCAGGGCGGGGCCTTCGCCGGCGCCTACGCGGACAGCCAGATTCTCAACGTGCCGCTCACCTTCAATAACTACGCCGAGGTGGACGCCGCCCGCGCCGAGCTGGACCCGCTGATCCAGCAGGGGCTGGAAGACAACGGCTGGGTCAGCTTCGGGCTGGTGGACGGCGGCTTCGCCTACATCATGTCCGCCAACCCGGTGCGCAGCCTGGACGACCTGCGCGACCAGAAGCTGTGGCTGCCCTCCGGCGACAGCGCCTCCGCCAACGCCGCCGACACCCTGGGGCTGTCACCGATCGTGCTCAACATCGGCTCGGTGCTGACCTCGCTGCAGACCGGCGCGGTCAACGCCTTCGCGGCGCCGCCGGTGGCCGCGCTCACCTTGCAGTGGTACTCGCGGGTGGATTACGTCACCGACCTGCCGCTGCTCTACACCTACGGCCTGCTGGCGATCCACAAGCGCCACTTCGACCGCCTCGCCGAGGACGACCGGGCGGTGGTGCGCCGGGTGCTGGAAAGCGCCTTCGACACCATCGACCGGGACAGCCGCGAGCAGAACAAGGACGCCTTCCAGGCGGTGCGCAACCAGGGCCTGGAGCTGGTCAAGCCCAGCGACGAGCAACGCGCCGAATGGAAGCGCTACGCCGACAAGGCCACCAATGAACTGGTGGAAGAGGGCGAGCTGAGCCGCGACATGCTCGACCGGCTGCACCGCATCCTTGAGGCCCACCGCGACACGGCCGAATAAATGCGCCGCCTGCTGTTCTGGCTGCACCGCTTCGAGGACGGTCTGATCGTCACCGTGCTGTTGGGCATGGTGCTGCTGGCGGTGGCGCAGATCGGCCTGCGCAACTTCGGCGGCGTCAGCCTGGTGTGGGCGGAGCCGCTGCTGCGCAACGCGGTGCTGTGGATCGGCCTGCTGGGCGCGATGATCGCCTCGCGCAAGGACGAGCACATCCGCATTGATCTGGCCGCCAACTTTCTGCCGGAACGGCTGCTGCCCTGGGTCACCGGGCTGGTGGACCTGTTCACTGCGGGCATTTGCATGCTGACCGGCTGGTACAGCGTTCAGTTCGTAATCGAGGAGTACCAGTTCGGCGCCACCGCCTTCGCCGGCGTGCCGAGCTGGCTGTTGCAGGCGGTGATCCCGCTCGGCTTCACGGTGATGGCGCTGCGTTACCTGGTGCTGTTCGGCCTGGGGCTGCGCGGCCGGCGGCCCAGCATGCGGGAGCCGGTGGCATGATCTGGATCGCCGTGCTGGTTCTGCTGTTGCTGGCGCTGCTGGGCGCGCCCCTGTTCGCGGTGCTGCTGGGCGCCGCCGCGCTGGGCTTTTACACCCAGGGCTCGCCGCTGGCGGTGCTGCACATCGATATCTACCAGCTTTCGGATTCGGTGGTGCTGATGGCGCTGCCGCTGTTCACCTTCGCCGGCTTCCTGCTCAGTGAGTCGCGCACCGCCGACCGGCTGGTGCGCCTGAGCCAGGCGGCGTTCGGCTGGATGCCCGGCGGCATGGCGTTCGTGGCGTTGATTGCCTGCGCCTTCTTCACCGCGCTCACCGGCGGTTCCGGTGTCACCATCGTGGCGCTGGGCGCCTTGCTGTTGCCGGCGCTGGTGAAGGCCGGTTACCCGCGCCGCTTCAGCCTCGGCCTGGTGACCTCGTCGGGCAGCCTGGGCCTGCTGCTGGTGCCCTCGGTGCCGCTGCTGATCTACGGCATTATCGCCCAGCAGCTGTCGCAGCAACTGGCGATGCCGGCGGTGGAGATCGTCGATCTGTATCTGGCGGGGATCGGCCCGGCGCTGCTGATGGTGGTGCTGCTGTATTTCTATTGCCTGTGGGCCAACCGCGAGGCGCCGGTGCCGCGCCAGGCGTTCCGCACCCGCGAGCTGATCGACGCGCTCTGGGAAGCCCGCTGGGAGCTGCCGCTGCCGTTCGTGGTGCTGGGCGGTATCTTCTCCGGCTTCCTGGTGGTCAGCGAGGCGGCGGCGGTGACCGCGCTCTACGTGCTGTTCGCCGAGGTGTTCCTGTACCGCGAGATTCCGCTGCGGCGGCTGCCGGGCATCACCCGCGAGGCGATGGTCATGGTGGGCGGCATTCTGCTGATTCTGGCGGTGGCCCAGGCGTTCGCCGATTACCTGGTGTACGCCGGCATTCCCGAGCAGCTGTTCCAGTTCATCCAGACCCATGTGCAGAGCAAGATCGCCTTCCTGGTGCTGCTCAACATTCTGCTTCTGGTGCTGGGCGCCTTCCTGGATATCTTCGCCGCGCTGGTGATCATGGTGCCGCTGATTCTGCCGGTGGCATTGCGCTACGGCATCGACCCGGTGCACCTGGGGATTATCTTCGTGGCCAACATGCAGATCGGCTACATCACGCCGCCGGTGGGCATGAACCTGTTCATCGCCAGCTACCGGTTCCGCAAATCGATCACCGAGCTGTTCGCCGCCACGCTGCCGTTCATGCTGGTGCTGGTGATCGCCTTGCTGGCGATCACCTATATCCCGCAGCTGAGCCTCTGGTTGGTGCGCTGAAGCGGGCTCTTGTGGGAGCGGGCCCTGCCCGCGAAAGGAAGCGAAGCTTCCGGCAGGATCCCAGAGGTCTGTCTAAGGGCACCACGAACAGCGTCTCTGGAATCCTGCCGGGTGGCTGGCGCCACCCTTTCGCGGGCGGGGCCCGCTCGCACAAGGTGCCTCTAGCTAGCGTTTGCGCTTGTTGCGGACCCGTAAGGCTTTGCTGCCGCCGCTGCCGCCGGCTTCCTGTACTTCGAAGCGGTTGGGGTGGGCTTTGAGCAGCTCGCTGAGTTTCTTGAAGCCGTAGAGGCGGGTGTCGAACGCCGGGCTGCGTTTGTTGAGGTTCTGCCCCAGCGCGCCCAGGTGCACCCAGTCCTCGTCGTCGGAGATGTCCTCGATCACCCGGGCGATAAAGTTGAGCGGCGGCTTTTCCTTGTCGCTCTGGGCCTTGGCGGCCTGCGCCTGGGCCGGCTTGTCCGCCGCCTTGCCGCTGTCGGCGCCGCCGCTCTTGGCGGGCGCCGGCTCTTCCGCGTCGGCGCGCAGAATCTCGGTGTAGATGAATTTGTCGCAGGCGGCCACGAACGGGTTTGGCGTTTTCTTCTCGCCGAAGCCGTAAACGGTGACGCCGGCCTCGCGCAGGCGCGCCGCCAGGCGGGTGAAATCGCTGTCGCTGGAGACCAGACAGAAGCCGCCCAGCTCCCGGGTGTAGAGCAGGTCCATGGCGTCGATGATCAGCGAGCTGTCGGTGGCGTTCTTGCCCTGGGTGTAGGCGAACTGCTGCACCGGCTGGATGGAATAGTCCAGCAGCACCTTCTTCCAGCCGCCCAGGTTGGGCTTGGTCCAGTCGCCGTAAATGCGTTTCACGCTGGCGACGCCGTATTTGGCGATCTCTTCGAACAGGCCTTCGACGATGGCCGGTGGCGCGTTGTCCGCGTCGATCAGCACCGCCAGGTGGCGTTGTCCTTCAGCGGGGTTCTTGTCGTCCATGGGGTTCCACCTCAATGGGTCATATAGCCTACTACCATATCAGTAAGACCGGCGGCGATGTCGTCCTCGCGCAGCAGGGCGTCGTTCTGGCTGGCGTGGCGCACCATGGTGAACAGCACGCTGTTGGCGACGATGAACACGCGCACCTGCAGATCCTCGATCGGGTAGTCGCGGTAGTGTTTGATGAAATAGAGCCGGGACAGCTCCATGAAGTGCTGCTGCAGCGCGTCGGCGACCCGGTTGGTGGGCAGCCGGTGCCAGTTGCGCACCAGCTCCAGGTAAAGGCCGTCGCGGGAGTGCAGCACCGCGAAGCCGAAGCGGATGGCGCCCTCCACGGTCTCGCGCAGGCCGGCGCTGTCCGCCAGGGGCAGGCGGCGCAGGCCCTGGGCGATGTCGCCGGCGAGCTTGTCCATCAGCGCCTCGACCAGCGCCTCCTTGCCTTCGAAATACTGGTACAGCGAGCCCACGCTGACCCCGGCGATCTCGGCGATGCGCACCGTGGTGGTGTGGTCCAGCCCGTATTCCACCAGCGCCCGGCCGGTGGCTTCGATCAGGCTGTCCACCAGTTGCCGGGAGCGCCGCTGGCGGGGATGTTTGCGCATGGCGACTCCTGGGGTAAGCGACGCTGGAATGCGAATTGAATGCGAATACATATTCGCATTAGAGTGCGGACATCGCAACAACCTCGATAACCGCCAGAGCCACCGGAGCCCGCCATGAACGCGTCCGCCCAGCCGCCCGCCGTGCCTGAACGCGCCCGGCCCTACGCCAAGACCCAGGCGCCCACGCCGTACCTGCTGCGCCGCTTTCTGGGCCGCCCGCTGGCGCCCAGCGAGGCGGAGTACCAGGCGGCAACCGAGGGCCTGTGGCACGGTGACCCGGCCATGGACAGCCTGGTGGACTGGATGTACGACCACGGCACCCGCGAGGGGCGGGCGCTGTTCGAGCAGGCCCTGGAGCAGGGCATCGACGCGGTGCCGGCGGCGCCGGAACCGCTGCGGTCGTTCTTCGAACGTGTCGACCGCCGCCCGGACTGGGTGGATCCGGCGTTGATCGACGAGGGCGCCCGCTTTATCCACCGCACCGGGCTCACCGCCACCTATGTGCTGCGCGATCTGGCGTTGATGGGCGGCTACCTGTTGTCCGGCTTCAACCAGTCGCTGGTGCTCACCGGCGCGCTCAGCCAGGGCACCGCCCGGCGCGTGGCGGAAACCGGCAAATGGTGGATCGACTGCACCGAGCCGGGTGGGCTGGACCGTTTCGGCGAGGGCTTCAAGACCACCCTGCGGGTGCGGCTGGTGCACAGCCTGGTGCGCCGCAACCTCAGCGGCCGCCAGGAGTGGGACGCGGCCCGCTGGGGCCTGCCGCTGTGCCAGACCGACATGGCGGCCACCTACCTGGGGTTCAGCGTGGTGATGCTGGGCGGGCTGCGCAAACTGGGCGTGCCGGTCACCGGCCGCGAGGCACGCGCTGTGATGCACCTGTGGAGCTACGCCTGCTGGGTGATGGGCGTGGACGAGCAATGGCTGGCGTTCAACGAACAGGACGGCGCGGTGCGGCTGCACCACTGCCTGATGACCCAGAGCCGGCCGGACTGGACCAGCCGCGAGCTGGGGGCGGCCCTGGCCCGGGAGCCGCTGGAGCGGCATTTCAAGCGCTTCCAGGGCCCGCGCCGGTGGCTGCTGTACCGGCAGCATCTGAGCGTGAGCCGCTACTTCCTGGACCGGGAGAAGATGGGCCAGCTGGGCCTGCCCGCCGGGGTGACGCCCTGGTACCCGCTGCTCACCCTGGTGCCGCGCCTGCTCGGCTACAGCGCCCAGCGCTGGCTGCCCGGCCTGGAAGCCCGGCAACGCCGGCGCGGCCGTAACGCCCAGCACCGCGCGCTGGCCTCCATGTTCGGCGACGGTGAGCGCGCCGTCACCGAGCCGCCGCTGTAAGGGGCGGAGTTAATAGATAGAAAAATCTGATCAATCCGTTCTGCCCAGCCCTGTGCTTTCACCGAACCTTCAGGCGTACAGTTGCATCATCTTTTGCAGACGACTGCGAACAAACTGGAGGTTCCGATGAAACGCATTCTGGTTCTTTACTATTCCATGTACGGCCATATCGAAGCCATGGCGGACGCCGTGGCCGAAGGGGCCCGCCGCGTTGAAGGCGTGCAGGTCGACATCAAGCGCGTCGCCGAGACCATGCCCGAGGACGCCTTCAAGGCGGCCGGCGGCAAGACCGACCAGGCGGCACCGGTGGCCGAACCCGGAGAGCTGAAGGACTACGACGCGGTAATCGTCGGTACCCCCACCCGCTTCGGCAACATGAGCGGCCAGATGCGCACCTTCTGGGACCAGACCGGCGGTCTGTGGGCCAAGGGCGCACTCGCCGGCAAGGTGGCCAGTGTGTTCACCTCCACCGGCACCGGCGGCGGTAAGGAAACCACCATCACCTCCACCTGGACCACGCTGGCGCACCACGGCTTCATCATCGTGCCGCTGGGCTACGCCGACCCCGAGCAGGCGCAGATGGACATCAAGGAAGTGCACGGCAGCACCCCCTACGGCGCGGGCACCATCGCCGGGCCGGACGGCAGCCGTCAGCCCAGCGACAAGGAGCTGGGCCTGGCCCGCTACCAGGGTGAGCAGGTCGCCAAGCTGACCGCGAAGTTGTAATCCCCGAACCGAAGACGCTGATTCTTACCCCCCTTGCCGCTTCTCCCCCCAGAAGCGGCTTTTTTTATTTCAGATCAGGGGTTTGTGCATGCGCCAGCGGGTGAGGGCGACGCCGTCGCGTTCCACGGTTTCCTCGGCGTCGGGTTGGAAACCGAGGAACAGGAAGAAGTGGTGGGCCACCTGGCTGGCTTCGGTGACCAGGCGCTCGCGGCCCTGGATGCGCGCTTCGTCCTCGAGATGCTGGTAGAGCAGGGTGGCGATGCCCAGGCGGGCGGTGTCCGGGTGGACGTAGATGAGGGTGATGCGGTCGTCCACCAGCTGCGCGAAGCCGGCGGTTTCCTGCTGCCATTCGGCGACCATGGTCAGGCCCTTGGCGAGATCCGCCGGAAAGGCCGGGTCGTCGGCGGCGGCGCTCCAGGCCCGACGCTGGTCAGCGTCGTAGTGATCGGCGGCGGTGACCAGAATGGCGTCGCGGAACACCCGGGCCAGCGCCGCCGCGTCGCCGTCCCGGTAGGGGCGGATTTCGAACGGCAGGCCCGACGTTGCTGAATCCGGCGCCGGGTCGGCGGCCACGGCGGGTGCGGGCTCACGCGCGGGGGGCGGCGGCTCGGCGGGGCGCGCCGGCGCGAACGAGGCGCCCGGCGCCGGAGGCCCGCCGAACAGCCAGCGGCGCAGTCGTTTAAGCATGGCCGGGGCCGTGGAGAGTGCTATGAGGCAGGCTCTTCATCGGAGGCCTCCTTGAGTTGTTTTAGTTGTTGTTCTAATACCTGCAAGTACCGTTCCTGCTTGCGCAGCAGGGCTTCGGTGGTCTCCTGCTGGCGGCGCAGGTCGTCGGCGCGTTCCAGCAGTTCCTGCTGCTCGCGGGCGGCGGCGCTTTTCTCTTCCTCGGCGGCGGTGCGGTCTGCGTTACCGGCCAAGGCTGGAAAAGGCGACAGCAATGCCAGCATGACGATGAAACGAATGGAAGCCATACACAATACGATCTAAGTGGGACCGGAAATTCCCGAGTCTATCAAGGCCTGCAGGAAGATGCTTGTAGGAGCGGGCCCCGCCCGCGAAAGGGTGGCTTCAGCCACCCGGCAGGATACCAGAGACGCTGTTTGTGCTGCCTTTAGATAGCCCCCTGGCATCCTGCCGGGAGCTTCGCTCCCTTTCGCGGGCAGGGCCCGCTCCCACAAGGTCCGCTCCCACAAGCCAAAAAAAACGGAGCCCGGAGGCTCCGCATGATGGAGAAGTGTTTAGTCCGAAGCGGACTTAGTCGTTGAGGATCTTGTCCTTGAGTTCCTGGTCGATCCAGATGCGGGCGTAGATGGCGTTGGGCTTGACCGCGCCGATGCGGGTTTCGCCGTGGTAGTTCTTCACCCAGGGCCACCAGGCGGAGTACACCATTTCGGTGGGCAGCCAGACGTGCGGTACCGCTTCCTCGATGATGAAGTCGTTCAGCTCGCGGATGCTGGCGTTGCGTTTTTCGTTGTCCGGCTCATGGATGGCGGCGGTGATCTTCTTGTCGAAATCCTCGTTGGAGTAACGTGAGGCGTTCCAGGTCTGGCCGGTCATGAAGCTCTTGCGCAGGACCTGGATGGGGTTGCCGGAGCCGTTGTTCATCAGGTAGCCGCCGGCCTGGTTGTCGCCGCGCATGTTGGAACGGAAGGCGCCGTATTCCAGCGTTTTCACGTTCATGTTGATGCCCACCTGCTGGTAGTACGCCTGCAGCATGGCGACCACGTCCATGTGATAGGGGCTGCAGGAGCAGACCTGGACGTCGAAGCTGAAGCCTTTCGGGTAGCCGGCGTCGGCGAGCAGTTTCTTGGCTTTTTCCGGGTTATGGCTGAACAGTTCCTTGGCGGCGGGGGAGAGGTCCTCCAACGGGGTGTAGAACTCGGTCCAGCGCTGCGCAAACGGGTAGTTGAGCAGCTCGCCTTCGCCGTTGAGCAGCGAGGAGAGAATGGCGCGCTGGTCGATGGCCAGGTTCATGGCGCGGCGCACGCGCACGTCGTCGAAGGGCTTTTCGTCGGTCTTCAGGGCGATGTAGGTGCCCTGGGTGGCCACGTGCTTGCGGAATTCCAGCTCCGGGGCGGTTTTCTTCAGCTGGTCGACCAGCTGCCAGCGGATCGCTTCCATGATGTCCACGCGGCCGGAGCTGAGCGCCGCCACCGAACTCGATTCGTCCTTGATGATGTGATAGACCACTTTTTCATTGAGCGGCAGCTGGTATTCCTCGCCGTCGATGGTGGTGGTGTCCCAGTAGTTGTCGTTCTTTTCATAAACCTGCTGACGGCCGGTCTGGATGTCGGCGATGCGGTAGGGGCCGGTGCCGGCGGCGTTTTTCCAGTCGGCGCGCTCGTCTTCGCTCAGGTTTTGCCATTCCGGCGGCAGGATGCCGTCGTAGTAGCCCCAGGCCAGGCGGTACGGCCAGTTACCGTGGAATTTGCTGAAGTGCGCCACCACGGTGTGCTCGTCCGGGGCTTCCCAGCGTTCCACGAAGTCCCAGAAGGTGGGAATGGCGCGCGGGTTGTCCCAGCGGCTTTTGAACGAGGTGATCACGTCGTTGGCCACCAGTTCGCGGCTTTCCATGACGCCGGGCACTTCCTGCCAGTAGACGCCCTCGCGCAGATGGAACACCACGCGCATGGGGTCTTCTTTCACTTCCCAGCTTTCCGCCAGGCTGCCTTCCAGCTGGCCGTAGGGAATGTAGGCCTGCTCGACGAAGCTGTTTTCGTTGCTGCCGCGCGGGCCGTATTGAAGATCGCCGCGCAGCAGCGACTCCATTTGCAGGTTGTCGTGGTTGCCCTTCCAGGTCCAGCGCTGCAGGTCCCAGGTGGTGGCGTCCAGGGTGCGGTAGACCGTGGAAACATTGACGGTGCCGTCGGTTTGCGGGGTTTCCGCCGCGGCCGGCCCGGCCCAGGCCAGGGCGGCGGTGGCCGCCAGGGACAGGGCGATTCTCGGTGTACGCAAATTCATGATGCTCTCCTCGTTTTGTTATTTTGTTAAAGGTTGCCGGCCATGGCCTGGGCCCGGTCCGGGTCATGCAAATGGCAGGCAACGCTATGGCGATCTTCGATTTCCAGGGCGCGCGGCGCTTCCCGGCGGCACAGCTCGGTGGCGTGGGGGCAGCGCGGGTGGAACGGGCACCCCGGCGGCGGATCAATGGGGCTGGGCACTTCGCCGCTCAGTGACGGGTTGAAGTGCTGTTGCACCTCCGGGTCCGGGTTGGCGATCGGGATCGCGCCCAGCAACGCCTGGGTGTAGGGGTGCTGGGGGTTGTCGTAGAGGGTTTCGCGGTCGGCCACTTCCACCACCCGGCCCAGGTACATCACCACGATGCGGTGGCACAGGTGGCGCACCACCGCCAGATCGTGGGCGATGAACAGATAGGTCAGGCCCAGCTCTTTTTGCAGGTCTTCCAGCAGGTTGATCACCTGGGCCTGGATCGATACGTCCAGGGCGGACACTGGCTCATCGCAGATGATCAGCTCCGGGTCGGCGGCCAGCGCCCGGGCGATGCCGATGCGCTGGCGTTGGCCGCCGGAAAATTCGTGCGGGTAGCGGTCGGCCATCTCCGCTTTCAGGCCCACTTTTTCCAGCAGCCCCATGACTTTTTCCCGGTAGGCGGCGCGGCCCTGGGTAAGGCGGTGCACGCGCAGCGGCTCGCCGACGATGTCCAGCACCTTCATGCGCGGGTTGAGCGCGCCGAACGGGTCCTGGTAGACCATCTGCATGCGCCGGCGCAGCCGCTTCAGCGCCGGCTTGTCCGGGTGGGTGATGTCCTCGCCGTCGAAATGGATGCGGCCGTCGGTGAGCGGGCTCATGCGCAGCATGGCCAGGCCGGTGGTCGACTTGCCGCAGCCGGATTCGCCCACCAGGCCCAGGGTTTCGCCGCGGTCGATATGGAAGGCGACCCCGTCCACCGCTTTCACGGTGCCGGCGTTGCGGCCCAGCAGGCCGGCCTGCAGCGGGAAGTGCACGCGCAGGTCGGAGACTTGCAGAAGCGGTTCAGCGTTTGGCATCGGTATCCACCCAGCAGGCTTTCCAGTGGTTGTCGGTGATCTGTTCCAGGGGCGGCCGTTCACTGCGACAGCGCGCTTCGGCGAAGCGGCAGCGCGGATGAAACGGGCAGCCCGGGGGCGGGTCGGAGAGATCCGGCGGCTGGCCGGGAATCGGCGTCAGCCGGCTGCCGGGGGCCTGGTCCAGGCGCGGCATGGATTCCATCAGACCCAGGGTGTAGGGGTGTTTGGGGTGGTGGAAAATCTCTTCCGCGGTGCCCCTTTCCACGATGCGGCCGGCGTACATCACATTGATGCGGTCGGCGTAACGGGCCACCACGCCCAGGTCGTGGGTGATCAGCATCATCGACGAGTTGTTGGCGCGCACCAGGTCGCGCAGCAGTTCCAGGATTTGCGCCTGCACCGTCACGTCCAGGGCGGTGGTGGGCTCGTCGGCGATCAGCAGCTTGGGCAGGCAGGCCAGCCCCATGGCGATCATCACCCGCTGGCGCATGCCGCCGGAGAGCTCGTGGGGGTAGGCGTCGAGGCGCTTTTCCGGGTCGCCCAGGCGCACCTGGCGCAGCAGCTCCAGGCAGCGCTCGCGGACCTTCTCCTTGGGCACCGAGCCGTGCACGCGCAGTGGCTCCGCCAGTTGCCGGCCGATGCGCAGGCTCGGGTTCAGGGAGGTCATCGGCTCCTGGAAGATCATGGCGATATCGCGGCCGCGCAGGCGGCGGATCTGCTCGTCGTCCAGGTCCAGCAGGTCCTCGCCGTTGAACAGCACATGGCCGCCGACGATGCGACCCGGCGGGCTGGGGATCAGCCGTAGCAGGGACATGGCGGTGATGCTCTTGCCGGAGCCGCTCTCGCCGACGATGGCGAGGATCTCGCCTTCCTTCACGTCAAAGCTGACCTGGTTGACCGCATGGACCTCGTTGCCGTCTTTCTCGAACACGGTGTGCAGGTCCTGCACATCGAGCAGGGTGCGGCGGGTAACGTCTTGCGCTTTCATATTCATACGCCGATGGCCCTTTTCACGCGTGCCAGGTAGCGACCGCTGCCGCCGCGCATGCGCGGGTCGAGCATGTCGCGCAGGGCGTCGCCGAACATGTTGATGCCGAACACCACCACGGTCAGGGCGATGCCGGGAATAATCGCCAGCCAGGGCGCCTGGAACATATAGCTGCGCCCGTCCAGGCTGAGCATGCCGCCCCAGCTCGGTGACGGTGGCGGGATGCCCAGGCCCAGGAAGCTGAGGCCGGATTCCGCCAGGATCACCGCCGCCAAGCGGGTGGTGTAGAGCACGATTAGCGGCGCCATCACGTTGGGCAGAATGTGGTGCCAGAGAATGCGGGTGCTGGACGCGCCCATGGACTGGGCGGCGTGCACATAGACGTTCTGCCGGGCACTGAGCACCGCGCCGCGCACGATCCGCGAGCCGGAGATGCCGAACAGCAGCCCCAGAATCACGATGATCTGCCAGGTGCCGGGGCCGAGCACGGCCACCGCCACGATCAGCAGAATCAGGTCGGGGAAGCACATCCAGCCGTCCACCAGACGCTGAATGAACATGTCCAGGCGGCCGCCGAAGTAGCCGCTGAGAATGCCCAGCAACGCGGAGATCACGATCGACAGGGTGGTGGCGGCGAACGCCACGATCACCGACAGGCGCGCGCCGTGCACCACGCGGGCGAAGATGTCGCGGCCCAGCTGGTCGGTGCCGAACCAGTATTCCGCCGACGGCGCTTTCAGCCGGTCGATGGGGTTGATGGCGTTATAGCCCTGCGGCGCGATCAGGTCGGCGAAAATGCCGGTGAACAGCAGCAACAGGCAGATCAGCGCGCCCACCGCGCCCAGCGGCCGTTCCCGGCACAGGCGGGCGCAGAACGCCAGGGGTTTGGGCAGGGTCTTGCGGCGTTTGGCGGGCCGCGCCGGGGTGGCCGTGACAGCGGCCGGTTCAACGGATGCATTCATACTTCGAGATTCCTGTTTCACCGGTCGAACCGTACTTTCGGGTCGAGGTACCCGTAGCACAGATCCACAATCAGATTGACGAGCATTACCACCACGCCGGTGACCAGAAAGACGCCGGTGATGATCGGGTAATCGCGGGTGCTGACCGCCTCCAGCAGCAGCTGGCCGAGGCCGGGCAGACGGAAGATCTGTTCGATGATCACGGTGCCGCCGAACAGGATCGGCACCAGGATGCCGACCAGGGTGATCACCGGAATCATGGCGTTCTTGACCGCGTGCACCAGCACCACGCTGCGCTCGCGCAGGCCCTTGGCCCAGGCGGTGCGGATGTAATCCTGGCGCAGCACTTCCAGCATCATGGTGCGGGTCATGCGCATGATTACCGCCGACAGCGAGGTGCCGAGAATCAGGCTGGGCACCAGGAAGGTTTTCAGGTTTTCGATCGGGTCCTCGAAGAACGGCGTCATCTCGGTGGGCGGCGACCAGCCCCACCACAGCGCCGGCAGGATCACCACCAGGGTGCCCAGCCAGAAGTTGGGAATCGCCAGGGCCAGGATCGAGAAACTGCGGCCCACGTTGTCGGCCAGGGTCTCCTGGCGTATCGCCGAGAAGATGCCCACCGGCAAGGCGATGATCAGGGCGATCAGCAACGCCAGGATGCCCAGCTCCAGGGTCACGCCCAGGCGGGCGCCGATCTCCTCGGTGACCGGGGTGTTGCGCCACAGGGATTCGCCCAGGTCGCCGCGCAGCGCGTTGCCGGCCCAGCTCAGGTACTGCATGTAGAGCGGCTTATCCATGCCCAGGGCTTTTTCAAGTTGGGCACGGTCGTCGGGGGCGTTGGAGGAGTAGGCGTTCTCGCTCAGCATCAGGTCGAGCACGTCGCCGGGTACCAGCCGCACCACTCCGAATACGATGACGCTGGCGATCAGGAGAGTGGGAATCAACGCCAGCAAACGGCGCAGGACATAAGCACCCATAGGTACATCCGTTATTGTTGTTGGTATTGGGCGCTCTATCGAAGAACGCCATTAAAAAATTATCATTGGTTCAAATAATGAACTTCAATTTCACTTTAGTACGCGGTTTTTGTGACTGTCAAGTCATTCCCCTAAAGGGTTTTTAGGGCTACTTTGTTGATGTAAACAACTGTATTTGCGCTGTTTTCGGCTAATAATTAACCAAAATGACGGGATCAGTGAGGGGGCGATCAAAAACGACGGGCGGTGGGGCGAATTTTGAGGGTTGCGGAACGGGTTTCCATTCCTGACAAAATAAGCGGTTTGTTTAATTGATTTGCATTATAAATGCGCGCCGGGAGGGTGTCCTGCCCGCCCGGCGCGGACAGCTCACGGCTCCAGGCCGTGCCGGCGCAGGCGGGTCTCGTTGTCCCGCGCCCACTGCTGGTAGCGGTGACGCAGCTCATCGTCGTCCGGCACCGGCGCCCCGACCCACTTGCAGCGCTGCAGCACGGCGCGCCGGAAAGCGCCGTAGCCGCCATAACGGCGCATGGAGAACCATTTCTTGCGCCCCCGGTTGGCGGTGACCGAGAAATTGCCGCCCAGGGGCTTTTCCCGGAAGGTGGCGGTGACCCCCACCAGCCCGAACGGGTTGCCGCCGTCACCGATGCGGCCGCTGTCGTCGCCGGCGTAGAGCACCAGCGGGCGGCGGTCGCCCATGGCGACGCGCACCCGCGGGTCGGTGATCGCCTGGTCGCGCCAGGCGCGGGCCGCCGTCAGCGCCGCGTTCTTGCCGCCCAGGCGGCTGTCCCGGAACGACCGCCGCCGCTGCCGGCGGCGCCCCTGGCTGTCCACATAGGGCACCGCGCACCACCAGAATTGTGCGGCGTGATTGCGATAAATATAGAGGAATGCATGCACATTGGGTTTGCGTTTTATGGCTTGTTCCATAACGTGGGCTTCCTTCCTGTTTCTTTGTTTTTATTGCGTTCCTGCAATGGGGAAACCGCTCTATTATTACAATAACAGAGTAACGTTGAGAAACGGGCGGCGCTTAAAATGCGGAAGGCGCATGATATTTGCGCCTGAACAAGAAAAGAGGCAGAAAAAAGGGGCGCCGAGGCGCCCCTGATCGGGAGGGTTCTTTTTAAAAAAGAACCGCTCAGTCGGTCATCATCTGGCGCAGCACATAGTGGAGAATGCCGCCGTTCTTGAAGTAGGTGACTTCGGCGCCGGTATCCAGACGGCTGATCGCTTTCACTGTCTGTTCCTTGCCGTTGTCCTTGCGGAACACCACTTCGATTTCCTGGCTGGGTTTGAGGTCATTGCCCAGGTTGGGAATGTCCACTTCCTCGGTACCGTCGAGATTGAGCGTTTTGCGCGTGGTGCCTTCCGGGAACTGCAGGGGCAGCACGCCCATGCCGATCAGGTTGGAACGGTGGATGCGCTCGTAGCTCTCCGCGATCACCGCGCGCACGCCGAGAAGGCGCGTGCCCTTGGCCGCCCAGTCGCGGCTGGAGCCGGTGCCGTACTCTTTGCCGGCCACCACCACGGTGGGCACGTTGTCCTTCTTGTAGCGCATGGCGGCGCCGTAGATCGGCATTTCCTCGCCACCGGGGAAGTGCTTGGTGTAGCCGCCTTCGATCTCCGGGGTCATCTCGTTACGGATGCGGATATTGGCGAAGGTGCCGCGCATCATCACCTCGTGGTTACCGCGCCGGGAACCGTAGGAGTTGAAGTCGATCGGCTCCACGTCGTGGCCCTGCAGGTAATGGCCCGCCGGGCTGTCGGCCTTGATGGCGCCGGCCGGGGAGATGTGGTCGGTGGTCACCGAGTCGCCGAGCATCGCCAGGATGCGGGCGTTCTTGACCGGCTCCACATCGTCCAGCTCGGCGGTCAGGCCGTCGAAGAACGGCGGGTTCTGGATGTAGGTGGATTTGCTGTTCCACTCGTAGGTTTTGGAATCCGGAATCGGCAGGCTCTTCCAGGTTTCGTCGCCTTCGAACACGCTCGCGTACTGTTTCTCGAACATGTCGTGGTCGACCATCACCACGGCGTCCTGGATTTCCTTGCTGCTCGGCCAGATGTCCTTCATGAACACATCGTTGCCGTCCTTATCCTTGCCGAGCGGGTCTTTTTCCAGGTTGATCTTGACCGTGCCGGCCAGCGCGTAGGCGACCACCAGCGGCGGTGACGCCAGCCAGTTGGTGCGCACGCTCTGGTGAATCCGGCCTTCGAAGTTACGGTTGCCGGACAGCACCGAAGCGACCACCAGATCGCCCTCGGCGATGGCCTTGTCGATCTCGTCGGGCAGCGGCCCGGAGTTGCCGATACAGGTGGTGCAGCCGTAACCCACCAGGTCGAAGCCGATCTGGTTCAGCGGGTCCTGCAGGCCGGCTTTGTTGAGGTAGTCGGTGACCACCTTGGAGCCCGGCGCCAGGGAGGTTTTCACCCAGGGTTTGCGGGTCAGCCCTTTTTCCACCGCTTTCTGCGCCATCAGGCCGGCGGCCATCATCACGCTGGGGTTGGAGGTGTTGGTGCAGGAGGTAATCGCCGCGATCACCACGTCGCCGTGATCCAGGTGGAAGGTCTTGCCGTCCATGGTCACTTCCACGCCGCTGCCCGGCTCGTGGTTGCCGATGGCGGTCTGGCCGCCTTCGCCCTCGAGCTTGCTGATTTCCTCGTCGTTGAGTTTCAGCTCCTGGCTGATCACGTCGATGATGGTGCGTTTCACCTCGGTCATCGGCACGCGGTCCTGGGGCCGCTTCGGGCCGGCCAGGCTGGGCACCACGTCGTCCAGGTCGAGCTCCAGCACGTCGCTGAATTCCGGGTCCGGATCGTCGCTGGAGCGCCACAGGCCCTGGGCCTTGCAGTAGGCTTCCACCAGCGCGATGTCGTCCTTGGGCCGGTTGGTCAGCTCCAGGTATTCGATGGTGCGCTCGTCGATCGGGAAGAAGCCGCAGGTGGCGCCGTATTCCGGTGCCATGTTGCCGATGGTGGCGCGGTCCGCCAGGCTCAGATCGGCCAGGCCGTCGCCGAAGAACTCCACGAATTTGCCGACCACGCCGCGCGAACGGAGCATTTCGGTGACGGTGAGCACCAGGTCGGTGGCGGTCATGCCTTCGCGCATTTTGCCGGTGATCTTGAAGCCCACCACTTCGGGAATCAGCATCGCCACCGGTTGGCCGAGCATGGCCGCTTCCGCTTCGATGCCGCCCACGCCCCAGCCGAGCACGCCCAGGCCGTTGATCATGGTGGTGTGGGAATCGGTGCCCACCAGGGTGTCCGGGTAGGCGAAGGTCTTGCCGTCCTCGGTGTCGCTGTACCAGACGCCGCGGCCCAGATATTCCAGGTTCACCTGGTGGCAGATGCCGGTGCCCGGCGGTACCACGCGGAAATTATTGAAGGCGTTCTGGCCCCAGCGCAGGAACTGATAGCGTTCCTTGTTGCGCTCGTATTCCCGTTCCACGTTTTGCGAGAACGATTGCGGGGTGCCGTATTCGTCCACCATCACCGAGTGGTCGATGACCAGATCCACCGGTGCCAGCGGGTTGATCCGCTGCGGGTCGCCGCCGGCCTTGGCGATGGCGTCGCGCATGGCGGCCAGATCGACCACCCCGGGCACGCCGGTGAAGTCCTGCATCAGGACCCGTGCCGGGCGGTAATTGATTTCGCGATCGGAAGCGCGCTTCTCGGTCCAGCGTACCAGGCCTTCGATGTCCTCCACGGTGACGGATTCACCGTCTTCGTGGCGGAGCAGGTTTTCCAGAAGAACCTTGAGTGAAAAGGGAAGCTTGCTGAGATCACCCCAGCCCTTATCGGCGACGGCATTGATATCGTAATAATGATAGGTCTTGCCGCCGACATCGAGGGTCTTGGCGCTGTTAAGGGTGTCCTGGCCAATCCGTGTCACTGCGCACCTCCTTAGTTGGCGATGTATCTGTACTTGGGTGATTTGATACTACGCCCTTATTGCGGGCACATGAACCAGGCCTTAAGGCTAACGCCGGCTATCACCGCCATGGACCGCGGCGATACCGGGCCGGCGCGCTCAGGTTTTACAGCTTTTCGCAAAGCGGGCCGGCGCGGCGCGGTACAGTTCACGCATGTTTGACTGGATATCGCAAAATAAGGACGTTCTGAACGTATTGATCGGCTTCGCCACGCTGATGGTGTGGGTGGTCTATGCGCAATTGCTTTACAACGGCTACAAGCGTCAGCGCCGCCCGCGGGTGGTGATCAACCGGGGCCGCCACAAGGGTGTCGACGCCCTCTGCCTGATCAGCAACATGAGTGCCGAATCGATCTTCATTCAGCACATCGTTGCACGCCTGGAAACCGACCAAGGCACCTATTTCCAGGATGTCACCGAGCTGGAGCAGAATTACCAGGAAGGCGACGAGGAGCGCGAGCGGCACAGTAGCGGTGATACCCCGTCGCTCAGCGACAGCACCCGCCAGGGGCCGCTCGGGGCCGGTGAGTTCGTGCATATCGGCGCCTTCAACAGCGTCATCGAGCGCATCGCCCAGCGCGAGGGGCTGCGCCTGGATCAGCACCGCGACGACCGGGCGGAAAGCGAAAAAGGCATTGTGCGTTTGCGCTCGCTGACCATTCAGCTGGTGGCCATCTACGGCTCCGACGATTACCCCATCGGCGTGGAACGGCGCTTCCTGATCCGCGACCTGGACGAAGGCCGCCTGCTGGTGCCCGCCACCTGGGACAGCAAACGCCTGACCAGCCGCCGGCACCGCAAGCAGGTGCGGCAGCTGATTCAGGACCTGGCCCGCGAGGAAGCGCGCAACTGACGCCGGGTGTTCTTGGCCACCGCATCGATGCGGTATCCTCCTGACTGATCCATCGTTGATGGCCATCGTCATTGGGGGAACCGCATGTCGCTTGAATCCGTGAGCCCGGCCACCTTGCCGGTGTGGCGCCTGCGTGCCTTGGGCACCGCCGTGGTGCTGGCGGGCGCGCCGGTGGGCGCCGCCCTGACGCTGTTACCGCTGGACCCCGGCCCGCTGCTGGCGCTGGCGTGCCTGGGCTGGACGCTGCTGGTGTTCGGCCTGGCCTGGTGGCTGCCCGGCGCCTGGTTCCGGCACCTGGGCTACCGCCTCGACCCGCACGGCCTGGTGATTCGCCAGGGCATTTTCTGGCGTCACCGTATTGCCATTCCGCGGGTGCGCATCCAGCACTCCGACGTCAGCCAGGGCCCGCTGCAGCGCCGCTACGGCGTCGGCACCCTGAAGCTGTACACCGCCGGCAGCCGCTTCACCTGCAACGAGCTGCCCGGCCTCGACCACGACACCGCGCTGGCACTGCGCGACACCCTGCTGCGCCAGGACGACGGAGGCGACGGCGATGCGGTATGAGGGTGGCCAGCCGCTTCCGGAAAAACGCCTGCACCCGCTCAGCTGGGTGTTCCAGCTGGTGGGCAGCCTGGGCGCGGTGATCCCGATCGGCGTGGCGGTGGCGCTGGGCGCCGAGCGCGGCGGCCTGTTCTGGGTGGTGGTGCCGCTGCTGTTGCTGGGGCCGCTGGGCGCGCTCTGGCACCAGTGTGTGTACCGCTACGATTTCGCCGACGACGGCCTGGTGATCCGCGACGGCCTGATTTTCCGCAATCTGCGCCAGATCGACTATCGCCGTATCGAGAACATCGACACCCAGCGCAACCTGCTGCACCGCCTGCTGGGCGTCGCCGACGTCAAGGTGGAGACCTCCAGCGGCGGCGGCGCGGAAGCGACCATCCGGGTGTTGTCCCTGGACGACGCCCGCACCCTCAGCGATACCGTGTTCGCGCGCCGCGACGCCCTGAAGGGCGCGACATCGACCGACGATCACGACGCCGGCGAGCCCGCCGAAGGCACCACCTTGCTGACCCTGCCGCCGGGCGAACTGGTGATGCTGGGTCTGATCGATAACCGCAATCTGCTCTGGGTGGGCGCGGTGCTGGGCGCTTTCATGCAGGTGGTGAACGTGGAGACGCTGCAGCGCCTGTTGGGGCCGGTGTTGCGCGACGCCGGCGTCGCCTGGCTGGATCAGCTGGGGCTGGCGGTGGCGGTGCTGCTCGCTCTGGCCACGCTGGTGGCGGTGCTGGCGGTGGGTAAGATCTTGTCCGTGGTGGCCGCGCTGGTGAAGTATTACGGCTACCGTCTGGACGAGCAGGGCAGCGATCTGCGTGTGCGCCACGGCCTGTTCACCCGGGTGTCGGTGACCCTGCGGGTGCCGCGCATTCAGGTGGTGCACCAGCTGGCCACGCCGTTGCATCGGCTGTTCCGGCGCGTGGCGCTGCAGGTCGACCAGGCCGGTGGCGGCGGCGACCCGGAGGCCGGGCAAAGCGGCGGCGCCCGGCCGCTGGCGCCGATCTGCACGCCGGCCCAGGCCGAGGCGCTGATCGCCCGCGCCTTGCCCGGCATGACCGGCCACCAGCCGGAGTGGCAGTCGCTCTCCAGCCGTACCCGCCACCGTCTGGCGCGATTGTGGCTGTGGTGCTGGACCGCGCTGACGCTGCCGCCGGGGCTGTGGTGGCTGGGCGTGCACGGCCTGTGGCTTCCGCTGGCCGGCGTGCCCCTGGCGCTGATCCACGGTCACCTGTACGCCAAGTACACGCGCTGGGCGCTGACGCCGGACCTGCTGCTGTTTCACCGGGGCTGGCTGTGGCGCCGGCTGGCGGTGGTGCCGCGCAACCGCATTCAGGCGATTCGCCTCACCCGCAGCCCGTTCGACCGGCGCTACCGCATGAGCGAACTGGAAGTGGACACCGCCGGCGGCGGCCTCGGCAAACGGCGGGTGCGGCTGCCGTACCTGGACCGCCGCGTGGCGGCCCGCCTGGGTTCGGCGCTGTACCACTGAATTCGCTTGCAAGATGCCCGCCGCCGGTTTCGAATGGCGGTTTTACTTAACCGGGATTCACCATGCTCGAATGGATCACCATGCCGGAGGCCTGGATTGCCCTGGCCACCCTGACCGCCCTGGAAATCGTGCTGGGCATCGACAACATTATCTTTCTGTCCATCCTGGTGGACCGGCTGCCGGAGAAGCAGCGCCCCAAGGCGCGCCTGATCGGTTTGTCACTGGCCATGGTGATGCGCCTGGGCCTGCTGGCGTCGCTGGCCTGGCTGACCAAGCTCACCGCCGATCTGTTCATGGTGCTGGGGCAGGGCATTTCCGGGCGCGATCTGGTGCTGATACTGGGCGGCCTGTTCCTGCTGGTGAAATCGGTGCTGGAGATTCACCACTCCATTGAGGACGCCGGCGAGACCCACGAACTGGCCAAGCCCAAGGTGGGTGGCTCCTTCATGGGCATCCTGATTCAGATCGCGATTCTCGACATGGTGTTCTCGCTGGACTCGGTGATCACCGCGGTGGGCATGGCCGACCACATTGAAGTGATGGTGATCGCGGTGGTGATCGCGGTGGGCTTCATGATGGTGTTCGCCAACGCCATCGGCCGCTTTATCACCGAGCACCCGACGCTGAAGATGCTGGCGCTGTCGTTCCTGGTGCTGGTGGGCACGGCCTTGATCGCCGACGGTCTGGAGTTCCACATTCCCAAGGGCTACATCTACTTCGCCATGGCGTTCAGCTTCGGCGTGGAAATGCTCAACCTGCGCATCCGCGCCAACCGCAAGAAGGCCGCCGGCTAATCGTCCTCGCGCCGCCATTCCGGCGGCGCCCAAAAGTGCTTCAGGCGCTGCTTGAGCGGCCCCGGCCGGGCCGCATCCCGAAACATGTCCACGGCCTCGTGCAGGGTCAGGGTGATCGGGTTGTGGCTGTTCACCGGCCGGGTGATGCCGTACTCCACCGGCACGTCCTCTTTCTCTTCCACGAAGGTGCCGAACAGGCGGTCGTAGAGAATCAGAATGCCGCCGTAGTTGCGGTCGATGTATTCCGCGTTGCGGCCGTGGTGGGCGCGGTGGTGGCTGGGCGTGTTGAACACGAACTCAATCGCCGGGTGCAGCTTGCCGACCCACTGGGTGTGGATGAAGTACTGGTAGGCCAGGTTCACGGTGAGCATGAAGAACACCCAGATCGGCTCGAAGCCGAGAAACGCCAGCGGCACATAGAACAGCCAGTTGCCGACGATGCTGTAGATGGCGCTTTGCCGCATGGCGGTGGAGAAGTTCATCAGGGTGCTGGAGTGGTGCGCCACATGGGCGCTCCAGAACCAGCGGATGCGGTGGCTGGCGCGGTGGAACCAGTAGTAGCAGAACTCCAGGGACACGAACAGCAGCAGGCCGGTGAGCGGCGTCATGGTGATGTCGAACAGGCGGTGCTGGTAGGCCCAGGAAAAAATCAGCGCCACCAGGGTCACCGTCACCAGGGTGTCGAACACCATGTACAGCGAGCCCAGCCCCATGCTGGCCATGGAGTCCTTGAGCGTGAGGCGGCCCTGGCCGCGGAACCGCCAGGCCTCGGCGATCAGCACGGCGACGAACACCGGCACCATGGCCGGCAGCACCAGGGTGCGCCAATCCAACTGCTGAAGAAGATCGTTCATGTCCCAACACTCCGCTTATCATGCAGATCAATAACATCAAGATAGCCGGGTGGGGGCACGCCGGGCTTGACAGAGCCCTCCTATTTTTTGACAAATGGCGCCATGACTTCCGTTTCCCGCGCCGCCCATAACACCCCGCCCACCAGCAATTACGTGGCGGCCACCTATGTGCAGCTGCTTTACGACTACCTGGAGGCGCGCGGCCAGGACGCCCGGGCGCTGCTCGGGCCGATGCCGGTGGAGCGCTCGCCGGTGGGGCTGGAGCGGGTCGCTTTGGGGTTCTGGGAACAGAGCCTGGCCACCGCCAGCGCCTTGCTCGGCGATCCGGCCCTGGGGGTGGCGGTGGGCCGCACCATCACGCCGCGGCATTTCGGCCTGCTTGGCTACGCGGTGCTCAACTGCGCCGACCTGGGCCAGGCCCTGGCGCGCATGGAGCGCTATCACCGGCTGATTTACGACGTGAACCCGGCGCGCATCGAGGTGGACGGCGACCGGGTGGAGGTGCGCTGGGGCGTGGAGCGGGGGCTGTCCGGGCAGCTGGTGGACGAGACCGGCATCGCCGCGGTGGTGCAGATGACCCGCGATCTCACCGGCGAGCCGCAGCTGGTGGAGCGGGTCTGTTTCGTCAATCCGCCGCCGGCGGACACCGGCCCCTACGAACGCTTCTTCGGCGGTGAGGTGCGTTTCAACCAGCCGGAGACGGTGATCCGGGTGCCGCTGGAGTACCTGGCGCTGCCGCTGCGCGAGCCGGACGCCAACCTGCTGGCCATTCTCGACCGCCAGGCGGAGGCGCTGCTGGCCCGCCAGGGCGAGGCCGCCGACCCGCTGGAAGGGCAGCTGGCGCGGCTGATGCGTGAACGGCGCCCGACCCTGGAGGCGCTGGCGGCGGCCAACCACCTCAGCGTGCGCACCCTGCAGCGGCGCCTCAGCGAGCGCGACGACAGTTTCCAGGCGCTGCTGGCCCGCACTCGCTACCGGCTGGCCAAGGAATACCTGCGCGACCCGCGCCTGGAGCTCACCGACGTGGCGGCGCTGCTCGGTTACTCCGAGCACAGCGCCTTTACCCGCGCCTTCCGCCACTGGAGCGGCGAAAGCCCCGCCCGCTGGCGCCGCCGCTTGTAGGAGCGGGTTTTGTGGGAGCGGGCCTTGCCCGCGAAAGGGGGCGGAGCCCCCGGCAGGATTCCAGAGACCTGTTTCCAGGGCGCCGCTTGAGAGGCCTCTGGGATCCTGCCGGCAAGCAAAGCTTGCCTTTCGCGGGCAGGGCCCGCTCCCACAGTGATTTCTTTAGCCGCCCAGCAGCTTCTCCTCGCTGGCTTCCACCGCCTCCAGCGGACCGTAAAGAATCAGGATGTCGCCGTCCTGCAGCACTTCGTCGTCCGCCGGGCGGTCGATGGTGCGGTCGCCGCGCCGCAGGGTCTGCACTTCCACCTTGCTCTCGTTGAGCTTCAGTTCGTCGAGGCGCTTGCCGAGGCAGGCGGCGCGGCCGTGCAGGGTGACCGCGTGCAGCAGCCGGTAGGGGTTGCCGGCGCTGTCGGACGTGGGCAGCGATTCGCCGTGGTAGTAACCGCGCAGCAGCTTGTAGCGCTCGCGGCGGCTCTGGCGCAGCATCGCCAGCACCTTGCCGAACGGCGTGTCGAGCATCATCAGGGCGTGGGCCACCAGCATCAGCGACGCTTCCAGCACCTCCGGCACCACCTCGGCGGCGCCGGCCTGGATCAGCTCGTCCAGATGGGTGTCGTCGCGGGTGCGCACCAGCACGCGCAGATCCGGGCAGAGCTGGTGGACGGTGTGCAGGATGCGCTCCGCCTGGCGGGCGTCGTCGAAGGTGATCACCAGCAGGCTGGCGCGGTGGATGCCGGCCCGCTCCAGGATTTCCTTGCGGGTGGCGTCGCCGAAGATAATCCGCTCACCGGCCTGGCTGGCTTCCTGGATGCGCACCAGGTCGGTGTCGATGGCCACCGCCTGGTGGTGGAAGCGGGTCAGGTAGCGCATCAGGTTCTGCCCCACGCGGCCGTAGCCGCACAGCAGCACATGGCCGGTGGTGGCCTCGTCCACCGCCGGGGTGTCCGGCTCCTGCTCCCACTGGCGCAGTAACCGGCGGGTGAGCGCGCCGCTGTTGTCCAGCAGCGCCGGGGTCACGGCCATGGTGAGCACGGTGATCGACACCAGCACGCCGGCCTGTTCGTTGTCCATCAGCCCGTGGCTCACCGCCAGGGCCACCAGCACGAAGCCGAACTCGCCGCCCTGGGCCAGCAGGATGCCGCTGCGCAGGGCGGTTTCGGTGCGCTCGCCCAGCCAGCGCAGCAGCAGGCTGATCAGCGCCAGCTTGAACAGCATCAGCACCGCCGCGCCGAGCAGGATCCAGTGCCAGTGGGTGGCGAACAGCGCCGGCGACACCAGCATGCCCACACCCATGAAAAACAAACCCAGCAGCAGATCCCGGAACGGCCGGATGTCCGCCTCGATCTGATGGCGGAAGTGGCTTTCGCCCAGCATCATGCCGGCCAGAAACGCGCCCAGCGCCATGGACAGGCCCAGCGCATGGGTCACCCAGGCGGCCAGCAGGGCGAGCAGCAGGGCGGTCATCACGAACACTTCGTCGGAGCGCGCCCGGCCGGTCTCCTCCAGGGCGCGCGGCAGCACCCACTTGCCGATCACATAGATGCCGATGAACAGCGCCAGGGCCTTGCCCAGCGTGGTCGCCGCCGCGATGCCGGGATGCCCGCTGTCCGGGTTGGCGAGCACCGGCAGCAGCACCAGCATGATCACCGCCGCCAGATCCTGGAACAGCAGCACCCCGGTGGTGGCGCGTCCGTAGCCGGTGTTCACCGCGCCGCGTGTGATCAGATCGCGGATCACGATGGCGGTGGAGGAGAGCGCGAAAGCGCCGCCGGCGATCAGCGCCACCGCCGGCGTGAAACCCAGCAGCCACATCAACGCCGCCACCGGCAGCCCGGTGAGCAGCACCTGCAGCGGGCCGGCGCCGAACACCACCCGGCGCAGCGCCAGCACTTTGGGAATCGAGAATTCCAGGCCCAGGGAAAACAGCAAAAAGACGATGCCGAATTCCGCCAGGTGCAGCATGCCCTCGGTGTCGCCGACCCAGCCCAGGCCGCCGGGGCCGGCGAGAATGCCGGCGCTCAGGTAGGCGAGAATCGGTGGCAGGTGCAGGCGCCGGAACACCACCACGGCCAGCACCGCCATGGCGAGCAGGACCACTACCTGGGTTAATGCTCCGGTCATGCTGTGGATCCCCCCTGCCTGTTGTTCACGGGGGTACTGTAATACATGCACGGAGCGGAAAGGAGACGGGGCGCCCTTAAAGGCGCCCCGGGGTGGGATGGGGTCAGGGCAGGACGGTGTCGGTGCGGCGGCTCAGGTTCTGAATGCGCAGGTCCTGATCGGCGTCGGTTTCCGCCTGGTTGAAGGGCGTGCTTTCGCCGATCCGGTCGAGCAGGTACTCCGCCAGGGCGTCCTGTTCGCTGCCCGGGTTGGCGAAGGTGGCCAGGTTGCTGCCGCCGCCGGGGATCGCCTCGGCGTCCAGGTCGATGCGGTTCTCCAGCGGGAAGTCGAACGGGTAGCCGTCGCCGCCCAGACCGCTGCCGCCTTCGGTGGCCAGGAAGCCCAGGGTCACCAGGCGGATCACCCGGTTGGCGTCGCCGACCACGGCGCCGTTTTGCACCAGGGTGTCGAGCACCGCGCCGTTGTCATCCACCAGCGCCAGGCTGCGCACCCGCTCGCCGGCCTGGTCGACGTCGTCGCCGTTGGCGGTGCTGCGCAGACCCTGGCGGGTGGGGTCGAAGCTGAAGCGCAGGCCCGCCACCTGCGGGAACTGGCCGGCTACGCCCTCGACCTTGGCCACCGCGTGCTCGAGCAGCTGGTGGAGTTCGGCGGCGGTGACGTCGCCCACGGTGAGGGTGTTGTTGAAGCGCAGCGAGCCTTCCAGGTCGAACTGGGAGATGTCGCCTTCCGCTTTGCCGGCGCTTTCGTTGGCCGCCGGCGGGAAGAATTCCAGGTCGTCCTCGGAGGTGGAGCCCGGCGGGATCACGAAGTAGCCGATGTCATCACGGATGCCGCCGCCGTTCTTGATCGACACCTGCACGCTGGGGTCGTACTGGCGGGACAGCCACAGGTTGGCGTCGGCGGTCAGGTTGCCCAGGTTGGTCTCCTGGGTGCGCACCTGGTTGCGGCGGCCGTCCAGGTAAACGGCGGTGCGGCCGAGGATGTTGCCGTCGCGGGCGGCGAGCACGTCTTCCAGGGCGGTGACGATGGTGGTGACGTCGCTGTTGGGGGTGCCTTCCAGGTTCTCGGCCATGGTCTCGTCGGTGACGTAGGCGCCGTTGACGGTGTCGTCCAGGCTGTCGGTGAGCAACACGCCGTTGTCATCGAAACGCACCACCAGGCGGCCCAGGTATTTGTAGTCGCCGTCGGTGTTGACCACCAGCACCGGCTCGTCGGCGGCGGAGGTGAAGGTCAGCGGGTAGTCGTCGGCGGCGCTGTCGCCATCGCGCAGGCGGTCGTTGTCGTCGGCGAGCAGGGTGTTGGAGCCGCCGGCGACGATGATGTCGACGCCTTCCAGCAGGGTGGCCAGCTCTTTCTCCACGCTGAGGGTCTGCATATGGGCAAGCATGATGATCTTGTCGACGCCCTGGTCGCGCAACTCGTCAATTTTCGGCTGCAGCACGTCGGCCAGCGCCTGGTTGCCGCCGCTGGACGGGTTGATGGTGATGTCGCCGGTGCTGGTGATGTTGCCCAGCGACGGCGTGGAGGCGCCGATCACACCCAGGGTTTCGCCGCCCACTTCCACGGTGCCGTAGCCGGACAGGCCGTTGGGCATGGCCGCCAGGCTCTGGCCGTCGCTTTGCACCAGGCCGGCCAGGTTGGCGTCGGTGGTGAAGTCCAGGTTGGCGCTCAGGTAGGGGAAGCGGGCGCCGGGGTAGTTGCCCTCGGCGGCCAGGATACCGGCGAATTCGGCGGTGCCGCCGTCCAGGTCGTGGTTGCCGACGGCGGCGCCCTGCAGGCCCATGGCGTTGAGCATGGCGATGTCGGCGCGGCCGTTACCGGCCACGGCGACGCCGGGCACGCCGTCCATGGCCGGGTCGGCGGCGGCGAAGTAGCGCGGACCGGGAATAAAGTTGTCGCCGGAGCTGAGCACCAGGGTGTTGTCCGGGTATTCCGCGCGCAGAGCGTCCAGCACCGCGGAGAAGGGCTCCACGTTCTGCAGCGCGCCGGTGGCGCCGTCCATGTCGGCGAAGTGCAGCAGTTGCAGTTGGAAGCCGGCCTCCGCCGGCGGCGCCGGTGCCGGGTCGTTGTCGTCGTCGCCGCCGCAGGCGGAAAGGGCAAGGGCCGCCAGACAGGCGGTGGTGAGTTTTCGCAGGGCGCTGGTGTCCATCGTCCGACCTTTTGTTAGCAGTGATAGGGGAGGCGGCCTTGGCCGACACTCCCCAGCTAAGCAAGGGGCGATGAAAGCGATGTTACCGGGGCGGGTCGGTTTTATGTCTACGGGTTACAGCTGTAGCGGAAGCTGCCGTCGAGCAGTTGCGGCAGGGTCAGGGTGTTGAAGCCCAGGCCGCGGGTGTACAGGCACAGCTCGGCGCGGCCGATCGGATCGTCGGCGTACAGGTAATTGATGTGCACCACCGGCTTGCCGGCCTCGATAAAGGGCATCAGCAGTTCGCACTCGTCCCACTCATGGCAGGATTCGTTAATGGCGAAATCGAAGTGCGCCACCAGGTCGTCGATCTGGCCGAGATCGTTCTTCAGCGAGATCGCCAGGCCGCGCTGGTGGGCCTGCGCCGCCAGCCAGGTATTGTAGTCGATCTGATCCTGGTAGGTGAGCGGCAGGCCGGTGCGGTTGGAGTAGCCGTCCACGTTATCCGGGTCGACGCCGTCGCACCCCCGCTGCACGGCCAGGTCCAGGCGATCGGCCATGATCGCGCGGACATTTTGCGAGCGGATGTCCAGCCAGCGCTCACCGGGCCAGTTGCCCAGGCGGCGGCCCTTGTCGGCGGCGGTGAAGCGGCCGGCGTCGTCGCGCCAGTTCTCGAAGGTGCCCGCCGAGAAGTAGCAGATCATTTTGCGTCCGTCGGCGTGCAAGGCGTCGATCACGGCGCTGTCGGTGTCGAACAGATCAAGGACGTAGAGTTCCACGTCGTAGCTGATGTTGGGGGTGCCTTGAAGCTGGACCTGGGCGTTCACGTCCACCGCCGGGCGATACCAGTCGCCGCTGGTGACGGCGGGATCGGTGGCCGGCGTGGCCGCCGTGCCGGTGGAGAGGACGGCGCTCAGCACCGAGGGTAGAAGGTTGGATAAAGAGATGGTTGCCATGCGGGCGCTCCCTGCGCGGATTGGGTGGGGAGCGGCAGATTAGCACCGCCGCCGGGCGCACCGGGAGTGCTTTCCGACGAGCGGCGTACCGCTCGTCGGGAAGACGTTCGGCGGTGTCAGACCTTGCGGCTGAGCTCGCGGATTTCCTGGTTGAGGACGCGGTCGTTGTCGCTGTAGTCCACCGGCAGATCGATCACGTGCACGCCGCCGGCGGCGAAGCATTCCTCCACCAGCGGGCCGAGGCCCTCGGTGCTTTCCACGCGGTGGCCCTGGGCGCCGTAGGCTTTGGCGTAGGCGACGAAATCCGGGTTCTGGAAGTCCAGGCCGAAGTCGTGGAAGTCCATTTGCTTCTGCTTCCACTTGATCATGCCGTAGCCGTCGTCGCGCAGGATCAGCACCACCAGATCCAGCCGCAGGCGCACGGCGGTTTCCAACTCCTGGGAATTCATCATAAAGCCGCCGTCGCCGCACACCGCCATGACGCGGCGGTCCGGGTGCACCATCTTGGCGGCCATGGCCGACGGCAGGCCGGCGCCCATGCTGGCCAGGGCGTTGTCCAGCAGCACCGTGTTGGGGTGCGTGGCCGGGTAATTGCGCGCGAACCAGATCTTGTACATGCCGTTATCCAGCGCGATGGTGCCGTCGTCGGGCATCACCTTGCGGATCTCGCGCACCAGGCGCGGCGACAGGATCGGGAAGCGATCGTCGCGCTCGCCGTCGGCGATGTGCGCCTGCAGCGCGTCGCGGACCCGGTGGAAGTCGGCGAAGCTCCAGTGTTCCTGGGGTTCCAGGCGCTCCTTGAGCTGCCACAGGCTGTTGGCGATGTCGCCCACCAGCTCGATCTGCGGGAAGTAGACCGGGTCCACCTGGGCGGAGTTGAAGTTCACGTGCACCACGGTGGCGCCGCCGGGCTGCATGAAGAAGGGCGGCTTTTCCACCACATCGTGGCCGACGTTGATGATCAGGTCGGCGGCGCCGATGGCGCGGTGCACGAAATCGCCGTCGGAGAGCGCCGTGTTGCCCAGGAAGTGGGGGCCGGTTTCGTCCACCACGCCCTTGCCCATCTGCGTGGTGATCGCCGGAATACCGAGCTTCTCGATGAACTGGCGCAGCATCTTGCTGGTCAGTTTGCGGTTGGCGCCGGCGCCCACCACGATCAGCGGCTTGCGGGCGTTCCGGATCGCTTCCACGCCGCGGCAGATGGCCTTGTCCTCGGCGATCGGCCGGCGCGTCAGGCTGGGCTCGAGCACCGGCATGGAGGAGTGCTCGCGGGCGATGTCCTCGGGCAGCTCCAGGTGGGTGGCGCCGGGGCGCTCCTCCTGGGCCAGGCGGAACGCCTCGCGGATGCGCGCCGGGATGGTGTCGCCGCTGACCACGGTCTTGGTGAACTTGGTGAGCGGCCGCATCATATCGACCACGTCGATGATCTGGAACTGGCCCTGCTTGCTGGATTTGATCGGCTTCTGGCCGGTGATCATCACGATCGGCATGGCGCCCAACTGGGCGTAGGCGGCGGCGGTCACCAGGTTGGTGGCGCCAGGACCCAGGGTCGACAGGCAGACGCCGGCCTTGCCGGTGAGGCGGCCGTAGGTGGCGGCCATGAAGCCGGCACCCTGCTCGTGGCGGGTCACCACCAGCTTGATCGAGCGGGAGCCGCGCAGGGCTTCCAGCAGATCCAGGTTTTCCTCGCCGGGGATGGCGAAGACGTATTCCACGCCCTCGGCTTCCAGGGCGCGAACGAACAAATCCGAAGCTTTCATTCAACCTTCTCCTTCCGGCGCCGGGAACGCGCCATCATCGTGCCCGACACTATAACGCGCAGGCGGGGCAGGGGGGTATGGTCAATGCTGATGCTTGGGATTGGGAGAGTCGATGCGGCGTCAGTGCCAGGTGCCTTCGGCGTTCTCGCACTGCTCGAGGAATTCCTCGGCGCTCATTTCCACGGTGTCGTCGCCGTCGTCGATATGGGTGGCGACCTGCTCCTTGAGCTGGCTGACCACCGTGGTCATCACCGAGAGGGTTTCCTCCACCTGCTCAATGGTGCTAAGGAGCTCCTGGGCTTCCTGCTTGTAGTCGTCGTAGTCTTCGTGGTCGCTCATGGACGCCTCCAGCTTGGGTGCCCTAATGGTGCCAAAGGGTGGCGGAGGAGACAATCGGGCGGCGCTTGTGGGAGCGGGCCCCGCCCGCGAAAGGCCGCCTTGTCGGCCGGCAGGATTCCAGAGGCCTCTGGTATCCCGCCGGCAAGCTCCGCTTGCCTTTCGCGAGCAGGCTCGCTCCTACAAGACGCTTTAATCCCAGCTCAGCGCACCGCCGACCTGATACTCGGTGACCCGGGTTTCGAAGAAGTTCTTCTCCTTGCGCAGGTCCATGATCTCGCTCATCCAGGGGAACGGGTTGGTGACGCCCTTGAACTGCTCGGGCAGGCCCAGCTGGGTGAGGCGGCGGTTGGCGATGAACTGCAGGTATTCTTCCATCATCGCCGCGTTCATGCCGAGCACGCCGCGCGGCATGGTGTCGCGGGCGTATTGGATTTCCAGCTCGGTGCCTTCCAGAATCATCAGCGTGGCCTGATCGCGCATCTCCTGGTCCCACAGGTGCGGGTTTTCCAGTTTGATCTGGTTGATCACGTCGACGCCGAAGTTCACGTGCATGGATTCGTCGCGCAGGATGTACTGGAACTGCTCGGCGACGCCGGTCATCTTGTTGCGGCGGCCCATGGACAGGATCTGGGTGAAGCCGCAGTAGAAGAAGATGCCTTCCAGCACGCAGTAGAACGCGATCAGGTTCTTGAGCAGCGCCTTGTCGGTCTCCGGGGTGCCGGTGGTGAACTGCGGGTCCGAGATTTCACGGGTGTAGTCGACACCCCACTGTGCCTTCTTGGCCACCGAGGGGATTTCCCGGTACATGTTGAAGATCTCGCCTTCGTCCATGCCCAGTGACTCGATGCAGTACTGGTAGGCGTGGGTGTGGATCGCTTCCTCGAAGGACTGGCGCAGGATGTACTGGCGGCACTCCGGGTTGGTGATCAGCCGGTAGATGGCCAGCACCAGGTTGTTCGCCACCAGGGAATCGGCGGTGGAGAAGAAGCCCAGGTTGCGCTTGACGATGCGGCGCTCGTCCTCGGTGAGGCCGCCTTCCTTCTTCCACAGCGCCAGGTCGGCGTTCATGTTGATTTCCTGGGGCATCCAGTGGTTGGCGCAGCCGTCCAGGTATTTTTGCCAGGCCCAGTCGTACTTGAAGGGCACCAGCTGGTTGAGGTCGGCGCGGCAGTTGATCATGCGCTTGTCGTCCACCTCGACCCGGCCGGCGGCGCCTTCCAGCTCGGCGATGCCTTCGGCGGTGTCCATTTCGGCCACCGCCTGCTGGGCGCGCAGTACCGCGTCGCTCAGCGCTCGCTCCCGTGAGGATTCGCCTCGCAGTTCTTCGTGTCCGGGGTGTCCGGTTTCATTTCCCGCATCCGTTCCACTTCCCGCTGCCGGTGCTTGAGGTGCAGGTGCCGCTTCCTCAGATACCGGTTGAGATTGCGGCGGCGCTGTCCGCCCGCCGGGCTGCTTGTGGTTGGGCGTTTCTGGCGCATGAAATTCGTCCCAGCTCAGCATGATCTTTCTCCAATTCTGTCGGGGTGGCGCCGGGGCGCCACCGATGTTGCATTCCGTTCCGCGTGCTTACTGGCACGCCTCGCAATCCGGGTCGTCCAGGGAGCAGGCCTGCGGGACGTCCGCGGGCTGGCTGAAATCGGCCTCGTACGGGGCCGCGGCGGAGGCGGGTGCCGCGTCACCGCCACCGGAAGAGACCCGGTTGAGCTTGTTGTCGTTGACCGTGGACTTCTCGGTCTGGGTAGCGCCGATGGCACGCAGGTAATAGGTGGTCTTGAGACCCAGCAGCCAGGCCATCTTGTAGGTCACGTCCAGCTTCTTGCCGTTGGCCTCGGCGATGTAGAGGTTCAGCGACTGGGCCTGGTCGATCCACTTCTGACGGCGGCTGGCCGCTTCCACCAGCCAGCGCGGCTCGATCTCGAAGGCGGTGCGGAACTCTTCCTTGAGATCGTCCGGCACCCGCTCGATGGGCAGCACGGAGCCGTCGTAGTACTTGAGATCGTTGACCATGACGTTGTCCCACAGGCCGCGCTCCTTGAGGGCGTTGACCAGGAACGGGTTGACCACGGTGAACTCGCCGGACAGGTTCGATTTCACATACAGGTTCTGATACGTGGGCTCGATGGACTGCGACACGCCGGTGATGTTGGCGATGGTGGCCGTCGGCGCGATCGCCATCACGTTGGAGTTACGCATGCCCTTGCGGGCCCGTTCGCGCACGCTGTCCCAGTCCAGGGTCTGGCTGCGGTCCACCTTGCAGTAGTCCTCGCCGCGCTGCTTGACCAGGATGTCGATGGAATCGATCGGCAGCACGCCCTGGCTCCACAGGGAGCCGTCGAAGCTCTGGTAAGCGCCGCGCTCTTCGGCCAGGTCCGCGGAGGCCTGGATGGCGTAGTAGCTGACCGCTTCCATGGACTGGTCGGCGAAGGCCACCGCTTCCTGGGAAGCGTAGCTGAAGCCCTGCTTATAGAGCGCGTCCTGGAAGCCCATGATGCCCAGGCCCACCGGGCGGTGCTTCATGTTGGAGCGCTCCGCCTGGGGCACGCTGTAGTAGTTGATGTCGATTACGTTATCGAGCATGCGCACGGCGGTTTTCACGGTGCTCGCCAGCTTGTCGCGGTCAAGAGCGCCGTCGACGATGTGCTGGGCCAGGTTCACGGAGCCCAGGTTGCACACCGCGATCTCTTCCTGGTTGGTGTTCAGGGTGATCTCGGTGCACAGGTTGGACGAGTGCACCACGCCCACGTGCTGCTGCGGGCTGCGCAGGTTGCAGGGATCCTTGAAGGTGAACCAGGGGTGGCCTGTTTCGAACAGCATGGAGAGCATTTTTCTCCACAGATTCACCGCCGGCAGGCGCTTGTACAGCTTCATGCGGCCGTCGCGGGTCATCGCTTCGTATTCTTCGTAGCGCTTCTCGAAGGCTTCGCCGTACAGATCGTGCAGGTCGGGCACGTCGTTGGGGCTGAACAGGGTCCAGTCCTGTTCGTTGATCACCCGCTTCATGAACAGGTCGGGGATCCAGTTGGCGGAGTTCATGTCATGGGTGCGGCGGCGGTCGTCGCCGGTGTTCTTGCGCAGCTCGATGAACTCTTCGATGTCCATGTGCCAGGTTTCCAGGTAGGCACAGACCGCGCCCTTGCGCTTGCCGCCCTGGTTCACCGCCACGGCGGTGTCGTTGACCACTTTCAGGAACGGCACCACGCCCTGGGATTTGCCGTTGGTGCCCTTGATGTAGGCGCCCAGCGCGCGCACCGGGGTCCAGTCGTTGCCCAGGCCGCCGGCGAATTTGCTCAGCATGGCGTTGTCATGGATGGCGCTGTAAATGCCGGACAGGTCATCGGGCACCGTGGTCAGGTAGCAGCTGGACAGCTGCGGACGCAGGGTGCCGGCGTTGAACAGGGTCGGCGTGGAGCTCATGTAGTCGAAGCTGGAGAGCAGGTTGTAGAACTCGATGGCGCGCTCTTCGCGGTTGTCCTCGCGCACCGCCAGGCCCATCGCCACGCGCATGAAGAAGCACTGCGGCAGCTCGATGCGGGTCTCGTTGTGGTGGATAAAGTAGCGGTCGTAGAGGGTCTGCAGGCCCAGGTAGGAGAACTGCAGGTCGCGCTTGCCGTCGATGGCCGCGCCCAGCTTGTTCAGGTCGAACTCGGCCAGCTCCGGGCTCAGCAGCTCGTACTCGATGCCTTTCTCGATGTAGGCGCTCAGCGCCTTGGCGTAGAGGTCTTCCATTTCCTGCTGGCTGGCGCGTTCGCCCACGCCCAGGTACTGCAGGGCCTCGGCGCGGATCTTGTCCATCAGCAGCCGGGCGGTGACCTGGGAGTAGTTGGGCTCCATCTCGATCATGGTGCGCGCGGTCATCACCATGGAGGTGTTGACGTCCTTGATGGACACGCCGTCGTACAGGTTCTTGACGGTTTCGGCGATGATCTTGTCCGGGTAGACCTCTTCGAGACCGCTGCAGGCCTCGTGGATCAGGTATTCCAGGCGGGCCATGTCGAGCGGCGCGCGGCTGCCGTCTTCCATGGTCACGGTCATGTCGACCTTGTGCTTGGGCTCGGGCAGGTCGCGGGCGCGTTCGGCGCGTTTGCGCGCCTGCTGGTCGCGGTACAGCACGTAATCGCGGGCCACCTTGTGCTCGCCGTTACGCATCAGGGCCAGTTCCACCTGGTCCTGGATTTCCTCGATATGGATGGTGCCGCCGGAGGGCATGCGGCGCTTGAAGGTGGCGCTGACCTGCTCGGTGAGGCGGTCCACGGTGTCGTGGATGCGCGAGCTGGCCGCCGCGGTGCCGCCTTCCACGGCCAGGAACGCCTTGGTGATGGCCACGGTGATCTTGTCGTCATCGTAGGAAACCACCTTGCCGTTGCGCTTGATGACGCGCAGCTGGCCGGGGGCGGTGGCGGTGACGTCCTGTTCGGCGCTGACTTCGCCGCCGGGCGCGCCCGCGTGGGACTGATCGCGATTCATATCCGTGTGCATGATGCCCTCTCCGTTGTCTCTGTGCTGGCTATTCTGATTGTAAAAACCGTTGTGACCCTGGGTCGGAAACCGCCGGTCCGGCGCCAATGGTGGGCTGGCGCGTCGAAAACACCATATGTTGTGTTCGCGGCGCGCGCCGGGGGCCGGACTGTCGGCGACTTCAGGACTGCATAATTCGGGCCGGAACTCGTAAGCGGCTGATCCGGCGGCATTTTCCGGGGGGCGGAAAGACGTTGGCCTGCTGAACCGGAAAACTTTTACAAAACCCAATATGTTGGGGTCGGTGACCGATAACAGTACAAGTTATAGATGGGTTCCGGCTTTTGCAAGCATTCCGGTTGGGGAAATCCTGTGGATAAACTGTGCGCGGGCTGTGCAGCGGTGTGGGCGAAAAACCGGGGTGCTTGAGAGAGGGCGAACGACCACTATATATTGTGTCGCCCCCGCCGGCTCATTCCGGTTGCTCAACCGCACGGGTATGCGTATAAACAGAATTGGCGGCTGCGCCGCAACAACAACGAATCGATAAGGATAACGACGGGAATGACAAGCGTGCAGGATAACCCGCCGACCATCATGATCGTGGAAGACGATGAGCGTCTCGCCGATCTCACTTGCGAATACCTTCAATCCAACGGCCTCGACGTCAGCGTGGTGAGCGACGGCGAGGAAGCCATCCGCCGCATCCGTTCCGAGCAACCGGACCTGGTGGTTCTTGATCTGATGCTTCCGGGCGCCGACGGTCTGACCGTCTGCCGGGAGGTGCGCGCCACCTTCAAGAACCCGATCCTCATGTTGACCGCACGCACCGACGACATGGATCAGGTCCTGGGGCTGGAAATGGGCGCCGACGACTATGTCGCCAAGCCGGTCAAACCGCGCGTTCTGCTGGCCCGCATCCGCGCCCTGCTGCGGCGGGTGGAAACCGACAGTGAGCGCGACAGCTCGCCGTCGCGGCTGGAATTCGGCGCCCTGGTGATCGACAACTCCGCCCGGGAAGTGAGCCTGCGCGGCAAGTCGGTGGACCTGACCAGCGCCGAATACGACCTGCTCTGGCTGCTGGCTTCCAACGCCGGCACGGTGCTGTCCCGCGAGACCATCTTCGAGAAACTGCGCGGTATCCAGTACGACGGCCAGGACCGCTCCATCGACGTGCGCATTTCCCGCATCCGGCCCAAGGTCGGTGACGATCCGGAAAACCCCAAGCGAATCAAGACGGTACGCTCCAAGGGCTATCTGTTCGTTAAGGAAATGAGCAGCGGATGACGGGGGCGGGCGCCTTCGCCCGCCCGCGCCAGCAGGTGTGATTTGAACAGTATCTTCGTCCGAATCTACGGCGGCATCCTGGTGGCCCTGCTGATCATCGGCGCGCTCACCTATGCCGGCGTGGAGCTGGTCAACGACTATCGTTCCCAGCTGTACCGCGAGCGCATGGCCCGCGGCACCTTCTATTTAATGGCGGAAGGCTACCGGGAACGCGCCGGCGACGACGAACGCCAGGCCTGGTCGCGTTCGCTGAGCCGCATGTTCGGCGCGCCGGTAACCCTGCGCGACGCCGGCGAGCTGGGGCTGTCCTACCGCGACGGCCTGCATCTTCAGGAAGGCCGGGTGGTGTTGCGCGGCAACCCGGACAGCGAGCGGGTGGAGGTGCTGTTCGCGGTCCCCGATGACCCGCTCTATATACGCGCCGTGATGAGCCGTCTCTCCGAACAGCAGGCCCGCGCCACCGCCATGCTGGTGCTCGACTATCTGCGCGCCCGTCCGGCCAACCGGCAGGACCAGGCCCTGGCCGATCTCAACCAGCACTTCGGTTACCCCCTGACGCTGCTGCCGCGCACCGAACTGGACCTGGACGTGGAGCAGCAGCGGCGCCTGGAGCGCGACGAGGTGGTGTTCACCCTCACCGACAGCACCCGGCGCGACGCCGGCGTGCGGGTGCTGGTGCCGGTGCCCGGCGGCGAGCGCATTCTGGTGATGGGGCCGCTGCATCTGTTCGATCAGTTCCCCTGGGAGTTGCTGGTGATCGCCGGCGTGGTGGCGTTGCTGCTGGTGGCGCTGTCCACCTACCTGCAGGTGCGCCCGCTGCAGACCCGCCTGCGGCGCCTGGACCGGGCGGTGAAGCGGCTGGGCAGCGGTGACCTGGGCGCCTACGCGGATATCCCCGGCAACGACCCGATCGGCCAGGTGGCGGCCACCTTCAACGGCATGACCGCGCACATCCGCCGTCTTATCGAGGCGCAGCGGGAGATGACCCGGGCGGTGTCCCACGAACTGCGCACCCCGGTGGCGCGGCTGCGCTTCGGCCTGGAGATGCTGGCCGACTGCGAATCCGCCGACGAGCGCCGCGAAAAGCTCAACGCCCTGGACCGGGACATCGAGCAGCTGGATGAGTTGATCGATGAGATCCTCACCTATGCGCGGCTGGAGGAGGGCACCCCCAACATCGAATTCCAGCCGGTGTTCCTGCTGGAAGTGTGCGACCAGCTGATCGGTGAGCTGGAGGACATCCGCGGCGACATCCTGATCGACGCGCGCGGCTCCCGGGACCTGACCGTGGAAGGGGACCCGCGCTACTTGCACCGGATTCTTCAGAACCTGGTCACCAACGCCCTGCGGTACGCGAAAACCCGGGTGCGGATGACGGTGACCGAACAGGACGGCAACCTGATTCTGGACGTGGACGATGACGGCGCCGGCATCGCCGAGCACCAGCGCGAACGGGTCTTCAAGCCGTTCGCCCGGCTCGACAAAAGCCGGCACCGCGCCAGCGGCGGCTACGGCCTGGGGCTGTCCATCGTCAAACGCATCGTCGACTGGCACGGCGGCGACGTGGCCGTGGCGGAGAGCGACTGGGGCGGCGCCCGCTTCCGGGTTATCCTGCCCCGAGAACAACGCCGCCAACACGTGCTTGGACGACAAAAGACAGTGAAGAGTTAATAGTGAATAGTTAATAGCGAACACACCTCTCAGATAGGCCCGGGCGTCCGCCGGGTTTCGCTGTTCACTATTAACTGTTCACTGTTAACTCTATTTCTATTTTCGGGGTGTGTATGTCCGCTTTCATTCTTGCTATCGACCAGGGCACGACCAGCTCCCGGGCCATCGTCTTTGACCGGGACGGAGTCGCGGTGGGGCAGGCGCAGAAGGAATTCCGCCAGCATTTCCCCCGCGACGGCTGGGTCGAGCACGATGCGCAGGAGATCTGGAACGACTGCCTGGCGCTGTGCCGGCAGGCGCTGCGCAACGCCCAGGTGGAAGCGGATCAGCTCGCCGCCATCGGCATCACCAACCAGCGCGAGACCACGGTGCTGTGGGACCGGGCCACCGGCGAACCGGTGGCGCGGGCGATCGTCTGGCAGGACCGGCGCACCGCGGATTACTGCCAGCGGCTCAAGCAGGAGGGCCACGAGGACCTGGTGCGCGAGCGCAGCGGCCTGTTGCTGGACCCGTATTTCTCGGCCACCAAGCTGGCCTGGCTGCTGGAGAACGTGGACGGCGCCCGCCGCCGGGCCGAGGCCGGCGAACTGGCCTTCGGCACCATCGACTGCTGGCTGCTGTGGAAGCTCACCGACGGCCGGGTGCACGCCACCGACGCCACCAACGCGTCGCGCACCCTGCTGTTCAATATCCACGGCCAGCACTGGGACGAGGACCTGCTGCGGCTGTTCGACATTCCCGCGTCGCTGCTGCCGGAGGTCCGCGACAGCGCCGGCGAGTTCGGCCGCACCGACCCCCGGGTGCTGGGCGCGGCGGTGCCGGTGACCGGCATCGCCGGCGATCAGCAGGCGGCGCTGGTGGGCCAGGCCTGCTTCCAGCCGGGCATGGTGAAAAGCACCTACGGCACCGGCTGTTTCATGGTGATGAACACCGGCGCGGCGGTGCACTCCGACAACCGTCTGCTGACCACCGTGGCCTACCGGCTGAACGGCGAGACCACCTACGCGCTGGAGGGCTCGATCTTCGTCGCCGGCGCGGCGATCCAGTGGCTGCGCGACGGCCTCAACCTGATTACCCACGCCAGCGAAACCGAGGCCCTGGCCCGCCGTGTCGGCTCCGCCGGCGGCGTCTATCTGGTGCCGGCCTTCACCGGCCTGGGCGCGCCCTGGTGGGACCCGCACGCGCGCGGCGCGCTGCTCGGGCTGACCCGCGACACCGGCATCGCCGAGGTGGTCACCGCCGGTCTGGAGGCGGTGTGCTACCAGTCCCGCGACTTGCTCGAGGCGATGGCCGCCGATTGCGCCCAGCGGCCCACCACGCTGCGGGTGGACGGCGGCATGGTGGTCAACAACTGGCTGGGCCAGACCCTGGCCGATGTGCTGGGGGTGCGGGTGGACCGGCCCCGGGTCACCGAGACCACCGCCCTGGGCGCGGCCTACCTGGCCGGGCTGGGCTGCGGTCTGTTCCGCGATCTGGATGAAATCGCCGAGCACTGGCAGCCGGACCGGGCCTTCGAACCGTCGCTGGAAGAGGGCGAGCGGGAGCGCCGCTACCGGGGCTGGCGTGAAGCCGTGCAGCGGGTGTGTTCGGACAACCGGCAGTGAAAGCCCGACCGAAAGTGTGATTCAGTGCACAGTTTTGATTATCATCCCCGTGCCATAAGAAGACGACCTTGGGGAAGGATCGCATGCACGGACGGCTTGCCACAGTCACCGATCGACGCCAGGCGTTGCGTTTGCGCCGCCTGGCGTTTTCGTTGCTGATGGGTGGCGCCGCGCACACCCTGGTGTGCTGGCTGATCCTGCAATGGGGGTTCTTCCGGGGCGGCGCCACGGTCTTTTACGCCCTGTTCGGCACCATCTGGGCCGGCCACCTGGGCCTGCTGCTGTTCGCCCGCACCGGCCTGAACCGGCGGCTGAACAACCCGGCGATGACCGAGCCGGTGATGATCTGGTGCATCCTCACTCTACTGGCGTCCGCGCTCTACCTGGATCAGGGCCGCCTGGCGGTGATGGCGTTCTTCTTCGCCATCCTGCACCAGGGCGTGTTCCGCGTGCGCCGCCGGCAGGTGGCGCGGGCCGCCGCCCTGGCGGTGGCCGGCTACGCCCTGGTATTGCTCTACCTGAACGCCCGTGGCGACCTGGCGCAGCCGTTGCTGGAGGCGGGCCAGTGGCTGTTGTTTTCCCTGGTCACCCTGGCCATGGTGCTGCTGGCCAGCGAGATCACCACCATTCGTTTGCGGCTGCGCGAGCGTAACGGCCAGCTCGCCGAGCTGCTCGAGCGGATCCAGGACCTGGCGGTGAAGGACGAGCTCACCGGCCTGTACAGCCGCCGCCACGCCATGGAGCTGCTCGCCAAGGCCTGCGGCCAGGCCCGCCGCGGGGCGTTTCTGCTGGCGGTGGGGTTCGTCGACCTGGACCACTTCAAGCGCATCAACGACCGCCACGGGCATCTGTTCGGTGACCAGGTGCTGGTGCGGTTCGCCGAGCTCACCCGCCGCTACCTGGGCGACAAGGACATGGCCGCGCGGCTGGGCGGCGAGGAGTTTCTGATCATGCTGCCGGTGATGGACATGGAGCAGGCGCTCACCAGCGTGGAGCGCCTGATGAGCGCGTTGCGAGCCCAGCGTTTCATGGCCGCGCCGGCGCTGGAAGTGACCGCCTCGGTGGGGCTCACCGTGGTCGGGCACGGCGAAAGCCCGGACGAGGTGCTGGTGCGCGCCGACCGTCTTCTTTATCAGGCCAAGGCCGCCGGCCGCGATCGGATCATCACGGCGGGTCCACCGTGAACAGCCGTTATTGGCGCCGGGCGCGCCGGCTGACGGTCAGTGAGCGGCGTCTGCTGCTTCGCCACGGTCGGTCCCTGGCGGCGGTGGCGCTGTTTCACGCGCTGCTGGTGGTGGCGCTGTGGCTGTGGGGCACGCTGGACGCCGGCGGGCTCTACGTGAGCCTGCTGCTCGGCGCGCTGGCGGTGATCACGGTGGTGTATCTGCTGCTGATCGAAACCGGCGCCACCCTGGAATGGCGGGAATCCAGCCTCTCCGTGCCGATGGCCCTGGGCCTGGTGATCGCCTTTCTGATCGCCGCGTTTCCCATGAACGAGGCGCGCATCAGCGCCATGATTCTGTTCTTCCCGCTGTTGCTGCTGGTGTCGTTCCGGCTCGGCGCCCGCTCGCTGCTGTCGCTGGCGCTGCTCGCCAGCGTCGGCTACGCGCTGATGCTGGCCCTGGCGCTGGCGACGCGGGGCCTGCGGCTGAGCCTGAGCCTGGAGCTGCTGCAGTGGCTGATCTTTACTCTGGTGGCGCTGAGCTTCGCGGTGACCGGCAGCGGCGTGAACGGCCTGCGGCGCAGCCTGGCGGTAAAGAACCAGGCGCTGGCGGACGCCCTGGAACAGGTCCGCGACCTGGCGATCCGCGATGATCTCACCGGCCTGTTCAACCGCCGCCATATTCTGGAAGTGCTGGAGCACCAGAAAGCGTTGGCGGACAACCAGATTTACCCGTTCTCGGTGTGCTACGTGGACCTGGACCATTTCAAGCGCATCAACGACGAGTACGGCCACGACATGGGCGACCGGGTGCTGCGCCAGTTCGCCGAGCACACCCTGGATAATCTGCGCGAGGGGGACTACCTGGCCCGGCTGGGCGGTGAGGAATTCATTCTGGTGCTGCCGCAGAGCGACCTGGCCGGCGCCGAACTGGTGGCCGAGCGGCTGCGCGAAAGCTGGGCGGCGCGCAGCTTCGACGATCGCCGCGGACCGCCGGCGGTGAGCCTGTCGGCGGGGGTGGCCAGCTACCGGGGCAAGGAAACCGTGGACCAGCTGCTGGGCCGCGCCGACCGCGCCCTCTACCGGGCCAAGACCGGCGGCCGCAACCGGGTCTGCCGCGAGGACCAATAACCCTTAATGCGTCCCGGTGAGCAGGAACTCCAGCAGCGCCTTCTGCGCGTGCAGCCGGTTTTCCGCCTCGTCCCAGACCACCGCGCGCGGATCGTCGAGCATGTTGTGGCTGACTTCCTCGCCCCGGTGGGCGGGCAGGCAGTGCATGAACAGCGCCTCCGGGTCGGCCCGGTCCATCAGCGCCGGGTTCACCTGATACTCTGAGAACCGCTTGATGCGGTCGGCCTGCTCGTCTTCCTGGCCCATGGAGGCCCACACATCGGTGACCACCAGATGCGCGCCTTTCACCGCCTCGGCGGGGTCGCGCTGCAGGGTGACCCGGTGGGCGAACGCCGCCACCAGGTCCGCCGGCGGCTCGAAGCCCTCCGGGCAGCACACCACCAGCTGGAAATCGAACTGCTCGGCGGCGTTGATGTAGCTGGCGCACATGTTGTTGCCGTCGCCCACCCAGGCCACGGTTTTACCGGCGATGCTGCCCCGGTGCTCGACGAACGTCTGCATGTCGGCGAGCAGCTGGCAGGGGTGGAACTGGTCGGTGAGGGCGTTGATCACCGGTACCCGCGAGTGGGCGGCGAAAGCCTCCACGGTGTCGTGGTCGAAGGTACGGATCATCACCGCGTCCACCATCCGCGACAGCACCCGGGCGGAATCCTCCACCGGTTCACCGCGCCCCAGTTGGGTGTCGCGCGGTGACAGGAACACACTGGCGCCGCCGAACTGGGTCATCGCCACTTCGAACGACACCCGGGTGCGGGTGGAGGATTTCTCGAAAATCATGCCCAGGGTCTTGCCGCGCAGGGGCTCGTGGAACTGCCCGGTGTGCAGCATGGTTTTCAGCTCCACGGCGCGCTGTATCAGATACCCCAGCTCCTTGGGCGTAAGGTCCATCAGAGTGAGAAAGTGACGCGGGCTGCTCATGGGTTCTCCTGATCACGGGCAAAGTCGCGGATCACCTGGGCCAGGGTGTCCACCAAGAAACGGAGTTCGTCGTCGTTGATCACCAGGGGCGGCAACAGCCGCACCACCGAGCCGGCGGTGACGTTGATCAGCAGGCCCGCCTCGCGGGCCCGGCCCACCAGTTCGCCGCAGTCGCGGTCGAGCTGCACGCCGATCATCAGCCCGCGGCCGCGCACCCCGGTGACCAGCGGCACGTCGGCCAGCCGGTCGCGCAGGGCCGCGCGCAGCGTCTCACCCTTGGCGCCGACCGCCGGGATCACCTGGTCGCTGAGCGTTTCCACCACGGTCAGCGCGGTGGCGCAGCCCAGCGGGTTGCCGCCGAAGGTGCTGCCGTGGCTGCCCGGCCCGAACAATGCCGAGGCGGCACCGCTCACCAGGCAGGCGCCGATCGGGAAGCCGTTGCCCAGGCCCTTGGCGGTGGTCAGCACGTCGGGCTGCACGCCGTCGCCCTGGCACGCGAAATAGGTGCCGGTGCGGCCGTTGCCGGTCTGGATTTCATCGAACATCAACAACCAGCCGTGGCGGTCGCACAGCTCACGCAAGCCGCGCAGGTAGCCGTCGTCGGGCACGTTGACCCCGCCTTCGCCCTGCACCGGTTCCACCAGCACGGCGGCGATGTGGCCGGCCTGGTCGTCGGCCGCGGCGGCTTCCACCGCCGCCAGGTCGTTGTAGGGCAGATGCTGGAAGCCTTCCACCAGCGGCTCGAACCCTTTCTGCACCTTGCGGTTGCCGGTGGCGGACAGGGTCGCCAGGGTACGGCCGTGGAAGCTGTTCTCCATGACCAGAATGCGCGGCGTGTCGCTGCCCCGGTTGTGGCCGTGCAGACGCGCCAGCTTGATCGCCGCCTCGTTGGCTTCGGCGCCGGAATTGGAGAAAAACACCTTCTCCATATCGCTCAGCGCGCACAGGCGCGCGGCTAGTCTTTCCTGGGCCGGTATCCGGTACAGGTTGGAGGTGTGCACCAGTCGCGCGGCCTGATCCGCCAGGGTGCGGGTCACCGCCGGATGGGCGTGGCCGAGGTTGCACACGGCGACGCCGGACACGGCGTCCATAAAACGGTTGCCGTCGGCATCGTATAGCCATACCCCTTCGCCGCGTTCGAAGCTCACCGGCTGACGGGCGTAGGTGGGGATCAGATACTGCTCGCTCATGGTCTTTGGCGCTGTAGGTCGATGAAGAACGCTTACAAACAAAAAACGGCAGCCGAGGCTGCCGCGTGGACCCTGAATAATACTGAGGCCGGCGCGGGGACGCAATTCCCGCGCCGGTATCCTGTATCCTGATCGGTGAACCGCATTTTCAGGGGGAAGTCATGGACCCGGTACAGCTGAGTATTTTCGCCAACCGCCTGGCGGGTATTTGTGACGAGATGGGCGCCTTGCTGCGCGCCAGCGCGCTGTCGCCCAACATCAAGGACCGGCTGGATTTTTCCTGCGCCATCTTCGACGCCGCCGGCGGCCTCTGCGCCCAGGCCGCGCACATTCCCGTGCACCTGGGCTCGATGGCCTACGCCATGGCGGACCTGGTGGAAGGCCGCGACTGGCGCCCCGGCGACCTGCTGGTGGTCAACGACCCCTACCTGGGCGGCACCCATTTGCCCGACGTGACGGTGGTAGCGCCGGTGTTCGCCGGCGAGCGGCTGGCCGCCTTCACCGTGACCCGGGCCCACCACGCCAATATCGGCGCGCACAGCCCCGGCTCCATGCCGGTGTCCAGGACCCTGGACGAGGAGGGGCTGGTGATCGCCCCGCAGTGGCTCAAGCGCGAAGGCGATTGGCAGCTGCCGTTGAGCCGCCGGCTGGCGGGGCTCGGCGAGGGCGACGAGCTGCCCCTGGACGTGCCCCGGTTCGCCGATTTCGCCGCCCAGGCCAGTGCCTGCGAGGCGGGCGCCCGGCGGCTGGCGGCGCTGATCGGCGAGCGCGGCCTGGAGACGCTGCGCGCGTCCCTGGACGCCCTCAACACCTATGGCGAGCGGCGCATGCGCCAGCGACTGGCGGACCTGGCCGACGGCGAGTACCGCTTCAGCGACGTGATGGACGACGACGGCCAGGGGCGGTTCGACATCCCGCTGGTGGTCACCCTGCGGGTACAGGGGGACGGCGCCGAGCTGGACTTCACCGGCACCGCCGACCAGGTGAGCGGCAATATCAACTGCCCGCTGTCGGTGGCGGCGGCCGCCGCCTACTACTGTTTCCGCTGCCTGCTGCCGGACGACGCGCCGTCCTGCGCCGGCCTGTTCCGGCCGATCGCGTTGTCGGCGCCGGTGGGCAGCCTGGTCAACGCGCGCCGCCCGGGCGCGGTGGCCGCCGGCAACGTGGAGACCAGCTCGCGGATCGTCGACGTGGTGCTGGGGGCCCTGGCCCAGGCGTTGCCGGGCGAAATTCCCGCCGCCAGCCAGGGCACCATGAACAACCTGGCGATGGGGGAGAGCGGCGAGAACGGCGCGCGGCCCTGGGATTACTACGAAACCATGGCCGGCGGCATGGGCGCCCACCGCCACGGCGACGGCCTGGCGGCGGTGCACAGCCATATGACCAACACCCTGAACACACCCATCGAAAGCTTGGAAGAGCACTACCCGCTGCGGGTGCGCCGCTATGCGCTGCGCCGGGGCAGCGGCGGCGAGGGCGCCCACCGGGGCGGCGACGGCATCGAGCGGGAGCTGGAATTTCTCGCCCCCGCCAGCTTTACCCTGCTCACCGAGCGACGCCGCCACCGGCCCTGGGGGCTGGCAGGGGGCGGGCCCGGCGCCGCCGGCGAGAACCGCCTGAACGGCGAGGCCCTGCCGCCCAAATTCACCGGCCACGCCCGCCCCGGCGACCGCCTGCTACTGGCGTCGCCGGGCGGTGGCGGCTACGGCCTTACCGAAAACGAACAAAAAAAACGTGAGATAGGTAAAGTCACTTAGCTGTTAGTGAGAATCGTTTTCATTATTGTTCTCCGCGACTTACAAAACATACACGTCGCAGGAACCATAATGATGAAACGACGCAATGCCCCCCTGGCGCTCTGCGCCCTTGGCGGTGCCTCCGCCCTGTTGTTTGCCGAAACCCTGGCCGCCGACACCAACCGGTTGCCCTCCGTGGACATCATCGGCTCCAACGAGGACACCTTCAGCCTGTCCGGCTCGGCCCATGTGCTGTCCAGCGAAGACCTGGAGAAGAAGGAATACACCGACGTGCACCGCATGCTGCGCGATGTGCCCGGTGTCTATGTGCAGGAAGAAGAGGGCTACGGCCTGCGGCCGAATATCGGTATTCGCGGCACCGGCACCAACCGCAGTGACCGCATCACCGTGATGGAAGACGGCATTCCCATCGCCCCCGCGCCCTACGCGGCACCGGCGGCGTATTACTTCCCCAGCGCCGGCCGTTTCCACGGCGTGGAGGTGCTGAAGGGCCCGGACACCCTGCGTTACGGGCCCTTTACCGTGGGCGGTGCGCTTAATGTGCTGTCCACGCCGATCCCCACCGATGAGGCCGGCATGGTGCAGCTGGAGGCCGGCGAGGACCGCCATCAGCGCGGCCACGTCTGGTACGGCGCCAGCGAAGGGCAGTGGGGCTTCCTGCTGGAGACCCACCAGCAGAGCAGCGACGGCTTCAAGGATGTGGACCGCTCCAACCGGGACACCGGCTTTGACAAGCAGGACTACGTGGCCAAGCTGCGCTGGACCAGCCCCGACACCGCCGATGTGAAGCAGGCCCTGGAACTCAAGCTGTCGCATTCCAGCGAGGTGTCCAACCACAGCTACCTGGGCCTCACCGACCGTGATTTCAGTGATGACGCCAACCGCCGTTACGGGCTCAGCGCCTTTGACCAGATGGACAACGACCATGACGGCGTGGCCCTGCGGCATCACCTGGTGCTGGGCAGCGACACCAGCCTGGAAACCGCCCTCTACCGCAACAAGTTCCAGCGCAACTGGTTCAAGGTGGCCAGCGCCGGCGGCCAGAGCATCGGTGACCTGATCGAGGACGCCAACAACGGCGACGCCAACGCCCAGGCGATCCTCGACGGCGACCAGGACGTGGCCGACGTGCGTCTCAAGAACAACAACCGCGAGTACACCTCCGAAGGCATACAGACCGAGCTGTCCCACGGCTTTGAATGGGGCTCGGTGCGCCACGATCTGGTCGCCGGCGTGCGCTTCCATCAGGACGAAGTGGACCGCTACCAGCCGATCGAGGTGTTCGAGCAGCAGAACGGCAGCCTGGTGCGCAGCGGCTACATCGAGCCCACCGGCGGCGATAACCGCATCGAGGAAGCGGACGCCTTCTCCGCCTGGATGGTGGATCACATCCGCCTCGACCAGCTGCTGCTGACCGCCTCGCTGCGCTACGAGGACGTGGAAAGCGAAGCCAAGCGCTATGCCGACCCGGGCCGCAGCGTGGTCAGCCAGCGGGTCGACAATCAGGTCGACGAGCTGATGGCCGGCCTGGGCGCCACCTGGCTGCTGGACGACCACTGGGCGCTGCTGGCCGGCGTGCACCAGGGTTTCGCGCCCCCCGGCGCGTCTTCCGCCGAGGGCACCGATCCGGAGAAAAGCGTCAACTACGAGGCCGGCGTGCGCTACTGGAGCGGCCCGTTCAGCGCCGACGCCATCGCCTTCTTCAGTGACTACGAGAACACCGTCAACAACTGCTCGGTGGCGGCGCCGTGCCCCAACGGCGACACCATCGGCTCGCAGAGTTTCGGTGAGTCCCAGGTGCAGGGGCTGGAGCTGGGCCTCAACAGCCGCCTGTGGCAGGGCAACGGCCTCACCGCGCCGGTGCGCCTGGCCTACACCTACACCGACGGTGAAATCACCGAGACCGCCGACGACCTGAGCGTGCAGGACGGCGACGTGCTGCCGTACCTGCCGGAAAACCAGCTCAGCCTGACCCTGGGCCTGGAGCGTCCCGCCCAGTGGGGCGCCTACCTGACCACCACCTATGTGGACGAGGTGTGCGTGGACAACACCTGCGACCGTTCCAACGGGCCCGCTTTCCGCAGCACCGACGACTATCTGGTGGTGGATCTGGCGGCGTCCTACTATCTGCGCAGCAACGTGGAGGTGTACGCCAAGGTGGACAACCTGTTCGACGACCAGGAAATCGTCGCCCGTTCCCCGGACGGCGCCCGTCCCAACAGCCCGCGTACCGCCTACATGGGCGTGCGGGTGGGTTTCTGATGCGGCTGGCGCGCCGCACCGGTTGAAACCGGCCGGCGTTGCCCCCACTGTCTGCGGATACAGCAGAAAACCGGGCGTCGGTGTTATACTGGCGCCTTTCACTATCAGCAGGCAGGTGGTTTCTATGGATGATGTGATTCAGGTCATCAAGGACCAGATCGCGAAAAATCCGGTGCTCGTCTACATCAAGGGCACACCTCAGTTTCCCCAATGCGGCTTCTCCGCCCAGGTGGTGGAAGCCATGACCAGCGTCGGCAAACCCTTTGCCTACGTGAACATTCTGGAAGCGCCGGAAATCCGGCAGAGCCTGAAGGAATACGCCAACTGGCCCACTTACCCGCAGCTGTGGGTGAGCGGTGAGCTGGTCGGCGGGTGCGACATCATTATGGAAATGTACCGCTCCGGTCAGCTCAAGGAGCTGGTGGAAAGCGCCGCCGTGGAAGGCGACGCCTGAACCGACGCCGACGGCCCATTGGTTTTGCCAATCATTGCCAATGGGCCGGCCTGTTGAATCCTGGCACGGGATTCCCATGATAGGCGTGCAAAGGTGGCGTCAAGACGCCGCCGCCGGATGTGCGAAGATGTCTTCAACATTGATTCAACGCAGAGAGGAAAAACATGGGCGTACTGGTAGGTAAACCCGCACCTGATTTTACGGTTCCCGCCGTCCTGGGTGACGGCAGCATTGTGGATGAATTCACCCTTTCCGAGGCCATCAAGGGCAAATACGGCCTGGTGTTCTTCTATCCGCTGGACTTCACCTTTGTGTGCCCGTCCGAACTGATCGCCCTGGATCACCGCATGGACGCATTCAAAGAGCGCGGCGTGGAAGTGATCAGCGTGTCCATCGACAGCCACTTCACCCACAACGCCTGGCGCAACACCGCCATCAACGACGGCGGTATCGGTCCGGTGAAATACACCATGGCCGCGGACATGAACCACCAGATCTCCCAGGCCTACGATGTCGAATCCGAAGGCGGCATGGCGTTCCGCGGTGCCTTCCTGATCGACAACAAAGGCGTGGTACGCAGCCAGCTGATCAACGACCTGCCCCTGGGTCGTAACATCGACGAGCTGGTACGTCTGGTTGACGCCCTGCAGTTCCACGAAGAGCACGGTGAAGTGTGCCCCGCGGGCTGGCAGAAAGGCGACCAGGGCATGCAGGACAACCCGGCCGGCGTTGCTTCCTACCTGTCCGAGAACGCCGAGAAGCTGTAACTCTCAGCTCTCAGCGACGAAAAAAAGGGCGCCTTCTCGGCGCCCTTTTTTTGTGTGTGCTTGAGCGGAGGCTTGTGGGAGCGGGCCCCGCCCGCGAAAGGGAGCGAAGCTCCCGGCAGGATCCGAGAGACCCCTAATCCAGCGCGCGCGCCAGGGTCGGCGGCATCTCGCCGGCGGGCGGCGGCGGCCAGCCGCCCAGGTCGCGGAAGCGGTTGACCATGGAGCAGAACAGCTCGGCGGTGCGGGTGGCGTCGTACAGCGCGGAGTGGGCGTCGCGCTGATTGAAGGGGATGCCGGCCGCTTCGCAGGCCTTGGCCAGCACGGTCTGCCCGTACACCAGGCCGGCCAGGGTGGCGGTATCGAAGCTGGAAAACGGATGAAACGGGTTGCGCTTGATGTCGGCGCGCTCGCTGGCGGCGTTGAGAAAGCCCTGGTCGAAGAAGCTGTTGTGCCCGACCAGCACCGCCCGGTTGCAGCCGTGCGCTTTGACCGCCTTGCGCACCGGCTCGAACACGCCCTTGAGGGCGGTCAGCTCGCCCACCGCGCCGCGCAGCGGATTGTTGGGGTCGATGCCGGTGAAATCCAGCGCCGCCTGCTCGATATTGGCGCCGGGAAAGGGGTCGACGTGAAAGTGCACACGGGTCGACGGGCGCAGGTGGCCGCGGGCGTCCATGTCCAGCAGTACCGCGGCGATTTCCAGCAGGGCGTCGTTGCGGGCGTCGAAGCCCCCGGTTTCAACGTCCACCACCACCGGCAGGAAGCCGCGGAAGCGCAGGGCCAGGGACGGGTGTTGATTAGTCATGCTCTCTCCAGTCAGCGGTCGACATGCTACCCGATAACCGCACCTTGGGACAGGTGACGGCGGCGGACGGGCGCGGGTACAATACGCGCCTTTCTAATCGCGAGTTCTTGGAGTGACGCATGTCTGATATCAACAAGGTGGTGCTGGCCTATTCCGGTGGCCTGGATACCTCCGTGATCGTCAAGTGGTTGCAGGAAACCTACAACTGCGAAGTGGTCACCTTCACCGCTGATATCGGTCAGGGCGAGGAAGTGGAACCGGCCCGCGCCAAGGCCAAGGCGATGGGCGTGAAGGAAATCTACATCGAGGACCTGCGCGAAGAGTTCGTGCGCGACTATGTGTTCCCGATGTTCCGCGCCAACGCCATCTACGAGGGCGAGTACCTGCTCGGCACCTCCATCGCCCGGCCGCTGATCGCCAAGCGCCTGGTGGAGATCGCCGCCGAGACCGGCGCCGACGCCATCTCCCACGGCGCCACCGGCAAGGGCAACGACCAGGTGCGCTTCGAGCTGGGCGCCTACGCGCTGGCCCCGGGCATCCAGGTGATCGCGCCCTGGCGCGAGTGGGACCTGAACTCCCGCGAGAAGCTGATGCAGTTCTGCGAAGACCACGAGATCCCGGTGGACTTCACCAGCAAGAAGAAGAAATCCCCGTACTCCATGGACGCCAACCTGCTGCACATCTCCTACGAGGGCGGCAACCTGGAAGACCCGTGGTGGGAAGCGGAGGAAGACATGTGGCGCTGGAGCGTCAGCCCGGAAGCGGCGCCGGACAAGCCCACCTACGTGACCCTGACCTATGAGAAGGGCGACATCGTCGCCATCGACGGCGAACGCCTGAGCGCCGCCGAGATCCTCAGCAAGCTCAACAAGCTGGGCGGCGACAACGGCATCGGCCGTCTCGACATCGTCGAGAACCGTTACGTGGGCATGAAGTCGCGGGGCTGCTACGAAACCCCCGGCGGCACCATCATGCTGCCCGCGCACCGCGCCATCGAGTCGCTGACCCTGGACCGCGAATCCGCCCACCTGAAGGACTCGGTGATGCCCAAGTACGCCGAGCTGCTCTACAACGGCTACTGGTGGTCCCCGGAGCGCCTGGCGCTGCAGAAGCTGATCGACGCCACCCAGGAGAACGTCAACGGCGAAGTGCGCATGAAACTGTATAAAGGCGCCGCCACCGTGGTCGGCCGCCGCTCCGAGAACGACAGCCTGTTCGACGCCTCCATCGCCACCTTCGAGGACGATGCCGGCGCCTACGACCAGAAAGACGCGGAAGGCTTTATCAAGCTCAACGCCCTGCGCCTGCGCATCGCCGCCAAAAACGGCCGCAAACTGTCCTGATCGTCCCCGATCGGCGGGCCCCGGCCGGGGTCCGCTGTTACACATCGTCAATGGAAACCTTTCCGTTCTTGTACGAAGGTACCGATTAAGGCATTCCTTCGAATCACAACAACAGAAAGGTGGACCATGGCGACGCTCCCTGTTCCTTCGTTTTCAGCCGCACGGGCCGGGCTCTGCCTGGCGCTGATGCTGGTGGCCGCGCCGGTGGCGGCCGGCTGGCCGTTCAATCTGTTCTCGCCGCCCGAGTTCTCCGACCAGACCCGCGACGTGATCTTCGTCGGCAATAACTGGGAAGGCACGGTCAACGTGATCGACGCGGAGACCTATGAGCCGCTCGGCACCATCAACGCGATCCCCGATAAGAGCCAGCGCATCACCGAGATCTACCTGAACCCGGTGCGGCTGCTGTTCTTCCAGGGCGTGCGCCTGCTGATCGGCGAGGGCAACCACCAGTACGTGGACGACATGTACAGCTCCAACGACGGCCGCCTGCTGGTGGTGTCGCGGCCCAGCTTCGCGGATGTGGTGGCGCTGGACGTGATCACCGGCGAAGTGGTGTGGCGCTTCCAGGTGGACGGCTACCGCTCCGACCATATGGCGATCTCGCCGGACGGCAAGCATGTGGCGGTGTCCGCCTCCACCGGCGGCGTGGTGCATGTGCTGGACGTGGCCACAGGCGAAGAGGTGGGCAATTTCCCGTCCGGGGATTCCCCCCATGAGAACATCTACTCCGAGGACGGCGAGCGCATCTTCCACGCCGCCATCGGCCAGGTGTTCACGCCGCTGGACCGGGGCCGGGTGGTCAAGCAGCTGACCAAGGGCGAGCGCCTGTTCCAGATCGTCGACGCAGAGACCTTCGAGATCATCAAGCGCTTCGACCTGCGTGAAAAGCTGGACGAAGCGGGCTACACCCACCTGAGCCCGGCGATCCGGCCGATGGCGCACACCGACGATGAGCGCTATTTCTACTTCCAGGTGTCGTTCTTCCACGGCTTCCTGGAGTACGACATGGAGGAGGATCGCGTCACCCGTCTGGCGCACCTGCCCAACCTGGTGCCCAATCTGCCCCGCGAGAAGTACGTCAACGACTCCGCCCACCACGGCATCGCCCTGAGCGGCGACCAGAGCACCCTGTGCGTGGCCGGCACCATGAGCGACTATGTGGCGATCGTCTCCCGGGAGACCTTCGAATACACCATCTTCACCGGCATCGGCGAGAAGCCCTACTGGGTGACCACCAGCGGGGACGGCGAGCACTGCTATATCTCCTGGAGCGGCACCGACCAGATGTCCGTATTCTCCTACGAAAGCGGCCAGGAAGTGGCCCGGCTGGACGTGGGGGACCACCCGCAACGGGTCCGCGAGGGGCGTATACTGGAAAACTGGCTGACGCCCTGAAGCGCCCGGCGGGCGCGGCCCGCCGGTAAAATTTACGCTATTGTCTGGCCCCGCCGGGCGTCCCTGTGTACTCTGCCGAAAAGTCGGCGTGCCGGGGGCGCGGCGGGGTTTTTTATTATCCAAAGGCTTCCTGGCAAAAGAGCAAGCGCATGAATAAAACCACCGTGGGCTGGCGGGAATGGGCCAGCCTGCCCGATCTGGGGATCAAGGCGATCAAGATGAAGGTGGATACCGGCGCGCGCACCTCCGCGCTGCACGCCTTCAAAGTGACCAGTTTCCAGCGTGACGGGCGCGAGTGGATCCGGTTCTGTATTCATCCGTTTCAGGATTCCGACCAGTCCCGGGAATGCGAAGCGCCCCTGCTGGACCGTCGTGTGGTGACGGATTCCGGCGGTCACCGGGAAGAACGCCCGGTGATCAAGACCCTGCTCGCCGTGGGCGGGCGCCGCTGGCCGGTGGAGATGACCCTCACCGACCGTGACACCATGAAATTTCGCATGTTGCTCGGGCGTACCGCCATGGATCAGTTGGTGGTGCATCCCCAGGCTTCATTTTTACTCGGTGGCAACGAGCATCAACCATGAAGATAGCGATTCTGTCCCGGAACAAGCACCTCTATTCCACGCGCCGTCTGGTTCAGGCGGGCGAGGACGCCGGTCACGAAATGCACGTGATCGACACCCTGCGCTGCTATATGAGCATGGTCTCCCACAAGCCGGAGATTCATTTCAAAGGCCAGGTGCTGGAAGGCTTCGATGCGGTGATCCCGCGTATCGGTGCGTCCGTGACCCAGTACGGCACCGCGGTGCTGCGCCAGTTTGAAATGATGGGCGTGTTCCCGGTCAACGAATCGGTGGCGATTTCCCGCTCCCGGGACAAGCTGCGCTCCCTGCAGCTGCTGTCCCGCAAGGGCGTGGGCCTGCCGGTGACCGGCTTCGCCCACTCACCGGACGACATCCCCGACCTGATCAACATGGTCGGCGGCGCGCCGCTGGTGATCAAAATGCTGGAAGGCACCCAGGGCATCGGCGTGGTGCTGGCGGAAACCCGCAAGGCGGCGGAATCGGTGATCGAGGCCTTCATGGGCCTGAACGTCTCGGTGATGGTGCAGGAGTACATCAAGGAAGCCGGCGGCGCCGACATTCGCTGTTTCGTGGTGGGCGGCAAGGTGATCGCCGCCATGAAGCGCCAGGCGCTGCCCGGCGAGTTCCGCTCCAACCTGCACCGGGGCGGCACCGCCAGCCTGATCCGCATCACCCCGGAAGAGCGCGCCACCGCGGTGCGCGCGGCGCGCATCATGGGCTTGAACGTGGCCGGCGTGGACATTCTGCGTTCCCACCACGGCGCGCTGGTGATGGAAGTGAACTCCTCGCCGGGGCTGGAAGGCATCGAAGCGGCCACCAACAAAGACGTGGCCGGGATGGTGGTGAAGTTTATTGAGAGTCATGCTCGGCCGCATCGTACCCAGACGAAAGGGGCGAAGGGGTAGTTAAGAGTTAACGGTTAATAGTGAATAGTTAACAGCTAAAACAAGAATCCGGTGAGTGATGACGAGCAGTAACCGCAAGAACAAACAGGAAGAGAAGGCGGCGCCGTTTGAGTTGAACGGCACGCGGGTGATGCCGGGTACCCGGGTCAAGGTGGAGTTGCCGCTGGCGCAGCTTTATACGCAGACGCCGTTGAACGTGCCGATTCATGTGATCCACGGGCGGCGGCCGGGGCCGGTGCTGCTGGTGAGCGCGGCGATCCACGGTGATGAGCTGAACGGCGTGGAAATCATCCGCCGGCTGCTGCGTCATTCGTCGCTCAACCGGCTTAACGGCACCCTGCTGGCGGTGCCGGTGGTCAATGTGTTCGGCTTTATTCACAAGACCCGGTACTTGCCCGACCGCCGTGATCTCAACCGCTCGTTCCCCGGCTCGGAAACCGGCAGCCTGGGCGCGCGCATGGCCTGGCAGTTCAAGACCCAGGTGCTGGACCGCGCCACCCACGCGGTGGACCTGCACACCGGCGCCATCCACCGCGCCAACCTGCCGCAGATCCGCGCCGACCTCTCCAACGAGGACACCGCCGCCATGGCCGCCGCGTTCGGCGTGCCGGTGGTGATCAATTCGGTGCTCGGCGAGGGCACCCTGCGCGAAGTGGCCGAGGCCCAGGGCATTCCGGTGATCACCTACGAAGCCGGTGAAGCGCTGCGCTTCGACGAGAGCTCGATCCGCGCCGGCGTGAAAGGCGTGCTCAACATCATGCACCACCTGCGCATGACCGGCCCGCGCCGCACCCGCGCGCCCATGGAGCCGCACATCGCCCGCTCCTCGAGCTGGGTGCGCGCCGAGCGCGACGGCGTCTTTCTGCCGCTGGTGGCGCTGGGCGCCTGGCTGCGCAAGGGCCAGCTGATCGGCCGCATTTCCAGCCCGTTCGGCGGCGAGGACGTGACCATCGAATCGCCCTGCGCGGGTATCCTGGTGGGCCGCAACAACCTGCCGTTGGTCAACGAGGGCGAAGCCCTGTACCACATCGCCCGCTTCGAGGAAGTGCGCGAAGTGGCGCAGAATCTGGAAGTCTTCACCTCGGATATCGAACGCGGGCCGGGGCTCACCGGCGAACCGCCGATCGCCTGATAAGGACCGGATGATGATCTTGCCGTCGCCGCGGGCCGTGTATCGCGGTCTGCGCAAAATGCTGCGTTTTCTGGCGCGCCCGGCGCGGCGCGCCGGCAGCCGTGGCGGCCCGGTGATCCAGACCTATCGGGGCTACGGTTCCCGGGACGAAGTGTTCCTGATGGGGCGGGTGTTCCGGCAGCCGGGCCTGGGGCTCAAGCTGGGCGAGGGGCCGCTCGACGATCTGGTCAACATCGCCCGCCGCACCGCCCGCTGGGGCATCCGCGACGCCCGGGTGGCGGTCACCGTGGGCGACGCGCGCGCCAGCGTCACCACCGACCGGGACGGTTATTTCAGCGTGCAACTGCCGATCGAGGAGCCGCTGCCCGACGGCGCTTTCTGGCAGCAGGCGCGGCTGGAGCTGCTGCCCGCGTCGGAGAAGAGCGACGCGCCGTCCGGCGAACGCAGCGTGGCCGCCACCGCCGAGATCTATATTCCACCCCGTGAGGTGGACCTGGCGGTGGTCAGCGACATCGACGACACGGTGATCTACACCGGCGTCGCCAGCAAGCTGACCATGATGTACCAGCTGTTTATCGCCAAGGCCCGCCACCGCACCGCCTTTCCGGGCGTGTCCGCGTTCTACCGGGCGCTGTTCCACGGCGAAAGCGGCGAGCGCCGCCGCCCCATGCTGTACGTGTCCCGGGGCCCCTGGAGCATCTACGACGTGCTGGTGGAGTTCTTCCGTCTCAACCACATTCCCCACGGGCCGGTGCTGTTCCTGCGCGAATGGGGCGTGACCTTGCAGCGGCCGCTGCCGATCCGCGCCAAGGACCACAAGGCGATGCTGATCGAGCGCATGCTGTCGCTCTACCAGCAGCTGCCGTTCGTCCTGATCGGCGACAGCGGCCAGCACGACCCGGAAGTGTACGCCGACCTGGTGGCCCGCTACCCGGGCCGCATCCACACCATCTATATCCGCCACGTGCATCAAGGCGAGGACCGCGATCAGGCGATCCAGGCGCTCGCCGACCGCGTGGCGCAAAGCGGCTGCCAGATGATCCTCGCCAAGGACAGCCTGGAGATGGCCCAGCACGCCTTCCAAAACGGCCTGATCGCGCGGCGCGGCCTTGAAGAGGTCCGCGCCGACTGCCGCAGAAGAGGCAGTTAACAGTGAATAGTTAACAGTTAACAGCGAACACAAAGCGTAGCCGAGAGGTGGATGCCAGCTTCTCGCGCCAGGCCTCTCTGAAACGGTGTTTTCGCTATTAACTATTCACTGTTAACTATTAACTCTTCCTCTCGATCTTCCCGCCCGCGCCACGCCACGCTTCAAAGCCTCCTTCGATATCGCAGACCGGCCCAAACCCCATATCCATGAGCTGGGCGGTGGCGAGGGCGGAGCGGTGGCCGAGGGCGCAGAACAGGACGAAGCGCTGGCCGCTGGCGAAGTCGGCTTTGTGGTAGGGCGAATCCGGGTCGACCCAGAATTCCAGCATGCCGCGGGGCGCGTGCAGGGCGCCGGGCACGGTGCCTTCCCGTTTCAGTTCGCGCACGTCGCGGATGTCCACGAAGCGCACGTCCGGGTCTTCCAGTAGTTGCCGCGCTTGCTCCGGCGTAAGGCGCTCAATGCGCGCTTCGGCGGCGGCCACCAGTTCCGAGACACTTTTCTTCAGGGCCATGACGGCGTCCTCCGTTATTGCGGTTTGCCCGGCGCGGGCACCAGGCCGTCGCGGCTGAGTACCACGGCGATCTCATCGAGAATCGCCGGGTCGTCGATGGTGGAGGGTAGCGGGAAGTCGCGGCCGTTGGCCATCTTGCGCAGGGCGGCGCGCAGGGTCTTGCCGGAGCGGGTCTTGGGCAGGCGCGGCACCACCAGGGCGCGGCGGAAGCGGGCCACCGCGCCCACCTGGTCGCGGATCAGCGCCACCAGTTCCTGTTCCAGGCGCGGCTCGTCGATGTCGGCGCCGTCCTTGAGCACCACCAGGCCTACCGGCACCTCGCCGCACAGTTCGTCGTGCATGCCCACCACGGCGGACTCCGCCACCGCCGGGTGGGTGGCGATGTGCTCCTCCATCACCCCGGTGGAGAGCCGGTGGCCGGAGACGTTAATCACGTCGTCGGTGCGGCCCATGATGTAGACGAAGCCGTCGGCGTCCAGATAGCCGCCGTCGCCGGTATGGTAGTAGCCGGGGTGGGTGTTGAGATAGGCGTCCAGGTAGCGCGGGTGGTCGTTCCACAGGGTCTGGGCGCAGCCCGGCGGCAGCGGCAGGCGCAGCACGATGGCGCCTTCCTCGTCGGGCCCCAGCGGCCGGCTGTTGGCGTCCAGCACCTCCACCTGGTAGCCGGGCACCGGCCGGTTGGTGGAGCCGCCGCGCACCTCGGTCTGGCCCAGGCCGGTGCAGGGCGCGGTCACCGGCCAGCCGGTCTCGGTCTGCCACCAGTGGTCGTAGACCGGCCGGCCGGTTAGCTCGCTGAGCCACTGATAGGTGGGCGTGTCGAGCTTTTCGCCGGCCACGAACAGATGCCGCAGGCTGCTCACGTCGTAGCGCTTGAACGCCTCGCCGTCCGGGTCTTCCTTGCGGATCGCCCGGAACGCGGTGGGCGCCGCGAACAGGCCCTGCACGCCGTGTTCCTGCACCACCCGCCAGTAGGCGCCGGCGTCCGGTGTCTTCACCGGCTTGCCCTCGAACATCACCGTGGTGCAGCCGCCCAGCAGCGGCGCGTAGACGATGAACGAGTGGCCCACCACCCAGCCCACGTCCGAGCAGCCCCACCAGACTTCCCCGGCGCGCATGCCGTACACCTGGCGCAGCGCGTACAGCAGCGCCACCGCGTGGCCGCCGTTGTCGCGCACGATACCCTTGGGTTTCCCGGTGGTGCCGGAGGTGTACATGATGTACAGCGGGTCGGCGGCGTTCACCGGCACCGGTGCCGCCGGCTCGCTGCCGGTGACCTCCGCCCGCCAGTCCTTGAAGCCGGTGCCGGTCAGGTCCGCCGGGCCGGCGTCCCGCTGCAGTACCAGCACCGCCTCGACCCGGTGCGCCGCCTGCTCCAGGGCGCCGCTGACCAGCGGCATATAGGGAATCACCCGGTCGATTTCGATGCCGCAGGAGGCGGTCAGCACCACCTTGGGCTTGGCATCGTCCACGCGGATCGCCAGCTCGTGGGCGGCGAAACCGCCGAACACCACCGAATGCACCGCGCCCAGCCGCGCACAGGCGAGCATGGCGATGGCCGCTTCCGGCACCATGGGCAGATAGATCACCACGCCGTCGCCCTTGCCCACGCCCAGCCGCGCCAGGGCGCCGGCCAGTTCCGCCACCCGGTCCCTTAGCTGGTTGAAGGTGAAGCGCTGCTGGCTGGCGGTGACCGGGGAATCGTGGATCAGCGCCAGCTGCTCGCCGCGGCCCTGTTCGATCTGATGGTCCAGCGCCAGGTAGCTGGTGTTGAGCACGCCGTCGCCGAACCAGCGGTGGGTGCCGTCCTGCAGGGTGTCCAGAATGCGGGTGGGGGCCTGGTACCAGGCCACGGCCCGGGCCTGCTCGGCCCAGAAGCCGTCGGCGTCCTGCCGCGCCCGCTGGTAGGCTTCCGCGTAACTCATGCTCCGCTCCTCGCCGTCGTCGCTGCTTGTTGTTATTCGCCGCGCCCAAAGGGACGCTCAGGCTCATACAACCACGAAGCGGGCGGGGAGGCTATTCGACGAAGGAGGTAGGGGGCGTTGGCCTTGAGGCGGGGTTTCTCTCCAGCGGGGGGCGCGTGTCTGTGTTCTGCCCTTCCGGGAACGCCGTGAATACGTCCCTGTAGGCTCCCTGTCGAACGTCCTGTTCTCCAGGGTCCCGGAAGGGCAGAACACAGACACGCTCCAGTGGAAGATTCCACGGCTCCGGGTTATCGCTGACGCCTCACCTTTCTACGAAGCTTGTTTGGTGGGAGCGGGCTTTGTGGGAGCGGGCCCTGCCCGCGAAAGGGAGCGAAGCTCCCGGCAGGATGCCAGAGAGCTATCTAACGGCAGCATTAACAGCGTCTCTGGAACCCTGCCGGCCGGCAAAGCCGGCCTTTCGCTTGCAAGCAAGCTCCCACAAGGCCGCTCCTGCAGGTCAGGCGCTGCGGTTGCCGCCGCCGGAGCGGCGGGCGCGGCCGCCCTGGTTGGGGCGGCCGGAGCCGTTGCCGGCGCCGGCCGGGCGGCCGCCACCGCCGGAGCGCTGGCCACCGCCGGAGCGGCGACCGCCGCCGGGCTTGTTGCCGCCGGGGCGGCCGCCGCCACCGCCACGGGGGCGCTGGGGCGGCCGGGGCGGGCGGTCGTCGGCCGGTTCGGGGGCCGCTTTGCTGGCGTCGAAGCCGGTCACTTCCTTGCGTTCCAGGGGCTTTTTGATCAGCCGCTCGATGTCCTTGAGCAGTTTGCGGTCTTCGCCGCTGACCAGGGAGACCGCCTGGCCGCTGGCGCCGGCGCGGCCGGTGCGGCCGATGCGGTGCACGTAGTCTTCGGCCACGTTGGGCAGGTCGAAGTTGACCACCTGGGGCAGCTGGTCGATGTCCAGGCCGCGGGCGGCGATGTCGGTGGCCACCAGGGCGCGCACGTCGCCGTTCTTGAAGCCGGCCAGGGCCCGGGTGCGGGCGCCCTGGCTCTTGTTGCCGTGGATGGCGGCGGCCTGGATGCCGGCGCTTTCCAGCTGTTTGGCGAGGCGGTTGGCGCCGTGCTTGGTGCGCGTGAACACCAGCACCTGGAACCACTGCTCGTCGTCGATCAGGTGGGTGAGCAGGGCGGCCTTGTGGCTCTTGTCCACCGATACCGCCCACTGGCGCACGCGCTCGGCGGTGCTGTTGCGCGGGCTGACGTCAATCTGCACCGGGTCGTTGACCAGGGTCTTGGCGAGGCCGCGAATCTCGTTGGAGAAGGTGGCCGAGAACATCAGGGTCTGACGCTTCTGCGGCAGCACCTTGAGGATACGGCGGATGTCATGGATGAAGCCCATGTCCAGCATCCGGTCCGCCTCGTCAAGCACCAGGATTTCCAGGTTGTCGAAGCGCACCGCCTTTTGCTGGTAAAGATCCAGCAGCCGGCCGGGGGTCGCCACCAGGACGTCCACGCCACGGCTGAGCTTGTCGATCTGCGGGTTGATCTTGACCCCGCCGAACACCACCGCCGAGCGCATCGCCGGCAGATATTTGCCGTACAGGGCGACGCTTTCCGCCACCTGGGCGGCCAGCTCGCGGGTGGGGGTGAGCACCAGGGCGCGCACCTGGCGGGCCGGCGCGGGTGTGCCTTCACTGAGGCGCTGCAGCAGCGGCAGGGTAAAGCCGGCGGTCTTGCCGGTGCCGGTCTGGGCGGCGGCCATGGCGTCGCGGCCTTCCAGGACGGCGGGTATCGCCTGAGCCTGAATCGGCGACGGGGTGGTGTAACCCTGCTCGGCAACAGCACGCAGCAGAGGATCGATCAATCCGAGGGAAGCAAAATCCATATGAAGAGTCTTTCAGAAAACAAGGAGGGCGTAGCCCGAAGGGCGGGCAAGCCTAACGGATTGTGGGGCTGGGTACGAGTGTTATTTGTGGGCGGCCGGGGAAGCCCGCCCCTGAAACGGGGCGGGCGGGGGGTGGTTAGCGGCGCAGCAGGGCGAGTTCGGCGTCCTGTTGCAGGACGGCCCAGAAGCGGCGGCCGTGGTCCGGGTCGATGCCGACCAGGGGCTGGTCCGCGCAGGCGTCGGGACGCGTCGGCGGGGTGCTCAGGTAGCCGCCGTCGAATGGGCCTTCCACCAGACAGTCGGCGCTGGCCAGGGGCTGCCAGCCCTCGGCGGTGCGCACGCCCAGGTTCAGGCTGTCCACGTTGCTGCCTTCCGGGGCGTCAAAGGTGAGCGCGTAGGCGTCGGCGACGGCGGTGGCCAGGTCCCAGTCCTTGCTGGCGCCGGCGGGCAGGGTGTGCGGCTGCTTGGCGGTGCCGTCGGGCTGGCTGCCGGGCAGGCCGACCATGGTTTCGATGTCCTTCACCGCGCCATAGGCGCTCGAGTAGGTGCCGGTCTGGTTCTGGGTGCCGCTGATGATGAGGATGTCGGAAGCGGTTTCCCCGTCGCTCTGCTGCCAGCTCATGGTGACCAGCTCTTTCAGGTCGATGGTGGTTTCCGGGATTTCCACTTCCGTTTCGTTCAGCGGTACCAGACGGTTTTCACCGTTCAGGTTGGGGGTCCAGGGCTGGTGGTACTGGAACAGGAACTGGTAGCCCAGGCGCATCAGGTCGGTAACCGTCTCGGCGCGGCTGAAGCCGGGGGTCACGCCCATGTCGCGGGTGCGGCTTTCCACCCGGTTGAAGGTGTCGTTGGTGCCGGCCACCATGCGCGCCACGCTGCCGTCGTCGCCGGTGCAGTCGTTGCTGACGTAGCTGGCGTCCAGGTACATCACCGGGCGGGTGCCCTCGGGGATGGAGTTGGGGTAGACCAGCCGCTCGCAGCGGTTCTTGGTGCGGGTGAAGCGGTCCAGCAGCTTCCATTGCGGGTCGGCCAGTTCCTTGACGCCGTCCTCGTTGCTGCCGATGGTGTGCTCCACGAACCAGGACTCGTAATCCACCCGGTCGCCGTGGAAGGTGAGCACCGAGGCATTGGCGTCATAGGCCGGTGAGCCGTTGCTGCGGGTGTTCATCTTCTGCTGCACGATGCGCTGCACCAGTTCCCGTTCGCCGTAGCGGAACTCGTAGCCTTTATAAGAGGCGTTACCGGACATGATCTGGGTGTACTGCGGCAGGCGGTAGTTGCCGTCGGCGGTGGTCCAGGACGACGGATCGACCCAGATCGGCGCGGTCACCACGGAGCGCTGGTACATGTGCTCGTGGCCCTGCACCCAGAGCACGTCGTAACGGGCGAAGAAGGCGCGGATGTCGTCCCACATGTCCATCAGGGCGTTGTCGCCCTTGGTGCCCTCGACGATCATTTCCCGGGTTTCGCCGTATTTGGCGCCGATCAGGCCGTCGTGGCTGGCGATCACCAGGTGGTCGAATTTGTCTTCATTGGCGGCCACTTCCTGCTTGATCCACTCGAAGGCGATCGGCAGGTTGTAGTACTTGAGCAGGATGATCATCACGTTGTCGCGGATCACGTAGTAGTTCAGGTACTGGGCGCCGGCCATGTGCACCGCATCCTCGGGGATGTAGTGCTTCATGTTCTCGATCCACTCCACCGAGTAGGCGTAGCTGTCTTCGTGGTTGCCCATCAGCGGCAGGAACTCGATGCCGGCGTCGCGGTAGCTCTCCGCCACGGAGGTCCACTGCTCGAATTCCCGGGTGGTGCCGTGGTCGGTGAGGTCGCCCACCGGGATCACGATGTCCACGCCCAGCTCCTGCTCTTTGTCGAGCACCGCTTTCATCGGGTGCATGGAGACGTTGTCGCCGCCGCCCTGGGTGTCCGGCAGCAGGCCGATTTTCAGGGTCGAGGCGGTGGCGGGCGGCGTGGTGTTGCCGTTACCGCCGCCGGAGGTGCCGTCGGAACTGGACGAATCGCCGCCACAGCCGGCCAGCGTCGCCGCCAGCAGGCCGGTGGCCAGCGAGAAAGGCATTTTTTTCATGTTTTTTCCCCATAAATAATAAATAAAACCCGGGGAAACCATGCGTGACGAAAGCGTCAAGCTTATAACGGTATAGTGAATTTTATTTGAAGGGCGACTTTGAAGGACGGCTATGGACACCCTCGATTGGCATCAGATACTGACTCACCTGATACAGCTCGGCATGGCGTTCCTGATCGCGCTGCCGGTGGCCTGGAACCGGGAGCACCGGGCCGAAGGGGCCGGGCTGCGCACCTTCCCGCTGGTGGCGGTGGCCGCTTGCGGCTACATGCTGGTGGGGCTGCAGATGTTCGGCGGTGACGACGGCGCCCAGGCGCGGGTGATGTACGGCATTATCACCGGCATGGGCTTTATCGGCGGCGGCGCCATTCTCAAGGAAGGCGCCAATGTCACCGGTACCGCCACGGCCGCCAGCATGTGGAATACCGGGGCCATTGGCGTGTCAGTGGCGTTCAACCGTTACGAGATCGCCATCGTGCTGTCGCTGATCAACTTTTTGATCCTGCAGTTCGCCTCGCCGATCAAGCGTCGCGTGCGAGGTCAGTAAGCACCCGGGCCAGGGCTTCGCCCTGGTCTTCCTGCAGGAAGTGGCCGCCGTTCTCGATGGTGGTGTGCGGCTGGCCCTGGCAACCGGGAATCAGCTTGCGCAGCACCGCGTCGGCGCCGGCGGTGATCGGGTCCTTGTCGCTGAAGGCGGTGATGAACGGCTTGTCGAACGCCATCAGCGATTGCCAGGCTTCACGGTTCTCGGCGGCGCCCGGCGCGTCCGGGCGGTCCGGCACCAGCGCCGGGAACTGGCGGGCACCGGCCTTGTAGCGCTCCTCCGGGAAGGGGGCGTCGTAGGCGGCCAGCACCGCCGCCGGCAGCTCCGTGGTGGTGGCGCCCTGGATGATCATGCTGACCGGAAACTCGGGCACCGTCTGCGAGAAGTCCCGCCACTTGCGGAACGCCTCGCCGGGATCGTGCTCGCCGTCCGGCAGGAAGGTATTGGCGGCGATCACCCGGGCAAAGCGCTCGGGGTGATTGCCCACCAGGCGCAGCCCGATCAGGCCGCCCCAGTCCTGGCAGATCAGGGTGATGTCGCGCAGGTCCAGGTGATCCAGCAGCAGGCTGCGCACCCAGCCCACGTGCCGGTTGTAGGTGTAGTCCTCGCGGTTCACCGGCTTGTCCGAGCGGCCGAAGCCGATCAGGTCCGGCGCGATCACACGGTAGCCGGCGGCCACCACCGGCTCGATCATGTGCCGGTAAAGGTAACTCCAGGACGGCTCGCCGTGCAGCATCAACACCACCGGAGCGTCGCGCTCGCCTTCGTCCAGGTAATGCATGCGCATCTCGTGGCCTTCGCCGTCGTCGACCTGGGCGTAGTGGGGCGCCCAGGGATAGCCGGGCAGGTTCTCGAAACAGGTGTCCGGGGTGCGCAGATAGTCCATGGTGCCGCTCGCGTCGAAAAAGGAGGCATTTACCGTAAGTCCGGACTTTCGATGGCGCAATGACCCTTTCTTCCAGCGGGTCAGGAGGCGGCGTCGGTGTGCTCTTCGAGGACGGCCAGGAAGGCGTCGCCGTAGGCTTCCAGCTTGCGGTCGCCGACGCCGCTGACGGCGGCCATCTCATAGCGGTCGCGGGGACGCAGGGCGAGCATGTCCATCAGGGTGGCGTCGTGGAAGATCACATAGGGCGGCACGCCTTCCTCCTCCGCCAGCTGCTTGCGGCGGGCGCGCAGCGCCTCCCAGAGCTGGCGGTCCGCTTCCGCCACCTGCGGCTTGCTGCGGCGGGTGCGCTCGGCGGATTTGGCCGCGTCCTTGCGCAGATGCAGCGGCACTTCACCGCGCAGGTAGGGGCGGCAGGTTTCGGTGAGCTTGAGGGCGCCGTAGCCGTCCGCGTCCACGGCGAGCAGGCCGCGCGCCACCAGTTGCCGGTAGATGGCGCGCCACTGGCTGGCGGAGAACTCGCCGCCGATGTTCCAGGTGGAGACGTGGTCGTGGCCGGCGGCGGCCACTTTGTCGCTGCGGTTGCCGGTGAGCACGTCCACCAGATGGTTGACGCCGAAACGCTGGCCGGTGCGGAACACACAGCTGAGCGCCTTTTGCGACGCTTCGGTGGCGTCGAAGGTCTGCGGCGGGTTCAGGCAGGTGTCGCAGTTGCCGCACGGCTGCTCCAGGTTTTCGCCGAAGTAGTGCAGCAGCGCCTGACGGCGGCAGTGGGTGACTTCGCAGAGCCCCAGCATCGCTTCCAGGCGCTGGTGTTCGTGGCGTTTGAACTGCTCGTTGCCTTCCGACTGCGCCAGCATCTGCTTGTGGCGGATGGCGTCTTCCAGGCCGTAGGCCATCCAGGCGGTGGCGGGCTCGCCGTCACGGCCGGCGCGGCCGGTCTCCTGGTAGTAGGCTTCGATGCTTTTCGGCAGATCCAGGTGGGCGACGAAGCGCACGTCCGGTTTGTCGATGCCCATGCCGAACGCCACCGTGGCCACCATCACCAGGCCGTCCTCGCGCAAAAAGCGCTGTTGGTGGTCGGCGCGCATCGCGCCGCTCAGGCCGGCGTGGTAGGGCAGGGCGGGGATGCCCTGGTCGGTGAGCCACTGGGCGGTCTGGTCCACCTTGTTGCGCGACAGGCAGTAGACGATGCCCGCCTCGCCGGCGTGTTCGGCGCGCAGCAGGCGCAGCAGTTGTTTGCGGGCGCCGTCCTTGCGTTCGATGCGGTACTGGATATTGGGCCGGTCGAAGCTGGACACATAGTGGCGCGCGCCGGTGAGGTCCAGGCGCTCGGCGATTTCCGTGCGGGTGCGCGGGTCCGCGGTGGCGGTGAGCGCGATGCGCGGCACCTTGGGGAATTCACGGTGCAACAGGGAGAGCTGCAGATAGTCGCTGCGGAAGTCGTGGCCCCATTGCGACACGCAGTGGGCCTCGTCGATGGCGAACAGCGCCAGCGGCGACTGATGCAGCAGCTCCAGGGTGCGCGGCTGGATCAGCCGTTCCGGCGCCACATAGAGAAGGTCCAGCTCGCCGTTGCGTACCTGCTGCTGCAGGGACTGGCTCTGCTCGGCGCTGAGCGTGGAATTCAGGAAGGCGGCGCGCACCCCCAGCGCATTGAGCGCGCTGACCTGATCCTGCATCAGCGCGATCAGCGGGCTCACCACCACGCCCACGCCGTCGCGCACCAGCGACGGGATCTGGTAGCACAGGGATTTACCGCCGCCGGTGGGCATCAGCACCAGGGCGTCGTCGCCGTCGATCAGGTTGTCGATGATGGCGCGTTGTTCGCCACGGAAGTCGTGATAACCGAAGACGTGCTGTAAAACGGAGAGGGCGTCGCGTTGCATGGCGGCGAGTATACCCGCCCGCCGCCACACTGACATCCGGCTGACACCCTTTTCCGTTATTGTCGCCCCCTGTTTTAAGATCGGGCTTTCGTCGGTTTAAGAGAATGGCTATGAGATTCGGGAAGGTATTCTGGGAATTCCTGTGGCTGGGCTGTATCAGCTTCGGTGGTCCCGCCGCCCATGTGGGCTATTTCCACCGCCGCTTCGTGGTGCGGCTGGGCTGGCTGGACGAGGCCACCTACGCCCGTCTGCTGGCCCTGACACAGTTTCTGCCCGGGCCGGCGTCCAGCCAGCTCGGTTTCGCCATCGGCCGTCACCGGGGCGGGCTGGCCGGCGGCGTTGCGGCTTTCCTGGGATTCACCCTGCCGTCTTTCCTGATCATGGTGATGGTGGCCCTGTACGCCACCCGGCTGCCCGAGGCCTGGCTGAACGGCCTGGTCAGCGGCCTGAAATGGCTGGCGGTGGTGGTGGTGGCCGATGCGGTGCTGAACCTGGGCGGCAAATTCTGCCGCGACCGCTTCACCCGTGGCGTGGCCCTGGCCACGGCGGTGATGCTGTGGCTGTTCCCCGGCGTCGGTGTGCAGTTGCTGGCGTTGCTGGTGGCGGCGCTGATCGGCCGCCACTGGCTGAAGCCCTCGGCGGCGCCGGAGGACGCGGGCGCCGGCGAAAGCCGGGTGGCCTGGCTGCCGTTCGGCCTGTTCGCCGCCGTCTGGCTGCTGCTGTGGCTGATCGGCGGCGGCACCCTGGGCGGGCTGGCCCGGGACTTCTACAGCGCCGGGGCGCTGGTGTTCGGCGGCGGCCATGTGGTGTTGCCGCTGCTGGAAGGCTTTGTCGGCGACGCCATGAGCCAGGACCAGTTCCTCACCGGCTACGCCACCGCCCAGGCGGTGCCCGGGCCGATGTTCTCACTGGCCGCCTATCTGGGCGCGCAGCTGGCGCCGGCCAGCCCGTGGCTGGGGGCCGGCGTGGCCACCCTGGCCATCTTCCTGCCCGGCTTCCTGCTGGTGCTGGCGCTCAGCGACGCCTGGCGCGCCCTGGCGGCCCGGCCCGCCATGGCCGGCGCGGTGGCCGGCATCAACGCGGCGGTGGTCGGTCTGCTGCTGGCGGCCCTGTATCAGCCGGTGTTCCTGTCGGCGGTGGCCGGCCCCCGCGACCTGGCCCTGGTGGTGCTCGGGTTCCTGGCCTTGCGGTCGGGGCGGGTGCCGTTGCTGGTCCTGGTGGTGGCGATGGCCGCCCTCGGGTTGGTGTTGCACTAGGCTGACCCTTGTGGGAGCGGGCTTGTGGGAGCGGGCCCTGCCCGCGAAAGGGTGGCTTTAGCCACCCGGCAGGATTCCAGAGGCTTCTCCCTCCAGAAAGCCCGCACCGGGATAGGGTGTGCCCGTCCAGGACACGCCACGAGTACATCCCTGTAGGCTCGGCGTTTGGCCATCCCTGGCCAAACACGGTCCTGGACGGGCACACCCGATCCCGGCGCTCCTTGGAAGATTCCAAGCTCCCCCTACCTGGAGGGCCCGGCGGTGTTATGCCCCGTGGCGGTTCCGCTGCACCGCGTCTCGGATACGGAGCACCGATAGCGCCCTTGCCTGAAGATCGGAACCGTGATTCAATCCTTGAAAGGCTGGAATCAGGATTCCGATCATGGCGAACGCGAATGGCGTATAGAGAGACGGCGCAGGTCAAGGCGCGCAAGGCGGCGCAGCGCGAGGCGTTGCTGCGCACCGCCGAGACCCTGGTGCGCGACGGTGGCTTCGCCGCCATGACCATGCAGACGGTGGCGGACCGCGCCGGCGTGGGCGTCGGCACGCTTTACCGCTATTTCGATAATAAGGCGACCCTGGCGGCGGCGGTGTTCGCGGTGGCCACCCAGCGGGAAGTGGACGCGGTGGACCGGGCGCTGGCCGGCGGCGGCAATGCCTCGGCGCGGCTGGAGCGGGCGTTGCGGCTGTTCGCCCGCCGGGCGCTGGCGGCGCCGCGGCTGGCCTGGGCGCTGATCGCCGAGCCGGTGGAGCCGGAGGTGGACGCCGAGCGGTTGCGCTATCGCGCCGCCTACGCGGCCCTGTACCAGCGGGTGCTGGACCAGGGCGTGGCGGCCGGTGAGCTGCCGCCGCAGTCCACGGCGCTGGCGGCGGCGGCCCTGGTGGGCGCCATTGCCGAGGCGCTGGTGGGGCCGCTGGCGGCGCCCCTGAATGATGCCGGCCTGGCCGATCACCTGGCGGCGTTTTGTTTGCGGGCGGTGGGCGTGGCCGGTGCCGCGTCCGTGCCCGGGTCCGGCGATACGGAGAGCGCGCCATGAGCAATCCACTGAAAAAGCTGTTTTCCGGGGCCGCCGGCCTGCGCCGGGGGCTGTTGCTGTACGGGCCTTTCCTGGGCGCCGGCGTGCGGGTCGAGGAACTGAGCGCGGATTTCCGCCGGGTGCGCGTGTCCATGGGCATGCACTGGTACAACCGCAACTATGTGGGCACCCACTTCGGCGGCAGCCTGTACAGCATGACGGACCCGTTCTACATGCTGATGCTGATGAACAACCTGGGGCGCGATTACATCGTCTGGGATAAGAGCGCGACGATCGATTTTCTGCGCCCGGGCAAGGGCCGGGTGTTCGCCGAGTTCGAACTGACCCAGGCGATGATCGATGAGGTAAAGGCCGCCACCGCCGGTGGCGAAAAGTATCTGCCCACCTGGGAGGTCACCGTGCGCGACGGCGCCGGCGAGGCCGTGGCCCGGGTGGAGAAAGTCCTCTATGTGCGGCGCAAAGCCGGGGAGAAACAGTCATGAACGCTCAAGAGAAAGTCATGAACGCTCAAGAGAAAGCCATGAACGCGGAACAAACCACGTCCCAATTGGACGCGTTGGCCAACACCCATGAGGTGTTCAACCAGGCCACGCCGCTGCAGGATTACAACGCCTTCCGGGGCGACACCGCGCTCTACGACGCGGTGCTGCGCGAAGGCGGCGAGCGCGGCGTCGAGGAGCTGGACCGCTACGGTTTCGAGACCACCCGCCCGGAGGTGATCGAGTGGGGCTACCAGGCCAACGCCAACAAGCCGGAGTTCGAGACCCACGACCGCTACGGCCACCGGGTGGACCAGGTCAATTACCACCCGGCCTATCACAAGCTGATGGACATGGCGACGCGGGAAGGCCTGCATTCCTCGCCCTGGACCGATCCGGGGCCGGGTGCCCAGGTGCTGCGCGCCGCCAAGTACTACATGCACGCCCAGGTGGAAGGCGGCCACGGCTGTCCGATCACCATGACCTTCGCGTCGGTGCCGAGCCTGCGGCTGACGCCGTCCCTCGCCGAGCGCTGGCTGCCCAAGGTCACCGCCCGCGGCTACGATGGCCGTAATGTCAGCCATCACGACAAACAGGCGCTGACCATCGGCATGGGCATGACCGAGAAGCAGGGCGGCTCGGACGTGCGCGCCAACACCACCCGCGCCCATCCTGTCGGTGCCGGCGGTTCCGGTGAGCTCTACGAACTGGTGGGCCACAAGTGGTTCATGTCCGCGCCGATGTGCGACGCCTTCCTGATGCTGGCCCAGTCGCCGGGCGGTCTGAGCTGTTTCCTGGTGCCGCGCTGGCGCGAGGACGGTAGCAAGAACCCGCTGCAGGTGCAGCGCCTCAAGAACAAGATGGGCAATGTCTCCAACGCCTCCTCCGAGGTGGAGTTGCGCGGCGCCCACGGCTGGATGGTCGGCGAAGAGGGCCGCGGCGTGCCGGCGATCATCGAGATGGTGGCGATGACCCGCTTCGATTGCATGATCGGCTCGTCCGGCGGCCAGCGCCAGGTGGTGGCCCAGGCGGTGCACCACGCCGCCAACCGCGCCGCCTTCGGCGAGACGCTGCTCGACCAGCCGCTGATGCGCAATGTGATCGCCGACCTGCAGCTGGAGGTGGAAGGCTCGGTGGCGATGACCCTGCGCATGGCGCGGGCCCTGGATAACCTGGACGACGAGCACGAGAAACTGTTCACCCGGCTGGGCGCCGCCGTGGGCAAATACTGGATCTGCAAGCGCACCCCACACCACGCCTACGAGGCGATGGAGTGCCTGGGCGGCAACGGCGTCACCGAGAATTTCATTCTCGCCCGGCTGTACCGGGACGCGCCGATCAACGCGATCTGGGAAGGCTCCGGCAATGTGCAGGCGCTGGATGTGCTGCGCGCCATGAACAAGAGCCCGGCGGTGGTGGACACCTGGTTCGAGGAGCTGGCCGGCGCCCAGGGCCGGAACGCCACCCTGGACAACGCTATCAACGACCTCAAGAAAGAGCTGGCCGACCCGGAGCAGATTGAGTTCCGCGCCCGCGATCTGGTGGACCGCATGGCGTTGACCATGCAGAGCGCGCTGCTGGTGAAGGCGGGTAACGACTCGGTGAGCGAGGCGTTTATCGCCGCGCGGCTGGGCGGCGGGCACACCCGCAACTACGGCAGCCTGCCGCGCGGCCTGGACATCGACACGCTGATCCGGCGCGCCAATCCGCTGGAGAGCTGACGCTTACAGCTTGAGGCGGCCGAGCACCTCGAACCAGAGCGCGCGGAACGCCTGGGCGGCCGGCGTGTAGGGGGCGAACTCGCCCACCGGGGCGCGGTGGTCGCCCATCTGCTCCACATGGGTGGAGTAGGGAATCCAGGTCTTGAGGCCGTTTTTCATCAGTGCCGGGCGCTTGACCAGCATCTGCACGTGCAGGTCCCGGCGGCGGTCCACCATGTTGAAAAACGGCACCACCTGCAGGTTCTTGATCTTCTTGCCGTCGATCCAGTCGAGCACTTGCTCGAAGGCGCGCAGGGACAGGTGGGTGGGGATCACCGGCACGAACAGGTAGTCGGCGGCGGCGAACACGCTTTCCGCCAGCGGGCTGAGTGTCGGTGGGCAGTCCAGCAGCGTCAGTTCGTAGGATTCGCCGAACGGCGCGATCAGTTCCTTGAGGCGGTTCTTGCCGCCGCCGCTTTCCGCCAGTTTGACGTCCGCGTTGCGCATGCTGATGTCGGCGGGCACCACGTCCAGGTGCGGCCAGCGGGTCTCGCGCTTGAGGCGGCCCACCGGTTGCTTGCCCTTCAACAGGCTGCCGGCTTTATAGCCCGGGTTGTCCTGGTCCACGCCCAGGTAAAAACTGGCGGCGCCTTGCGGGTCGAGATCCCAGAGCAGGGTGCGGTGTTTCCAGCGGGCCGCGTGCCAGGCCATGTTCACGGCCGTGGCTGTTTTACCCACCCCTCCTTTCAGGTTGTAAAAGGCGATGGTCTTCATGGCATCCAGGTTCCGGTTTCAGCGGTCGGACTTGGAGGCTAGCATGAAACGCGCGGATCCTCACCGGGGGGCCGGCGCCGGCTTGTGATCGGCGCGCCCAGCGGCTTTAATAGCCGGGCCTTCAACCTTCTTAACGCGGAGATCGACCAGGGTGACAGTCGAGAAACGCTATCAGGTGTTCATCAGCACCACCTACCCGGACATGCAGTCCGCGCGCCAGGCCTTGATGCTGCCGTTGCTGGATCTCGGCATGGCACCCATGAGCATGGATTTGCACAGCGCCGAAACCAACAATCTGATGCCGGTGGTGCAGCGCATGATCGACGATTGCGACTATTTCGTGATCCTGCTCGGCGGCCGCTACGGCACCCTGTCACCGCTGGGGCTCAGCTATACCCACCGTGAATACATTTTCGCCGCCACCAAGCGCAAACCGATCGTCACCTTTATTCACGACCAGCCGTTCAGCCTGCCCGCCGAGGCCCGCGAGGACAGCCGTGAAGGGCAGGTGCGGCGCGATGATTTCGCCCGGCTGCTGGAGAACAAAACCCTGGCGTTCCGCTGGCGCGACGAGCGCGAGCTGAGCGAGCAGGTGGCCAAGGTGATGCCCGATGTGATGCGCCAGCATCCCGCCGCCGGCTGGGTGAAGTCGGGCAGCGTCGAGAAAAGCGCCGGCGGTGAAACGGAACGCCTGCGCCGCCGGGTCGCCGAGCTGGAGAAGGAGCGCGAGGAATGGCTGAGCGGCCAGCGCACGCCGGCGCGGCATCTGGCGCGGGGCTCGGACCGGGTGACGCTGGACTACTCATGCAACGTGTACGAAGGCGGCGACTGCAAGGTGGCGATGGCTTCCTGTGAGCTGGACTGGAACCGGGTGTTCGCCTGTGTGGCGCCGCTGATGCTGAACCCGGTCTCGGAACCGGTGATGCAGAAAGCGCTGGAAGACTATATCGCCCGCAAGGCCCTGGACGACGTGCTGGCGGATTTCCCCAAGGCCCATGCGGTGCGCAACGTGGTGCTGGCCGGCCACGCCTTCAACCAGATCAAGGTGCACCTGCGCGCGCTGGGGCTGATCAACAAGACCTCCGACAACGACAGCCGCGGCATGCCGCTGTGGCGGCTCACCGCGCAAGGGGATACCGCCATGAGCCAGGTGATGGCCCGCCGGCGGTAGTTAAAGACGTCTCTGGAATCCTGCCGGGCGCTGCGCGCCCTTTCGCGGGCGGGGCCCGCTCCCACAGGGCTAAAGTCCCAGCTTCTTCTTGAGGAAGTCGACGATGGAGTCCGCGGGAACCTCTTCGGCTTCACCGCCGCGCCGGCTCTTGTATTCCAGCACGCCGTTGTCCAGGCCGCGCTCGGCCACCAGCACACGGTGCGGGATGCCGATCAGTTCCGCGTCGCTGAACTTCACGCCCACGCGCTCTTTTTCGCGGTCGTCGAACAGCACCTCAATGCCGGCGGCGGTAAGGTCCGCGTAGAGTTTTTCCGCCACTTCTTTTTCGCGCGGGCTCTTCTTGATGTTGAGCGGAATCAGCGACACCTGGAAGGGGGCGATGGCCTCCGGCCAGACGATGCCGTTGTCGTCGTGGTTCTGTTCGATGGCGGCGGCCACCACCCGGCTGACGCCGATGCCGTAGCAGCCCATGGGCATCACCACGGAGCGGCCGTTGTCGTCCAGCACGGTGGCGTTGAGCGCCTCGGAGTACTTGGTGCCGAGCTGGAAGATGTGGCCCACCTCGATGCCGCGCTTGATGGTCAGGGTGCCTTTGCCGTCCGGGCTCGGGTCGCCCTCCACCACGTTGCGCAGGTCGGCCACTTCCGGCAGCGCCACGTCGCGCTCCCAGTTGATGTTGAAGTAGTGCTTGCCGTCCTGGTTGGCGCCGGCGGCGAAGTCGCTCATCAGCGCCACGCTGCGGTCCACCACGCAGGGAATTGGCAGGTTCACCGGGCCGAGGGAGCCGGGGCCGGCGCCGATGGCGGCGCGGATTTCCTCTTCCTCGGCGAACGCCATCGGCGTGGCCACGGCGTCCAGTTTCTCCGCCTTGATGTCGTTGAGCTCGTGGTCGCCGCGCACCAGCAGCGCCACCAGGCCGCCTTCGCTGCCTTTCACCACCAGGGTTTTCACGGTCTTCTCGATGGGCAGATCGAACTGCTGCACCAACTGCTCGATGGTCCTGGCGTCCGGCGTGTCGGTGAGCGCCATGTCCGCGCCGGGGGCGGCACGCTCGCCGGCGGGGGCCACGGCTTCCGCCAGCTCCAAGTTGGCGGCGTAGCCGGACTGGTCGGAGAAGGCGATGTCGTCCTCGCCGGACTCGGCCAGCACATGGAATTCATGGCTGGCGGCGCCGCCGATGGCGCCGGTGTCCGCTTCCACCGGGCGGTAATCCAGGCCCAGCCGGTCGAAGATCGCGCAGTAGGCGTTGTGCATCACCTGGTAGGTTTGAGCCAGCGAGTCCATGTCGGTGTGGAAGGAGTAGGCGTCCTTCATGGTGAATTCGCGGGCACGCATGATGCCGAAGCGCGGCCGGATCTCATCACGGAACTTGGTCTGGATCTGATAGAAATTGGCCGGCAGCTGCTTGTAGCTGTGGATCTCGTTGCGCACCAGATCGGTGATCACTTCCTCGTGGGTGGGGCCCAGGCAGAAAGGGTTGTCGTGGCGATCGGTGAAGCGCAGCAGCTCGGGGCCGTAGGCGGGCGCCCGGCCGGACTCTTCCCACAGCTCCATGGGCTGCACCACCGGCATCAGCACTTCCTGGGCGCCGGCGCGGTCCATTTCCTCGCGGATAATACGCTCCACCTTGCGCAGCACGCGCAGACCGGATGGCAGCCAGGTGTACAGGCCGGAGGCCAGCTTGCGGACCATGCCGGCGCGCAGCATGAGCTGATGGCTGACCACCACCGCGTCCGCGGGGGTTTGTTTAACGGTGCCGAGCAGGTACTGGGAGGTGCGCATGAGGCGTTTCTTATTCCGTGTCAGTGGAGGGAAGCCGAATCGGGCATTCTAGTCAAACTGGGGCGGACGGGCTACCGGGCGCGGCGGTGTCATGATCCGGTGGCTTGCAGCCCGCGCCGTGCCGCTTTATGTTCCGCTTTCGTTTGGGGAGAGATGCATGCTGACAGCAAAACAAGTGGAAGCGCTGATCCGCGGCGGCCTGCCGGCGGCGGCGGAGCAGGGCGTGGTGGTGGAGTCCGTGGGCGAGAACCGGGCGCGGGTGCGCTACCGGTTCACGGAGTCGATGATCCGCCCCGGCGGCACCGTGTCCGGCCCCACCCTGATGAGCCTGGCGGACGCCGCCATGTACGCCGCCATTCTCGCCAACCTGGACGGCCAGGAAATGGCCGTGACCCAGAACCTCAACATCAACTTCCTCAGCAAGCCCGGCCAGGCCGACCTGATCGGCGACGCCGAAATCCTCCGCCTGGGCCGCCGCTCCGCCATGCTCGAAGTGCGCCTCTACAGCGACGGCAACGACGTGATGGTCGCGCACGTCACCGGCACGTACGCGATCCCGCGCAGTTAACAGTTAAGAGTTAACAGTGAACAGTGAACAGTGAACAGCTGCGCGAGCGGAGGCTCGCGCAGCTTCAAGCCAGGAAGCCGCGACTAGGCTTTGAGCGCGGCCTCGGCGCCACACGACCCACCCACCCCAACCCGCGAACTATTAACTGTTAACTATTCACTATTAACTGCTCATTCCAGTTCTTTTTCCCAGATCAGGTCGATGGCTTGGGATTTGCTGCTGGATTGCGCTTCCAGGTGCAGCTGGCGGGTCAGGGTGTAGCGCAGCATGACGGTGGAGATGGCGTCGAACAGGCCCACCGCGTAGGTCAGGTAGAGGCGGTCGGAGATCTGTTTGCCGAGCATCAGGGCGGCGTCGGAGGTTTCCCAGTCGCTGCCGATGGAGATTTCGTCCAGCCCCAGGGTGTCGCCGATCTTGTCGGTGACGCCGCTGCCTTTTTGCAGACCGTAGAGCGCCAGCGCCTGGGCCACCTGGGCGGAATCGCTTTGCGAGCCCCGGCTCAAGGAGCGGCCGGTAACCAGATAGGACATGGCCTCGCTTTCTTCCAGGCTGGGGTCGGAGAAGACGCGCGCGTCCGGTTCCTGCAGGGTGCCGGACAGCTGCACCCCCACCACCAGGTTTTCGCTGGGTATCTTGCGCACCGCGCGGATATCCAGCCCCGGGTTGTCGGGCTGGCCCTGGAACAGCAAGCGGCCGTTTTCGATCAGCAGGTTCTGGCCGTAGGCGCGGTAGCGGCCCTCGGTGATGATCAGCTCGCCGTTGAGCTGGGCCGGCTGGCCGGGCTGCTGGCTGACACGCAGCTCGCCGGTGAGGGTGGCGCGCAGCCCGAACCCTTCGAAGCGCACCTGGTCGCCCAGGGTGACGGTGACGCCCATGGCGAACGGCAGCGGCGTGGTCTCCTCGGCGCGGGCGTCCACCAGCACCTGGTCCTCGCTGACGGTGACCGCGCTCTCGGGCAGTTCGCGGGGTTTCAGGTCGGCCTCCGGCACGTTCAGGGTGCCGCTCAGATTCAGGCCGTCACCGTCGCCTTTGAGGGCGAGATCCGGCGAAACGTAGACCTTGGCGTCGGCGCGGTCGGCGACCCGCAGGCGCTCGCCGCGCGCCCACAGGTCCATCGCCAGCGGTGAGCGGGTGGGGGTCCAGGTGCCGCCCAGTTCCAGGGTGCCGTCGCCCAGCCGGGCGCTGCCGTCCAGATTGAGGGTGCCGGAGGCGTCGCCGGTCACCGCCAGGCGAACGCTTTCCGCGCTGATGCCCAGGTCGGGCACCGTGGCGCGGCCGTCGAGCAGCGCGATCTCCCCGTCCAGCCTGGGGCCGGCCGGAGTACCGCCCAGGTTCAGATCGCCCTGCACCCGGCCTTGCAGCTCACCGACCCGGGGCAGCAACGGCGCCAGGTCGTCCAGGCGCGGGATGTCCAGGCGCAGCCGGCCGCTCATCGGCGCGTCCAGGCTCAGGCCGCTTTCCACCCGGGCGTGCACTTCGCCCTGGTCGGCCACCACCAGATCCAGCTGCTGATCGAGACGGTCGTTGTCCAGGTTGCCGGTGAGCGCCGCTTGCTGGAACACCAGGGTCAGCGGCGGCTCGGCGCCGACGAAGCGGGTGGAGGCGTCTTCCAGGCTCAGCGACCACTGGCCCCGGGGCCGGTCGACGCGGCCGCCGAAGGTGGCGTCGGCGCGCAGGCGGCCGTCCAGTTTGACGCCGTCGCCGAGCCAGGGGTTGGCCAGCGCCAGGGGCAGGTCGCGGACTTCCAGATTAGCGTCGATGCTGCCGTTGGCGGCGTGGTCGCCCGCCAGGCATAAGCGGCCCGGGTCGTCGCGGCTCTGCAGGCAGAGGTTGTCCAGGGATTGGCGGTCGGCGCCCAGGGTAAAGGGCACCGGCTCCGACAGGGTCCAGACGCCCAGTTGTCGCTCCTGCAGTCGCCAGTCGAGCAGGCGCCCGGACCAGACCAGGTCACCGTTGAGGCCGGCCTGGGCGGTGAGCGCGGTGGCGGCGCCGTCGTTCTCCACCGCCACCTGCAGGCGGTGGTCGCCGCGCCGGCCTTCCACATCGGCGTCCAGGCGCGCCACCCGGGTCTCGCCGTTCTGGCTCAGCGCCCGCCCCTCCAGCGCCAGGCTCATGGGCGTGTCGCCGGCGTTGAGGTCCTGGAAGCGGGCGCTCAGGGTGTCCAGCCGCCAGTCCTGGTAGCCCAGGGCGTCACCGTTGGCGGTGCCGCTCAGCCGGGGCGCGTCGAGCGGGCCGCGCAGGCGCCAGTCCGCCCGCAGGCGGCCCCGCGCCGGGCCGTACCAGCGTGTCAGCCGTTCGATGTTGAGGGTGCCGTCCAGGTTCAGGCTGTCGCCCACTTGCCCGCGGGCGCTGAGGCGGTCCGCGCCCCAGCGGCCGTCCAGGGTGACCGTCAGATCGCCGCCGGTGTCCTGGCGGGCCTGGCCGTTCAGGGCCACCGGGTCGCCCTGCAGGGTGCCGGTGAGCGACAGCGGGTCGGCGTTCAGGGCCCAGTCGTCGGCGCCACGCCAATGGCCCCGGGTGCGCGCCTTCAGGGTCAGATCGCCGGGCCAGGCCGGCGCCAGGGTCGCCGGGTTCAGGTGTTGCCCTTGGGCGTCCAGGTCCCAGGCCAGGCCGTCCTGGTAATCCAGGCGGCCGCTCAGTGTCAGGCTCTGGCCGTCGTTCTTCAGGCTCAGGGTGTCCAGGGTCAGGCCGTCGAGGCCGGCGTCGCCGAGCAGGGTCACGGCCAGCGGCCGGCCGTCAGCGGTGAGGGTGGTTTGCCCCTGCAGACGGACGCGGTCCAGGGTGCCCTTGGTGGTGAGCTCGCCTTCGCCCAGGCGCGCCGGCACCGGGGTCTCCACCGGCAGGGGTTGCGCCGGCCAATGATGGCGCAGGTCCAGGTGCACCTGACCGTCCCGGTAGCCCAGCTCGCCCTCGGTGATCAGTTGCGCCGGCGCCGAGAGTGTGTGTTCCACCCGGAGGTTTTCCGGTGTGCCCTCGATCCGCAGCCGACCGGCGGTTTGCGGCACCGCGTCCGGCGCCGCCGGGCGCCGCCAGTCCAGCTCGCCGCGCAGATCATAGGGGGCGCTTAACGGGCCGCTGAGATTGGCGTGCAGGCGGGTGTCGGCCACGCTCAGGGCGACGCGGGGCAGGTTGAGCTTGCGCCAGGCGGCCAGCTCGCGGGCCTCGATGCGGTCGATGTGCAGCGGTGCTTCGCCGGCCAGGGTGAAGCGGCCCACCGACAGGGTTTCGATGCGCACGCCCAGGGGCAGTGTCAGGTTGTCCGGCAGCTCGAAGGGCGGCGCGTCCGGTTCCTCCGGCACCCCCGCCGGCAGCGTCAGGGTCACCTGTTCGGCGCGCACAGCCTGGATCACCAGCCAGCCGCCGAGCAGCTCGCCGGGGGCCAGTTCCAGGTGCAGGTCGTTCAACGCCACGGCCAGGGTTTGCTCGGCGTCGCCCTGACGGTAGTTGAGTGCGCCCACGTCGACACCGGAGAGCAGGTTGCCGCGCCACTCCTCCACGCTCAGTTCGCCGGGCAGATAGGGTCCGGCCCGGTCCAGCAGCCAGAGATTGCCGGCCCGGGTGCCGAGCAGCGCCAGCAGGGCGCCGATCAGCAGCAACGGGATCAGCAGCAGGCCGATCAGCAGGGCGCGCTTCACAGGTCCGGCCCCATGCTCAGGTGCAGCCGCCATTGCCGGCCTTCTTCGATGCCGCGCGCGAAGTCCACGCGGATCGGGCCCAGCGGCGAGCGCCAGCGCACCCCGAAGCCGGCGCTGCGGCGGATTTCGTAGTCGTCGAAATTGTTGAAGGCGTTACCGGCGTCGGTGAACACCGCCAGGCTCCACTGTTCGCTGATCGGGTGGTCGTACTCCAGGCTGCCGACCAGCAGGTGGCGGCCGCCGATCACTTCGCCGTCGTTGTCCACCGGGCCCAGGGATTCGTAGGCGAAGCCGCGCACGCTGGCGTCGCCGCCGGCGAAGAAGCGGATCGAGGCGGGCAGTTCGGTGACGTCGGAAACCTCGGTGTAGCCCACTTCGCCGCGGGTGATGACCCGGCCGCCGAACAGCGGAAAGATCAGCTTGCTCCAGCCGTCGAACTGGGTGAACGACGCCGACGAGGCCAGCGCCTTGTGGGCGCCGCTGACCTTGCCGCCCAGCCGCCAGCCGAAGCGCGGATAGATCGGGTCGTCGTATTCCACCCGGCTGAGCTGGAAGCCGGGGATCACCAGCTCCACCTGGTCGAGCTGGTCGGCCACGGTGTAGGTCTCGCGCAGGTATTCCAGCGAGGTGGTGGCCACCCAGTCGGAGTCGAGTTTGATGATGTAGTCGGCGCTGGTACTGAAAATCTCGCTGTCGCTGGTGTCGGTCTCTTCATTCACATAGCGGGTGCGCAGCTCGATTTTTTCGTTGATCGGGTCGCGCAGCGGGATGGTGTAGCCGGCGCCCACGCCCTGACGCACGCTGGAGAGCTCGGTTTCCACCCGCGCGGTGTGGCCGGCGGCGTTGACGCGGCGGTTCTCCACGCCCAGCCGCAGGCGCGGGCCGGTGTCGGTGCTGACACCGACGCCGGCCAGCAGCGCCCATTCGTTGCGCGGGTTGAAGTGGATGCTCACATCGATGGTCCGGCTGTCCGCGTCCGGCTCGCCGCGGTCCAGCCGCACCGCGCTGAAATAGCCGGCGCCCAGGTAGGCCTGCTGGGTGGCGAGCAGCTTGTCGTTGCTGAACGGCTCGCCGCTGTCGAACTGCAGATAGGCGCGGCGCAGCCGTTCGTTGATCTGGTCGTCGCCGGTCAGGGTGATCTCGCCGAAGCGATAGCGCGGGCCGCTGTCCACGTGCAGCACCACCCGCGCTTCACGGCGGTCCCGGTCCACCTCCAGACGGTGGCGGGTGACGCTGCCCTCGGCGTAACCCCGGTTGATCAATAACTGCTGGAGCGACTGCTTGAGGCGGCTGTAGCGGTCGTGGCGCAGCCGCTGCCCCTGTTCCAGGCCGGCGTTGTCGATGGTGCGCTGGAACGCCGGGTCGCCGGCGGCGTCGCCGTTGAGGGTGATGTCCAGGGCGCTGATGCGGGTGGGCTCGCCGGGGTCGACCGTGAGGGTGAGGGCGAAGCAGCGCTCATCATCGGCGTCGCGCCATTGCGGCGTTAACACCGGCTGGTAAAAGCCCAGTGCCTGCAGGGCGGCGCGGCTGTTGTCGCGTACCTGGCGCTGGATCAGGGCTTTCTGGCCGGGGCCGGGGCGGCAGGGGTAACGGCTCAGGTCGATCAGGGTGCGAAGGTTGGCCTCGACGCCTTCCGGCCATTCCCGGTCGCCGGCGGTCTTCAGGGTCAGTTCCGGGGCCGGGTCGGCGCTGACCCGGCCAGGCATCGCCGAGGCCGTGAGGATGGCCAGGACCGCCAGGGTTGCGAGGCTGTAACGGCTGCTCATCGGCGCCCTTGTGATTCCTGGAATAAGACACCGCATTGTGGTCAACCTGGTGCACCGGGGGAAGTGTTTCGCGTAATAACGGTGTTAACGATCGCGCTGGAAGTGGCTCGGGCTGGGGCGCTTTTTCAACCGGCGCTGCAGGGTGCGGCGGTGGATGCCGAGGGCCTCCGCCGCTCTGGATATATTGCCGTCGTGGGCGTCAAGAACCCGTTGGATGTGCTCCCATTCCAGACGCTGCAGGGACGGCGGCACTTCGGGGAGATCGCCGGTGTCGGCGGGGTCGCGGCCCAGGGCGTCGAGGATTTCGCCGGCGCTGGCCGGTTTGGTGAGGTAATTGTGGGCGCCGCGCCGGGTGGCGGCCACCGCCGCCGGGATGCTGCCGTAGCCGGTCAGCACCAGCACCCGGCAGTGCGGGAAGCGCGCCAGCAGCGGCTGGATCAGATCCAGGCCGTTGTCGTTGCCGAGATTCTGGTCGAGCACCGCCGCGTCCAGGGTGGCGAGCCTGGCCAGCAGCGCGTGCGCCTGTTGCAGATCGGCGGCATGGTGCACCTCGATGCCGTGGCGGGCGAACGCGCGCCGGGTCTGCTCGGCGAGCAGGGCGTCGTCTTCAAGCAGCAGCAGGAATTCAGGCGTCATGCTCGCTCCATTCGATGCGCGCCTGGCTCCACTGGCGCTCGAAACGCAGGGTCAGAGTCGCGCCCAGTGCCGCCAGGGTGCTTTCCACCAGCGCCAGGCCCACGCCCAGGCCCTCTTCCTCGCGGCGTTCCGGGTGGTCGGGGCCGTCGTCGCTCACCTGCAGCAGCCAGCCGCCGCCGGGCAGCGCCGCCAGCCGCACGTCGAGGCGTTCCGCGCCGGCGTCGATGGCGTTGTAACCGAGATTGGCCAGCACCCGGAACCAGGCCGCGCCGTCATTGAAACACTGCCCTTCGGGGCCGCTCACCGACAGGGCCAGCGTCGGGTGCAGGTGGCGCAGATGATCCCGCACCCGTTCCATCAGCGTCCGGTAGGCGGGCCGCTCCGGCAGGCTGTCCGCGTCCGCGTTGCGCAGCCGGGCGGCGACGCGCCGGGCCAGGGCCTCGATCTGCGCCAGATCGTCGCGGGTGCTTTGCGGAAGCCCCGGTTCCCGGGCGGCGTTGTCGGCCAGCATCACCAGGCTGCTGAGCGGGGTGTTCAGTTCGTGGGCCTGATGGGCCAGGGTCGCCGCCACCTGGTAGAGCCGTTCACGGCGGCCGGCCAGTTCCAGCAGCCGGTCGTGCTGACGCTGTTGCTGGCGGGCCAGGCTCTGGATCACCTGGCCCAGGGCGGTCAGCAACAGCGCCAGGGCGACGAAGACCACGCCCATGCCGAGACCGTGGGTGTGGCTCAGCTCCCGGGTCAGGGCGTGCAGGGTGGAATGCGCCGGCGGGGCGCTGTGCCACAGGGTGGCCAGCAGGTATCCACCCAGCGTCACCACCAGCAGCCAGAGCGCGGCGCCGCGCCCCAGGGTCAGGGCGCCGAGCAGCAGCGGCACCAGCAGATAGAACGACAACGGGTTACCGGCGCCGCCCAGTTGCTGCAGCAGGCCGACGAAGATCACCACGTCCAGGGTCAGTTCCAGGGCCAGCAGGCGCTGCTGCCGGCGGGTATTGAGGCTGGCCAGGGCGATCAGGTTGGGCAGCAGCAGCGCCGCCAGCCACAGCAGCGGCTCCAGGCTGGCGGGGGCGCGCGCGATTTGCTGCAGCACCAGCAGGGCCAGCGCCAGGCACAGTACCAGCAGGCTGCGCAGGCCGATCAGCCGGCGGCGCCAGACGCGTTGCAGGGTTGAGTTCATGGGCGCGGATTGTACCCCCGGTGGGCGGGGAACGGCAGGTGGCGTTTTGCCGCGCCGGTCAGTCGGCGCGCCGGGCGCTGCCTTGCAGCAGCTCGGCCATCAGCCCGGGCAGTTTGCGGTGGCGGAAAACCCGCGTGTCGCTGAGGTCGAAGCCGGCGTCGCGCAGGGTATCCGGGGTGGGGCGGGTGAGATGACAGCCGCAGGCCAGATGATGCCAGAGCGGGTCCACCCGCCGTTGCCAGCGCAAGGTGCGTGGGCGACCGCTGGCGATGTGTTCCAGCAACAGAAGACGCCCGCCCGGGGCCAGCACCCGGTGCATCTCGCGGGCGGCCAGCTCGGGCTCTGGAATGGTGCAGAACACCAGGCAGGCGACCACGGTGTCGAAGTGGCCGTCCGGGTAGGGCAGCCGGCGGGCGTCACCCTGTAGCAGGTGCAGCGGTTGGCGGATGCCGGCTTCCCGCGCGCGGCGGCGGGCCAGCGCCAGCATCGCCGCCTCCGGCTCCAGGCCGTGGATCTCGCTGACGGCGTCGCCGTAGAGGGCGAGATTGGCGCCGGTGCCGATGCCCAGCTCCAGCACGCGGCCGCGGGCGCCATGCAGGAGGCGCTGGCGGTCGCGGTAGAGCGGGCGGGTGGCCCAGTCCAGCAGCTTCGGGAACAGACGGTCCTGGTACCAGCGCATGGGGCTCCTTGTTGTGGCGGCTATTGCCGCTCGGGCAGTACGTAGTCGTCCGGGTTTTCCAGCATGTCGGTGGTCAGGGGCCCGGAGATCACGCTGGTCAGGTTGCGGTCGGTGTGCTTGCTGAAGGTGCGCCGGGCCTTCTCGAACAGCCGGAAGCTGCGGAAGTTGAGCGCGTACAGGCGCACTTCGCGCAGCCGCTGGTAAGAGTACATCACATCCAGCGCGTCCATGGAGAACTGCGGCTTGAGCTGCATGGCGGTCTCCAGGTGGCTGATCGCCTCGTTGAGGTCCCGCTTGCGGTTCATGTAGATCAGCGCGTTGGCGTACTCGTAGTGGACGATGGGAATGTCCGGGGCCAGCGTCAGCGCCTCGTCGAAGGAGTCCTGGACCGTGGTGGTGCGCGCGCCGTAGGTCATGCGGCCGGTGAACTTGCCCACCCGGCGCATGATGCCGGCGTCCACGCCGGCCAGGAAGGCGTGGCCGAGCGGGTGGTCGGGCATGATCTCCAGGACCCGTTCCGCGTTGTTCTTGATCTTGCTGATATAGCGGCGGGCGACAATGATCGGCACCGGCGATTCCTCGGCGATGCGGGCGATGGCGTAGGCGTAACCGAGGCGCACCACGGCCACCACCGGCTCCATTTCCGGGTCGTCCTCGGCGGGCTCCATCAGGTCGAAGTAGCGCTCGGTGCGGTTGGCCATGTCCTGCAGCATCATGTATTTGACGCTTTGCCGGTCGGCCAGATAGATGGCGTAAAGCAGCTGCGAGAACAGCGCCGGGATCTCGCCGATGGGGCCCAGTTCCAGGCCCAGGCGGCGGGCGGTCTGGAAGTTACCGGCGAAGAAGTGGCGCCAGACGTTGACGTAGCGGCCCTCCAGGCTCTGGAAGTCGCCGTCGAAATCCTCCAGGCCGTCGCGCAGGAAGGGGTACTTTTCAAATTGCCGGCGCAGGTAGTCCGCGGACGGGTAGGGCATGCGCAAGCCGCGCATCAGGTAGTCCCATTTTTCGCGGATTTCGGCGTCGGTGTAGGTGAAGTAGGCGCGGTTGTAGGGGACCTCGTTCCAGGGCTCGATGAAGATGCGCTCATCGACCGGGATGTTCTCCATCTCCAGCTCTTCCTGGGTGACCTGCTCTTCCTCGTCGATCAGCAGGGCCGGGTCGATATCCGGGGTTTTCTGTGCCTGCAGTCCCAGGCTGGTCAGGCACAATACGATCAGCAGGGGCCAGCGCCATCCCGCGCGGCCTCGGTGAAACTCCACTTTCATGACGATGCTCTTCTTTTTTATCTGGACGTCGCCGGCAGGGCCGGCATGGCTCGGGCAAACCAAAAAGGAAGCCGAACCTTGCCATGGGAAGAGCGGGTCGAACAAGAATTCACCAGCCGGGGGTGGGCGGCTCTACGGTCAGTCAGCCGCCGGCTTTTTCCAGGATGGCGACGAAGGGTTCGCTTTTACCGTGGCCGCGGACGATATCCAGCAGCGTGCGCCCCCGGTCGTCGGTGGCGCGGATATCGCGGTTCTGCGCCTGGAAGAACGCCACGAAGCGTTCGAAATCCTCCGCGCGCAGGGCGCGGTAGGCCTTGAGCAGGACGTGGAAGTCCGGGTTCTCGCCTTCTTCCGGCGGGAAGTCCAGGAACACCTTGATCTGTTCGTCGGTCATCGGCTCGCCGACTACCTTCTTTTTGTCTTTGCGCTCTGCCATTCACCACCTCTGACGTTGTCTGCTTGCGCGGCGCGCGCGGCTCGGCGTCACCGGCCGGGTTTCCAGGGGCGGGGATTATAGGGTCTAAAGCTCCGGGGGGCGAGGAGGGGCGTGAACAGGGGGGCGGGGACGCTCCGGACCGGCGACCGCGCCGGCCCGGAGGGCGGGACGCGGACTTACTGAGCCATGTCCTTGAGCTTTTTCAGTGGCCGTACTTTGACCACGGTGCGAGCGGGTTTGGCGGCGAAGGTGGTTTCCTGGCCGGTGAACGGGTTGATGCCCTTGCGAGCCTTGGTGGCCGGCTTCTTCTGGGTCACTGCCTTGAACAGACCGGGAAGGGTGAACTGGCCGGCGCCGCGCTTCTTCAGATGACCTTCCATGATATCGGTCAGCTCATCGAAAACGCTGTTCACGTCTTTCTTGGTGAGGCCGGTGGAATCGCTGATCTGAGCGATGATTTGGGATTTGGTCATCGGATCGGCGATGGCCTTCACCCGACGCGTGGTGGTTGCCGTGGCGGCCTTCTTTGCCGCTTTTTTCTTTGCAGCCATAGGATTGCTTACCCCTTTTGTTGGTGACTTCCTGGAATAAAGAAACTGCGTGTCCCTGTCAGGGCACCCCTGTACTGCGGCCTCAGAGGCACGACTGATACAGTGCGCATCCAGTTATATGCCATGGATATGCGCGGTACAAGGCGTGCAGCCCCTATTTTTTGTGTGTTTCGGCACCGAATCGACGTTCTCGGCGGTCAGGCCGGCAAGGGTTAGCAGGCCCAACCCCGAATCGCTATACTAGGCCGCCTTTTCAGCCACCCAGGCCGTCCCGACGGCGGCTTCATCGGATTCAGGAACGGACAGAACACATGCGAAGCCATTATTGCGGTGATTTGCGAGCCTCCCACGACGGGGAAACAGTGCGGTTGTGCGGTTGGGTTCACCGCCGCCGCGACCACGGCGGGGTGATCTTCCTCGACCTGCGCGACCGCACCGGCCTGGTGCAGGTGGTGTTCGACCCGGACACCGAGGAGGCCTTTGCCCTGGCCGACAAGGTACGCGGCGAATACGTGCTGCAGCTTGAGGGCCGGGTGCGCCTGCGCGACGAGTCGGTGCGCAACCCGCGCATGGACACCGGCGACATCGAGGTGCTGGGCCTGTCGCTGACCATCCTCAACGAAGCCCAGACGCCGCCGTTCGAGCTGGACGAGTACTCCGCCGCCGGCGAGGAAGTGCGGCTCAAGTACCGCTACCTGGACCTGCGCCGCCCGGAAGCCCTGAAGCGCTTCCAGTTCCGCTCGCGGCTCACCCACGCGGTGCGCGCCCACCTGGAAGGCCAGGGGTTCATGGACGTGGAAACGCCGATCCTGACCCGCGCCACCCCGGAGGGCGCCCGCGACTATCTGGTGCCCAGCCGCACCCACCCGGGCAGCTTCTTCGCGCTGCCGCAGTCGCCGCAGCTGTTCAAGCAGCTGCTGATGGTGGCCGGCTTCGACCGCTACTATCAGATTGCCAAGTGTTTCCGCGACGAGGACCTGCGCGCCGACCGTCAGCCGGAGTTCACCCAGATCGACCTGGAGGCGTCCTTCGTGGAGGAGGACGACATCATGGCGATCACCGAGTCGATGGTGAAAAGCGTGTTCAAGGACATGCTCGACGTGGACCTGCCCGCCTTCCCGCGCATGACCTATGAAGAGGCCATGCGCCGCTACGGCTCCGACAAGCCGGACCTGCGCGTGCCGCTGGAGCTGATCGACATCGCCGATCTGATGGACGGCGTGGAGTTCAAGGTGTTCGCCGGCCCGGCCAAGGACCCGAAAGGCCGCGTGGTGGCCATGAAGGTGCCTGGCGGCGGCGATCTGTCGCGCAAGGAAATCGACGAGTACACCAAGTTCGTGGGCATCTACGGCGCCAAGGGCCTGGCCTATATCAAGGTCAATGACCTGGACGCCGGCGCCGAGGGGCTGCAGTCACCGATCCTCAAGTTCCTCACCGAGGACGCCATCCAGGGCATCCTCAAGCGCACCGAGGCGGCCACCGGCGACCTGATCTTCTTCGGCGCCGACAAGGCCAAGGTGGTCAACGAGGCGATCGGCGCGCTGCGCGTCAAGGTGGGCCACGAGCGCGGCCTGGCGCAGGGCGACTGGGCACCGCTGTGGGTGGTGGACTTCCCCATGTTCGAGGAAGAGGACGGCCGTTACTACGCGCTGCACCATCCGTTCACCATGCCCAAGTGCAATCCCGAGGAGCTCAAGAGCAACCCGGAAGGCGCCCTGTCCCGGGCCTACGACATGGTGCTCAACGGCACCGAACTGGGCGGCGGCTCGATCCGTATTCACCGCCCGGACATGCAGCGCAGCGTGTTCGAGGCGCTCGGGATCAGCGACCAGGAAGCGGACGAGAAATTCGGCTTCCTGCTGGACGGCCTCAAGTACGGCGCGCCGCCGCACGGCGGCCTGGCGTTCGGTCTCGACCGGATGGTGATGCTGATGACCGGCGGCGATTCCATCCGCGATGTGATCGCCTTCCCGAAAACCCAGACCGCCGCCTGCCTGATGACCAACGCGCCGTCGCCGGTGGATAATCAGCAGCTGCGCGAAGTGGGCGTGGCGGTACGCAAAGAAGAGCAATGAGATAACGCGGACAGGTTAGGAGACACCATGGCGGGTCACAGTAAATGGGCCAATATTAAGCACCGCAAGGCGGCCCAGGATGCCAAGCGGGGCAAGATCTTCACCAAGCTGATTCGTGAAATCACCGTGGCGGCCCGCATGGGCGGCCCGGAGATCGCCGACAACCCGCGCCTGCGCGCCGCCGTCGACAAGGCGCTCAGCAACAACATGACCAAGGACACCATCGACCGGGCGATCAAGCGCGGCGCCGGCGATGACGACGGCGCCAACATGGAGGAGATCACCTACGAGGGCTACGGCAAGAACGGCGTGGCGGTGCTGGTGGAAACCATGACCGACAACGTCAACCGCACCGTGTCCGAGGTGCGCCATGCCTTCTCCAAGTTCGGCGGCAACCTGGGCACCAGCGGCTCGGTGGCGTTTCTGTTCACCAAGCGCGGCGAGATCTTCTTCGAGCCGGGCGTGGAAGAAGAGAAGCTGATGGAAGCGGCCCTGGAGGCCGGCGCCGAGGATGTGGAAGAGAACGAGGACGGCAGCTTCCTGGTGATCACCCGCCCGGACAAGAGCTTCGGCGAAGTGGTCGACGGGCTCAAGGAAGCCGGGCTGGAACCGGCCGACGCGGAAGTGACCATGAGCCCCTCCACGGAGGCGGAGATCGACGCCGAGACCGCCGAGACGGTGGGCAAGATGATCGACCTGCTGGAAGATCTCGACGACGTGCAGAACGTCTACACCAACGCCCGGTGGCCAGAAGAATAAGAACGGTCTCTCTTATACTGGACATATGAACAGCAGGCAGGTTAGATATAACCTGCCTTTTTTATATGGGCGCGACTCTGGCCCTGGAAGCACACTATGACCATTCTTTTGGGGATCGATCCGGGCTCCCGCCACACCGGTTATGGGGTGATCGAGCAGGTCGGTAACCGCAGCCGGGCCCTGGCGTTCGGCACCATCAGCACCAGCGGCGCCGAGATGGCGCCCCGGCTGGGCACCATTTTTGCCGGCCTCTGTGAGGTGATGAGCGCCCACAGGCCGGAGGAAGTGAGCATCGAGAAGGTGTTCATGGCCCGCAACCCGGATTCCGCCCTCAAACTCGGCCAGGCGCGCGGCGCCGCGCTCACCGCCGTGGTGCAGAGCGGCGTGCCGGTGTTCGAGTATTCCGCCCGTCAGGTCAAGCAGGCGGTGGTGGGGCGCGGCGGCGCCGAAAAAGTGCAGGTGGCGGAGATGGTCAAACACCTGCTGGGGCTGGAAAAGCGGCCCCAGGAAGACGCCGCCGATGCGCTGGCGATCGCCCTCTGTCATGCTCACACCCGTGTTTCCCTGGCGCGCATGGGCGGCGCCACCTCGGTACGAAGAAGACGGATACGATGATCGGACAATTACGAGGCACCCTGTTGGAAAAGCAGCCGCCGCGGCTGCTGGTGGACGTGGCCGGCGTCGGCTATGAAGTGGAAGCGCCGATGACGGTGTTCTACGACCTGCCGGAAAGCGGCGCCGAGCTGACGCTCTATACCCATTTCGTGGTCCGCGAGGACGCCCAGCTGCTGTACGGCTTCACCGGCCGCTACGAGCGCGAGCTGTTCCGCAGCCTGATCAAGGTGAACGGCGTGGGGCCGAAAATGGCGCTGGCGATCCTCTCCGGCATCGAGGCCGACCGGCTGGCCGCCTGCATCCGCGACCAGGACACCACTTCGCTGGTGAAGGTGCCGGGCATCGGCAAGAAAACCGCCGAGCGGCTGGTGATCGAGATGTCCGACCGGCTCGACAAGCTGGAAGGCGCGCCGGCCGCGCGGCCCGGGCCGCGGCCCCTGGACGGCCCGCCGGACGGCCGCGCCGACGCCATCGCCGCGCTGGAATCGCTCGGCTACCGTAATAAGGAAGCCGCCGCCGCCGTGGGCCGCGCCGCCGAAGAGGCCGGCGCCGACCCCAGCAGTGAAGAGCTGATTCGCCGTGCCCTGCGAACTCTGGCAAGGTAAAACGCCATGGACAATGATCGTTTGATCACCCCGCTTCCTTCCGACGCCGGCGAAGTGCAGCAGGACCGGGCCATCCGCCCGGCCAGCCTGGCCGACTACAACGGCCAGCCGAAAGTGCGCGAGCGGCTGGAAATCTTCATCGACGCCGCCCGTGGCCGCGACGAGGCGCTCGATCACACCCTGATTTTCGGCCCGCCGGGGCTCGGTAAGACCACCCTGGCGCACATCATCGCCCGGGAAATGGGCTCACAGCTGAAATCCACTTCCGGGCCGGTGCTGGAAAAGGCCGGCGATCTGGCCGCCATCCTCACCAACCTGGAGGAGGGCGATGTGCTGTTCGTGGACGAGATCCACCGGCTTTCCCCGGTGGTCGAGGAGATCCTCTATCCGGCCATGGAGGACTACCAGCTCGACATCATGATCGGCGAGGGGCCGGCGGCGCGCTCCATCAAGCTGGACCTGCCGCCCTTCACCCTGGTCGGCGCCACCACCCGCGCCGGCCTGCTCACCGCGCCCCTGCGTGACCGCTTCGGTATCGTGCAGCGGCTGGAGTTTTATAACGTCGACGATTTGGCGCGTATCGTAGCGCGATCCTGCGAGATCCTCGCGATCCCGGGCGATGAAGAGGGGGCCCGGGAAGTGGCCCGCCGCGCCCGCGGCACGCCGCGCATCGCCAACCGGCTGCTGCGCCGCGTGCGCGATTACGCCCAGGTGAAAGGCGACGGCCGGCTCACCGGCGCGGTGGCGCAGAGCGCCCTGGACATGCTGGAGGTGGACAGCCTGGGCCTGGACGGCACCGACCGCCGTCTGCTCAACATGATGATGCACAAATTCGACGGCGGGCCGGTGGGGCTGGATTCCCTGGCGGCCGCCCTCAACGAGGACGCCGGCACCCTGGAAGAGGTGGTCGAGCCCTACCTGATTCAGCAGGGCTTCATTCAGCGCACCCCCCGGGGACGCCAGGTGACCAACCACGCCTGGCGCCATTTCGGCCTGGTCAAGCCCGCGCGGGACGGGGATTTGTTTAATGAGTGAAAAATTTTCTCAAGGTTCGGAATTTGTCCTACCGGTTCGCGTCTACATCGAAGACACTGACGCCGGTGGCATCGTCTACTACGTGAACTACCTGAAGTTCATGGAGCGGGCGCGCACTGAGTACATGCGGTCGCTGGGCTACCAGCACTATGCGCTGGCCGAGGAAAACTTCCAGTTCGTGGTGCATTCCGCCCAGATTAACTACCGCAAACCCGGCCGGATCGACGACGATTTGCGGGTCAGTGCCCGACTGGTGGCGCTTAAACGTGCCACCCTGGTGTTCGCGCAGCGTGTCACCCGTGACCAGGAAGTGTTGTGCGAAGCTACTATCAAGGTGGCCTGTGTCAGCGCCGACGGCATCAAGCCGGTGGCTTTGCCCGGGCCGCTCCACGACAAGTTCAAGGCTGAATTCGAGGAGTTGGGGTAAATGGAAGACGCTTCGTCCAGCATGTCGATCCTCTCGCTGGTCACCAACGCCGGGCCGGTGGTCCAGCTGGTGATGCTGGTTCTGCTGCTGGCATCGATGATTTCCTGGTACATGATCGTGTCCCGCTTTCGGGTACTGGGCCGTGCGCGGCGCGCCGATCATGCCTTCGAGGAGAAATTCTGGTCCGGCGAGGACCTCTCCAGTCTCTATAACCAGGTGCGCAAGAAGCCCAACCCGGATTCCGCCAGCGAGGCGATTTTTCGCGCCGGTTTCCAGGAGTTCGTGCGGCTGTCCAAGAGCACGCGCGGCTCCGAAGCGATCATGGAAGGCGCCCAGCGCGCCATGCGCGTGGCCCTGCAGCGCGAGGAATCCCGCCTCACCAAGCATCTGCCGTTCCTGGCCACGGTGGGCTCCACCAGCCCCTATATCGGCCTGTTCGGTACCGTCTGGGGCATCATGAATTCGTTCCGCGCCCTGGCCAACGTGACCCAGGCGACGCTGAGCGTGGTGGCGCCGGGTATCGCCGAAGCGCTGGTGGCCACCGCCATGGGCCTGTTCGCGGCGATCCCCGCGGTGATGGCCTACAACCGCTACGCGTCCTTGTCCGAATCCCTGGTGGGCGATTGTGAACTGTTCGCCGAGGAGTTCTCCTCGGTGCTGCACCGCCAGGCCCACGGACGCGACGCATGAGCCGAGGGAGTGCGTCCATGAGTGCGATCCGCGGCCGCCGTTTGCGCAAGAAGCCGATGGCCGACATCAACGTAGTGCCCTACATCGACGTCATGCTGGTGCTGCTGGTGATCTTCATGGCCACCGCGCCGATGATGACCCAGGGCGTGTCCGTGGACCTGCCGCAGACCGACAGCGCGGCGATCACCAACAACGACGAGCCGGTGATGATCACGGTGCGCCCGGACGGCAGCTACTACATTAACGTGGGCGGCGACGGCCAGTCGTCGGCGAGCCTGGAAACGGTGAAAGGCCATGTGCTCACGATCCGGAAACAAAAACCGGAGACCCTGTTCCTGGTGGAAGGTGACCAGAACGTGCCCTACGGCAAAGTGGTGGTCCTGATGTCCGAACTGCAGCAGGCCGGCGTCACCAACCTGGGGCTGGTCACGGAGCCGCCGGGGCGTTCATGAGCGATCGTGGCGTTGCGGTCGGGTTTTCCGCGTTTCTGCATCTGCTGGTGCTGGGGCTGATGGTGTTTACCTGGTCCTCGGAGCCGGAGCTGCGGCGGCCGCCGGAAATCCCGCCCCACGTGATGGCCACGGTGATGGAAGAGACACGGCGCGCGCCGGAGGCCAACACCGCGCCGGCCCGCGAGGAAAAGGATCAAAAGCAGGCCCAGGAGGAGGCGCCGAAGCCGGAGCCCAAGCCCGAGCCGGAACCCAAGCCTGAGCCGAAGCCGGAACCCAAACCGGAACCGAAGCCCAAGCCTGAGCCGAAGCCGGAACCCAAACCGGAACCGAAGCCCAAGCCTGAGCCGAAGCCGGAACCCAAACCCGAGCCGAAGCCCAAGCCTGAGCCGAAACCCGAACCCAAACCCGAGCCGAAACCCGAGCCCGAACCGGAACCTAAGCCCGAGCCCAAGCCGGAACCGAAAAAGGCGCCGGCCCCGGAATTCGAGCAGCAGAGCCTGGAAGAGTTGATGGCCGAGGAAGAGCTGGAGATGGCGCGCAAGGAGCGCGAAAAAGTCGCCGAGAAGCCCGGCAGCGGCGCCTCCGACAGTGACGTTGAGGAAGAGACGGCCAGTTACTCGGACGCCATCCGCAACGCTATTTCGCAGCGCTGGCGTATTCCGGGCAACTACCGGAACCGCAACGATCTGAGCGTGCGCGTGCGTCTCCGGGTGATTCCGGGAGGTGAAGTGGTCAGTGTCGAGGTGGACAAGTCCAGTGGCTACCCGAATTTCGATGAGTCGCTGGTCAACGCGGTCGAACTGGCCAGCCCGCTACCGGTGCCGGACGGCAAGCTGTTCGAGCAATTCCGGACCTTTGTAATCGTATTCAGCCCCACGGATGTTAAATGATGCGAGTTTTAGCCTTTCCCTTCATCGTCGCGATGCTCTCGCTGCTGGCGGTCAACGCCCGCGCCGAGCTGCTGATTCAGATCACCGAAGGCCGCACGGACGCGGTGCCGATCTCGGTGGTGCCGTTCGCCGGCGCCGGCGACGCACCGGAGAACGTGTCCGACATCGTGCGTGCCGACCTGCACCGAAGCGGTCAGTTCAAAACCCTGTCGCCCAAGGACATGCTGAGCCGGCCCACCAGCAAGGAAGGCCTGTCCTACCGGGACTTCCGGGTGCTCAATCAGGAGTACGTGGTGATCGGCAAGCTCAAGGCCACCGGTACCGGCTCCTATGAGGTGAGCTATGCGCTGCACGACGTGGCCCGCGGCAAGGAACTGATCTCCGAAACCTACCGGCCGCCGGAGTCGCAATTGCGCGACGTGGCGCACGCCATTTCCGACCGCATCTACGAGCAGCTCACCGGCATCCCCGGGGCGTTCTCCACCAAGATTCTCTACGTCACCCACAACCGGGGCGCCGAGCGGCCCTACCAGCTGCAGTACGCGGACGCCGACGGCGCCCGGGTGAAGACCATCCTGCGCAGCCGCGAGCCGATCATGAGCCCGTCCTGGTCGCCGGATGGCACTAAGATTGCTTATGTTTCCTTCGAGAAGAACGGGCTGCCCAAGATCTATGTGCACAATCTGAGCAGCGCCGAGCGGCGGGTGGTGGCCCAGTTCAAGGGCATCAACGGCGCCCCCTCCTGGTCACCGGACGGCCAGAAGCTGGCGCTGACCCTGTCCAAGGGCGGCAACCCGGACATTTACAGCCTGGACCTCAACAATGGGGATCTGGAGCAGCTGACCGATCATTACGGCATCGACACCGAGCCGCGCTGGATGCCCGATGGCGACCATCTGGTGTTCACCTCCAGCCGCTCCGGTGGGCCGCAGATCTACCAGCTGAACGTGGACGACAAATCGGTGCGCCGGGTGTCGTTCGAAGGGGCTTACAACGCCCGCCCGGAGGTTACCCCGGACGGTCGGTATCTGGTTTACGTACACCGGCGTAACGGCAGTTTCAACGTCGGTGTGCAGGACCTCCAGCGCGGGACATTCGATATTGTGACACAGACCAATATGGATGAATCGCCCAGTGTTGCGCCCAATGGAAGTATGATAATTTACGGGACGCAACACCGGGGTACAGGGGTCCTGCAAGCCGTCTCCATCGATGGGAGAGTGAAAGTAGAGCTCCCGTCGAAGGAAGGGGAAGTCAGGGAACCGGCCTGGTCGCCGTTCCTCTGAACGGATCTCAGAGTTCCAATCCAGGACATCAATAGGAGTTTTTAGTATGCGTTCATTCATTAACCCGCTTTTCGCCGTGCTTCTGGCCGGCTTGCTGGCTGCGTGTTCCAGTACTCCCACCGAGGAGGACACCTCCGCGACCGATACTCAACCGACCGACAGCCAGAGCAGCCCGGCTGAGCCCGTCGAGCGTCCCGCGCCGTCCAAGCCGGACACCAGCAGCATTCCGGTGACCGCGGACAACTTCCACAACCACCCGTCCAACTACGACGGCACCACCGACACCAAAGTGATTTACTTCGCTTTCGACAGCAACACCGTGCCGGCGGCCGCCTTCGAAACCCTGCGCGCCCACGCCAGCTACCTGAAAGACAACCCGAATGCCAAGGTGCGTCTGGAAGGTCACGCCGACGAGCGTGGCACCCGTGAGTACAACGTTGCTCTGTCCGAGCGTCGTTCCGAAGCGGTCCAGAAGTTCCTGCGCGTGCAGGGCGTGAGCTCTTCCCAGGTGGAAGTGGTCGCCTACGGTGAAGAGAAGCCGGCTGCTTTCGGCCACAGCGAAATGGACTGGGCGAAGAACCGTCGCGTGGTCCTGAACTACACCGCCGGCCGTCCGTAAGCCATGCGGTCCAAGCAGGTAATTAAGCGCTTTTTACTGGCTATCCTGCTTGGCGGGCCGGTGCTCGGTGCCCAGGCACAGAGCACCGGCCCCCTGGCCGTCGAGGAGCGTGGCTCCGGCGGCGGCCGGGCCTCGTCGTCCGCCACCGGCAACGGTGGCGGCGAAGAGGGCATCTACCTGCTGATGCAGGAAATGGAGCAGTACCAGAAGCAAGTTCAGAATTTACAGGGTCAGGTGGAAGAGCTTCGCCATGAGCTGACGCAGCTTAAAGGCGCGGAGCGCGAACGCTACCTGGACCTGGACACCCGGATTAACGCGCTGGTCGAACAAGTGAACAGCGCCCCCAAGACCGACGCCGAAGCCGGCGACGACGGCGGCAACAGTGACACGCCCGCCGACCCGGAAGCGGACCGCGAGGCCTATTCCGCCGCCCGCGGCAAGCTGCTCGAGCGTGATTTCGACGCCGCGGCCACCGCCTTCGAAGCCTACCTGAAGGACTTCCCGCAGGGGCAGTTCCGGGCCCACGCCCACTTCTGGCTGGGCGAGGTCTACAGCAATCAGAAAACTCCGCAGCTGGACAAGGCCCGCAAGCAGTTCCAGACCGTGGTGGACGACTACCCGAACCACAGCCGCGCCCCCACCAGCCTGTACAAACTGGCCAGCCTCCAGGCCCAGGCCGGCAACACCGGCGAAGCGGAAGTCTCCCTGCACAAGCTGATCAAGCAGTTCCCCGACGCCTCCGAGGCGGAAATGGCCAAGAGCATGCTCAAGCAGCTCAACGGCGACTGATTGCAGGCGGGCCCACGGGTCCGCTCCCACCCGACGCCGTCAAGGTGTTAGAATCCGCGCCATCTTGAGCCCCTCAGCGTTTAGAGCGTCCACCGTGGAACTGCGCATTACCGAAATCTTCCATTCCCTGCAGGGGGAATCCCGCAGCGTGGGCGTGCCCACCGTATTCGTGCGCCTCACCGGCTGCCCGCAGCGCTGTGTCTGGTGCGACACCGAGTACGCCTTCCAGGGCGGCGAAAAACGGTCCCTGGACGCGATTCTCGAGCAGGTGGACGGCTTCTCCGCGCGCTACGTCACGGTGACCGGCGGGGAACCGCTGGCCCAGCCCAACTGCCTGCCGCTGCTCACCGAACTGTGCGACCGGGGCTACCAGGTGAGCCTGGAAACCGGCGGCGCCATGGATATCGCCGATGTGGACGAGCGCGTCTCGGTGGTCATGGACCTCAAGGCACCGGGCTCCGGCGAACAGCACAACAACCGCCTGGAAAACATCCCGCACCTGCGTCCGCACCACCAGGTGAAGTTCGTGCTCGCCGACCGCCGCGACTACGACTGGGCCCGCTTTATGCTGGACCAGCACAACCTGACGGGGCGGGTCTCCGAGGTGCTGTTCTCACCGGTGCACGGGCAGCTGCCCCCCGGCGAACTGGCCGACTGGATCCTCGCCGACCGCCTGCCGGTGCGCTTCCAGCTGCAACTGCACAAACTGCTCTGGAACGACGCCCGCGGGCGTTGATCCGGCCCCCATCAACCCGAGGTAAACAGGAGACACCATGGAAACCGCGGTGGTACTGCTCTCCGGCGGACTCGATTCCGCCACCTGCCTGGCGATGGCCCGCGCCGAAGGGTTCCGGTGCCACACCATCGCCTTCGATTACGGCCAGCGCACCCGCTCCGAGCTGCAAGCGGCGGAGCGCGTCTCCGCCGCCCTGGGCGCCGAATCACACCGGGTGATAGAGCTCGGCATGGGCGGCATCGGCGGCTCCGCGCTCACCGACCACGCCATCGACGTGCCGGAGAACGGCGGCGAGGGCATCCCGGTCACCTATGTGCCGGCCCGCAACACCGTCTTCCTGTCCCTGGCCCTGGGCCTGGCGGAAGTGGTCGGCGCCGACGCCATCTTTATCGGCGTCAACGCCGTGGACTACTCCGGCTACCCGGACTGCCGCCCGGAATTCATCGACGCCTTCCAGCACCTCGCCGGGCTCGCCACCAAGGCGGGCGTGGAAGGGCACCCGGTGCGCATCAGCACGCCCCTGATGGCGCTCTCCAAGGCGGAGATCATCCGCCGGGGCACCGAGCTGGGCCTGGATTACAGCCTCACCGTGTCCTGCTACCAGGCCGACGCCGAAGGCCGTGCCTGCGGCCGCTGCGACAGCTGCCGGCTGCGCCGCGAGGGCTTTGAACAGGCTTTGATCAAAGATCCCACGATCTACCAGTCTTAACGAAAAAAATGGCCCTCAGGCCTTGTCACGGCGAAATAAATCCGTATTATTTGCGCCTCATTCGGCGGGTCGTTAGCTCAGTTGGTAGAGCAGTTGGCTTTTAACCAATTGGTCGCTGGTTCGAATCCAGCACGACCCACCACTATTCCGAAAAGGGGCTGCCAAAAGGCAGCCCCTTTTTTTTGTCGCTTTTTCACCGCTCTCACAAGCCCGCCATCACCTGCCCGCTGCCCCGCCGTGGTGCCGCCGCTGTCCGCGCACCAATCGGTGGCATGCTTGATGCATAAGTCCGGTTATCTCCCCAATCAACCGGCGACCCTATGCTCAGTCTTGAAGAGGCCCGCGACCGTCTGCTTGCCGCCGTTCGCTCCGTGACGGAGCGCGAGACGGTGCCGCTGCGGGACGGGCTGGACCGGATTCTCGCTGAGGACCTGCTCGCCGCCCGCGCGGTGCCGCCGGCGGACAATTCCGCCATGGACGGCTACGCGCTGCGCTGCGCCGACTGGCCGGCGGAAGGCGGCCTGGCGCTGGCGGGCACCGCCACGGCGGGGGCGCCCTTCAAGGGGGCGCTGCCGGCGGGGCACTGCGTGCGCATCATGACCGGTGCCCTGGTACCCGACGGGTGCGACGCGGTGATCATGCAGGAGGAGTGTGACCTGAGCGGGCAGGGCTGCACTGCCAGGGTGCACCTCAGGCGTGCGCCGCGCCCCGGCGAGAACATCCGCCGCGCCGGTGAGGACATCGCCGTGGGAGACGGGCTGCTGGACGCCGGGCGGCGGCTGCGGCCGGCGGACCTGGGGTTGCTGGCGTCGTTGGGGCTGAGCGCCGTCGAGGTGCTGCGCCGGCCCCGGGTGGCGTTGCTGTCCACCGGTTCGGAATTGCGCGAGCCCGGCGAACCGCTCGCCGAGGGCCAGATCTACGACAGTAACCGTTACCTGCTCACCGCCATGCTGCGCCGGCTGGATGTGGCGATCACCGACCTGGGGATTTGCGCGGATACGCCGGAGCGCTTGCAGGCCGTGCTGGAGAGCGCCGCGCGTGGTCATGATGTGGTGATCGCCAGCGGCGGCGTGTCGGTGGGCGAGGCGGATCACACCCGCCGGGTGCTGGACCGCATCGGCCGGGTGGACGCCTATAAGGTGGCCATGAAGCCGGGCAAGCCGTTCACTTTCGGGACCCTGGGCGAAGCGCTGTTCCTGGGCCTGCCGGGCAATCCGGTGTCCGCCACCGTGACCTTTCATCAGCTGGCGCTGCCGGCCCTGCGCCATCTGGCCGGCGAGCGCTCCGAGGAGTCGCCGTTGCTGGTGCCTGCGCGGGCCGACGCGCCGTTGCGCAAGAAGCCCGGGCGCGCCGACTTCCAGCGCGCCGTGCTGTTCGCCGACGGCGACGGCGGACACCGGGTGGCGACCACCGGCTCGCAGGGGTCCGGGGTGTTGTCGTCGGTGACCCGGGCCAACGCCTTTATCCGCCTGGAGGCGGAGCGCGGCGATGTGGCCGCCGGCGATACCGTGTCCGTTCTGCCTTTCGACCGCTGGTTGATGTAGCCGTGAGTGAGCAGCCGCAACACACCCGCGTGATGCTGGTCGACGATACCCCGGCCCGGGCGGCCATGCTCGAGCAGGCGCTCACCGACTGCGGTTTCCAGGTGATCTGCCGCATGGCCAGTGCCCAGGGCCTGATGAAACAGGTGGCCGAGCATCAGCCGGATGTGGTGATCGTGGATATCGAGTCGCCGGACCGGGACATGCTCGAGCACATGACGGTGCTCAACCAGCATCTTCCCAAGCCGGTGATCATGTTCGCCGAGCAGGGCGACAGCAATACCATCGACCGCGCCATCCGCGCCGGGGTCAGCGCTTACGTGGTGGACGGCCTTAATCCGGAGCGGGTGCGTTCCATCGTCGACGTGGCGGTGGCCCGCTTCCGTGAATTCCAGGCGCTGCGCAATGAGCTGCAACAAACCCGCACCCGGCTCGCCGACCGGCAGGTGATCGACAAAGCCAAGGCGCTGCTGATCCAGCACCGCCAGATGGACGAGGACGAGGCCTACCACGCCATGCGCAAGCTGGCCATGGACCGCAGCCAGAAGCTGGTGGACGTGGCCAACGACATTGTGTCTGTGCTGGGGCTGCTGGCGCCGAAATCGCAGAGGACCCGTGATCAATGAAGACCGATCTCACCCTGGGCTATATGCCGCTCACCGACAGCCTGCCGCTGCTGGCCGCCGCTCAGCTGGGCTTTTTCCGGGACCAGGGCCTGGACGTGACCCTGCAGGAAGAGGTGTCCTGGGCCAATATCCGCGACAAGGTGATCGTCGGTCAGTTCGACGGCGCGCACATGTTGGCGCCCATGGTGATGGCCTCGACGCTGGGGCTGGGCGGCCTGAATAAACCCTTGATCGCGCCGTATTCGCTGAACCTGGGCGGCAACGGCATGACCTTGTCCGCGTCCCTGTACCGGGAGCTTGAGAGCACCACGCGCGGCCGCCCGGGCCCCGCCAGTCTGAAACAACTGATCGAGCAGCGGAAACTGGAAAAGCAGCCGCCGCTGGTTCTGGCGGTGGTGTTTCCGTATTCCAGCCACAATCTGTTGCTGCGCTACTGGCTGGCCAGCGCCGGCATCGACCCGGACCGTGACGTCACCACCGTGGTGCTGCCGCCGTCACAGATGGTCGATCATCTGCGGCTCGGGCACATCCATGGTTTCTTCGCCGGCGAACCCTGGAACGCGGTGGCCACGGCGGGCGGCATCGGCTGCTGCGTGGCCACCGGCCGGGACATCTGGCAGAACGCACCTAACAAGGTGCTGGGGGTGACCGAGCACTGGGCGCGGACCAACCCGGACACCCTGGATGCGCTGTTGCGCGCTTTGTACCGCGCGGGCGCCTGGCTGGACGGTAACCGGGCGCAGGCGGTGTCGTTGTTGGCGGAATACCTGCCGGTGGACCGCCGGGCGCTGGCGCCGGCGTTACTGGGCCACACCGGTTACCGGCCGGACAGTGGCGACGCCCCGGAGCCGGACCTGCTGGTGTTTCATCGCTATCTGGCCAATTTTCCCTGGGTCTCCCACGGCTACTGGTTTCTCAACCAGATGGCCCGCTGGGGCTGGCTGCCCGGCGACCAGGACTTGTCCGCCGTGGCGGCGGCGTGCTACCGCCCGGATCTTTACCGCCGGGCGCTGGCCGACACCCCGTTGCCGGGCCAGGACTGGAAAGGCGAGGGCATCCACGCCGGGCCCTGGCGCCTGGAGACCAGCCAGGGGGAAATCGGCATGGGCGCGGATACCTTTATCGACGGTGAGGAGTGGCAGCTGCGTTCCATGAATTTTCTGCACCAATCCGCGCCATGATCCGTGCCTGATCACCGGATTGGCGCACGGCGCGGCGTCGCCGCCGCCGCCCGGGGCCCGCGATGGCGGCCTTTGGGCGCCGATGCCGATGTGGCATGGAAGTTGAATGTATAAAGTTGAGAGCAGGTGGTAACAGGTCGGAAACCAATGGCGGTGCCGACCCTCCGGACAATATGCGACTGATCTGAGCGAAGGCGCTCACCACGGAAAGTGGTGGGCGCTTTTTTTTGCGTCGCCGACCCCGAACGCCGTCGTTGATAGTAAAGGAGCAGCACCATGAACAACGCCGATTCGATCTCTTCCCGCCCGGGCCCCGGCGCTGCACGGCGGCTGGCCGTGCTGGCGGCCTTCGTGCTGACCGTGTTCGCGGGTGTCGCGAAGGCGGCGGACAAGCCGCTGGTCGGCTGGCCGGAAAAGCCGGAGCTGACGTTCGGCTTTATCAAGCTCACCGATATGGCGCCGTTGGCGATCGCCTACGAAAAAGGCTACTTCGAGGACGAAGGGCTGTATGTGTCGCTGGAGGCCCAGGCCAACTGGAAGGTGCTGCTCGACGGCGTGGTCGACGGCCAGCTCGACGGCGCCCACATGCTGGCCGGTCAGCCGCTGGCCGCCACCATCGGCTTCGGCACCAAGGCGCACATCATCACCGCTTTCAGCATGGACCTGAACGGCAACGGCATCACCGTCGCCAATTCGGTATGGGAGGAGATGAAGAAAAACATCGAGCACCGCGACGGCAAGCCGGTGCATCCGATCAGCGCCAGCGCCCTGAAACCGGTGGTGAAGGCGTACCGGGATCGCGGTGAGCGTTTCAAGATGGGCATGGTGTTCCCGGTCTCCACGCACAACTACGAGCTGCGCTACTGGCTCGCCGCCGGCGGCATCCACCCCGGCTACTACGCGCCCCATAGAGGCGATACCTCCGGCCAGCTCCAGGCCGAAGCGCTGCTGTCGGTGACGCCGCCGCCACAGATGCCCGCCACCCTGGAGGCCGGCACCATCCACGGCTACTGCGTCGGCGAACCCTGGAACCAGCAGGCGGTGTTCAAAGGCGTGGGCGTGCCGGTGATCACCGATTACGAAATCTGGAAAAACAATCCGGAAAAAGTGTTCGGCGTCAGCGAAGCCTGGGCGGAGAAATACCCCAACACCCACGTCCGTGTGGTCAAGGCGTTGATCCGCGCGGCCAAGTGGCTGGACGAGAACGACAACGCCAACCGCCCCGAGGCGGTGAAGATTCTCGCCAAAAGCGAATACGTGGGCGCCGACGAAGCGGTCATCGCCAACTCCATGACCGGCACCTTCGAATACGAGAAGGGCGACGAAAGGCCGATCCCGGATTTCAACGTTTTCTTCCGCCACAACGCCACCTATCCCTACTACTCCGACGCCATCTGGTACCTCACCCAGATGCGCCGCTGGGGCCAGATCGCCGAGCAGAAGAGCGACGACTGGTACATGGAGACCGCCCGCGACGTGTACCGCCCGGATGTCTACGCACTGGCGGCCAGGGCGCTGATCCAGGAAGGAAAGATGAAAGCCTCGGACTTCCCGGACTTCGACAGCGAGGACGGCTTCAAACCGCCGCAGTCCGAGTTCATCGACGGCGTGACCTACGACGGCCGCGAGCCCAACGCCTACCTGAAGCAGTTCGACATCGGCCTGAAAGGCGACCAGCGCCTTTAACGCACCGGTAAAAGAGGGTGATGAAATGATTTCGATCAGCCAGCAAACCTGGTTACAACCGTGGATCAAGCTAGCGCGCGGCGAACGGCCGTCGGAGCAGTTGCGCGCCCTGGCTAAAACCCTGCTGGTGCCGCTGGCCGGCATCGCCGCCTTCCTGCTGTTGTGGGCCGTGGCGGCGGGGCAGATCAATACCTCATTGGGTGCCTTCCCCGGGCCCCTGGACGTGTGGCAGCAGGGTGGGGCGCTGCTCGAGGAGCACGCCGCGGAGCGCCGCGAAGAGGAGGCCTTCTATGAGCGTCAGCGTGAGCGCAACGCCCAGCGGCAGGCGGTGGATCCGTCCTATCAGCCGCGGATCTTTCCCTACACCGGCAGCGCCACCTTTATCGACCAGATCCTCACCAGCCTGATGACGGTGACGGCGGGCTTCGTGCTGGCGTCCCTGCTGGCGATTCCGCTGGGCATTCTGATCGGCCTCAGCCACACCCTGTACCGCGCCTTCAATCCGGTGATTCAGCTGCTCAAGCCGGTGTCGCCGCTGGCCTGGTTGCCGTTGGTCACCATGGTGGTGAGCGCCGTCTATGTCAGCCAGGACCCGCTGGTCCCCAAGTCGTTCATCACCTCCATGGTCACCGTGATGCTGTGCTGTCTGTGGCCGACGGTGATCAACACCGCCGTGGGCGTGGCCGGCGTCGACAGCGACCTCAACAACGTGAGCCGGGTGCTGCGGCTGGGCTGGCTCACCCATGTGCGCACCATCGTGTTGCCGTCGGCGATGCCGATGATGTTCGCCGGCCTGCGCACCTCCCTGGGGATCGCCTGGATGGTGCTGATCGCGGCGGAAATGCTGGCGCAGAGCCCGGGCCTGGGCAAGTTCGTCTGGGACCAGTTTCAGAACGGCAGCTCCGATTCGCTGAGCCGCATCATGGTGGCGGTGATCACCATCGGTGCCATCGGCTTTCTGCTCGACCGTCTGATGCTGGCCGTGCAGAGCCTGGTGTCCTGGGACAAATCCGCGGACCTGCGCTGAACGCGTTGCGGGCAGGTTTTAAGAGAGGAATTCTGTGATGAGCAATTATCTCGACATCTCCAAGATCAGCATCGATTTCCCGACTCCGGAAGGCCCGTTCCGGGCCCTGGATGAGCTGTCGCTGCGCATCAAAAAAGGCGAGTTCGTGTCGCTGATCGGCCACTCCGGCTGCGGCAAATCCACGGTGCTGAACATTCTCGCCGGTTTGCTTCAGGCCACCGAAGGCGGTGTCGCCCTCGACGGCAAGGAGGTCAACGAACCGGGCCCGGACCGGGCGGTGGTGTTCCAGAACCATTCGCTGCTGCCCTGGCTGACCGCCTTCGAGAACGTGCAGCTGGCGGTGCGCCAGGTGTTTCGCGACAGCATGGGCAAAGCGGAAATGCGCGACTGGATTCAGCAGAACCTGAAACTGGTGCACATGGAGCACGCCATGCACAAACGCCCGGACGAACTGTCCGGCGGCATGAAGCAGCGTGTCGGTATCGCCCGCGCCCTGGCCATGCGCCCCAAGGTGCTGCTGATGGACGAGCCGTTCGGCGCCCTGGACGCGCTCACCCGGGCGCACATGCAGGACTCGCTGATGGAGATTCAGCGTGATCTGAACAACACCGTGGTGATGATCACCCACGATGTGGACGAGGCGGTATTGCTGTCCGACCGCATCGTGATGATGACCAACGGCCCCGCCGCCACCATCGGCGAGGTGCTCAATATCGATCTGCCGCGCCCCCGCAACCGCGTCACGCTGGCCGAGAACAGCGACTACAACCACTTCCGTCAGCAGGTGCTCAGCTTCCTCTACGAGAAGCAGCGCAAGGTGGTGGAGATCCCCCGCGAACCGGCCGTCGACGAACACGAGGCGGCGCCGGCACGGGGCAAGGTGGCCGGCCTGGTGGACCGGCTCGGCCGTCGGGCCTGAGGGGAGCCAGCGATGATTCGGGCCACCCGCATGAAACGCACCGAGGCACGGCGCCGGCTGGTGATCGTCGGCAACGGCATGGCCACGGAAAGCCTGATCAGCCGGTTGGGCACCGACCATGGCTGGTCGGTGCGGGTGCTCGGCGAGGAACCGGTGCGTCACTACAACCGCATCATGCTCTCTCCGTTGCTCGGCGAGGAGACCGACCTGGATGCCATCACGCCGCGTGATGACGCCTGGTACCGGGCGCGCCGGGTGACGGTGAGCCTGGGCAAACGGGTGGCGCGCCTCGACCGGCAGCGCCGCTGCCTGTACTGCGACGACGGTGAACGGGTCGACTACGACACCCTGGTGATCGCCACCGGCGCCCGTTCTTCCATGCCGCCGCTGCCCGGTGTCGCGGAGCTGGACGGTGTCAGCGGCTTCCGTTCCCTGCACGACGTGGAGCGTCTGCGCGGCTGGAGCCGGGCGCGCCTCGGCGTCCGCGCGGTGGTGGTCGGCGCCGGCCTGCTGGGCGTGGAAGCCGCCGTCGGCCTGCGCCGTCTGGGCGCCGACGTGACCCTGGTGCACCGCCGCCCGGTACTGATGAACCGGCAGCTCGACGCCAGCGCGTCGTCCCTGTTGGAAGCGGCTCTGGCCGACCGTGGTATCCGGGTGCGCACCGGCTGCGACCCCAAGCGTCTTCTCGGCGACACCTCGGTGAGCGCTGTGGCAGTGGAAGAGGGCGGGGCGCCGCGAACGCTGCCCGCCGATCTGGTGGTGTTCGCCACCGGCATCACCCCCAACCGGGAACTGGCGCAAAACGCCGGCCTGGAGTGTGGCGCCGGCGTGCGCGTCGACAGCGCCCTGCGTACTTCCGACCCGCACGTGCACGCGCTGGGCGAATGCTGCGAATTCCAGGGCAACACCTACGGCCTGGTGGCGCCGGTGCAGGAACAGGCCGACGTGCTGGCCCGGGTGCTCAAGGGCCAACGCGCCCGCTATCGCGATCCTTCCCTGGTCACCCGCCTCAAGGTCAGCGGCCTGGATATCCACAGCATGGGGCAGGTGGAGGCGGTGGCCGGCCAGCAGACCCTGTGGCTCAGCGACCCGCAAGCCGGGGTCTATAAAAAACTGATTATCGAAGACGGCCGCCTGAGCGGCGTGCTGCTGGTCGGCGATGTGCGCCACAGCCAGTGGTATTTCCAAACCCATCAAAGCGACCGCGACGTCAGTGCGTTGCGCGACGTGCTGCTCACGGACCCCAGCCGTGACGACGACGAATCAACCCCGGCCGATGTTTCGGTCGATGTGGCTTAACAGGAGGCAAGGCTATGACGGACGACAACACCGTACTTCCCACCTCGGGCAACCTGGTAATCATCGGCAACGGCATGGTCGGTCACCACCTGGTGAAGACCCTGGTCGAGCAGGGCGACGCCAGCCCCTGGACCATCCATGTGTTCGCCGGCGAGAACCGGCCCGCCTACGACCGGGTGCATCTGTCCGCGCTGTTCGACGACCAGACCCCGGAGGATCTCTGTCTGTCCCCGGCGCAGTGGTACCGGGACAACCGGGTGACGCTGCACCTGAACGACGAGGTGGTGGAGATCGACCGGGACCATAAAACCGTGATCACCGCCGGCGGTGTCCGGCAAGACTACGACGCCCTGGTGCTGGCCACCGGTTCCTATCCGTTCGTGCCGCCGATCCCCGGCCACGACCACGAGAACTGCCTGGTGTACCGCACCGTGGACGACCTGGACGCGATCAAACGCTGCGCCGGCAACGCCAAACGCGGCGTGGTGGTGGGCGGCGGCCTGCTCGGGCTGGAAGCCGCCAACGCGCTGCGGCTGCTGGGGCTGGAAACCCATGTGGTGGAATTCGCGCCGCAACTGATGCCGGTGCAACTGGACGAAACCGGCGGCGCCCTGCTGCGCAAGGAAGTGGAAGCGCTCGGCGTGCACATCCATACCGGCATGAAAACCGAGCTGATCGACGCCGGCGAACAGCACACCCTGCGCATGAACTTCGAAGGCCAGGCGCCGCTGGAAACCGACATGATCGTGTTCTCCGCCGGCATCCGCCCGCAGGACAGCCTGGGCCGCCAGAGCGGTCTGGAGCTGGGCGAGCGCGGCGGCATCGTGGTGGACAACCAGTGCCGCACCTCGGACCCGGCGATCTTCGCGATCGGTGAATGCGCGCTCTGGAACAATCAGATCTTCGGGCTGGTGGCGCCGGGCTACACCATGGCGCGCACCGTGGCCGCGGTGCTCAACAACCAAGCCGGCGATTTCACCGGCGCCGACATGAGCACCAAGCTGAAACTGATGGGCGTGGACGTGGGCTCGGTGGGCGATGCCCAGGCGCGCACCGCCGGCGCCCGCTGTTACCGTTTCCAGGACGAAGTGGCCGGCGTCTACCGCAAGCTGGTGGTCAGCGAAGACCAGAAGTACGTGCTCGGCGCCATGCTGGTGGGCGACTGCGACGCCTACGACACCCTGCTGCAGTACATGCTTAACGGCATTCCGCTGCCGGACAACCCGGCGTCGTTGATTCTGCCCGCCGGTGACGCGGCGCCGGCGCTGGGCGCCGACGCGCTGCCGGACGGCGCCACCATCTGCTCCTGCCACAACGTTTCCAAGGGCGCCATCAACGACGCGCTGGACGGCGGCTGCTGCTCGCTGGGCGATATCAAGGACGCCACCAAGGCGTCCACCGGCTGCGGCGGTTGCGCCGCGCTGTTGAAAAGCGTGGTCGACGCCGGGCTGGAAGCGCGCGGCGTGGAAGTGAACAACCACCTCTGCGAGCACTTCGAATATTCTCGCCAGGAGCTCTACCACCTGATTCTGGTGGGCGGCCTGAAGAGTTTCCGCGAAGTGCGCGACACCCACGGCAAAGGGCTCGGCTGCGAAATCTGCAAGCCGGCGGTGGCCTCGATTCTCGCCAGCATCCATAACGACTACATCCTCGAACCCGAGCACGTGGGCCTGCAGGACACCAACGACGTGTTCCTCGCCAACATGCAGAAGGACGGCACCTACTCCGTGGTGCCGCGTGTGCCCGCCGGTGAAATCACCCCGGAAAAGCTGATGACCCTGGGCCGGGTGGCGAGCAAATACGATCTCTACACCAAGATCACCGGCGGCCAGCGCATCGATCTGTTCGGCGCCCGTCTGGAACAGCTGCCGCTGATCTGGGAAGAACTGATCGACGCCGGCTTCGAGACCGGCCACGCCTACGGCAAGTCGGTGCGCACGGTGAAATCCTGCGTCGGCTCCACCTGGTGCCGGTACGGCGTGCAGGACAGCGTCGGCATGGCGATCTTCCTGGAGCATCGCTACAAGGGCCTGCGCTCGCCGCACAAGCTCAAGTTCGCGGTGTCCGGCTGCACCCGCGAATGCGCCGAAGCGCAAAGCAAGGACATCGGCGTGATCGCCACCGAGAACGGCTGGAACCTGTATGTGTGCGGCAACGGCGGCATGCGGCCGCGCCACGCGGATCTGTTTGCCACCGATCTCTCGGATCAGCAACTGGTGCAACTGGTGGACCGGGTGCTGATGTTCTACGTGCGCACCGCGGACCGCCTGCAACGCACTTCGGTGTGGCTGGAAAACCTGGAAGGCGGTCTGGACTACCTGCGCCAGGTGGTGATCGACGACACCCTGGGCATCGCCGCCGAACTGGAAGCGCAGATGGAAGTGGTCCGCGAGCGCTATCAGTGCGAGTGGCGCACCACCATCGACGACCCGCAAAAGCTCAAACGCTTTCGCAGCTTCGTCAATGCGGAGACGCCCGACCAGGACATCCGCTTCGTGCGCGAGCGGGGCCAGCCCCGGCCCGCCACCGAGGAAGAGCGCAGCGATCTGATTGAAACCGTCAGCGTCTGAAACAACCGGCGAAGGGAAGGAGAGCAACCATGCAATGGCAACATATTTGTACCCGGGAGGATCTGGTGGCCGGCAGCGGCGTGGCCGCGCTGATCAACGGCGAGCAGGTGGCGTTGTTCTACCTGCCGGATCAGTCGCCGCCGCTTTACGCGATCGGCAACCACGACCCGATCGGCGGCGCCAACGTGCTGTCGCGGGGCATCGTCGGCGACGTCAACGGCGAGCTGGTGGTGGCCTCGCCGCTGTATAAGCAGCACTTCAGCCTGCTCACCGGTGCCTGCCTGGAGCAGGACCACGTTTCGGTGCCGGTCTGGGAGGTGAAGCTGGACGGTGACAAGGTGCTGCTGCGTCCGCTGCCGGCGGCGCTAAACCGGACCGGTACCTGAGCCATGGCCGAGCGCATTCACACCACCGACACCACCTGCCCGTACTGCGGCGTGGGTTGCGGTGTGTCCGTGAACGGCGCCGGCGACAGCGTTACCGGAATGGCGAACCACCCGGCCAACCAGGGGCGTCTTTGCGTCAAGGGCGCGGCGCTCCACGAAACCCTCGATCACCGCAACCGGCTGCTGTACCCGGAAGTGGACGGCGCGGTGGTGGATTGGGACAGCGCGCTGGATGAAGTGACGCGTCGGCTGCGCGACACCGTGGCCGAATACGGCCCCGACAGCGTGGCCTGCTACGGCTCCGGGCAACTGCTCACCGAGGACTATTACGTCGCCAATAAGCTGATGAAAGGCTTTGTCGGCAGCGCCCACATGGATACCAACAGCCGGCTCTGCATGGCGTCGGCGGTGGCCGGCTACAAGCGCGCTTTCGGCGGCGACAGCGTGCCCGGCTGCTATGAGGATCTGGACAGCGCCGAGCTGCTGGTGCTGGTGGGCTCCAACGCCGCCTGGACCCATCCGGTGCTGTACCAGCGCATGGTCGCCGCGAAAAAAGCGCGCCCGGACACCAGAGTGGTGGTCATCGATCCCCGCCGCACCGCCACCTGTGATCTGGCCGATCTGCATCTGCCGTTACGGCCCGGCGCCGATGGCCTGCTGTTCAACGGCCTGCTGGCCTGGCTGGACCGGCACGGCCATCTGGACCGGGACTATATTCGCGAACACACCCGCGGCTTTGATGACGCCCTGGCCCGGGCCGAAGCGGATGGCGGTTCGCTGTCGGACCTGGCGCAGCGCTGTGATCTGCCCGAGGAAGATATTGAGACCTTCTTCCGCTGGTTCGCCAGCCGCCCGCGCACGGTGACGTTCTACTCCCAGGGCATCAACCAGAGCGCCACCGGCACCGACAAGTGCAACGCCATTATCAACTGCCATCTGGCCACCGGCCGCGTCGGCAAGCCCGGCGCCTCGCCGTTTTCCATCACCGGCCAGCCCAACGCCATGGGCGGCCGCGAAGTGGGCGGGCTGGCCAATCAGCTGGCCGCGCACATGGATTTCGCGCCGGATGACGTGGACCGGGTAAAGCGCTTCTGGAACGCCGCCAACATGGTCAGCGAGCCCGGCCTCAAGGCGGTGGAGCTGTTCCAGGCGGTGGCCTCCGGGCGGATCAAATTTATCTGGATTCTTTCCACCAATCCGGTGGTCAGCCTGCCCGAGGCGGATCGGGTGCGCGACGCCCTGCGCCGCTGCCCCACCGTGGTGGTGTCGGAGTGCATGGCCGACACCGACACGGTGCGGCTCGCCGACATCAAACTGCCGGCGCGTACCTGGGGCGAGAAGAACGGCACCGTGACCAACTCCGAACGCTGCATTTCCCGCCAGCGGCCCTTCCTGGAAGCGCCCGGCGAGGCGCGCTCGGACTGGTGGGCGCTGGCCCAGGTGGGCCGGCGGCTCGGTTACGCCGAGGCGTTCGGCTGGCGGCATCCGGCCCAGGTGTTCGCCGAACACGCGGCCCTGTCCGGGTTCGAAAACGACGGTCGCCGGGCGTTCGATATCAGCGGGCTGGCGACGCTGGATCAGGCCGGCTACGACGCCATGGCGCCGGTGCGCTGGCCGGTGAACCGGCAATGGCCGCAAGGGCGCCGGCGGCTGTTCGGCGACGGCCGTTTCACCACCGACGACGGCCGCGCCCGCTTCGTGGCGGTCACCGCCAGGCTACCGGAAGGCCGGCCCGGTCCCGGTGAGATGATCATGAACACCGGCCGTATCCGCGACCAGTGGCACACCATGACGCGCACCGGTAAGGCGCGGCGGCTGCTTCAGCATATCGGCGAACCCTTTGTCGCCCTGCACCCCGAGGACGCGCGCCGCCATCGTATCGGCGACGGCCAACTGGCCAGCGTGGAAAACCGCCACGGCGCCATCGTGATGCGTGCGCGTGTCACTGCCGACCAGCGTCCCGGCGAGCTGTTCGTGCCGATGCACTGGAGCAGCCCGTTCAGCGCCCGCGCGCGCATGGGCGCCCTGGTGCAGGCCACCACCGATCCGCTGTCCGGTCAGCCGGAATCAAAAGTTTCCCGGGTCCGGGTGGCGCTTTGCGCGGTGCGCTGGCAGGGCTTTTTGATCACCCGCCAGCGGCGCGGCGATCCGCGCTGCTTTTACTGGAGCTACAGCCCCTTACCCCGGGGGCACCTGTTCGAACTGGCCGGCCGCGACGATCCGGACCGCGCCCGCCGGCGTCTGGCCGCCCTGATCAGCGGCCCCGGCGACGCCGACGACCTGCACTGGCTGGACATGCAGGACCCGTACATCGGCCATTTCCGCCAGGCAGCGGTACGCGACGGCCGGCTGATGGGCGCGTTGTTTATCCACCCGAAAGGCGATTTGCCCGGCCGCGACTGGCTGATCGAGATGCTGCAACGGGACGCGCTGGAAGACAGGGAGCGGCGGGCGCTGCTCAGCGGCGAAGCGCCGGACGGCGCCGCCGAAAGCGGGCCGGTGGTGTGCGCCTGCTTCCAGGTCGGCGAGCCGGCCATTCGCGCGCGCATCGAAGCCGGCGACCGCAGCGTCGAGGCGTTGGGTAAGTCGCTTCGGTGCGGGACCAACTGCGGTTCCTGCATCCCCGAGTTGAAACACATTCTGGCCGGTTGACCGGGCCCCAAGGCAGGAGAGAAACCATGCTCACCGATCAGTTCAACCGACGCTTCACCTATTTGCGCCTCTCCATTACCGAGGTCTGCAACTACCGCTGCGAGTATTGCCTGCCGCGCGGCTATCAACGCGGCGACAACGTGCCGGCGCCCCTCAGCCTGGAGGAGATCGGCACCCTGGTGCGCGCCTTCGCGCTCAGCGGCACCCGCAAGATTCGCATCACCGGCGGCGAGCCGACCCTGCGCAAGGACCTGCCGGAGATCATCGCACTGTGCAAACAGACGCCGGGGATCCGCGAGGTGGTGATGACCAGCAACGGCTACCGGCTGGCGCCAAAGCTGGCGACGCTGAAAAAAGCCGGCCTGGACCGCATCAACCTCAGCGTCGACAGCCTGACGCCGGCGGTGTTCGAAATGATCACCGGCCATGACCGGCTGGGCGATGTGCTCGACGCGGTGGATGAAGCCCTGGCACTGGGTATGCCGGTGAAACTCAACGCGGTGTTGATGCGCCACTACAACGGCGACGAACTGGCGCGGTTCACCGACTACCTGCGCCGCCGTCCGGTGACCGCCCGCTTTATCGAACTGATGGAAACCGGCGACAACCGCGAGTTTTTCCGCCAGCAGCACCGCCCCGCCCACCTTCTCGAAAACTGGCTGGCCACGAACGGCTGGCGCCCCCGGGCCCGTGGCGAGGACGACGGCCCGGCGCGGGAATTCGACCACCCCGGCCATGCCGGCCGGGTGGGGCTGATCCGCCCCTATAAACAAGGTTTCTGCGACGACTGCAACCGGCTGCGCGTGTCGTCCCTGGGCGACCTGCAGCTGTGTCTGTTCTCCCAGGGCGGTATTTCGCTCCGCGACGCTCTGCGACACGACACCCCGGAACAGTTATCGCGGCGTTTGCACCGCCTGGTGCTGGGCAAGAAAGCCAGCCACGGGCTGCATCGGCATGACCCGGGCGCCACCCGCCACCTGGCCATGATCGGAGGCTGACATGCAGGACACTCCCGGTGTGATCGGCGTGGTACTGGCCGGCGGCGGCTCGCGGCGCATGGGCCGTGACAAGGCGTTGCTGGAATGGCGCGGGCAGCCGCTGCTCGACCACCTGCGGGCGCGGCTCTGGGCGGCCGGTTGCCAGGCGGTGGTGACCAGCCGTGCCGCCCCCGGCTGCATCGCCGACCTTTATCCGGACCGTGGGCCGCTGGGCGGCATTCATGCGGTGCTGCGAAGCCGTCCGGCGGCCGGTTACCTGGTGGTGCCGGTGGACATGCCGCTGCTGTCGGTGGCGTTGCTGCGCCGGCTGATCGACGCCGGCCGCGATCATGGCCACTGCTATTACCGGCACTCGTTCTTGCCCTGCTATCTGAGCGGCGATCCGGCCCTGCCGGACCGGCTGGCGCAACGCCTGCGGCGCGGTGATCTGGCGCTGGGCGGCTTTCTGCGCGCGCTCCGTGCCCGGGCACTGGACGGCGGTGACGCCGCCGCCTTTCTCAATACCAATACGCCGGAGGCCTGGCGCCGGGCGACCGCCCTGGACGCTGCCCCGCACACCCTCTGCAAGGAGATCGGATCATGACCCTTTCCCCCGTGACCCGGGCCGCACCGCGTTGCGCCCGGCCGCTGGACATTGCCGTGCTGACCGTGTCGGACAGCCGCTCCCTGGCCGAGGACAGCTCCGGCGATCTGTTGCGTTCCCGGCTGCTTGAGCAGGGCCACCGCAACGCCGACCGGCGGCTGGTGGTGGATGACATCTATCTGATCCGCGCCGAGGTGTCCCGCTGGATCGCCGATCCCGCTGTGCAGGTGGTGCTGATCACCGGCGGCACCGGTTTCAGTGGGCGCGACAGCACCCCGGAAGCGGTCAGCGTGCTGTTCGACAAAACCGTGGACGGCTTCGGCGAACTGTTCCGGGCGCTCTCACTGGAGGAGATCGGCACCTCCACCCTGCAGTCCCGCTGCGTGGCCGGGCTGGCCAACGGCACCCTGGTGGTGTGCCTGCCGGGCAGCACCAACGCCTGTCGGCTGGCCTGGGACCGCATCCTGGTGGAGCAGCTGGACGCCGCCCACCGGCCGTGCAATTTCGTGTCGCATCTGAAGGGCGCGGACCGCGCCTGCGACAGCCGCGAAACCGACAACGGAGGGCCGGCCCATGTCGCTGACGCACACTGACCAGAACGGCCACGCGCACATGGTGGATGTGTCCGCCAAGACCGACAGCGCCCGGGTGGCCCGAGCCAGCGGCCGGGTGCGGGCGGCGCCGGCCACCCTGGCCCTGATCCGCGATAACGGTCTGAAAAAAGGCGATGTGCTGGCGGTGGCGCGTATCGCCGCGATCCAGGCGGCGAAGAAGTGCTGGGAGCTGATCCCGCTCTGCCACCAGATTCCGCTCAGCGGTGTCACGGTTGAGTTCGAGTTGGACCACGACAACGGCATCATCCATATCCAGGCCCAGTGCAAAACCACCGCGCCCACCGGGGTGGAGATGGAAGCGCTCACCGCCGTGTCGGTGGCGGGCCTGACGCTCTACGACATGTGCAAGGCGGTGGATCGGGGCATGTCGATCGACACGGTCCGCCTGGAGACCAAGAGCGGCGGCGCCGGCGGCGACTGGCACCGGGGGGCGCAGGCATGATCCGGATACGCTTTTTCGCCCGCCTGCGGGAAGCGCTGGACTGCGACTTCCTCGACCTGTGCCCGCCGTCGCCGCTGTCGGTGGCGGCGCTGCGCCGGCATCTGATTCACGAATACCCGCACTGGGCGGTGCACCTGGACGGCCGCTTGCTGAGCGCGGTGAATCAGGAAATGGCCAACGGCCAGACGCCGGTGCGCGACGGCGACGAAGTGGCGTTCTTTCCCCCGGTGACCGGAGGCTAGATGATCTCGGTGCAGCAACACGACTTCGATGTGGGTGACCAGTACCGGCGGCTTTGCGAGCAGGCCGGGGAGGCCGGCGCGGTGGTGTTCTTCGTCGGCCGGGTGCGCGGCGGCGACGGCGCCGTGCAGGCGCTGGAGCTGGAGCATTACCCCGGCATGTGCGAGCGCCAGTTGCAGGGCTTCGTGGACGAAGCCCGCCGCCGCTGGGATTGCCGCGCGGTGCGTCTGGTGCACCGGGTCGGCCGGCTCGCCGCCGGCGAGCAGATCGTGTTCGTGGCGGTGGCCACCCGCCACCGCGCCGAGGCGTTTCAGGCGGCCCATTTCCTGATCGACCAGCTCAAAACCCGGGCCCCGTTCTGGAAAAAAGAGCATTGCCCCGACGGCGCCCGCTGGCTTGATGCCGCTGCCAACGACGTCCGCGCCGCCGGGCGCTGGTACGCTGACGCCGTGGCGCTGTGAGATGAGCCGCGCCGGGAAGCGAATCGGCCGGCAAGCAGTCGGGCTGCTAATGTTGGTGGCGTTCTGTCTCGCGCCCCCGGTTGAGGCGCGGGAAGAGGGCGAATTACGCATTGCCTGCGCCAGCAATTTCTATCCCACCCTGAAAAAGCTGGCCGTTCTGTTCAACGAAGATCATCCCCAGGTGGCGCTGGATTTGATCAGCGGCGCGTCCGGCCACCTTTACCAGCAGATTCGCCACGGCGCCCCATACCAGCTGTTCCTGTCCGCCGACAGCGCCTACCCGGCGGCGCTGCACCGGAACAACGGCAGTAGCGTGCCGCGCACCTACGCGCTGGGGCGGCTGGCGATCTGGGACCCACGTGGTCTGGGTTTGAACGGCGAGCGCCAATACACCCTGGCCATCGCCAACCCGGCCACCGCGCCCTACGGCCGCGCCGCCGAAGCGGCCATCGCCCGCTACCGCGATGCGCGGCCGGCGCCGCGCTGGCGAATCGTGGTCGCCGCCAATGTCAGCCAAGCCACCCAGTTGGTGGACGGCGGCAACGCCGACCTGGGGCTGGTGGCGCTGAGCCTGATTCAAGCGCGGCGGGGTGAATACCGTGTGCTGCCCGCCGACTGGCACCGGCCGCTGGTGCAGCAGGGCGTGGTGGTGAACCCCGGCGATCCGCTGGCCGAAGCCTTTATGGCGTTTCTGTTCTCCGAGCGGGCGGGCCGGCTGATTCGCGCCGCCGGCTACGCCTTACCAGGAGGCACCGATGCCCTGGCTCGCTAGCGGTGACGCCCAGGCCCTGTTGCTGACGGTCAAACTGGCCGCCACCACTACCGTTATTCTGGTGGCTGTGTGCCTGCCGCTGGCCTGGTTGCTGGTGCGCCGCGACTCGCGCGGGCGGAGCCTGATCCAATCCCTGGTGATGCTGCCGCTGGTGTTGCCGCCTACCGTGCTCGGCTACTACCTGTTGGTGGCGTTTTCCCCGGCGCATCCGCCCGGCTCCTTGCTGGCGCGCCTGTTCGACCAGCAACTGGCGTTCAGCTTTACCGGCATTCTGATCGGCTCTCTGATCTACAGCCTGCCGTTCGCGTTTCGTCCCCTGGAAGCGGCCTTGCAGCAAAGCGGCCCGGCCCTGGATGAAGCGGGCAGGGTGCTCGGCTTCCCGGGCGGGTACCGGTTTCTGTTTATCGTTATCCCCGGTATCCGGCCGGCGCTGGTGAGCGCCGCCTTGCTCTGCTTCGCCCACACCCTGGGTGAGTTCGGTGTGGTGCTGATGATCGGCGGCAATATTCCCGGCGAAACCCGGGTGCTGTCGGTGGCCTTGTTTGAGCATGTCGAGCAAATGAACTACCAGGCCGCCAACCGGCTGGCGCTGACCATGATGGCGATCGCCGTGGCCACGGTGTTGCTGTCGCAATGGAGCGGCCGCCGCCATGATCGATTTTGATGTCGCCCTCGCGGCGCCGGTGGCCCTGCGCGCCCGGGTGCGGGCGCAAAGCGGATGGCTCGGCCTGCTGGGGCACTCCGGGGTGGGCAAGAGCACGCTGCTGCGGGCGCTGGCCGGCCTCAACCCGGCGGCTCACCGTTTGCGTGTCGAAGACCGGGCGGTGACGCCGGCGGCGCTGGCCCGCCGGGTGTCGCTGGTGTCGCAAACCCCGGCGCTGATTGATCACTGGACCGTGGCCCGGCACCTGCGGCGGGTGGCGCGCCACCATCAAACCGGTGACCTGACCGGCGAGCTGATCCGGGATCTCGACATCGACGGTTTGCGCCCTCTCTGTCCCCCGCAGTTAAGCGGCGGCCAGCGCCGCCGGGTGTCGCTGGCGCTGGCGTTACTGCGCCGGCCACGCCTGCTGCTGCTGGATGAGCCGTTTTCCGCGCTCGACGACGACAGCCGGCACCGCCTCTATCCCAAGCTGCAGGCCCTCACCCGGCGCCTGGGCTGCGACGTGGTGCTGGTAGCCCACCAGATCGAGGACATCGTCCGGCTCTGCGATCAGGTGGCGATTCTCGAGCCCGGCGGCGTCACCTACTGCGGCGCGCTGCAGCCGGGCCTGCGCCGCTACCAGGGGCAGGCGTCGCCGTGCTCGGTGTTGCTGGGCGAGGCGCTGCCCGCCGAGGCGGAAGCCGGCCTGCTGCCGGTGGCCCTCGGCGAGCGCACCCTCTGGGTGCGCACCCCGCGTTTGCCGCCGGCGGGCACGCCGGTACGTCTGCTGGTGCACGCCGACGACGTGGCCCTGGGCGCCGCCGAACTCGACGGCGTCAGCCTTATGAATCAACTTCCCGCGCGCATCACCGCTCTCACGGCGCAGGACTCCGGGGTGCTGGTGGAGTGCCTCTGCGAGCGGCAGTCGATCCAGGCGCGCATTACCGCGCGCAGCCAGGCCCGCCTCGGATTGCGGGCAGGCAGCCGGGTGGTGCTGCTCTTCAAAGCGTCGGCGGTGTCGTTGCTTACGGAGTTTTAGAGATTGGTGCTCAGTATTCGGGACGCGGTGCGACGGTGGTGTCTTCTGGGGGCTGGAACCCTCCAGCTGGGGGCGCGGGTCTGTGTTATGCCCTTCCGGGAACGCCGTGAACCCGTCCCTGGGGGCTCCCTGTCGGACGTCCTGTCCTCCAGGGTCCCGGAAGGGCATAACACAGACCCGCTCCTTAGCTAGCGTCACCGCCCCCGGGTTATCGCTGGCGCCGAACCTTTCTACGAAGAGTTGGGTTTGTGGGAGCTTGCCTTGCAAGCGAAAGGCCGGCTGTGCCGGCCGGCAGGATCCCAGAGACGCTGATGTTGCTGCCGTTAGAAATCTCTCTGGCATCCTGCCGGGAGCTTCGCTCCCTTTCGCGGGCTAGGCCCGCTCCCACAAACCCAGCTTCGTAGAAAGGTCCAGGCGGTGTTATGTCCCGTGGCGGTTCCGCTGCTAAGTAAGCGGGGCAATGGTGGTGCCTGGAGGGACCTATTTGGCCATGGATGGCCAAATGAGAGCGCCCAGGGAAGGCTTGAGCGATCGCGGAAGGCACCACCATTGCCCCGCGTCTCGGATACGGAGCACCAAACACCATGAGAACCACTTTCTTGCGGGCATAAAAAAGGCCGCCTGGGGGGAGGCGGCCTGGGGTTCCTTCAAATGCCTGAAGGAAGGGGGGATGCGCGTTGCGTGACGTCCTGGGGGAGACGTTGACCGTCCGTGGCCAGCAACGCGAATTCACTGTGCCACGATCCCGCGCCGCCGTGTGTAAAACAGCTTTAAATGTCCCTGCTTTCCCGCCTTCATCGTTTCACCTTGAGACCTGCTTCACAAAGCCTTCATGGGTGACGCCCGAGACTTGTACAACTATAACGGTTTGTACAGCTTCAAGCGCACCGGACGGAGGCAACCATGGGGCGGCATTCAGACAGCGACGATCAGCGGATTCCGGTGGGCATCAGTGCCTGCCTGATGGGCCGCGAGGTGCGCCACGACGGCGGCCATAAGCATTCCCGCTATTGCACCGGGGTGCTGGCGCGCTATTTCCGGTTCCGCTCCCTGTGCCCGGAAATGGGCGCCGGGCTGTCCACGCCGCGGCCGGCCATGCACTTGGTGGATACCGACGACGGCGTGCGTCTCAAGGCGACTCGTGGCGACCGGGATTTTACCGCCCTGATGGACGGCTTCGTCACCGACACCGTGGAGCGGCTGGGGGATCTGCGCGGCTTCGTGCTGATGGCCAAGTCGCCGAGCTGCAGCATGGAGCGCATCCGCGTTTACCGCGAGGACGGCGAGGTGGCCCGGCGTGATGCCAGCGGCCTGTTCGCGGCCGCGCTGATGGCCCGTTTCCCGTTGATGCCGGTGGAAGAGGAGGGCCGTCTCAACGACGACCGCCTGCGCGAAAACTTCGTCGAGCGGGTGTTCGTCTACGACGACTGGCGCCGGTTGAACGAGCGCGAGGGCGGCCTGACCGCCAAGGGATTGATCGACTTCCACAGCCGCCATAAATTCCAGCTTCTGGCCCATTGCCAGGCCACCTATCGGCGCCTGGGGCCGCTGCTCGCCGACCTTAAGAAGCGACCGTTGGCGGACATCGCCGACGACTATATCCACGCCTTTATGCCGGCCATGGCCAAGCGCATCTCGCCGGGCGCCCACGTCAACACCATGCTGCATTTGATGGGCTTTCTGCGCGACGAGCTGGGCGAGCAGGACCGCGCCGCGATCCACGAACAGATCGACGCCTACTTGCGCGGCGAGGTGCCGCTGGTGGTGCCGATGACCATGCTGCGCGCCGCCCAGAGCAAGGTGGAGCAGCCCTACCTGGCCACCCAGCAGTACCTGCGTCCCTACCCGGACGCGCTGGGGCTGCGCAACCGGGTATGAGACAGCCATGAAAGCTTTCGACGACGGTTACAGCATCCAGGCGGTGAGCCGGCAAAGCGGCGTGCACCCGGTGACGCTGCGCGCCTGGGAACGCCGTTACGGGCTGATCCGCCCGGCGCGCACCGAGCGCGGCCACCGCCGCTACAGCGACCAGGATCTGGCGGTGATCGAGCAGATTCTTTCCTGGCTGGACCGGGGTCTGCCGATCAGCCAGGTGCGCCCGGTGCTGGAGCAGGGCGGCAGCCCGGTGACCGCGGTGGCCGGCCCCTGGCGGGACGCCATGGAAGACGCCCTGCAGGCGCTGGAAGGGCACAACCTGCGCCGGCTGGAGCAGTTGTTCCAGCGGCTCACCGCGGACTATCCGCTGGGCCGGGTGGTCACGGGATTTTGCGACCCGTTGCGCGATCATCTGCGCGCGCTGCCGGGCCACGGCGCGTCGCAGGCGCTGCTGGACAGTTTTCTGCGGCAAAAGCTGGCCGGGCGGTTGCTGGCCCGGGCGCCGGGCCGACGCGAGCGGGCCTGGCTGGTGATGGCGGTGGGCGACCCGCTGCCGGCGCTGATCCAGGCGGCGGTGGCGGACCGGCCGGTGTGGTGTCTGGAAACGCCGGTGGCCTGGCCGGCGCTGACCCCCTGGCTGGCGGAGCCGCGTCTGACCGGCGTGGTGTGGATGCTCGGCGAGCGCCCGGCCCGCCGGCAGATCGGTCAGCTGTGGCCGGAGCAACAGCCCGAAGGCGCCTTTCTTTGCGCGGGCCCGGCCCTGGCCGGGGACCCGCCGACGCCGGCCTGGCTGCCGTGTGAGCCGGGCGACTATCAGGCGGTGGCGAAGCGAATGGACGACGCCGAATCAATCACTCAACAGCAAGGAGAACAGGGTGCGACTGGTCTGGTTTCGAAATGATCTGCGCTGTCACGGGCACACCCCGCTGACGCAAGCGCTGGCCGGCGGCGACGCGGTCACGGCGCTGCACATTCTGTGCCCGGACCAGTGGGACGCCCACGGCGTGGCGCCGGCGCGCCGCTGGTTCGTGCTGCACAGCCTGCTGGAGCTGGGCGAGTCCCTGGCGGCGCGGGGCGTGGATCTGCATGTGCTCGACGGCGGCGATTTCGACGGCAGCGTCACCGCCCTGGAAAACTTCGTGGCCGAGCAGGGCGTCACCGAGGTGTTCTGCAACCGGGAGTACCCGCTCAACGAACTGAACCGGGACCGGGCGGTGGCGCGCCACCTGGAAGCGCAGGGCGTGCGCATCCACGGTTTCGACGACGGCGTGCTGGTGCCGCCGAGGGCGCTGCACACCGGCAAGGGCACGCCCTATACCGTCTTTACCGCCTATAAGAAGCGCTGGGACGTTTGGATGGACGACCTTCAGCCCGAGGCGGTGCCGGCGCCGGACTGGCCCGGCGGGCAGGGCCGCTTTGTCGGTCGCGAGCGGGTGGAGCGGGCGCTGGAGGCGCTGTCCGTGCCGGACTCGGTGACCGCCTTGTGGCACCCCGGCGAGGACGCCGCGCGCGGCCAGCTGAAGGATTTCGTCGAGCAGCATCTGGGCGACTACAAAGCGCGGCGGGACTTTCCCGCCGAGCCGGGCACCAGCGGCCTGTCCGCGGCGCTGTCGGCGGGCACGCTGGCGCCGCTGGACGCCTACCTGGCGGCGCGGCCGGCGCTGCAGGACGCCAAGGCCCGGGAGGGCGCGGCCACCTGGATCGGTGAGCTGGCCTGGCGGGATTTCTACCGGCAGATCATGCACCGCTTTCCGTCGCTGGCCACCGGCGCGCCGTTCCGGCCGGAGACCGCGCTGCTGCAATGGAGCGATAACGAAGAGCACTTCCAGGCCTGGTGCGAAGGCCGCACCGGCTACCCGCTGGTGGACGCCGCCATGCGCCAGCTGGTGCAGACCGGCTGGATGCACAACCGCCTGCGCATGCTCACCGCCATGTTCCTGACCAAGCATCTGTTTATCGACTGGCGCAAAGGGGAGCGCTTTTTCATGGCGCACTTGGTGGACGGTGATTTCGCCGCCAACAACGGCGGCTGGCAGTGGAGCGCCTCCACCGGCACCGACGCCGCGCCGTATTTCCGTGTATTCAGTCCGGTGCGCCAGAGCCACCGCTTCGATCCGCAGGGCCGCTTTATCGCCCGCTATGTGCCGGAGCTGGCCACCGCCGACGACAAGACCATCCATGAACCCTGGAAGCAGCCTTTGATGACCCCGGATTACCCCACCACGATCGTCGCCCACCAGGGCGTCAAGCAGCGGGTGGAGAGCGCCTTCCGCGCCGCCCGCGACGCCTGGAACCAGCAGAACGGAGACGCCTCTTGAGCCAGCGCATCGCCATTGTCGGCGGCGGCATCGCCGGCCTGACCGCCGCCTGGTATCTGAGCCGCGACCACCAGGTGACGCTGTTCGAAGCCGAGCCCCGCCTGGGCGGCCACACCTTCACCGTGGACGTGCAGCGCGAGCACGGCGACTACGCCGTGGACATGGGCTTTATCGTGTTCAACGACCGCACCTATCCGCGCTTCGAGGCGCTGCTGGCGGAGCTCGGCATCGGCCGCCAGCCCACCGCCATGGGCTTCGCGGTCACCGACGCGGAAACCGGCGTGGAATACTGCGGTGACGGCCTGGGCGGCTTTTTCGGGCGGCGCCGTAATCTGCTGGACCCCGGTCACTGGGCGTTGCTGCGCGATATTCTGCGCTTCAACCGGGAGGCGCCGGCGCTGCTGGACAGCGACGCCGGCGAGCAGCCCCTGGGCGCTTATCTGAACGAACAGGGCTATGGCGAGCGCTTCCGGCGGCATTATATTCTGCCCATGGGCGGCGCCATCTGGTCCTGCTCCCTGGCGCAGATGGAAGCGTTTCCGGCCAAGTTCTTCGTGCGGTTTTTTATCAACCACGGGTTGCTGGCGTTGCGGAACCGGCCCCAGTGGTACGTGGTGCCCGGCGGTTCCAGCCGCTATGTGGAAGCCCTGCGCGCCGCCTGCGGCGCCCGCTTCCACACCGCCACGCCGGTCACCGGTGTGCGCCGGGACGGCGAGGGCGTCACGGTGCAAGCCGGCGGCGACAGCCACCGTTTCGATCAGGTGGTGATGGCCTGCCACAGCGACCAGACCCTGGCGCTTTTGGACGACGCGGGCCCGCGTGAGCGGGACTGCCTGGCGGACCTGCGCTACCAGCCCAACGACGTGGTGCTGCACACCGACACCGCCATGCTGCCCAAGCGCCGCCGGGTGTGGTCGAGCTGGAACGCCCTGCTGGGGCGCACCGATGACGCGGAGCCGGTACAGGTGACCTACAACATGAACATTCTGCAGGGCTTTCAAGCGCCGGAGACCTTCTGCGTGACCCTCAATGCCGGTGACCGGATCCGCCCGGAAACGGTGATCCGCCGGGAGGTGTTCCACCACCCGCTGTTCACCACCGAGGGGCTGCTTGCCCGCGAACGCCTGCTGGCCGCCAACGGCGATAACCGCACCTGGTTCTGCGGCGCCTGGTGCCGCAACGGCTTCCATGAAGACGGCGTGGTGTCGGCGCTGGATGTGGTGGAAGGCATCGCCGCCCGCGGCCAGGGCGGCGGCCGGGGAGCGGCGCTGTGATTCCCCGCTTCGCGCTCGCCACCGGCCAGGTGTGGCATCAGCGCCATACCCCCATGCGGCACGCCTTCCGCTATCCGCTGTGGCTGGTGTGGTGCGATGTGGACGCGCCGGACCGGATGCTGGCCCGCCAGCGTTTGTGGGGCCGCCGCTGGCGTCCGGTGACGTTCCGCGACCGGGACTTCATCGACGCCGACCGCCGGCCGCTGGGCGACAAGGTGCGCGACCGGGCCGCCGAGGCCGGTCTGGACTGGCGCGCCGGCCGGGTGTTCATGCTCGGCCAGTGGCGCACCTTCGGCATGCTGTTCAACCCCCTGGTGCTGTACTTCCACTTTCCGGACGGCGCCGAACGGCCGGCGTCGATGCTGGCCGAGGTGCGCAACACCCCCTGGCATGAACGCCATATCTACGCCCTGACCCTGAGCCAGGGGCCGGGGCCGCAAACGGTGGCGCATGAAAAGACCTTCCATGTGTCGCCCTTCCTGCCGCTGGGGCTGCGCTATCACTGGCATCTTCACGCCTTATTTCCCGATCTGCGCCTAACGTTGGAGGACCGGGACGGCGACCAGCTGGTTTTCGCCGCCGGCCTGAAAATGCACATGGCGGAGGCCGACGCACCCGCCATGGCGCGGGTGATACGCCGCTTCGGCGCGCAGAGCGTGAAAACAGTGGCGGGCATCTATTGGCAGGCCTGGAAGCTTTGGCGCAAGGGCGCCCGGTTCCACGCCCACCCGGGTAAAGATAAGCAAGGTAATGGGGAGAACACTCATGATGGACGGTGATAAGGCGCTGGTGGGTCAGCGCCCGTCCTGGGCGCAAAGTCTGGCCCGACGGCTGGTGCAGGGACACATGGCGAAGATGCCCAAGGGCGGCGTGGTGTTGCATGAGCCCGACGGCGAGACCGTGTCCATTGGCGACACGGCGGCCGAAGGCGCCGCCGAGATCCGTATCCATGATTGGGACAGCTACCGGCAGATGATGACCGGGGGCGCCCTGGGCGCCGCCGAAGCCTACATGGACGGTGCCTGGGACAGCCCGGATCTGGTCGCGGTGGTGCGCTTCTTCGCCGCCAACGTGGACGCCATGCGGGCGCTGGAAGGCGCCGCCGCCTGGCTGGCCAAGCCGGCGCTCAAGGCCCTGCACGCCATGAACCGCAACTCCCTGAACGGATCGCGCCGCAACATCGCCGCCCACTACGACCTGGGTAATGATTTCTTTGCCCTGTTCCTGGACCGGCACATGATGTATTCCAGCGCCATCTATCCGAGCCCGGAAGCGGACCTGGAAACCGCCGCCACCCACAAGCTGGATCTGATCTGCCAGCGCCTGCGCCTGGCCCCGGGCATGGAAGTGCTGGAAATCGGCACCGGCTGGGGCGGTCTGGCGCTGCACGCCGCCCGCCACTACGGGGTGCGCGTGACCACCACCACCATCTCCCGGGAGCAGGCCAGGTTCGCCCGCGAACAGGTCCGCGAAGCCGGCCTGTCCGACCGTATCCAGGTGCTCGAGCAGGATTACCGGGAGCTGCAGGGCCGCTACGACCGCATCGTTTCCGTGGAAATGATCGAGGCGGTGGGCCACCAGTTCCTGGACGAATACTTCCGCGTGCTCAACCAGCGCCTCAAGCCGGAAGGGCTGCTGCTGCTGCAGGCGATCACGGTGCCGGACCAGCGCTACGAATACGCCCGCGACAACGTGGACTTCATCAAGCGCTACATCTTCCCCGGCGGCTTTTTGCCGTCAGTGACGGTGATGTGCCAGGCGCTGCGCAAGAACACCAGGCTGATGCCGGTGGGGCTGGAAGACATCGGCGCCCATTACGGCAAAACCATCGAGGACTGGCGGGCCCGATTTATCAGCGCGCTGCCGCGCATCCGTGAACTGGGCTTCGACGAACGCTTCTGCAGAATGTGGGATTACTACCTGTGTTACTGCCAGGGCGCCTTCATGGAGCGGGCCATCAGCACCGTGCATCTGCTCGCCGCCGGCCCGGATTACCGGGGTGGCGAGGGCTTGAATCCGGGCGGCGCGGCGTCCATATAAGACGATGAGGCTGTCGCTTTTGGTCATGGTCAGCGTCCTGCTAAGACCAATATGGTATGATCCCGACACCGAGACCAAAGTGGTATCCTGGACAGCAGGTGCCTCAAGCGATTGATAGTCCCCTTACCCTGGGGTGGTGATGCCGTATGACAGCACAGGCCCAAGAGATCGTGCGCGCCCATTTGGCGGGCGTTAACGAGCAGACCGAACTCACCGACGATCAGCGTTCACTGTACCGTCAGCGCATTAAAGAACGGTTACAGGCCCGTGACGCCGTGATGGTGGCCCACTATTACACCGACCCCGAGATCCAGGCCCTGGCCGAGGAGACCGGCGGTTGCGTGGCCGATTCCCTGGAAATGGCGCGTTTCGGCCGCGACCACCCGGCCAGCACCCTGATCGTGGCCGGCGTGCGCTTCATGGGCGAGACCGCCAAGATTCTGAGCCCGGAAAAGCGGGTCTTCATGCCGACCCTGGAAGCCACCTGTTCCCTGGACATCGGCTGCCCGGAAGACGAGTTCGCGGCGTTCTGCGACCAGCATCCGGACCGCACCGTGGTGGTGTACGCCAACACCTCGGCGGCGGTGAAGGCGCGCGCCGACTGGGTGGTGACGTCCTCCATCGCGGTGGAACTGATCGAATACCTGGATCAGCGCAACGAGAAAATTCTGTGGGCGCCGGACAAGCACCTGGGCAACTATGTGCGCAGTAAAACCGGCGCCGACGTGCTGTGCTGGGACGGTGCCTGCATCGTCCACGAAGAGTTCAAGGCCCAGGGGCTGGAAGATCTGAAGGCGGCTTATCCGGGCTCGGCGGTGCTGGTGCACCCGGAGTCCCCGTCGTCGGTGGTGGAAATGGCGGATGTGGTCGGCTCCACGTCGCAGCTGATCAAGGCCGCCCAGGAGATGGACAACCAGACCTTTATCGTCGCCACCGACAAGGGCATCTTCTACAAGATGCAGCAGCTGGCGCCGCACAAAACCTTCGTGGAAGCGCCCACCGCCGGCAGCGGCGCGGCGTGCCGCAGCTGCGCCCACTGCCCGTGGATGGCCATGAACGGCCTGGAAAACACCCTGGCGGTGCTGGAAGACGACAACGGCTGCGGCCAGGAAATCTTCGTCGACCCGGCCCTGGCGGCCAAGGCCATGAAGCCGCTGGACCGCATGCTCGAGTTCGGCGCCCGCCTTAAACCCTGATCCATCGGGGCGCCGTTCCGGGCGCCCCTAGAATTCCTCCGAGGACAGCCGCTCCATTTCGCTCATGCGTGCGCTCAGTTTGCTGCGCAGGGCGAACTGGCCGTCGGCCTCGTCCAGGGCGAAACGCATCTGCCGCAGGGCGGCCTGATCCTGACCGCGAAGAAACAGCACTTCCGCCCGGGCCCGGTGGGCGCGGGCGTTCTGGTCGCTGTTGCCCCAGGCGTCGGCGGCCAGCGACCACAGCATCGGATCGTTGGGGCGCTGCAGCAGCAGCGGCTCCAGCAGCGGCGCCGCCTGTTCCGGCTTTTTGCTCAGCAGGTAGGCGCGGGCGGTCATCACCGAGGCGGCGTAGTCCTTGGGATTGATGGTGAGCACCTCCTTGCCGCGCTCGATCACGTCGGCGTAGCGGCCCTGATCCATATCCACTTCCATCAGACCCAGCTGGAACCAGATCTGGTCCGGGTGCGCCTCCACCAGCTCGGTGAGCGCGCGGCGCGCCGCGTCGTAGCGGTCCTCTTTCAGGTCGGTGAGGGCGAGCCCGTAGCGCGCCGCCTGCTTCTGAACGCGGTCGTTGCTCTCCAGGCGCCGCCCGAAGTAATCCCGGGCCCGTTCCTGGCCGTCGAAGTAACGGGCCTGGATGCGCGCGCGCACCAGCTCGAAGGACGCTGACGGATTGGCCGGCGGCGCGCTCAGCGAGCGCGCCCGGGCGCGGGAGTCGGCGACCCGCTCGGCGGTGAGCGGGTGGGTGAGCAGGAACTCCGGCGGGTCGCCGGAATAGCGCTGCTGCTCCAGCATGCGCTCAAAGAAGCGCGGCATGGCGCTGGGGTCCATGCCGGCGGCGGCGAGAATCTGCATGCCCACCCGGTCCGCCTCGTATTCGTTGTGGCGGGAGTAGGCCAGTTGCGCCTGGATCGACGCCGCCTGGGTGGCGGCGATGCCCGCCATGCCGGCGTCGCCGCTGCCGGCGATGGCCAGGGCGATGCTCGCCAGCATGGCGGCCAGCACCGCCGGGCCGCGCCGTTTCGAGTCCATGTAGCGGCGTGTGAAGTGCCGCTGGCTGACGTGGGCGATTTCGTGGGCGACCACGCTGGCCACCTCGTCCTCGCTGGCGGCGTTCAGAAACAGGCCGGCGTTTAGGCCGATCACCCCGCCGGGCACGGCGAAGGCGTTGATGGCGGCGCTGTTGATCACCACGATCGCCAGGTCCGGTTCGTTCAGCTCGCTGAAGGACGCCAGCCGGTAGACCAGATGTTCCGCGTATTCCTGGACCAGCGGGTCTTCCATGATCGACGTCTGGCCCCGCAGGTCGCGCAGCCAGCCGCGCCCGAGCCGGTATTCCTGCTCGGCGGAAATGATCGCCACGGTGGGGTCGCCCAGTTCCGGCAGATCCTGTTGTTGGGCCTGGCCCAGGCCCGCGCCCAGGCACAGCAAGGCCACAAGAGCGAAGCGCGCGGCAGCGATCAAAATGGACTCTCCTTAGCGATCCGCATTTTTCGTGTCACCATGATTCTGTCGCGACGAGGTGTCTCTGATAATGCCGTCATGTGCCCTATAATGACCGCCCCTGCGAACGGATCACACCATGGATATCAAATATCTGGATGCCCGCGGTCTGAATTGCCCGCTGCCGCTGCTCAAGACCCGGCAGGCGTTGCGCGCCCTGCAGGCCGGTGCCTTGCTGGAAGTGACGGCCACCGACGCCGGGTCGGCCCGGGACATCCCTGAATATCTTCGACAGTCTTCCCATGAGCTGGTTCGCCACGAGCAGGACGGGCGGGAATTCCGCTTTCTCATTCGTTGTGGCGACTAGGCCCGAGGTTCTCCGATGCTGAATGTGCTTAAAGGCTGGTTCAATGCCTGGTTCTCCGACGAGGAGGCGGTGTACCTGCTGTTTCTGTTGCTGGCGGGCTTCGCCGTGGTGCTGTTGTTCGGCGGCATTCTGGCGCCGGTGCTGGCGGCGCTGGTGGTGGCCTACCTGATGCAGGGGCTGGTCACCGCCCTGAACCGTTACCGGGTGCCGCCGGTGCTTTCCGTGAATCTGGTGTTCCTGGTGTTCCTGACCGCCCTGGTGGCGGTGCTGGTGGTGCTGATGCCGCTGCTGTGGCGCCAGACCGTGCTGCTGGTGCGCGACCAGCTGCCGGATATTCTGCGCACCACCGAGACCTGGCTGCGCAGCCTGCCGGAGCGCTATCCGGAAATGATCTCCATGGAGCAGGTGAACACCCTGGTCACCATCGCCCAGCGGGAGCTGGCCCAGCTGGGTCAGTCGGTGCTCACCCTGTCGCTGTCCTCGATTCCCAACATGCTGGAAATCCTGGTGTTCCTGGTGCTGCTGCCGCTGCTGGTGTTCTTCTTCCTCAAGGACCGCGAGAAGCTGGTGGGCTGGGTGCTGGGCTTTCTGCCGGAGCGGCGGCGTATTCTGTCCCACGTGTGGCAGGAAATGGACCAGCAGATCGCCAACTATGTGCGCGGCAAGGCGGTGGAAATCCTGCTGGTGGGGTCGGTGACCTTCCTGGCGTTCCTGCTGCTGGGCCTGAACTACGCGGTGCTGCTGGCGGTGCTGGTGGGGCTGTCGGTGCTGATTCCCTATATCGGCGCCACCATCGTCACCGTGCCGGTGGCGGCGGTGGCCTACCTGCAGTTCGGCTGGGGCGGCGACTTCGCGCTGGTGATGGTGATCTACGGGGTGATTCAGTTCATCGACGGCAACATCCTGGTGCCGCTGCTGTTCTCCGAGGCGGTCAATCTGCACCCGGTGGCAATCATCACCGCGATTCTGTTCTTCGGCGGCGTGTGGGGCTTCTGGGGGATTTTCTTCGCGATTCCGCTGGCGACCTTGCTGAAGGCGGTGATCAATGCGTGGCCGAGGCGGGGGGAGGACTGGCGGTTGCCGGCCGGGGAATAAGAGGGGGCTCTGGGATCCTGCCGGGCGGCCTTTGGGGCCGCCCTTTCGCGGGCTGGGCCCGCTCGCACAACGTTTAGAGGCCGTGGACGGCGTCGAGGACGTCCTCGGCGTGGCCTTTGACCTTGACCTTGCGCCAGATGTCACGCACCACGCCTTCTTCGTCGATCAGGAAGGTGCTGCGCTCGATGCCCTCGAATTCCTTGCCGTACATCTTCTTCAGCTTGATCACGTCGAACAGGCGGCAGACGGTTTCGTCCTCGTCGCTGATCAGCTCGAACGGGAACTCTTGCTTCGCCTTGAAGTTCTCGTGGCGGCGCAGGGAGTCCTTGGACACACCGAGGATTTCGCAGTTGGCTTCCTGGAAGTTGGGGTACAGGTCGCGGAAGTTCTGGCCTTCCGTGGTGCAGCCCGGGGTGCTGTCCTTGGGGTAGAAATAGAGCACCACTTTCTTGCCCTTCAGGGCCGACAGGGTGATGGTGGTGTCGCTGGTGGCCGGGGCGGTGAAGTCCGGCGCCGGCTGTCCTTCTTTGATCGTCATGGTTGTCTCCTGCTACTGCCTGATCGCGGCCTCGGGGCCGCCAGCGGCACAGCTTACCGGGCCGGGCAACGCTTGTCCGCCCTTCAGGCGGGGTTTACCATAGCGCTCCATTAATCAAGGCGTCGAAAGCGTTTAAGAGGAAGCGGCATGATTCGCGGCAGCATCGTGGCAATGGTAACCCCCATGCGCGAAGACGGATCGGTGGACTGGGAACGTCTGCGCGGTCTGGTCAACTGGCATGTGGAGCAGGGCACCCATGGGATCGTGGCGGTGGGCACCACCGGTGAATCCGCCACCCTGGGCTTCGAGGAACACGACAGCGTGGTCCGCGAGATCGTGGCGGTGGCCGACAAACGGATTCCGGTGATCGCCGGTACCGGCGCCAACAGCACCGAGGAAGCCATTCGCCTTACCCGTGACGCCAAGCGCGACGGCGCCGACGCCTGCCTGCTGGTGACGCCGTACTACAACAAGCCGCCCCAGGAAGGCCTCTATCAGCATTTCCTGGCCGTGGCCCGGGCGGTGGACATCCCGCAGATTCTCTACAACGTGCCCGGCCGCACCGCCTGCGACCTGCTGCCGGAAACCGTGGAGCGTCTTGCCAAGGTGCCGAACATCGTCGGCATCAAGGAAGCCACCGGCAACCTGGAGCGCGCGCGGGAAATCCGTGAGCGCTGCGGCGACGATTTTCTGATCTATTCCGGCGACGACGCCACCGCCCTGGAGCTGATTCTGGCCGGCGGCGACGGCGACATCTCGGTGACCGCCAATGTGGCGCCGGCGAAGATGGCCGCCATGTGTCAGGCGGCGGTGGACGGCGACGTGGACCGTGCCCGCGCCCTGAACGCGGAACTGGAACCCCTCCACCGTGATCTATTCCTGGAAGCCAACCCGATTCCGGTGAAATGGGCCCTGTACGAAATGGGTCTGATCGACAGCGGCATTCGTTTGCCGCTGGTTCATTTGTCGGAGGCCGCCCAGCCACGCTTGCGCGAAACGCTGCGTAGCTGCGGTCTCCTGGAGGGATAATGCATCGTAGTTTGATTGTTGCCGGCGCCGTGGCGCTGAGCGTGGCCGGTTGCGGCCTGATTCCGGATAACAGCCTGCGCTACCGCGAAGCGCAAGTGCTGGAGCCGATCACGGTACCCGGGGATATGGTGTTCATCGGCGCGGACCCGCTCTACGCGGTGCCGCAGATGGAGCGCCGCCTGCAGGGCAAGGGCGAGGGCGAGGACAAATTCGAAGCGCCCCGTCCGCCGCAGCTGGTGGCGGCGCCCGGCGAAGCCGATGACGAGGAAGAGGAGACCCCGGCGGCGCCGGCCGACAACACCGGCCAGGCGGTGCTGGCGAAAGACGGCAGCGGCTATCCGATCATCATGATGCCCACCAGCTTCGCCTGGGCCTGGGAGAAGGTCAGCGAGGCGCTGACCCAGACCGATCTGCGCGTCACCGACCGCAACCGGGACCAGGGGGTGTTCTTCCTGACCGTGCCCGAGCGTTACCAGCTGCAGCCGCCCCAGGCGCGCCTCAAATTGAGCCACACCACCAATGGTATCCAGGTGGCGGTGCTCAACGAGGAAGGCACGGCGCTGGCCGGAAAGACCTCCGGCCTGGCTATCCTGGAAAGCATCCACGGCGAATTGTGAACCGGGCTCCGGCCGCCGGCCGGGCCGTTTAGGGGGAGAGCATTCTTGCGGCTGGCGTCCCTGGGCAGTGGCAGTAAAGGCAATGGCACCCTGGTGTGCGCCGGCGATCTGCTGGTGCTGGTGGATTGCGGTTTTTCCCTGCGTGAAACGGAACGCCGGCTGGCGGCGCTGGGGCTGAGCGCCACGGATCTGGCCGCGTTGCTGGTGACCCACGAGCACGGCGATCACGTGCGCGGCGCCGGCGCCCTGGCGCGCAAGTACAAGACCCCTCTTTACAGCACCTTCGGCACCGCTCGCGCGGTAACCGGCAAGGCCGCCGGTTTCCACGGCGCCGACTGGCGCGAAGTGCGCCCTGGCCGGACCTTCGAGCTGGCGGACATGACGGTGACGCCGGTGACCGTGCCCCACGACGCCCTGGAGCCCTGCCAGTACCGCTTCAGCTGGCGGCAACGGGAGCTGGGTGTGCTCACCGACCTGGGCTCGCTGACCCCCCATGTGGTGGACGCCTATCGCGAATGCGACGCCCTGGTGTTGGAGTGCAACCACGAGCCGGAGCTGCTCGCCGCGGGCCCCTATCCGGCGTCCCTGAAACGGCGGGTGGGTGGTAATCTGGGCCACCTGAGCAATCAGCAGGCGGCCACGCTGCTGGGCCACTGCAACGTGGACCGGCTGCAGCACCTGGTGCTGTCGCACCTGAGTGAGCAGAACAATACGCCGGACCACGCCCTGGGCTGGATCCACCAGGCGGTGGAGGCGGGCCGGGAGCGTATCCGCGTGGCCAGCCAGGAGCAGGGCTTCGGCTGGCTCGACATTCACTAAGACGCCCCGGCGGCGAGCGCGCGGGGTTCTCAAACTTAACGCAGGTAGGTCATGGAAAAGCGCGACGAACTCTACGCGGGTAAAGCCAAGTCCGTATTCACCACCGACGATCCGGAGCGGCTGGTGATCGTGTTCCGCAACGACACTTCCGCCTTCGACGGCAAGAAGAAAGAAGCGCTGGATCGCAAGGGCGCGGTGAACAACCAGTTCAACGCGGCGATCATGGAGATGCTCCACGAGGCGGGCATTCCCACCCACTTCGAAAAACTGCTCAGCGCCAACGAGTCGCTGGTCAAGAAGCTGGACATGATTCCGGTGGAGTGCGTGGTGCGCAACATCGCCGCCGGCTCCATCGTGCGCCGCCTGGGCGTCGAGGAGGGCAAGGAGCTGAATCCGCCCACCTTCGAGCTGTTCCTCAAGGACGACGCCCTGGGCGATCCGATGATCAACGAATACCATGTGCGCAGCTTCGGCTGGGCCGAGCCCGAGCACATCGAAAAAATGAAAGAGCTGACCTTCAAGGTCAACGACGTGCTCAAGAAACGCTTCCTGGACGCCAACATGCTGCTGGTGGACTACAAGTTGGAATTCGGCCTGTTCCACGGCGAGGTGGTGCTCGGTGACGAGTTCTCCCCGGACGGTTGCCGGCTGTGGGACAAGGACACCCGCGAGAAGATGGACAAGGACCGCTTCCGCCAGGACCTGGGCAACGTGATCGAAGCCTACGAGGAAGTAGGGCGCCGCCTGGGCATGACCTTCCAGCAATAACTCTGGAAATCAGGGCGGTTTACGGAGAGGCTGTGGTGATCCAGCAGCCCTTCGGAGGACCGCCATGTTCCGCATTCGCACCTACAACCAGATCGCCCTGCGCGGCCTGGAGCGTTTCCCCCGCGACCGTTTCGAGGTCGCCAGCGAATTGTCCGAACCGGACGCCCTGTTACTGCGCAGCCACCCCCTCGGCGGCGCCGACATCCCTCCGACGGTGAAAGCCGTGGCCCGCGCCGGCGCCGGCGTCAATAACATCGACGTGGCCCACTGCAGTGCGCGGGGCATTCCGGTGTTCAACACTCCCGGCGCCAACGCCAACGCGGTCAAGGAGCTGGTGGTGGCCGGCCTGCTGCTGGCCTCGCGCCACCTGCGCGAGGGGCTGGACTGGGTGGCCGGGCTGCGCGCGGACAGCGAAGCGGACCTGCACCGCCAGGTGGAAGAGGGCAAGAAGCACTTCCAGGGCCGCGAGCTGCGCGGCCGCACCCTGGGCGTGGTGGGGCTGGGCGCGATCGGTTCGCGGGTGGCGCACACCGCCCTGTCCCTGGACATGAACGTGATCGGCTATGACCCGGCGCTGAGCGTGGACGCCGCCTGGCGGCTGCCCAGCCAGGTCGCCCCCATGGCCAGCCTGGAAGCGCTGCTCGCGCGGGCGGATTACGTCACCCTGCATCTGCCGCTGCTGGACGCCACCCGGAATCTGATCGGCGCCGCCCAGCTGGCGCCCATGAAGGAAGACGCGGTGCTGCTCAACTTCGCCCGCCAGGGCATCGTCGACGACGCGGCGGTGGCCGAGGCGCTGCGCGCCGGCAAGCTGCGCGGCTTCGTCACCGATTTCCCCAGCCTGGCGCTGACCGGCGTTCCCGGCGTGCTGGCGCTGCCCCATTTGGGCGCCAGCACCGGCGAATCCGAGGAGAACTGCGCGGTGATGGCCGCCGAGGCACTCACCGACTTCCTGGAAAACGGCAACATCCGCCACTCGGTGAACTTCCCCGACCTGATTCTGGAGCCGGGCCCGGGCGTACGTCTGGCGGTGACCAACCGCAACATCCCCAAGATGCTCGGCCAGGTGCTGTCGGTGCTGGCGGACGCCGACATCAACGTGATCGACATGCTCAATAAAAGCCGCGACGAGCTGGCCTATAACCTGCTGGACCTGGAGGAAGAACCCACCGAGGCGGCGATGGCCAGAATCCGTGCCCTGGAAGGGGTGGTTAACGCCCGTCTGGTGCGTCCGTGAGCGACGCACGGCCCGTCAGCGATTTCGCACCAAAACGGCGCCAGCAGCCTGTGACAGCGCCGTGAAAGGGCATTCCGTGGCTGGGAGTTTTGCACAGCGGACGGCGATTGCTCATTTCACTTTTAGCAAGCACCCGTAACCGCTTGATTTGTGAAGGAAAGGTTTGTAACTGATTGATTTTATTGAAATTAATAATATGGATATTTTTTCGTCATTTAGGGGTCATCGGCGTGATCATGGGCCCTGGGGACAGTTCCTGACAGACTATGCACAGAGTTATCCACAGAATCTGTGAGTAACTTTTTCGTGAGGATTTTCTTACACGCCGGTTCAGTTGGTCTGCAGGCCGATGGCGTTCATGAACAAGCGCATCAACCAGGCCACCCCACCCAGCGTCAGAACACTGGCCACCCAGATCAGCACCAACCAGCCCAGCCGCTTGCGCAACGGGGCGGTGGCGCCGTCGCGGTCCCGGGTTTCACGACCTTGCATGCGGACTCCTCAACGCGTCAGTGGTAGCCGTCGCCGGGGCGCACCTTGCCCCGGAACACGTAATAGGCGAAGGCGGTGTACATCAGAATGAAGGGGATGATCAGCAACGCGCCCACCAGGGCGAAGCCCAGGCTCTGGGGCGGGGCGGCCGCTTCCCAGATGGAAATGTCCGGCGGCAGGATGTTCGGCCAGCCGCTGATCGCCAGCCCGGCGTAGCCCAGGAACATCAGCAGCAGCGCCAGCAGGAACGGCGCCACCGGCCGGCCCCGGGCCAGGGCCCGCTGCATCAGCAGGGCGGCGCCCACCACCAGCAGCGGCACCGGCGAGAACCAGACGATATTCGGAAAGCTGAACCAGCGCTCGGCGATCACCGGATCGCGCAGCGGCGTCCACAGGCTGATCACGGCGATGGCGGCGAGCAGAATCCACATCAGCGGCCGGGTCAGGTGGAACATGCGGAACTGCAGCTCGCCCTCGGTTTTCATGATCAGCCAGGTGCTGCCGAGCAGGGCGTAGGCGAACACCAGGGCGACGCCGGTGAACAGCGGGAAGGGCGCGATCCAGTCCAGCGGGCCGCCGGGGTAGGCGCCGTTCTCCACCGGCAGGCCGCTGACGTAGGCGCCCAGAACCACGCCCTGGAAAAAGGTGGCGGTGAAGGAGCCGCCGATAAAGGCCTTGTCCCAGATGTGGCGCTCGTGGTCGCGGGCCTTGAAGCGGAACTCGAACGCGATGCCGCGGAAGATCAGCCCCAGCAGCATGAAAATCAGCGGCAGATAGAGCGCCGTGAGCACCACCGAGTAGACCAGCGGGAAGGCGGCCAGCAGGCCCGCGCCGCCCAGCACCAGCCAGGTTTCGTTGCCGTCCCAGACCGGCGCCACGGTGTTCATCGCCACGTCGCGGTGGTGGCGGTCGGGAATAAAGGGATAAAGGATGCCGATGCCCAGGTCGAAGCCGTCCATCAGCACGTACATCATGACGCCGAAACCGATAATCAGCGCCCAGATAAGAGGCAGATCAATACCCATGGCTCAGCGCCCTCCGTCCGTGTCTTGATCGTCGTCCAGGTCTTCCTCCACCGCGGACAGGGGGCGCATGGCATGCCGTGGCCGCCCCGGCCCGCCGCTGGTTTCCCGGGCGCCTTCTTCCAGTTGCGGGCCCTTGCGCACCAGCCGCAGGGTGTACGCCACGCCGGCGCCGAACACGAACAGGTAGACCACCACGAACAGCGCCAGGGACACGCCCAGGGTGGTGGCGGAATGGGTGGAAACCGCGTCTTCGGTGCGCATCAGCCCGTATACCACCCAGGGCTGGCGGCCCACTTCGGTGGTGTACCAGCCGGCCAGGATGGCGATCAGCCCGGCGGGGCCCATCAGCAGCGCGAAGCGCAGGAACCAGCGGCTGTCGTAGAGCCGCCCCCGCCAGCGCTGCATCAGGCTCAGGCCGCCGAGCAGAATCATCAGCATCCCCAGGCCCACCATGATCCGGAACGACCAGAACACGATCGGCACATTGGGACGGTCCTCCGGGGCGAATTCCTTCAGCCCCGGAATGGTGCCGTCCCAGCTGTGGGTGAGGATCAGGCTGCCCAGGTGGGGCACCGACACCGCGAAACGGGTGCGCTCTTCCTCCATGTCCGGCCAGCCGAACAGGATCAGCGGCAGTCCCTCGCCGTCGGCGGCCTCCTCGCCGCCCCAGTGGCCCTCCATGGCGGCCACCTTGGCGGGCTGGTGCTCCAGGGTATTGAGCCCGTGGAAGTCGCCGATCACCGCCTGCACCGGCGCCACCAGCACCATCATCCACATCGCCATGGAGAACATCTTGCGCACCGCCGGGTTGTCGCGGCCGCGCAGCAGATGCCAGGCGGCGGAGGCGCCCACGAACAGCGCCGTGGCCAGGAACGCGGCCACCGACATATGGATCAGCCGGTAGGGGAAGGAGGGGTTGAAGATCACCGCCAGCCAGTCCACCGGCACCACCTGGCCGTTGATGATCTCGTGGCCCTGGGGCGTCTGCATCCAGCTGTTGGAGGCGAGGATCCAGAAGGTGGAAATCAGCGTGCCGATGGCCACCACCACGGTGGAAAAGAAGTGCAGCCCGGGGCCCACCCGGTTCCAGCCGAACAGCATCACGCCCAGGAAGCCGGCCTCCAGGAAGAAGGCGGTGAGCACTTCATAGGCCAGCAGCGGGCCGGTGATGCTGCCGGCGAATTCGGAGAAGAAGCTCCAGTTGGTGCCGAACTGGTACGCCATCACCAGGCCGGAGACCACCCCCATGCCGAAGTTAACGGCGAAGATCTTCACCCAGAAATGGTACAGGTCCCGGTACAGCGTGTTCTTGGTGTACAGCCAGAGCCCTTCCAGCACCGCCAGATAGCTCGCCAGGCCAATGGTGATGGCGGGGAAGATGATATGAAACGAAATCGTGAACGCGAACTGGGCACGCGCCAGGTCCAGGGCCAGGGTTTCGGTCATGGGCGAAGCTCCTGAGTGATCCGGCGGCTCCGGGCGGGGCCGCTGTCATACCCGGTATGTTGCCCCATCAGGGGCATCCGCACCAAGTGACAAAAGGTCCTACCCCGGCGAGCTACAGCCGCAGCATCGGGAACGGCCGCCACGGCTGGGTGATCAGCTGCCGGGCGCTGAGGCCCAGCAGCAGGGCGTGGAAGCCGGCGTTGGGGAAACGCCGGTTGATCTCGCGCAGGCGCTCCCGGTCGACGCCGAAACGCAGCAGGCCCAGGGAAAGGTCGATCCAGTCGGCGCGGCGGAAGGCCTCCACCAGGGTTTCGGCGGGTGCGTCGCTGCGGGTGAGTTTGTGGTGCTGGACGATCATGGCGTGGATTTCGTCGCTCCAGCTCTGCAGCCCGTGCTCGTCCAGATAGTGGCAGGCGAGCCGCGCCGAGGGCGGCAGGTAGTCGAAGGTGCCCGCCAGCCAGATACCGGCGTCGTGGAAGAAGCCGGCCAGCTCCAGTTTGCGCAGATCGTCACCGGTGAGCGTGCGCTGCGCCGCCACCAGGTTGATCACCCGGTAAACGTGGTTCCGATAGGGCGTCTGGTCCCGCCCGAAGCGCTCCGCGTACTGGTCGAACAGGCCGTCCAGTTCCGCCAGTTCGGTGATTAGCCTTTTCATTACTGCCCTTGGCGTGGTGGCCGTCCGCAATCCCTCTGTACCCTCAATTAACCAGACCGGGACAGGCTTGTCATGCCCGGGGTGGATTTTTTGCATTCGGCGCCGGCTTGGTGGTCCTGCCGGATTGTTTTATAGTCGGACAAAGTGATTTCCATCGTCTTCCATTCGCCAGCGGACGCAGGCCAACGTGACCTTTAAAGCCCGGGAAAGCCTTTCCGAACAAATCGCCGGCCATCTGGCCGCGCAGATCATTCGTGGTGACATGCTGGCCGGCGACCGCATCCAGGAACTGCGCGTGGCCGGCGAGCTGGAAGTGAGCCGCGGGTCGGTGCGCGAGGCGCTGCTGATCCTGGAGCGGCGCCACCTGATCGACATCCTGCCGCGCCGCGGCGCGGTGGTGAAGGAAATGTCGGAAAGCCAGGTGCGCGGCCTCTATGAGCTGGTCCAGGTGCTGCTGGGTCTGGTGATCCGCAAGGCGATCAAGAATGTGCGCGAGGACGACCTGGACCCGATCATCGCCCTGATCCACGAGTTGCAGGTGGCGGCCTCCGACCGGGACCTGGAGCGCTTCTTCGACCTCAGCTTCCAGTTCCTGGAGCACGCCTATCCGTTCGCCCGCAACGGCTTCGTCGAGGACGTGCTCACCGACCTGCACCCGGCCCTGCAGCGCACCTATTTCATGGCGCTGCACCTGGATAACGACGAGATGAAAGAGTGCCTGTCGTTCTTCAAGGCGCTGGTGGAGACCATCTTCCGCCGCGACGTGCGCTCGGCCCTGGAGATCATCCGCGAATTCGCCGAGCACCAGTCCGAGCTGGTACAGGAATCCATTACCCGGGCCCGCCAGATCGAAGCGGCCTGGGGTGGCCGCCGTAAATAGCCCCCACAGGCCGATAAGGGCTTGCCAGCGGCGTCCTGGCTGCCTAGAATTGCGCCCCTCTGCAGAACCGTAGCTCAGTTGGTTAGAGCGCTGCCTTGACATGGCAGAGGTCGGCGGTTCGAATCCGCCCGGTTCTACCAGTTTCGAGCCGCTCTTGAATTCAGCGCTTGGCCACCCCAGGTTTACGCAGACCCGGGGGTCGCCTAGAATGACCCGCTATATTCAAGAGCCGCTGAGGTGATGGCGGCCTCGTTCGATTAACCAGTTGGAGGTTCACGACATTAAGCGTGGAGGCAAAGGCCGCGAGCAGCGAGCCAGAATTAATCAGCAAATCCAGGCGACTCAGGTTCGACTGATCGACGTCGATGGCGAGCAGGTAGGCATCGTTCCCTTAGAGGAGGCCATCGAGCAGGCCAGCGGCAAGCAACTGGATCTGGTGGAAATCTCCCCTGATGCGGAACCGCCTGTTTGCCGAATCATGGATTACGGCAAGCATCTGTTCGAACAAAAGCAGAAAGCCAAGGAGTCGCGCAAGAAGACGCGTCAGACTCAGCTTAAGGAAATCAAATTCCGTCCCGGCACCGACTCCGGCGACTATGAGGTGAAATTGCGTAACCTCAAGCGCTTCCTCGAGGCCGGCGACAAGACCAAGGTCACCGTGCGTTTCCGCGGTCGCGAAATGGCTCACCAGGAGCTGGGTCGCGAACTGCTGGAGCGGGTGGAGGCCGATCTCGCGGAACACGGTTCCGTCGAGCAACGCCCGAACATGGAAGGGCGCCAGATGATCATGGTGCTCAGCCCGGGCAGCAAGAAGAAAAAGTAACCGGAACCCCGGTTGCTTTTGTTTTATTCACACAACTTGAGACAGGTACCATGCCAAAGATCAAGACGAACCGCGGGGCCGCAAAGCGTTTTAAAAAAACCGCCTCCGGTTTCAAGCGTAAGCAGGCATTCAAAAACCACATCCTGACGAAGAAGTCCGCCAAGACGATTCGTCATCTGCGCCCCAAGACCCAGGTACACGAGTCCGATGTGCCCCTGGTCAAGCGCATGATGCCCTACAGCTAAATCACCGGTTTTTGGAGGTCTGAACAATGGCTCGAGTTAAGCGTGGTGTGCAGGCGCGTCGCCGGCACAAGAAGATTCTCAAGCAAGCAAAAGGTTATTACGGGGCGCGCAGCCGCGTCTTCCGCGTGGCGGTACAGGCGGTCACCAAGGCCGGCCAGTACGCTTACCGTGACCGCAAGGTCCGCAAGCGTCAGTTCCGTCGTCTGTGGATCGTGCGGATCAACGCCGCCGCCCGCGTCAACGGCATGTCCTACAGCCGTATGATCGACGGCCTCAAGAAGGCGTCCATCGAGATCGACCGTAAAGTGCTGGCGGACCTGGCGGTTCGCGATCAGGCAGCGTTTGGTGCTTTGGCCGAGAAAGCCAAAGCGAGTCTCGCCGCCTGAGCTGACTGTCGGTTAGCCTACACGACAGCACTCCGAAACGGGGGAAGAGCTCGCGCTCTTCCCCTTTTTCGTTTTGGGAGCCCCGACTGGCGCTCCCGAAGCAAGGCATAGATAACACGGGAACGGGTAAATCGTATGATGGAGAACCTGGAAAGCCTGGTGGAGGCGGCGCTGGCGGAAGTGGCCGGGGCCGGTGACGCGCGCGCGCTGGACGACGTGCGGGTGCGTTACCTGGGTAAGAAGGGGGAGATCAGCGCGCTGCTCAAGAGCCTGGGCGGGCTGAGCGCGGAAGAGCGGCCCAAGGCCGGCGCGCTGATCAACGAAGCCAAGCAGCGCGTTCAGGCGGCCATCGACGAGCGCCGCCAAACGCTCGAGGAAGCGGCCCTGAACGAGCAGCTGAGCGCCGAGACCCTGGACGTGACCCTGCCCGGCCGCGGCGAACAGCCCGGGGCGCTGCATCCGGTCACGCGCATGCGCCGGCGCATGGAAGACTTCTTCCTGCGCCTGGGCTTCGACATCGCCGAGGGCCCGGAGGTGGAAGACGACTTCCACAACTTCGAGGCGCTCAACATTCCCGCCCACCACCCGGCCCGGGCCATGCACGACACCTTCTATTTCGGTGACGGCCGCCTGCTGCGCACCCACACCTCGCCGGTGCAGGTGCGGGTGATGCAGAAGGGCGAGCCGCCGTTCCGGATCATCGCCCCCGGGCGGGTGTACCGCTGCGATTCGGATCTCACCCACACGCCCATGTTCCACCAGGTGGAAGGGCTGCTGGTGGACGAGAACATCACCTTCGCGGACCTGAAAGGCACCGTGGCGGCGTTTCTCAAGTTCGTGTTCGAGGTGGACGACCTGCCGGTGCGCTTCCGGCCCAGCTACTTCCCGTTCACCGAGCCCAGCGCCGAGGTGGACGTGGGCTGCATGACCTGCGGCGGTGAGGGCTGCCGGGTGTGCTCGCACAGCGGCTGGCTGGAAATCATGGGCTGCGGCATGGTCCATCCCAAGGTGCTGGAGCACGGCGGCGTGGACGCCACCCGCTACAGCGGCTTCGCCTTCGGCATGGGCGTGGAACGCCTTGCCATGCTGCGCTACGGCGTCAACGATCTGCGTCTGTTCTTCGAAAACGACGCGCGCTTTTTGTCGCAATTCGCCTAGGGGATTATAAAGAATGCGTTTCAATGAAGCCTGGTTGCGGGAATGGGTCAACCCGGACATCGATAGCGACACCCTGGCCCACCAACTGACCATGGCCGGCCTGGAAGTGGACGCCGTGGAACCGGCGGCGGCGCCGTTCACCGGCGTGGTGGTGGGGCAAATCGTAAGCTGCCAGCCGCACCCGGACGCCGACAAGCTGCGCGTCTGTGAAGTCAGCGACGGCGAGAGCTCCTTCCCGGTGGTGTGCGGCGCCCCCAACGCCCGCGAAGGTCTGAAAGCGCCGTTCGCCCGGGTCGGCGCCTTGCTGCCCGGCGACCTCAAGATCAAGAAAGCCAAGCTGCGCGGCGAGCCCTCCGAGGGCATGCTGTGCGGCGGCTCCGAGCTGGGTCTCGAAGACCGCATCGACGGCCTGCTGGAACTGCCGGAAGACGCCCCCGTGGGCACGGATATCCGTGACTACCTGTCGCTGAACGACACCGTCATCGAAGTGGACCTGACCCCCAACCGGGCCGACTGCCTGAGCCTGCGCGGCATCGCCCGGGAAGTGGGCGTGCTCAACCGCACCCCGCTCAATGAGCCCGCCATCGAGCCGGTGCCCGCCACCCTGGACGACCGCTTCCCGGTGACCCTGGACGACAGCGACGGCTGCCCGCGCTACCTGGGCCGGGTGATCCGTGGCATCAACGCCGCCGCCGAGACGCCGCTGTGGATGGTGGAGCGCCTGCGCCGCGCCGGCGTGCGCGCCATCGACCCGATCGTCGACGTGACCAACTATGTGCTGCTGGAGCTGGGTCAGCCGCTGCACGCCTTCGACCTGGCCAAACTGACCGGCGGCATCCGCGTGCGCCGCGCCCAGGCCGGCGAGACCCTGCAGAGCCTGGACGACCAGACCCTGGAGCTGAACGACGACACCCTGCTGATCGCCGACGACAACGGCCCCCTGGCCCTGGCCGGCATCATGGGCGGCCGTCCCAGTGCGGTGTCCGAAACCACCCGCGATCTGTTCCTGGAGTGCGCCTTCTTCAGCCCGCTGGCCATCGCCGGCCGGGCGCGCCGCTACGGCCTGCACACCGACGCCTCGCACCGCTATGAGCGCGGCGTCGACCCGGCCCTGCAACAACGCGCCCTGGAGCGCGCCACCGCGCTGATCCTGGAGATCGCCGGCGGCGAAGCCGGCCCGCTGGACGAAACCCTGGCCGAGGACAAGCTGCCCGAACCCGCCACCATCGAGCTGAGCGCCGAGCGCGTGGCCCGCCTGCTGGGCGCGCCCCTGGACGAGGCCAACATCGTCGATATTCTCGAGCGCCTGGGCATGACGGTCACCGAAACCGGCGCCGGCCAATGGTCGGTGAGCGCCCCCAGCTGGCGCTTCGACATGGCGATCCAGGAAGACCTGATCGAGGAACTGGCCCGCGTGCACGGCTACGAGAATCTGCCCAGCCGCGTGCCCGCCGGCACCCCCGCCGGCGACCCCGCCCCGGAGAAAGAGCTGCCGCTGCGCCGCCTGGGCGACACCCTGCGCGACCGCGGCTATATGGAAGCCATCACCTACAGCTTCGTGGCCCCGGAACTGCAGGCCAAGGTGGACCCGGACCACGCGCCGCTGGCGCTGCTCAACCCGATCTCCGCCGACCTGGGCGTGATGCGCACCGGCCTGATCGCCGGCCTGCTGAGCGCCGCCGAGCGCAACGTCAACCGCCAGTGCAGCCGCCTGCGCCTGTTCGAGACCGGCCTGCGCTTCGTGCCCGGCCCGGACGGCCTGGCCCAGGAACCCATGGTCGCTGGCCTGCTCTACGGCAGCGCCCAGCCCGCCCACTGGGAGGGCAAGCCGCGCCCGGTGGACTTCTACGACCTGAAAGGGGACGTGGAAGCGCTGCTGGCCCTGTCACAACCGGACGCCTTCGCGTTCCGGCCGGGCAGCCACCCGGCGCTGCACCCCGGGCAGTGCGCCGAAGTCACCCGTGACGGCCGCACCGTGGGCCACCTGGGCCGCCTGCACCCGCGCCTGGCCGCGCAGCTCGACCTGCCCAAGGGCCTGTACCTGTTCGAACTGGCCCTGGAGCCCCTGCGTCTCGGCCGTCTGCCGCACTTCGAACCGGTCTCCGACCAGCCCCGCGTGCAGCGCGACCTGGCCTTCGTGGTCGACGCCGACGTGCCGGCCGGCGAGATGGTCGCCGCCGCCCACCAGGCCTGCGACGACCGCCTGCGTCAGGTGCATATTTTCGACCTCTACCAGGGCGACAACATCGAGGCCGGACGCAAAAGCCTGGCGCTGACCTTGACCTTCCAGGATCCTTCGCGCACTCTTAAGGACGCCCAGGTCAACGACCTGGTGGAAGCGGTAGTATCTCAGTTAAAACAACAGTTTAAGGCGACCCTCAGGGACTGAAGAAGGGCCTGGATTGAGGCATTTCCAATGGCGTTGACCAAAGCAGATATGGCCGACCGGCTGTTCGAGGAGCTCGGTCTCAACAAGCGCGAAGCCAAGGAACTGGTGGAGATGTTCTTCGAGCAGATTCGAGACTCACTGGCCGACAACCGGCCGGTGAAGCTCTCCGGATTCGGCAACTTCGACCTGCGTGACAAAAGCGAGCGTCCCGGCCGGAACCCGAAAACCGGGGAAGAGATCCCGATCTCCGCGCGCCGCGTAGTCACCTTCCGTCCCGGGCAAAAACTGAAACAGCGGGTGGAAGACTATGCTCGAACCCAGTCATAACGACGAACTGCCGGCGATCCCCGGCAAGCGCTACTTCACCATCGGTGAGGTCAGCGAGCTGTGCGACGTCAAACCGCACGTGCTGCGCTACTGGGAGCAGGAATTCCCCCAGCTCAAACCGGTAAAGCGGCGCGGCAACCGCCGTTATTACCAGCGCCAGGACGTGCTCACCATCCGCCAGATCCGCAGCCTGCTCTACGAGCAGGGCTTCACCATCGGCGGCGCCCGTCAGCAGCTCTCCGGCGACGCCAACGCCGAGCAGTCCACCCGCTACCACCAGATGATCAAGCAGATGATCGTCGAACTGGAGGATGTGCTGGACGTGCTCAACGCGGACCGCATCAACAGCGTGCGCCATCCCTGAACGCCGTCTGCTCAAAGCCTGAGCATCCGCGCCGACCGGCGCGGATTCCGGGTTCCATCCGACCGGGGAATCCGTTATGATTCCCGCCGCTTCGCCGCACTGAACCTTCCCCTGGCGGAGCAGCACAATTTCGGGGCGTAGCGCAGCCTGGTAGCGCACTTGCATGGGGTGCAAGGGGTCGAAGGTTCGAATCCTTCCGTCCCGACCAAATAAAACGAAGAGGGTCAGTCGCCTGCGGGCGGCTGGCCCTTTTTCGTTTTACGCGCCTGGTGAGTCCCGTTCCATTCACGACGCAAGGCAGCCTGCTATACTCCTAGAAAATAAATAAGCAGAAGAAGATTTTATGCTCAGGTACCTCGTGCTCTCTTTTTTGGTTTGTTTAGCGGGTTGTAGTACACACTATTCCATTGAAGCTAAGCCCATGCCCTCATCAACCCCGGTGTTTGAACCGGTATCGGTGTTTATCGATGATGGCACTCAAGGCAGCGGCAATGCGTATCCTTATGATCATGAGATGTTCAATGATTTAAAGGCGTCTGGCCTGTTCAGTGCTATGGCGGGGCTCGGCACCGACAATCAGCTAATCATCAAACTGCAAGATGAGAACCACCATTCGACCTTTCCGGCGCTTATTTCGTCCGCCACGCTATTTATATTGCCCATCAAGACAGACAAGGACATTACCTTGCTGGCACAGGCCAGACGAAATGGCGCCACTGTGGCGGTGTATCATTACACGATGAACTTAAACAGTTTTGGCCCGCCCATTCTCGATCTCAGTTTAAAGTCCTACCGTCGCGCCATTGCCATTCTTCTCTCGCATCTCAAGGCCGATCTTGCCCGTCAACCACCTTTTCCGGTGTTACGGTCGGTGGATTGTTGCCAGGACGAGCAAGTGGAAATCTAGCCGGCGGGGGCGTAGCACACCCAGCCCCGAATATTGAGTCCAGGTCGCCTATTAATGCTGTCCTGACTGCTTTCTTCAATAGTGTGATGCTCACGGTCACTGCCATGAGAACCGGGCGGTTCTATGCTGTCGGACGTTATCGCAAGCGGGGTGAACCATGGATTTACGAGTACCCGAGCAGGAGCGGCATTTCCGCGAGGAAGTGCGTGCGTTCCTGGATGAAGCGCTGACTCCTGAGATTCTGGAGGCGGGGCGCAAGACCACCTCGGTGTTCGCGCCGGTGAAGGAGGCGATGGCCTGGCAGCGTCTTCTGCATGCAAAGGGCTGGGCGGCGCCGCACTGGCCGAAAGAGTATGGCGGCACAGGCTGGAGTGTCGGCCAGCGCGCGGTGTTCGCCGAGGAGCTGGTGCGCGCCGAGGCGCCCCCGCTGATTCCCATGGGCTTGCAGATGTGCGGGCCCTGTCTGATCGGCTTCGGCACCGAGGAGCAGAAGGCGCATTATTTGCCGCGTATTCTTTCCGGCGAGGATATCTGGTGCCAGGGCTATTCCGAGCCCGGCGCCGGTTCCGATCTGGCGTCGCTGAAGACCTTCGCGGAGAGCGACGGCGACGACTATGTGATCAACGGCACCAAGATCTGGACCACCTACGCCCACCACGCCAACCGCATGTTCCTGCTGGTGCGCACCCGCCGCGACGGCAAGCCCCAGGCGGGCATCACCTTCCTGCTGCTGGATATGAACACCCCGGGGATCACCGTGGAGCCCATCGTCGGCCTCGATGAAGTGCCGGAGCAGTGCCAGGTGTTCTTCGACAACGTGCGGGTGCCCAAGCGCAACCGGGTGGGCGAGGAGAACGACGGCTGGACGGTGGCCAAGTACCTGCTCACCTTCGAGCGCGGCGGCCAGGACTATGCGCCGGCGCTGGGCGTGCAGTTGCAGCGGCTGAAGCAGATCGCCGCGCGGCAGACCACCGCCGGCGGCGGCAGCCTGCGCGAGGATCCGGTGTGGGCGCACAAGGTGGCCGCCTGCGAAAGCGAGGTGCTGGCGCTGTCGTTTACGGAAAAGCGCATCAAGTCGGCGCTCTCCGCGGGCAAGGACCCGGGCGCGCTGTCGTCGATGACCAAGATCCTCGGCACCGAGCTGCAGCAGCGGGTCACCGAGCTGGGTATCGAGACGCTGGGCAGCCAGGCGCTGGTCTGGCAGCCGCAGGCGCTGGTGCCCGCCGGTGACGAGGCGCCGCTGGGCCCGGAGTACGCGCTCACCGCCATGGCGTCCTATCTCAATGCGCGGGCCTGCTCCATTTACGGCGGGTCCAACGAGGTGCAGCGGGGCATTATCGCCAAGGCGGTACTGGGCCTGTGACGGCGACGAAAGGAGAACGAGGATGAATTTTTCGCTGAGCGATGAGCAGCAAATGCTGGCCGACAGCGCGCGCCGTTTTGTGCAGGGCGGGTATCAGGCGGAAACCCTCTGGCATCAGTTCGCCGAACTGGGATGGCTGGCGCTGCCGTTCGACGAGGACGACGGCGGCCTGGGCGCCGGCCTGGTGGAAACCATGGTCCTGTTGGAAGAACTGGGTTGCGGCGGGGTGACCACGCCTTACCTGGCCACGGTGGTGTTGGGCGGCGGCATCCTGCGCCGCGCCGACGCGGCCTGCCGTGCCCGCTATCTGCCGGACCTGATGGCGGGCGACCTGCAGTTGGCGTTGGCGGTGGACGAACAGGAGCGTGTGTTCGCGCCGGAGAACACCGCGCTGCAAGCCCGCGAGGAGGGCGGCGGCTTCGTTTTGAACGGTCGCAAGACCGTGGTGCTTAACGGCGATCAGGCGGACCGTATTCTGGTGCTGGCACGCACCGGCGGCGAGCCCGGCGATCAGCGCGGCCTGTCGCTGTTCCTGCTCGACCCGCACAGCCCGGGCGTGACGCTGACACCGCACCGTCTGGTGGACGGCCACCGGGCGGCCCGGCTGCAGCTCGATGGGGTCCGGTTGTCCGCCGACGCATTGATCTTCGAGAAAGACGCCGCCTTCGAACCGGTCCGCCAGGTATTGGACGAAGCCATTCTCGCCCTGGGGGCGGAAGCCGTGGGCGCGCTCTCCGTGCTGCTGGACGACACCGTGGAATACAGCAAAACCCGCAAGCAGTTCGGCGTGCCGATCGGCAGCTTCCAGGTGCTGCAGCACCGCATGGCGGACATGTTCATGGCCCTGGAGCAGACCCGCTCGCTGCTGTTGGCCGCCACCCTGAAGACGCTGGAAGGCCACGACGACGCCCGTCAGGCGGTGCACGCGCTGAAGGCCCGCATCGGTGGCGCCGGCCGGCACATCGCCCAGGAAGCGGTGCAGCTGCACGGCGGCATGGGCATGACCGACGAGCTGGCGGTGGGGCGTTACTTTAAGCGCATCACCGCCATGGACGGCCTGTTCGGTGGCGCCGACCAGCATCTGGCCGCGTTCGCCCGCGGTTGAGTCGCAAAGGCCTGTATTTCCGAGCGTGAAACCGCCATCCTTTCCCTTTACTGCTGACCAGGGAAAAAGGTCGAATTGTTGATGGCGAAACGGTTTCCCGGCAAGCGGCTGATCTGGCTGCTGCCGCTTGTGATCGCGGCGGGCCTGTTGCTGGCCGTGCTGGTCGCCGCCCTGGCGATACGGCTGGCCGGCTGGCACTGGCAGGGCCCGGGCTGGCGCGACGGCCTGACCCTGGACGCGGTCTGGCAAGAAACAGACGGTTGCCGGCCCTTGGAAGCCCGCGGCGTGCGCTTGTCGGCGCTGCGCCCGCTCACCCTGGGCATCGACACCCTGGGCATTCACGCCTGCCCCGACGACGCCGATACGGCGTCGGACGGCCTCACCGACATCCCTTCCTTACCGGCCCTGGAGGTCACCGTGTGGGCGGTGCAGTACCGCGATCTGCCACCGGTGATGGTCAACCTGTCTCAGCGCGACGGCGCCTGGCGGGCGCGGGCCGAATTCCGCGACAGCCGGCTTCGCGCCGAGTACCGCCGCGGCAGCGGCCGCTGGCGGCTGGACGGCACCCTGCAAGGCGGCCATCTGGACCAGCGCCTCGCCGGCGAGGTGCGGGTCCAGGGCGACGGCCTGTGGTTGCCCGGGGACTGGACCGACCCGGAACACTTCACCGGTGAGCTGGTGCTGCTGGGCCGGGACCTGGGTCTGGAAACCCCCGGGCCGCGCGGCAACGTCACCGTGCGCGGCCAATGGCGGGGCGACGCCTGGCGGCTGCGCGCCGGCCTGGACGAGCCGCTGGCGGTGGGCGCCGGCTGGGTGGTGAGCCCCGGCGAGGACCTGCAGGCCCGTGGCGAAGGCGCGGCGCTGGTGCGGGCGGACGGCCGCCTGGTGGCCAACGGCCCCCAGGGGCGGGCGGCCCTGTCGTTGAGCAGCGACGCGGCGCGGCTGGGCGAAGGGCAGGGCAGCCTGTCGCTCAGCGAGGGCCTTGGCGGCGAGGTGGCCTTCCGTTGGCGCGACGGTGAGGTCACAGTGTCACCGTTCCAGGTCGGCGGGCTGGCCGAGGACCTGACGGTGCGCCTGCGCGAGCCGGTCACCGCGCCGCTGGCGATGCAGGGCCAGGCCAGCCTGCCGCTGTCGCTGGTCTGGCGGGAGCTCACTCTGGAAACCACGGAAAGCGGCCTCGCCTGGCGGCCCAATGATCTGCAGTGGCGCGGCGCCGTCACCGTGGACGGGCGCTGGCAGGGCTACCGGGTGAGCGGCGGCTGGTCCGGCGACGCCGGCCCCACCGGGGTGCGTGGCGAGCCGGCCCGGCTGCGCCTCCAATCCACCGATCTGGACGTGACGGCGCGCTTGCCGGTGGACGGCCTGCGCCCGCCACAGTGGCCGTTCCAGGCCAGCGTGGAGGGCCGCTACCAGAGCGTGCCGTTCCGGGGCCAACTGAGCGGCGCGCTCGACGAGGGCGTCTGGTCGGGCCGGATCCAGGCCAGCGGCGAACACTTCTACAGCCTGGTGCCGACGCTCGGCCAGGGCGGGCCGGTCACCGCCGAGGGCCGCTGGCGCTGGGATGACAGCCTGAGCTTGCTGGCCGGTAGTCGGCTGTCCGTGGGCGGTACGGTGAGCGGCACGCGTCTGGTCAAACCGCTTACGCTGCGCGTCAGTGAGCCGCTGGTGATCGGCGAGGGCGGGCCCACCGGCGCCCTGGAAGTGCGCGCCGAAGGCCTGGTGGCGGAGCGCTGGACCCTGCCGCCGGTGACCGGCAGTGCCCGACTTAACGGCGCCGCCTTCCAGGCGGACCTCTCGGTGGACCAGTGGGGCACCCGGCTGTCCATGCGCGGCCGCCAGGGCGGCACCGGGCTGAGCGGCACGCTGCAGGGCCGCTCGCCGCTGGTGCCGGCGATGAGCCGCGGGCTGCCGCTGACCACCCGCGCCGGCGACCTGGTGATGGACGGTCGCTGGCAGTGGCGCGAAGCCTTCCAGGTCGACGGCACCCTGCGCGGCGAAGGGCTGTCACTGGATTGGGGCAGCATCCAGGCGCGTGGCCTGGACGCGGATCTGGCGCTGGACTGGCGCCAGGGGCAGGCGCCGCGCATCCGCAGCCGTGAGCCGCTGACCCTGGCCAACCTGGACGTGGGCGTGCCGGTCACCGAGGTGCGCATGGGCGTGGGCACCGATCTGCAGCAGTGGCGTTTTGAAAAAATCAGCGCGCAACTGCTGGGTGGCGAAGTGCGCGCCCCCGGATTGCGCTGGCCGTCGTCGGAGTGGCAGCCGGCGGTGCTGACCGGCATCGAGCTGAATCAGCTGGCGGCGTTGCAGAACGAGGCGGTGGTCAGCCTCACCGGCGAGGTGGGTGGCTATATTCCGCTGCGCCTGGCCGCCGACAGCGTGGCGGTGCGCGACGGCCGGCTGGCCAACGAGACACCGCTGTCGCTGGCGTTGTTGCCGGCGGCGGGCACCCAGGCGATGGCGGAATCCAACCGGGCGGTATCGATCGCTCTGGAGGCGCTCAACCCGCTGCGCGTGGAGCGTTTCAGCGCGGAAGTGGATATGGCCGACGACGGCTGGCTGGACGCCGCCGTGCACATTCGCGGCACCAATCCGCAACGAAACGGGCTGCCGGTGGTCTTTAATTACACCCACAAGGAAAATGTGCTAGAGCTATTACGCAGTTTACGCATCGGTGAACGAATCACCGACAGAGTGATGACGGAGACCAGACCATGACAGACCGGATCAACGGACACCGGAGCGCGGGCCTGCTGGCCCTGGCGCTGATGGTGCCTCTGGCCGTTGCCTGCACGCCGCGGGTGGCGCTGGAAGCCCCCAAGGAGCCGATCACGATCAACCTCAACGTTAAGATCGATCATGAAATCCGTCTTAAGGTCGAGAAGGATATTGACGACCTGTTCAGTGAAGACAGCGAGTTGTTCTAGGGTAGGGATCAGGAGATAAACATGACATTCATTCGACACCTGCTGTTCGCGGTCACCCTGGTTTTCGCCGGCGCGGCGTTTGCCCTGGACCTGGACAGCGCGAAAAGCCAGGGCCTGGTGGGCGAGCAGCCGAACGGCTATCTGGGCGTGGTCAAGGCCACTTCGGAAGCGGTGGAGCTGGTCTCCGACGTGAACGAAAAACGCCGTGAGGCGTATCAGCGCATCGCCCGGGAAAACGGTATCAGCCTGGAGCAGGTCGCCAATCTGGCCGGCCAGAAAGCGATCGAGAAAACCCCATCCGGCGAATATGTGAAGACCCCCACCGGGCAGTGGGTGACCAAATAAAAGGTTTCCCAAAGCAGGCGCCCGGTTAAGGGGTTTGAACGTCCGGTAACACCGGGAAACAGGATTGTAATAACGGCGTAAAATCCGCTTGGATTTTCGAAACTGTTTACGTTTTCCCATCCCCAAGCTGCCCTTTGCGGCTCAGAATTGCTGATGTTCAGCACTGATTCGCAAAGGAGCTTGCCATGAAGAAGTCAATGATGACCGCGGTGCTTGCGTCACCGCTTCTGTTTTCCCCCGCGTTCGCCGATGAAAACGTGCCGGATACCTACGGGTACATCGGCGGGCACGTCAGCCAGTATTTTTTCTACGATAACGAAGTGACCGGGGACGTGGATGGTTTCGACGACTCCGAGTTCTTCGGCGGCCAGATCGGCTGGCGCTTCAGCCCGCGCTGGTCGGTGCAGGCCTGGTATGAAGAAAACGACGAGGTCGAGCATAAATACACCGACCGCGAATCCGATGTGGTCAACTACTACGCCAGCCTGCGTCACCATTTCGATGAAACCAGCCTGCTCGGTTTCGAGCCCTACATGGGTTTGAACGTGGGCACCCAGGAAATCAACGACAACGAAGAAACCATGAGCGGCGTGGAGATGGGCATCCAGCGCGCCTTCTTCAAAAACGTGCTGCTTGATCTGGGCACGCGGCATGCCTACAGCAGCGACCGGGAATTCTGGGAAGGCCAGGTCTACGCCGGCGTGAACCTGATGTTCGCGGTCAGTGGCCGCGAGTCCGACAGCGAGCCGCGCACCGCCGTGGACGAACCCGCCCAGGTGGTCAGCAAGGACAGCGACGGCGACGGCGTGATCGACGCCCGCGACGATTGCCCCGGCACCGCGCCGAACGCGGTGGTCGACGACCGTGGTTGTCAGGTCTACGACGTCCGTCGGGAAGAGACCATCAAAACCATCTACTTCGAGTTCGACCAGTCCGATATCCGTGACCAGTTCAACAACGAAGTGCGCAGCGCCGCCGAGAAAGTACGCGACGGCGACGGCAACCGCATCCGCGTCGAAGGCCACACCGACAGCATCGGCACCGAGGAGTACAACCAGGGCCTGTCCGAGCGGCGCGCCAACTCGGTCCGTGACGAGCTGATCCAGGAGTACCAGGTGGAGAGCGGCGTGATCGACACCCAGGGCTACGGCGAACGCCGTCCGGTGGCGCCCAACGACACCGCCGAAGGCCGCGAGCAGAACCGCCGCGCCGACATCGTGGTTGAGAGCGAAGAGAAGGAAGCGCAATTCAAGGAGTGATTCAGCTGCCTTGCTCAGCGAACCCGTGGGGCGGCTTTTGCCGCCCCTTTTTTGTGGGTTAACGGTTCAGTTTTTGCCATAGGCCCGAGGCGCGCCAAGTGCGCCGTCTAACGGCGTCGGCAAGCACGGTGGGGGGGCCGTATTCGATCAGCGTGAAAGCCTGCTTGGCGCGGGTCACGGCGGTGTAGATCAGCTCCCGGGTCAGCAACGGATGGGGATGGTCCGGCAGCACCAGCAGAGTGTGGCCGAACTCCGAGCCCTGGGCCTTGTGCACGGTCATGGCGTAGACGGTGTCGGCGCTGTCCAGGCGGCTCGGCAGCACCCACTTGATGCGCCCGTCAGGCAGCTGGAACGCCACCCGCAGGCCGTCCGGGTGGGGCAATGTCAGGCCCACGTCGCCGTTCATCAGGCCCAGTTGGTAGTCGTTGCGGGTCATCATCACCGGCCGGCCCGGATACCAGTCGTGGTCCCCGGCCAGACCTTCGCGGCGCAGGCGCTCGGTGATCGACCGGTTCAGCGCGTCCACGCCGAAGGGGCCGCTGCGCAGGCCGCTGAGCAGCTGCTGACCGGTGAGCTGACGCAGCCGTTGCGCGGCCCAAGCATCAGGGTGGGCGTCGTCGGGGGACGCGCCGACTTCGGCGAACAGCGCCCGCAGGCCGGGGTGCTGGCCGTCGCCGTCCAGCACCAGGTCGGTGAGCGCGTCAGTTTCTTCACCCAGGGACAGGCCGCGCAGGCCGGGCCGCTGCTGCTGGAACACCCGCGCCACCGCCGCCGGGTCGCCGCCGTTCACCGCCAACGCCAGCTCACCGATGCCCGGCGTGTCCTTGAACCGCCAGTTGGTGCGCAGCATGGCGGTCTGCTGGGCGAGGGCGGCGCCGTCGCCGGCCCAGGGGCTGACGTCGGCGCCGCAGGCCTGGCGCAGGTAGGCCACCGTGTCCGGGGTGTACAGGCCCTGGTCCGCGTCGCGGCACAGGTCGCCCATTACCGCGCCGGCTTCCACGCTGGCCAGCTGGTCCTTGTCGCCGAGCAGAATCAGCCGGGTATGTTGATCCAGCGCGTCCAGCAGGCTGGCCATCATGTCCATGTCGATCATGCTGGCTTCGTCCACCACCACCAGGTCCGCGTGCAGCGGGTTGTCGCGGTGGTGCCGGAAGTGGCGGCTGTCCGGGCGGGTGCCGAGCAGCCGGTGCAGGGTGGTCACCTCGGTGGGGATGGCGTCGCGCACCGCCGCGTCCACCGGCAGCTTTTGCAGCTGCTCGCCGATCGATTCGGTGAGCCGCGCCGCCGCCTTGCCGGTGGGCGCCGCCAGCCGCATGCGCAGGCGCCGGCCGTCCGCCATGGCCAGGCTCTGCAGCACGCCCAGCAGGCGCACCACGGTGGTGGTTTTGCCGGTGCCCGGGCCGCCGGTGATGATGCCGATGCCGCCACGCACCGCCAGCGCGCAGGCCACCTGCTGCCAGTCGGTGTGCGCCCCGTCGCCGCCCGGAAACAGCCTGGCCAGGGCCGCGCGCAGCGCGTCCACCGGCACCGGTTCGCCGCCCGCCAGGCGCGCCTCGATGGCCTCGGCCACCGCCTGCTCCCGGGACCAGTTGCGGCGCAAATAAAGCCGGCCGCCGTCCAGCACCAGGGGGGTGCCGCCGTTCTCGCTGACCAGCGCACTCTGTTGTAAGTGCCGAAGCCAGTCGTCCACGCCGCCGGGCAACAGGGCGGTGAGCGCCGGCGGCGGATTGCTGCCCCACAGCTGGGTGGGCAACTCGCGGTTGTTCAGGTCCAGGCACAGGTGGCCGCTGGCCTGCTGGTTGCTGGTGAAGGCGGCGAGCAGCAGGACTTCGTTGCCGGCCTCGGGGCATTGCTGCTGCAGGAAGCGGGCCACCGCCACGTCCAGATCCCGGAGCAGGCCCTGGTCGCGCAGCTGCGCCAGCGCGTCCTGCCAGTCGAGCGTGGCGAACAGATCAGTTTGCATGGGCGCCTCCGAACTGCGCGTCCAGCGCTTCAATCAGGGCCGTATCCGGCCGGTCGAACACGGTGCCCGCCGCCGGGCCCCGCAGGCCGCGCAGGAACACATAGACGGCGCCGCCCAGGTGCTGCTCCGGGTCGTAGCCGTCGCCGAGGCGGCTGCGCAGCAGGCGGTGCAGGGCGAGCAGATAGAGCACGTACTGCACCTCGTAGCGCTTCTCCAGCACCGCGTCGGTCATCGCGTCCCGGGTGTAGGCCTGGTCGTCGGCGCCCAGCCAGTTGGATTTGTAGTCCAGCACGTAGTATTTGCCGTCGTGCTCGAACACCAGATCGATAAAGCCTTTCAGCATGCCGTTGAGGGTGTCCGCTTCCAGCCGTGGGCGTGGATGCTGCGGATGAATATGCCGGCGGATCAGGGCGTCCATCTCCGCCACCTTGACCCGGTGGGCGGGGAACACGAATTCCAGTTCCGGCACATAGGTGTTCAGCGTCGCCAGGCTGATGCGCCCCTCGGCCAGCGGCAGCTCGGCCCTGAGGGTCTGTTTCCACCAGTCACGGATCACGTCGCTGTGGTCCTGCCAGCCCCGGGCGCGCAGTTTCTCTTCCAGGTTGAGATCGAAGTCGGCGGGCTCGGCAAGGGTCTGAGCAAAGCGCTGGTCGGCGGCCTGCTCAAGCAGGTCGTGCAGCAGGGTGCCGGGCGCGGCGCCGCGCGGGAAGGCGTGGATGCTGTCCGGCCGTGGCGGCTGGTTCACGTCCGCCGGGTCGCTGTCCTCGTTGTGCTGTTCCGCCAGTTGATCGCCGCGCGGATCCGCCGGGGCCAGGGTTTCCTGAACCTGTTTCAGGGCGCTGTAGCTGGCGATCCACCAGGGCTCCCGCTGCCGGGCCGGAAGCCGCAGCTCGTCGCTGAGCGTCATGGCCTGTTCCGTGGGCCGGTAGACCTCCAGGTCGCTGTCCGGCGGGGCCATCACGGTGATGGCGTCGCAGGCCAGCGGTGCCAGCGCCGCCATCAGGCCGTCGTTGGCGACGCCGCCGCCGAACAGCAGACGCCCCACGGCGCTGCGTTCCAGGTGGTTCTGTTTGCCGCGCCCCTTGATGTAGGGCGCCAGGCCCAGGGTGCAGGCGTGGCGGGCGCGGGTCAGCGCCACATAGAGCAGGCGCATGTCCTCGGCCAGCCGCTCGTGGTCGGCCTTGTGCTCGACGCTGTCGTCCGGCTCCAGGGACACATTGAGGTGGTCGTTTTCGTGGTAGCGCAGCGGCGGCTTGTTCTTGTCCGCCGGGCGGAAGCCGCAGATAAAGGGCAGGTACACCAGCGGGTATTCCAGGCCCTTGGACTTGTGGATGGTGATCACCTTGACCCGGTCGTCGTCGCTTTCCAGGCGCAGGATGCTCTCCTTGCTGCCGGAGCGCTGCTCTTCCACGGCGCTCTCCACCGCGTCTTCCAGATAGCGGATCAGCGACTGCTCGCCGTCCAGGCGGGTGGCGGCCTGCTGCAGCAGCTCGGCCAGGTGCAGCAGGTTGGTCAGGGCGCGCTCGCCGTCCAGGCTCTGGCTGAGCCGGGCGGGCACCTGGAACTCCATCAGCAGGCCGCGCAGCATTGGCAGCACGCCCTGGGTGCGCCACTGGTGGCGGTAGCCGTGGAACTGCTCCACGGTCTTTTCCCAGCGCACCTCGTCCTGGTTGAGCGCGTCCAGCTCCGCGTAGGCCAGGTCGAGCACCGAGCAGGCCAGGGCGCTGCGCACCCGGCTGTCGGATTCCGGCGCCGCGCAGGCGTGCAGAATCAGCAGCAGGTCGAAGGCTTCCGGCTGGGCGAACACGGAATCCTGATCGGACAAATAAACGCTGCGCACCTGGCGTTCCATCAGCGCGTCGCGCACCGCCTTGGCCTCAATGCGGTCGCGCACCAGGATGGCGATGTCGTTGGGGTGCAGCGGGGTGAAGCCGTCGCCGTCGCGGAAGCCGGTGACGCCCTGTTCCGCGCCGTTGAGCAGGTGGGCGATGTGGTTGGCGCAGCGGGCCGCCTGCTCTTCGCGATAGGGGCCGGCGCTCACCGGTTTGTCCCGGTCCTCCACCCACAGGGTGACGCCGGCCTTGGGCGCACCGTCCACCAGCAGCTCTTCCTTGCGCCCCTGGGCTTTCACCGTCTCGAAGGGGATGGCGTTGTCCATCATGAAGACATCGCCGAACGCCTCCTGACTGTAGGTGAACAAATGGTTCACCGCCTCCACCATGGCCTCGGCGGAGCGGAAGTTCTTGTCCAGGGTGTAGTGGTTGCCTTCGGTGGCGCGGCGCGCTTTCAGATAGGTGAAGACGTCGGCGCCCCGGAAGGCGTAGATCGCCTGCTTGGGGTCGCCGATCATAAACCAGCCGGTGCGCTTGTCAGCCAAGTCCGCCTCGCGGCCCCCGTACAGCGCCGAGAAAATCCCGTACTGGGTGGGGTCGGTGTCCTGGAATTCGTCGATCAGCGCCACCGGGAACTGGGTGCGGATCACCTCGGCGAGCCGCTCGCCGTTGTCGCCGTGCAGGGCATCGTGCAGGCGGCTGAGCATGTCGTCGAAGCCGATGGTGGCGGTCTGGCGGCGCACCTTGTCCACCCGCTGATGAATCCAGGCGGCGGCGTGGGCGAGCAGATCCGTGCGCGGCAGGCGGGTGTTGGCGCGCCCTTCCATGACCGCGTCCAGGGCCTGGCAGAAAGCGAAGTCCGGTCGGTGGGCCTGGCCCGCCTTGGTGAGCTTCATGCCGTCGTGGGAAAACTTCGCCAGCGTCTCGTAGCCCTTGTCGTTCAGTCGCTCGCCGTTGGCGTAACGCTGCAGGGTCTGCAGCATGCCCGGCAGGCTGTTAGTGCGGTAGCTGTTGCCGTTGAGCCATTTGTTGTCGCGCGCGGCGCGCACCCATTCCAGAAAGTCCGGCAGTTCGGCGGCCAGCTGTTGCCGCGCCCGCTGCTCCGTGTCCGCCTGCGGGCCGGTGAGCGTGAGCCAGTGGCGCACGCTTTGCGGCAGCACGTCCGGGTCCGCTTCGCGCAGGCCCAGCAGCGGGCGGCAGGCGGCCAGCAGGGCGTCCGGGTTGCCCAGGTTGTCGCTTTGCAGGGCATTGGCGGCGCTGACCGGGAAATCGGCGATCACGGTGCGCCAGTAATCGCGGGCGGCCTGCTGCTGCTCGTCGCTGGCGTCCTCCTGCAGTTCCAGGCTGAACAGGCTGCCGGAATCGAAGGCGTGCTGCTTGAGCATGCGGTTGCAGAAGCCGTGGATGGTGTAGACGGCGGCTTCGTCCATCCATTGCGCGGCGGCCTCCAGACGCTGGGCGCAGCGGGCGCGTTGCTCGGGTTCGCGGTAATCGTTGAGCAGCTCGGCGAGCACCGGGTCGCTGGCTTCGGCGTCAGGGTCGGCGAACAGGCGGGCGGCTTCGGCGAGGCGGTGGCGGATACGCTCGCGCAGTTCCTCGGTGGCCGCTTCGGTGAAGGTCACCACCAGGATTTCCGGCGGCAGCAGCGGCCGGTGGAAGGCGTTGTTGTGGTCCCCGTCGTCGCCGTGGCCCAGCACCAGGCGCAGGTAGAGGGCGGCCAGGGTAAAGGTCTTGCCGGTGCCGGCGCTGGCCTCGATCAGCCGGGTGCCGTGCAGCGGGAAGGTGATCGGCAGCGGTCGTTCAGCGTTCATGCCGGCTCCCCCGGTTCGTGCCATTGGGCGTGCGCGTACAGCGGCGCGTAGAGCTGCCCGGTCCAGTATTCGAAGGCGCTGAGGTCGCCGTGGCGGGGCGCGAGCAGGGCGTCGAAGCCGGTCCAGGCGCGCGCCAGGGCCGGCTCTTTTTCCTGTTCGCCGGTGTGCATGAAGCCGGATTCGAACTGCTTGCGGGCCTCGTATTCGCCGTTGTCCTTCTCCTCCCCCTTGAGCCAGGCGAACGCGGTGGCGCAGGCGATGGGCAGCGGCTCACACAGGGCCTGGCGCCAGGCCTGGCCGATGCGGTCCAGGTGCTGCTGGGCGGCGTCGCGGGCCAGCGGCGGCAGGGTCAGGCGGCCGTCCTGGCCCTGAAGGTGCGTGGTCAGTGGGTGGCCGGCGGCGCAGGCGGCCAGGTGCAGGGTCCACTCCGGGGTGACCTTGTCGAAGCGGTCCTTGAGGCGGCCGGTGTGCAGCACCAGCCGCCGCGGGTCGGCGTTGCTGCCGCGCAGGTCGGTGAGCCAGTCCTCGATCAGCAGCGGCCCCGCCTGCAGGCGGATTTCCTGCTGCGCCCGCCGTTCCCCGCATTCGGCCAGCAGGGCGAAGTACTGCGCCAGCGGCTGGGACAGCGGCATCAACAGGCTGTCGCGGCTGCCTTCGGTGAACGGCGCCAGGGGCAGGTCGCCGCTGCCGGCGAGCCGGTCCAGGCCGGCGGCCATGGCGGCGTCGGCCTGGTCGGGGCCGGCGCGCAGGGCCTCGCTGAGCAGTTGATCCTGCAGCTGGAAGCGTTGCAGACCGTCGAAGGCGAACGGCTCGGTGTCGTCCAGCACGCGGCGTTCCTGTCGGAGCCGGGCTTTCAGACGGTGCTCGAAAAAGTGCGCCACCGGCTGCTTGAGAAAGCGGCCCAGGGCGGCGCAGGTGACCGGCTCGCCGGTTTCCAGCGGCGCCAGCGGCTGTTCATTGCGCGCCCGGGGCGCGTCGCCCTGGTGCAGGGCGCGCCATTCGTTGGCGTAGGTGTGCAGCCGGTCATCGTCGGCGTCGAAATAGTCCGGGCTGAACGGCTGCAGCGGGTGCGCCACGGTGAGGGCGTCCACCGGTTCGCCCCGGTCCACGCGCCAGCGCTGGTTGATGTGGTCGCGCAGTTGCGCCACCAGCACCGAAGGCGGGCGTTCGCTGTTGTCGCGCACGTTGCGGCCGGTCCAGCTGATGTAGAGGCTGTCGCGGGCGCTGAGCAGGGCCTCCAGGAACAGGTAGCGGTCGTCGTCGCGGCGCGAGCGGTCGCCGGGCCGGTAGTTGCCCCATTGGCGCATCAGGTCGAAATCCATGGGCTGCTGCTGACGCGGGTAGTCGCCGTCCTTCATGCCCAGCAGGCACACATGGCGGAACGGGATAGCGCGCATCGGCATCAACGTGCAGAAGTTGATGCGCCCGGCCATGAACCGCTGCGACAGGCTTTCCGCGTTGAGGGCGTCGAGCAGCGGCCGGCGCGCCACGGTGAGCGGCAGCGGGCTGTCGAAATCCGCTTCGTCGCAGGCGGCGATCCAGTCGTTGAGGGCGTCGCGCAGGCCCGCGTCCAGGTTCTGGTCCGCTTCGTCCACGGGCAGGAACAGATCGTCGAGCAGGGCGGTGAAGCGCTCTCGCCAGTCGCGGGCGCCGCCGTCACGGCGGCATTGGCGCCAGTGGTGTTCCAGGGTGTCGAGCAGGCGCGCCAGGCGCCCGGCCAGCTCGGCGCCCAGGCCGGCCACTTCGTCCAGCGGCTCGATGCCCATCCAGGCCGGGCCGTCGCCGAGCAGGTAGCCGGCCAGCATGCGTTTCAGGCCGAACGCCCAGCTGTTCTGCTCGAAGCCGGGCACGTCCAGGGTCTGCCGCTGCTCGCTGTTCAACCCCCAGCGGATGCGCGCCTGGTCGATCCAGCGGGCCAGCTGCGGCAGGTCGCTCTCGTCGATGCCGAAGCGCTCGCGCACCGCCGGTACGTCCAGCAGGTCGAGGATATCGGTGGCGGTGAAGCGCCACTGCGGCAGATGCAGCAGCGACTCGATCGCCTGGGCCAGCGGCGAGGCGGCGCCGGCACTGCGGTCGCTGAGCGTGTAGGGCAGGTAGCGCGCGTCGCCCGGATCCAGGCGGCCGAACACGGCGTCGATGTGCGGGGCATAGGCTTCGATGTCCGGCACCATGACGATCACGTCGCGGGGCTGCAGGTCCGGGTCGGCGCTGAAGCGGTCGAGCAGCTCGTCCTGCAGAATCTCCACCTCCCGCTGGGCGCTGTGGCCGATGCGGAAGCGTAGCGAGCCGTCGGCTTGCAGCGGTGGCCGCTGATCCGGCGACGGCAGCGGCTCCAGGTCGAGAATATCCTGCTGCAGCCGTTGCAGCAGGGTGCGCGGTTCCAGGTTCTCAAACAGATCGATCTGATTCTGAAAGGCGCTGCGGTAGCTGTCCGGGTCGTCGTGGTCGTAGAGCAGGCCGATAAAATCGCGGCCCTGCTTGCCCCAGGCGGCCAGCAGCGGATTGACCGGGTTGTCCGGCAACGCGGTCAGGTGACGTTTGCGGTTGTCGAGCTGACGGCGCAGCAGCTGTTTGTCCTCGACGATGTCGGCCCAGTAATGCTGGCAGGGGTTCTGCACCAGCATCAGGATCTGGCAGTGGCGGCTGAGCGCCGCCAGGGCTTCCAGTGCCTGCTGGGGCAGGGCGCTGATGCCGAAAATGATCAGCCGGCGCGGCAGCCCCGCCGGCGGCGTATCCTGTTGCAGAGTGTCCTGTTGCAGGGTGTCGACGAAGGCCCGGTGAATGGCGCTGCGGCTGAGCCCCTGTTTGTCCGCCTCCATGTCCGCGAGCAGGGCGCGCCACAAATGCGCCTGCCACAGCTGGCTGGCGGGGAAGTCGTCGAAGCGGTCGCGGTCCTCGGCGCGGCGCAGCCGGTCGTCGCCCCGTTCCCAGTCCGCCAGCCAGTCGGCCCGGTAGACCTGGTAGGCGTCGAACAGATCCGCCAGCCGTTCCGCCAACTGGTGGCGTTTGCGGCCGTCCACGTCGTCGGCCAGGAAGTGGCGCAGCGGACCGAAATGGGGGGCGTCGAGCAGGGTGGGCAGCAGCCGGTACAGGCGCCACAGCAGCCGCGACTTGTCGAACGGCGAGGTGCGTGGCACCCGGTCTTCACCGAGCGCGGTGCGGTAGGCGCTCCACAGAAAGCGGGCAGGCATCTGGAACTGGAAACCGGCGCTTATGCCCAGCGCCCCGGCCAGCTGCAGTTTCAGCCACTGGGCCATGCCGTTGGACTGGACCAGGAAGATCTCCTCGTCCAGCGGCGCCAGCGGGTGTTGCCGCAGCCAGTCCGCCACCAGCTCGGTGAGCGTCTCCAGCCGGTTGCCGTGCAACACCATGAAACCGTTGTGCATCGCCGCCTTCCCCTGAGCATCCCGTATCCACGGCCCGGGCGGGCCGCCCGCCAAGCCTAAGCGACTCACCCGCAAAGAAAAAGTGTCGGCCGCCGGGGTGGTCACATAACGCTCAGCCACCACTGCGGCGGGGTCGCGGCGGGCGCCGGCAGCGGTGGCGCCTCGGCGCTGAAAAAGACCGGATACAGCAGCGCTAGCAGCAGCACCGCCATCGCCCGGTTGAAGTGGCGGAGCCGGTGCCCCTGGTGCAGCCGTGCCTTGAGTACCACCCCGCCCAGGTTCCAGGCGCTGATCAGCGGCAATCCGACCAGCAGATAACACAGGGCTACTAACGCCACGTCGGCGACGAACCGGGACGGCTCGGTGAAGGTGGCCAGGGCGGTGAGCATCATCATCCAGGCTTTGGGATTGACCGCCTGGAACAGGGCCGCCTGGCTAAACGTCAGCGGCCGGGCGGCGCGCTGATCCCCGGGCCGGGTCCGGGCACTGGCGAGCCGCCAGGCCAGCGTCAGCAGAAACCCGGCGCCGATCAGCCGCAGCCCCCAGTTCAGGGCCGGGTAGTGGGCCAGCAGCCCGCCCAGCCCCAGGGCCAGGCTCCACAGCAGGGCCTGACAGCCGAACGCGATGCCCAGCAGGTGGGGCAGGCAGGGCCGCCAGCCGACGTTGGCGCCGGCGGCCATCAACATCAGGTTATTGGGGCCGGGGGTGCCGCTCATCACGGCGACGAAACCGATCAGTGGGAGAAGGTGTTCCAGGGTCATGCGTGGGCTCCTGATCCAGAGGGATCAGGTTAGGTGGACACCCTGAGTCAATACAGATATAAAAAGTAGAAATTGAACCGGTACAGATTGTTGTGAGGGAGAACTGTGCCGTTCGATTTCACGGCAACTGTGCTGGCAATGAAGTGATGAGGGACGGCGGTCATGGGATACCCGAACAAGCGCTACGAGCAACTGGCGGACCAGCTGCAGACGCTGATCCGCGATCAGGTCTATCCGGTGGGCAGCCGCTTGCCAGGGGTGCGCAAGCTCGGCGAGCAGCATGGCGTGAGCGTGGCCACGGTGGTGAGCGCCTGCCGGGAGCTGGAGCAGCGCGGTGTGCTGGAGGCGCGGCCGCGCTCCGGCTTTTTCGTGTGTCCGCCGCTGGCCCGGCGGGACGCGCCCAGCCTGCCCCGCGCCGGCCGCCGCCCGCGCCCGGTGACCGGCCAGGAGCGGGTGCTGCGCATGGTGCAGGCGGTTAACGATCCGGCGGTGGTGAACCTGGGGGCGGCGGTGGCGGACCCGGATTTCCAGCCGGTGGCGCATATGGAGCGGGCCTTCCGCACCGTGCTGCGCGAACAGCGTCGCCGCTGCGTGGGCTATGAGTTTCCGCCCGGGGCGCCGGAGTTGCGCGCCGGCCTGGCCCGCCGGCTGGCGGCGTTGCGCTGCCCGGTGTCCCCGGATCAGGTGCTGATCACCAACAGCTGCCAGGAGTCCGTCGCCATCGCCCTGCGCATGCTGACCCGGCCGGGGGACACCGTGGCCATTGAGTCGCCCACCTACTACGGCCTGCTGCAGGTGATCGAATCCCTGGGCCTCAAGGCCCTGGAGATCCCCACCGACCCGATCCAGGGCCTGTCCCTGGAGGCGCTCACGCTGGCGTTGGAGCGCTGGCCGGTGGCCGCCTGCGTGATGGTGCCGAACTTCTCGAATCCGCTGGGCACGCGCATGCCGGACAGCCGCAAACAGGCGCTGCTGCGTCTGCTGACGGACCACGACGTGCCGCTGGTGGAGGATGACATCTACGGTGACCTGCCGCTCAGCGGCACGCGTCCGCTGCCGATCAAGGCCTGGGACCGGGACGGCCTGGTGTACTACTGCTCGTCGTGCTCGAAGACCTTGTCGGCGGGGATGCGCGTGGGCTGGCTGGTGCCCGGGCGGGATTTTCAACGGGCGCAGTATCTGCAGTTCATCAATACGGTATCGGTGGCCACGCCGTCACAACTGGCGCTGGCGCATTTCCTGGAAAAGGGTCACTACGACCGTTATCTGCGGCGGGTGAGAAGCCTGCACGCCAAGGCGGTGGCGCGCATGACCGACCGGGTCACCGAACTGTTTCCCACGGAGACCCGGGTCAGCCGGCCCGAGGGCGGTTTCGTACTGTGGCTGGAACTGCCCGGCCGGGTGAATACCACCGAGCTGGCGGAGCGGGCCCTGGACGCGGGTGTGAACTTCGCGCCGGGGGCGCTGTTCTCCGCCTCCGGCAAGTTCGATCACTGTTTGCGTTTGAACTGCGCGGTGCGCTGGGACAGTCGGGTGGAGCGTGCGCTGGCGCGGCTGGCCGCGTTGCTTTGAACGTCGACCGGCCGCTCCCGCGCCTGACGGGCTGCGTTCTCAGCCTTCCATGGCCGCCAGCTCGTCATCGAAGAAGAACTTGTCTTCGCCGAACGCCGGCTCCAGGTGGTTGAGCCAGGTGGCGTCCTCGTTGTACTTGGCGAAGAACGGGCGCTGTACCCAGTCCGGGTTGCGGCCCTGGATCAGGCGCAGCACGAACACCTTCTCGCCGGCGACTTCGGTGACGCCCTGGATTTCCACCTTGCCCGGGTGGCTGGACATGCTCGGGCCACGGGCGGTGCGCGCCAGGCCGGAGACCTGCTTCATGGCGTCGCGGTAGATATTCCAGGCGCGGGCCAGCGGCACTTCGAAGTAGCGGCGCGCGCCGGTGTCCCGTTCCACGAACATGTAGTAGGGGACGATGCCCAGCTCCACCTGGGTCTGCCACAGGCGCGCCCAGTCGTCGGCGTTGTCGTTGATGTGCGCGAGCAGCGGGCCCTGGGCGCGGATCTGGGCGCCGGTTTCGCGTACCCGGGCGATCGCTTCCCGGGCGATGGCCGGCTCCAGCTCGCGCCAGTGGTTGTAGTGGGCCATCAGCGCCAGGTGCTTGCCGGCGGCCTGCACTTCACGGAACAGGTCGAGCAGGTCGTCGGCGTCCTTGTCGGAAACCACCCGCTGGGGCCAGAAGGTGAGCGCCTTGGAGCCGATGCGGATGGTGCGGATCTGCTCCAGCTCCAGCAGCGGTTCGATGTGGGCGCGCAGGTTCTTGGTCTTCATCACCAGTGGATCGCCGCCGGTGATCAGGATGTCGGTGATCTCCGGGTGCGCCTGCACATAGCGCTTCAGCTGGCCGGCTTCCTTGGTGGCGATCTTGAGATCGTTATCGCCGATGAACTGCGCCCAGCGGAAACAGAAGGTGCAGTAGCTGTGGCACACCTGGCCCTGACTGGGGAAAAACAGCACCGTCTCGTTGTACTTGTGCTGGATGCCTTCGATCTTTTCGCCGTCCACTTCCGGAATGTTGTGTTCCATCTGCCCGGCGGGGTGCGGGTTGAGGGCCTCGCGGACTTCGGCCACGGCGGCATCGATCTCCGCCTTGTCGCCGCCGCGCATGGCGTCGGCCACCTTGTCGAAGTGTTCCGGCGCCAGCATGCCTTTCTGCGGAAAGGTGAGCTGGTAGATCGGGTCGTCGGGCACACGGTCCCAGTCGATCAGTTCCTCGATCACGTATTCGTTGACGCGGAACGGCAGCACGTTGGCCACCACGCGCATGGCGAAACGGGCGTCATCGTCGAGGCGCTGCAATTGTTCGATTTTGTCCAACTGGCGTGCGGTGAACACCTTGAAGCGGCGCGGCTCCTGGGTGGCCGGCTCCTGATGTTCACGCAGCGGAATAACCGTATTGGCTTCTGACATGGTTTTCGCTCCTGATCATGCGCCGACGGCGACAAGGGGCGCGCCGGTACACTGGCCGCTTCAACCAGCGTGGTTCATGTTATATCTGTCTGCGTCGGGGGCTGACCCCATGGCCTTTTGGGCCGGATAAGTACCCCTGCGGGCCGAAATGGCCAGGGGCGGCGCGTCGTTAACGCGGCGGGTGTAAAGCGGCGCTATGGTATGCGTTTGCGCGTCCGAGCGCAAAACGGCGCCGCCGGGGACGGACGCCCGGCGGCCCTGGTGTATGCTGGGCCGCGTGCGGACGGGGAATCAATCGCAAGGGAGAGAGCATGCAGGAATGGGTCGCCGGCGCGGCGTCGCTCGTGGAGTGGCTGATCGCCTGGCTACAGGTGTTCTGGCCCGCCATCGTCGCCACCGCCGGCGTGGTCGCGGCGGTCTGGGTGACGCTGCATGTGGCGCAGCACAAACGGGATGCCCGCGCCGCCGCGGCCTGGACCGGCCTGGTATGGCTGGTGCCGCTGGTCGGCGCCCTGCTGTATCTGCTGTTGGGGGTGAACCGCATACAGCGGCGCGCCCGCCAGCTCACCGGCGGCGGCGCCATTGATGCCGCCCTGAGCGCCGGCCGGGATCAGGGCACGCCGCTGCAATCCGACCGCCTGCGGGTGCTGGCGCGGCTGGTGGGGCGTCTCACCGGCCTGCCGCTTACCGGCGGTAACCGGGTCACGCTGCTGGAGGCCGGGCCGGCGCTGGCGGCGATGATCCAGGCGGTGGACCAGGCCCGTGACAGTGTGTTGCTGGCCACCTATATCTTCGGCAACGACGCCGCCGGCAAGCCGCTGGCGGAGGCCCTGGAGCGGGCGGTGGCGCGCGGCGTGACCGTGCGGGTGCTGGTGGACGGCGTCGGCGCGCTCTATTCGCTGCCGCCGATCACCCTGCGCCTGCGCCGCCGGGGCGTGCGCGTGGAGCGCTTTCTGCACTCCATCGCCCCCTGGCGAATGCCTTACCTGAACCTGCGCAACCACCGCAAACTGATGGTGGTGGACCGCTGCATCGGCTTCACCGGCGGTATGAACATCCGCGCCGGCTACCTGCGCGAGCCGGCACACATGCAGGACCTGCACGCCCGGGTGGAGGGCCCCGCGGTGGTGCATCTGCTGCGCAGCTTCGTCGCCGACTGGGCCTTTACCTGCGGCGAGACCCTGGATGACAACTACCTGGGCGCCCTGGAAGCGGGCGACACCCTGGCGCGCGGTATCAACGCCGGCCCGGACGCGGATTTCGACAAACGCCGGCTGACATTGCTGGCGGCGATCGGCGCCGCCGAGCACGAAGTGCGCATCGTCACGCCGTATTTCGTGCCCGACCAGACCCTGCTGGCGAGCCTGCAGCTGGCGTTGCTGAAAGGGGTGCGGGTGAACATCGTGGTGCCGCAAAAGAACAACCTGCGGCTGGTGCAGTGGGCCAGCCTGCACGCGCTTCGCTGGCTGGTGCGCGAAGGCGCGGAGCTGCATTTCTCGGCGCCGCCGTTCGATCACACCAAGCTGATGACGGTGGACGGCCACTGGGTGCTGCTGGGCTCGGGCAACTGGGACGCGCGCAGCCTGCGCCTTAACTTCGAATTCGATATGGAATGTTATGATGACCCCCTGGCGGAGCAGGCCAACGATTTGATCGACCGCCGCCTGCGCGGCGCGCGCCGGGTCGGCGAGGCGGAGTTCCGTGCCATGGGCCGCTGGCGCCATGTGCGCAATGCGCTGGCACACCTGTTCGAGCCCTATCTATAACCCTTTTCTGGCAGTGAGGATGTTGCATGCGTTTGCCCCGCGACCCGGAGCTTCCGGCCGGCTTGAAAACCCTGTCCCGATTGCAGTTCATCCACGGCTTCGTGGTGGTGGCGGTGGCCACGGCGATCTGGCTGCCGTCACCGACGGTGGCGCAATCCTGGGTGACGCTGGTGGCGTTGCTGGCGGCACTGCACGTGCTGCTGCAGGTGGGGCTCTATACGGGCTCGGCGCTGGCGCGGGAGGATGCCGGCTTGGTACCGATGGCGGCGTTGCTGCTGGTGGCCGCCTGTGCCACGCCGTTTCTGCCGGCCTGGGCGTCCACGCCGCTGATGGCGGTGGCGGTGATGCTGCTGTTTCTGATGGAGAAGGTGGCGGCGGTCCGCGAACACTGGCCGCAGGCCTGGCTACGCGGGCGCAAACAGCATATGCAGTTTCTGATGGTGTCGCTGGGCAGTGTGGGTTTCTGGCTGATCAGCCAGGACAATCAGGCGTTGATAAAGGCGGCGACCGGCGGATAGCGCCGGTCGCCGTGTCGCTACTTCTTGACCGGTGAGCCCGGGCCCAACAGCGCCCATATCACCAGGCCGATCACCGGCAATACCAATACCAGGATCACCCACAGAATCTTCTCGCCGGTGGAGGCGCCGGACTGAACGATCTTGATGATCGCCAGAATATCCAGCACCAGAATGATTAAGCCGAGTATCTTGCTCATGTGCCCGCTCCCTAGGTTCATCGAATGGATACCTCGACGCTAACCACACTCGCCGCCCCGGTAAACCAAACGAAGGTAAAAGCCCGTAAACCCACGCACTGGCATCACGCGCCGAGATAATTACAATACCAACCCTTACGCTCCGGTAGCTCAGTTGGATAGAGCAAGCGCCTCCTAAGCGCTAGGTCGCAGGTTCGACTCCTGCTCGGGGCGCCATCTTTCCTGGTTTTTCGGATAAACCCTCGCCGGATTCCCCTGTTTGACGTAACGTTTCCCTTTAACGTGCATCCATGGGCGTATTGGAAGTAGAGGAGCGCACCATGAAGGACACCCGAGGGCTTTTGCTCCGCAGTGGTACCGACTTCCCGGCGCTGCGCCGGCGCCACACCAGCATTCTGCAGGTCAATCTCGGCTATCTGTGCAATATGAGCTGCGTGCACTGCCATGTGAACGCGGGCCCGACGCGCACCGAAATGATGCAGCGCGAGACCATTGAGCAGATCATCCAGGTGCTGGACCGGGGCCGCGTGGAGGTTCTGGACCTGACCGGCGGCGCCCCGGAAATGAACCCGCATTTCCGCGATCTGGTGCGCGCCGCCCGGGCCCGCGGCGTCACCGTGATCGACCGTTGCAACCTGACCATCCTGCTGGAGGACGGCTATCAGGATCTGCCGGAATTTCTGGCGGAGCAGGGCGTGCAGATCGTGGCGTCGCTGCCCTGTTACCTGGAAGAGAACGTCAACGAGCAGCGCGGCAAGGGCGTCTACAGCAGCAGCATCGAGGCGATCCGGCGCCTGAACGCGGTCGGCTATGGCGACCCGGCACTGCCCCTGGACCTGGTCTACAACCCGGTGGGCGCCCATCTGCCGCCGCCGCAGGCGGCCCTGGAGGCGGACTACCACCGCGAGCTGGACCAGCGCTTCGGCGTGCGCTTCAACCGCCTGCTGACGATCACCAATATGCCCATCAGCCGTTTCGGGGCGGTGCTGCTGGCGCATAACCAGTTCAACGATTACATGCAGTTGTTGCGCGACAACTACAATCGCGACAATCTTGAAGCCGTGATGTGCCGGAATACCCTGAGCGTGGATTATCAGGGTTACCTGTACGATTGTGACTTCAACCAGATGCTGGATATGCCCCAGGGGCACCATGATCGGCGCCCCCACGTCAGCGAGCTGCTCGACGCCGACAAGGAAGGCGAGCCGGTGTACGTGGCCGATCATTGCTTCGGGTGCACCGCGGGGTCCGGCAGTAGCTGTGGAGGCGCTTTGGGATGAACCTGAGTGTGGTAATTCCGGTGCTCGACGAGGCGAAATGTCTGGGGCCGTTCCTGGAGATGCTTCGTGAACGCCTGGGCGAGGGCGATCAGATCATCGTGGTGGACGGCGGCAGCAGCGACAACAGCGCGCTGATCGCCCGTGAGCACGCCGACTTGGTGCTGCACTGCGACCGTGGCCGGGCCCGGCAGATGAACCTGGGCGCCGAGCGCGCCGAAGGCGACTGGCTGTGGTTCCTGCACGCCGACTGCGGCCGGGTGGTGCGCGGTCACATCCGCGCCCTGAGAGCGCTGCCCGAGGACGCCGTCTGGGGCCGCTTCGACGTGCGCCTGTCCGGCAATCACCGCCTGTTCCCGCTGATCGGCCATGCCATGAATATCCGCTCGCGCTGGACCGGCATCGCCACCGGCGACCAGGGCATCTTCGTGCGGCGCGACCAATTCCTGGAAATGGGCGGCTTCCCGATGCAGCCGCTGATGGAAGACGTGGCCCTGAGCCAGCGTCTGCGCCGCCTGGCGGCGCCCGCCTGCCTGCGTCCGCGGCTGGTGGCCGACAGCCGGCGCTGGGAGGAACACGGCGTGTGGCGCACCATGATGCTGATGTGGCAGCTGCGCTGGCGCTACTGGCGCGGCGAGGACCCGGCCCGGCTGCACCGCGACTACTACCGCCAACATTACCGTCAGCAGCACCATGGCGGCTGAGCGCGCGCCCGCCATGGATACCCTGCTGCTGGTCTTCGCCCGGGCCCCGCGCCGGGGCAGGGTGAAGACCCGCCTGGTGCCCGAACTGGGCGAGGACACCGCCCTGGACGTACACCAGCGCCTGCTCGACCGCACCCTGCGGGAGGCCGCCGCTTTCCCCGGCCGCGCCAGGCTGATGCTCGACGATCATGACGACCGGCTCGCCGCCCACGCCCGGGAAATCGGCCTGGAGGTGGGGCTGCAGCACGGCGGCGGACTCGGCGAGCGCATGAACGCGGCACTGCGGGACGGCCTGCAAGAAGCGGCCCGGGTGCTACTGGTGGGCAGCGATTGCCCGGTGCTGGACCAGACCTACCTGGCACTGGCCGTGGACGGGCTCGACAACGCCCGGGTGGTGCTGGGCGCCAGCGAGGACGGCGGCTATGTGTTGATCGGCGGCAGCGACGCCTCGGTCTGGCACGACGGACGCTTCGAAGGGGTGCGCCTGGGCACCGATTATGCCATGGCCGATACGCTGGTGGCGCTCAACGACGTGGCCCCGGTGACCGTACTGCCGCCCCTTTGGGACGTGGATATCCCCGAGGACGTGACCCGCGCCCGCAACCTGGGTGTGTTGCCCTGAGTCCCATTCCCGGTACTTCCGGCTTCCTGAACCCCGCGCTTCCGGCTTAGTATATTGGCCTTCCAGGTGGTCCTTTAGGCTTATCATCGGAATCCGGGCCGCCTTCAATCAAGGGAGTGAGACATGGAACAGCCACCGGTGCTCGACAGCGCCGTTATCAATGAACTTCGAGAAATCATGGGGGGCGACTTCGACACCCTGGTCGCCTCCTACATCCGCGATGGCGGTCAGCGCCTGCAAGCCCTCCACGACGCCCTCGCCGCCGGCGACGCCGAAGCCGTCCGGCAGCAGGCGCACAGCTTCAAAGGCAGCAGCGGCAATCTGGGTGCGTTGCGGGTAACGGGCATCTGCCTGGAAATCGAGCAATACGCCCGCGAGCGGGACCTGGCCGCCGCCGGCACCCTGATGGAGGCCCTGGAAAATCAGTTCCAGAAGTCCTGCGACGCCCTCGGCGCCTGTTGAGCGGGCAAAAAAAACCCCTCATCCAAAGGGGGTGGATGAGGGGGGGTTGTGAGCGCTATTGCTAGCGCCTTGGGGGGATACCATTTATCTAATCAAAAGGTTACATGTCCCACTTTGCCCATGCTGTAAAAAGCCGTGAGCGATTGTAAAACTTGGCGGCTTTGTGGCACCGCTGTGTGTCCCGGAGGCCTTAAGGCACCGGAACAGCCTGCTGAAATGCTCTGAGTTTGTAAGCAATATCTTACAAGACTGTAAGCATTTCTACCAATCTTCTGTCCTCGGATGCCGTCAATTTTTATCGGCGAATTCGCTAAGCTATTGATATACCTGGGGAAGAGCCGAAAGAGCTCATTTCTTGTCCGCAGTTTTTATATATCTTTAACCCTTGCCGGCCTCCGCGATTGCTATAGTGCCTCCCGTGCTCATGGAGAAGAGCACACGGAAAGCTAGGGACGGTGGACACGGAGGTTCTAGGTGAGCGCAATCGGGTAAGGAACACTCGACGCAAAAAGGGCGGCAGGATGCCGCCCTTTCTTATTTCAGGCTACCCGCCGGTTACCACTCGCGGGCGAGCTTTTCCTTCTTGTTGGGGACACCGTCCCACTCTTCCGCATCGTCCGGGGAGTCCTTCATCTCGGTGATGTTGGGCCACTTCTCCGCCAGCTCCGCGTTGATTTCCAGGAAATCCTGCTGGTCGTCGGGCAACTCGTCTTCCGAGAAGATGGCGTTCACCGGGCATTCGGGCTCGCACAGGGCGCAGTCGATGCATTCGTCCGGGTGAATCACCAGGAAGTTGGGGCCTTCATAGAAACAGTCCACCGGACATACTTCCACGCAGTCCGTGTGTTTGCAGTTGATGCAGTTTTCACCTACTACGAACGTCATAGCCTGTCCTCGCCAGGTGTATTCTCTTTCCAGGGCCAGCACTGAATTCTATCAGATCACCGGCCCGCTTGGGGTATATCGCCAGGGGCGCCAGCCGCTCGGCGCGTGACCCTCCCTCGGGGCCGCGCTAGTCTACCCGACTGTGCCGGGCTGGCAAGCGCCGCGGGCACCGCGATTGACCGAAGTGGTCAATGCCGCGGTTTATCAGTGGTCGCTTAACTGCTTCAGGCGGTAGAGCGCCTCCAGGGCCTGGCGCGGCGTCAGATCATCCGGGTCCAGATCCCGCAGCGCTTTATCCACCTCGCTGATGGCACCGAACATGTCCGCCTGGGCGGGTGCTTCGGAGTGGGCCGCCGGCACCGGCCGCTCACCGCTTTCCAGTTCCGCCAGCTTGTCCGCCGCCTGACGGATCACGCCGGCGGGCACCCCGGCCAGCTGCGCCACCTGCAGGCCGTAGCTGCGGCTCGCCGGCCCTTCCTGTACCCGGTGCAGGAAGACGATGCGGTTGTTGTGCTCGCTGGCGGTGAGATGGGCGTTGTAGACGCCGGGCAGATGCTCCGGCAGCTGCGTCAGCTCGAAGTAATGGGTGGCGAACAACGTGTAGGCGCGCAGATTGCGGGCCAGATGCTCCGCCGCCGCCCACGCCAGGCTGAGGCCGTCGAAGGTGCTGGTGCCACGGCCGATCTCATCCATCAACACCAGGCTTTCCGGCGTGGCGTTATTGAGGATGTTGGCCGTTTCCGACATCTCCACCATAAAGGTGGAACGGCCGCCGGCCAAATCGTCGGACGAGCCGATGCGGGTAAAGATGCGATCGATCTTGCCGATGCGGGCGCTGGCGGCGGGCACCGCGCTGCCGATGTGGGCGAGCAGGGCGATCAGCGCGGTCTGGCGCATGTAGGTGGACTTACCGCCCATGTTCGGGCCGGTGATGATCACCATGCGGCGCTGGTCGTCCAGCTGCAGGCTGTTGGGCACGAAGGCGTCGTCCATCACCTGTTCCACCACCGGGTGGCGGCCGTCGACGATCTCGATGCCCGGCTCGTCCACCAGATTGGGGCGCACCCAGTTCAGGGTTTCCGCCCGCTCCGCCAGACACGCCAGCACGTCCAGCTCGGCCACCGCCGCGGCGCTGGCCTGCAGTGGGCCGAGATCGGCGGCCAGCTCCTCGATCAGCGCTTCGTAAAGCCGCTTCTCCAGGTTCAGCGCCTTGCTGGACGCGGACAGCGCCTTGTCCTCGAACTCCTTCAGCTCCGGTGTGATAAAGCGCTCGGCGTTCTTCAGGGTCTGGCGGCGCTGGTAATCCACCGGCGCCTGGTCCGCCTCGCGGCGGGACAGCTCAATATAGTAGCCGTGCACCCGGTTGTACTTGACCCGCAGCGTGGAAAAGCCGGTGCGCTCACGCTCGCGGGTTTCAATGTCCACCAGCACCGCGCCGGCGTTCTCGCTGATCGAACGCAGCTCGTCCAGCTCTTCGCTGTAGCCCGGCGCGATCACGCCGCCGTCGCGGATCAGCATGGGCGGGTTCTCGATCACCGCCCGTTCCAGCAGCGCCACTTTGTCCGGGAAGTCACTGAGCCGGTCGTGCAGCCCCTGGAACACCGCGTCGTCGGGCAGGGCGGCGTGCAACTCCGGCAGCGCCGACAGGCTGATGTGCAGCCGCGTCAGGTCGCGGGGCCGGGCGGAGCGCAGCGCCACCCGGCCGAGAATCCGCTCCATATCGCCGATCCGGTCCAGCACCTGGCGGGCCGACTCGAAGCGCCAGCCGTCGCGCAGCGCGGCGATGCGGTCCTGGCGCTCACCGAGCACCGAGCGGTCGCGCAGCGGCCGGTGCACCCAACGCTTGAGCAACCGCGACCCCATCGCCGTCTCGGTGCTGTCCAGCACCCAGGCCAGGGACGGCTCCTCCTGGCCGGTGAGGGTTTCGGTGAGCTCCAGATTGCGGCGCGTGGCGGCGTCCATGGCGACGCCATCGTCGAACGCTTCCAGGGTCAGCCCGGTGACATGGGGCAGGTCGCTGCGCTGGGTCTCCCGGGCGTACTGCAACAGCGCCCCGGCCGCCGCCACGGACGCCGGCGCCGGCTGCCCGAAGCCGGACAGATCCTGCACCTGAAACTGCTGGCAAAGCTGCCGGCGCGCGCCCTCCGCATCGAAATCCCAGGGCGGCCGCTGCCGGCAACCGGGCCGCTGGCTCAGCGGGCCCGGCAGGCCGTGGTCCTCGCTGATCAACAGCTCCGCCGGCTGCCAGCGCTCCAGCAGCGCCTGCAGTTGCTCGTGACCGTCCACCTGCGTCACCACGAAGCGCCCGGCGGCCACGTCCAGGCTGGCCGCGCCGATGCGCGGCCCGTCCTCATAGAGCGCGCACAGCAGCGTGTCGCGGCGCTCCTCCAGCAACGCCTCGTCGCTCACCGTCCCCGGCGTCACGATGCGCACCACCTTGCGCTCCACCGGCCCCTTGGCCAGCGCCGGATCGCCGATCTGCTCGCAGATCACCACCGACTCGCCCAGCTTCACCAGCCGCGCCAGATAGCCCTCGGCGGCGTGGTATGGAATCCCCGCCATGGGAATCGGCTTGCCGTTGCTCTGGCCGCGCTGCGTCAAGGTGATATCCAGCAGCCGCGCCGCCTTCTGCGCGTCGCCGAAAAACAGCTCGTAGAAATCCCCCATCCGGTAGAACAGCAACTGATCCGGATGGTCGGCCTTCAGGCCGAGGTATTGGCGCATCATGGGCGTGTGCCCGGAAAGGTCGTCCATTGCCATAAGCGCGGTATCGCCTGTTTTCTGAAGAGTGGTGGCGCCCCGGCGGGTAACGGGACGTAAGCGGGGCAGAATAGCAAACCCTTGGGGCGGGCTCTATTGGTGGGGCGCGATGTCGCAGATGCGCCGAAAGTAAGGCGGCTTTTCGTTTATTTCGATTAAATTGACGGTGCCGTCAACCTACTTGTTATCAAGAGGTACTCATGAACACCGCGTCGGACCACAGCAAGCTCCCCGACCCTCAGGCTACGGATCTGGCTCGTGAGAGCTCCGCCGCTCTGGCGAAGTTGCTCAAAGATCATCCGGAGCAGGATCGCGCCAGGGTTCGTATGGATGACACGGATTTGGTGCTGCCTCGGCATGCCCTGGAGCTGTTGCGCAATATTCTCACCGAAATGGCCCAGGGCAACTCGGTAACCATCATGCCCGTCCACGCGGAGGTAACCACCCAGGAAGCCGCCAACCTGCTCAATGTATCCCGGCCTCACCTGGTCAAACTGCTGGAGGAGGGTGCCATCCCCTTCAGCCGGGTCGGAACACATCGTCGCATCCGCTTTCAGGACGTGATGGAGTACCGGGCAGCCCGAACCGCCGAAAGCGAAGCCGCCCTGCAGGCGCTGGCGGATCAGGCCCAAGAGCACGATATGGGGTACTGATGCGCTAGAGGCGATTGATTTATGATATAATGACGGGGCGACAGACGGGTGAGTTATGGCTGATAAGACATTGACGCTAAAAGCCAAAAAGAGCTACCACGCAAGGGTCCGAAGCTCCAACTACCGGGCGAGTATGCGGCTGGAGGGCTTTCAGGTTAGTAAGGCCGCCCCCGTGGCGCCATCAACTTCTCGACAGGCCGTAATCAATAAATATCGTGCGAAGGTGAAGGCCTGAGTACTGATAAGTACGGGGTTGCCCAGGATCCACACTGTTATCCGGGAACCTCGACGCTGATCAACCGCCTTGGACTAATGGCGGACGATGAGCTAGCGGAGGCTGAACGCGAACTGACCGCGATAGCCGCCGACGAAATCGATTTTAATCCGCCTCCATATTCTCTTGATTATCTCCAAAGCCTGCACCGCTACCTGTTCCAGGACATCTATGACTGGGCTGGCGAAATCCGCACCGTGGACATCTCCAAAGACGACACCCGCTTTTGTACTGTTACCCGTATTGAAGCGGAAGCCGAGAAAATTTTTGCGAGGCTCGCCCAGGATCGTTGGCTTGAGCACTACGAACGGGCTGACCTGATCGCCGCCGTGGCTGAGTATTACGGTGATATCAATATGTTGCACCCTTTCCGGGAAGGAAACGGTCGCGCCCAGCGGTTGATGTTTGAACATTTGATCATCAATGCCGGCTACGAGATCAGTTGGTGGGAGGTCGAACCAGAGGATTGGCGGCTGGGGAATATTGATGCCGTGGCCTGTGATTACCGGCGCTTGGAAGCCATTTTCGATCGGTGTATTGGTCGGCGTATTCAATGACGCTGCGCGTCCGGCGGCGATGAGCCGCCGGGCGCAGATCTGACGCCAGTGGCGGCAGCACCCACTGATGCCTCAAAAACGCGTCTCAAAGCTCAGCTTGAACTGCCGCGCATCGCCAAAGTAGTTCTGGCGGCCGCCGCCTTGCACGCGGCTGTAGTAGCGTTTGTCGGTGAGGTTGCTGCCGGTGAGCACGAAGCGGGTGTCGGCGTTGAGGTTGTAGGCGGCCATGGCCGAGAAGGTGGTGTAGCCGTTCTGCTCCCAGCGCACGCCGCCGGATTCGGCGAAGGTGCCGCTGCTGTATTGGGCGCCCAGGCCCGCTTCCCAGCTGGGGTTGAAGGTGTATTTGCCCCACAGTTTGAGGCTGTGCTCCGGGGAGTCCGGGGCGAAGGGTTTGCCTTCGGCGTTCGGGTCGTCGGATTCGAGCTGTTCGGTGTCGGTGTACGCGTAGCCGGTGAGCACCTGGATGCGCTCGGAGACCTGGCCGGCGATTTCCGCTTCCACGCCCTGGGCGCGCACCTTGCCGCCGGCCACGGAGAAGGCCGGGTTGCCCGGGTCCTGGATGGCGCGGTTGTCGTCGGTGATGCGGAACAGGGCCAGGTTGTAGTTAGTCAGGCCGCGGTTGAAGACGCCCTTGGCGCCGATTTCGAACTGGGTGCCTTCGCGGGGGGCAAGGATGTCGCCGTTGGCCTTTTCCGCGGTTTGCGGGACGAAGGACTGCGCCGCGCTGGCGTAGAGGCTGAGGTCGTTATTCAGCTCGTGGACGACGCCGGCGTAGGGGGTGAATTCATCGCTGACCCGTTCGGTGTCCTGGCCGTTGTCGGTCTCCCAGTTGGTCAGGCGCCCGCCGAGGATCAGTTTGGTGGCGTAGGTGAGCGACGAGGTGGTCTTGAAGTAAACGCCGGTTTCTTCCTGCTCGGTGGTGCTCGGGTCGCTGAAGGGCGCCAGGTTGGGCCAGGGGTTGCTGGCGGTTTCCGGGGCGAACACGTTGATCGGCGGGTAATTCAGGTCGATCTGGTAGCCGCTGCTCACGTCTTCGGAGGTCCGGCGGTGGACGCCCAGCAGCACGTCGTGGTTGAGGCCCAGCAGCGAGACCGGCATATCCAGGCGCACGTCGTAGGCCTGCTCTTCGAGTTCCTGGTCGGTGGCCAGCGCCCAGCGGGTGCTTTCTCCGGTGACCGGGTCGATCGGCGATACGGTGTAGTTCAACAGATAATCAAAGTCGCGCTCGGTGCGGTTCGCCGAGGCCAGCAGCATGACGCCGTTGTCGAACAGGTGCTCCACTTCCACGAAGGCGCGGCTCAGCCGGCTGCTTTTGTTGTTGAAGGGGGCGCCGGTGTAAAGGTCTCGGTCGATGTCGGCGAAGGTGCCGTCCGCGTAGGTGGGCACGCCCACGTCGGGGACCGACTCCACGTCCTCGGTGGAAAAGCCGATGGAGGTGGTGGTGGCGTCGGTGAGGTCGTATTCCAGAGTGGTGTAGAGCACCTTTTTTTCCAGGGTGACGTCGTCGATGTACCCGTCGGAATCTTCGTAGGCCACCACCGTGCGGGCGCGCAGCCGGTCGTCGTCGGTGAGGGCGCCGGTGGCGTCCACCTGCACCCGGTAGCCCGGCCAGGAGTGGGCGAAGCCGGTGAGGCTCACCGCCCGCTCCGCCAGGGCCCGTTTGCGCACCAGGTTGATGTAGCCGCCCGGTTCCGCCGAGCCCTGCAGCAGCCCGGCCGGGCCCTTGAGCACTTCCACGCGCTCGAAGCCGGCCAGGTCCGGCGCGCCGTGGCCGTGGGTGCCGCTGGAGGTGCCCCCGGTCTGGTTACCGTCGATGCTGATGGCGTCGGTTTCGAACCCGCGGATCAGGTAGTTGGCGGTGCCGGTGCCGTAGCTCTTCACCGAGACCCCGGTGGTGTTTTCCAGGGCGTCTTGCAGCGTGGTCATGTTGCGGTCTTTGATTTGCTGGCTGGTGACCACGTTGACGGTCTGCGGGATGTCGCGCACCGATTCCACGGTTCTGCCGATGCCCACCTGGGCGGTGGTGTAGGAGCCGGTGTTTTCCGTGCTCAGACCCAGCCGCCCGGTTTTCACCTGGACCGGGTCGAGCCGGTTGTCATTGGTGGCTTCGATTACGTAGTTGCCCGGACTCTTCTCGCGGGCGATCTGGCCGGAGCCGTCGAGCAGACGGCTGAACCCCTGTTCCACGGTAAAGCGTCCCTTGAGGCCCCCGGAGCGCCGCTGGCCCAGCCGGGCGGCATCGAAAGAGAGCGCCACCCCGGCCTGGTCGGCGAACCGGTTGAGCACCTGGCTCAGCGGTCCGGCTGAAATGTCGTAGTGTTGCTCGGCCTGGACGGTGCCGCCGGTGTTCTGTTGCGCGTGGGCGGCGCCGGGCAGGGCGGTGGCGCCCATGGCCAGGGCCACGGCAAGCCCCAGGGCCGTGCGCGCGCTGGTGATAGTGTGCGGTCTGGACATTGTCGTTCCTCGAAAATGAGCGTCTGTTACCCGAGGGCCGAATCAGGGAGCAAAAAGGGGCAAAGGGAGGGCGAAAAATTACGTTCTATACAGGCAGCAGGGTGACCCAGTAATCGGTCAGGCGGCGTTGGCGTAAGGGGAACGCCTCGGTGATCACGCTCAGCGCCCGGTCGGTGTCCGCCAGCGGGAAAGTGCCGGACACCCGCAATCCGGCAACCGCGTCGCTGCAGGCGAGGAGGCCCCGGCGGTAGCGGCCAAGCTCGGCGAGCAGTTCCCGCAACGGCATATCCACCACCATCAGCTTGCCGCCGGCCCAACTGGCGGCGCCGGCGGGCGCCGGGCGCGTGGGGGGCAGGTCGCCCGCGGTGAAACGGATTTCCTCGCCCTGCTGGACGAGCCGTCCGTCCGGATGATTGGCACTGGTGACGCGCACGGTGTCGGCGAGAACGGTGACGCGGGTCTGGCCGGCGTCACGGCGCACCGTGAACCGGGTGCCCAGGGCCTGGATACGGCCCTCGGGCGTGTCCACCAGAAGCGGGCGCGACGGCCGGCGCGGGTCCGGCGCGGATTGCACCAGAATTTCGCCGTCGTGGAGGCGGATCAACCGGTGGCGCGGGTTGTAGTCGGTGTCCACGCGGGTGTCGGTGTTGAGCATAAGCTGGCTGCCGTCGGCCAGTACCAGCTTGCGCTGTTCGCCGATGCCGGTGACGTATTGGGCGCGCCACCGCTCCCAGGGCGCCAGCTGCCAGGTCAGCGCGCCCACGGGCGCGGCCACGGCGACCATGCCGAGCCGCGTCAGCACCTGACGCCGGGTCAGCGTGGCGCGCTGCAGCGCCGGCGCCGCCAGCCGGCCCGGCACCCGCTGCAGGCTGTCCTGCACGCGCTCCACTTCGCGCCAGGCCAGTCGGTGCTCCGGTGCATCGGCAAGCCATTGCTGCCAGCCACGCTGATCCGCCGGCGTGACGTCGGGAGCATTCAGCACCGCGTACCAGCGGGCCGCGTCGCGAATGGCGTCCTTGAGCGTTTCCCCGATGCCTTGCCGTGTGGTCATTGCAGGCCGTGCTCCAGCCGGTACAGGCAGCAATGCTCCATGGCCTTGGCCATATCACCTTTGATGGTGCGCAGGGAAACGCCCAGTTGATCGGCGATCTGCTGGTAGGTCAGCCCCTCAAGTTGGGAAAGAATGAAGGCCTTGCGCACCCGCGCGCCCAGGTTGGCGAGCATGGCGTCCACTTCCATCAAGGTTTCCACCACCAAAGCCCGCTCCTCTTCCGAAGGCGCGGCGGTCTCCGGCAGGCTGGCCAGAGCTTCCAGGTATTGCCGTTCCAGCGTCCGGCGCCGGAACAGGTCGACGGTGAGACCCCGTGCCACGGTCACCAGAAACCGGCGCGGCTCACGGAGCAGCCCCGGGTCCTGGGAGGAGCGGATGACACGGATAAAGGTGTCCTGGGTGAGATCCTCGGCGTCCATGGCATCGCCCAGCCGCCGCCCCAGCCAGTTTTTCAGCCACCCATGATGGTCGCTGTACAGCGTTGCCACCGACAGCGACTGCTGTGGAACCCCGGACATAACCCGACCCCGATACGGACAAAGATAATGAGGACGAATCTTAAATGGGAATGGGTATCATTTCAATGCGATAGAGTGCGATAGAGGGGAGCGCTCAGAGCACCTGGCCCGCCAGCCACTGTATCCCCAGCGCCACGCCCAGGACGATCAGCCCGGCCGCCAGGCTGGTCACCAGCGCGTGGCGCCGCCACATCCGCTCCACCCGGGGGCCGAACCGCAGCACCAGCCAGGCCAGGCCGTAGTAGCGGATGCCCCGGGCGATCAGCGCGGCCAGCACGAACAGGACGATGGGGTAGCCGGACAGGCCGGCGGTGATCATCGCCACTTGGAACGGGATCGGCAGAATGCCCAGGGTGAGGATGGCGATGAAACCGTACCGGTCGAAGAAGCCCTGGTAGGCCTGATAGGCGTTCTGCATGCCCATGGTGTCGATGAACCAGGTGCCGACGGACTGGTAAAGCACCATGCCGACGCCGTAGCCGAGCAGCGAGGCGGCCAGGCAGCCGGCGGTGGTGACCGTGGCGATGCGCCAGATGCGCTGGCGGTTCAGGGCCATCAGCGGGATCAGCACCAGCTCAATGGGCACCGGCACGATGAGGGTCTCCAGAAAGGAGAACAGCGCGAGCAGCCAGAGCATGTGCTTGGAGCCGTTGAGGCGTTCCAGCCATCGCCGGGCTCGGGTAGGTGCTGAGGTCATGGTGTCCGGGTGTGTTAAGGAATGAAAAACCGGCCAAGATTAGCACGCTGTGGCCGCCGACCACGGGTTATCCCGTATTTCCAGAGGTCGGACTGGCGCCCTAGCGTGGCGGTTCCCTCATCAAGGAAGGAGAGAACCATGAAGGTAGCAACGATCACAGCGACTTCCCTGGCGCTGGCTTCGCTGGCGGCGGGCGTCGCCGCCAATCAGACCGGTCGCGACGTGGATGACGCGGAGACCATGCAGAACACCCAGAGCATGGATCATATGGAGGACCAGGCGTCCAACGTGCAGACCGGCGAAGAGCGCCGGAACGCTCGGGACGTGCTCAACGAGTCCGAGAAGGTGCTGCAAAACATGAAGCGCGAGGACGGTATGGACGCCGCGCTGGAGCAGGCCAAGGGTGTGTTTCTGGTGCCCGATTTCGGGCGTGGCGCCTTTGTGTTCGGTGGCCGCGGCGGCCAGGGCGTGGTGCTGGCCAAGGACGGCGGTGACTGGAACGGTCCGGCGTTCTTTAACTTCGGCGCGGTCAGTGCCGGTGCCCAGGGCGGTGTCGCCGCCGGCGAGGTGGCGATGCTGCTGATGACCGATAAGGCGGTGGCGTCCTTCAAGCAGGACCACAACTTCGCGCTCAACGCGGACGCCGGCCTGACGCTTGTCGACTGGTCCAAGGTGGCCCAGGGCAGCTACGGCAAGGGCGACGTGCTGTTCTGGAGCAGCACCGAAGGCCTGTTCGCCGGCGGTGCCATCAGCGTCAGCGATGTCTTCAGTGACGATGAAGCCAACCAGGAATACTACACCCGCGCCATCAGCGCGGAGGCGATCCTGGAAGGTGAAGTGGAAGACGATAGCGAAGACGCCGACGCGTTGAAGACCCGGTTGCCCTGAACGACAGCGGCGACACTCAAAGGCGCATAATCAGAGGCGCATAAAAAGCCCCGCCGGATGGCGGGGCTTTTTTGTGGACGCCGGCTGCGGGGCTCAGGGCGTCATCACCACCTTGATGCAGCCGTCCTGCTTGGCGTTGAAATCCGCGTAGGCATTGGCGGCGTCGTTCAGTCCGTAGCGGTGGGTGATGATGAAGGACGGGTCGATGTTGCCCAGCTCGATGGTCTGTAACAGGGCGGGCATATAGGCCTGCATATGGGTCTGGCCGCTTTTCAGTGACAGCCCCTTGTTCATCAGGCCGTTGAAGGCGACGCCGTCCATGCTGTCGGTGTAGACGCCGGGAATCGACAATTGCCCGCCCTTGCGGCAGCTCTGAATCATCTGGTTGAGGGCGGTGGGGCGGTTGGGTTCGCCGGAGTCGCTGTCCCGGCGCTGGTATTCCGGGTCGCCGGCGCCGTGGGCCTCGGCGCCCACCGCGTCGATGCAGCTGTCGGGCCCGTAGCCTCGGGTCATCTCCATCAGGCGCCGGTAGGGGTCGTCTTTCTCGAAGTTGATCACTTCCGCCTGGGATTGCGTTTCCGCCAGGGCGAGCCGCTCGGGAACGCGGTCGATGGCGATAACCCTGCCGGCGCCGAGCATCCAGGCGCTGCGGATGGCGAACTGACCCACCGGGCCGCAGCCCCACACCGCCACCGTGTCACCGGCGCTGATGTCGCAATTGGCGGCGGCCATGTAGCCGGTGGGGTAGATGTCCGACAGGAACAACAGTTGCTCGTCCTTCATGTCGGATGCCACTTTCAGCGGTCCCACATCGGCGTGGGGCACGCGCACGTATTCCGCCTGGCCGCCGGGGATGCCGCCCAGAAGATGAGAGTAGCCGAACAGGGCGGCCGGGGAGTGCCCCATGGCCTGGGCGGCGTCGTCGGCGTTGGGGTTGCTGGTCTCGCACAGCGAATACAGGCGTTTGTCGCAGAAGAAACAGTGGCCGCAGGCGATCGTGAACGGCACCACCACACGGTCGCCTTTCTTCAGGTTGCGTACCTCCTTGCCGACCTCGACCACTTCACCCATGAATTCGTGGCCGAGCACGTCGCCGGGCTCCATGGCGGGCATCAGGCCGTTATAGAGATGCAGGTCGGACCCGCAAATGGCGGTGGCGGTGACTTTGAGAATGGCGTCGCCGGGGTCCTGGATCCGTGGGTCGGGGACGGTATCCACGCGCACGTCGTGGGTACCGTGCCAGGTCAGAGCTTTCATAGCGCCTCCTTTGCCGGCCGCCGGCACGGCGCCGGCGGTTCCTTGGGTGAAAGGCCAAGCTAGTCCGTGCGCTGGCGGTTGCCTATAGGGCGTTCCCCGTGGCCGGGCAGGGGAAAACCCGTAACCGGCGGCGTGGCCGCTTCCGTGGCGAACAGGTACAGCTTCACCACTTCCGCCACCGAGCCGGCACGCATCTTGTGCATCATATGGGCGCGGTGCAGTTCCACGGTTTTCGGCGAAATCGAAAGGGACTCGGCGATGCCCTTGTTGGACAGCCCCGAGACCACCGCCTCCAGGGTTTCCCGCTCACGCGGGGTGAGCCGGGCCAGGCGTTGGCGCAGCGCCAGGCGGGCGCTCTGGCGGGCCTTGCGGCGCCGGTCCCGGGCGACCGCCTGTTGCACGGTTTCGATCAGGGTGTCGTCGTCGGTGGGGTTGGCGAGGAAGTCCTCGGCGCCGGCGCGCATCGCCCCGACCGCCGCGCTGACCCGGGGGCTGTCGCCCAGGAACACCACCGACAGCGTCGAGCCGGTGTCGCTCAGACGCTGCTGGGTGCGCACCCCGGCCATCCCCGGGGTGCGCAGGGTCACCAGTACGCAGCCGGGCCGGTCATCGTTAAGGCGCAGCAGCAAATCGTCGCTGTCCCGGTAGCCCCGGCAGGGCAGGTAGGCGCGGCGCATCAGCCGGTCCAGGCGGTCGCGGGCACCGGGGTCTTCGTCCACCAGGTGTACGACACTGTCCATGGCGGCGCCCGGCGTGGTGCCTTTCGGTGCGGCGTCCGCCGCGGTTGAATCTTCCTTCGCGGTGGTCACGGTAGTGCTCCTTCACTAGCGTCGGTGCCTCCGGGGATAGCACAGCCGCCGCCGGCTTGGAAGGTGGTCGCGTAGCGGGCGCTGGGAAGCCCGCGCCAAGTCGTCCATCATGGAGGCGCTGATAACAGGCTTTGGCGAGGTAAGGCGCATGCAAGGACTGGCGGATCGAGCCCGGGAGTTAGGCAAGATTTTACAACAGCGGCGGTTCTCCGTGGTCACGGCGGAGTCCTGCACCGGCGGCGGCATCGCCCGCCTGCTCACCGACGAGCCGGGGGCCTCGAGCTGGTTCGAGCGCGGTTTCGTGACCTATTCCAATCTGTCTAAGGAAGAGATGCTGGGCGTGCCGCGTTCCCTTCTGGAAACCCACGGCGCGGTCAGCGAAGAGGTGGTGCTGGCCATGGCCCGGGGTGCGCTGGCGCACTCCAACGGCGACGTCAGCATCTCGGTGAGCGGCGTGGCCGGTCCGGATGGCGGCACCGCCGACAAGCCGGTGGGCACGGTGTGGATCGGTTGGGGCCTCGGCGAGGACGTCGCCGAGGCGCAACACTTTCTGTTCCCCGGCGACCGCGACGAGGTGCGTAACCGCAGCATGCTGGCGGCCATCGAGGGATTGATCGAGCGGCTCGACCGTTAGAAGCCGTAGCGTGCGCTGAGCGCGAAGGAGCGGCCCGGTTCCAGCAGTGTGTCCACGGTGGCGAACTCCTGGCCGTAGCTGGCGCGGTCGGTGTAGTCCTCGTCGCCGAGATTGTCCACGGAAAGCCGCAGCGACAGATTGCGCGTCGCCTGGTAATCCGCGTAGAGGTCCACGACGGTGTAACCCTCCTGCTCGTTTCCGGCCGCCTCCAGGGCGTCGTTATCCAGCGTGATTTCGGTGCTCATGCCGAGTTCCAGCGCCAGGATCGGCATGCGAAAGGCGCCGCTGATGGTGATGATCTCACCGAGCGGTGCGGTGAAATAGTTGCCGTCGAAGGAGGTGGCTGGTTCGCCATCCTTTTCGGATTCGATGTTGGCGTATTTCACTGATACTTCGCCGCGCTGGCCAATGTAGCCCAGAGACACGTCATAGCCTTCGATATCGAAGTCGGCCACCTCGTTGGGGCCGACGCTGAACGACGGCACCCGGCCGTTGCTGATGCGTGTCTCGAAACGGTTGGTTTCGGCGAAGAACCCGTTCCAGTCGGCCTTGCCGCCAAAGGTGTGGTTATAGGCTTCCACCGGTTTCTGATCGCCATAGTCCCAGGCGCCGTTGAGGATGAAGTTCTCGGCCAGGGCGGTGCCGCCCCAGACGTCCGCGTAGCCGGCGTTGAAGGAGAGATGGTCGTTGACGAAGAACTCCGCGAAGACGTTGCTGCTGACGCCGGAATCATCGTGTTCCGAATCGTCGGTGCCGGTGAAGTCCTGCTGGTCGTAGCGCACGCCGTAGGAGAGGTCCAGTTTATCGCCGACGGGCTGACGTACTTGCAGGAACGCACCGGTGTTTTGCGCGTTTTCCTCAAGGTCCGGGTCGCCTTCGAAACGGAACACGGCGCTGTCGTCGTAATAGTCGACCCCGGTGGAGACGCTCGCCAGCCGGGTATGGAAGACGTTCTTGAGCGTCGCGGAGAGGCTTTCGGTGATGCCGGTGTACACGATAGTGGTGTCCGGTGCGCTGAGGGGGACTTCCCGGGTTTCCAGTTCGGTCTCGTTGTGGGCGAGCGTCACTTTCGGGTTCCAGTAACCCTCGCCGGTGTCGCGGCTGTAGTTGAAGACGGTGTTCTCGCGGGTCAGATCATAGATCCGCGAGTCCGGTACCGGGCGGCCGCCGTCGAGGCCGGCGAAGTTGGCCCGGTAGGGGCGCGCGGCCTCGTCGTTAACGGTTTCGTGGCTCAGCTCGAAACGGCTCGGGCCGTCGCCCTGATACGCGATCTTCGCCAGGCCGCTGAGCAGCGCCGGCGCGGTGAACGGGGCGGTGTCGCCGTTGCCGTCTTGGTAGTCGTTGCCGTCCGTGTGCTTCACATAGCCCAGCGCCTCAAAGCCGTTGGCGCGGCCGAACACGGAGCCGGCGCTGGTAACGGTGTCGCCGTTGCTGGCGTAGCGACCGTCCAGGAAGCCACCCAGGGAATCACCGGGAGCGAGCAGGTCGCCGACGTCCACGGTTTCATAGGCCAGGCTGCCGCCCAGCGCGCCCGGGCCATCATCGGCGGCGGCCACGCCCGCCGAGGCGCGGGTGGCTTTCAGTAAGGAAGGGTCGATCAGATTGGTGGCGTTGTGGTGGAACACCTTGTTGTTCTGGCGCGCGCCATCCATGGTCACCAGCATGGCGGTTTCTTCCACGCCGCGCACATACACCTTCTGGTTAATCGGAATGGAACCGCCCACGGACACCGAGGATTCGTTCTTGAACAGATCTTTCATGTCCTGCGGTTGCAGGGCTTCGATGCGGCCCCGGTCATAGCTCAGGCTGTTCTGTACGCTGTATTGGTTGGGCGCGGTCACCGAAACCGGCGATAGTTCGTTCGTGCCCGCGGCCTCGGCGTCCCGCAGCACATAGGCGCCGTCAGGGTCACGGTCCGCCACCAGACCGGTGCCGGCCAGGATCCGGGCCAGCGCCTGATCCGGAGTGAAGCTGCCGCTTACCCCCGGGCTCTGCTTGTCCGCCGCCAGTTGCAGGTTGCCGGCGATCAGGCTGCCGGAGACATCGGCGAAACGGGTGAGCACGGTGTTGAGCGGCCCGGCGGCGATATTGTATTGCTGCTGCGCGGCTTCGGCGGTGGCGGCCTGGGCGTGGCCGCCGGGAAAGGGCAGGGGAGCCAGCCCCAGGGCGAGGCCCACGGCCAGCGCGCGCAGGCGGTTGTTGGTATAGAACACGGTGTCTCCTGTTGGCGTTATTTACTAGGAGATCGAACAGCGGCGCTGAAAGCGGAAAACTAATTTTCGTTTTTTTCAGCCCGGGCTCCGGCGGGCCGGATTTCAGTCCACCATGGCAGGGGCTGGGACACCTGGATGGGCAGTACTTTTTCCAGCAGGGAAAGGGTGTGCGCCGGCCGGGTCAGTGAGTAGCCACCGAACACACGCAGCCCGGCCACTTCCGGCGCCACATTGATGTAACCGTGCTGGTAGCGGCCGAGTTCGGCGATAAGATCGGCCAGGCGAATGTCGTCGGCGACCAGCACCCCCCGGTGCCAGGCTTCCCGGGCGGGGTCGGCCGCCGACAGCGGCTGGAGGGCGGCGCGCGAAAACCGGGTTTGTTGCCCGGTCGGCACGATTCGTGTGCTCTCTCCGCCATTGGTGACCGCCACTTCGCCCTGATAGACCGCCACCAGGGTGGTGTCGTCTTCGCTTCGAACGGTGAAGCGAGTGCCCAGCGGGCGCACCTGGCCTTGCGCGGTGGAGACGGTAAGCGGCCGGTCATCCCGGGCGGTGGCGAGCAGAATTTCACCGGTGATCAGATCGATGCGCCGGCTTTCCCCGTCAAAGTCGGTGTTAATAGCGGTGTTGGTATTCAGCCAGAGCCGGCTGCCGTCCGGCAGAGCCAGTTCACGGATCTCACCGGTGCCGGTGCGATGGCTGGCGCCCCAGGCGGCCACCACTGTGGGCAGCGGGGACGCACCCCAGCCGGCCCAACCGAGACCGCCGACACCGAAAAGCAGCGCCATGCCTTTGATCATGCCGCGTCGGTCCAGGCGCCTTTGGCGGGTTCGGGCCAGCGTCGCCTCGGCCTGGTCGGGATCGTCACCACTCGCCATGCTGAACTGCTGCTCCACGCGCTCCACCATTTGCCAGCCGCGATGGTGCTCCGGGCTGGCTTCCAGCCAGTGCCGCCAGCGGCGGACGTCGGCCTCGGACGCCTCGCCGGCCCGCAGCAGCGCGAACCACTCGGCGGCCTCGGCGAGCACCCGTTGGCTCGGTGCCGGGTTCATGCCGGATCGCCATTATCCAGGCCCAGCCGGGACTGCAAACGCAGGCAGGCGAGCATGGCGCGGGACAGGTAATTGCGCACGGTGCGATCGGAAACCCCCAGATCGGCGGCCACCTCCTTGGCGCTCCTGCCGTGCACCATGGACTGGATAAACGCCTCGGCCACCGGAGCCGGCAAGCGCTTGAGCATCGCGTCCACCGCCACCAGGGCTTGCAGCGCGGCGGTCTGTCGCTCCGCCGAGGGCACCGCGTCTAGGGGACGGTTGGCGAGGGTTTCCAGCCAGGCCCGCTCCACCTCCCGGCGGCGCCAGAGGTCCACGCACAGGCCCCGTGCCATGCGGCTGAGGTAGGCCCGCGCGCCGTGGTGATCAAGTGGGCGGGATGATGTCAGCAGGCGCACGAAGGCGTCGTGGGCCAGATCCGCCGCGTCGTCGGCGTTGCCCAACCGTCGCCGCAGCACGCCGTGCAGCCAGCCGTGGTACTCGGCATAAAGCGTATTTACGGACAGTGACTGTGATCTTCCCCCGGACATGGCCCGCCCCCGAACGATGAAACGCAGAAGGGCTGGACTATAGGTGAGAATGAATATCATTACAATGTTGTAGGAGATGTCCGCCGCTGTCCTCCATTGGCTTATTTGTTACGCGGGCGGGACGTGTATCATGGCCTCCATCGTCAGACACGGCGCAGGGGTTGCACCCTGAACAAACACTGCCCATAATGCTGTCCAGAAAGACAGTGCTGGCCATCGGGTCAGTTTCTGTGCCAATGGATGGAATCGGAGAGGGGTTCACAAATGAGCGACAAGAGTAAGGCACTGTCGGCGGCGCTGTCTCAGATCGAGCGCCAGTTCGGTAAAGGTTCGGTGATGCGCATGGGCGACCAGAAGCGCGAGCGCATTCCCGCCATTTCCACCGGCTCCCTGGGGCTGGATATCGCCCTGGGCATCGGTGGCCTGCCGAAAGGCCGGATCGTCGAAATTTACGGCCCGGAGTCCTCCGGTAAGACCACGCTGACCCTGAGCGTGATCGCCCAGGCGCAGAAGCAGGGCGCCACCTGCGCGTTCGTGGACGCGGAGCACGCCCTGGACCCGGATTACGCGGAAAAACTCGGCGTTAACGTGGACGACCTGCTGGTGTCCCAGCCGGACACCGGCGAGCAGGCGCTGGAAATCACCGACATGCTGGTGCGTTCCGGCGCCGTCAACGTGGTGATCGTGGACTCCGTGGCGGCCCTGGTGCCGAAGGCGGAAATCGAAGGCGAGATGGGCGACGCCCACGTGGGCCTGCAGGCCCGCCTGATGAGCCAGGCGCTGCGCAAGATCACCGGTAACGTGAAAAACGCCAACTGCCTGGTGATGTTCGTCAACCAGATCCGCATGAAGATCGGTGTGATGTTCGGCAACCCGGAAACCACCACCGGCGGCAACGCCCTCAAGTTCTACTCCTCCGTGCGGTTGGACATCCGTCGTATCGGCGCGGTGAAGCAGGGCGACGAAGTCACCGGTAACGAAACCCGGGTGAAGGTGGTCAAGAACAAGGTGGCGCCACCGTTCAAACAGGCGGAATTCCAGATTCTCTACGGCCAGGGCATCAATCAGCTGGGCGAAGTGCTGGACCTGGGTGTTCAGCAGGGCCTGGTGGACAAGTCCGGCGCCTGGTACGCCTACCAGGGCGACAAGATCGGCCAGGGCAAGCAGAACGCCTGCGACTATCTGGCCGAGCACCCGGACGTGGCCCAAGCCATCGAGAAGGAAATCCGTGCCCGCCTGCTGAATGTGGTCACCCCCGCCAGCGAGGAAGCGGCGGTGGCCGAGGGCGACGAGGCGCAAGACGGCAAGGATGACTGAACGGCGCCGGCGACAGCGGGGCCCCGAAGACGGCCCCGCCGACCCTTCAGAGTTACGCCAGTATGCGGTGAAGATGCTGGCGCGCCGGGACCACGGCCGTGCCGAGTTGCGCGTCAAGATGGCGCGCAAGTTCGGCGACAGCGAGGCGCTGGACGCGGCGCTGGACTGGTGCCAGGAACACGACTTTCTGAATGACCGGCGCTTCGCCGGTTTTTTTGTGCGTTCGCGGATCGAGCGCGGCCAGGGCCCGTTGCGCATCCGCTCCGAGCTTCAGCAGCGAGGCCTTCCGGAGGCCCTGGTCAAGGAGGCCCTGGAACAGGCCGAGTGTGACTGGTTTGCCCTGGCCCGCGAGACCCACGCCCGGCGCTTCCGCCGGCCGCCGGCGGACCGCAAGGAAAAAGCCCGCCAGTTGCGCTTTCTGCAGTCCCGGGGCTTCGACGCGGAGCAGAGCTTCAACGCGCTGGATCTGGCCGGGGAAGAAGACCTCGACTGATCCGGTGCGCCTCGCCACTTTATTCCCCCGCCGGACAGGTCATAATACTTTCCCTTTCTGACAGGTAGCGGGGAATCGACGTGGAATACCTGAGCGACCCCTGGCTGGTGGCGGCCTTGCTGGGTTCCGGCGTGATCGCCGGTTTTATCAATACTCTGGCCGGCGGCGGCGGGCTGCTGATTCTGCCGCTGCTGATGCTGACCGGGATGGGGCCGGCCCTGGCCAACGGCACCATGCGCGTGGGCGTCTTGATCCAGTGTCTTGAGGGCGCCCGCCAATTCCATCGCCACGGCTCCATGCCGGTGGCGGCGTTGCCGGGCATCATGGTGCCGACACTGGCCGGCGCCTTGCTCGGCACTCTGGCCGCGTCCTTCCTGCCGACCACCATTCTGGAACCGGTATTGCTGACCACCCTGGTGGTGATGGCGGTGGTGATGGTGCTGAAACCGTCCACGCTGGTGGCCGGGCCCGACGAGGCGCCCCGCGCTCTGGCCAGCACCCCGGCGGCCTGGGCCGGGCTGTTCGTGACCGGGGCCTACGGCGGCTTCGCCCAGGCCGGTGTGGGCTTCCTGCTGATCGCGGTGCTGGCGGGCCAGCTGCGTTACGACCTGGTGCGCACCAACGGCCTGAAGCTGGCGATCACCGCCGGCTTCACCATTCTCGCCCTGGGTATTTTCGTGTGGCGGGATCAGGTCGCCTGGCTGCCGGGCCTGCTGGTCGCCGCCGGCACCCTGCTGGGCGTGCGGCTGGGCGTGGGCTTCGCCCACAAGGTGTCCCAGCGTGTGCTGAAGTGGATTCTGCTGGTGATGGTGGTGACGGTCTGCGCGGCGGCGGCGTTCAAGTAAGTGGCGCGCCGGGCCGGCGCGCCTTCCCCATCGCAACCGCCCTTTGACAACGCTATACTTTGCTCCCCATTTCCCTGTCTAAAGTAGTTGCTTGCGTATGAAGAGCGCTGAGATTCGCCAGGCCTTTCTCGATTACTTCGCCCGCCAGGGCCACGCCGTGGTGGCGTCGTCCTCGCTGGTGCCGGAGAACGATCCCACCCTGCTGTTCACCAATGCGGGGATGAACCAGTTCAAGGATGTGTTCCTCGGCCGCGACAAGCGCGATTACACCCGCGCCACCAGCTCGCAGCGCTGCGTGCGTGCCGGCGGCAAGCACAACGACCTGGAAAACGTGGGCTACACCGCCCGCCACCACACCTTCTTCGAAATGCTGGGTAACTTCAGCTTCGGCGATTACTTCAAGCGCGACGCCATCCGCTTCGCCTGGGAGTTCCTCACCGGTGAGCTGGGGCTGCCGCCGGAGAAGCTGTGGGTGACGGTGCATGTGTCCGACGACGAAGCGGCGGACATCTGGCTCAAGGAAATGGGCGTCAGCGCCGAGCGCTTCTCGCGTCTGGATGAAGACAACTTCTGGCAGATGGGCGACACCGGCCCCTGCGGCCCCAGCTCCGAGATCTTCTACGACCACGGCGCCGACGTGCCCGGCGGCCCGCCGGGCTCCGAGGACGGCGACCTGGACCGCTACATCGAGATCTGGAACCTGGTGTTCATGCAGTACGACCGCCAGGACGACGGCGAGTTGAAGCCGCTGCCCAAGCCCAGCGTGGACACCGGCATGGGCCTGGAACGTATCGCCGCGGTGCAGCAGGGCGTGCATTCCAACTATGAGATCGACCTGTTCCAGGCGCTGCTCAAGGCCGCCGCCCGGGCCACCGGCTGCGACGACCTGGAAAACAAAAGCCTGCGGGTGATCGCCGACCATATCCGCTCGGCCAGTTTCCTGATCACCGACGGTGTGGTGCCGTCCAACGAGGGGCGCGGCTATGTGCTGCGCCGTATCATCCGCCGCGCCCTGCGTCACGGTCACCAGCTGGGCCAGGACAAGCCGTTCTTCCACACCCTGGTGGCGGAGCTGGTGGCGCAGATGGGCGACGCCTACCCCGAGCTGCGCCGTGAGCAGGCGCGGGTGGAGAAGGCCCTGCTGGCCGAGGAAGAGCAGTTCGGCCGCACCCTGGCCGCCGGCATGAAAGTGCTGGAAGGCGCCATGGCCGACCTGCAGGGCGACGAGCTGCCCGGCCGGGTGGTGTTCGCTCTCTACGACACTCATGGCTTCCCGCCCGACCTGACCGCCGACGTCGCCCGTGAGCGCGGCCTGTCCGTGGACATGGACGGCTTCGACCAGGAAATGCAGGCGCAGCGTGAGCGCGCCCGGGGCGCCGGCGCCTTCGCCAACGATTACAGCGACCGGCTCAACATTGAGGCGGTCACCGACTTCTCCGGTTACGAGAAACATCAGGATCAGGCCGAGGTGGAAGGCCTCTACCGCGACGGCGCCGCCGTGGACAGCCTGGAAGCCGGGGACACCGGCATGGTGCTGCTCAAGCGCACGCCGTTCTACGCCGAGTCCGGCGGCCAGGTGGGCGACCGGGGCGTGCTCGTCGCCGGCGACGCCCGCTTCAACGTGGAAGACACCCGCAAGCGCGGCCAGGCGCACATCCACGTGGGCACCGTGAGCAGCGGTACCCTGAAAGTGGGCGACAAGGTGGACGCCTACGTGGATGTGGAGCGCCGCCGCGCCATCATGCGCCACCACTCCGCTACCCATTTGCTGCACGCCGCCCTGCGCCGCGTGCTGGGCGACCATGTGCAGCAAAAAGGCTCGCTGGTGGCGCCGGACTACCTGCGCTTTGACTTCGCCCACGGCGAAGCCCTGAGTGCCGAGCAGCGCGAAGAGATCGAGACCCTGGTCAACCGTCAGATTCTCGAGAACGCGGCGGTGACCACCGAGTTGATGGATATGGAAGCGGCCAAGGACGCCGGCGCCATGGCCCTGTTCGGAGAGAAATACGACAGCGAAGTGCGGGTGCTGACCATGGGCAGCGACGGCTTCTCCAAGGAGCTGTGCGGCGGTACCCATGTGCAGCGGACCGGCGACATCGGCCTGTTCAAGATCACCCTGGAAACCTCCGCCGCCGCCGGCGTGCGCCGCATCGAAGCGGTCACCGGCGAGTACGCCCTGGCGCGGGTGCGCCAGCAAGAGCAGGCGCTGGGCGAAATCGCCGCGACCCTGAGAAGCGGGCCGGAGCAGGCCGCCGAACGGGTCGGCGCCCAGACCCGCCGGGTGCGGGAACTGGAAAAAGAGATCGAACGACTCAAGCAGAAACTCGCGTCCGGCGCCGGTGGCGACCTGACGGCCGAGGCCCGTGATGTCCAGGGCGTGAAGGTGCTGGCCACCAGCGTCGATGGCGCCGACGCCAAAACGCTGCGCGTCACCATGGACAAGGTGAAGGACAAACTGGGCTCCGGCGTGATCCTCCTGGCCGCCGCCGAAGGCGACAAGGTGTCGCTGGTGGCCGGTGTCACCAAGGACCTCACCGACCGGGTCAAGGCCGGTGATTTGATGAAACACGTTGCCGGGCAGGTCGGTGGCAAAGGCGGCGGCCGGCCGGATATGGCGCAGGGCGGCGGCAGCGACGCGGCGGCTCTGCCGGCGGCGTTGGAGAGTGCGTATCGGTGGGTGGCGGAGCAGCTCTGACCACCCTCACATGAAAATCAGGGGCGCAAATGCTATGCTTGCGCGCCTCTTTTGGCAGAAACCAAGTCACTATGGCTCTAATTGTCCAGAAATACGGCGGCACCTCGGTAGGCACCGTCGAACGCATTCAGGCCGTCGCCGAACGGGTGGCGCGCTTCCGGGAACGTGGTGATCAGGTGGTCGTGGTGGTCTCCGCCATGAGCGGTGAAACCAACCGCCTGATCGAATTGGCCAACGGCGTGCACGACAACCCGCCGGCGCGGGAGATGGACGTGCTGGTCTCCACCGGCGAGCAGGTCACCATCGCGCTGCTGTCCATGGCGCTGCAGAAGCTCAACGTGGGCGCCCGTTCCTACACCGGCGGCCAGGTCGCCATCCGCACCGACAACACCCACTCCAAGGCCCGCATTGAAGAGATCGACGACCGCAAGATGCGCGCCGATCTCGACGCCGGCCGGGTGTGCGTGGTGGCCGGCTTCCAGGGCATCGACCAGGACGGCAACATCACCACCCTGGGCCGGGGCGGCTCGGACACCACCGCGGTGGCCCTGGCGGCGGCGCTGAAAGCCGACGAGTGCCAGATCTACACCGATGTGGACGGGGTTTACACCACCGACCCGCGGGTCGTGGACACCGCCCGCCGTCTGGACAGCATCACCTTCGAGGAAATGCTGGAAATGGCCAGCCTGGGTTCCAAGGTGTTGCAGATTCGTTCGGTGGAATTCGCCGGCAAATACAACGTGCCGCTGCGCGTACTGTCCAGTTTTCAAGAGGGCCCGGGCACCCTCATTACCGTCGACGACGAGGTGGATATGGAAAAGCCGGTTATCTCTGGCATCGCTTTTACCCGTGACGAAGCAAAGATCACCGTACGCGGCGCGCCGGACACTCCGGGCATTGCCTTCAAGATTCTCGGGCCGGTCAGCGACGCCAACATTGAAGTGGACATGATCGTGCAGAACGTGGGCGCCGACGGCGCCACCGACTTCACGTTCACCGTGCACCGCAACGATTTCGCCAAAGCCAAGGAGGCCCTCAAGCAGGCCGCCGAGGAACTGGGCAACCCGGAAATCATCGGTGACGACAAGATCGCCAAAATCTCCCTGGTGGGTGTCGGCATGCGCTCCCACGCCGGTGTCGCCAGCAAGATGTTCCAGACGCTGGCCGCCGAGGGCGTGAACATCACCATGATCTCCACCTCCGAGATTAAAGTCTCCGTGGTGGTGGCCGAGAAATACCTCGAATTGGCGGTGCGTGCGTTGCATCAGGCCTTCGAGCTGGACCAGCCGGCGGCGTGATGCCGGGGCCCGCCCGGTGATTGCATTCACGGGGCGGGCGTGGCTAGTCTCTAGGGAGACTTTCCTAATCTGATGCGGCATAATGCCGGCCTCGCTCACCAGGGAGCCGGGCCGTCCGCATGATGGAACACAAGGATGACGGGTCCTCTCACACCTGGTGTGCGGGAACGCGCTCACTGAACAATCTGATGGACCCAGGAGGGATTTTCCATGCTGATACTTACGCGTCGCGTCGGCGAGACGTTGATGGTCGGCGACGATGTCACCGTCACCGTGCTTGGCGTCAAAGGCAACCAGGTCCGCATCGGTGTTAACGCCCCGAAGGAAGTCGCGGTGCACCGCGAAGAGATCTACCAGCGGATTCAACACGAAAAAAGCAGCGACACCGGCGAGAATGCCTGATTTTTGGGCTGTATTTTTCGCGCAAGCTGGTATCATGCGCGGCTAAATCGTTATCCAACGATCGAAAAATCCGAGTTCCGGAGAGGTGGGTGAGTGGCTGAAACCAGTTCCCTGCTAAGGAACCATACGCATTGCGCGTATCGAGGGTTCGAATCCCTCCCTCTCCGCCATACACAAAAAAGCCCGGCCAACGCCGGGCTTTTTTGTGTATGGCGGAGAGGGAGTTGATGATTCGAACCCTCCGTTCGACCGAACGGCGCAAAGCGCCGTGAGGGGCGTTGCCGCCCGGCGGCAACGGGGCGCAGCCCCGAGCGCAGCGAGCCAATCCCTCCCTCTCGGCGCGCCCCAGCGCGCCCAGGCCTCTCAGCAGCGCCCTTCGCGGTCCTCCAACCACCCCCCAATATCTTCTCCCTCCATCGGCCGCGCAATATAGTACCCCTGCATGAAATCGCACCCGGTTTCGCGGAGGAACGCCAGAGCCGCGTCGGTTTCCACCCCTTCGGCGATCACCTTCAGATCCAGTTGGTGCCCCAAATCCACCGCCGATTTGATAATGGTGCGTGCTTCCCGGGAATGGTCCGCCGCGATGACGAAGGCTTTATCCAGCTTCAACTCGGAGAACGGCAGTTTGGCCAACTGCACCATGGAGGAATACCCCACGCCGAAATCGTCGATCGCCAGTTGAAACCCTTTCATGCGCAGCCGGGTGAGCAGGTCCAGCGCCAGCACGCCGTCTTCCATGGCCGCCGTCTCGGTGAGTTCCAGCGTTAAATGGCGCGGCTCCAGACCGTACCGTCGGCACAGGACCACCAGCTTATCCGCCATATCGAACCGGGTCAGGCAGGAGGCGGACAGATTCACCGCCATGGTCCAGTGCTCGGCCTTCGCTCCGCCACTTCGTAACAGGGCCGCCATAGCGGCACAGGCCTGGACGACTACCTTGCGGGTAAGGGGCTCGATCAACCCTTCGCGTTCGGCGAGGCGAATAAAGCGGTCCGGGGCGATGGGCCCCCACTGGGGGTGCCGCCAGCGGGCCAGCGCTTCGAACCCGACAACAGGATTGCCCTCGGCACAACTGACCTTGGGCTGATACATCAGGCGGATCTGGTCATTATCGATGGCGTCGGCGAGCATTGCCGGGGTGATGTCCTGCTCGGGGCTCACCGGAGCCTGGCGCGGCTGGCGGCTTGGCGGCGGTTGCTGGCCCAGCAGAGCACGCAGATCGCGGATCGAAAAGGGTTTGGGGAGCACACCGGTCATGTGCAACCGGTGCTGGCTGGCGGCCCTGCCGGCCGCATCGATGACCCGGCTGCCCAGCCCGCTGGAGATAATCAGGCCTGCGTCGCAGTGACGCTCGGCGAGATGGCGGATTACTTCCACGCCGTCCATCGCTGGCATCACCAGGTCGAGCAGAATGTGGGTGGGCTGCCAGGTGTCGAGTATCTCGAAGAAAGTGTCCGGCAGGGTGGTGACCTGGCATTGGTAACCCAGGCTCGAGACCATGCTGCAAACCGTCTGACCGATGTCTGGGTCGTCATCAAGAACCAGGAGCCGAGGTATCGTTTCTGATTTTTGTGGCGGCGTCATCTTGGCACCTCGTCGAGAGCGTCGCGGATCTTTTGCGCCAGATCCGTCTTATGGTAGGGCTTTTCCAATAAATGCACGCCGGGGTCCAGACGGCCGTGGTGGACAATGGCGTTTTCAGTGTAGCCGGAGGTGTAGAGCACCGGCAGCTCGGGCAGACGCTGCCGCGCGAGCCGCGCCAGCTCCGGCCCGTTCGGGCCGCCGGGCATGATCACGTCGGTGAACAGCAGATCGACTTCCTGTTCGGAAAGCCACTCCAGGGCGTCATTGCCGTTAGCGGCGCTGATCACCCGGTAGCCCAGCTCGCGCAGTTGTCGGGCGGCCTGGTCGCGCACCTCGTCGTCGTCTTCCACGACAAGGACTGTTTCCTGGCGGTTGGTAAACCGCACCGGGCAAGCCGGTGGAAGCGGCTCCTGCCGCTCACGGTCCGCCCGGGGCAGGTAGAGTTTTACCGTGGTGCCTTCACCCGGCTCGGAGTAAATTTTGATATGGCCGCGGGACTGCTTAACGAAACCGTACACCATGCTCAAACCCAGGCCGGTGCCCTTGCCCTTGGGCTTGGTGGTGAAGAAGGGGTCGAACACCTGTTTCAATGTGGTCTCGGGGATGCCGGCACCGGTATCCGAGACCACCACCTGAACGTAGTCGCCGGCCACCACTTCGGAATGGCGGTTGGCGTAATCCTGGTCCAGGCTGACGTTGGCGGTTTCAAGAACGATGCAGCCTCCGCCGTCCATGGCGTCGCGGGCGTTGAGGCATAAATTGAGAATCGCCGACTCCAGCTGCCCCGGATCAATGAACGCCGGCCAGGGCGTCGGGCAAGGCACGATATCGATCTCCAGATGTTCGTGCAGCGAGGGGCGAAGAAGGGGGGTAAGGCCGTAAATCAGTTCGTTGACGTCGACGATCTGCGGGGCCAGTGGCTGGCGCCGGGCGAAAGCCAGCAGCCGGCGCGTCAGCTCCGCCGCCCGTTCCGCCGCGCCGCGGATCAAGCCCGCGGAAGCCCGTAATGGCGAGGCCTCTTCCAGTTGCTCTTCGAGTAACTCGGAATTACCCAGAATCACCGTTAACAGGTTGTTGAAATCATGGGCGACGCCGCCGGTCAGCTGACCGATGGCTTCCAACCGCTGCGACTGCTGGAGCTGCTCCTCCAGCGCCAGATGTTCGGTGATGTCGGTGTTGATGGCCAGGATGGCGTCCGGCTGGCCGTGGTCGTCGGCGACCAGGCTCCAGCGCGCGTCTGAGATCACGGTTTTGCCGTTCACGCCGTGGCTGGCCAGGCGGCCGGCCCATTGGCCGCTGAGCAGCAGCTCCCGGGTGGCGGCTTTCAGGACATCCGGGTCCTCGCCGAGCACCTCATCAATGCGCTGTCCCAGGGCCTGGCTCTGGCGCCAGCCGTAGATGCCCTCGGCGGCCTGGTTCCAATAGGTAATACGGCGATCCAGATCGAGCACCATGATGGCGTCGCGGGATTTATCCAGCAGGGCGGCCTGTCGGGCCAGATTGGTGAGGAAGTGGCGGCGCTCGGTGACATCGCTCATACCGCCCACCATACGCAGGGCGTCGCCGTTTTCATCGCGGATTACGTAGCCGCGATCCGACACATAGGCCACGCTGCCGTTCTTGCGTATGAAGCGGTACTCCGCTTCCCATTTCTGCTGCTGGCTGTAAATGACCCTTTCAATATCGGTGAGCACGCGCTTTTTGTCGTCCGGATGAATGCGCGTGGTCCAGGAACGGCTGTCCCGTTCCAGGTCTTCGGCACTGTAGCCGAACAGGGTTTCCATGCCTTCGCTCCACCACAACCGGTCAGTGGACGTGTTCCAGTCCCAGATCGCATCGGCGGTGGCGCGGGCGGCGGCCTCAAAGCGGATTTTTTCTTCGCGTAAAGCATTGGCGGCATTGCGCTGTTCGCTGATGTCCTGGAAGGCGCCATCGACGCGGACGACTTTGCCCACCTCATCAAACACGGGTTCGCCCAGAGCGCGTACCCAGAATGGCTGTCCGGTGGCGGTGACGACCCTTAGTTCTTCGTCGTAGGGCTGCCCCCGCTTGACGCAGGCGGCGAACAGGGACTGTACCTTGGGTTGGTCCTCCGGGGCATAGAAACTGAGCGAATCCTCCAGGGCCATGCGTGTGTCGTTGCCAAGGTCATGCAGAGCGAGAATTTCCGGTGACATGGAAACCTGCCCGGAGCCCACATCCACGCTCCAGGCGCCGACCCGAGCCAGCCTCCCGGCGATGCCGGTGAGTCGCTGGGTGTGTTGCAGTTGCATTTCAAAGGTCTTGAGCTCAGTAATGTCCTGAACCGTGCCCTGCAGATACATCGGCCGACCGTGATTGTCCTTATGCAATTCTCCACGCTCATGCAAGTGGCGTTGTCCACCTTGGGGTAAATTGATGCGGTACTGAATATCCAAAGGGGTGTGGCCGGCGAGGGCATCTTTGCGGTAGTCGAGCAGGCGGCGCCGGTCGTCGTTGTGCACGCATTGCAGAAAACGCTCGAAGCGGCCGTCCAAGTCTTTCGGGGACAGGTCGAAGATGCGGAAGGTCTGCTCCGACCACTTGAGAGTCTGACTATCCAGATGGAAGGTCCAACTGCCGATCCGGCCGATGCGTTGCGACTCCTCCAAATGAGCGGCGCGACGTTCGGCCTTATGGAGGGCGCGGTTCCGTTCGTCGACGGCGTCCTGTAGCCGCTGATTCTGTCGGCGGAGCTCCAAATGCATCATCACCTGGTCTGCCAGCAGCGCCAGATAGTTCGCCTCGGCCTCGCTCAGATGCCGGGGCCGGTGATCCATGACACAGAGTGTGCCGAGGGCCTGACCGTCCGGGGCGACCAACGGGGCGCCGGCGTAGAAGCGGATGCCGTTGGGGTCGGTGACCACCGGGTTATCGGCGAAGCGGTGGTCGAGCCGGGTATCCGGGATGATCAGAGGGCCGGTGCCGCGAATGGTGTGGTCACAGAGCGCGATGTCGCGTTCGGTTTCCCGGATATCAAGCCCGACGGACGCCTTGAACCACTGGCGGTGACGGTCCACCAGGGTGACGGTGGAGATCGGGCACTCGCAGAGCGCCGCCGCGCGCTGCACGATGTCGTCGTATTCGTGTTCCGGGGCGCTGTCCAGAATATTGTAGCTGGCCAGGCTTTCCAGCCGGGCCCGCTCCGTCTCTGACATCCCCTTGTCCTGCATCAGGGTCCCCCTCCCCGCATGGCGCGGCGCGGTAATACGGCGCGCCGTATACATACTATCTATCGCCTTTTTTCGAATATGCCATAGCCGCCAACACGGCGCCATCCAACGCATTTCTCGGCGGAAGGGCGGAAAACTTGAGTGCCGCGGGCCCGTTCACCAATCGTTCACAATAACGCCACAACGTTTCACGGTAATAAGTTGTACAAACGTACCAATAAAACAAGAACAGGAAGGTGCTATGACCGTGAAAGGCGTGCGTCGTGTGTCGACTTATTGGTTGCTGCTGCTTTTGGCTCTCGGCCTTACCGCTTGTGGGGGCGGTTCGTCCTCGTCGGACGACCGACAGGCGAATAACCCGCCGGCGCCCTCCGAGCCGGAACCGGAGCCGGAGCCGCCCACCGAACCCGAACCGGAACCCGAACCCCAGGCCCTCAACCGCTTTCAGTTCGCCAATGGCTGCTACCACCTGTACGCCGACGGGCGCTACCTTAGTGGTCTGGACGGGCGCTACGGTGTGACCCTGGACCCCGGTCGGGCGGCGTCGTTTTATATGAAGCCCACGGCACTGGGTTCCTATCTGCTGCTGTCCGATTACCGCCGCGATCCCGGCCAGGCCGGCGACAAGGAGCTGCTGGGTATCTCCGACCCGGCCGGCGAGCTGCTCGACGGCGGCGGTCGCTTGATCGCGGAAGTCAGCTACCTGGTCGCCGGCCTGGGCGACACCCTGAACCTGGTATTGGATCCGGTGGCGCCCTTGGGGGGCGTGCTGCGGGAACTGGGCGAGAGCCTGGAGGTGGCGGGCACGCGCCTCGGCGACCGTACCCCGCGGCCCACGCTGGGCAAGGTGGACCAGGCCAGTGATCTGGCGGTGTGGAATCTCAACCGCAGCGAAGGCGAGACCTTCACGGTGGCCTCCGACGCCACCGGGCTGTTGCTCACCGTGGGCGAGGACGCGCTGACTCTGGCCTCACCGTCGCTGGAGAGCGAAGCCAACCGTTTCCACCTGCTCCCCGCGCAGGGTTGTGACGCCTATCCGGAAGCGGAGCTCAACGCCACCGTGGCCGAGCAAGGCCCGGCCAACTATCTGCGCGAGGTGCCCCGTTTCCAGAACGTGGAAGGGCTGGACGACGATGACGTGTTCGGCTTCGTCGACGCGCACAGCCATATTTCCGCCTATGAGTTCATCGGCGGCCGGGTGAATTACGGCGACCCTTTCCATCCCTTCGGTGTCGATCATGCCCTGGACGACTGCGCCGTCAATCATGGCCCCCAGGGACTCACCGGTCTGGTGGAGCAGGTCACCAGCAGCCCCGGGCCCCACGCCACCGAAGGCTGGCCGGGCTATGAGTTCTGGCCGCGCCACGACTCGCTGCAGCACCACCAGAGTTACTACCGCTGGATCGAGCGGGCCCACCTCGCCGGTCTGAAAATCCTGGTCAACCATCTGGTGCACAACCAGGTGCTGTGTCAGCTCAACCCCCAGAAGCAGAACGATTGCGACACCATGGCGGCGATCGAAATGCAGGCCGAGCAGATGCACGCCATGCAGGACTATATTGACGCCCAGCACGGCGGCCCCGGCGAGGGCTGGTTCCGCATCGTCACCGATCCGGCCCAGGCCCGGGACGTGATCGGCGAGGGCAAGATGGCGGTGATCCTCGGCGTGGAGGCCTCCAAGGTGCTCAATTGCGGCGAGTTCCTGGGCGCGCCGGAATGCACCCGCGAGCAGATCGTCGAGCGGCTCGACCGTCTCTATGCCATGGACGTGCGCAGCCTGTTCCCGGTGCACAAATTCGACAACGCCTTCGGCGGCCATTTGCCGGATTTGTCTTCGGGCATCGGCATCGGTCCGGTGCTCTACGCGGGGAACATTCTGGAAACCGGCCACACCATCGAATTCGAAACCTGCGCCCACGACCACGGCGACGACGCGCCGCCGGCGTCGTCCCTGCCGGACCCGCTGGCGCCGCTGGGCCTCATCGACCAGTTGCTGTTCCAGCTCGACTACGTCGGCGACCGCTTCCCGGCCACACCGGAGCAATTGGCGGAATACGACCCGCGCCGGGGCACCGACCATCTTTGCAACAGCCGTGGCCTGTCCGACCTGGGCTTCTTCCTGATCGAGGAATTGATGAAGCGCCGCATGATGATCGAAACCGACCACATCAGCCGCAAGGCGGCGGAACAGATTCTCGAACTGACCGGGCGGCGCGGTTACCCGGTGATCAACAGCCACGGCGCCTGGGGCGGCACCGAAGCGCTGCGCGACCGTGTGGCCTCCCAGGGTGGCGTGGCGGCCTCGTTCGGCAGCGTGCGCGGCGCCTGGGTGGACGAACTGACCCGCGACGGCCAGCGCCCCCGTGACGAGGCGCTCAAGGTCGGGCCGTTCGGCGGCGCCGGCTTCGCCTCGGACGTCAACGGCATCGCGCAGCTGGCGAGCAACCCGGGCACCGAGGACCAGCACGACGACCTGTATCCGTTCCAATCCGTGGACGGCCGTGTGCGCTTCGACGTGCAGCGCACCGGCGACCACGAATTCAGCCTCTACGAGGGCAGGGGCGTGGCGCACTACGGCCTCTATGCGGATCAGATCGCCGACATGATCGCCAACAGCGACCGCCCCCGGGAGCAGATCGAAGACGCGGTGAACCAGCTGTTCACCTCCGCGGAAGCCTATTTGCGCATGTGGGAAAGACTGGAGCAGGCCCCGCGATGAACGGGGCGGCCAACACCAACAGGGGAACGACCATGAACGGCAACACATCCTGGTTAGCGCTACTGACGTTGATGCTGGGGCTGACACTGAGCGGCTGCGGCGGTGACTCCGGCGGCGACGGCGGCGCCACGCCGTCGCCGGCGCCCAACCAGCCCGAGGAAGAAGAACCGGACCGCTTCACCGAGGGCCGGACTTTTCTCATTGAGCCCGGCGAAGGCGCCACCGAGGACATGGTCAACGCCATGATCCAGCTGCGCCCCCGGGACACCCTGGAATTCGCCTGCGGCTATTTCAATCTGGACCAGGGCCTGCTGATCCAGGCCACCGAGGACGTGCTGATCAAGGGCTGCGGCAAGGACAAAACCGTGCTGTCGTTCCGCGACAGCGCCAACGTCACCGGCCTGGAAGCGCTCAACGTGCGCGGCATCACCGTGCGTGATCTGACCATCCTCGACTCCCCCGGCGACGCCTTCAAGCTCAAGGGCGTCAAATGGGGCACGCTGAGCAACGTGCGCGCGATCTGGTCCGGTGGCGGCGGCCCGATCACCGAGGACAACTACCCGCAGCGCCTGAACGTGGCCTGCACCGCGCCGCCGTTCAACGAGGGCGACCCGGCCCCGGACTACGTGCCCAGCTCCGACAGCGGCCGCTACGGCATCTACCCGGTGGAGTCGGAGAACATTCTGGTGGAGGAATCGGAGTCCGTGGGCGCCTCCGACGCCGGCATCTACGTGGGCCAGACCAACACCGCCATCATCCGCGACAGCCGGGCGGTGTATAACGTCATGGGCTTCGAGATCGAAAACGTCCAGGGCGGTGAATACGACTCCAACCTGGCGGAGTGCAACACCGGCGGCTTCCTGATCTACGATCTGGAAAACATCACCCAGTACGGCGACACCTCGGTGATGCTCAACAACACCGCCCGCAACAACAACACCTATAACTTCGCCCACAGCGGTCTGGTATCGGTGGTGCCGCGCGGCGTCGGCTTTATCACCCTGGGTTACGACAACATCGAGGTGGTGGATAACGTTTTCGAGGACCACAGCACCGCCGCGGTGCTCTATATCAGCTATGAACTGATCGACGGCCCCGGCGGCACCGCCGACAAAAAACTCGACCCCTACACCGAAGGGCTGCACATCCACGACAACGTGATGCGCAATTCCGGCTACGACCTGCCGCCGCCGGATCTGGAGAAGACCCTCAACGGGGAAATCGAAAGCGTGCTGCCGACCTTGATCGGCCTGAAGAACCTGCCCACCATCAACGACCCGGCGCAGTTGCTCTCCAGCCTGCAGAACCTGGCCAACCTGGGTAAGGGCGCGCACATCATCTGGGACGGCCTGCGTGACGAGCTGGACGAGGACTGCCCCTATCCGGTGGACGCCCAGGGCAACCCGGTACCCCAGGATGAGCACGGCAAGCCGCTGCACACCAACCAGCACCCCAACCCGTCCTGCCACTACAACGCCTACAAGTTCGACGACCAGGGTAACCGCAAGCTGCCGCGCTGGGGTTCCTGTATCCATGACAACGAACTGTCCGACGACAGCGCGCCCTACCTGAATTTCCACGGCACCGACGGCCTGGAACTGGTGATCGGCCTGGTCGACCAGGACCTGTCCATCCTCACCCCCGGCGGCCTGCTGGATATCGTCGGCGGCCTGCTCAACTTCCCGTCGGACACCAACCTGTCCGACCACGACTGCCAGGCCCGTTTCGGCAGCGTGTTGCCGTCCCTGCCGAGGGTGGAGATTCCGCCGTTCGAGCCCAGCGGCGACTTCGACCCGGCCGCCTCCGAGGAATACATCGCGCATCTCTGCGAGGCGGAAGTGGAAGAGGGCGAGATCAACCGCGCGGCCTTCGAGGTGGATTGCCCGCTGTTGTCCCAGTACAACCTGTTCGCCGAAGCGGACGACCCGCGCAGCCTGCCCCACGAAGGCGGCGTGCCCTACGTGCTCAACAGCAAACTGTTCTCCGACCACGCCACCAAGTACCGGGTGCTGTTCGTGCCCCCCGGCGAACAGGCGGTTTACCGCGACGGGCAGGGCGGCAACAACGTGAACGGCACCATCGACTTCCCGGTAGGCACGGTGATCGCCAAGACCTTCGCCTTCACCGACGAAGCCAACAACAGCGAAGCGCTGGTGGAAACCCGGCTGCTGATCAAGAGAGTGAGCCAGAGCGGCAAGGCGTTCTGGGCCGGGCTGCCCTACATCTGGGAACAGAACGACCAGGGTGAACCGGTGGCGGTGCTGACCCCCGGCGGCGGCAGCCGCGCGGCGAGCTGGCACTTCCGCGACGCCGACACCGGCACTTTGATCACCGGGTCCACCGACAGCTATTCGGTGCCCAACGCCAACCAGTGCATCACCTGCCACGGCAACGACGACCGGCCCGCCGGCAGCGCGCCGATCGGCCCCAAGCCGCGCAACCTGAACCGCGCCTACCAGCCGGAAAGCAGCTTCATGGGCACCGCCGGTCAGGCCGGTTTCCCGCGCGTTAACCAGCTGCAGTACTGGGTCGATCAGGGCCTGCTGGCCGGCGCCCCGGAGCTGGAACTGGACGGGCAGGGCGTGGCCACCAACGTGGAGCGGCTGCCGCGCTGGAACGTGCCCGGCGACGGCGGCGACACCGCCAACTCACCGGCGGACATCGAGCACCGCCTGCGCGCCTATCTGGAAGTGAACTGCCAGCATTGCCACAACGACAAGGGCGCCGCGTCCAACACCGGGTATTACCTGGACGTGTTCCGCGCCGTGGACGCGGGTTACGGCATCTGCAAGAAGCCCACCGCCACCGGCGGCGGGTCCTGCGGCCGCCAGCACGTGGTGGTGCCGGGCAGCAGCGACGATTCCATCGTCTCCTGCCGCATGGAGGCGGAAAACGACCCGCAACGGATGATGCCGCCGATCGCGCGCAGCGTCGCCCACGACGGCGCCACCGCCCTGATGCGGCAGTGGATCAACACCGTGGTGGACGGTGATTACGACAACGCCGGCGGCTGCAACTAAGTGTGGGAGCTTGCCTGCAAGCGAAAGGCCGGCAACGCCGGCCGGCGGGATGCCAGAGACGTTGTTGGTGCTGACGTTGGAGATGTCTCTGGGATCCTGCCGGGAGCTTCGCTCCCTTTCGCGGGCGAGGCCCGCTCGCACAAACCCGGCTCCGTAGAAAGGTTCGCGAAAACTTTTTGCTTTTTCTAAAGAAATGAGAACTCTGGCCGATACTCTTTCCGCTTTTTTATCAATTTTCAGAGTTTGGTTCTCGGCGCTAAAACATTGATTTAAAACAACAAAAAGTCACTTTGTCGTCTTTCCTTCATGGTTTGCGGCTAGCCTTTCCAGCCATTGTTCATGAGCTGGGGGAAAGCCAATGAATCGGCTTAACAACATGACGGTGAAGACGAGTTGGAGCCTGGTGCTGCTGGCGTTCAGTGTGATTATTCTGCTGATCGGCGGGCTGAGCATTTACACCAGCCACCAGAGCCGGCAATCGTTCGAGACGTTGAATCAGACCCATGTGGAGCGGGCGGGCGCCTTGCAGCGTACCTATATCAACCTGCTGCAGGCGCAGGTGGCCATGGACCGCGCCGCCGAGCTGGTGCGGGTGCCGTCCTTTGATGAACCCGGGCCGGTGCTGGATCAGGCGGCGGCGTTCATCGAACATGCACAGCGGCATTTTGAAAACTTTCTTGCGATGACCGGCGAAGGCGCGGCGATGCAGGCCGTGGTGCCGCTGTCCGACGCCATGGACCGGCTCACGGACGTGGGCCTGCGGCTGCAATTGGTGCTGCTCCGTGAGGGCGACTTCGCCGGCTACCGCTCCGGGCGCTCGCGGCTCAACGGCATGAGCCAGGATTTTATCAACGCCGCGGACGCTTTTCTGGCCGATTCACGGGCCGCCGCCAATGCGCTGGTGTCGCGTTTCGACCGCCGCGTGCAACGGCTGGACGCCGCCATGGTGGCGGCGGTGCTCGCCGCGCTGCTGATGGTCGCGGCGGTGTTGTGGGGGGTCACGGTGAACGTGATCCGGCCCCTGCGCAACGTGATCGGGCACCTGGACCGGATCGCCGACGGCGACCTGTCCGAGGCGATTCCGCCACGCGGCAACAACGATATCGGGCGCCTCTACGCCGGCCTGGCGCGCATGCAGGGCAGCCTGGCCGCCATCGTCGGGCAGGTGCGCACCAGCAGCGAACGGATTCAGGACGCGGCGGTGGAAACCACACGGGGCAACACCGATCTTTCCACCCGCTTTGAACAACTGTCCGCGTCGCTGGTGGAAACCTCCGCCAGCATGGAACAGCTTACCGCCACCGTGAAAGACAACGACGAGCACGCCGACCAGGCCCACCGGCTGGCCGGCGATGCCGGCGGCGTGGCGGCCCGCGGCGGCGACGCGGTGGCACGGGTGGTGGACACCATGGGGCTGATCGAAACACGCTCCCAGCGCATTGAGCAGATTGTCGGGTCCATCGAAGGGATCGCCTTTCAGACCAATATTCTGGCGCTAAACGCCTCGGTGGAGGCGGCGCGGGCCGGCGAGCACGGCAGCGGCTTCGCCGTGGTGGCCGAGGAAGTGCGGCTGCTGGCGCAGAACAGCGACCGGCTGGCCAAGGAAATCCGCACGCTGATCGTCGACTCCGGCGCCGAGGTGGCGCGCGGCTCGGAGCAGGCCGCCCAGGCCGGCGACACCATGGCCGAGATCGTCGCCGCGGTGGAGCGGGTATCGGCGATCATGGCGCGCATCAGCGGCGCTTCCGCCGAGCAGACCCGGGGCATCGAGCAGATCGGCCTGGCGGTGTCGCAAATGGACCGGGTCACCCAGCAGAACGTCACCCTGGTGGCCGCCGCCGCGGAGCGCGCGGAGACCCTGGAGAGTCAGGCCGGTTTGCTGATGCGCGAAGTCAGGGAGTTTCGATTAACTCACCAATAAGGTCTTCGGTCTGGCCCCAGCCGAGACAGGCGTCGGTGATCGACACGCCGTAGCGCAGCGGGTGGGCCAGCGGCTGGCTGCCGTCGTGCAGGTGGCTTTCCAGCATCACGCCGGCGATGGCGCGCTCGCCGTCGCGGCGCTGCTGGATCAGGTCGCGGGCCACCAGCGGCTGGCGGCGCGGGTCCTTGCCGCTGTTGGCGTGGCTGCAGTCCACCATCAGACGCGGGTTGAGCCCGGCCTGCGCCAGCTGCTCGCGCGCCGCCTGAATTTGCTCGGCGTGGTAGTTGGGGCCGCCCCGGCCGCCGCGCAACACCAGGTGGGTGTCCGGGTTGCCGGCGGTTTCCAGCAGCGCCGGGTGACCTTCGTCATCGACGCCCAGATGGGCGTGTGGGTGGGCGGCCGCCTGCATGGCGTCCCGGGCCACCGCGATGCCGCCGTCGGTGCCGTTCTTGAAGCCCACCGGCAGCGACAGGCCGCTGACCAGCTCCCGGTGGATCTGGGATTCGGTGGTTCGGGCACCGATCGCCGCCCAGCTGAGAAGGTCTTCCAGGTAGCTCGCCGCCACCGGGCTGAGCAGCTCGCTGGCCAGGGGCAGGCCCAGGCCGGCCAGATCACGCAGCAGCTCCCGGCACAGACGCAGGCCCTCCGCCAGATCCTGGCGGCCGTCCAGGTGCGGGTCGTAGAGCAGCCCTTTCCAGCCCACCGTGGTGCGCGGCTTCTCCACGTAAGCGCGCATCACCAGCAGGGCACGGTCGCTGACCCGGTCGGCGAGGGCGGCGAGCCGCCGGCCGTATTCCAGCGCCGCCTCCGGGTCGTGCAGCGAGCACGGGCCGGTGACGATCAGCAGGCGACCGTCCTCGCCGTTGAGGATGTCGCGCACCGCCTGGCGCTGGGCGGCGATGCGCGTGCCCAGGGCGGCGTCCACGGGCAGCGTCTGGCGTAGCTGCCGGGCGCTGGGCAGACGGCGGCTCACGGTCCCCGACGCGGGTGTCGAAGAGTCGTCGGCGGTGACGGCGGCAAGACTGGCGTTCATAGCAACTTCCTTAATTTTGATCATCCTGAAACGAAAAAACCCCGGCGGGACGACCAGCCGGGGTTTCAGGATTCTACGGCAGGCGTCCCGAAGCGGGCGCCTGACCGGATAGAGGTCAGACGCGCGCGCGGCTAAACCAATATCCGTAGAAATAGCAGGCAGCAGCCAGCGCCACCGCGGAAGCGGTGTTCACAAGCATCAGGTTGTCGAGCAGTGCTGCGGCCATGGAATCTCCAAAATCGATGCTTGAAGCCTAACGGCCTTTCGCGTTCAGCGCAATGGGGGCGCCCCGGCGGCCGTGTTACCATGCGCGGTTAACAGCTGCTCATGAATCTTAGCTTGGGAGAACAACATGCAAGACGTGGTCATTGTCGCCGCCACCCGCACCGCCATCGGCCGCTTCCAGGGCGGGCTCGCGGACGTCCCCGCCACCAAACTCGGTGAAGCGGTGGTGCGCCGCCTGCTGGCGGACACCGGCGTGGAGCCGGGCGCGGTCAGCGAAGTGATCCTCGGCCAGGTGCTCACCGCCGGCGCCGGCCAGAACACCGCCCGGCAGACCTCGATCTTCGCCGGCCTGCCCGACGAAGTGCCGGCCATGACCATCAACAAGGTGTGCGGCTCCGGCCTGAAAGCGGTGCACCTGGGCAGCCAGGCGATCCGCTGCGGCGAGGCCGACGTGATCATCGCCGGCGGCCAGGAAAGCATGAGCCTGGCCCCCTATGTGCTGCCCAAGGCGCGCACCGGCCTGCGCATGGGCCATGCCAGCCTGGTGGATTCCATGATCCAGGACGGCCTGTGGGACGCCTTCAACGACTTCCATATGGGCATCACCGCCGAGAACCTGGCGCAGAAATACAGCCTCAGCCGGGAAGCCCAGGACGCCTTCGCGGCGGCCTCCCACCGGAAGGCGGCGGCCGCCATCAACGAAGGCCGCTTCAAGAATGAGATCACGCCGGTGGAAGTACCGCAGCGCAAGGGCGACCCGAAGATCGTCGACACCGACGAGCAGCCGCGCGGCGACACCACCGCCGAGTCCCTGGGCGGCCTGCGCGCCGCCTTCAAAAAGGACGGCACCGTCACCGCCGGCAACGCCTCGGCGCTGAACGACGGCGCCGCCGCCGTGATGTTGATGAGCGAAGCGCGTGCCAACCAGCTGGGCCTGCCGATCCTCGCCCGTCTGGCCGGTCAGGCCAGCGCCGGCGTGGATCCGGCGATCATGGGCATCGGCCCGGTGTCCGCCACCCGCCGCTGCCTGGAGCGCGCCGGCTGGTCCCTGGATCAGGTGGACCTGATCGAAGCCAACGAAGCCTTCGCCGCCCAGTCCCTGGCGGTGGGCAAGGACCTGGAGTGGGACCAGGACAAGGTCAACGTCAACGGCGGCGCCATCGCCCTGGGCCACCCGATCGGCGCGTCCGGCTGCCGGGTGCTGGTAACGCTGCTCCACGAAATGCAGCGCCGCGACGTGAAGAAGGGCCTGGCGACCCTGTGCATCGGTGGCGGTCAGGGCGTCGCCCTGGCGGTGGAACGTTGAGGGCGCGCTGATGACCGATACTCTGACCCTGACCCGCCCGGACGACTGGCACCTGCACTTCCGCGACGGCGCCATGCTGGAGGAAACCGTGCCCGCCACCGCGCGGGTGTTCCGCCGCGCCATCGTGATGCCCAACCTGACGCCGCCGGTGACCACCGTGGCGCTGGCCGAGGCCTACCGCGAGCGCATCCTGGCGGCGATTCCGGCGGGCGTGGATTTCGAGCCGCTGATGGTGCTCTATCTGACCGACGAAACCCCGGTGGAGGAGATCGAACGGGCGGCGCAAAGCCCGTTTGTGCATGCCTTCAAGCTGTACCCGGCCGGGGCCACCACCAACTCGGACAGCGGCGTCACCAACCCGGCGCGCATTCACCATCTCTACGAGGCACTGGAAAAGCACGATCTGCCGTTTCTGGTGCACGGCGAGGTGACCGAGCCGGAAATCGACATCTTCGACCGCGAGCGGGTGTTCATCGACCGCTACCTGAACGACATTCGGGAACGGTTCCCGGCGCTGCGTATCGTGTTCGAGCACGTCACCACCTCGGAAGGCGTGGACTTCGTGCGCGAGGGCGGCGACCTGACCGCCGCCACCGTCACCCCCCAGCATCTGTTGATGAACCGCAACGACCTGCTGGTCGGCGGCGTGCGCCCGCACAACTACTGCCTGCCGGTCCTCAAGCGGCGCACCCACCAGCAGGCGATTCAGCAGGCGGTGCTGGAAGGGCATCCGCGCTTTTTCCTGGGCACCGACTCCGCCCCCCACGCCCGCGACAAGAAGGAAGCGGCGTGCGGCTGCGCGGGTTGCTACTCGGCCCGGGCGGCGCTGCCTTTGTACGCGTCCTTTCTCGACCGCCACGGAGCGCTCGACAAGCTGGAAGGCTTCGCCAGCCATTTCGGCGCCGACTTCTACCGGCTGCCGCGCAACCCGGACACCGTGACCCTGGAGCGGCGCGACTGGGCCGTGCCGGAGACGGTCACCGCCGCCGGTGAAGACATGGTGCCGTTCATGGCCGGTCAGGCGCTGCCCTGGGCGATCCGCGAAAGCCAATGACGGCGCCGATCCCGCTGGTGGTGCTGACCGGTTTCCTGGGCAGTGGCAAGACCACCCTGCTTAACCGCTGGCTCGACCAGCGCGGCGACCTGGCGGTGGTGATTAACGAGCTGGGCGAGATCGGCATCGACAAGGATCTGGCCCGGCGCGTGGGCGCGCCGATCAGCCTGTTGGCCGGCGGCTGTGTCTGCTGTGCCGTGCAGGGCACCCTGCGCACCACCTTGCGCAATCTCTACATGGCCCAGGCCGGCGGCGATCTGCCGCCGTTTTCGGCGGTGCTGTTGGAGACCACCGGCGCCGCTGATCCGTTCGGCGTGACCGCCGTGCTGGAGCAGGACGCCTGGCTGCGCAAGCGCTTCACGCTGCGCTCAATCCTGACCACGGTGGATGCCGTGGCCGGCGAGGCGGCACTGGCCCGCTTCCCGGAAGCCCTGGAGCAGGTCACCGCCGCCGACCAACTGCTGCTGACCAAGACCGACCGGGCGACGGCGGCGCAACGCGGCGCCCTGGTCGACGCGTTGCGCCGTCTTAACCCCCGCGCCGGGGTGGACGACGCGGCCAGCGCCGACGCCGGGCTGCTGGACCGGGATTTCCCCCGCCAGTGCCGGATCACCGGTGCCCTGGCGCCGGCCGGCGCGGTGGCCACCCTGGCGCCACGGCCGGAACGGCGCGGCCACCACCTGCATCCGTCGGGTCTACGCTGGCGCGGGCGGATCGCCTATGATCGCCTGCAGGAGGCGCTGGCGGCACTGCGTGCCGAGGCCGGCGACGAACTGGTGCGCCTGAAGGGCCTGGTGGCCATTGATAAGCTGGACGGGCCTTTGCTGATCCAGGCGGTGGCCGGCCAGGCGGTGGAGGTGGCGCCGTTGCCGGCCTGGCCCGGCGGCGACGAGGACAGCCGCCTGGTGGTGATCGCCGCCGGCGAGGACGCCGGCACCCCGACGCGCTGGCTGGAGCATTGGCGTATTTATCTCGGGCTCGCGGACGTGGCCAGTGCCTGAGCCCGGTTGCCATGGAATGGAAACGAGGAAGGATCATGCGTCTATTTATCGCTGTCATGGTGTTGAATCTCGCCGTCACCGGTGCCGCCGCCGAGGGCGACCGCGCCGCCGGTGACCTGGAAATCGCCCGCAAGGGCCAGGCGTTGATCGCGCGCCTGACGTTGCCCGCCGACCAAGTGGTGGGCTTCAGCCACCGGCCGGAGAGCGACGAAGAAAAGATCGCGGTCACCGAGGCGCTGGCGCGGCTCGGCAAAGCCGACAATGTGCTGGTGCCGGCGGCGGAAGCCGGCTGCACGGTGACCCGGGAGGAGGCGACCACCACCCTGATGCCGCCGGCCACCCCGGACCCCGCCGAATTCCAGGCGCGTTACGCCTGGCGCTGCGAAAGCCCGGCCGGGCTGGTGGCGGCGGACGTGCCGCTGCTGGAATTTCTCAACGGCGTCGCCCTGGACGCGTTGGTGGTGAATGGCGAGCACCGTTTCGAGCGCCGCATCGCGCCCCCTGAAACACGCTTGCCGCTGCTGGCGGACTGATTCGACGCCCGCAAGGAGCCGATATGGGCTATTGGTATTTAGTGGTGGCGATCCTCAGTGAGGTGGTCGCCACTTCCGCCTTGAACGCCTCCCAGGGGTTCACACGTCTTTGGCCGTCCATGGTTACGGTGGTGGGCTATTGTCTGGCGTTTTATTTTCTGTCGCTGACCTTGCGCACCGTGCCCATGGGCATCGCCTATGCGGTGTGGGCCGGCGCCGGCATCGTCTTGATCGCGATTTCCGGCGCCATCTTTTTCAAACAGTTACCCGACCTGCCCGCGGTCTTGGGTATGCTGTTCATTATTGTCGGCGTGGTGCTGGTCAGCGCCGTGTCGCGCACCGCCGGCCATTGAAAACGTACCGATAAGGAGAACGCCGTGCCCGAGCAAATGGACGATGCCCTGAAAGCGGCCGACAGGATCATCGAACTCACCGGTGGTGAGATACGGCTGGGGCTGCCGCTGGGGTTGGGCAAGCCGAACCGTCTGGTCAATGCGCTCTATCAGCGGGCCACGGAAAACCCGGACGTCCGGCTGGACATCTATACCGCTTTGTCACTGGGCCGGCCCGGCGCCGGCAGCGATTTGGAAAAGCGTTTTCTGGAGCCCTTCGCGGAGCGGGTGTTCGGCGACTATGAAGAGCTCGACTACCTGAAGGCCGCCAAGAAAGATCAGCTGCCCGACAACATTCGGGTGTTCGAGTTTTTCTTTCAGCCGGGCAGCATGCTGGGCAGCAACAGCGCGCAACGCCATTACATCAGCGTCAACTACACCCACGCCGCCCGTGACCTGAACGCGCGCGGCGTGAACGTGGTGGCGCAATTGCTGGCGTGCCGTCCGGGGGCCGATGGCGAGAACGGCAACGATTACAGTTTCTCCTGCAACCCGGAAGTGACGTTGGAACTGTTGCCCATGCTCAAGGCCCGCCGCGACGCCGGTGAAACCATCGTCACCGTGGGGCAGGTGCACCGCGATCTGCCGTTCATGGAAAACGACGCGCGGGTGGGCGAGTGGCTCGCCGACATGGACATCCTGCTGGATGATCCCCAGGGCCATACCCGGCTGTTCAGCACGCCCAATATGCCGGTCAATCTGCAGGACCATTTCGTCGGCCTGCACGCCAGCTCCCTGGTCCGTGACGGCGGCACGCTGCAGATCGGCATCGGCGCCCTGGGCGACGCCCTGGTGCATCACACCCTGCGCCGCGAGCAGCACAACGATAACTACCGCGCCCTGCTGAAAGCACTGGACCTGCCCGACGAACACCGGGCGCTGATCGAGCGCGAAGGCGGCACCGGCCGTTTCGACCAGGGCCTCTACGGCTGCAGCGAGATGATGACCCACGGTCTGCTGCGGTTGATCGACGAGGGCATCATCCGCCGTCCGGTGTACGACTGGTCGGCGCTGCAGCGCTACGTTCTGGCGCACCCGCAGGCGCGGCCGGATCTGTCGCTGCTGGACGCGCTGCGTCAGGACGGCGGCGTATCGTCACCGATGACGCCGGAACAGCTCGACCGGCTGACCCGCTTCGGCGTGCTGCGCGCCGGGGTGGTGGTGGAAGCCAGCCACCTGCGGCTTCCCAATGACGACAGCGTGCCCAACGACCTGGACCACCCGGATACCCGGGAAGCGCTGGAAGGCCTGTTCGGTGACCGTTTGAACGGCGGCATCATCATGCACGGCGGCTTTTTCCTCGGCCCTGAGGCTTTTTATCAGCGGCTGAGGGAACTGGACGACGACACCCGGGCGGCGATCAACATGACCCGGGTAAACGCCATCAACGACCTCTACGGCGGCGAGGCGCTGCGCCTTCTGCAACGCCGTGACGCGCGTTTCGTCAATACCGCGTTCACCGCCACGCTGCTGGGCGCGGCGGTCTCCGATCAGCTTGAGGACGGCCGGGTGCTCAGCGGCGTGGGCGGCCAGTACAACTTCGTCAGCCAGGCTCACGAACTGCCCGGCGCCCGTTCCATCCTGATGACCCGGGCCTGGCGCGAGCGTGGCGGCGAGGCGGCGTCCAATGTGCTGTTCTCCTACGCGCACAACACCATTCCCCGCCATCTGCGCGATATGGTGATCACCGAGTACGGGGTCGCCCACCTGCGCGGCAAGACCGACGAAGAAGTGGTGATGGCCATGCTCAACGTGGCCGACAGCCGCTTTCAGGTGGAACTGATGGAACAGGCCCAGGAGGCCGGCAAACTGCGCCGGGACTACAGCATTCCGGAGCGCTTCCGGCACAACAATCCGGAATTTTTACGCCGGGTGGCGGAGACCGGCGGCGAAGGCTCTTTCGCCACCTTCCCGCTGGGCACCGACTTCGACGAGCGCGAACAGCGCCTGATGAAGGCACTCACCTGGCTCAAGGAAAAAGTCAGCCAGAAGGACTTCCTGTCCCTGGGCCGTCGCGCGCTGCTCGGCGACCACGACGCGGAACGCTACCAGGCCGAGCTGGCGCGCATGGGGCTGGCGGACACCGACGGCCTGCGCGAGCGCTTGTACCAGCGCTTGCTGCTCACCGCGCTGGACGCCACCGAAGCCTGATGCCGCCGCTTATTCCGGCAGCGGTATCCATTCGGTTTCCCCGGGCACGCCGGGGAACCGCTGGTGGCGCCAGTCGTCCCGGGCTTTCTCGATGCGCTTTTTATCGGATGACACGAAATTCCAGTTGATATAGCGCCGGCCGGGCAGGGCGGCGCCGCCGAACAGCATCAGCCGGGCCGGCTCCTCCAACGCTTCCAGCAACCAGCTGCGTTGGCCGTCCAATGTCATCACATGATGCAGCGGCAGCGGTTCGTCGCCGGCCGTGGGGCTGCCGGAGACCACATAGACGGCGCGCTCCTGATCGCTGGGCGGTAGCGGCAGCGAGCCGCCGGCATCCAGTTGAATATCCACGTACAGCGCCGGTGAGGCAGTGGGCACCGGCGACTGCACGCCGAAAGCCCCGCCGATCAACACCCGCGCCCGCACGCCCCGGCTCTGGTAGAGCGGCAGGCTGTCCTGGGGGTGATGGCTGAAGGCGGGCTCGCCGTTCTCTTTGTCTTCCGGCAACGCCAGCCAGGTCTGGATCCCTTCCACTTCGATGCCGTCCCGGCGCACGTCTTCGGGCACCCGTTCGGAATGCACGATGCCGTGGCCGGCGGTCATTAGATTGATGGCGCCGGGCTCGATCCGTTGCACGGTGCCGAGGCTGTCGCGGTGGTCCATGGCGCCGCTGAACAGATAGGTGACCGTGGCCAGGCCGATATGCGGGTGCGGGCGGACGTCGCCATTGCGGCCGCCGGCCTCGAACGCCGACGGGCCCATATGATCAAAAAAGATAAAGGGGCCGATGCGCTGCCGGCCGGCGGCGGGCAAAAGCCGGCGCACCGGAAAACCGATGTCGCGGGCATGGGGTTTGAGCAGTTCCATGATTAGGGCCTCGTTCGGCGCTGAGGCTTTCAGTATACGCCGGACAGGGCGCCCCCGCGCCGGTTGTCAGTCGTCCCGTTCGCCGGGTCGGGGTTTGTCGTTGCGCCGCATGTCGCCGCGGCGCGGCCCGGCCAGCACCCGCCAGAACGGAATCCGCCGGGTCACCGATACCATCTCGTCCACTGAATCGCCGATGCCGGACAGCCGGTCCACGGTGTCGCGCAGCCCCACCAGCTGATCCACATGCTCGGAAATCTTGAACACCACCATGTAGAACTCCAGCAACGCGCGCAGCAGCGTGGCCATGAACAGAAACAGCAGCGGCCCGCCCACGAACAGAAAAAACAGACCGCGCCAGGTGGAGGCCATGAACGCCTCCGCGCACAGATACACCAGGCCCAGGCCGATGGCGGTCAGCGCCACGCCGTATACCCCCGGAATCACCTGAATGATCATGTATTTGTCGAAGCGGAAATTGAACAGCTCCCGCCAGTATTGCAGCGCCCAGAACAGGCCGCGTCGCAGACGCTCATTGACGGCGTCGCCCTGGGGCGGCTCAGGCTGATGGGGTGCGCCGGCGTCGGCCGGCCCGGTGTCGTTGCTCTCGCGATGGTCGTCTACCATTTGGCGTACTGCTCCTCGACGAAGCCGTGCAGCCCGTGCACGGCCAGGGGCGATTCGCCGGCGACGCGTATCTCGCCGTCGAAGCGCCCGAAAATTTGTTGGAAATTACTGGCGAACAGACCCAGGTTCAGGCGCTCGCGGTGGCTGCCCAACGGCGTGAACCGTAGCGCCACCTGGCCGCACCGGCTGTCCACCCGCCAGGGCTGTGTCAGATCGTCGCGATCATACGCGAACGCGGTGCCGTCCACCTTGATCCGCCGGCCGTCCACCCACACGCAGTTCTCATTGACACTGGTCTCGTTCACCCCGCAGGACAGGTTCAGCCCCAGCCGGCGCCCCTTTACCCGCCCGGACAAACAGGCCCAGTTCCAGAACGTTTCCCGGCGCATATAACCGGCGGAAAAATCATGGTGGCCACCGGCGCCGGTCAACGTGCCCAGATCCAGCGTGTCGCCGTCACGACGCAGTTCCCCGGACACATCCACACCGGCCACCTTGTTGGCGTAGGTCCAGCCGTTGATGCCGGTGCGCGTGCACAGCGACATCGGCTGATACCCGGCCGGTTCATGCAAAGCCGCTTGCAGATTCAACCCCGGCATCGCCACCGTCAGCGACTTCCGGCGCGTGCCGCCCGGCGCCTGGTGGTAGCCCATGGCGATATCCACCTTGCCCTGCCGGAAGCGGCTCTCGCCGTCCACCGGCGAATCGCTCAACGTCAGCGCCCGCCCCAGCGGCGAGCGCCAGGTGTGCTCGCTCAGCGCCCCGGTCCGGGTGTCGAACACATAGAAGAACACCATGCCCAGATACGCCGTATCCGCGAACGCGCAGCCGATCAGCAGTTCATCACTGACCACGCCGAAATACTGGAACTGCTTGTAATGAAAGTGCCGCGCCCGACGGGACGCCGGCTTGCCGAGCGGCGTGCGGTAGTCGTAGTCGCGACCGTTGATGCGAGCCACCGTATCTTCGAAAAGCCCGGTGGTGATATCGCCGTTTTTATTGATCAGTAACCGGTCGGGCTGGTGCTGGGTCATGAAGTGCTCGCGTTGTAGTTGGTCGGTCGCGCTCAGTGATCGGGCCAGCTGTCCGGGGCGGCAAAAGTGAGGCGGCCCGACTCGGTTCCTATCATCACCGGCGACGACAAGGTCTGAACATAGTCGCGCAACACCTCGGCGGCAACAAAGTCAGTCCGGTTGTCGGACAAGGTTTGATGGTAGTGCCATTGGTCGTGTGGAATAACCACGCCAGGGGTTTCGAGTGACCGCGCGTACAACCAGCTTCCCCGTTGATGGGACGGATTGGTTTCCTTGGGCAGGGCGGTCTCGCGTTCGGTATGAAACAGCCGCCCCCGTGTGAGCAGCATCTTTCGGCTCACACGCCAGCCCTGCTCGGCAAGCAAGGTGGTGACCACAGGGTCGTCACAACGGGCCAGTTGACGGTCATGAAGATGGCGAATTTTAGTGGCTAACTGATCCCGTGGGTCGGTCCCCGGCCAGGCACGTTCCGCCGGCTCGCCGGGCAGGCCCAGGTAGAACTTCAGCGCCAGCTCCCAGTGCATCAGGTCGCCGGTGTCCCGGTCCTCGACCAGCATGTCCAGTTCGCCGAGGGTGTTGCCATTGAGGCGCAGGGGCACGTTGCGGGCCACCAGGCGGTAGCGTTGGCTGTGTTGGAGGACGGCGGCGACCAGGTTTTCGAAGTGCAGGCCGAGCCGGCGCGGGCGGGGTTGTTCGACGAGGGTGGCGGCGGCCCGGCGCAGTACGCCGGGTTCGCCGGCGCACTGCCGGAGGATGGCGTCGGCGCTGTCACAGCCGGGTGGCGGTGTGATCAGCGGCGGCGCCTGAGTCAGCCATGCCAGCTCCCCGGCGAGGGTCGCCGGGTCGCTCACGAGGTGGGCAGGCCCACCGAGGCGTGTTCCAGGGCCTGACGGACTTCCTCGGCCCATTGCAGCCAGGCGCGCTGGTCGAGGATGCCACGGCGTACCGTCAGGTAGCTGTACAGGTTCTCTTCGCGGCCTTGTTCGTCCAGGCGCTGGGCCAGGGCTTCAAAGGTGGCGAGGCGTTCCCGTCGTTGTTTGGACAGTTGTTCCAGTTCCCCCAGTAGTGCGCCCGAGTCCGCCAGTTGCCCACCGGCGACCTTGACCATGAAGGCGTCGCGGATGCGGGCGGGCCCGGCGGGCTTCTTTAGCCATCGGATCAACTCCTGCCGGCCGTCCTCGGTGATGCTGTAGAGTTTTTTGTCCGGCTTCCCCTCCTGCGGCACATGGCGAAAACTGACCATGTGTTGCTCGTTAAGCTTCCCCAGTTCCAGGTAAATCTGCTGGTGGGTGGCATTCCACACCAGGCCAATACTATTGGCGAATTCCCTGGCGAGGTCATAGCCGCTGGCTTCTTGGTCTTGCAGTAGGACAAGAATAGCGTGGCGCAGTGACACGGCTGACTCCTCGGTTCGTTATTCGTGGTACTAGAGGGATAGTAGAGAGCCGCTTGCGCGCTGCGCAATCCGTTGTATAAGCACTTTTGTAAAAACTTAGTGACGTTCCTTCCGCTCCCGGTACGAGCGTAAGTGTTTGTTATCAAATCGTTTTATTTCGGAAGCGGAATGAAACCCGGACGCCGCCGGGCGGCGCCGGGAAGGCCGTCGGCCTAGCGGGTAATTTGCATGGAACGGTAGTACACGGCGGACTGCAGGAACTGCTCGTCATCCAGGTTGGGGATCACTTTATTGATCACGCCGTAGCTGGCCCGGCGGGTGGTGTCGACGCCCACGTCGGCGACCTTGCGCAGGATCGGGCCGAAGCCGAGCAGCGCGATGGGCTTGTTGAAGTACCACTTGAGCGCTTCGTCGGTGACGCCGCGCAGGTAGGCGACCATCTCGTCGCGGGCGGCGGCGTTGGTGGTGCCGTCCTCGGCCATGTCGGCGAGGCCGCGCCCCTGGGCGGCGAGCGGGTCGCTGATCGGGAAGGCCACGTACCAGTAGGCCTGGTCCGGGCCGGGGAAGCGGATCTCATCCATGTATTCGGCGGCGGCTTTGTTTTGTTCCAGGTCCATTTTGCGGGCGCTGCGGCCGATCACCAGGCGGGTGGCCTTGGAAATGGTATCCGACGCCACCTGCACCAGGCGCTTCTGGGTGCCGCTCAGGCCGGACATGGCGGCCGGTTGCAGAAAGAAGGCGTCCAGGGCTTCGTCGATAAAGGTGGTCATGATCTTTTCCACCACCTTGGGCTCGGGTTTGCTGGCGCCGTCGCGCATGCGCTGGATGAAGCCGTCGGTGGTCTGGTGCAGGTCGTCGCTGGAGCGGAAGGCCACGTAAGTTGTTGTCATTGTCTCTCTCTGTGGGGGAGTTTGCTGAATCATAACCACCGTTCCACCCGGCGGCGCAAGTGGGCCGATTTTCCGAGGCAACCTCTTTCCTTTAGGTTGCGAATGCCGGATGATGCGCCCCCTGAACAGAGGAGTAAGCCGATGCTGACGGTGGTCACGCCGGATGCGGAGCAAGTCACGCGCTGGCTGGAACAGGCCAACATCCAACACTATATCTGCGACCAGTGCCATGGCCTGCATCTTTCCGAACTGCAGGGCCGGGAAGGGGTGGTGGACGCGCGTCTGTTCGTGGAAGAAGACGGGGTGTTGTTCTCCACCGAGCTGGAAGTCAGGCCGGCGGCGTTGTTCACGGTGCAGGCGGACCTTACCCGCCTGAATATGGAATACCCCTCCCTGAAGCTGTTCCTGGATGTGAACGACGACTCCATGCCGCGGCTGGTCGCCTGCGACCTGCTGCTGGGCCGCCGGGGCGTCACCTTCGAGCAATTTCTCTATTTCGTGCAGGCGACGCTGGACGCCACCGTGCAACTGCTGGAAGATTCCCAGCAGGCCGACTGGTTGTTCTGGCCCGACGACGATGTCCCGCCCGCCGAACCGGGCTCGTTGCACTAATACGGCACCCGCCTTCCGAGGACCCCGCCCTGGAAAATCACGCTGATCTGTTCGACGGCGGCAGCCCCCGCTGCCAGCGGCTGATCGATGATCTGGTGGCCCGGCAGTACGCCGTGGCGCCCAATTACTTCCCCGCCCACCTGGTGCGCGCCCTGCGCCGCGAGGCCTTGCTGCGTGACCGGCGTGGGGAATTCCAGAGTGCCGGCATCGGCCGGCGCGGCGAACACCAGCACAACGCCCGCGTGCGCCGCGACCGCACCCTGTGGCTGGACGGGTCGACGCTGGCCCAGTGCCGTCTGCTGGGCGAGTTCGAGCAACTGCGGCTGGCGGTGAACCGGCAGCTGTTCATGGGCTTGTTCGATCTCGAATCCCACTTCGCGGTGTACGACCCCGGGGCGTTCTACCGGCGCCACCTGGACGCCTTCAACGGCCGCAACGGGCGGGTATTGTCCGTGGTGGTGTACCTGAACGATCAATGGCGCAGCGAAGAGGGCGGCCGCCTCCGTGTCTGGGCCGACCCGGACGCGATTCACCCGGCCACCGAAGTGGAGCCGCGCGCCGGTACCCTGGTGTGCTTTCTCAGCGACCGGATTCCCCATGAGGTGCTGGAAGCCCGCCGCCAGCGGATCTCCGTGGCCGGTTGGTTCCGTTGTAACAACAGCACCGCGGACCGCCCCGACCCACCCCGCTAATCCCTTCTTGAAAGCCTTGAAATCCGTTTTGGTGACCCTATTTACTTCACCGTGACGAACAGCCGGCTGAAGTTGTCACGCCTACTTGAAGATTGTTTGCGCGGTCGCCTGCGGGGACCGCTTACGATGCTATGGAGGTAACGTGATGAATACTTTGGCACCCCTTTTCCGGCACAGCGTGGGTTTCGACCGGTTCGACGACTGGTTGGAAACGGCCCTGCGTTCGGATCAGTCCAACGGCTACCCGCCCTATGACATTATCCGCGAAAGCGACGGCACCTACCGGGTGGTGATGGCGGTGGCCGGCTTCAGCCGCGCCGACCTGGACATCACCGTGCAGGAAAACCTGCTGCGCATCAGCGGCAAACCGGCGGAAGAAGACAGCGAGCAGCGCACCTGGCTGCATCGGGGCATTGCCCGCCGCGGTTTCGAACGCAGCTTCCGGCTCGCCGACCACGTTCAGGTGGAGGGCGCGACCATGGAAGACGGCCTGCTGATCGTGCATCTGTCCCGGGTGGTTCCGGAGGCGCACAAACCGCGCCAGATCCCGATCGGGGAACCGCACTAAACCGCCCGAAGGGCCGGCCCGCGCCGGCCCTGTTTCGTTTATCCCGTTTCGATATGAGCGCTCCGCCCATATAGCAAAGCAATCTAGCTTCTTCACTGCGTACCCCGGCGCCCCGGTAGCACAATCGAAGGCGAGGGCCCGGAGAGGGCGGTACCGGGCCGGCCCAAGGTGACAGGGAGAAGCATCATGAAACGGTTCTATTATCTGACCGCGTCGATTGACAGCGTGCAGCATATTTCCCGGGATCTGGACCGCGCCGGCATCGACGCCGGACGGTTGCACGTGCTGGGGCGCGACCCGGGGCCGCTGGAAGCGGCCAAGGTGCACGGCACCACCATCTGGGAAGACACCGAGATCATGCACACCGGCTTTCTGGGCGCGCTGATCGGCGCCATCGCCGGCATCGTGCTGGGCTTCATGCTGGCCGGCATGGACCCCTGGGGCTGGCAGTTGTCGGTGAGCGTGGTGCCGATCACCACCTTGTTCGGCCTGTGCTTCGGCGCCTGGCTGGGCGGCATCTTCGGTATTTCATCGCGCAACCACCACCTGCGGCCCTATTGGCGCGAGGTGGAGAAGGGCCAGTACCTGGTGATGGTGGACGCCGATGACGACGCCCAGGCCGGGCGCATCGTGCGGGTGATGAACGACAGCCACGGCGAGGCCCGGGAAGTGGGCCGCGAGGATTCTTTCAGCCCGTTCGACTGAGCCGCGCTTGCAAAGAATCCGGCCTTTGGCCACAATGCGCGCTCGCTGAAAAGCGCGTTATGGCCGACCCGCTGGTCCCCCCGCAACGACAAACTGTAAACCCCGCCAGGCCCGGAAGGGAGCAACGGTAGCAGTGGACTCGTGTGCCGGGGTGCGGCTGGCGGGAAGGCCTCCAATTTCTTCCCCCGTCATGCCCCTCCCGCTGTCTTAAACCGGTCAGATTCGCTAGCATACGGCTTTCCCCCGAAGCCCCGGATAGCCCTTTGGCTGGAGAGCGATGAGTTACCAGGTTCTCGCCCGCAAATATCGACCGCGCACCTTCGACGAGCTGGTGGGCCAGGAGCATGTGTCCCGGGCGCTCACCCACGCGCTGGATCAGGACCGCCTGCACCACGCCTATTTGTTCACCGGCACCCGCGGGGTCGGCAAGACCACCATCGCGCGCATCCTGTCCCGCTGTCTGAACTGCGAAGAGGGGGGCAGCAGCCGCCCGTGCGGGGTCTGCCCCACCTGCGAGGAAATCGGCGAAGGCCGCTTCGTGGATCTGATCGAGGTGGATGCCGCCAGCCGTACCAAGGTGGAGGACACCCGCGAGCTGCTCGAGAATGTGCAGTACGCGCCCACCCGGGGCCGCTACAAGGTGTACCTGATCGATGAGGTGCACATGCTTTCGGCGCACTCCTTCAATGCGTTGCTGAAGACGCTGGAAGAGCCACCGCCGCACGTGAAGTTCCTGCTTGCCACCACCGACCCCCAGCGTCTGCCGGTAACGGTGCTGTCCCGCTGCCTGCAGTTCAGCCTCAAGGCGCTGCCCGCCGAGCAGATCGCCGGCCACCTGAAAGCCCTGCTCGAGCGCGAGATGATCCGCTTCGAGGAGCCGGCGCTGCTGGCCCTGGGCCGGGCGGCGCAGGGCTCCATGCGCGACGCCCTGAGCCTCACCGACCAGGCGATTTCGTTCGGCGGCGAGCAGCTCAGCGCCCAGTCGGTGAGCGCCATGCTGGGCACCGTGGACCGGGGCCATGTGCATACCCTGCTGGAAGCGCTGGCCGGTGGCGAAGCCGCCGGTGTGCTGCAGGGGCTGGCGGCGATCGCCGAGCACGCGCCCGACGAGCTGGCCCTGCTCGATGAGCTGGTATCCGCGCTGCACGAGCTGGCGGTGATCCAGGCGCTGGGCGGGGAGGGCGCCGACCCGACCATGGCGGGCCTGGCGGAGCGCTTCCAGGCGGAACAGATTCAACTCTATTACGACGTGGCGCTGCGCGGACGGCGGGATATCCAGGACGCTCCGGACGCGCGGGCGGCCCTGGAAATGATCCTGCTGCGCATGGTGCTGTTTTCCCCGCGTGGCGTGCTGCCGGGCGGGGAGGCCCGCGCCCCGGCAAAAAAGCCTGACGCCCCGGCGCCGTCGCCCCAGGGCGGCGGGCCGGGGGATTTGCGCGCCTTGCTCGGCGGTGACACGGGCCGACGCACCGCGCCCAAGGAGCCGGTGGCGCCGGAGCCCCGGGCCGAAGAAACACCGCCCGCCGAGCCGCCGCCGGCTGAGCGCGCGCCGGCCGAAGCCCCGGCTGCGCGCGGAGAGTCGTCGGCCACGTCATCCGCGCCCGCCCCGGCGCCGGCCTCCGAACCGGAGCCCGTGTCCGAGCCCGAGCCGAAGGCCGAGCCCACGCCAATGCCGCTGGCGGAGCCGGAATCCGATCAGGACGTGGGCTCCTGGTGGGCCGCCCTGGTGGAGCGCCTGCCGCTGGACGGCGCGGCGCGCAACCTGGCCCGCAACACGGTGCTGGCGGCCCGCCAGGAGAACCAGTGGACCCTGCGCCTGAGCACCGGCCACCAGGTGCTGGTGAACCCGGAGCGTACCCAGGAGCTGGCCGGCGCCCTCAGCGACTATTTTCAGCGCCGTATCCGGCTCAATCTGGAATACGACGCCGACGCCGGCGACACCCCCGAGGCCATCGACCAGGAGCGCCGCCGGGTGCGGCTGGAGGAAGCGCGCGGCGCCTTGCTGGAAGACCGCACCGTGCAGACCCTGATTCAGCAGTTCAACGCCCGGCTGGATGAAAGCAGCATCCAGCCCCGGGACCACGACCAACCCACCGATTGAAAAAGGTGCGTCATGGATTTCGATATGAACAACCTTCTCCAGCAGGCACAGCAGATGCAGGAGAAGATGAAGAAAGCCCAGGAAGAGGCCGCCAACGCGGAAGTCACCGGTGAAGCCGGCGCCGGCCTGGTGAAGGTGGTCATGAACGGCCGCCACGACGTGAAGAATGTCTCCCTGGATCCGAGCCTGATGAGCGAGGACAAGGAAATGCTGGAAGACCTGCTGGCGGCGGCGGTCAACGACGCGGTGCGCCGGGTGGAAAGCAGCCAGAAAGACATGATGAAGGGCATGACCGACGGCTTTCCCTTCCCGCCGGGGTTCAAGCCGTGAAGCACACTCCCCTGGTGGAGAAACTGATCCAGTCGTTCACCTGCCTGCCCGGGGTGGGGCCGCGCTCCGCCCAGCGCATGGCCTACGCGCTGCTGGAACGGGGCCGTGACGACGGCCGCGGCCTGGCGGCGGCGCTGAACGCGGCCATGGACGGCGTTAAACAGTGCCGCCGCTGCCGCAATTACGCCGAGCAGGAGCTGTGCCCGGTCTGCCAGGACCCGCGTCGCGACCCGGGCCTGGTGTGCATCGTCGCCTCGCCGGCGGACGTGCTGGCGGTGGAGCAATCGGCGGAATACCGGGGCCACTATTTCGTGCTGATGGGCGAGCTGTCGCCGCTGGACGGCGTCGGCCCCCGCGAGCTGGGCCTGGACGTGCTGGAAGCGCGCCTCAACGAAGGCCAGATCCAGGAGCTGATCCTGGCCACCGGCACCACCGTGGAAGGCGAGGCCACCGCGCACTACGTGCTGGACCTGGCCCGGGAAGCGGGCGTCAGCGTCACCCGCATCGCCCAGGGCGTGCCCATGGGCGGCGACCTGGAATTCGTCGACGGCGCCACCCTGGCCCAGGCCCTGCGCGGCCGCCGACCGTTTTCTTCTTGACCCCTTCCTGAATCGCGCGGGCGTCGCCCGCGTGTCCCTTGCGGTTGCCTTGCTGCTTTTCTTCCACGGGGCTACCATGCGAACCAAGCAAGCGCTTGGTTTATGACGCTCGATACAATAAGGAGATCCCGTGCCTGAACTGTCCTATTTCGACGATACCCATCGCATGGTCCGCGACACCGTGCGCAGCTTCGTTCAGCGTGAAATTCTGCCCTACGTGAACGATTGGGAAGAAGCCGGGGAATTCCCCCGCGAGCTTTACAAGAAGGCGGCGGACGCCGGCATTCTCGGCATCGGCGCACCGGAGAAATGGGGCGGCAGCGGCGAAGACGTGTTCATGAAAGTGGCGGCCTGCGAAGAGATGGTGCGCTGCACCTCCGGCGGCGTGGGCGCCAGCCTGGGGTCGCTGGATATCGGCCTGCCGCCGGTCTGGAAATGGGGCTCGGAAGCGCTGCAGGAAAAAGTGGTGCCGCCGGTACTGGCCGGCGACAAGATCGCCGCGCTGGCGGTCACCGAGCCGGGCGGCGGCTCGGACGTGGCCAACCTGCGCACCCGCGCCGTGCGTGACGGCGACCACTATGTGGTCAACGGCAGCAAGACCTTCATTACCAGCGGCGTGCGCGCCGACTATTACACCGTGGCGGTGCGCACCGGCGACCCCGGCTTCGGCGGCATCTCGCTGCTGCTGGTGGAGAAGGACACCCCCGGCTTCACCGTCGGCCGCAAGCTCAAGAAGATGGGCTGGTGGGCGTCCGACACCGCCGAGCTGTTCTTCGAGGATTGCCGGGTGCCGGCGGAAAACCTGATCGGCGCGGAGAACGGCGGCTTTTTCTGCATCATGAGCAACTTCCAGATGGAGCGCCTGATTCTCGCGGTCACCGCCAACATGACCGCCCAGGTCGCCCTGGACGAAGCCATGGCCTATGCCCGTGAGCGCGAGGCGTTCGGCCGCCCGATCGCCGGCTTCCAGGTGACCCGCCACAAGCTGGCGGAAATGGCCACCCAGGTGGCGGTGAGCCGGGAGTTCACCTATCGGGTGGCGGCGCGGCTGGCCAACGGCGAGGATTGCGTGCTGGACGTGTCCATGGCCAAGAACCAGGCCACCCAGTGCGCCGACCGGGTCACCTGGGACGCGGTGCAGATCTTCGGCGGCGCCGGCTATATGCGCGGCACCGTAGTGGAGCGGCTGTTCCGCGACAACCGCATTCTCTCTATCGGCGGCGGCACCTACGAGATCATGAACGAGGTGATCGCCAAGCGTCTGGGGCTGTAAGCCGCCGGTTCAGCCGCCGGTGCATTCGGCCCGGGAGCTGTTCAGTTTGCAGCGCACTTTGCGCAGCAGGTCGAGCATGTCCGGGTCGTAGTGGCCCTCGTTACGCATCTGGTCGCGGGCGTCCTGCATCATGACTTCGTATTCCTGCTTGTCCTTGTCGGGGATGTCCACCCACCACTTGTCGTCCACCACCGACGCTTCCCGTTCCACCTGCTCCAGCACCTGGTCGAGGCTGTTGTAGAAGTACTCCCGTGAGGTCTGGGCCATTTCCTCGGGGAAGCGGTCGCCCTTGGCGATCAGCTGGATTGAGAGCTGCACCAGCGGGTAGTCGATGATGCCGCCGTCCGGTTCCAGGCCCTTGTAGAGTTCCAGCACGTTGTAGGCCACCAGCGGGGCGGCGATCACATCCACCACGCCGTTGTTGAACTTGCCGGCGAAGTTGGTGATGTCCGAGGGCACCGGCGTGGCACCGGCGGCGGCCACCAGCTTGGCCTGGGTGGGGTCGTAGTCGAGTACCGCCACTTTTTTGCCGGCCGCCTTGGCGAGGGTGTTCACGCGCCGGTCGTTGACGAAAATGTAGGCGGCGCCGATCGGCGCGATGCCCATGACTTCATAGGAGTTGGCGGTCAGCTTGTCGGCGCTGTTGGGGTGCGCCAGTACCTGCAGCGCGATCTTCATGTGTTCCATGGTGGGAATGGCGCCGATGGAATCCAGGGTGCCCGCGTAGGTGTTGAACTGGCGCGCGCGGATACCGGTCATCAGGGCGGCGTCACACACCCCGGCCTTGAGGTCTTCCGCGACCACCGATTCGTTGGTGTACACCTTCAGGTTGGCGTCCAGCCCCCAGTTCATGGCTTCGGTGCGCCAATCCTGCATGGCGGCCATGGTGGGGCCGACCTTGCCGGCGATGTCGAAGACGCAGATGTCCCGTTCGATGGTTTCCGCCGTGGCCACGGAAGAGGCCAGCAACAGGCCGGAAGCAAGAAACGCTTTGAGGGTTGTTGTCATGATTATGGTCCTTCATAGGAAAAGCTGCCGAGTACCCGATGTTAGAGGGGCGGGGCAAGGACACAAAACCATGGCGCCGGGCGCGCTGAGCGTTTCGGTCACCCGGCGCGGGAACTTTCGCCCGCCGTGGCCGGCGGGCGGTTTTTTGCCGGTGGCGCCGCCTGTCAGAAGCTGTAGTTCTTCAGGCGGTTGGCCTGCTGGCGATACAGGGTTACCGGGTCGGTGCTCCAGATATCGTGCAGGCCCAGCACCTGGTTGACCTCGTCCAGGTGGTTCATGCGGTAGTCGTCGCGGATCACCATGCCCAGATGGCTGGAACAGCTGCTCACCAGGCCGTCGTTCTTTTCGCCCAGGAAGACGATGGAGGTGGCGCCGAGCAGCGCGTCGGACGGATCGAAACCGTTGGTCAGCGGTTTGGCGCCGCTCCAGGAGAAGTAGGACACGCCGTTGCCGGCCTGACGCTGGCCTTCACCGCAGTATTCGGCGGGCACGCCTTCAGGGTAGAGCTGGTTGAAGGCCAGAGTTTCCTCGGTGGTCAGCGCCTTGAGCGCGGCCATGATGTCCTGCTGATTGCCGCCGCCGGAAAACAGGTCGATCAGGCCGGCCAGGGCGTTGCCCAGATAGCCGATCAGGTCGCCGGAGAAGGGCACGTTGTCGGACACGCCCTGCAGCACGTCGGCCATGCGCGCGCCCCAGTTGACGCCGCCCACGCTGCTCACCGAGGCCACCATCTGCGGGTAGACCGAAGCCACGTAGCGGGCGGTGGGGCCGCCGTGGCTGTGGCCGATCAGATTGACCTTGCCGGCGCCGGTGGTGGCGAGGATGTCCTCCACCTGGCGGGCCAGCTGTTCGCCGCGCACCTCGGTGTCCTCGGCGGCGCTGACCTGGGTCACGTAGACCTCGGCGCCGCCCTGGCGCAGTTCCTCGGGGATGCGGTACCAGTAGTCCACGCCGGCGGCGCTGTCGAAGCCGAACAGGCCGTGCACCAGCACGATGGGGTAACGGGTTTCGGTGTAATCCGCGGTGGTCAGGCCGGGCAGTGACAGAACCGCCAGGGCCATGACCCCTATGAGAGTCCGGGTTAAGGTTTTCATAAGCTTCCCTGATTTTTTTGTTGTCGAATGTCTTGGTCCGCCGGTCGGTCCTTGTTTTTTATCGACCGGTGGTTTGATGCTAGCCTTACTGCTGGCGGTGGTTCACTAATAAAAAAGTACCAATCCGACTAGCGGTCGACAGGGAACAACTGAACGGAGAACAACAATGAAAGGACCTCTGGCCCTGGCGGCGACCATGTCGTTGCTGGTGGTGACGCTGGCGCTGATGGGCGTGTGGTGGCGGGAAACGCCGTCGAAACCGGCGCCGGCCCGATCGGACGCGCCGGCGGCGGACCCGGACGGCGGCGAATCCGAGTTCCAGGACTACGTGGCCCGCGGACGCAAGCTCGGCGAGGAGCCGGCGTCCTGGCGCGGCACCGTGCCCGACGGCGCCCTGCGCGAGGACGAGCGCGGCAATCTGATTGTCTCGGAGGAGGTGCGGCGGCGTTTCGATTATTTCCTCTCCGCTCTGGGCGAAGAGGAGCTGAACGTGCTGCGCGGCCGGGTGGCGGCCCACTTGCGGGGCGCGCTTTCGGAGAGGGCGGCCCGCCAGGCGTGGGATCTGTTCGAGCGCTATATCGGTTATCGGTCCGCCCTGCGCGAGCTGGACGAGCACGACGGCAGCGTCGCCGGCATGCGGCAAAGCCTGGAAGAGCGCCGGGCGCTGCGCGACCAGTGGTTCAGCGCCGCCACCCGCGAGGCGTTTTTCGGCTTCCGCGACCGCTACGCGGACTTCGCCTTGCAGCGGCGTGCGCTGTTGGAAAACGAGCAACTCGAGCCGGCCGAGAAACAGGCCCGTCTGGAAGCGCTGGAGGCGGGCCTGCCGGAGGACATGCGCGAGATGGTGCGCGCCTCGCGGCGGCCCTCGGAGGTGGCCGAGGCGGTGCGGCAATTACGCGAGCAGGGCGCCCCGGAGGCGCGCGTGTATCAGTATCGGGAACAGCGGCTCGGGGCGGAGGCCGCCGAGCGCCTGAGCGAACTGGACCGGCGTCGGGAGGCGTGGCGTGAGCGCTATCAGGCGTACCAGGCACAGCGCCGCGCCATCGAGGACAGCGGCCTGGCGGAGGAAGATCGGGAGGATGCGATCCAGCGCCTGCGCGCGTCGCTGTTCGATGAAGCGGAGCAGCGGCGGGTGCGGGCGCTGGATCGGATCGGCGGTTAGCCCTTGGTTTGGTTGGCCACCGCCTCGGCGGCCTTGGCGGCCGCTTCCTGGTCGCCCAGGTAGTAGTTCTTGATCGGCTTCAGATCGTCGTCCAGCTCATAGACCATGGGAATGCCGGTGGGGATATTGAGCTTGACGATGTCCTCGTCGGAGATGCCGCTCAAATGCTTGACCAGCGCGCGCAGGCTGTTGCCGTGGGCGCAGATCAGCACCTGCTTGCCGGCGCGCACCTGGGGCTCGATCTCCTGCTGGTAGTAGGGCAGGAAACGGTCCACGGTGTCCTTGAGGCTTTCCGACAGCGGGATACGGTCCTCGTCCAGGTCCTTGTAGACGCGCAGACGGCCGGCGTAGCGCTCGTCGTCGCGGTCCATCTTGGGCGGCGGCGTGTCGTAGCTGCGGCGCCAGATCAGCACCTGCTCGTCGCCGTATTTTTCGGCGGTTTCCGCCTTGTTGAGGCCTTGCAGCGCACCGTAGTGGCGCTCGTTGAGACGGTAATCGCGGATCACCGGAATCCACATCTGGTCCATGCCGTCGAGGATGGTCCAGAGGGTGCGGATGGCGCGCTTGAGCACCGAGGTGTAGGCCATATCGAATTCGAAGCCGGCTTCCTTCAGCAACTCGCCGGCCTGGCGGGCTTCCTCGCGGCCTTGATCGGTGAGGTCCACGTCTTTCCAGCCGGTGAAGCGGTTTTCCTTGTTCCAGACGCTCTGGCCGTGGCGGACCAGTACCAATTTGGTGCTCATGGCGGTTTCCTGTGCAACTGACGATTCAGAGGGCGCAAAGGGTAGCAGAAACCGGCGCTGAAATTGAGTGCCGCCGGGCCGTCTCACCGGCACGCGTTTCAGCCGCCGCCCGCGACCCGTATAATGCCGGCACATTCAGCGACGCAACGGATTCCCATGGCGTACCTTTGGTGCGACAGCACCGACTCCCTGCGGGACTGGGCCGATGGCCTGGCTCCGGATCAGCCGCTTTACCTGGACACCGAGTTCATGCGCGAACGGACCTACTTTCCGCGCCTGGCCCTGGTGCAAGTGCACGACGGCGAGCATATTCGTCTGATCGACACCACCCGGGTGGACCCGCCGGCGCTGGTGCCGTTGTTCGCCGAACGCCCGTTGATCATGCACGCCTGCTCGGAAGACCTGGAGGCGCTGGCGTCGTTCGCCGGCGCTTACCCGGAGCGGGTCCGCGACACCCAGATCGCCGCGGCGCTCACCGGCGAGGACATGCAGGTGGGCTATCAGCGTCTGGTGGAGAACCGCATGGGGGTGAGCCTGGCCAAGGGCGCCACCCGCACCGACTGGCTGAAGCGGCCGCTCAGCGAGGAGCAGTTGCTGTACGCCGAGGACGACGTCAAGTATCTGCCGGAGCTCGCCGAGCAGCTTCAGGCCGAGCTGGAGCGGCTGGGGCGGCTGGACTGGTGGTATGAGGAATGCGCGCGGCTGCGCGACGACGCCCGCCGCCGCGCCGAGCCCCAGGCGGTGTGGCGCCAGGTGAAGGGCGCCGGCCATCTGCAGGGCCGCGAACTGGCGGTGCTGGAAGCGCTCGCCGACTGGCGCGAAGCCACCGCCCGTGAGCGGGACCTGCCCAAGGGCTTCGTGCTGCGCGACAATACCCTGCTGGACCTGAGCCGCGCCGCCGTGCGCGGCCGCGTGGACCTGCAGAAGCTGGGGTTGCACCCGCGCGCCATCCGCCGTGACGGCGACGCGCTGCTGGCGCTGATCGAGCAGGCCGCCAAGGCGGAGCCGCCGGCGCCGCTGCCCGGGCCCCTGGACCCGGAGCAGCGCGGCACGGTGAAGGCGCTGCGCGAACGGGTAGGGCGGATCGCCGAGGAATTGTCACTGAAACCCGATGTGCTGGTGCGGCGCCGCTGGCTGGAAGCGCTGGTCCGCGACCCCGACGCGCTGCCGGAGCCGCTCACCGGCTGGCGTGAGGAGCTGGTCGCGCGGCCATTGAGAGAGATGCTATGAGTGCTTCAACTCTGCTTAAGGGCAAGCTGTTCTGTTCGATCTACAAGAGCCGCAAGCGCGCGGACATGTATTTGTACGTGCCCCGGGGCAAGGGGCTGCGGGACCTGCCGGAGGCGCTCGCCGAGCAGTTCGGCCCGGGCGTGCACGTCACCGATCTGATTCTGTCGCCGGAGCGCCCGCTGTCCCGCGCCGACGTCAACAAGGTCATGGCCGCCGTGCAGCAGCAGGGCTTTTACCTGCAGATGCCGCCACCGCCGGATCCGGATCTGTATCTGGCCGACGGCCACCCGGACCGCCCGCGCCGTGCGTGAGCGCTTCTGGGAGCTGCCCCTGGAGCAGCTCGACGCCCGTGAGTGGGAGGCCCTGTGCGATGGCTGCGGGCGCTGCTGTCTGGTTAAACTGGAAGACGAGGACAGCGGCGAGGTGGCCTTCACCGACGTGGCCTGTGGTTACCTGGACACCGAACAGTGCCGCTGCCGGGTGTACCCGGAGCGCCATCACTATGTGCCGGATTGTGTTGAGGTCACCGCCGAGGTGGCGCAGCATTTCGACTGGCTGCCCGACACTTGCGCCTACCGCCTGCGCGCCCGGGGCCGGCCGTTGAAAGCCTGGCACCCGTTGCGGTCCGGGCGGGCGGAGTCGGTCCGCGAGGCCGGGGTCAGCGTGGCCGGGCGGGTGGTCAGCGAAACCACGGTGGATGAAGCGGACCTGGAAGAGCGTATTATTCACTGGGTGAACTGAGGAGAGATCGTGACGACGAAAGCCTATTTGTGGGGATGGTTCGCCTATTTGCTCGGGTCGGTGGGCGTGCTGTTCGTGCTCTGGTACATCACCCGGCCGCTGCGCGGCTGGCTGCGGCTGCCGCTGCGCGCCCTGGCGGCGGCGCTGCTGTTGATGCCCTGGCCGGTGTCGCCGAACCACCAGGAATGGGGGCCGGCCTGGGTGGTCAGCCTGTTCGACGGTCTGGCCCGGGAAGACGTGAGCCTGTGGCGTGCCGGCGGACCTCTGCTGGCCGTGTTGTTGCTGGCGCTGTTGTTGGCCGGCGCGGAAATCTGGCGCCAGCGGCGCAAGCAAGATTACCTGCAATCGGAGAACTGAGTGGCTGACTGCGTGTTTTGCCAGATACTGGAGGGGCGCGCCGAGGGCAGCGTGGTCTACCGGGATGAGCGGGCCATCGTGCTGCTGGACCTGTTTCCGGTGCGCGAGGCCCACTGCCTGGTGATTCCGGTGCAGCACCAGCCCCTGCTTCAGGACCTGGAGTCGGACCTCTGCGCCCATCTGTTCGAGCTGGCCCGGCGTACCATTCGTGCGCACAAGCGGGCCGGCCTGGACGTGCTGGCCCACAACGTGATCGTCAACGACGGCCGCGAAGCCAACCAGCACGTGCCCCATGTGCATGTGCACGTGATTCCCCGCCGTGGCGGCGACACTCTGGCCACCGCGCTGACCTGGGGCACGCGCATGATGAACATCTTCGGACTGGCCAAGCGCCGCCGCCGGCTGGACCGCCTGGCCGGCCTGCTCGCCGAGCACTTCCCCGAATCCTGACGGCGCCCGTTTTTATCCGGCCGGTCTTGGCGGCCGCGCGCAGACCCGCAGTTGCAGCGGCCAGCGCACGGTTCTTTCCGCTTCTCCCCAGTGTTCCCGCAGCACCGGCAGGAACGCCGCCAGCGGGTCGTAGCCGTGGTCGCGGGCTTTGACCAGTGCCGACCAGGTATCCAGATAGCCGGCCATGTCCTGCCAGTGCCATTGCCGTTCCAGCGGCATGGGCGGCGGGCCCTCGAGCTCCGGCCAGGGCAGGGTGACGCTTCGGTAGCCCTCGATCACCAGCCAGCGCGCCGCCGGCCACCAGGGTTTCAGGGTGCGGTCGTGGAAGTCCTCGATCAGGCCCTCCAGGCCGGCCACGCTGCACAGTCCATAGCTGATGATCGCCAGCAGCCCCTCGTCGCGCAGCACGCGGGCGCTCTCATGGAAAAAAGCGGGCAGGGGGAACCAGTGCAGCGCCTGCGCCACGGTGATCAGATCGACGCTGTTGTCGGCGACCGGCAAGGCGTCCGCGTGCGCCGCCAGATAATGGCTGGTGCCGGGCGGGGCCGCTTTGAGCTGATCGACACTGACGTCGCCGCCGAGCACGGTGTCGAACCAGGGTTCCAGCGCGCGGCAGGCCTGTCCGCTGCCGCAACCCAGATCCAGGGCGAGACGGTGGCCGGGGCTGTGCCGCGCCAGCCACTGGAACAGGGCGGCGGGGTAATCAGGGCGATGGCTCTGGTAGTCGCCGCCGCGGTGAAACAGCGGACGCTCAGTGTTCGTCGAGGTCATGGTCTTGGTCGAAGCGCGCCGACCAGAACCGGCCGTCACTGCGTTCCAGGTTGAGCGCGATGCCCGCGCGCCATTGTCCCAGCGGCGCGGCGCACCAGGCGATGGTGCCGTACAGATGAAGGCGGCGCTCGTCCCCGGGCAGCGTAATCCACAGTTCCACATCGGTATCCGGCGTGATGGAGTGGGGGAACGCCACCCCCAGGCCGGTTCGGGACACATCCCGGCATAGCAGATGCAGCGACTCCTCGTCCGCCGCCGGCGGATCCCGACGCAGGGTCAGGGACACCCCCCGGGGCGGGTCGCGGCGTGGATGATGACGGTGCTCTTGCTGGGACGACATGGATCACCCGTTCAAATGATTCACCCGTAAATTTGCCGGTCCACCACGTAGGCGGCCCCGGCGATCACCACCGTCACCATAAACAAAAAGCCGAGGAACAGCAGGGCCGGCTTAACGGATTTGGGAAGCGGCTCGGTGGGCCGCTCGCGGTGTCTTGCTTGTGGGTCTTGCATGGTCTGGGCCTTTGCTGGCGGCGCAATAAATACCCTGAAGTATCGGATATTCAGACCCGGGAAGAAACCATCTTGTCGGGCACGGGCTTCAGAAGCGATACCGTCCGGCTTCGATGCCGGCCTGGATCTCCGGCGTGAGGCGCTGGTAGCCGCTCTCGCCGGGCAGCAGCACATAGACCGGGTCGTTGTGCCGGTTCAGATCGTACTTCTCTTCCTTCAGCGTGTTCTTCTGGTGCTTGAAGGTGCCGGTGGTTTCCACGCCGTGGTCGGTGATGCGCAGGAACACCGGGATCGCGTAGGGCGGCAGCTCGCGCTTGAGGTAGCTGCTCAGGGCCGGCCAGTCCACTTCCTCGTGCGGGCGGTCGAGACGCAGCTCGGCCATGCCGGCGCGGCCGTTGGTGCCGGGGATTTCCACGCCGTAGACCACGGATTCGACGATCTGCTCGAAGCCGTCGAGGATCTGCTCCACCTCGGTGGTGGAGACGTTCTCGCCCTTCCAGCGGAAGGTGTCGCCCAGGCGGTCGACGAACTGGGCGTGGCGGAAGCCGATGTCGCGCATCATGTCGCCGGTGTTGAACCAGGCGTCGCCTCTCTTGAACACGTCCCGGAAGATCGCCTTCTCGGTCTTGTCCTTGTCGGTGTAGCCGTCGAACGGGGTCTTGTCGGTGATCTCGCCGAGCATCAGGCCGGATTCGCCCTTGCCCACCTTGATCATGAAGCCCTTGTCGTCGCGTACCGGCTCATCGGCTTCCTTGTCGTACTTGACGATGGCGTAGCTGACCGGCGAGAAGCCCACGGTGTTGTCGAAGTTGAACACGTTGGTGAAGGCCACGTTGCCCTCGGAGGAGGCGTACAGCTCCACCACGCGCTCAATGCCGAAGCGGTTCTTGAACTCTTTCCAGATGCTGGGGCGCAGGCCGTTGCCGACGATGGTGTGCACCGGGTTGTCGCCGTCGTCCGGCTTCTCGGGCTGCTCGTGCAGGTAGCGGCACAGCTCGCCGACGTAACCGAAGGCAGTGCAGTGGTGCTTGCGGATGTCGTCCCAGAAGCGGCTGGCGGAGAAGCGCCTGGCCAGAACCAGGCAGCCCTGGCCGGCGATCACCGAGGCCCAGCAGACCACCAGGCCGGTGGCGTGATAGAACGGCAGGGTGCAATAAAGCCGGTCGGTTTTCGTCAGCCGCACCGAGGAGAAGCCGAACCCGCCGTGGGCCTTCTCCCAGCGGCCGTGGTTGAACACCACCGCCTTGGGCATGCCGGTGGTGCCGGAGGTGTAGATGTAGAACAGCGGGTCGCGCAGGAAGGTCTGGTGGGTGCTCTCCGGGTTCTCGCTGGAACAACCCTGGATCGCGGCCGCCAGGTTGGTGAAGCCTTCCGGGGCGGCGCCCGGGTCGGCCAGGGTGTCCTGGTCGGCGAAGTAGAAGAAGTTTTCCTTCAGGTCCAGGTGATCGCGTACTTCCTGGATCACTTCCACCAGTTCCTGACCGATGATCGCCGCCTTGGGTTTCACCAGGTTGAAGCTGTGAGTCAGCACTTTCCCTTTCTGGGAGGTGTTGATCAGAGCGGCGCACACGCCCAGTTTGGCACAGCCGATAAGCGTGGCCGGAAACTCGGGACGGTTCTCCATATCCAGCGCCACGGTGTCGCCTTTCTTCAGGCCGATGGAGGCCAGGTAGTCGGCGATGCGGTTGGCCCAGGCATTGAACTGGCGATAGGTGTAGCGGCGGTCGCGGTAAATCACCGCGAGGCCGTCCGGATTGTTCGCCGCCACCTTCTCGAAAGCCACGCCCAAGCCCAGCGGCCTGGTGGTGTCGGTGATCTTGCTCATCCGGGAGCCTTTGATCAGGCCCGGCAGGTTCATCACCACTTCAGGCACTTTGCCCAGCACTTTGGGCAGGGTAATAACGTCGGTCTGGCTCATGGCATTTCCCTCCCCTAGGCCGCGGTCTGGATTTTCTGGAACAACCAGTCGTGCAGTCCGTCGGACAGCAGCGGCAGGAAGGCGACGATCAGCAGGGCGGTGAGCATCACCGCGATCGGCAGCAGGAATTTCTCATAGCGCCGGAAGAAGGTGCCGGTGGAGAGCTTGGCGCTTTCCACTTCGTCGTCGCCGACCACCTGTCGAGACAGCAGGTGGTTGAGCGCCACCGGTGGCGTCAGATAGCCGAGCTCGAAGGCGACCAGCGCGATCATCCAGAAGTGCAACGGCGCGATGCCGTTGGCGGCGGCCAGCGGCGCGAAGGTGGCGTTTACCAGAATCACCGCGCCCAGTGGGTCGATGAACATGCCCACCAGCACCAGGGCGACCACCAGGAACAGGCCGGCGATCCAGATCGACGCGAAGGCGTCCGGCAGCAGTTCCAGCATCCCGGAGCGTTCGATGATACCGGCGGTGCCCACCGACAGGGCGATCAACATCAACATGGCGCCGATATGGCCGGCGGTTTCGCCGGTGGCGAAGCGCAGGCTGCCTTCCAATTTCTCGGAGACGCCTTCCTCGGGCGGGTAATCGGCCACCGGGTCGCTGTTGTTCCGGGACAACAAGGCGGCGCCATAGTGCACGCCCAGGAACAGAATCATCAGCAGGTTACGCCAGGTCTCGCTCCACAGCGCCGCTTCCAGCTCGGCGGCGGAGGTGCCGCCGGGGATCTCGCCGCTGACGAGCACCTGGTAGCCCTCCGCGATGCCCATGAAGGAGAGCACCAGCATCGGCACCAGGAAGAGACTGAACAGATGCAGGGTGTGACGGCTGAGCTTCTCATAGACCAGGATCGCCAGCAGCATCACCGGCAGAATGATCGGCGCGGAAAACTCGTCCAGCTGGCGCCCCAGCACGTCGCTGAAGAACACCGCCACGGCGCCCACCACCACGCCGTAGGGCGTCAGCGGAATCATCTTTTTGAGACTGGCCGGCAGCGCTTGCGAGAACGGCGCGATGCGTGCCGGGGTGGTACGGGCGAACTGGCTGTAGATAAAGAAAATAAACAGGCTGAGCGCGAACACCTTGGCGCCGGAGGCGAACAGCTCGCTGGTGGTGACGCTTTTGTTGAGCGCCGCGATCATGACCACCAGCAGGCAGGGCCGCAGCACCACGCCCATGGAGCCGGACATGGCGGTGGCCGCCAGCGCCAGCTGCTTGCGCGCGCCGACACGTCGTAGCTCGGTGTAGATGGTCGCGCCGGCGGCGATCACGAAGATGCCGGACGCACCGGTATAGGCGGTGAGCACGGCGGCGATCGCCAGCACCACCACGCACATCAGCTCCGGCGACATGCGCCAGGGGCGCAGGGCGTCGAAGAAAATATGCGTCAGGCGGGTCTGTTTCAGCATCATGCCGATCCAGATATACAGCGCCAGGTTCAGGAACACGCTGGACAGCTCCATCATCATGTTCAGATAGACGCTGGTGCCGTGGAAATAGCCCTGGGAAAAGAACTGCGCCGAGGCCGACAGACACATGTAGCTGTACAGCGGGATGGTCAGAAAGGCCTTGGCCCAGGAACCGCCCGGCTCCAGATCGCGCGGGCGGCGCAGCAGCCGGTACAGGGACGCCAGGGTGAGCGTGCCGAAGCCGGCGATCCAGATATTGTGCAGATAGAAATTATCCACGGTGACGCCGGCGGCCATCGATTCCGAATCCTGGATTCGATAGGCGATCGCCGATACCAGCAGCAAGGCGTTGGCCGCCAGCTGGCCGCTCAGTGATACCAGGTGATCCTTGTCGGTGCGCGCCGGCCGCAGCGCGATATGGTGGCGCTGGAAGGTCGTGGTTGTGGCGCAGATCAGCAGCAGCAGGCAAAGCAACAGGCGCTTGTACTCGCCCAGCGTGGACACCACCAGGGCGACGCCGCCCTCCACGTTGCGGAAAGCGATCACCGCCGGCGTCACCTTCTCTTGCACGGTCTGGTAGCGCTCCAGTTTCGCCCGGCAGTTGGCGCGCGTGGCTTCCAGCGAGCCGCGGATGGCGCTTTTGTCCACGGACGCGCCGCCGAGGATACCGGCCAGCGGATCGCCGGCGGCTTCGGCCTGGCGTTGCTTGACGATTTCGCGAACCCGCTGGTCAATGTTCGGGTCCGGGTTGCAGGTCGGCTCCGGCATGACGCCGGCGCTACGCAGCATGAAATATTCCTGCCAGGTGGCTTCACCGATCTTGAGCAATTGCGAGTGGATGATCTGTCCGGAGGACAGGAACACGACGATCAGAAGAAGCAACAGCGTCGGCAGGGTGGAAAACCATTCAGTGGGCGTGCGTCGGGGCATGCCCAGGGTCCGTTCCGTCATGGGAGCATTCCTTTTTTATTTTTTTGGTCATGATTGTTGTTATTTTGACCAGTCTAGCTCTTTTTTGTTCTCTATCCAAATCGCCCGGAGCCCTCCGCATTGCCATAAAAAAGGGCCGCGAAAGCGGCCCTTGTGGGTATTGCCGAGCGGTGGCCGTGATCAGCCGCCGGACTGGATTTTCTGGAACAGCCACTCGTGCAGGCCGTCGGAAACCAGCGGCAGGAACGACACGATCAGCAGCGCGGTCAGCATGGTCGCGATGGGAAGCAGGAACTTCTCATAGCGCCGGAAGAAGCTGCCGGTGCTGAGCTTGGCGCTTTCCACCTCGTCGTCACCGACCACCTGTCGCGTCAACAGGTGGTTGAGGGCCACCGGTGGTGTCAGGTACCCCAGCTCGAAGGCCACCAGCGTGATCATCCAGAAGTGCAGTGGATCGATGCCGTTATTGAACGCCACCTGGGCAATGGTGGCGTTGACAAGGATCACCGCCCCGTAGGGGTCCATGATCATGCCGATGATCACCATGGTCACCACCAGGATGCCCATCGCCACCCAGATCGACGGGAACACCTCGGGCAGCATCTCCAGCAGACCGGAGCGTTCAATAATGCCGCCGGTGCTTACCGACAGGGCCATCAGCATCAACAGGGCGCCGATGTGACCGGTGGTTTCATTGGTGGCCATGCGCAGGGAGCCTTCCAGCTTCTCCGATACCCCGGCTTCAGGCTGATAGTGCGGGTCCTGATCGCCGGTTTTCACCAGGTAGTGGATCACCATGAAGGCGGTCAGGAAGGTGTTGCGCCAGAATTCGCCCCACAGGATGTCTTCCAGCTCCGCGGCGGACACGCCCACCGGGACCTGGCCGCTGGTCAGCGCCTGATAGCCTTCCCAGATGCCCATGTAGGACATCACCACCATGGGGACCAGGAAGAGGGTGAACAGGTGCAGCAGATGGCGGCTGAGCTTCTCGTAAAAGAGAATGCCGATCATCATCACGGGCAGAATGATGGGCGCGGAGAACTCGTCGAGCTGACGGCCGAGCACGTCACTGAACAGCACCAGGATGGCGCCCACGATGATCGCGTAGGGCATCAGCGGCACCATGCGCTTAAGGCTCTTGGGCAGCGCTTCTGAGAACGGAGCGATGCGGGCCGGCGAGGTGCGCGCGAACTGGCTGTAGATAAAGAACAGGAACAGGCTCAGGAAGAAGATCTTATAGCCGGAGGAGAACAACTCGGCGGTGGTCACGCTCTTGTTGAGCGCGGCGATGATCACCACCAGCAAACAGGGACGCAGCACCACACCCATGGAACCGGACATGGCGGTGGCGGCCAGAGCGAGCTGCTTGCGGGCGCCCACCCGGATCAGTTCCTGATAGATCGTGGCACCCGCCGCGATCACGAAGATACCGGAAGCGCCGGTATAAGCGGTGGGGATGGCGGCGACCGCCAGGACCACGAAACACATCAGTTCCGGCGACATCTTCCAGGGCCGCAGGATATCGAACACCAGATGCGCCAGCTTGGTCTGCTTGAGCAGCATGCCGATCCAGATGTACAGCGCCAGATTCAGGAACAGGGTGGACAGCTCCATCATCATGTTCAGGTAGACGCTGATGCCGTGGTAGTAGCCCTGGCTGGCGAACTGCGCCGCCGCGGTCAGCGACATAAAGCTGTACAGCGGGATGGTCAGGAACGCCTTGGGCCAGGAGCCGCCGGTTTCCAGATCCTTGGGCGGTCGGATCAACTGATAAATCGAGGCCGCCGTCAGTAACGCGAAGCCGGCGATCCAGAACTGGTGCAGGTAGAAATTGCTCACCGTCACACCGGACGCGATGGCTTCCACTTCCTCCGCGCGGTATACCGTCGCCGACATCAATAGCGACGCGTTGGCGATCAATTGCGCGGTGGTGGTGACGACATGGTCCTTTTTGGTGCGCGACGGGCGCAAGGAAATATGGTGTCGGGCGAGTGTGGCGGTGATCGCGCAGATCATCACCAGAAGACAGAGCAGAAGACGTTTATAGTCGCCGAGCGTGGACACCACTTTGGCGACGCCGCCCTCGATATTGCGGAACATGATCACCGCCGGGGTGACCTTTTCCTCGACGATTTTGAAGCGGTCCCACTTGTTGCGGCAATTCTCCCTGGACGCTTCAAGCGAGCCCCTGATCGCGTCCGGATCCACGGACGAGCCGCCCAGGATATCCCCAAGAGGATCGTTGGCGGCTTCCGCTTTGCGTTGCTCGACGATTTCCCGGACCCGCTGGTTGATATCGGGGTCGGGATTACAGGTGGGCTCGGACACCATGCCGGCGCCCCGCAACAGGAAGTATTCGTCCCAGGTGTTTTCACCGATTTTGAGAAGCTGGGAGTGGATAATCTGACCCGAAGATAAAAAAATCACGGTCAGAAGAATGAACAGGGTGGGCAGCGATGATAACCACTCCCCCACCGAACGCCTGGCCACGGTCAACTGAGGTTTTTCCATTATTCACCCGGTTATTGTTATGCCGTTGTAAACGGCACTATCACCTTACCGGCACCGAGGCTCGCCCGCGGCGCCAGCGTGCGTACTACATACAAAGAGAAAACGGGGCCCGGTGAGGCCCCGTTGGTTCGCGTCCGGCGAGAGGTGATTACTCCATCGCCAAGGTGCATTCCGCCCGGCTCGGGTCGGTTTTGCAGCGCACCTTGCGGAGGAGGTCCATCAGGTCCTTGTTATATATACCGCTCTCGGTCATGTTCACGCGGGCTTCGCGCAGCATTTCGTTGTAGCGGCGTTTGTCGTCATCGGGAATATCGATCCACCACTTGTCATCCACTTCGTTTTCGGCGTTGCGGATCACCTGCATGGCGCGGTCGAACTGGCCCAGCATCCAGGTACGTGATTTGGCGGCGAACTCGTCGGAGAACTTGTCGCTGCGCAATACGATCTGGTTGGTCAGCTGACCCAGGGTGTAGCGAATGATACCGCCGTCCGGCTGCATGCCCTTGTACAGTTCCAGGGCGGAGTAGGCGACCACCGGGGCAAAGCAGATATCCACCGAGTCGTTGTTGAAGCGACCGGCGAAGTTGGTGATATCCGAAGGCACCGGGGACATGCCCACCTGGGAGGCCATGTTGGCCTGGTCCGGGGCGTATTCCATCACGGAGATGGATTTACCGGACAGCTCACCGACGGTGTCGATACTCTGGTCCTTAACAAACAGATAGGCGGCGCCCATGGGGGCGAAACCGGCAATGGTGTAGCCGTTTTGCTTGAGCTGCTTGTTGATGGATGCGTTGCCGCTGGCCATCACCCGGAACACGGTTTGCAGTTCCTTGTAGGAGGGGATCGCCCCCACGGCTTCGAAGCTGCCGGCGTAGCTGTTGAACTGGCGCACCCGCAGACCGGTGAGAACGGCGCCGTCACACTGGCCCGCCTTCAGGTCCTCGGCGGCGATTTTCTCGTCGGTGTAGGGCTTGAGCTTGATGTCCACGCCCCAACCGGCCGCTTCGGTTTTGTAGTCCTTCATGATGTTATACACATCACCGCTGGCACCGATGATATCGAATACGCAGAGGCTGCGTTCGGTGTTGGCGGCCTGGGCGGACATGGAGGCCAGGCCCACCGTTGTTACCGCCGCCATCGCTAAGGCTTTGAAAACGCGCATCGGTTTCTCTCCTTGCTTACTTCTTGTCTGTTGGAAGGCGGGCCCGTGAAGGGCCCGCGCTTATAACCGCTTACCTGATAAGGACTACAGCAAATCGTCGATGTTCATCTTCGGTTCGCTGGAAGTGTCATCCCAGAAGGTGCCGAGGCCGTTGAGCGGGGTACGCTTGCCGGTGTTCTCGGTCCAGAGACGGTCGGAAAGGCCGGTTATCAGGATTTCCGCGATGGCGTCGATCATGGCGTAGTCTTCATTGATGTTTTCACCGTTGGCGGCGAAATCGCGGATCGCGGTGCGCAGGCGGTCATTGTCGCCTTTGCCGTAGGCGCTGATGGCGTAGAAGGCGCTGCCCAGACGGACGCCGCCTTCGAAGCCTTGTTCAGCGGACTGTTCGAGGGTTTGCCAGGGCTGGGCGCCTTCCGGTGCCAGCTGCGGCAGGATGGTCCAGACCGCGGCACGCAGACCCTGGGGCGCGCCCCACCAGTCGTCGCTGTCCAGGCACTTGGCGTTACGCTCGACCTTGGCCACGATGTTGCGCGGCACGCCCACGGAACCGTCGGCGGCGCCGTCGGCGACCAGAGCCTGAACGCCGGCGATGTTACCCACCAGCCAGACGATCTGATCGAACTCGTGGTTCAGTTTCGGGCACTCGCCTTCGTCCAGCGGACCATAGACTTCGTTCATCAACTGGTGGGACTTGAGCAGGCGCTTGGCGGCGATCTTGGACCAGCGCTTCTGCTGAATGCGCGCGTCCTGGGCTTCGCTCACCCGGCCGTCGTTGACCGCGCGCAGATAGCTGAGCTCGGATTCCAGCGCCATCTGCTCCGCGCACACCGCGGCGGTGGTGTAGGTCATCACGCCCAGTTTTTCCGGGTGGGAACCCACTTCGCTGAACGACATCAGCAGCGGTGTTTGGGCCTCGCCGGTGATGCAGCCCATGCGCACGTCGTCGTAGGCGAGCAGATGGGGGGCGAGTTCCGCCTGGCCGAAGCTGACCAGAACGTCACCCGTGGTTTTGTAGATGATGCCACAACCGGAAAGTGCAGTGATCACGCCACCGGCGATGAGGGCACGCGCGGGGCGCGCGATTTTACTGAGTAGAGAACGCATTCCTTGAGCTCCTTTTTATTGTTCTCACGGCGCCGATGACAGTACTCAACATTGCTGAGTTGGCACAAGCGCCGATTACAAAAAAGCACCTAAGCCATTACAAACCTAATGCTAGGTTTGCGATCATGGGTTCGCGGCACCTCGCTGATAATGACCCTGGGTCTCGGCTCTTATGTCGGAACAGCCAATGCCTTCAGGGAACTTCAGGAGCCTTCCTCTTTATGCTTTATTTTTCAATCTGTTAGCGTCACGATCCCGGCCCGCTCCCGGGTGGCCGGGCCGGGCGGTGTTGACTCTTTCAACGGAACTCTAGGTAGATGTGATGAGCAAAGACACCATCGTTAATGAAATGCGCGCAAACCTTGCCCGTGAGCGGGAGGGCCTGGCCCTGGTGCGCAACACCGCCCGCGGCGCTTTCCGTGTGTTCGAAACGGTGGGCGTGGTCGGCCGCCAGGGCCTGGGCTGGCTGCTGGGCGACCGCGAGGCCCTGCCCAGGCACCTGCGCCGCACCTTTGAGTCCCTGGGTGCCACCTACATCAAGCTGGGCCAGTTCATCGCCAGTTCGCCGTCGCTGTTCCCGGAGGAGTACGTCAGCGAATTCCAGAAGTGCCTGGACCGCACGCCGCCGCTGCCGTTCCATTATATCCGCGAGACCGTGGAAGCGGAGCTCGGCGCTCCCCTGGACACTCTGTACGAATGGGTCGATCCCAAACCGCTGGCCAGCGCCTCCATCGCCCAGGTGCACGCGGCCCGCCTGAAGAACGGCGCCGACGTGGTGATCAAGGTCCAGCGCCCCGGCGTGCGTCAGGTGCTGCTCACCGATTTCAACTTTCTCTACGCGTCGGCGCGCCTGGTCGAGTCGCTGGCGCCGGGGCTGTCCCGCTCGGCGCTCTCCGGCGTGATCGAGGAGCTGCAGGCGGGCATGCTCGAAGAGTGCGATTTCCTGCAGGAGGCCCGCAATCTGGACGCGTTCAACCGCTTCCTCGCCGAAACCGGCAATGTGGCCGCGGTGGCGCCGCGCCCGGTGGCCTCGCACACCACCAAGCGGGTGCTCACCATGGAGCGCTTCCACGGCGTACCGCTCACCGATCTGCAGGTGCTGCGGCGCTACACGGACGACCCGGCCGGCACCCTGATCACCGCGCTGAACACCTGGTTCTCCAGCCTTATGGTGTGCGACTTCTTCCACGCCGACGTGCATGCCGGCAATCTGATGCTGCTGGAAGACGGCCGGGTGGGGTTCATCGACTTCGGCATGGTGGGGCGTATCCGCCCGGAAGCCTGGCAGGGCATGATGGCGTTCTTCGAAGCGATCGGCAGCGGCGACGTGCCCGCCATGGCGCGCGCCATGGCGATGGTGGGCATGACCAGCGAAGAGGTGGACGTGGACGCCCTGGCGCGGGACATTTCCGCGCTGCAGGACCGGCTCACGGACGTGGACGCCAGCGCCCTGGTGCAGGCCGACCGCAACGACCGCGAGGTCAATCAGCTGCTCACCGATCTGGTGCGCATCGGCGAGGGGCACGGTATCCGCTTCCCCCGCGAGTTCGCGCTGCTGCTCAAACAGTTCCTCTATTTCGACCGCTACGTGCAGGCGCTGGCGCCGGAGCTGGACATGTTCAGCGACCAGCGCGTGGACCTGTTCGGCACCCTGGACCAGCTGCCCGGGGACGAGCCGCTCCACTGAGCGGCTCGGGCGCCTATTCCTGCGGGTCGGCGCACTCGGCCCGCGACGAATCCAGCTTGCAACGGATGCGGCGCTGCAGGGTCAGCATGTCGGCGCTGTAGTAGCCGCGCTCGCGCAGTTGCAGGCGCACGTCCCGCATCATCACCTCGTACTCGCGCTTGTCGTTATCCGGAATCTCGATCCACCAGCGGTCGGGGATGTTCTTGGTCTCTTCGTGCACCCGGTCAATAATCTGCTGATAGCTCTCGAAGAACACTTCGCGCACTAACTGGGCCGCTTCGTTGGGGATGCGGTCGCGGCGGGCCACCAGCTGCATGCTGATCTGCGCGATCGGGTAGTTGACGATGCCGCCGTCCGGGGTCATGCCCTTGTACAGCTCGACGATCTCATAGGCCGCCAGCGGCGCCGCGAGCACGTCCACCACGCCGTTGTTGAACATGTTGGGCGCGTTGACGATGTCCGTGGGCACCGGCGAGGCGCCCACCTGGCCGACCATCTCCGCCTGCACCGGGTCGTAGTCCAGCACCGCCACGTTTTTGCCCGCCGCCGCCGCCAGGCTGTTGATCTTCTTGTCGTTGACGAACAGGTAGGCGCCGCCGCCGGGGGCGATACCGGCCACCACGTAATCCCCCTGCACCATGTGCTCCGCCGAGGCGGGGTCGGCGAGCACCTGCAGCAGAATACGCATGTGCTGCTGGGTGGGCAGCCCGCCGATGGAGTCGATGGTGCCGGTGTAGGTGTTGAACAGCCTGGCGCGCAGGCCGCTCATCAGCGCCGCGTCACAGAGGCCGGCCTTGAATTCGTCCACCATCACCCGCTCGTCGGTATAGGGCACCAGGTCCAGCTGGATGCCGTACTCAAGCAGCTTGGCGCGCTGGTCCTGGGCCGCCGAGAAGATCGGCCCGTTGCGGCCGACAATGTCCCAGATGCAGATCTTGCGGGTGTCATTGCCGGCTTTGCCCAGGCCGGTCAGTTCGCGCATGGCGTCGACGCGCTCGGTCATGGGCAGCGCGTCGTTGTAGACGGTGTCCCGCAGGGCGTCGTCGGACGCGGACGCCGGCGCCACGGCGAAGGCCAGGGTGGCGCCCACGCCGAGCAGGGTGTTACGCAATAGACGGGTTATCTGCACACGACCTCCTGGTGCGGTTTACTTGTTATTCGAGCATTCGCCACGGGACGGATCGAACTTGCAGCGAATCCGGCTTTGCAGGTCCAACATGCGACCGTCGTAGTAATCCTGTTCGCGCAGGGTGTCGCGCGCTTCCTGCATCATCGCTTCGTATTCGCGCTTTTCGTCGGCGGGGATCTCGATCCACCAGCGGTCCGGCACCCGGTCTTCCTCGGTTTTTACCCGTGCCCGCACCTCGTCGTAGGCCTCGAAGGAGGCTTCACGGATCAGCTGCGCCACTTCATTCGGGAATTTGTCCAGCCGGCCCACCAGCTGCATGCTGATCTGGGCGATCGGATAGTTGACGATGCCGCCGTCGGGCTCCATGCCTTTATAGAGTTCCAGCAATTCATAGGCGATCAGCGGCGCGGCGAGGATGTCGACCACGCCGTTATTGAATTTATTGGGGGCGCTGACGATGTCCGAGGGCACCGGCGTGGCGCCGATGCCGGCCACCATTTCCGACTGGGTCTTGTCGTAATCCAGCACCGCCACTTTTTTACCGGCCGCGTTGGCCAGCGAACTGATGCGCTTGTCATTGACGAACACATGGGCGGCGCCGCCGGAGAAGATGCCCATGATCACGTACTCACCCTGGACCATGCGCCCGGCCTGGCTGGGGTGCGCCAGCACCTGCAGCAGGGTGCGCATGTGCTGGTTGTCCGGGATCGCACCGATGGCGTCGATGGTGCCGGTATAGCTGTTGAACAGGCGCGCGCGCATGCCGCTCATCAGGCCGGCGTCACAGCGCCCGGCCTTGAGCTCCTCGACCAGAATGGTTTCGTTGGTGAACGGGATCATTTCCAGGTCGATGCCGTATTCCAGCGCCATGGCGCGCTGCTCCATGGCCGCCTGGAACACCGGCCCGTTGCGTCCGGCGATATCCCAGATGCATATCTTGCGGTTCAGGGCGGTGCCCGGCGGCATCTGGTCGATGCCGACCAGCTTGGCGATGGCGCCCAGCCGCACCCGCACCGGCATGTCACGGGAGTAAAAAATATCCGCCAGGGCGCGAACCAGCTCCTGGTCAACGTCCACCCCGGGGAGCAGTTGTTCCATTTTTTGCTGCTGCTCCTGCGACAGGCGCAGCTCTTCCGCGCCGATACACAGCGATGACAGCGTCAGGATCAATGAAGCGAGGACGAAACGAAACATGGCAATCCCTGATTATTATTCGAGAGGGTCGCCGGCAGTAATAGCATGGAGATGACCACGACCGGATGCTCGTCAGACATACCGGAATGTCGCTGAGGTCAAGATCGAGTGAAACGGAGAGCGGCCTCGGCCGCTCCCGGTATCAGCGGGGCTGGGCGTCCAGGGACTGCCCGTTGATCGCGGCCCCTTCAGGGCCCAGCAGATACAAATAACTGGCCACAATCTGTTCCGGGCTTTTCAATTTTTCCGCGTCTTCGCCGGGATACGCAAGGGCGCGCATATCCGTGCGGGTGGCGCCCGGGTTGATGGTGTTCACGCGAATTTTGGAGGTGTTCTCCAATTCTTCCGCCAGCGTCTGCGACAGATTTTCGGTAGCCGCCTTGGACGCCGCGTAGGCGCCCCAGAATGCCCGGCCTTTACGGCCCACGCTGGAGGAGGTGAACAGGATGCGGCCGTCGTCGCTGTCGCGCAGCAGCGGCAGCAGCGCCTGGGTCAGATAGAAGGCGCTGTTGACGTTGACGCGCATCACCGAATCCCAGGTGTCCGCGCCGTAACGCTCCAGCGGCGTGATGTCCCCCAGCACCGAGGCGTTGTGCAGCACCCCGTCCAGGCGCCCGAATTCGCGGCCGAACAGGGTCGCCAGCTCCTGGTAGTCCTCGGGCCGCGCCACCTCCATGTTGACCGGTGCCAGCGCCGGCTCCGGCCCGCCGGCGGCCTTGATCTTGTCGTACACCGCTTCCAGCTTGCTCTGGGTGCGGCCCAGCAGAATCACGGTGGCGCCGTGGGCGGCCAGGGCCAGGGCCACCGCCCGGCCGATACCGGCGCCGGCGCCGGTAACCAGAATAATACGATCCTTAAAGGCGTCCGGCGGGCACTGGTAATTGGCCGCCAGGCCGTTGAGTTCCTTGATGTCCATTTCGACTGTACCTACTTCTTCACAGTGTTTTCAGCAGCGGCAGCAGTTGCTCGCCGCGTTCCACAAAATAGTCGGCCGGCCAGGCGCGCGGGTTGTCGTCCGCGTCGATGTAGCCGAATCCGGCGGTGACGGTGATCATTTTCGCATTGAGTCCGGCCTGGATGTCACGCAAATGATCGCCCACATAGACGCAGTGGGTGGGGTTGGCCCCCACGGCGCCGGCCGCCATCAGCAGGCCTTCCGGGTCCGGTTTGCGCTCGCGCACCTGGTCCGGGCAGATCACTGAGGCGCAGCGGTCGAGCAGGCCCAGGCCGGCGAGCACCGGGCGGGTGAAGCGCTCCGGCTTGTTGGTGATCACCCCCCAGGGCAGGCCCTGGTCTTCCAGCCAGCTCAGGGTCTCGGCCATGCCGTCGAACAGGCAGGTGTCCACCGCCAGGCGGCCGCCGTAGGCGTTGAGCAGCTCATTGAGCCGATCATCGAAGCCGGCGTCCCCGGGCGCCAGGCCGAAGCCCAGCTCGGTGAGCGCCCGGCCGCCGTTGGAGACTGTGGCGCGCACCGCCTGGTAGCTGACCTCCGGCCGGCCGTGTTCGCGCAGCAGCTGATTGAGCACCACGTAAAAATCCGGCGCCGTGTCCACCAGGGTGCCGTCCAGATCAAAGAAGACCGCCTCAAGCATGGCGCACCGCGTGCATCAGATAGTTCACCGACACATCGCGGTTGAGCTTGTACACCTGGGTCACCGGGTTGTAGGTCATGCCGGTGGTGTCGCGCACATCGAGCCCGGCGTCGCGGCTCCAGCCGGCCAGCTCCGAGGGGCGGATCAGCTTGGCGTACTCGTGGGTGCCGCGCGGCAGCAGCCTCAGCACGTATTCGGCGCCGACAATGGCGAACAGAAACGCCTTGGGGTTGCGGTTGATGGTGCTGAAGAACACCTGGCCGCCGGGCTTCACCAGTTTGGCGCAGGCGCGGATCACCGACGCCGGGTCGGGCACGTGCTCGAGCATTTCCAGGCAGGTCACAGCGTCGTACTCGCCGGCGCGCTGCTCGGCGATCTCTTCGGCCAGCACCTGCAGGTATTCCACCTCCACGCCGCTCTTCTCGGCGTGCAGGCGCGCCACCGCCAGGGGCGCCTCGCCCAGGTCGATGCCGGTGACCGTGGCGCCGCGCCGGGCCATGCCCTCGGAGAGCAGGCCGCCGCCGCAGCCGATGTCGATCACTTTCTTGCCGGGCAGGCCGAGGCGCTCGTCGATGTAATTGAGCCGCAGCGGGTTGATGTCATGCAGCGGGCGGAATTCCGAGTTCGGGTCCCACCAGCGTTCCGCCAGGGCGTTGAATTTGGCGATTTCGCCGCTGTCCACGTTGGGTTGGTTCATCGGGTGTCCCTCATCGACTCTCGTTGTTGGCGCGGTCATTGTTGGGCGCGATGTTGCGCTGCCACTCGGCCGCGTTCTTGGCGATCAGCGCCGCGTTCAGCGTGGTCAGCCGGCGGTCCGCCATCAAGCAGCGCCCGGCGACCCAGCTGTGGGTGACCTGGTCCCGGGTGGCCGCGTACACCAGTTGCGCCACCGGGTCATAGACCGGTTGGGTCTCCAGGGCACCCAGGTCGACGGCGATCATATCCGCCTGCTTGCCGATTTCCAGTGAACCCGTGCGGCTTTCCAGGCCCAGCGCCCGGGCGCCGTTGAGGGTCGCCATGCGCAGGGCGGTGGCCGCCGGCACCGCGTCGGCGCGCAGGCTCACGCCCTTGGCGAGCAGGGCGGCGGTGCGGGTCTCGCCGATCATGTCCAGATCGTTGTTGCTGGCCGAGCCGTCGGTGCCCAGCGCCACGTTGATGCCGGCGTCGAGCAGTTTCTGCACCGGGCAGAAGCCGCTCGCCAGCTTGAGGTTGGACTCGGGGCAGTGCACTACCTGGCTGCCGGTCTCCGCCAGCCACTGGATTTCCTCGTCGAGCAGCTGGGTCATGTGCACCGCCAGCAGGCGCGGGTTGAGCAGGCCCAGTTGCTTGAGCCGGGTCAGCGGTCGCTCGCCGCTGGTCTCCACCGCCTGGTGGATCTCGCCGGCGGTTTCATGCACGTGCATCATCACCGGCGCGTCCAGTTCCTCGGCCAGGGTGAGCACCTTCTCCAGGGGGCCGTCGGAGACGGTATAAGGCGCGTGCGGACCGAAGCCGATGGTCACCCGGGGTTCATGGCGCCAGTTATCGGCGGCCTCCGTGGCCAGGCGAAGATAGTCGTCCGGGCCGGCGCCCATGGGGGTGGGGAAGTCCAGGATCGGCGAGAACAGCACCGCCCGCAGGCCCGCCTCCATGGCCACCCGGGCGGTGGTCTCCGGGAAGAAGTACATGTCGGCGAAGCAGGTGGTGCCGGAGCGGATCATCTCGGTGGCGGCCAGACGGGTGCCGTCGCGCACGAAGGCTTCGCTCATCCACTGCCCCTCGGCCGGCCAGATGTGCTGCTCCAGCCAGGTCATCAGCGGCAGGTCGTCGGCCAGGCCGCGGAACAGGTTCATGGCGGCGTGGGTGTGGGCGTTCACCAGGCCGGGGATCAGCAGGTGGTTGCCCAGCTCCACCACCTCGTCGGCGCGCCATTTCTGGTCCGCCAGGGGCGTCGGCAGCAGGTCGACGATGGTGTCGCCGCGGACCACCAGGGCGTGATCGGCGAGGGCGCCGGTTTCCGGGGCCACCGGCGCGATCCAGCCGGCTTTGATGATGAGGTCGGCGTGTTGGTGATCCGGGGACGGCTGATTCTGCATCGCTGACGGCTCCTTATTAGCTCCCGCTGACGGCGCCTTCTCCGCGCGGAAGTGGGCATGAGACCGGGCCCGGCCCGGTCGGTCCGGCGGCGAGTATAACCTGTCTGGCCAGCCTCGTCCGATGTCGGCGCCGGGCTTGTGGTGACGGGGTTGATGGGAATTATTTAGAGGCGGCAAAGCTGTGCTATCATCGGTGGCTTTTAGGAGCTCCGCGACCGGGGCTTCCGCGGGTCGCTATCCACGCCACCGAGGGATATAAGGAACGCCATGACGGACCTCGCCAAAGAAGTTACTCCCGTCAACATCGAGGACGAACTCAGACAGTCGTACCTGGATTACGCCATGAGCGTGATCGTGGGCCGGGCTCTGCCGGATGTGCGCGACGGCCTCAAGCCGGTGCACCGCCGCGTGCTGTTCGCCATGCACGAGCTCAGCAACGACTGGAATAAACCCTATAAAAAGTCCGCCCGTGTGGTGGGTGATGTAATTGGTAAATATCACCCCCACGGCGATTCCGCTGTGTACGACACCATTGTCCGCATGGCCCAGCCGTTCTCCCTGCGCTACATGCTGGTGGACGGGCAGGGCAACTTCGGTTCCATCGACGGCGACTCCGCCGCCGCCATGCGTTACACCGAAGTGCGCATGGCCAAGATCGCCCACGAGCTGCTGGCCGATCTGGACAAGGAAACCGTCGACTATGTGGACAACTACGACGGCACCGAGCGCATTCCCGACGTCATGCCGACGCGGGTGCCCAACCTGCTGGTCAACGGCTCCTCCGGCATCGCCGTGGGCATGGCCACCAATATCCCGCCCCACAACATGGGCGAGGTGATCGACGGCTGCCTGGCGCTGATCGACGACGACAGCCTGACGCCGGACGACCTGATGGAATACATCAAGGGTCCGGATTTCCCCACCGCCGGCATCATCAACGGCCGTGCCGGGATCGTGCAGGCCTACCGCACCGGCCGGGGCCGTATTTATGTCCGTGCCCGCGCCGAGATCGAGCAGACCGACAAGAGTGGCAAGGAAGCCATCATCATTCACGAGCTGCCCTATCAGGTGAACAAGGCCCGGCTGATCGAGAAAATCGCCGAGCTGGTCAAGGAAAAGAAGATCGAGGGCATCACCGAGCTGCGCGACGAATCCGACAAGCAGGGCATGCGGGTCTATATCGAGCTGCGCCGGGGCGAGAACGCGGAAGTGGTGCTCAACAACCTCTATCAGCAGACGCAGATGGAGACCGTGTTCGGCATCAACACCGTGGCGCTGGTGGACGGCCAGCCGCGCACCCTGAACCTGCGCGAGCTGCTGGACGCCTTCCTGCGTCACCGCCGCGAGGTGGTGACCCGCCGCACCGTGTACGAACTGCGCAAGGCCCGCGAAAAGGCCCACCTGCTGGAAGGTCTGGCGGTGGCGCTGGCCAACATCGACCCGGTGATCGAATTGATCAAGGGCTCGCCGAGCGCCGCCGAGGCGAAGGAAAAACTGCTTGCCAAGGGCTGGGCGCCGGGCGACGTACTGGCCATGCTGGAGCGCGCCGGCGGCGAAGACGCCGCCCGCCCGGACGGTCTCGATGAGCACTACGGGCTGCGCGACAACTTCTACCACCTGAGCCCGGAGCAGGCCCAGGCGATTCTCGATCTGCGCCTGCAGAAACTGACCGGCCTGGAACGGGAAAAACTGATCACCGATTACCAGGTGCTGCTGGACCAGATCCGCGAAATGATGCTGATCCTGGCCGACCCGGACCGCCTGATGCAGGTGATCCGCGACGAGCTGCACGCGATCCGTTCGGAGTACAGCGACGAGCGCCGCACGGAAATCCAGACCTCGCGGCTGGATCTGAGCATGGAAGACCTGATCGCCGAGGAAACCGTGGTGGTCACGCTCAGCCATTCCGGCTACGCCAAGACCCAGCCGATCGACACCTACCGCGCGCAGAAGCGCGGCGGGCGCGGCAAGTCCGCCGGCCAGCTGAAGGACGAGGATTACGTCGAGCAGCTGCTGGTGGCCGGCACCCACGACACCCTTCTGTGCTTCACCAATGAAGGCAAGGTCTACTGGCTGCGCGTGTTCGAGCTGCCCCAGGGCGGCCGCGCCTCCCGTGGCAAGCCGATCGTCAACCTGATTCCGGCGCTCAAGCCCGAGGAGCGCATCACCGCCATTCTGCGTCTGGACGCCGAAATGGTCCGCCAGCGCGCCGGCGGCGATGATGAGGACGAGACCGACGCCGACGCGACGGCCATCGACGGCGAAGCCGCCGAGGTGGTGGAAGACATGGAAGCCGATGGCGCCGACAGCGAGCCGCAGGCCGCCGAAGGGCCGTTCATCTTCATGGCGATCTCCAACGGCGTGGTCAAACGCACCGAGCTGGCCAAGTTCGCCAAGCCGCGCAGCAACGGCCTGATCGCCGTGCGTCTGCAGGAGGGCGAGCACCTGGTCAACGTGGCCATTACCCAGGGCGACGAAGACGTGGTGCTGGTGGCCGGCAACGGCAAAGTGGTCCGCTTCCAGGAATCCAAGGTCCGGGTGATGGGCCGCACCGCCCGCGGCGTGCGTGGCATGAAAGTGGCCGAGGGCGAGGAAGTGATCGCGCTGATGGTGCCGCAGGAAGGCGGGCAGATGCTGGCCGCGTCCGAGAACGGCTACGGCAAGCGTACCGACCTGAGCGAGTTCCCCACCAAGGGCCGGGGCACCCAGGGTGTGATCGGCATGGTGGTCAACGAGCGTAACGGCCCGCTGGTGGGCGCCGCCCAGGTGTTCGGCAATGAGGACATCATGCTGATCTCCAACCAGGGCACCCTGGTGCGCACCCGCGTGGACGAAGTCAGCCATCTGGGCCGCAACACCCAGGGTGTTCGCCTGATCCGCCTCGGCAACGGTGAAGCCTTGTCCGGTCTGGCGCCGATTCCGGAGCTGGACGTGGACGACGAAGAGCTGGAAGAGGGCACCGGCGAAGAAAACGGCGCTGACGGAGCCGACAACGCGCCGGCGGACGGCGACCAAGAGTAACGACAAGGGCGGCGCCAGCCGCCTGTAACCCGGAGATCAACCAATGTCCCGCGCTTATAACTTTTGCGCCGGCCCGGCGGCCTTGCCGGAAGCGGTCCTTCAGCGGGCCCGCGAGGAAATGCTGGATTACCGTGGCACCGGCATGTCGGTGATGGAAATGAGCCACCGCGATGACGTGATCGTGGCCATGGCGGAGCAGGCCGAAAAGGACCTGCGCGATCTGATGGGGATTTCCGACGACTACGCGGTGCTGTTCCTGCAGGGCGGCGCCAGTGCCCAGTTCGCCATGGTGCCCATGAACCTGCTCGGCGACGCGGGCCGCGCCGATTACATCAACACCGGCCAGTGGTCCAGCAAGGCGATCAAGGAAGCGCGCCGCTTCGGCGAGATCAATGTGGCGGCCTCCAGCGAGGACCGCAACTTCACCTATGCGCCGGCGCAGAGCGACTGGCGGCTCTCCGACGACGCCGCCTACGTGCATTACTGCCCCAACGAAACCATCGGCGGGTTGGAGTTCGATTTCGTGCCCGAGGTGGACAAGCCACTGGTGGCGGATATGAGCTCCACCATCCTGTCGCGTCCGCTGGATGTCAGCCGCTTCGGCCTGATCTACGCCGGCGCGCAGAAGAACATCGGCCCGGCCGGGATCACCGTGGTGATCGTGCGCAAGGACCTGCTCGGCCGGGCCGGCGCCTCGGTGCCGGCGATGATGAACTACCAGACCCACGCCGAGAACGGCTCCATGTACAACACGCCCCCCACCTTCGCCTGGTATCTGGCCGGCCTGGTGTTCCAGTGGCTCAAGGAGCAGGGCGGAGTGGACGCCATGGGCGAGATCAACCGGCGCAAGGCGGACAAGCTGTACGGTTTCATCGACGCCAGCGGCTTCTACAGCAACCCGGTGGCGCCCACCCAGCGCAGCTGGATGAACGTGCCTTTCATTCTCTCCGACAGCGCTCTGGACAAGGCGTTTCTGGCCGAGGCGGACGCCGCCGGGCTGCGCAACCTCAAGGGCCACCGCAGTGTCGGCGGCATGCGCGCCAGCATTTATAATGCGGTACCGGAAACGGCCGTGGATGCCCTGATAGATTTCATGGCGGACTTCGAAAAACGCAACGGATAAGGCGGGTGCGCGCACTCGCCAGCCGTGGCGCGCCCAGGCGGAACCTGACATGACCGAATCATTGGACAAGCTGAGAGATCAGATCGACGCCCTGGACCAGCAGCTCCAGGATCTGCTCAATCACCGCGCCGAGCTCGCCCACCAGGTGGCCGAAGTGAAGCGCCGCGAGGATGCCGAGCCGGTGTTTTACCGCCCGGAGCGGGAGGCCCAGGTACTGAGCCGCATTAAGGAACGCAATAAGGGCCCGATCGACGCGGAATCCATGGCGCGCCTGTTCCGCGAGGTGATGAGCGTGTGCCTGGCGCTGGAACAGCCCATGCGCGTGGCGTTTCTGGGCCCGGAGGGCACCTTCACCCAGCAGGCGGCGATCAAGCATTTCGGCCACGCGGTGGAAAGCGTGCCGCTGGGCGCCATCGACGAGGTGTTCCGCGAGGTGGAGGCGGGCGCCGTGCACTTCGGCGTGGTGCCGGTGGAAAACTCCACCGAGGGCATGGTGAACCACACCCTGGATTCGTTCATGAACTCCGACCTCAAGATCTGCGGTGAGGTGGAACTGCGTATCCACCACCACCTGCTGGCCGGCCCGCACACCCGCCGCGACAAGGTGACGCGCATCTACTCGCACCAACAGACCCTGGCCCAGTGCCGCCAGTGGCTGGACGCGCACATGCCGGCCGTGGAGCGGGTGGCGGTGAGTTCCAACGCGGAGGCCGCGCGGCGGCTCAAGGACGAATGGAACGCCATGGCCATCGCCGGCGACATGGCCCGCGAGCTCTATAATCTGGAGCCGGTGCAGCGCAACATCGAGGACCGCCCGGACAACACCACCCGCTTCCTGATCATCGGCCGCCAGGACACGCCGCCCTCCGGCCGCGACAAGACCAGCCTGCTGATCTCCGGCAAGAACCGTCCGGGGCTGCTGTCCGATCTGCTACGGCCGTTCCGGGACAAGGGCATCAACCTGACCCGTCTGGAAAGCCGGCCCTCGCGCATCGCCAACTGGAGCTATGTGTTCTTCGTCGACTGCGAGGGCCACAAAGCCGACGCCACGCTCACCGAGGTGCTGGAGACTCTGGAAGCCGACGGCAATACCATCAAGGTGCTGGGCTCCTATCCGAAGGCGGTTCTGTAGGAAAGCGCTATGACTTGCGATTACACCCAACTGGCCAACAACGGCGTGCAGCAACTGCGCCCCTATCAGCCGGGCAAACCCGTCGAGGAGCTGCAGCGTGAGCTGGGCCTGCGCGACGTGGTCAAGCTGGCCAGCAACGAAAACCCGCTGGGCCCCAGCCACCGGGCGCTGGAAGCGGCGCGCCGGTCGCTGGATCAGATCCACCTCTACCCGGACGGCGCCGGTTTCGAGCTGAAACACGCCCTGGCGGACAACCTGGGCGTGAGCAGCGACCGCATCACCCTGGGCAACGGCTCCAACGACGTGCTCGAGCTGGTGGCGCGCGCCTATCTGCAGCCCGGCGACGAGGCGGTGTTCTCGGAGTACGCCTTCGCCATCTACCCGCTGGTGACCCTGGGCTGCTCCGCCAAGCCGGTGTCGGTGGATTCGCACCTCTACGGCCACGACCTGGCCGCCATGGCGGACGCCATCACCGAACGCACCCGGGTGGTGTTCCTGGCCAACCCCAACAACCCCACCGGCACCTGGTTCAATGACCAGGCGCTGGACAACTTCCTGGCCCGGGTGCCGGAGCGGGTGATCGTGGTGCTGGACGAGGCGTACTTTGAGTACGTGGAGGAAAGCCACTACCCGGACGGCCTGAAGCGGCTCGACCGCTACCCGAACCTGGTGGTCACCCGCACCTTTTCCAAGATCCACGGCCTGGCCGGCCTGCGCGTGGGCTACGCCGTATCGCACCCGCAGATCGCCGATGTGCTCAACCGGGTGCGCCAGCCCTTCAACGTCAATATTCCGGCGCTGGCGGCGGCCCAGGCGGCCCTGGGCGACCTTGACCATATCGAGAACTCCAAGGGCGAGAACACCGCCGGCCTGGTGCAGCTGGCGGAAGGGCTCGACGCCCTCGGCTTCACGCAGATTCCTTCGGTGGCCAATTTTATCGCCTTCGACTGCGGCGGCGACGCCGAGACGGTCTACCAGGGGCTGCTGCGCGAAGGGGTGATCGTGCGCCCGCTGGGCGGCTACGGCCTGCCCAACCACCTGCGGGTCACCGCCGGCACCGCCCGCGACAACGAACGTTTCCTGCAGGCCCTGAAACAAGTGACGCGCCGCTGATGAGCGCGCACCGGCCCCCTCTGTTTCAACGTGTCGCCATCATCGGGCTGGGTCTGATCGGCGGCTCGCTGGCCGCCGCCATCCGCGAGCAGGGGCTGGCGCGCACCGTGGTGGCCGGCTCCCGCTCCACGCGCACCCTGGAGCAGGGCCTGGCCCTGGGGCTGATCGACGAGGGCAGCCAGGACCTGGCGGTGGCGGTGCGCGGCGCCGATCTGGTGTTCGTGGCGACGCCGGTGTCGTCCATGGGGGCGGTGCTGAAAGCGCTGCGCCCGGGGCTCGCCGAGCGCGCCATCGTCACCGACGGCGGCAGCGTCAAAGGCGCGGTGATCGCCGAAGCCCGCCGGGCCCTGGGCGATCATTTCCCGCGCTTCGTGCCGGGCCACCCGATCGCCGGCAAGGAAAAAAGCGGCGTGGAAGCCGCCGATGCGGGGCTGTATCGCCAGCACCGGGTGATTCTGACGCCCACCCCGGACACCGACCCCGGCGCCACCGCGCGGGTGAACGCGCTGTGGGCGGCGGTGGGCGCGGAGGTGCTGGAGATGGCGCCGGACCACCACGACCGGGTGCTGGCGGAAACCAGCCATCTGCCGCATTTGCTGGCGTTTTCGCTGGTCGATACCCTGGCCCGGCAGGGCGATTCCACCGAGATTTTCCGCTACGCCGCCGGCGGCTTCCGTGATTTTACCCGCATCGCCAGTTCCGACCCGGTGATGTGGCACGACATCTTCCGCGAGAACCGGGACGCGGTACTGGAAGCGCTGGCCCTGTTCCGGGATGGTATCGACCGTTTCCAGAACGCCATCGAGCATAACGACGACGAGGCCCTGATGGGCGTCATGACCCGGGCCAACGCCGCCCGGGCCCACTTTCTGGCCATGAACGAGCGCACCTCCTACACCCGCGCCCGGCATTCCGACGACGAGACAGGCATGACACAGCAATCCAACCCCACCTTCCTGGCGCGCCCCGGCGGCCGGCTCAACGGCCGGCTGCGGGTGCCGGGTGATAAATCCATGTCCCACCGGGCCATCATGCTGGCGTCCCTGGCCGAGGGCACCACCACCGTGGAGGGGTTTCTGGAAGGGGAGGACGCCCTGGCCACGCTGCAGGCGTTCCGCGACATGGGCGTGCTGATCGAAGGCCCCCACCACGGTCAGGTGATCGTGCACGGGGTCGGCCTGCACGGCCTCAAGGCGCCGGGCAAACCGCTCTACATGGGCAATTCCGGCACTTCCATGCGGCTGCTCACCGGCCTGCTCGCCGGCCAGGCGTTCGACACCGAACTGACCGGCGATGAATCGCTCTCCAAGCGGCCCATGGAGCGGGTCGCCGGCCCGCTGCGGGAAATGGGCGCGCGCATCGACACCGGCGAGGGCGGCCGCCCGCCGGTGCGTATCCACGGCGGCCAGACGCTGAAGGGCATCCACTATCCGCTGCCGATGGCGTCCGCCCAGGTGAAGTCGGCGGTGCTGCTGGCGGGCCTGTACGCCGAGGGCGACACCTCGGTGACCGAGCCGGCCCCCACCCGCGACCACACCGAGCGGATGCTGGGCGGGTTCGGCGTGCCGGTGCGGCGCGACGGCGCCACCAGCACGGTGACCGGCGGCACGCCGCTGGCGGCGGGCCCCCTGGACGTGCCGGCGGACATCTCCTCGGCGGCGTTCTTCCTGGTCGGCGCCTCCATCGCCGAAGGCAGCGAGCTGACCCTGCCCCATGTGGGGGTGAACCCGACGCGCACCGGCGTGATCGACATTCTCAAGCTGATGGGCGCGGACATCCGCCTGGAGAACCCGCGCGATTCCGGCGGTGAGCCGGTGGCCGACCTGGTGGTCAGGAGCGCGCCGCTCAAGGGCATCGAGATCCCCCGGGAGCTGGTGCCGCTGGCCATCGACGAGTTTCCGGCGATCTTCATCGCCGCCGCCTGCGCCCAGGGCGAAACCGTGCTGCGCGGCGCCGAGGAGCTGCGCGTCAAGGAGTCCGACCGCATTCAGGTGATGGCGGACGGCCTGGCGGCGCTGGGCGTGGAGCATGAAGTCTATGAGGACGGCATCCGCATCGTCGGCGGCCCGTTCGGCGGCGGCGAGGTGGATTCCCACGGCGATCACCGTATCGCCATGAGTTTCGCCATGGCGGCGCTGCGCGCCTCGGCGCCCATCACTATCCGCCGCTGTGCCAACGTGGCCACCAGCTTCCCGGGCTTCGCGGATCTTGCCCGCGGCGCCGGTCTCGACCTGGAGGTGCACGCATCCAAGGAGAACGCATGATCCCGATCATCACCATCGACGGCCCGGTGTCCTCCGGCAAGGGCACCGTGGCGCGCCTGGTGGCCGCCCGCCTGGCCTGGCACCTGCTCGACTCCGGCGCTCTCTACCGGGTGCTGGGCCTGTACGCCACCCGCCAGGGCGTGGCCCTGGATGACCAGCCGGCGCTGATCCGGCTCGCCGAGAACCTGCCGGTGGTGTTCCGCGAGCAGAACGGCGACACCGCCGTGGTGCTCGACGGCGAGGACGTGAGCGCCGACATCCGTCGCGAGGAAGTCGGCGAGATGGCCAGCCAGGTGGCCGTGCTGCAGCCGGTGCGCGACGCGCTGTTCGCCCGCCAGCGGGCCTTCGCCCTGAGCCCGGGCCTGGTGGCCGACGGCCGTGATATGGGCACGGTGGTATTCCAGGACGCGCCGCTCAAGATCTACCTCAACGCCAGCGCCGAGGAGCGCGCCCGCCGGCGCTACGCCCAGTTGAAGGAAAAGGGCTTTGATGCTACCCTCGCGACCCTTATCGAGGACATCCAGACCCGGGACGACCGGGACATGAACCGCGATGTGGCACCGCTGAAGCCCGCTGATGACGCGGTGGAGATCGATTCCACCTCGCTCTCCGTGGAACAGGTGGTGGACGCGATTCTCGATGAGGCCGCCCGCCGATCTCTGGTCTGAAGGCGGTAAAACCGTATTCATCCGTAGGAGCGGCCCTGGCCGCGGCAACCCCGATTACGCGGGGTCCGCGGGCAGGGCCGCTCCCGCAATGAGTGTTAAGTGACAGGTCGCCCGGCCCCTGACAGTAAACCAGCTTGGGGCGGTGGCCTTTTAGTAATAACCCATGCCTGCTGGTTGGTATGTGTATCCGTGAGACTTCTCCATGACTGAATCTTTTGCCGAACTTTTTGAAGAAAGCCTTAAGGACCTCGACGTTGCCCGTGGTTCCATCATCAAAGGCACCGTGGTCGCCATCGACAGCGACTGGGTGACCGTTAACGCCGGCCTCAAGTCCGAGGGCATCATCGCCCGCGGCGAGTTCATCAGCGAAACCGGTGAACTGGAAATCGCCGAAGGCGATGAAGTGGAAGTGGCGGTTGACGCTATCGATGACGGCATGGGCTTCACCCGTCTGTCCCGCGAAAAGGCCAAGCGCGCCGAAGTGTGGGGCGAACTGGAAGTGGCTTTCGACAAAGACGAGATCGTCAAAGGTCAGATTTCCGGCAAGGTGAAGGGTGGCTTCACCGTCGATATCGGCCCGATCCGCGCGTTCCTGCCCGGCTCCCTGGTGGACATCCGTCCGGTACGCGACGTGACCCACCTGGAAGGCAAGGACCTGGATTTCAAGGTCATCAAGCTCGATCCCAAGCGTAACAACGTGGTGGTGTCCCGCCGCGCGGTCATGGAAGCCGAGCACTCCGCCGAGCGCGAAGCGCTGCTCGAGTCTCTGCAGGAAGGCATGGTCGTCAAGGGTATCGTCAAGAACCTGACCGACTACGGCGCGTTCGTCGACCTGGGCGGCATCGACGGCCTGCTGCACATCACCGACATGGCCTGGAAGCGCATCAAGCATCCCAGCGAAATCGTCGAAGTGGGCCAGGAAATCGAGATCAAGGTCCTCAAGTTCGACCGCGAGAAGATGCGTGTGTCCCTGGGTCTCAAGCAGCTGGGCGAAGATCCCTGGCACGATATCGTGCAGAAGTACCCGGAAGGTGCCCGCGTCAAGGCCCGGGTCACCAACCTCACCGACTACGGCTGCTTCGCGGAAATCGAAGAAGGCGTGGAAGGTCTGGTGCACGTGTCCGAGATGGACTGGACCAACAAGAACATCCACCCGTCCAAGGTTGTCGAGATCGGCGACGAAGTGGAAGTGATGATCCTGGACATCGACGAAGACCGTCGTCGTATCTCCCTGGGTATCAAGCAGTGCCAGTCCAACCCGTGGGAATCCTTCTCCGAGAACTACCAGAAAGGCGACCGCATCAGCGGCAAGATCAAGTCGATCACCGATTTTGGTATCTTCATCGGCCTGGAAGGCGGCATCGACGGCCTGGTGCACCTGTCCGACATCTCCTGGGAAGAGCAGGGCGAAGAGGCGGTGCGCAACTTCAACAAGGGCGACGAGCTGGAAACCGTGGTACTGTCCATTGATGCCGAGCGGGAAAGAATTTCCCTTGGAATCAAGCAGTTGACAGATGATCCGTTTGCTCAGTATGTTGCTGCAAACGAGAAGGGCACCATCGTTAAAGGCAAGGTAACGGAAGTGGACGCCAAGGGCGCCACCGTGGAGTTGGCTGAAAACGTGGAAGCATCCCTGCGTGCCAGCGAACTCAGCCGCGACAAGGTCAACGATGCGACCGAAGTGCTCAGCGTCGGTGACGAGGTGGAAGCCCGCATCACCAACGTGGATCGCAAGAACCGTGTGATCACCCTGTCCGTACGCGCCAAAGATCAGGTGCAGGACAAGGAAGCACTGGATACCCAGGGTCCGGACGCCAACGCGCCCAAGACCATTGGTGATCTGATCAAGAAGCAGATGGAAAACAGCAACGAGTCATAACGGCTCCTCCCGGGGGCCGGCCATCAGGCCGGCCCCGCTTGGGCAGGGAGCCCAGGGGAGTAGGTTGCAATGGCGTCAGCGTTAACCAAATCGAAACTGATTGCCCGTATTTCCAAGGAAAACCAGCAATTGTCTCCCAGGGATGTGGAGCTCGCCGTAAAAACCCTGATTGACTACATGGCCGACACCCTCGCTGAAGGGGGCCGCATCGAAATACGCGGTTTCGGCAGTTTTTCCCTTCATTTCCGTGCACCTCGCGTGGGCCGTAATCCCAAGACCGGCGCCAGCGTCAAGCTGCATGGCAAGTACGTTCCCCATTTCAAATCCGGTAAAGAGCTGCGCGAACGGGTCAATGACTCCATGTTCGACGCGTCGTCCGGAACCCATGGCGACGACAAACGCAACGCCGATGACGCCCCCGGCGAAGCCGTCAACGGCTGATCGCCCCAGCAGGACGATGTGATGCGAAATCTTTACCGTATTTTTCTGATTCTGGTTTTGCTGCTGATCTTCATGGCGGCTTTCCTGTTCGTCACCGCCAACACCCAGCCGGTGACCCTGGCGGTGCCCGTCGCCGACTGGCAATACCAGGTGACGCTGGGCGCACTGGTGGTGGTGCTGCTGGCCCTCGGCCTGCTGGCGGGGCTGGTCACCGGCCTGGGCCTGAAAGGGTTGCGCGGCCTGTTCGGACCCCGTTCATGAGCGAACCGCTTTGGCTTATTCCGCTGTTCTTTTTCGCCATCGCCACGGGCTTTTTCCTCGGCCGGCGTGAAGGTAAACGCCGCCAGCGCCGGCGCATGGATTCGCTGTCCCAGGAGTACGTGGCCGGTCTGAATTTTCTGCTCAACGAAGAGCCGGACAAGGCGGTGCAGGCCCTGCTCAACAGCCTGGAGGTCAACGACCAGACCCTGGAAACGCACCTCAGCATGGCGCGCCTGTTCCGCAAGCGCGGCGAATTCGACCGCGCCACCCTGATTCACTCCCACCTTCTCGAGCAGGGCGAGCTGCCCCGCGCCACCCAGGAGCAGATTCAGCTGGAGCTGGCCGAGGACTACCTGGCCGGCGGCCTGTTCGACCGGGCCGAGGAAGTGCTGCTGGAAATGCTCGACCAGGAGTGCGAAAAGCGCGAGCAGGTGATTCGCCAGCTCACCTACCTGTACGAGCAGGAGCGTGACTGGACCAACGCCATCTCCATGGGCGAGCACCTGGTTAAATCGCAGCCCAAGATCGCCCCGGTGCTGGCCCACTACTGCTGCGAGGAAGCGGAAGCGCAGATCGCCCGCAGCGAGCTCAACCCGGCACGCCGCATGCTGCGCCGCGCCCTCGGCTTCGACAAGAACTGCGTTCGCGCCAGCGTCCTGCAGGGGCGCCTGGAAATGCGCGAGGAAGACTGGAATGCGGCCATCGACGCGTTCCGCCGCATCTGGAAACAGGATCCGGACTTCTTTGACGAGGTGCTCAGCGAGTTGCGCCAGTGCTATCAGGCACTGGAGAAAGAAGAGGACTTTATCCGCATGCTCGCCGATTACAGCGCCGAGACACCCAGCACCGCCCGGGTGCTGCTGCTGTCCGAGCAGCTGCGCGAGCGCTACGGTGACCGCGAGGCCGGGCAGTTCATCGCCGACTACATGCAGGCCAACCCCACGGTGCTCGGCCTGCACCGCCTGATCGACATGAACCTGCAAGGGTCGGCGGAAGGCGAGGCCCGCGAGCACCTGGGTCTGCTCAAAGCCCTCACCGAGCGGCTGACCAGCGGTAAAACCATCTATCAGTGCCGCCGCTGCGGGTTCCAGACCCCGTTGCTGCAGTGGCGCTGTCCCAGCTGCCGCCGCTGGGGCACCATCAAACCCCGCTCCGAAGGAGAGATTAAGCCGTGACCGTCGCCAGCCCCATTATCGTCGCCCTGGATTACTCGCAACCGGACCAGGCGCTGGCGATGGCGGACCGGCTCGACCCGGCCAAGGTGCGGGTCAAGGTGGGCAAGGAGCTGTTCACCCGCGGCGGACCGGACGTGGTGCGCGCCCTCCACGACAAAGGCTTCCAGGTGTTCCTGGACCTCAAATTCCACGACATTCCCAACACCGTGGCCGGCGCCGTCAAGGCCGCCGCCGACCTGGGCGTATGGATGGTCAACGTCCATGCCAGCGGCGGCAGCCGCATGATGCTCGCCGCCCGTGAGGCGCTGGTCGGCCATGAGCGTCCGCCGCTGTTGATCGCGGTCACCGTGCTCACCAGCCAGGAACGGGCCGACCTTCAGGAAATCGGCATCGACCACGAACCCGAGGACCAGGTCCGCCGCCTGGCGGCCCTGACCCGCGACAGCGGTCTCGACGGCGTGGTTTGCTCGGCCCGCGAGGCCGCCATGCTGCGCGCCGCCTGCGGCGACGATTTCGCCCTGGTAACCCCCGGCATTCGTCCGGCCGGCAGCGCCGGCGACGACCAGCGCCGGGTGGTGACGCCGCCCCAGGCCCGCGAATGGGGCGTGGACTTCATGGTGATCGGACGCCCGATTACCCGTGCGGAAAATCCCACGGCCGCAGTCGACGATATCCTACAAAGTCTTTCCTGATCAGAGCGCGAAAAGTCACCGCGCAGGCTTACAGCCCCGCCGCTTCGTCCCGCCTAGAGTAGAACGTCCTAACCCAAACCGATAAGGAGGAAGGACGATGAAGCTCCATGGACGAAAACTGTATCAAACCCTGCTACTCAGCCTGATGCTGCTTGCCGGCGGCCTGCCCGCCGCCCAGGCCGCCCCCGAAGCGGAGGGCGCCGGCGACGGTGCCGCCGCCGTGGACACCACGGTGAGCCTGAACAACGCCGGAGTGGAAGAGCTGCAGACCCTGAAAGGCATCGGCCCCAAGACCGCCGCCTCGATCGTGGCCTGGCGGGACCGGGAAGGGCCGTTCGAATCCGTCGATCAGCTTATGGCGGTGAAGGGCATCGGCGAGATGACGTTGTCGCGGATCCGTGACCGGCTGAGTCTCTGAGTGCTGTAGACCGTTGACGCGGAATGCCGCCCGCTCTTCCGTCATTCCGCTTTCACCGGCCGTCCTTTCCCCGGGACGGCCGGCTTTTTATATTCATCTCCGTCAGCGACGGAGAATGACCGATACCTTGCGGGAGCGCGCTTGTGGGAGCGGGCCCCGCCCGCGAAAGGGAGCAAAGCTCCCGGCAGGATTCCAGAGACTTATATTGTTCCGGCGGTCGGAGCTTCGTATCCGAGACGCGGTGCAATGGTGGTGCCTTCCGGGACCGCTCAAGCCGTCCCTGGCCGCTGTTAGTTTGGCCATCCCTGGCCAAACAGCTCCCTCCAGGCACCACCATTGCCCCGCTCACTTGGCAGCGGCACCGCCACGGGTCAGAACACCGCCTGGACCTTTCTACGAAGTGTGGTTTGTGGCGGCGAATCTCCCAAGGAGCGCCGGGATCGGGTGGGCCCGTCCAGGACCGTGTTTGGCCAGGGATGGCCAAACGCCGAGCCTACAGGGATGTACTCGTGGCGTGTCCTGGACGGGCCCACCCGATCCCGGCGCGGGCTCTCTGGAGAGGTCGTACTCAGTCTGGCCGCTTGGTAACGGGGAACTCGCAGAGGTCGGCGATCAGGCACTCGCCGCACTTGGGTTTGCGCGCCACGCAGGTGTAGCGCCCGTGCAGAATCAGCCAGTGGTGGCAGTCCCGCTTGAACTCTTCCGGCACGGTCCGCATCAGCCGCTGCTCCACTTCCACCACGTTTTTTCCCGGCGCGATGCGCGTCCTGTTCGAGACCCGGAAGATGTGCGTGTCCACGGCGATGGTGGGCTCGCCGAAGGCGGTGTTCAGCACCACGTTGGCGGTTTTGCGCCCGACACCGGGCAGTGCTTCCAGGGCGGCTCTGGAGCGCGGCACTTCGCCGTCGTGCTGCTCAATCAGTTGGTCGCAAAGTTTGATGATGTTGGCGGCCTTGGAGTTAAACAGGCCGATGGTCTTGATGTAGGTTTTGAGGCCGTCCACGCCCAGGGCGCGGATGGCGTGGGGCGTGTTGGCCACCGGGAAGAGTTTTGCGGTGGCTTTGTTGACGCCCACGTCGGTGGCCTGGGCGGACAGCACCACGGCCACCAGCAGCTCGAACGGCGTGGTGAAATAGAGCTCGGTGGTGGGGTGCGGTCGCTGTTCGCGCAACCGCCGGAAGATTTCGGTGCGTTTTTCGCGATTCATGGCGTCGGGTTCGCTGGCGAAAAACGGACAGTATAACGAAGGGGGAACCGGGCGGCGACGCCACCCGGTGGGTGCTGGCGTGGTGCGCTTCCGGGGCGCCTTAGTCGGTCACCACCCGGCCGTTTTCCACCGGCAGGCGGTCGCCGGGTTCGTTTTCCATGCGCACGGTCTGGGTCTGGCCGTCGAAGCGGTAGGTGACGTTGTAGCCGACCTGTTCGCTGCGGGTTTCCATAATGGTCTGGCAACGCTCTTCGGTGGTGGTGTAGGTGTTGCCTTCCTGGATGCGTTCCTGCGCCTTGTTGCCCGCGTAACCGCCGGCCACGGCGCCTGCGGCGGTGGCCACGTCCTTGCCGCTGCCGCCACCGAACTGGTGGCCGATAACACCGCCCACCACCGCGCCGATGGCGCTGCCGGCGATCTGGTGTTTGTCCTTGACCGGTTTCTGCCGCTGCACGGTGACTTGCTCGCAACGCTGGTTGGGTTCCTGCCAGGTTTTGGTGGCGGGCTCCACTTTGACCACTTCGGCGTAAGGGCCTTCGTCGTTGAGCGCCTGATAGCCGCCGTAACCGACACCGGCGACGGCCACGGTGCCTACCACGGCGAGTGCCACGGTTGCTGCTGTTTTCATAATGGCCTCCTTTCTGATTCTTGGCATGCGCCGATCACTGGCGCGCGCTTTAACGTAGTGGGCGCTATTTTTACCCGGGAAGCCCGGTGAACGTTGTATAACGCTGTTAAATGCGCCGTGCTTTTGAACCAGATCACTGGGGCTACGACATTAGAACGGCAACCGTGTTGGCCCGATCACCCGCTTTTCAGCTCACCTTGCCGGTGGTGCGTACCCGCCGGCTGGCGGTGGGCTGGTCCGCTTGCCGGGCCTTGCGGGCGGCTTTGAGGCGCCGGTCGATAACGTTCTTGCCGGCGATGATCAGCCCCAGGCCGATAAAGGCGCCCGGTGGCAGCACCGCGAACAGGAAGCCGGGGTAGTCCGGGAACACTTCCAGGCGCCAGCCGGAGGCGACGGGGCCCAGCAATAACTGCATGTTATCGAACAGCGTGCCCTGGCCGATCAGCTCGCGCATGCCGCCGAGGATCACCAGGATCACCAGGAAGCCGGCGCCCATCATGAAGCCGTCCAGCAGCGAGGGCAGCACCGGGTTCTTGCTGGCGAAGGCGTCGGCGCGGCCCAGCACGGTGCAGTTGGTGACGATCAGGGGAATGAAAATACCCAGGATTTCGTACAGCTCGAAGGTGAAGGCGCGCATCAGCATTTCGATCACCGTCACCAGAGCGGCGATGATCATCACGAAGGCGGGCAGCCGCACCGCGTCGGTGACATAGCCGCGGATCAGCGACACGGCGCCGTTGGAGCCCATCAGCACCACCAGCGTGGCCAGCCCCAGCCCCAGGGCGTTGACCACCGTACCGGTGACCGCCAGCAGCGGGCACAGGCCGAGTATCTGCACGGTGGCCGGGTTGTTGTTCCAGAGCCCGTCGAGGGTGATTTTCCGGTAGTCGGTCTCAGCCACGGCAGGCCTCCCTCATGCTGTCTGGCGCGTCGTCGGTGGCCGGTGCCTGGAAAACCTGCTCTTTGTGATCACGGAAATAAAGCAGGGCGCGGTGCACGGCGCCGACCACGGCGCGCGGGGTGATGGTGGCGCCGGTGAAGCTGTCGAAGCTGCCGCCGTCTTTCTTCACCGCCCAGCCGGCGTCGTCCGGGTTGGTCAGGGAGCGGCCGTTGAAGGTGGTGATCCAGTCGGATTTGCGCCGTTCTATTTTGTCGCCCAGGCCCGGGGTTTCGTTGTGCGGCGGCACCGCCCGCACGCCCAGCACGCGGCCGCCGGTGTCCACGCCCACGATCAGATCAATGGCGCCGCCATAGCCGTCCGGGGCGGTGGCTTCGAGCACCACGCCGGACGGCGCGCCGTCGCGGCGGGCCCGGTAGATATGCTGCGCGCCGTTGCCGAGCAGCGGGTCACGCACTTCAATGCGGTCCGTGATCAGCACATTGTCGTGACGGTCGTCGGGCATCACCTGGGCCAGAGACGCGATCAGGGCGTTCTGGCGGTTGCACTCCACCCGCGGCAGGGTGGCCTGGTTGGTCAGCGCCAGCGCGGCGGCGGTGCCGATGGCGAACAGCCCCAGGATCACGGCGTTGCGGGTTATCGCCTGGCGGATCATGGGTTGGCCCCCTTGTTCGCCTTGCGGTGCCCGTAGGCGCGCGGCTGGGTGTAGTAATCAATAAACGGCGCCGACAGATTGAGCAGCAGCACCGCGAACGCCACCGCGTCCGGGTAGCCGCCGAAGGTGCGGATCACCCAGATCAGCAGGCCGATCAGCAGCGCGTAGATAAACCGGCCCAGGCGGCTGGTGGCGGCGCTCACCGGGTCGGTGGCGATGAAGAACGCGCCCAGCATGGCGCCGCCGGAAAACAGGTGGAACAGCGGGCCTGCAAAGCGCGCCGCGTCCACCTGGTGGGCGATCAGCGCCGGCAGCGCCAGGCCGGCCAGGAACGCCACCGGGATCTGCCAGGTGATGATACGGCGCGCCAGCAGGTAGAGGCCGCCGAGCAGGAACGCCAGATTAACGGTCTCCCAGCCGGGGCCCGCCAGCTGCCCGGCGAGAATGTCGCGGCCGGCCAGCGCCTCGGCGTCGCCGGCCCAGGTGCGGAAAGTGTCCAGCGGCGTGGCGCCGGTGAAGGCGTCCGCCGGCGCCTGGCCGAGGAACAGGGCGAGGCTGTCCGCCGGGGCGGGCGCCTCGCCGGGCGCGATCCACTGGGTCATCGCCACCGGGAAAGAGATCAGCAACAGCACATAGCCGATCATCGCCGGGTTGAACGGGTTCATGCCCAGACCGCCATAGAGCTGCTTGGCCACCACGATGGCGAAGCCGACGCCGATCAGGGTCAGCCACCAGGGCGCGGTGGGCGGCAGCGCCAGGCCCAGCAGCACGGCGGTGACCACCGCGCTCCAGTCCTTCAGATAAAACGCCACCGGCTTGCCCCGGGCGCGCAGGAACAGGGCCTCGCAGACCACCGCCACCAGCACCGCCCAGAGCACGTTGAGCAGGCTGCCCAGGCCGAACTGCCAGACCAGCGCCGCCAGGCCGGGCAGGGTGGCATAGACCACCTGGCGCATGACGGCGCCGGTGTCGGTGTGCCGGCTGGTGTGCGGGGAAGGGGCGTTGATCAGGCTCATTCTTCCACCAGCCCCTGTTCTTCCACGGCGGTTTTCAGCGCCAGGCGGGTCAGTTGCGCGTGTTCTTGCAAAGCGTCCAATTCCGAATTCAGGGTTTCCAGGGTGTCCGCGTCGGAGGTGTCGCGGCGCCGCTCCAGCTCGTCGGCCTTGTCGCGCAGGGCGCTTTCCGCCCGGGCCGCGTCCAGCTTCAGGGTTTTCAGGTCCTTGCCGGTGTGGGCGAGGATATCCGCCTTGGCCTGCTCCACCAGCGCGTCCAGGGCGTCGCGGCAGTGGTCCGCCTTGGCTTTCAGTTTCTCCACCTTGGCGTGCATGGCGGCGAGGGCCTCATCGCTCTCCTGGCCGGCGCGCTCGGCCCGTTCCACCGCGGCGTGGGCTTCCTTGTACTGTTTGTGCGCCATGTTGTAGGCGGTTTTCAGGGCTTTCAGGCGCTTCTGGCGCTTGGCGGCGGCCTGGTCATCCCCAGCGGCCTTGGGCGCGGCCCCGGCGGCGGCCGGTTTCTCCGCCGCGGTGTCCTTGTCCTGCGTCGACGGCGCCGGCGCGGCGGGGGCGGCCGCCGGCCCCTGGGCCGCCTTGGCGTCGCGCAACTCGGCCTTCAGGCGGTCCGCCTCCGCTTTCAGCTGGTCGGCCCGGGCGCGCAATTCGGCGGCGTCGTCCGCTTCCTCGGCTTCGGCGGTCTTGGCGGCTTTCACCGCCGCCTTGTAGGCGCTGGAGGCCTCGCCCACTGCTTTCTTCAGGTCCGCCAGGGCGGTGGATTCGGCGGGCGCCGCCGTCGGCGCCGGGGCCGCGGCCTTGGCGTCGCGCAGGGCCGCCTTGGCCCGGTCCGCTTCCGCCTTGAGGCTGTCCGCCCGGGCGCGCAGCTCGGCGGCGTTGTCCGCTTCCTGGGCTTCGGCGGTCTTGGCCGCTTTCACCGCCGCTTTGTAGGCGCTGGACGCCTGGCCCACTTCCTTCTTCAGCGCCGCCAGCTTTTCGTCGCCGGCGCCGCTGTCGGTCGCCGCTTCCTGCTTCTTGCGGTTGGCCTCCAGACGGGCGCGGCGGCGGGCTTCCTTCTCCGCCTGTTCCCGTTCCAGCCGGGCCTGGCGGGCCTCGAAACGCTCCCGGGCGCGGTCCGCCTTGATCTGCTCGGCGGTCTGGGTGCGGATTTCCCCCTTGGCGTAGCGGTAGTACTGCACCAGCGGAATATGGCTGGGGCACACATAGGCGCAGGCGCCGCACTCGATGCAGTCCATCAGGTTGTGGTGCTGGGCGCGCTCGAAGTCGTCGGTCTTGGCGTACCAGTAGAGCTGTTGCGGCAGCAGGTTGGCCGGGCACACCTCGGCGCAGGCGCCGCAGCGGATGCACGCCTGCTCCGGCGGCGGTTCCGGCAGCTCCTCGGCGCTGGCGGCGATCACGCAGTTGCTGGTCTTGACCACCGGCACCGACGGATCGTGCAGCGTAAAGCCCATCATCGGGCCGCCCATGACCAGACGGCCGAGCCGCTCCTTGTCGACGCCGGCGTGGTGCAGCAGGTCGGCCACCGGGGTGCCCAGCCACACTTCGTAGTTGCCGGGGCGTGCCACGGCATCGCCGGTGACGGTGGTGATGCGTGACAGCAGCGGCTCGCCGTCGTGCACCGCGCGTTTCACCGCCCAGGCGGTGCCCACGTTCTGGCACACCACGCCGCACTGGGCGGGGATGCTGCCGCTGGGCACCTCCTTGCCGGTGAGCAGCTGGATCAGCTGTTTTTCGCCGCCGGAAGGGTACTTGGTGGGCACCACGCGGATTTCCACGTCGCTGTCCGCGCAGGCGGCGCGTAGGGCGTCGATGGCTTCGGGCTTGTTGTCCTCGATGCCGATCAGGGTGTCGTGGGGATTGAGCAGGTACTGCAGAATCTGAATGCCGAGCACGATCTCGTCCGCCCGTTCGCGCATCAGGCGGTCGTCGGCGGTGATGTAGGGCTCGCACTCCACCGCGTTGATGATCAGTTGCTCCACACGCTGATGGTCGCCCAGGTTCACCTTGACGCTGGTGGGGAAGCCGGCGCCGCCCAGGCCCGCCACACCGGCGTCGCGCAGCAGGGCGATCAGTTTGCCCGGCCCCAGCCGGGTGTGGTCGGCCACCGGCCGGCGCTCCGCCCAGCGGTCCTCGCCGTCCGGCTCCAGCACGATGCAGAGCGCGTCCATGCCGGAGGGGTGCTGAATCGGGCGCGGCCCCAGGGCCACCACGGTGCCGGAGGTGGGCGCGTGCAGGGCGGCGCTGACGGCGCCGGCGGGCTCGGCCAGCATCTGTCCCTTCAATACCCGGTCGCCCACCGCCACGATGGGCCGGGCCGGGGCGCCCAGATGCATATTCAGCGGCAGCACCAGCTGCGCCGGCCTTGGCCCCGGCGCGATCGGCGCCCGGTTGGACACGGTTTTGTGTTCGGCGGGGTGCACGCCGCCGGGGAAATCATAGGTCGGCGCGCGCCGCGCACCGGGTAGCAGACGCTGGAACAGGGACAGGTTCGCTCTCACAGGTTCACCACCTCAATGCGCTGTTCCGGGCGGCGGCCGATGCCGGCGGGCCGGTCCCAGGTCCAGGTGGCCAGGGTCACCGGGCGCTCGATCATGTCGATGCAGTCCACCGGACAGGGGTCCACGCACAGGTCGCAGCCGGTGCACTCGTCGGCGATCACCGTGTGCATCTGCTTGGCGGCGCCGACGATGGCGTCCACCGGGCAGGCCTGAATGCACTTGGTGCAGCCGATGCATTCGTCCTCGCGGATGTAGGCCACGCGCTCCACGCTGGCGTCCTCGGCGCCCTCGTTATCCAGCGGCAGCACCTCGCGGCCGAGCAGGTCGGCGAGCGCTTCCACGGTGGTTTCGCCGCCGGGCGGGCAGCGGTTGTGCTCTTCGCCCTCGGCGATGGCCTCGGCGTAGGGGCGGCAGCCGGGGTGGCCGCACTGGCCGCACTGGGTTTGCGGCAGCAGGGCGTCGATCTGCTCGACGATGGGGTCGCCTTCCACTTTGAATTTCTCGGAGGCGTAGCCGAGCACGGCGCCGAACAGCGCCGCCAGCCCGAGCAGGGCGGCGATGGCGATCAGTACCGTGGTCATAACTTGATCAGCCCGGAAAAGCCCATGAACGCCAGAGACATCAGCCCGGCGGTGATCAGACCGATACTGGGGCCGCGAAAGGCCTCGGGCACATCGGCCACGGCGATCCGCTCACGCATGGCGGCGAACAGAATCAGTACCAGCGAAAAACCCAGGGCGGCACCCAGGCCGTAGGTCAGGGAACTCATAAAGGTGGCGTCGCTCTGACGCACATTGAGCAGCGCCACGCCCAGCACCGCGCAGTTGGAGGTGATCAGCGGCAGGAACACGCCCAGCACCCGGTACAGCAGCGGGCTGGCTTTCTTGACGAACATCTCGGTGAACTGCACCGCCACCGCGATCACCAGAATAAAGCTGATGGTGCGCAGGTATTCCAGCTCGAACGGCACCAGGATATAGGCCCAGGTGAGGTAGGCGAGCACCGACGACAGGGTCAGCACGAAGGTGGTCGCCAGCGACATGCCCATGGCGGTCTCCACCTTATTGGAGACGCCCATGAACGGGCACAGGCCGAGGAACTGCACCAGAACGAAGTTGTTCACCAGCACTGCGCTGATCAGGATGAGGAGGTATTCAGTCATCAATTAGGGTCGGTTCGAGCTTGGGAACGGCGAGTTTAGCAAAATTTTCCGTTTCCGAGGTGTCCCGCTGGACCCCGCGTCATGACTCGGCTGCACAGCCGTGACCCGGGGGTCGGAGGAGGCCGTCCGGTGAAGCCTGGGGAACCGGGGGTGACGTCGCGTTGCCTGATCCGGTAGCGTGACCCGTTCACGAATTGACACCATGTGCATACAACGTCTGGGAGATCTCTATGACGAGCTTAAAGCAAATGAGCCTGATGGTCCTGTTGGCCCTCGGTCTCAGTGCCACCGCCACCGCTCAGCAAGCGGCCCCCGGCCAGCAGCAGGGCGATCAGGTGGACCAGCTGGATCGAATGGTCGATCTGAACGACGACCAGAAGCAGGAACTGCGGGAAATGATCAAGGATTCCGAAGGCAAGATCACCGAGATGCGTAAGGAAGCGCAGCAGCTGCAACAGGCTCTGAGCGACCAGATCGGTCCGGACTATGACGAAGGCGAAATCCGCGATAACGCGGAAGAGCTGGGCGAGCTGACCGGCGATGTGACCGCCGAGAGCGTGCTTCTGCAGGCCCGTATCCAGGACACGCTTACCGAAGAGCAGCGTGCCACCCTGGAAAAGCGTGCTCAGCAGCAGCGTGAGCAGATGCGCAAGATGCAGGAACAGATGCGTCAGCAGCAGGGCGGTCAGTAAACCCCCTGTCCGTTCGGCGCCCCGCGCGGGCGCCACGGAACCAAAAACCGCGGCCTGTTGGTCGCGGTTTTTTTATTTCACCATGACTCCATAATATCCAGGATGTGAAACGCGCTCACGTTCCGGACAACTTGCGGTACTCCCCGGGCGCCTGCCCGAACCACCGCCGGAACGCACGGGTGAAACTGGCCGTGTCGCCGTAGCCGAGCTGCGGCGCGATCTCGTCGAGCTTCATCTGGGTGTCTTGCAGCAACTGCACGGCCAGTTGCCGGCGCTCCGTTTCGACGATGTCGCGGAAGCTGGTGCCTTCTTCTTCAAGCCTGCGCCGCAGGCTGCGCGGCGCCATGGCGATGTGCTGCGCGACTTCTTCGATTGACGCGGCCAGGTCCAGCGGCCCCAGGATGAGCTGGCGGACCTGACCGGCCACGCCGCCGACCTGGCGCCGCTTGAGCTGGGCGCGACACTGGTCCTCCAACAGGCGCACCAGGTGGGCGTCGTACATTGGCAATGGGATCTCGACATCCTCCCGCCGCAGCACAATGGCGTTGCGAGCGCTGCCATAGCGTGGCGCAATACCGCACAAGGCCTCGATGCGCGCGACGTGCGCCGGTGCCGGCGCCGGCCCTTCATACTCCAGACCACGCTCGCGAATACCGGACAGGCTGAGTTCCGTGAGTAGATTGACCGTGGTACCGGTATCACGCTCCAGCAGAAACTGGCGCAGGTGCTGCGGAATGGCGCCGGGATCGGCGCAAAAAGCGAGCTCGCGTTCGTCGATCTCCGACCAGAAGCGACAGTAAGCCGTGCTCAACGGCAGGTAGCGCAGAGATCGCTCGATCCCCTCGCGCAGCGTGCGACTGGTGCGCAGCGCGAATCCCCAGGTGCCGAACGTGGCGACGTTGTATTGCATGCCCAGTTCGAAGCCCAGCGCCGGCGCCTGCGGCAGCGCCAGGATCAGGTTCTCGATCAGGCGCATTTCCTGCTCGCGCGAGATCAGCACATCCGCGTCGCGCAGCTTTGCCTCGGTGATGTCGGTACCCAGCAGACAGGTCTCGGCGTCGACGTCGTAACGCGCCGCGAAGTTGACCATCACCTGGGCAATGGCGATCGGATGTAGAACACTCGTCTGCGCTGACATGCCCTTTACGGAGATACGCTTCTCCTCCATCTGGCCGGATATGCCCTGCCGAAGGCCGGCAATGCGCTGTTGCCCATCGCCGGCGGCCTCTAGCTTGGAGGCTCGTCAACGTGAACTCGGAGTGACCCATGGAGCAGGACCTGAGTGTGCTGAACAAGCAGGCAATTGCCATCTCGAAGAAGTATACAGGGGGACTAGCGTGGCCAACAGTTCTCCTGGTGGCGCTCGTGCTGATTGCCTTTGTCGCCAACCTCTGGCTGTTCGCGGCCGGCCAGGTTCCGCTTTGGGCAGCGGCGCTGATCTATGCCGCACTGACGTATATGTCGTACACGCCGCTGCACGAGGCCGCCCACGGCAATATCCACGGCAGCCACAAGCGGTTGCAATGGCTCAACGATCTCTGTGGTTACCTCGTCGCGCCGCTGATCATGGTTCCCTACTCCACGCATAAGGTGGAGCACTTCACCCACCATCGTTATACCAACCAGCCGGACAAGGACCCGGACTTCATCGTCAGCGGTATGCGTCACGGCTTTCTGGCCTTCATCGTCTACGGCTTCAAGTTTTTGTGGACGCAGAACACCTTCCTGTTCCGCGACCACTGGGCGACGATGCCGCGGCGCGAGCGTGCCATCTACTTCGCCGAAGTGGCGCTGGCGATCGGTTGGCGCCTGGCTTTCCTGGCGCTTTTCCCGACCGTGTCGACCCTCGTGTTACTGATCGCAGGCTTTCTGCCCGGCGGCTTATTCACCGCCTATTGGTTCGCCTACCGCCCGCACCTGCCGTACGAAGAGCCGGCGCGTTATCGAAACACCAACAGCCTGATCATGCCCGTCTGGATGAAACCCCTCGAGTGGTTCTGGCTCGGCCAGAACCTGCACTCGATCCACCACGCGTTTCCCCGCGTGCCGTTCTATCACTACCACGCGCTGTTCCGCGAAATCGAGCCGGTCATGCGCGCGCATGGCGCGCCGGTGATCGGCATCTTTAATCGCAGGCCGGCGCCTTAGCGCACCTCCATGCCGGGCTGGGCACCGTCGTCCGGGCTGAGCAGGAAGATGTCATCGCCGCCGGGGCCGGCGGCCAGCACCATGCCTTCGGAAACGCCAAACTTCATCTTGCGCGGCGCCAGGTTGGACACCAGCACCACCATGCGGCCTTCCAGGTCTTCCGGGCGGTATTTGCTTTTGATGCCGGCGAACACATTGCGCTCGCCCAGTTCGCCCACGTCCAGGGTCAGCTGCAGCAGTTTGTCGGCACCTTCCACCGGCGCCGCCTTGGCGATGCGGGCGGCGCGCAACTTGACCTTGAGGAAGTCGTCGATGGTGATGGTGTCGTCTTCCTCCTCGGGCGTGTCCTGGGCCGCCGCTTCCCCGGCGGAGGCCGCCGGGTTGGTGTCGCGGGAATCGGCCAGCATCGCTTCGATGTGCGCCATGTCCACCCGTGACAGCAGCGGCTTGAACTTGTTGATCGGGTGGTCGAGCAACAGGGTGCCGGCGTCCGCCCAGGTCAGCGGCGGGATATCCAGGAAGGCCTCGGCGCGTTCCGCCAGACCCGGCAGTACCGGTTTCAGGTACAGCACCAGCAGGCGGAATACGTTCAGCGCGGTGGTACAGATCGCCAGCACTTCCTGTTCCTTGCCGTCCTCTTTGGCCAGGCTCCAGGGCGCCTTGTCGGCGATGTAGCCGTTGGCGTGGTCCGCCAGGCTCATGATCTCGCGCATCGCCTTGCTGAATTCACGCTGTTCGTAGAAGGCGGCGATGCGGCTCGCCGCTTCCTGGGCTTCGCGGGCCAGCAGCGGGTTGTCCAGATCGTCGCCGAGCCGGCCGCCGAATTTCTTGACGAAGTTGCCGGTGCGGCTGGCGATGTTGACCACCTTGCCGACCAGATCCGTGTTCACGCGCTGGGCGAAGTCTTCCAGGTTGAGGTCGAAATCATCCACCCGGCTGTTCAGCTTGGCGGCGAAGTAGTAGCGCAGATACTCCGGATCCAGATGATCCAAGTAGGTGCGCGCCATGATGAAGGTGCCCCGGGATTTGGACATCTTGGCGCCGTTCACGGTGACGAAGCCGTGGCTGAAGATGGCGGTGGGTTTGCGCAGGCCGGCGCCGTCGAGCATGGCCGGCCAGAACAGACCGTGGAAATTGATGATGTCCTTACCAATGAAGTGGTACAGCTCGGCGTCGGAATCCGCTTTCCAGTAGTCGTCGAAGTTGATGCCTTCGCGCTCGCAAAGATTCTGGAAGCTGGCCATGTAGCCCACCGGCGCGTCCATCCACACGTAGAAATACTTACCGGGATAGCCGGGGATTTCGAAGCCGAAGTAGGGCGCTTCCCGGGAGATGTCCCAGGGCTGCAGGTCTTCCATCCACTCCTGCAGCTTGTTGGCCACGCCTTCCTGCAGCGAGCCGGAACGGGTCCATTCACGCAGCAGCGGCTCGAACTTGGGCAGGTCGAAGAACAGCTGGGTGGTTTCTTTCTCCACCGGGGTGGCGCCGCTCACCGCGGAGTAGGGGTCGATCAGCTCCGACGGCGAATAGGTGGCGCCGCAGGCCTCGCAGTTGTCGCCGTACTGGTCGGCGGTCTTGCACTTGGGGCAGGTGCCGCGCACGAACCGGTCGGCCAGGAACATGCCTTTTTCCGGGTCGTAGAGCTGGGTGATGGTCTTTTCCAGGATGTAACCGGCGTCCTTGTTGCGCTGGAAAATCATTTCCGAGAGCGCTTTGTTCTCCGGGCTGTGGGTGCTGTAGTAATTGTCGAAGCGGATCTGGAAAGCGGCGAAGTCGCGCTCGTGCTCGGCCTTCACCTGCTCGATCTGCTGCTCCGGCGTGATGCCTTTCTCTTCCGCCTTGAGCATGATGGCGGTGCCGTGGGCGTCATCGGCGCAAACGTACAGGCACTGCTCGCCGCGCAGCTTCTGAAAGCGCACCCAGATGTCGGTCTGGATGTATTCCAGAAGGTGGCCCAGATGGATCGGGCCGTTGGCGTAGGGCAGGGCGCTGGTGACCAGTATCTTGCGGGGTGCTTCGCTCATGGAGAACTTCAACGTCGGCAGAAAAACGAACCGACATGATACTGGCCCGCGCCGGCCATTTCATCCGTCGCGATCAGTCGCCGCCGGCGGACAGCGCCCGGTTGCGCTGCAGCGCCTCCAACACCTGGGAGCGGGACACCGGCTTGCTGAGGTAATCGTCGACGCCGGCGTCGCGGGCCTTTTGCACGTAATCGCCGGCGGCGTGGGCGGACAGGGCGATGATCCAGCAGGGGTCCACGTCCCGGCTCTGCTCGAACAGACGGATCTCGCGGGTGGACTGGTAGCCGTCCATCACCGGCATTTCGCAATCCATGAAGATCACGTCCCAGTTGCCGGGGCGCTCGCTGACCCGGCGCAGGGCCTGGGCGCCGTCGTTGAGCAGCGTGGCGTGGATGCCGATGGAGCGCAGGATGCTGTCGATCACCAGCTGGTTGACGGCGTTGTCTTCCACCACCATCACGTTCAGACGGCGCAGGCCGGGATGCTCCGAGGCGCCGCTGGGGGCGCTGTCGGCGGGCTCGGCCTGGTCCAGGCGCTCCTGCAGCTGGGTGGAAAGCGTGTGCTTGAGCGCCCGCGAGGACACCGGCGTCTCCACCAGCAGCATGTCGCCGGGCAGCTCGCCGGTGATTTCCGCGCCGGTGGCCTGGAGAATCAGCAGGGGCGGGTCACCCAGCCGGTTGCGGATATGGATCAGTTCGCCGCGCCGGGCCAGGTTGGCCTCCGACGCCAGCAGAATGTCCGCCCGGAGGGTGTCCGCGCTGAGGCCCGCCAGGGCCTGCTCGCAGTCGGCGAACTCGATCACGCCGAGCCCCCAGCGGGCCATCAGCTGAGACAGGCTCAACGACAGCGAGGCGTTCTCGTTGATCATCATCACCTGGTGGCCGGCGAGCGGGTTTTTCTCGCGGCTGGGGGCGCCGACCCGGGTCGGCAGGGTGATCCAGAAGGTGGCGCCGCGCCCCAGTGAGCTGGACACGCCGATCTCCCCACCCAGCAACTCGGTGAGCCGTTTGCAGATGGTCAGGCCCAGCCCGGCCCCCTGCGACTTGTGGCGGCTGCCGCGGGCGCCCTGGCTGAACACCTGGAACAGGTTCTGCTGCTGGGCCTCGTCCAGGCCGATGCCGGTGTCGACCACTTCCAGCATCATCACGCACTGTCCCTGGTCGTCGGGGGGCTGGCGCACGCTCAAGTGCAAGGCCACCTGGCCCTGGTCGGTGAACTTGTAGGCGTTGCTGAGCAGGTTAGTGAGCACCTGTTTCACGCGGATCGGGTCGGTATGGATGCGCTGGGGCACGCGGGAATCGATGAAGGTGTAAAGCGGCACCCGGGTCTCCGACGCCCGCAGCGAGAACAGCCGCACGCAGTCGTCCACCAGGTGCTCCACGTCCACTTCCTGATACTCCAGCTCCAGCTTGCCGGATTCGATCCGTGAGTAATCCAGGATGTCGTTGATCACCGTCACCAGCGACTGGGTGGACTGGTAGATGGTGTCCACGTATTGCGCCTGCTGGCCGCTGAGCGTGGTGCGCCGCAGCAGGTCGGTCATGCCGATGATGCCGTTCATCGGCGTGCGGATTTCGTGGCTCATGGTGGCCAGGAACTCGCTTTTCGCCTGGTTGCGCGCGCCGGCCTTGAAGGCGTCCATCTCGGCCACCGCCTTGTCGCGCACGGACAGCGCATGGGCTTCCTTGAGGCGGTTGATGCGCCGGGCCAGGGCCAGTGACAGCAGCACCACCTCCAGGAACACGCCCACCTGCAGCAGGTTTTCGGTGAAGCCGTTGCGCGGCACGATGCCGTACTTGTTCAGCGACATGGCGGCGGCGCCGACCAGAAAGCACAGCCAGGCCAGGGTGAACACCCGCGCGTCCGGGTCGCCGGCCTGGGTGCGCAGCAGGCCGATCAGCAGAATGCTTAAATCCATCGCCAGGATCGCCAGCACCGCCACCGGAATCAGCAGCTCCCGGCTTACGAACGGCGCCGCCAGCAGCAGGGCCACGCCCAGGCCCACCAGGCCTCTGAGCAGCCGCGCCAGCGGGGGGGAGCGTTCCGGCAGGTCGAGAAAGTGCAAGGTGAACAGGGACGGCAGAATCACCAGCAGCGGCAGCAGGTAATGCAGAATGTACTGGCTGATCAGCGCCGAGCCGGGCCACAGATACTTCTGCGCATAGCCGTGCAGGACCGCCATGAACAGGGTGATCGCCAGCGACCAGCACACGTACAGCAGATAGGCCTTTTCCCGGATCGAGAAAAACAGCGACAGGTTGTAGAGAATCATCACCAGCATGCCGCCGAAGAACAAACCCTGAACCAGCGTGTGGGCCAGCGTGGCGGACTGGAACGCGGGGTTGCTCATCAACTCCAGAGGCAGTTGAATGCTGTGTGGGGACACCACCTTCAGATACAGCTCCCGCTGCTCGCCGGGGGGCAGGTTCAGTGGGAAAGAAGGCGTCGCTTCGGCGCTGGCCCGCTCGTTGAAGGCGCTGTCCATGCCGGCGCTGAAGTGCGCCAGGCGCTCGCCGTCGGAGGTTAGGACATAGGTGTCCAGCTGCCCCAGCAGGGCGTAGTTCACCACCAGGCGCCATTCGTTCTCGGCGTTGTCCTGGTTACGCACGGTCAAATGGAACCAGCAGTGATCGGCGGTGAACCCCAGGTTGGCCATCTCGTTGCCGGTGGCCCGCCAGGGCCAGGCCTCGGGGTTGCCGAACAGCTGCTCCGGCGCCGGTGATTCGGCCGCCGGGCTACAAAAATAACGAACCGCCGGATACGGTTTCAGGGTTTCGGTTTGTGAGGTCAACACCGCGGCATCGTCGCCGCGGGCCGGGCCGGCGGCGGCGCCGAGCAGCAGGACCAGAGCGGCGAACCGCAAGGTGTGAGATACCGCATCTTGCAACAAAATAACCGCCACCCCGCTAAGTAATCTTTCTGGATGCTAGCAGTGCTTAAGAGGTGGCTCAATCAGTGACGTATCCGCGCTCTTTCGGGGGGAACACTAAATGCAGAGCAGGGTAGAGCCGTTTGTCGTCGGTCCGATCGTGGGCACCGCCGGTCAAACCAGCATTCGTATTCTCGGCGTGATGCCCGCCGGAACCTTGAAGGCCGGCCAGAAGGCGCCGCACGGTCGCATACGCTGGCGGCTGGAAGGCGAGACGCGCTGGCGCGGGCCGAGGCATTTCCGCATCAACGGTAACTTCGACAGCAGCGGCGTGGTGGTGCTGAAGGACCTGGAGCCGGGGCGGCGCTATCAGTTCCAGGCCGGCGCGGTGGCGGCGGCGGACAGCGAGGACAAGGCACTGGACTGGGGCCACGTCAACACCGGCCACTTCCGCACTGCGCCGGCCTCGCCCCGGGCGCCGGTGAGCTTCCTGTTCGGCTCCTGCTGTTACCGCTTCGTGGGGCTCGACCACGAGGTGGAAGACGGCCGGGCCGACCGCATCTTCTCCCGCATGGCGGACAACGCCGCCGCCAGCCCCACGGATTTCGTCCTCTACGGCGGCGACCAGGTGTACGCCGATTCCACCTGGAAAGTGGCGGCGGCGTCCTCCCAGCGGGAGTATTTCGACCTCTACCGCCAGAGTTTCGGCCAGCCCAACATCCGCCGGCTGATGGCCAACTACAACCACCACATGATCCTCGACGACCACGAAATCGAGAACAACTGGCCGGCGCGCGCCAATCCGGATCTGTGGACCAGCAAATACCCGGCCGCCATGAAGGCCTACCAGATCTACCAGGCCTCGCACTCCCCGGCGGTGCCGCTGAACGCGGAAGGCACCCGCCTGGAGCGCGACCCGGACGCGCTCTGGTACCGCTTTCGCTGGGGCTGCGCGGACTTCTTCCTGATGGATCTGCGCACCGAGCGCGTGCTCAGCCGCTGGCCCTGGCAACGCAAAATCATGTCCCGGGCCCAGGAGGACGCGGTGGTGGCCTGGCTCGAGGACGAGCCGGACCGGGTCAAATGCCTGGTGTCCTCGGTGCCGCTGTTTCCCGAGCAGCGTTGGCCGTTCCGCGGGCAGGACAGCTGGGAAGGCTTCGCCGCCCAGCGCCAGCGGCTGGTGGACGCCATCCACGACAGCGGCTGTCGGCGATTACTGATGCTCAGCGGCGACGTGCACGCCTCCCTGTACGCCCGCCTGGACCGGCGCGGACGGAACCCGATACACGGCTGGATCTGCTCCGGCCTGTTCTGGCCCACCGCGTTGATGGCGTTCCGCTGGTACCGGCCGATGATCCGTGACCACCACACCCTGCGCGGCCTCTGGAAGCCGTCCCTGGGCCGGGTCACGGTGCCCGGCGAGGTCTACAGCCGGGACGCCTTCTCCCGCGTCAGCGTCGACGAAAACGGCGCCACCCTGGCGCTGTTCGACCGCGACGGCAACCCGGTCCCCGACATCGGTACCGAGATCAGGTGGTAATAACGTCGCCGACAATGAGCAAATCTCTTACACGGATTGACGGCGATGGATTATAGGTAAGAGCCGGCGGGGCTCTTATATTGGATCGGGCAAGGACGCGAAAGAACACGGACGTTCCTTTCGGTACAGACGCCCGTCCTCCCCAGGCGGGCGCTCTTTTTCCCTCTCTTCAGTTCCGCTCCCACAAGCGCTCCCTTGCGTTACGAACGTCGTGGGCGATAATGGCGCCGCCCGGTCGCCAGCCGCGCCGGGGCCACCAACAGGAGACGTCATGGCCGACCCCACCGACAGCGACATTCTCAGAGCCAAACTCAACCAGGAAACCGCCAAGGCGGACTGGAAAGAGCTGCAGCCGTTCTTTGCCCGCGGCCAGACCGTGGCCGTGGCCGGCGACCTGGATCTGATCGAAGTGGCCGTGGCGTTCGCCGAAGACCGGACCGAGCAGCTCAAGCCGTGGCGTGACCAGGGCCGCGTGGGCGGCGTCACCGACGACCAGGCACGGGCCTGGTTCGAGTCCGACCAGGCGCTGTGGACCGTGGTCGTGATGCCCTGGGTGCTGGTGCAGCCGGTGCGGCCCCACTGATTCACCCGGTTTACTAATCCGCTGTTGCGGTTCCCCGGTGGGCTGCCCATAATACTGTCCATATGATCAGTATTTGGAGGCAGCATGGCCACCAGCGCATCCAACCGCGGCACCCTCAGCCGGCACCCCGGCCGCTTTCAGGTCACCACCGTGGTCAGCGACGAGGCGGATACCGCCCGGCCCACCCGCTACCACCGGGAGCAGGCCAGGTCGATCATTACCCACAACCAGAGCCCGGACCTGCACTTCGACAGCAGCATCAACCCCTACCGGGGCTGTGAGCACGGCTGTATCTACTGTTTCGCCCGCCCCAACCACGCCTATGTGGACCTCTCTCCGGGGCAGGACTTCGAGGCCGAGATTTTCTGCAAGGACAACGCCGCCGAGGTGCTGCGCGACACCCTGCGCAAACCCGGCTATCGCTGCCGGCCGCTGGTGATCGGCACCGCCACCGATCCCTACCAGCCGGTGGAGCGCGAGCGGCTTATAACCCGGGAGATTCTGCAGGTGCTGGCGGAATGCCGGCACCCCTTCAGCCTGATCACCAAAAGCGCGCTGGTGCTGCGCGATCTGGACCTGATCGCGCCGATGGCCGTCGAGGGCCGGGCCTCGGTGGCGGTGTCGGTGACCACCCTGGACAACCGCCTCAAGAACCAGCTGGAGCCGCGTGCCAGCGGTGGCCGTGAGCGCCTGAAAACGGTGCGCGAGCTGGCCCGCGCCGGGGTGCCGGTGACCGTGCTGGTGGCGCCGTTGATTCCGTTTATCAACGATCAGGAATTGGAGGATATCGTCGAGCAGGTGGCGGCGGCCGGCGCCCGCAGTGCCGGCTATGTGGCCCTGCGCCTGCCCCATGAAGTGGGGCCGCTGTGGGAGGAATGGCTGCAGCGGCATTATCCGGAGCGGGCCGAACGGGTGATGTCGGCGCTGAAGGAAATGCACGGCGGCGCCAGCTACGACAGCCGCTGGCACCACCGGCAGCGCGGCCAGGGGCCGATGGCGGAACTGCTGGCGCGCCGTTTCCAGGTGGCCTGCCAGCGCCACGGCCTGGCGCCCCGGGAAAGTTTCACCCTGGACAGCAGCGCGTTCCGGCCGCCCGGCCTGGCCGGCCAGATGCACCTCTGGGAGGCCTGATAGCGCCCGCGTTTACAGGGGAGTCGGGATCGGCCACATTGTGGCTCCGGTTTAACCGCACAAAGGAATCAACGCCGATGCCGGAACTTCTCTGGAACCGCGCGCCCGCCACGCCCGTCGCCACCCTGGTGCTGGCCCACGGTGCCGGCGCGCCCATGGACAGCCCGTTCATGGCGACCATGGCGGGGCTGCTGGCGGAGCGCGGCATCGAGGTGGCGCGCTTTGAGTTCGCCTACATGGCCCGGCGCCGCGAAGAAGGCATCAAGGCGCCGCCGGATCGTGCCCCCCGGCTGATGGCGTGTTTCCAGGCGGTGCTGGACGAGGTGCGCCGGACGGCGCCGGGCCCGGTCTGGGTGGGCGGCAAGTCCATGGGCGGACGCATGGCGACCATGCTGGCGGCGGACCCGGACACCGCCCCGGACGGGTGCGTGGTGTTCGGCTACCCCTTCCATCCCCCCGGCAAACCGGAAAAGACGCGGCTGGATCATTTCCCGGCGCTGGCGGCGCCGGTGCTGATTTGCCAGGGGGAGAGGGACCCGTTCGGAAAGCCCCCGGAAGTGGCCGGCTACAGCCTGCCGTCCCGGGTAACCTTGCACTGGGTGCCCGACGGCGATCACGATCTCACGCCGCGCAAACGCAGCGGCATCGACCCGCGGGCGAACCTGGCCGGCGCCGCCGACCGGGCCGCTGATTTTATTCGCGGGCGGGTTTCTCGGTGACCCACAGGTGGATGGTGCCTTCCACCACCACGGTGCCGTCGTCGCGGTACGCGGTCACCGTCACCGGCAACTCGGGGCCGTTTTCCCAGGCACCCGGCGCGACCTCGGCAATGGCGGTGATGTCCGAGGTGGCCTTGGCGGTATAGCGCACGTCCATGCCCTTGGGAATCCAGCGCAGGTGCTTGGGAATCGACGCTTCCGCCAGCGCCCCCATGGCGGCTTCCATGGCGTTGCATATGGCGATCACATGCACGGTGCCGATATGGTTCTCCACCGCCCTGCGCTTCTTGAAGGTGACCTTGCAGTAATCCGGACGCAGCTCCGCGATCAGCGGTTTGATGGTGCCGAAATAGGGCGCCTTGCGGCTGAACATAATCGAGAAAAGCCGGCGGCCGCGGGGCAGTTTCGCCGCTTTCTGGTACATCTTGAGTAGATAGTTGTCGCTCATGGCGGCCTCCTTGGAAAAGGCTGAGTGTGAACCTTGCCGCCGCCGGCGCAATGGCCGCCGGGGCGACCTGTTCACGGCGTTAATGCTAGACTTTGCGCTTGCGCAACCGGGCAGAGGGAACGACGACATGGACACACCGATACAATGGTGGCGCTCGCGGGGATGGGGCGCCCGGATTCTGGCGATTCTGGCCCTGTTGTATGTGTTGTACGCGCTGACGGTGTTTTTGATTCTGCCCGGCTGGGCGCGTGGGGAGATCGAGCAGCGGTTGTCCGGTCTGCTGGGGCGGGACGTGACCGTGGAAGAAGTGCGGCTCAACCCGCTGACGCTGTCGGCCACCGCGGAACGGTTCCGGATCGCGGATCCGGACACCGACTTCCTGGCCCGGTTTGACCGCCTGTACGTGAATACCTCCTTCTGGGCGTCGCTGTTCCACTGGCGCCCCTGGGTCAGCGATGTGGACCTGGCCGGCCTGGAGGTCCGCCTGCGCCGGGGCGAGAACGGCGCCCTCAACCTGGACGACATCGTCACCCGCCTGCGCGAAAGCGGCGAAGAGGACACCGCCGACGAGCCCCCGCCGGAAGACGAAGCCTCCGGTCCGCCCGCGTTCACCATCAGCCATCTGCGCCTGTCCGAAGGCCGCGTGACGCTGAACGACGTGTCCGGCAGCGAGCCCAGTTCCCTGACTCTGCCGGTGGCGTTCAGCATCGAGGACCTGACCACCCGGGGCGTGGGTGAAGAAGACAACCTTTACCAGATGCACGTCGAAGGCCCCGACGGCGGCACCCTGGATTGGCGCGGCCGCTTTGTGTTCGAGCCGCTGACCGTGGAAGGCCGCCTGCAAATGGACAAGGTGGGCGTGGCCGCCTTCACCCGTTTGCTGGAGCCGCATTTTCCGTTCCAGGTGCCGTCCGGCATGCTCGGGCTGGCGGCGGATTACCGCTACGGCACCGGGGACGGCGAAGGCCTGACCGTGGACAACGGCCGTTTCCAGCTGGACCGGCTGCGCATTCTTCGCGACGGCAACGAGGCGCCCAGCTTCGAGGTGCCCACCCTCAAGGTGGACGGCGTCAGCCTGGATCTCACCGAGCGCCGTGTCAGCGTGCCGGAAGTGACCTTGACCGAGCCGGCGATGCGGGCGGTGCTGACCGGCGAAGGGCTGGACCTGGCCACGTTGTTTTTGCCGTCCGATCCGGACCGGGCCCGGGAGACCCGTGAAAAGGTGCGCGAGGAAGCGGACCAATCCGCCGAGCGGATCCGCGAAGGCGAGGCCTGGGCCGTCACCCTGGACCGGTTCAAGGTGGAGAACGGCAGCGTGGTGTTCCGCGACCAGACCCTGCCCGAGCCGGTTGAAGTAACGCTCAGTGAAGGGGCTCTCAACCTCACCGATTTCCGCGTCGAGGACAGCGTCCGCTGGCAGTGGGAGGGGAGCGCCGTGCTGGCGGAAAGCGGCCGCCTGTCGCACTCCGGCACCGGACAGCTTGCGCCGCTGAAGGTGTCCGCCGATCTCGACCTCGAGGAGTTGCCGCTGACCACGCTGTCACCCTGGCTCGCCAACGCCGTGCCGTTGACCATCGAGCAGGGCCGCGCCGGCGGCGAGCTGGCGCTCACCGTGGCCGGCGATACGCCGGATATCACCGTCACCGGCCGCGCCAGCGTGGCGGACGCCGACATCCGCGAAAACGGCCGCGAGACCCTCAGCGTGGCGCGTTTGGCCGCCGACGGTTTGAGTGTCAAAACCGCCGACCGTCGCGTAACCGTGGACGGCCTGGCCGGCCGCGGCATTGATTTTCGCCATCTTCTCGACGAGCAGGGCCGCGGCTTGATGACGCGCCTGGCCGGCGACGATGACGGCGAGGACGACGGTCCGGCCTGGCGGGTGATGCTCGGGCGCGTGTCGGTGGAAGAGTCCCGGCTGGCGCACCGGGACAACACCCTGACCCCGGATTTCGACGTCACGCTGGAGCAGTGGAGCGGCGTCATGGAAAACTTCGACACCGGCTCCGGCCGCGCCCGGCTGGAGACCTCGGGGCGCGTAAACGGCCAGGCCCGCCTGCGCGCCCAGGGCGATCTGGCGGTGAGCCCGCTGTACCTGGACCTCACCGGGCAACTGGACGGCTACGGCATGGAAACCCTGACCCCGTTCACCACCCGTTATCTGGGCTTCGGGGTCGAGCGCGGTCGTCTGGACGTGGACACCGAAGTGTCGATCGAGGACGGCCAGCTGGACAGCACCACCAAGATCGCCGCCGACAAGTTCTACCTGGGCGAGCGAGTGGACAGCGAACAGGCGCTGGACGCGCCGGTGAAGCTGGGCCTGTCGGTGCTGCGTGACAGCTCCGGCATGATCCGCCTGCCGGTGACCATCGCCGGTGATCTCAACGACCCGGGGTTCAGCGCCGGCGGCGTGGTGCTGCGGGTGATCCGCAATGTGCTGGTGAAAGCCGCCACGGCGCCGTTCTCCATGCTCGCCAGCCTCGCCGGCGGCGGCGACGACGACCTGCAATACCTGCCTTTCCGGGCCGGCGACGACCGGCCCACGGGTGAGACGCGCGATAAGGTGGCGCGCCTGGCGGACATTCTCAAGGACCGGAACAACCTGACGGTGATCCTCACCGGGCAGGCCAGTGACGACGACCGGCGCGCGCTCGGCGAAGCCGAGGTGATCGACGACCTGGGCGGTGACTGGCCGGGCCTGGACACCGCGCTCACCGGCGAAGACTGGCGCGAACGTATCCTCGACACCTATGAGGACCGCCTGGACCGCGACCGGGACACCCTGGAAGGCGACAGCGACGCCGATCGCGCCCGGGAAGCCTGGCGGCGGATGCTGGAACAGGCGGCCGCCGAGGTGGACGACGAGACCCTTCTGGAGCTGGCCGGGGAGCGGGCCCGGCAGGCCCGTGACCGGCTGATCGAAGAGCACGGCCTGCCCGAGGACCAGGTGCGGCTGGGCGATCCCCGCGCCGACGGTGACGTGACCGGGGTGGGCCTGGGCGTCGACTCCTGATGGCGGTGGTCTGGCAGCGTCAGGAAGACGGTGTGCTGTATCAGGTACACCGCCGCGGCGACCGCATGCGCCTGTTCGCCAACGGTGTGCAGCACTCCGAGTTCCACCCCAAGCGGCTGGTCACCGGCAGCGTCTGGGACCTGCTCTGGTTGCCGGCGTTGCTCAGTGAGCCGCAGCGCTTCCGGCGGGTGCTGATTCTGGGGCTGGGCGGCGGCACCCTGCTGCCGCCGATCCGCGAACTGCTGGCCCCGGACAAGCTGATCGCGGTGGAGCTGGACCCGCACCACCTGGCGGTGGCCCGCGAGGTGTTTTCGGTGGTGGGCGAGGGCGAGCAGACCGTGCTCGGCGACGCGGTGGCCTGGCTCAATGCCTACGACGGCGAGCCGTTCGATCTGATCATCGAAGATCTGTTCGCCCCGGATAACGAGGCGGTCAGTCGGGCGGTGCCCGCCGACCGGGCCTGGGTGCGGACCCTGGCCCGGCACGTCAGCGCACGCGGCACCCTGGTGATGAATTTCGGCGATTTCACCGAATACCGGCAAAGCCACGCCGCCGACCAGCACATCATGAAAGGCTGGAGCAGCCGCTTCCGGTTATCCTGCGGCGACTGCCACAACGCGGTGGTGGCCTTCACCCGTGACCCGGCGCGCAGCGTGCATCTGCGCCGCCGCCTGCAGCAGGACGCCCGGCTGGCGCCGCTGCTGCGCCGGGGGCGCCTGGACTATCACATTCGCCAGCTCGACTCAGCCGGCGCCTAATCCATCATCGCCAGGGAGTAGGGCGTGCCGCGCTCGTCGGGCCGCAGCAGCACCAGTTCTTCCCGGTTGCCGTGCAAGCCCTGGAACAGCACCCGGTAGGTGAGCACCGCCTGCACGTATTCCCGGGTTTCATAGAAGGGAATGGACTCGATCCAGACGTCCGCCGGCACCGCGTCCTCTTCCTCGGCGAGCCAGTCGTCCACCCGGTGCGGGCCGGCGTTATAAGCGGCCAGCGCCAGCACCCGGTTGCCGTTGAACCGCTCCAGCAACTCCGCCAGATAACGGGTGCCCAGGGCCACATTGACGTCCGGATCCATCACCTGGCGGGCGTCGGGCGGGGTCTGGCCGGCGTCGCGCGCCACTTTGCGGGCGGTGCCCGGCATCAGCTGCATCAGGCCCTGGGCGCCCACCGGGGAACGGGCGTGGGGGTAAAACGCGCTTTCGCGGCGCGCCACCGCCATGCTCAGCCAGGGGTCCAGATCGTGGCGACGGGCGGCGTTCACGAACAGGTCCCGGTGCGCGGCCGGGAAGCGCCAGGCCAGCACGTTCCAGGCACGGGCCTGAATCGACGCCTGCACCACCAGGTCGTACCAGCCTTGCTGCAAGGCGTGCTGCGCCAGCTTCCGGCGCTGCCCCTCGCTGCTGTGCCAGAGCATCCAGTTCCACTCGTCCCAGGCCAGTTGCGGCTCGTCGATCTCCCGCAGCAGCGCCACCCGCGCCAGGCCCGGTTGGGTCGGGGCACTGTCGTCGGTGGCCGGCGAGGCATTGCTGAACACCGGGGCCTGGCCGAGCCGTTCGGCGGCCAGGAAGCCATAGAAGTTACGCTGCCCGGCGGCGCGGCCCCAGTGGGCGCGGGCTGCCTCATCATCGCCGTTCTCCTCGGCGGCACGGCCCAGCCAGTACTGCCAGCGGCTGTCGTCGCGCGCCGCCGCCGGCAAGCGGGCCACCCAGTCAGGCAGCTCGTCCCAGCGCTGTTCGATCACGCTACGCCGGGCGCGCTGGTCCAGGGTGTCCGCGCTGCCGTTGTTGGCCAGCCAGCCGTCCAGCCATTGGCGGTTCTCTTCAATGCCGCGAATGGTGGAGTACCAGGCAATGCGCTCCGCGGCGCGCTCGCGCAGGGCCGGGTCCTTGAGACCCAGGTTGGCGCTTTCCTGTTCAAACAGCTCCCGGGCGCGCACCGTGTCGGTGTAGGCGAGACGGCGCAGGGCGGCGCTGAGCAGCTGTTCACGGCGTTCATCACCGATGCCCTCGGGCAGCTCGCGCAGCCGCTCCGGGTCCCGGTGCAGGCGGCCCAGCCACTCGCCGGCGGTGGCGTCGGCGCCGCTCTGCATGTCGGCCAGGTAGCTCATCAGGCCGGTGGCGCCCTGGTCGAAGGCGAGCAGCAGACGTTGCCAGATTTCCTGTTCGCCGATCACGCCCTGGTCCCGGGCGGCTTCGAACAGCGGGTCGCAACTGGACGGTCTCGAGCTGCCGGAAAGCCAGAGCTCGCGAACCTGCGGCAGCACACCCTTGTCACCGTTTTCCCACTGGGCGCGCAGGTAATAGCAGCGCAGCTCGGTGCCCCGTGGCGCGCGGTCGTAGACCTTCAGCACGTCGCGCCAGCGCGATTCCTTGGCGTAGGCCACCAGGGCGTGCTGGCGGATATCGTCGGGCAGCGGCGAATCCGGGTAGCGCTCGCCGTATTCCACCACGCGCTGCGGTGAGAGATCGGGCAGGGCAGCGCGCAGCCGGTGGAATTCCAGGTAAGCCTGCAGCGGGTGATCGTCGGACAGGCGTTTCTGTGCCTGCGCCAGACCGTTCCAATCATCATTGCGGGCGGCGTGCAGCGCTTCTTCAAACACGCTGTCGCTGTTATCGGCGCAGGCCAGGGACGCCACTAGAATACCAATAGCCAGAACTGCGGAACGGACCATCCTTTGCCTCCACAACATCATCTGATTCGCGCATTCTAGCGGTAGGAAAGCACCCGGGGCGTGGTGTTTATGTAAAACTTCAAGCGCGCCGTGAAGGCCGGATTTATCCCCCGGGGCCGGGTTTGTTTATACTGCCCGATTTGCCGAGGCGCCAAGCGATGGAAAACAGCACACGGTTACTGTGGCGACAGGAAGAGAGCCTGGCCGGACGGCGGGTTCTGGTGGTCGACGCCAACGACCCGGAGCTGGCCGACTTGCCCGCCGAGCAGGTCTATCTGCACGCCGACGATTACACCGTCGGTGCCCACCAGTGGGCGCCTCTGCCCACGCTCCCCGAGGACACCGATCTGGTGATCCTGCCGCTGCCGAAATCGTCGGAGCGCCTGGAACTGTTGCTGCGCGGCCTTGCCGGCAGCGTCGAAGAACCGCTGGAGGTGTGGCTGGTGGGGCCGGCCAAGGGCGGCATCCGCGGCGGCGTGACGCGGCTGTCCCGGCACGCCGACGGGGTGACCCTGGTGGACAGCGCCCGTCACTGCAAAGTCTATCGCGGCGCCTTGCGGCCGGGGCCGGCACTCTCCCTGGAGCAGGTGGAAAGCGTGGTGCGCGTCGACGACCTGGACGTGATCAGCTATCCGGGGGTGTTCAGCCACGGCCGCCTGGACGAAGGCTCCGCCCTGTTGCTGCAGGCGCTCGCCGAGGCGGCGCCCCGCGGCAAGGCGTTGGATATGGGTTGCGGCTGCGGAGTGATCACCGCCGCGCTGGCCCATGCCGGCTGCAACGTGACCGGCACCGATGTGAGCGCCACCGCGGTGGCCGCCGCCTGCAGCACCCTCAACCGCAACCACTTGCAGGGCAAGGTGGTGGGCGGGGACCTCTACGGCGGCGTGGAGGGGCGTTACCAGACCCTGGTGACCAACCCACCGTTCCACGACGGCCGTGACCGCACCATGTCGATCACCCGGCGCCTGATCGAACAGGCGCCGCGCCATCTTGAGGAAAACGGTGAGTTCTGGATGGTGGCGAACCGCGAGCTGCCCTATGTGCAGTGGCTCGACGCCGCCTTCCGGCACGTGCAGGTGGTGAGCGAAACCAACCGCTTTCGCGTCTACCGGGCGCTGCGCTAAAGGCGCCCGGTCTCGCGCATCCAGTCGATGCAGCGGCGCAGCATGGTTTCCAGCGGCACCGTGGCGTCGAACCCCAGCTCCTGCACCGCTTTGCTGCCATCCGCGTGAACCCGGCTGGTGACCAGCGCCACCTTCTCCGGGGTCAGGCGCGGTTCCTGCCGGGTGAACAGCCCGCCGACCGCGTAGACCTGCCCGGCCAGCCGCAGCAGCCAGACCGGCATCGGTTTGCGCGGCGTGGGCCGGTCGAGCAGCCGGCCGATGGTGTTGGCCAGCTCCAGAAAGCTGGCCTCGACGCCGGCAAGAATATAGTTCTCGCCGCGCACTCCTTTCTCCACCGCCGTCAGGTGCGCCCGCGCCACTTCCTCCACCGCGCAGAAGTTACCGCCGCCGGGCGGCACGCCGGGCAGTTTGCGCTGCTCGATCAGCGTGATCATCTGCGACCAGTTGTGGGTGTCACCGGCGCCGATAATGCCGCAGGGGTTGAGAATCACCGCGTCGAGACCGTGCTGCATACCGTGACGGATCTCTTCCTCGGCCAGATACTTGGTGCGGTTATAGCCGATCCAGTCGTCGGCGGCGTTGGACGGTGACGCCTCGTCGATGGCCTCGTCCTGGATGCCCCAGGCGGAAATCGAGGAGGTATGAATAAAGCGCCCGGCCTGGTTGCGCAGCGCGGCGGTGATCAACGCCCGGGTGCCCATCACATTGTCCTGGTACTGGCGCTGGTTCAGGTGCCGCCAAAGGCTGGTATTGCCCGCCACATGGAACACCGCGTCCACCGCCGGCGGCATCACCAGGGTGACTTCCGTGGCGTTGTCCATCGGCGCCTCCACCACTTTGACCCCCAGGGCGGACAGGGCCGCGCCGTCGCTGCCGGGGCGCAGCAGGGCGGTCACTTCCCAGCCGGCGTCGAGCAACTGTCGGGTGATATGGCCGCCCAGAAAACCCCGGGCACCGGTAATAAAAGCGCTGGGCATAGCGCGCACTCCTTGTTTCGGTGTGCTACTTATCGCCCAGCGGGCGCCGTCCTGCAACCCTCAGCGGATAAAGCCCGGCCCCTGCCGCCGCACCCGCAGAAAGCTGGGGAAGCGCGGCAGGCCGTGGCGCGTGCGGCCATAAAACTTGTAGGTCACCAGGCTGCCGATCGGCGGCGGCTCCGCCCGCTGGGCGTCATTGAAACCGGTGCCGAGACGAAAATGCTGCCCGCTCGCGGTTTCCACCAGCAGCGCGCCCATCTTGCCTTCCAGCCGCCCCTCGCCGGGCAGATGAGCCACCACCCGCGCCTCGGCGTCCTGGTAGGGCTTCACCTTGAGCAGATCCGCCGAGCGGTAGCTGCGGTAGGGGGCGTCGCCCCGGTGCAGCATCAACCCTTCGCCGCCGGCTTCGATCACTTTCTCCAGGCGCCGGTCGAGCGCCGCCCGGTCGGGGACCTTGAGCTGGCGCACCAGACGCAAATGCGGATTGTCATGGTCCTTGAGCAACCGGCGCAGGGTTTGTAGGCGTTCGTCGAAGGGGCCCGCCGCCCGGGGCAGGTCGAACACCATGTAATAGACATCCCGCCAGTGCTCCGGCCCGGTGTCGTGGCGATTGATCAGGCCCACCATTCGGCTGAAGGTGCCGCGCCCCATCCACAGCTCGCCGTCCAGGGGCTGCTCCGGGAAGCCCCGGGTGAACGCCGCCGGCACATCGAAGCGGTTGCCGTGGCGGGAAATCAGGTCTTCGCCGTCCCAGTAGGCGCGCACGCCGTCAAACTTTTCGCTGACCCAGTAGCGGGAAAGGTCCGCTTCCCCCTGATAGACCCGGGCCTGGGTCAGCGCCGGCACGGTGCGGCCGTGCCCGACACTGGCCACCACCACGCCGAACGCCAGCACCGTGGCCAGTACGAACAGAAAAATTGCACGAGACATCCTTGTCCCCTCCCATCAATAAACGGAAGTGGTCAGTCTCCAACAATCGGGGACGGGGCTCTGTCGGCCAGGGCTGAAATTGCTGTAAGCCAGAACGGCAATGCTTGAATGCTATTGATTAAGCGCTCAGGAACATCCTACGAAGCCGGAGTTTTGTGGGAGCTTGCCTTGCAAGCGAAAGGCCGGCTTTAGCCGGCCGGCAGGATGCCAGAGACGTTGATGGTGCTGCCGTTAGAAATCTCTCTGGCATCCTGCCGGGAGCTTCGCTCCCTTTCGCGGGCCGGGCCCGCTCCCACAACTCCGCTTCCATTCGCAGGCAAGCGGCTCCAGACACAAAAAAGGCCGCGCTAGGCGGCCCTTTTTGTGTCTGGAGCGGGTGAAGGGAATCGAACCCTCGTATGCAGCTTGGGAAGCTGCCGTTCTACCATTGAACTACACCCGCGAACGGCGGCTATTACACCGGGATTCCCGCGCCCTGTCCAGCCGGTTCCGCACAATGTGGGCGCGGGCCCGGCCCGCGAAAGGGCGCGAGGCCATGGTGCATCAGCTCTTCTTCGGCTGCTTCACCATCCGCAGGTAGGGTTTCTTCTCGTCCCAGCCTTCCGGGAACAGCTTGGCGGCGGCCTCGTTGTCCAGCGAGGGCACGATGATCACGTCGTCGCCGTCGTTCCAGTTCACCGGGGTGGCCACCTTGTAGCCGTCGGTGAGCTGCAGGCTGTCGATCACCCGCAGGATTTCATCGAAGTTACGGCCGGTGCTGGCCGGGTAGGTGATGGTCAGGCGGATCTTCTTGTTCGGGTCGATCACGAACACGCTGCGCACCGTCAGGGTGTTGTCGGCGTTGGGGTGAATCATGCCGTAGGCCTGGCTCACGGAGCGGTCCGCGTCGGCCAGCAGCGGGAAGTTCAGCGCCGAGCCCTGGGTTTCCTCGATGTCGCCGCACCAGGCGTTATGGTCCTCGAGGGGGTCCACGGACAGGCCGATGACCTTGGCGTTGCGCTTGTCGAATTCAGGCTTGAGGCGGGCCACTTCGCCCAGCTCGGTGGTGCACACCGGGGTGAAATCCTTCGGGTGGGAGAACAGCACCACCCAGCTGTCGCCGGCCCAGTCGTGGAATGAGATCGGGCCGTCGGTGGAATCCTGTTTGAAATCCGGGGCGGTATCGCCGAGTTGCAGTGCCATGGGTGTGTCTCCTGGTCTCAGTACGAATGCGATGTTGTTTGGCTGGTGCTAAGAACATAGAGGCTTCCGGCCGCCCTTTAAAGGGGGCCGGTCATAATCAATCGCGCTAAGCAAATAGCACCCCGCGGCGCGGGGTGCCGGTGGCGGTCAGCCGTTGGCGGCCACGCTGAGACGGTTGAGGGTGCGTTCTTCCAGGCGGTCGAGACGCTCCCGGCAGGCACGGAAGGTGCGGCTGATGCGGGTGGTGTTGTCGATCATCGCCAGCTTCGGCCAGGTGGTCTGCTCACCGGCGCGAATGAAGGCGCGCACGTCTTCCAGTGACGGGTTGCTGAGCACGCGCAGGGCGTTGCGCGGCTGGCGCGGCGGGATCAGGTTGATGTCGCCGATGTAACGTTGCTTGACCACGGTCTGCGCCTTGTCGACCACCAGCCCCAGGTCGTTGGAGCGCACCCGGCGGCGCACCAGGTCAAGCGCGTAGTGCAGGTTCATGGACACATTGCGGATCGCCCAGTCGCTGAGGGTGCTGAGGCTGGAATCGGTGCTTTCACTGCGCGGCAGGAAGGGCACCACATGCGGGTTGGTCTGGCTGACGATGGAGTGGTTGACGCCGAACAGCCGCGACAGGCGGCGGATCGGCAGATCGTCCTGAATCGAGCCGTCGACGAATTTGCGTCCGGGGATGTAGGGCACCCGCTCGCCGTCCAGGTTCTTGGCCCACAGGCTCACCGGCGGGTAGATGCCGGGAATCGCGCAGCTCGCCAGTGCCGCTTTACGGATCAGCACATTGGGCGAGGTGCGCCAGTTGAGCAGGCGGCTCTGTTGGTTGCGGTCGTAGGGGCTGACGGTGATGTTGATCTCGCGGCCGGTCTTTCGGTAGGCCTCTTCGAACGTCAGGTCCTTGATGTTCTCCTCCAGGCAGGCTTCCAGGTGGTCGCCGTCGAGCACCGGTGTGCCGCGCAGCAGGCCTTTCCAGCCGATCGCCTTGAACGCTTCCAGATAGATGTTTTCCGGCTCCAGCTTGGCGGCCAGCTCGTCGTTGTCGTGGGTGCCGACCACGGCGGCGACGATGCTGCCGGCGCTGGAGCCGGAAATCACCGAGGGCAGCAGGCCCTGCTCCCAGAGGGTTTTCGCCACGCCGATGTGGAACAGCCCGAGGGCGGCGCCGCCGGAGAACATCAGGCAGCTCTGCCCGAAGGCCTGGCCGGTGGTTTCGAAGAAATCGAGTTTTTGCTTGAGCCCGAACTCGGCGAAGTCGCCGTCGCAGAGGTAGTCCAGGGCGGTGCAGACCTCTTCCAGATAGCGCTCGATCAGCCGCTTGGTGCCGATGCGGCTGTGACCGTAGAGGGCGGGGTTGGAGATATTGCCCAGATTGCCGTGCAGGCCTTCATGCAGGTGAAAGACCAGTTTGTTGACGTCGTTGCGCTCGCGGGCCTGGCGGATCTGCCACAGGCGGTTACGGATCAATTCGTAATCGTAGTGGGGCGAGCGGTCGATGTCCTTCCACTCGTCGGCGCCGCCGAGCCGGTCGTATTCACGGCTTGCACGGCACCATTCGTCGTAGCTGCTGGCTTGCGCGATAGCGCGCTCAAGCTGCTTGAGCGTGCGTTTCATGCGGTTCTCCCTGGCGGATACTGTTTTTATCGTTGTCCCCGAGTCTAGCCTCGCCGGACCGGCCCCTGATGCCCGGATTGTCCGACAAACACGTAATATTGCCATCAGGTAATGTAAATATTGTGGCTATTCGCCGTCGCTGTCCATGCCACGACGGTACTGCCCGGGTGTCACGCCGGTATGGCGCTTGAAACTGCGCTGGAAGCAGCGGATGTCGGCGTAACCCAGGTCCGCGGCGATCTCCGCCTGTGGGCAGCGGCTCTCCAGCAGACGGGCCTTGGCGCGCTCCAGGCGCACGCTGTCGAGGATTTCCCGCCAGCCGGTGCCTTCCGCGACCAGATGGCGGTGCAGGGTGCGGGTGTTGAGCCGCAGGGCGTGGGCCACCTGGTCGCGGTCGGGGAGGGGGCCGCCCAGCGCCGCCTGCAGGTAATGGCGCACGCGCAGCGACAGGCTGGTGGCGATGCCCAGGGTTTCCAGGTGCCGGGCGGCGTGCTCTTCCAGGGGGCCCAGCTGGTGGGGTTCGGGCCGGCGCGGCGGGCGGGCGAGCATGTCGCGGTCGCCGATCAGCGCGGAGTAGGGCTGGTTGAAATCCACCGGGCAGCCGAACAGGCGCTGGTATTCCCCGGCCTGCCGGGGATCGTCCGGGCCGGGGTGCTCGAACCACACCCGCTCCGGGTTGAGCGCTTGATCGTCGGCGAGCCAGCGGGTGTAACGCAGCCACCCGGCGAAAACGGCCTCCACCAGATGGCGCCGCACCGGCTGACGGCTGCAGCGGGGATGCCAGAGTATCCGCGATTCATTGCCGCGCAACCGGGTTTCCACGCTGCCCAGGTCGCCGACCCGTTTCTCGTAGCGCGCCACCTTGGCCAGGGCCTCCAGCAGCGTGCTGGCGCTCAGGGCGATATAGCCGAGCACGTTGAACACGCCCGGCGGGAGACATTCACTGGCGTGCAGGCCGAACAGCGGATCACCGCTGCGCTCGGCCAGTTCCGCGATCAGCGCTTCGAAGCGATCGCCCGGCACATGCAGGTCCGGCAGATCCAGCGCCCGCGGGTCGATGCCCGCCGCCGTCAGCGCGCCGGCGCTGTCCACGCCGGCGGCCCGGCCCGCGGCAAGATAGGCGCGCAGCCCGGCCGCGGATACAAAGCCTAGCGGACCCATGGGTGATCAGTTCAGCTGGAAGGTGATCTGAACGCTGGCGGTCACGTCCCGCTCGCCGGGGCGGTAGCTCTGCGAGGCGTCTTCCTTGGCCATGGCGGCGCGCATCGGCACCGGGCCGGGCACGTTGTAGCCCTGGGCGTTGATCTGCATTGCCTCGCCCAGCTCGCGGCCGGCGGCCCGGGCCAGGATTTCGGCCTTTTCACGGGCGGCGCGCACCGCCTTTTCCAGCGCCTGGTTGGCCAGCTCGTCGGCGTTGCTGATTTCACTGCCGCCCGGACGCACTTCCTTCAGGCCCAGGCCGGCCAGGCCGTCCGCCAGTTCCGCGTAGCGCTCCACGCCGGAGGTGCGGAAGCTCACTTCACGGCTCACCTGATGGCCGATCAACTTGCGCTCCGGCTGGTATTCCCACTCCGGGGCGATCTGGATGTCGCTGGCGGTGATGTGCTTGTCGTCGATTTGCAGCTGCTTGGCCAGATCCAGCATCGCCTGCACCTGCCGGTCCACTTCGTCCTTCATGGCGGCCACGTCGTCGCCGCGCTCGCGGGCCACGGCCACCAGATTAAAGATATCCGGGCGCGCCTTGATGGTGCCTTCGCCGGAGACACTGACGGTGTCGCGCTCCGCGATCGGCTGGCCGTTGTTGCCGCCGCAGGCGGTGAGGACCAGCGCGGCCAGCAGGCCGGTGAAAAGGTGGGCGGTCTTCCTCATGGGGGTTACTCCTTGTGATTAAGTGCGTACGGCCCTTGGTTGTGGACTGCGCTAACTCTATCATCCCCTCCTGAGTTGCAGGAGGTACCATGACGCGTATTGAGCAGGCGGTTAGACAGTCCCTGGGTGAAATCATCCCCGAGGAACTCGGCGTCGACCTGGTTTCCGCCGGCACGGTGACGGAAATCGAGGAACAGGAGGGGCGCGTGCGTCTGGTGGTGCACCCCGGGTACCCCTGTGCTTCGCGGTTGCCGGCGCTGCGCCGGGAGATCGAGGAGCGGGTGACCCCGCTGCTGGAAGGCCGTGAGCTGGCGCTGGAGCTGTCGGTGCGTATTAAACCGCACCGGGCCCAGCACGACATGCCGGCGATGATGCAGGCGGCCAATGTGATCGCGGTGGCCTCCGGCAAGGGCGGGGTGGGCAAATCCACCACCGCCGTGAACCTGGCCCTGGCGTTGCACGCGGAGGGCGCCAAGGTGGGCCTGCTGGACGCGGATATCTTCGGGCCCAGCCAGCCGATCATGCTCGGCCTGCCCAAGGGCACCCGCCCGGAAACCCGCGACGGCAACGCCTTCGTGCCGGTGATGGCGCACGGCATCCAGACCATGTCCATGGGCTACCTGGTCACCGAGCAGACCCCGGTGGTGTGGCGCGGGCCCAAGGCCAGCGGCGCGCTCACCCAGATGATGCAGCAAACGCTGTGGCACGATCTGGATTATCTGATCGTCGACCTGCCGCCGGGCACCGGTGACATCCAGCTCACCCTGGCGCAGAAAATTCCGGTGGCGGGCGCGGTGGTGGTCACCACGCCCCAGGACATCGCCCTGCTGGACGCGATCAAGGGCGTGGAGATGTTCCGCAAGGTGGATATCGGCGTGCTGGGTATCGTCGAGAACATGGCGGTGCACATCTGCTCCAACTGCGGCCACGAGGAGCATGTGTTCGGCCAGGGCGGCGCCGACCGCATGGGCCGTGACTACGATACCCCGGTGCTGGGCTCGCTGCCGCTGTCGCTGCGCATTCGCGAGCAGGCGGACGGCGGCACCCCCACGGTGGCGGCGGACCCGGACAGCGCTGAGGCCCGCCTGTACATGGATACCGCGCGGCGCATGGCGGCGCGCCTGTCCCTGACCCGCGAGGGGCGGCGCGCGTTTCCCAAGGTGGTGATGCAGCACTGAATTCCGGGTACCATTCACCGTTTAGGGTTGCCGAACCGATAAAGGATTCCAATGAGCATCAAGTCCGACCGCTGGATCACCCGCATGGCCACCGAGCACGGCATGATCGAGCCGTTCCAGGCCGGCCAGGTGCGCGCCGATGCCAACGGTGAAAAACTGATTTCCTACGGGGTTTCCAGCTACGGCTATGACGTGCGCTGCGCCGACGAATTCAAGGTGTTCACCAATATTCATTCGGCCACCGTGGACCCCAAGCATTTCGACGAGAAAAGCTTCGTCGACATCAAGGGCGACTACTGCACCATTCCGCCCAACTCCTTTGCCCTGGCGCGCACCGTGGAGTACTTCCGGATTCCGCGCAGTGTGCTGACCATCTGCCTGGGCAAATCCACCTACGCGCGCTGCGGCATCATCGTCAACGTGACGCCGCTGGAGCCGGAGTGGGAAGGGCACGTGACGCTGGAGTTTTCCAACACCACCAATCTGCCGGCGCGCATCTACGCCCACGAGGGCGTGGCGCAGATGCTGTTCCTGGAATCCGATGAAGAGTGCGAGACGTCGTACAAGGATCGCGGCGGTAAATACCAGGGCCAGCGCGGCGTCACCTTGCCGCGCACCTGATCCGGCCTAGTCGGGCGTGGGGCCGTTGTATTCGGTCATGATCAGTTCCCCGTGCAACAGCGCGCTTTCAATGTGGCGCGCTTTGACCACCATGTAGCCCACCTCCGGGGCCACCCAGAACAGGGTGCGGCGGCTCTCTTCCTTGTCTTCTTCCCGTTTCTTTTCCACCACCAGGGTGTCCAGATCGCCCATCGGCGTGTCGATGGTTTCCCGGTCGATAACGATGAAGTGATGCTCGCGGATATCGTCACCGTACACACTGGTGGCGCTGTATTCCTTGTCGCCGGTGGCGAACACGCAGCGCGCGCGCAGCAGCATGCTGAGCTCATCCAACGCCTGGTCGGGAATCGGGAAGGATTCGTCGCCGGAATCCGATTCGCTCACCGCCCGGCCCTGTTCCCAGTTGAAGTCGGTGTCGTGGTAACGGTGCTTGCCGAAGCCCTTGAACTCGTGGGTGTAGCGTTCGGTGCGGGGGGCGCAGTCGTTCCAGCGGAACCAGCTCTCCTCGCGGTTGTTGAGCAGCCAGGAGTGGGCTTCGAAGCGCATGTGGTAGCGGTCTTCGCCGCTGGCCGGCTCCAGCACCAGGTCGGCCTTGATCGGGGTGGGGATTTTGTTGACGTAGATGCGGTATTCGGCGGAGAAGGGCGGCAGCGAGGCGCCCGCCGCCAGGGCCGGTAACAGGCTTGCCGCCACCACCAGGGCCAGGCCGCTCAGGTATCTCATGGCAGGCTCTCCAGGTTCATGACGTGGCGGCCGTCGTCGTTTTCCTGCACCAGTTGCACCAGGGTGTAGTCGTTGCCGGGGGCGAACCACAGCCAGGTTTGCCGCTCGCTGTCCGCTTCGCGCAGCCGCCGCACCTTCACGGTGGCCACGTCCTCGCCGTCGATTTCCAGCGTTTCGCGGCCTTCCACCTGGAAGCGCTGCGTTTCCACGCCGCGCTCGTCGGCCACGTTGAGGGTGATGTCCCGGTCGCCCCGGGCCAGGCGACACTGCAGCGCCAGGGTCAGGGCGATCTTGTCGGTGGCCGGCTGGTCCACCGCGTAGCGGTAGGGCTCGTGCTCGGTGCGTTCGCTGGTGGCCTGCTTGTCCGTGATGCGCAACTCCGCCGCCTTGACCCGGCCCAGGCCTTCCCGGTGGTAGCCGTAGTAGTGGGTTACGGGCAGGCACCCCTGCCAGGTGAATACCGAGGTTTCGCGGATTTCGCCGAGAAAATTACTGGCCGACACTTCCATTTCCCAGCGCTCGCCGCCGGCCTTGGACAGCGTGCGCTGGGCGCCCACGGTGAACGGGAAACCGGCGGCTTTCAGCCGGTACTGGGTGTTGAAGCTCTCCACCGGAGATTCCGCCAAAGCCGGGGTCGCGGCCAGCAGGCCGGCGAGCAGCAGGCTAGCCGTGCGTGTCCATCTGAAAGCCCTGCGCGGGCAGGCGTTCGCCATCCAGTTCCACTCCCTGGTCGGTCATCTGTAAGCGCTGCTGCGCACGCCAGCGCAATACTTGAGGGTACAAGCGATGTTCTCGCGCTTGAACCTTTTCTGACAGGGTTTCGGCGGTATCGTTCGCCGCCACCGGGAAACGGGCCTGGGCGATCAGCGGGCCGCCGTCCAGCTCGTCGGTGACGAAATGCAGCGAGCAGCCGTGCTCGCGGTCGCCGGCTTCCAGCGCCCGGGCGTGGGTGTTGAGCCCCGGGTACTTGGGCAGCAGGGAGGGGTGGATATTGATCAGCCGGCCCTGATAGTGGCGCACGAAGCCGGGGCTGAGAATGCGCATGAACCCGGCCAGCACCACGGTATCGGCGCCGTGGGCGTCGATGCGTTCGATCATCGCCTGGTCGAAACTGGCGCGGTCCGGGAAGCCCCGGTGATCGATCGCCTGCGCCGGCACGCCGGCCCGCTCGGCGCGGGCCAGGCCGGCGGCGCCGGCTTTGTTGCTCAGCACCAGGCTGACCCGGGCGGGCAGTTCCCCGGCGTCGATGGCGTCAAGAATGGCTTGCAGGTTGGAACCGGTGCCGCTGATCAGCACCGCAAGCCGGTGGGTCATGACGCCAGGCCTTCCAGGGACACTTCGGGTTGGTCATTGTCGCTGGCGTGGATACCGCCGATCACGAAGGCGTTTTCGCCGCTGGCTTCCAGCAGCGCCAAGGTCTGGTCCACCTGTGCTTCCGGCACCACCACCACCATGCCTACGCCGCAGTTGAAGGTGCGGTACATTTCGTTGGTCGGCACCTGGCCCTGCTCCTGGAGCCAGCGGAACACCGCCGGCCACTGCCAGGACTGGGTGTCGATCACCGCCCGGGTGCCGTTGGGCAGCACCCGCGGCAGGTTTTCCGGCAGGCCGCCGCCGGTGATGTGCGCCAGGGCGTGCACCGGCACCTGCTTGATCAGCTCCAGCAGGCTTTTCACGTAAATGCGGGTGGGCGCCAGCAGGTGCTCCATCAGCGGCTTGCCGTCCAGGTCATCGGTGTCGTCGGCCTGCTCGAGAATACGCCGCACCAGGGAGTAGCCGTTGGAATGCGGGCCGGACGCGCCCAGGCCGATGATGGTGTCGCCGGGCGCCACCTTGCTGCCGTCGATGATGCCGTCGCGCTCCACCACGCCGACGCAGAAGCCGGCCAGGTCGTAGTCCTCGCCCTCGTACATGCCGGGCATTTCCGCGGTCTCGCCGCCGATCAGCGCGCAGCCGGCCTGCTCGCAACCCTCACCGATGCCGGAGACCACCCGCGCGGCGGTGTCCACGTCCAGCTTGCCGGTGGCGTAGTAGTCGAGGAAGAACAGCGGCTCCGCGCCGCCCACCACCAGGTCGTTGACGCACATCGCCACCAGGTCGATGCCCACGGTGTCGTGGCTGTCGTGTTCCATGGCCAGACGCAGCTTGGTGCCGACGCCGTCGGTGCCGGCCACCAGCACCGGGTTCTTGTAGCCCTCGGGCAGGGCACAGAGCGCGCCGAAGCCGCCCAGGCCGCCCATCACTTCCGGGCGCAGGGTTCGCTTGGCTATCGGGCCGATGCGCTTGACCAGGTCATTACCGGCATCGATGTCCACGCCGGCGTCGCGGTACGTCAGCGGCCGTTTTTGTTCGCTCATGGCAGGCTCCAGGAAGGTGAGGGCGCGCTATTCTAGCAACCGCCGTCCCTGCGGGGGAACCGGCGAGTGGATATTCGCCAGCGCCGGCCATATCAGTGATAATGTCGCGCCCTGAAGTTCTCTGATTCGGAATGGTTCGATGTATCGCTTGCTGTTAGGCCTGATTGTCGGGTTTCTGTGCGTTTCCCCCGTGTTCGCCGCCGATGCCGGCGAAGTGTCGGTGCCCCTGGAGGGCGAGCAACCACGGGGCGCGGAGGCCCGTGAGCAGGCACTGCGGCAGGGCCTGGAAACGGTGATCCGGCGGCTCACCGGCCGCGACCAGGTGGCGGATCTGCCCGGCGTCGCCGGCGTTCTCGAGGACCCGTCGCGCTGGTTGATGCGCTACGCCTACGACGGCGGCACGCCGCCGCGCCTGAACGCGGTGTTCGACGACCGCGCGCTGGTGCGCCATTTGTCCGACCAGGGCGCGCCGGTATGGAGCGGCGAGCGGCCGCCGGTACTGGTGTGGCTGGTATCGGAAGGCACTGGCCAGGGCCGCATGGTGGCGGCCGGCGACCCGCTGGCGGAAAAACTCACTTCGGCGGCGGCCCGCCGCGGCGTCTCCCTGACGCTGCCCGAGTGGGACCAGCGCGACCGGGACACGGTCGCCGTGGCCGATATTCGCGGCCGCTTCGACGGCCCGCTGCTGCAGGCTTCCCGCCGTTACGAGACCGACTGGGTGGCCACGGCGGTGCTCTATGACAGCGGCCAGGGCGGCGCCACCACCCTGAACTGGCGTTTGCTGCAGGACGGCGATGCCGTAGCCAGCAGCCGCGACCGCGCCGACGACAGCGGCGCCGCCCTGGACCGCCTGGTGGATGTGATCGCCGACCGCATCGCCGAGCGTTACTCGGTGCGTTCCGGCGCCGGCGACGGCGGCGATGGGGCCGACGATGGCGAGCCCTCCGAGCCGGCCGGCGACGCGTTGGTGGACCGCTCCGGCTGGATCACCGTGCGCGGCGTTCAAAGCCTGACCGACTGGCAGCGGCTGCGCCAGGCGCTGTCCGATCTGGGGCCGATGCGCTCGGTGGCGCTGCGGGTGGCCAGTGACGACCGGGTTCAGTTCGAGGTGGATTTCGCCGGCGGTCGCTCGCAATTGATACGCAGCGTCACCGGCGTGGAGGGGCTCAGCGAATGCGAGGAGCCGGCCGCCGAATCACCCACGTTCTGTTTCCGCTAGCCGCCCGTGACCGGTCAACTGCCCCTCGCCCTTGAGCTGCGCGAAGGCCACGCTCTGGAGAACTTCCACGCCGGGCCGAACCGCGCCGCCTGGGCCACGGTGTCCGCCGCCGGCGACGGCGACGAGCGTCAGGTGTTCGTGTGGAGCGCCGCCGGCCAGGGCCGCAGCCATTTGCTCGAAGGGGCGGTGCGCCGGGCCCAGGAGCAGGGCCGCGACGCCTGCCTGCTGCCCGCCGCCGAACTGCTGCCGTTGGTGCCGGACGTGCTGGAATCCATGGAGCAGTTTCAGCTGCTGGCGGTGGACGACGTGGATCTGTTCGCCGGCCACCGGGAGTGGGAGGAAGCGCTGTTCCACCTGTATAACCGGGTGATGGCCCTGGGCGGCACCCTGCTGTTCAGCGCCGGCGCATCGCCGGGCGGCGTGCCCTGGGGCCTGCCGGACCTGGCCACGCGGTTGGCCGCCGGCCCGGTGTTCCGGCTGCAGCCCCTGGAAGAGGACGACCTGGTGACCCTGCTGATCGAGCGCGCCAACGAGCGCGGCCTCAAGCTGGGCGGCGACGTGGCCCGCTTCATGGTGCTGCGCAGCGAGCGGGCGCCGGCGGCCCTGATTCAGCGGCTGGCCACCCTGGACCGGGTGGCCCTGGCCCGCCAGCGGGCGCTGACCATTCCTTTCGTCAAGGATGTGTTCGGCTGGTGACCGTGGCGCCGCGCGCCCGGTCCGGCTTGAGCAGCTTTCGGCGCAGCCCTTCCCAGACCAGAGCGCCGACCACCATGCTGATCAGAATCAGCACCAGTTTGGGCAGGCTCGCCAGGGTCCAGAACAGCACGTCGATGGAGGTGGTTTCCAGGTTCTGGGCGATCACGATCAACACCAGGATCAGCAGCAGGATCTGCAGCGCGCCCAGCGGATGACGGCGCAGCCAGCCGCCGGCGCCGCGCGCGGTGCGCCCCAGTGGGGACGATGAGTGCCGGGTGTCATGGGGGTCCGTTTCCATAGATCGGCTCCTTCGGTTCGCTGCGGGCAGTTCGCGTGCGGCGATACTGTAAAGAAGTTCCAGACTATCACGGTCTCGGTCAAGTATTTATCAAGGCGCCTCCCGGGGAGGCGCGGGCGATGCGGGAGGTAACAGCCAGTTATGGATATCAGCTCCGGATGGGATCTAGTGGTGCTGGGCAGCGGCCCGGCCGGGGAAGCCGCCGCCATGCAGGCGGCCAAAGGGGGCCTGCGCGTCGCCATGGTCGACCGTGACGACCAGATGGGCGGCAACTGCACCCACTGGGGCACGATTCCCTCCAAGGCGCTGCGCCACCAGGTGCGTCAGGTGGTGCGCTCGCAGCGCAACCCGTTGCTGCGCGGGCTGATCAGCCCGCGCCAGGTGCGCTGGCAGGATCTGATTCAGCGTTCCCGCGAAGTGGTGGACAGCCAGGTGCAGGTGCGCACCGATTTTTACGTGCGCAACCGGGTGCGTTTGTTTAACGGCCAGGGCCGTATCGAAAGCGCCGGTGAAGTGCGGGTGGACGACCAGGCCGGCCGCCAGTGGTCCCTGCGCACCCGCAACATTCTGATTGCCACCGGCTCGCGGCCGTACCGCCCGGCGGACGTGGACTTTGATCACCCGCGTATCTACGACTCCGACACCATCCTGGAAATGAAGCACACGCCGCGCAATATGATCGTCTACGGCGCCGGCGTGATCGGCTGCGAATACAGCTGCCTGTTCACCGGCCTGGGCATTCGCGTGGACCTGGTCAATAACCGTCAGCATCTGCTCGACTTCCTCGACGCGGAAATCTCCGACGCGCTCAGTTATCACCTGCGCGACCAGGGCGCCACTATCCGCCACAGTGAGGAATACACCCATATCGAGGCGGACGATGACGGCGTGACGCTGGTGCTGCGCTCCGGCAAACGGCTGCGCGCCGACGCCTTGATGTGGAGCAACGGCCGCTCGGGCAACACCCAGAACATCGGCCTGGAAAACCTGGGCCTCAAGCCCAACAGCCGTGGCCAGCTGGCGGTGGACGAGCGCTATCAGACGGAAGTGGCGGGTGTTTACGCGGTGGGCGACGTGATCGGCTGGCCGTCACTGGCCAGTGCCTCCTACGACCAGGGCCGGTTCTGCGCCCAGGGCATCGTCGAGGGCGGCCCGGTGAAACAGGTCACCGACGTGCCCACCGGTATCTATACCATTCCCGGCATCAGCTCCGTGGGCCGCACCGAGCAGGAGCTCACCGAGGCCCGCGTGCCCTACGAAGTGGGCCAGGCGTTTTTCAAGAATCTGGCGCGGGCGCAGATCACCGGCGAGCGGGTGGGCATGCTGAAGATCCTGTTCCACCGGGAAACGCTGGAAGTGCTGGGAATTCACTGCTTCGGTTATCAGGCCATGGAAATCGTCCATGTGGGGCAGGCGGTGATGCGCCAGCCCGCCCCCAACAACACCCTGCATTATTTCGTCGACACCACCTTCAATTACCCGACCATGGCGGAGGGCTACCGGGTGGCGGCGATCAACGGCATGAACCGGGTCAGCCGCTAGCGCTGGGCGCGGCTGCGTTCGTGGAAGAATTCCCGGGTTCTCTGGCTGGCGCTGGTGGACTTGCGCAGCAGCGCCAGCGTCACGCCGGCGCCGCCCCGGTTGGCCGGCGCGCTGTGAAACGCCAGCACCTGCTCGAACTGCTCCAGCCAGAACAGCACATAGCTTTTCAATAGCGCCGGGCGCTCGCTGTGCTCGCCCTTCCCGTGGCTGATCAGCACCGTGCGCAGCCCGTTCTGCTGGGATTCCTGGATAAACAGATAGACCCGGTCGCGGGCTTCCACCAAGCGTACCCGGTGCAGATCCAGGGTCGCCTGGGGCTCGTACTTGCCCAGACGCAGCTTGCGGTAGACGCCTTCCTGCACGCCGTTCTTCTTCAGACCGACAATATCGTAGGGGCCGGCCTGGGGGACCTGGTCGGGCAGGGTCAGCGGGTTGGGATCGCGGTCCGGGCGGGCCACCGCGGAGGCGCGGCGCAGGCGCTGGGTCAACGTGGGCTCACCGCGACGGAAGTCGCGCACCCGGTCGTCTTCCTTGAGAGGCGCCACACCGGTCATTTCCTGACGGAATAAATCATCGTCGAAGTCGGCCATGGCCCCTCTCCTGGAAAGAAGTTTCTGCTGAAAATCCTACCAAAACGACGGGAAAGTGGCATCAATGGGATGCCGTCCGGCCATCTCGCCGCCAAAATAGCTACGAAGCGGGGAGCGGGCTCTGTGCGAGCGGGCCTTGCCCGCGAAAGGCCGGCAAAGCCGGCCGGCGGGATTCCAGAGACCTTGCCGGGAGCTTCGCTCCCTTTCGCGGGCAGGGCCCGCTCCCACAAAGACCCGTCAGTGCGTGTCGCGCTGGGGTCGGGACCGTCCCGCGGGAGCCGGGTCGTCATCATCCAGGTGATGGCGCTGTTTCTTGGCTTCCCGTTTACGACGCTCCTTGTCGGCCCGCTCGTGTTCTTCCCGCCATTCCTGGGCGTCGTAGTCATCAAATTGGCGACGACTCATGTTCGGTACTCTCTATATCACAGTGGCTATGTTGCAATATCGATATCGCAATAAACTGAGTCTTATATAGCACCGAAAGCGGCCCCGGAGAAGGCCGCGTTGCGATTTAACGCGCGTAGGTTTCCTGCAGGTAGTCAAGAATCTGTCCGGACTCAAAGTGCTCCTCGCCGGTGTTGGGATCAATCAGATAGGGAATCGCCACGCGGCCGGTGCGGGCCACCAGTTCCTGGCGGTGGCGCTGGCTCGGCTGGTAGTCCATGTCCAGCGCCGCGCGCACCTGCGGCAGCAGCCAGTCCTGCCACTGATCGCGTCCGCACTGGCGCACCAGGAACGGCAGCTGCAGCTCGCACAGCCGCTCGCGCACCAGCCGCGCGAACGGGCTGGCCTCGAAGGAATACAGAATCAACGGTTCCTTGGCCGGCTCGCTGTCCTGGCTGCGCAGACCGCGCCCGCCACGCGGTAGCGAGGCGGCGAACGAACTGGCCGTGCGCAGGGTACGCAGACGCCAGGCGGCGGGTGCCGGGCGGCCGCCGTACTCGCGGTACAGGTAATCGATAATGTCGGCGGATTCGTACAGGTCCACGCCGGTATTCGGGTCCATCAAATACGGGAACAGCTGCTTGCCACCGAGCCTTTCCACCAGCGGCCGGTAGCGGTCGCCGCCCTTGGGGCAGGGGTAGATCAGCACGTCCAGGTCCAGGTCGGTGAGCGCTTCGCGCACCAGACGGCAGAACGGGCAGCCCTCCATGTCGTACAGCTCCAGCGGCTCGGCGGGTTGCCGGCCGGCGGGCCGGGTGGCGATGCCGCGGCCTTGCTGGGCCAGAGTGGAGGCCAGGGAACGGGCGACGTCCAGGGTGCGGGGCAGGGGTGAGGCCATGGGTAACTCCTTGATCGGTTGATGCTACGCTAGGGCCTGTCGCCCGGGCCCGCAATGGCCGTGCCGCCGCCGGCGCGGGCGTTATCGGAAAGGGCGTGTCCTTTCCGCTCAGGGCCTTTGAGCACTCCTGTCATTGTTGAGGCGCCGCCGGTGGGGCACTCTGAGCGCCTGATTTTCACAGGAGCCGGCGCGCCCGATTGGCGGGCGCCGCCGGCATTGGCCCAAGGCGAGAGGAAGGTTACATGACCGAAGCCTATATTTATGACGCTATCCGTACCCCGCGTGGCCGGGGTAAGCGGGACGGCTCACTGCACACCGTTAAACCGCTGGACCTGGTGGTCGGCCTGATCGACGAAGTTCGAGGCCGTTTCCCCGATATGGATGTGAACCGCATCGACGACGTGCTGCTCGGCGTGGTCACTCCGGTGGGCGACCAGGGCGCCTGTATCGCCAAGACCGCCGCGCTGGCGGCGGGCCTGCCCGATACCGTGGCCGGTTACCAGCTCAACCGTTTCTGCGCCTCCGGCCTGGAAGCGGTGAACACCGGTGCCCAGAAAGTCGCCTCCGGGTGGGACGATCTGATTCTCGCCGGTGGCGTGGAAGCCATGAGCCGCATTCCCATGGGCTCCGACGGCGGTGCCTGGGCCATGGACCCGATCACCAACTATGAGACCGGCTTCGTGCCGCAGGGCATCGGCGCCGACCTGATCGCCACCATCGAGGGCTTCTCCCGCCGCGACGTGGACGAGTTCGCCGCCGAGTCCCAGGCCCGTGCCGCCAACGCCTGGGAAAAGGGCTACTTCCAGCGCTCCGTGGTACCGGTGAAGGACCGCAACGGCATGACCGTGCTGGACCGCGACGAGCACGTGCGCGCCGGCACCACCGCCGACGTGCTGGGCAACCTGAACCCTTCCTTCGAAGTGATGGGCGAAATGGGCGGCTTCGACGCCGTGGCCCTGCAGAAATACCACTATGTGGAGAAGATCAACCACGTGCACACCGGTGGTAACTCCTCCGGCATCGTCGACGGCGCCGCCCTGGTGGTGCTGGGCAACGAGCAGGTGGGCAAGGACTACGGCATGAAGCCGCGCGGGCGCATCGTCGCCACCGCGATCAGCGGCGCCGACGCCACCATCATGCTCACCGGCCCCGCGCCGGCCTGCCGCAAGGTACTGAAGAAAGCCGGCATGACCGTGGATCAGATGGACCTGGTGGAAATCAACGAAGCCTTCGCCTCGGTGGCGATGCGTTTCATGCGCGACATGGGCCTCGACCACGACAAGGTCAACGTCAACGGCGGCGCCATCGCCATGGGCCACCCGCTGGGCGCCACCGGCGCCATGATCCTGGGCACCGCGCTCGACGAACTGGAACGCCGTGATAAGAAATTCGCCCTGTGCACCCTGTGCGTGGGCGGCGGCATGGGCATCGCCACCATTATCGAGCGTCTGTAAACCCAACGGATTCGGAGAAAGAATATGAGTGAATCAACCATCCGCTGGGAACAGGACGCGGATAACATCGTTACCCTGATCCTGGACGATCCCCAGCAGTCCGCCAACACCATGAACGAGCGCTACATGCGTTCCATGGAAGAGATGGTCGCCCGTCTGGAGAAAGAAAAAGACCAGATCGCCGGCGTCATCGTCACCTCCGCGAAAAGCACCTTCTTCGCCGGCGGCGACCTCAACGACCTGATCAAAGTGACCCCGGAACACGCCGCCGAATTCGCCAAGGGCGTGGAAGCCGGCAAGGCGCAACTGCGCCGCCTGGAAACCCTGGGCAAACCCGTGGTCGCGGCGCTCAACGGCACCGCCCTGGGCGGCGGTCTGGAAATCGCGCTGGCCTGCCACCGTCGTATCGCGCTGAACAATCCGAAAGCGCAATTCGGCTTCCCGGAAGTCAGCCTGGGCCTGCTGCCCGGCGCCGGCGGCGTGGTGCGCAGCGTGCGCATGCTGGGCATCCAGAACGCCCTGATGCAGGTGCTGATGCAGGGCCAGCGGCTGAAAGTGGAAAAAGCCAAATCCGTGGGCATCATCGACGAGGTGGTGGACAGCCAGGAAGAGATGCTGGCCAAGGCCCGCGAGTGGATCAAAGCCAACCCCAAGTCCAAGCAACCCTGGGACGAAAAAGGCTACAAGATTCCCGGCGGCACCCCCAGCACCCCGGCCATGGCGCAGAACCTGCCGGCGTTCCCGGCCAACCTGCGCAAGCAGCTGAAAGGCGCCAACTACCCGGCACCGCGCAACATCATGGCGGCCGCCGTGGAAGGCGCCCAGGTGAGCTTCGACGACGCCCTCACCATCGAAGGCCGTTACTTCGTGGAACTGGCCTGCGGCCAGGTTTCCAAGAACATGATCACCGCCTTCTTCTTTAACCTGCAGGCGATCAACGCCGGCGCCAGCCGTCCCAACGACGTGCCCAAGTTCAAGGCCGAAAAAGTGGCGGTGCTGGGCGCGGGCATGATGGGCGCGGGCATCGCCTACGTCACCGCGCGCTCCGGCGCCCAGGTGGTGCTCAAGGATATTTCCACCGAGAACGCCGAGAAGGGCAAGGCGTATTCCGCCAAGCTGCTCGACAAGGAAGTGTCCAAGGGCAAGATGAGCAAAGAGAAGAAAGAAGAAATTCTCGCGCGCATCACCCCCACCGCCGATCCGGCGGACCTGGAAGGCGTGGACTTCATCGTCGAGGCCGTGTTCGAGAACACCGAGCTCAAGCACAAGGTGTTCCAGGAAGTGGAAGACGTGGTCAAACCCGATGCGGTACTGGGTTCCAACACCTCCACGCTGCCGATCACCGGCCTCGCCAAAGGCGTGAAGAAGCAGGAAAACTTCATCGGCATCCACTTCTTCAGCCCGGTGGAAAAAATGCCGCTGGTGGAAATCATCCGTGGTGAAAACACCAGTGATGAAGTGCTCGCCAAGGTGTTCGACTACACCCTGCAGATCAAGAAGACGCCGATCGTGGTCAACGATTCCCGCGGTTTCTTCACCAGCCGCGTGATCGGCACCTTCATCAACGAAGCCATCGCCATGGTCGGTGAAGGCCAGAACGCCAACTCCGTCGAGCAGGCCGCCACCCAGGCCGGCTACCCGGTGGGCGCGCTCAAGCTGATCGACGAAATCAACATGAAGCTGTCGTTGAAGATCGCCGATGAGTACAAGGAAGCGGCCAGCAAAGGCGAAGGCGCCAACCAGGCCCATCCCGCCCTGGCGGTGATGGAGAAGATGGTTCGCGAACTGGACCGCCCCGGCAAGCTGGACGGCAAGGGCTTCTACGAGTATCCGGAAAACGGCAAGGCGCACCTCTGGCCGGGCCTGAAAGAACAGTTCGGAGAAAAAGAAGCGATTCCGTTCCAGGACATGCAGGAGCGCATGCTGTTCGCCGAAGCCATCGAAACCGTGAAGTGCTTCGACGAAGGCGTGATCGAATCGGTGGGCGACACCAACATCGGTTCCATCTTCGGCATCGGCTTCCCGGCCTGGACCGGCGGCGTGGTTCAGTACATGAACCAGTACGACGGCGGCCTGCGCGGCTTCGTGGCCCGTGCCCAGGAACTGGCCGGCACCTACGGCGAGCGGTTCACGCCGCCCAAGTCGCTGGTGGAAAAAGCCGAGAAAGGCGAAATCTTCAAGTAAGCCAACTCTGGCGGCGCCGTTCCCCCGGCGCCGCTGTTTTGTCCTGTTTTTATTTTTCGGCCCCGCCTTTTGGTGGGGCTTTTTTATGGCCGACAATTTTGTGTGGTGTTGTGGGAGCGGGCCCAGCCCGGCCCGCTCGCACAGAGCTCATCAGCCAGGTGGTCGACCACATGCTCGGCGTCCTCGGCGATGGCGTAGATGCGTCCGGAGCCCCAGGTGTGCTGCCAGGGCAGGCCCAGGAAGTAGAGGCCGGGGCTGGCGGTGACGCCGCGCTCGTGTTTCGGGTAGCCGCTGTCGTCGAAGGCGGCCGGCACCTTGATCCAGCTGAAATCCGGCGCGTAGCCGATGCACCAGATCACCGTGGTGATGCCGGTGGCGTCCAGGTCCAGGCGGGTGGGATGGTCCGGTGCCGGCTCCCACACCGGGCGGTAGGGCGCTTCCGGCGGCGCGTCGATGTTGTGCCGCGCGATATGCTCGTCGATGCCGGCCTTGATGCGGGCGTTGGTGGCGTCGGCGTTGTCGAGGTTTTCGGTCAGGTCGTGGCCAAACAGAATCCGGCCGCCGGCCACGTCTTCCAGGCGCCCGTACAGGCGCATGCCTTCCAGGGCGAAGCGGCGCAGATCAATGTCGCGGCCGCCGTCGCGCCCGGTGACGTAGTGGTTGGCCTTGGCTTTGACCTGATCCTCGCTGAGGTGCTCGCGCACCGGAATGCGGTAGTGGCCCATGTCGTCCAGCCAGGCGACCACGTCGCGGCCCCGGTAGAAGCGCGAGACCCGCGGCGCGGGGCCCACCGCCAGGTGCACCTCGCGGCCGGCCAGGTGCAGGTCCTCGGCGATCTGGCAGCCGGACTGGCCGGTGCCCACCACCAGCACCGGTCCCTCGGGCAGGGCGTCCGGATTACGATAGGCGGAGGCGTCCAGCTGGGTCAGGTGGTCGGGCAGGGCGTCGGCGCAGGGCGGCACCTTGGGCTGGTGGTAGACGCTCACCGCCATGATCACCCGGTCGGCGCTCAGCGCGCCCCGGTCGGTGCGCACCCGGTAGCCGCCGCCGGATCGCGGCGTGACCTCCTGCACGGTGACGCCTTCCCGCAGCGGCGGCGAAAAGGCGGCCCGGAAGCGCTCCATCCAGGCGACGATCTGGTCCTTGACCATGAAGCCGTCCGGGTCGTCGCCGTCATAGGGGTGGCCGGGCAGCCGGCACTGCCAGTTCGGCGTGACCAGGGAGAAGCTGTCCCAGCGTTCGTTTTTCCAGGCGTGGAAGGCCTGGTGCTTTTCCAGCACCAGATGGTCGATGTCATGGCGGCACAGCCAGTAGCTGGCGGACAGGCCGGCCTGGCCGCCGCCCACCACGATCACCGGGTAGTGCTGTCCTGCGAAAAAGGGCGTGGTCATGGTGGCTCCTTTTATTGATTAAGTGTCAGCCAATACGGGTGACGGTGACGCGGGCGTCCTCGACACCGGCGAACTGCCGGCCCCGGGTTTCGATCGCCAGCAATTGGGTTTCCGCGCTGCTGCAGCGGAAACCGAACTTTTGTTCCACCCGGTCCGCGGCCAGGGTCAGCGCCTCGCGGCTGAGGCGCAGGAATTCCGGCAGCGGGTAGTCTTCGCCGCTGCGCAGATAGTCGTGGATCACGGTGGAAGGGGAATAACAGTGGCTTTCGCTCTGGTCCGGCCAGCGGACGTCAAAATGCACTTCGGGCATGGTGGGCTCCAGGCTCGGGTTGAATAGCGGATTGAAGGGCGGGCGCGCCGATAAAAGGGGTGCGCCCCAGGTCCCAGAACAGGCCGGCTTCTTCCTCCAGGGAGAGGGTGAGACGGTGGCCGGGGTGCACCCGGCCCACGTCGGCGATCGCCAGATCGCGCTGGCGGAACAGGCCGGTGACCGCGTCGCGGTGGGCCTCGGGCACCGCCAGCACGAAGCCGTAGCTGGGGAAGGTGCTCAGCCAGCGCGCCAGGGGCACATCGGCGGGCCGGGGCAGGGCGTTCAGTGCCAGGTGGCCGCCCACGCCGGAGCACTCCAGCAGCATCAGGGTGGTGCCCACGAAGCTGGCCATGCTGATGTCCTTGGCGGCGCGGCACAGGCCGCGCTCGGCGATCAGCGGCAACAGCTCCAGGTCGCCGCGCAGCCGCTCGCCGGGGGCGTCGCTGCTGGCGTCCCAGTTGTGGCTGTCCGGTTCGCCGGGGGCGGCCGGCCGATAGGCGCCGCGCAGGTCGCAGGCGACCATCAAATGGTCGCCGGGCCGGGCATCGAAACTGGTGAGCAGGCGTTTGGCGCGGCCGATAATGGCCACCGACAACTGCGCCCGATCGTTGTGGGCGTTGCTGTGGCCGCCCACCACCGGCACCTGGTATTTGCCGGCGGCCCGGCGCAGCCCCGCCATGATCGCGTCCGCCTGATCGGCGCCGGCGCTCCACAGCGCGTCCACCACCGCCGTGGGCCGGCCGCCCATGGCGTAGATGTCGCTGACGTTGACCATCACCCCGCAATAGCCGGCGAAATCCGGGTCCCGCGCCACGAAGCCGTTGAGGAAGCCTTCAATGGCGAACAGCAGGTAGCCGTCGCCGTCGGCCAGGACGGCGCAGTCGTCGCCCACCGGCACGGCGCCGTGCGCGGCCTCCAGGTCGCGCAGCATCGGCGCGATGTCCTGCTTGTGCTGGAACGCCGGGCTGTCACGCAGGGCGTCCATCAGGGCGGTGAGGGTCATGAGGCCCTCCTGCCCACCGCCACCAGCGGCAGGGTGCCGCCGTGCACCGGCGGATAGTGGGCCAGATCGGCGCGCATCAGCACGTGCGGCCTGCCGTGCAGGTCGAGACTACGCAGGGTGCGCCAGTGCAGGCTTTCGAACAGCGCCTGGTTGGCGGCCTGCACGGTGGCGAAAAAAGCGTTACAGCCGCGCGCATGGGCGCTGCCCACCGCCAGCCGGATCAGGGCGCTTCCCAGATGGGCGTCGCGCCGGTAGCCCGGCGCCACCGCCAGCCGGGAGCCGTACCAGATGCCGGGCCGGTCGCTGTGGATGCGCACCGTGCCGACCACCTCGTCCGGGCCGCCGGCCAGGTAGGAGAGCGCCACCAGGGTGGTGGCGTGTTGGTCCAGGGCGTCCCGGTCGTGGTCCTGGAACAGCCCCTGCTCCTGGCAGAACACGCGGCGGCGCAGGGCGGCGGCGGCACGCTGCTCCCAGGCCTGGTCCGCCACTTTGACGGCGTACTCCCGGGGGCGGAACGGGGTGACCGGTTCCAGGATCATGGCAGGCTCTCCAGATCAGCGGGCACCTGGTCGGAGGCGTCCTCGAAGGTCGACAGCGACGAGCAGGCGCCGCAGCGTCCGCAGCCGGCCTTGATGTCACGGGAACGCAGGTCGCCGTCGCGCAGCATGGTCGCCAGCGGTTCCAGGATGCTGGCCATGTGAGCGGACGACGGCGACGGATGGTTCGCCAACGGTGTGCCGGAGATCGGCACGAACGGCACCACGAACGGGTAAACGCCCAGCTCGATCAGCCGCCGGCAAAGCGCCAGGGTGGTTTCCGGGGTGTCGCCCAGTCCGGCCAGCAAATAGGTGCTGACCTGGCCGCGCCCGAACACCGCCACCGCCTCGGCGAAGGCGTCCATGTACTGCGCCAGGCTCACCGAGGCCTTGCTGGGCATGATTTTTTCGCGCAGCGCCGGGGTGGCGATTTCCAGGTGCATGCCCAGGCTGGCCACGCCGCTGTCGCGCAGGCGCTGGAACCAGGCCGGGTCATCCGGCGGTTCGCACTGTGCCTGGATCGGCAGGTCCACGGCGGCGGTGACGGCGGCGGCGCTGTCGCACAGGATGCGCGCGCCCCGGTCCCGCAGGTTGGGGGTGCCGGTGGTCATCACCATGTGCTTGACGCCGTCCAGCGCCACCGCCGCCCGCGCCACCTCGGCCAGTTGCGCCGGGGTTTTATGGGCGATGGTGCGGCCCTCCTTGAGCGACTGCTCGATGGCGCAGAACTGGCAGGAGACCTTGCGGTTGTTATAGCGGATGCAGGTTTGCAGCACGGTGGTGGCGAGCACGTCCTTACCGTGCAGGGTGGCGATGTGCGAATAGGGCACGCCGTCGTCGGTGCGCAGGTCGTAAAAGCGCGGTGTCGGGGTGAACGCCAGCCGGGCGATTTCCCGGCCCTCCCGGGACAGGGCGGCGCCGCCGTCGTCGCCGGCGGTGCCCAGGCTGTACGGTGACTGATCGGCGCCGGCGGTGTGCACCGGGATCATCACCACCCGGCCATCGATCGATAGCGCCTTGTGGTCCGAGGGGCCGGCGCCGCCGCGCCGGCTGGGGGCGCCGTGGCCGGCGTCCTCCAGGCGTACGCCGCGGGTCTGCAGCTCATTGATGAGCTGTTCGGTGGACAACGCTTTGCTCGCGGTCATCGCTATCGCTCCTCTCGGACGGAGATTGGAAAGTGGCCACGGTGGGCGCCTGGTCGTCCGGTTTCGGGACGTCGTGCCAGGTGGCCGCCGGCCGTCGGTCGATCATCAGGCTGAGCAGTTCCGGGCGGGCGTAGTGGCCCACCGAATCCATCATCCGTTTGCGTTTCAGAATCAGCGCCATGTCCAGGTCGGCCACGCACAGGCCTTCGCCTTCGGTGACCGGCTCACCCAGTACCTTGCCTTCCGGGGACACGATCATGGTCATGCAGCCGCCGCGCAGGGCCTTTTGCTGGGCCGGGTCGTCGGTGATCGATTCAATCTGGTGGTCCTCCAGCCAGCCGGTGGCGTTGACCACGAAACAGCCGGATTCCGCCGCGTGGTGGCGCATCGCCGCCTCGATCTGGTCGGCGAACACCTGGCCGACCATGGAACCGGGAAACTGGGCGCAGTGGATTTCCTCGTGCTGGGTCATCAGCGCGTAGCGGGCCAGGGGGTTGTAGTGTTCCCAGCAGGCCAGCGCGCCGATGCGCCCGACGCCGCTGTCCACCACCTTCAGGCCGCTGGCGTCGCCCTGGCCCCAGATCATGCGCTCGTGGTAGGTGGGCGTGATCTTGCGGCGCTTGAGCAGCAGGCGGCCGTCGCGGTCGAACACCACCTGGGTGTTGTAGAGCGTGCCCCGGTCCCGTTCGTTGACGCCCAGCACCACCACCATCGAATGGCGGGCGGCGAGGGCGGCGACCCGGTCCAACTCCGGGCCGGGCACCGTCACCGCCTGTTGGTAGAGGGCAAGGTGGTCCGCGCCGGAGAACGCCGGGGCGCGCACGAACGAAAAATACGGGTAGTAGGGCAGCAGGGTTTCCGGGAAGACGATCAGTTGCACGCCCCGCCCGGCGGCCTCCTCGACGGTGGCGCACACCTTGTCCAGCGTGCCCCCGGGGGTGCGCAGGTCCGGCGCGATCTGCGCCGCCGCCGCCCGTACCGTTGCGGCTTCGTTCATGGCGCCGCTCCCTCAGGTGGTCCAGGTGTCGAGGATGAAGGCGCCGTCCCGGCGGTGCAGCAGCACCAGGTCCAGCACGTCCAAGGGATTGATTGGTCTGATCCCCTCAATCAATGAAGGCTCGCCGTGGCCGTACAGCGCCTGAAGCGCGAACCGGCAGGCGTACACCTTGCCGCCTTCCCCCATGAACTTGGTGATCTGGTTGTTGACCGCCATATGGCCGGGGAACGCCTCGTCGCCCAGGGTCGGGAAGCCACGCTGCACGCCCAGGGTGACACCGGGGCCGTACAGCAGCACCGAGGTGTCGAACCCTTTGCGCTGCAAGCGCGTGGCCTGCAACATATTGACCAGCCCGATGGACCCTTCGAACGCCACGGTATGGAAGGTCACCAGGGCTTTCTCCCCCGGCTCCGCCTTGACGTCCTCGAACACCTTTTCTTCGTAGTCGACGAAAAAATCGCCTTTCTGATGCGCTGCTTTCTCTACGGTGGGCATAACCGTCTCCCATGCTTTGAGGATGCTTTTGAGGTTGATCGAAGGCGACGCCCAGGGTCGCGCTCCGTAACCGTTCAATTGCAATCAATATGCCAACCAATAGATGAAATGATTGATTGGTCCCGGTCGCTGTGGCTCAATGGGCGGCGAATCCCGTGGTGCCGCGAGCCACCGACCGGCGGGCAACCAATCAAAGCGCCGGGCGGCGCCCACCCTGGTGAGCGACACTGGTGCACGGGGTGGTTCCGATCAGTGCGAAAAGGCGCCGCCACATGGCGCGGAGTGAGTCCATGACCTCTTCCCAGGAGGCCTGGCGACCGGTTCTCAAGAACAGCGGCCAGCCAGTCTATATTCGTATCGCCGACGCCATCGGCGACGACATCCTGGCCGGCCGGCTGGGGGTCGGCGAGCGTCTGCCACCGCTGCGGGATCTGGCCGAAACCCTGCAACTGAACTACGCCACCGTGTCGCGGGGCTACGGCGAGGCGCAGCGCCGTGGTCTGATCTATTCGCGGGTCGGGCAGGGCTCCTTCGTGTGCCGGCCGGGCCGCGCCAGCCGCCGCAGCGCCAGCGCCGACCGGGCGGTGGACATGACCATGAACCTGCCGCCGGAACCCCGCGACCCGCTGCTGCGCGAGCGCATGGAAGCCGGGCTGCGCGCCCTGGGGCCGGACCTTCAGCCGTTGATGCGCTACCAGGAATTCGGCGGCTCCATGGAGGACCGCGAAGCGGCGGTGGCCTGGCTGGAGCGGCGCCCTTTGACGGTGAGCGAGGACCGGGTGCTGGTGTGCCCCGGGGTGCAAAGCGCCTTGCTGGCGGTGCTCGGCAACCTGGCCCGGCCCGGCGACGTGGTGCTGTGCGAGGCGCTGACCTACCCGGGGCTGCGGGCCATCGCCGGGCAGCTGGGCCTGCGTCTGGTGGGGGTGCCGCTGGACGACGACGGCATTGATCCGGACGCGCTGGCGAAGCTGTGCGCGGAACATCATCCCAAGGCGCTGTACTGCAATCCGGTGCTGCTCAACCCGGCGGCGGTGACCTTGAGCGACGAGCGCCGCCACCGGGTGGTGCAGATCGCCCGCCGTCATAATCTGCCGATTATCGAGGACGACGCCTACGGCCTGCTGCCCAGCCACCGGCCGCCGGCGTTGGCGGCGCTGGCGCCGGAACTGACCTATTACCTGTGCGGATTCAGCAAGTCGTTGGGGGCGGGGTTGCGCATCGCCTATCTGGCGTTGCCCTCGGCCCGGTTGCGCTCGCGGCTGGCGGTCACCCTGCGCGCCACCACGGTGATGGCGTCGCCGATTACCGCGGCGCTGGCGTCCTGCTGGGTCCAGGACGGCACCGCCGACCTGGCTCTGACGCTGACCCGCCGCGAGTCCCAGGCGCGCCAGGAACTGGTCGCGGAGATCCTGACCGGCGCCGACTACCGGTCGCACCCGGAGGCCTTCCACGTCTGGCTGCGGATGCCGCCCGCCTGGAGCCGGGTGGCGTTCGCCGCGCGGCTGCGCGCCCAGGGCATCAATGTGGTGGTCAGCGACGCCTTCGCGGTCAACGGCAAGCCGCCGGAAGCGGTGCGGCTTTGCCTGGGCGGCCCCGCCAGCCGCCAGGATCTGGGCCAGGCCCTGCATGTGATCGCCGACGCCCTGCAACAGCCGGGCGCCGCCAGTGCCGGCTTTTTCTGAGCGGTCCGTACTTTCGGAGGGCTGGCCAACGCCGGCCCGATGCGGAATGCTTGACGCTTGTCCGCATGGGTTATAACAACAGGGGGATAGTCGCCATGGCCGACCAGGACCAGGTGCGCACCTTGATGCAGGCGCCGTTTTTGCGCTTGCTGGGGGTGGAAGTGGACAGTATCGAGCCGGGCAGGGTGGTGTCCCGCCTGCCGGTGCGCGAAGAGCTCAATCAACAGAACGGCTATGTGCACGCCGGCGCGGTGGGCACCCTGGCGGATCACACCGCCGGCGCCGCCTGTGGCACGCTGCTCGACGACGGCCATATGCCGTTGACCGCCGAGTTCAAGGTCAATCTGCTGCGCCCGGCCCTGGGCGTGGCGCTGGTGTGCGAGGCGACGGTGCTGAAAATGGGCAAGACATTGACGGTGGCGGAGTCCGAGGTGTTCGCCGAGGACGGCAACGGCGGCCGAAAGCTGATCGCCAAGGCCACCGTGACCCTGGCGATCGTGGCGGTGCGCTGATATGGCGGATCTGGAATTCTGGTTCGATTTTGCCAGCCCCTACGCCTATCTGGCGGCGGAGACCATTGAGCCGGCCGCCGCCGAGGCCGGCGTGCGGGTGATCTGGAAGCCGTTCCTGCTGGGCCCGATTTTCAGCGAGCAGGGCTGGACCGATTCGCCCTTCAACCTTTACCCGGCCCGGGGCCGCTACCTGTGGCTGGATCTCCAACGGGAGACCCGGCGCCTGGGCATTGCCTGGCGCCGGCCGGCGCGCTTTCCGTTCAACAGCACCCTGGCCACCAAAACCGCCACCTGGATCGACACCGGGTTCCGGCTGCCGGCGTATTGTCGGGCGGTGTTTCGGGCCGGCTTCGCCGAGCGCCGCGATCCGGCCACGCCCACGGTGATCGAGGAGTGCCTGCGCCAGGCGGGGCTGGACCGCGCGCCCCTGGACCGGGCGCTGGCGGAAGGCGGCGGCGAGCGCACCCGGGCCGACGTGGCGGCGGCCCGCCAGCGGGATATTTTCGGTGCCCCGTCGTTCGTGGTGAACGGCGAGCTGTTCTGGGGCAACGAGCGCCTCGGCGCGGCCCTGGAGCGCGCCTGGGTGGATTAGAACTCCGCCCGCGGTACCAGGCCCCAGCGCTGCCACCAGGGGAGCGGTTCGGGTGTCGCCGCCTGCCGAGGAGTGTCGCCGAGGGTTTCCGGCATGGTCAGATAACGCAGCACCAGACGGCCGATGTCCAGGCGCGGCTGATAATGCAGAAACAGGCCGCCCAGGGTGCCGAACACCCGCGCCAGCATCACGAACTCCGCCGGTATTTTTTCCACCGGGTCGTCCTCCATGCGGATCAACAGCGCTCGCACCTGTTCCATCAGTGCCTCCGGGCCGGGCCACTGCGTGCCGGCGGCGCCGGTCTCCACCATGGCCACCCGTATCTGATCGAGCAGGGCGTCGGTGAACGCCAGCAGAGTGTCCGGGCGGCCGCTGCGGGTGGCGAAGCCGAGCTCCGCCAGGGTTTCCGCGATCACCGTGCGTTCGCCGACAATGGCGGCCTGCAGCACCCGGAAGTAGCCGCGCCGGTAGGCCTCCGGCAGCGTCATGGTGCAGCCGAAGTCGAGCACCACCACGCGGCCGTCGTCGTCGACCATCAGGTTGCCCGGGTGCGGGTCGGCCTGGAACACGCCGCCCACCAGCACCTGACGGAACCAGGCGTCGAGCAGGGCGTGCAGGATGCCGCTGACGGCCTCCTGATCACCGCGTTGGTTGTGTTCGTCGAGCACCATGGTGAGCTTGCGCCCGCGAACGAACTCGCTGGTCAGCACGCGTCGCCCGCACAGGCTGTCGACCGTGGCGGGGACGGTGACCGCCGGTTGCGCCGCCAGCTGGGCGCGCACACGACGCATGGCGTCGGCTTCGCCCGGGTAGTCCAGTTCGTCGCGGACGGTACGCTGGATTTCCCCGATGATGGTGTCGAAATCCATCGGCGGCAGGGCGCCGCGCACACTGTCGATGAATACCTTTAACAGTGTCATATCCAGCTCGATGACCTCATCCAGACCGGGGCGCTGGATTTTCACCGCCACCTCGCGGCCATCCGCCAAGCGGGCTTTATGCACCTGGCCGATGCTGGCGGCGGCCAGCGGTTCCGGATCAAAGTGCTCGAACAGCTGCTCCAAGGGGGCACCGAACTCCTGCTCGATCACGCCGCGCACCGCCTCAAAGGTTTCCGGACGGGCCTGGTCCTGCAGCTGGGCCAGTTCTTCCACCCAGGCGGCGGGCAGCAGGTCCGGGCGGCTGGACAGGATTTGCCCGATCTTGAGGAAGGCGCCGCCCTGTTCCAGGGAGGTTTTGCGGAAGCGGCGCGCGTTCTTGCGGTGCAGGGAGGTCAGGGCCGCCTCCTGCATGCTGGAGGGCAGGAACGCCGAACGCGTGCCCCAGAGCCGGTAACTGGCCACCACCCGGGTGAGCATCCAGCCGGTTACGGAGAGCCGTTTCAGCCGGGCGGGCCAGCGTTTCGCCTCGCGGGCCAGTTCCTGGCATTCACCGGCCACGTCGCCGGCGCCGCTCTCGATGGCGCGCCAGGCGGACACGGCCTGCTGCGCCAGCTCACGGCCCTGCCAGGCGGTGCGTTCGATGGCTTTCAGCGTGCCTTCCATCACCGCCAGCCAGGCGCGCAGGCCGCTGTCCTGCTGGTGGCCGCTGAAGGCCTTCAGCGCCGGCCAGTGGCGGTCGCGGCTTTCCATGTCGGTCCGGTCAGCAGTGTCGATGTCGGTGGCTTGCCGGGATACGGTCATAGGGGCGCCCCTTGTCATTTAATGTATTACAAAATAGGACAGCCGGGCCGGTCTGGCAATGGCGATGTGAACACTTGTTACAAAATTACCCGGCGGGGTCTTTGTCGAGGCAGGCCTGGCACAGCCACACCACCGGGGCGGCGGGCTCGGTGGTCAGCCCGCGCAGCGCCTTCTGCCCGCGGGAGAGGGTGACACCGCACTGGGTGCAGTGGGTGGGCTTGTTGACGATCACTTCCTGCCAGGCGTCCACGGCGTCGAGCAGGGCACGGGCCACGGTGCCGCCCTGGTCGGCGGGCACGAAGGTGGCCGGCGCGCGGGCCTGGCCCCTGGCGGCGGAGGCCAGGCGGCGGGCGTCCCGGGTCACGTTGTCCACCAGTTGCGAGGAATCGGCAACGATGCCGTCCACCAGGCGGAAGCTGTCTTCCAACACATTGCGGATCAGGTGGGACACGGTTACCCGTTCCCGCTCGGCGGCGTGGCGCAGGCTGTCTTCCAGGTCCTGGGGCACGCGGGTCTGGATCACCCGGTCCTTGCGTTCACTCTCCGGCGCCGGCCGTCTTCCACGGCGGCTTTTACGCGGCTTGTCGGTCATGGTGGTCGGTCACGGTGTGTTGGTTCAGGTCACGACAATGTACTACAAAAAAGTTCGTCATGCTCCGGGGCTGGTTCTCTCCATCCGGGACGCGGTGCAATGGTGGTGCCTTCCGGGATCGCTCAAGCCTTCCCTGGGCGCTCTCATTTGGCCATCCCTGGCCAAATAGGTCCCTCCAGGCACCACCATTGCCCCGCTCTCTGGGCAGCGGAACCGCCACGGGTCAGAACACCGCCTGGACCTTTCTACGAAGTGGGGCTTGTGGCGGCGAATTTCCCAAGGAGCGCCGGGATCGGGTGGGCCCGTCCAGGACCGTGTTTGGCCAGGGATGGCCAAACGCCGAGCTTACAGGGATGTACTCGCAGCGTGTCCTGGACGGGCCCACCCGATCCCGGTGCGGGCTTTCTGGAGAGAAAAAGTCTCTGGGATCCCGCCGGGTGGCTAGCGCCACCCTTTCGCGGGCGAGGCCCGCTCGCACAACTTCGCACCCTTTCGCGGGCGGGGCCCGCTCCCACAAGCTCACTCCCACAAGGCGGCTTAAAGGTGTTCGGGATCCTCGAGCAGGGTGTCGGCGCGGGCCAGGATCGCGTCCCGCTTGCTCTCGGCCATGCGGCCCCAGGCTTTGTAGATCATGCTCATGCGCGGGTGCTTCTCGAAGCGCCGCCGGTGGCGGTGGATAAAATGCCAGTAGAGGCTGTTGAACGGGCAGCTGTTGTCTTCCTCGGCGCTGCTCACCTTGTAGGGGCAGTCGCCGCAGTAGTCGGACATGCGCTGGATGTATTTGCCGCTGGCGGCGTAGGGCTTGGAGCCCAGATAGCCGCCGTCGGCGTGCATCACCATGCCCAGGGTGTTGGGCAGCTCCACCCACTCGTAGGCGTCCGCGTAGACCGCCAGGTACCATTCGTGAATCTGCTTCACTTCCACGCCCAGCAGCAGGGCCAGGTTGCCTGTGACCATCAGCCGCTGAATGTGGTGGGCGTAGGCGTGTTCGCGGGTGGCGCGCACCGCTTCGGACACGCAGCGCATGCGGGTCTTGCCGCTCCAGTAGAACCAGGGCAGGTCGCGGTGGCTGGCGAGCCGGTTTTCTTCCCGGTAGTCGGGCATCAGCAGCCAGTACAGGCCGCGCACGTATTCGCGCCAGCCCAGTATCTGGCGGATGAAGCCTTCCACCGCGTTGAGCGGCGCCTTGTCTTGCAGGTAGCGCTGCTCGGCGGCCTCGCACACCGCCAGGGGGTCGAGCAGGCCGGCGTTGATGTACTGGCTGAGCACGCTGTGGAAGAGAAAGTCGTCGCCGCTGTCCATGGCGTCCTGATAGTCGCCGAAGTGGGGCAGGGCGTGGTCCAGAAAGTGACTCAGTGACGCCTGCGCCTGCTCTTCGGTAACCGCGAACCAGAACGGTTGCAGGTCGCCGAAGCGGTCGGGGAAGCGGGCTTCCACCAGCTCCAGGACTTCCCGGGTGGTGGCGTCCGGGTTGAAGCGCTTGGGGCCGGGGGGCGGCGCTTCGCCGTCGAAGCGTTTGCGGTTTTCCTTGTCGAAGTTCCAGCGGCCGCCCAGCGGCTGGCCGTCGGCGTCCATCAGCAGGCCGGTGGCGCGGCGCATGGTGCGGTAGAAGTATTCCATGCGCGGCTGTTTGCGGCACTCGGCCCAGTCCCGGAAGGCCTCGGTGGTGCACAGGAAGCGCCGGTCATCCAGGATGCGCACCGTGCACCCGAGCTTCTGCGGCCACTGGCGCTTCATGGCCTCGAGCAGCCGCCACTCGCCGGGGGCGGTGACCAGCAGTTGGCGGGCGCCGCTGTCGCGGCGGCTGGCCAGCAGGGCATCGGTGAGGTCCTGATGGTCCTGGTCCAGGGTATAGTAGTCCACCCGCCAGCCGTCCTGGCGCAGGCGATCGGCGAAATGGCGCATGGCGGCGAACAGGAACGCGATCTTCTTGCGGTGGTGGGGCACGTAGTCGCACTCGCCGGCCACCTCCGCCATTACCACCCGGTCGCGGGCCGGGTCGCCTTCGGCCAGGCTGCTGAGATGGGGGCTGAGCTGGTCGCCGAGAATCAGTATCAGGCGGGGTGCGGCCATGGTGGCGGTCCTTGCGCGATGGGTTGAGCTACACAGGGTAGCGCCGGGCGATGAAGCCCGGGTCAAAAGTATTTATCATGGGGCGCTTGTCCGATGGGGGCAGGGCACGTGACGTTTCAGGATGGCCAATGATTCAGCGAAGAACAATCAACGTACAGCGGGTGGTGAAGGTGCTGCAGGGCGCCGCCCGCGGTGGCGTGAGCATTCCGGCGCTGCTTGACCAGTGCGGTATCGAGCGGCGCGTGCTGGAGGATCCGGACGCGCGCATCGAGCGCGATACCTTTATCCGTTTGATGTTGCTGGTCATGGAGCAGACCCAGGATGAGTTCCTGGGCTTCGGGCAGGGCCGCAAGTCCAAGCCCGGCACGTTTTCGATGATGGCCCACGCGGTGGTCAACTGCCCCAACCTGGAAGCGGCGGTGGACCGGGGGATCCGTTTCTACAGTTTGTTTGACCTGAGCGTGGACAGCCGGCTGCTGCGTGACGGCGACCAGGCCGCTCTGATGGTGCGCGTGGACCGCCGGCTGGATTTCCGCGATGTGATCATCGAGGCGATGCTGTTCCTGTCGCTGCGTTTTATGAGCTGGCTGGTGGGCAAGGCGGTGGAGCCGCAGGCGGTGTACCTGGACTACGAGCCGGTGCGCGAGGACGACGAATACCGCTTTATGTTCGACTGCCCGACGCACTACAACAGCGACGTCAACCAGGTGGTGTTCCCGGCGCATTTTCTCGACCTGCCGCTGGTGCAGAACGAGCTGTCGCTGTCCAAGTTCCTGCGCGACTCGCTGGCTCAGTTGTTCGACGGCAACGTACACAACGTGGGGCTGCCGGCCCAGATCCGCGCGATCATCTCCAATGAGTACGGCAACCATTTTCCCGACTTCGGCGAGATCTGCGAAAAGCTCGGCATGACGCCGCAGACCCTGCGTCGCCGTCTCAAGGAAGGCAACACCAGCTATCAGGAAATCAAGGATTCGATCCGCAAGGACGCTTCGGTGTATTACCTTTCCAAACCGGAACTGAGCATCGACGAAATCGCCCTGCTGATGGGTTTCAGCGAGGCCAGTTCTTTCCATAGGGCGTTCAAGAAGTGGACCGGTCAGACCCCGTCCGCCTACCGGCGCGACCATTTCGGCAATCCACACGGAGACATTCATGAACCCCGCTGACAAACCCGAGGACGCGGCCACCGCCCGCCTGCTGGTGACCTGCCCGGACCAGCCCGGCATCATCAGCGCGGTGTCCACGTTTCTGTACAACCACGGCGCCAACATTACCGACCTGGATCAGCACTCCAGCGATCATCAGGACGGTACTTTCTTTCTGCGCCTGGAATTCCAGACCCCGGGGCTGGATTGCAGCCACGAAGCGCTGGAGAACAACTTCCGCAACCGCGTCGCCAACCGCTACGGGATGCAGTGGCACATCAGTTACGCCGCTGATAAAAAGCGCATGGCGGTGCTGGTGTCCTGCCATGACCACGTGATCATGGACCTGTTGTGGCGGGTGTCGCGGGGCGATCTGCCGGCGGTGATTCCGATGGTGATCAGCAACCACGACGACCTGCGCGGCGAAGTGGAGCGTTTCGGCATTCCCTACCACCACATTCCGGTCACCCGGGACAATAAGGAAGAGGCGGAAGCGCAGGCATTGGAGCTGTTGGAAGGGCAAGTGGACGTGATCGTACTGGCCCGCTACATGCAGATTCTCAGCCCCACCTTCGTGGCCCGGCACCCGCACCGCATCATCAATATTCACCACTCTTTCTTGCCCGCCTTCGTCGGTGCCAACCCCTATCAGCAGGCCCACGACCGGGGCGTGAAACTGATCGGCGCCACCAGCCACTACGTCACCGAGGACCTGGACCAGGGGCCGATCATCGAACAGAACGTGCAGCGCGTGTCGCACCGCCATTCGGCGGCCGAGCTGCGCGGCCTGGGCCAGGACGTGGAGCGCCAGGTGATGCTGCGCGCGGTGCGCTGGCACCTGGAAGACCGGGTGATCGTGGACGGAAACAAGACGGTGGTGTTCGTTAAGTAACGAACACCACCGTCAGTGAATAGTTAATAGTGAACAGTTAACAGCGGGGCGGCTCCGAAGCCGGGTTTTTCGCTATTCACTGTTCACTGTTAACTATTAACTCTTCACCACTAGTTGTCGTTTTATGGAAACTTTTCTGGCGTTGTGCCGGCCGGGGTTCGAGTCGGATCTGGCCGCGGAGTTCACCGAGCGTGCCGCCGATATGGGCGTGGCCGGTTACCCGCGCGCGGACAAGAACAAGGGCTATGTGCTTTGGCACAGCCAGCAGGGCAGCGTGATGTCGTTGCTGGATACCGGGCTGGTGTTCGCGCGCAGCCTGTATCCCTGCCCGGATCGCTTTGAGGACCTGCCGGACACCGATCGCATCGGCGCCCTGTGGCCGTCACTACGGGCGCTGGGGCCGTTCAGCGAGCTCTATCTGGAGCACGCGGACAGCAATGACGGCCGCGAGCTGGCCCGTTTTCTGCGCGGCTTCCGCAAAGCGCTGGAGCCCCGGCTGCGTAAGGACGGCCTGCTGCGCAACAATGCCCGGCAGCGTTTGCATCTGTTTTTCGACGACTCCCGCAACGGTCTGATCGGTGTCAGCCCGGCGGAGCTGCCGTTGCCGGAGAGCGGCCTGATGCGCCTGCGGCTGTCGCCGGAAGCGCCCAGCCGTTCGGCGCTCAAGCTGGAAGAGGCGCTGCTGCGTTTTTGCGGGCGGGGCCGGCCGCCGGGTCTGCACACCGCCGTGGACCTGGGCGCGGCGCCCGGCGGCTGGAGCTGGCATCTGGCGCGGCTGGGCATCAAGGTCACCGGCGTCGACCATGGCCGGCTGGACGCGCGCCTGATGGACGAGTACCCGGTGCGCCATGTGGCCGGCGACGCCTTCACCTGGCGCCCGGAGCGGCCGGTGGATCTGGTGGTCTGCGATGTGGTGGACAAGCCGGCGCGCACCCTGGCGCTGATGCAGAAGTGGCTGCAGCAGGGCTGGGCCCGCACCGCCTTGTTCAATCTCAAGCTGCCGATGGCGCGCCGCTACCGGGAGACCGCCACCTTGCTGGAGCGCCTCCAGGAGGGGCTGTCGCGGCAGTACCCCGATGCCCGCATCCAGGCCGCGCACCTCTATCACGACCGCGAGGAAATCACCGTCTGGGTGGACTGCCGCGATGCCTGAAGCGCGGCGGCCGGCGCTGCCGGTGCTGCTGGGCACCCTGGCGGTGCTGTATTTCCTGCAGGGCCTGCCCGCCGGCCTGCTGGCCAAGGCGGTGCCGTCCCTGGCCCGCGAGAGCGGCCTGTCCCGGGAGTGGATCGGTCTGCTGGGCCTGGCCGCCGCGCCCTGGGCGCTGAAATTTCTGTGGGCGCCCTGGGTGGACCGGCTCGGCCGGGGCCGCCCCGGCCACCGCAAACGCTGGGTGATCGGCTGCCAGGCGCTGGTGGTGCTGATTCTGCTGCTGCTGTCCTTCACCGAGCGGGCGGTCTGGTTCGCCGACGCCTTTCCGCTGCTGTTACTGCTGTTGCTGCTGCTGAACACCGCCAGCGCCACCCAGGATATCGCCGCCGACGGCCTCGCCGTGCGGTTGCTGCGTCCTGAATGGCGCGGGCCCGGTAACAGCGTCCAGGTGCTGGGCTACAAGGTCGGGCTGATTCTCAGCGGCGCCCTGTTGCTGATGGCCAACGACTGGATCGGCTGGCGCGCCAGCCTCTGGTTGCTGGCGGCCACGGTGGCGTTATTGCTGATACCGGTGGCGTTGTTCCGCGAGCCCCTGGAGGCGTCGCCTTCGATACCGACGCCGGCGGAACGGACATCGCGCCACTGGTGGTGGCGCCAGTGGCAGGGGTTCTGGCAGCGGCCCGGCCTGCTGCTGTGGGTGGTGATTCTGCTTGGCTACAAGATCGGTGACGGCTTCGGCACGCGGATGATCAAGCCGTTTCTGGTGGATGAGGGCTGGAGCCAGGCGGCCATCGGCCGGTTGGACCTGGCGGCCTCGCTGACCGGGTTACTGGCGGCGGCGCTGGCCGGCCTGCTGATGCTGTGGCTGAGCCGCAAGGCGGCGCTGATCGGCTTTGGTTTGCTGCAGGCGCTGGCGTTCGTCGGCTGGTGGGCGGTGGCCGCCGGCGCGGCCGGCTGGATCTGGCCGGTGGCGCTGTTCGAGCAGTTCGCGGACGGCCTCTCCACGGTGGCCCTGTTCGTGGTGATGATGGACTACTGCCGCCGTGACCGGGAGGGTGGCGATTACACCCTGCAGGCATCGGTGTACCTGATGGCGGTGGGGCTTTTCACGCTGGGCAGCGGTTTCAGCGCTTCGGCGCTGGGCTACGCCGGCCATTTCCTGCTTGCGGCGGGCCTTGGCGGCTTGGTTATAATAGCGGCCCTTTTCTGGCGCCCGCCGCCGCAACGACTGGGCTGACCTTTTTGCCATGACTGATACGCCGCACGCTGAACATCATCTCGACGCCACCGGCCTGGTTTGTCCGGAACCGGTGATGCTGCTGCACGGCAAGGTGCGCGACATGGCCGCCGGCGATGTGTTGGAAGTGCGCGCCACCGACCCCTCCACGGAACGGGATATTCCCAAGTTTTGCCAGTTTCTCGGCCACACGCTTCTGGAGCAGCGCCAGCGGGGGGACCTGTTCCTCTACTGGATCGAAAAGAAGCGCGCCTGACACCGAACTACATTCGGTAACGTCATTTTCATTTTCGCTGTGTCATTCTGAGATACTCGTGGTCTCCCAGACCGCCTTTGCCTCTGCGATAAGGGAAATAAAATGACTGGTTTTACGGCTTTGCTGATCTTCGTGATTCTGAGTTTATTGCTGGCGATGACCTACGCTGGCTATCGGGTGCCGCAGATTTTTCTGGGGAACAAGAAGGCCAATCACTGGGAGCGCAACCAACCGGTTGACGACCCCGCTTTCCTGATACGTGCCAAAGGCGCCCATTTGAACTGTCTGGAAAACCTGCCGCTGTTCGCGGCCCTGGTGCTAACCGCCGCGGCCACCGGACAAAGTGCGGTGGTGGACGGACTGGCCGGCGCCTTCATTTTTTGTCGTCTGGGGCAAAGCGCGGCGCATTTGATCGGCACCAGTCTGCCGCTGGTGCTGGTTCGCGCTACTCTGTTCGTGGCGCAGGTGCTGATCATGCTGTATCTGGCCTGGACACTGCTGCCCTAGTCAGTCCCGGTAGCGCTTGGTGAGGTCCTGGTAGGCATCCACGCGCCGGTCGCGCAGGTAAGGCCAGATGCGGCGGACCTCTTCAGAGCGCGCCATGTCCAGGTCGACCACCAGCGTCTGTTCCTGGTCCCGGTCGGCGCGGGCCAGGTATTCCCCCTGTGGGCCGCACACAAAACTGTTGCCCCAGAAGTCGATGCCGCCGGCGCCATCCGGGCCGGGTTCGAAGCCGGTGCGGTTGGCGACCAGCACCGGCAGGCCGTTGGCCACCGCGTGGGCGCGCTGCACGGTGATCCAGGCGTCCAGCTGGCGGTTCTGCTCTTCCGGCTCGTCGCTGCGGTCCCAGCCGATGGCGGTGGGGTAGAGCAGCAGATCGGCGCCGGCCAGCGCCATCAGGCGCGCCGCTTCCGGGTACCACTGATCCCAGCACACCAGCAGCCCGAGCTTGCCGACGCTGGTGCGAATCGGCGTGAACCCGGAATGGCCGGCGTTGAAGGTGGCGTCGCCGGGGGTGAAATAAAACTTCTCGTAGAAGCCCGGGTCGTCGGGGATGTGCATCTTGCGGTACAGGCCGGCCAGATGGCCGTCGCTTTCCAGCACCACGGCGGTGTTGTGGTAGAGGCCGGTGGCGCGCTTTTCGAACAAGCTGGCGACGATCACCACCTGCAGTTCCCGGGCCAGCGCGCCCAGCGCGTCGGTGCTGGGGCCGGGCACCGTTTCCGCCAGATCGAACATGGCGGTGTCTTCGCTCTGGCAGAAATAGAGGCTGCGGTGCAGCTCCTGGAGCATCACCAGCTGGGCCCCCTGGGCCGCGGCCTCGCGGATCTTGTCCATGGAACGGGCCAGGTTGGCGTCCAGGTCGGCGGTGTTCTGTTGCTGTATCACGGCAACGCGCATGTGGGTGTCTCTTCCGGTGCGGTGTTGGAAAGTGGGCGTTGTGAAAAGGATAGCAGTTTCCGGCTCAGGCCAGCACGCCCTCGGGCAGTTGCATGGTGATGCAATGCAGGCTGCCGCCCTGTTCGATCAGCGGTCGGCAGGGGATGCCCTGCACCTGGCGCTCGCCGGCTACGGCGGCGAAGGCCTTCAGGGCGGCGTCATCGGTGTCGCAATCGTACAGCGGCACCAGGATCTTGCGGTTGGTGATCAGGAAGTTGGCGTAGGTGGCCGGCAGCCGCTCGCCGTCGTCGCTGTACTGGGCGCGGGCCATGGGCAGCGGCACCAGGTCGAGCCCTTCGCGGTCGGCCAGCTCGCGCAGTTGCGCGGCCATCGCGGAGAGCGCCGGGTAATGGCTGTCGTCGGGGTCGTCGCAGTGCACATAGGCGAGGGTGGTGGCGTTCACGAAGCGCGCCAGGGTGTCCACATGGGCGTCGGTGTCGTCGCCTTCCAGGTGGCCGTGGTCGAGCCACCAGATGGTGTCCACGCCCAGGGATTCCCGCAGCCGGCTTTCCAGCGTCGCCTCGTCCAGTGCCGGGTTGCGGTTGGGGTTGCGCAGACAGGCGCGGGTGGTGAGCAGATGGCCGTGGCCGTCGGTGTCGATGGCACCGCCTTCCAGGACCAGGTCCTGCGTATGCAGGGTCACGCGCCAGGGCAGGGCGCGGTTGAGCCGGTCGTCGAGGGCCGCTTCGAATTTGCCGCCCCAGCCGGTGAAACGGAAATCCAGCAGCACCGGCGCGCCGTTTTCCTGCACGGCGATGGGGCCGAAATCCCGTGCCCAGGTATCGTTGTAGTCGGCGATGCGGATGCGCAGCCGGCGGCTGTCGGCGCCGCTGTCGTCGATCAGTGTCCGGGCGGTCTCCGCCGCTTCACTGTCGCGGCATACCAGCAGCACCGCTTCGTGGTCGAGCAGCGCCTTGATCAGGGCAAGATAGGTGTCGCGTGCCGGGGACAGCCGGCCGGCCCAGTCGGTGTGCTCGTCGGGCCAGGCCAGCAGGATGCCCCATTGGGGGTGCCACTCCGGTAACAGGCGGCGCTCGGTGTGGCGGTGATCAGTCACTGTCCTGGTCTTCCCGGGGGTCGTCCACGACGATGCGGCCGGTGGCCGGATCGAAGCGGAAACGTCCGTCGCTTGCTTTATCGCCTTCGGCGGCGTCGTCCGAGGCGCCGTCATCGGTGCGCTCCCGGGTGTCGTCGTCGGCGTCCTCTTCGGCACGTTCGTCGGAATCCTTCTCTGCACGCTCCTCGGCGCTTTCCGCTTTGGCGCGCACCGCGGTGCTGCCCGGCGCGGAATCGGATTCGGAACTGGCTTCGTCGTCCTCTTCCTCTTTATTGCGCGGCGGATCGAAGGTCTCCACCTCGATATTGGTTTCCTGCTCTTCCTCTTCCGTGGGCGGCTCCTCGCCGTTGGCCGGAGAAATGCCCACTTCCGCTTCCAGGGTGGAATGCGCCTCCGAGGCTTCGCCCGGCGCGTCGCCGGCTGGGGACGGCTCGGCCGCCGGCGCGCGTTCTTTTTCGCGCACGCTGTGCAGGCTGGTGTCGTTTTCAAAATAGACACTGAAGCCGTCATAGTCCCAGCGCGTGATCGGCGGTTTACCCACCGACGGCCGGGTATGCCGGGGTTCGCCGAATTGCGCGCGCACCTCGGCCTTGCTCAGGCCGCGGCCGGGGATGTCCTGGTCCGACGCGGCCAACGCCGTGGCCGGCCAGTACATCGTGGTCGCCAGTGCCAACGCCGTGAATATCTTGCCCATTACCTCTTCCCCCTTGGATAAGCCGGTACTGATAGTACGGACAGCGTGAACCTCTGTTCAAGTAAAACGGTGTTTAGCCTTGCCCGCGCCGCCGCCCGCGTCGACGATTTTTTGTGGTGCCGGGATTGAATCAAATCGCCGTTGTGTGGTCGCGGATAGTCGTCACAAAGCGACTGGCACAGGCCGCCGTTTTAGTGCTTAAATGCGCGCCATGTTTCGACCCTTTGCCCTGTTCGTGGGTCTGCGCTACACCGGCGCCCGGGCCCGCAATAGTTTCATCTCCGTGATCACCCTGATCTCCGCGCTCGGGCTGATGCTCGGTGTCGCCGTTCTGATCACCGTTCTGTCGGTGATGAACGGCTTCGACCGGGAACTTCAGACCCGCATTCTGGGGATGGTCACCCATTTGTCCGTGCACGGCCGCGAGCCGGTCACCGACTGGCAGGCGCTGGCCGACCAGGTGCGTGACTACCCGGGCGTGGAAGCGGCGGCGCCGTTCATCAAGCTCGAGGGCATGCTCACCTACGAGGGCAACGTGGCCGGGGTGCTGGTCAACGGCATCGAGCCGGAGGCGGAGAAGGACGTGTCCATCGTCGATGAGATGATGTGGGACGGTGACCTCCAGGATCTGCAGCCCGGTGAGTTCGGTATCGTGCTGGGTTACGCGCTGGCCCGTAAGCTGGGCGCTGAAACCGGCGACAAGATCACCCTGGTGTTGCCGGAGGCCAGCGTGTCCCCGGCCGGGGTGATGCCGCGCTTCAAGCGTTTCACCGTGGTCGGCCGTTTCCGGGCGCGGGCCGAGGTGGACAGTCTTTACGCCTATGTGGCCAACGAGGACGCCGCCCGGCTGGAACGCCAGCCCGGCACCGTCGAGGGCATTCATCTGCGCCTCACCGATCTGTTCGCCGCGCCGGAGATCGGCTGGCAACTTCAGCAGGCGCTGGGGCCGGACTACTACACCAGCGACTGGACCCGCAGCCACGGCAACCTGTTCCAGGCCATCAAGATGGAAAAGAGCATGATGACGCTGCTGCTCAGCTTCATCGTCGCCGTGGCCGCGTTCAATATTATTTCCAGCCAGGTGATGCTGGTCACCGAGAAGCGCGGCAACATCGCCGTGTTGCGCACCCTGGGCGCCTCGCCGGGCACCATCATGCGCATCTTCATGGTTCAGGGCACGGTGATCGGCCTGGCCGGCACCTTCCTGGGCACCGTGCTCGGCGTGCTGCTGGCCACCAATGTGAGCGAGGTGGCGGCCTGGGTGGAAGCCACCTTCAACACCCGTCTGTTCGATGCCTACTTCGTCAACTATCTGCCGTCGCAGCTGAAATGGAGCGACGTCACCGTGATTGTCGGCATCGCCATGCTGATCAGCTTCTCGGCCACGCTGTATCCATCCTGGCGTGCCAGCCGGGTGCGACCCGCGGAGGCCCTGCGCTATGAGTAACGGTGAACATCAGGAGTCGGTGCTGGAGGCCCGCGGGCTGGTCAAGTGCTACCCGGAAGGCCGTGGCGAGCTGCAGGTGCTCAACGGCGTGGAGCTGACCGTCCGCCGGGGCGACATCGCCGCCATTATCGGCACCTCCGGGTCGGGCAAATCCACGCTGCTCAACCTGCTGGGCGGGCTGGACGTGCCCAGCGAGGGCACCGTGCAGATCGGCGGCCAGCCGCTGGCCGGTCTCAATGACCGGGCGCTGGGGCGGCTGCGCAATCATTATCTGGGCTTCGTGTACCAGTTCCACCATCTGCTGCCGGAGTTCACCGCCCGGGAGAACGTGGCCATGCCGTTGCTGATCCGTGGCCTCAAGCCGGGGGAAGCCGCGCAACGGGCCGAGCGACTGCTGGATCAGGTGGGCCTGGCGCCGCGCGCCGAGCACAAGCCGGCGCAGCTGAGCGGCGGCGAGCGGCAGCGGGTGGCGATCGCCCGCGCCCTGGTGACCGACCCGGCGCTGGTGATGGCCGACGAGCCCACCGGTAACCTGGACGAGCGCACCGCCGACCAGGTGCAGGACCTGATGCTGGAGCTCAACCAGCGCCTGGGCACCGCTTTCCTGGTGGTTACCCACGATCATCACTTCGCGGGCCGCTGCCAGAGCCGCCACGAGCTGCACGACGGCCTGCTGCATCCGGTGGCCTGAGCCGCCGGCGCACAACACCTTCCGTTTTTTCCTTCCCGGATTATCGCCGCTGGCTGACAGGCCGGCGGCGCCGTCGCCGTTAGGCTGTAGGGATCAGCGCGTTACTGCTGCCGCTGCCGGCGGCGGGCACGAAGATTCCAACTGCGCACCACCGCCAGCCGCCAGAACAGTTTGACGGTGAAATAGGAAGCCAGACCGGCGATCAGCGCGCAGGTCAGCGAGCCGATCCACAACGGCACCAGCTGCTCCACGAACCAGGCGACATTGATGGCGTGGTCGGAGCTGGGCGTGAGCCCGGTCATCCAGGCGCCCACCCGGTAGGTGAAATAAAAGATCGGCACATAGGTGACCGGGTTGGAAATCCACACCAGCATTACCGAAAGCGGCAGGTTGCAATGGAAGCGCACCGCCAGCAGGGCGGCCAGGCCCATTTGCAGGGGAATCGGCAGCAGCCCGGTGAACACGCCGATAAAGGCGGCCCCGGCCAGGGAGTGGCGGTTTATGTGCCAGAGGTTGGGGTCCGACAATACCTCTCCCAGGAAGCTCAGGGATTTGTGTCCTTTGAGGCGATCCGGCGAGGGCAGGTATTTGCGGAACAAATGTTTGGGCATGTGAAACTGCAAGGTCCCTGGAAGACGGGCGCTATTATGCCGACCCGGGCGGCGTACGCCTACATCGACCTGTGACCGAGACGCCGCGCCGTTACATGGAGGCGTGATCATAACAACCCGGTGAGCAAGGATGCGATACTGGTTTTCCCCTGCGGCGATGATCGCGGCGGTCTGGAGCGGCCTCTGGTGGCCGCTGGCGGTGTGCGCGGCCCTGGCGGCGGCGCTGCCGCGCGGGCGCGGCTGGTGCCTGCTGCTGGCCTTGTCCTGGGCCTACGGGCTGCTGGCCCTGGAGCAGGGGCTGGATCGCCGGCTGCCGGAGTATCTGAACGGCACCCCGCTGACCGTGGAAGCCCGGGTGGTGGGGCTGCCGGTCACGGACACGCGCCGCCGCTTCGGCGAGACCCTGCGCCGCCAGCGGATGATTCTGGACCTGCGCCTGGCCGTCGACGAGCGGCCCTGGCCGGGCCGTCACCGGGTGCGGGTCACGGCCTGGGCGCCGCTGCCGGCGCTGGAGGCCGGTGACCGGCTGCGCGGCAAGGTGCGTCTCTTCTTCCCCCATGGCTGGTACAACCAGACCGGGCCGGACCGCGCCCGTTTCGATCTCGCCGACCGCATCGACGCCCGTGGCGTGCTCACGGCGGTGATCCGCCAGCGGGGGCGGCCTGACAGCCTGGACGCCCGCCGCGCCGATCTTTCCCGGCGCGTCAGGGAGCTGCTGTCCGTCAGTCCCGCGGGTGCCGCGGTGATTCCGGCGCTGGTCACCGGCGACCGCCGTGGTCTGGAGCCGCCGCTATGGCGGCTGTTCCGCGACCTGGGCACCGCCCACCTGCTGGCGATTTCAGGCCTGCACCTGACGCTGGTCACCGGCCTGCTGTGGGGGCTGGGGCGCTGGCTGCTGGCGCCGCTGCTGTGGCTTGCGTGCCCGCCGGCGCGGCGCTTCAGCCTGCAGCAGTGGGCCTGGGCCCCGTCGCTGGCCGGGGCGCTCGGCTACGCGGCGCTGGCGGGCTTCGCGCTGCCCACCCAGCGCGCCCTGATCATGGTGGCGGTGCTGGCCGCCTGCCGGCTGCGCCGGGCGCGGCCGGCGGCGGGCAGCGTGCTCGGGCTGGCGTTGCTGGCGGTTTTACTGGTGCAGCCGCTGGCGGCGTTATCCGCCGGGCTGTGGTTGTCGTTCACGGCGGTGGCGGTGATCCTGTTGCTGATCGACGGCGGTCGCTGGCCGGTGATGGTCAGCCTACCCCTGCTGATGGCGGTGCTGGGGGCCTGGTTGTTCGATACCTGGGCGTGGCTGAGCCCGTTGGCGAATCTGTTGCTGGTGCCGCTGTTCAGCCTGCTGGTGGTGCCCGCGGCGCTGCTGGGCGTGGCGCTGGACGTGCCCGCCATCCTGCTGGCGGCGGCCACCGGCGTGGAGGCCTCGGTGCTGATGATGGAGGGCCTGCACGGGCTGCCGTCGCCGCCGCTGGCGCCGGCGCCCGGTTGGGCCGGTCTGGCGCTGCTGGGGTCGGCGTTGCTGTGGCTGTTACCGGCCTGGCCCTGGCCGCGCCGGCTGTTGCTGTTGGGGTTACTGCCCTGGTGGTTGCCCGGCGCCGAGCCGCCGGCCCGGGGCCAGCTGGATCTGATCGTTTTCGAGGTGGGGCAGGGGCAGGCGCTGGCGCTGCGTACCCAGCGCCACCTGGTGCTTTACGACCTGGGGCCGGGCTGGGCCGGCGGGTCGGCGGCGAAAAGCGTGTTGCTGCCCTGGCTGCGGCGCCATGGCCTGACCCCGGACCTCACCATTGTCAGCCACGGTGACGGCGACCACGCCGGCGGCCTGGCGGATCTGGAGCACACCGGGCGCCTGCTGAGCGGCGAGCCCGACCGGGTGGACGGGGCGCGACCGTGCCGGGCCGGGCAGCAATGGCGGTTCGACGGCGTGCGCTTCGAGGTGCTGTGGCCGCCGGACGGGTCGTACCAGGGCAATGCCGCCAGCTGCGTGCTGCGGGTGGACGCCCTGGGCGCCAGTGCGCTGCTGACCGGCGACATCCCCAAACAGGTGGAATACCGGCTGCTGGGGCGGGTGGCTCCGACGACGGTGCTGCAGCTTGCCCATCACGGCAGCGACTCCTCCTCGTCAACCGCCTGGTTGCGGGCCGTGTCGCCGCGCTGGGCCGTGGCGTCGATGGGTTACGCCAACCGCTTCGACCATCCCGACCCGGACGTGGTCGACCGGCTGGAGGCGGCCGGCGTCACGCTTCTGCGCACCGACCGGACCGGCATGATTGTGTTTCGCCTGGGCGGCCCTGATAATGCCGCGCTCATAACAAAGTGGCGCCGGGCCCATGGTCGGCCCTGGCACCGCGAGCCGGAACTGTGAAAAGGGGATCGCAACGTGCAGGATCTTGTGCAGTCCGGGGGCTGGATGATGCTCCCGATCCTGATCAGCTCGGTGGTGGCGCTGGCCATCGTCGGTGAGCGTTTCTGGACTCTGCGTCCGAACAAGCTGGCGCCGCCGGGCACCTTGCCGCAGGTGCGCGGCTGGCTGAAAAAGGGCCAGTTGAACGCCCAGCGGCTCAAGACGCTGCGCGAGGAGTCGCCGCTGGGGCGGATTCTCGCCACCGGGCTGGCCAATGCCCGCCACGGCCGCGACATCATGAAGGAAAGCATCCAGGAGGAGGCCACCGGCGTGGTCCACGACCTGGAGAAGTACCTCTCCACGCTGGGTTCGATCGCGGCCATCGCGCCGCTGCTCGGGCTGCTGGGTACGGTGATCGGCATGATCGACGTGTTCGCCGCGATTATGATGCACGGCACCGGCGACGCGGCGCAGCTGGCCGGGGGGATCTCCCAGGCCCTGCTGACCACCGCCGCCGGTCTGGTGGTGGCGATCCCGGCGATCTTCTTCCATCGCTTTTTCGTGCGCCGGGTGGAGGAAATCACCGTGGGCATGGAGCAGAGCGCCGTGCACCTGGTCGATCTGGTCCACGGTGAGCGGGAGGCGACTCCGGGGCAGACTCCTGGAGAGAAAACGTGAAGTTCCCGCGCCCGCGCCAGGAAGAGATCAGCGTCAACCTGACGCCGCTGATCGACGTGGTGTTCCTGCTGCTGATCTTTTTCATGGTTTCCACCACCTTTACCCGTGAGACTCAGCTTTCACTGACCCTGCCGGAAGCGCAGGGCATGCCGCCGGAGAGCCCGGCGCAGGCGGTGGAGGTGCTGGTCTCGCCGCTCGGGGAATATCTGATCAACGGTGAAAAACTCACCGACAACAGTGAGGCGGGCCTGCGTTCGGCGCTGCTCCGGCTGGGGCAGGACAAAGCCGCCTTGCCGATGATCATCACCGCCGACGCCAACGCCAGCTATCAGGCGGTGGTGCGGGTGATGGATGTGGCCGGGCAGCTGGGCTTTGATAAGCTGTCGCTGACCACCCGCGAAGCCGACGAAGAGGGCCAATGAGCCAACTACCGGATGATGCCTGGCAGACGTACAAACGTCTGCTGTCGTACGTAAAGCCCCACGCCCTGATCCTGTTCGCCAGTGTCATCGGCTACGCCATCTACGCCGCCACCCAGGCCGGCGCTGCGCAACTGGCCGGCTACCTGGGCGAGACCGTGGTCAACCCGGAACCGCACCGCGTGGTGATCGTCTCCATCGCGCCGTTCTTTATCGCGCTGGCCCAGGGGCTCGGCCAGTTCATGGGCAGTTATTCGATGACCTGGGTGGCCCAGGAAATCGTCTACCGGCTGCGCAACGACGTGTTCGGCCATGTGCTGCGTCTGCCGCAGGCGGAGTACAACAACAACGCCTCCGGGCGGATCATGTCGAAGATCATCTTCGACGCCCAGCAGATCACCAGCGCCGGCACCGATGCCCTGATCGTGATGCTGCGCGAGGGCCTTACCGTGATCGGGCTGCTCACCTTCCTGCTGTATCAGAACTGGAAACTGACGCTGATCCTGCTGATCGCCGCGCCCCTGGTGGGCCTGGTGGTGAACCTCACCAGCAAGCGTTTCCGGCATATCAGCCGCCGTATCCAGGGCTCCATGGGCAATATCACCCAGTTTCTCGGCGAAGCCATCGAGGGCAACCAGGCGGTGAAGATCTTCGGCGGCCAGAAGCTGGAGGCCGACCGCTTTCATTCCGTGAGCCGCCGCTTTGCCCGTCAGAACACCAAACTCAACGCCAGCAAGATCGGCTCCACGGTGATCGTGCAGCTGTTCGTGTCGGTGGCGATCGGCGCGGTCACCTATCTGTACATCACGATGATGGGCGAAGCGCTGACCGTGGGCGGCTTCCTGTCCTACATCGCCGCCGCCGGGATGATCCAGAAGCCGCTCAAGCAGCTCACCGACGTGAACGTGAAAATCCAGCGTGGCGTCACCGGCGCGGCCTCGTTGTTCGAGCTGATGGACCGCCCGGAAGAGCGGGACGAAGGCGACCAGGACCTGCCGCGCACCGACGGCAACATCGAATTCCGCGACGTCACCTTCGGCTATGACCCGGCACAACCGGTGCTGCGCAACCTCAGTCTCAAGGTCAACAGCGGCGAGACGGTGGCGCTGATCGGCCGCTCGGGCGCGGGCAAGAGCACCATTTCAGCGATGCTGCCGCGCTTCTTCGACCCGGATCAGGGTCAGGTGCTGCTCGACGGCGTGCCGTTGCCGGACTACAAGCTGGCCCATCTGCGCCGTCAGATCGCCATGGTCAGCCAGAAAGTGGTGCTGTTTAACGACACCGTGCGCCATAACATCGCCTACGGCGAGATGCGTGACGCCGACGACGCCCAGGTGGAACAGGCCGCCCGCAACGCCTACGCCTGGGACTTCATCCAGGGCCTGGAACACGGCCTGGACACCGAGGTGGGCCAGGATGGCGCCCAGCTTTCCGGCGGCCAGCGCCAGCGCATCGCCATCGCGCGGGCGCTGCTCAAGGACGCGCCGATTCTGATTCTCGACGAGGCCACCAGCGCCCTGGACACGGAGTCGGAGCACCACATCCAACAGGCGCTGGAGCGTCTTATGGAAGGGCGCACCACCCTGGTGATCGCCCATCGGCTGTCCACCATCGAGAAAGCGGACCGCATTCTGGTGCTGGACCAGGGGCAGCTGATCGAGCAGGGCACCCATAGCGAATTGTTGGAAAAGAATGGACTCTACACCCAGCTCTACAAAATGGATTTCGCCGACAACGGCCATGGTTGATTGGCGCCGCCGCGTAGAGCGCGGCTGGTACGAAGGCAGCGGCTGGCTGACGCCGCTGCGCCCGCTGGGCTGGCTGGTGGGGCGTGTGGCCGGCCGCCGGCTGCGCCGCTTCCGGCGGCGCGCCGAGCGGCCGCCGGTGCCGGTGCTGGTGGTCGGTAACGTGGCGGTGGGCGGCACCGGCAAAACGCCGCTGGTGATTGCCCTGGCCCGGCGTGCCCGGGAGCGCGGCCTGAACCCGGTGGTGATCTCCCGGGGCTATGGCGGCCGGGCGGACGCCTACCCACGCGTCGTGGCGTTGCACGACGACCCCCGTGAAGTGGGCGACGAACCGCTGCTGATCGCGCGCCGCGCGGCGGTGCCGGTGGTGCTGGACCCTCAGCGAGACCGCGCCCTGCGGCGGGCGGTCACGGAGTTCCAGCCGGACCTGGTGATCAGCGACGACGGCCTGCAGCACTATGCGTTGCCGCGCTCCAGCGAGGTGGTGGTGATCGACGCCCGCCGCGGCCTCGGCAATCAACGCTGCCTGCCGGCCGGCCCGCTGCGCGAGCCGGCGTCCCGCCTTTCCCAGGTGGATTTCCTGGTCGCCAACGGCGGCGCCTGGCCCGGCGCCACCACCATGCATCTGGTGCCCGGCGATCTGGTGCGGTTGCGCGACGGCGAGACCCTGGACGCGGCGGCGTTCCGCGAGCGTTACGGGGCGGTGCACGGCGTCGCCGGCATCGGCAACCCGGAGCGCTTTTTCCGCACCCTGGCGCTGCTCGGCCTGGCGGTCACCCCGCACGCCTTCGCCGACCATCATGGCTTCACCGCCGCGGACCTGGACTTCGCCGACGGCCGGCCGGTGATCATGACCGAAAAAGATGCGGTAAAATGCCGTGATTTCGACGATCCGCGCCTGTGGATGCTGCCGGTGCACGCCAATTTGCCGCCGGCCACCCTGGACGCCATGATTGATCGTGCATTGCAATCGCAGCCTCAGTAAGGACAGCTATGAGTTTCTATGTGGTAGTGCCGGCGCGGTACGCGTCTTCGCGCCTGCCGGGAAAACCGTTGGCGGATCTGGCCGGCCGGCCGATGGTGGCCCGGGTGGCGGAACGCTGCGCTAAAAGCGGCGCCACGCGGGTGCTGGTGGCCACCGACGACGAGCGCGTCCGCGACGCCGTGGGCGACCAGTGCGAGGTGGTGATGACCCGCGCCGATCATCCCTCCGGCACGGACCGGCTGCAGGAAGTGGCCGAGCAGCTGGGCCTGGCCGACGACGACATCGTGGTCAATGTGCAGGGCGACGAGCCGCTGATCCCGCCCGCCGTGATCGACCAGGTGGCGGAGAACCTGGCCGCCCACCCGGAGTGCCGCATGGCCACCCTGTGCGAGCCCATCGAGCGCGGCATCGATCTGTTCAACCCCAACGTCTGCAAGGTGGTGTTCGACTGCAACGGGCGCGCCCTGTATTTCTCGCGGGCGCCGATCCCCTGGCATCGCGATGCCTTCAGCCAGCAACCGAACCCGCACGATATCGATATGGACCCGGGCTACTGGTGGCGTCATATCGGTATCTATGCCTATCGGGTCGGCTTTCTGCACCAGTTCGTGAGCTGGGAGCCGGCCTCCATGGAAATGCACGAATCCCTGGAGCAATTGCGGGCCCTGGCCAACGGCGTCGCCATCCATGTGGCGCCGGCCCGCGAGCCGGTGCCCGGCGGGGTCGACACGGACATGGATCTGCAGCGCATGCGCCGCCACCTGCGAGCGGAGGAAAACCGGGGATGACGTCGCTGTCGATACTGTTTGTGTGTCTGGGCAACATCTGCCGCTCGCCCACCGCCGAAGCGGTGTTCCGCCAGCGGGTGCGGGACGCCGGCCTGAGCGACCGGCTTCGCATCGAGAGCGCCGGCACCGGCGACTGGCACATCGGCCGGCCGCCGGACCGTCGCGCCAGCGCCGCCGCCGCCGAGCGCGGCTACCCGATGGACGACCTGCGCGCCCGCCAGGTGAGCGCCGAGGACTTCCGCCACTTCGATTACATCCTGGCCATGGACAACAGCAACCTGGCCGACCTGCGCGCGCTCGACCCGGGCCCGGGCGTCGCCCGCGAGGGGCTGGTGCTGGCGCGCTTCCTGGATGTGCTCGGCGATGACGGCCCCGGTGAAGTGCCGGACCCCTACTACGGCGACGAGGACGGTTTCGGCCACGTGCTCAATCTGGTGGAGCGCGCCAGTGACCTGTGGCTGGCGCGGTTGCGGGAGCGGCTGTGATCGAACACGACGCCGACCTGAGCGGCGCCAACACCCTGGCGCTGCCGGCCCGGGCCCGACGGCTGGCGCGGCCCACGGACGTGGCCGCGCTGGGCGAACTGCTGGCCGGGCGCGACCCGGGCGAGCCGCTCTACGTGCTTGGCGAGGGCAGCAACGTGGTGCTGCGCGGCGACCTGCCGGGCCTCACGGTGATCCCCGCGTTCGACGGCATCGACTACCTGGATGAGAGCGCGGATCAGGTGCGGGTGCGCGTCGGCGCCGGCGTGGTCTGGGACCGGCTGGTGGCGGACACCGTGGCGCGCGGCTGGGGCGGTCTGGAAAACCTGTCCCTGATTCCCGGCACCGCCGGCGCCGCGCCGTTTCAGAACATCGGCGCCTACGGCGTGGAGCTGGCCGATTGCCTGGAAAGCGTGGACACCGTGGCGGTGGCCGATGGCCGGGCAGGGCGCTTTCGCGCCGATCAGTGCGAATTCGGCTACCGCGACAGCCTGTTCAAAAGCCGCCGACGGGGCGAGTTCATCATTACCGGCATTACCCTGCGGCTGCACCGCCATGGCGCCCGCCGGGTGGACTACGGCGGCCTGGCCGAGCGCTTCGCCGGCCAGGACCCGCGCACCCTGGCCCCGGCCACGGTGCGGGCGGCGGTGATCGAACTGCGGCAAAGCAAGCTGCCCGACCCGGCGGTGCTGCCCAACGCCGGCAGCTTTTTCAAGAACCCGGTGGTCAGCGCGGCGGAGCTGGCACGGCTGAAAGCCGACTATCCGAAGCTGGTGTCCTTCCCGCACCCGGACGGCGCCAAGCTGGCCGCCGGCTGGCTGATCGAGGACGCCGGCTGGAAAGGCCGCCGGCTGGGGCCGGTGGGTATGCACCGGGACCAGGCGCTGGTGCTGGTCAACCAGGGCGGCGCCCGCGCCGACGACGTGCTGGCGCTGGCCGCCGCCGTGCGCGAGGACGTGCTGGCCCGTTTCGGTGTGACGCTGGAACAGGAGCCGGTGGCGTTGCCCTGACGCTGACCCGCCAGGGTGTAAGCTTTGTTTCCTGCCGCCGGGCGCCAGTGGTTCTCACGGGGCGCGCCTGTTAGCCTGAACCGGCCTTGCCGCCACGGCGGAACCGATAAGAAATCAGGATTGTCCTCTGTTCATGCACCCCTTGGTAGTTTCCTGGCCCAGGGCGCGCGCCGCCGTTCTGTCCGCGCTGCTGCTGGCGCTGGCCGCCTGCGCCGGCCAGCCGCCATCGTCGTCGCCGCCGGTGGCCACGCCGGAGCTGTTTTCCCGTTCCGGCGAGGCCGTCGCCCCGCAGCAGTGGTGGGTGGCCTTCGACGATGCCGCCCTCAACCGTCTGGTGGACCGCGCCCTGGGCGCCAATCTGGATCTGCAGGCCGCCTATGAGCGCCTCAACCAGGCCCGCGCGGTGCGGGCACGCCAGGAAGCGGGTCTGTTCCCCAGCCTGGAGGCGCGCGCCGGCGCCGAGCGCCGCGACGACGGCGACAGTGAGACCGATCTGTTCAGCGCCGGGCTGGCGGCGGAGTACGAACTGGATCTGTGGGGCCGGGTGCGCGCCCAGGCCGACGCCGAAGCCTTCCGCGTGGCGGCCAGTGGCGCCGACTACCAGGCCGCCGCGCTGTCCCTGGCCGCCGAGGTGGCCAACACCTGGTTCGAACTGCTCACCCAGCGCACCCAGCAGGAGCTGGCGAGCGCCCAGCTGGACACCAACCGGGACGTGCTGTCGCTGATCCGTGCCCGTTTCGGCATCGGCGAAAGCGCCAGCGCCGACGTGCTGCGCCAGCGCCAGCTGGTGGAAGCGTCCCGCGAGCAATTGCTCACCGTGCAGGCCCGCACCCGGGTGCTCGAGCACCAGTTGGCGGTGCTGCTGGGCGAGCCGCCCAAGGGGGTGGTGTTCCCCGACGACGGCACCCTGCCGGCGTTGCCGCCGCTGCCCGCCACCGGCGTGCCGGCGGAACTGGTGCGGCGCCGGCCGGATCTCCGGCAGGCCTATTTCCAATTGCAGGCGGCGGACGCGGACCTGGCCTCGGCGGTGGCCGAGCGTTTTCCCCGGTTGACCCTGTCCGCGTCGCTGAGCAATGAAACCACGGACAGCGAGGCTCTGTTCGACGACTGGCTGGCGACCCTGGCCGGCAACCTGGTGTTGCCGCTGATCGACGGCGGCCAGCGCCGCGCCGAGGCGCGCCGCTTCCGCTCGCTGCGCGAGCAACGGCTGTACGAGTACGGGCAGGCGACGCTGGTGGCGTTCCAGGAAGTGGAGGACGCCCTGGTTCAGGAGCGCCAGCAGCAGCGGCGCATGGAGAGCCTGCGCGAGCAGCTGGCACTGGCGGACAGCGCCTACCGGCAATTGCGCATTCAGTACGTTAACGGCGCGGTCGGCTACCTGGAGGTGCTGAGCGCGCTCCAGGAACGCCAGGAACTGCGCCGCACCCTGATCACCGCCCGCCAGGAGCTGCTGGCGTTCCGGGTGGCCCTGTACCGGGCGCTGGCCGGCGGTTTCCCGGTGCCCGAAGAGGAAGAAAACGCATGAGCAACACGGTGGACGACCAGGCCGCGCGCCCGGAGAGCGGGCGGGCCGGGCGCGGCAAGACGGCGCTGGTGTCGGTGCTGATCCTGCTCGCCGGCGTGGCGCTGATGGTGCTGATCTTCGAGACCGAGCCCACCGCCACGCGCGGCGATGTGGCGCGGGAAACCGCCATGCTGGTGGAGGTACGCAGCGCCGAACGGGGCCGCTTCACCCCGGTGATCGAAGTGATGGGCCGGGTGGTGCCGGCCCGGGAAGTGACCCTGCGGCCGCGTGTCAGCGGCCGTGTCATCGAGCTGGCCGAGGCGTTCGAGCCCGGCGGTCGGGTGGCCGAGGGCACCGCCTTGCTGCGCATCGACCCGGCGGATTACCAGGCCGCGCTGCGGCAACGGCGCAGCGAGCTGGCGCAGGCGCGCGCCGATCTGGAACTGGAGCAGGGCCGCCAGGCGGTGGCCGAACAGGATTTCGAATTGCTGGGTGAAGAGCTGGACGAGGGCAACCGGCACCTGGTGCTGCGCCAGCCGCAGTTGAAGCAGGCCCGTGCCCGGGTGGATTTCGCCGAGGCGGCCCTGCGTCGCGCCGAACTGGATCTCCAGCGTACCCGTATCAGCGCGCCCTTCGATGCCCAGATCCTGTCCCGCGACGTGGCCACCGGCTCCCAGGTGAGCACCGGCGACAGCCTGGCCCGGCTGGTGGCCACGGACCGTTACTGGGTGTCGGCCAGCGTACCGCTGTCGCAACTGCGCTGGCTGCGCTTCGCCGAAGAGGACGGCGAGCAGGGCGCGCCCGTCACCCTGCGCCACGAGGCCGCCTGGGGGCCGTCACGGAGCCGCCAGGGCCGCCTGCAGCGGCTGGTGGGGGAGCTGGACGCCAACGCCCGCCTGGCGCGGGTGCTGGTCAGCGTCGAGGACCCGCTGGCGTTGCAGTCGGAGGCCGGCGCCCCGAGCCTGATTCTCGGCGCCTTCGTGCGCACCGCCATCGAAGGTCGGGCGCTGGACGACGTGGTGCGTCTGGACCGCGATCTGCTGCGCCGCGAGGACACGGTCTGGGTGATGGAGGACGGCGCCCTGGATATCCGCGACGTCACCGTGCTGCTGCGTGACAACGACTATGTCTACCTCAGCGACGGGCTCGACCAGGGCGATCAGGTGGTGGCCACCGACCTGGCCACGGTGGTGGACGGCGCCGCCCTGCGTCTTGAGGACGCCGCCGGCGGGGAGACCATGGAATGAGCGCGCCGCGCCGCCAGGGCTGGGTGGGCCCGATCGAGTGGATGGCGCGCAACAGCATCGCCGCCAATCTGCTGATGATTCTGCTGCTCGGCGGTGGTCTGTGGATGGCGGTGCAGGTACAGAAAGAGATCTTCCCGGAAGCCCAGCTCGACGTTGTCGAAGTGGAGGTGACCTACCCCGGCGCCGCGCCCGAGGAGGTGGAGCAGGGCGTGCTGATGCCGGTGGAAGAGGCGGTACAGGGCGTCGAGAGCATCGAGGAAATGGTGTCCACCGCCCGCGAAGGCAGTGGCGTGATTCAGCTGGAGCTGGTGGCCGGCGCCAACCGGATGCAGGCGCTGCAGGACATCGAACAGGCGGTGGACCGGGTGCGCACCTTCCCGGACCAGGCGGAAGAGCCGCGCGTGCGCCTGCAGGCGCGCACCCGCGATGTGATGGAGCTGGTGCTGTACGGCGAAGTGGACATCTGGACCCTGCGCCAGCTCGGCGAGCAGGTGCGCAACCGCCTGCTCAGCGAGTCCGCGGTGACCCGGGCGGACATCAGCGACGTGCCCGATTACCTGACCAGCGTGGAAATTTCCCAGGCCACGCTGCGCGAGTACGACCTGACCCTGGACCAGGTGGCGTCGATCATCGAGCAGTCCAGCCGCGACGTGCCCGCCGGCAATCTGGCCACCGACAACGGCGAGATTCTGCTGCGCCTGAAAGAGCGAAAGCAGTGGGCCGACGAGTTTTCCCGCATCGTGGTGAGCCGCGCGGATTCCGGCGCGGTGGTGACCCTGGGCGACATCGCCACCGTGCGTGACGGTTTCGAGGACACCGGTTTCCACTCCCGTTTCAACGGCCAGCCGTCGGTGGAGATCGAGATCTTCCGCACCGGCAGCCAGTCGCCGCTGGACATCGCCGCGGCGGTGGAAGGGGTGATGGCGGAACTCAAGACCACCTTGCCCGACCCGGTTCAAGTGCGCATCGACAGCAACCGCGCCGAGCAGTTTGAAAGCCGCATGGACATGCTGCTGGAGAACGGCATCCTGGCGATGGTGATCGTGCTGGTGATTCTCAGCCTGTTCCTGGAGTACCGGCTGGCGTTCTGGATCATGATGGGCATGACCGTGTCCTTCGTCGGCGGGGTGCTGTTCCTGCCGGCCATGGGCGTGAGCGTGAACATGATCTCCATGTTCGGCTTTCTGATGGTGCTGGGCATCGTGGTGGACGACGCCATCGTGGTGGGCGAGAACATCTACGAGTACCGCGAGCAGGGCATGAGTTTCATGGACGCGGCGGTGCAGGGCGCCCGTGATATCGCCGGGCCGGTCACCTTCAGTATTCTCACCAACATCGTCGCCTTCATGCCGCTGCTGTTCATGCCCGGCGTCACCGGTAATTTCTGGTGGCCGCTGGGGGCGGTGGTGATCGTGGTGCTGGCGATCTCGCTGTTCGAAGCGCTGTTCATTCTGCCGGCCCACCTGGCGCACAGCGGCAAAGGCACGGTGACCGTCTACGGGCGCGCCCTGCACCGCGTGCAGCGCCGCTTCTCCGGCTATTTCCAGACGCTGGTGGAGCGCGGTTACCGGCCGCTGCTGGACCGGGCGCTGCGCTATCGCTACGTGACCCTGAGCGCCGCGCTGACCCTGATGCTGGTGGTGGGCGCCTACGCCGGCAGCGACCACATGGGCATGATCATGATGCCCGAAGTGCCGGCGGACGAGATCGAAGCGGGTATCCGTCTGCCGGTGGGCACCACGCCGCGCCAGGCCGGTGAGCTGGCCCTGGCGCTGACCCGGGAAACCGAGCGGCTGTTCGAGGAAAACGACCTGGGCCGCAACGCCGAGGGCATCAAGACCAACGTGCGCGGCGAGCAGAAAATCGACGTGGAGTTGGTGTTAAAGCCGGAACACGAACGGGACATGACGGTGCAGCAGATCGTCGAGCTGTGGCGGGACCAGATCGGCGATTTCAAGGGCGTCGATCAGATCACCTTCGAGGCGGAGCAGGGCCCCGGCTCCTGGCGCGACGATATCAGCGTGGACCTCAGTCACACCGACATCGACGTGCTCGCCAAGGCCAGCGAGCGCCTGCTGAACGCCATGAAAGGCCTGTCCCAGACCCGCAACGTCAACGACAGCTACACCACCGGTAAACCGCAGTTCGACGTCAGCCTGACGCCGCAGGCGGACGCCCTGGGGCTCACCGGCGCCGAGGTGGGCCGGCAGCTGCGGGATGCGTTTTACGGCGCCATCGCGCTGCGCCAGCTGCGCGGCATCAACGAAAACGAAATCCGTGTGCGGCTGCCGGAAGAGGAGCGCCAGGACCTGCGTTACCTGGACACCTTCGTGGTGCAGCTGCCGGAGGGCGGCGAAGTACCGCTGACCGACGTGGCCAGCGTCACCATCAGCGAGTCGTTCCGCTCCATCGACCGCCGCGACGGCCGCCGGGTGATCACCGTGGGCACCGACGTGCTGCCCAAGAGCGCCACCAGCCAGGTGCTCGCCGTGGTCCGCGACGAGCTGCTGCCGCAACTGCGCGCCGACTACCCGGGCCTGACCTGGACCTTCCAGGGCGGCCAGGCGGACATGCGCGAATCCACCTCGGCGCTGTGGGGCGGCTTCGCCCTGGCACTGGGGGTGATCTTCGCGCTGCTGGCGGTGGCGTTCGGCAGCTACCTGCAGCCGCTGGTGGTGATGCTGGCGATCCCGTTCGGCGCCGTGGGTGCGGTGCTCGGCCACATTCTACTGGGCATGGACCTGTCCCTGGTCAGCTTCATGGGCATCATCGCCCTGGCCGGGGTGGTGGTGAACGATTCGCTGATCATGGTCGACTACGCCAACCGCCAGCGGCACCGGCTGGGCGCCGCCCGGGCGGTCTATGAAGCGGGCCTGCGCCGCTTCCGGCCGATTCTTCTCACCACCATGACCACCTTCGCCGGGCTGATGCCGATCATCTTCGAAACCTCCCTGCAGGCCGCTTACCTGATCCCCATGGCGGTGTCCCTGGGCTTCGGCATCGTGTTCGCCACCGCGTTGATTCTGTTCGTGGTGCCGTGCCTCTACCTGGCCCTGGACGATCTGATGGGCGCCATCGACACGCGCCGCCGGGCGTTCAAATATTCCGACGGCGCATAAAAAAACCGCCCCGAAGGGCGGTTTTTTTATTGGTGTGACCGTCGGGTGGACCGATCAGGCACCGGGGTTGCCGTCGCCGGAATTTTCCCGGGCGGCTTGTTCCGCCTGTTGCTGACGGCGGCGCAGGCGCGGGTCATTGCTGGCGCGCCCGGCCGGACGCTCCGGCGCCACCGGCTTGCTGAACGCCGGGGTGGCCGGCTGTTCCGCTTCGCCGGTCTCCGCCTTGGCCGGCGCTTGTTCGGCGGCCGGTGCGGGTTTGGCGGCGGGTTGGCGTTCCGGCTGCGGTACCGGCTGGCCCGGTTTGCGGTCACGCGGGTCGTTGCCGGCACGGCGGACCTGATCCGCTGCCGTTGAAGGCGCCTGCTCGGAAGAAGGAGCCTCCGCCTTGGGTGAAGGCTCTTCCGCTTTCGCCGCGGGCTCCTCAACCTTGGCTGAGGGTTCTTCAGCTTTCGCCGGCTGTTCAGCCTTGGCTGAAGGCTCTTCTGCCTTCGCCGAGGGCTCGTCCGCTTTTGCTGAAGGCTCTCCCGCCTTAGCTGAAGACGCTTCTTTGGCCGGAGCTTCTTCGGCTTTTGCTGAAGGTTCTTCCGGCTTCGCTGAAGGCTTTTCTACCTTGGCTGAGGGCTCCTCTACCTTCGCTGAGGGCTCCTCTACCTTGGCGGAAGGCTCTTCCTCTTTGGCTGAGGGGGTTTCTGCCTTAGTTGAAGGCTCCTCTACCTTAGCCGGGGACTCCTCTGCTTTAGCCGAGGGCTCGTCTGCTTTCGCTGACGGTTGTTCCGCCTTGGCTGAAGGCTGCTCCACTTTCGCTGAAGGCTCTTCCACTTTAGCTGAGGGCTCCTCTACCTTCGCTGAAGGCTCCTCTACCTTCGCTGAGGGCTCTTCCACCTTCGCTGAAGGCTCTTCCGCCTTGGCTGAGGGCGCTTCCTGACTGGCGGGCTTCTGCGCTTTGGCTGAAGGGGCCTCGGCAGAGGGCGCCGGCGCGGCGTCGCCGGTGGCGGCCTTGGGCTGCTCTTCCTGACGGGCTGCGGCGGCCTGGGGCGCCTGAGCCTCGGTGGCCTGTTCCGCGCTCGGCTTGGCGGCGGCGGTTTTCGGTTCGCCGTGCTCTTCGGCGGGCACCAGTTTGGCCTTGGGCGGACGGCTGTCACCACGCTCCTGATCACGACCGGGGGTGTTGTCCTCGGACGTCATGCGCGGCGGCGGGCCGCCGGCGGTGGTCTGGTCGTCGCTCTGGGCGCCTTTATCCTGGGCCGCTTTGTCCTGGGCGCCGGGACGCTGGCGCTCGCGCAGGGGACGGTCGTCCTTGCTGTCGGTGCGGCGCTGGGCTTTGGGGCCGTCGTCCTTGCGCGGGCCTTTGCCGGCGCCACCTTTGGACTCGCCTTTGTTATCCGGCTTGGCGTCCTGCTTATTGTCCTGCTTGGACTCCGGCTTACCGCTGTCGGCGCTTTTCTGGTCGTCGCTTCGGTTGTCGGCACCACGGTTGTCGCCGTTGCGGTTGTCACCGCCCCGGTTGCCGCCACGGCCGCCACGACGGTTGCGGCCGCCACGGCGGTTGCCGCCTTCGCTCTTGCCGTCCTGGTTGTCGTCCTTGCGGTTCTCGCCACGGTTATCGCCACCACGACCGTCGCCGCCCCGGTTATCGCCGTCGGCGTTCCGGTTGCGGTTGCCGCCGTTGCGGCGGCCGCCACGGCGGTTGTCACCGCCACGGTTGTTGTTGCCCCGGGCGTCGGCTTTGCCGTCCCGGTTCTGGCGGTTGCCGCGCTGGCCGTCGCGCTTGCCGTCAAGCTGCTGTTTCTCGTCCTCGGAGGCGCTGAACAGCGCCGTCAGCCAGGTGAAGAAACGGGCCAGCAGGCCCGGCTCCAGCGGCGGCTTCGGCGCGGTGGCGGGCTTCTTGGAAGGCGCCTTGGCGGCGGCGGCTTCCGGTTTCGGCTCCGGCTGCGGTTTGGGCGGCGGCGGCGCGGTGTCCGGCGCCACCAGCTTCACCGCCGGCTCCTGGGTTTTGATTTCGGTGTCCTGGGCGGACAGGGTGGCCGGGTCCTGCTGACCTTCCAGCAGCTCCAGCTCGTGGCTCACCTGGGCCTTGGTCTGGTCGTCACGGATGCGCTCGACCTGGAAGTGCGGGGTTTCCAGGTTGGGGTTGGGGATAATCAGCACGCGCACTTTGTGGATGCTTTCGATCTCCCGCAGTACCGGACGCTTCTCGTTGAGCAGGTAGGTGGCCACGGCCACCGGCACCTGGGCCTGGATCTCCCCGGTGCGCTCCTTCATCACCTCTTCCTCGATCAGGCGGAGGATGCTCAAGGCCAGGGATTTCACGTCGCGGATGTGGCCCAGGCCGTCACAGCGCGGGCACACGATGCTGGAGGTCTCGCCGAGGCTGGGGCGCAGCCGCTGGCGGGACAGTTCCAGCAGGCCGAAGCGGGAGATACGGCCCAGTTGAATACGGGCACGGTCCGCTTCCAGCGCGTCGCGCATGCGGTTTTCCACTTCGCGCTGATTGCGCGCCGGGCCCATGTCGATGAAATCGACCACGATCAGGCCGCCGATGTCGCGCAGGCGCAGCTGGCGGGCGATCTCTTCCGCCGCTTCCAGGTTGGTCTGCAGCGCGGTTTCCTCGATGTCGGCGCCCTTGGTGGCGCGCGAGGAGTTGATGTCGATGGACACCAGCGCTTCGGTGGGATCGATGACGATGGAGCCGCCGGAGGGCAGCTTCACTTCACGTTCGAAGGCGGTCTCGATCTGCGACTCGATCTGGTAACGGGAGAACAGCGGCGTGTCGTCGTTATACAGCTTCAGCTTGTGCTGAAAATCGGTCATCACCTGCTGCACGAACGCCTGGGCCTCGTTGTAGACCTTTTCGGAATCGATCAGGACTTCGCCGATGTCCTTGCGCAGGTAGTCGCGGATCGCGCGGATGATGACGTTGGATTCCTGGTACACCAGGAAGGGCGCTTTACGGGTTTCCGACGCCTCGGCGATGGAGCCCCACAGCTTGAGCAGGTAGTTGAGGTCCCACTGCAGTTCCTCGGCGCCGCGGCCCAGGCCGGCGGTGCGCACGATCACGCCCATTTCGTCGGGGATGTCCAGGCTGCCCAGGGCTTCCTTGAGCTGCTGGCGTTCCTCGCCCTCGATGCGGCGGGAAATGCCGCCGGCGCGCGGGTTGTTGGGCATCAGCACCAGGTAGCGGCCGGCCAGGCTGATAAAGGTGGTGAGCGCGGCGCCTTTGTTACCGCGCTCCTCTTTGTCCACCTGAATGATGATTTCCTGACCTTCCTTGATCACATCCTTGATATTGATGCGGCCCTGGATGTCCTTGGGGTCTTTCTGGAAGTACTGGCGGGAAATTTCCTTGAGGGGCAGGAAACCGTGACGCTCGGCGCCGAAATCCACGAAGGCGGCTTCCAGGGACGGCTCGATGCGGGTGATCTTGCCTTTATAGATGTTGGCTTTTTTCTGTTCGCGGGTGCGATGCTCGATGTCCAGATCATAAAGTCTCTGGCCATCCACCAGCGCCACCCGGACTTCTTCCGGATGGCTGGCGTTGATTAACATTCGTTTCATTGTTGTGCTACCACAAGGTTCGTGGCGGCATGCAGCGGGCCGGTATCAATACCGGTATCAGACCTCTTACCCTGGTGGGGAGGCGGAAGAGTGGCGAGCAGGCAATGCTCACGCGTGGCGGCGCTGGGCGCTCGGACGACGTTGGTAATCTGCCTGTCTTCTACCTTTCCTGTTCCTCTCCGGGCTTGTGAAGTTGTGCCGTTGGCGTTGCTGGCGGGGCCTTGGCCCCTCTATCCGCGTTACGCTGTGCCCGGCGCGTCAAACGCGCCGTGCCGGGTAAACTTTACCGTCTGTGTACCGGTTGGGGTGTCGGCAAGGGGCGCTATTGGCGCTGCTCGCCGGCAGCCCGGCTATGTCTTCGACCTGTGCCGCAGACCACCTGGTGTTGGTTGTCGGTAATCCGCCGGGGAGTTGTGTTGCCGCCGGGGGATTGGCTGCAGCGTCGGGGCCTTTCGGGCCCGTTCGATTCTTGTCGGGCGGGCTGGCGGGTTTTGGTGTACCGACGGCGAATGGTCGCTGCGCGTCGCCGTTGGCCAGCCCGGGCCGACGGCTGACTATACCAGTAAAATCACAGTCTGATCAATCAGATAGATGGGCGAGGCATGAGCGCGCCGTGAACACCGACACCGCTGGCGGAGCCGCGCCCGCTTGGCTAGAATCGCCGCATGTCAGATACCCCCGCCGCCGATCGCGTCACTTTCGTTACCATCGATGAAGGCCGTGACGGCCAACGCCTTGATAATTTCCTGATCACCCACCTCAAGGGTGTGCCCCGTTCGCGTATCTATCGGATTATCCGATCCGGCGAGGTGCGGGTGAACAAGAAGCGCGCCAAGCAGACCACCCGCCTGGCCGTGGACGACGTGGTGCGCGTTCCGCCGGTGCGCACCAGCGAGTCCCAGGCGCCGCCGGTGGTCAGCGGCGGGCTGGCCGAGCGGCTGGCGCGGGCGCTGCTCTACGAGGACGATCAGATCTTCATCTTTAATAAGCCCGCCGGGCTGGCGGTGCACGGCGGCAGCGGGGTCAGCCTGGGGCTGATCGAGGCGCTGCGGGTGCTCTACCCGGAAGAGCGCAACCTGGAGCTGGTGCACCGGCTCGACCGGGACACCAGCGGCTGCATCATGGTCGCCCGCCACCGGGGCTTTTTGCGGCGCCTGCAGAAATTGATGCAGCAGGGTGGGGTGGAGAAGCGCTACTGGCTGCTGTGCCAGGGGTTTAAAGGCAGCGAGCGGCGCATGGAAGCGCCCCTGCTGAAGATCACCCAGGGCAACGAGCGGATGGTGCGGGTGTCCCGCGAGGGCAAGGCCTCGGTGACCGATTTCACGCTGGTGGAGCGGTTCGGCGACGCCGCCCTGGTGGAGGCGCGCCTGGGTACCGGCCGCACCCACCAGATTCGTGTGCACAGCCAGTTCGGCGGCTTCCCGATTCTCGGCGACGATAAATACGGCAGCCGCAAGGGCGACGCACGGCTGGAGGCGCTCGGGCACCGCCGCCTGTGTCTGCACGCCCGGTCGCTGGTGTTCCGCCACCCGCAGAGCGGCGAAACCATCAAGGTCAACGCGCCGCTGGACGAGGATTTCGAGGCCATCCTGGCGGCGCTGCGGTCGGATAAACGCTGATGGCCTACCAATTGGTGATTTTCGACTGGGACGGCACGGTGATGGACTCCACCGGGCGTATCATTGCCTGCATGCACCAGGCCGGCGCCGATCTTTGTCTGCCGGTGTTGGAGGACGACGCCGTGCGCGAGATCATCGGGCTGGGTCTGCCGGAAGCCCTGCGCACCCTTTACCCGGGCATCGGCGACCGGGATCTGGAGCGCATGCGCGAGCGTTACGCGGTGCATTTCGTGGCCGCCGAGGCGAGCCCCAGCCGGCTCTACCCGGGCGCCCGCGAGACGCTGGCGGCGCTGCGCGCCGCCGGGTTGCGCCTGGCGGTGGCCACCGGCAAGAGCCGCAAGGGGCTGGAGCGGGTGTGGGCGAGCAGTGGGCTGGGCGACAGTTTCGATGCCTCCCGCTGCGCCGACGAGACCCATTCCAAGCCGCACCCGGCCATGGTCACGGAGTTATTGACCGAACTGGGCGTGGCGCCGGAGCGGGCGCTGGTGGTCGGGGATACGTCCTTTGATCTGCAGATGGCGCGCGACGCCGGTGTCGACCGGGTGGCGGTGAGTTACGGCGCCCATCCGGTGGACCGTTTGATGAACTTTCACCCGCTGGCGGTGATCGATGCTTTACCGCAGTTGCTGCCGTTACTCGGCGTGGACTGCGAAACACACTTCGAGGAGACGGTGTAGATGGAGTCCGACAATAACAACCCGGCGAACAGCGGCCCCACCAGTAAAGAGTGGAAGCTGCTCGAGAAGCTGCTCGGCCAGGCCCAGGCGGAACAGCGCAAGACCCGCCGCTGGGGCATCTTCTTCAAGAGCCTGACCTTTATCTATCTGTTCGCGTTGCTGTTCATGATGACCGGCAGCCGCTCCGGGGACGCCATGGCGGTGGCCGAGCCCCACGTGGCGGTGGTCGACCTGAACGGCGTGATCATGGCGGATTCCGAAGCCAGCGCCGATCTGATCAGCCGCGGGCTGCGCGACGCCTTCGAGGCGGAGAACGCCGAAGCGGTGCTGCTGCGCGTCAACAGCCCGGGCGGTTCGCCGGTGCAGTCGAACTTCGTGTTCAACGAAATCCAGCGGCTGCGCGCCGAATACCCGGATAAGAAGCTGTACGCGGCGATCACCGATATGGGCGCCTCCGGCGCCTATTACATCGCCGCCGCCGCCGACCAGATCTACGCCGACCCGGCCAGCATCGTCGGCTCCATCGGCGTGATCATGGCCAGCTTCGGGGTGCAGGAAGCCGCCGAGAAGCTGGGCGTGGAGCGCCGCGTGTACACCGCCGGCGAGAATAAGGCGCTGCTCGACCCGTTCTCGCCGGTGCGCGAGTCCGACCGCGAGCACGTGCAGACCATGCTCAACGAGATCCACCAGCAGTTCATCGGCGCGGTGAAGGACGGCCGTGGCGACCGCTTGAAAGTGGACGAGAACCCGGAGCTGTTTTCCGGCCTGTTCTGGACCGGTGAGCGCGCTCTGGAGCTGGGGCTGATCGACGGCCTGAAAAGCCCGGGGCAGGTGGCCCGCGACGTGGCCGGCCTGGAGGAAATGGTGGACTACACCGTCACCCGCTCGCCGGTGGACCGCTTCCTGAAGCGCTTCGGCACCTCGATCGGCAACGGCATCGGCCAGACCCTGGGCCTGGAAGGCGGCGCGCCCACGCTGCGATAACCGCGAACGGTAGGAGCGGGCCCCGCCCGCGAAAGGAAGCGAAGTTGTGCGAGCGGGCCTCGCCCGCGAAAGGGTGGCCTTGGCCACCCGGCGGGATACCAGAGGCGTTGTTGGTGCTTTGTTAGAGAGGTCTCTGGGATCCTGCCGGCAAGCTGCGCTTGCCTTTCGCGGGCTGGGCCCGCTCGCACAAGTTGCCACCATTGTTGGCTTGCGGCTCTAGCCGGGTAGGGCGACGCCCTCGGCGTTGAGAAAGTCGGTGAGCATGATCAGCGGCAGTCCCACCAGCGCATTAGGGTCTCGGCCTTCGAGCGCTTTGAATAGCACAATGCCCAGACCCTCGGACTTGAAGCTGCCGGCGCAGTTGAGGGGTTGTTCGACCTCGATATAGCGCTCAATCTGGCGGTCACGGAGTTGGCGGAAGTGCACGGTGAAGCGCTCGCAGCCGCTCTGGTGGCGGCCGGTGGCGCTGTTCAGCAGGCACAGCCCGGTGAGGAACTGCACGGTGCGGCCGCTGGCGCGGCGCAGCTGGGCCACGGCGGTGTCGTGATCGCCGGGCTTGCCGAGCACGTCGCCGTCGATCACCGCCACCTGGTCGGAGCCGATGATCAGGGCGTCCGGGTGTGCGTCGGCGAGGGCGGCGGCCTTGTCCCGCGCCAGGCGCAGCACCAGCTCCGTGGGCGTTTCGCCGGGCCGGGCGCGCTCGTCGATGTCCGGGCTGTGATGCTGGAATGACAGACGCAGCTTGCCCAGCAGCTCGCGGCGGAACGGCGACGAGGAGGCCAGAATCAAAGGCTGTGGCTGGTCGGTCATGGCGGTCTCCTGGTCGGTGGCGGGTGGTTGCGGGTCGGGAGTGTACCCACGGCCCCGATCCGGTGCACGAAAAAACCAGCTTTCTCAGACAGTTAAGCCGGGCGTCGCGGGTGTATTTTCGCTTTGACAGGACGCGGGCCCGCGCCTAGAATTGCGCGCTTATGTTTTCAGGGCAACTGCCACCGTATCTGGAACCGAGGAAGTTCGCGGACCAGGAACGCGTCGTCGAAGGCGAAGCCCGGGTCGGGGACCTCCCCAGACTGCGGGAATATCGCGAGAGTCTGGACCAGCCGGTCCGGGTGAGCCTGGCCTTTGGCCGGGACGAGGACGGCCGCCGGCGCGTTCAGGGCCGGGTGGAGACTTCTCTGGTTCTGGTGTGCCAGCGTTGTCTGGAGCCGGTGCAACAGGAAGTCGCCGCCGACGTCGATCTGATGTTGGTGTGGAGCGAAGAGCAGGCCAAGGCATTGCCCGCCGACCTGGATCCATTGCTGGTTACCGAGGAGCGCATGACGCTGGCGGAACTGGTGGAAGAAGAGCTGCTGCTGGCGATGCCGCTGGTGGCGCTTCACGATCAGTGCCCCGATCCGCCGCCCCAGAGCGCTGGGGATCCGGGCGACCAGGATGACAATCAGTCCGATCCGGATAATCCGTTTGCCGTGCTGGCCCGTCTCAAGGGCCGCCGCAAGTAATACGCCGAGGAGCAACAAATGGCTGTTCAGAAGAGTCGCAAAACCCGTTCCAAGCGTGGCATGCGTCGTTCCCACGATGCGCTGACCGCGCCCGCTATCACCGAAGACGCGAGCACCGGTGAAGTGCACCGCCGTCACCACATCTCTCCGGACGGCATGTACCGCGGCCGCCAGGTGCTGCGCACCGCGGAACTGGACGACGAAGAAGAGTAAGTCCGTTTGCCGCGGGCGGTGCGCCGCCCGACGGTACGCCGCCCGACGGTGACAACAGGACGACTGTGTAACGGGAGCCTTCAGGGCTCCCGTTTCTCTATCCACGGCCGGATCGAACTCGTATCATGGCCGTCGCTTCGCCAAGCAGGAAATTTGCCATGTCAGCGGTTGTGACCCTGGCCGTGGACGCCATGGGCGGCGATCACGGTCTGCCCGTGACCGTGCCCGCCGTGGCCCGGATACTGGCCCGCCACCCCGATCTGCATGTGATCATGGTGGGCGAGCCGTCCGCCCTCGCCGCGGCCCTGAAGAAAGAAAAACTCGACGATCACCCGCGCCTCGCCCTGACCCCGGCGTCGGAAGTGGTGGCCATGGACGACCCGGTCGCCGTGGCACTGCGCCAGAAGAAAGACTCCTCCATGCGGGTGGCCATCAACCAGGTTAAGGAAGGCCGCGCCCTGGCGGCGGTCAGCGCCGGCAACACCGGTGCCCTGATGGCGGTCAGCCGCTTCGTTCTCAAAACCCTGCCGGGCGTCGACCGGCCCGCCATCTGCACCGCCATCCCCACCGCCAAAGGGCACTGCCACATGCTCGATCTGGGCGCCAATGTGGATTCCGAACCCAAGCACCTGCTGCAGTTCGCCCTGATGGGGCAGGCCGTGGTGCGCGCCGTGGACGGGTTGAGCGCGCCGCGGGTGGCGCTGCTGAACATCGGCGAGGAGGACATCAAGGGCAACGAGCAGATCAAGGAAGCCGCCACCCTGATGCAGCAGGCCGCCGATCTGAACTACGCCGGTTTCGTCGAGGGCAACGGCATCTTCGTCGGCGACGTGGACGTGGTGGTCTGTGACGGCTTTGTCGGCAATGTGTCGCTGAAAACCATGGAAGGCGCCGCCTCCATGATCGGCGGCATGATCCGCGAAGAGGCGGGCCGTTCCCTGCTGCGCAAGCTCAGCGGCCTGTTCGCGCTGCCGCTGCTGCGCGGGCTCAAGCACCGTCTGGACCCGGAGCGTTACAACGGCGCCAGCCTGGTGGGGCTGAACGGTATCGTGGTGAAAAGCCACGGCGGCACCGGCGTGGAAGGCTTTGTCAGCGCCCTGGAAGTGGCGGTTCTCGAAGCCGAGCGCAACGTGCCGGCGCTGATCCGCGACGCTCTCGCCCCGGCGGACGCCTCCTAGGTTTTCCCGGGGCGCGGCGGCCGCGCATTCACAATTTGTTTCAGGGTCGGGCGGACAGCCGCGCCCGCAGGCGGCATACTCCCGGCTCGAGCGACATCAAAGAGGCAAACGCATGTCGAAAACCGCTTTCGTCTTTCCCGGTCAGGGTTCCCAGAGCCTGGGTATGCTGGCCGATTTCGCCGAGCGCGTTCCGGTGCGCCAGGCGTTCCAGGAGGCCTCCGGCGCCCTGGATCTGGATCTCTGGCAGCTGGCGCAGGAAGGCCCGGAAGAGGCCCTCAACAGCACCGAAAACACCCAGCCGCTGCTGCTCACCGCCGGTGTGGCGCTGTGGAAGCTCTGGGAGCAGGCCGGCGGCGCCCGTCCCGACCGGCTCGCCGGCCACAGCCTGGGCGAATACACCGCGCTCACCTGCGCCGGGGTGATCACCCTGGGCGACGCCGTGCGCCTGGTGCGCCGGCGCGGCGAACTGATGCAGGCCGCCGTGGCCGACGGCGAGGGCCGCATGGCCGCGATTCTGGGCCTGGACGACGACCAGGTCCGCCAGGCCTGCGCCGACGCCGCCCAGGGCGAGGTGGTGGAAGCCGTCAACTTCAATGCGCCGGGCCAGGTGGTGATCGCCGGCCAGGTGAGCGCCGTGGAGCGCGCCATCGAGGCGTGCAAGGCCGCCGGCGCCAAGCGCGCCATGGCGCTGCCGGTGAGCGTGCCGTCCCACTGCGCGCTGATGCGCCCGGCGGCGGACAAACTGGCCGAGCAGTTGCAAAGCACCAAATTCTTCGCGCCGGAGCTGCCGGTGATCAATAACGTGGACGTGAGCGCGGAGTCCGACCCGGACAGCATCCGCGGCGCGCTGGTGCGCCAGCTGCACTCGCCGGTACGCTGGTCGGAAACGGTGCGCGCGCTGGCCGCCGACGGCGTCTCCACGCTTTACGAGTGCGGGCCCGGCAAAGTGTTGTGCGGCCTCACCAAGCGCATCGACCGGGGCCTGGACGCCAAGCCCCTGGAAAACGATGCCGCCTTTCAGAACGCGCTCACCGGCGCCTGAGGAGAACCTTATGAGCGAGGACAGAAAAGTAGCGCTGGTCACCGGGGCCACCCGTGGCATCGGCCGGGCGATCGCCGCCGAGCTGGCCGGCGCCGGCTGGTTCGTGGTCGGCACCGCCACCAGCGAGAAAGGCGCCGCCGCCATCTCCGAAGCGCTCGGCGAGCAGGGCGCCGGCGTGGTGCTCAACGTCGCCGACGACGACTCCGTGGCCGAGGGCCTCAAGGCGCTGAGCGCCGAATACGGCCCGCCGCTGGTGCTGGTCAACAACGCCGGCATCACCCGCGACAACCTCATGCTGCGCATGAAGGCGGATGAGTGGCAGGATGTGATCAACACCAACCTGAATTCGCTGTACCGGGTCACCAAGGCGTGCCTGAAGGGCATGACCAAGGCCCGCTGGGGCCGGGTGATCAACATCAGCTCCGTGGTCGGTACCATGGGCAACGCCGGCCAGGCCAACTACGCCGCCGCCAAAGGGGGCGTGGAAGGCTTCACGCGGGCCCTGGCGCGGGAGCTGGGGTCGCGCAACATCACCGTGAATTCGGTGGCGCCGGGCTTTATTCAGACCGATATGACCGATGGCCTGCCCGAGGCGCAGCGTGAAGCGCTGCTCAGCGAAATACCGCTGGGGCGCCTGGGATCGCCGGCCGAAGTGGCCAGCGCCGTGGGCTGGCTGGCCAGCGAGGGCGGCGGTTATGTGACCGGCACCACGGTGCATGTGAACGGCGGGATGTTCACGGGTTGAGACATTGCTGCGGAAAACCGCTAAGCTGCGCTTAGCCACGGCGTACGGGCGCTTCTCGCAGGCGCTCAAACATTTGGAAACTAATCCGCGAAAACCAGTACCGAGAGCGGCTTGCAAGCGCGAACAGCGTTCACCTAGAATAGCCGCTCATAGGTGCTTGCACACCATCAACAGGAGAGTAATAACATCATGAGCAGCATCGAAGAACGGGTCCAGAAGATCATCGTTGAGCAACTGGGCGTTAAACCGGAAGACGTTAAGCCCGCCGCCTCCTTCGTCGAAGACCTGGGTGCCGATTCACTGGACACCGTCGAGCTGGTAATGGCTCTCGAGGAAGAATTCGAAACCGAAATTCCGGACGAAGAGGCTGAAAAGATCAGCACCGTTCAAGCTGCCGTGGATTACATCAAGTCGCACAGCTGATTCGGTCACAGCCAACGCAACGTCAGTAAAAAAACCGCAGGCTCTCCGGGCTTGCGGTTTTTTTTGGGAGGAGAACGGGTGACACGACGTCGAGTAGTGATAACCGGTCTGGGAATGTTGAGCCCTCTGGGCACCGACGTGGCCAGTACCTGGGAGGGCATTCTGGCCGGTCGTAGCGGTATTCGCCGGATCGACCATTTCGACACGGAGAACTTCTCCACCAAGTTCGCCGGGCTGGTGCCGGACTTTGCCATGGACGAATATTTGTCCGGCAAGGAAGCGCGCAAGATGGATGTCTTCGTGCAGTACGGCATGGTGGCGGCGATTCAGGCCCTGCGTGACGCCGGCCTGGAAATGGATAAGGAAAACGGTGAACGCATCGGCGTCGCCATCGGCTCCGGCATCGGCGGGTTGACCAACATCGAGGAAAACCACCAGAAGCTGATGGATTCCGGGCCGCGCAAGCTGTCGCCGTTTTTCGTGCCCAGCACCATTATCAACATGATCGCCGGCAACCTGGCCATCATGTACGGCTTCAAGGGCCCGAACTTCGCCACCGTGACGGCCTGCACCACCGGCACCCACAACATCGGCTTCGCCGCCCAGCAGATCCAGCTGGGCACCGCCGACGTGATGGTCGCCGGTGGCGCCGAGAAGGGCTCCACGCCGCTGGGCATGGGCGGTTTCGCCGCCGCCCGGGCACTGTCCACCCGTAACGACGATCCCACCGCCGCCAGCCGGCCCTGGGACCGGGACCGGGACGGCTTCGTGCTCGCCGACGGCGCCGGCGCCGTGGTGCTGGAGGAATACGAGCGCGCCAAGGCCCGTGGCGCCACCATCTACGGTGAGCTGATCGGCTACGGCATGAGCGACGACGCCTACCACATGACCGCGCCGTCCGAGGACGGGGCCGGGGCCGCCCTGGCCATGGGCAACGCGATCCGTGATGCCGGCATCGATCCGTCGGAAGTGGCTTATGTGAACGCCCACGCCACCTCCACCAAGGTCGGCGATCTGATCGAGATCCACGCGGTCAAGAAGGTGTTCGGCGACCACGCGCCGAAGCTGGCGATGAGCTCCACCAAATCGATGATCGGCCACCTGCTGGGCGCGGCCGGCGCGGTGGAGGCCATCTTCACGCTGCTGGCCATGCGCGACTCCGTGGCGCCGCCGACCATCAACCTGGACAACCCGGACGAGGGCTGTGATCTGGACCTGGTGGCCAACCAGGCCCAGCAGCGCACCATCGACGTGGCGTTGTCCAACTCGTTCGGGTTCGGCGGCACCAACGGGTCGCTGCTGTTCCGCAAGGTGTGAGCGGCGGGCCCGCCGTCAACGACCGGGGCCTCGCCTATGGCGACGGCCTATTCGAGACCGTGCGGGTCACGGCGTCCGGCGCGGCGCCACTGTGGCCGCGCCACCGGGCGCGGCTGCTCGACGGCGCCGCCCGGTTGCGGATCCCGGTGGCGCCGGACGCCCTGGACCGCTGTCTCGCTGACGCTCTGACCGCCGCGCCGCCCGGCACCGGTCTGATCAAGCTGATTCTCACCCGGGGGCCGGGCGGTCGCGGGTACCTGCCGCCGTCGCACCCGACGCCTTCCCTGTTCGCCCAGCACGGCACCGTGCCGGAGTGGTCGCCGCTGTTGCGCCGCGACGGCATTGAAACCGGCCTGTGCAACGAGCCCCTGGAGCGCGACCCGCTGGCGGGTCTCAAGCATCTTAACCGGCTGCCCCAGGTGCTGGCCCGCATGGAAGTGGCCCGCCGGGGCTGGCACGAGGGCCTGCTGCTGGACCGGCGCGGCTGCCCGCTGGAAGCCACCGCCATGAACCTGTTCGCGCTGTTCGGCGATACCCTGTGGACGCCCGCCCTGGACGCCGCCGGGGTGGCCGGCGTCGGCCGTGCCTGGTTGCTGGCGCGGGCCGGCGAGCAGGGCCGCCCGGTGCAGGTGCGGCTGCGTCCGCTGTCACATCTGCGCACCGCCGACAGCGTTTTTCTGATCAACAGTGTTGTCGGGGTGCTGCCGGTGCGTAAACTGGCGCAATGGGTCTGGCCGGTCACCGCGCCGGTGCGACAATTCCAAGAAGACTTCGAGGTTCTTTTTTCATAAATGCGCCGAAAAATACGAATGTTCGGGTTGCTGCTGTTGTTGCTCCTGGTCGGCATCCCTCTGGCCGGCTTCTGGGTGAGCGGCTATTTGCACCGGCCGCTGCCCCTGGAAGAGCCGGTGCTGGTGGAAGTGGCGCCGGGCTCTTCGTTCAACGGTCTGCTGGCGGGAATGCGCGCCGACGGCCTGCTCGGTGAGCCGCCGGAAGCCCGTCTGCGGCGCTGGTCGGCGCGGCTCTACAGCGCCTTCACCGGGGTCGATGCGCGCCTGCATGTGGGCGAGTACCAGCTCAACCCCGGCGACTCCCTGCTCACGCTGCTGGAAAAGATCGACCGTGGCGACGTGCTGCAACGCAGCGTCACCCTGGTGGAGGGCTGGAATTTCCGCGAATGGCGCGCCCGCCTGGCCGGCCTGGAGGGCATAGAGCACACCCTGGTGGACCTGGACGGCGCCGCGGTGATGGCCCGTCTGGGCCGGCCCGGTGCCCACCCGGAGGGCTGGTTCGCGCCGGAAACCTATTTCTACACGCGCGGCACCCGCGATGTGGATCTGCTGCGCCGCGCCCTGGAGCGCCAGCAGCGGATTCTCGATCAGGCCTGGGCGGCCCGCGATGAGGATCTGCCCTACGACACCCCCTACGAGGCGCTGATCATGGCCTCCATCGTGGAGAAAGAGACCGCGGTACCGGCGGAGCGCGGCCGCATCGCCGGCGTGTTCATCAACCGCCTGCGCAAGGGCATGCGGCTGCAGACCGATCCCACCGTGATTTACGGCATGGGCACCGACTACGACGGCAATATCCGCCGCTCCGACCTGCGCCGCAAAACCCCCTACAACACCTACGCGATCAGCGGCCTGCCGCCCACGCCGATCGCCATGCCCAGCCGCGAGTCGATCCTCGCGGCGGTGAGCCCGGAGCCCACCGAGGACCTCTTCTTCGTGGCCCGGGGCGACGGCAGCCATAAGTTTTCCCGCACCCTGGCGGAACACCAGCGCGCGGTGCGCGAGTATCAGCTCAAGCGGCGCGAGAATTACCGCTCCAGCCCGGAGCCGCGGCCGTGAGCGGGCGTTTTATCACGCTGGAAGGCGGCGAGGGCGCCGGCAAAAGTTCCAACCTGGCGTGGCTCGCCGAGCGCCTGCGTGACGCGGGCGTCCCCGTCACCGTGACCCGCGAGCCCGGCGGCACCGATCTGGCCGAACGGATCCGCCAGGTGCTGCTCGACCCCGGCCCGGAGGCCATGGACGACACCACCGAGCTGCTGCTGGTGTTCGCCGCCCGGGCGCAGCATCTGGCGGCGCTGATCCGGCCGGCGCTGGCGCGCGGCGAGTGGGTGCTCTGCGACCGCTTCATGGACGCCACCTGGGCCTACCAGGGCGCCGGCCGGGGCCTCGACCGGGAGCGCATCGCCGTGCTGGAGCGCCTGGTGCTTCAGGGTCTGACCCCGGACCGCACCCTGCTGTTCGACGTGCCGGTGGCGGAGGGCCTGGCGCGGGCCGGCAAGCGCTCCCGCCCGGACCGTATCGAACGGGAGCAGGCGGCCTTTTTCGAACGGGTGCGCCAGTGCTACCTTGAGCGCGCCACCGGCGAGCCGGACCGGTTCCGGGTGGTGGACGCCGGCGTCGGCCTGGATCAGGTGCGCGCGCAACTCGAGAACCACCTTCAGGAGATGCTGCAGTGGCGCTGAACGCCCCCATCCAGGTGCCCTGTCCCTGGCACCGGGAAGAGATGCAGCGGCTGCTGGAGCAGCACGCTCAGGGCCGTCTGCCCCATGCGTTGCTGCTCGCCGGCGCCGCCGGCAGCGGCAAGTTCCGCCTGGCCCAATCCCTGGCCCAGGCGCTGCTGTGCGAAAACCCCAGCGCCGGGCTCGCCTGCGGTCAGTGCCACGGCTGCCATCTGAGCGCCGCCGGCACCCACCCGGACGCGCACACCCTGGTGCCGGAAGGCACCAGCCTGGGCATCAAGATCGATCAGGTGCGCCGTTTGGTGGAGTTCGGTACCCGCACCGCCCAGTACAACGGCGCCCGGGTGGCGTTGATCGCCCCCGCCGAGGGGCTGAACCGCAGCGCCCAGAACGCCCTGCTCAAGACCCTGGAGGAGCCCGGCCGGGGTCTGGTGCTGATCCTGGTCAGCCACCAGCCCAGCCTGCTGTTGCCGACCATACGCAGCCGCTGCCAGCAGCGGCATCTGCCGCTGCCGGAACCGGCGGCGGCGCTGGAGTGGCTGGTGCCTCAGGCCGGCGAAAAAGAGGCGCCGGCCTTGCTGGCCGCCGCCCAGGGCGCGCCGTTGCGGGCTCTGGAACTGCAGCAGGCGGACTGGTTCGCGGCCCGCGAGCAGCTCGCCGGGCAATTGCTGTCGGTGGCTCAGGGGCGCCTGTCGCCGGCCCAGGGCGGTCAGGCGCTGGCCGCCCACGACCCGCGCGTGATGGCCGGAGTGCTGTACGGCTGGCTGGCCCGGGCTTCGGTGCTGGCCGCCCTCGGCGATAAGGTGGAGCAGGCCGACCCGGCCGGGGTTCAGGATCCCAAGGTGGAGCCGATACTCAGACAACTGGCGGCGCAGCTTCCGCCGGCGCGGCTGCTGCGCGCCGCCCAGCGGGTCATGGAAGGGCGCCGGCAGCTGATGGGCGGCGCCAACCCGAATAAAGAGCTGCTCATGGAACAATGGTTGCTGGTCCTGGTGGGCGTTGACGCTGCCGCCGGCGGCTTCTAATCTGCTGAGACCATTCCAATAACGCTAAAGGGTTTGTCAGGGGGAGCGATCGCATGAAAATGCCCGGAGGCCGCAGCGGCATTCTGTCATTGAGCATCAAGGACAAGGCGGCCCTGTATTCGGCTTACATGCCTTTCGTCACCAACGGCGGTCTGTTCGTCGCCACCGACAAGAACTACAAGCTGGGCGAGGAAATCTTCCTGCTGCTCAATATCATGGACGAGCCGGAGAAAATTCCGGTGGCCGGCAAGGTGGTGTGGATCACGCCCCAGGGCGCCCAGGGCAACCGCAGCGCCGGTATCGGCGTGCAGTTTTCCGACCAGGACGACACCGCCCGCCGCACCATCGAAAACCACTTGGCCGGCTCGCTGCAATCGGACCGTCCCACCCACACCATGTAGCGTTCGCGGTCGCTCCCCGCTACCCTTGCGGTTTTCCCGCTATCCGCGACAGGAGCCGAACCGTTGATGTCCGACACCGCTGTTGATCGTCCCGATCTGGTGGATTCCCACTGCCACCTGGACCGTCTTAATCTGGATGCCTACGACGGTGATTTCGACGCCATGATGGCCGCCACCCGCGCCGATGGCATCAGCCATATGCTGTGCATCGGTGTCGATCTGGAAACCTTTCCCCGTGTCCGTGAGCTGGCCGAGCGCCATGCCGACGTGCACGCCACCGTGGGCGTGCATCCGCTCTACAAGGACTCCCGCGAGCCGGACGCCGATGAGCTGGTGCGCCTGGCCGACCACCCCCGGGTGGTGGCGATCGGCGAGACCGGCCTGGATTATTTCTACGCCAAGGAACAGCGCGACTGGCAGCGGGACCGCTTTATCGAGCACATCCGCGCCGCCCGCCGCACCGGCCTGCCGCTGATCATCCACACCCGCGGCGCCAAGGAGGACACCCTGGCGCTGTTGCGCGAGCACGGCGAAGGCGAGGTGCGCGGGGTGCTGCATTGTTTCACCGAAGACCTGGATATGGCCGAGCAGGCCATGGCGCTGGGCTTCTATATTTCCATTTCCGGCATCGTCACCTTCCGCAACGCGGAGGCGCTGCGCGACACCGTGCGTCAGGTGCCGCTGGAGCGCCTGTTGATCGAAACCGACTCCCCCTGGCTGGCGCCGGTGCCGTACCGCGGCAAACCCAACGAACCCCGTTACGTGGCCCGGGTGGCCGAGTGCGTGGCGGAGCTCAAGGGCATTCCGGTGGCCGAGCTGGCGGCGCTGACCCGGGACAATTTCTACACCCTGTTCAACAAGGCGGCGCGATGAACGATCTGACCGTATGGATTCTCACCGGCGCCCTGTCGGCGGCGGTGACCGCCCTGATCGCGCTACTGATCACGCGCGGCGCCCTGAACCGTCTGCGCGGCGAGCGGGACCAGGCCCGTGACCGTCTCGCCACTCTGGCCGAGGAACGCGACCGTCAGCACCAGCAGCAGGACGAGCGCCAACGAAATCTTGAGCAACGGCTGCGGGAAAGCGAGCAGAGCCTGGCCCAGGCGCGCGCCGACAAAGCCCGTCTGGATGAGCGGCTGGCCGGCCAGCAGGACAAGCTCACCTTTCTGGAAAACAGCCGCGAACAGCTGCGCCATGAATTCGAAAACCTGTCGGCGAAAATCTTCGAACAGCGCAGCAAGCAGTTCGAGGAAAAGAACCGCGAGGGGCTGGACGGGCTGTTGAAGCCGTTCCGCGAGCAGCTGTCGGAGTTCCGCCGCCGGGTGGATCAGATCCACGGCGATGACGCGCGCGCCCAGGCGGCGCTCACCGAACAGCTGCAACACCTGAAAAGCCTCAACCAGCAGATGCACCAGGACGCGCGCAACCTCACCGAGGCACTAAAGGGCCAGGTGAAAACCCAGGGCAACTGGGGCGAGATGATTCTGGAGCGGGTGCTGGAAAGCTCCGGGCTCACCAAGGGCCGCGAATACGATACCCAGGTGGCGCTGAAAGGGGAGAGCGGCGAACGACGTCTGCCGGACGCCATCGTGCATCTTCCGGAAGACAAGGACGTGGTAATCGACGCCAAGGTGTCGCTGGTGGCCTACGAGCGCTACGTGTCCGCCGAGGACGACGAACAGCGCGGCCTGGCCCGCGAACAGCACCTCAGCTCCCTGCGCGCCCACATCAAGGGTCTGGACGCGAAGAATTACAGCGGCCTGGAAGGGGTGCGCAGCCTCGATTTCGTGCTGCTGTTCATCCCCGTGGAAGGGGCCTTCATGACCGCCATGGAAGCGGATCCGGGCCTTTATACCGAGGCCTACGAGCGCAATATCGTGCTGGTCAGCCCGACCACGCTGCTGGTCACCCTGCGCACCATTCAGAACATCTGGCGCTACGAGTACCAGAACCGTAACGCGCTGGACATCGCCAGCCGCGCCGGCCGCATCTGCGACCAGGTGTCACTGGTGGCGGAGTCCCTGTCGGATGTGGGCGACAAGATCGACAAGGCGCAGCAGTCCTGGGAAACCTCCTACAAACGGCTCACCGAAGGCCGCGGTAACCTTCTCGGTCAGGCCCACAAGCTGCGCGACCTGGGCGCCAAGGCACGCCGCGCTCTGCCCGCCGCCTCCGACGACGATGCGGACGAGGGCGCGGACCAGAACGGCACGCCGGAGAGCGACGACACGCCCTGAGCGGGGTCAGTGGCCGCGCTGGTGCGCGGCCCGTTGCGCCTTCTTGATGTTCTCCCGGCGCGCCTGTTGTTGCGCCTTGGTGGGTTTGTCCTTCTCCGGCACCTTGGGGCGCGGTTTGGCCTCGAACATGTCGGCGCTGCTGTGCACCGGCGCGCTGCCCAATTGCTCCAGCACCTTGCGGGCGTCGTCGCTGTCGGCGATCAGCTTGCCGCCTTTCATGTGCGCCCATTCCTTGGGGATCAGCCATTTCACCGTGCCCCAGGTGCCGCTTTTGCGTTGTCCGGCCACCCGCTGGATGCCGCCAGGGTCGCCCACGTCGTGGGTGCGGAACGTCTTGAACTGGGATTTGTTGCGCACCGCCACATGGTAGTAGTCGCCGTCGCTGCCACGGCCCGGCGCCTTGCGCTGGGCGCCTTCCGGCTGAGAGCGGGCGCGTTCGGATTTGCTCATATTGCGCCAGGTTTTCTGCGCCTTCTTGATGTTTTGGGTATACGGATTAAATGGTTGATCTTACCTTTGCATGAGAGTGAGGCAAACCGACATCTCATCGGATTATCTGGTTGGTACTCCAACCTACTGCTGATGCATGCTTCCCTCGCTAATTCCAGCAAGAACCCCACACGCCTTAACTTCCCGGTCATCGTTGCAACGCGCTCTTAGTGAAACGAGTTGTTTCTCAAGCGCCTGTAGAGCGGTTATCTGCGAGCGCACATGAGAGATGTGATCATCGAGCAAAGCATTGACGGCGGTACAGGACTGATGAGGGTCGTCCTGATAGCGCTGTAGTTCGTGAATTTCTGCCAGTGACAGATCCAGGATGCGGCAGCGACGAATAAAGGCCAGCCGCTCAACGTGTTTCTCGGTATAGACACGGTAACCGTTCTCCTGCCGATCAGGCGGCGGCAACAAGCCCTGCCGTTCGTAGAAGCGGATCGTCTGTGTATCTACCCCTACTGACTGTGCCAACTGACCAATACGCATCGGGTTCCTCCGCAACGGATTCTCTACGCTATTGACCTTATAGCTACTATATAGTTTTAAATGAAAGCCCGATCACATTCAAGTGGAGTCATATCATGAGTAAAAACTGCGGAGGCCCCTGTGGCGACGATGCAAGGCCTGCGGCGGATACCGATATGCAGGCCTCCTCCGATGCGTCGGGGGAATGGGTCAGTGTTTATGCCGTGCCGAAGATGGACTGTCCATCAGAAGAGCGCATGATTCGCCTGGCCCTGAACGGCGTTGAGGGGATTCGGGCACTGTCCTTCGACTTGTCGAACCGCCGGGTGAAGGTCGTGCATGACGGTGAGGTCGAGCCCGTCACCTCGAAACTGAAGACCTTGGAGCTAGGCGCCTCGCTTCAGGAAAGCGTCGCTGCCGATCCGGAGACCATCAAGGCGGCCGAGTTCTCGGCAGCCTCTGCCACGCAAGAATCCGGGACTCTGCGCTGGTTGCTCGGCATCAATGCACTCCTTTTCGTAGTGGAAATGACAGCCGGCCTGATCGCCCAGTCCACCGGCCTGATTGGAGAGTCCCTGGACAATTTCGCCGATGCGGCCGTGTACGGGCTCGCCCTTTATGCGGTTGGACATAGCGTGAGAATGCAGTTACGTGCCGCGCATGTTGCTGGTGTACTGCAACTGATCTTGGCTGTGGGCGTACTCATAGAGGTGGTGAGACGCTTTGTATTCGGTAGTGAGCCTGAATCGCTGGTGATGATGGCTATCGCATTCGTCGCATTGATTGCCAATACCAGTTGTCTGCTGCTCATATCCAAACATCGGGAGGGCGGGGCGCACATGAAGGCAAGCTGGATATTCTCGGCCAACGACGTGGTGATCAACCTGGGGGTCATCACCGCCGGCGCCCTGGTCGCGTGGACCGGTTCCAATTATCCGGATCTAATTATCGGCACCATCGCGGGGCTCGTCGTGCTTAACGGTGCCAGGCGCATTCTGGCGCTCAAGGGTTAAATAATGCTCATTATTGGCAAAAAGCTCTCGCCGTACGCCCTGTTGTCCATATCGGGCCTGCTGGCAACGTCTGATCAGGCTGTAAAGTGGCTGGTGCAGCAATCAATGGCCTATGGCGAGTCTGTTTCGGTGACCCCGTTCTTTAACTGGGTGCACCTATGGAACACCGGTGCCGCATTCAGTCTTTTTGCGAATGGTGGAGGCTGGCAGCGCTACTTTTTTATCGGGATCGCGGTGGCGGTCTCGATTTTTCTGATCAAGCTGATCCTTGAAAATCGTCATAAAGGAGAAGCCATCGCTTACAGTCTTATCCTCGGTGGCGCCATGGGCAACCTGATTGACCGGGTCTTTCGTGGCTATGTTGTGGATTCCTTTGATTTCTATTGGCGAGACTGGCATTGGCCGGCCTTCAACCTGGCTGATATTGCAATTGTCCTCGGTGCCTTACTTTTCGTTTCCGGCAGCTTTTTGGGTAAAAAAGCAAACACCAATGCCGAGTCGGATGGATCTGACTGACACCTTCGCCTATACAACACCATGACCGAACTTCCCGACAACATTCTTCACCTGCCGCAATACCAAGTACTGGGCTGCAAATCAACCGACGACGAAATGCACTTCCAGGTGGACGCGCCCGATCCCGTCGCTTGCGAGGAATGCGGCGTGCAGGGTGAGTTCGTGCGGTTCGGCAAGCGTGATGTTCCCTATCGTGATCTGCCCATCCACGGCAAGCGGGTCACCCTCTGGGTGGTCCGCCGCCGGTACACCTGCCGGGCCTGCAAGACAACCTTCAGGCCCCAGCTACCGGAGATGGTGGACGGCTTCCGTATGACGCTGCGGCTGCATGAATACGTGGAGAAGGAATCCTTCAACCACCCCTACACCTTCGTGGCGGCACAGACAGGTCTGGACGAGAAGACGGTACGCGACATCTTCAACGCCCGCGCCGAGTTCTTGGGGCGCTGGCACCGCTTCGAGACGCCCCGCATTTTGGGCATCGACGAGCTGTACCTGAACAAGCGCTACCGCTGCATCCTGACCAACATCGAGGAGCGAACCCTGCTCGACCTGCTGGCTACCCGCCGTCAGGACGTGGTGACCAACTACCTGATGAAGCTGAAAGACCGCCAGAAGGTCGAGATCGTCAGCATGGACATGTGGAACCCTTACCGGGCAGCGGTCAAGGCCGTGCTGCCACAGGCCCGCATCGTGGTCGATAAGTTCCATGTGGTACGCATGGCCAACGATGCCCTGGAGAAGGTGCGCAAGGGCCTCAGAAAGGAGCTGAAACCCTCCCAGAGCCGAACCCTCAAGGGCGACCGGAAGATCCTGCTGAAACGCGCTCACGAAGTTTCAGATCGGGAACGGCTGATCATGGAGACCTGGACAGGCGCATTCCCGCAACTGCTGGCCGCCTACGAGCACAAGGAACGCTTCTACGGCATCTGGGACGCCACCACACGGCCCCAGTCAGAAGCCGCCCTGGACGAGTGGATAGCCACCATTCCGAAAGGCCAGAAGGAAGTCTGGAGCGATCTGGTCAGGGCTGTGGGCAACTGGCGCGAAGAGATCATGACCTACTTCGAGACGGACATGCCCGTCACCAACGCTTACACGGAGTCGATCAACCGACTGGCCAAAGACAAGAACCGTGAAGGGCGTGGTTACTCCTTCGAGGTGATGCGGGCACGAATGCTCTACACCACGAAGCACAAAAAGAAGGCACCCACTGCGAAGGTCTCTCCGTTCTACAAGAAAACCATCGGTTACGGACTACCGGACTTCGCAGAGGAGCTCAACTACGGGGTCGATCTATCAACCATCTGAGGGTGGTATCAGATTGATGGGGTGAAGGTGCCCCATCAACCATTAAATCCGTATACCCGAAAAACATTCATGGCAGGATGCCATCAACTTCCGGATTCGGCGTCCATGACTCTCGCGCGTTTTTATTCCATCCCCACACTGCTGCAAGGTGCCGCCCTCACCGGGTCGTACGTGCTCACGGGGTTGCTGAGTCTTGACCTGAGCGCCAACGACGGCCTGGCCAGCATGGTCTGGCCGCCGGCCGGCATCGCCCTGGCCGCCATGCTGCTGGGCGGCAACCGATTCCTGCCAGCCATCTGGCTGGGTGGCTTTATCGCCGTCAACGTGACCAGTGGCAGCGTACTGATGGCGCTGCTGTCCGCCTGCGGCACCACCTTCGCTGCGTGGCTGGCACGCACCGCGCTGACGCAACTGCATCCGCAAGACACCCTGTTTGATGGATTGCTACAATCGAGTGGGAGTGACTGGCACTCACAGGCAATGTCTGGCACTGGCTGGCATCACAGCTGAGACTTCAATATCTCGCAGCTGAGCGATAAACTGTATAAAAACACAGTATCGCAAGGATGCGGATCATGCCCCAAGTGGCGGCCAGGATGGCCAGCCGGGACGAGAACACTGGTCGTTACCAGCGTCACCGGCCCGAGCAAACCCTGCTCTATCGGATCGTCGAAGAATACTACCCGACGTTCGCTGCCCATTTGGCGGCGCAGGGCAGGGAACTGCCCGGTTATGTGCAACGCGAGTTTGACGACTACCTCAAATGCGGCCGTCTCGAACACGGCTTTCTGCGGGTGCGTTGTGAGTCGTGTCACGCTGAGCACCTGGTTGCGTTCAGCTGCAAACGTCGGGGCTTCTGTCCTAGTTGTGGCGCACGGCGTATGGCCGAAAGCGCCGCGCTACTGGTCGATGAGGTTCTGCCCGTACAGCCCATGCGCCAATGGGTACTCAGCTTTCCCTTTCAATTGCGCTTTCTGTTCGCCAGCCGGCCGGAGGTCATGGGCCGGGTGTTGGGCATCGTTTACCGCGTCATCGCCACGCATCTGGTCAAGAAAGCGGGCTATACCCACCAAGCGGCCAAGACCGGTGCCGTCACCCTGATCCAGCGCTTCGGCAGTGCACTGAACCTCAACATTCACTTTCACATGCTGTTCCTCGATGGCGTGTACGTTGAGCGTCCCAATGGAACAGCCCGGTTCCTCTGGGTCAGGGCGCCGACCAGCGCCGAACTCACCCAACTGGCGCACACCATCGCCCATCGGGTCGGCCGCTATTTGGAGCGGCAAGGCCTACTGGAGCGGGATGCTGAAAACAGTTACCTGGCCTTGGATGCGGTGGATGAAGATGCGATGACTCCACTGCTGGGGCATTCCATCACGTATCGCATCGCCGTGGGGCCACAGGCAGGGCGCAAGGTGTTCACCCTGCAGACACTGCCCGCCTGCGACCCGGAAGATCAGTTTGGTGACATGCCCGGTAAGGTTGCCGGTTTCTCGCTACATGCCGGCGTAGCGGCCAAGGCCCATGAGCGCAGCAAACTCGAACGGCTGTGCCACTACATCAGCCGCCCGGCGGTGTCTGAGAAACGGCTGTCGCTCACGAAGAATGGCAACGTGCGCTACCAGCTCAAGACGCCGTACCGGGACGGCACCACGCATGTGATCTTTGAGCCGCTGGACTTCATCGCAAGACTGTCGGCGTTGGTGCCGAAGCCACGTGTGAACCTTACCCGGTTTCATGGGGTGTTTGCGCCCAACAGCAAGCACCGCGCCCTGGTTACACCTGCCATGAGGGGCAAGGGGAGCAAAAAGGTCAAGGTATCGGATGAGCCGCCAACACCCGCTGGGCGGCGAGCGTCGATGAAATGGGCACAGCGGCTCAAGCGTGTATTCCAAATCGACATCGAGACTTGCAGCGAATGCGGCGGTGCCATGAAGGTGATTGCCTGTATTGAAGATCCGGTAGTGATCAAGCAGATCCTCGACCATCTGAAGCAAAAAGCCGAAACCAACGAGTCCAGCCCGTTGCCCGAGAGCCGGGCACCACCGGCTGGCCTGTCGCCGGGTCTGTTTACCTGACCCGTCCCAAACGATTCCGATCACGATGCTGCGGTAATTCAGCCGCGGCAGGGATGCGTTATGCCGGCGGCTTGGGTTGGCCCCGGCTGTCGGGAAAAACGGGTGAATTTTCGGCGGGATCGATGGCTACACGGGCCGGATTCAGAATCACCCACTGGCAAAGCAGGCCGTCATTCGCGGTCTACAGTGGCTGGACTTGGAGAAAAACGGCGTTTATTCCAAGCTGATCCTTGAAAATCGTCATAAAGGAGAAGCCATCGCTTACAGTCTTATCCTCGGTGGCGCCATGGGCAACCTGATTGACCGGGTCTTTCGTGGCTATGTTGTGGATTCCTTTGATTTCTATTGGCGAGACTGGCATTGGCCGGCCTTCAACCTGGCTGATATTGCAATTGTCCTCGGTGCCTTACTTTTCGTTTCCGGCAGCTTTTTGGGTAAAAAAGCAAACACCAATGCCGAGTCGGATGGATCTGACTGACACCTTCGCCTATACAACACCATGACCGAACTTCCCGACAACATTCTTCACCTGCCGCAATACCAAGTACTGGGCTGCAAATCAACCGACGACGAAATGCACTTCCAGGTGGACGCGCCCGATCCCGTCGCTTGCGAGGAATGCGGCGTGCAGGGTGAGTTCGTGCGGTTCGGCAAGCGTGATGTTCCCTATCGTGATCTGCCCATCCACGGCAAGCGGGTCACCCTCTGGGTGGTCCGCCGCCGGTACACCTGCCGGGCCTGCAAGACAACCTTCAGGCCCCAGCTACCGGAGATGGTGGACGGCTTCCGTATGACGCTGCGGCTGCATGAATACGTGGAGAAGGAATCCTTCAACCACCCCTACACCTTCGTGGCGGCACAGACAGGTCTGGACGAGAAGACGGTACGCGACATCTTCAACGCCCGCGCCGAGTTCTTGGGGCGCTGGCACCGCTTCGAGACGCCCCGCATTTTGGGCATCGACGAGCTGTACCTGAACAAGCGCTACCGCTGCATCCTGACCAACATCGAGGAGCGAACCCTGCTCGACCTGCTGGCTACCCGCCGTCAGGACGTGGTGACCAACTACCTGATGAAGCTGAAAGACCGCCAGAAGGTCGAGATCGTCAGCATGGACATGTGGAACCCTTACCGGGCAGCGGTCAAGGCCGTGCTGCCACAGGCCCGCATCGTGGTCGATAAGTTCCATGTGGTACGCATGGCCAACGATGCCCTGGAGAAGGTGCGCAAGGGCCTCAGAAAGGAGCTGAAACCCTCCCAGAGCCGAACCCTCAAGGGCGACCGGAAGATCCTGCTGAAACGCGCTCACGAAGTTTCAGATCGGGAACGGCTGATCATGGAGACCTGGACAGGCGCATTCCCGCAACTGCTGGCCGCCTACGAGCACAAGGAACGCTTCTACGGCATCTGGGACGCCACCACACGGCCCCAGTCAGAAGCCGCCCTGGACGAGTGGATAGCCACCATTCCGAAAGGCCAGAAGGAAGTCTGGAGCGATCTGGTCAGGGCTGTGGGCAACTGGCGCGAAGAGATCATGACCTACTTCGAGACGGACATGCCCGTCACCAACGCTTACACGGAGTCGATCAACCGACTGGCCAAAGACAAGAACCGTGAAGGGCGTGGTTACTCCTTCGAGGTGATGCGGGCACGAATGCTCTACACCACGAAGCACAAAAAGAAGGCACCCACTGCGAAGGTCTCTCCGTTCTACAAGAAAACCATCGGTTACGGACTACCGGACTTCGCAGAGGAGCTCAACTACGGGGTCGATCTATCAACCATCTGAGGGTGGTATCAGATTGATGGGGTGAAGGTGCCCCATCAACCATTAAATCCGTATACCCGAAAAACATTCATGGCAGGATGCCATCAACTTCCGGATTCGGCGTCCATGACTCTCGCGCGTTTTTATTCCATCCCCACACTGCTGCAAGGTGCCGCCCTCACCGGGTCGTACGTGCTCACGGGGTTGCTGAGTCTTGACCTGAGCGCCAACGACGGCCTGGCCAGCATGGTCTGGCCGCCGGCCGGCATCGCCCTGGCCGCCATGCTGCTGGGCGGCAACCGATTCCTGCCAGCCATCTGGCTGGGTGGCTTTATCGCCGTCAACGTGACCAGTGGCAGCGTACTGATGGCGCTGCTGTCCGCCTGCGGCACCACCTTCGCTGCGTGGCTGGCACGCACCGCGCTGACGCAACTGCATCCGCAAGACACCCTGTTTGATGGATTGCTACAATCGAGTGGGAGTGACTGGCACTCACAGGCAATGTCTGGCACTGGCTGGCATCACAGCTGAGACTTCAATATCTCGCAGCTGAGCGATAAACTGTATAAAAACACAGTATCGCAAGGATGCGGATCATGCCCCAAGTGGCGGCCAGGATGGCCAGCCGGGACGAGAACACTGGTCGTTACCAGCGTCACCGGCCCGAGCAAACCCTGCTCTATCGGATCGTCGAAGAATACTACCCGACGTTCGCTGCCCATTTGGCGGCGCAGGGCAGGGAACTGCCCGGTTATGTGCAACGCGAGTTTGACGACTACCTCAAATGCGGCCGTCTCGAACACGGCTTTCTGCGGGTGCGTTGTGAGTCGTGTCACGCTGAGCACCTGGTTGCGTTCAGCTGCAAACGTCGGGGCTTCTGTCCTAGTTGTGGCGCACGGCGTATGGCCGAAAGCGCCGCGCTACTGGTCGATGAGGTTCTGCCCGTACAGCCCATGCGCCAATGGGTACTCAGCTTTCCCTTTCAATTGCGCTTTCTGTTCGCCAGCCGGCCGGAGGTCATGGGCCGGGTGTTGGGCATCGTTTACCGCGTCATCGCCACGCATCTGGTCAAGAAAGCGGGCTATACCCACCAAGCGGCCAAGACCGGTGCCGTCACCCTGATCCAGCGCTTCGGCAGTGCACTGAACCTCAACATTCACTTTCACATGCTGTTCCTCGATGGCGTGTACGTTGAGCGTCCCAATGGAACAGCCCGGTTCCTCTGGGTCAGGGCGCCGACCAGCGCCGAACTCACCCAACTGGCGCACACCATCGCCCATCGGGTCGGCCGCTATTTGGAGCGGCAAGGCCTACTGGAGCGGGATGCTGAAAACAGTTACCTGGCCTTGGATGCGGTGGATGAAGATGCGATGACTCCACTGCTGGGGCATTCCATCACGTATCGCATCGCCGTGGGGCCACAGGCAGGGCGCAAGGTGTTCACCCTGCAGACACTGCCCGCCTGCGACCCGGAAGATCAGTTTGGTGACATGCCCGGTAAGGTTGCCGGTTTCTCGCTACATGCCGGCGTAGCGGCCAAGGCCCATGAGCGCAGCAAACTCGAACGGCTGTGCCACTACATCAGCCGCCCGGCGGTGTCTGAGAAACGGCTGTCGCTCACGAAGAATGGCAACGTGCGCTACCAGCTCAAGACGCCGTACCGGGACGGCACCACGCATGTGATCTTTGAGCCGCTGGACTTCATCGCAAGACTGTCGGCGTTGGTGCCGAAGCCACGTGTGAACCTTACCCGGTTTCATGGGGTGTTTGCGCCCAACAGCAAGCACCGCGCCCTGGTTACACCTGCCATGAGGGGCAAGGGGAGCAAAAAGGTCAAGGTATCGGATGAGCCGCCAACACCCGCTGGGCGGCGAGCGTCGATGAAATGGGCACAGCGGCTCAAGCGTGTATTCCAAATCGACATCGAGACTTGCAGCGAATGCGGCGGTGCCATGAAGGTGATTGCCTGTATTGAAGATCCGGTAGTGATCAAGCAGATCCTCGACCATCTGAAGCAAAAAGCCGAAACCAACGAGTCCAGCCCGTTGCCCGAGAGCCGGGCACCACCGGCTGGCCTGTCGCCGGGTCTGTTTACCTGACCCGTCCCAAACGATTCCGATCACGATGCTGCGGTAATTCAGCCGCGGCAGGGATGCGTTATGCCGGCGGCTTGGGTTGGCCCCGGCTGTCGGGAAAAACGGGTGAATTTTCGGCGGGATCGATGGCTACACGGGCCGGATTCAGAATCACCCACTGGCAAAGCAGGCCGTCATTCGCGGTCTACAGTGGCTGGACTTGGAGAAAAACGGCGTTTATTCTTCCTATACTCGCCGAAAGCCCTGCCTTTTCTGGATAGATAATTCCTCCCACTCTATGGGAGGTGTAATTTCCGACTACCAGTTCATCGGGATATATTTCTATACTTTTATTTTGCAGTACATAACACATGGCTTCAGCGGCCTGTATTTCTACCGGCTTATTTCGATTCAATTTATTCTTGTAGTATTCCGTCCAAAGAATGGCTCTTTCCGGACAAATCGCTCGAATGGCATTATTAACTGAGTTTTTTAGGATTTCAATGCGATCGCTCATATTACCTTCTCCGCCCGCTTAGCGGGCTGTGAAACTAAGATTAAATGACTATGAATTGACTATGACTATTAATATGAAGATAGGCCTACGAAGCTTAATCGCTGAGTGGCTCATGACTTATATTTCGGCTGAACCAAAGTAACCCTGCGGCCCCCGCTGTGGAGACAATCTCCAGAGCCAGTAAAAAATCTGCAGTGGCATTAGGCATACCATCAAGCAACAAACTTATTAATCGGCCAACAACCAGGCCGAAAGTGATTGAGAAAATCATCCAAAGTGCGGGTCGGCGCGCTGACGCGGCAATAGCACCCGTCAGCATGATTAAGGCAAAAGCTAGGTGCATTCCCCCATAGTTGGCTCGAATTTCATTCGTTGCGCTGATCGAAGTCGGCTGCAGTTCGATGGCAGTCATGGCTGCGACTGGGTCGTACAAGGTATTTAAACCGATCAGTAGAAACGCAATGGCTGACATACTCAAAAAAAGTCGACTTAAAAAGATCATTTTACTTCCACCATCTTAGAGTCTGTTTTGGCCGTCTCGACTTCTTCAGCGGCCGTATTTCCTGTCTGTTTTCCGTCCATCTGTACGGTTGTCCAGGTATGAATAGGTGTATGACCTGAACGCTCCCACTCCGGTGGCTTCCAAAGATGCTTTAGCCGCTCGGAAAGCTTGCCGGGTGCCATCACGTCTCGAATCATATCGACAAGTTCATGCAGGTTCATTACAAACCAGTTATAGCTTTTGATCTGTTTTACGATGCCGTATTCGGCCTTTTCTTTTTCTGCCTCATAGGTTGAAAAAATATGGTCGTAGATCATGATGACTCCGCCGAAGTTTTTATCAATATATTGTGGGTTACGTCCGTGGTGCACGCGGTGGTTAGACGGCGTATTTAGTGACCATTCCAACCACGGGTGCAACTTTGTAATGCTTTCGGTATGCACAAACCACTGGAATGCGAGGTTCAATCCTAATAAACCAAGAATTAGGTCGGGGCTAAAACCGATGAAAACAGCCGGTGCGAAGAATATCCAAGTGCCCACAATGCCATTAAGAATGCTTTGTCGCGCCGCCGTAGACATATTCATGATTTCGCCGCTGTGATGGGATACGTGTTGCGACCAAAACCAGCGCACTCTATGTGCTGTACGGTGATACCAGTAGTAACAAAATTCTTGAACAAAAAATGCCAGAATTATTGTGAGGGCATTCACAGGGATGGTATAGAGACGATGATCCCAGACGAAAATATAAACAGCTGCGACATAAACTATGTTCATAACCGCACCGAAGACGTAGTAACCACCGCCTAACGAAAAGTTGGCAAAAACCTCGGGAATATAAAATGCCTGCCCTTTTGTGGCTGCCCAGTTTCCGCTTTTAATTCTTCGATAGAGCCACTCAACAAGAAAGCCCAAAACAAAAATAGGGACCATTGGAATCAGGATCATCTCATTGAGCGTAGGTTCACGCCCGAACAGATCGGTCAGGGTTTCGGTGATAAAACTAAACAACTGCATATGAACTCACTCCTTTTGCGCCGTTATTATTAATATTCAGCGATTTAAAAACTGCAGTAATTATGACTCTGTCTCTTGATTGCGTCTTGACCGGAACGTATAGTATTTGACATTTTCAGTCAGGCATAACGAATGACCGCTGCGATTCAAGTTTCTTCCCAGATATTAAATATTCTGCTGCGTTATATTGACGAAGAAGGCATTGCTAACGCTGATTTTCGCTCTCGCATCGAAGCAGCAAAGTCTGTTGATCGCATCAGTATCGAGCATTGGTGGGGCTTACTGGAAGAGCTCGCGACACTTCACCCGATACCTGCGCTGGGTATCCAGATTGGTATGCGAGGCGAAATCCAAGATGCCGGTATTTTGGGATATCTGGCGGCTTCTTGTGATGGGTTCATGTCATGTCTCCCTGAAGTTATGGGACAAGCGGTGTCAGCTCTGATGAAGCCATGGTAGAAAAGAGTGGGCTTATCGGATTGACGGATCATGCCAAGCTGTTATCCAATCATGCCATGACGATGAATTACCCCGACCCCACCGCCATCCGCGTCAACGGCTCCTATGTGCGCGTGCTGCTGGACTGGCTGGACCAGTACCAGTTGAGCGCACCTACCCTGCGGGCTGCGGTGTCGCGTCTGGCGCCCGGTGAGCAGGTGCCCCTGATCCAGTGGCTGGACCTGCTGCGGCGGGCGTATGCCGTGCACCCCGGCGACGGACGTGGCCTGGAGATCGGTGCCTGCATCAGCCCGGATCATGTGGGGGTGTTGGGCTATCTGGTGCAGGCCAGCGATAACCTGGGGCAGGCCTTGTATGCCTACCAGCGCTTCGAGTCACTGTTCTATGGCATCCGCATGGCGGAAGTGGTGATCCGCGGGGATGAGGCGGAGATCGGATGGCCTGTGTACGGTGGTCTGAGTCTCGGGCTGCTGGTAGATGAAACCGCTATCTCGGCCCTGATCAGCTTCCTGCGCAAGATCGTCCCGGATGCCCCTAACCCGGCAGAAGTGGCTTTCTCCTCGCCGGCGCCGGACAATCCGGCAGTGTACGAGGCCTTCTTCGGCGGCCCGGTACGCTTCAATGCCCCCTATGTGGCAGTGCGCTTCCCGGCGGATTACCTCAGCATCCCCCTGCCCACCGCCAATCCGGCCCTGCGCCAGATTCTTGATCGCCAGTCTGTGGCCTTGTCCAACGCCTTGCCGGGCAATGATCCCTTTGCCTTTCAGGTGCAGCAGGTGTTTCTGCGCCTGTTGCCTGATGCGCGGGTATCCCTGAAAGACGTGGCCAACGAAATGGCCATCTCCGTTCGTACCCTGCAACGCCGTCTCACACAAAGCGGCCAGACCTTTCAGGGCCTGCTGGATCGCACCCGCCAGGAACTGGCACAAAGCTATCTGCACGACCCGTCGCTATCGCTTTTCGAAATCACCATGCTGCTGGGCTTTGCCGAGCAGAGCTCGTTTAACCGGGCATTTAAACAGTGGGTGGGGGTGTCGCCGGGGGCGTGGCGGGAAGGGCAATAACGCAGCCTGCCACCCTATAGGTTTATCTCCACTCCCGGATTCGTAGGGCGGAAATTTCCGAAAGGGAATCTCCGCCATAGCTGGTAAAGGGCAAAGGATAAAGGGAGCCCGGTGATCAGGAGAATTTATGGCTAGTGGCATCAAGGCAATGTTTGGCATGGCCCCCAAGGATGATGGGCGGGGTGGCTTCACGCCCTCTTCCGTGGCGTTGAAACTGGCCACCAAAAGCAAGACTGATTACGACCACGCCGAGTATCCGGATGCCCTTCAGGGCAGCACGGCCAAGGTGCTGATGGTCTGTACCGAAGAACGCTACATGACCATGGCAAACGGCGTGAAGTTTTCCACCGGCAATCACCCGGTAGAAATGATGGTGCCGCTACTGCACCTGGAAAAAGCCGGCTTCCAGATCGAGGTCTGCACGCCTACCGGCGCACCGGTAAAAATAGAAAGGTGGGCGGTGCCAGAGAAAGACGACGCGGTCACGGATGCCCTGCAACGCTACCAGCCTCAATTCGAACAGCCTCAATCCCTAAAGGCCCTGGTCGCCGCAGGCCTGGAAGATCACGCCGACTACCTGGCGGTGTTTATCCCCGGTGGTCACGGCGCCATGTTGGGCCTGCCGGAGAGTGAAGACCTGCAAACCCTGATCCGCTGGGTCAACGCCAACGACAAACACATGCTCACCATCTGCCACGGCCCTGCGGCCTTGCTGGCAGAAAACCGTGGCGGCGATCCCAAGGATTTCGCCTATCACGGTTACAAAATGGCGGTGTTCCCGGACAGCCTCGACAAGCTCACCCCCAAGTTCGGCTACCTGCCCGGCCCCATGCCCTGGTACTTCGGCGATCGGCTCCGTGAGCAGGGCGTGGAAATCATCAACAAGAAAGCCAATGGTAGCTGCTGCGAAGACCGTAAGCTGATCACCGGCGACAGCCCGGATGCGGCCAATGAGTTTGGCAAGCTGGCGGCCAGGGCGTTGCTGGCGGAGGTGAACGGGGCGGGGTAGGCATTAAGGCGGAAATCGACCCGATTCCCGCCCGGTTTTATGCTCTTGCTTCGGGAATCAGATGAGCCTGAATCGCTGGTGATGATGGCTATCGCATTCGTCGCATTGATTGCCAATACCAGTTGTCTGCTGCTCATATCCAAACATCGGGAGGGCGGGGCGCACATGAAGGCAAGCTGGATATTCTCGGCCAACGACGTGGTGATCAACCTGGGGGTCATCACCGCCGGCGCCCTGGTCGCGTGGACCGGTTCCAATTATCCGGATCTAATTATCGGCACCATCGCGGGGCTCGTCGTGCTTAACGGTGCCAGGCGCATTCTGGCGCTCAAGGGTTAAATAATGCTCATTATTGGCAAAAAGCTCTCGCCGTACGCCCTGTTGTCCATATCGGGCCTGCTGGCAACGTCTGATCAGGCTGTAAAGTGGCTGGTGCAGCAATCAATGGCCTATGGCGAGTCTGTTTCGGTGACCCCGTTCTTTAACTGGGTGCACCTATGGAACACCGGTGCCGCATTCAGTCTTTTTGCGAATGGTGGAGGCTGGCAGCGCTACTTTTTTATCGGGATCGCGGTGGCGGTCTCGATTTTTCTGATCAAGCTGATCCTTGAAAATCGTCATAAAGGAGAAGCCATCGCTTACAGTCTTATCCTCGGTGGCGCCATGGGCAACCTGATTGACCGGGTCTTTCGTGGCTATGTTGTGGATTCCTTTGATTTCTATTGGCGAGACTGGCATTGGCCGGCCTTCAACCTGGCTGATATTGCAATTGTCCTCGGTGCCTTACTTTTCGTTTCCGGCAGCTTTTTGGGTAAAAAAACAAACACCAATGCCGAGTCGGATGGATCTGACTGACACCTTCGCCTATACAACACCATGACCGAACTTCCCGACAACATTCTTCACCTGCCGCAATACCAAGTACTGGGCTGCAAATCAACCGACGACGAAATGCACTTCCAGGTGGACGCGCCCGATCCCGTCGCTTGCGAGGAATGCGGCGTGCAGGGTGAGTTCGTGCGGTTCGGCAAGCGTGATGTTCCCTATCGTGATCTGCCCATCCACGGCAAGCGGGTCACCCTCTGGGTGGTCCGCCGCCGGTACACCTGCCGGGCCTGCAAGACAACCTTCAGGCCCCAGCTACCGGAGATGGTGGACGGCTTCCGTATGACGCTGCGGCTGCATGAATACGTGGAGAAGGAATCCTTCAACCACCCCTACACCTTCGTGGCGGCACAGACAGGTCTGGACGAGAAGACGGTACGCGACATCTTCAACGCCCGCGCCGAGTTCTTGGGGCGCTGGCACCGCTTCGAGACGCCCCGCATTTTGGGCATCGACGAGCTGTACCTGAACAAGCGCTACCGCTGCATCCTGACCAACATCGAGGAGCGAACCCTGCTCGACCTGCTGGCTACCCGCCGTCAGGACGTGGTGACCAACTACCTGATGAAGCTGAAAGACCGCCAGAAGGTCGAGATCGTCAGCATGGACATGTGGAACCCTTACCGGGCAGCGGTCAAGGCCGTGCTGCCACAGGCCCGCATCGTGGTCGATAAGTTCCATGTGGTACGCATGGCCAACGATGCCCTGGAGAAGGTGCGCAAGGGCCTCAGAAAGGAGCTGAAACCCTCCCAGAGCCGAACCCTCAAGGGCGACCGGAAGATCCTGCTGAAACGCGCTCACGAAGTTTCAGATCGGGAACGGCTGATCATGGAGACCTGGACAGGCGCATTCCCGCAACTGCTGGCCGCCTACGAGCACAAGGAACGCTTCTACGGCATCTGGGACGCCACCACACGGCCCCAGTCAGAAGCCGCCCTGGACGAGTGGATAGCCACCATTCCGAAAGGCCAGAAGGAAGTCTGGAGCGATCTGGTCAGGGCTGTGGGCAACTGGCGCGAAGAGATCATGACCTACTTCGAGACGGACATGCCCGTCACCAACGCTTACACGGAGTCGATCAACCGACTGGCCAAAGACAAGAACCGTGAAGGGCGTGGTTACTCCTTCGAGGTGATGCGGGCACGAATGCTCTACACCACGAAGCACAAAAAGAAGGCACCCACTGCGAAGGTCTCTCCGTTCTACAAGAAAACCATCGGTTACGGACTACCGGACTTCGCAGAGGAGCTCAACTACGGGGTCGATCTATCAACCATCTGAGGGTGGTACCGAGTAGGTGGGGCAAGAGCACCCCATCAACCATTTAATCCGAATACCCGATGTTTTCCCGGGCGGCCTGAATCTGCTTCTGCGTTGCCATGATGAACCTCCTTTTGGCTTGCATCGTCCTTAACGGTTTGGATTCATCCTGCGACTTTCGGTGCCTGGAAACAGGGGCGCGCGGCGGAATTTGTCATGCTTTTACGTTTTTTCGCCGTCCCGTGGCGGCCACATCAGGTAGCGTTGAGGTTCATCGTAAAAAGGAGAGTACGATGGCTGACAGCACCACCGGACCGGGCCGGTTCATTGGTCCCGTGATCGCCGCGGTGATCTTCCTTGGCGGCGGTGTCGCGTTGTTTTTTTATCCCGCCTCGCCGTGGCTGTGGTTACTAACGCTGGTGGCCCTGGCGTTGCTGGCGCAGGGGCTGCGCGATCTGCTGCAGCACCGCCACACGCTGCTGCGCAACTATCCGTTGCTCGCCCATTTCCGCTGGCTTTTTGAATTTCTGCGACCGTTTCTACGCCAGTACATTGTCGAGAATGACCGCGAGGGTCGGCCCTATAACCGGGACATGCGCTCGTTGATTTACGAGCGCGCCAAGGACCAGGTGGACGCCAAGCCGTTCGGCAGCGATCTGGACGCCTACGACAACGAATTCCAGGTGGTGACCCATTCCATGGCGCCGCGTCCCAAGCCGGACAGTGACTTCCGGGTACGGGTGGGCGCCGACACCTGCGCGCGCCCCTTCGACGTGTCACTGCTCAACGTTTCCGCGATGAGTTTCGGCTCGCTGAGCGGGCCGGCGGTGGAGGCCCTGAATCTCGGTGCCCGGCGCGGCGGCTTCTACCAGGACACCGGAGAAGGCGGCATCAGCCCCTACCATGTGCGTCACGGCGGCGATCTGGTCTGGGAGATCGGCAGCGGCTACTTCGGCTGCCGGGACCGGGACGGCTATTTTGATCGCGGGCTGTTTCGCGAGCAGGCCAACCGGGATTCGGTGCGCATGATCGAAATCAAACTCAGCCAGGGCGCCAAACCGGGCCACGGCGGTTTACTGCCGGCGGCCAAGATCACCGAGGAAATCGCCCGCACCCGCAAGATTCCGGTGGCGCAGGATTGCCTGTCGCCGGCCTATCACACCGCGTTTTCCACGCCCCGGGAGTTGCTCGAATTCGCGGCCTCCCTGCGCGCGGATTCCGGCGGCAAGCCGGTGGGCATCAAACTGTGCGTGGGTCATCCGTGGGAAGTGTTCGCGCTGTGCAAGGCGATGCTGGATTCCGGCATCCGCCTTGATTTCATCGTGGTCGACGGCGCCGAGGGCGGCACCGGCGCGGCGCCGGAGGAATTCTCCGACCATGTGGGCATGCCGTTGCGCGAAGGGCTGTTGCTGGTGCGCAACGCTCTGGTGGGCACCGGCCTGCGCCCGGACATCCGGCTGGCGGCCAGCGGCAAGGTGTACAGCGCCTACACCATGGCCGCCAACCTGGCGCTGGGCGCCGACTGGTGCAACGCGGCCCGGGCGTTCATGTTGTCGCTGGGCTGTGTGCAGACCAAAAGCTGCCATAACGATCTGTGCCCCACCGGTGTGGCGACGCAGAACCCCAACCGGCAGCGCGGTCTGGTGATCGCCGACAAAGCGCCCCGCGTGGCCAATTTTCAGCGCCACACCCTGGACCATCTGGCGGACCTGGTGGCCGCCGCCGGGCTGGACCATCCCGCTGAGCTGCTGCCGCACCATCTGCTGCACCGGCGCAGCGCCACGGAATTGATCGGCCTGGATAAGATGTATCCGTTTCTGCGTTCCGGTGAGTTGCTTGAGGACCCGGCCGCCACCCCGTACCAGGAATGGTGGAACGCCGCCGACCCGGACAGCTTCAAACCGCGCGGTCTGGTCGGCCCGGGCCACCATCGCAGCGCCCGCGTTACACCCGGTTGATCGCCGGGCGGCGCTAGCGGGTGAGAAAATCGGCGAAGGTGAGCACGAACAGGAACATGATCCAGAGCAGGCTCATCACCGCCACCACCTGCACCAGTGCGCTGCTTTGTCGGAGCCGCATGAAGGAGGTGGCGATCACCACCACCATCACGGCGGCCACCGAAAGCCGAATCGGTATCGCCAGCCCGCCGGCGTCGATCAGGGTGCCGGCCATGTTCGCGCCCAGTAAACCGAGCAACAGAACATAAAGGCCGACAAAGCGGTGACGAACCCGGGTTTCGTTATCGTCGGACATGGCGCCCCCTAACGGCCAAGCAAATAAAGGCTGCAGTACACCAGCACCCAGACGATATCCACGAACGCCCAGTACAGGCCGGCGATGCGCACCTGGCGCGCGACCCGCGCGCCCTCGCGCCAACGGTACGTCAGCACCAGCATGACCAGCAGTACCATCAGGCCGATGATCATATGCAGCGCGTGCAGGCCGGTGATCGCGAAATAGAAGTTATAGAACAACATGGCGTTGTGCGGGTCCGGCCCGGAAAACGCGAACGGCTGATCCAGAAAGGGGACCAGGCCGGCACGGTATTCCATGTAGTACTCGTAGCCCTTCAGGCCCAGGAAGGCTACGCCCAGGGCGATGGTGGCGCTCAGCCACCACAGGGTGAGCCGGCGCCGGTGTTGGTCCGCGGCCTGCTCGGCAAGCGCCACCGCCAGGCCGCTGGTCAGCAGGATCACGCTGTTGAAACCGGCCAGCAGCCAGTGCAGCTCGCGGGCCGCCGCCGAGAAGGTGTCGTAATACTGATGGTAGTACACGGCCAGTGCCAGGAAGGCACCGGAGAACAGCAGCGCCTCGGTGACCAGGAACAGCCACATGCCCAACAGGTCGGCGTCGAATTGCTGCTCCAGCGTCTCGAACTGGTGGGCAACGATCACCGTGGTTTGGTTATTGGGGCGTGTCATAGGCGTACGCCTCGCTGTCGACCCGTGGAACGGTGGCGAAATTCTCTTTCGGCGGCGGTGAAGCCACCGTCCATTCCAGACCCCGGGCGTCCCAGGGGTTGCCGCCGGCGCGGGCGCCGTAGCGCAACGACCAGAGCAGATACAGCAGCGGCAACAGATAGCCCACCGCCAGCATGCCGGCGCCGGCGGACGAAAACACATTCAACAACTGAAATTCTTCGGCGTAGGCGTGGTAGCGGCGCGGCATGCCGGCCCAGCCGAGAATGAACTGAGGGAAGAACGTCAGGTTGAAGCCGGCGAACACAATAATCGCCGACACCCGCGCCCACATTTCCGGGTACAGGCGCCCGGTGATCTTCGGCCACCAGAAATGCAGCCCCGCCATGTAGGCGGAGACCATGCCGCCCACCATGATGTAGTGGAAATGCGCCACCACGAAGTAGGTGTCGTGCATCTGGATGTCCAGGGCCAGCGTGGCCACGAACACCCCGGTGAGCCCGCCGATCAGAAACAGGCCGATAAAACTGAGCGCGAACAGCATCGGCGCGTCGAAACGGATATGGCCCTTATAGAGCGTGGCCAGCCAGTTGAAGATCTTCAGCGCCGAGGGCACCGACACCAGAAAGCTGAGCAGGGAGAACGCCACCCCGGCGTAGATCGACTGGCCGGAGACGAACATATGGTGCCCCCATACCAGAAAGCCGAACAACGCGATGGCGAGGATGGAAAACGCCATCACCTTGTAACCGAAAATCCGTTTATGGGCGAAGCAGGCGATGACCTCGCTGACCACGCCCATGGCCGGTAGCAGCATGATGTAGACCGCCGGATGGGAGTAGAACCAGAATAAATGCTCGAACAGGATCGGGTCACCCCCAAGCTCCGGATCAAAGATGCCGATGCCGAAGGCCCGTTCCACGCCCAACAACACCAGGGTGATCGACAGCACCGGCGTCGCCAGCACCATGATCAGGCTGGTGGCGTACTGCGCCCACACGAACAGCGGCAGGCGGAACCAGGTGAGCCCCGGCGCGCGCATCTTATGGGTGGTGACGATGAAGTTGATGCCGGTGAGGATCGACGAGAAGCCGACGATGAACACGCCGGTGGCGGCGGCCAGCACCGCGCCGTTGGAGAACATGGTGCTGTAGGGGGTGTAGAAGGTCCAGCCGGTGTCGATGCCGCCGGCGATCACCGCGGTGAGCGTGAAGGCGCCGCCGAGAATAAACACATACCAGCTCATCAGGTTGAGCCGCGGGAACGCCATGTCGCGGGCGCCCAGCATCAACGGCAGCAGGAAGTTGCCCATGGTGGCGGGAATCGAGGGAATCAGAAAAAACCACACCATGACGATGCCGTGCAGGGAAAACATCTGGTTGTAGGCGTCGCTGGAGAGCAGGTCCCCGGCCGGGGTGATCAGCTCCAGGCGCACCAGGGTGGCGGCGGCCCCGCCGAGAAAGAAAAACCCGGTGATGCTGATGAAATAGAGCCAGGCGACACGCTTGTGATCCAGCGTCAGCAGCCAGCTTTTCAGTCCGTAACCGGCGTTCAGATAGTTCATGGCGCGTCAGGCTCCTCGGGCGTCAGGGATTGGATATAAGCGGTCAGCTTGAGCAGATCTTCCTCGCTGATCTGATCCTTGAAGGACGGCATGATCGGCGCGTATCCGGCCACCACATGCTTGCTGGGAAAGACGATCGAATCGCGCAGGTACTGGGCGTCGGCGGTGACCGTGCCGCCGCTTTCCAGCGGCACCGGCTTGCCGTACAGGCCGGCCAGATCCGGCGCCCGCACCGAGGACGCCTCGCCGTGGCAGCCGCTGCAGCCGTACTGGCGGAACAGCCGCTCGCCGTCCTGTTGCGGCGTGCCCGGCCGGTCGCGCCGCGCCAGCCAGTCCTGGAATTCCGAGGGCGGCATCACCACCACTTCGCCGACCATGCCGGAATGGGACAGGCCGCAATATTCCGCGCAATAGAGGTCGAAGCGCCCGACCTTGGTGGGGGTGAACTGCAAGCGGGTATAGGTTTGCGGCAGCACGTCCTGCTTGATGCGGAAGGCCGGCACGAAAAAGCTGTGGATCACGTCCTGGGAAGTCATGCGCAGCCGCACGGTCTGGCCCACGGCCACGTGCAGAGTGTTGATCTCGCGGATGCCCTCCGGGTGCTGGAACTTCCACATCCACTGTTTGCCGATCACGTTCACCCGGCGCGCTTCGCCGTCCTCCGGCGTGGGCGGATCGAGAATCTCCACGTAGAGCAGCGCGCCCCAGGCAAAGAAAAACAGGAACGCGGCCAGCACCGGAATCGACCAGCCGATTTCCAGCCAGCGGTTGTGGTACAGCAGCGGCGACCCGCGGCGGCTGGCCGGCGAGCCGCGCCGATAACGGATGCCGAACACCAGCAGCACCGTAAACACCAGCGCCACCACCAGCCCGCAGGCCACCACCATGGCCCAGAACAGGGTGTCCACCTGGCCGGACACGCTGGACGCGGATTCCGGGAACAGCAGCAGCTGCCATCTATCGTCGGCGTCGGCCATGGCTCAATGCCTCCCTTGCCGGTCATTCCCGCGGCGGCGCCGGAGCAGCCGGCCCACCACCAGCGCCAGCACCAGGGCGGTGATCAGGCAGGCCAGATTCAGCAGCCGCAGAATGTCCAGGGTGTAGGTGCCTTTCTCCGGATCGAAGTGAAAACAGCGCAGCGCGATCCGGTCGGTGATCGAGCCCAGCCGGCCTTCGCCGGCGCGGGTCAGCGCCAGTTCCACATCCCGCCCGGAAAACGTCAGGCCCAGCAGATACGAAGAGAGGCGCCCGTCGCCGTCGAGTACCGCCAGGGCGGCCGGGTGGGCGAACTGCTCGCTGTCCGCGTCGTACTGGTAGCGGTAGCCGATCCGCCGCGCCAGGGTGTCGATGGCCCGGGCGTCGCCGGTCAGCACCCGCCAGTCGCCGGCGTCGCTGTCGCCCTGATGGCTGTCGCGCAAAGTGGCCAGTGCGCGGTCGGCGGCGTCGGCGCCTTCCCGCGGGTCGATGCTCACGGTGATCACCCGGAAGTCCTCGCCGGGCTGGAACTTCACCTCCGAGAGCCGGCTGCCCAGGCGCCGCAGGGACAGATCGCAGAGGTTCGGGCAGTCGTACCAGGCCAGCTGCAGCAGGGCGGGTTTGCCGTCGATCAGGTTGCCCAGGGTCACGCTGTCGCCGTGGCGATCCGTGAAGCGCAGATCCAGGGGCACCCGCTCGCCGATGCGCTGGTCCACGCCGACCCGGTCCAGGGTTTGCGACGGCGTCGGCGGCTGGGCGGCGACCAGCAGCGGCAGGCCGAGCACGCCGGCGGCCAGTATCAGGCGGCTCATGGGCGCGCCTCCCCGTCGCCGTGGCGGCGCGCGTAGAGAGCCATGGCCCGCTCAATCGGGATGTGCACCACCCCGGCCTCCTGGTCCACCCAGCCGTATCGGTGCAGCCCCCGTTCGCTGATTTCGCGCATGCGCCGCAGGTCGGGGCCGGGCTCGGCCTGCAGGTGTGGTGTGCGCGGTTGGTCCAGCGGCAGTTCGAAGAAGCCGGTGGCGCGCGGCCCGGCGTCGCCGCGCAGCGCGAACGCCCAGCCGATCAGGCCCAGCACCACCGCCAGCAGACACAACACCAGAACCGCCGCCACCAGCGGCAGGCGCGGTGACACGTCGCGCTGTTCGTAACCGGGGTCGCGCCGTGGTGCGGTCATGGGGTGCCCTCCGCGCGCCGCGAACGGTAACGCCGGATCAGCAGCAGGCCCGGGGCGGCGAGGGTGAGCAACGCCACCGGTGAGCGCCAGCCGAGCGGCCAGTGGTGCGGGTAGTACGCGGGCAGCACCAGCCAGGCGAATTCCAGCGCATGCCCCAGCAGCACCAGCGCCGCCAGGACCGCCAGCGGCCGGGCGCGCCGCTTCCAGCCGGCGGGCAGCAGGGCGGCGAACGGCAGCGCCCCGCACAGTGTCATCATCGCCAGTGCCAGCCATTGCCAGCCGCCCTGGCCACGGTGGGCGTACCAGCGGATTTCGTGGGGCAGATCGCCGCTCCAGATGATCAGGTACTGGCTGAAGGCCACGAACACCCAGAACAGGATCGCCGCCAGCCACAGATGCGCCAGATCCCGCCGCGCGCCTTCCAGCGCCGGCCACCGCTCCGCGTCCGGGTAGACGCCCGGCAGCAGGAACGGCAGCGCCAGCGCCATGGACAGCGCCGAGCCCATGAAAATCAGGCCCAGAATGTCCGAGTACCAGGCCGGCTCCAGGCCCATGATCCAGTCGAACGCGAAAAAGGTGGTGGTGAGCGCCCATAGCACCAGCCCGCCGGCGCTGGCCGGCATGGAGCGGCGGTCGCCGCGCCACACCGAGAGCCGCGCGGCCAGGATCAGCCAGATCACCGCGTACAGGGCGAAGCGGGCATGGAAAAACGGCAGGTTCAGATAGAACGTCTTGTGCCGCACCACCTCGGGCAGGCCGCTCAGGTCGCCGGTCCAGGGGAGCAGTACCCGCGCGCCCAGCAGCAGGGGCACGAACGCCACCAGCATCAGCGGCAGGGTCGCCACCACCGCCTTCAGCGGCGCGCGCACCGGCTCGCCCCACTGGCCGCCGGTGAGATTGTGGGTCATCAGTACCGCCATGGCGCCCAGCGGCAGGGCGATGCCGGTGAGGGCGGCCACCAGCCAGGCGCGCAGGAAGGCGGCGCTGTCCAGCAGCGCCCCCAGGCCGGTGAGCAACAGCCCGGCGACGGCGACGAACACCAGTGCCCGGGTCATGGCGGGGCCTCCCCGGTGTCGGGCAGCGGCCGGTGGTCCCGGGGCACGTCCTCCAGGCGCGCGTTGCGGCTCAACTGCAGGCTGCGAATGTAGGCGATGATCGCCCAGCGCTGGTCCTCGGGCACGCGGCTGGCGTAGGCGTACATGGCGCCGTGGCCGTCGCGGATCACCTGGTAGAAATGCCGGTCCGCGGCTCGGCGCAGGCGTGGCCGGTGCAGGCTGGGCGGCGCCGGGAAGCCGCGCTGCACGATCACCCCCTGGCCGCGCCCGTTGCGGCCGTGGCAGGGCGCGCAGAACACATCGAACTGTTCCCGCCCGTGGGCCAGTGTTTCAGCGTTGATCGGCAGCGGGTTCTCCGTGGCCGCCGGCCGCTGGTCCCGCGCCACCGTGCCTTCGGGCACCGGCCGGGCGGCCAGGCCGTCGTTGAAGGCGGCGCCGGTTTCATAGGTTTCCAGGCGCGGCTGGTCGGCCATGTCGGGCTGCTCGCAGCCGCACAGCAGCGCCGGCACCAGCAACCACCAGGACCAGTACTTCATGCCGGCACCTCCCGGATCGACACCGCACCGTTTTGCAGCAGGTGCTCGCGCAGCCGCTCCGCGTCGAACAGCGGGTCCGACGCTTCGAGGCACAGGAAATAGCCGTCCCGCGATGCCGCGTCGAACTCCGCCACGTTGAACAGCGGGTGGTAGGGGCGGGGGAAGCCGTTCAGCCACAGCATCGACAGCATGGCGCCCAGGGTGGCGCCGACCATGGTCATGGCGAAGGTAACGATGGTATAGGCGGGCCAACTGAGTACCGGCCTGCCGCCCACGTTGAAGGGATAATCCAGCGAGGCGTACACCTGCAGCGCCAGGGCGCCGGCGCCGACCACCACCGCGCACACCAGGGCGATGACCGGCACGCGCCGCTCGCTCAGGCCCAGCGCCTGGTCGAGGCCTTCCACCGGGTGCGGGCTGTAGGCGTCCAGGCGGGTCAGCCCGCGCCGGCGCAAATCACGGCTGGCGGCGAGCAGGCGGTCGGCGTCGGGGAAGCGGGCCAGCAGCCCGTGCAGGCGCTCATCCATGGTCGGCCTCCCGCTGTTTGCGGCGGTGCAGCATCTCCCGCATGTCGTGCATGGAGATCGCCGGCATCAGCTTGATGAACAGCAACAGCAGCACCACGAACACGCCGATCGAGCCGGCGTAGGTGAGCCAGTCCCAGGCGCTGGGCGTTACCGTATCCCAGGCGCTGGGCATGTAGTCCTTGTGGGTGCTGGTAATGACGATCTGAAAGCGTTCCAGCCACATGCCGATCTCGGCGATCACCGCCAGGCACAGCAGCCCCGGCACGCTCTCGCGCAGGCGCCGGAACCACAGGCCCTGGGCCAGCACCACGTTGCACAGGATCATGCCCCAGTAGAAGGGCGCGTAGGGCCCGCTCCAGCGGTCGTAATAGACGCTGCGGTAAAAGTCCTCGCCGGTGTAGAAGGCGGTGAACACTTCTTGCAGGTAGGCGTAGTCCACCACCAGCACGAAGCACAGCATCATGATGCCGAGCCGGTTCAGATGCGCCCGGGTGATCAGATCGCGGAAGCCGAACAGGGCGCGCAGCACGATGGCGATGATCGCCACCGTGGCGAAGCCGGAATAGAGCGCGCCGGCGACGAAGTAGGGCGGAAAGATGGTGAAATGAAACCCGGGCACGATGCTGACCGCCAGGTCCAGTGAAATGGTGCCGGTGACCGACACCACGATGGGCACCGCGATCACCGCCAGCACCCGGTGGGCCTGCTGGTAGCGGTGCCAGTGCCGCGCCGAGTTGCGCCAGCCCAGCGCCAGCACGCCGTAGAACAGCTGCACGGCGCGGTGACGGGCGCGGTCGCGCAGGCTGGCCAAGTCCGGCAGCAGGCTCAGGAACAGAAAGCTGGCGGTGAACAGCAGATAACTGGCGATGGCGAAGAAGTCCCACACCAGCGGGCTGCGCCACTGCGGCCAGAGATCCATCAGGTTGGGGTAGGGCAGCAGAAAATAGGCGAACTGGGGACGCCCCAGGTGCAGCAGCGGGTAACTGCCGGCCAGCACGATGGCGAACATCGCCATGGCCTCCGCCGAGCGGCTGATGGAGGCGCGCCAGTCCTGGCGGGTCAGCCACAATACCGCCGAGATCAGCGTGCCGGCGTGGGCGATGCCGATCCACCAGATGGTATTGATGATGGGAAAACCCCAGGCCACCGGAATGTTCAGGCCGAAGGCGCCGACCCCCACGCTGAGCACGTAGACCACGCCGACCAGGAACAGCAGGGACAACAGCGTCGCCAGGCCCAGCGCCAGCCACCAGGCCCTGGGCGGCCGGGTGCCGAGCACCGTGGCGCTCACCCGGTCGGTGAGCGCGCCGGCGCTGAGGCCGGGCGGGGCCAGCTCGTCGCGGCGCCGGTTCATGCCGGCGCCTCCCGCGCCTCAAGCGCCTGGATCGCCGGATTGGGGTTGCGCACGCCGGCCAGATAGGTGGTGCGCGGCCGGGTGTTCAGCTCTTCCAGCATGGCGTAGTTGAGCGGGCTTGCCTTGGCCCGGCTGACGGCGCTGTGGCGGTCGTTGAGATCGCCGAATTCAATCGCCTCGGACGGACACACCTGCTGACAGGCGGTGCGTAACTCGCCGTCTTCCAGGGGGCGGTCTTCGTTGCGGGCGTCGGTTTCGGTCTGATTGATGCGCTGCACGCAGTAGGTGCATTTTTCCATCACGCCGCGGCTGCGCACGGTGACATCCGGGTTGTGGGCGGCGGCCGGCGTGGCCAGCTCGGCGGTGGCTTCGGTGTAGTGGTACCAGTTGAAGCGGCGCACCTTGTACGGGCAGTTCTGCGAACAATAGCGGGTGCCCACGCAGCGGTTGTAGATCATTTCGTTGAGGCCCTCGCTGCTGTGCTGGGTGGCCTCCACCGGGCAGACGTATTCGCAGGGGGCCTTTTCACAGTGCATGCAGGGCACCGGCTGGAAGTGCATGCTGGGATCGTCCAGCGGCCCGGCGTAGTAACGGTCCACGCGGATCCAGTGCATTTCACGGCCGCGCCGCACCTCCTCCGGCCCGACAATGGGAATGTTGTTCTCCGCCTGGCAGGCGGTGATGCAGGCGTTGCAGCCGATGCAGCTGTTCAGGTCGATGCTCATGCCCCAGGCGTGGTCTGGGTAGTCCCACTCCGGGTACAGCGAGATCGGTTCTTCCACCCGGTCCGGTTGAGCGAAACCGGGCTCTTCCTGGAAATGCGCCAGGTCGGTTTCGCGCAGCAGATCGCGGCCGGCCATGTTGTGGTGTTGCTGGGTGCTGGCCAGGGCGGCGCGGTCGCCGAGCACCTCCAGAGTCACTCCGCCGGCGGCGAAGGCGCCGTGGTCGGGCATCAGCCGGTAGGCGTTGACCCCCACGCCGTTGCCGACGCGGCCGGCGTCGCGGCGGCCCTGGCCGACGAACAGGGTGATCGCCCGGGCCGGCTGGCCGGGCTGGATCCACACCGGCGTGTCCAGGCTGCGGCCGGCCAGGGTGAGCCGCACACGCTGGCCCTCGCTCAGGCCTTCGCGTTCCGCCAGCGCCGGTGAGATCAGCGCGGCGCCGTCCCAGGTGAGCTGCGTCAGCGGGCGCGGCAACTCCTGCAGCCAGCCGTTGTTGGCGTAGTGGCCGTCGTGCAGGGCCGGGTCGGCGCGCCACTGCAGCAGCAGGCCGTCCCGGTCGGTGGGCGGCGGTGGCGGCGGCGTATTGCGCAGCGTCGGCAGGGCGGCCGGCAGGGCGGTGCCGTCGATCCAGCCCCGCTGCAGGGCGCTGTGCCAGTGGCGTTCGAAGTCCGCCCCCGGCAGCGCCTGTCGCCAGTGCTCACGGACCAGTTCGCGAGGGTCGGTGCGGTAGCGGCCGGCGAAGGCGGCGAGCACTTGCTGGGCGGTGTAGCCGCCGAACAACGGCACGATGGTGGGCTGCATCAGGCTGACGGTGCCGTCGAAGGCGCGCGCATCGTCCCAGCTTTCCAGCGGATGGGCGGCGGGCAGATGCCAGAGCGCGGCGCGCCCGGTTTCGTCGCGGTACTGGCCGCAGTGGACGCTGAACGGCACCCGCGCCAGACGCTCTTCGAACGCCAGCCCGGCGGGGGCGTTGTAGACCGGATTGACGTTCAGCATCAGCAGCGCGTCGACCCGGCCCTCGCCCATGGCGCGGCTCAGGTCGGCCAGGTCGCCGTCGGCGGCGGGCGCCACCGGGGCGCTGTATTCCACGCTGGTGCCGGCGGCGCCGAGATGGTGGTTGATGGCGTGCGCCAGCGCGTGCAACGCCGCCGGTTGGGTATCGCCGGGGATCACCACCGCTTCCGCGCCGGCGCGGCGCAGATCGTCGGCCAGGGCGTCCAGCCAGGCGGGGTCGACCGGGCTGTTTTCAGCCTGATCCGCCATGCCGGGCACCCCCAGGCGCGCCGCCAGGGCAGCGGCCAGCGCGGGCACCTCGGCGGCGGCCAGCGGCAGTCGGTGGTCGCTGCTGGCGCCGGTGATCGAGGGCGTGCTTTCCACGCTATAGAGACGGTTCAGCAGCGCGTCTTCGCGGTCCGGCCGGCGCCGGCCCATGGCGTGGCGTGCGTGCACCAGCTTGGCGGGGCCGCTGCCGAGCATATCCGCGTCCAGGTCCAGGATCACCCGGGCCCGGTCAAGCCGGTAGCGGGCCTCCCGGGGCTCGCCGAACAGCTGCCGGGTGCCCTGGTGGGCGGCGCCGTTGGCGAGCGGCTCGTGGCGGTACCAGCGCGTGGACGGATAGAGGCGTTTCAGCCGTTCTATCAGCGCGTGCTGGCTGGGCGACGTGAGCGGGCCGGTAAGCAGGCACAGCCGGCGTTCGCCGGCGGCCCAGTGGCGGCGTTGCGCCTGCAGCTGCTCGAGGAAGGCGGCGTCGCTGCCGGCGGTGCCTTGGTAGCGTATCGTCTGCGAGCGGTCCGGGTCGTAGAGGCCGAGAATTTCCGCCTGGGCGATGCTGTCGGTGGCGCCCAGGCTGGCGGGGTGCTCCGGGTTGCCTTCCACCTTCACCGGCCGGCCCTGGAACGTCTTCACCAGCACGCCCCGGGCATAGCCGTCCAAGGGCAGGGTGGAGGCGTACCAGCGGGCACGCCCGGGCAGCAGGTCCTCCGGGCGCCGTGTGTAGGGGGCGATCCTTTCCTCCGGCTGGGGCTTGCAGCCGGTCAGGCCGCCCAGGGCCAGGGACGCGGCCATCAGGCCCAGCAGCCCGCGCCGCGACACCCGGCCTTCCCAGAGCGGCGCCAGCCTGGGAAATTCTTCTTCCAGCAGCCGCTGGAAGTCATCGCTGTCGGCCAGCTCTTCGAGGCTGCGCCAGTAGTGGCGGCCGGAGCGGCCGGCCAGTTTACGGCGCAGGGCGGCCATGTCGGTGCCGTGTTCGCGGGCGATTATTGATGACATAGGCTGCAGTCCGTCAAACGCTCGGTGGAGGGCGTGTGGTAACGCGCCATCAGACGCTCACCCAGTTGCTGGCGGTCGACGCCTCGCCGGGCTTCCCAGCCCATCTCGAAGACCGCGTCGGGCGGCCGCAGACGGGGCGCGGGATTGCGGTGGCAGTCGAGGCAGAACTGCATGAACAGGGTTTTTTTCTGCGTGGTCAGCGGCATTCGGTCGACCCGGCCGTGGCAGGCTTCGCAGGGCACGCCGTTATTGACGTGGGCGCTGTGATCGAAGCGCACGTAGTCGGGCAGGTCATGGACCCGCCGCCAGCGCAGGGGCTTGTCGTCACGCAGGCTGTCGCGAACCGGCGCGAGCATGTCGGCGTTGGTCCAGAGCTGCGAATGACAGGTCATGCAGATTTCGCTCTCCGGTACCCCCGCGAACGAGGATTGCTCCACGGAGGTATGGCAGTAACGGCAATCCAGACCCAGCTCGCCGACATGATGCTTGTGGCTGAACGGCACCGGCTGAGCCGGCGTTCGGTCAACGCCGCTGTAGTAGGGCGACTGGAAGTAATAGGCGCCCAGCGCCACCATCACCACCACCAGCGCGAACGCCAGAATCAGCGCCATCCAGGCCAGGGCATTGGCCCTGGGCCTGAAAATACGCGGCACGGGTCAGGCCCGGGTCCAGCAACGCAGGTTCCGGCACAGGGTCAGGAAGCGGGCGGCGTCGCCGGCCTTGTCCAGCGGCACCAGCCCTTCCGCGCCGGCGTCGTCCGGGCCCGACAGGCCGAGCAGTGCCACCGCTTCCTCGGTGAAGCCGATGAACTTCTTGTGCGCCAGCGCGTCGCTGACGAAGTCACGGGCCGGGGGCATCGCCGCCAGTTCGCGGGCGCCCTTTTCCGAGAGCACCAGCGCCACCGCGTCGAACACCACCGAGGGGCCGCCGTCGATTTTTTCGTCGGCTTCCAGCCAGCTGCCGTCGCTGAGTTTCACGCCGCCCACGGAGGCCGCCACATAGGCCACCTTGGCGCCTTCTTTCTTGGCCGCTTTCTCCAGCGCGGTGAGCAGGGCGGCGTCGGCGCCGTCGCTGACCAGTGCGCCGATCTTGCGGCCGGAGAAGGTTTCCGGCTGGTTAAGCAGAATGCTCAGTGCCGGCGACGCCTTCAGGTCCTGGCGGGTGGGCCGCGCGGCGTCGGCGGCGCGCGGCAGCGGACTCAGCCGCAGACCCTTGGCCACGCCCTTGGCCAGGTCTTCGTCGATGTTGCGCAGGTGCGACACCATGCGCGCGCGAATCGCTACGGTGTCCACCTTGCTCAGTTCGAACACCAGGGCGTCGGTGATGTGGTCCTGTTCCACCTCTGTCTGGCTGATAAAGAACTGACGGGCCTGGCTGTAATGGTCGGAAAAGCTTTCCGGGCGCAGGCGCTGCTTGGTGCCCGCTTCCTCGGCCGGGTAGCTGTGGAAACCGCGCTGCGGGTTTTCGCGCGGGCCGCCTTCGGCACCGCCCCAGGAATTGGGCTCGTAGTTGGCGCGGCCTTTGGGGTTCTCCATCGCCATGTGCCCGTCCTGCTGCAGGGTGTGATAGGGGCACTTGGGCGCGTTGATCGGAATATGGGTGAAGTTGGGGCCGCCGAGACGCTTGAGCTGGGTATCCAGGTAGGAAAAGTTGCGGCCTTGCAGCAGCGGATCATTGGTGAAATCAATGCCCGGCACGATGTTCTGCGTACAGAAGGCCACCTGCTCGGTTTCGGCGAAAAAGTTGTCCACGTTGCGGTTCAGTACCAGGCGGCCCACCGGGGTCACCGGCACTTCTTCCTCGGGAATGATCTTGGTGGGGTCGAGCACGTCGAAATCGAATTTTTCAGCGAACTTTTCGTCGAAAATCTGCAGGCCCAGTTCCCACTCCGGGTAGTCGCCGGATTCGATCGCGCCCCACATGTCCCGGCGATGGAAATCCGGATCGGCGCCGTTGATTTTCAGAGCTTCGTTCCAGACCACCGACTGCATGCCCTGTTTGGGCTTCCAGTGGAATTTCACGAAGGTGGACTCGCCCTTGGCGTTGACCATGCGGAAGCTGTGCACGCCGAACCCTTCCATGAAACGCAGGGAACGCGGGATGGTGCGGTCGGACATAATCCACATGACCATGTGCATGCTTTCCGGCGTCAGGGAGATGAAATCCCAGAAATTGTCATGGGCGGTCTGCGCCTGGGGAAAGCCACGGTCCGGTTCCTGCTTGGCGGCGTGGATCAGGTCCGGGAACTTCATCGCGTCCTGGATGAAGAACACCGGAATGTTGTTGCCGACGATGTCCCAGTTGCCTTCCTCGGTGTACAGCTTTACGGCGAAGCCGCGCACGTCGCGCGCCAGATCCCCGGAGCCCTTATTGCCGGCCACCGTGGAAAAACGCACGAACGCCGGCGTGCGCTGGCCCTTTTTTTGGAACAATCCGGCGCGGGTCAGTTTGTCCAGCGGCGCGTAGTTCTCGAAGTAGCCGTGCGCCGCGAACCCGCGAGCGTGCACGACGCGCTCGGGAATGCGCTCATGATCGAAGTGGAATAGTTTCTCGCGAAAGTGGAAGTCTTCCAGGGCGGCGGGGCCGCGCTCGCCGACGGTGAGGGTGTTCTGGTCGTCGGCCACCGGCACGCCCTGCTTGGTGGTCAGGGTGGGCACTTCGCCCCCGGCGGTCTGGTGGGTTTCTCCGCCATTTCCTTTAACGGTTTTCCGGTCGCTCTTGGCTGCCTTCTTGGCCATGTTGCCTCCTGGGTGGTGTTCAATCCTTTGCTGGCTTCAAGCCTAGGCCCGGGAGTGAAAACTTCACAAGACGCTCACGGCGGCGGCACCCGGTAAAACAGCGGTGTCCGCCGGTCTCTTCATTCCAGGAAACTTGTGAAAGTGAAGGTTCGATACTTTTATGAAATAAGAAAGGCGCTTATGAGGGGAATAACTAAGAAGTTCGTGGCGCTATTGAGGCCTTGGAGCTGGCACTTAAAGATGACCCGGACCAGGAACGTAAAAAACAGGGAAAAACCGTAAAACCTGTGCGCTTTCAGAACCAGGGTGACGGTTTCGCTTTAAATGCGTGTCCACGGATGACTAGGATGTGACAGTGTGATCAACCATCGACGACACAAGGAAGGCATGACTATGCGCAATCGACACCTGTTACTCGCTCTGTTCGCCGGCGCCGTTGCCGGCACCACCCAGGCGGCCACCACCATCACCCTGCACGAAGCCACCGACGAAGGCCCCGGTGACAGTGTCGGCACGGTCACCGTCACCGAGAGCGAATACGGCCTGGTGTTCACGCCGGATCTGAAGGATCTGGACGAGGGCATCCATGGGTTCCACGTTCATCAGAACCCCACCTGCCAGCCCGGCGAGAAGGACGGCGACACGGTGCCGGCCCTGGCCGCCGGCGGCCATTTCGACCCGGACAACAGCGGCCGCCACGGCACCCCCTGGGGCGACGGCCACCTGGGCGACCTGCCGGCGCTGTACGTGGACGATGAGGGCCGCGCCACGCTGCCGGTTCTCGCACCCCGGCTGGAGATGGACGACCTGAAAGGCCGCGCGGTGATGGTGCACGCCGGCGGCGACAACTACAGCGATCAGCCCAAACCCCTGGGCGGCGGCGGACCGCGTATGGCCTGCGGCGTGGTCGCCGACTAGTACGCTTTTCACCCTTTTTTCCTACCAGAACCGAAAACACCGGGCTTAGCCCGGTGTTTTTTTGTGCGTTAGGGCACGAATTACCTATGCGTTGAGTCACAAATAAGAATGATGTCGTACTGATATCATCCAACTACTCTAGTAATCGCCACTAAGCGTGACCTAGTATCCGCCGAGTACGAACTTAACACTAGGCGGGTCGGGCTATGCGTAATCTTATAATCTCATTCATTGTGGCTTCAGGGCTTCTCTCCGGCGTGGCGTTCGGCGCGGACGACACCATGACGCCGCGTATCATCGGTGGGGACCCGGTCCCCACGGCGCGCAGCTGGATGGCGGAAATCGAGATCGGCGGCGCCAGTTACGGGTACACCCGCTGCGGCGGCGCCCTGGTGGCGCCGCGCTGGGTGCTCACCGCCGCGCACTGCGTGGACGACTACGCCGCCAGCGACCTGTATGTCTCCCTCGGGCACCTGAATCGCCATGAGCAGGCCCCGGAACGGTTGGCGGTGCGCTCGGTGCGCGTGCACGAGCACTACCGCACCGGCGTGTACCACAACGACCTGGCCCTGCTTGAGCTGTCCTCGGCCTCCCGGCTGGAGCCCCTGGACCTGGCCAAGGCGGACGAGATGAAAGCGTTGCGCGCCGGTTCCTCGGACGAGGCCCTGGTGGCGCTGGGTTGGGGGCAGACCGAAACCAGCAGCATGTCCGACACCCTGCAGCAGGCCGGTCTGGATTACGTGTCGCCGCAGCAGTGCAGCACCTACTGGAACAGTCTCACCTCCGGACAGATCTGCGCCGCCGAGAGAAACCCGGTGAACGGCACCAACCAGGACACCTGCCGGGGCGACAGCGGCGGGCCGCTGATCTTCCAGCAGGACGGACGCACCTGGCTGGTGGGCGTCACCAGCTACGGCACCGAGCGGTGCGCGTCCGGCGTGCCGGCGGTCTACACCCGGGTGAGCGCCTATCTGGGCTGGATCGAGAGCACCTCCTCCGGCGCCATGGTGGATTTGCACAGCGAATCCGAGGGCGAAAGCCTCTACACCGGCCCCGGGCGGGCGCTGTCCATGGACACCCGGGTCAGCAACCTGAGCCAGGTCAACGACGCCCGCCAGGTGGGCATCCGGATCCACCACAAGGCCGGCCTGCGGGTCAGCGCCGACGATCTGCAGTGCACCGCCCGCGGCGGCTACACCGATTGCCTGGGCGCGGCGGAACTGTCCACCGGCGCGGTCAGCAACAGCCACCGCCTGTGGCTGACCCCCACCCACGGCGGTACCTTCACCGACCGGGTCACGGTGACCCCGATCAGCGACAGCCACGACTATTACAGCGCCGACACCGAGCAGTTCTCACCGGTGTTCAGCGATGTGCCGGATATGACGCTGGACGCCACCGCCACCCGTAGCGGCGGCACCGTTTCGATCCGCGCGGAGATCACCAACCAAGCGCAGCACCGCGACGCCTATAACGCCTGGGCGAGCTTCCAGGTGCCCGCCGGCTGGGATTACGACAGCCTGCCCGCGGGCTGCACCGACACCCAGCCGGTGCGTTGCGACCTGGGCGACCTGGCGCGCGGCGAAAGCCGCACCCTGAGCCTGGCGCTGACCGGCGAGGGCAGCGGCCGGGTGTTCCTGGACGCGGGCGCCGCCAACGGTGATTTCCCGGCCGGCGATACCCGCGCCTTCGTGACGCCGGCGGCGGCCGGCCAGGAAAGCAGCCGTGGCGGCGACACCGGCGGGTCCGGTGGCGGCGGTGGCGGCGGCGGTGCCGGTGGCTGGGGCTGGCTGGCTCTGCTGGTGCTGGCGGGTCTGGCGCGCGGCGGGCGGCGGCCGGGGCTAGCCGTCCACCACGGATAAGTGACGTTTACGCTGCTCCGGCGCCAGGGCGCCGGCGTTGCCTTTCCAGGGCAGGGCGCCGAAGCCGGTGGGCACTTTGTCGAGCAGGTAGGGCGCCTTGATCACATCGAAGTAGGGCGAGTGATCGAAGTCGGCGGCGTGGAACACCCGGGGCTGCAGGCGCAGCAGCCGGGTCCCCGCGTCGCCGGGCTCCTTGACCAGCGGGTGCACCGGAAACTGGATAAAGGCGAAGGCCTCGCCCACGGTGGTGCCGGTGATGGCCCGCAACAGGTCGTTGGCCCAGCGGTTGAGCAGCCGCCGGCGGGCGTGGCGCGCCAGGGTGCGCCAGGGCAGCAACCACAGCAGCGCCAGCGTGCTCCAGGTGTGCTGGGTGCCGGTGCCCACGCGGCTGATGGCGAAGCGCAAGGCGTCCTGGCATTCCGCCTCGGACAGATTCTGCGCCCGGCAGACCCGCAGGTGCAGATCGTGGAGATTGCTCAGGTCGCGAACGCAGAGCCCGCGCTCCAGGCTGGCGTCCAGCACCAACTGGGTGTCCGGCCGGCAGGGCAGGTAATCCGCCAGCAGCGAGCGCAGGGCCGGGTCCGCCACTTCATGGGGACGGCCGATGTACAGCAGCACCCGTGAAAAGCGGCTGCCGGTGAGCACCTTCAGACGGCGGTCCAGAGGGCTGTCGCCGTCCACCAGCAGCACATCGCAGGGGCGCAGCTGGGCGCGCTGGCTTTCCAGGTCGCCGAGCGGCCAGTCGGAGTGGTCCGGTTGCCGCTGGAGACGTTCACAGAGCCATTGGTAGAGTCGCTGGGAATTCATGGCGTGATCCTACAGTAGCGCCACTGCGCGATCCATGACCGAATAGTCAGTATAGAAGTGCGGCGAGAAGCGCACGCCGCCGCCCCGTTCCGCGCACACCACGCCGCCGGCCTGCAGCCGCGCCCGGGTGTCCGCGGGGGCCTCGTCCATCAGCCGGAAGGTGACGATGCCGGCGCGCCGCTCCGCCTGCGCCGGGCTGAGCACCTCGGCGCCGCGGTCGCGCAGGGCGCTGTCCAGATAGCCGATTCGCTCCGCCAGGGCCCGGGCCACGGTGTCCATGCCCAGTTCCTGAAACAGAGAGAGGGAGGCGTCCAGGGCGTGGGCGCCGAGCATGTTCGGGCTGCCGCATTCAAAGCGGCGCGCGTCCTCGGCCACCCGCCAGCCGGTCTGGCTGTAGTCGCCGGCGTTGGCGATCATATGCCAGCCGAATTGCCGCAACCGCAGGCGCTCGCGCACCGCCGGCCGGCAGTAGAACAGCGCCAGGCCCTCCGGGCCGAGCATCCATTTATGGCCGTCGGCGACCACGAAATCCGCGTACACCTCGCCGCTGTCGAAGCGCACCGCGCCCAGGCTCTGGATCGCGTCCACGCAGAACAGCACGCCGCTGTCCCGGCAGGCGCGGCCGATCGGCGCCAGGTTCAGGCGGATACCGCTGCCGTACTGCACCGAGGACAGCGATACCAGACGGGTGCGTTCGCCGATGGCGTCGATCACCCGTTGTTCGGCGTCCGGGCCGCTCACGTCCACTTCCACCACCTCGACGCCCTGGTCGGCCAGGGCCTGCCAGGGAATCCGGTTGGACGGGAACTCCTGATCGCTGATCACCACCTGGTCGCCGGCCCGCCAATCGAGCCCCTGGGCGATCACCGACAGCCCTTCGGAGGTGTTCTTGAGCAGCGCCACGTCCGCCGGCTCGACGTTGATCAACCAACCGAGACGGTCGCGCAGACGTTGCTCCACGCGCGCCCATTGCGGGTAGTCCCGGGCGCCCACCTGGATATTCTGGTTGGCGAAGGCGACCACCGCGTCGCGGGTGCGGCGGGGCCAGGGGGCCACGGCGGCGTGGTTGAGATACAGCACGTCGTGGTGCAACGGGAATTCCGCTTTCAGGTCGACCATTGCCAGTGCTCCTCCACAAAACTCACTTGATTGTAACCGCCCTGGAGGTAACGTGCAGAGGGCGTGGTTATGGTAATCTAGCCCATAAACGAGGAGGTATAGATGGGTGACTTGGAAAAAGCCACGCGTAAGGCGCAGGAATTCCGGCAGCGCGAGCAGGAAATTCTGGACGCCGCACTGATTCTGTTTCTGGAGCAGGGCGAGGACCGCGTCACGGTGGAGAACATCGCCGACCGGGTGGGCATTGGCAAGGGCACCATCTACAAGCACTTCGAGACCAAGAACCAGATCTACCTGCTGTTGATGCTTCGTTACGAGGAGGATCTGGCGTCGCTGTTTCAGGACATCTCCGAGTCCGACGACAAGGAAACCCTGGCGCGCGAATACTTCCGCTTCCGGATCAGCGATCCGGCCCGCTACCAGTTGTTCGACCGGCTGGAAAACAAAGTGATCAAGGATCACGCCGTGCCCGAGCTGGTGGACAAACTGCACCGCATCCGCGAAGCCAATTTCGAGAAGCTCAACCACATCGTCGAGGCCCGCATCCAGGAAGGTTCCCTGGAGCCGGTGCCCGCCATCTATCATATCTGCTCCGCCTGGGCTCTGGCGCACGGCGCCGTTGCGTTGATGCAGTCGCCGTTCTATCAGCGCCTGATCGATGACAAGGACGACTTTCTCGATTTCCTGATCGAGATCGGCATCCGCATGGGCAACAAAGGCCAGCGCGGCAAATAAGGAATTTCGATGAGCAAAGCCGAGGAATTACTGGCGCTGCTGGAAAAAGCCGACCAGGACGAACAGGGGCTGCCCCCGGTACACAAATGGCAGCCGGAACGCCAGGACGATATCGATATGCGCATCGCCCGCGACGGCACCTGGTATTACCAGGAATCGCCGATTCAGCGCGAGCGCATGGTCAAGCTGTTCTCCACCATTCTGCTGCGCGAAGGCGACGATTATTTTCTGGTCACGCCGGTGGAAAAGCTGCGCATCAAGGTGGATGACGCCCCCTTTGTCGCCACCGACGTGGAGCGCGTCACCGATGGCGACCGCGAGAAGCTGGTGTTCACCACCAATGTGGGGACCCATGTGGTGGCGGGCGCGCGCCATCCGTTACGGGTGGAGACCGACGCCGACAGCGGCGAGCCGGCGCCCTACGTGCATGTGCGCGACAACCTGGAAGCGCTCATCTCACGCAATATTTTCTACCAGCTGGTGGACTGGGCGCGCCGCGAAGAGCAGGGCGGCGGCGCCCGTCTGGTGGTGGATTCCGACGGCGAAACCTTCGAGCTCGGCGCGCTCTAGCCCGCGTCTTCCTGCCCGGGCTTGGGCAGGCCGGTGCCGCACTGCTTGCAGAAGCGGGCGTCCGGATCATGGTCATGGCGGTGGCAGTTGGGGCACTCGCGCTCGTAGCGCCGGGCCATGCTCGCCTTGGACATTTCCGCGGTGACGATGCCGGTGGGCACGGCGATGATGGCGTAACCGGTGATCATCGCCATGGACGCCACCGCCTGGCCCAGCGAGGTTTGCGGTGAAATATCGCCGTAGCCCACCGTGGTGATGGTGACGATGGCCCAGTAGATGCTGCGAGGAATGCTGGTGAAACCGTTGGCCGGCCCCTCCACCAGATACATCAGGCTGCCGAAGATGATGATCACGATCACCACCGAGAACATGAAGATGCCGATCTTGCGGCGGGTGCGCACCAGGGTGGCGCCGAGCTCGTTGGCCTCGGTCATCAGGTGGGCCAGCTTGAGCACCCGGAACACCCGCAATACGCGCAGCGCGCGGATGGTGAGCAGGTAGTTGGCGCCCGGCAGAAACAGGCTCAGGTAGGTGGGAATGATCGACAGCAGGTCCACCACCCCGAAAAAGCTGCGCGCGTAACGCAGCGGCCGGTCGCTGACCCACAGGCGGATCATGTACTCAAAGGTGAACAGCAGCGTAAAGAACCATTCCGCGCCGTACAGCCAGGTGCCGTATTGCTGATGGATGGACTGCACGCTGTCGAGCATCACCGCCGCGACGCTGGCGAGAATGGCGACGATCAGCAGCTGATCAAAATATTGCCCTGCCGGCGTATCGGTGCCGAAAATAATGTGGCGCCAGCGATCGCGCAGGGAAACGGAATCCGAACTCATGGAACCTCGGGCCGGGACATTGCGAGAACGCTATTCTGTCTTGTCCATCGTCCGTTGACCACTTAGTCTCTGTTTTATATACGAATAAAAAGCCGTCTGCTGTACCGCACCGCTTGAGGGGGGATCATGGCGCGCGTCAAAGCGTTGTTCATTTCGTTGTACCCATTCGCCTCGTTGTTTATCTGTGCCCATGCCCTGTGGCTGGGCTGGCAGGACCGGCATTGGCTGTGGGCCGGCCCGTTGCTGGTCAACGTGCCGATTCTGGTGTTGCTGGGCTGGCTGGTCAGCCTGGGGCCGGCGCGCACCAGCCCGCATTTGCCGCTGGCCACCCTGTGCGCCTGGCTCGGCGCGGCGGTGACCCTGCTGGGCACCTTGTCGCTCGGCGATCCCCGCTGGCTGGCCTGGTTGTACACCGGGCTGGGTCTGCTCGGCCTTTGCGCCTACCTGTTCTGGTACAGCCCCCTGCAGCGCGACGCCGCCGACGGCCCGCGGCCCGGCCAGTTGCTGCCGCCGCTGGCGTTCCGGGATCTGGAGGGGCGGCCGGTGTCCACCACCTCGCTGCACGGGGCGCCGGCGGTGATGCTGTTTTTCCGTGGCAACTGGTGCCCGGTGTGCATGGCCCAGGTGCGCGAGCTGGCCCGGCGTCGCCCGCAACTGGAACGGCGCGGTGCCCGCATTATCCTGGTCAGCGCTCAGCCCGGCGCCCGCACCGGTCGGCTTGCCGCCCGCCTGGGCGTGCCGATGGAGTGGTGGGTGGACCCGCAATTGGACGCCGCCCGGCAACTGCGCATCCTCGACCCCGGGGGCACGCCCCTGGGCCTGGAGCTGTTCGGCTACCCCTCGGACACGGTGCTGCCCACGGTGTTGATCACCGACGCCCGGGGCGAGATCTGCTACGTGGACCTGGCCGACAATTACCGGGTGCGCCCGGAACCCGCCACCTTCCTTCGCGTGCTGGACACCATGGTGCCGGCGCCGCGCTAGCCGCGGTGCTGGCACGGCCGTACCCTCGGGCGCTTCTCCGGTCAACAAAGGTTTCCGGGAGTCGTGCCGGATAACCGTTCGATTACCACCGCTACGCTTTATTACATACCCGCAACGGCGTGCATCTACATCGCTTTGCACACCCCTTCCATAGTCGCAAAGTCAGTCTCCATTTCGGGGGCCTAGCGACTAAGAAGTAAAAAGGGAGGGGTAAACCTTGGATACCAACATCAAACATCTCATCGGTGGTGGCGTGCTCGCGCTGCTGCTGACCGCCTGCGGCGGCGGAAGCAGCGGGGGCGGTGACGTCTCCGGCAATTCGCCGACGCCCTCAACCCGTGACCTGCCGGAAGAAATGGCGGCGGTCGTGGACGAGTCCAACGCCTTTACCGAAGAATTCTGCCCGGAGACCTCGGAAGGGGCCGCCGGCACGCCGCTTGATCCGGTTCTTTGCGTCGAGGAAAGCGAAGAATCCGAAGGCGGTGCGCCGGATCCCACCGACGTGGTCGCTCAGTTCTGTCCCACCGCGGCTTCCTCGTTCGATCTGGAAGGGGCGTTCGACCCGGCGGCGTTCACGGAAGGCTTCGATGATCCGGCCGCTTTCCTGACCGACGGCCCGTTGTCGTTCCCGATCGCCTGTCTGCAGGAATCGGCCACCAACCTGGACGGCCTGCAGGAGCTGATCGGCGGCAGCAACCCGATCACCGAGCAGCTGTGCCCGGTGGCGGCCACCGAGCCGTCCTTTGACCCGGCCACCTGTTTCGCGGAAGTGACCGGCGGCGCCAACGGCGGCCTGCCCGGTCTGCCCGGTGGCGGTGACGGCGGCGGCAGCGTGCCCGGTGCCGATCAGTTCCTGAACCAGTTCTGCCCGGAAAGCGCCGGTGCCGGTGTCGGCCCCGAGACCCCGCTGAACTGTCTCAACGAAGCCAGCCGTGTCTACATCACCATTGTCGACATGCTCACCAACCCGAACCCGCTCACCGAAGCCGTTTGTCCGCTGGAAGCCGGCACCGGCCGCGTGGACCCGGTGGTGTGTTTCGAGGAAGCCGTGAGCGGTGGCGGCCTGCCCGGCCTGCCCGGTCTGGGTGATCTGCCCGGTCTGCCTGGCGGCGGTGACGGTGGCGACGGCGGCACGCCGGACGTACCCGGTCTGGATCAGCTGACCGACGCGCTGTCCGGCATCTGCCCGGAGACCCTGGAAGCCGAAGTCGGCCCGACCACCCCGATCGACTGTCTGGCGGAAGCCGGCGGCAGCTTCGGCGGTTTCGAAGACCTGCTCGGCGGCCTGGGCGGCAGCAACCCGCTCACCGAGGCCCTGTGCCCGACCGCCGCCACGGCGGAAAGCTTTGACCCGGCGGCCTGCTTCACCGAAGCGGCCGGTCAGCTGCCCTCCGCACCCGGTGGTGGCGCCCCGCAGATTCCCGGCGCCGGCATGGCTCTGGAACGCATCTGCCCGGTGACCGCGGGTGAGGAAATCGGCCCCACCACGCCGTTCGACTGCCTGCTGGAACTGGGCGGCGGCTTCGGCGACCTGGAAGGTCTGCTCGGCGGTCTCGCCGACGGTGGTCTGGAAGGCGGCAACCCGCTGACCGACGCCCTGTGCCCGGTGACGTCCGAGGAAGGTCTGGATCCGGCGGCCTGCTTCATGGAAGCCCTGGAAGGTCTGCCCGGCGGCGTGCCGCTGCCCGGCGGTGACGGCGGCACCCCGGAGCTTCCCGGCGGTGAGCAACTGCTGGGCCAGCTGTGCCCGGAAGCCGGTGCCGGTGAAATCGGCCCGACCACCCCGATCGAGTGTCTGACCGAAGCCGGCCAGAACCTGGGCAACATCCAGGACATGCTCGGCGGCCTGGGCGGCAGCAACCCGCTCACCGAAGCCGTATGCCCGACCGCGTCCGCGGCCGAGCAGCTGGACCCGGCGGCGTGCCTGAGCGAAGCCCTGGGCGGCGGTCTGCCCGGCCTGCCCGGTGGCGGCGACGGCGGCGGCGTACCGGAAATTCCCGGTGTGAGCGATGGCCTGGCGCAGCTGTGCCCGGAAGCCGGTGCCGGCGAAATCGGCCCGACCACCCCGCTGGAGTGCCTCACCGAGGCCGGCCAGAACCTGGGCGGTCTCACCGACCTGCTGGGTGGCCTGGGCGGCAGCAACCCGCTCACCGACGCGCTGTGCCCGGCGGCCTCCGGCGCCGAGCAGCTTGATCCGGCGGCCTGCTTCACCGAAGCCCTGGGCAACCTGCCCGGCGCCCCCGGCGGCGACGGCGGCACCGGCGGCATCCCGGAAATCCCGGGTCTGAGCGACGGCCTGGCGCAAATCTGCCCGCTGGCACTGGAAGACGAAGTGGGTCCGACCACGCCGCTGGACTGCCTGATGGAAGCCGGCGGTAGCCTGAGCCAGCTCCAGGACCTGCTCGGCGGCCTGGGCGGCGGTGAAGGCGGTGAAGGCTCCGCTGATCCGGTGACCGGGCAGCTGTGCCCGGAAGCCGGCGCCGGCGGCCTCAGCCCGACCCTGCCGTTCGAATGTTTGCTGGAAGCGGGGCAGAACCTGCCCGAACTGCTGACCGGCCTGCCGGACCTGCTCGGCGGTCTGGCGCCGTAACGGCAACCACGGTTTGATCGGTGTCCCGCCGTTCGCGGCGGGGGCCGGTCCCCGAAAACAAAAAAGCCCCGGCCGAATGGCCGGGGCTTTTTTTGTGGCAGCTTGCCTTGCAAGCGAAAGGCCGGCTACTGATTCCGGCGGGGCAGGGTGTCGCGCACCTTGTCGGCGAGATCGCGGATGCTCTGCTCGGTGGTGTCCCAGGCGATACAGCCGTCGGTCACCGACACGCCGTATTCCAGATCGTCCAGATTGGCCGGCAGCTTCTGGTTGCCGCCCTTGAGGTGGGATTCCACCATCAGGCCGACAATCGACTTGTTGCCTTCCAGAATCTGGTTGCCGATGTTCTCCATCACCAGCGGCTGCAGGTTCGGGTCCTTGTTGGAGTTGGCGTGGGAGCAGTCCACCATGATGTTGGTGGACACACCGGCTTTCTCCAGAGCGCTCTCCGCCAGGGCCACGGACACCGAGTCGTAATTGGGCTTGCCGCCGCCGCCGCGCAGCACCACATGGGCGTAGGGGTTGCCCTTGGTGGTGGTCAGCGCCACCCGGCCGTCCGGGTCGATGCCCAGGAAACGGTGCGGATGCTTGACGCTGAGCATGGCGTTGACCGCCACGTCCAGGCTGCCGTCGGTGCCGTTCTTGAAGCCCACCGGGCCGGACAGCCCGGAAGACATCTCCCGGTGGGTCTGGGATTCGGTGGTGCGCGCGCCGATCGCCGACCAGGAGATCAGGTCCTGCATGTACTGCGGGGTGGTCGGGTCGAGTGCCTCGGTGGCCGCCGGCAGGCCCAGCTCGGCCACGTCGAGCAGCAGCTTGCGGGCAATGTGCAGGCCGTCCTGCACTTTGAAGGAGTCGTTCATGTAGGGGTCGTTGATCAGACCCTTCCAGCCCACCGTGGTGCGCGGCTTTTCGAAATACACGCGCAGCACCAGAAACAGGGCGTCGTCCACCTCGGCGGCCAGCTTCTTGAGCCGCTCGGCGTATTCCATGGCCGCTTTCGGGTCATGGATGGAGCAGGGGCCGATCACCACGAACAGGCGCGGATCCTTGCGGTCGAGGATGTCGCGGATCTGCTGGCGACCCTGGAATACGGTTTCCGCCGCCGCTTCGCTGAGCGGCAGCTTTTCCTTCAGGGCCCGGGGGGTGATCAGCACCTCCTGGGATTCGATGTTGAGATCGTCTAATTGCTTCTGGCTCATGAGTCTGGCTATGCCTGTTATTTCGGTGTCGACGGTTTTTGGCAGTCTAGCCGAATCCGTTGCAGGAATCAGCCTATTGCCGGGATAGAGTGGCGCTGGTGTCGCTGAGCAGTTCGCGGACATAGGCGGGCACCAGTTCGGTGGCGCGCCCGTGACGGTGTTCGTGAAACGCGGTGAGCTGCTCCGAGGGCTCCAGATTGAGTTCGGTGGTGTGCGCGCCGCTGGCCCGGGCTTCCGCCACGAAGCCGGCGGCCGGGTAGACGTTGCCGCTGGTGCCGATGCTTATAAAGCGCTCGCAGCCGGCCAGGGTGGCGTAGATGCGCTCCATCTCCAGGGGCATTTCACCGAACCACACCACGTGGGGGCGCAGGCAGCCGGCGGCGCCGCACACGGTGCAGGTCAGGGCCGGGTCCAGATCGCGGTCGGCGGCGACCAGGGTATCGGTGCTCTGGCAGCGCGCCTTGAGCAGCTCACCGTGCATGTGGATGACGTTCCGGCTACCGGCGCGCTCGTGCAGATCGTCCACGTTCTGGGTCACCACCAGCACCTGGCCGGGCAGCGCCTGCTCCAGCTCGGCCAGGGCCCGATGGGCGGCATTGGGCTGGATCGCCGGGTCACGCAACTGTTCACGCCGCCGGTTATAGAAGCTTTGCACACCATGCGGATCGCGCTGGAAGGCTTCCGGGGTGGCCACATCCTCGATGCGGTGGTTTTCCCACAGGCCGCCGGCGTCGCGAAACGTATTGATACCGGATTCCGCCGAGATTCCGGCGCCGGTAAGTATTACAATCCTTTCCTGCATGGCTGCTGCCTCCGCCTGTCTTCTTCGTTACCGTGGAGTGTTATGGATACCATCATCTCAAGGCAGGAAACACTTTCCCTGCCGGCCCGGGGACCTGTCAATTTGCTGCACTTCCACCAGGGTATGGTGCTGCTGATCGGCGCCGACGCGGTGGGTCTGTATCGCGACCGGCGCGCCGTGGAAGACCCGCTCGCCAATGGTCTGGTCGGCTACGAGCCGATTCCCGAGGCGCTGCGCTGCGAGTTCGAAGAGCCGGACGGCTATGTGGTCGAGCAGATGTCCGGTTTTATCGGCCTGCGTTCCGGCGCCGCCATGTTCATACGCCCGGATGGCGTGGCGCTGTACGCTAGCAGCCTGGATGCGCTGCACAACCGTGATTGCCAGTGGGTAATCCCGTTTCCACCCCTTAATTCCTAGGAACCGCCGGTTCCTTCACTGGAGAGATCCATGGCTGAAGAAAGCACTCGCCTTCGTCTGCGGCAACTGACCCTGGAAGACTACCCGGCGCTGGCCCGGTTGATGGATCAGGTGTACCACGACATCGGCGGTGCCTGGCCCGAGGAAACCATCGCCACCCTGATCCGGTTGTTCCCGGAAGGGCAGTTGGTGATCGAGGACAACGGCACGCTGATCGCCACGGCGTTGACGGTAAAGGTGAGCTACGACCGGTTCTCCAACCCGCACCGCTACGAAGACCTGATCACCGACGACAAGGTGCGCTCGCACAGCCGCAAGGGCGATGCGCTGTACGGCCTGGACGTGTTCGTGGACCCCGAGTACCGGGGTTACCGCCTGGGCCGGCGGCTCTACGAGGCGCGCAAGGATCTGTGCCGGGAGGAAAACCTGCGGGCGATTCTGGCCGGCGGCCGTCTGCCCGGCTACACCAACTACGCGGACAAGATGACGGTGACCGAGTACATCGCCGAAGTGGAAGCCCGCACCATTTACGACCCGATTCTGACCTTCCAGCTGTCCAACGGTTTCGACGTCAAGCGCCTGCTGGTGAAGTACCTGCCCGAGGACGAAAGCTCGCGCGGCTACGCCACCCTGCTGGAATGGGACAATATCCTCTATCAGCCGGAGGACGACGGCGACTGGCCGCGCCGCTCGGTGGTGCGCCTGGGCGTGGTGCAGCGCCGCATGCGCAGCGCGCGCTCGGTGGAAGACCTGCTCAGCCAGGTGGAGTTCTTCATCGATTCGCTGTCCGATTACCGGGCCGATTTCGCCGTGCTGCCGGAATTCTTCAGCGCGCCGCTGATGGGCCTCAAGACCGACCTCAATTCCGTGGAAGCGGTGCGTTACCTGGCCAGCTTCACCGAGGAAATCCGCGACGCCATGGCGGACATGGCGGTGAGCTACAACATCAACATCATCGGCGGCTCCATGCCGCTGGAAGAGGACGGGCGCATTTATAATGTCGCCTATCTGATGCGCCGCGACGGCTCGGTGGAGCAGCAGAAGAAGATTCACATCACCCCCCACGAGCGCAAGGACTGGGCGATCCAGGGCGGTGACGGCCTGCGTATTTTCGACACCGACGCCGGCCGCATCGGCATTCTGATCTGCTACGACGTGGAGTTTCCGGAGCTGGGCCGGCTGCTCGCCGAGCAGGGCATGGAGATTCTGTTCGTGCCGTTCTGGACCGACACCAAGAACGGCTACCTGAGGGTGCGTCATTGCGCCCAGGCGCGGGCGATCGAGAACGAATGCTACGTGGCGATTTCCGGCAGCGTCGGCAATCTGCCGCGCGTGGATAACGTGGACATTCAGTACGCCCAGTCCGCGGTATTTTCACCCAGCGACTTCTACTTCCCCCACGACGGCACCATCAGCGAGTCGGTGCCCAACACCGAGATGCTGCTGTTCGCCGACATCGACCTGGAAAAGCTCAAGCTGCTGCACAGCGAAGGCTCGGTCACCAATATCCGTGACCGCCGCAAGGACCTGTACAGCCTGGTCTGGAAGGGCAAGGAAGAGCTCGACCCCTGAGGTCCGGGGCGGCGCGTGTCAGCGCCGCTCGCGGAAGGTTTGCACCACCTGTTCCGCCAGGGCTTCGGCGGCGGGGCCGGAGCCGTCGCGGCGCACCAGCGCGATCTGGTAATCACCCAGGGCGGGCAGGCCGCTTTCCGGGCCGAGCACCCGCAGCGGCGGCTGCACCAGGCTGGCGGGGAAGGGCGCCACCGCCAGGTCGGCCAGCATGGCCGCTTCCTGGCCGGCGCAGTGCTCACTGTTGTAGGCCACCCGGTAGCTGATTTCCGCTTTATCCAGCGCGCCCAGCGCCATCTCCCGCCAGGCACAGCCGTGGTTGGCCAGCGACAGCGGCAGCGGCGAACGCTGCACTGCCACGCCGCCGTCGCGACCGGCCCAGACCAGCGGCTCGGTGTGCACCACCTCACCACGCTTGGCGCTCAGATCGCTGTAGCCGAGCGTGACCAGCGCCAGGTCCAGTTCGCCGTCGTCGAGCCGTTTCAGCAGGTCGATGCTGCGCCCGGCGTTCACGTTCACCTGCACCGCCGGGTGCGAGCGCGCGAAGCGGGTCAGCACCTGGGGCAGCACCCGGGTGCCCACATCGTCCGGCGTGCCCAGGCGCACGCTGCCTTCCAGGGACGGCGCCAGAAACCGGCCCACCGCTTCCTCGTTGAGCTTGAGCAGCCGGCGTCCGTAGCCGAGCAGCACCTCCCCCTCCGGCGTCAGGGACACCCGGCGCGCCTCGCGTATGAACAGGCTCTGGCCCAGAGTCTCCTCCAGGCGTTTGATCTGCATGCTCAACGCGGACGGGGTGCGGAACACCTGATGGGCGGCGCGGGTGAAGCTGCCGTTCTCGGCAATGGCCACGAAAGTCCGCAGGGTGTCGGTGTCGAGAAGAGGCAGCGAGGCGTTCTCCGGCCGGGCCTTGGCGACGGTCATGGCGGGCTCTCCAATCGTTCAATATTTCTGAATGGATAATGTAGTTCTTTTCGTTGGAGTTAACAATGTGAAGCCTGCATGCTTTCTTCCATAGGCCGGGACGGTGCCCGGTCGGCGACCGATCAAGGAGAGCGTCATGAAGGAGAGAGTCATGCAACAGAAGCCACGCATCCAACGCGACTACCCGGACCCGCAGTTGTACATGCCGGCGATGCCGCCGCTGGGCCTGCTCAACGCCTTTGAGCGCCGCGTCCAGAAATGGTGGCGCCAGCGCGCCGAGCGCCGGCAGGCGGCGGCACTGCGCCGCTCACGCCCCAGCGGCCAGCATTAGGCGACTTGTGGGAGCTTGCTTGCAAGCGAAAGGCCGGCAAAGCCGGCCGGCGGGATTCCAGAGAGCTTGTTTGAGCTGCCGTTAGACAGGCCTCTGGTATCCCGCCGGGAGCTTCGCTCCCTTTCGCGGGCGGGGCCCGCTCCCACAAGCCCGCTCCCACAAGGTGCTCGCACAAGGGCCCGCAGCCCAAATTCCGGACACAAAAAAGGCGCCGTTAAGGCGCCTTTCTTGTTGCGATTGAGCCCGCCGAATTACATGTTCGGGTAATTCGGGCCGCCGGTGCCTTCCGGCGCCACCCAGTGGATGTTCTGGGTGGGGTCCTTGATGTCGCAGGTCTTGCAGTGCACACAGTTCTGCGCGTTGATCTGGAAGCGCTTGTCACCGGTGCTTTCGTCCTCGACCACTTCGTACACGCCCGCCGGGCAGTAGCGCTGCGCCGGTTCGTCGTACTTGGGCAGGTTGTACTCGATCGGCACGCTGGGGTCCTTCAGCGTCAGGTGGCAGGGCTGATCTTCTTCATGGTTGGTGTTGGACAGGAACACCGAATCCAGTTTGTTGAAGGTCAGTTTGCCGTCCGGCTTGGGATAGCTGATTTTCTTGCACTGATCCGCCGGCTTCAGGGTGTCGTGGTCCGGGGTGGTGTCCCGCATCGTGAACGGCATCTTGCCGTTGAGGATGTTGAGGTCCACGAACGCGAAGGCGGAACCCAGCAGGTTGCCGAACTTGTGCTGGGCCGGGCCGAAGTTGCGCTGCGTGTGCAGCTCTTCGAACACCCAGCTGCTCTCGAACTGGCTCTTGTACTCGGTCAGCTCGTCGCTGCCACGGCCGTCCTTGATGGCCTTGGAAATCACTTCCGCGGCGATCATGCCGGACTTCATGGCGGTGTGGTTACCCTTGATCTTGGCGAAGTTCAGGGTGCCGGCGTCACAGCCCACCAGCAGACCGCCCGGGAAGGTCATCTTCGGCAGGGACTGCAGGCCGCCCTTGGCGATGGCCCGGGCGCCGTAGCTGACGCGCTTGCCGCCTTCCAGGAATTTTTTGATTTCCGGGTGGGTTTTCCAGCGCTGCATTTCATCGAAGGGTGAAACGTGCGGGTTGGAATAACCCAGGTCGGTGATCAGACCCAGGGTCACCTGGTTGTCTTCCATGTGGTACAGGAAGCCACCGCCGTGGGAGCCGGATTCGCTCAGCGGCCAGCCGGCGGTGTGCACCACCAGGCCCTGCTGATGCTTGGCCGGATCGATTTCCCACAGTTCCTTGATGCCCAGACCGTAGTGCTGGGCATCGACGCCTTCGCGCAGGTTGAATTTTTCCATCAACCCTTTGCCCAGGTGGCCGCGGCAGCCTTCGGAGAACACGGTGTACTTGGCGTGCAGCTCCATGCCGGGGGTGTAGCTGGGCTTCTTCTCGCCGTTGTGGTCGATGCCGGAATCGCCGGTGGCGATGCCTTTCACCGAGCCGTCCTCGTTATAGAGCACTTCGGTGGCGGCGAAGCCGGGGAACACTTCGATACCGAGGCCTTCCGCCTGTTCGGCGAGCCAGCGGCACAGGTTGCCCAGGGAAATAACGTAGTTGCCCTCGTTGTGCATGGTCTTGGGCACGAACGGGTTGGGCACCTTGGAGCCTTTCTCGGCGCCGGTGAAGTAGAAGATTTCGTCGCCGCCGACTTCGGTGTTCAGCGGGGCGCCGAGTTCTTTCCAGTTGGGGAACAGCTCGTTAAGCGCGCGCGGCTCGAATACCGCGCCGGAGAGGATATGGGCGCCTACTTCAGAGCCTTTCTCCACCACCACGACGCTGAGTTCCTGACCGCTTTCCTGGGCGATTTGACCCAGGCGGCATGCGGTTGCCAGACCGGACGGACCGGCGCCGACGATGACGACGTCGACTTCCATAGATTCGCGTTCCACAGCCTGTCTCCTAGCTTTCGGTTCTCTTGGGGTGGCGCGGAGTATAAAGGCATCCTCCATATCGCACCACTTTTCGGAATCGACTTTCACGCCGATTCAAACACTTGTTTGGATTATCCCTTGCCAGGTGGTTGATTTACAAGGATATCGGCGACCGGCGGGTCATGAAACAACGACACAATTGGCAGCAAAATCATCCGCTTACCCGACTTCGGCCTATTGACCTGCCGGGGGGCAGCGTTCAAGATACCGGCTCTCGCGCGGGGCCCCGGCGTTCGGCGTCGTCTCGCCTCTTTCATCGTTTCCGTCCTTATTAAGTACTGGTGAAAGCGAGTATTCGGGCGGGTTGCCACAAGGCACGGTGGGCTTCCAAACCCTGCTTTGTGGCAGCCCCCGGACGGAAGCGACTTCAGTCACCAAGTGGAAGATTCCGAGGATCCTATGAAGGTTCTTGTACCCATCAAGCGAGTCATTGACTACAACGTTAAGGTTCGCGTGAAGGCGGACAACTCTGGCGTTGATCTCGCCAATGTGAAAATGGCCATGAACCCCTTCTGCGAAATCGCCGTGGAAGAAGCGGTACGCCTGAAAGAAAAAGGCGTCGTGACCGAAATCGTCGCTGTCAGCATCGGCCCGAAAGCCGCTCAGGAACAGCTGCGCACCGCCATGGCGCTGGGCGCCGACCGGTCCATCCTGGTGGAAACCGATGAAGAGATTCAGCCGCTGGGCATCGCCAAGGCGCTGAAAGCCATCGTTGAAGAGGAAAAGCCGGAAATGGTGATCCTCGGCAAACAGGCCATCGACGATGACAACAACCAGACCGGCCAGATGCTGGCTGCTCTGACCGGCATGCCCCAGGGCACGTTCGCCTCTGAAGTGAACGTGGAAGAAGGCAAGGTCAAGGTGACCCGTGAAATCGACGGCGGCCTGCAGACCGTGGAACTGAAACTGCCGGCGGTGGTGACCACCGACCTGCGTCTCAACGAGCCGCGCTACGCTTCCCTGCCCAACATCATGAAAGCCAAGAAGAAGCCGCTGGACGTTAAAACCCCGGCTGATCTGGGCGTTGATATGACCCCCCGCGTGACCATCGAGAAGGTGGAAACACCGGCCGAGCGCAAGGCGGGCGTTATGGTGGGCTCCGTGGACGAGCTGGTCGAGAAACTGAAGAACGAAGCGAAGGTGATCTGATGAGTGTTTTAGTTTACGCCGAACACGACAACGCCACGCTCAACAAGGTTACTTTGAGCGTTCTCGCCGCCGCCAAGGAAATCGGCGGTGACATCACCGTGCTGGTCGCCGGCAAAGGCTGCGGCGCCGTGGCCGAGGAAGCCGCCAAGGCGGAAGGCGTGAGCAAGGTACTGTGCGCCGACAACGACGCCTACGAGCATCAGCTGGCCGAGAACATCGCCGAGCTGGTCGCCGAAGTGGGCGCCGATTACAAGCACATCCTGGCCGCCGCCACCACCACCGGCAAGAACTTCGCGCCGCGTGTGGCCGCGCTGCTGGACGTCGCCCAGATCTCCGAGATCTCCGACGTGGTTGACGGCGACACCTTCCGTCGTCCGATCTACGCCGGTAACGCCATCGCCACCGTCAAGTGCACCGACGAGAAGAAAGTGATCACCGTGCGTGGCACTTCCTTCGACGGCGTGGCGGCGGAAGGCGGCTCCGCGTCCGTGGAAAACCTGGACGTGGTGAAAGACAGCGGTCTGTCCAGCTTTGTCAGCGAAGAGCTGGCCAAGTCCGACCGTCCCGAGCTGACCAGCGCCGACATCGTGATCTCCGGTGGCCGCGGCATGGGCAACGGCGACAACTTCGAGATCCTGTACAAGGTGGCCGACAAGCTGGGCGCCGCCGTCGGTGCCTCCCGCGCCGCCGTGGACGCCGGCTTCGTACCCAACGACATGCAGGTGGGTCAGACCGGTAAGATCGTCGCACCCCAGCTGTACATGGCGGTGGGCATCTCCGGTGCGATTCAGCACCTGGCCGGCATGAAGGACTCCAAAGTGATCGTTGCCATCAACAAGGACGAGGAAGCCCCGATTTTCCAGGTGGCGGACTACGGCCTGGTGGCGGATCTCTTCGAGGCCGTTCCGGAGCTCGACAGCAAGCTCTGATCCCGATGTAACATCGGTATCAACGAAAAAGCCCGGCCTTCGCGCCGGGCTTTTTTGTGCCTGAAATTTGTGGAGGTGAGGGCGCTGTGGGAGCGGGCCCCGCCCGCGAAAGGCAAGCAAAGCTTGCCGGCAACGGTTGCCCCGGAGGATCCCAGAGGCCTGTTCCAACTCCATAGTTATGCCGATTCTTCGAGTCGCTCCGCCAGCGCCAGGGCGGCGGTAAGCCCCGGCGATTCAATGCCGAGCAGGTTTACCAGGCCGTCGATACCGTGCTCCCCCTGGCCCTGGATCAGAAAGTCCCGGTAGGGCTTGCCGTCCAGCCACAGCTTGGGGCGCACGCCGGCGTAGTCCGGCTGCAGCGCGCCCGCCGGCAGGCCCGGCCAGTAGCGCCGCACCGCCTGCTCGAAGCTTTCCCGGCGACTTTCGTCCACCCGGTAGTCCGGCCGTTCCGCCCACTCCACGTCGGGCCCGAAACGGGCGCCGCCGGCCAGATCCAGGGTCAGGTGGACGCCCAGGCCGTCGGCGTCGGGCAGGGGATAGATCAGCCGCTCGGCGGGCGGTTTGCCGCGCAGCTTGAAGTAGTGCCCCTTGGCGAAGCGCTGTTCCGGCCGATGCTTTTCCGGCAACCCGTCCATCAGGCCGGTGAGAGGCACCGCGCCGAGGCCGGCGGCGTTGATCAGGCGCTCCGCGCGCAGCTGGAAAGGCTGGTCCGGGCCTTCCACGGTGAGGGTGAAACGCCCCGGCCGGCAGTCGATATGCGTCACCCTGTGACGCAGGGCGATCACCGCGCCGTGGTTTTCCGCTTCCGCGGCCAGACTGGCCATCAGGCCGTGGCTGTCGACGATGCCGCTGGTGGCGCTCTCCAGCGCCTGCTCCGCGCGCAGCCAGGGCGCCTCCCGGCGCAGCCGCTCGCGGCTCACCAGGCTGAGCCCCTTGGCGCCGGCGGCGCGGGCGTTGGCGTACAGGTCCTCCAAAGCCCCCGTCTGGCCGGGGCCGGCCACCACCCATTTGCCGCAGCGGCGGTGGGCGATGCCCCGGGCGGCGCAGTACTCGTAGAGCAGCGCCTTGCCGCGCAGGCAGGTTTCCGCCTTGAGCGAGCCGGGCGGGTAGTAGAGCCCGCCGTGGATCACTTCGCTATTGCGCGAGGAAAGATGCTCGCCGATGTGGGCTTCCGCCTCCAGAACGACCACCGCCTGGCCGGCCCGGGCCAGGCGCCGGGCCACCGCCAGACCGATGACGCCGGCGCCGATCACCACGCAGCCGGTTTCTTCCAGCGGCAAGGACATGGCTTGGCCTTACCGTGCCCCTTCCGGTTCAACGTCTCCGGAGGCCGCTTTCTCGCCTTTGCCGTCGTTCACCGCGTTGTCGTAGAACAGATAGCGGGAGGTCTCGTACGTGCCCCGGGCCAGATCGAACAGCTTCTGGAAGGTTTCCGGGTCGTCGCCGGCCCGGTCCTGCTCAGGCTCGTCGCTGTACAGCTCGTGCAGGGTGGCCGCTTCGCCGTCGTGGTTGAGGCGCGCCAGGTGCTCGCGGGTGACCATGCCGATCTGCGGCGCCGGGCCCTCGCGCAGTACCACGAAGGCGCTGCGTTCGCCCTCCGGGGCCGGCATCTGGATGTCCCGGCCCAGGGTGGTGTTGCGGTATTCCATACCCAGCATGCCGGCCAGGGTCGGCATCACGTCCACCAGGCTGACCACGTCTTTCACATGGCGCGGCTCCAGCATGCCGGGGGCGTACAGCATGTGCGGCACATGGTGGCTTTCCAGGCCCAGTTGCTCCTGGAAGGGCGGCATGTGCGAGAGGGTGGTGATGCGATTGTTGTGGTCGCCGAAGAACACGAAAATGGTGTTATCGAAGTAATCGCTTTCCCGGGCCATGTCCATGTAGCGGCCCACGTTGTAGTCGAGCAGCCGCACCGCGTTGTACTGGGCGGTATTGCGGAAGCCGTTGGCGTTGAGTTCCTGTTCCGGCGGCGAACGGGTTTCGAAGTCGTCGTTGTTCTCCGGAATGGTGAAGGGCCGGTGGTTGCCGGCGGTCTGGATAAAGGCGAAGAACGGCTGGTCCGACGGCAGGGCCTCCAGAATCCGGTGGGATTCCTTGAACAGGTTCAGGTCGGAGATGCCCCAGACGTCCACGTTGGGCGACTGCCAGTCGCCTTCCTCGTAGAGCTCCAGGTCGTCGATGCTGCGCGTGAGCACCGCCTCCAGGTTGGCCCAGCCGGCGTTGCCGCCCACCATGTACAGCTTCCGGTAGCCCTCCAGCTGGTTGACGATGTTGCGCTGGTGGCCGATCAGCGGGTTACGGCTGGCGGTCTCCTCCGGCGCCACGTCGGGGATGCCGGTGAGAAACGCCCAGATGCTTTTCGCGGTGCCGGTGACCGGCACGTAGAAGTGCTCGAAGAACCAGCCTTCGCGGGCGATGCGGTCGAGATTGGGGGTGGGGTCGAACGGTGTGCCGTAGGCGCCCACGCGGCTGGCGCCCAGCGATTCCAGCATCACCACCACGATGTTCGGCGGCCGGTCCACGTCCAGCCGGTGCGGCTGGACCGACACGTTGCGCTCGAAATTCAGCGGCTCCCGGGCCTGCTCCGGCAGCGCCAGGAAGTCCGCCATCAGCGGGTAGTATTTCTCCACCGCCTCGCGGTCGAAGGGCTCGCTGCTGAGCAGGGTGGTGTCGTAGAGGAACAGCACCGGATTCAGCCCCAGGGCCGCCACCGCGTTATTGCCGGAGGCGAAGGCGTCACTCCAGCGCAGCGGCACCGGGTTTTCCAGGTTGATGTCGGAGACCCGGCCGAGCAGGCCGAACACCAGCGCCAGGAATACCACCACGCCGCCGATCCACTTGCTGCCGGTGCCCATGGGCATCGGCGCGCGCAGCAGGAAACGGCGCGCCAGCGCCCGGAAAATCAGCGCCATCACCGCGGTCACGGCCAGCCAGCCCAGGGTGATCCACACCACCGGATAGCTTTCCCAGACCATGCGGGTGGAGATCGCGGTGTCTTCCAGGAAGCGGAAGGCGGTCACGTTCAGCCGGTCGCCCAGGTAGACGTAATGGCCGAAGTCGAGGATGTAGGTGAGCACCACGACCAGCACCGCCAGGGTGATGTACACCAGCCCCAGCACCCGCACCGGGGCCGAGCGCACCAGGTTAAAGCGCGGCAGCCAGGCCAGCACCGCCAGGGGCAGCACCATCAGCAACGCCAGCCGCAGATCGAAGCGCAGCCCCACGCCCAGGGCATGGTAAAGGTCGCCGGAATCCGCCTGCACGGTGTCGCCCACTTCGGAGAAGAACGCGAAGAACACCGCTCTCATAACCACGAACAGTGCGAACAGCGCCACCACGCTGGATGCCAGAAAACGAAGCCGGCGTGACTTCCACCACCCCATGTATGCCTCCGGGTCAGGTTGATAGGAAATTCAGGCGGCCTATGCTACCGATACAGGGTCCGCAGTGCATGCGGTATTGGAGACCCCTTCTTATGGTGGCAACTGAATCCCGGAACGGCGTCACGGTGGTGACGCTGAAGCCTCACCTCTCCGCCGACTGGCCCCAGGTGAAACGCTTTATCGCGCTGATCGCGGTGGTGGTTTTCACGGTGGCGGCGGCCTGGACCCTGGCCGGCATCTGGCTGGCGCTGCCGTTCGCGTTCATCGAGGTGGGGCTGATCGGCTATCTGCTCTACCGGGTCTGTTTCCGCCTGTCCTACCTGCACCAGCGCATCGCCGTGGAGCGGGGCAGGGTGGTGCTGCACGAGGGCGTGCGCGGCCCGGACCGGGAGTGGATTCTGGCGCGCCCGGCGGCGCACCTGCACGTGGTGCTGCCGGTTAAGGAGGTGGACATGATCGGCCTGCATCTGTGCGACGACGACACCCGCCTGGAGCTGGGCGCCTTTCTCAACGGCGACGGCCGCGAACAGGCGCGCCAGGCGCTGCGCGACGCCGGCCTGGTGGAAACCTCGGACCGCTGGTGGGTGCAGGGCTGAGCCCCGATGCCAACCCCAACAGGAGACTGCAATGAAGTACATCTTCGAAGTACGCATGAAGGACGGCTACACCGTGGAGGAATACGCCCAGGGCTGGATCGAGGCCAGCGAGATCATCCAGCAGACGCCGGGCGCCCGCGGCACCTACCTGCACCGCAAGATCGGCGAGCCGGACACCCTGCTGGCCATCGCCCATTGGGACTCAAAGGCGCACCGGGACGCCAAGGACGACAGCCGCAGCGCCAAGGTCAAAGCGATTCTGGAAAAACACGCCCGCACCTGCGAGATCACCCCGCTGGGCGAATTCGAAGAGCCGGAATGGGAAGTGCACCCCGATGGAGGTGACGGTGAGCGCTAGACGGTCGGTGTGGGGCAGGGCGGCGCTGCTGGCCGCGCTGATCGGTCTGGCCGGTTGCGACTATTCCGACGCGCCTCAGGCGGCGCCGCTGCGAATGCTCGCCGAACAGCCGGCCGACTATGACGGCGAACTGGTGACCACCGCCGGCACCGTGCGCCATTTCCAGGACCCGCTGCACTACTGGATCGAGGACGACGACTTAAACCGGGTGGCCCTGAAGCCGGTGGAAAACGTGGAAGCCCATCTGGGCAAGCGGGTACGCGTCACCGGCGTTTTCCACTACCAGGAAAACGCCGGCCGCGAAATCGAGCTGGAGTCGATTCGGGAAGAACCCTGATCAGCCCTCGATCTGGAACTTCAGGCCGGCGTTGTCCACCAGCCGCTTGATCAGCTTGTCACCGAACGCCGGCGCCGTGGTCCAGATGCCGCCGGCGGTATCGTCGGCGTCTTGCACCAGGCACAGGGCGCTCTCGGCGATCATCCGCGAGGTGGAGCCGTAGCCCGGGTCACGGTTGCCGGACACGCTGGCCTTCAACTGCCGGCCGTCGGCGGTCTCGCCGATAAACAGCACGTCGTAGAAGCCGTTTTCGCGCTCTTCCTTGCTCGGGCCTTCGCCGGGCTTGGGCGCGTCCTTACCGGACAGGGAGCGGTCGTTGGTCACCGCCTCGGCGGTGGCCTTGCCCTTCTCGCCGGGGCCGGTGAGGATCATCTCGTCATACACGAACTGATCGCCGTAGGCGTGGCCCAGCAACTGGTTGGAGCGGTGCACGTTGCGGGTGTTGATGGTCGCCATCACGAACGGCGCCAGCCAGGTGTGCAGCTCGTCGTCGTAGACCGGCTCCCTCGGCTCCGGCTGCTCCGGGCCCTTGAAGCCCGGCGTCAGGGAAAACGGGTCGGTGAGCAGCTGGTAGATCTTCGGGTCCTTCTTGGCGGCCACCAGGGTCGCCTGCAGGCTGGCGGCGGTACCGCCGGAGAAGGTGCCCTTCATCTTGCGCACCCGGCCCTTCACGCGGGGCAGGTAGGCGCCCAGGTTCTCCTTGGCGTACTGCTGCAGGAAGTACACGCCCATATCGAACGGGATAGAATCAAACCCGCAGGAAAACACGATCCGCGCGCCGCTCGCCTTGGCGGCCTCGCCGTGGGCGTCGATCATCTGGCGCATCCACGCCGGCTCGCCGCACAGATCCACATAGTCCGTACCGGTCTTGGCGCAGGCCGCCACCAGCGGCTCGCCGTACAGCTGGTACGGCCCCACCGTGGTCAGCACCACGCGGGTGCGCTTCGCCAGCGCCTCCAGGGTCTCCGGCTTGTCGGCGTCGGCGGTGATCAGCGGCACCGAATCCGGCACGCCGATTTCCTCGCGCACCGCCTTCAGCTTCTCCTCGCTGCGGCCTGCCATGGCCCACTTCACGTCGCTATCGGCGCCGTACTGCTGATGCAGATACTCCGCCACCAGCCGGCCGGTGAAGCCGCTGGCGCCGTACACCACGATGTCGAACTCTCTCCCGTTGCTCATAATCGGCAATCCGTTCTGTTGCGAATGATGCGCCTACTATAGACCCCGTGCCGCGCCCCTGGGCAGGGTGGGGAACGGCCTTTTTATGGGCAAGAGAGTCATGGCGCGGCGTGTACTCTTATCCCCAGGTTGGGGGATGCGCCGCGGACCGCCGGTGTTTAGGATAATTCCGGATCACTGATAAGGGGAATAAGGTGGCCGGCGAACCGGACCTGACAAAGGTGCTCGATAGCATATATTTCGCGCCGCATGGAGGAAGCGGATGGTGCGACTGCCTGAACCTGATTTGTGAGCTTGTGCGCGGTGATGCTGCACGGCTTCTGAGAATAGACAAGCAAACCGAACAAGTGGTCGCCGAGCTTCCGGGCCAGAATCTGGCCGGGCAAGCAGGTGATTCGGATTTTCAGGGTGCAAATAGTGGCGCACTCCATGGCCGTTTCGTCGCGGATGGCCTGGTGGTCGAGCTGAAGGTTCAACGTGTCGGCGAAGGCGCCCCCTTCACTCCACGGGACCGGAGCGTTCTTGATGAACTGATGCCACATATCGCCCGTGCGTTACGACAGGACGGCGCTTCCAGATTACTGATGGACCGGCACGCCGCCGTGAGCAGGCCCAACCAGGGCGCTCTGTTACTGCTCAATGTCCAACAGGAAGTCGTGTTTGTTTCTACCCGGGCCAAGGACTGGCTCTCGCAAACGAGCCGCATGACATTAAGAGACAACCATTTGTATCTATCCGGTTATAAGAAGCAAACGGAATTCTCGGATCTGGTTCGTTACTGTATGGGTCAAAGAGGCTCCGGCATGATGGCACTGCCGGAAAAGACCGGTGTCGTGCGTTTGCTGGTCAGTTTCGAGGAAGCCGGAATTGATGGGATTTTCGAGTCGAATGGTCTGATTGCTGTTTTTATTCTGGCTATCGATAGTGAAGACATAGACGACGAGGGCGCCATTGCTCGTTGGTTGGGACTAACGGAACAAGAAGCACGCATTGCGACACGGATTGCTCAAGGGGGCCGTCCGGCGGACATTGCCGCTGCATTGGGTGTGTCTTTGCATACCGTTCGTCACCATCTTAAAAACATTTACCGCAAGACCGGTACTCACTCTCAATCGCAACTTACCGCCATGGTGCTGAATCTGCCGCTTTGAAGGTGACAATATAAACGGCTTCTGGTTATTTGTTCTCTGGGGAGATGATAACCAATGAGGGTTCAGGGAGGGATAATGAATAATACGCGCGGGCTTTTGGCGTCGGAGCGCTTGCTGGATCAACTTTACTTCGCGCCTTACGAGGCGTCCGGCTGGCACGGGTTCCTTAAAGAAATGGTTCGCCAGTCGGGTAGTCGGTCGGCCCGACTATTGGTAATGAATCAACAAGCGGATCAGGTGTATTCAGGTGTTCAGGTCAACACTGACGATAAGGCCCATAAAGCCTTTGTGGATCACTTCGTCAATTTGTGTCCCTGGCGCCCGGGGCTGGCCCATCTGCCGCCGGGTAAGTTCTATTCTTCTTACCTGGACGGCATCTGCGACCAGAAAACCTTCTACCGTTCCGAATTTTTTAACGACTGGGCCAAAGAGCTTGATATTCACCATGGCGCCAGCGGCACGGTCTGGCAGTTCGAGGGCCAGACTATTCAGATGTTTTTTCAGCGGACAGGCGGTCAGGGCCATTTCAGACGTTATGAAACCGATGCCTTCAATGCTTTGGCACCGCATATTCGCCGTGCTCTTCGACTGGAAGCCATAATCCATCAGCAAAAGCAGAAACAGGGGTATTTGGAGCATACGGGCCGCTTCAGCGCTTTCATACTGCTTGATGCCAATCAGCGTGCGGTACACGTTTCCGAGGCCGCGTGGCGTCATATCCAAGATAATCCACACGCTCTTCGTCTTGGCAAAAGGGTGTTATTGCAGAACGGCGAGGCACAGCAGAGGCTGGATTTCCTTTTGAAGGCCTCTTTCGCCGGTGGCACGGCGGGCGCGCCGGTGACGGGAGGCGTCATTGCCTTGCCGCGCCCGGAACGGTCGCCATTGTTGCTGCAGGTCGTCCCCTTGCATCCCGATGCCGACAGGCCACTGATGCCGGTACCGGCCCATGCCGCCCTCTATCTGGTGGATGGTGACGCGGAGCCTGAATTCGACACTAAAAAACTGGCGAACCTGCTCGGCCTCACGCAGGCGGAGGCGGAGATCGCCGCCTTGGTAGCCGGTGGGCAGACCGCCGCGAAGATCGCGTCTTTCCGTCGGGTGTCGCTGCATACCGTGCGAAGTCAGATCAAGAGCATCTACTTTAAAACGGATGTGTCCAGCCAGGCGCAACTCACCCGATTGGTGAAAGCGTTACCGGCCACCCGCGACCGGCAGGGGCGCTCGAGAACGCCGTTTCTGTCTTGATCGGTGGCAGCCGGTTGTATCCCCCATCTTGGGGATGTGCGCTTCAGTCGCAGATGATTAGCTAGTGCTCTCGAACTTGTTTGATAGTACTGGAGGAATCATGAATACCTTGAAGCTCACTGCATTGGCTTGTGCCGTGGCGTTGACTGGTTGTGGTGGTGGATCTTCGTCGGACGGTGGCTCAGACGCGCCCGCCGAAAATGCAAGAACGGGCGTCTTCACCGATAGCGCGGTGGCGGGAATCAATTACCGGACCTCGCCGGGCAACAGGAGCGGTAGCACCAACGCTCTAGGCGAATACGATTATGTCGACGGCGACACCGTCACGTTTATGATCGGCGGCATTCCCTTGCCTTCGGTACCGGCGACCGGCCGGGTCACTCCCGCCGACATGGCCAGCGACGAACAGCCGGATCAGGTCACCAATATCCTGCGCCTTTTACAGTCGCTGGATCAGGACGGTGATCCGGATAACGGGATTACCATCCCGGGTCAGACCCACACGGACCTGGCAAACGCTCAATTGGATTTGGCTCAGCCAGCCGCCTCGTTCGAGACCGCTTATGATTCCGAAGTAAGGTCGCAAACCAATTCGGATCTGGTCAGTGCCGAGGATGCGGAGACCCATTTCAATGAGTCTCAACAGGCTGACCTGCGTGGCAGCTGGGTATTCGTTGAACCCGCCGGAGAAAGCAGCAACGGAAAAGGGCCCGACGGTGAAGAGATCAACGTTCTCACCTTCATGCACGGCGGCCGTTATATCGTCGCGCACAAATACGGCAATGACGACCAGGGCGCGGCGACCGCCGAATGGGGCTTTTATGACTGGAATCCGCAAAGCGGCGACGTGTCCTTCGAGGTGGTCGGTGATTCCGATGCGTCGGGAGGTATTTGCGGCGACGACACCTTCTGTTCGGATACCATCAATCTGGTGGGTGATGAGCTGGTTCTAGGTAGCGAGGAGGAGGCCACCACCGCTTTCCAGGCAGTTAAAAATGAGGGCAACGACTATGTTGGCGCTTGGTATCTGCCGGAAGACGTGGGATTCAATGTTCTAACGATCCTGGATGGCAGCCATTACGTGGTCGCGCATTCCGATAACCAGGACGTATATACCGGCGACAATCTGACCCCGACATCGTCCGAGTGGGGCACGTATTCCATCACCAATGATCAGTTCCAGGTAAACGGTGTCGAAACCGAAACCGATGGCCCAGGCGGCTTGTACGACGCCAGCAATTCCGGTGCTCCCGGCGCCAGCGCCACGGTGGAAGCAACCCCGTATGGCGATCTGGGCATGGCTTTCGACGCGGAGGACGTCATTACCTTCGGGCGGATAGGCCGTTTCAGCGTGGAACTGCGGGATCTTGTCGGCAACCGTAGCGTCGCCGTGGTGGAGCGTTCCGAGCAGGGTTTCGAAGAGGGAATGAGCGCTGATTTCACCATTGAACTGGTCGGTGAGGGAGACAGCGCCGATGTGTCCCTGAACGGTGATGGCAGTGGCACGATGACGTTCTCCCCCGGTACCCAGGATCAAGAGACAAGCACCATCGACGCGCCCTGGACTACCACGGACAGCGGGACCCTGCGCTTCACGGAAAGCCTGGACGATGAGTCCACGGGCTCATGGACGATGGTAAAGGTCAATAACGGTAAGGATGTACTTGTTGATTTTCGTCATGTGGATGGGACCACGGAGAGCCTGCTGGGCTTCTTCATCAGCGATTTTGTTCTTCCCGCTGAACCGGTCAGTTCCGCTCAGTAAGAAAAGACAGGGGAGCGGAAACGCTCCCCTGTCTTTCTGAAATCCCACGACCAACTCGTTAAGAGCCCCACCGCTGTCAGCACCATCCGCCACCAGCTGACCCGTTAAGCTGCTGTCGCGGTACACCACGATGTCGAATTCTCTCCCGTTGCTCATAATCGAAAGTAATCTTAACTGGCCGGATCATTGTCCCCGACGGGGATTTTGATGGTGTTGTTGATGCCCTCTCAACTCATATTGATCTCTCACGCCAAGAAAAAGGCTGCTTGAAGTTTGAAGTCACTCAAAGCGCTGAGCACAACAACACCTTTATTGTGTACGAGATATTTGCCGATAAGGCCGCGTTTCAGCGCCACCAGGAATGTGTCCGTGATTCAGCCTGGGGGGCGGATATCAGCGAACTCAGAGCGGCATTACGAGATGGGAGAAAGAATCATGAAAGTTCACTATTTGGAGATCGTATCCGAGGATGTGGATGCGGTATGCAAAGCGTATGAGGCTGCTCACGGCGTCAGATTTGGTGAGCCGGACGAACTACTCGGTGGCGCCAGAACCTGCACCTTGGCCGATGGATCGATTGTCGGCGTGAGAGGGCCGCTGCGAAGCACGGAGGCGCCGGTGGTTCGCCCCTATTGGCTGGTGGAGGATATTGATCAGGCCGTAGTCGACGTTGAGGCCGCGGGGGCCAAGATCGCCATGGCGCCGACGGAAATCCCCGGCAAGGGCAAGTTTGCCATTTATATTCTTGGTGGCAACGACCACGGGCTTTGGCAAGTTTAGGGGCCTCTGGTATCCCGCCGGGTGGCTGGCGCCACCCTTTCGCGAGCGAGCCATTCTCTTTTCGTTATTTGAAGTCTCTTGAGCGGACGATCAGTTCGTTGAGGGCGTCGCTGGTGTCGTCGAGGCGGCCGGCCATCAGGTGGACGATACCTTCGGGGCTGATTTCCACGGTGCCGGTGACGGTGACCATCGGGCTTTTCAGCAGCACGGTGCGGAAGCGTTCCTGGATGGCGCTCCAGATCACCACATTGGTGTTGCCGGTTTCGTCTTCCAGGGTCATGAACAGGGTGCCTTTGGCGGAGCCGGGGCGTTGCCGGTTGGTGACCAGGCCGGCAACGCGCACCACCTGGCCGGGCCGGGCGCGTTTCAAGTCCTTGGCGCGGTAGCCGCGTTTGAAGCGGGGCAGGTGGCGGACCAGGGCCATGGGGTGCTTGCCCAGGCTGACGCCCAGGTGGCGGTAGTCTTCGATCAGGGTGGTGTATTCCGAGGGGGCGTCCAGGTAGACGCCGTCGTGGTCGCCCTGGGGGCCGTCTTCGAGCAGCGGGCGCTGGCCTTCCAGGCCCTGGACGTCCCAGTGGGCCTGGTGGCGGTGGCCGCTGAGGCCGCGCAGGGCGTTGCCGGCCACCAGGGCTTCGCGTTCGCGCTGGCCGAGCCGGGCGCGGCGGCAGAGGTCGCCGACGCCGGTGAAGGGCGCTTCGGCGCGGGCCTGGACCAGGCGTTGCGCGGCCTCCGGGTTGAAGCCTTTGATCTGGCACAAGCCCAGGCGCAGGGCCGGCTGCACGCCGAGCTTCTCGCGCTGAAGCTCTTCCAGGCTGTGGTCCCAGTGGCTGTGGCGGGCGTCCACCGGGCGTATTTCGATGCCATGGCGGCGCGCGTCCTGTAGGATCTGCGAGGGCGAGTAGAAGCCCATCGGCAGACTGTTGAGCAGGCCGCAGTAGAAGGCGCTGGTGTGGTGGCGCTTGAGCCAGGCGGACACGTACACCAGCAGCGCGAAGCTGGCGGAGTGGGATTCCGGGAAGCCGTAACCGCCGAAGCCTTTCATCTGCTCGAACAGGCGGCGTGCGTAGTCGCCGCTGTAGCCGTTGGCGCGCATGCCGTCGATCACCCGGGCTTCGAATTCCATCAACTCGCCGCTTTTGCCCCAGCGAGCCATGGCGCGGCGCAGGCGGTCGGCTTCGCCGCCGGAAAAGCCCGCCGCCACCATCACCAGCTTGATCACCTGTTCCTGGAAAATGGGCACGCCCAGGGTGCGCTCGAGCACCGCTTTGACCTTGGCGTCCGGGTAGTCGGTTTCTTCCAGGCCGTCGCGGCGGCGCAGGTAGGGGTGCACCATGTCGCCCTGGATCGGGCCGGGGCGCACGATCGCCACTTCCACCACCAGGTCGTAGAACTTGCGCGGCCGCAGGCGCGGCAGCATGTTCATCTGGGCGCGGGATTCCACCTGGAACACGCCCAGGCTGTCGCCCTTGCAGAGCATGTCGTAGGTGGCCTCGTCGCCGGCGGGGATGTCCTGCATGGCCAGCGGGCGGCCCCGGTAGCCCTGCACCAGGTCCAGGGTTTTGCGGATCGCGGTGAGCATGCCCAGGGCCAGCACGTCCACCTTCATCAGGCCCAGGGATTCCAGGTCGTCCTTGTCCCACTGAATCAGGGTGCGGTCGGGCATCGCCGCGTTTTCCACCGGCACCAGGGTGTGCACCGGGTCGCGGGTGATCACGAAGCCGCCCACGTGCTGGGACAAGTGACGCGGGAAGCCGACCAGCTCCTGCACCAGCTCCCGGTAATGACGGCCCAGGGTGGAGCCGCCCAGGCCCACTTCCCGGAACCGTTCCACCAGGGCGTCGGGTTTGTCCCACCAGGCCAGGTTGCCGCTGAGGCGCTCAATAATGTCCATGTCCACGCCCAGGGCGCGGCCCACGTCGCGCACCGCCGAGCGGGTGCGGTAGTGAATCACGGTGGCGGCCAGGGCGGCGCGGTCGCGGCCGTATTTGCGGTAGAGGTACTGCATCACCTCTTCGCGGCGCTCGTGTTCGAAGTCCACGTCGATGTCCGGTGGCTCGTCCCGTTCCTGGGAGATAAAGCGCTCGAACAGAAGCTGGCTGCGGCCCGGGTCCACCTCGGTGACGCCCAGGCAGTAGCACACCGCGGAGTTGGCCGCCGAGCCGCGCCCCTGGCAGAGGATGCCCTGGCCACGGGCGAAGGCGACGATGTCGTGCACGGTGAGGAAGTAGTGCGCGTAGCCGAGCTGTCGGATCAGTCCCAGCTCCTTGTCCACCAGGGCGCGCACCCGGTCCGGTACGCCGTCCGGGTAGCGGGCTTCGGCGCCCTGGTGGGCGAGGGCGGCGAGATAGTCGTCGGCGTTTTGGCCCGGCGGCACCACTTCTTCCGGGTACTGGTAGCGGATTTCGTCCATTTCGAAGTGGCACTGGTCGGCGATCCAGGCGGCTTCTTCCAGCAGCGCCGGTGGGTAGACCTCCGCCAGCCGGTCCAGGCCGCGCAGGTGGCGCTGGTCGTTCTGGAACCGGCGCCGGCCCAGGTCGCGCACCGTGGTGTTCAGGCGCAGGGCGGTGAGCAGCTCCTGCAGGCGCTGGCGCTCCGGCCGGTGGTAGTGGACGTCGTTGGCGGCGGTCATGGCCAGCCCGAAGCGGTCCGCCAGCTGATAGCAGTAGCGGTAGTGCAGGGCGTCGTTGCGGTCCTGGAGCAGCTCGCAGGCCAGCCACAGGCGCTCGCCGAAATGCGCCTTGAGCAGGGCGGCGTGGTGATCGTCGCGGTCGTCCCCGGCGGGCAGCCACAGGCACAGGGCGTTGCGGTCGATGCGCGTCAGGTCCTGCCAGTGCAGCCGGTAGTGGCCCTTCTCCGCGCGCCGCCGGCCGCGGGTGATCAGCGTGGAAATTTCACCGTAGGCCTGACGGTCGCGGGCCAGCAGCACCAGACGCAACTCGCCCCGGTCCTGGTGCAGGCGGAAATGGCTGCCCACGATCAGCCGGAAATCCAGCGTGCGGCCTTCGTCCTCCAGAGCTTTTTTGAGGTTCTTGTGGGCCTGGTAGGCGCGCACCACCCCGGCCAGGGAGCCGTCGTCGGTGATCGCCAGGGCGCGGTAGCCCTGGCGCCAGGCCTGCAACACCAGCTCCTCCGGCTGGCTGGCGCCGGTGAGAAAGGTGAAGGCGGAGGTGCAATGCAGTTCCGCGAAGTCCATGTCAGAAAAAGCCCTGCAGCCACCAGCGCGCCTGGTCGTCCTCGAACACCCAGCAGCAGAGCCCGTCCGGGTGGTGGGCGACGCGGTAGCGGCGCGCGGCCAGGTCGTGCCAGGGCTGGCTGAAGCGTTCCTCCTGGGGGAACAGGGTCAGGGGCCGGCCGCGCCAGTGGGGCACCCGGTCGCGCAGGGTCAGCGGCCGGGGCGGGTCGAGCAGCCACAGGGGGCGGTCCTGATCGCGGCCGTCGTCGGCGGTCGGCTTGGGCGCCGACGCCAGCGGCGCGCGGCCCCGTTCGGTTTCCTCCGGCAGATGGCCGTCGCCCCGGTCCGGGCGGTACACGCCCAGCGCCGGTTCGCCGGCGAGCTTTTCCAGCAGGCCGGCCAGCGGCGGGCGGGCGCCGGGGTCCGGGAACAGCTCGGCGAGGCCGGGGTTGCGCGGCCGGGGGCGGCCGCCGTCCAGGCCCAGGCCCAGCAGCGGGGCGCTCAATTCATGGTGGCTCAGGCGCCGCTGGCTGAGGTCCAGCCAGGTGGCGGCGTCGTGGCCCTGCCGGGCGCGCCGTACGATCAGTGTGTCCCGGTGGCCGTTGTTCAGGTACAGATGCCAGCGCAGGGTCACCAGGCTTTCCTGGTGGCGGTTCAGGGTGTCTTCCAGCTTGGCCAGCAGGGTGCCCATCGGGCCGCTGAGCCGGTCCAGATCGTCCAGCGGGTCGTCGAAGTCGAGCCGTTCGCGGAACGGGCGCGGCGGGGAAATCGGTTTGCGCGGGTCCGCCTGCTCGCCGAGCAGACGCTGCAGCCAGTCCAGGAAGTCCACCCCAAAGCGCTTGCCCAGCGCCGCCCGGGGCAGCGGGAACAGCTCGCCCAGGGTGCGGAAACCGGGGGCCTGCAGGCGCCGGCGCAGGCGCTCGTCCAGGTCCAGCTCGGCGAGCGGCAGATCCGCCAGCCAGGCCTGGAAACGCGCCGCTTCCGGGGGCGCGTCGAGGGGCGGCGGGTCGGTGAGGTGCCAGGCGGCCAGCGGCGTGGGGCCGATGCCCAGGCGGCTGGTCAGCGGGCAGTGCAGCCGGTAGCGGTCGACGCGGGCGAGCAGCGGTTTAAAACCACCGAACAGCTTCAGGCAGCCGCCCACTTCCAGCAGCACGGTGGCCGGCGGCGCCGGGCACACCTGGGGCGTGAGCGCCAGCAGTTGGCGGGCTTCGCGCAGCAACGCCTGGTGCTGCTGGTCGGCCCGCGCTTCGTGCACTTCCAGTGTCTCGCACAGGGCACGGGCGGTGCCCAGGCGCAGGCCCGCTTCCACGCCGGCGGCGCGGGCCGCCGGGTTGGCCAGCAGCACCCGGTTGGCGCGCACCAGCACGCGCGGCTCCGGGCGCGGGCCGTGCTCCGCCTCCAACGCCAGCAGCGGAAAATGCAGGGCCAGCCACAGCGCGCTCATGGGCGCACCTCCGGGACGACGGGGGCGGGCAGCCGCAACAACGGCGTGCGCAGCGCCGGTTCCGGCGCCGGGCGCCGGGTCAGGGCCGGCAGCTCGCGGCAGGCCGGCGGCCGCCGACGCAGGTGCTCGGGCAGCAGCGGCAAACGGCAGTGCAGCCCGGCCCGGCCGCCGGGCTGCTTGTGCACGGTGACGGTCAGTTCGCCGGGGGCCGGGCAGCTCAGGTCCAGGCGCAGCGGGGCCGGGCTGGGTTGCCGGCCGGCCTGGCGCGGGCGCACCAGTATCAGCAGGCAGCGCCCCTGTTGCGCGCCGAGATGCAGGCGCCGCAGGGTGCCCGCCGGCAACGGCCCGCCCGGGGCCCACAGCAACGCCAGCCGCACGGTGTCGCCGGCGATCGCTTCGAAGCTGGCGCGCAGCAGGGTGGCGCGGTCGCCGCTGCGCAGGATCAGCAGGTCGTCCAGGGGCACCCCGGCCCGGGCCAGCATGGTGGCGGAAGGCCGCATCGGCGGGTTGGCGATCAGGCGGGCGCCGGGGCCGTCGCTGGCCAGCACCGGCAGCAGCAGATGCAGCACCGCCGGGCAGGGCAGGGGGCAGAGCAGCTCCACCAGGCCCTGTTCCGGCCAGCCGCCGCCGGCCAGGATCCGGTCCAGGTCGTTGAAACCGGTGCTTTGCCCCTGGCCGGTACCGGTGCTTTCGCGGCCCCACCAGGTGTCCCTGCGGGCCAGCAATTGTTGCAAGAAATCAGGCGGCATGGGCGGCATGAAGGGAAATCCGGAGTGTTTGAGATGCTGTACATAAGAACAGTATCCGTAAGCCGGCGAAGGGTCAATGGGAAAGGCTGTGCTGAGCGGTCAAGCGGCGCTGTCAGGGTAAACATATTGTATTGCCCGGGGCTCTTGAGTAGCTTCAAGGCATCCCCGAGCTCGACGAGATTTCCCGATGTCATCACAACAACAAACAGCGCGCCGGTTGTCCTCGGCCTTTCAGCAGGGCGTGACCCGGCGGCGGTTCCTGAAGTGGGGCCTGGTCGGCAGTGCCGGCGTGGCCGCCGCCGCCGCGGGCGGCTTCGCGCTGCTGCGCCTCTCGCCCCTGGACGACCGGCCGAAACCGGACTGGGCCGACGGCCTGAGCCGCCAGGAATACCATCTGTTCGACCGGGCACGGGTGGCGTTGCTGCCCACCGTGGGCACCGATCTCACGCCCAGCGACCAGGTGCCGGTGGTGCGCAATGTGCAGGGCATTCTCGGCTTCATGGACGCGGCCACCCGCAAGGACGTGGCCACCGGGCTGACGCTGTTCGATAACGCCGCGGTGTTTTTCCACGGCAAGCGCTTCGTGGATCTGGACGAGGCCACCGCCCGCGATTATTTCGACGCCTGGAGCCGGGGCAATGTGGTGCAGCGCACCCTGGGCACGGTGATCAAACAGCTCACCTACACCTCCTACTGGCGCGACGAAAGCACCTGGGGGCCGGTGGAATTCGACGGCCCGGTGTCCGACCGCTGGGGCATCGCCTATCTGGGCAACGCGCCCCTGCCGGATCAGCAATCGGAGCAAGCCACTGAGGAGGGCAACGCATGAGCGAAGTGCAATGGCGGTCTTCCGGCTTGCCGGTGACCGAAGCGAAGGACATTAAACAGAGTGCGCTGACCCTGGATGCGGACGTGGTGATCGTCGGCTCCGGCGCCGGCGGCGCGGTGGCCGGCTATGAGTTGGCCCGGCGCGGCAAGAAGGTGGTGATTCTGGAAGCGGGGCCCTATGTCCCCTCGAAAGACTTTACCGAGCGCTTCCCGGAAAGCCTGGAAACCCTGTACCAGGACCACGGCGGCCAGACCAACAAAAGCGGCGACCTGCTGGTGTTGCAGGGCGCCTGCGTGGGCGGCTCCACGGTGGTGAACGGCTGCGTGTGCTTCCGCACCCCGGACTTTATTCTGCAGGACTGGCAGCGGGATTTCGGGCTCAGCGATCTGACCGCCGAAGAGCTGGCGCCGTATTTCGACCGGGTGGAAAAGAACCTCTCCATCGAGGAAAACAAGGAACACGAGATCGCCCGCCACGGCCAGCTGATCCGCGCCGGCGCCAACAAGCTGGGCTGGTCGGTGAAACCGTTCAAACGCAATATTCGTGAATGCGCGCTCACCGGGCACTGCCTGTCCGGCTGCAAGACCGAACGCAAGCAGTCCATGCTGGTCAGCTATCTGCCCTGGGCCACCGCCCACGGCGCCCGCATTTACGCCGACACCCGCGTCACCGAGGTGCTGGCCGACGGCGGCCGGGCGCGCGGTGTGCGCGCCGAGGTCACCGGTCACGACGGCGCCAAGGTGGCGGACATGACGGTCAACGCGGAGCGGGTGATCCTCGCCGCCGGTGCCGTGCAGACGCCCTTGCTGCTGTTGAAGGGCGGCCTGGCCAACCGGTCCGGGCAGGTGGGCAAGAACTTCGCCTGCCACCCGTCGCTGTATGTGTCGGCGCGCTATCCGAAGCCGGTGCACGCCTGGCGCGGCGCCATGCTGGGCGTGTACGTGGACGAGTTTCTGCACCCGGACAAGGGCGGTTTCGTGCTGGAGGACGGCGGCGCCGGCCTGGCGGAACTGAGCATGACCGCGGAGCCGGGCACCGGCGAGCCGTTCATGCAGTTCATGAAGGACGCCAAGTACCTGGCCGGTCTGGTGACGCTGATCCACGACCACAACGTGGGCACCATCCGCTGGGAGGACGGCCGCAAGGTGATCGACTACCAGCTCGCCAACTCGGATTTTCCGTCCATGAAGCGGGCCCTGAAAGCGGCCGCCAGACTGCACCTGGCCTCCGGCGCCGAGGAAGTCTATGTGCCGTCCAGCGACAAGCGGGTGATTCGTTCCGAAGCGGATATCGACGGCGCCATCGAGGGGCTCGACAACCAGCCCCAGCACCTGCGCATGGTGAGCTACCACCCGCAGGGCAGTTGCCGCATGGGTGCCGACCCGGACACCAGCGTGGTCAACTCGGACGGCGAAACCCATGACGTGAAAGGGCTCTACGTGGCGGACGCCAGCCTGCTGCCCACCTCGATCATCGTGAACCCCCAGGTGACCGTGTACGCCCTGGCCACGCGCATCGCCGAACGCATGGCCTGATTAACGGCCCTGTCTCACCACCACCCGGTGCACGCCACCGGGTATTTTATAGCGGCGGATGTCGCTTTCGCGGGCCATGCAGGCGCCGTGCTCCGGGTTGAGCCGGCACCAGCGCACCTGCCGGCCCAGTGCCAGCGGCACGCTGAAGCGGGTGTTGTAGTTGCCGCCGGCCTGCAGCGCGATCCACAGCTGATTGGGCAGCCACTCGCAGCCGTCCTGGTTGCGGAACATGTCCAGCGGCACCTGGAAACTCAGGCTCTGGCCCTGGCGTTCAGGGCGGAACTGGGTGCCCGCCTGGGTCACCGGGCAGGTGTCTCCCTCGGACCGGTACACCACCTCGATACGCACCTGATCCGCCGGTAACGGCGGGTCGATGCTCAACTGATAGTGGCGGATATCCCGCGGAATCGGGTTGGGCGCCGGCTGGTAATCCCGCTGCGCCACCGACACGCAGCCGCTGAGCAGGAGCAGGGCGCCGAGTACCGCTGGCAGCGCTGGCAGGGACCGCGACGGGCCTGGGGCCATGGTGTTCTCCTTGTGGGTCACTGGGGAGTCATTCATTGCGCCCTAGGTTATCATTGCCGGCCTTGTCCGTATTGATCGAAGGAGCAGCCATGAGTGATGCCAACAGCCAATCCGCGCAGGCGAAACAACGGCCCGGGCGCGAGGCGTTCGGCTATCTGTGCCCGGTGGACAGCCGCTGGGCGGACAATGACGTTTACGGCCATATCAACAACGTCATGTACTACAGCTACTTCGATTCCACCATCAACCGCTATCTGATCGACAAGGGCGGGCTGGATATCCATAACGGCGAGGTGATCGCCTATGTGGTGAGCTCCGGCTGCGACTATTTCGAGGCCGCCGCCTACCCGGACGCGCTCACCATCGGCATGCGCGTGGACAAGCTGGGCAACAGCTCGGTGCGTTACGGCTTAGCACTGTTCGGGGAAACCGGAGCCGCCAAGGCGCTGGGTTTCGTGGTGCATGTGTTCGTTGATCGGGAGACTGGCCGGCCGGTGTCGATCCCGGCGCCGCTGCGTGAGGCGTTGGCGGCGATTCAGTCTTCGGGAAAATAGTTTTTTTCGGAAAAATGTAGCTCCGCCAGGAAGTAGAAACGCTCACCGAACGGTATCCGGTCCATCTCGAAGCCCACGTTGGGCTGCTGGCCGGGAAACCGCTCCGGTGTTTCCTCCAGGTCCGGGTCGTCCTGATAGATCAGCCGGGCGCCGGTATCGAAGCCTTCCGCGAAGTGCAGCCGGGCGAGCAGGGCGAAGCCCCGCCCGGTATCGAAACGCAGCCAGTTTTCCGCCGGCACCGGGCGCCGCAGCATGGCCCGTTCGGTGTCCGAAAGCCGGCCGTCCACCACCGCCTCCCGCTCGCCGGTCCAGCTGGTGCGCAGCCGCGCGCCCTGGAGATCGTGGCCGTCGACGCTGACCCGGGCGCGCGGGTCGCGCAGCACGGTGGCGGCGATGCCGGGCAACGCGAAGCGGCTGTGGATGGCGAGCCGGTTTTCCATCAGCACGAAGTGGTTGTGCACGGTGAGCACGCGCAGGCCGGCCACGCGCACCCGGGTGGTGGCGTACACCAGCGTCGCCAGCGGCCCTTCGATGACCTGCTGGATTTGCGGGTCCAGGTTTTCGTTGGTGAGTGTGAGGCGGGCGCCCTCGCTGAACACCCCGGCGCTGAGCCGCAGTTTTAAACTGTCCAACAGGGTCCGTTGCGGTTTGTCGTCCGGGGCGCGGTAATGCCGGTAGGTGAAATCGCCCCACTGGAACAGGTTGCCGTCCAGAAATTCCAGCCGGTAGTCCGCGGTGCGCAGGCTGAGCGGGTCGCCGTCATCGTCGCGCTCCAGGGTCACCGGCGGGGTGAAACCCTGGAACGGCGGCCGGGCCAGCACGTAGAAATAAACGGGCCGCTCGCCGTCGCTGTCGAGCGCCAGTTCACCGATTACTTCCTGGCCGGGGGAGGGCAGTCGTTCGCCGCCGTCGGCGTCGTCCACCAGCAGCCGGTCGCGGGGGCCCACCCGGCCGGTCTCTCCGGCCCGGCGGCTGTCGTCATCCTCGCTGAAGTAGGGCCAGCCGCGCTGCGACCAGGCCAGCCACTGGTGGCGGACGCTGCGCAGCTCGCCGTCCCGGTAGGCGGCCACTTCCAGGCGGTCGGTACGCAGCCCGGTAAGGTCTTCCAGGGCCTCGCCCTGGAAGGTCGCCACCGCGCTTTGCGCGGTTCCGGCCAGCAGCCAGAACAGCGCGAGCAGCAGCGCCCGGCCCGTCATGATCAGGCCAGCTCGGGCCGGTCGGCGAAGTGGGCGAGCGCGTCCGGGTTCGCCAGGGCGTTGCGGTTGCGCACCTCGCGGCCGTGCACCACATCGCGCACCGCCAGCTCGACGATCTTGCCGCTCACCGTGCGCGGAATTTCCGGCACGGTGAGAATCACCGCCGGCACATGGCGCGGGCTGGCGCCGGCACGGATGGTGGTGCGGATTTTTTTCCGCAGCTCGTCGGTCAGTTCGATGCCCTCGGCGGGCACCACGAACAGCACCACGCGCACGTCGCCGTCGTACTGCTGGCCGACCACGATGGCCTCGCGGATTTCCTCCAGGGTTTCCACCTGGCGGTAGATTTCGGCGGTGCCGATGCGCACGCCGCCGGGGTTGAGCACGGCGTCGGAGCGACCATGGATCACCAGGCCGTCGTGGCCGTCGTGGGGGACGATCTCGGCGTAGTCGCCGTGGGCCCATACATTCTCGAAACGATCGAAATAGGCGCCGTGGAAGCGCTCCTCGTCCGGGTCGTTCCAGAACGCCACCGGGCAGGCGGGGAAGGGCGCGCGGCACACCAGCTCGCCTTTTTCGCCGACCACCGGCTCGCCGTCGTCGTTATAGACCGCCACGTCCAGGCCCAGGCCCAGGCACTGGAGTTCACCCCGGTACACCGGCACCAGCGGGCTGCCCAGCGCGAAACAGGAAATGATGTCGGTGCCGCCGGAAATCGAGCTCACCAGCAGGTCCGGTTTGACCTTTTCGTAGAGGAAGTCGTAGCTCTCGTGCAGCAGCGGCGAGCCGGTGGAGTAGAGCGTGCGCAGGGTGGACAGGTCGTGGCTGTCGCGGGGCACGGCGCCGGCTTTTTCCACCGCCTGCACGAACTTGGCGCTGGTGCCGAAGTGGGTGATCTTCTCCGCGTCGATCACATCGAACAGGCGGGTGGCGTCCGGGTAGGCCGGGTTGCCGTCGTAGAGCACCAGGGTGGCGCCGGTCTGCAGGCCGCTGACCAGCCAGTTCCACATCATCCAGCCGCAGGTGGTGAAGTAGAACAGCACGTCGTCGGCGCCCAGGTCGCCGTGCAGGCGGTGTTCCTTGGCGTGCTGGATCAGGGCGCCGCCGGTGCCGTGCACGATACACTTGGGCGCGCCGGTGGTGCCGGAGGAATAGAGAATATAAAGCGGATGGTCGAACGGCAGCTCGGCGAAGGCCGGCGGCGCCCCGGCGGCGGCCAGCCAGTCGCGCCAGTTGAGCGCCTGGCGCACCGCGCTGGTGTCGCCGCGGCCGGGAATCACGATCAGCAATTCCGGCTGCAGTTTTTCATGCAGCGCCTGGATGCGTTCATCCAGCTCGATCCACTTGCCGTTGTACTGGTAGCCGTCGCAGGCGAACAGCACCTTGGGTTCGATCTGGCCGAAGCGGTCGAGCACCCCCTCGACGCCGAAGTCCGGCGAGCAGGACGACCAGATGGCGCCGATCCAGGCGCAGCCCAGAGCGGCGATCACGGTTTCGATGCGGTTGGGCATGTAGCCGGCGACCCGGTCGCCGGGCTCAACGCCGGCGGCGCGCAGCTGGGCGGCCACCTGGCCGGCGGCCACGTGCAGGTCGTTGTAGCTGATCTGGTCACGGCGGCCGCCCTCGTCGATGCTCACCAGGGCGGTGTGGGTGTCGTGCCGGGGCAGCAGGTTCTCGGCCATGTTGATGCGCGCGTCCGGGAACCAGCGGTTGTGGCGGAACACCGGTGACGGCGCCAGCACCCGCTCGCCTTTATGGCCGCGCAGTTCGCAAAAATCCCAGACCAGATTCCAGAACGCCTCCGGCTCCGTCACCGACCAGCGGTGCAGGTCCCGGTAATCCGTGAGCGGCGTGCCGGCCAGCTGTTCGGCGCGGGCGCGGAACGCGGCGGGCTGGCCTTCGTTGAGCCGCTTTTCATCGGGCTGCCAGAGCGGGGTCGGGGTTGTTGTCATTGTGCCTCCGTTTCGGAATCCAGCGAATTGAAATCAACCAGGAGCGTGCCTTCGGCGACGCTGTCGCCATCGGCCACGTGGAAGCGTTCCACGGTGCCGGCGGCACCGGCGCGCAGGGTGTGCTCCATCTTCATGGCTTCCAGGGTGATCACCGCGTCGCCGGCGGCCACCGTGGCGCCCGCTGCCACATGGCAGGCGACGATGGTGCCGCTCATGGGCGCGATGAACCCGTCCTGGCCGCCGGCGCGGTCGCTCTCCCGGGCCGGGTGTATCTCCACCGGGTAATCCTGACCGTGCACGAAGACCGCCGTATGTCGGGCGTCGCCATCCTGGGGTTCGATCAGGTGACCGGCCAGGCGGCGCTCGCCCCAGTGCAGCTCAAAGGCGGTGCCCCGGCGGCGCAGGTGGAAGGGCGCGGGCTCGCCGCCGTCCACCCGGGCCTGGTCATTGTCGAGCACCACGGTGTGGGCCTGCTCGCCCACCCGCAATGGGATCAGGGTGCGCTTTTGTCCCAGCGGACGCCAACCCGGCAGCGCGCCCCAGGGGTCGTTGCCGGTGGCGGGCCGTCGGGCCACGGCGCCGGCGGCGGCCACGGCGACCAGGTCGCTGTCCGCCGGCGCCGGCGTCATCAGGTCCGAGTGTTTCTCAAGCAGGCGGGTGTCCAGCTCGGCGTCGGCGAATACCGGGCTGCTCAGAACCCGGTGCAGAAAGGCGGCGTTGTGGTGCACGCCGCTGATGGCCAGGTCGTCCAGGGCCGCCACCAGCCGGCGGCGGGCCTGGTCACGGTCGCCGCCGTGGCTGATCAGCTTGGCGATCATCGGGTCGTAATGGTCGCTGACCCGGTCGCCGGCCTCGAAGCCGCTGTCCACGCGCACCTGTTCCGGCCAGCGCAGTTGGTCCAGGCGGCCGGCGGAGGGCAGGAACTGCTGGTACGGGTTCTCCGCGTACAGGCGCACCTCCATGGCGGCGCCGTGGCGCTGGATCTGCTCCTGGCTTTTCGGCAGCGGCCGGCCTTCGGCCACGGCCAGTTGCCAGGCGACCAGATCCTCGCCGGTGATCAGCTCGGTGACCGGGTGCTCCACCTGCAGGCGGGTGTTCATCTCCATGAAGAAGAATTCGCCTTCGGGGGAGAACAGAAACTCCACCGTGCCGGCGCCGCGATAGTCGATGGCGCGGGCGGCGCGCACCGCCGCGTCGCCGAGATCCCGGCGCTGGGCCTCGGTGAGGCCGGGGGCCGGGGCTTCCTCGATGATTTTCTGGTGGCGGCGCTGCACCGAGCAGTCGCGTTCAAACAGGTGCACCGCGTTGCCGTGGTTGTCGGCGAACACCTGCACTTCCACGTGGCGGGCGGTGGGCAGGTAGCGCTCCAGCAGCACCCGGTCGTCGCCGAAGGCGTTGCGCGCCTCGCGGCGGGCGGCGGCCAGGGCTTCCTCGAAGCCGGCGGCGTTGTCCACCGCGCGCATGCCTTTGCCGCCGCCGCCGGCCACCGCCTTGATCAGCAGCGGGAAGCCGACCTTGTCGGCCTCGGCGATCAGGGTGGCGTCGTCGGCGCCTTCCCGGTCGAAGCCGGGCAGCACCGGCACGCCGCTTTGCGCCATGTGCTGGCGGGCGGCGGCCTTGTCGCCCATCAGGCGGATGGCCTCGGCGCCGGGGCCGACGAAGATCAGGCCGGCGTCCGCGCAGGCGTCGGCGAAGGTGGTGTTCTCGGACAGAAAGCCGTAGCCGGGGTGAATGGCGTCGGCGCCGCTGTCGCGGGCGGCGCGGATCACCTTGTCGATGTCCAGGTAGCTGTCCCGGGCCGGCGCCGGGCCCAGCCGCACGGCGCGGTCGGCCTCGCGCACATGGGGCGCGTCGGCGTCGATGTCGGAGTACACCGCCACCGTGGTCAGGCCCAGCTCGCGGGCGGTGCGGATAATGCGCCGGGCGATCTCGCCCCGGTTGGCGATCAATAGCGTGTTGATGGCGGCCATGGTCAGTTCCGGTTCGGTTTCCAGTTCGGCGGGCGTTTTTCCAGGAAGGCGCCCAGGCCCTCCTGGCCTTCCGCGCCGGTGCGCAGCTCGGCGATCAGGTTGGCGGTGTACTCGATCAACCCGTGGCTGACGTCGCTGTCGTCGGCGCGGTGCACCAGCTCGCGGGCGCGCCGTTGCGCTTCGGGGGCGCCGTCGAGCAGGGCGGTCACCAGTTTGTCCACGGTGGCGTCCAGCTCCGCCGCCGGCACCACTTCGTGGACCAGGCCGAGCCGGCCGGCGCGGGGGGCGTCGATCACTTCGGCGGTCATGACGTAGCGGCGCGCCTGGCGGGCGCCCAGGGCGCGCACCACATAGGGCGCGATCACCGCCGGCAGAATGCCCAGCTTCACTTCGCTGAGGCAGAAGCGGGCGTCGTCGGCGGCCACCGCGATGTCCGCCGCGCAGATCAACCCCAGGGCCCCGCCGTAGGCGGCGCCCTGGACCCGGGCGATGACCGGTTTGCCGGCCCGGTCGATGGTGTCCATCAGGGTGGCCAGGCGCAGGGCGTCGGCGCGGTTTTCCTGCTCGTCGAGGGCGCCCATGGCGCGCATCCAGTTGAGGTCGGCGCCGGCCGAGAAATGCTTGCCGGCGGCGTCCAGCACGATCACCCGGCCATCGTCGCCACCGGCCTGCTGGAAGGCGTCGATCAGCGTTTCGATGATGGTGTTGTCGAAGGCGTTGCGTTTGTCCGGGTTGTTCAGGGTGATGTGGGTGACCGGGCCCCGGCGGGTGGTTTGCACACTCATGGTTGTCTCCCTCACATGCGGAACACGCCGTAGCGCGTCTCTTCGATGGGTGCATTGAGGCTGGCGGAAATGGCCAGGCCGAGAACTTCGCGGGTGTCCGCCGGGTCGATGACGCCGTCATCCCACAGACGCGCGCTGGCGTACCAGGGCTGCGCCATGGTTTCGTACTGGGCGGTCATGTCGTCCTGAAAACGCTGGGCGTCCTGGTCGCTCCAGTGTTCGCCTTTCTTTTTCAGCGACGCGGCTTTTACCTGGGTGAGCACGCTGGCGGCCTGTTCGCCGCCCATCACCGAGATGCGCGCGTTGGGCCACATGAACATAAAGCGCGGGTCGTAGGCGCGCCCGCACATGCCGTAGTTGCCGGCGCCGAAGCTGCCGCCGGTGATCACGGTGAACTTGGGCACGCTGGCGCAGGCCACCGCGTTGACCATCTTGGCGCCGTGCTTGGCGATGCCTTCCGCTTCGTATTTCTTGCCCACCATGAAGCCGGTGATGTTCTGCAGGAACAGCAGCGGAATCTTGCGCTGGTTGCACAGCTCCACGAAGTGAGCGCCCTTGAGCGCGGACTCGGAATAGAGCACGCCGTCGTTGGCGAGAATGCCCACCGGAAAGCCGTGGATGCGGGCGAAGCCGGTGACCAGGGTAGTGCCGTAGTTGGCCTTGAATTCGTCCAGGTCGGAATCGTCGACGATGCGCGCGATCAGTTCCCGGGCCGGCATCGGCGAGCGGGTGGTGGGCGGAATCAGGCCGTACAGTTCGTCCGGCTCATAGGCCGGCGGCCGGGCCGGGCGCACCTCCAGCTGTTCCGGCTTGTGCCAGTTGAGCCGGTCGATGCAGCGGCGCGCCAGGTCCAGCGCATGGGGTTCGTCGTCGGCCAGATGGTCGGCGACGCCGGACTGCTCGCCGTGCAGGGCGGCGCCGCCCAGCTCCTCGGCACTGACCACTTCGCCGGTGGCGGCTTTCACCAGCGGCGGGCCGGCCAGAAACACGGTGGAGTGGTTGCGCACCATGATCACTTCGTCGGCCATGGCCGGCACATAGGCGCCGCCGGCGGTGCAGGAGCCCAGCACCACGCTGATCTGCGGAATACCGCGCGCCGACATATTGGCCATGTTGAAAAAGATACGCCCAAAGTGATCGCGGTCCGGGAACACTTCGTCCTGACGCGGCAGGTTGGCGCCGCCGGAGTCCACCAGGTAGACGCAGGGCAGACGGTTCTCGGCGGCCACCGCCTGGCAGCGAAGATGTTTTTTTACAGTCAGCGGGTAGTAGCTGCCGCCTTTCACCGTGGGATCATTGGCGACGATCATGCACTCCACGCCGGCCACCCGGCCGATGCCGCCGACACAGCCGGCGGCGGGCACGTCCTCACCGGGGTAGACGCCGTCGGCGGCCAGCGCCGACAGCTCCAGGAAAGGGGAGCCCGGGTCGAGCAGGTGCTGGATGCGCTCGCGCACCGGCAGCTTGCCCTTGTCGCGCAGGCGCGCTTCGGCGGCCTCGCCGCCGCCATGGGCGATGCGGTCGAGTTTTTCCTTCAGGGTGTCACGCAGCGCCAGATTGTGTTCGCGGTACTGGCCGTATTCCGGCGCGCTTTTGTTGAGCTGGCTGATGATTTTGGGCATGGCTCAGGCGGTCTCGTTGAACAGTTCGCGGCCGATCAGCATGCGGCGGATCTCGCTGGTGCCCGCGCCGATCTCGTAGAGCTTGGCGTCGCGCAGCAGGCGGCCGGTGGGGTATTCGTTGATGTAGCCGTTGCCGCCCAGGCACTGGATCGCGTCCAGGGCCATTTGCGTGGCGTTCTCGGCGCAGTAGAGGATGGCGCCGGCGGCGTCCTTGCGGCTGCTGTGGCCGGCGTCGCAGTTGCGCGCCACCTGGTAGAGGTAGGCGCGGCTGGCGTTGAGGGTCACGTACATATCGGCGAGCTTGCCCTGCATCAGCTGGAATTCGCCGATCGCCTGGCCGAACTGCTTGCGCTCATGGACGTAGGGCAGCACCACATCCAGGCAGGCCTGCATGATGCCGGTGGCGCCGCCGGACAGCACGGTGCGCTCATAGTCCAGGCCGCTCATCAAAACGCGCACGCCCTGGTTGAGTTCGCCGAGAATGTTTTCCTCCGGCACTTCGCAGTTTTCGAACACCAGCTCGCAGGTGTTGGAGCCGCGCATGCCCAGCTTGTCCAGCTTCTGGGCGCGGGAGAAACCGGGGAAGTCGCGCTCGACAATAAAGGCGGTGATGCCGCGCGGGCCGGCGTCCGGTTCGGTCTTGGCGTAGATCACATAGGTGTGGGCGTCGGGGCCGTTGGTGATCCACATCTTGTTGCCGTTGAGCAGATAGCGGTCGCCTTTCTTTTCCGCGCGCAGGCCCATGCTGACCACGTCGGAACCGGCGCCGGGCTCGCTCATGGCGAGCGCGCCGATGTGCTCGCCGCTGACCAGCTTGGGCAGGTACTTCTGGCGCTGGGCGTCGTTGCCGTTGAGATAAATCTGGTTCACGCACAGGTTGGAGTGGGCGCCGTAGGACAGGCCGATGGACGCGGAGGCCCGGGAGATTTCCTCCATCACCAGGGTGTGGGCCAGGTAGCCCAGGCCGGCGCCGCCGTATTCCTCGCCCACGGTGACACCCAGCACGCCCAGATCGCCGAGCTTCTTCCACAGCTCGTTGGGGAACAGGTTGTCCTGGTCCACGCGCGCGGCGATCGGTGCGATCTCCTTGCGGGCGAAGGCGCGGGCGCTGTCCTGCAGCGCGGTGAGGGTGTCGTCGAACTGAAAATCCAGGCCGCCGTTAAACATCGCTTTCCTCCAATTCCTTCAGCGCCTGCCTGGCGCGTTCCTCGGCCGCGTCCAGATCCTGTTGCATGATCTGGATGTCGACCAGTTGCTGTTGTAGCTGGGTACGTTTCTCTTCGATTTTTTCAAGCAGGGCACCGAGCTGCTGGCGGTTGTCGCCGGTGGGCTGGTAGAGGCGGATCAGATCGCCGGATTCCGCCAGCGAGAAGCCCAGGCGTTTACCGCGCAGGATCAGCTTCAGGGCGACCCGATCCGCCGGCGAATAAATGCGCGTCTGGCCGCGCCGGCGGGGCGTGAGCAGGCCCTGGTCTTCGTAAAAACGGATGGTGCGCGTGGTCACGTCGAATTCCCGTGCCAGCTCGCCGATGCCGTAGCTTTGCTTGAGTGTCATGGCGGAAAAGATTAGGGGAAGTTTACGTTAACGTAAAGTGGCCTGTCCGGTTGGACGGTGTTACCTTTAGCGCCTTCTTCGTCCGAGGATGGTGGACGGGTGATTTACCGAAAAGATCGCAAGGTTCTGAAACGAGTCGACTACGGGGCCGCCAAGAACTCTCTGATGGGGGTGTTGGCGGCCCTTGTGGTTTATGCGTTGGTGACCGCCTGGGGCGGTGTGTACCGGGCTTACGAGCTGGAGACGCTGATCGCCGGCGGCGCCGTGGTGCTGGTGACCGCCTACCGGCTGTGGCTGGTGGCGCGCTTTGACGCCCTCTACGGCGCCGGGCCGGCGCGTTGGCGCCGGCTGTTCGCGCTCGGCCTGATTCTGCACGCCCTGGTCTGGGGGGTATTGCCCGCCTGGCTGGTGTGGCGGGTCGGCACCGGCTTCAACGTCTTCGTGGTGATCCTCTATAACGTCGGTGTGACCACCGCGCTGGGCAGCTCCTGGATGGCCGGCCTGCGGGTGCGGCAGGTGTATATCCTGCTGATGTTCCTGCCGCTGATCGCCTCGCTGTTCCTGGCCGCCGGGCTGCAGGAGTGGCTGCTGGGCCTGCTGGTCACCTCCTACACCTTCTATCTGTTCCGTCTTTACCGGGGCCAGTACGAGCTGTTCTGGCACGCGGTCACCCGCGAGCGCCGTGGTTCCCCCGAGCGGCGCCGGGACCTGCCGGCCAACACCGACATCCAGCTCAGCCTGGTATACCGGCTCGCCCATGAATTGCGCACGCCGATGAATTCGGTGATGGGCATGATGTCGCTGCTGGAGGACACCCGGCTCAGTGATGAGCAGCAGGAATACCTGCAGGTGGCGGGGCAGAGCGGCAAGCTGATGATCAGCCTGATCGACGACGTGCTGGACTACTCCCGGATTCTCACCGGGCGCATCACCCTGAGCCCGGACTATTTCGACCTGCGCGGCGCCCTGGAGCAGACCCTGGAAGCCTTCGGCCCCATGGCCCAGTCCAAGAATCTGGAGCTGTCGGCGGTGGTGGACCGCATGCTGCCGAAACGGGTGCGCGGCGACCGGGACCGTCTGCTGCAGGTGCTCACCAATCTGCTCAGCAACGCGATCAAATTCAGCGAGCGCGGCGAAATACGCCTGGACGTGGATTTCACCACCGAAGGGGAAAGCGACGGCGTGCTGCGGGTGCGGGTCAGTGACCAGGGCCAGGGCATGGACACCGAGACCCTCAAGCATCTGTTCGAGGATCAGTTCCTGGCCGGTGCCCAGGACGCCTTCAGCACCCGGCACGCGGGCTTCGGGCTGCTGGTCTGCAAGGGTTTGATCGAGGCCATGGGCGGTATGATCGGCGCCGAAAGCAATCCCGGCGAAGGCTCCACCTTCTGGTTCACGGTGCGCCTGGGCATGCAGGCGAACATGAGCGAGAGCACCAAGCTGGCCGGCGCCGTGGGCCAGGTGCAGGGCCTGGCGGTGGGCACCAGCAGCGGCTCCCTGGCCTGTCTGCAGGAGGAGTTCGAAGCACTGGGCAGCTACTGCCAGGGCGCCCGGGATTACGACCAGGCGTTGCAGGCGGTGCGCGCCGGTCACCGCGAGCACAGCGAGTTTGAGTTGCTGCTGGTGGACACCCACGGGCGCCGGGAATCGGCGCTGAACCTGTGCCGCACCGTGCTGGAAGACCCCGGGCTGCGGCCGGTGAAACTGATGCTGATCTGCGCCATCGAAGAGCGCGGCGAGCCGGCGGTGCAGCGGCTGGTGGACAAGCACGGGCTGGTGGTGCTGGTGCGCCCGGTTCATCGCACCGGGTTGCGCGTGGCACTGGGCAAGTTGCTGGGCGTGCCGCGCCAGATGCCGGTGCCGGACCTGCCCACCGAAACCCCGGAAGAGCGCGAGCGCCGCAGGCTTTACCGGCTGTTGCTGGTGGAAGACAACGAGGTCAACCAGCTGGTCACCCGTGGCATGCTCGGCAAGCTCGGTTACCAGGTTAAGACGGTCAATAACGCGGAAACCGCTCTCGCGCTGTTGGAGCAGGAAAGCTTCGATCTGATCCTGATGGACTGCATGATGCCGGAGCTGGACGGCTTCACCGCCACCCGCACCCTGCGCGAAAGAGAGCAGGCCGCGGAGCGCACCCGCACCCCGGTGATCGCGATCACCGCCAACACCGCCGAGGGCGTTCAGGCCAAGTGTCTGGCCGCCGGCATGGATGACTTTCTCGCCAAACCCGTGCATCTTCAAGAGCTGGAAACCGTGCTGCGGCGCTGGTTGCTCCACGACGTGGATACCGACGGGGAAGGTAACGACGACGAATGACAACAACGAGGGAACTGCCATGAGCCGACGGGCCCTGCTGTTGGGCGCCACCGGTCTGGTTGGCGGGCACTGTTTGCGCCTGCTGCTGGATTGCGACGCCTACCAGGAAGTACGGGTGCTGACGCGCCGGCCGCTGGGGATCGACCATCCGAAACTGATCGAGAAGGTGGTGGAGCCGGCGCAATTCGACAAGGAAACCGAATATTTTCAGGTCGACGACGTGTTCTGCGCGCTCGGCACCACCCTGAAGCAGGCCGGCTCCAAGGAAGCGTTCCGCGCGGTGGACCTGGATCTGATCACCGCGGTGGGCCGCGCGGCGCGCGACGCCGGCGTGCAGCGCTTTATGATGGTGTCGGCGGTCAATGCCAATGCCCATTCGCCGTTTTTCTATGCGCGCACCAAGGGGCAGGCGGAACGCGAACTGAAAGCACTGAAGCTGCCGTTGCTGGCGCTGTTCCAGCCGTCTCTGCTGCTCGGCGAGCGGGAGCGGCCGCGTCCGGTGGAAGCGTTCGGGATTCGTTTTTCGAAAATCATCGACCCGATCACCCGCTGGACCGACGCGCACTGGCTGCCGGTGAGCGGCGAGCGGGTCGCCGAGGCGCTGGTGGGCATGGCGCTGGAAGGCCCGGCCACCGGGGTCTACCGGGTGCGCTTCCGCGATTTCGTGGTGTACGCCGGCAAGTTTCGTGAAAAATACCCACGGGCTGTGTCTTAACGTAGAAGGAGTAAAGATGAGTTTCGTCACCTGTGATTTGTGCGACGACAACGCGGACCTGGTGTCCGTGGTCACCGGCCTTAACTGGTTCAGCTACGGGGGCCGCGGCGCCTTCGGCGGTGAAATCGTCACGGTGAAATGCTTTGAGGACAATTCCCGCGTCAAGGAACACCTGGGCACCGACGGTAAAGGCAAGGTGCTGGTGGTGGACGGCGGCGGCAGCCTGCGCAACGCCCTGATCGGCGACATGATCGCCGAGAACGCGGTGAAGAACGGCTGGGAAGGCGTGATCATCCACGGCGCCTGCCGCGATGTGGATGAACTGGCCAAGCTGGATATCGGCGTGCTGTCCCTGGGCTGCGTGCCGATCAAATCGGTGCGCCGGGACGAGGGCCAGCTGAACATCGACATCACCTTCGGCGGGGTGACGTTCCGCCCGGGCGAGTTCGTCTACGCCGACAACAACGGTGTGATCACCGCCCCCAAGGCCCTGATTTAAAGGGGCGCGGGCGGGTTTTGCGAAAATTTATAGTTTATTGACGTTTATCCCCGTCCGCCCGGTTGTCACACGGTTAACATCTGTCTGATGATAGCGGCGTCGAGCCGGTCCAGGCTCGGCGACATCAGGCAGCGGAGTTGTATACATGGAGCGTTTTCGTTGGTGGCCGATGCTGATGCTGTGGCTGGCCCTGGCGGCCTTGCCGCTTCCGGCGTCGGGGTTCTCTTTTGAGGATGTGATCGACAAGGCCAGGGCGCTGGCCGATGAATCCTACCAGGCACCGACGCCCATTCCCGCCTTTCTCCGTGAGCTCACCTACGAGCAGTACCAGGGCATCCGCTTCAAGCCGGAAAACAGCCTTTGGATCAAAAGCGACGCCCGCTTCCAGGTGATGCTGATGTCGCCGGGCCTGTACTTCAAGCATCCGGTGGTGCTCCACGAAGTGGATGCCGAGGGTGTCCGCCCGATCACCTACAACAAAACCGACTACAGCTACACCAACGAAGAGCTGGCCAAGCGTATCCCCGCGGATCTCGGCCACGGCGGCTTCAAGCTCACCTATCCGTTGCAGGGCCCGGACAGCCGCAACCAGTTTCTGGTGTTCGCCGGCGCCAGCTACTTCCGCGCCGTCGGCCGTGACAACAGCTTCGGCTTATCCGCCCGGGGCGTGGCGGTGAACACCGGGCTGCCCTCCGGCGAGCAGTTTCCCTCGTTCACGGAATTCTGGCTGGTGCGCCCGGACGCCAAGTCGGAAACCATGACCGTGTATGCCTTGCTGGACGGCCGCAGCCTCACCGGCGCCTACCGGTTCGACGTGCGCACCGGCGATAACACCGTGATGGACGTGCAGTCCCGTCTGTTCATTCGCAGCGACATCGAGAAACTGGGCATCGCGCCGCTCACCAGCATGTTTTTCTACGGCGGCAACACCGCCCGTCCGCGCGGCGAGTGGCGGCCCCGGGTGCACGATTCCGGCGGCCTGCTGGTTCATAACGGGGTCAGCGGCGAGTGGCTGTGGCGGCCGCTGCTGAATCCGAAAAGCCTGAAACTGGACTATTTCCAGACCGAATCGGTGCAGGGCTTCGGCTTGATGCAGCGGCAGACCAACTTCGAGGATTTCCAGGATTACGGCGCCAACTATCATCGCCGCCCGAGTGCCTGGGTGAAGCCCAAGGGCGACTGGGGCAAGGGCAGGGTGGTGCTGGTGCAACTGCCCACCAACAACGAAACCAACGATAACATCGTGGCGTTCTGGACCCCGGACGAGCCGGTCCGCGAAGGCCAGTCGCTGTCGTTCGATTATTCCCTCAAGGTGGGCGGGCCGTCGGTGAGCGGCGGCGACCGGGCGCGCGCCGAGAGAACCTTCGTCGGCGACGGCAACCGGGTCGGCGGCGGCACCGTGGAGGGCGCCTACCGGGTGATCGTGGATTTCGCCGGCGGGCCGCTGAAGGATCTGTCCGCCGACGCGCCGGTGACCAGCGCCGTGACCGCCGGCGGCGACGCCGAAGTGATCGAGCATTTCGTCGAATTCCTCAGCCCGGTGAATCGCTGGCGGCTGTCGATTCTGGCGAAGCCGGCGGAGGGCCAGCCGCTGGCGTTGCGCGCCTTCCTCAAGAACGAGGAGGAGGCGGTTTCCGAAACCTGGTCCTATGACATCCCCGCCGACAACGACATTCTGGGCGAGGCCCGCTGATGCCGTATCACGAGGTGGAAGAGACACTGGCGCGGGCGCTCACCTATCTGCGCCTGTCCGGAATCAGGGTGACGCCGGAGGTGGCGCGGCGCGCGCTGCGGCTGGTGGACAGCGCCCTGGAAGAGGGGGAGCAGCGGCTGCTGGCCCGGGTGATGGAGCGGCTGCCGGACACCTTTCCCTTGCCGGAAGAGGCGCTGCCCCCGCAAACACCACCGCTGCACCACGCCAGCGTTCATTACGCGGATTCCCTATGAGCGGGGCCGGCGAGGCGGAATCGGTGCCCGACCTCACCGGCCGCTGGAAGGCGGTGGCGGTGATGCGCCGCACGGTGCTTACCCTGCTGGTGGTCAGCCAGACCCTGGCCGGTGTTTACGGCATGCTGTCGGTGCTGCCTTACCACGGCGGGGATCTGCTGGAACAAAGTATTCTGCTGTTGTTCGCGCTGCTGTTCGCCTGGATCTCGGTGGGCTTCTGGACCGCCATGCTGGGCTTCTACATGCGCCGCCGGGGCGGTGATCCGCAATCGCTGGCGCGCCGGCATGACGCCGCCACCCTGGCCGCCACGCCCCTGGCCCGCACCGCGCTGGTGCTGCCGATCTACAACGAGCCGGTGGACCGCACCCTGGCCGGCCTGCGCGCCACGGTGGAATCCCTGCGCGCCAGCGGTCAGCTGGATCATTTCGATTTTTATATTCTTTCCGACAGCCGTGACGCGGACGTGTGGCTGGCGGAACGGGCCGGCTGGTACGCGCTGTGCCGGGAGCTGGGCCTGGAAGGCCGTTTGTTCTACCGGCACCGGCCGGTGAACCTGAACTTCAAAAGCGGCAACGTGGCCGATTTTCTGCGCCGCTGGGGCGCCGACTACCGCTACATGGTGGTGCTGGACGCGGACAGCGTGATGGGGGGCGACACCCTGGTGCGCATGGTGCGGCACATGGAGTTGGCGCCGCGCATCGGCATTCTGCAAAGCAGCCCCTCATTGATCAACGCCCGGTCCGCGTTCGCCCGTTTTCAGCAGTTCGCCAACCGCATCTACGGGCCCCTGTTCAGCACCGGCCTGGCCGCGCTGCAACTGGGTGAAGCGGCCTACTGGGGCCATAACGCCATTATCCGCACCGAGCCGTTCATGGCGCACTGCGGCCTGCGCCGCTTGTCCGGGTTCGGCCTGTTCAAAGGCTCGATCATGAGCCATGACTTCGTCGAGGCCGCCTATATGGGCCGCGCCGGTTACCAGGTGTGGATGGAGCCGGAGTTGCACGAGAGCTACGAAGAGTCGCCACCCACCCTGGTGGACGAGCTCACCCGTGACCGGCGCTGGACCAAGGGCAACATGCAGCACATCTGGCTGTTGTTCTTCGGCCGCCGCATCCGCTTCGCGCACCGCATGGCGTTTATCAACGGTATCCTTTCCTATCTGGCGTCGCCGGTGTGGTTCGTGTTTCTGGTGCTCACCAGCATCGAGGCCACGCGGTTGACGCTGTGGCCGATCGATTACTTCCCGGATCCGCAGAACAGCATGTTCCCGGTGTGGCCGGAATGGCACCCGCACTGGGCGGTGGCGATGATCCTGAGTACCTTTTTCCTGCTGTTTTTTCCGAAATTCCTGGCGGTGGCGGATGTGCTGCTCAGCGGTGGCCGGCGTCAGTTCGGCGGCTTCTGGAAGCTGCTGCTGTCGGTGTTTCTGGAGCTGTTCGTGTCCATGCTGCTGGCGCCGATCCGCATGTTGGCGCACAGCCGCTATGTGCTGGAGGCGCTGTTCAACGTGTCGTTGCACTGGGGCGGCCAGAACCGCACCGATGAAACCGGCTGGCTCCAGGCGCTGATCAGCCAGGCACCGGGCACGCTGCTGGCCGCGGGCTGGGCGGCGCTGGCCCTGTGGCTGGATCCGATGTTCTTTTACTGGTCGCTGCCGGTGGCCTTGCCGCTGATCCTGGCGGCGCCCACTTCGGTCCTGCTGAGCCGGGTGGCGATCGGCCGGTGGCTGCGCGAGCGCGGTCTGCTGCTGACGCCGGAAGAGCAGCGCCTGATCCCGCTGGTGAGCACGGTGGCCGAGCCGGCGCCGCTCAACCCCACGCCGCTAAGCGCCTTCGAGGTGGCGGTGATCGATCCGCGCCTCAACCGTCTGCACCGGGCCCAGGCGCGCCACCGCCGGACCGTGGAGCCGGATACCCTGCGCCAGTGGGCGCAACGCTGCCTGGAGCAGGGGCCGGCCACGCTTAACCGCTTCCAGCTCAACGCGCTGGCCCGCGACGCGGACAGCCTCGCCTGGCTGCACCGCCAGGCCTGGCGCGCCACGCCGGACGGCTATTGGGGGCGCCGCATCGGCCAACTCGGGGTGGCCGTGCGCGAGGCCTGACGGTAGGCTTTATTAAAACGCTTCCAGGGAACGAAGCCATGTTGAATACATTACAGGTAAGGGATTACATGATCCGCGACCCTTTCTTGCTCTCCCCCTCCATGTCGGTCACCGACGCCATTGCCGTGTTGCTGGCCCAGGGTCTGGCCGGCGCGCCGGTGGTGGAACAGGGCCGGCTGGTGGGCATGTTCTCCGAATCCGACGGGTTGAAGGGCGCTCTGGACGCGGGCTATCACCAGACCGGCATCGGTCTGGTGGCCGACTATATGAGCCGTGAAGTGAACCGCCTCGACTGTCACGCCACGGTTCAGGAAGCGGCGGAGATGTTTCTTCGTAACCACCGCCGTTGCCTGCCGGTGGTGGACGGCCAGCGGCTGGTGGGGCAGCTGAGCCGCTGCGACATTCTGCGCGCCGTCTCCGCCCGGGCGGAGAGCGCGCCGCTGGAACACACAAGCAACTAAAACCAGGGGGGAACACCATGAACCAGCCTTATGCCGCGCCGGGGTCGGATCTGGAGACCGGATCAGAACGCCGTTATCAGCCTCGCTTATTCCAGGTAAAGGGCCGTCTCGGCAGAGTGCGCTACTTCGTCTATGCCCTCACCATTACCCTGATCGTTTACCTGGTATTCGCCGCCGTGGCGGCGGTCGCCGCGATCGCCGGGCCGCCCGCTTCGGAGCCCGGCGGCGTGATGTTCTCGGTGATGATGCTGGTGCTCGCGGTGGGTGGTGTGTTCGCGGCCGTGATGAGCATTATTTACGGCGTGCGCCGGCTGAATGATATGAACGTGAGCGGCTGGCTGATCCTGCTGATGTTCGTACCGCTGGCCAACGTCGTCATGGCACTGGCGATGCTGTTCGTTCCCGGCAGCGACGGCGATAACCGGTACGGCCCCGCGCCGACCCCCAACGGCGGTGGTTTGATCGCCGCTCTGGTGATCATGCTGCTGGTGATGGTGGGGTGGATCGGCATGATCAGCGCCGTGGCGCTGCCCGCGTATCAGGATTACGTGGAGCGCGCGCAAATGCACCAGATGCAGCGCTAAAAAAAGGGCCTCCGAATGGAGGCCCTTTTTTTGATCGACGGTTTCGTCAGGAAACCGGGATCACTTACGGCAGCAGATGCTTCACCGCGTCGCGCTCTTCGGCCAGCTCGGTTTCGGTGGCGGTCATGCGCTCGCGGGAGAAGTCATTCACTTCCAGGCCCTGAACGATTTCCCAGTCGCCGTTTTTGCAAACGCACGGGTAGGAATAGATCAGACCTTCCTGGATGCCGTAGGAGCCGTCGCTGTAGATGCCCATGGACACCCAGTCGCCGTCGTCACTGCCCAGCGCCCAGCTGCGCATGTGGTCGACCGCGGCGTTGGCGGCGGACGCGGCGGAGGACGCGCCCCGTGCCTTGATGATGGCGGCGCCGCGCTGCTGCACGGTGGGGATGTAGTCGTTCTCGTACCAGTCCTGCTCGACCTGATCGATGGCGGGTTTGCCGTCCACTTCGCAGTGGTGCAGATCCGGGTACTGGGTGGAGGAGTGGTTGCCCCAGATGGTCATCTTCTTAACGTCGTTGATGCTCTTGCCCAGCTTGTTGCCCAGCTGCGCCATGGCGCGGTTGTGGTCCAGGCGGGTCATGGCGGTGAACTGACGCGGATCGATGTCCGGCGCGTTGCGCTGGGCGATCAGGGCGTTGGTGTTGGCCGGGTTGCCGACCACCAGCACCTTGATGTCGCGGCTGGCGACTTCGTTGATGGCCTGGCCCTGGGCGGAGAAGATCGCCGCGTTGGCTTCCAGCAGGTCCTTGCGCTCCATACCCGGACCGCGCGGACGGGCACCGACCAGCAGGGCGTAATCGGCGTCCTTGAACGCCACCTTGGCGTCGTCGGTCTGCACGATGCCGTCAACCAGCGGGAAGGCACAGTCTTCCAGCTCCATGGCCACGCCTTTCAGCGCTTCCAGGGCGGGGGTGATTTCGAGAAGCTGGAGGATGACCGGCTGATCTTTGCCGAGCATGTCGCCGGAGGCGATGCGGAACAGCAGGGAATAGCTGATCTGGCCAGCGGCGCCGGTGACAGCTACGCGTACGGGTGCTTTCATTAAAAATCTCCTTGGAATCGTCGGGAGAACTGAGGAGCCTCTGAATACGACCTTGGCTAGGAAGTGCGCATTCGGAGGTTCCCCGGGCCGCGCGCATTATAGAGTAGCTGATGGGCGAGCGCACGGATCGGTGCGGATCGGCGCCAAACCGGCGTCTCAGTGGCCGCCGCTGTCCCGGTAGCTCACCGGGGTGACGCCGAACCAGCGCTTGAAGGCGCGGTTGAAGGCGCTCTGTTCGGAATAGCCCAGATCCAGGGCGATCTGGTTCACCGAGCGGTTGCTGTGCAGCAGCCAGTCGCAGGCCAGCCGGCGCCGCTCTTCTTCCAGCAGGGTGGAAAAGTCCGCCTGTTCCGCGCGCAGCCGGCGGCGCAGGGTCCAGGGTTTGACGCCCAGGCGCTCGGCGATCGGTTCCAGCTGCGGCACGCCGTCCACCAGCCGCTGCTGGATTTCCAGGCGCACCTGCTCGAGCAGGTTGTCGCGGGCCCGGTACTGGGTCACCGCCCGCTGCATCCGCGAACGGGCGATGCGGTTCACCTCCGGATCGGCGTCACGCAGCGGCAGATCCAGCAGGGCTTCGTCGATGACCAGGGCGTTGCAGGGCTGGGAGAACGACACCGGGCAGCCGAACAGGCGCTGGTATTCGCCGCTGTCGCCGTGGGGCGGGTGCCGGAAGTGCACCGCCATGGGGTTTAGCTCGGCGCCCAGAATCCAGCGGCCGAACACCACCGCGCCGGCGTAGAAGGCGTCCACCCGGTGCGGCGAGGTGGGCAGGTCCTCGAAGGGGGTATCGAGGATCAGCCAGAGTTCATTATCGTGCCACTCGAAGCGCAGGTCGGCGAATTCGGTGGTCACCCGCGCGAACGGGATCATCAGTTCGATGGCGTCGCGCAGGGTGGCGCTGGACATGCTGGCGTAGCCCAGCTCGCCCATGAAGCGTGGCCGGATGCATTCGCCCATGTGCAGCCCGAACAAGGGGTCGCCGCTGCCTTCCAGGGCCAGTTCGAACAGTCGGTTTTCGACCTTCAACGGCACCCGGGCCCGGGGCGATTCCAGCTCCGCCTCGCTCACCCCCAGACGCACCAGGGCATCGCTGAGGTCCACGCCCGAGTGCAACGCGGCGTCGAGCAGGTACTCGATCCAGAACGAGGCCACGGTCAGTGAATGCAGGGAAGGCGGATGGGAATCAGACATAGCGGAAGTCAACGTGATTGACGCCGACCAGTCAATGACGGGAAAGCGACCGGGCCGGCACGGCCCGGTCAGGCAGGATCATTTCGCTTTTTGTTCGCGGGCCAGTTTATTGACCTTGCGGTTGATGCGGTCGAGCTTTTTGTTGAGGGCGTCCATTTCGTCCCGGGTGGGCAGGCCGAGGGTGTGGGCCAGGCGCGCGCGCCACTGTTCCGCGTCGCCGCTCTTGCCGGTTTTGGCCCGCAGGGATTCGCCGCTTTTGATCAGCTCCTGAAAGAATTCGTTACCGGATTCGCTGAGCCGGGTCACCGCGCCCTGGGCCGCTTTGCTAAGCTTGTCCGCCGTGGCGCTGATTTCCGTGCTTAAATCGGACAGCTTCGCGTTCAGGGTGGTGGCCGGGTATTCGGTGTTTGCTTGTGCGTCGCTCATGAGTAAGGGTCTCCTTATCCAACATCAGTGACGCCGATGGTAAGCAACCCGGCGTTTTGGGTATCTTTTGTTGTCCGACAATTAAACAACGTGTTCCGCCGAGACGGGACACATCGGGAGAGAGTGCATGAAGGTAGAGCTTCCCCAGGGTGGGTATCAGGGCCTCGCCGGCGACGGCGTGGTGGAATTCCGGGGCGTGCCGTTCGCGCTGCCGCCGGTGGGCGAGTTGCGGTTCAAGGCGCCCCGGCCGTTGCCGGACAGCGACCGGAGCGTTAACGCGGACCGCTATCCGTTGCCGTCGCTGCAGGTCAAGAACCCGCTGATGGGCGTGGAGGACTCCGGGGAAGACTGCCTGTACCTGAATATCTGGGTGCCGGAGGGGGAGGGACCCTTCCCGGTGATGCTCTGGTACCACGGTGGCGGCTACATCGCCGGCTCGGTGTCCCAGCCGCTGTATAACGGCGCCGCGCTGGCGGCCAGCCAGAAGGTGGTGGTGGTGCACGCCGCCTACCGGTTGGGCGCCCACGGGTTCGCCGACTTCGCCGCCATCGCCCCGGAGCTGGAGGCGGACAGCAACCTGGGCCTGCGCGACCAGGTGGCGGCGCTGGAATGGGTCAACCGGCACATCGAAGCGTTCGGCGGCCGGCCCGACCGGGTCACCCTGTTCGGCGAATCCGCCGGCGGCTTCAGTGTCGCCACCCTGATGGCCACGCCCCGCGCCCGGCCCCTGTTCCAGGGCGCCATCGTCCAATCCGGCGCCGGCGACTTCGCGCTCGCCCCGGAAGAGGTGGCCAAGGTCACAAGCGCCTTCGTGGAGGCGTTGCCGGGCGAGGGCAGCGCCGCCGACAAGCTCCGGCAGGCCGACCCGAAAGCCTGGATCGCCGCCCAGAATCAGGCCCTGCGCACCCTGGTGAAACGTGGCCTGCGCGACACCACGCCGCAGTTCGCGATGAATTTCCAGCCGATGGTGGACGGCGACCTGCTGCCACGCCTGCCGGTGGACGCCATTGCCGACGGCGAGGCCCGCGATATCGCCCTGATGGCCAGCGTCTGCCGCGACGAATACCACTTCTTCCAGTACGCCGGGCCGATGGCGGGCTTCCCCTCGGTGGAGGAATTGCGCCGCTTCGACGAGGCGGAAATCCTGCGCCGCTTCCAGCGCGCGCTGCCGCAGCACGGCCAGCAGGCGCTCAGCTACTACCAGCGCACCGTCACGCCGGACCCGCAGCGCAGCAACATGGACTGGTTCTCGGCCATGGAGACCGACCGCCTGTTCCGCGTGCCCACCCTGCGGCTGCTCGATGCCCAGGCCGCCCACCGGGACGACACCCGCGGCTTCCAGTTCACCTGGACCAGCCAGCAGTTCGGCGTGCCCATGGGCGCCTGCCACGTGATCGACGTGCCGTTCGTGTTCGGCGTCACCGACACCCCGGCGGGCATGTTCTTCACCGGCGGCGGCGAGCCGGCCCGCGCTCTGGCGGCCGAGGTGCAGAAAGTCTGGGGGGATTTCGCCCACGGTCGGGCGGTGCAGGGCCCGGCCTGGAAGGACACCCGCCGGGTGCGCCAGTTCGGTCCCGGCGACGCGGAAGCCGCCTTGCTGGACGCGGACGGCGAAGCCCTGTGGGCCGACATCATTCCCGTGCCGGGGACTGCAAAACCGGGCCAGGGCGCGTAAAATAGCGGCCCTGTCACCCCTCAGGAGTACCCCGATGTCCGTGGCCGAGGCCATTGAAAGCAAAGTGCGCGACGCCCTGCCGGTCGCGCACCTGGAACTGGAAAACGAAAGCCACCGGCACAATGTGCCGGCCAACTCGGAAACCCACTTCAAGCTGGTGCTGGTGTCCGACGCCTTCCAGGGCCAGATGCCGGTGCGGCGCCACCAGGCCGTCTACCAGGCGCTGGCCGAGGAGATGAAAGGGCCGGTGCACGCGCTCGCCCTGCATCTTTTCACGCCGGAGGAATGGCGTGCCCAGGGCGGTGACGTGGCCGACTCCCCGGACTGCCGGGGCGGCGACGGCCAGGCCAAGGAGAAGGCGCGATGAGTCCCGCCCCGCACCACGGCGAGGGGCCCATCGTGGTGGCGGCCTTGTACCGCTTTACCCGCCTCGACGACTACCAGAGCCTGCGTGAGCCGCTGCTGGCGGCCATGCTTGAGCGTGACGTGCGCGGCACCCTGTTGCTGGCCCACGAAGGCATCAACGGCACCATCTCCGGCGCACGCGACGATGTCGACGCGATCGTCGGCTGGCTGCGCGCGGACCCCCGTTTCCAGGACATGGAATACAAGGAGTCCTTCGCCGCCGAGCACCCCTTCCTGCGCACCAAAGTGAAACTCAAGAAAGAGATCGTCACCATGGGCGTGGAGGACCTCGACCCCAACGCCAACCGCGGCACCTACCTGGAAGCCGAGGAGTGGAACCGGGTGATCGCCGACCCGGAAACCCTGGTGATCGATACCCGCAACGACTACGAGTACGAAGTGGGCACCTTCCAGGGCGCGGTCAATCCCAACACCAAGGCGTTCCGCGAATTCCCGGAGTACGTGAAGCAGCACCTGGACCCCGCCAGGCACAAGAAGGTGGCGATGTTCTGCACCGGCGGCATCCGCTGCGAGAAGTCCACCGCCTACCTGCGCGAGCAGGGCTTCGAGGAGGTCTACCACCTCAAGGGCGGCATTCTGAAGTACCTGGAGGAAACGCCGCCGGAGGCGTCGCTGTGGCAGGGCGAATGTTTCGTGTTCGACGAGCGCGTCACCGTGGACCAGGCACTGCGGCCGGGCGGCTATGATCAGTGTCACGCCTGCCGGCGACCGATCAGCGAGGACGACAAGGCCTCGCCGCTGTACCGGAAGGGGGTGTCCTGCCCGCGTTGTTACCACGAATCGTCGGCGGAGCAGAAAGCCCGCTTCGCCGAGCGTCAGAAGCAGATCGAGCTGGCCCGCCAGCGGGGCACCCGGCATCTGGGTGTCGATCAGCACGCTGATAGCGATCCTTCCCCGGACTGAGTCGCCCTGCTGTCTTGGCGGCTCCGTAGCCCGGTTCGGTCTCGGTGCTTGGGTCCAGGACCCGCCGTGAATCCATCCCTGGAGGCTTGTGTTCGGCTCCCTGCCTCACACAGTCCTGGACCCAAGCACCGAGACCGAACCTCCTGAATGGCGCCAGCCGCCACGGCCGCTACGAAGCAAGGTTTGTGGGAGCGGGCTTGCCCGCGAAAGGGAGCGAAGCTCCCGGCAGGATCCCAGAGAGACCTCTAACGGCAGCACAAACAAGGTCTCTGGAATCCCGCCGGGTGGCTGGCGCCACCCTTTCGCGGGCTGGGCCCGCTCCCACAGGTCCGTTCCTACACGCTTGATTCGGTGGCCGGGGCGGGGTCTTTGGAGGGTTCGGGGTGGCAGCCGGCCTGGCCGCGCCAGTCGGGGGCCAGGCCGAAGCGCAGTTCGCCGGTGGTGATGGTGCTGGTGCCGGAGAAGAAGAACATGCCGAGGGTGATCAGCTGCAGGCTGAGGATCACGCCCGGGCGCCACAGCGCGTCCAGGCCGGCGCCGAGGGAGGGCGCGGCCGCCGTGGTGGCCGGCAGCAGCAGGCTGATCAATACGCCGTAGCCGGCGGCCAGCAGCGCCATGGTCTGGTAGGCGGAGAAGCGGCGGCTGCCGCCGCGGTAGTCGGCGCGCAGGAATTCCGAGTAGACCCGCCACAGCTGGCTGCCCACCAGGGCCAGGGCGAACGCGGCCGCGTAGAGGCCGTGGAAGAACAGGCTGGTGCAGAGCAGCGCCAGGGCGGTGTGCAGCACGCAGGTGACGGCCTGGATCGGCACCACGCGGACCGCTTCCATGTCGCCGGCGAAGGCGATCTTTTTGGTTTTGCCGAGGAACACGTGGTTCAGCCGGCCGAAGCAGCGCTTGGCCCAGCGTGGCGCCACGTGCACCGGCTTGCCGTAGCAACAGCCGAAGCTAATGCAGGCCAGGCGGCCGACGCCTTCGCCGAGCACATAGGCGATCGCCATGGCGGCGAGCAGCGGCATGATCGGCAGGGCGGTCTGCCAGGTGGCGCGGGCGATGGCGTCCGCGCCCCATAGAAGCAGGGGCGCCAGCAGGATACCGATGAAGCTGGCGCCGCCGACGGTGAAGCCGTGGCGGTTCTTCTCCACCACGCTGGCGATGATCTTGGCCGCCGGCAGGCAGATGGCGAGCACCCCGGCGGTGAGCCCCAGGGCGATGGCCAGCGGCACCCGCGAGGCGCCGGTGAGCACGATGAAGGTGGCCACCCCCAGGCCGCCGGCGAGGCCGGTGAACAGGCCGTAGAAGGTGAGGTTGAGGCCGCGCCAGGAGCCGTCGCTGTTTTTCGCCAGGGGCAGGGAAGCGACGAATTGCCAGCGTTCGCGGGGCAGCTCCCGGAACAGCACCCGGTAGACGACGGCGAACACCACGGCCAGGGCCAGTATCAACAGATCCGCGTGCATGGTTTTCTCCCGTGAACGTTGTCCCTTGATCGGTACCGGCAGGCTAGGTCGGCGTTGCGGACGCGCCGGTGACAGGGGGGTGACGGTTCGGTGACCGCCGCCGCGTGGACAAGGCGCGGTGACCGAATTATGGTGCATAAAAAAGCACTGGTGCCCGCACGGGCACACGGGGGATAAACCATGGAAAGGGTAAGCACGCTGATTATCGGCAGCGGCTTCGGCGGTGCCGTGATGGCCTGCCGGCTGGCGGAAAAAGGGGACAAGGTGGTGGTGCTGGAACGCGGACGGCGCTGGCTGCCGGAGGACTACCCCAGCGTCAGCCAGCGCGACTGGTTGTGGGACGAAGATCAGCCGGAGCAGCAGAACGGCTGGCTGGATTTCCGCTATTTCGGCGACATGAGCGTGGCGCTGGGCGCGGGGGTCGGCGGCGGCTCGCTGATCTACGCCAATGTCAGCGTGGCGCCGCCGCCGGAAGTGTTCGAGCACGGCTGGCCGGAGGCGATCCGCTTCGACACCCTGCGCGAGCATTTCCGGGTCAGCGGCGAAATGCTCAATGTGCAGACCCTGCCGGACCATCAATGGACCCCGCGTACCCGCCTGATGCACGAAGCCGCCGACAAGCTCGGCCAGCGGCACCGCTTTCGCGTGGTGCCCCAGGCGATCAGCTTCGATCCGGACTGGCACGACGGCCTGGACAACGCCTACAGCTATGCGCGCAGCAAGACCTGGACCAACGCCCAGGGGCGCACCCAGGGCACCTGCGTGCACTGCGGCAACTGCGACCTGGGCTGCCCGGTGCAGGCCAAGAACACCCTGGACCTTAACTATCTGGCGCGGGCCGAGCAGAAGGGCGCGGAGATCCGCCCGCTGCACCACGTGCGCTGGATCCGGCCGCTGCAGGGCGGCGGTTACGAGGTCGGCGTCAACGACCTGGACGCCCGCGCCTGGCGGCTGATCCGCGCCGACAAGGTGATCGTCGCCGCCGGCAGTGTCGGCTCCACCGAGTTGCTGCTGCGCTGCCGCGATCAGTACAAGACGCTGCCCAAGCTGAGCCGGGCGCTGGGGCGGGGCTGGACCAGCAACGGCGACTTTTTCACCCCGGCGTTTTATCCCGACCGCGATCTGGCGCCGAGCCGGGGACCGACCATTACCTCCGCCATCGATTATCTGGACGGCAGCGATGGCGGGGCGCGCTATTTCGTCGAGGACGGCGGCATTCCGGATCTGCTCGGCAACCTGCTGCGCCACGCCGGCAAACACCCCAAGCTGGCGCGCACCCGGCTGGCGGCGGCGCTGCTGGAATACCGCCGCGACAACACCCCGTTCGAGAACATGATGCCCTGGTTCGGGCAGGCCCGGGACGAGCCGGGCGGCCGCTTCTACCTGGGACGCCGCTGGTACGCGCCCTGGAAGCGCGACCGCCTGCGTCTGAGCTGGGATTGCCGCAAGGCGGAGCAGGCGGTGCAGGGGCTGGCGGACCGCCATCTGGCGCTCACCGAGGTCACCGGCGGGCGCGCCAACACGCCGGCCACCTGGCGCTGGTTCAAGAACCTGATCACGCCGCACCCGCTGGGCGGCTGCAATATGGCCGATACCGTGAAACAGGGTGTGGTCAACCACGCCGGTGAGGTGTTCAATTATCCTCAGTTGTTCGTGGTCGACGGCGCCACGGTGCCCGGCTCCCTGGGGCTGAACCCGTCGCGGACCATCGCCGCGCTGGCGGAGCACGCCGCCGCGCAATGGCGCTGAACCCTATCCGGCAGCAAGCGAGACCTTATGAGTGACGACAACCGATACCATGTACGCCTGACCGGCGAGCTGATGGGCGGCGCCGACGCCGACCGGGTGGCGGCGAACCTGGCGCGCCTGTTCAAGATGCCGGAAGAGAAGGCCGCCTTGCTGGTCAGCGGTAAACCACGGGTGGTCAAGAAGGACGCGGACGAAGCCACGGCGCGCAAATTCCAGGTGGCCCTGCGGCAGGCCGGCGCCCGCTGCGAGCTGCTGCCGGTGGACGGTGGAGCCGCGACAGCCGCGTCGCAACCCACCGCTGCCGCCCCGGCCGCCCCGCAAGCGGAGGGCTCAGAGGCCGCTGTAGCCCCGGCGGCGAGCGCCGATCAGCGCAGCGGTGATATTGAAACGGTGGGCACGATTCGTACCGGCGGCACCGGTTTCAGTGGTGCCTTCGAGGTCGCGCCGGTGGGGGCTGACCTGGACACTTCAGAGCGTGGTCAGCCGGCGGCGGCGCCGGATATCAGTCATCTGTCCATGGCTGAACCGGGCGCTGATTTGGAGCCGCTCAAACAGGAGCAGGCAGTGGTGGTGCCGGATATCAGCCACCTGTCGATCAAGCCGGATTAGCCCTGGGGGCCGTCCGGCCCCTGGAAGTGCAGCATCATTTCTTCCAGCACGTCGGGGATGCCGTTGGCCATCTGCCGCACCAGCTGGCTGTCGTTCCAGACTTCGTCCAGGGCCGGGTCGTCGTCGACGCCGGAGATCAGCAGCATGGGCAGCAACCAGGTGGCCATGGGGTCGTCGTCCTCGTCGCTGTGCCAGCGCTCCTCATGCAGCAGCATGCCGCTCAGGAAACCGGCGCACCAGGACGCCAGATCGGCGCCGTCGTCTTCGCGGTAGGGGTCGAGCAGGCAGGGCAGGGTGATGCGCTCGCCGCCCAGGGTGTCGGTGAGCAGGCGGCCGCGCAGTTCGTCCAGCGCCCCGGCCACCGCCTCCGGCAAGGACATCTCCAGCGCCAGCCCGAAATCCGCCGGGCCGTCGTAGGGCCCCACGGTGAAGGCGCAAATCAGGCCGTGGGTCTCCACCCAGGAGGGGGCCTCCTCGCCCTGGCCGGCGAAGTAGGTTTCCACGGTGTGTTTCAGGTGGGGGTTGGAAATTCCGCTCATACTGTCGCCGCTGCCGTTAATTGGGACGGCAAGGATACCCGCTTGCCGACGCCCCTGAAACCGGCGCCCGCGCGCAACTGCTGCGCAGGGTGTCGCGGCCGGCGGCTTTGGCCTGGTAGAGCGCCTGGTCGGCCCGTTCGATGAACGCCAGCGCGGACTCGCCCCAGTGATGGCCGGCCAGTCCGCAGGACAGGGTGATCCGCAGGGACGGGTCGAAGTCATAGCGCTGCTCGGCGAACTTTTCCTTCAGGCGGGTCATGGCCGCCTCGCAATCCGCGTGGTCGGATTGCGGGAACAGCACCACGAACTCCTCGCCGCCGTAGCGGGCGAGCACGTCGGAGCGCCGCAGGCACTGGCTGGCGAGCGCGGCGAAGCGTTTCAGCACCTCGTCTCCGGCGGGGTGGCCGTAGGTGTCGTTGATGCTCTTGAAATGGTCCAGGTCCACCACCGCGATGTGCAGGGGAATGTGTTCGCGGTCGGTGCGGGACAGCTCCTCTTCCAGCCGCTCGAGGAAGTGGCGGCGGTTGAACAGGTCGGTGAGTTCGTCGCGGATGGCGATGCTGGCCAGCCGGTCGTGGGCCTGGCGCAGGGATTCACGCTGGGCGCGGAAGCGCTGCTGCAGATTGTGGATATAGCCGCCCATGTAGACGAACCAGGCGAGGATCAGCGCCAGCACGCCCCACTGGCTCAACGACAGGGCGAGAATCTGGGTCAGCGGCAACTGCACCCACTCATAGACCAGCAGCACCGTGAACGACAGCTGGGCGCTCGCCGCCATCACGATTTGCTGGCGGCGGTCCAGGGAAAATACCCCGAACGTCATCATGATCAGGTAGAGACTGAGCAGGGCGCCGCGCAGCTCGCGGGCGTAATAGAGCAGCAGGGTGATCACCACGATACCGGCGAACATCTGCACCATGGTCAGGCTGGGGTCCTTGAAGCGCTCGGTGAAGCCGCTGCGCACCAGTGCGAACACCACCAGGTTGGCGGCGAACAGGCTGCCGAAGATCAGCAGGTGGGGCGTGCGCGGATCGAAGGCGGCGATTTCCACGCCCACCACGGTGCCGGCCCAAAGCAGCAGATAGGAATAGATGGCCATGAGTTGCCGGCGCAGCCGCAGGGCGCGCTCGGGACGGTGGGAAAGAACCAGCTTTATGTTGTTATTCAATGCAAAGGCCCGCCTGGTTTTTGCCACCCCTGGCTGCTTCTCAAGGTGTCCGGCCCCTGAGATGAACGCTGCATCTCATACTTTATCATTGTGTCATAGTTCACACTTTAGTCTTTGCTGGTACCAAAGCAAGGGTATGGCTTGCCGGTCACACCGAAATAGTGCCAGACTCGTCGAGTTAAACAAACGTTTGATTGGTTTATGAGGATGCCATGTCCACCGATTTGCCTATCGACCTGAGATTGTCCGAGGAGCAGCGCATCAGCCGCGAAGGCATGCGCCGCTTTGCCTCCCAAACAATGGTGCCCGGCGCCCGTGCCGCCGATGAAGCGGCCGCCGCCGACCCCGGGGTGCTGGCGGGCATCGCCGGCTTCGGCCTGACCCTGATGAGCCTGCCCGAAGCCCTGGGCGGTGCCGGCCTGCCGCGCTCGCCGATGGGCAATGTGCTCGCCTGCGAGGACCTGGGGGAGGGCGACCTGAGCCAGAGCCTGGCGGCGCTGGCGCCGCTGGGCGTGGTTAACGCGCTGCTGGACTTCGGCGACGAGGCCCAGCACGAGGCCTGGCTGCCCCGTTTCGCCAGCGAAGCGCCGGTGCCGGCGGCGGTGGCGCTGGCGGAGCCGCGCGCCACCTTTGAGCCGGGCGACCCGCACACCCGCGCCCGCCGCGACGGTGACGATTATATCCTGGATGGCGAAAAATGCCTGATCCCGCTGGTCGAACAATGTCAGCTGTTCCTGGTGGTGGCCGCCACCGACGACGGCCCGGCGGCGTTTATCGTCGAGGCGGACAGCCCCGGCCTGAGCCGGGCGCGGCAGGATTACATGGGCCTGCGCAGCGCCGAGCCGGGCACCCTGACCCTGGAAGGGGTGCGGGTGCCGGCGTCCCAGCGTCTCGCCAACTTCGATCTGGAGCGGCTGGTGAGCCTGTCGCGGATCGGTCTGGCGGCGCTCGCCACCGGGTGCTGCCAGGCGGTGCTGGAGCAGTGCGTGCCCTACGCCCTGGAGCGCAAGGCGTTCGGTGAAGCGATCGCCCGGCGCCAGTCGGTGGCGTTCATGATCGCCGACATGGGCATCGAGATCGAAGGCATGCGCCTTCTCACCTGGCGGGCCGCCAGCCGCGCGGAACAGGGCCTGCCGTTCCAGCGCGAAGCCTACCTGGCGTTTCTGCAGAGCATGGAAAAAGCCATGCGCATCGCCACCGACGGCGTGCAGGTGTTCGGCGGCGCCGGCTTCGTGCGCGACTACCCGCTGGAAATGTACTACCGGAACCTGCGTGGCCTGTCGGCCCTGCACGGCGCGCTGATGGTGTGAGGAGAGTTGCCATGATCAATTTCGAACTGCCCAAGTCCCTGAAAAATCTCCAGAACATGACCCACCAGCTCGCCGAGCAGGGGTTCCGGCCGATCTCACGCAAATACGACCGCATCGAGCATGGCGACACCCCGGCGGAGCTCAAGCCGCTGGCGCAGATGATCGCCGCCGGCCGCCCCCGTGGCGGTGGCAAAAGCGACAAGGCGGACGCCGATCCGGAGGCGGTCAAGAACGGCAGCAACCTGATGGGCATCGTCAGCGTCGAGGAGATGTGCTGGGGCGACACCGGCCTGATGCTGTCCCTGCCGGCCTCCGGGCTGGGCAACGCGGCGATCCAGGCGGTCGGCACGGCGGAGCAGAAAGAGCAGTACGGCAAGCTCTACTGCGCCATGGCGATCACCGAGCCGGGCGCCGGCTCCGATTCGGCGGCGATCAGCACCACCGCCCGCCGCGACGGCGACGAGTGGGTGCTCAACGGCGAGAAAATCTACTGCACCGGCGGCCAGCGCTGTGACGCCGTGGTGGTGTGGGCGACCCTGGACAAGTCACTGGGCAAGGCGGCGATCAAGTCGTTCATCGTGCCCCGGGACAACCCCGGCATGCAGCTGGCGCGGGTCGAGGACAAGATGGGCCTGCGTATCTCCGATACCGCCGCGCTCTCCTTCACCGAGTGCCGGATTCCCCTGGACCATGTGCTCGGCTCGGCGGAGATCGCCGACACCGAGGCGGCCCGCAAGAAGGCCTTCGGCGGGGTCATGCAGACCTTCGACAATACCCGGCCGATGGTCGCCGCCATGGCCCTGGGCGTGGCCCGCGCCGCGCTGGAAATCACCATGGAAACCCTGGAAAAAGAAGGGGTTAAGGCGGATTTCTCGAAAACACCTTATAACTCCAGCGCCATTGAGCTGGAGCTCTACCGCCTGGAGGCGGACCTGGACGCGGCCCGTCTGATGACCTACAAGGCGGCCTGGATGGCGGACAACGGCCAGGCCAATTCCAAGGAAGCCTCCATGTGCAAGGCCAAGGCCGGCCGCATGGGCAACGACGTGACGCTCAAGTGCGTGGCGCTGTGCGGCGAGCTGGGCTACTCCGAGCGTTACCTGCTGGAGAAGCTGGCGCGGGATTCCAAGATCATCGACATCTTCGAAGGCACCCAGCAAATCCAGCAACTGATCGTCGCCCGCCATCTGCTGGGGCTGTCCTCCCGGGAATTGAAATGAGTCGCGGCGGCCGGCCGATCTGCTAGCATGCGGGACATTGATACGCATTCAATGTCCCATTGCAGGAGACCGGCATGTCGTCATCACTGGCCGATCAGGTGATCTGGATCACCGGTGCCTCTTCCGGCATCGGTGAAGCGGTGGCTTCCGAATACGCCCGCTACGGCGCCAAACTGGTGCTCTCGGCGCGCCGCCGCGAAGAGCTGGAGCGGGTGCGCGCCGGGCTGGTCAACGCCGACGAGCACCTGGTGCTGCCGCTGGACCTGACCGACCAGGATGCCATGGCGCCGGCCACGGAAACGGTGCTGCGGCATTTCGGCCGGCTCGACCAGGTGGTGCATAACGGCGGCATTTCCCAGCGCTCGCTGGTGCGCGACACCGACATGGCCGTGGACCGGCGCATCATGGAGGTGAACTACTTCGGCGCCGTGGCGCTCACCAAGGCGGTGCTGCCGGCGTTTATCCGTCAGGGCGGCGGCCGCTTCGTGGTGGTCACTTCGCTGGTGGGCGAGCTGCCCACCCCCAAACGCTCCGCCTACAGCGCCAGCAAGCACGCCCTGCACGGCTTCTTCGAGGCCCTGCGCGCCGAGGAATTCGACAACGGCGTGCGCGTGACCCTGGTGCTGCCGGGCTTTATCCGTACTCAGGTGTCGGTCAACGCGCTCACCGCCGACGGCAGCGCCCAGGGCCGCATGGATGACTTGCAGGCCAACGGCATGGACCCGGCGCTGTGCGCCCGGCGCCTGGTGGAGGCCGTGCAGCGCGGCCGCGATCAGGTTATCATCGCCGGCCGCGAGGGGGCCGGGCTCTATTTGAAACGCTGGTCACCGGCCCTGTATCGTCGCGTGATTCGCAAGGTCAAGGTGACCTGAGCCTTTTCCACCATTCGTTCTCCGCTATCCGACAGCCGACTATGAGCACCGCCGATACCTTCGCCGATACCCAAATGGACGCCAAGCACCGCACCCGTCTCAACAAGCTGCAGAAGAAGCTGCGCCGCGAGACCGGCCGGGCGATCGCCGACTTCAACATGATCCAGGACGGCGACAAGGTGATGGTGTGCCTGTCCGGCGGCAAGGATTCCTACACCATGCTGGAGATTCTGCGCAATCTGCAGCACTCCGCGCCGGTGGATTTCGAGCTGGTGGCGGTGAACCTGGACCAGAAGCAGCCCGGCTTCCCGGAGCATGTGCTGCCCGAATACCTGGAAAAAGAAGGGGTGAACTACCACATCCTGGAAAAGGACACCTATTCCATCGTCAAGGAGAAGGTGCCGGAGGGGAAAACCACCTGCGGCCTGTGCTCGCGCCTGCGGCGCGGCAGCCTGTACGGCTTCGCCGAGGAGATCGGCGCCAACAAGATCGCCCTCGGCCACCACCGTGACGACATCGTGGAAACCCTGTTCCTGAACATGTTTTTCGGCGGCAAGATGAAAGCCATGCCGCCCAAGCTGCGCAGCGACGACAACCGCAACGTGGTGATCCGCCCGCTGGCCTATTGCCGGGAAAAGGACATCATCGAGTTCGCGCGCTACAAGCAGTATCCGATTATTCCCTGCAACCTGTGCGGCTCCCAGGAGAACCTGCAGCGCCAGGCGGTGAAGGACATGCTGCGGTGCTGGGACAAGGAGCACCCGGGCCGGGTGGAGAGCATCTTTTCCTCGATCCAGAACATCGCCCCCTCGCAGCTGGCCGACACCAGCCTGTTCGACTTCGAGCACCTGGAACAAGGCCAGAACCAGGGCGGCGCCGGCGCCCACCGGCTGGACGTGGTGAACCTGTTCGGTTAGCGGTGACCGGCCAGCCGCGCGTGCCACATGATTCGCGCCGCCGTTTCCGCTAAAATACGCACCGCCCTGTGGCCGGCAGGGTGGCCGCCCGCCGCCCCGGCCCTCTCTCTTCGCACTCTCGACCTGAAAGGTAGGAGCACATGACCGATCGAATCAAAAAAGGTGGCCTTGAGATTGCCGCCGAACTCCATGACCTGGTAGCCAACGAGATCGCTCCCGGCACCGGTGTGGAGGCGGATCATTTCTGGACGCAGATGGAGAACATCCTGGCGGACCTGGTGCCGCGCAACGAGATGCTGCTCACCAAGCGCGACCAGATGCAGGAAGTGATCGACGTCTTTCACATGGAGAAGAAGGGCGCCAAGATCGACTTTCAGGAGTACAAGGAACTCCTCGAAGAGATCGGCTATCTGCTGCCCGAAGGCGAGGATTTCAAAGTGGGTACCGCCAATGTGGACGAGGAAATTGCCCATATCGCCGGTCCCCAGCTGGTGGTGCCGGTGCGCAACGCGCGCTTCGCCCTGAACGCGGCCAACGCCCGCTGGGGCAGTCTCTATGACGCCCTCTACGGCACCGACATGATTTCCGACGAAGGCGGGGCCGAGAAGGGCGGCGCTTATAATCCCAAGCGCGGCGACAAAGTGATCGCCTGGGCCCGCGATTTCCTGGACCAGTATTTCCCGCTGGCCGACGGCTCGCACAAGGACAGCACCGGCTACGCCATTGTTGACGGCAAGCTGGTGGTGCGCCTGAAGGACGGCGAGAGCGGCCTGAAGGACGAAAGCCAGCTGCAAGGCTACCGCGGCGACGCGGGCAAGCCGGACGGCGTGCTGCTCAAGCACAACAACCTGCACGCGGAAATCCAGATCGACGATCAGCACCCGATCGGCGCCGAGGACCCGGCCCACGTGAAGGACGTGCTGATGGAGTCCGCCATCACCACGATTCAGGACTGCGAGGATTCCGTGGCCGCGGTGGACGCCGAAGAGAAGGTCGAGGTGTACCGCAACTGGCTGGGCCTGATGAAAGGCGACCTGAGCGAGAGCTTCGAGAAAGGCGGCCAGCGCGTCACCCGTGATCTCAACCCGGACCGCGAATACACCGCCCTGGACGGCTCCACCCTGACCCTGCAGGGCCGCTCCCTGCAGCTGGTGCGCAACGTGGGCCACCTGATGACCAACCCGGCGATCCTCTACAACGACGAGGAAATCCCCGAGGGCATCATGGACGCCATGATCACCGTGCTGGCGGCCATGCACGACCTGAAGAAGACCGAAGGTCCGCGCAACAGCCGCACCGGCTCCGTGTACATCGTGAAGCCGAAAATGCACGGCCCCGAGGAAGTGGCCTTCGCGGTGGAGCTGTTCGAGCGCGTCGAGGACGCCCTCGGCTTGCCCGAGAACACCCTGAAGATCGGCATCATGGATGAAGAGCGCCGCACCACCGTCAACCTGAAGGAGTGCATCCGCGAAGCCAAGGACCGCGTGATCTTCATCAACACCGGCTTCCTGGACCGCACCGGCGACGAGATCCACACCTCCATGCAGGCCGGTCCGATGGCGCGCAAGGGCGACATGAAAGGTCTGCCCTGGATCAACGCCTACGAGAACTGGAACGTGGACATCGGTCTGGAGTGCGGCCTCAAGGGCGTGGCGCAGATCGGCAAGGGCATGTGGCCCAAGCCCGATGAAATGGCGGAAATGATGGCCACCAAGGCCGGCCACCCGAAAGCCGGCGCCAACTGCGCCTGGGTGCCGTCACCGACCGCCGCTACCCTGCACGCCACCCACTACCACGAGATCAACGTGCAGGACGTGCAGGATCAGATCGCCAAGCGCGAGCGCGCGTCCCTGGACGACATCCTCACCATCCCGCTGCTCGACCGCGAGCTCAGCGCCGAGGAAATCCAGCAGGAGCTGGACAACAACGCCCAGGGCATCCTCGGTTACGTGGTGCGCTGGATCGACCAGGGCGTGGGCTGCTCCAAGGTGCCCGACATCAACAACGTGGGCCTGATGGAAGACCGCGCCACCTGCCGGATCTCCAGCCAGCACATCGCCAACTGGTTGATGCATGACGTGGTCAGCAAGGACCAGGTGATGGAAACCATGAAGCGCATGGCCCAGGTGGTGGACGAGCAAAACGCCGGCGACCCGACCTACACCAACATGTCGGATGACTTCGACGGCAGCCTGGCCTTCAAGGCCTCCTGCGACCTGGTGTTCGAGGGCGCCGAGCAGCCCAGCGGCTACACCGAGCCGGTTCTGCACCGCCGTCGCCTGGAGCTGAAAGCCAAGCGCGGCTAAGCCTTCGCGACGCTTGCAGCACCATGAAAAAGCCCGGCCTTGAGCCGGGCTTTTTTGTTTGTGGAAGCGGGCGGGGCCCGCTCCCACAATTCGCTTTATTCGCCGCCGATCTCCACTTTGACTTCCAGGGGCAGGGAAAAGCGGTCGCTGCGCGTGCTGGCGCCGCCCAGGCCGGTGGCGGACTGGCTTTCGCTGACGGTGATCTGCCCGAGCGGCTGCCACTGCCCCGGCGTCACCACCAGGGTGCTGCTGGCTTCCTGGGTGCGGGCGCTCCGCCGGCCGGCGGGTTCGTCGAAACGCTGTTCGATGGTCAGGCGCACCCGGCCGTCGCTGGTGACCACCGGGGTGATGTCGATGCCCTGTTTGAGCGCCAGCAGCGCCGGGAACTGGGTGCCGGTGAGGGCCACCAGGCTGCCCTGGCTAATGCCCGCCGGGTGGCCGGACAGGGTGTTGATGCTGTAGCGGTCCTGGCGGCGGGTGGTGACGGTGTTGGCGCCGGCGTGCACGCTCTGGCCGTTGATGCGGATGTCGCCGCCGGCGCCGCTGCTGTCGCCCTGGCGGCGCAACTGCACGGTGACGGTGCGCGGCACCTCGGGCATGTCGCCGAGGGCGCCGAGAATCTCGTCGAAGTTGCGGTCGTTGGTGCGGATCACCAGCTTGCCCTGGTAGGCGTTGGCGTAGCCGCCTTCGGGCAGCAGCGGGCGGATCACCGGCAGCACCGTTTCGGCGTCGGCGCGCTGGATCACATGGATCGACATCTCGTCGGCGCGGGCGGCGCCGGACAGCGACAGCAGCACCAGCAGGGCCAGAGCAAGACGTCGGGCCCGGGAGCCGCCGGGTAGCGGTGGTGGTGGCAGTAACGGCATCACGAAAGTCCCTGTTCGGCTGGAACCCGCATCATAGCCATAAGCCGCCGTCGCTGAATACCGGTCGGACAGGGCGCGCTCTAGGGCGTCACCCGGCGTCCGTCCTCCCAACGCGCTTTCACCAGCTCGCCGTCGCGGTCCCGCAGCCAGCCCTCGCCCTGGCGCTGGCCGTTCCGGTAGGGGGTAATGCGCTCCACGCGGCCCTGGGCGTTGTATTCGACGAAACGGCCATGACGCTGGCCGTCCCGGTAGTGGCCTTGCAGAAGCGGGTAGCCCTGCGGCGTGGTCTCCCGGTAAGGGCCGTCCAGCCGGCCGGCCTGGAAATGGGCAAAGGTGTGGTTGCCGTTGAGGCTGATCTCGAACACTTTGCCCTGGCGCTTACCGTTCTTGAAGGTGGCGCGGTAGCTCAGTTCGCCGTCCTGGAAGCGCTTCCAGGTGCCGGTGGCGTCGCCATGGTCGTAGTGCCGCTCGGCGATCAGCGCCCCGGAGGCGGAACGCAGGCGCCACTCGCCGTGCAGTTCGCCGTCCACGTAGGTGGCGGTTTCCTGCTCGCCGGTGTCGCGCAGGGTGTGCCATTCACCGACCGGCACGCCATCGCGATAGCGGCCGGATTCGAGCACTTCGCCGTCGGCGTTTTCAGTGCGCCAGGGACCATGCTGTTTGTCTTGCCGGTAGTGCTTATAGGTCCAGCGCTCCCCTTTCGGGCCGCTGCGCTCGCGGACCTCGCCGTCCAATCGGCCCTGTTTGAAATGCGACACCGAGATCAGACGGTCCTGGTCGTCGTAGCCGCGCCAGGTGCCGGTGCGCAGGCCGTCGACCATGCGGCCTTCTTCGCGGCCGCCACCGTATTGGCTGACGATTCGGTGCCCCTGGGGGATACCGTCCATGTCATGCTCCAGGCGTACCACCTTGCCGTTCCTGAAACCGGTGGTCCATTCGCTCTTTTCCCGGGGATAGCTCAAAACCACGCGTTCGGGCGGGCCGCCGCCGTCGTGATCGGCGATCACCCGCAGCCATACCGGCGCATCGTTGCGGTAGCGGCCCTGGGCGTCGCGCTGGAAGCTGGCTTCGCGCCGGCTGTAGCGCCCTTCGCGGTCCTTGCTCCAGGCCATGAACACGCCGGGGGCGGTGTAGCCGGCGTGGCCGATGCGCTGGCCGTCGCGGTCGTAGCGATTGTAGAAGTGGTCGTAATCGCCGTTTTTATAGCGACGTTCCTCGTAGATCTGGCCGCCTTCCGGGCCGCCGCCTTCGCCGTAATAATTGATCCGCATGCCGTGGCGGGCGCCGTCCTTATAGGGCAGCTCAAGCAGCAGGTCGCCGTCTTCGTCGTAGCGCTTTTCGGTGCCGTCCAGTTTGTCGGCGCTGTAGGGCTGGAGCTTTTCGATCCGGCCGTTCTCGAAGTACGAGATAACATCGCCGTCGAGGCGGCCCTGGTCGTCACTGTGGCCGCGCTGTCTGATGTCGCCGTCGGGATACAGGTAGCGCCAGTCGCCGAACCAGTTCGCGTCCGGGCCGGCGCCGGCGCGGGCGCCTTCCGCGTAGAGCGCGTCGTTTTCCCGGTAATAGGCGCGGTACAGATAACCGGGGCCGTCGGGGTTTTCCGGTAACGGCAGATCCACGTAGTAGAGCGCCTGTTCCGGCGCTTTCGCCGGGGAGTCGTACTGGGTGAAATAGCGGCGCTCGGCGTGGCCGGTGGCGGCCAGCATCAGCAGCAGGGGCGCCAGCGCCAGCAAACAGCGGTGTTTCATTGTGGCAACTCCGGCAGTTCCGCGGTCAGGGTGCGGCTTTGCGGGTCCCGGCCACGCAGGAAGCGGACTTTCTTAACCGGGCCCCAGAAGCGGTGCACGCCGTTCTCGTCCTCGCCGAGCGGCTGCAGCGCCAGGCCGGTGTCGTCGACGGCGGCGAAGTCCAGGTGCGCGATACCGCCGCAGTCGTCGCCCAGCACCACGCCGTTGTCCCCCTCGAAGCGGGCGCAGCCGGGGGCGTCCGGGGTCAGCGTGACGGTCTCCACCCGGGTGGGGCAGCGCGCCTCGACGGTGATCCTGCGGTCGTAGAAATAGCGGATCTGATCGTCCTCGGTGCGCAGCTCGAAGCCGGGCCGGGTGCCCCGATCCCGGTCGCCGCCGGCCCAGGTGAAGCGCAAGGGCGTGCCGTGGTGGGCGGCGCCGTCTTCCGGGGTCAGCGTGCACAGGCGCAGGCCCGCCGGGCCGGTGACGCGCAGCCGGTTCTGGTCCTGGCCGCTCAGTTCCATCCCTTCAAGCAGGCCGTCGAGCCGCTCCGGGACCGGCGGCAGCGGTGACGCTTCGTGCCGTACGCCGGCCGGGTCCTCTATCGGCTCGTCCGGCAGTGGCCGTACGGTGAAGGTCAGTGCCCGCTGTTCCCGGTGCAGCGGCGTCAGCCGCAGCGACGCGATGGGGGCCTCGGTCAGCAGGCTGACCTCCGCCGGCGGCGCGCCCAGGGTCAGGCGTTCGACAAAGGTGTCGGCGGAGGTGTCGCCCTGCTTGGGCGCCCGGTACACCACCGCGAAGTCCAGCGGCTCGCCGTCGGCATCCAGCGGGCGGGCGCTCAGCCGCCCCTCATTTTCCAGGTGCAGGTCCACGCGCCGTTCGTCCCATTCCAGCACCCGGGTGCCTTCGGGCAGGTCATCGCCCTGTTTCACGGTGATGGCTTCTCCCGGCACCCAGATACTGGCCTGGCCGTTCACGGTGATCGGCTCGTCGCCGGGCATCGGGTGGTTCGGGGTGGGAATCAGCAGGTCGCGGCCCAGGTCCTGCGGGCCCGGTTCCGCCAGGCCGTAGAAGCCGCCGGATTCCGCCAGGCGGTTCAAGGCCAGGCCCGCCGGCGCGTCGTCGCCGAGGCCGGTGAGGTGGAAGCTGGTTTGCTGTTGCAGCGGGGCGGCGAGGGCCCAGTCCCCGGTGGTCACCAGGCGGTGCTCGTCGGTGTGATGGAAGAGGCTGTCCTCCAGGCTGTCGAGCAAGGTATTCACATGCCCGGCGTCGCGCAGCGGTTGCAGCGATCCGGCCTCCATGAAGAACGGATCGGCCAGCCGGCGCTCGGTGTACTCCGCCTGCATTTCCGCCTGTATCGGATCCACATCCCAGTCCCTCACCGGGTAGGGGTAATGGCTTTGGCTGATCAGCAGCAGACGCTGCTCCACCCGCGCGTTCTGCTCCGGCAGGGTCACGGTGCTGTGCAGGCGCAGCGCTTCGGGCATGCCGGAGGGCCAGCGGGCGACCATGCGCGCCTGGCCGGTGACGCCGTCGCCGTCCAGGGTGAGGGCGATCAATACCCGGTCGCCGTCCCGGTCCAGCACCTCGTAGTCGGCGGCGACGCTGGGCAGGCCCCACAGCGCGGCGTCCGCGTGCCAGGTGTCGCCGGGGCGCGGGTCACGGGGCAGGGGGACCGCCGTGGCGGTGGCCTGATCCAGCAGTTGCTGCACCTTGTCGCCGAAGCGCTCCACCAGCGTCTCGTAGAGCGCTTGGTCGGCGATCCGGGTGTCGGTGATTTCAACGTCCTCGATGCGGCTCAGGGTGCCGGTGGAGAGAAATTTCATCAGCGGTTCGGCGCGCTCGCCAAGCCGGTCCAGGTCGCGGGTATCCAGCTCGCCGCTGCCCAGGCGCAGCCAGGGCAGGGTGGTGCGGATCCAGCGGCCGTCGTCGGGCCCGTCCGCGATACGGTTGCGGACCAGGGCCTTGAGGTTCATGTCCTGGCTGTAGTCGTCGTCCAGAGGCGTCATGGTCTGATGGGCGACGAGCAGGAAATCGTCCTCGTAGTCGCTGTCGGGGGCCGGATTGTCCTGGCAGGCGGTGATCAGGAAAAGGCAGAAAAAAACCAACAAAAAACGCATAATGGCAAACTCCGTAACGCGCGGAATTGTAGCCAATATCGTCGCGGCAGGGTGGTCCGCGGGCCGGAAATGTGAATCAAGTTGTCCTAAATAATGCCCCTTCTCGAGACACAGCATGTTTGCTAACAGCCGGGCGGTGACCACTAACCAGGAAGGGGTGCACCCCGCTCTGGAAGCGACGGTGCGTCGCCACCTGGCGCACCCCTGGCGGGCGCCGCTTGGCGACCATGACCGCGAGGCGTTTGCCCGGGCGCAGGCCTGGGTGGGGACTTCCCGGCGGCCCCTGATTCTGGATTCGGGCTGCGGCACCGGCCGCTCGTCGATGCTGTTGGCGCGACGGCATCCGGAGGCGCTGGTGCTGGGGCTGGACCAATCGGCCCACCGCTTGGCGCGCGCGGAGCGCCGTTTCGATCCGCCTGATAATCTGCTGCTGGTGCGCACCGACTGCGCCGGCTTCTGGCGCTTGGCGGAGGCGGCCGGCTGGCGGCCCTGGCGGCATTACCTCCTATACCCGAACCCCTGGCCGAAGAGCGCCCACTTGAAACGCCGCTGGCACGGTCACCCGGTGTTTCCGCATTTGTTGGCGTTGGGCGGTACCCTGGTGCTGCGCACCAACTGGGAGTTGTACGCCCGGGAGATGGCCGAGGCGCTGGCGTTCGCGGGCCTTTCGGCGTCGGTGAGCGAACTGACGACGGACGGCGAATCACTCACCGACTTCGAGAGCAAGTATCGGCATAGTGGTCACCGGCTCTGGGCGTTGACCGCAAACGCTGAAAAGACCGTCTAGAGCCGCAGTTCGCGCAGCTCCCGGTTGGCGCGGCCCCGTTCCCAGACGTGGGCGAACTCATCGGCCCGGCGTGGGCCCAGGGGCAGGGCGTGGGCGCACAGGGTCAGCCGCTCCGGGCGGGGCCAGCCGTGGGCCTCGAACAGGCCGGTGCGGTCGGCGACCGCGAAGCACAGGCGCGGGTCCGCATCGTCCGCTTGTGTCTGGCGCAACTGAAGCCGTGACGGCAGGCGGCGGCCCAGGTGGATCAGGCCGTGGCCGGTTTTCACCGCATGCCCGGCGTCGTCGAACAGCACGCGCAGATCGGCGCGCGGCGATGACAGAGCCAGGCTTTTGAGGGCGTCCAGGACGTCGCCGTCGTTGCTGAGGGCGTCCAGCTGAGGCACGCGCAGCCACAGGCGGCGCCGGCCGGCGCGGATCAGCGCCGCCAGGGCAGCCGTCGCCGAAGACGGACGGTGAAGGGTGCTGTCTTCGCCGATCCGGAGGTCCATGGCAGCGCCGCTTCAGGTGAGCAGCTTGAACATCTGGCGGTGGGGGATATGGGCGTCCATGAAAATTCCCCCGGAGGCGGAGAACCCGGCGCCTTCGTAGAAGCTGGTGGCGTGGGTCTGGGCGTAGAGGAAGATTTCCCGCATGCCGGCGGCGCGGGCGGCTTCCTCGGCGGCCACCAGCAGGGCGCGGCCGATGCCGCTGTTGCGGCGGGTTTCCAACACGCACAGCCGGCTGATCTGGCCGCTGCCCAGCAACCGGATGCAGCCGATCGGCTGCTGGTCGTCGTCGAGCGCCAGAAAATGACGAGAGGCCGGGTCGGCGCCGTCCCATTCCAGTTCTTCGGGGACGCCCTGTTCGCCGATGAAGATGCGCTCGCGCAGAGCGCTGAGTTCGGCGCGGTGTTCGTCCCAGGAGGTTTCGATAATGCTAAAGGCCATGGCGTTCTCGTTAAAGCTCGGCAAAGTAGCCCTGGTCTATCCAGTGGTTAAGCAGGTCGCGGCTGTCGGCGTTGAGCACCTCAGCCAGCTCGTCGTGTCGATAGCGGCGCTGGCGTGCAAGCAGCCGCGCCAGCGGCTTCTGGCCCTGATTGAGAGGCCAGGGTTCCCCGTTGAGCCAGGCGGTGTCGCCGTGGCAGAGAAGCCGCGCGCCGCCATGCCGGATCAGGGCCGTGGCGGGGTCGGCGGCGCGAATGTGCGCCGGGTCGATCAGAAAATCAAGTCCTGTCTGCCGTGGCGTGCTCAGCCAGCGGGCCAGGGCGCGCCCGGCGGCGCCGCGATCCAGCAGCCCGAAGGCGCGGTCGAGCATGGCGTCGCGGTCGGCGGCGCTCAGCTCGCCGGCGTCGTCCACCGGCGCCCGGCCCGGGTCGGTATACAGCTGCTCGTCGGTGTCGGCGAGGGTTTCGGCGACCATTTCCGCCAGCAGGTCCCGGTAGTCCGGGGCCCGGAACCCCACCGACCAGGTGATGCAGTCGCTGTCCAGCGCCACGCCGTGGTGGGCCATGCCGGGCGGCAGGTAGAGCACATCGCCGGGGCCGGCGGTGTGTTCCTGCTCCACGGGCATGTGGGCCAGCATTTTCAGGGGCACATCGCCGCGCAGGCGGCTGTGTTCGTCGCACTGCGGGCCCAGCTGCCAGTGCCGCCGGCCGGCGGCCTGGATCAGGAAGACGTCGTACTGGTCGAAATGGGGGCCGACGCTGCCGCCTTCGGCCGCGTAGCTGATCATGATGTCGTCCAGGCGCCAGCCGGGCACGAAGCCGAAATCATCCAGCAGCAGCGACACCTCGGTGAGGTAGTGGTCCACCGACTGCACCAGCAGCGTCCAGTCCCGGTCACCCAGCTCCGCGAAGCGCTGTTCGTCCAGCGGGCCCTGTTCCAGGTGCCAGGGGCCGTTGCCGGCGCCACGGATCAGCCGGGACTCCACCTCCGGCTCCAGCGCCAGCCCGGCCAGGGTATCGGCGTCCGGGTGGTCCAGGCCGCCGGCGGCGCCGGGCATGAACAGGGGCGCCCGCTGCCAGTGGCGCGCCAGGAAGTCCCGGGGCGCCATCGGCAGGTTGAAGCGGGGCAGAGCGGTGGCGGCAGACATGGTATCCGGCGGCGGCGCGCTGGCGCCTACTGGACGCCGCGCGCCTGCTGGCCGGCGTTGCCCACGTAGGTGGCCGGGGTCAGCGCCTTGAGGCGCTCCTTGGCGTCCTCGGGGATCGCCAGGTCGTCGATGAAGGCGGCGAGCGCCTCCTGGGTGATCGCCTTGCCGCGGGTCAGCGCCTTCAGTTTTTCATAGGGCTTTTCGATGCCGTAGCGGCGCATCACGGTCTGGATCGGCTCGGCCAGCACTTCCCAGGCGGCGTCCAGGTCGTGGTCGAGCCGTTCGGCGTTGATTTCCAGCTTGCCGATGCCTTTCAGGGCGGCTTCGTAGGCGATCAGGCTGTGCGCCAGGCCCACGCCCATGTTGCGCAGCACGGTGGAATCGGTGAGGTCACGCTGCCAGCGGGAGATCGGCAGCTTGCCGGCCAGGTGGTCCATGATCGCGTTGGCGATGCCCAGGTTGCCCTCGGAGTTCTCGAAGTCGATGGGGTTGACCTTGTGCGGCATGGTGGAGGAGCCCACTTCGCCCTCCACGGCGCGCTGCTTGAAATAGCCCAGGGAGATGTAGCCCCACAGGTCCCGGTCGAAATCCAGCAGGATGGTGTTGAAACGCATCAGGGCGTGGAAGTATTCGGCGATCCAGTCGTGCGGCTCGATCTGGGTGGTGAAGGGGTTGAAGCTCAGCCCCAGGCCTTCCACGAAGCGGCGGGCGAACGCCGGCCAGTCCACCTCCGGGTAGGCGGCCAGGTGGGCGTTGTAGTTGCCCACCGCGCCGTTGATCTTGCCGAGGATCTCCACCGCCGCGAACTGGTCGCGCTGGCGTTTCAGGCGCGCCACCACGTTGGCCATTTCCTTGCCCACGGTGGTGGGCGAGGCGGACTGGCCGTGGGTGCGCGACAGCATGGGGGTGTCGGCCAGGCCGTGGGCCAGCTTGCGGATGCCGCCGATCACCTGGTCCAGTTTGGGCAGCAGCTGCTCGCGGGCTTCGCGCATCATCAGCGCGTAGGACAGGTTGTTGATATCCTCGCTGGTGCAGGCGAAGTGCACGAATTCGCTCATGGCGTCCAGCTCTTCGTGCTCGGCCATGCGCTCCTTGATGAAGTATTCCACCGCCTTGACGTCGTGGTTGGTGGTGGCTTCGATTTCCTTGATCCGCTCGGCGTCCTTCTCTTCGAAGTCGCGGGTCACGCCGCGCAGGTGCCAGGCGGCCTTGCCGCTCATCAGCGGCACTTCCGGGATCGCCTTGTCATGGGCCAGTTGTTCCAGCCAGCTCACTTCCACGTGGACCCGATAGCGAATCAGGCCGTATTCGCTGGTGATCGCGCGGAGGGATTCACACTTGCCGGCGTAGCGGCCGTCCACCGGGGAAATGGCGGTAAGGGAAGTAAAGCTGGACATGGGGCAACTCCTGAAGGGAATCCGATAGCGGCGCAATCATACAGCAAAATGGCGCCGCTCGCGTAGCGCCGGCGCGCGCCGGGAAGGCGCCCGGGAAAGGCGCGGATTTTAGTTAAAGTCGATTATCAGGTTATAGCTATAACTCACTGAATTTTATGCTTTCCAGGATTTCCAGTTGCTGCTTGCGCTGGAACAGCAAGCGCCAGCGGCGTCCGCCCAGCTGGTGCCACAGAAAGGCGGCCCGCACGCCGGCCAGGAACAGGGCGCGAATACGGGCGGCGTTGTCCTCGTCCTGCAGCCGCGCCGGCTCGCCCTGGACCCGGATGCGAAACCGGAAGGTGCCCAGGGTATCCAGGTAGATGCCCGCCAGGCGATGACAAAAAGTGACATTGGTGGTGCCGCCCTGGAAATGCTGGCGCTGGCCCTCCAGGGCGATCAGCCGGTGGCGCAGGATACTGATCACGTCGCTGTTCTTGCGCAGCTTGGAGGACAAATGCAGCAACGCCAGCGAGTAGCTGAGCGGCCGCGCCGCCTGGCGGGTCTGCTCCCGGTTGAGGCTCTGGCGCAGCAGGCGCAGGCCGTTGCGGAACAGGGCGGGGCGCGGGTAGATGGTGTCGAAGTCGGTGGCCTCCATGGTCATCACCCCGTCGAGCAGGGCCTCCATGGCGGCGTGATCGCAGTCGCCGCTGGTGGCGATCTGGTCGGCCAGGGTGGCGGCCTCGAACACCGCGGCCAGAGCCAGGGCTTGTTGCTGCTGCGAGTTCATCGCGTCTCCTCAATGACCGCGCCGCCCAGACAGGCGTCGCCATCGTAGAACACCACGGACTGGCCCGGCGTGACGGCCCGCTGGGGCTGGTCGAACACCACCCGCACGCGGCCCGCGCCGGCGTCTTCCACCCGGCAGGCCTGGTCCGGCTGCCGGTAGCGGGTCTTGGCGGTGAGCCGGGCCGGCAGCGCCGGCGGCGCGCCGGCGATCCAGTCCACCGGCCCGCTGGTCAGCTCGTCGCGGTAAAGCAGCGGGTGGTCCTGGCCCTGCACGGCGATCAGCACGTTGCGGTCCAGGTCCTTGCCGGCCACGTACCAGGGGGCGTCGCCGGCGTCGGCCAGGCCGCCGATGCCGAGGCCCTGGCGCTGGCCCAGGGTGTAGTACATCAGGCCGTCATGGCGGCCGATGCGGTGCCCGGCGTCGTCCTCGATGTCGCCGGGCTGGGCGGGCAGGTAGGTTTCCAGGAAATCCTTGAAGCGCCGCTCGCCGATAAAGCAGATGCCGGTGGAGTCCTTCTTTTTATGGTTGGCGAAGCCGCGCTCGCCGGCCAGACGGCGCACTTCCGGCTTCTCCAGGTCGCCGAGCGGAAACAGGGTGCGGGCGAACTTGTCGCCGCCCACGGCGTGCAGGAAGTAGGTCTGGTCTTTATTGTCGTCCACCGCGCGCAGCAGCCGGGCGTGCTCACCGGCGTGATCGACCCGGGCGTAGTGGCCGGTGGCGATATAGTCCGCGCCCAGGGTCAGGGCGTGGTCCAGGAAGGCGCGGAACTTGATTTCCTTATTGCAGAGGATGTCCGGGTTGGGGGTGCGCCCGGCGCGGTATTCGGCCAGGAAGTGCTCGAACACCCGGTCCCAGTACTCGGCGGCGAAGTTGGCGGTGTGCAGCTCGATGCCCAGCACCCCGGCCACCTGCATGGCGTCGAGCAGGTCGTCCCGGGCGGTGCAGTATTCGGTGCCGTCGTCCTCGTCCCAGTTCTTCATGAACAGGCCTTCCACCTGATAGCCGGCGTCCAGCAGGCGGGCGGCGGCCACGGAGGAATCGACACCGCCGGACATGCCGACGATGACGCGGGTGTTTTCGGGCGCTTGTGCGTTCATGGGGCTCTCTATATAGGCGCTTTAACGCGAATCAACCGCGCTGCAGCGGCCAGGGGTGCTGATAAATGGCGTCCAGCGGCAGGCGCCGGCCGCTTTGATAGTCTTCCACGCAGCGCGCCACCAGCGGGCTGCGGTGCTCGGCGCGGCGCTGCGCCAGCTCTTCGGGGGTCAGCCAGAGCGCTTCCAGAATGCCGGTGTCCAGCTTCTGGTGCGGGTCGTGCCCCCGGGGCTCGGCGATGAAACAGGTGCGGTAGTATACCCCGGCGCCTTTATAAGGCTGAAAAATGTACCAGCCGAGCAGGCCGGTGATCTCCACCCGCCAGGCGGTCTCCTCCAGGGTTTCCCGGTAGGCGGCCTGCATCAGGTCCTCGCCGAATTCGGCGTGGCCGGCGGGCTGGTTGATCACCGCTTCGCCGTTCTGGGTTTCGCGCACGAACAACAGGCGGCCTTCATGTTCCACCACGGTGGCGACTGTAATATGCGCTTGGAAGCTGTTCATCCGGTTCCTGATCCGTCTGTGGTTTGCTGCGGGCGCCGATGGTAGCGCACCCGGGCGCGCCGCGACAGCCGCGGGCGGTGCCTCAGCCACGAGGCCCGCGCGTACCCCGGGCCGGAGCCCGGCGCCGGCCTTTGCGCGCGGCCGGGCGGGGCGGCTTTTTGGGGGCGTGGATTTGCAGTTCACGCCATTCGCCGGGGGCCAGGCCGCTCAGGTCCCAGTCACCGATGCGCCAGCGTACCAGCCGCAGGGTGGGGTGGCCGATGGCGGCGGTCATGCGCCGGACCTGGCGGTTGCGACCTTCGTCTAGGGTGAGTTCCAGCCACTGGTCGGCTACCGTGAGCCGCGTGCGCACCGGCGGGTGCCGTGGCCACAGGGCCGGCGGCGGCACCGCTTCCACCGGTGCCGGACGGCAGGGGCCGTCCTTCAGGGTGATGCCCTGGCGCAGGCGCTGGAGGGCGTCTTCCGACGGCTCCCCCTCTACCTGCACCAGGTAGGTCTTGGCCTGGTGGAAGCGGGGGCTGGCGATGTGCGCCTGCAGGGCGCCGTCATCGGTCAGTAACAGCAGGCCCTCAGAGTCCCAGTCCAGCCGGCCGGCGGGGTAGACCCCCGGCACCGGAATGAAATCCTTCAGCGTGCGCCGTCCCCGTGGATCGGTGAACTGGGAGAGCACCTGAAAGGGTTTGTTAAACAAAATCAGTCTGGCCATGTCAAAAAACGCCTTAGTAGGCCCGTCAAGGCCAAGCAAGAATAACGGCTGAGTGCTATACTCGCCAGGCAACCGAATCCGACGGTTTTTTTCAGAGGGAGTAGTGTAGATGGGATACCAAAAGATCACGGTTCCGGCGGACGGTGACAAAATCACCGTTAATGCGGACCTATCCCTGAATGTCCCCAACCACCCGGTTATTCCGTACATTGAAGGGGACGGCATCGGCGTCGATATCACGCCGGTGATGATGAAAGTGGTTACCGCCGCTGTAGAAAAAGCCTACGGCACCAAACGTGGCATCACCTGGATGGAAGTCTACGCCGGTGAAAAAGCCACCAAGGTTTACGGCCCGGACACCTGGATGCCGGAAGAAACCCTGGAGGCCCTGCGGGAATACACCGTGGGCATCAAGGGCCCGCTGACCACCCCGGTGAGCGGCGGCATCCGGTCGTTGAACGTGGCCCTGCGCCAGGAGCTGGACCTGTACACCTGCATGCGTCCGGTGCGCTGGTTCGAGGGCGTGCCCAGCCCGGTACGTCACCCGGAGCTCACCGACATGGTGATCTTCCGCGAGAACTCCGAGGACATTTACGCCGGCATCGAGTGGGCGGCCGACAGCCCCGAAGCCACCAAGCTGATCCGCTTCCTGCGCGAGGAGATGGGTGTCACCCAGATCCGCTTCCCGGAAGGCTGCGGCATCGGCATCAAGCCGGTTTCCCGCGAGGGCAGCCAGCGCCTGGTGCGCAAGGCGATCCAGTTCGCCATCGACAATGACAAGGATTCGGTCACCCTGGTGCACAAAGGCAACATCATGAAGTACACCGAGGGTTCGTTTAAGAACTGGGGTTATGAGCTGGCGGTGGAGCGCTACGGCGCCGAGCCCCTGGACGGCGGCCCCTGGCACGTGATGAAGAACCCGCGTACCGGCAAGGACATCGTCATCAAGGACGTGATCGCCGACGCCTTCCTGCAGCAGATTCTGATGCGTCCCGCGGATTACAGCGTGATCGCCACTCTGAACCTGAACGGCGACTACATTTCCGACGCCCTGGCGGCGGAAGTGGGCGGCATCGGCATCGCGCCGGGCGCCAACATCGGCGGCTCGGTGGCCCTGTTCGAGGCCACCCACGGCACCGCGCCGAAGTACGCCGGCCAGGACAAGGTGAACCCGGGCTCGCTGATTCTCTCCGCGGAGATGATGCTGCGTCACATGGGCTGGAACGATGCCGCCGATCTGGTGATCACCGGCATGGAAGGCGCGATCGCCGCGAAGACCGTGACCTACGACTTCGAGCGTTTGATGCCCGACGCGACCCTGCTCAAGTGTTCTCAGTTCGGCGACGCCGTGATCGAGCACATGGGGGTCTGATCGGCCCCGGCCTCCGCGCGGTCCCGGCGTCAGCCGGAGACGGCGCTGTTTTCCCGGTCCCGTCGTCGTGGTTTCTGGCGGCGGGAAGTCGGGGACTCTCCGTCCTTGCCGTCTTTCCCGTTTTTGACCTCACCCGGTTTAAGATTGACCGCGTGGTAGCCTTTGCTGGCCTCGCGCAGCTCGTACTCCACGTTCTGGCCTGCGTACAGGGTTTTGTACCCTTCCTCCTGAATGTAGGAGTAATGCACGAAAAGGTCGTCACCGCCTTCATCGGGCCGCACGAAGCCGTAGCCCTTGGCGTTGTTAAACCATTTCACTGTTCCCGTTGCCATGGTCCTTCCCTCTGGCCGCTGGCTGTGATTGTTCTTATTTATCGCGGCTGCGATAGAATAGGCTGGTTTTTGATCAACTGTTCCCTAAGGCCGCGAGGGTGTCAACCCCCGGTGGGGATTGAAAAATACCCGGACACCCCTCATTTGTTCATTGCCCGCTGACGCCGGTGGGTATACAACCGTTAGAGATGGTTATGAAGAGGCAGCAACACCCGATATTTGTTCACATGAGCGACAGGCGCTCTACCGGCCACATCTGGGGCCCGGCGTCGGACCCTGGCAAGCCGGATGAGCCCGATCGTCATGGCGAGGCCACCGTTGAGGAAGCCAAGCCTCGACTCAAGCGCCCGCCGATGTACAAAGTATTGATGTTGAACGACGACTACACCCCCATGGATTTCGTCGTCGAGGTGCTGGAAACCTTCTTTCGCATGGACCGCGAGCAAGCCACCCGGGTTATGCTGACGGTGCATACCCGGGGGAAGGCGGTGTGCGGGGTGTTTCCCCAGGACATCGCCGAAACCAAGGCCGCGCAAGTGGTCGACTACGCCCGTGAAAATCAGCATCCGCTGATGTGCCAGGTCGAAAAGGCCTGATAGTCTCCGGCAACGGAGCGGGCAACAAGCAGTGAGGTAGCCTATGCTCAGCAAAGAACTGGAACTGACTCTCAACGAGGCTTTCCACCACGCACGCAGCCACCGGCATGAATTCATGACCGTGGAACATCTGTTGCTGGCGCTGCTCGATAACGAGGCGGCGGTGGAAGTGTTGCGCGCCTGCGGCGCCGATATGGAAGAGCTGCGCGAGGCCCTGACTCAGTTCATCGACGATTCCACCCCGTTACTGCCGGAAGACGGCGAACGCGACACGCAGCCCACCCTGGGTTTCCAGCGGGTGCTGCAGCGCGCCGTATTCAGCGTGCAGTCCTCGGGCAATAAGGAAGTCACCGGGGCCAACGTGCTGGTGGCGATCTTCAACGAACAGGAGAGCCAGGCGGTTTACCTGCTCAACAGCCAGGACGTGCACCGTCTGGACGTGGTCAATTTCATCGCCCACGGCATTTCCCAGGTGGAGGACAACGACCCGGCCGCGGAACAGCGCGAGGAAATGGACGGCGGCGCCGAAGGCGCACCGGCCAGCGCGCTGGAATCCTATGCCAGCAACCTCAACGAGCTGGCCCGCGCGGACCGTATCGACCCGCTGGTGGGCCGTGCGTTCGAGATCGAGCGCGCCGCGCAGATCCTCTGCCGCCGCCGCAAGAACAACCCGTTGCTGGTGGGCGAGCCGGGTGTCGGCAAGACCGCCATCGCCGAGGGGCTGGCGCGGATGATCGTGGAAGAGAGGGTGCCCGAGCCGCTGCTCGACGCCACCGTCTACTCCCTGGATCTGGGCGCGCTGCTGGCGGGCACCAAGTACCGGGGTGATTTCGAGAAGCGCCTGAAGAACCTGCTCTCGGAGCTGCGCAAGCAGGACAACGCCATTCTGTTCATTGATGAGATCCACACCATCATCGGGGCCGGGGCGGCGTCCGGCGGCGTCATGGACGCTTCCAACCTGCTCAAGCCGATGCTGGCCTCCGGCGAGCTCAAGTGCATGGGCTCCACCACCTTCACCGAGTACCGCACCATCTTCGAGAAGGACCGGGCGCTGTCCCGCCGCTTCCAGAAGATCGACGTGGTGGAACCCTCGGTGGAAGACACGGTGGGCATCCTCAAGGGGCTCAAGAGCCGTTTCGAGGCGCACCACAACGTGGTCTACACCGACGCGGCCCTGAAGACGGCGGCGGAGCTGAGCGCGCGTTACATCAACGACCGCTTCCTGCCGGACAAGGCCATCGACGTGATCGACGAGGTCGGCGCCTGGCAGCGTCTGCGCCCGGAAGGCGAGCGCAAGGAAACCATCGATCAGGCGGACGTGGAAGCCATCGTGGCGAAAATCGCCCGGATTCCGCCCAAGCAGGTGTCCTCTTCCGATAAGGAAGTGCTGCAGAACCTGGAGCGGGATCTGAAGATGACCGTGTTCGGCCAGGAGGACGCCATCGACACCATTTCGGCGGCGATCAAACTGTCCCGTGCCGGTCTCAAGGCCGACCACAAACCGATCGGGTCCTTTATGTTCGCCGGCCCCACCGGGGTGGGCAAGACCGAGGTCAGCCGTCAGCTGGCCCGCGCCCTGGGCGTGGAGCTGGTGCGCTTCGACATGTCCGAGTACATGGAGCGGCACACCGTCAGCCGGCTGATCGGCGCGCCCCCGGGCTATGTCGGGTTCGATCAGGGCGGGCTGCTCACCGAGGCGGTCACCAAGACGCCGCACTGCGTGCTGCTGCTGGATGAGATCGAGAAGGCGCACCCGGAGGTGTTCAACATCCTGTTGCAGGTGATGGATAACGCCAGCCTCACCGACAACAACGGCCGCAAGGCGGACTTCCGCAATGTGATCGTGATCATGACCACCAACGCCGGCGCCGAGGTGCTCAACAAGCGCACCATCGGCTTCACCGAGCAGGACCAGTCCACGGACGGCATGGAAATGCTCAAGAAGGTGTTCTCGCCGGAGTTCCGCAACCGCCTGGACGGCATCATCCAGTTCAGCGCGCTCACCCCGGAAGTGATCCTGGGCGTGGTCGACAAGTTCCTGGTGGAGCTGCAGGCGCAGCTGGACGAGAAAGCGGTGGTGCTCGACGTGGACGACGGCGCGCGCCGCTGGCTGGCGGAGAAGGGCTACGACAAGGACATGGGCGCCCGGCCCATGGCCCGCTTGATCCAGGAGCAGATCAAGAAGCCCCTGGCGGAGAAGCTGCTGTTCGGCGAATTGGCGGACCGCGGCGGCCAGGTACGCATTACCGCCGGCGACGATGGACTGGTGCTGACGGTGGATGCGTCCGAAGCGGAGGCGACCTGCTGAGGTCGCCCCTGAACGTAAAAAACCCGGCTTCGGCCGGGTTTTTTTTGCGGGCGCGTCGCTGGCGCCGGCGGCGGATTATTTCATCCGGAACGTGATGCGGCCCTTGCTCAGGTCATAGGGCGACATCTCCACCTTGACCCGGTCGCCGGTCAGGATGCGGATATAGAATTTGCGCATCTTCCCGGAAATATGGGCGGTGATAATGTGGTCATTGTCCAGCTTCACGCGGAACATGGTGTTCGGAAGGGTTTCCAGAACCACCCCTTCCAATTCAATCTGCTCTTCTTTCGCCATCCAGTAAAATTCCGATCTTCGGCTTCAGAGGGAGCGCAATTGTGCCGTAAATGGACTTATCGTGCAAAGGCTATTGACGGTTATCCACCGTCCGAGGTGTGCAGCCGCCAGCGTCCGTCACGCAGCAGCTCCAGCGGCTGGTACTGGCTCTTGTAGCTCATCTTCTGGCACTGGCGGATCCAGTAGCCGAGATAGAGATAGGGCAGCCCCAGACGGTGGCTGGCCTGAATCTGCCAGAGCAGGGCGTTGACACCCAGGCCGCGGGCTTCCTGGTCCGGGTCGAAAAAGGTGTAGACCGCCGACAGGCCGTCGTCCAGGTGGTCGGTGACCGCCACCGCCAGCAGCGTGTCGTCCGCGTCACGGAAACAGTGGAAGCGGGTGTCGGCCCAGTCGCAGGTGAGAAAGCCGGTGAACTGCTCCTCGGAGGGCGGAAACATATCGCCGTCGCCGTGGCGCTGGTCGATATAGCGGGCGTAGAGGCGGTAGATTTCCCGGGTGTAGCGCGCCGGTTCCTCGCTGACGGTAAGGTCGCTGTTGCGCTTGATCAGCCGGCGGTGGCGGCGGCGGGGCCGGAAATCCGCCACCCGTACCCGGGCCGGAATGCAGGCCTGGCAGCCCTCGCAGTGAGGCCGGTAGAGATAGTCGCCGCTGCGGCGGAATCCGAGGCGCGACAATTCGCTGTAGAGCCTGGCATCCAGGGGCGTCTGCGGATCGACGAAAAGCGTGGCCGCCTGCCGGCCCTCCAGGTAACTGCAGGGGTGGGCGGGGGTGCGGAAAAAACGCAGTTCGGACAAATCGCTCATGGCGTCATTCTAGCCCAGCGGCGGCCTCCGGGAATACCGCTTCGGCGCTTTCCTCGCGGCCGCGCCTTGGCTAGTCTGTAGCCGGTTTGTATCCACATAATGACAATCAAAACAACGTCGGTGGCGGTTTAGGGGCTGTGTTGGCCTCCGCCGGGCACCGGCACGGGAGAGCCCATGAACAGCAACAACAACCCGCCGGCGCCGCTCTGGACGCCGGACGCCGACCGCGTGGCCAACAGCCGCCTGACCCACTACATGGACTGGCTGAAGGCCGAGAAAGGGCTGAGCTTCAGCGATTACCCGCAACTCTGGGACTGGTCGGTGGACCAGTTGGAGAGCTTCTACGCGTCGCTCTGGGAATACTTCGATATTCGCCATTCGCAGCCCTATACCCGGGTGCTGGACGGCCACGCCATGCCCGGCGCCAAATGGTTCGAGGGTGCCCGCCTGAATCTCGCCGAGCAGGTGTTCCGCTTTCATATCGGCGACCCGGGCCGCCCGGCCATTGAATCCCGCTCCGAGCTGCGCGGCCGCCAGACCCTCACCTGGGGCGAGCTGCACCGCCAGATCGCCGCCACCGCCGCCAGCCTGCGCGGCCTGGGCGTGGGCCCCGGCGACCGGGTGGTGGCCTACCTGCCCAATATTCCGGAAACGGTGGTGGCGTTCCTGGCCTGCGCCAGCATCGGCGCGGTCTGGTCCAGCTGTTCGCCGGACATGGGCACCCGCAGCGTGCTCGACCGCTTTCAGCAGATCGACCCGAAGGTGATGATCGCGGTGGACGGCTACCGCTACGGCGGCAAGGATTTCGACCGCCTGGATGTGGTCGCCGGCCTGCGCGACGACCTGCCCACCCTGGAGCACCTGGTGCTGCTGCCGTACCTGGATGACGGCGCGGCATTGCCGGGTGCCCGTTCCTGGGCCTCGATGATCCAGCGCGACGCGCCCATGGCGTTCGAGCAACTGCCGTTCGATCACCCGATCTGGGTGGTCTATTCCTCCGGCACCACCGGCATGCCCAAGCCGATCGTGCACGGCCACGGCGGCGCGCTGATCAACGGGCTGCTCAATCACGCCCTGCATCTGGACCTGGGCCCGGACGACCGCTTCATGTGGTTCACCACCACCGGCTGGATCATGTGGAATTCGCAGATGTCCGGGCTGCTCACCGGCGCCACCATCTGTCTGTACGACGGCAACCCGGGCTATCCGGATCTCGGCACCCTGTGGCGTTTCGCCGAGGAGACCGGCATCACCGTGTTCGGCGCCGGCGCCGCCTACTTCCTGAACTGCAAGAAGGCGGAGATCGAGCCGTCGCAATGGGTGGACACCGGACGCATCCGCACCGTGGGTTCCACCGGTTCACCGCTGCCGGAGGAGGGCTACCGCTGGATCATGGATCAGCTCGGCGATGTGCTGATCGCCGCCATCAGCGGCGGCACCGATGTGGCCGCCTCCTACGTGGGCGCCTGTCCGATCCAGCCGGTGTACGCCGGTGAAATGCAGTGCCGCTATCTGGGCACGGCGGTCTACGCCATGGACGACGACGGCCGCATTCTCGACGACGAAGTGGGCGAGCTGGTGGTCACCAAACCGATGCCCTCCATGCCGCTGTATTTCTGGAACGACGAGGGCGGCCACCGCTACCACGACAGCTACTTCGACGTGTTCCCCGGCATCTGGCGCCACGGCGACTGGATCCGCATCACGCCACGCGGCGGGGCGGTGATCTACGGCCGTTCCGACACCACCATCAACCGCCACGGCATTCGCATGGGCACCAGCGAGATCTACCGCGTGGTGGAGGAGCTGCCGGAGGTGCTCGACAGCCTGGTGGTGGACCTGGAATACCTGGGGCGGGAGTCGTTCATGCCGCTGTTCGTGGTGCTGCGCGAGGGCGTGTCCCTGGACGAGGACCTGAAAGGGCGGATCAAGGCCGGCATTCGCGACAACCTCTCCGCCCGCCATGTGCCCAACGACATCGTTGCCGTGCCGGACGTGCCACGCACCCTGACCGGTAAGAAAATGGAGCTGCCGATCAAGAAGCTGCTGCTCGGGCAGAGCCTGGAGAAAGTCGCCAACCCGGACGCCATGGCCAACCCGGAGAGTATCCGGACCTACCAGGATTACGCGGAGCAGCGCGGCACCGCCGGGTAACCGGCTCAGGGCGTGGCGTCGTTCCAGCGGATCGGCGCCTTCGGCCAGGGCAGGGGAGTAATGTCGGTGATCAGGGCGTCCAGTTGCCGCTGGAAATCCACCCGCGGCATCAGGAAGGCGCCCAGGCGCATCAGATGCTCGCTCTCCACCTGGGCGTCCAGCAGGCGGATGCCGAGCCGTGGCGCCAGCCGCCACAGCAGCGCCAGCACGCTTTTCGAGCCGTTGGTGCGGGTCGAAAACATGGATTCGCCGAACAGCACGCCGCCCAGCTGCACGCCGTACAGCCCGCCGGCCAGCTCGCCGTCCTCGAACACGGTGACGCAGTGGGCGTGGCCGAGTGCGTGCAGCCGCAGGTAGGCGGCGCGCATTTCCGGTGTGATCCAGGTGCCGCCGTCGTCATCGCGGGGCGCCGCGCAGACGTCGATCACCCGCTCGAAATCACGGTCCAGGTAGAAGGTCAGGTCGGCATTGCGAAGGTGCCGGCCGAGCCGGCGGCTGATATGAAAATCCCCGGGGCGAAAAACGCACCGGGGATTGGGGGTCCACCACAGGACCGGCTGGCTGGGGTCGTACCAGGGGAAGATACCCCTGGTGTAGGCGCTGATCAGCGTGTCCGGCGCCAGATCATTGCCGGCGGCGAGCAGGCCGTTGGGGTCATCCAGCGCCTCCTCGAGCGGCGGGAAGTCACTTCCCGGCGGCAGCCAGGGAATCACTCTCCGGTCACTCTTCCAGGCTTTCCAGGTACTTCTCCGCGTCCAGGGCCGACATGCAGCCGGCACCCGCGGAGGTGACCGCCTGACGGTAGACGTGGTCGGCCACGTCGCCGGCGGCGAACACACCGGGCACGCTGGTGGCGGTGGCGTTGCCTTCCAGACCGCTCTTGATCTTGATGTAGCCGTTGTTCATGTCCAGCTGGCCCTGGAAGATGTCCGTGTTGGGCTTATGGCCGATGGCGATGAACACGCCCTGCAGCTCCACGTTCTCGGTGGTGTCGTCCTTGGTGGACTTGACCCGCATGCCGGTGACGCCGGAGTCGTCGCCCAGCACTTCGTCCAGGGTGTGGTCCCACATCACCTTGATGTTGTCCTTGGCGAGCAGCTTGTCCTGCAGGATCTTCTCGGCGCGCAGCTTGTCGCGGCGGTGCACCAGCACCACTTCCTCGGCGATGTTGGACAGATACAGCGCTTCTTCCACGGCGGTGTTGCCGCCGCCGATCACCGCCACTTTCTGGCCGCGATAGAAAAAGCCGTCGCAGGTGGCGCAGGCGGACACGCCCTTGCCCATGAACGCCTGCTCGGACTCCAGCCCCAGATACATGGCGGAAGCGCCGGTGGCGATGATAAGCGCGTCACAGGTGTAGGTGCCGGAGTCGCCTTCCAGCACGAAGGGGCGATCCTTGATGTTTACGGTGTGGATGTGGTCGTAGACAATCTCGGTCTCGAACCGCTCGGCGTGCTGCTGCATGCGCACCATCAGGTCCGGACCCTGGAGACCCTCCACGTCACCGGGCCAGTTATCCACCTCGGTGGTGGTGGTGAGCTGGCCGCCAGGCTCGATGCCGGTGATCACCACGGGTTTCAGGTTGGCGCGGGCGGCATACACCGCCGCAGTGTAGCCCGCCGGGCCGGAACCCAGGATGATCAGTCGATGGTGCTGCGCGTCGCTCATTGATTCCTCCACCACGAATTCAGGATTGTTGCCGCGGGCCGCGTGACCCGTCCGGCTGATTGGGCAATAGTTGTGGCATGCACGCCACCTTTCAAGGCGCAAGCAAACTACAATAAATCCTATCGGCCGTGAAGGGCGTACACTCTATGACTTCGATAGGGAACGCCAAGGTCGGACCGCGGGCCGCGCGAAGCGTGGCGCCGCCGCTGGTTCATGGCGCCCGGATTGACTACAATCCTTGTAATTTCAGCTCTTTAGGAAGGATTCCTAAGAAATGGGTTTGACCAACGTAAGAGGCCTCGAGTGACCAAGGCAGCCGCCGGCGCGAAACCGTCCGGGTTTTCCCGCCATCTCAAGAAAGGCCTGATGGAAGGCATGGTGATCGCCCTGATCGCCCTGTCGCTGTATCTGCTGCTGGCTCTGATCACCTACGACAGCGGTGATCCGGGCTGGTCCTACGTGGGCGACGCCGGCCAGGTGAGCAACGCCGGCGGACGCGCCGGCGCCTTCTGCGCCGATCTGTTGCTCGGCCTGTTCGGCTACATGGCCTACGTATTCCCGGTGCTGGTGGCGTTCTGGGCCTTCAAGGTGCTGCGCGAGCGCCACGCCGGGCTGGCCGGCAGCTGGCCGCTGTTCAGCCTGCGGCTGGTGGGCTTCGTGCTGACCATGATGAGCGGCACCGCGCTGGCCTACATGCATTTCTCCGGCGCCGGCCTGTCGCTGCCCGAGGACGCCGGCGGCATCCTCGGGCAGGTGGTCGGGCAGGCGTCGCTGGCGGCGTTCAACGCCCTGGGCGGCACCCTGGTGATGGTGGCGCTGTTCCTGATCGGCGTCACCGTGTTCACCGACCTGTCCTGGATCGTCCTCGCCGAACGCCTGGGCGCGCTGGTGCTGGGCATCGGCCAGAAAGTGCCGGCCTGGTTCGCCCAGCGCCGCGAGCAGCGCGCCGAGCGCCAGGCCGCCCGCGAGGCGCGCCACAAGCGCGCCCAGGTGGTCACCGAAGCGAAGAAGAAACAGGAAAACCGCACCCCGCCCAAGATCGCCCAGCCCGCCAAGCCGGTGGAAAAGAGCGAGCGCGTCCAGAAAGAGAAGCAGCGCGCCCTGTTCACCGCCCAGGTGAGCGGCGATCTGCCGCCGCTGGAGCTGCTCGACGCGGTGGACGACCACAGCAAGGGCGGTTACTCCGAGGAAGCGCTGGACGCCATGTCCCGGCTGCTGGAGATCAAGCTCAAGGACTTCAACGTCGACGCCGAAGTGGTGGCGGTGCAGCCCGGCCCGGTGATCACCCGCTTCGAGATTCAGCCGGCGGCGGGCATCAAGGTGTCCAAGATCAGCAACCTGGCCAAGGACCTGGCCCGCTCCCTGGCGGTGATCAGTGTGCGGGTGGTGGAAGTGATCCCCGGCAAGACCACGGTGGGCATCGAGATTCCCAACGAGCAGCGCGAAATGATCCGCCTCACCGAGGTGGTCGGCTCGCGCATGTTCGACGACGCCGCTTCGCCGCTGACCCTGGCGCTGGGCAAGGACATTTCCGGCAACCCGGTGATGGCGGATCTCGGCAAGATGCCGCACCTGCTGGTGGCCGGTACCACCGGTTCCGGTAAATCCGTGGGCCTGAACGCGATGCTGCTGTCGCTGATGTTCAAGGCCAATCCGGAAGACGTGCGGATGATCCTGATCGACCCCAAGATGCTGGAACTGGCGGTCTACGACGGCATCCCCCATCTGCTCACGCCGGTGGTCACCGACATGAAGGAGGCGGCCAGCGCGCTGCGCTGGGGCGTGGGTGAAATGGAACGCCGCTACCGGCTGATGGCCTCGGTGGGCGTGCGTAATATCGCCGGCTACAACCGCAAGCTGGCCGAGGCGGAGAAGAAGGGCGAGCCGCTCAAGGACCCTCTGTGGAAGCCCAGCGACCCCATGGACCTGAACGAAGAGGCGCCGCTGGCGGTGAAGCTGCCGTACATCGTGATCGTGATCGACGAGTTCGCCGACATGATGATGATCGTCGGCAAGAAGGTGGAAGAGCTGATCGCCCGTATCGCCCAGAAGGCCCGGGCCGCCGGCATCCACCTGATTCTCGCCACCCAGCGCCCGTCGGTGGATGTGATCACCGGCCTGATCAAGGCCAACGTGCCGTCGCGGATCGGTTTCCAGGTGTCGTCCAAGATCGACTCGCGCACGGTGCTCGACCAGGGCGGGGCGGAGCAGCTGCTCGGCCACGGCGACATGCTTTATTTGCCCGCCGGCACCAGCATGCCGGAACGGGTGCACGGCGCCTTTGTCTCAGATGAAGAGGTGCACCGGGTTTGCGACGACTGGCGCAAGCGCGGCGAGCCGGATTATCTCGAGGAGATTCTCGAAGGGGGCTCGGATTTGTCGGCGCCCCTGCCGGGTATGGAAAGCGCCGACGGCGGCGAGGAAGACGACCCGCTCTACGACGAGGCGGTGGCCTATGTCACCCAGTCCCGCCGCGCCTCCATCTCTTCGGTGCAACGTAAACTCAAGATCGGCTACAACCGGGCGGCCCGCCTGGTGGAAGCCATGGAAATGGCCGGTGTGGTGTCCGAAGCCGGACACAATGGCCAGCGCGAAGTGATCGCGCCGCCGCCGGTCTGACAAGGAACCCCTATGTACAAGCTTTTGATGTTGGTAACACTGCTGCCCTCCCTGGCCCTGGCGAACGCCGCCGAGGATCTGGTCGCCAAGCTGCAGGGCCTGGAGAGCCTGCGCGGCGGTTTCGAGCAGACCGTGCTCGACCAGGACGGGCGCCGCGCCCAGGAAGCCTCCGGCACCATGGAAGTGGCGCGCGGCAACCGTTTTTACTGGCACACCGAGCGGCCCTACGAGCAGCTGGCGGTGTCCGACGGCGAAACCGTCTGGGTGTACGACGCCGATCTTGAGCAGGTGGTGGTGCGACCGCTCAACGAAAACCTCAGCGAGACCCCGGCGCTGCTGTTCGGCGGCGACCCGTCGGCGGTGGGCAAGGCGTTCCGCGTTGAAGAGCAGGACCGCAACGGCGACAACATCACCTACCGCCTGAAGCCGCGCGGCAGCGACCCGCTGTTTGAAACCCTGGACGTGACCTTCGACGGGCAGCGCCCGGTATCCATGCGCCTGGAAGACGCCCTGGGCCAGAAAACGGTGATCGATTTCCGCGATCTCACCCTCAACAAGGCGCCCGCCGCGGACCGCTTCGACTTCCAGCCGCCGGAAGGCACCGACATCATCAACCAGCAATGAACGACCTGTTCGAAACCGACAACCGCGCCGCCGCCCAGCCGCTGGCGGCGCGGTTGCGTCCCGCCGATCTGGACGAATACGTCGGCCAGAAACACCTGGTGGGCCCCGGCAAACCCCTGCGCCAGGCCAGCGAGCGCGGTCAACTGCACTCGATGATCCTGTGGGGCCCGCCGGGCACCGGCAAGACCACCCTGGCGTTGATTCTCGCCCGCTCCGTGGACGCCGAGTTCATCACGCTGTCGGCGGTGCTGTCCGGGGTCAAGGACATCCGCGCCGCCGTCGATCAGGCCAAGGCGCGGCTGGGGCAGGGCCGGCGCACGGTGCTGTTCGTCGACGAGGTGCACCGTTTCAACAAGGCCCAGCAGGACGCCTTCCTGCCGCACGTGGAGGAGGGCACGGTGATCTTCATCGGCGCCACCACGGAAAACCCCTCCTTCGAATTGAACAACGCGCTGCTGTCCCGGGCCCGGGTGTACCGGTTGCGCGGCCTGGAACGGGCCGACCTGGACGGCCTGCTCAACCGCGCCCTGGCGGAGCCGGAACTGGCGGACACGGTGATCGAGGACGACGCCCGCGACCTGCTGCTCGGCTACGCTGACGGTGACGCCCGCCGGCTGCTGAATATGCTGGAGATCGCCCTGGACCTCACCGACGGGGAGCAACCGCGCATCGACCGGCCGCTGATGGAAGAGGTGCTGCGCGACGCGGTGCGGCGCTTCGACAAGGGCGGCGACGTTTTCTACGACCAGATCAGCGCGCTGCACAAGGCGGTGCGCGGCTCCGACCCGGACGCCGCGCTGTACTGGTTCGCGCGCATGCTCGATGGCGGCTGCGACCCGCTGTATATAGCCCGGCGGGTGGTGCGCATGGCCAGCGAGGAGATCGGCAACGCCGACCCGCGCGCGCTCACCCTGTGTCTCAATGCCTGGGACGTTCAGGAGCGCCTCGGCAGCCCCGAAGGCGAGCTGGCGGTGGCCCAGGCGATCGCCTATGTGGCGGTGGCGCCGAAGAGCAACGCGGTCTACAACGCCTATAACGCGGCGCGCGCCCTGGTGGCCGCCAACCCCAGCAACGACGTGCCGCTGCATCTGCGTAACGCGCCCACCAAGCTGATGAAAAACGAAGGCTACGGGGCCGAATACCACTACGCCCACGATTTCCCCGATGCCTTCGTCGACGGCGAGAACTATTTTCCCGTGGAGCTACGCGACACCCGCCTCTACGAGCCGGTGGAGCGAGGGCTGGAAATCCGCATCGCCGACAAGCTGCGCACCCTGCGCTGCAAGAACGCTGAAAGTAACTGGAAGCGTTACGACGATTAGGGCAAGGCCTCCTCCTACAAGCTTGCGGCTTTGGATTTTGCTAAACTTCGCGGCCCTGGCCGCTGGCCAGCGAGACGAACGACGATTTATTCCCAAGGGGACCGACCATGCTTGATATCCGTGCGCTGCGCCAGGACGGCGACGCCATCCGTGAAGCGTTGAAAAAACGGCGCTATGACCTGGACCTGGCCGGCTTCGAAAGCCTCGACGCCCGGCGCAAAGAGGCGGACATGCGCTCCCAGGACCTGCAGGCGCAGCGCAAGAAAGCCTCCAAGGAAGTGGGCGAGCTGATCAAGTCCGGCATGGACGTGGACGCCGCCAAGGCCAAGGTGGCGGAAACCCTGAAGACCCTGGACGCGGAACTGGACCAGGAAGTGGCCCGCTCCAAGGCGGTCCAGGAAGAGATTCGCGACTTTCTCATGGGCGTGCCCAACGTGCCCGTGGACGAAGTGCCCGCCGGCAACGACGAAGACGACAACGTGGAAGTGCGGCAGTGGGGCACCCCCACGGAGCTGTCGTTCACCGCCAAGGACCATGTGGATCTGGGCGAGGCGTTCAGCCAGGGCCACCTGGATTTCGAGCGTGCCAGCAAGCTGTCCGGCGCCCGGTTCGCGGTGATGAGCGGCCAGCTGGCGCGCCTGCACCGGGCGTTGATCGATTTCATGCTCGACACCCACGCCGTGGAGCACGGCTACCAGGAACTGTACGTGCCCTATCTGGTGGGCCCGGAGGCCCTGCGCGGCACCGGCCAGCTGCCCAAATTCGAGGAAGACCTGTTCAAGATGGAAGGCGAGCGGGAGCTCTATCTGATCCCCACCGCCGAGGTGCCGGTCACCAATCTGGCCGCCGATGAGATTCTCGAGGCGGACAGCATGCCGCGCCGCTATGTCTGCCACACCCCCTGTTTCCGTTCCGAGGCGGGCAGCCACGGCAAGGACACCCGCGGCATGATTCGCCAGCATCAGTTCGAGAAAGTGGAGCTGGTGCAGTTGGTGCCCGCCGACCAGTCCGACCAGGCCCTGGAAGACCTCACCGGTCACGCCGAGGCGATTCTCCAGAAACTGGGCCTGCCTTACCGGGTGGTGATCCTGTGCGGCGGCGACCTGGGCTTCTCCGCCGCCAAGACCTACGATATTGAAGTGTGGTTGCCCAGCCAGGGCCGCTACCGGGAAATCTCTTCGTGCTCCAGCTTCCGGGATTACCAGGCCCGCCGCATGCAGGTGCGCTGGCGCAACCCGGAGACCGGCAAGCCGGAATTGGTACATACCTTGAATGGTTCCGGTCTGGCCGTGGGCCGCACCCTGGTGGCGATCCTGGAGAACTACCAGAACGAGGACGGTTCCGTGACCGTGCCCGAGGCCCTGCGGCCCTACATGAGAGGCCTGGAACGGCTGAGCTGAAGGCACGCCGGGAGGACGCAACGCCATGGATTTTCTGCCCCTGGGGCTCAAGCTCGCCGGCCACACCGTGGTTGTGGTGGGCGGCGGCGACACCGCGCTGCGCAAGGCGCGCTTGCTGCACCGCGCCGGGGCCCGCCTGCGTCTGGTGGCGCCGCAATGGCGCGCCGAACTGCAGGCCCTGGTGGAGCGGCAAGGGACCGGCGGTGAGTGTCACCGCCGCGCCTTCCAGGACGACGACCTGGAAGGCGCCCGGCTGGTGGTGCTGGCCACCGACGACGGAGCGCTCAACGAGCGTGTCGCGGCCCTTTGCGCCGCCCGGGGCGTGCCGGTCAACGTGGTCGACCGGCCGGACATCAGCAGTTTCGTGTTCCCCGCGCTGATCGACCGCGATCCCTTGTTCATCACCATCAGTTCCTCCGGCGTCTCGCCGGTGCTGACCCGGCGGCTGCGGGCCCGGCTGGAAGCCTGGCTGCCCAGCCGTTGGGGGCGCCTGGCCGGCATTCTGGGCCGTTTCCGGGCGCCGCTGGCGCGGGCGTTGCCGGACCGCAAGGCCCGCGAAGCGTTCTGGGAGCGGCAGCTGGACGGCCCGCTGGTGGAGCAGGTGCTCTCCGGGCATGAATCCGAAGCGGAGGCGGCGCTGCACGCCGCCGTGGCCCACGCCGACCAGGAGCGTCCGCCGCCGGTGGACGGTGAGGTCTATCTGGTGGGCGCCGGCCCCGGCGACCCGGACCTGCTCACCTTCCGTGGCCTGCACCTGCTGCGAAAGGCGGATACGGTGCTGTACGACCGGCTGGTGGCACCGGAGATTCTCGCCCTGGCCCGTGAGGACGCGGAGCTGATCTACGTGGGCAAGGCCCGCGACCGGCACACCTTGCCGCAGGACAACATCAACGATCTGCTGGTGCATTACGCCCGCGAGGGCAAGAAGGTGTGCCGGCTGAAGGGCGGCGATCCCTTTATTTTCGGCCGTGGCGGCGAGGAGCTGGAAGAGGTGGTGGCCGCCGGCATTCCGTTCCAGGTGGTGCCCGGCATCACCGCCGCCAGCGGCTGCGCCGCCTACGCCGGTATTCCGCTGACCCACCGGGACCACGCCCAGTCGGTGCGCTTCGTCACCGGCCACCGCAAGGACGGCAGCGTGGATCTGAACTGGGCCGGCCTGGTGGCGGAGCAGGAAACCCTGGTGTTCTACATGGGGCTGGTGGGGCTGCGCGAAATCTGCGCCCGGCTGATCGAGCACGGGCGCGCGGCGGATACCCCGGTGGCGCTGGTGTCACGCGGCACCACCGACGCCCAGGAAGTGATCACCGGCACCCTGGATGACCTGGCCGACCGCATCGAAGGCCGTGAAATCCACGCGCCCACCCTGATCATCGTCGGCAGCGTGGTCAGCCTGCACCCGCGCTACCGCTGGTTCGGCGCTGCTGATACCGGCGGCGCTTAGAGCCGGTCCCGGCGCCGCGCTTCCCACAGGGCGGCGGCCGCCTTTTCGCCTTCCTCCAGGCTGGCGACCTTTTCCAGCCCCCACAGCACCGCCGCCACGGTCTTGATCACCGCGGCCTCGCCGTAGGCATCGTCCGCCTGGCCGCGCCACAGCGCCTGCAGGGGCGCCACGGACACTTCGCCCGGCGGCGTCTGGCGGCCCATGGCGGCGCTCAGCACGCCCTCCGCCGGCTCGCCGTGGCGCAGCCCGGTGAGGGCGGTGCGCGCGTCCGGGCGGATCTCCAGCTCGCCGCCTTCGCCCTTGAACAGCAGCAGGTTGCGGTCGCCGCAGGCGCTCGCCGCGCCCAGATGCAGCTCCAGATAGGCGGGGTGGAACACGCTCTGCATGCTCAGCGGCGCGGCCGCCGGGTTGAGGCTGCGCGCCAGCGTATTGATCGGCGAGCGCAGGCCCAGTTGGAAGCGCATCATCAGCAGCTCGGGCAGGGCCGGGCAGAAGTGGCCCAGATCCAGATAGGTCAGGCCGTCGCTGTCCAGCTGCTCGCCGGCCTCGGCCACCGAGGCCGGCAACGCCAGGCCCAGCTCCGCCAGCATGTCGTCGCTGTAGCGGCGGTTGGGGGTATGCGCCGGGCCGCCGTGCATCAGAATGCGCAGGCCGTTGTCGGCCAGCAGGCGGGCGGCCAGCAGGTACCAGGGGTGGTGTTTCTTCTTGCCCGCGTAGCTGGGCCAGTCCACGTCGACGGCGGGCAGGGCGGCGAGATGCTCCCGGCACACCGGCCGGCAGGCGTCCAGGAAGCCGGCCAGCTCTTCGGTGGTCTCCTCCTTGACGCGCAGCAGCATCAGGAAGGCGCCGACCTGGGCCGGTTCCGCCTCGCCGCGCAGGATCATCGCCATTGCGTCGGCGGCTTCTTCCCGGGTGAGGCTGCGCCGCGCCCGTTTGCCACGGCCCAGGGTGCGCACATAGGGCGCGAAAGGATGTTCGCTCATGAGCTCTCGGTGTCGTACCAGCCGGTGACCGGACCCTGTTCGGCGATCAGGGCCACCAGCCGGTCGTAGTCAATGGTTTCCAGATCCGCCGGGCGTGCCGCCGGCGGGCCCTCGGCGAGCAGAAAGCCCGGCCCTTGCAGTGGAAAGTCGGCGGCCACCAGATGGCCCTGGTCGACGAACACGCACAGATCGCCGCTTTCGTAGACCGCCAGGCAGTCGCGGCCGGTTTCGCTGTCCAGGTCGTCAAAGCCGATCAGGTGCAACATTATAAGATGACCAGTTGCGCGGCGCTGTGCCGCAGCCCGTGAAGCGCGCTGTCGTCCAGGCCCTCGATGCCGTCCAGCCCGGCGGGCAGATCGTCGCGCCGGGCCACGCAGCGCACGCCGAAGCCGGTAAGCTCGGCGAGCAGGTCCCCATGGTCGGCGCGCCGCGCCAGCACTTTCAAGGGCGCCGCCTCGAACCAGACCAGGGTGGTGACGCCGAAGGCGGCGCCGGTAAGTGCCATGTCCACGCTTTCGCGCCAACCGCCGCCGCGGCCCGGCGCGTGGCCCACCAGATAAAGCACTGAATCAGCCAAAATGCACCACCCGGTCGCTTTGTGTGAGGGCGTCCACCCAGTCGCCCAGCCCCACCAGCGTGAAGCCGTCCGCCAGGGTGCCGCTGACGTCGTTCAGACCGGCGCGGCGGGCCTCCTCGCTGTCACTGATACCGCGCTTGAGCGCGGCGCCCACGCACACCGACGCCGGCCAGCCGTGCTCGGCCACCAGCGTCTGCCAGCCGCGCTGGGCGTCACAGGCCAGATCGCCACGGCAGGCCAGACGGTTGGCCAGATGGACACCGTCGCCGTAGAAGAAGATGCGATAGAGCTGGTGGGAGGAACGGGCCACCGCCTGGGCGGTGTGAAGGGCGGTGAGGGCGCCGGGCCGTTGCGGCCCGGCGGTCACGAGCAGACTGACTTTAATCATTCCCGCTAAGGGCGGTGAGAATATGCAGCAGGGACAGGAACAGGTTGTAGATCGACACGAACAGCGTGACCGTGGCCATGATGTAGTTGGTCTCGCCGCCGTGAATGATGGCGCTGGTCTGCCACAGAATCAGCAGGGACGAGAGCAGCACGAAGGCGGCGGACACGGCCAGTGACAGCGCCGGGATGTTGAAGAACACCGCCGCCAGGCCGGCCAGGAAGGCCACCAGAATGCCAACCATGATGAAGTTGGTCATGAAGCTGAAGTCCTTGCGGGTCACCAGCGCGATACCCGACATGGCCACGAAGATACTGGCGGTGCCGCCCAGGGCCAGGGACACGATTTCCATGCCGCCGTTGATCTGGGCGTACATGTTGATGATCGGTCCGGTGGTGAAACCCAGCCAGCCGGTCAGGCCGAACACGGCGAGAATGCCCCAGGAACTGTTGCGCAGCTTATTGGTGGCGAACAGCAGGCCGAAGTAGACGCCCAGTGTCACGAACACATTGACGTAGCCGATGCCCATTGCCATGGCGAACACCGCGGCGCCGGTGGCGACCATCAGGGAAAGCCCCAGCAGCATATAGGTGTTTTTCAGGACCTGAGCGGCGCGCTCGCCGGTGACCGCCGTCGCCGCATGCTGACGGTGGGGGGCGGTGTACGGGTTCGGGTGGTTGCTCATACTCGGACTCATTGCTTGAGGGTGTTCCATGGATAATAGGGACACTCGCGCCAAAATCAAGATTTCCCTCTTGAATCACACGGTTATGGCAGCCTTATTGACCCGGGACCGTTGACTGCGAAAGCGTCTCAGGTATGATTGGCGCCCATCGGAGAGGTGGCAGAGTGGTCGAATGCAGCGGTCTTGAAAACCGCCGAGGATTTGCGTCCTCCGTGGGTTCGAATCCCACCCTCTCCGCCAGACGCGGACAAAAGCGCCCCAAGGGGCGCTTTTTTTATGTCCGCGTCTGGCGGAGAGGGTGGTTTCATTCGAACCCACCGGTTCGACCGAGCGGCGCAAAGCGCCGCGAAGGACCGCCGCCAAAGGCGGCGGCCCCGAAGGGGTGAGCCGGCGTAGCCGGCGAATAATCCCACCCTCTCGGCGCGCAAAGCGCGCCCAAACCTCTCAGCCACCACCAAATCCCTCGACTACGCTCCCAAAACCCGCTCACTCGAGTTGTTCCCAAGTCCTTTCCACCCCAATCCACGACGCAAAACCCCATGGCCGCGTCCACACCGCTGTGCCAGCATGCTTGCTCCATTTTCGGAATCTCATTCCAAAAGAGTTATTCCACAAACAAAAAAGGAATCACCATGCTCGGTATCGTAGCTATCCTCACCGCCCAACCCGGCAAGGGCGACGCGCTCGCCGCTGAGATGAGCCGCATCGCCGTGGAAGTCCGCAAGGAAGAGGGCAATCACGGTTACACCGTCCACCAGTCCGTGGACGACGGCGACACCGTGATGATTTATGAGCAGTACAACGATCAGGCGGCGCTGGACGCCCACCGCGAGAACATGAAAGGCCTGGGTGGTGGTTTGAAAGACCTGCTGGCCGGCCGGCCCGACGTGAAATTGTTCAACGTGGCTGGCTGAAGCGCCCGGCGAACGCCTCCAGCGCGTCGCCCCCCTGAATATCGTCGGCCAGCAGCGGCAGAGTGAGGCGGGGCAGGGCGCCCAGGCGCTGGTCGATGTCCGCCGTCAGCCGTTGCTCCCGCTCCCGGCGGGCGCGGAAGAAGGCGCCCTCCGCCTCGTCCGGCAACACCCGGTTGATGATCATTCCGGCCACCGGGATCCGGGCCTCGCCGAGGCTGGCCACGGCCCGTTCGGTTTCCAGGATCGGCAGCCGCTCCGGGGTCAGCACGAACACAAAGCCGGTGTGGTCGGTGTCCTGCAGCCGCCGCCGCGCGCGGTGGAAGCGTCGCTGCCGCTCGAGCAGTGGCGCCGCCAGCGCCCGGGCGCGCTGGTCCAGCCCTTCCAGTTCCCGGTCCTCCGGTTCCCCCAGCGGGCTCTCCAGGTCCCGCCCCGGCGTCAGATGGCCCAGCACCTTGCCCAGCTGTTCGGTGCGCCGGTTCTGCTTTAACAGGCCTTCGCTCCAGGCCGCCATCAGTTCCGGCAGGCTGAGCAGCCGCAGGGTGTGGCCGGTGGGGGCGGTGTCGAACACAATCAGATCGAAGCGGTCCTGCTGATCAATGATCGTCGTAATGCGCTCCAGCAGGGCCGCTTCCTGGGCCCCCGGTGATTGGCGGCTGAGGCGCAGCTGGCGCTCCAGTTCCGGGCGCTGGTCGGCGCCGGTGAAGCGGGCCATCTGCGCCCGCACGCGTTCCAGATGGGCGTCCACCTCGCTGTCCGGATCGATTTCCAGGCCGGTGAGGTTGGCCGCCAGGTCGGTTTCCCGGTCGCCGATCTCCCGGTCGAAGGCGTCCGCCAGGCTGTGCGCCGGGTCGGTGGACACCAGCAGTACGCGGCGTTCCAGGCTGGCGGCGCGCAATGCCAGGGCCGAGGCCACCGTGGTTTTCCCCACGCCGCCCTTGCCGCCCACCATTAACAGGCGGCGCCGGCGCAGCAGGGTATCGATATCCAGAGCGGTGTGGCGGTTCGGGTCGGGCATGAATCAGCAGCAGCGGAAGTGGTCGAGGGGCGAATGGGGCATGCCCATGCGTTTGTGCCAGTCGTGGAAGCGGTCCAGCAGCAGCGGCTGCAGCTCCAGGGTGTACCAGGTGGCCGGGTTGGGGATGCCGAGGGTTTCGGAGAACACCATCAGCATGAACAGATCCTCCTCGTCCCGCCGGGCCCGGGCGATCGCGGCCCGGTAGGGGGCGTTGTAGTAGCTCGCCCCCAGATCGCCGGCGCGCCGGTACCAGCGGCGCAGCCGGCCGATCAGACGCGCCGCCGGTTGCGTGCCGCTCAAGAGGCGCTCTCGTCGTTGGCGGCGCCCTTGGCGCGGCGCAGCGCGGCCACGCACTCCAGGGTGACCAGCACCGCCGCCACCAGCACCACCAGGTCCAGACCCAGCAGGAACCAGTTCTCCTTCTCGAAGAAGTCGCGCAGCTGCATCAGCAGCGCGGCCAGGGTCATCACCAGCAGGAACACCAGCGGGCCCAGGGTGTAGAAGGTGGGCCGGCCGCGGCGCACCAGCATCACGGTGATCACCAGCAGGGTGAGGCCGGCCAGCAGCTGGTTGGTGGTGCCGAACAGCGGCCAGATCAGCAGCCCGCCGGAGCCGTCCGCGCCGCCGGCGCCGAACGCCAGAATCAGGCAGCTGGCCACGGAGAGCAGGGTGGCGGGCAGCGCCTTGCGCATCCAGCCGATGTTATAGATCTCGCCCCATTCCTGGAAAATGTAGCGCTGCAGACGCAGGCCGGTGTCCATGGTGGTGCCGGCGAACAGTGCCGCCATCACCGTGAGCAGGGTGGCCGCCACGGTCACTTCCATGCCGGTGCCGGCGGCGAGAATAAAGGCGCCGCCGTCCACGAAGGCGGTCAGGCTGCCCTGGCCGAACGAGGAGTAGACCGCCTGCCAGTCGGCCAGCGAGGCGAAGCCGGCGGTGGCGGCGATGATCGCGGCCAGCGCCAGGGCGCCTTCACCCACGGCGCCGAAGTAGCCGACGAAGCGGGCGTCGGTTTCCTTGTTCAGCTGCTTGGAGGTGGTGCCCGAGGCCACCAGGCCGTGGAAGCCGGAAATCGCGCCGCAGGCGATGGTCACGAACAGCAGCGGCAGCATCGAGGGGGTGCCTTCGGGCACGCCGAAGTTGATCATCGGCGCGACAACCGTGGGGCTGGCGATGATCACCGCGCCGTACAGCAGGATCAGGCCGACAAACAATTGCAGGCCGTTGATGTAGTCCCGGGGCTGCAGCAGCACCCACACCGGCAGCAGCGACGCGATCGCCGCGTAACCGAACAGAATCAGAATCCAGAGCGCGTTGGGCGACAGGCCGGCGGTGCTTTCCGGCAGCGTCACCGGCACCGAGGGGCCGATGTAGATCAGTGCGTAGAGCGCCGCCACGCCGACCACCGAGACCAGGCCCAGGCCGATCTTGCGGCGGTAGATCAACTGGCCGATCACCAGGGCCACGGCGATGGCGCCCCATACCGGCACCACGGCGCCGGGGTTGTTGATCAGCAGCTTGGCGATCACCACCCCGAACACCGCATTGACCATCAGCAGCACCAGGAAGATGACGATCATGAACACGCTGCGGGCGCGTCCGCCGACCACCTCGCCGGTGAGCGCGCCCACCGACTTGGCGCGGTTGCGCACGCTGGCCCAGATCGCGCCGCTGTCGTGGACGCCGGCGAAGAAGATGGTCCCCAGCACCACCCAGAGAAAGGCGGGCAGCCAGCCCCAGATCACCGCGATGGCGGGCCCGACGATGGGCGCCGCGCCGGCCACCGAGGTGAAATGGTGGCCCCAGAGCACAAAGCGATTGGTGGGCACGAAGTCGACCCCGTCCTCGAACTCGTGGGCCGGGGTGCGGAAATCCGGATCAAGCTTGTAAATCTTCTCCGCGATAAAGCGGGAGTAGACAAAGTAGCCGGCGGCCATGCCGCCGAGGCCCAGAACCAAAAGCAGAATCGCGCTCATCGGTCTTGTCCTTGTTGTGAGATTGGCCGGGTTTCAGAATTACCCGTCACGCCCTGGCACGTCAATGCGACCCTGGTCGAATCGTGACGCCGGCCACTAGGCATCCAGGCCCCGGCGCGCTAGGCTTGATGGGTTCAAAACACATCCACTATCAAGGACGCTAAGTGGGGAGGATAAAATGATAAAAGTACTGGTGGTCGACGACCACGATCTGGTTAGAACCGGCATCACCCGCATGCTCGGCGATCAGGAAGGGATTCGTGTGGTCGGCCAGGCCGACTGTGGGGAAGAAGCGGTACGCCTGGCCCGCGAGCTGAGCCCGGACGTGGTGCTGATGGACATTAAAATGCCCGGGATCGGTGGCCTCGAAGCGACCCGGCGGATGCTGCGCCAGGACGACGGCCTGCGCGTGATCGCCGTGACCGTCTGCGAGGACGAGCCGTTCCCGTCGCGGCTGCTGCACGCCGGCGCCGCCGGCTACCTGAGCAAGGGCGCCGACCTGGAAGAGATGGTGCGGGCGATCAAGGTGGTGAGCACCGGGCAGCGCTACATCAGCCCGGAGATCGCCCAGGCGATGGCGCTGCGGCCCTTCGTGCCGACCCCGGACGCGCCGCTGGACATGCTCTCCGAGCGCGAGCTGCAGATCATGATTCTGATCGTCAACTGCCACAAGGTGCAGGACGTGGCCGATCAGCTGTGCCTGTCGCCGAAGACGGTGAACACCTACCGCTACCGCATTTTCGACAAGCTGGGCATCAGCAGCGACGTGGAAATGGCCCTGGTGGCGGTGCGCCACGGCATGGTGGACGCCGACGAAGCCAACCCGGCCTGAGGGTCCGGTCGGCGGGCGGAAATGACCGGCGCGGGCTTGACAGTATCGCGCCAGTGCCGATCCTATGCAGCCTGTCGTTCGCCGACCCCGGAGTGGCCTTGCCGCAATTCGACGCCAAGCAGTTTCTCGCCCATTGTGCCCGCAAGCCCGGTGTCTACCGGATGCTGGACGACGATGGCGGGGTGCTCTATGTGGGTAAAGCCCGGGACCTTCGCGCCCGGCTGAATTCCTATTTCCAGAAAAACGTCACCGGCGCCAAGACCCGCGCGCTGGTGAGCCGTATCGCGGGCGTGGAGACCACCGTCACCGCCAGCGAGGCGGAGGCGCTGCTGCTCGAGCAGTCGCTGATCAAGTCCCTGCGCCCGCCGTACAATATTCTGCTGCGCGACGATAAGTCCTACCCCTATATCAAGATCACCACCTCGGACGAGTACCCGCGCATGACCTTTCATCGCGGCAAGCGCCGGACGGGCAGCCGCTATTTCGGGCCCTATCCGAGTGCCGGCAGCGTCCGCGAAACCCTGGCGCTGGTGGAGAAGGTGTTCCGCGTGCGCAACTGCCGGGACAGCTTCTTCCGCAACCGCACACGGCCGTGCCTGCAGTACCAGATCGAGCGCTGCACCGCGCCCTGCGTGGATTTCGTCAGCCGCGAGGCGTACGCCGAGCAGGTGCGCATGGCGATGGATTTTCTCTCCGGCCGCAGCCGCCAGGTCAGCGACCACCTCACCGAGCAGATGGAGAAAGCCGCCGAACAGCTGGATTTCGAACGGGCGGCGGAACTGCGCGACCAGCTCGCCGCCATCCAGGCGGTGCAGCAAAAGCAGAACGTGGAAACCGACCGGGGCGGCGACGTGGACGCGGTGGCCATCGCCGTGCGCCACGGGCTGGCGGTGGTGGAGGTGCTGATGGTGCGCCAGGGCAGGGTGCTCGGCCATCGCAGCTTCCGGCCGGATACCCGCGGCGAGGAAGACAGCGATGAAATCCTGGAAGCCTTCCTGGCCCAGTACTACCTGGGCGAACGCGACGACCAGTCGATCCCCAGGGAGATCGTATTGCCCGGCGCGCTGCCCGGGCAGGCGGCCCTGCAGGAAGCCATGGAAACCCATCTCGGCCGCCGCATCCGGCTGGCCGCCCGGGTGCGCGGCCAGCGCCAGGCCTGGCTGAACATGGCTCGCACCAACGCGGACCAGTCCCTGCACGCGGATCTGGCCGCCCGGGAGCACCTGGAACAGCGCTTTCATGCACTGGAAACCCTGCTCGAGGCGGACACGCCGATTCGCCGCATCGAGTGTTTCGATATCAGCCACACCCAGGGCGAGCGGGCGGTGGCGTCCTGCGTGGTGTTCGACCAGCAGGGCGCGCGCAAGGCGGACTACCGCCGTTTCAACGTCAGCCCGGAGCACGGCGGTGACGATTACGAAGCCCTGGAGGAAGCGGTACGGCGCCGCTACCAGCGGGTGGTGAAGGAAGAGGCGAAGCTGCCGGACCTGTTGCTGATCGACGGTGGCAAGGGGCAGATGCAGCGCAGTTTCGAGGTGATCCAGAGCCTGCACCTGGACAACCAGGTGCTGGTGATGGGCATCGGCAAAGGGCCCAGCCGGCGCCCGGGCCTGGAAGTGCTGTACCTGCCCGACGGCCGAGAGCTGGTGCCCGGCGGTGCCCACGCGGCGCTGCACTTATTGCAGCAGGTGCGTGACGAGGCGCACCGCTTCGCGATCACCGGCCACCGCGCCCGGCGCGGCAAGGCCCGCCGGTCCGGTCTGGAAGACATTCCCGGCGTCGGCCCCAAGCGGCGCAAGGCGCTGCTGAACCATTTCGGCGGCTTGAAGCAGCTGCGTAACGCGTCCCGGGAAGAGCTGGCGCGGGTGGAAGGCATCAATGCCCAGACCGCCGAGACGCTGTACAACTGGTTTCACGAATAATCAGCGGCGATGCCTTCACCCCGGCCGTTTCAACAATGAGGCCGGCGCCGCTTTCCGTTATACTCACTTTTTCCGCCGACGGCATAGAAGTTGTCCATGTCCAAGCACGCTCCCATTCTCAACCTGCCCAACATTCTCACGCTTATCCGGGTGGCTGCCATTCCGGTGCTGGTGGCGGTGTTCTACCTGCCTTTCTGGTGGAGCGATCTGCTCGCCGCGGCGCTGTTTCTGGCCGCCGGCCTGACCGACTGGCTGGACGGCTACCTGGCTCGGCGTCTCGGCCAGACCAGCCCGTTCGGGGCGTTTCTGGACCCGGTGGCGGACAAATTGATCGTGGCGGTGGCCCTGGTGATGCTGGTGCAGACCCACGCCAGCGTCTGGTTCGCGGTGCCGGCGATGGTGATCGTGTCCCGGGAAATCACCGTGTCCGCGTTGCGTGAGTGGATGGCGGAGCTGGGCGAGCGCGCCAAGGTGGCGGTCAGTTCGATCGGCAAGATCAAAACGGTTACCCAGATGGTGGCGATCACGTTGTTGCTGGCGCTCAAGCCGGAGCACAGCGCGGACAACCTCACCATTGTCATGACGCCGGGGCTGTGGCTGGCTTACGGCTGTTTGTACCTGGCCACCGCGCTGACGCTGTGGTCCATGTTCTCCTATCTGCGCGCGGCGGTGCCGCAATTCACTAACCCGGGCGGCGACCGCGACGGCTCGTGAACGGGGCGGGTTGAGTGCCCGGCACGACTGCGCAAAGTTTGTCCAAGATATTGAATCGGCAGCAAAAACAGTCTTGACAGAGACCCGCGCTCGGGTAGAATGCGGCTTCGCGTTCGGGGCAACCCGGCGCTGGAAAAAAGCGGGAATAGCTCAGCTGGTAGAGCACAACCTTGCCAAGGTTGGGGTCGCGAGTTCGAATCTCGTTTCCCGCTCCAGATTTCCAACCTCGGCCCAAGCCGGGGTTTTTTGTTCGTACAGGTTTAACGGCGCGGTGGCAGAGTGGTTATGCAGCGGACTGCAACTCCGTATACGCCGGTTCGATTCCGACCCGCGCCTCCATTCCCAGGCCTGCATCTGTTGTGTAAAGTTCGGCATGACCTGCGGGTATGGTGAAATTGGTAGACACAAGAGACTTAAAATCTCTCGGCCTTATGGCTGTGCCGGTTCGAGTCCGGCTACCCGCACCAACTTCTCCCTTCCGGTTCCTCCCTTCGCCTTTTATTGCCGCCTTGAATCGCTTTCTGGTACTTTAATGCTTTAGTCTTATTCCTGCGGGAAAGCACGAATACCGGGGCAATAGCATAACGCCATAACAAACCTCGGATTCAGGGGGAAACGGTTAATGACTGGGTTTCAGCATCTGTCCGTGCGGCTGAAGATTTTGTCCGTGGCGGGCTTGGGGATCTTCCTGTTCCTCGCTTACTTCTTGTACAGCTACTACATCGCGGAAACCAATATTGATCATCTGCGCCAGGTGGAGAGCCACGACTTTCCGGTGCTGGAACTGGTCAACGCCAACAATGTGGAATTCCTGGCGATCAGCGATGCCTTCGACGACGCCATCAGCCAGGCGGACGCCGGGCTGCTGGACGAGGCCCGGGAACGCTCCGACCGTTTCCTGGAACGCCTCGGCGATATCGAGCGTCTCGACCCCACCCTGAGCGCGCCGGTGGACGATTTGCGCTCCGCCTTTATCACCTACATCACCGTCGCCAACGACACCGCCGCCGGGCTGGTCGAAAATCCCGGCGCGCGGGTCGATAGCTACGAAGCGCTCACCGAGATGCAGCGCCTGGAGCAGCAGTACACCGACGAGCACGGCGCCTTCGAGCAACAGCGATATCAGAGCTTCCGCGATAACCTCAACGCCAGCCGCGAAGACAATAAAAGCACTCAGTTGATCGGCCTGGCCCTGGGCAGCGTGGCGTTCACGCTGCTCGGCTTGATCGCCCTGCGCGTCACCCGGTCCATTACCCGCCCCCTGGAAGACGCCATGGGCGCCGCGGACAGCATCGCCAGCGGCAACTGGGACACCGAGATCCGCAGCGACAGCCGTGACGAAACCGGCCACCTGATCCGCGCCATCCGCAAAATGCGCGACACCCTGAAAGCGCGCACCGACGAGGACCGGCGTCAGGAGCAGCTGAAAAACCAGCTGTCCGAACTCAACGCCCTGATGCGCGGTGATCTGAGCATCGAACAGCTGGGCAACAATCTTCTCTCCTATGTGGTGCCCACCCTGGAAGCCCAGGTCGGCGCCTTCTATACCTTCGACACCGACAGCGAAACCCTGCGCCTTTCCAGCGCCTACGCCATGCAGCGGCGCAAGCAGCTGGCCAACGAATTCCGTCTGGGCGAATCCCTGGTCGGGCAGAGCGCGCTGGAAAAGAAAACCATTATTCTCGAGCAGGTGCCCGAGGAGTACATGCTGGTGGGCTCCGGCACCGGCAACGCGGCACCGCGCAACGTCATGGTGCTGCCGATTCTTCACGACGATGAATTGAAAGGCGTGCTGGAAGTGGGCGCCTTTCAGTCGTTTTCCGAGTCCGACACCGCCTTCCTGGAGCAGGGCGCCGCCCTGATCGGCGTGGCCCTGCACAGCGCCCAGAACCGGCTGCGGCTGGCCGGCATGCTGGAGCAGACCCAGCAGCAGGCGCGCGCGCTGGAAGCGCAGAAAGAAGAGATGGCCCAGGTCAATCAGGACCTGGAAGAGCAGGCCATGGAGCTGTCCGCCTCCGAATCGCGCCTTCAGCAACAGCAGGAAGAACTGAAAGCGATCAACGAGGAACTGGAGTCGCAAACCCAGGCCCTGCGTGCCTCGGAGGAGTCCCTGCAGGCCCAGCAGGAAGAGCTGCGCGTCACCAACGAGGAACTGGAAGCCCAGGCCAAGGTGCTCGGCGAACAGAAAGCGGAAATGGGGCAGAAGAACAAGGAACTGGAGCTGCTGCACCAGGAGCTGGAGGACAAGATCAAGGAGCTGGAGCTGTCCTCGAAGTACAAGTCCGAATTCCTCTCCACCATGTCCCACGAGCTGCGCACGCCGCTGAACTCGATTCTGATTCTGTCCAACGCCCTGGGGCAGAACAAAAAGGGCAACCTGGACGACAAGCAGGTGGAGCACGCCCAGGTGATCCATTCCGCCGGCGCCGACCTGCTGTCACTGATCAACGACATTCTGGATATTTCCAAGATCGAGGAAGGCAAGATGGACGTGATGGTGGACGCCATCGCGCCGTCGGAGCTGTGCGATCACTTCCAACGCCACTTCAGCCATATCGCCGAGAACCGCAACGTGGCCTTCCACGTGGCCCGCGGCGAGGGGCTGCCGGCCAGTTTCTATACCGACCGTCAGCGGCTCGAGCAGATTCTCAAGAACCTGCTCTCCAACGCGCTCAAATTCACCGACGACGGCTCGGTGACCTTGAGCATCGAGCGCCCCGGCGAGGACGAGCGCATTCCCGGCCGCATGGACCGTGCCAGCACGCTTAAATTCGCGGTCACCGACACCGGCGTGGGCATCCCCGAGGACAAGCAAAAGCTGATCTTCGAGGCCTTCCAGCAGGCCGACGGCACCACCAGCCGCAAATACGGCGGCACCGGCCTGGGGCTGACCATCTCGCGGGAGCTGGCGCGTCTGCTGGGCGGCGAAATCAGCCTGCACAGCGACGGCCCCGGCACCGGCGCCACCTTCATGCTCTACCTGCCCGAAGGCCATGCCGGGCAGGGCGAGCAAGCGGACGACGGGGCGGCGCCGGCGGAACCGGTGGACATCGGCGCCAACGCCGAGGCGCACACCGCCGCCGATCTGCCGCTGGAAGGCCAGGACGACGACGGCTTCGTGGTCCGCGAAAAGACCGTGCTGGTGGTCGAGGACGACGGCGAGTTCGCCAACGTACTGGTGGACCTGGCGGCGGATTACGGCCTGGAAAGCCATATCTGCCATGACGGTGAAACCGGTCTCGAGTACGCGCGCCGCTACCGGCCCAGCGCCATTATTCTCGATATCGGGCTGCCCGGCATCGACGGCTGGGAGGTGATGGAGAAGCTCAAGGCGGACGCCCGCACCCAGGATATTCCGGTGCACTTTCTGTCCGGCAAGGACGAGCGCAAGAAGGCGCTCGATCTGGGCGCCATCGACTTCCTCGCCAAGCCGGTCAGCCAGGAGCAGATGCTCAGCGCCTTCGCCAAGATCGAGACCGCCATCGAGACCAATGTGCGGCGCCTGCTGGTGGTGGAGGACAGCGCCATCCAGCATGAAAGCATCCGCGAGCTGTTCGACCAGAAGGGTGTGCAGATCACCGCCGTCACCAGCGGCGAGGCGGCCTTGAAAGCCCTCGGTGAAACCGTCTACGACTGCATGATTCTGGACCTGACCCTGCCGGACATGAGCGGCTTCGAACTGCTCGAGCGGCTGCACGGCAACGACGCCTACGAGGCGGTGCCGGTGGTGATCTACACCGGCAAGGACCTGACCCGCGACGAGGAAGCGCGGCTGCGCAAGTACGCCGACCGCATCATCCTCAAGACCGAACGCTCCCACGAACGGCTGCTCAACGAGGCGTCGCTGTTCCTGCACTGGCTGGAGTCCACTTTGCCCGCCCACCGGCGCGGCAACCCGGAGCTGATCGAACACCGCGATGACATTTTCGAGGGCAAGAAGCTGCTGCTGGTGGACGACGACATGCGCAATATCTATGCGCTGTCCGCCCAGCTGGAAGAGCTGGGCTTCGATATCCACCTCGCCAACAACGGCCGCGAAGCCCTGGAAGCGCTGGACGAAAGCCCGGACTTCGACATTGTCCTGATGGACATCATGATGCCGGAAATGGACGGCTACGAAGCGATGGCGCATATCCGCAGCCAGCCGCGCTTCGCGGCGCTGCCGGTGCTGGCGCTGACCGCCAAGGCGATGAAGGACGACCGCGCCAAGTGCCTGGACGCCGGCGCCAACGATTACTGCTCCAAACCCATCGACATGAGCAAGCTGACCTCGCTGATGCGGGTCTGGCTGCATAAATAGGAGTGCCCGCAGTGGAACCGCAGCCGGCGATCAGCGATGAACAGGTGCAAGTGGAGGATATCGAGATCCGGCTGCTGCTGGAGGCGATCTACCAGCTCTACGGCTACGATTTCCGCTCCTACAGCCCGGCCTCCATGCGCCGGCGCATCATGCACCGGCTCACCATGTCCGGCTTTTCCACGGTGCTGGAGATGACCGACCGGGTGCTGCGCGACCGGCAGTTCTTCGTCACGCTGCTCAACGACCTCACCGTCAACGTCACCGAGATGTTCCGCGACCCGGAATTCTACAAGGCGTTCCGCGAGGAAGTGGTGCCGGTGCTGAAAACCTTTCCGTTCATCAAGATCTGGCACGCGGGTTGCTCCACCGGCGAGGAAATCTACTCAATGGCCATTCTTCTTGAGGAAGAGGGGCTCTACGAGCGCGCCATGCTGTACGCCACGGACATCGACAAGAACGTTCTGGCGGCGGCCAAGAAAGGCATCTATCCGATCCATGCGTTCAAGCAGTACACGGACAATTACCGCCGCGCCGGTGGCCGTCAGTCGCTCAGTGACTACGCCACCGCCCGCTATGACAGCGTCATCATGGAGCAACGCCTGAAACGCAATATCGTGTTCGCCGATCATGATCTGGCCACTGATCAGGTGTTCGGTGAAATGCATGTGATACTCTGCCGCAACGTTTTGATTTACTTTGACCGGCCCCTGCAACAGCGCGTGTTCAAGCTGTTCGGAGAAAGCCTGGATATGGGCGGCTTTCTGTGCCTGGGCACCAAGGAAAGTCTGCGTTTCAGCGGCAATGAAGAGTCGTTCGACGTGGTCAATCGATCACTGCGGATTTTCCGTAAAAGACAAATGCGTCCCAACGCATAACAGACACGCTTAATCGAGAATAATGATGATCGAGCAGAAACTGCTGTTGGTTGATGATCAACCCGCCAACCTGGTCTCCCTGGAAGCGATTCTGGAGGATGAGGGGCGCACGCTGTTGAAGGCCGAGTCCGGCCAGGAAGCGCTCAAAATTCTGCTCAAGGAAGACGTCTCCCTGGTGCTTCTGGATGTGCAGATGCCCGGCATGGACGGCTTCGAGGTGGCGGAATTGATGCGTCAGCGCAAGGACACCCAGACCATCCCCATTATCTTCGTCACGGCGATCAGCAAAGAGAAGAAATACGTGTTCAAGGGCTATCAGGCGGGCGCCGTGGACTATCTGTTCAAACCGCTGGACCCGCTGATCCTCAAGAGCAAGGTGAATTTTTTCCTGGAGCTGGACCGGCAGCGCCGCGAGCTGCAGGTGAAACTCAAGGAGGCCCAGGCGCACCGGGCCGCCTATGAGGCGGAGAAGCGCAATCGCGGCCAGGGGGAGTAAGTGCCCGGCGCGACGCCCGTTAAAGCGGTCGTTATGGGGGCATCCTGGGGTGGCTTGAACGCCTATTCCTCGGTGCTCGCCAGCTTGCCTGAAGGCTTTCCCGCGGCCATCATGTTGGTCCAGCACCAGAACGCCAGCACCGAGAACAGGCTGGCCTGGCTGCTGGCCCGCTACAGCCGGCTGCCGGTGGTGGCACCGGAAGACAAAGAGCGCATCCGGCCCGGGCACGTCTATGTGGCGCCGCCCGGCTACCATATGCTGGTGGACGCGGACGAAACCATTGCGTTGTCCATGTACCGGGCGGTGCATTTCTCCCGGCCGTCGATTGACGAGTTGTTCTTTTCGGCGGGCCACGTGTATGGCAAAAAGGTGATCGGGGTGATCCTCACCGGCGCCAACGAAGACGGCTCCGAGGGTCTCGACTATATACGCCGCCGCGGCGGGCTGACCCTGGCTCAGTCGCCGCAGAGCTGCGAGGCGCCGGCCATGCCGGAAGCGGCAATAACAAAGGGATCGGTGCGGGAAGTGCTGGATCTGGAACGCATCGGCCCGTATCTGGCGGAATTCTTGATTGGGTTGCGAGATGAAAAAACAGAACATCCTGGTCGTCGATGATCACCGGGAGAACCTGATCGCCATGGAGGCGTTGCTGGAGGCCGAGGACCGCAACCTGGTCATGGCCGGCTCCGGCAACGAAGCCCTGGCGTTGGCGCTCAAGCACGATTTCGCGCTGGTCCTGCTCGACGTACAGATGCCGGAGATGGACGGCTTCGAGGTGGCGCAGCTGATGCGCCAGAACCGGAAGACTCGGCACATCCCGATTATCTTCGTCACCGCCATTTCCAAGGAACAGAAGTACGTGTTCGAGGGCTACCGGCACGGCGCCGTGGACTATTTGTTCAAGCCCGTCGATGAACAGATTCTCGATGCCAAGGTCAATGTGTTTATGGAGCTGGACCGCCAGCGGCGTAAGCTGCAGCAGGCGGTGGTGCAGATGAAGCGCCTCAAGGACGAGAATGAGCGCCTCCTGCACGCCCTCGGCGAGTCGGTGGTGGGCGCCGACGCCGACGGCCTGGTGACCTTTTGCAACGAATCCGCCTGCGCCCTGCTCAACGTGGAGCGCGACACCCTGCTGGGCACGCCGGTGACGCCGCTGCTGTTCGGCCAGGGGGAATGGCGGGATTCGCCGGTTCTGGCCCGCTGCGCCGAGGGGCGGCACTGGGAAGACGACCTGGATGTGTACCCGTCGGGCGACGACGAGCCGGTGCCGCTGCGGGTGCACGCCAACCCGGTGCTGCGCGAGGGCGGCGAGTTCACCGGGGTGGTGTTCATGCTGCGGCCGCGGGATGAGGAGGCCGGCGACGACCGCCGCGAACGCCGCCGTCACCCGCGCAAGCGTATGTTCCATGAACTGGTGGTGTTCGACCGCAGCACCGGTGGTAACGTGGGCCGGCTGACCAATTTAAGCGTCGGCGGCTTCAAGCTGTCATTGCGGCGGGACGTGGCGCCCAGTGAGCAGCTTCAGTTGGGGATGGTGCTTCCGGACCAGATCGGCGGCGTCAACACGATGAGCTTCAACGCCAGGGTGGTGTGGAGCGAGGCACTGGACGAGCCGGGGGAATACCACGCCGGTTTTCAGTTCCTGGATCTCTCCGACAGCAACGGCGAGATCGTGGAAATACTTATGGAAAGGTATTGATGTATGAGTGAAGCAGTCATGGAGCAGTCCGAGCTGCCGGAAGTGGGCGACGGCCCGCTGCTGTTGCCCTACGGCTACGCCCGCCGGTTCGGTGTGCTGCTGCGGGAAAAAGACGGCCGGCGTGAACTCTGTTGCCGCGACGACGTGTCGCTGTCGGCGGTGGCCGAGGTGCAGCGCTGGCTGGGTGGGCTGCCCGCCATCGTGCGGCTGGACGACGGCGCCTTCAGCGCCGCCATGGCGATCACCTACGAGCAGCAGCGCGGCGCCGCCGCCGAGGCCGCCGACAACCTGGAAGGCCTGGACCTGGCCAGCCTGGCGGACTCGCTGCCGGAGACCTCGGACCTGCTGGAGCAGGAAGACGATGCCCCCATCATCCGGCTGATCAACGCCCTGTTCCAGGAAGCGATCCGCGAGGACGCCTCCGACATTCACATCGAAACCTTCGAACGCCGCCTGGTGGTACGCATGCGGGTGGACGGGGTGCTGCGCGAGGTGCTCACCCCCAAACGCGAGCTGGCGCCGCTGCTGGTGTCGCGGATCAAGGTAATGGCGCGCCTGGACATCGCCGAGAAGCGGATCCCCCAGGACGGCCGCATCTCCCTGCGCCTGGGCGGCCGGGACGTGGACGTGCGGGTCTCCACCATGCCTTCCAGCAACGGCGAGCGGGTGGTGCTGCGTCTGCTCGACAAGCAGGCCGGCCGCCTGCAGGTCTCCCATCTGGGCATGGGCGACGTCTGCGACCAGCACATGCGCGAGCTGATCCACAAGCCGCACGGCATCATCCTGGTCACCGGCCCCACCGGTTCCGGTAAGACCACCACGTTGTATGCCTCGCTGACCGAGCTCAACGACAGCACCCGCAACATCCTCACCGTGGAAGACCCGATCGAATACCAGCTGGAGGGCATCGGCCAGACCCAGGTGAACACCAAGGTGGACATGACCTTCGCCCGCGGTCTGCGCGCCATTCTTCGCCAGGACCCGGACGTGGTGATGGTGGGCGAGATCCGCGACCTGGAAACCGCCGAGATCGCGGTGCAGGCGTCCCTCACCGGTCACCTGGTACTGTCCACCCTGCACACCAACACCGCGGTGGGCGCGGTGACCCGGCTGCAGGACATGGGCATCGAGTCGTTCCTGCTTTCAAGCTCGCTGCTCGGGGCCCTGGCCCAGCGCCTGGTGCGGGTGCTGTGTCCGGACTGCAAGCGTCCCTACCAGCCCAGTGAAAGCGAACGCCGCATGCTCGGCCTGGCCCCGGACCAGGACGTGACCCTGTACCACCCGGAGGGCTGCGAGACCTGTAACAACCAGGGCTACCGGGGCCGTACCGGCATCTACGAGCTGGTGATCATCGACGACGCCATGCGCGAACTGATCCACGAACGCGCCGGCGAGCTGGAGATCACGCGGCACGCCCGCAAGCTGACCCCCAGCATCCGCGAGGACGGCTGGCGCAAGGTGCTGGCCGGCGACACCAGCATCGAAGAAGTACTGCGCGTCACCAAGGAAGACTGATGCCCGCTTTTGAATTCCGCTCCCTGGATCACCGGGGCAAAGTAAAACGTGGCACCCTGGAGGCGGACAGCGCCCGCCATGTGCGCCAGCAGCTGCGCGGCAAGGGTTGGGTGCCGCTGGAGGTGTCCGAGGCCAAGGACCACCAGTCCGGGGGCGGTCTGTCGGCGCGCCTGTCCGGCACCGGCAAGCTCAAGGGCGGCGAACAGGCGCTGATCACCCGGCAGATGGCCACTCTGTTGAAATCCGGCCTGCCGGTGGAGCAGGCCCTGGGCGCGGTGGCCAAGCAGGCCGGCAACCCGCGCGTGGAAAAAATCGTCATGGCGGTGCGCGGCAAGGTGCTGGAGGGCTTCAGCCTGGCGCGGGCGCTGGCCGAATACCCGCGCGCCTTCCCGGAAATGTACCGCGCCACCGTAGCGGCCGGCGAGCAGAGCGGCCACCTGGAGCAGGTGCTGGAACAGCTCGCCGACTACCTGGAAACCCGCGACGACACCGGCCGCTCGGTCAGCCAGGCGATGATTTACCCGGCCTTCATCATGATCTTCTCGGCGTTGGTGATAGGCTTCCTGATGGCGTTCGTGGTGCCCAAGATGGTGGCCGTGTTCGACAACCGGGAGCAGGCCATGCCCTTTATCACCGTGGCGGTGATCGCGCTCAGCGATTTCGTGCGCGCCTGGGGCTGGCTGCTGGCGCTGGTGGTGGTGGGCGCCGTGGTGGCGTTTTCCCGCGCCATGCGCGAGCCGTCGTTCAAAATGCGCGTTCACCGCCGGTTGGCGGCGCTGCCGCTGATCGGCACCATGATGCGGGCCTCCGACAGCGCCCGGCTGGCCAGCACCCTGGGCATTCTCGGGCGCTCCGGCGTGCCGCTGGTGGATGCCCTGTTCATCGCCGCCCAGGTGGTGGGCAACCTGGCGATCCGCGAGGCGGTGGTGACCGCCGCCGCCCGGGTGCGCGAGGGCGGCAGCCTGAGCCGGGCCCTGGAAACCAGCGGCTATTTCCCGCCCATGCTGGTGCAGATGATCGCCAGCGGCGAGACCAGCGGCGAGCTCGACAACATGCTCACCCGGGCGGCGGATTACCAGGAACGGGAACTCACCAGCACGGTCCAAACCATGGTGGGGTTGCTGGGCCCGCTGATGCTGTTGACCATGGCCGGGTTCGTGATTCTCATTGTTCTGGCGGTGATGCTGCCGATCATGCAGATGAACAATTTCATGGCGGGCTGACCCGCCGGCAAGAAGAAAAAGCGCAATCCCCAAAAACAAGGAAGTGACTTCCAGACAACACGAAAAGGTGTCTCATGAAAAAGATGCAACGCACCCAGAGCGGTTTCACGCTGCTGGAAATCATGGTGGTGGTGGCCATTATCGGTCTGCTCGCCGCGATGATCGTGCCCAATGTGATCGGGCAGGGGGAACAGGCCAAGGTGGACATCGCCAAGACCAATATGTCGCGGGTGGTCCAGCAGCTTGATATGTACAAGTTCAACAACGGCACTTACCCGTCCACCGAAGAGGGCCTCAACGCCCTGGTGGAACGCTCCGCATCGGCGCGCAAGTGGCCCGAGGGCGGTTACCTGCCGAGCGTGCCGGAAGATCCCTGGGGCAACGAGTATGTGTACATCAGCCCCGGCGTGGACGGCCCCTTCGACCTGTATTCGCTGGGCGCCGACGGCGCGGAAGGCGGCGAGGGCACCGACGCGGACATCAGCTGGCGCGATAGCGACAACTGATGTGGCGGGCCGGGCCTGACGCCAAGCCGCGCGGCCGCCGCCAAAGTGGCTTCACCCTGCTGGAAATCCTGGTGGTGGTGGGGCTGGTGGCGATGCTGTCCCTGGCGGTGCTGGTGGTGCCGGTGTGGGTCGACGACCAGCGCCAGCTGGACAGCGAAAGCGCCAGCCTCGCCGACACCCTCATCATGCTCAACGAGCAGAGCCTGTTCTCGGGGCGTCTGATGGCGCTCAGAGTCACGGAACGGGGCTGGACGCCGTTGACCTACGACGTCGGCGAGCGGGCCTTCGTGCCCGCCCAGGGCAACGGCCTGCAGGCCAACCGCCTGCCCGAGAGCCTGGAGCTCACCTGGCAGTACGACGACCTGCCCGACGACGAGGACGAAGAGCGGGTGTCCCTGCAGGACGCCGCCGAGCAGCTGGTCAGCGACGACCCGTTCGGCGGCGATGACCAGGGCCTGCTCGGCGACGACCGTGACGAACCGGAAAACGGACGGGACGAGGAGGAAGAGGACCAAGAGCCGCTGCCCCAGGTGTTCTTTTTCCCCAGCGGCGAGACCACGCCGATCACCTTCACGGTGCGCTCCCGGCAGGACCTGGACCTGGAAGCCCGCCGACAGATGACCGCCCTCGGCAAGGTACGCGACCCGGACCGGGACGAAGAAGAAGAGGCCCTGACCGCGCCGGATGAAAAGCCGGACGACAGCCTGATCGACGACGACTTTCTGGAGGATTGACCATGACCTCGCGCGGCCGGCAACACAGCCAGGCGGGCTTCACATTGGTGGAGGTGGTGCTCGCGGTAGCGGTGCTGGCGCTGGCCATGGTCACCCTGGGCCAGACGCTGGGCGCCAGCGCCGTGGCCTACCGCAATATCGACGACACCCGCCAGGCCTATCTGGTCGCCGCCGACAAGCTGGTGGAGATGCAGGTGTACCAGCAATGGCCCAACACCGGCACCAACGACGACCAGGTGACCCGCGGCGACCGCGAGTGGTGGGTGCGCACCACCATCAGTTCCGGGCCCTATCCGGACACCCGCCGGGTCGACATCGAAGTGGGCGAAATGCGCGACGATGACGAAGGCGATCTGGTCTACGAGCTGGCCAGCCTGATCGGCAAACCGGCCCAGGAGGGGCAGTCCCTCACCGGTGGCGAGCAGGGCGGCGGTGGTCAGCAGGGCGGCGGCGGCCAGGATATGACGGGGGGCTGATGCGCGATTCCAGGGCACGGCAGCCGGGGTTCACCCTGCTGGAAATGTTGATCACCATCGCCATCTTCGCGCTGATGTATGTGGTGGCGGTGGAATTTCTCAGCAGCGCCATGAACAACCGCGACACCCTCAGTGAGGGCGCCACCGAGCTGGAGGACGCCCAGCGCGCGGTCACCTACCTGACCCTGGATTTCGAACAGATGATCGCCCGGCCGGTGCGCGACCCCTACGGTGATCCGCAACCGGCCCTGATCGGCAACGACAACTACGTGGAATTCACCCGCCTGGGCTGGGCCAACCCCTTCGCGCTGCGCCGCCGCAGCGAAATGCAGCGCGTGGTCTACGCCTTCGAGGACGAAAAGCTCTACCGCCGCTACTGGCCGGTGCTGGACACCAACGTGGCCACCGAATTCCAGGAAGACGTGCTGCTCGACGGCGTCGCCGACTTCAAGGTCCGTTATCTTGACCAGGCGCAGACCGGCGAAGTGGGCTGGCTGGAATTCTGGCCCGAGCCGGCCCTCGCCAACACGCCGGTGTGGCAGCAGCGGTTGCCGAAAAGCGTGGAAATCGACATCGAAATGGAAGACGGGCAAACCCTGCACCGCTACTTCCGCACGGTGGTGAACCCATGGGCGTCCTGATCGCACACCCGCGCAGCGGCGGGCGGCGCCGCCAGCAGGGCATGGCGCTGATCATCGTGTTGATGCTGTTCGCGATCCTGGCGGCGGTGACCACCGAGGTGATGTTCCGCCAGGACCGCTTCCGGGTGCGCACCGAGAACCTGCTCGAGTGGGACAAGCGCTACCAGTACGCCATGGCCGCCGAGGTGGTGGCGGTGCAGGGGCTGATCGACGACCTGGACGAAGACCGCCGCACCAACCAGCAACTGGACGAATGCATTGAAGAGCAGTGGGCCGTGCAGCTGACGCCCACGCCCTACGAGGACGCCATTCTCAGCGCCAGCGTTCAGGACCTGCAGGGACGCTTTAACCTGAACTGGCTGGTGGAGGCCAACGGCGCCGGCTTCACCCGCGACGACGAGGCCCGGGATATGTTGCAACGGCTGTTGCAGCAGACCCTGCCGGACCCGGGCAAGGCGAGCATCCTCGCCAACGAGATGACCGACTGGATCGACAGCAACAACATCGTCGACGCCGTGGAAGGCGCGGAAGACGCGGAATACCGCCTCAGCCGCACGCCCAACATGCCGGTGGCCCATGAAAGCGAAATGCGGGCGCTGCGCAGCTTCGAGGTGGAGGACCTGTTTCCGGACCCCACCGCCTGGGGGCTGTTCACCGCCTTGCCCAGCGACACGGCGCTGAACGTGAACACCGCGCCGTTGCCGGTGCTGGACGCGGTGCTCGGGCCGCTGGCCGGCTCCGACGCCGCCGAAGCGGTGGTGTCGCTGCGCCAGGAAGAGCCCATCGAGGACATCGGCACCCTGATGCAGCAGGAGCCGTTCAGCAGCCTGGACGCGGATCAAAAGCAGGCCCTGAGCGACCGTCTCGGGGTCGCCAGCGAGTACTTCCAGGTGATGGTGGACGTGGAAGTGGCCGGCAATCTCAGCCGTCTGGTCAGCCGGGTGCGGCGCTCCGCCGGCGGCGGCGCGGACGGCACCCGGGTGTACAGCCGCCAGGTGAAGCCGCTGCTGTCGCCGCTCGAACCCGCCTGCAATCCCTTTTACAATGCGGGCGATGACAACAACAATGTGATAGACAGTATTCCAGGGACGTAAAGGATTCTTATTGTGGCCGATTCAGCATTGATCTATCTGGCCCCGGGGGCATTTCAGGACGCACTGGCCGACGCCAGGGTGTTGTTCCAGGAAAGCCGCGCGGACAGCCCGCGCCAGGGCAGCCTGGGCGAGGCGCTGGAAGCGCTCTCCGGGCGGGCGGTGAACCTGGTGGTGACCAGCGCCGAAGCGCTGCTCACCGGCGTCACCCTGTCGCGCAAGCAGGCCCGCCATTTGCAGCGGGTGCTGCCCTATCTGCTTGAGGAGCAGTTGCTGGAAGCGCCGGAGCAGCTCTGGTTCGCGTCCGGCAAGGCCGAGCACGGCCGCTACCCGGTGGCGGTGATCAACCGGCCCAATCTGGAAGCGCTGATCGACCTGTGCCGCGAGCACCGGGTGCGCCCGCAGAGCCTGAAAGCCGACGCCGACCTGCTGGCCGCCCAGACCCCGGTGCTGATCACCGTGGAAGGGTGGGGCACGCTGATTCTGGAGCGCGACCAGGCGCTGGTGGCCGACGACGCCCAGCGCGAAGCGGTGCTGGCGCTGCACGGCGACGACGAACTGCATTTCACCCGCCTGGAAGACCCGGCCACGCTGTGCGATCAACTGCAGGCCGCGCTGGCCGCCGATCACGGCGTGGAGATGCTGCAGGGGGCCTTTTCACAACGGCAGAACCAGGCCAGCGGCCCGTCCCCCTGGCAGCCGTGGAAACCGGTCATGGGGCTGGCCGCGGCGGTGTTCTTTATTGCCCTGGCGGCGGTCTGGGCCCAGCAGTGGCGCTACCAGAAAGCGGCCGACGAGACCTTCGCCCAGGCCGCCGAGCTGTACCAGTCACTGTTCCCCGGCGACCGCGCCACCTCCGGCCTGCGCCGCCAGTTCCAGGCGCGCCTGGCCCGTTTGGGCGGTGACGGGGACGGCGGCGGCGGGACCCTGTTCCGCGTCCTGCCGGCGGTGGCCTCGACGCTGTCGCAAAGCGAAGTGGAACCCAAGCGGCTGCAGTTCGATCAGCGCGACGGCAGCCTGCTGCTGGATCTGGGCGCCAAGGAATACAACCAGGTGGAGAAGCTGCAGGGCGCCCTCAACGAGAAAGGCGTACGCGCCACGATTGCCAACTACCGGAACGGCGCCACCGGCGTCACCGCCCGGGTGAAAGTGGAGCAGGCGGGATGAATAAGAATCTGCAACAGGCACGGGAAAAACTGGACGCCAAACTGGCGCCGGCCCGGGCCTGGTACGAGCAACGGGAACCCCGCGAACAGCGCATTCTGCAGGCCCTGGCGCTGCTGGTGGCGGCGGCGCTGGTGTACTGGCTGATCTGGCAGCCGGCCTGGGACGCCCGCGACGCGGCCCGCCAGCGCTATCTCGCCAACCAGGAAACCCTGGCGTGGATTGAAAGCAACGCGGACGCGGTGCGCGCGGCCCGTGGTGGCGGCGGCAATACCGGTGCCGACCTGGGCCCCAACTGGACCAGCAATATCAGCCGTTCGGTGCAGTCCTACGGGCTGACCCTGCGTGGCTTCACGCCGGACGGTAACCGTTCGGTGCGCATCCAGATGGAAAACCAGCCCGCCAGCGAGATGCTGCTCTGGCTGCAGGCCATGGAGGAAAAGGGCCTGACCCTGGCGACCATGGAAATGAGCGCCGGCGACAAACCGGGCACCGCCTCCCTGCGTGCCACCCTGGCGCGCTGATCCGTGGCGAAAAAAGCCACCCGCAAAAAAGCCCCGCGACGGCCCGCCGGCGCCCCAGGCGCCACCGGCGGGGCCGCGCTCACCGCCTGGTTCTGCTACGCGCTGACCACGGTGGTGCTGGCCCTGGGGATCACCTGGGCCCTCTACGCCCAGGCCGATTACGGCTACGCCTTCTGGTATAAAACGCTGGATATCGACCGGCACATCGAGCAGTACGGGCCCCTGAACCGTTTCCAGCGGGCGGATTTCGAGGCGCTGGACGCCGACCAGCACATCGAGCTGTTTCACCGCATCCGGGTGGCGGTACACGACGGTGGCGAGGGGCTGGCGTCGATCCGCTATCCGGACCGCCAGGGCACGCCGGTGACCCTGCTGCGGCCCGCCGAAGTGCAACACCTGCGCGACGTCGCCCATCTTATCGACAGTGGCCGCTGGGCCCTGGCGGTGGCCTTCCTGGTCTGGCTGCCGCTGGCCGCCGGGGTGGCCCGCCGGCCTGCGCCGGATTGGCGGCGGCGGGCGCTGGTCGCTGTGACCCCGTTGCTGGCTATGGTAGTTTGGCTGCTCGTTTCCGGGCCTGAAGCGGTGTTCTACCAGTTCCATATCTGGCTGTTTCCCGCCGACCATGAGTGGTTCTTCTACTGGCAGGACTCATTGATGAGCACGCTGATGAAGGCGCCGGTGCTGTTTGGCGGCATTGCCGTGGTGCTCGTGGGGGGCACCCTGGTTCTCACGCCGTTGTTCTACCGTGGCGGTCTCTGGCTGATCGGGCGCCTGCGCCGCGGCCCACTCTGATAATTAGATATTCATGAGCATAGATGTATTGGCCGCCGACGAGCGCGGCGACGAGAACGTGCAACGCTGGCTGGCTTCCGGCTTGCCGGTGCCGCCGAGCTGGCGTATTTCCCGCCAGGCCGTGCTGGAGCAGGACACCGACGGCCTGGTGCGCCGGCTGCGCGCCTTGCCGCGCATGTTTAACGGTGAGCGTTACTGGGTGCTGCACCAGGGGGCCATGAACGCGGAGTCCCAGCGCGAGAGCCTGCTCAACCTGGATTCCGACGAAGCCCTGGCGGCGGCCCTGACCACGGTGTTCGGCCGCGACCCGGCCCCCGAGCAGGTGGTGGTGCAGGCGTTGCCCCGCCAGCGTGCCGCCGGGGTGCTGTTCACCCGCCACCCGCTGCGTCAGGATCTGCCGCACATGGTGGTGGAAGGCGTGGCCGAAGGCGGCGCCGAACGGCAGCGCCTGATTTTCGATGAGGACGGGCGCCTGGTGTATCGCGCCGACAGCGACGCGGTGGCCCTGGATCAGGCGGTGCCCGCGTCCCAGTTACTGGCGCTCGGCGAGCAACTCAAACGGGGCTTCGAACGGCCCCAGGCCGGCGAATGGATCCATGACGGCGAACGGCTGTGGCTGCTGCAGACCCTGCCGGTGGGCTCGCTGCCGGTGCCCAAGGAAGTCTGGACCCGCCGCGCCACCCCGGCCCTGTTCAACCAGGCGCTGACGCCACTCTGGTACACCCTGGTCGGGCGCTGGCTGAAGACCCATTTCTGGCGACGCCTGGTTGAGAAGCACGGCTGGGACGATCTCGCGCGGATCGAACCCTACCGCCGCCAGCAAAGCCACCTCTACACCAACAGCGAATTTTTCCGCCGCCTGCGCGAGCACCACCCCGGCGCGGCGGCCAAGGTGCCGCCCGCCTGGCAACCGCTGGAAAGCGTGGCCGGCAACCCCGGCGCCGGCAAGCCGGCCGGGCGGCTGCAGCATTGGCGGCAGAGCGGCGAACTGGCGGTGATCGGCCGGCGGCTCAAGGGCTGGCGAGCGCCGCACCGGGACCGCGAACGCCTGTGGCGCAGCCTGATGGAACTGGACCGTATCGGCGAGCGTCTGGCCGCCCAGGAGGGCGCGCTGGCCTATCTGTCGCTGCCCGACCGCCTGCTCGCCGAGCGCGACCCGGTTCCTCTGGCGCTGCTGCTCAGCGAGGTGGAAATGGCCGCCCTGCGGGCGGTGCTGGCCGGCGACCGGAGTGCGCTCGAGGCCAGCCGCCTGCGCACCGGGGCGGACCCGGTGCACGCCCCGCTGTGCGACCAGCCGGCGCAGTTCCAGAGCCTGCGCACGCCGGCGCGGCCGCCGACACTGCACGAAGAGATTCCGCCGCACCTGGATCAAAGCCTGTTGCGGCTGGCGCGGCGCGCCCGCGGGCTGCGCTTCGCCGTCGGCAACCGGCTGCGCACCCTGTTGGTCGACGTGGCGGCGCTGCTGGTGCGCGACAAGCTGCTCGCCCACCCGGACGACGTCTTCTTTCTCTACTTCGACGAGCTCTGGGAACTGTGGATGCAGGGCAGGGTGCCGGCGTCCGCCTCCGGCGACGTGATCGGCCAGCGCAAGGTGCGCTACCTGGAAGACGCCCACGCCGGCGCCCCGGACTGGAAGATGGATCGCATCGGTTTCGGCTTCGGCGGCGGTGGCCGGCTCAGCCCGGTACTGCGCGGCGCCACCCTGGTGCCCGGCACCGCCAGCGGCCCGGTGCGCCGCCTGTGCAGCGCCTGGGCCCTGAACCGGCTGCAACCCGGCGACATCGTCGTGGTGGACCAGGTCGACCCCAGCTGGGCCCCCTGGCTGGTCCAGGCCGCCGGCCTGGTGATCACCGGCCGCGACCCCGCCAACGTCGCCGCCAGCCTCGCGGTCGCCTGCGCCATCCCCGCGGTCTGGGACGTCAGCGACGTCATGCACAGCGTCGTTGACGGAAGGAGAGCCACGCTCGATGAGCGTGGCGAGTTAATAGTTAACAATGAATAGTTAATAGCGAGAGCAGTTAACAGTTAACAGTGAAAAGTTAATAGTGGCGCGGGTGGGGCCGGGGAAGCGGAGCGGCCGTGCCCGCGCTGCTTAGGCGGCCAGCTTCCCGCCACCCCAGAAGCGCGGGCACGGCCCAGGAATCAGCCCGCGATCCCACCCGCGAACTGTTCACTGTTAACTCTTAACTATTAATTGTCGTCTATGTATCCGAGCAAGTGCGGCACCATCTTCTCGATGTCCTTGCGCGACATGCCTTTGCGGGCCGCGTAGTCGTCCATCTGGTCCTTGCCGAGCTTGCCGGTGCCGAAGTATTTGGATTCCGGGTGCGAGAAGTACCAGCCGGACACCGCCGCCGCCGGGAACATGGCGTAGTGTTCGGTGAGCGTCATGCCGGCGTTTTTCTCCGGCTCCAGCAGTTCCCACAGCAGGCTTTTCTCGGTGTGGTCCGGGCAGGCGGGGTAGCCCGGCGCTGGGCGGATGCCGCGATACTTTTCGGAAATAATGTCCTGGTTGCTGAGCGTTTCGTCGCTGTCGTAGCCCCAGAATTCCTTGCGCACCCGTTCGTGCAGGCGTTCCGCGAAGGCTTCGGCGAGACGGTCCGCCAACGCCTTGATCATGATCGAGGAGTAGTCGTCGTGGTCGGCTTCGAAGCGCTGCACGTGCTCGTCGATGCCGATGCCGGCGGTGACCGCGAAGCCGCCCAGCCAGTCGGTCTTGCCGCTTTCCTTCGGGGCGATGAAATCGCTCAGGCAGTAGTCCGGCTTCTGGTTCTTGCTGCGGTCCAGCTGCTGGCGCAGATGATGCAGCGTCATGAACGGCTGGTCGTCGCCGGGCTGGCGGTACAGATGGATGTCGTCCATGTCGGAATGGGCGGGCCAGAAGCCGATCACGCCGCGGGCGGTGAGCCACTTTTCGTTGACGATTTTATCCAGCATCTCGCGGGCGTCGCTGTAGAGCTTGGTGGCTTCCACGCCGACCACTTCGTCTTCCAGGATGCGCGGGAACTTGCCGGCCAGCTCCCAGGAGCGGAAGAAGGGCGTCCAGTCGATGCGCTCCACCAGCTCGTCGAGGGGGTACTCCTCGAACACCTTGAGGCCTTTAACCTTCGGCTCCGGCGGCGTGTAGTTGTCCCAGTCCGGCTGGAAGCGGTGCTCGCGGGCCTGCTCGATGCTGATCAGCGAGCGGTCCACCTGCTGCTGCTTGCGGCGTACGCGCAGGTCCTCGTAGGTCTGTTTGATCTCCGCCACATAGTCCGCTTTCTGGGTTTTCGAAAGCAGGCGTGAGGCGACGCCCACGGCCCGGGAGGCGTCCGCCACGTGGATCACCGGGTTGTGGTAATTGGGGTCGATCTTCACCGCGGTATGAATGCGGCTGGTGGTGGCGCCGCCGATCATCAGCGGTTGCTCCATGCCCAGGCGCTCCATCTCACTGGCCACGTGCACCATCTCGTCCAGCGACGGGGTGATCAGGCCCGACAGGCCGACGATGTCCACCTTCTCCTGGCGGGCGGTTTCCAGAATCTTGTCGCAGGGCACCATCACGCCCAGGTCGACCACGTCGTAGCCGTTGCACTGCAGCACCACGCCGACGATGTTCTTGCCGATGTCGTGCACATCGCCTTTCACCGTGGCCATCAGAATCTTGCCGTTGGCCTCATCCTGGGTGCCGAGCTCTTCCTTCTCTTTTTCCATGTAGGGCAGCAGGTAGGCCACCGCCTTTTTCATCACGCGGGCGGACTTCACCACCTGGGGCAGGAACATCTTGCCTTCGCCGAACAGGTCGCCGACCACGTTCATGCCGTCCATCAGCGGGCCTTCGATCACGTGCAGCGGGCGCTCCGCGTTCTGGCGCGCCAGCTCGGTGTCCTCTTCCACGTAATCGGCGATGCCTTTCACCAGGGCGTGCTCCAGGCGTTGCTCCACCGGCCAGGAGCGCCACTCCTGGTCTTCCTTCTTGGCTTCTTTTTCGCCGGAGCCTTTGTACTTCTCGGCCAGGTCGAGCAGCCGCTCGGTGCCGTCGTCGCGGCGGTTGAGCACCACGTCTTCCACCGCGTCGCGCAGTTCGTCGGGGATGTCCGCGTAGATCGCCAGCTGCGACGGATTGACGATGCCCATGTCCATGCCGTTTTTGATGGCGTAGTACAGGAACACCGCGTGGATCGCTTCGCGCACCGGGTTGTTGCCCCGGAACGAGAAGCTGACGTTGGACACGCCGCCGGAGATCATCGCGTGGGGCAGGGTGCGCTTGATTTCCGCCACCGCCTCGATGAAGTCCACCGCGTAGTTGTTGTGTTCCTCAATGCCGGTGGCGATGGCGAAGATGTTGGGGTCGAAAATAATGTCTTCCGGCGGGAAGCCCACTTCCTCGGTGAGCAACTTATAGGCACGGGTACAGATGCGGACTTTTTCGTCGCGGCTTTCCGCCTGGCCGTCCTCGTCGAACGCCATCACCACGGTGGCGGCGCCGTAGCGGCGGATCAGCCGGGCCTGGTCGAGGAAGGCTTTCTCGCCTTCCTTCAGCGAGATGGAGTTGACCACGCCCTTGCCCTGGATGCATTTGAGGCCCGCTTCGATCACCTCCCACTTGGAGGAGTCGATCATGATCGGCACCTTGGAGATTTCCGGCTCCGCGGCCACCAGATTGAGGAAGCGCACCATGCACTCCTTCGACTCCAACATGCCTTCGTCCATGTTGATGTCGATGATCTGGGCGCCGTTCTCCACCTGGTCGCGGGCCACGTCCAGGGCGGTGTCGTAATCCTCTTCCTTGATCAGGCGCAGGAAGCGCTTGGAACCGGTCACGTTGGTGCGCTCGCCGACGTTCACGAACAGGTCGTCCGGCGCGATGTTGCAGGGCTCCAGGCCGGACAGGCGGCACTGCACCGGAATCTCCGGCAGGCGGCGCGGCGTCTTGCCGTGCACCGCCTCGGCGATCGCCGCGATGTGCTCCGGGGTGGTGCCGCAGCAGCCGCCGATGATGTTCAGAAAGCCGGAGTCCGCCCACTCGCCGATTTCCCGCGCCATGGTGTCGGCGTCCAGGTCGTACTCGCCCATTTCATTGGGCAGGCCGGCGTTGGGGTGCGCGGAGACATGGAATTCGCTGATCCGCGACAGCTCTTCCACATAGGTGCGCAGTTCCATCGGCCCGAGGGCGCAGTTCAGGCCCATGGAGATCGGCCTGGCGTGACGCAACGAGTTGTAGAACGCCTCGGTGGTCTGGCCGGTCAGTGTCCGGCCGGAGGCGTCGGTGATGGTCCCGGAGATCATCACCGGCAGATCCAGACCCTTCTCGTAGCAGTACTGATCCACCGCGAACACCGCCGCCTTGGCGTTGAGGGTGTCGAAGATGGTTTCGATCAGAATCAGGTCGATGCCGCCTTCCACCAGGCCGTCGATGGCGTCCAGATAGGACGCCACCAGCCGGTCGAAATCGGTGTTGCGGTAGCCCGGGTCGTTCACGTCCGGGCTGATGCTGGCCGTGCGGTTGGTGGGGCCCAGCACGCCGGCCACGAAGCGCGGGCGCTCCGGGGTGGCGACGGCGTCCGCCGCGCGGCGCGCCACCCGGGCGGCGGCCACGTTGATCTCGCGTGCGAGATCTTGCATATCGTAGTCCGCCATGGCGATGGCGGTACTGTTGAAGGAGTTGGTCTCGACGATATCCGCGCCGGCGTTCAGATAATCGCGATGCAGCTGTTCGATCATCTCCGGCTGGGTGATGCTCAGCAGGTCGTTGTTGCCCTTCAGGTCGGAAGGCCAGTCCGCGTACTGGCTGCCGCGATACTGCGCTTCGGAGAGCTCCAGGCGCTGGATCATCGTGCCCATGCCGCCGTCGAGAATGACGATTCGCTCCCGGAGGAGGGCGGTGAGTTGTTCGCGGCGGTTCGAGGACATGCAAGGCTCCGTCATTGTGTGGCCCGTGGAAAACCGGGGCGCGCATTATACCGGCTGTGGCCGGGTTACCCAACGTGGCAGGTGCGTTATACTCCCGCCCATTGAACAGCGCCGCTCTCCCGCGGCGGTTTAGGACAGTGTAAGGGGAGTTTGATGCGTCGTACCGTGATCGTAGTGCTGGCTTTGGCCGGCTTCGCTTTTCTGTGGCGCGTGGTGCCGCACGATTTCAATATGACGCCGATGGGGGCGCTGGCGTTGTTCGCCGGGGCTTATTTGCGCCAACCCCTGGCCCGGGTACTGGTGCCGCTCGCCACCCTGGTGGCGTCCGATCTGATTCTCGGCTTCCATGATACCGCCTTGTACGTCTACGGCGCCTTCGCCGTGATCGCCCTGGGCGGGGTGCTGCTGCGCCGACGGGGCCTGCTGGCCCACACCGGCGGCGCGGTGGCGGCGGCACTGCTGTTCTACGCCGTCACCAACTTCGGCGTCTGGGCCGCCGGCGTGCTGTATCCGGCGGACGCTTCCGGCCTGCTGGCCAGCTACGCCGCCGGTCTGCCGTTCCTGTGGAAGACCCTGGCCGGCAATGTGTTTTTCACCGTGCTCTTTTTCGCTGTTTTCCAGCTGGTGGAGCGCTACCAGCCGCACACACAGAGCACCGAATCCCGTTGATCGAGGCCCGCGGCAAGCTCTGTTCGCGTTGGCTTGCCGTGGCCACCCGTACGTTCAAAGCGATATCCCCGGGTACCGGATCGACAATCACTTCGAGGAGGAATAATGCGTAAAAATTGGTTGGCCCTGGCGTGCGGCGTGGCGGTAATGCCGGCGATGGTTCACGCCCAGGAAGCGGAGCAGGAGAGTGCTCAGGAGCGCGCCTGGGACATCGAAACGGAGGCGTCCTACCTCCTCTCGCGGGGCAACAGCGAATCCGAGTCGATTGTCGGCAAGGTCAACGCCGCCCATGACGGCGTCAACTGGCGCCAGACCGCCAAGGCGGAAGCCGTCAACACCATGAGCGATAACGATGATGGCGAGGAAGAGCGCACCGCGGAACGCTACTACGCCTCCTACAAGCTCGACCGCAAACTGACCGACAACAACTATCTGTTCAACGTGCTGACCTACGACAAAGACAACTTCTCGGGGTTCCAGTATCAGGCCAGCTACGCGCTCGGTCTGGGTCGCCGTTTCCTGGAAACGCCGGCGCACACCCTGGACCTTGAAGCCGGTCCCGGTTACCGCGTGGAGTGTCTGGAGCCGGAGGATTCCTATACCGGCTGTGACAACAAGGATGAAAGCGTGATCGCCCGTTTCGCCGGTAACTACAAATGGACGATCAGCGAAAACGCTTCCTTCCGTCAGGCGGTTTCCACGGAAGTGGGCGAGGACAACACCTCGGTGCGTTCCGAAACGTCCCTGACCTCGAAGATCAACGATCACTTCGCCATGCGTCTGAGCCACCTGGTGACCCGTGATTCCGAAGTGCCTGACGGCACCCACAACACCGATCAGGAAACCAGTGTGTCGCTGGTCTACACCTTCTGATTGTCGATCGCCAGGCAATAAAAAAGCCGACCCGAGGGTCGGCTTTTTTAATTTGGTCGGAGTAGCAGGATTCGAACCTGCGACCCCTACGTCCCGAACGTAGTGCTCTACCAGGCTGAGCTATACTCCGAATGTGCGGCGTATTCTAGCAGCGAAATTTGAGAATGCCACCGTTTTAACCCGGCGGATGTACCGGTTGCGCATATTCTGGCCAAAGCCGGGTGCCACGGGCACAATGCGCGCTTCCTGAGCTTGCTCCCACACTGATTATGGCCGAAGCCAACCTGGGCCCGCTGGCCCTGAAACGCTGGCCGCACCGACGCGGCGACCCCTTGCTGCCGTTCGACGCGGCCGACCGCTATCTGCTCAAACAACTCGACGGGCACCGGCGCGGGCCGGCCACGCTGGTCCTCAACGACCAGTGCGGCGCCCTCTGGCTCACCGCCGCCGCGTCCGGCCCGGCCTGGAGCGCCGGCGACGACTGGCTGTGCTGGCGCGCCGCCGTCGCCAACGCCGAGGACAACGGCCGCGCGGCCCCCGGCGACGCCTGGCTGTGGCCCTGGCAAACGCCGCCCCGGGCGCCGGATCAGGTGCTGCTGCGACTGCCCAAAGCGGTCTCCCTGCTGGAAGCGCAGCTCGCCTGGCTGGCGGACTACCTGCCGGCGGGCACCCCGGTATGGCTGGCGGGCATGGACAAGCATCTGCCGGCCCAACTGGTGCCGCTGCTGGAACACTGGCTCGGCAACGGCCGCGCCGGGCTCGGCTGGAAAAAAGCGCGGCTGTTCACCGCCGAAGCACCCGGCGCCGCCCTGCGCGATGCGCCGGAACCGGCCCGCGTGGCCGTTCCCGAACGGGGCTGGACCCTGCAGGCCGGCCCCGGCGTATTCGGCCGCCGCCATCTGGATATCGGCGCCCGCTTTCTGCTCGACCACCTTCCCACCGACGTCAGCGGTGATGTCGCCGACCTGGGCTGCGGCAACGGCGTATTGGGGCTGAGCCTGGCGGCGGACAACCCGGCGCGGGTCACCTTCTGCGACGTCTCCTTCCTGGCGGTGGAAAGCGCCCGCGCCAACGTGGCCGACCACGACCGGCAACCGGAGCGCCACCACTTCCACCTGGGCAACGGCCTGGAAGGCATCGACAAGCAGTTCGACCTGATTCTGCTCAACCCGCCGTTCCACCGCGGCCACGCGGTGGACGACCGGGTCGCCCGCGGCCTGTTCCGCCAGGCCGCCCGCCGGCTCGCCCCCGGCGGCGAACTCCGCGTGGTCGCCAACCAGCACCTCGGCTACCAGCGCCCGCTCGGCAAGCTGTTCCCACGCGTGGACACCGTGGCCCGCAACGCCAAGTTCGTCATCTTTCGCTGCATTAAGGGCAGCCCTTAGTGGGAGAGCACTCTCCATCAGGGGCGAGGTACCGGGCAGGGTTGTGGGAGCGGGCCCTGCCCGCGAAAGGGTGGCATTAGCCACCCGGCAGGATCCCAGAGACTTTTCTCTCCAGAGAGCCCGCCCCGGGATCGGGTGTGTCCATCCAGGACACGCCACGAGTACATCCCTGTAGGCTCGGCCGGGCGGCGGACCGCTTTGGCCATCCCTGGCCAAACACGGTCCTGGATGGGCACACCCGATCCCGGGGCTCCTTGGGAGATTCGCCGCCACAAACCCCACTTCGTAGAAAGGTCCAGGCGGTGTTCTGACCCGTGGCGGTGCCGCTGCAAAGTGAGCGGGGCAATGGTGGTGCCTGGAGGGACCTATTTGGCCAGGGATGGCCAAATGAGAGCGGCCAGGGATGGCTTGAGCGATCCCGGAAGGCACCACCATTGCACCGCGTCTCGGATACGGAGCAACCGAACACCGGAACGATAAAGGTCTCTGGAATCCTGCCGGGAGCTCCGCTCCCTTTCGCGGGCAGGGCCCGCTCCCACAAGGGCCTGACACAGCCTCTGGAGGGAACCCCCCCGGGCTAAACGCCGAGCGCTAGAAGGAAGCAGGATCGATGGCGTCGAAGTCGGTAACCCTGGGGTGGACACCGTCGGGCAGGGCGTTGTCCCGATCCAGCAGCACGGTGTGCAGGCCGGCCTCGCGGGCGGCGTCGAGTTCGGCTTCCACGTCGGAAAGAAACAGAATCTCGTGGCCGGGCAGGCCGATGGCGTCGCTGATGCGCCGGTAGCTGGTGGCTTCTTTCTTGCCGCCGCTGGTGGTGTCGAAATAGCCCTGGAACAGCGGCGTCAGGTCGCCGGCTTCCGAGTAGCCGAAGAACAGCTTCTGGGCGGCCACCGAACCGGAGGAGTAGACGTACAGCGGGAAGCCCTGGTCGTGCCAGTCGCGCAGCCGCCGGGCGGCGTCCGGATAAAGGTGCGCCTGGTAATCGCCGTTGCGGTAGCCGCTTTCCCAGATCATGCCCTGCAGCGCTTTCAGCGGCGTGGCTTTGCGGTCCTGATCGATCCAGGCGCGCATCAGCGCGGCGGCCTGTTCCGGCGTGTCCAGGGTTTCACCGCTGTCGCGCCGCGCCGCCGCCACCTGTTCCGCCACCGCCGGGTCGTCCCAGTGGCGCGCCAGAAAGTCGCCCATCTGGTCGGCGGCGTAGGGGAACAGCACTTCCTTGACGAAGCGGATGCTGCTGGTGGTGCCTTCGATGTCGGTGAGAATGGCGCGGATCATCAATTCTCCAGACGATTAAAACGCTGGGCGATGTCGCTGCCGGTGAAGTTGGCGACCCAGCCTTCCGGGTTATTGAACAAGCGGATGGCGGTGAAGTTGGGGTTGGGCCCCATATCGAACCAGTGCGGGGTGTTGGCCGGCACCGAGATCAGGTCGCCTTTGGTGCACAGCACTTCGTAGATGCGCTCGCCGATGTGCAGGCTGAACAGGCCCTGGCCGTCGACGAAGAACCGCACTTCGTCTTCGCTGTGGCTGTGTTCCTCAAGGAATTTTTCCCGCGCCGCCTGCTTTTGCGGGTGCTCCGGGGTCATGCTGACCACGTCCACGCTCTGGTAGCCTTCCTCGTCGATCAGCCGGTCGATTTCCCGGCGATAGACGTCCAGCACTTCTTCCTGGCTGGGCTGCTCGGTGAGTGCGCCGACGGCCTGCCATTGTTCGTAGCGAATGCCCACCTTGGCCAGTTCCTCGGCCATGGCCAGCTTGTCGTTGATGATCTGTTCGGGTTGCTCGGGATGCCCGTCGCGAAACACTTTCAAATTACTCATGGGGTTTTCCTCCTCAGGGGGCCGCCGCCGATCAGCCCAGGCGGCGCCGGTCCAGTTCCACGGCCAGCAGGGTTTCCAGCGCTTCCAGCTGGCGATAGCAGGCGCCGATGTCCGCCGCCCAGGTGTACAGGCCGTGGCCGCGGATCAAGTAGGCGTGGCCGGCGTCGCCGGCGTCCATGGCCCGGTCCACCTCGGCCGCCAGCGCGGCGATGTCCTGGCTGTTTTCAAACACCGGAATGGTAAGCCGCGTGTCATGGGTTTGCACGCCGTGCAGGGCCTTGAGCAGCTCGTAGCCTTCCAGGGTGATGTGGTTGGCGGGCCAGTGCATGGTGAGCACCGTGGAGGCGTGGCTGTGGGTGTGCAGCACCGCGCCGCAGTCCGGCAACCGGCGGTAGAGCTGGGTGTGCAGCAGGGTCTCGGCGGAGGGCTTGCCGTCGCCGACGGCGGCGCCTTCCATGTCCACCACCATGATGTCGGTCTCTTCCAGCAGGCCTTTGTCGCGGCCGGAACGGGTGATCGCCGCGTGGTCCTCGTTGAGGCGCAGCGAATAATTGCTGCTGGTGGCCGGCGACCAGCCCTGGCCGTAGATGCGGCGGCCGGTGGCGGCCAGGGCGCGGGCCGCTTCCCGGTAGGCGCTAGTGGAGTAGGGGCGGTGACTCATCAGGACCTCCGGTTCAGGCGCGACAGATGCTCGGCGACGCTGGCCGCGTCCGGCGAGTGCACCACGCCGCTTTCGGTGACGATGGCGGTGATCAACGAGGCCGGCGTCACGTCGAACGCCGGGTTGTAAACCGGGCACTGTTCCGGTGCCAGAGGCTGGCCGCCCACCCGGCGCACTTCGTCGGCGGCACGCTCCTCGATGACGATACTGCTGCCGTCGGTCATGGCCGGGTCCAGGGTGGAATCCGGCGCCGCGACGATGAACGGCAGACCGTGGTGACGGGCCAGCACGGCGAGCCCGTAGGTGCCGATCTTGTTGGCGGTGTCGCCGTTGGCGGCGATGCGGTCCGCGCCCACCACCACCGCATCGACGCGGCCCGCCGCCATCAACATGCCGGCGGCGCTGTCCGCCACCAGGGTGACGGGAATGTTTTCCTGCATCAGCTCCCAGGTGGTGAGCCGGGCGCCCTGCAGCCAGGGGCGGGTCTCGCCGGCGATCACCTCGCGCAGATGGCCGCCGCGCCAGGCGGAGCGGATGATGCCCAGGGCGGTGCCGTGGCCGCCGGTGGCCAGCGCGCCGGTGTTGCAGTGGGTATAGACGCGGGCGTCGTGGGGCAGCAGGGCGGCGCCCAGTTCGCCCAGGCGCAGATTGGCGGCCTGGTCGTCCTGGTGAATGCTCTCCGCTTCGCGGGCCAGGCGGCGGCCCAGGGCCTCGCCTTCCAGGTCGGCGCCGAGCCGCTGCAGGCGCTCCAGGGCCCAGAACAGATTGACCGCGGTGGGGCGGCTGGCGGCCAGGGTTTCCAGCGCCGGGCGCAGTGTTTCCAGGGACGCGCGCCGGCCCAGGCCCAGGGCTTCCAGCGCCAGGCCGTAGGCGGCGGTGATGCCGATCGCCGGGGCGCCGCGTACCGCCATGTCGCGGATCGCGCCGGCGGCGCCGGCGGCGTCGTGGATCGCCAGCCACTCGGTGCGTAACGGCAGATGGCGTTGATCCAGCAGCAGCAAATGATCGTCGAGCCAGCGGATGGCGGGACTATCAATGGGCATTCAGGGCCTCTCGGTGTCGCGGGGTGGGTTGAGCTCGGGCTTGTGGTAGCGGCGGCGAATCCAGTTGGCCGCGCGCAGCACCCTCGGGCGGCGCATGATAGCGCGTTCCATGCGGTATTTCCCCGGAAAAGTGCTGACCATCAGCGCGATCAGAATGGTCAGAATGCCCTGGCCGGGCAGCACCAGCATCAGGATGCCGGCGGCCAGCAGCACCAGCGCCAGGGCGTTGCGCACCAGCCAGAGGCACCAGCCCAGCGGGCCCCGGTAATGGAGCGGCCGGCTGGGGGTGTTGAAGTAATCCTGGGGCATGCGCACCAGCAGCCAGGGAATCGCCAGCATCGACGCCACGGCCATCACCACGCCGGTGACGGTGAGAATCGGCAGCAGGGGCTGGAGCTGTTCGAGCAGGGGTTGCCAGTCGCGCTGGAGGTTCAGATCCAAAGGCGTTGCCTCTCCGTGGGCGGCGTTGCGGTGGTGTTCATGGGTTGCTGATGCCACGTGCCGTACAATGGTGGCTTGTAGGTCGCAAATCAATCGCTTTAAGGATGCACCGGCATGGCTTGGAAGTTGGTACTCGTGGCCCTCATGGGGCTCGCCATAGGCGCGCTGCTGGGGATGTTGATCCTGCGGGCTTCGCGCAAACGTGAAGAGCGGCGCCGGCAGGCCGCCCGGCATCTCGACGTGCTGGAGAACCTGAGCATTCTCTGCCGCGCCCTGCTGCAGGAACAAGTGGACAGCGCCGAGGCCAGCATCCGCATCAGCGTGCTGCTGGACTGCCTACCCCAGGGCATTGAGCCGAAAGTGGATCTGGCGGCGATCCACCGTCTGGCGGAAGACTGTGGTCACTTCACCCGCGGCGAGCAGCGCCGCGAGCTGGCGCCGGCGGAGCGCAACCGTCAGGACGTGGCGCGGCTGCGCCTGGAGGAAGAGCAGGGCGCGGCGGTGCGTGCCGCCGCCGAGCGCCTGGCCGGCGTGCTGGACGCCTGGCGTGCACGGGTCGCCGTCTGATCCGCTTCGACTGACCCCACAGACAAGGCCCGCAGTCGCGAAGGCGGACGTTTCCGGCGCGGGCTTGAATTATCATCCGCGGCTTCTGAATCGCAGTAAGCCGAGCCGATAATTATGAGCCAACCCACCCTTTACGTGGCCTTTCCGGCCTCCGACGAGTTGCGCGACCGGATCGACGCCTTCCTGGAAATTACCCGCGAAGAACCGGACAGCAACCATGTGCAGGAACTGGAAGCGATCATGGATCCCTTCCTCGACGAAGTGCTGCACACCTACTTCACCGGGCCCATCGACGCGGTCAACGCCAAGGGCACCGCGGTGAACGTGATCCTTGGTGCCATGAAGGTCATCAGTAAAGCCGCCCACGGCCTGGCCGGGCGCCTGATGCGCAAGACCAGCGTTGAAGAGCAGCGCGCGCTGGCCGAGCACTTCCGCAACCTGCGGCTGGAGAAGGACGGTCAGGTCTACATCGGTTACCCGCTGTCGCCGGCGCTGGCCGAGCGTGCCTCGCTGGTGTTCCAGGAATTCGCCGACGGCAACGGCCAGATGCCGCGCCTGGTGGAAGTGATGGACGGCATCAGCGCCGGCGCCATCGAGAACTATCTCGACAAAACCGTGGGCAATCTGGAGCTGGGCCGTATCAATCGCGGGCTGGTGTCCGGTGCCCGCGCCACCATCAAGAAGGCGTCCGCGTCCTCGGTGGAGAAGGGCATTCCGGCGATGGAAAAATCCCACCAGAAACCGGTGGTGGCGTATTTCGAGTCGCTGCTGCTGCAGCCGTAACCCCGTTCAGCCGGCGTGAAGCGAAGCGGCCCGGGTGGTGATGCCCGGGCCGCTTTGCGTTCAGCTTGAGGGGGTGGCGCCGCCGGAGTCTCCGGAGCTCGCCGCCTTTTTGGCGGGCGCCTTGCGGGCCGCCTTCTTCTTGGCCGGGGCTTTCTTCACCGCGCTCTTTTTGGCGGCGCTCTTTTTCGCGGTGCTTTTCTTGGCCGCGGCTTTCTTGGCGGGGCTCTTTTTAGCCGCGCTTTTCTTGGCGGCGGCTTTCTTGGCCGGTGCCTTGCGGGCGGAAGGGCTGACCCGCTTCTCGATGTCCTTGGCGCGCTTCTCCAGATCCTTCTGGTACTGGTTGATCACCTTGGCCAGGCTGTTGGCCTGTTTGGCAGTGGCCTTGAGCACCTTCACTTCGGTTTCCAGAAAGCGCTTGCGGGCTTCGGAGTCGTCCACCCGTTTGCGGGCGTCGTCCACGGCCTTGCGGGCGCGGTCGAGCTGGCGCTGCACCGTGGCGTTGGCTTTGTCCCGGTACTCGTTCTGCAGTTTCTCCAGCCGGTTGAGGCTGTCGCGGCGTCGCTTCATCTCTTCGTTGACCCGTTGGCGGGCCTTATCGAGCTGAGATTCAAGCTGGGCGATCTGCTTGTCGCGTTCATTATCAAAGCGCTCGGCGAGCTTGCGAATCTGCGCCTGCAGTTCGTCGAGACGACCTCTTACCTTATTAACGGCCATGGATGACTCCCTTTCCCCGTGCTGATTTGGGTCCGCGGTGCGGACGTCCAGGAAACTGTATGTCACATTTTTAAGCTGGACAACCGCCAAGGGGGTTGGCTTTGCAGGCTTTCTGGTCAATTCCTGTAACACGGTGGTCGTGTTGTGGTTTTATCGGACAGCGGTGATACTGCGCCCAATTGAATGACGGTGGAAAAAAGGTGGGCTATGCCGGCGTCCTTTGACGGAAAATTGGTGGTGGCGATCAGCTCCCGGGCCCTGTTCGATCTCAGCGACAGCCACCGGGTGTTCGAGAAGGAAGGCCTGGACGCCTACCAGGATTATCAGATCGCCCATGAGGACGACGTGCTGCCACCCGGCGACGCCTTCCCTCTGGTGACCAAGCTGCTGGCGATCAACGAGCTGGAAGAGGGCGCCGGCCGGGTGGAGGTGATCCTGTTGTCGCGCAACAGCTCCGACACCGGCCTGCGCGTGTTCAATTCCATCGAGCATTACGGTCTGCCGATCACCCGGGCGGCGTTCGCCGGCGGCGAAAGCCCGCACCGCTATGTGTCCGCGTTCGGCGCCCACCTGTTCCTGTCCACCGATCCCGAGGACGTTCGCCAGGTTCTGGACGCCGGCTACGCCGCCGCCACCATTCTTTCCGGCGCCGGGCTGCAGCATAAGGACGACCTGCTGCGTATTGCCTTCGACGGCGACGCGGTATTGTTCTCCGACGAGTCCGAGCAGGTGTTCCAGAGCAGCGGGCTGGAAGCCTTCACCGCCAGCGAAAAGCAGGCCGCCCGGCAGCCGCTCAGCGACGGTCCGTTCAAGGCGTTTCTGGAAGCCCTGCATCAGATTCAGCGGGAGTTTTCCCCGCAACGCTGCCCGATTCGCACCGCGCTGGTCACCGCCCGCTCGGCGCCGGCCCATGAACGGGTGGTGCGCACCCTGCGCGGCTGGGGCATCCGCCTGGACGAAAGCCTGTTCCTGGGCGGGCTGCCCAAAGGGCCTTTCCTGAAGGCGTTCGGCGCGGACGTGTTCTTCGACGATCAGCAGGGCCATTGCGAATCGGCCCGGGAACATGTGGCCGCCGGCCATGTGCCCCACGGCATTTCCAACCCGCGCCCGGAAGACGCCTGACGCGCCCGCCGGCTTCCCGTTGCCAGCGTCTTTGCTTGCCTCTATGCTTGGAATGCATAATTTCGGCTATTCTTATAACTCCGCGTAAACGGCGGGTGTCGCCGGCAAGGAGCATTCGATGAAGCTGCAGCAGCTACGCTACATCTGGGAAGTGGCGCGCCATGACCTCAACGTATCCGCCACCGCCCAGGCGTTGTATACGTCGCAGCCGGGCATCAGCAAGCAGATCCGCATGCTGGAGGATGAACTGGGCGTGGAAGTGTTCGCCCGCAGCGGCAAACACCTGACCCATGTGACGCCCGCCGGCGAGGCGATTCTGCGCATCGCCGGGGAAATCCTGCAGCAGACCGAATCGATCAAGCGGGTGGCCCAGGAGTTCCGCGACGAAACCAAGGGCGATCTGAGCATCGCCACCACCCACACCCAGGCGCGCTACGCGCTGCCGCCGGTGATCCAGCAGTTCACCAAGCGTTTTCCGGACGTGTCCCTGCATATGAACCAGGGCACGCCCATGCAGATCGCCGAGATGGCCGCCGACGGCAGCGTCGATTTCGCCATCGCCACCGAAGCGCTGGACCTGTTCTCCGACCTGGTGATGATGCCCTGTTACCGCTGGAACCGGACCGTGGTGGTGCCCGAGGGGCACCCGCTCACCGAAGTCAAACCGCTCACCCTGGAAGCCCTGGCGGACTACCCGCTGGTCACCTATGTGTTCGGTTTCACCGGGCGCAGCAAGCTCGACGACGCCTTCGCGCGCAAAGGGCTGGAGCCGCGGGTGGTGTTCACCGCCGCCGACGCGGACGTGATCAAAACCTATGTGCGCCTGGGCATGGGCGTGGGCATCGTCGCCCACATGGCGGTGGACCCGGTGCAGGACAAAGGCCTGGTGAATCTGGACGCCGGCCATCTGTTCGAACCCAGCACCACCCGCATCGGCTTCCGCAAGGGCACCTTCCTGCGCGGCTTTATGTACGAATTCCTGCAAACCTTCGCCCCCCATCTCACCCGCGAGCGGGTGGACGCGGCGGTCCGCGCCAGCACCCGCGAAGAGCGGGAGGTGCTGTTCGCCGACCTGGACCTGCCGGTGCGCTGACGCGCCCGGCGGCGATCCCTGGCCGTTGCAAAGCGCCGGGCGCGCGGCTACATTGTGCCCGCCTTCAACGACCTAGGGGATCATCGTGGAATTGCTTTGTCTCGATTTGGAAGGGGTGCTGATTCCGGAAATCTGGATCAACTTCGCCGAGCGCACCGGTATCGACGAGCTGCGCGCCACCACCCGGGACATTCCCGACTACGACGAGCTGATGAAAATGCGGCTTGGCATCCTCGACCAGCACGGCTACGGCCTGCCGGACATCCAGAAGGTGATCGACACCCTGGACCCGCTGGACGGCGCGGTGGAATTCGTCGAATGGGCCCGCGAGCATTTCCAGCTGATCATCCTCTCGGACACCTTCTATGAGTTTGCCCGCCCGCTGATGCGCAAGCTCGGCTCGCCGACCCTGCTGTGCCACCGCCTGGCGGTGGACGACAACGGCCGCATCACCGACTACATCCTGCGCCAGAAAGACCCCAAGCGCGCCTCGGTGAAAGCCCTGCACACCCTCAACTACCGCATCATCGCCGCCGGCGACTCCTACAACGACACCACCATGCTCAGCGAAGCGGACCAGGGCATCCTGTTCCACGCCCCCGACAACGTCATCGCCGAATTCCCCCAATTCCCCTCTGTACAGAGCTACGACGCTTTGAAAGGGGAGATCATTAAAGCGAGCGAAAGGGATATTCCGCTTAGCTAGAGGCTTCGTTGAGAGCAGTTAATAGTTAATAGTTAATAGTGAACAGTTAATAGTGCGCGGTCAGGGTGGCAGCGGCATCGAAGGCCGTGCCCGCGTACATTGCGTTTGAGCAACGCCTGCCTTGCTAGATCGCAAACCTCGCAGCCGCGCACTGTTTTCCGCTGTTAACTATTCACTGTTAACTGTTAACTGATCCCATCAGTTTTCGGACCTTAAACCAGCTCTCCGCGTATTCCTCGTCCGGATCGGAATCGAACACAATGCCGCCACCGCCGTGGCAGTGGAGGCGGTCGCCGTCGGTTTGCAGGGTGCGGATCAGGATGTTGCTGTCGAAGCGGCCCTGGTCGTCCTGCCAGAACAGGCTGCCGCAGTAGGCGCCGCGCGGGGCGGGTTCCAGTTCCTGGATGATCTGCATGGCGCGTTTCTTGGGGGCGCCGGTGATGCTGCCGCCGGGGAAGGCACTGATCAGGGCGGCCAGCGGGGCGACGCCGTCGCGCAGCCGGCCGCGCACGGTGGAGACCAGGTGCTGCACGTTGCTGAAGCGGCGCAGTTCGAACAGCGGGTCCGCCTGGATCGAGCCGGCGTCGCAGAAGCGGCCCAGGTCGTTGCGCAGCAGGTCCACGATCATCAGGTTTTCGGCGCGGTCCTTGGGGTGGCGGAGCAGGGCGCGGCCCAGGGCCCGGTCTTCCACCTCGGTGGCGCCGCGGGGCCGGGAGCCCTTGATCGGCTCGGTCACCACGTCCCGCCCCTGAATACTCAGAAAGCGCTCCGGCGACACGCCGAACACCGCATCCTCCTCGTCCCGGAAGAAGCAGGCGTGGGGCGCCGGGTGCGCCGCCACCAAACGCTGGAAGCCGCCCAGGGCGTCGCCGTCCCAGCGCGCTTCGAAGCGTTGCGCGTAGTTGACCTGGTAGCAGTCGCCGGCGCGCAGGTAGTGCTGAATGCGCGCCAGCGCCTGAAGGTAGTCGGCGGCGCTTTGCTGGGCTTCGAACTCGCGGCGCAGCTGAAAGGGCGCGCGCTGTTCCGGCATCGGGCCGGGCGGGTGATCGAACAGGTGCACGGTGATGCCCGTGCGCTTCCCGGCCACCGGCAGCCCGTGCAGCAGGGCGCCGGTTTCGTAGGGCACCAGGCCGCAGGCGAACCGGCAGCCTTCGGCGAGGGCCTGCTCGACGCGCGCGGGCAGGGCTTCGATGTCCGCCGCGCTGTCGGCGCGCAGCGTCAGCGCCGGCGGCCCCAGGGCCTGGAGCTCGCCGTTTCGAGTCACCACAACTTGCACAGGTTGCACGCTTTCGACCCTGAATTCTCTGAGCGATGGCGGCGGGGCGGGCGCCCGGCCGCGGGGAGCGCGTAGTGTAGCGCCCGTGGCGGCGGCCCGCGAGCCCGGCGCCATTGTCGACAATAACCATTGAAAGGTCGGGGCGGTGCGGGTAGAGTGCCCGCCACTTGGAAAAATTGTCGACAATGGCCGCCGCCGAACGGTGACCCGGCCTACCGGAATGAGCGCCCCCATGAACGAAGTCCTGGTAGACAGCTCGCGCACCCTGGCGGATCGGGTCTTCAGCCGGCTCCAGGACGATATCGTGCGCGGCGTGATCGCCCCGGGCAGCAAGGTCAGCGAAACCGACCTGGCCGGCCGCTACGGGGTCAGCCGGGGGCCGCTGCGCGAGGCGATCCGCCGCCTGGAATCGCGCAAGCTGCTGGAGCGCGAGGTGCACGTCGGCACCCGCGTGGCGTCTCTCAGCTTCGACGACCTGATCGAAATCTACCATGTGCGCGAGGCCCTGGAAGGGCTGGCCGCCGGCCTCGCCGCCCGGCTGATGACCGCCGAGGAGGTGGCCGGCCTCACCGAGCTGCTCGGCCAGCACGAGCAGCAGCAGGACTTGCGCCACGACACCGCCTATTTTCAACGCGAGGGCGACCTGGATTTTCATTACCGCATCATCCAGGGCAGCCACAATCGCACGCTGATCCGCATGCTGATCGGCGAGCTTTACCACCTGGTGCGCATGTACCGGTATCAATTCAGCACCGTGGCCAACCGGCCGCAAAAAGCCCTGCACGAGCACCGCCGCATTGTCGAAGCCATCGAGGCGCGTGACGCCGAAATGGCCGAGCTGCTAATGCGCCGGCACATCAGCCGGGCACGGGAAAACATCGAACAGCAGGCCCAGCAAAGGAGTCCACAATGACCCAGTCGAACAGTGCCGGCGCCCGTTTCCGGCGCGCCCTGGCCGAGGAACAGCCCCTACAGATCATGGGCACGATTAACGCTTACACGGCGATGATGGCGGAGCAGGTCGGTTACCGCGCCATCTACCTGTCCGGTGGCGGCGTGGCCAACGCCTCTTACGGGCTGCCGGACCTGGGCATGACCACCATGAACGACGTGCTCGAGGACGTGCGCCGCATCAGCGCCGCCACCGACGTGCCGTTGCTGGTGGACATCGACACCGGCTGGGGCGGCGCTTTCAACATCGGCCGCACGGTGAAGGAAATGATCCGCGCCGGCGCCGGCGCCGTGCACCTGGAAGACCAGGTGGCGCAGAAGCGCTGCGGCCACCGCCCCAATAAGGAAATCGTCTCCAAGGCGGAGATGGTGGACCGCATCAAGGCCGCCGCCGACGCCCGCACCGACGAGGACTTCTTTATCATCGCGCGTACCGACGCGTTCCAGAAAGAGGGGCTGGACGCGGCTGTCGATCGCGCCCGCGCCTGCCTGGAAGCGGGCGCCGACGGCATCTTCGCCGAGGCCGTGCACACCCTGGAAGACTACAAGGCGTTCGCCGAAGGGCTGGGCGGCGCGCCGCTGCTGGCCAACATCACCGAATTCGGCGCCACGCCGCTGTTCACCCGCGAGGAGCTCAGCGACGCCGGCGCCAGCATGATCCTGTACCCGCTGTCCGCGTTCCGCGCCATGAACCAGGCGGCGCTGAACGTGTACCGCACGATTCGGGAAGAGGGCACCCAGAAAAACGTGGTGGACACCATGCAGACGCGCATGGAACTGTACGACTTCCTGGGCTACCACGACTACGAACGCAAACTTGACGAACTGTTCGCCCAGCAACGCGGCGAATAAATCAACCCGCTGCCGGCCGGTGACGGCACCTGGTGCCCGGTCACGCCGGGCCGGCAGCGTTTCACTTCTTGAGCAGAGGAAAACGACGATGGCAGAGAAGAAAGTTGGCGGCGCCGGCCTGCGTGGCCAGGTAGCGGGCAAGACCGCGCTCTCCACGGTGGGCAAATCCGGCTCCGGCCTGACCTATCGCGGCTATGACGTGAAGGATCTGGCGGAGAACTGCCAGTTCGAAGAGGTGGCGTACCTGATCCTCAAGGGCGAGCTGCCCGACCAAAGCGAGCTGGACGCCTACAAAACCAAGCTGAAAGGCCTTCGCGGGCTGCCCCAGGCGCTCAAGGAAGTGCTCGAGCGGGTACCCAAGGACGCCCATCCCATGGATGTGATGCGCACCGGCTGCTCCATGCTCGGCAACCTGGAAACCGAAACCAGCTTCGACCAGCAGGACGACCAGGCCGACCGCATGCTGGCCGCGTTCCCCAGCATCATCTGCTACTGGTACCGGTTCAGCCACGACGGCGTGCGCGTGGACACCGAGACCGACGACGATTCCATCGGCGCCCACTTCCTGCACATGCTGCGCGGCGAGAAGCCCAATCAGCTGCATGAAACGGTGATGAACGTATCGCTGATTCTGTACGCGGAGCACGAGTTCAACGCGTCCACCTTCACCGCCCGCGTTTGCGCGTCCACGCTCAGCGATATCCACAGCTGTGTCACCGGCGCCATCGGCAGCCTGCGCGGCCCGCTGCACGGCGGCGCCAACGAAGCGGCGATGGCGATGATCGAGAAGTTCAGCGACGCCGACGACGCCGAGAAAGGCATGCTCGGCATGCTCGAGCGCAAAGAGAAGATCATGGGCTTCGGCCACGCCATTTACACCGAGTCCGATCCGCGCAACGCGATCATCAAGCACTGGGCGGAGAAGCTGGCCGAGGACGTGGGCGACACCACCCTGTACCCGGTGTCGGTACGTTGCGAGGAAGTGATGTGGCGCGAGAAGAAGCTGTTCTGCAACGCCGACTTCTTCCACGCGTCCGCCTATCACTTCATGGGCATTCCCACCAAGCTGTTCACGCCCATCTTCGTGATGAGCCGCCTGACCGGCTGGGCCGCCCATGTGTTCGAGCAGCGCGCGGACAACCGCATTATCCGTCCCAGCGCCGACTACACCGGCCCGGAACTGCGCAAGGTCACGCCCATCGCCGAGCGATAAGGCAGGCCGAAAAAAGAGAGCGCCGCGGGCGTCCGCGACCAGCGGATGCCCGGCGTTCTTCCCCGCACTACCATTTTCTACTCAGGTACTCCCAGGCATGAACACCGAATACCGCAAACGCCTTCCAGGCACGGATCTGGACTACTTCGATACCCGAGCCGCGGTGGACGCGATCCAGCCCGGCGCCTACGACAAGCTGCCGTACACCTCCCGCATTCTCGCCGAGCAGCTGGTGCGCCGCTGCGAGCCCGCGGCGCTGACGGATTCTCTGAAACAGCTGATCGAGCGTAAGCGGGATCTGGATTTCCCCTGGTACCCGGCGCGGGTGGTGTGCCACGACATTCTCGGCCAGACCGCCCTGGTGGATCTGGCCGGCCTGCGTGACACCATCGCCGAGCAGGGCGGGGACCCGTCCAAGATCAACCCGGTGGTGCCCACCCAGCTGATCGTCGACCACTCCCTGGCGGTGGAACACCCGGGCTTCGAGGAGAACGCCTTCGAGAAGAACCGGGCGGTGGAAGACCGCCGCAACGAGGACCGCTTCCACTTTATCAACTGGACCAAGACCGCCTTTGATAACGTGGACGTGATCCCGCCGGGCAACGGCATCATGCACCAGATCAATCTGGAAAAGATGTCGCCGGTGGTGCAGGTGCGCGAAGGGGTCGCCTATCCGGATACCTGTGTCGGCACCGACAGCCACACCCCGATGGTGGACGCGCTGGGCGTGATCTCCGTGGGTGTCGGCGGCCTGGAAGCGGAAAACGTGATGCTGGGCAATCCGTCGATGATGCGCCTGCCCGACATCGTCGGTGTGGAACTGACCGGCAAGCTCAAGCCCGGCATCACCGGCACCGACCTGGTGCTGGCGATCACCGAGTTCCTGCGTAAGGAACGGGTGGTGGGGGCCTATCTGGAGTTCTTCGGCGAAGGCGCGGACAGCCTGTCCGTGGGTGACCGTGCCACCATCGCCAACATGACCCCGGAATACGGCGCCACCGCCGGCATGTTCTTTATCGACGACAACACCCTGGATTACCTGAGACTCACCGGCCGCGAAGACGAGCAGGTGGCCCTGGTGGAAAAATACGCCAAGGAAACCGGCCTGTGGGCGGACGCCCTCAAGGGCGTGGAGTACGAGCGCGTGCTCAAGTTCGACCTGTCCTCGGTGGGCCGTAACCTGGCCGGCCCGTCCAACCCGCACGCGCTGCTGCCGGCGGCGGACCTGGCGGCGCGCGGCGTGGCCGGTGCCTGGGAAGAGAAAGAGGGCGAAATGCCCGACGGCGCGGTGATCATCGCCGCCATCACGTCCTGCACCAACACCAGCAACCCGCGCAACATGATCGCCGCCGGTCTGATCGCCCGTAACGCCAACCGGCTGGGCCTGATCCGCAAGCCGTGGGTGAAGTCGTCCCTGGCGCCGGGCTCCAAGACCGTGAAGATGTACCTGGAGGAAGCGGAACTGCTGCCGGAACTGCAGCAGCTCGGCTTCGACGTGGTGGCGTTCGCCTGCACCACCTGTAACGGCATGAGCGGCGCCCTGGACCCGGAGATTCAGAAAGAAGTGATCGACCGGGACCTGTACGCCACCGCGGTGCTGTCCGGCAACCGCAACTTCGACGGCCGTATCCACCCCTACGCCAAGCAGGCGTTCCTGGCTTCGCCGCCGCTGGTGGTGGCCTACGCCATCGCCGGTACCATCCGTTTCGATATCGAGAAGGACGTGCTTGGCCATGACGCGGACGGCAAGCCGATCATGCTCAAGGACATCTGGCCGGAAGACAGCGAGATCGACGCCATCGTTAAATCCAGCGTCAAGCCGGAGCAGTTCCGCCGCACCTACATTCCCATGTTCGAGAAGAAAGAGGGCGGGGCGAAGGCGGTGAGCCCGCTGTACGACTGGCGCCCGCAGTCCACTTACATCCGCCGCCCGCCGTACTGGGAAGGCACCATGGCGGAGGCCCGCGCGCTGAAGAACATGCGGCCGCTGGCGGTGTTGCCGGACAACATCACCACCGACCACCTGTCGCCGTCCAACGCCATCCTGCTGGACAGCGCCGCCGGTGCTTACCTGGACAAGATGGGGCTGCCGGAGGAGGACTTTAACTCCTACGCCACCCATCGCGGCGATCACCTCACCGCCCAACGGGCCACGCTCGCCAACCCGAAACTGTTCAACGAAATGGTGCGCGACGAGGACGGCAACGTAATCCAGGGCTCGCTGGCCCGGGTCGAGCCGGAAGGCCAGGTGACGCGCATGTGGGAAGCGATCGAAACCTACATGGAACGCAAGCAGCCGCTGATCATCATCGCCGGCGCCGACTACGGTCAGGGCTCGTCCCGCGACTGGGCCGCCAAGGGCGTGGCGCTGGCCGGCGTGGAAGCGATCGTGGCGGAAGGCTTCGAGCGCATCCACCGCACCAACCTGATCGGCATGGGCGTGATGCCGCTGCAGTTCCAGGAAGGCACCACCCGCCACACCCTGGGCATCGACGGCACCGAGGTGTTCGACGTGGAAGGCGAGGCGTCGCCGCGCGCCGAGCTCACCCTGGTGATGCACCGGGCCAACGGCGACGTGGAGCGCATCCCGGTGATCTGCCGTCTGGATACCGCCGAGGAAGTCTCGGTGTATTCCGCCGGCGGCATCCTGCAGCGCTTCGCCAAGGACTTCATGCAGGCCGCCAGCTAACGCAATCGCGAGGATCCGTACCATGGCTCACGCAGCCCAGATCAAAATCCCCGCCACCTACATGCGTGGCGGCACCAGCAAGGGCGTGTTCTTCAGCCTTAACGATCTGCCGGAAGCGGCACGCGTCCCCGGGCCCGCCCGGGACGCGCTGCTGCTGCGGGTGATCGGCAGCCCCGACCCCTACGGCAAGCACACCGACGGCATGGGCGGCGCCACGTCCAGCACCAGCAAGACGGTGATCCTGTCGAAAAGCGACAGCCCCGACCACGACGTGGACTATCTGTTCGGCCAGGTCTCCATCGACAAACCGTTCATCGACTGGAGCGGCAACTGCGGCAACCTGACCGCGGCGGTGGGCGCGTTCGCGATCAGCAACGGCCTGGTGGCCGCCGACCGCATTCCCGATAACGGGGTCGCGGTGGTCCGCATCTGGCAGGCCAATATCGAAAAGACCATTGTCGCCCATGTGCCGATCACCGACGGCCGGGTTCAGGAAACCGGCGACTTCGAGCTGGACGGGGTGACCTTTCCGGCGGCGGAAGTGCTGATTGATTTCATGGACCCGGCGGACGGCGACGGCGCCATGTTCCCCACCGGCAACCCGGTGGACGAGCTGGACGTGCCCGGCATCGGCACGCTCAAGGCGACCATGATCAACGCCGGCATCCCCACCGTGTTCGTCAACGCCGAGGACGTCGGCTATACCGGCGCCGAGCTGCAGGGCGACATCAACGAGGACGCCCGCGCCCTGGCCATGTTCGAAACCCTGCGCGCCCACGGCGCCCTGCGCATGGGGCTGATTCAGTCCCTGGAAGAAGCGGAGCAGCGCCAGCACACGCCCAAGGTGGCGTTCGTGGCGCCGCCGCGCGACTATGTCGCTTCCAGTGGCAAACCAGTGGCCGCCGCCGACGTCGACCTGCTGGTGCGGGCGCTGTCCATGGGCAAGCTGCACCATGCCATGATGGGCACGGCGGCGGTGGCCATCGGCACCGCCGCGGCGATTCCCGGCACGCTGGTGAATCTGGCCGCCGGCGGCGGCGAACGCGACGCGGTGCGTTTCGGACACCCGTCCGGCACCCTGCGCGTGGGCGGCGAAGCCCACCAGAAAGACGGCGAATGGGTGGTCACCAAGGCCAGCATGAGCCGTAGCGCCCGTATTCTGATGGAGGGTTGGGTGCGCGTACCCGGAGACGCTTTTTAGGACGAAAGGAGGCCCTATGAGCAGCAATGTCGACCAGAATCTGCGCCCGGACTACGATCCGGAAATTCAGGCCATCGTGGATTACGTCCTCGACTATCGGATTGACTCCGAGGAGGCCTGGGACACCGCCCGCAACTGCCTGATCGACACCCTGGGCTGCGGTTTGCTGGCACTGCGTTTCCCGGAGTGCAGCAAGCATCTGGGGCCGATCGTGGAGGGCACCCAGGTGCCCCACGGCGCCCGGGTGCCGGGCACGCCGCACCGGCTCGACCCGGTGAAGGCGGCCTGGGACATCGGCTGCATCGTGCGCTGGCTGGATTACAACGACACCTGGCTGGCGGCGGAGTGGGGCCATCCCTCGGACAATCTCGGCGGTATTCTGGCGGTGGCCGACTACCTGTCGCAGAAAAATCTCGCCACCGGCAAGCCGCCGCTGACCATCAAGGACGTGCTCGAAGCCATGATCATGGCCCACGAGATCCAGGGCGTGCTGGCGCTGGAAAACTCCTTTAACCGGGTCGGCCTGGACCACGTGCTGCTGGTCAAGGTGGCGTCCACCGCCGTGGTCGCCCGGATGATGGGGGCCAACCGGGAGCAGCTGCTTTCGGCGGTCTCCCACGCCTGGGTGGACGGCCAGGCGCTGCGCACCTACCGGCACGCCCCCAACGCCGGCTCGCGCAAATCCTGGGCCGCCGGCGACGCCACCAGCCGCGCGGTGCGCCTGGCGGACATCGCCCTGCGCGGTGAGATGGGCATCCCCGGCGCGCTGTCCGCGCCCCAGTGGGGCTTCTACGACGTCCTGTTCTCGAAGACCAACAAGGACCAGAAGCTCAAGCCCGAAGAGGACCGCAAGTTCAAGTTCCAGCGTGACTACGGCAGTTACGTGATGGAAAACATCCTCTTCAAGATCAGCTTCCCGGCGGAGTTTCACAGCCAGACCGCCTGCGAAGCGGCGGTGACCCTGCACCCGCAGGTGAAGGACCGCCTCGATGAAATCGACCGCATCGTGATCACCACCCACGACTCGGCGATCCGCATTATTTCCAAGCAAGGGCCGCTGGCCAACCCGGCGGACCGGGACCACTGCATCCAGTACATGACGGCGGTGCCGCTGATCTTCGGCAGCCTGGTGGCGGAGCACTACGAGGACGAGTTCCACGAGGCGCACCCGCTGATCGACGAGCTGCGCGACAAGATGGAGATCGTCGAGGACGAGCGCTATTCCAAGGACTATCACGACCCGGAAAAGCGCTCCATCGCCAACGCCATCCAGGTGTTCTTCAAGGACGGCTCGAGCACCGATCAGGTCGCGGTGGAGTATCCCATCGGCCACCGCCGGCGCCGGGAAGAGGGCATCCCGGTGCTGGAACAGAAGTTCAAACGCAATCTGGCGACCCGTTTCCCGGCCGCCCGGGTGGCGGAAATCATGGACCTGTGTCTGGATCCGGCGCGACTGAACGACACGCCGGTGAACGAGTTCATGGACCGGTTCGTGATCTGAACCGGCCGCTCGCGGCGCCGGTTATTGCAGCCGGCGCTGCAGCCCGGTGGTGGCGAGAATGCGGGTGCTGATTTCCTCGATGGACAGCTCGGTGGCGTCCAGGTGGGGAATATTGAACTTGTTGTAGAGCGCCTGCAGGGCGCGCACTTCCATATCGCACTGGCGCGGTGAGGCGTAGCGGCTGCCCGCCTTGCGCTCGCTGCGAATGGCGCTGAGCCGGTCGGCGTTGATGGTCAGGCCGAACAACTTGTGTTTGTGCGGGGCCAGCGCATCGGGCAGCCGCAGATCGTCGAAATCGTCCTCGGTGAGCGGGTAGTTGGCGGCGAACAGGCCGAACTGCAGCGCCAGATACAGACACGTCGGCGTCTTGCCGGAGCGCGATACCCCCACCAGAATCAAATCCGCCTGGTCGTAATAGCGGGTGCGCGCGCCGTCGTCGTTGTCCAGGGCGAAGTGCACCGCGTTAATGCGGATGCGATAGGCTTTCTGATCGCGGATGGCGTGGCTCTGGCCCACTTTGTGGTTGGCGGTCACGCCCAATTCGTCCTCCAGGGGTTGCTGGAAGGCGGTGAACAGATCCAGCACCTTGCCTTTGCAGGTGTGCAGGATGGCGCGGTGGTCGTCGTTGACCAGGGTGGAAAAGACGATGGGTTTGGCGCCGTCGGTCTGCGCCGTCCGGTCAATTCGGGCCACCGCTTCCCGGGTCAGGTCATCCGAGGCCACATAGGGAATCGTCACCTGGTCGAATTTGATGCCGCCGAACTGGCTCAGCAGACTGTGACCGAGGGTCTCGGCGGTGATGCCGGTGCCGTCGGAGATAAAAAAGGCGGTTCTGGCCATGGGCTCGATGCTCCTTCCACAAAAGTCGTAACAGATTGCCCAATCCGGGCGGGCAAAGCGCTGATGTTTTGGGTAGAATGGCGCCTCCATTCATTCCGGTAAAGTTAAGAGAGCCTCGAAACACCCCCCGGCGACCTGAAGCGTAAAGCCAGAGCGCGCCAAGAGTGGGTCGGAGGCTCCCCAGGCCAGCAATACTTAAGGAGACGACCTTGGCGGAATACGTAGTCTGGTTTCAGGATCTGGGCAAGGGCGATGTCGAGCGCGTCGGTGGCAAGAACGCCTCCCTTGGCGAGATGATCAGCAACCTGGCGGCGGCCGGCGTGTCCGTCCCGGGCGGTTTTGCGACCACCGCGGAAGCCTTCCGCGACTTCCTCGAGCACAACGATCTGACCACCAAGATCAATGAGGCGCTCGGGGCGCTGGACGTGGAAGACGTGGTGGCTCTGGCGGAAACCGGTGAGAAGATCCGTAAATGGGTGGTGGACGCCCCCTTCCAGCCCGAGCTGGAAGCCGCGATCCGCGACGCCTATGAGAAAATGGGCGGCGGCGACGGCGAACTGCCGGTGGCGGTGCGCTCTTCCGCCACCGCGGAAGACCTGCCGGACGCCTCTTTCGCCGGTCAGCAGGAAACCTTCCTCAACATTCGCGGCCTGGACCATGTGATGGTGGCGGTGAAGGAAGTGTTCGCCTCCCTGTTCAACGACCGCGCCATCAGCTACCGGGTGCACCAGGGCTTCGACCACAAACTGGTGGCCTTGTCCGCCGGCGTGCAGCAGATGGTGCGCTCCGAGACCGGCGCCGCCGGGGTCATGTTCACCCTGGACACCGAATCCGGCTTCCGCGACGTGGTGTTCATCACCGCCTCCTACGGCCTGGGCGAAATGGTGGTGCAGGGCGCCGTGAACCCGGATGAGTTTTATGTCCATAAAAAGACGCTGCTGAACAAGCGCCCCTGCATTCTGCGCCGCAACCTGGGCAGCAAAATGCAGAAAATGGTCTACGGCAGCGAAGCCAGCGCCGGCAAATCGGTGCAGACCGTGGACGTGGACAGCGCCGACCGGCTGCGTTTCTGCCTCACCGATGCCCAGGTGGAAGACCTTTCCCGCCAGGCCATCGAGATCGAAAAGCACTACGGCATGCCCATGGACATCGAATGGGCGCTGGACGGCGACGACGGCAAACTCTACATCGTCCAGGCCCGTCCGGAGACCGTGAAAAGCCGTTCCGACGCCTCCGTGATGGAGCGCTACCTGCTCAAGCAGACCGGCAAGGTGCTGGTGGAAGGCCGCGCCATCGGTCAGCGCATCGGCGCCGGCCCGGTGCGCATCGTTTCCAACATCAAGGAAATGGACCGCGTGCAGCCCGGCGACGTGCTGGTCACCGACATGACCGACCCGGACTGGGAACCAGTGATGAAGCGCGCCTCCGCCATCGTCACCAACCGCGGCGGGCGCACCTGCCACGCGGCGATCATCGCCCGTGAACTGGGCGTGCCGGCCATCGTCGGCTGCGGCGACGCCACCGACCTGCTCAAGGACGGCCAGGAAGTGACCGTGTCCTGCGCCGAGGGCGACACCGGCAACATCTACGAAGGCAAGCTGGACTTCGACATCCAGCGCAACTCCATCGAGTCCATGCCCAAGCTGCCGTTCAAGATCATGATGAACGTGGGCAACCCGGACCGCGCCTTCGATTTCGCCACGCTGCCCAACCAGGGCGTGGGCCTGGCCCGTCTCGAGTTCATCATCAACCGGATGATCGGCGTGCACCCCAAGGCGCTGTTGAACTACGGCAGCCTGCCGCGCGACGTGAAACAGGCCGCCGACAAGCGCATCGCCGGCTACGACGATCCGGTGGACTTCTACGTCGAGAAACTGGTGGAAGGCATCGCCACGCTGGCCGCCGCCTTCCATCCGGAAAAGGTGATCGTGCGCCTGTCCGACTTCAAGTCCAACGAATACGCCAACCTGATCGGCGGCAGCCTCTACGAGCCGGACGAAGAAAACCCGATGCTCGGCTTCCGGGGCGCCAGCCGCTACATCAGCGAAAACTTCCGCGACTGCTTCGAACTGGAGTGCCGCGCGATCAAGAAAGTCCGTGAGCAGATGGGCTTCACCAACGTGGAAGTGATGGTGCCGTTCGTGCGCACCCCGGGCGAGGCCGAGCAGGTGATCGATCTGCTCGCCAAGAACGGGCTCAAGCGCGGCGACGAAGGCCTGCGGGTGATCATGATGTGCGAGCTGCCCACCAACGCGCTGCTCGCCGACGAGTTCCTGCAGTACTTCGACGGCTTTTCCATCGGCTCCAACGACCTGACCCAACTGACCCTGGGCCTGGACCGGGACTCCGGCATCGTCAGCCACCTGTTCGACGAGCGCGATCCGGCGGTGAAGGCGCTGCTGAAGATGGCCATCGACGCCTGCAATGCCCAGGGCAAGTACGTGGGCATTTGCGGCCAGGGGCCGTCCGATCACCCGGATCTGGCGCGCTGGTTGATGGACCAGGGTATCTCCTCCGTGTCCCTGAACCCGGATTCGGTGATGGGCACCTGGTTCTACCTGGCGGAAAACCTGGTCGACTGACCCTCGACCCAGTTTCCACCCCCGAAAAGCCCGGCCTTCGCGCCGGGCTTTTTTATGGTGCATCGCGTTTTGGCCGGGCGGGGTCTCTCCAGCCGGGGGCGCGTGTCTGTGTTATGCCCTTCCGGGAACGCTGTGAATACGTCCCTGTACGCTCCCTGTCGGACGTCCTGTCCTCCAGGGTCCCGGAAGGGCATAACACAGACACGCTCCGGAGTGAGATTCCGGTGTTCCGGGTTATCGCCGGCGCCGGACCTTTCTACGAAGCTGGGGGTGTGGGATTAAGCCTTGTGGGAGCGGGCCCAGCCCGCGAAAGGGAGCGAAGCTCCCGGCAGGATGCCAGAGGCTCTTCTAACGGCAGCACCAACAGCGTCTCTGGAATCCTGCCGGCCGGCAAAGCCGGCCTTTCGCTTGCGAGGCAAGCTCCCACAAACCGAGCTTCGTAGAATGGTCCTGGCGGTTTTCTGGCCCGTGGCGGTAAATTTTCCCAGGAGCGCCGGGATCGGGTGGGCCCGTCCAGGACCGTGTTTGGCCAGGGATGGCCAAAGCGGTCCGCCGCCCGGCCGAGCCTACAGGGATGTACTCGTGGCGTGTCCTGGACGGGCCCACCCGATCCCGGTGCGGGCTTTCTGGAGAGAAAGGTTCTGGAATCCTGCCGGGTGGCTAAAGCCACCCTTTCGCGGGCGGGGCCCGCTCCCACAGTCCGACACCCCGGCCCGGGACGATCCGGTAATCGCATGCTAAGGTTGGCGGCATCGCAGGGGGAGGAGAGCGCGGAATGTTCCATCGCCTTATCCGCACGCTGGATCTGTACGACGGGCTGCGGCTGCCGGTGCAAATCGGCCGCGAGGAGTTACTGCTGATTCATGAGGACGGCGCCACCTGGCTGGTGCAGCGCCGCTGCCCGCACGGGGAGTTTCCCCTGGAAAGGGCTTCGGTGCGCGGCGAGGTGCTGCGCTGTCCCGGGCACGGGCTGGAGTTTTCCCTGAGCAGCGGTCAGTGCCGCGGCGCCCAGGGCTATTGCCTGAAACGCTACCGGATTGATTACGACGGCCCCTGGATCGGGGTCAGTGACCTTTAGCGGCTGGCGACCGCGTCTTCCTTGGCCAGTTGCAGCTGATAGCGCAGCCGCAGCTGTTTGACCTTTTTCACGTAGGCCTGGGTTTCCGGAAACGGCGGGATGCCGCCGTAACGGCGCACGTTGCCTTCGCCGGCGTTGTAGGCCGCCAGCACCTGGTCCAGGGTGCTGAATTTGTTCTGCAGGTAGGCGAGGAAACGGGTGCCGCCGTGGATGTTGGCGCTGGCGTCGAACGGGTCGGCCACTTCCAGGTAGCGGGCGGTGCGCGGCATTAGCTGCATCAGACCCTGGGCGCCGACCCGCGACACGGCGGTGCGGTCGAACAGGGATTCGGCGTGGATCACCGCTTTCACCAGGGCCGGTTCGACGCCGAAATCGTCGGCGGCGCGCGCGATCACGGTGTCGTAGCGGTCACGCCGGGCGGCGCTCAGGGTGGTGGGGGTGTAATTCCAACCCTTGCGCACGGAGAGCAGGGTATAGCTGGCGTCCACCTTGGCGCGGGGCTTGTCCGTGAACAGGATTTCGCCGCCGTCGCCACGGTAGGTGTAGATGTTTTCCGCGATGGCCGGCATCGACACCCCCAGTGCCAAAACCAGGCCGCAGACCCCCGGTAATTTCATTGTTTTGTCTCTTACTGATTTTACATCCCGATTCCAGTTGAAAGTGATACCACAGTATTAGCGGTCGGGCTAGGTGCCCTGTGCGGATTATTAGTCCGGGTTCTCACCTTTTCGCATCAGACGGTGATTTTCAGCGGCCAACCCGGATGGCGGGGCCGGGTTATAGTGATAGCATGGATTCGGGCGATTAGAGGAGGTCCTATGCTCTCCGAGCAGTTGCATGCCTGGGTCAATCTACTGACCACCTGGCTGGCCTTGGGCCTGCTGTTGATGGTGTTTCTGGTGACGGTGGCGGCCATGATCCTGTGGGTGCAGGACCGCTATTTCCAGAAGGCCCACGCGATTCGACGGAATTACCCTCTGATCGGTCGTTTTCGCTACTTTTTCGAGCATATCGGCGAGTTTTTCCGTCAGTATTTCTTTGCCATGGATCGGGAAGAACTGCCGTTCAACCGCGCCCAGCGTAGCTGGGTCTACCGCGCCGCCAAGGATCTGAGCAATACGGTGGCATTCGGCACCACCAAGCAGAACGCCGCCGGGCGCATCGTCTTTCTGAATACGCCTTATCCGACCCTGGAAAAGGACGCCGCCGAAACCCTGCCGTTGATGATCGGCCCCCACGCCGACCAGCCGTTCGTGGCACGCAGCTTCCACAATATTTCGGCGATGAGCTTCGGCGCGCTGTCCACGCCGGCGGTGCGGGCCCTGTCCCGGGGCGCCGGCCAGGCGGGCTGCTGGCTGAACACCGGCGAAGGCGGCCTCACCGAAATGCACCTGGAAGGGCATTGTGATCTGGTGTTCCAGATCGGCACCGCCTATTACGGCGTGCGCGACCAGGAGGGCAACCTGAGCGATGAAAAGCTGCGGGAGGTGGCCCGCCTGCAATCGGTGAAGATGTTCGAGATCAAGCTCAGCCAGGGCGCCAAGCCGGGCAAGGGCGGCATTCTGCCGGCGGAGAAAGTCACCCCGGACATTGCTCGCATTCGTGGCATTCCGGTGGGGCAGGCGTCGGTGAGCCCCAACGGCCAGCCCGGCATCCGCAGCGCCGGGGATTTGCTGGACATGATTGAGCGGGTGCGCCGGGTGACCGGTAAGCCCACCGGCATCAAGACGGTGATCGGTTCCTGGCAGTGGCTGGAAGAGCTGTTCATGGAAATCCATGAACGGGGCCTGGAGAGCGCGCCGGACTTCATCACCGTGGACAGCGGCGACGGCGGCACCGGCGCCGCGCCCATGTCGCTGATGGACGACGTGGGGCTGAACCTGGCCGAGTCGCTACCGCTGGTGGTGGACCTGCGCGACGGCTTCGCGCTGCAGGACCGGATTCGCATCATCGCCTCGGGCAAACTGATCACGCCGTCCATGGTCGCCTGGGCCATCGCCATAGGCGCGGATTTCTGTGTCTCCGCGCGCGGCTATATGTTCGCGCTGGGCTGCATCCAGGCGATGCAGTGCAACCGCAATACCTGTCCCACCGGGGTCACCACCCACAACCCGCGCCTGCAGCGCGGTCTGGTGCCCAGCGAGAAGGGCGCGCGGGTGGCGCATTTCCACGCCAATCTGGTCAAGGAAGTGGAGACCATTGCCCACGCCTGCGGGGTGGGGGAGCCGCGCCAGCTGCGCCGCCACCACGCCCGCATGGTCAACGCCAACGGCGACTCCATGCCCCTGGAAGAGCTGTGGCCGCCGATCGAGCCGGGGCTCTATCTGCGCCAGGGGCGGCCCAGCCTGCACGCGCCGTTCGCCCGTTTCCGGGTCGGCGCCTGAGGGCGTGGGCGCGGCGGCATAAGGGCACGCTATCAGGGTGATTAACCGCCTGGCCTTGTTCTTCACCGGGTGGCCGCCACAATAGCGGCCATCCCGCAGCGGTCTACGATTAAGGAGAGTGTTTTGTCTGACGAATTCGATCTGGTGGTCATCGGTGCCGGTTCCGGCGGTGTCCGCGCCGCGCGCATGGCGTCCGGCCACGGCGCCCGGGTGGCGATTATCGAGGAACGGTTCTTCGGCGGCACCTGCGTCAACGTGGGCTGCGTGCCGAAGAAGCTGTTCGCCTACGGCGCCGGCTTCCCGGAAGAGTTCGAGCTGGCCGCCAGCTACGGGTACCAGTTGGACGGCTGGCGGTTCGACTGGAACACCCTGCGCGACAACAAGACCCGTGAGATCGAACGGCTCAACGGCATCTACAACCGCATCCTGGATAACGCCGGCGTCACCGTGTTCGAAGGCCACGGCCGCATTGAGGGCCCCGGCCGGGTGTCCGTGGACGGCGACCGTGTTCTGGAATGTAAGCACATTCTGATCGCCACCGGCGGCAAGCCCCATGTGCCGGAACTGCCCGGCGACCATCTGGTGCGCATCTCCGACGATCTGTTCTATCTGGATAAATTGCCGGAGCGCGTCGCCGTGGTCGGCGGCGGTTACATCGCCTGCGAATTCGCCTCCATCCTCAACGGCCTGGGCGTGGAAGTGCATCAGCTTTACCGCCGCGATCTGATCCTGCGCGGCTTCGACGGTGAAATCCGCGAGTTCGTCGCCGAGCGCATGGCCGCCGCCGGTATTCATATCCATGTGAACACCGACGTCAGCGCCATTGAAGGCGACGCCGACGGCGAGAAAACCCTGCGTCTGTTGAACGGCGACAGCCTGGTGGTGGATGAGGTGTTCTACGCCACCGGCCGGGTGCCCAAGCTGGACGGCCTGTTCGCCGAGGGCGTGTCGGTGCAGACCCGCGACAACGGCGCGGTAATCGTGGACGACGCCTTCCAGACCAGCGAGCCGGGCATCCACGCCCTGGGCGACGTCACCGACCGGCTGCAGCTCACCCCGGTGGCCCTGGCCGAAGGCATGTGGCTGGCGGCCCATCTGTTCGGCGAGCACAAACCGAAGGCGCCGTTGGACTACCGCGATGTGCCCACCGCCGTGTTCTGCCACCCGAACATCGGCACCGTGGGGCTCAGCCAGGAAGAAGCGCTGGCCGAGTACGGCACCATCCGGGTCTATAAAAGCCAGTTCCGGCCGATGCGCTACACGCTCAGTGACATCCAGGAGAAATCCATGATGAAGCTGATCGTCGACGACGCCAGCGACCGGGTGGTGGGCCTGCACATGGCCGGCGAAGAGTCCGCCGAGATCACCCAGGGCTTCGCCGTGGCGGTGCGCATGGGCGCCACCAAGGCGGACTTCGACGCCACCGTGGGCATTCACCCCACCTCGGCGGAAGAGCTGGTGACGCTGCGCGACGGTGAGACCGTCAGCGGCTGATCGCGGCCGCGGGTAAGCCCTCCTCTGGAGCGGTCACAGCCGTTCCAGTGTCACCGGCAGGCCGTCCTTGGGCACCGGCAGGCTGGTGGTGTCCACCGGCATCACATAGTCCGCCGGCACCCGCCAGCGGTACTTCAACAGCACCTGGTGGAGGATCGCCTTCACCTGCATGTCGGCGAAATGCAGGCCAATGCATTTGTGCGCGCCGCCGCCGAAGGGCACCCAGGCATAGGGGTGCACCTTGTCCTCGCGGCGGTGTTCGGCGAACCGCTCCGGATCGAAGCGCTCCGCGTCCGGCCAGTACTCTTCCATATAGTGGGTGAAGTAGGGCGCCATGGTGATAAAGCTGCCCTTGGGTATATGGAAGCCGTCGTATTCCACGTCACGCACGGTGCGGCGGGGCAGCGACGGCACCGGCGCGCACAGGCGCAGCGCCTCCTTCATGGCCAGGCCGATGCCCGGCAGCTTCTCCAGGTCCTCGTATTCCAGTTGGGTTTTGCCCAGCGCGCGGCTTTCCTCGCGCAGGCGCTCCTGCCATTCCGGCGCGCTGGCCAGGTGGTAGAACAGATTGGACAGGGTGATGGTGGTGGTGTCGTGGGCCGCCATCATCAGGAAGATCATGTGGTTGACCACATCGTCGTCGGAGAAGCGGTCGCCGTCCTCGGTGGTGGCGTGACAAAGCGCGCTGAACAGGTCGTTGTCCTCCTGGGCCCGTTTCGTCGGGATCTCATCGCGGAACAGTTGCTCCAGCACCCGCCGGCCGCGCAGCCCCTTGGACCAGCGCAGCCCCGGCACCGGGAAGCGCAGCAGCGCGGTGCCGGCGCGCACCGTGTCCACGAACGCCCGGTTGACCTGTTCGGAGCGCGGGCCCAGTTCCTGGCCCATGAACACATCGGTGGCCAGGTCCAGGGTCAGCCGCTTGACCCGGGGCAGCACCTTGATGCCGCCCTCCGGCCAGGTGTCCAGGCCGGCGGTGATGCGCGGCCCCATGCGCTCCAGATAGCCGCGCAGCGCGTTTTTGGTGAACGCCTGCTGCATGATGCGCCGGTGCCAGCGGTGCTCCTCGAAATCCAGCAGCATGATGCCGCGATGGAAAAACGGGCCGATGAAAAAGTCCCAGCCGCCGTGGTTGGAGAACAGGTCGCCCTTGTTCATCAGCACGAACTGGTTGGCGTCCGGGCCCAGCATCTGCACCACCCGCAGGCCGAACAGCCGGGTCCAGGACACCGGACCGTACTGGTCGTAACGCTGTCGCATCAGGCCCACTGGATCACGCATACTGGTCAGAGTGTGCCCGACCAGCGGCCAGCCCGGATCTCCGGGGACCGACTTGAGGGGGCTGCCGGTGGGAACAGGCGCAAAGGGGGTAACGGCGCTCATGGATCACTCCGTGGTAAACATGGTGTATATCTATACTGAGCGCAAAACGGGAAGCGGGACAAGGGGGGGTAAATGTCTTTCTGCCGCGCATTTACCCCGCACTGGCCAGGGAACGATCAATTCGTCGGAGGCGGCATGGTGTCGGCGCCGCCGCCACTCTTCAACGGCTTGTTAACGGGGTTATCCACAGTTTTTGTGGACGAAGGATGACAGCCGCCCACGTCGCTGCGGCCTGGGAGCCGTTCCGGCCCCTGTGTATCATTGCGCCATTCAGGTAAGGAGAACCGTGCATGCGAACCGTGGTGTTTAATCAGAAAGGCGGTGTGGGTAAATCCAGTATCACCGTGAATCTGGCGGCGATCAGCGCCGCCCGGGGCAACAAGACGCTGGTGGTGGACCTGGATCCACAATGCAACGCCAGCCAGTACCTGCTGGGCATGGGCGCGTATCAGCAGGAGCAGGGGCCGACGCCCAACATCGGCACCTTCTTCGCGCAGACGCTGTCGTTCAAGCTCAAGGAAAAAGCGCCCCGCGATTACGTGCATCTCACCAAGTTCGAAAACCTGTACGTGCTGCCCTCCGACGGTGAACTGGGCGAGGTGGAGCACCTGCTCGAATCCAAGCACAAGATCTACAAGCTGCGCGGCCTGCTGAAAAGCCTGGGCCGGGAATTCGACGCCATCTATGTGGACACGCCGCCGGCGTTCAATTTCTACACCCTGTCCGCGCTGATCGCCGCCGACGGGGTGCTGATCCCCTTCGACTGCGATGCGTTTTCCCGCAAGGCGCTCTATTCCCTGCTGGAGAACGTTCAGGAGACCCGCGAGGATCACAACGAAGACCTGCGCGTGCAGGGCATCGTGGTGAATCAGTATCAGCCGCGCGCGCGCCTGCCCAAGGAACTGGTGGCGTCGCTGGTGGAGGAGGGCCTGCCGATCCTCGACAGCAAGTTGTCCGCCAGCGTCGCCATGCGCGAATCCCACGAGTGCGCCACGCCGCTGATCAACTGGAGCCCCAAGCACAAGCTGACGCAGGAATACCAGGCGCTCTATACGGAACTCAGCAGGCCCGGCCGCTGACCCCGCGCAATATTGCGCATTGGTAAAAGGCGGCGCTATGTACTATCTTTGCCGCGTTTGTCCTCGGGCTGGGCAACAAAAAGAAATGCAATAGGAGATGCTATGCGAACCCTTTCCAGGGGCGCCTTGGCGGTGGTGTTGTCGATAACCGGGCTGGCGGCCCCGATGGCCGCGAGCGCGGCCCTGAGCCGCGCCCAGTTGGAGGATCTGGAGCACCATCTTTGGCAAGTGCGCACGGATTACCACATGTATGCCGTCATGGACGGCAACGACACCTACCGGGTAGCGCTCAACGAAGCCGCTCAGCAGGCCGCCGAAGCGCTGGATGAACTGCGCGCCGCCGGCGAGTCCGACGCGGAGCGGGCCCTGGTCGCGGATCTCGCCGACCAGTGGCAACGCATGGCCGCCGACCAGGCCCTGCCGGCCCCCGGCGACGCCGAGGGCGAAGCGGCGTCCGGCGACCCGCGGCGGCTGGACGACCTGCCGGCGGAAATGGCCGCCGGCATCGACGACTTCGAAGGCGCCGCCGACGGCGACTACGACGACGTCCACGGGCTGATCAGCGAGCTGCAACAACTGACCTCGTCCTACGTGGCGATCATCGCCGACAACAACGACGGCGACGATGAGGGGCAACAGGATCGCGGCGCCTTCGAGCAGGCGGTGCCGGCGTTTTCCGACCGGCTCAAGCGGGTGCAGGCCGCCCACCGTGGCGACGGCAACCTCAACCGCACCCTGGAGCAGGCCGCTCTCAAGTGGGGGTTCATCCGCTCTTCCATGCTCAAGTTCGGTGACGACGCGGTGCCGTTCCTGGTTTACCGCTATACCTCGCAGATGACCAGCAGCCTGCAGCAGGCGGTGGAGCTGGCCACCTCCGAGGTCGCCAAGCCCACCATCGGTCCGCCCGAGTAGCGCTCAGTCGGCGCGCGCCTCCAGCCAGTCGGCGATCACCCGCCAGCACTGGCCGGGCGCCTTGCTGCCGGCGAACACCCCGGCGTGGCCGCCGGGGGCTTCCTCGAACCGCTTCTCGCGGCTGCCCACCACTTTGAGAATCTCCCGCGCGGCGCGCAGGCTGACGATGCGGTCGGTGCGTCCGCCGAACGCCAGCAGATCCTGGGTGATGGCGCCGAAATCCACCGGCCGCCCGCCGATGCTGAGACGGCCGTCGGCGAGGCTGTTGGCGAGCACCATCTTCTCGATCACTTCGCGCACCACCGCCCCCGGGTAGTCGACCATGTCGTTGAACCACTGGCCCATGGTCATGTACTCGGTGAGGTAGTCCCGGTCGCCCATATTGCGCAGCAAATCCACGTAGGACTGCACCAGCCCCGGCGGGTTGGTCATCTTGAAGCCCAGCGACAGCAGCCGGGCGGGAATGTGGAACAGCTTGCTGTCGAGCGGCTCCAGGCGCACCTGGAACCAGTCGTGGGCCTGCATGGCGGGAATCGCCGCGAGGCTGAAAATCTTGCCGAACGGCCCGCTTTTATGAAAATTCACCGGGCTGGCGATGGTCGACAGACTGCGCACCGGCGCCTCCGGGTGGCTGCCCAGATAGAGCATGCACAGCAGCCCGCCCATGCAGTAGCCGAGCAGATTCACCTGGTCCGACCCGGTGTGCTCGCGCACCCGCTCCACCACCTGCGGCAACCACTGGTTCACGTAGGTGTCCAGGTCCAGGTCGCGGTCGGCCTGGGACGGCTGGCCCCAGTCGATCAGGTAGACGTCATGGCCGCGCGCCATCAGGTAACGGACCATGGACCGGTTGGGCATCAGGTCGTAGGTCCAGCAGTGGATACCCAGCGCCGGCACCAGAATCAGCGGAATACGATGCTTCTCCCGCCGTACCGGTATCTCCTCGTCGCCGACCGGAATCCGCGCCATCGGCGGCAAACTGTAATGACGCAGCGCCATGATGCCGTTGCGGTAAATTTCGTCCCAGGGCGTTTTGTCGGTCTGAATGAAGCGCCGCGGATGACGGCGGCGCTCCACCATATGGCTCAATGCGCGCAGTGATGATTTCACGGAAGGACGTGGTGCCATGGAGGCTCCGCTGATAGCAATTGATCCCGAGTAAGGGTAGGCGGTAATCTTGCCGGGCCCGCAGTAACAGAGCATTGGCCCCCGTGACAAATTCAAAGCCCCCTTACACCCGCATGGACGTCTGTAACCGGTCCCTGGAGACCGTGCGCCATTCCCGCAACCTGGGTATGGAAGTGCTCAGCGCCGAAGAAGACGGCGTCCGTGTGCGCCTGCCCTGGCGCGAGGACCTGGTCGGCAATCCGGACACCGGTGTGCTGCACGGCGGCGCCATCTTCGCGATGATGGACCAGGCCGGCGGCATGGCGAACAGCTGCCGCCTGTACCCCAACTTCGAAATCACGCCGACCATCGATTTCCGCGTCGACCACCTGCACGCCCCGACACCGGGCAAGGCGGTGATCTGCTACGCCAGCTGCTACCGGCTCACGCCCAACGTCACCTTCGTGCGGCTGACCACCTGGGAAGAGGGCGAGGAAGAGGGTGAGCCGGTGGCCACCGGCCTGGCCACCTACACACGCATGAAACTGGATAAGAACGGGCGGGTGGTGTCCTGATGACCGATTCACTGAAAGCCTTGATCGAAGCCTGCCGCAACGGCGAAGCCAACTACCAGGACCTGGTGGACCGCGTGCCCTATGCGCGCTTTCTGGGTATCGAGTTGCTGGTGCAGGGCGAGGAACTGACCTTCATTCTGCCGCGCAACGAAAACAATATCGGCAACCCCACCTTGCCGGCGTTGCACGGCGGCGCCGTGGCCGGCTTCATGGAGCAGGCCGCGATCATCTTCATCCTGCTGGAAATGGGCGAGCCCAAGGTGCCCAAGACCATCGATTTCACCATCGACTACCTGCGCGCCGGCCTGTTCCGCGACACCTTCGCCGAATGCCGCATCACCCGCCTGGGCCGTCGCATCGCCAATGTGCACATCAGCGCCTGGCAGAAACGCCGGGAAGAGCCGATCACCATTGCCCGCGCCCACTTCCTGCTGTCCGAAGAAAACAACTAGCGGCGGCGATAGGGCAACGAAGGTGATATATTAGCGGGCCCGATAGGAGGCCCTCTTTGTCATTATCGCCGGTTGCCAGATCCTCGACCTTTACCCAAAGCCTGCTGCTTGCCGCGGTGGGCGTCACCGCCCTGGGCCAGACCCTGGTGTTCACGCTGCTGCCGTCGCTGGGCCGGGCCACCGGCCTGGCCGAGATCCAGGTGGGGCTGATCATCAGCTGCTCGTCGCTGGCCTTTGCCCTGGCCAGCCCGGTGTGGGGCTACCTCAGTGAACTCTACGGCCGCCGGCCGATCCTGATCATCGGCCTGAGCGGCTACGCCACCGGCACGCTGCTGTTCGCGCTGGTGTTCCAGGCCGGGCTGGCCGGCTGGGTGAGCGGCGGCGTTCTGGTGGCGCTGCTGGTGGCCGCGCGCATGAGCCAGGCGGTGATCATGGCCGCCACGCCGCCGTCGGCGGCGGCCTACACCGCCGACATCACCGCGCCGGAGGCGCGCACCCGCGGCATGGGCCGCATCGGCGCCGCCAACAACCTGGGCACCGTGCTGGGCCCGGGCATCGGCGGCATGCTGGCGGCGGTGGCGCTGGTGCTGCCGCTCTATCTGGTGGCCGGTCTGGTGGCCTTGATGGCGGTGTTTATTCTGTTCTTCCTGCCGCCGTCGCCGTACCGCGGCGAGCCGCCGGTGCAGCGCCGGCGCACGGTGCTGGCCACCGGCCTGCGCGCCTATACCGACCGCCGTTTTCGCGATCTGTTGATCACCGGGGTAGTGCTGTTCATGAGCTTCGCGCTGGTTCAACAGACCCTGGGCTTTCTGTTTCAGGACGCGCTGAACATGTCGCCCAGCGAAGCGGCCGGCGCCCTGGGCACCGCCATGATGGCGGCGGCGATCACCTCGCTGACCGGCCAGATTCTGGTGGTGCAATGGCTGCGCGCGCCGGCATTGGTGTTGCTGGCCCTGGCGGTTCCGGCCATCGGCCTGGGCGCCGGCGTGCTGTGGCTGTTCGACAGCCGTCTGGGCATGACCCTGGCGGTGATGCTGGTGGGTATGGGGATCGGTTTCGGCATGCCGGCGATCATGTCGCTGGCGAGCCTGAGGGTGGACAGTTCGGAGCAGGGCAGGGTGGCCGGGCTGGCCAGTGCCTGTCCGTCGCTGGGGTTCGTGCTCGGGCCACTGGTGGGCACCGGGCTGTACACGCTCGACCACCGTTTTCCGTACATGCTGGTGGTGATGCTGATGGTGCCCCTGGCGGTGCTGGTCTGGCGGCTACGCCGGGCCGGCACCGCCTGAGGCGGTGGCGCGGAGCCCTGAATTATTCCTCGTAGGGAATCAGGGTCAGTTCCACGCGGCGGTTCTGCTGGCGGCCTGACGCCGAACCGTTATCCGCGATCGGCTGGGTTTCGCCGAAACCGACCACGTCCATGCGCACGGCCTGCACGCCGTAGCCGCTGAGCACATCGGCCACCGCCTGGGCGCGCTGCTGGGAGAGCAGCAGGTTGTAGCGGTCGCCGCCGGTGCTGTCGGTATGGCCGGCGATCTGCAGCATGGTGGAATCGTATTCCTTGAGGACTTCGGACACGGAGTCCAGCACGGAACGGAACGAGGATTTCACCTGGGTGCTGTCGGTGTCGAAGGTCACGTTACCCGGCATGTTGAGAATAATGTTCTCGCCGTCACGGGTGACGGACACGCCCGAGCCTTCCAGTTTCTGACGCAGCTTGGCTTCCTGGACGTCCATGTAGTAGCCCACGCCGCCGCCGGCGATGGCGCCGATACCGGCCCCGGCCAGGGCCCGCTCTTTGCGCTCCTTGGCGCTGTCCGAGGTGGCGATACCGATCAGCGCGCCGCTCACCGCGCCGATGGCGGCGCCGCCGGCGGCCTTGGAAGTCTGTTTTTCCCCAGTGTAGGGATTGATGGTGCTGCAAGCGGACAGGGACAAAGCCCCGGCCAGTAAGAGGCATCCGGCAGTGCGTTTCATCATTACTCCTTGTTATCCATTGTTCCTGAGTGGCTCAACAATAAGCGATCAGGGAACCGAAACCATAGCGGCGCGGTAAAAATCGGTAAAGTAGGGTAGCACCGGGATGCGATCGCGGTCTCTTAAAGCGGCGGCGGGCGCCACATCAGCCAGATCGGAGGACCGTCGGCGGTGACCCGGTCCTCGCGGATCACCTCGAAACCGAAGCGGCGGTAGAGCGGCAGGTTGTCCGGCTCGCAGGTCTCCAGGAAGGCACCGTGGCGGTCCCTGTCGCACAGGGCGAGCACCGGCGCCAGCAGGCGGCGGGCGTGGCCGCGCCCCTGCTGGTCCGGCGCCACCCCCAGCACCTGCAGGTACCAGTGGGGTCGCTTCGGATGCAGTTGCTGAATATGCTGGATGCCGCTCAGCCGGCCGGGCAGGCGGGTGAGCCCGGTAATCGCCGCGAAGTCGGGCAGGAAGCGAAGCTGCTGCCACAGCCCCAGACGCCACTGGCCCGGCGGCGACCACAGCGCCGCCCCCACACCGGGTATATGATCGACCCGTCCGGGCAGGGCCAGGTGGCGCAGCTGCGCGGCCATGCCGCGCCGCAGGCGGACCTGGAAATCCTCCGGCCGGCACAGCCAGCGCCAGAACGGATCGTCGACGAAGGCGCGGGCCAGCACCTCCACCACGGCGTCGAATTCGGCGCGGGTGCAATGCGGCTGCAAAAGAACCGGGGATAATGAGTAGGATGAAGGCATCCGGCGTTTGTAGCAGACTGACCGCGAAAAAGGAACGGTCGTGCCACCCGGAGGCAAAGCGTTCACACAATCCAAGGAGACACCATGCTGGCGAAGCGTGCGTCACTGGCCGAACTGGCCGGGGAACAATGGGACCTGATCGTGATCGGCGGCGGCATCACCGGCGCCGGCGTGTTGCTGGAAGCGGCCCGCCAGGGGCGCAAGGCGCTGCTGCTGGAACAGCAGGATTTCGCCTGGGGCACCTCCAGTCGCTCGTCGAAGATGGTCCACGGCGGGCTGCGCTATATCGCCCAGGGCGAAGTGCGCCTGACCCGCGACGCCCTGCGCGAGCGGGAGCGGCTGCTGCGCGATCTGCCCGGCCTGGTGGAGCGGGCCCAGTACCTGTTCCCACTGCGCGACGGCCGGTTCCCGGGGCGCTGGCCGATGACCGCGGTGCTGTCGCTGTACGACTTTCTGGCCGGCATTCGCGACCACCGTTTCGTGCCCCGCGCCGAGGTGCTGATGCGCGTCCCGGGGCTGGATACGGCGGGCCTGAACGGCGCCATGAGCTACACCGACGCCCTCACCGACGATTGCCGGCTGGTGGTGCGCTGCCTGCTGGAAGCGGCCCGGCATGGCGGCCGTTCGCTCAATTACGCCCGCGCCACCGCTATCCGCACCGAGAACGGCCGCACCGAGAACGGCCGCGCCCGGGTGGACGTCACCGATCTGGAAAGCGGCGACAGCCTGACCCTGAACGCCGGCGCGGTGATCAACGCCACCGGCGCCTGGGCCAACCGCCTGGGCGGCGCCGGGCAACGCATCCGCCCGCTGCGCGGCAGCCATCTGTTCGTCGACCCGGCGCGGCTGCCGGTGGCCGACTGCCTGACGCTGATTAACCCCCGCGACGACCGGCCGGTGTTCGTGTTCCCGTGGGAAGGGGTCACCTGCATCGGCACCACCGACCTGGATCACGGCGACAGCCTGGACCAGGAGGCCCGCGCCAGCGGCGCGGAAGTGGACTACCTGCTGGAACTGATCAACGGACAGTTCCCGAAGGTGAACCTGGGCCGCGAGGACATCCTCTCCACCATGGCCGGGGTGCGCCCGGTGATCGCCTCCGGCGACGGCAAGGATCCCTCCAAGGAGCGCCGCGACCACGCGGTGTGGGAAGAGAACGGCGTGGTCACCGTGAGCGGCGGCAAGCTCACCACCTTCCGGCTGATCGCCCTGGACGCGCTCTGCGCCGCCGGCCTGCTGGGCCCGCGGGAGGCGCGCCGCGCCCGGCGCAGCAACGCCCCCTTGTTCCGGCCGCTGCCGGACGCGCCGGAACAGGTGGACCAGTTCCTTCATGGCGTCCAGGACGACGAGGCGCTGTTGCGCTGGGTGCTCAGCCACGAGGCGGTGGTGCATCTGGACGACCTGCTGCTGCGCCGCACCCGGCTGGGTTTGCTGCGCCGCGACGGCGGCGCCGGCCTGGCGGAGCGGCTGCGCGCGCTCACCGGCGAACTGCTGGGCTGGGACGCGGCCCGCTGGGAACAGGAATGGGCCCGCTATGAAGAGATCCGTGAGCGCTTTTACGGCGTGCCGCCGGCGGACCGGGACCGGGCCGCCGCCTGAGCCCCGAACGCTACCTTTGCATTATCGGAGTCGATCGTTATGCGCGTTACCGATTTGGCCCGGCGGGCCGACACCACCGCCGAAACCGTTCGCCACTACACCGATCTGGGCCTGCTGACCCCGCGTCGCGACCCACACAACGGCTACCGCCAGTACAACGGCGTCGACCTGTCGCGGCTGCGCTTCGCGCTGAAAGCACGCAGCCTGGGCTTCACGCTCGGCGACGTGCGTGAACTGATCGAAGAGTCGGAGGGCGGGGAAACGCCGTGCCCGAGGGTGCGGTCGTTGATCGAGGCGCGCCTCGCCGAAGTGGAAGCGCGCATCCGTGAACTGAGCGAGTTGAGCGCGCGCATGCGCGCCGCCATGGACGACTGGTCGCGGGCCCCGGACTGCCATCTGGGCGACGGCAGGGTGTGCGGCCTGATCGATTCCTTCAACGCCGAATCGGCGGCGCCCCGCTAGGACGCCTGGTCGCCGTTCTCTTCGGCGCTTTGCTCTTCCTTGATCAAACCGATCACCGACCAGCCGGCCCGGGGCTCCGGCTGAGACTCGGACGTGAACACGTGGATCCGGTCCTTGCTGTCCACCGCGAACAGCGGCCAGACCTGCCGGTTCTCCACCGCCAGATAGGCCTTGAAGTCGAACTCCTCGGTGATCCGCGTCTTGCGGATGTCCGCGCCCTGACTGAGCAGGCTGGCGAGGCGGGCATAGGTCATGTCCGGCCCGAACAGGGTGGCGCCCCGGTGGTGCGCGGCCACGTCGTGCTTCTCTTCCTTTTCGCTCTGCCAGGGCAGGCTGTAGACATTGGGTTCGCCGAATTCCAGACGGTAGCGCATGGTCGCCATGGTGTTCAGTTCCCGGCGCGGGCTCAGGCCCAGCAATTTGCCGTAGCCCACCAGGTCCAGGTACTGATCCGCGTGGCTGGAGACCGGGTTGCCGTAGAAGGTGGGCAGCCCTTCCATGCGCGCGGTGCGGATGCTTTCCCAGCTGGAATCGGTGAGGATCACCGGGAAATTGTTCTGGCTCAGGGTCTGGCCGATGGCGCGGGCCACCGGGTTGGCGCCGATGATCAGGAAGCCCCTGGGGCCCGGCTCGGCCACCTTGAGCAGCCGCGCCAGCGGCCGGGCGGTGACGCTCTGCAGCGCCACCGTGCCGATGATCACCATGAAGGTGAGCGGCACCAGCAGCTCGGCGCCGGCCACGCCGTTTTCTTCCAGACGCTGGGCGAACAGGGCGGACACCGCCGCGGCGACGATGCCGCGCGGCGCGATCCACGCCAGCAGCGCCTTCTCGCGCCAGTTCAGGCTGCTGCCCAGGGTCGCCACCCACACCGACAACGGCCGCGCCACCAGCTGGATGATCGCCAGCACCAGCAGGGCGGTGGCGCCCAGGCTGAGCAGCTGCTCCATTTCCAGGCGCGCGGCCAGCACGATGAACAGCACCGAAATCAGCATCACCGACAGGTTCTCCTTGAAGTGGAGAATGTCGTCGGTGCGCACGCCCTTGCGGTTGGCCATCACGATGCCGGCCACGGTCACCGTCACCAGGCCGGATTCCTCGCTGATGCTGTTGGACAGCACGAAGGAGCCGATCACCGAGGACAGCACCAGGAAACTGCGCAGATACTCCGGCACCAGGTGGCGGCTCAGCAGGGCGCTCAGCGCCAGCGCCACGGCGCCGCCCATGGCGGCGCCCACGGCGATCGCCTGGAAGAACAGCCACAGCCCGTGCAGCAGGGCACCCTGCTGGCCGGTGGCCACCACCAGCTCGTAGGCGAGTACCGCCAGGATCGCGCCCAGCGGGTCAATCACGATGCCTTCCCAGCGCAGCAGCCGCGCCACGCTCGCCTTGGGGCGCACGCTGCGCAGCAACGGCACGATCACCGTGGGGCCGGTGACCACCACCAGGGCGCCGAACAGCAGCGCCAGCTCCAAGGGCAGATTCAGCAGGCCCCAGGCGGACAGCGTCACCACGCCCCAGGTGATCAGCGCCCCCCAGGTGACCAGCCGGCGCACGGTTTTTTCCAGGCCGCGGATCTCGCTGAAGCGAAGGGTGAGGGCGCCCTCGAACAGAATGATCGACACCGCCAGGGACACCCCGGGCAGCAGCAGATCTCCGAATAACTGCTTGGGTTGGATCAGACCGGCCACCGAGCCCAACAACAGGCCGGACAGCAGCAACGGTAAAATGGCGGGCAGCTTGATGCGCCAGGAGGCCCACTGGCAGACAAACGCCACCACGGTGATCAGGGCCAACTGCAAAGGTACGGAGAGTTCCATGGGCTTCCTTGTCTGAGAGTGCGGCTATAGTCCCAGCGAACCCGGAGCGTCGCAAGCCCGATTTTTTTCATCCCGCTAACGGCAAAAACGACGGTGATAATGATAGGCTTGCCGACCTCCGTTGTACCGCCCAGGGATTCCCGATGCCTACCGTTTCCCCCGTACGCCTGGCGATCATGCTCGGCACTCTGGTGGCCCTCGGGCCGCTCGCCATCGACACCTACCTGCCGGCGCTGCCGACCATGGCCGACGACTTCGGCGTGGCGGTGCACCGCATTGAGCTGTCGGTGAGCGTCTATGTGCTGGGTGTGGCGCTGGGCCAGTGGCTGGGTGGGCCGCTGTCGGATCATTTCGGCCGCAAACCGGTGGCCTATGTGGGCCTGTCCGTTTTCATCGTCGCCAGCCTGGCGATCACGGTGTGCTCGCAGGTGGGCTGGCTGTACGGTCTGCGCGTGCTTCAGGCCCTGGGCGGCGGCGCCACCGTGGTGATCGCCGCCGCCTCGGTGCGCGACCATTTCAACGGCCGCGAAGCGGCCCGGGTGCTCACCAGTGTGGGCCTGGTGCTTCTGTTGGCGCCGCTGGTGGCGCCCGCGGTGGGGGCCTTCCTGCTGCACCTGGCCGGCTGGCAGAGCATCTTCGTGATGTTGGCCGGCTACGCCGTACTGGTGGCGCTGATGCTGCGCTTCGCGATGCCTTCCGTGGCCCCGCAGGTGGCGGAGGAGCCGCTGCGCCACCGCATGTTCGCGGCCTACGGCCGGGTGCTGCGCCAGCGCCGGGCGATGGGCTTCATCCTCGCCAACGGCCTGATCTTTTCCGCCATGTTCACCTTCATCACCGACGCCGCCTTTCTCTATATCGAATACTTCGGCATCGACGAGGCCCGCTTCCCGCTCTATTTCGGCGCCAACGTGGTCGCCATGCTGGGGCTCAACCGCCTTAACGTGTTGCTGCTGCGCCGCTTCGACAGCGCCGCGATCATGGCCGTGGCGGTGGTGCTGCAAAGCCTGGCCGCGCTGACGCTGCTGCTGCTCACCCTGAGCGGCTACCTGACGCTCTGGAGCACGGTGCCGCTGATCATGGTGGTGGCCGGCATGGCGGCGCTGGCGATCCCCAACGCGCTGGCCAGCTTCCTGGCCTTCTTCGAGCGCGACAGCGGCGCCGCCACCGGCCTCAACGGCTGCCTGCAGTTTCTGATGGCGGGGCTGATCGGTTCCGGGCTGGGCCTGATCCACAACGGTACGCCGCTGCCGATGACCGCCCTGATGGCGGCCAGCGCGGTGGGCGGGATGCTCTGCTTCTTCCTGCTGGCGCGGGAAAAGCCGGGCCTCAGGCAGTAGCCGTCAGGACATCAGGCGCGCCAGCGGCGCGCTGTGGCGTCGTGGCTTGAGCCACTGGGTCGCCAGCATCGGCAGGATCAGCACCCAGGGCAGCAGAATCCACCAGGACAGCGGCATATCGCCGTCGAACAACTTGGTGCCCAGCGGCCAGAGCGCCACCAGGTGCAGCAGGTGCGCGAACAGGGCGGCGCCGCCGAGCAGCAGGGCCTGTTCGAGCACCGCCACCCGGCGCAGCAGGGCGGAGCGCGCGCCCAGCACCCGCAGCAGCGCCTCGTCGCGGCGCCGCTGCTGGCTGCCCGCCAGCCAGGCGGCGGCCATCACCAGCACACTGGACGCCAGCAGCAGTGCCGCCAGGGCCAGGGCCGCGCGGCTGGCGCGGGCGATCAGGTCCTGGGCCTGGTCGAGCAGGGCGTTCACGTCCAGCAGGGTGATCTGGGGGAACTGACGGATCAGGTCCGGCAGGTCCGCGCCCTGACCTTCGGGCAGGTAAAAGCTGGTCAGCCAGTAGCGGTTCAGTGATTCCAGCGTGCCGGGGCTGAACATGAAGTAGAAATTCGGCTCGAAGCTTTCCCATTCCACTTCCCGCAAACCGACCACGGTGGCCGCCACACTGCCCGAGGGCGCGGTGAAGCCCAGTTCGTCGCCCACCTTCAGGCCCAGGGATGCCGCCAGTTCCGATTCCACCGACACTTCGCCGGGGGCATCGGCCACCCAGCGCCCGTCGGTCACCCGGTTACTCTCCGGCAGGGTGTCGGCCTGGGTCAGCGACAGGTCGCGGTTGAGGGCGCGCTGGCCCTGGTCGTCCTCGTCTTCCTTGGTGACCGCCTCGCGTACCGGCTGGCCGTTCACCTCGGTGAGGCGGGCCCGGACCACCGGGTAAAAGCCGGGCACCTCGGCGTCGTGGGCGTCCAGCCAGCTTCGGAACGCGTCCATATCCTGGTCGAACAGATTGAGCACGAAATAGTTGGGCGCCTTCTCCGGCAGGCTGGCGCGCCACTGGCCCAGCAGCTGCTGGCCCACCTGGCTGGCCAGCGACATGACCGCCAGGGCCAGCACCATGGCGGCCAGCATCGGCAGGGTGGTCATCGGGCGCCGGGCCAGGCGCCGCAGCGCCAGACGCGGCGCCAGCGGCAGACGGGCACCGCCCTTGTCGGCAAGGCGCAGCGGCCCCCACAGCAGCAGCGGCAGGCCCACCGCCACGGTCACCATCAGCAGCAACAGCTGCCCCAGGGCCACCAGCGAGCCGGACAGCATCATCGCCACCAGCACCGGGGCCAGCAGGGCGCCGAGCAGATTACGGCCGGTGCGCGCCGCCGGGGCCTCCAGGCGGTCGGCGAGGATCAGCCGCGCCGGCAGATCCGCCAGCCGCCACAGCCGGGGCAGGGCGAAACCGGCCCAGATCACCACCGGCGCCAGGGCCAGCAGCAGCCAGGTGAGCACGGACGGCCGCCAGGTGAGGGCGTCGCCGAGCCATTGCTGCAGCAGCAGAAAGCCGCCGCCGGCCAGCGCCAGGCCCACCAGGATGGACGGCAGCAGGGCCGCCAGCTCGCGGCCCAGTATCTGGCCGAGGATAAGGCGGCGGCCGGCGCCGAAGGTTTTCATCACCGCGCAGCGGCGCGCCTGCTCGGCGCTGCGCACGCCGGCGGCCAGGTAGACGGCGCCGCCGCACAGCAGCACCACCATCATCACCGACAGCTGGCCCCACAGGCTGAGTTGCCGCATCGGCCCCATGGAGCGCATCGCGGCGTCCTCGCGGGTGTCGATCTCCTGATGCGGCGCCAGGGTGGGTTCCAGCCGGTCAAGGACGCCGGCCATTTGCTCGCCGGGGGCGGCGATGCGCAGTTCATATTCGACCCGTGTGCCCGGCGCCAGCACGCCGGTGGAGTCCACGTCCTCCAGGTTCATCAGCACCCTGGGGTTCATGCTGTAGAAACCGGCGCCCTGGTCCGGCTCGCGGACCAGCACTTTGCCGATCCGCAACTGGCGCTCGCCCACGGTGACGGTGTCGCCCACGTTCTGTTCCAGGCGATCCAGCGCCGGCCCGGCCAGCCACACCTCGCCGGGCGGCGGGCCCTGGTCCACGGTGCCCGGCGTGGCGAAGCGCTGGTCCGCCACGGTGAGCTCGCCGTACAGCGGGTAGGCGTCGTCCACCGCTTTGACGCTGGTGAGTACGAAGGTGTCGCCGTGCACCAGCACGGTGCTGAAGGCGCTGATCCGGGAATGGGGCAGGGCGGCCACCTGCTCGCGCTGGGCCCGGGTGGCCGGCTCGCTGCCCTCCAGCACCAGGTCGCCGCCGATCGCCTCGGCGGTGCGGTTGGCGAAGCGGTGGTCCAGCTCGCCGCGCATCAGCACCACGGCGGCGATCGCCAGGGTGCACACCAGCAGCGCCAGGGCCTGGATGCGGAACGCGGGCGAACGCCAGGGACGAAGCAGAGGTCGCGGGGACAAATCAGGCACTCAGGCGGCCCTCCACCAGTTCGTGATGGGTGCCGCAGTGCCGGGCCAGGGCGGGGTCGTGGGTCACCAGCACCAGGGCGGTGCCGTGGTCGCGGTTCAGGTCGAACAGCATCTCCGCCACCTGGTCGCCGTTGGCCCGGTCCAGGCTGCCGGTGGGCTCATCGGCGAACAGCAGGGCGGGCTCCATGGCGAAGGCGCGGGCCAGCGCCACGCGCTGCTGCTCGCCGCCGGAGAGCTGCGACGGGAAATGCCGTTCGCGTTTGCCCAGGCCGACCCGGGCCAGCCAGTGCCGGGCCTTGTCCCGGGCCCGGTCGGCGCCGGCGATTTCCAGCGGCAGCATGACGTTTTCCAGGGCGGTGAGGTCGGCGACCAGATGAAACGCCTGGAACACGAAGCTGCAGTAACGCCCGCGCAGCGCCGCGCGCGCGTCTTCGTCGAGGCCGCTGAACGGCTCGCCGGCGAGGCGCACGTCGCCGCCGGTGGGCACGTCCAGGCCGGCCAGCAAACCCAGCAAGGTGGATTTTCCGGAACCGGACGGCCCGGTGATGGCCAAAGTGTCTCCCCCTTGGACGGTGAGGTCGATATGCTCCAGGAGGGTCAGCTCGCCTTCCGGGGCGGAGACCGTTTTGCTAAGTTGTCGCGCGACAAGCACGGGAGTCGAGGCCATATGTGGGAACGCCTGATCGTTTTGGTTTTACTGGTAACGCCGTTTTGCGCCCGCGCCGAGGGCGTGCTGGTGCTGGGTGACAGCATCAGCGCGGCCTATGGTATCGAGGAAACGCAGGGATGGGTGCACCTTTTACGACAACGGCTGGAAACGCAATGTTCCGGGCTGCCGGTGAACAACGCGTCGGTGAGCGGCGACACCAGTGACGGCGGTCTGGTGCGGCTGCCGGATCTGCTCGAGCGCCACCAGCCGGACACCGTGGTGATCGAGCTGGGCGGCAACGACGGGCTGCGCGGCCTGCCGCCGCAGCGGCTGGGCGACAACCTGGCCCGCATGATCGAACTGAGCGAAGCGGCCGGCGCCGAGCCGGTGCTGCTGGGCATGCGTATTCCGCCTAATTACGGCCAGGCCTACACCCGCCTGTTCGAGCAGGCCTTCAAAAAGGTGGCCGGGGAAACCGGGGTGCCGTTCGTGCCTTTCCTGCTCGACGGCGTGGTGGAAGCGGGGCAGATGCAGCGCGACGGCATACATCCCACCGCCGAGGCCCAGCCGGGCCTGCTGAAAAACGCCTGGCCGGCGATCAAACCGGCGCTGCCGGACCACTGCGACCTGTAAAGGAAGAGCACCATGGAATTCACCATCCCGTACCGGGATATCCTCGACTTCTGGTTTGGCGACAGCGGCGGCCTGGAAGGGGAGACCGACGATGCCCGGGGCTGGCCGCCGGAATCCTTGCGCCGGCGCTGGTTCAAGAGCAGTGACGCCCAGGACGCGGAAATCGCTGAACGCTTCGGTGACCGAGTGGCGGCGGCGCTGCGGCGCGACCTGGTGGACTGGGAACGGGAGCCGGGCCCCAGGCTGGCGCTGATCCTGCTGCTGGACCAGTTCACACGCAACATCTATCGCGGCACGGCGGACGCCTTCGCCGGCGACCACCACGCCGCCACGCTGACCCTGGAAGGTTTATCCACCGGCATGGACCGGCGCCTGGGCTGGGCCGGCCAGGTGTTTTTCTATATGCCGCTGATGCACGCCGAGGACGCCGAGCTGCAGGACCGCGCGGTGGCCTGCTACCAGGACCTGCACGCACGGGTGCCGGCGGCGCTTAAGGACGATATCGCCAACAACCTCAAATTCGCCGAGGAGCACCGCGACATCATCCAGCGGTTCGGCCGTTTCCCGCACCGCAACCGGGTGCTGGAGCGCACCGACAGCGCCGAGGAACTCGACTTCTTGCAGCACGCGCGGCGCTACGGGCAATAAATCGCGCACAAACAAGGTCTCTGGGATCCTGCCGGGTGGCTAAAGCCACCCTTTCGCGGGCGGGGCCCGCTCGCACAGGCTGGATTAGGGGCGCGGTTCCAGGGCTGTCAGGGCGGTTGTCATTCGGGAGGCCAGGTCCGGTTCGAGCGGCGTGCCGACGGGCCGTTCGTCGACCAGCGCCAGGGCCTCTTCCAGCGGTGTGAAGCCGCTCGATTTCATCGCTTTGGGCAGCCGCTCGAGTTGCCAGGCCATGCGTTCCTCGCGGGCGTGTTCGGGGCTGTCGACGCCGGCCAGGGCTTCCAACGCGGCGGCCAGGGCGCGGTCTTCGGCGCGCTCCTCGCCGGACGGCGCGCCGCTGACACGGTCGCGGGCCGCCTGCCAGCGCTGCCACCGGGGCAGGTCCTTGCGCAGCGCGCGCAATTGCTCCTGCAGCCGTTGCAGCTGTTGCTGCAGGCTGCGGCCCAGCGACGCGCCGTCCACCGCCTGCAATTCCTCGGCGAGGGCGGCGAGGGTGGCGCCGTCCTGTTCCGGCAGGGGCCGGGCGGTTTGTTGGGCGGCCCGTTCCAGTACGGTCTGTGCCTGTTCGGCAGCTTCGGCGCGCTGCGCCTGCTTTTGTTCGGTGTCGGCCTGACGCGCGGCGAAGATGGCGTCCATGGTACGGCGGAAACGCTTCTGGAACGGCCGGTGACGGGCCGGCGGCAGCCAGGGCGCGGCGCGCCATTGCTTCTGCAGCGCCTGGGCCTCGCGGGCGGCGCCACGGACGTCGACGGCCTGTTCGCCCTGGTCGGCGGCCACGCTCTCGGCGAGGGCGGCGGCGCGCTCCAGCAGCGCCTGGCGGGGCTGCTCGGCCTGCCGCCAGGCCTCTTCCAGGCGCTCATCGATTTCGCTGAGCAGCGCCGAAAAGCGCTTTTGCACGTCGCGGGCGTCGGTGAAGCGCACCGGCGCGTGGCTCTTCCATTCCTGTGGCGCCTGCCGACGGATTTCCCACACCGCCTGCCAGTCCGCGTTCTGCCAGTCCTGGGCGGCGACGAAATCGGCCAGCTGCCGGCACAGTGCCTCGCGGCGCCGCAGGTTTTCCTCGCGCAGGGCGTCGAGCTCGGCGAAGTGCGCGCGGCAGGGTTCATAGGCGCGGTCGGAGGCGGCCTTGAAGCGGTCCCAGAGCGCCTGGTCCTGATCCTGGTCGGAGCTCATCAGCGCGCGCCACTCTTCGTGCAGAGCCTGGACGGCGCTGGCGCGCTCTTCGGCGTCCATGTCCGTTTCGGCGAGCGCTTCCATGCGCTCACAGAGCTGTTCTTTCTTGGGCTGGGCGGCGAACGCGTGCCAGTCGCGCAGCTCTTCCCGGCGTGGCGTGAGGCGCTCGAGCTGCTGCTGCAGCCAGGGGTCGTTCTGCTCGGCCAGCACCGCTTCGGCTTTGTGCCAGAGCCGGTTGGCGTGCTTGAGATTGCCCTGTTGTAGCTCCCGGCGCAGGGCCACCACCAGACCGCGGTGCTCACTGTCGGCGCCGGTCCGCGCCGGCGCCTGCCGGGGCTTCTGTTGCTGCTTCGGCTCTTCCTGCTGTTCGGGAGGCTCGGGCGGGAGGGCCGCCGCCAGGGCGGAAGGCGCCGCCACCTCGGCGGGCCACTGTTCGGCCAGCTCGCGGCGCTGGTTGTCGTCCTCGGCGTCCAGGGCCGCTTCCGCCAGGGCGATCAGCCGGCGCCATTCGCTCAACCGGGAGTGGAACATCAGGTCGGACTCGTCGTCCGCCTCGAGCAGTTCGCCGGCGGCCTGCCAGCGTCGCTCCTGGGTGGCCACCGCCGAGCGCAGCTCGCCGAGCTGCTGGTCCCAGGTCTCCGCGCTCAGGTCGCGATACAGAGAACGCAGGGTGTCCAGGGCGGCGCGGCGCTCGTGGGCGGCGGATTCCAGCGCTTCCTGGCGGGCCGCCGCTTGCTGCTGCTCGCGCCGATGCGCGTGGCATTGCGCCAGGGCGCTTTCCACGCGGGCGGAGCGGGCCTCATCGGCGTGCTCGGAGAGGGCCTGCCAGCGCTGCTCGAGCCGTTGCAGGCGGCCTTCGAACAGGGGGTCGGCGCTGTGCTGGGCCAGTTGTTCCAGGGCGTCGATCAGGGTGTCGAGCTGTTCCTCGTGGCGGCGCGCCTCGGCGTCCCGGGCCTGCAGGGCCTTGACCCGGTCGCGGGCGACGCGCACCACCTTTTTGTCACGGCCTTCGCGCCCCAGCTGGCGCAGCAGGGTGGCGTCCTGCAGGCGTTCGGCGGCGGCCAGGCGCAGCGCGGCGTCGGCGCCTTCCAGGGCCAGCCGGTAGAGCGACTCCGGTTCCTCGATGGCGGCGAGGGCGGCGTCCCGGCACGCCTGGTCGGGGCTGTGGCGGGCCACATGCAGCAGCACCCGGGCATTGCCGGTGTGCTGGATCAACCGCAGCCGGGTGTCCACCGCCGGGGCGCCGTCCACGGTGCCGGCCAGCAGCGCCACGAAGCGGTCCGAAGCGGCGTCACGCACGCCGGCATCGCCGTCCGCTTCGATCAGCTGGTCCAGCAGGTGCAGGTCCAGCAGGGCCGACACGGCGGCGGCGCGCACCCTGGCGCTGCCGTCGTCGCGGGCGAGTTTCGACAACGTTTCCTGATCCTGGCGCGGATTCAGGTTCGCGACCGCCTGGGCGCGAACCTCGGCGTCGCGGTGTTGCCACCGGGGTTTGAACAGTTTGCCTAGCATGGCCATCCCATTGGATTTGCTTTGTATTTATGCGGCGCCAGGAGGCGCCGGGCCACTACTATAGGCAACCCTCGGATAGGATCACAGACGTGACTCGATAAGAGCGTCTTTTTCCGCCCAGATTTCGCTCACCCACTCCTGAATGCGGCGCCGGAACTCCGGGTCGTTCTCGTAATCGCCCTGCGCCGCCCAGTCCGGGATCGGCCGGCGCCGGGCGATCACTTCCACCCGGTCCATGTCACCGCCCAGGAAGCCGAGCAGGGAACGGCTGGTGCCGGGAGGATAGACAATGGTGAAGTCGAGCAGGCAGTGCAGCTGGCCGCCCATCGCCTTGAGGGTAAAGGCGGCACCGCCGGCTTTGGGTTTGAGCAGATGCCGGTACGGAGAGTTTTGTTGACGGTGCTTCTCTTCCGTGAAGCGGGTGCCTTCGAAGAAGTTCATCACCGACACCGGATAGTGCGCGTACTTCTCGCAGGCCTTGCGGGTGGTCTCCATGTCCTTGCCTTTGAGCTCCGGACGTTTTTCCAGCTGGGCGCGGCTGTAGCGCTTCATGAACGGAAAATCCAGCGCCCACCAGGCCAGCCCCAGCAGCGGCACCCAGATCAGCTCCTGTTTGAGGAAGAACTTCAGCGACGGCACCCGGCGGTTGGTGACTTTCTGCAGCACCAGAATGTCCGCCCAGGACTGGTGGTTGGAGGTCATCAGGTACCACTCCTGGCGGGCCAGGCCGTCCATGCCTTCCACCCGCCATTCCACCTGACTGAACAGATCAATGATCGCGTTGTTGATCGCCATCCAGGTTTCGGCGATCACCACCAGCACCCGGGACAACCGAACCTGGGCGGCGTGGAACGGCAGCAGCAGCCGGAGCAGGGCGAACAGATACAGAGGGGTGACCAGCAACAGGGTGTTGAGGAAGATGCCCACCAGCGCCAGCACGCCGCGGATTTTTGTTGAAACGGTCATCAGCGTTACACGGTTGCGGAGTAAGCGCGCATGCTAGCGCAGATGGCGGGCCGGCCCCATGTCAGTTTCGGTCACTCGTGCGACCAGGCCTGCCATTGGCGAGGCCGGGGCGAGCGGGTAGGGTCGGGTTTTCGAATTGAAGGAGCGGTGTTCATGAGTGGTCCCCTGGCGTCTTTGAAAGTTCTGGATTTTTCCACCCTGTTGCCCGGTCCGTTCGCGACCCTGATGCTGGCCGACATGGGGGCCGAGGTGCTGCGCGTGGAATCACCCACCCGTCCGGACATGGTGCGGCTGCTGCCGCCGTCCGAGGACGGCGTGTCGGCGGTGCACGGCTATATCAACCGCTCCAAGCGGTCGATCGCCGTGGATCTGAAGAAGCCGGAAGGCAAGGAGATCATCCGGCGGCTGGTGGCCGAGTACGACATTATCGTCGAGCAGTTCCGCCCCGGGGTCATGGACCGTCTGGGCGTGGGCTACGAAGACCTCAAGGCGATCAACCCGGGGTTGATCTATTGCTCGATCACCGGCTACGGCCAGGACGGGCCCTACCGGGACCGGGCCGGCCACGATCTGAACTATCTGTCGATCGCCGGCATGACCGCCTACAACGGCCGCAAGGCCTCCGGCCCGGCGCCCATGGCGTTCCAGGTGGCGGACATCGCCGGCGGTTCCTGCCATGCGGTGATGGGCGTGCTGGCGGCGGTGATCCACCGCCAGAGCACCGGCGAGGGCCAGCACGTGGACATCTCCATGACCGACGCCGCCTTCAGCCTGCACGGCCTGGCCGCGCCGCCGGCCCTGGTGGGCGGTCAGGATCCGGACCTGGAGACCACCCAGCTCAACGGCGGCGGCTTCTATGACTGCTACCGCACCCGCGACGGACGCTTTATGTCCGTGGCCGGCCTGGAGCCGCAGTTCTTCACCCAGTTCTGCCAGGCCATCGGCAAGCCGGAACTGACCAGCAAGGGCATGACCCTGGACCCGACCGTGGTGGCGGAAGTGAAAGCGGAGATCGCCGAGGTGATCGGCGGCCAGGACTACGACCACTGGTGCCGGGTGTTCGCCGATCTGGATTGCTGCGTGGAGCCGGTGCTGAGTTTCTCCGAAGCCACCGAGCATCCGCAGCTGAAGGCCCGCGACATGGTGGTGGAGGTGCCGCGCCACGACGGCGGCAAGCAGCGCCAGGTGGCGTCGCCGTTCAAGTTCTCGGCCACGCCGGTAGGCTACCGTTTCAGCGGTGCCCGTCTCGGCCAGCACAGCGACGAGGTGCTGGCCGACCACGGCTTCAGCGACGAGGACATCCAGGCCTTCAAGGATTCCGGCGCGGTGGGTTGATCGGTAATTCCCGCCGCCTCCGGGCGGCGCTATGCTGTCGTCATGAGGCGACTTTCCGGGCTGTTGATACTTTGCATGGTGGGGCTTCCGTTACCCGGGACGGCGGCCCCGGCGACCTCCACGGATCCCTGCGCCCAGGGACCGCGTGCCCTCTGGGTGGACCGCACCCACGACTGGCTGTCCCGTGGCCTGTGCTGGCCGAGCCGCTGGGTGGACGGCTTTTTCGCCGACCCGCTCAGCACCAGCAACGAGCCCGCCGCCAGCCTGGTGCGCATTACCGGCGAGCGCACCTGGCGGGACGACGGTCTGGACGACCGCGACCTGGATGTGGACGCCCGGGTGTGGCTGCCGAGCGCCGAGCGGCGGCTGTCCCTGCTGTTTCGCAGCAACGAGGACGACACCGTGGCCGACGGCCCGCAGGCCTCCGAAGTCACCGGCATCGGCGAGGACGACAGCGGCTTTCGCGGCGCCCTGCGCTGGGTGATCAACCGCACCGAGGCCATGGACCTGGACCTGGACACCGGCGTGCGCTCCGACCTGACCACCTTTACCCGGCTGCGTTACCGCAGCGTCCATCCCCTGTTCAACGAATGGGCCTGGCTGCGGTTCACCGAGCGGGTCGAATGGCGTGACCCCAAAGGCTGGCGCAGCCGCTCCCTGTTCGAGGTCGACCGCGCCTTGAGCGATACCGCCAGCGTGCGCCTGGCCAGCGAGATTCAGTACAGCGAGGAATTGAACGAGGACGGGCGCGGGCTGGGGCTGTTCCAGGGCGCCAATCTGTTCCTGCGCCAGAGCGACAAGGCGGCCTGGAATCTGGGTGCCGGGGCCGCCGGCTTCACCAAGCCGGAGGCGCGGGTGGACAGCTACCGCTGTTACGTGCGCTACCGGCGCCAGGTGTGGCGGCCGTGGCTGTTCGTGGAAGTGGAGCCGTTCGTCCTGTGGCCCCGGGACCAGGGCTATCAGGGGGTGAACGGCGTTACCGTGCGGCTGGAGACGCTGTTCGGCCGCCTGGACGGCTGACGCCGCTCAGTTGGCCCAGGTGCTGCGGCGGCGGCCCGACTTGGATTTCAGCAGCAGGCCGGCGATGGCGCCGAGAATCAGAATGCCGACCCCGGTGATCCATTGCTGGGAGGTGTTATTACCGCGCAGCATGGCGTTTTCCGCTTTCACCTGGTCGAGCTCCGAGCGCAGCATGCTGAGCTCTTCGTTGAGCCGGCGGTTGGCCTGATCCAGGCGGATCGGATCGGCGGCCACGTCGCGCAGGTTTTCCAGCTCGTCGCTGCGGCTGCTCAGCGACCCCTTAAGCTCTTCGTTTTCGGCACTCAGGCGGTCGCGCTCCGCTTCCACGCTGCTCAGGCGCTCGCGCATTTCGGTCATGCGGCTTTCCATTTGCTTGCGGTCGCCGCTGATCTGTTCCAGACGAATGGCGGCGGTGGGGGAACGGCTGATGTACTGCTTGCCGATGTAACCCTCGGTATCGCCGAAGCGGATGTGCGCCCAGTCACCGTCTTCCCCCAGAAATTCCACCCGGGTGCCGCTTTTCAGGCCGCGATGGACGATGCGGTAGCCGGAACCGGCGCCGGAGCGCACCGGCACGTAGATTTCATCGTCGATCCAGGCGGTGGCGGCCAGCGCCGGTGTGGACAACAGGGCAATCAGCACGAAGCAGAGCCAGCGAACGAGCATTAACAGGTACTCCTTAGAATTCAAGGCGCGAAGTTTAGGCAACCCTCGGCGGCAATGGCGCCGAAATAGTCACATTTTCCGGCGCTTCGCGGGTCGATTTTGTAAAAACTCAGGGCAGGACGGCCTTGAAGGGCTTCACCTGGACGTGCGCGTAGACGCCGGCGGCCACATAGGGGTCGGCGTCGGCCCAGTCACGGGCGGCTTGCAGCGATTCGAACTCCGCCACCACCAGCGAGCCGCTGAAGCCGGCGTCGCCGGGGTCCTCGCTGTCCACCGCCGGCAGCGGCCCGGCCAGAATCAGGCGGCCCTGATCACGCAGCCGCTCCAGGCGGGCGATATGGTCGGGGCGGGCGGTCTTGCGCAGCGGCAGGGAGTCGGCCACGTCTTCACTGATTATCGCGTACAGCATCGTCGTCCTTTTTCTTCGGTTCCTCGGCGGATTTTTCCTGATGGAACAGTTGTTTGCGGTCTTCCTCGGAAATGTGCCGGTAGAAATACAGGAACACCGCCACGTAGAACACCATCTGGATGGCGGTGAAGCCGAACAGTTTGAAATTGACCCAGAAGTCGGTGCTGAACGTATAGGCAATGAACAGATTGAGCCCGCCCAGGGCCATGAAATAGAGCACGAAGGCCAGGTTAAGGCGGGTCCACTGGGCGGCGCCCAGCGCCACCACGCGGCCGAAACCGCTGATCATCAGCTTTTCGCACAGCCGCTGCAGCAGGTTGCGCTCGCGCAGGAAATGCCCGCCCAGCAGCACCGCCGCCAGCACGAAGCTGATGATCGACGGCCGCCACTTGATGAACACATCGTCGCGCAGCAGCAGGGTGAGGCCGCCGAACACCAGAGTGACGGCCAGCACCATCAGGTGCAGGCGGTGCCAGCGCCTCCAGATCAGGCGGCCGGCGACCACCTGAAAGCTGGTGGCGGCGATGATGCCCCAGGTGGCGAGCATGATGTCGCGGCCACTGAGAAAATAGAGGCCGAAAAACACCACCACGGGGAGATAATCAAACAATTGCTTCATGGACACGCATCCTTACCGGGACCGCCGATGGTAGCGGGAACGGCGGCGCAAATCATCCCGCCGGGGCAGGTTGTGTGATACCTTGCCCGCCATGACCGATACCACCCGTTTCCAGCGCCCCGATTTCCACAGCCACAGCCTCGCCTCGGACGGCGTGCTGTCGCCCGCCGATCTGGTGGCCCGCGCCGCCGATCACGGCGTCGACGCCCTGGCGCTCACCGACCACGACACCCTGGCCGGCCTGCCCGAGGCGCGCCGCGCCGCGGACCGGCACGGTATCACCCTGGTGCCGGGCATCGAGCTGTCGGTGCTGTGCGGCAGCCGGGAAATCCACGTGCTCGGCCTGTGGGTGGACCCGGACGCGCCGGTGCTGGTGGAGCGGGTCAACCGTCAACTGGAGGCCCGCCGCGAGCGCGCGGTGCGCATCGGCGCCCGCCTGGACAAGGCGGCCCGGCTGGAACACAGCTACCGCAAGGCCTGCGAGCTGGCCGACAGCGACACCCCGGGGCGGCCCTGGTTTGCGAAAATGCTGGTGGAAGCCGGCGTGGTGCGCGATCAGCGCCACGCGTTCAACCGTTTCCTTAAGAAAGGCCAGTCCGGCTTCGTGTCGACCCCCTGGGTGAGCCTGGAGGAGGGCGTCTCCGAGCTGCTGGCCGCCGGCGGCATTCCGGTGCTGGCCCATCCCCAGGCCTACGGCCTGACCCGCAAGCGGCTGCGTGAGCTGGTGCGCGATTTCCGCAATGCCGGTGGCCTGGCCCTGGAGGCGATGATGCCCGGGCTCAGCCCGCAGCAGGCGGCGCTGCTCGAGGAGTGCTGGCGGCATTTCGACCTGGCGGTGTCCGGCGGCAGCGATTTCCATTCCCCCCAGCAGAAATGGCTGGCGCTGGGCGGCCTGCCGCCGTTTCCGGCGGACGGCACGCCGGTCTGGGCGCTGCCCCAGGCGGGTGTTGCGCCGGCCGGGGCGCGGGTGGAGAATGCGGCTCCATGACCGATGTATTGCATATCCACCCCGAAACACCCCAGCCGCGCCTGATCCGTCAGGCCGTGGACGTGATCCGTGGCGGCGGGCTGATCGCCTATCCCACCGACACCACCTACGCTCTGGGTTGCGGGATCGGCGAGAAGGACGCGCTGGATCGCCTGATCCGCCTGCGCCGGCTGGACAATAAACACCAGTTCACTTTGCTGTGCCCTGACCTGTCGGTGCTGGCCACCTACGCCAAGGTGGACAACCCGGACTACCGGCTGCTCAAGGCGCACACGCCGGGGCCCTACACCTTCATTCTCAGCGCCACCAGCGAGGTGCCGCGGCGGCTGATGCACCCCAAGAAGCGCACCATCGGCATCCGCGTGCCGGATCATCCGATCTGCCAGGCGCTGCTCAACGAGCACGGCGGGCCGATCATGACCTCCACCGCCCATCTGCCCGACGACGAGTTCCCGCTGACCGACCCCCAGGACGTGCGCGATTTCCTGCAGGGGCAGGTGGATCTGGTGATCGACGGCGGCTTCTGCGGGGTCACCGAGACCACCGTGATTTCGCTGGCCGACGGCAACGGCCCGGAGGTGGTCCGCGAAGGGGCAGGCCCGCTGGACGCTATCTTCTGAGCGGGTTGCGCCCAGCCCTGTCTTTACACCGTCTCTTCCCTTTATAATCGCCGCTTTCCGCCGTTACGACAGGAGTCGGCTTTTGAGTTCCGTGGTTCCCTCCCAAAGAGTGGTATCGGGCATGCGCGCCACCGGGCGCCTGCATTTGGGGCATTACCATGGCGTGCTTAAGAATTGGGTGCGCTTGCAGCATGAGTACGAGTGTTTCTTTTTCGTCGCGGACTGGCACGGTCTGACCACTGAATACGAGGATCCGCACGGTATTCAGGGCCACGTCTGGGACCTGGTGACCGACTGGCTGGCCGCCGGGGTGAACCCCGGGTCCGCCACGCTGTTCATCCAGAGCCAGGTGCCCGAGCACGCCGAGCTGCATCTGCTGCTGTCGATGATGACGCCGCTGTCCTGGCTGGAACGGGTGCCGACCTACAAGGATCAGCAGGAAAAGCTGCGCGAGAAAGACCTGAGCACTTACGGCTTTCTCGGCTACCCGCTGCTGCAGGCGGCGGACATCCTGATCTACCGGGCCGGCCAGGTGCCGGTGGGCGCCGACCAGGTGGCCCATGTGGAGCTGACCCGGGAAGTGGCGCGGCGCTTCAACCACCTCTACGGCCGCGAGCCCGGCTTCGAGGAGGCGGTGACTGCGGCGATCAAGAAGATGGGCAAGAAGCAGGCGCGCATCTACGCCGATAACCGCCGCAAGTACCAGGAGCAGGGCGACGAGTCCGCTCTGGAAGCGGCCCGCGCGCTGGTGCAGAACCAGCAGAACATCACGCTCGGCGATAAAGAGCGCTTGAACGGGGACCTGGAAGGCGGCGGCAAGGTGATCCTGCCGGAGCCGCAGTCGCTGCTTACGCCGGCCTCTAAGATGCCCGGCCTGGACGGTCAGAAAATGTCCAAGTCCTACGGCAACTTCATCAGCCTGCGCGAGGAGCCGGACGACGTGGACGCCAAGATCCGCCGCATGCCCACCGATCCGGCGCGGGTGCGCCGCAGCGATCCGGGCACGCCGGAGAAGTGCCCGGTGTGGGAGTTCCACAAGGTGTATTCCGACGAGCGCACCCGCCAGTGGGTGCAGGAAGGCTGCACCTCCGCCGGCATCGGCTGCCTGGAGTGCAAGAAGCCGGTGATCGAAGCGGTGCAGGCGGAGCTGGAGCCGATCCGGCGCCGTGCCGAGGACCATTTGCGTAATCCGGATCTGGTGCGCACGATTGTTTCCGAAGGGTGTGAAGAGGCCCGCGAAGTGGCCCGCGCCACCCTCGACGAAGTGCGCTCGGTAATGGGCCTTCAATACCGGTAACGGTGAACCATGGGACGCCAGGGCAGATGAACGAAGTGGTCAAGCAACAGGTCCCGAAGGCCGGTAACCCGCTGGCGCCGCCGGCGCCGCACCAGGCGGAGATGCCGTTCGGCCTGATGTACGGCCAGGCGATCACCAAGCTGCCCGACGATCTCTACATACCGCCGGACGCCCTGGAAGTGTTCCTGGAGGCGTTCGAAGGCCCGCTGGATCTGCTGCTGTACCTGATCAAACGGCAGAACCTGGATATTCTCGACATCCCCGTGGCCCAGATCACGACTCAGTACATGGAGTACGTGGAGCTGATGAAGGCCATGAACCTGGAGCTGGCCGCGGAATATCTGGTGATGGCGGCGATGCTGGGCGAGATTAAATCGCGCACCCTGCTGCCGCGACCGGTGCACGATGAAGAGGACGAGGCGGAGGACCCGCGCGCCGAGCTGATCCGCCGGCTGCAGGAATACGAGCGCTTCAAGCAGGCCGCCGAGGACATCGACAACCTGCCGCGCCAGGAGCGGGATTTTCAGATCGCCGCCGCGCGCCGCCCCGAGTACGTGCGCGAAAAGGCGCAGCCGGACGTGGACCTGCGCGAGCTGCTGCTGGCCTTCAAGGAAGTGCTGTACCGGGCGGACATGTTCGAGAACCACCAGGTGTCGCGGGAGAAACTGTCCACCCGGGAGCGCATGGCGAACGTGCTGGACCGCCTGAAAGGCCGGGAATTCGTGCCCTTCGTGGAATTGTTCGAAGCCAGCGAAGGGCGCCTCGGCGTGGTGGTCAGCTTCCTGGCGATTCTTGAACTGGTCAAAGGGTCGCTGATCGAGCTGGTGCAGAGCGGGCCCTTCAGCCCCATCCATGTGAAGGCCAGAACCCTGGTGCTGGAAGAATCGGAAGCCCTGGCGGCGCTGGAACTGGATGACGAACCTTACGAGGCTGACGAGGATGAGTAACCGTGGAGCCGGATAAGATAAAACAGATCGTCGAAGCGGCGATCTTCGCCGCCGACGGCCCGCTGGACCGGGACGCGCTGTTGTTGCTGTTCGATGAGCAGGAGCGCCCGGAGAAAGCCGATCTGTCCCGGTCACTGGAACAGATCAGCGAGGACTACGCGGAGCGCGGCATCGAGCTCAAGGAAGTGGCGTCCGGGTTCCGCTTCCAGGTGCGCAAGGATCTGGGGCCCTGGGTGAGCCGCCTGTGGCAGGAAAAGCCGCCGCGTTACAGCCGCGCGATCCTCGAGACCCTGGCGCTGGTGGCCTACCGGCAGCCGATCACGCGGGGCGAGATCGAGGAGATCCGCGGCGTATCGGTGAGCTCGCACATCATCAAGAGCCTGCTGGAGCGCAACTGGGTGCGGGTGGTCGGTCACCGGGACGTGCCGGGCCGGCCGGCGATGTTCGCCACCACCCGGCAGTTTCTCGACTATTTCGATCTGAAAAGTCTGGAAGATTTGCCGCCGTTGTCGGAAATCAAGGACCTGGACAAGCTCAACGAGGAACTGGCGCTCAGCGACGCGCCGGATCCCGACAGCGGCGACCGCGCCGATGACGACAACGACGCCACGGCCGCCTTCGGTGCCCGCACCGAAGGGGAGCGCGAAGCCCGTAACGAGGAAATTTTCGCCGCCCTGGACGAAGAACCGGAACTGGACGACTCCACCCTGATGAGCATCGACAAGGTGGATTCCGTCAACGCCGGCTTCGAAGAGGAATTTCGCCGCAAACCGGCCCCCGCCGAGGGGGCCGGCGAGCAAGCCGCCAAGGCGGCCGACGAGGACGAGCAATCGCCCCATGAGTGAAAAGTTACAGAAAGTTCTGGCCCGCACCGGGCTGGGATCACGCCGTGAGCTGGAAACCTGGATCGCCGATGGGCGGGTTTCCGTGAACGGCCAGGTGGCAACGCTGGGAGACCGGGCGGAGCCGGAAGACACCATCAGAGTCGACGGCAGGATCATTCGAGTGAAGGCGGAAGAAGACATAGTTCGGCGCGTGATCATTTATCACAAGCCGGTCGGGGAAGTGTGCTCGCGGAACGATCCGCAGGGCCGCCCCACCGTGTTCGATAACCTCCCCAAGCTGCAGGGCATGCGCTGGGTGCAGGTGGGCCGTCTGGACATCAACACCACCGGGCTGATGCTGTTCACCACCGACGGTGAGCTGGCCCACCGGCTGATGCACCCGTCCAACGGCTTTATCCGCGAATACGCGGTGCGCGTCCACGGCACTCTCAGCGAGGACAAGCGCAAGGCGATGCTGGACGGCGTGCTGCTCGAGGACGGCGTGTCCAAGTTCGACAGCATTGAGGACGCCGGCGGCGCCGACGAGGGCGCCAACCACTGGTACAAGGTGCGGCTGACCGGCGGCAAGTACCGGGAAGTGCGCCGCCTGTTCCAGTCCCAGGACCTGGAAGTGGCGCGGCTGATCCGCATCCGCTTCGGCGACCTGACGCTGCCGTCGTCGCTGCGCACCGGGCGCTGGCAGGAACTCAGCGAGCAGGAGATCAAACCGCTCACCGATCGCGTGGATCTGAAAGGCAAGAAATACACCGGCCTCTACGGCCGCGCCCGGCTGCGCCACCAGCGCGGCGACAAGCCGCCGCGCAAGCCGCGCCGCAACCCCTACCGCCGCTAAGGCAGCCGCATCAGCGCGCCCACCAGGGCGGGCAGGGCGGTCTCCACACGCAGGATCCGGCTGCCGAAACGGTGGCAGCCGAAGCCCTGCTGCTCCAGCAACGCTACTTCAAAGGGCGTCCAGCCGCCCTCGGGGCCGATCGCCAGGGTGGCGGGCTCATCCAGGCCCCGCGGCAGCTCCCGAAACGGACCCGGGTGCGCCACCAGGCGCCGCCCTGGACCCGCCCACTGATCCAGCTCGTCCTCGACGAAGGGCCGGAAGCGCGGCGCCAACCGCAGGCTCGGCATCACCGGGTCGCCGGCCTGTTCCAGCCCCAGCAGCAATTTTTCCCGCAGCAGCTCGCCCTTGAGATTGGGCGTCTGCCAGTAGCTCTTGTCGACCTTGGCGGCGTTCACCAGCACGATGTTCTTGATGCCCAGGCTGGCGGCGTCCACCAGCAACCGCTTAAGCATCTTGGGGCGGGGCAGGGCCAGCAGCAGGTTCAGGGGCAGGGCGGAGATCGGCTTCGAATCCACTTTAAAAGATATTTCTATCTCATTGTTTTTAATAGATTCAATCACTGCCTGCCCGGTGCCTTCGTCGAGCAGGCCGGCACGGCAATGGTCGCCCTCCGCGAGCTTGAGCACGGAGCGCACATGGGTGGCCTGGCGGTCGTCAAGACGCCAGCGGTCGCCGTCGAGGCGCTGGTCGGGGTGCAGCAATAACAGATTCATGGCGGCGGATTATGCCACACCCGGGGCGGCCGGCTGACGCAAACCGACTGCAACATGGCCATTCTGGCCCTTTGCCCGGGGTGCGCGGGTTGCTAGAGTGCGCAGCGTTATTCTCGCTGATGTGGAGAAACTCGCATGCAGTTTCAGGGCACTGAACAGTACGTTGCCACGGAAGATCTCAAAATGGCCGTTAACGCGGCCATCGCTTTGCAGCGTCCGCTGCTGATCAAGGGTGAGCCGGGCACCGGTAAAACCCTGCTCGCCGAACAGGTGGCCGAATCACTGGGCATGCCGCTGCTGGCCTGGCATATCAAGTCCACCACCAAGGCCCAGCAGGGCCTGTACGAGTACGACGCGGTCTCCCGCCTGCGCGACTCCCAGCTCGGCGCCGAAGGTGTCGAGGACGTGTCCAACTACATCAAGAAGGGCAAGCTGTGGGAGGCCTTCCAGGCCGACGACCAGGTGGTGCTGCTGATCGACGAGATCGACAAGGCGGACATCGAATTCCCCAACGATCTGCTCCAGGAGCTGGATCGCATGGAATTCTTCGTCTACGAAACCGGCGAGACCATTCGCGCCGAGAAGCGCCCGATCGTGATCATCACCTCCAACAATGAGAAAGAGCTGCCCGACGCCTTCCTGCGCCGCTGCTTCTTCCACTACATCAATTTCCCCGATGCCAAGACCATGATGCAGATCGTGGACGTGCACTTCCCGGAAATTAAGAAGGAGCTGGTCACCGAGGCGCTGGAGATCTTCTTCGACCTGCGCAAAGTGCCGGGCATGAAGAAGAAGCCCTCCACCAGCGAGCTGATCGACTGGCTCAAGCTGCTGATGGCCGACGACATCCCCCAGGACATCCTGCGCAACCGCGACACCAAGACCGCGGTCCCGCCGCTGTACGGCGCCCTGGTCAAGAACGAAGCGGACGTACAGCTGCTGGAACGGCTGGCTTTCATGAGCCGCCGGGAACGGTAGATCCTTTAACCGATAGAGGTTTCTATGCTGATCGGTTTTTTCGAGGACCTGCGCGCCCATAAGGTGCCGGTGACGCTGCGCGAGCTGCTGGACCTGTTCGGCGCGCTCAAGCACCACGTGGCGTTCGGGTCCATCGAGGACTTCTACATGCTGTCGCGGACGGTGATGGTCAAGGACGAAAAGTACTATGACCGTTTCGACCGCGCCTTCGCGCACTATTTCGAGGGCCTGGAAAGCATCGAGCCGGGCTGGCTGAGCCAGACCATTCCCGAGGAATGGCTGCGCAAGCAGATGGAAAAGACCCTGTCCGCGGAAGAGCGGGAAAAACTGCAGGGGCTGGGCAGCCTGGAAAAGATCCTCGAGGAGCTGAAAAAGCGCCTGGAAGAGCAGGAAAAGCGCCACCAGGGCGGCAATAAATGGGTCGGCACCGGCGGCACCAGCCCGTTCGGCGGCTACGGCGAGAACCCGGAAGGGGTGCGCATGACCGGCCCGTCGCGCAACAAGAGCGCGGTGAAGGTCTGGGAAAAGCGGGAATTCCGCAACCTGGACGACTCCGTGGAGCTGGGCATCCGCAACATCAAGCTGGCCCTGCGCCGGCTGCGCCAGTTCGCCCGCACCGGGCGCGACGAAGAGCTGGACATGGACGACACCATCCGCTCCACCGCGCGCAACGCCGGCCTGCTCGACATCAAGATGCGCCCGGAGCGGGAAAACCGCGTCAAAGTGCTGCTGTTCTTCGATATCGGCGGGTCCATGGACCCCTATATCAAACTCTGCGAGGAGCTGTTCTCCGCCGCCCGGCTGGAGTTCAAGCATCTCGAGTATTTCTACTTCCACAACTTCGTCTACGAGTACGTGTGGAAGGACAACCGGCGCCGCTGGGACGAGAAGTTCTCCACCTGGGACGTGCTGCACAAGTACGGCAGCGACTACAAGGTGATCTTCATCGGCGACGCCGCCATGAGCCCCTACGAAGTGAACTCGGTGGGCGGCTCCGTGGAGCACTGGAACGACGAGCCCGGCGCGGTCTGGTTCCAGCGCATCAAGGAAACCTACGAGAAGGTGGTGTGGATCAACCCGGAGCCGGAAAAGGCCTGGCAGATGACCACCTCCACCCAGTGGATCAAGCAGCTCAACGACCACCACATGTACCCGCTCACCCTGGACGGGATCGAGCGGGCGATGCGTTATTTAAGTAAATAGGTCCGTCAGTCCTTCTTCAAAAAGCTGTCGATCATATCCATCGGCAGCGGGAAGACCACCGTGGTGGTGCGCTCGTTGGCCACCTCGGTGAGGGTCTGCAGATAGCGCAGTTGCAGCGCCTGGGGCTGTGACGACAGGGTGCGTGCCGCGTCCAGCAGGACTTCCGAGGCCTCTTTCTCGCCGTTGGCGTGAATCACCTTGGCGCGCCGCACCCGCTCCGCTTCCGCCTGGCGGGCGATCACCCGCACCATGTCCTCGTCCAGGTCCACGTGCTTGATCTCCACGTTGGCCACCTTGATGCCCCAGGGATCGGTCTGCTCGTCGAGGATTTCCTGGATGTCCCGGTTCAACTCGTCCCGGGAGGCGAGCATTTCATCCAGCTCGTGCTTGCCCAGCACCGAGCGCAGGGTGGTTTGCGAGAGCTGGCTGGTGGCGTCGTAGAAGTCCTCCACGTTGATCACCGCCCGTTCCGGGTCGACCACGCGGAAGTAGAGCACCGCGTTGACCTTCACCGAGACGTTGTCGCGGGAGATCACGTCCTGGCTGGGCACGTCCAGCACCCGCACCCGCAGGTCCACCTTCACCATCTGCTGAATCACCGGGATCACCAGAATCAGCCCCGGCCCCTTCACCTTGTGATAGCGGCCCAGCATGAAGATCACACCGCGCTCGTACTCGCGGAGAATGCGGAACATGCTGACCACGAAGCCGACGACCAGAATCGCCAGCGCAATCCAGAAATATTGGAAGATCATGGTTTGTCTCCTTTGCGGGACACATGAAGAGTGAGGCCGTCCCGGCGGCGGATGATCACCGTTTCGCCCTCAAGGACCGCCTCGTCAGTGGTGGCGCGCCACAGTTCGCCGGCGGCGCGCACCTGGCCGTTGCCGTCCGGCCCGAAATCGTTTGCCGCCACGGCATCCTGGCCGATCAGCGTGTCGCCGCCGGTGACCACCGGGCGGCCGTGGGCCTTGAACGCCAGCCGCACCGTCAGGCCGGTGAGCGCCAGGCTGCCCACGCCCACCGCCGCAATCACCGGCACCGCGACCCGGAAGGCGGGCAGGTCCGTGTCCATTAGCATGATCGAGCCGATCACCAGGGCCACGGCGCCGCCCACGCCGAGGACGCCGAAGCTGGGCGATAGCCCCTCCTCCACCATCAACCCGATGCCGAGCAGGATCAATCCCAGGCCCACATAGCTCACCGGCAGCATCTGCAGCGCATACAGCGCCAGCAACAGGCAGATGGCGCCGAGCACGCCGGGGATGCCGAAACCGGGGTTGGAGAACTCCAGAATCAGCCCGTAGATGCCCACCAGCATCAGAATGTAGGCGATGCTGGGGTTGGTGATCACCGCCAGGAAGCGGGTGCGCCAGTCCGGCTCCAGCTCCACCAGCCGGTAGTCGGTGAGCGCCAGGGTGCGCTCGGCGTCCCCGTCACGGACGGTAAAGCCGTCGAGACGGGCGAGCAGGGCGTCCAGATCCGGCGCCACGAGGTCGATCACCTGTTGCGCCTGGGCCTCGGTGGCGGTCAGGCTGACCGCCTCGCGCACCGCGCGCTCGGCCCAGTCCGCGTTGCGCCCGCGCAATTCCGCCAGGCCGCGAATATAGGCCACGGCGTCGTTGACCTGCTTGCGGCGCAGCGCGGAGGCATTGTCTTCGACTTTGTCATCGGCTTGCGGCTCGGCGTCGTCGCCGGCCGGGGAGGGCGCGCCGCCACCGCCCAGCTGCACCGGCGTGGCGGCCCCCAGGTTGGTGGCCGGGGCCATGGCGGCCACGTGGGAGGCGTAGAGCAGGTAGGTGCCGGCGCTCGCCGCGCGGCTGCCGGACGGTGACACATAGGTGGCCACCGGCACCCGGGAATCAAGAATCGCCTGGATCATAACGCGCATCGACTTATCCAGACCGCCCGGCGTGTCCAGGCGCACCACGAACAGCGCCGCCCCGGCGCGGTTGGCGTCCTCCAGGGCACGCACGAAACCGTCGCTGACCGCCGGGCCGATGGCGCCGCGGAGGTCCATGACCCGCACCTCAGGCCGGTCTTCGCTGGACGGCTGGGAAGGGGTTTGCGCCTGGCCGGTGGCGGCGAGCAGCCAGAGGGCGGCGAGGGCGATAAGGCCTCCGCCCAGGCGGCGCCCAAGGGGCCGCTTCCCGGGTGAAAGGTGTCGATCGCTGCCGGCTACAGAGGTCATGCGCGTCTCTTCGCTGCTTTTCGCTGCTTGGTGGCTGCTGTTTCCATGAAAACGCAGTTCGCCGGTCCCGGCAATGGAAACCGGCGGTGCCCCCCTTTTCGCCCTGCGCGCCATGCTGCATAGTACGGCGAAGTTCCGCCCCGCCATGCATCGGCCCTGAAGTTCCGCGATGACCGCCTCCAACATCCGCCAATATCTGATCCGGACCCTGATGCTGGCCGTGCTGGTCCAGCCGGCCGCCGCCGCGGGCCTGTTCCAGGGGCTCACCAGCGTGGAAGCCGGCCCCCGGCTGGACGACGACGGCGTGATCCGCCAGCAGGTGGAGCAGGACGAGATGTTTCTGGAGGCGGGCTCCGGCGCGCGTATCCAGCTGCCCACGCAGTGCGTGTCCTCGGCGCTGGTGGCGCGCAGCCAAAGCCGCTTCAACGCCCTGTTTCCGGACACCGAGGGCATGGTGGGCAGCGGCACGATTACCAACGAAGCTGGCCTTACCGTGGAGCGTCTGTTCGGGGCGCCCGGCGGCGCCTACCGTCTGGAGACCGCGTTCAAGGCCCACCGCATCGACCTTTACAGCTACGAGCTCAGCCACCAGGAGACGTTCGGCTCGGCCTTCGACAGCCCGGTGACGGTGAGCGAGCAGCAGGGCTTTAACGTGGATACCCGGCTGAGCCGGTCGTTCGGCGAGCTGGACCTGGCCCTTCGGGTGGAGAACCTGTTCCCGGACCGGCGGCCGGGCATGGTGGCCAGCCCCTATACCATGAAGGCCCACGCGGAACTGGCCACCGGCTTTCAGTACGCCGGCCTGCCGACCCGCCTGAACCTCAACCTGGACCGCTTCGAGGCCCTGGAGCGCGACCTGGACGCCCGTTACGCCGGCGCCCGCCTGCAGTGGGGCGCCGCCGACCGCACCCGGCTACGGCTGGGCTACCGCCACGACCTGGTCGCCAATCTGGATTCGGTGGCCACCCTGGGGCTGGTGTTCCCGCTGTTCCATGTCTTCGATCTGGACATCTCGGGCACCAAGAACCCCGGCGACGCCTACGGCGTGCTGGCGCGCTTGGCCGCGCCGTTCTAAGACTTGAGTCCCGGCCGGGGAATTGGCATGGTTCGTCCACCTAACCGGCCCCGAGCACCCTATGTCCATTGATCTCGATTTCGACCGTGACCACCTCTGGCACCCCTATACCTCCACCTCCAAGCCGCTGCCCACCTACCCGGTGGCGCGCGCCGACGGAGTCCGCCTGGAGCTGGAAGACGGCCGCACGCTGATCGACGGCATGTCGTCCTGGTGGGCGGCGATCCACGGCTACAACCACCCGCGTCTGAACCAGGCGGCCAAGGACCAGATCGACAAAATGGCCCACGTGATGTTCGGTGGCATCACCCACGAGCCGGCGGTGGAGCTGGGCAAGCGCCTGGTGCGGATGACGCCGGAACCGCTCAACAAGGTGTTCCTGGCCGACAGCGGCTCGGTGTCCGTGGAGGTGGCGATCAAGATGGCGCTGCAGTACTGGCTCAGCCAGGGGCAGCCCGAGAAGCACCGTCTGATCGCGCTGCGCAACGGCTACCACGGTGACACCTTCGGGGCCATGGCCACCTGCGACCCGGTCAACGGCATGCACCATCTGTTCAGCAAGGTGCTGCCCAAGCACCTGTTCGCGGACGCGCCGGCGGTGGGCTACCACGACGACTGGGACGAGCGGGATCTGGATTCCCTGCGCGGCCTGCTGGAACAGCACGGCCACGAAGTGGCGGCAGTGATTCTGGAACCGATCGTGCAGGGCGCCGGTGGCATGCGCTTTTACCACCCGGAATACCTGCGCGGCGCACGCCGTCTGTGCGACGAGCACGGCGTACTGCTGATTTTCGACGAAATCGCCACCGGCTTCGGCCGCTCCGGCGAACTGTTCGCCATGGACCACGCCGGTGTCTGCCCGGACATTCTCTGCCTGGGCAAGGCGCTCACCGGCGGCTACATGACCCTGGCGGCGACCCTGTGCAACGACCGCGTGGCCGCCGGCATCTGCGACGGCGAGGCCGGCGTGCTGATGCACGGGCCCACCTTCATGGGCAACCCGCTGGCCTGCGCGGTGGCCAACGCCAGCATCGATGAACTGCTGGAGAGCGACTGGCGCGGCCGCGTGACGGCGATCCAGTCGCAGCTGCGCCGCGAGCTGGAACCGCTGCGCGGCGCCTCCGGCGTCGCCGACGTGCGTGCCCTGGGCGCCATCGGCGTGCTGGAGCTGGAAGAACCCTGCGACGTGGCCGCCACCCAGAAGCTGCTGGTGGAGCAGGGCGTGTGGATCCGGCCGTTCGGCAAGCTGGTCTACATCATGCCGCCGTACGGCATTGAGCCGGACGACCTGAGCCAGCTGACCCGTGCCATGGCGGCGGTGGCGGAACTTTAGGCGTTGACACTTTAAGGGGGGCAGGGCGATGACGTCCGTAACAGCGATCCAATTCCAATCCAAGGGCGTAACCTGTCGGGGCGACCTCTACCTGCCCGACACTGCCGGCCGCGCACCGATCATGGTCATGGCCCACGGCCTGGGCGGCACCCGCAACATGCGACTGCCGGCCTTCGCCGAGCGGTTCGTGGCCGAGGGCTACGCCTGCCTGCTGTTCGACTATCGTCATTTCGGCGACAGCGACGGCGAACCCCGCCAATTGCTGGACATCAAAAAGCAGCTTCAGGACTGGAAGGCCGCCATCGAGCACGCCCGTGGCCTCGCGCAGGTGGACCCGGATCGGGTGATCCTGTGGGGCACGTCCTTTTCCGGTGGCCATGTGCTGGCCACCGCCGCCGACGATCCGCGCATCGCGGCGGTGATCTCCCAATGTCCGTTCACCGACGGGCTGGCGTCGACCCTGGCCACGGAACCGCTGGTCTCCGCGAAACTCACGGCCAAGGCGCTGCGCGATCGCCTTGGCGCCTTGGTGGGCGCCGCCCCGGTGATGGTCGCCGTGGCCGGGCGCCCCGGCGACACCGCGCTGATGACGGCACCGGACGTCTGGGACGGGTACATGAACCTGGTTCCCGAGGGCGCCCGGATTCGCAATGAAGCCGCCGCGCGCGTCGCCCTGGACATTATCCGCTATCATCCGGGCCGCAAGGCCGCCGGCATACGGGCACCGGTGTTCTTCTGCGTGTGTGACAACGACACCGTGGCGCCGGCCAAACAGACACTCCGCCACGAGAGCCGCGTGCCGCGCCATGAGATCAGGCGGTATCAGGCGGGGCATTTCGAGATCTATGTGGGCGAGGCGTTCGAGCAGGTGGTGGCGGACCAGATCGAGTTTCTGAAAGCGCATTGCCCGCCACGGGAAACACCGGAAGCCTGAGCGAGCCCGACGAACGAAGCCCCGGATGCAAAGGGAAGCCCCGGGGCTTGGATTCATACCTGTTCGATTCGTTATCTTCTATTTAACATAATATACATTACACGTAGTCATGAATCTGGGCCGGTGGGACGAAGCGCTCTCAGAATCCCCGTCCTTTCGGCGGTTCCGGCTTGTCCCCGGGGCCGCCCCCAGGCCGGTGCCGGGTCTGCACTGCGAGCGTTCCGCTCGACAGGTTCGGACTTCATATGACGAAACTTAAGGTCGCACCATTAGGCGGCGACTCCATATAAATCATTGGCTTGGAAAGCATACCTGAGGTCGTTTCTATTTTATTAGCGGGTGACATTCGCCGGCCTTCGCGGGTCTTTCATGGGAAACCATTAGGCTTGGGCTGTCCGCTTGACCCGTTTCGGGCGAGCTGCGTTAATCCCGGCGCCGCCGATAAAGGGAATCATTGTCGTTTATGATGGTCCACTCCCAGGGCGACTCACCACACCGAAATCATTGGGGGTAACGGTACGGATGCGCGATTGCGATACAGCAGGACTGAGGGGCGTTCTGGACGTCCGTCGTTTTTGGTTGGGGTTGGCCGGCGTGCTGGCTCTGCTGACGGTGGAACCGGCGGCGGCTCGCGAGCCGGTGTCTCTGGTGACGGTGGAATCCCGCGAGCTTGAAGAGCGTCTGCCGCTCACCGGTACCCTGACGGCCAAGCGCGCCGCCCTGCTTTCCACCTCGGTGTCCGGCCTGGTGACCGCCCTTAATGTGGACCTGGGCGACCGCATGGAACAGGGCGACGTGCTGCTGGAGCTGGATTCGGAGCTGAACCGCCTGGCCCTGGAAGGCGCCCGCGCCGCCGCCGCCGAGGCGGAAGCCACCCTGGCGGACGCCCGGCGGCGCCTGGAGGAAGCCAGCACCCTGGCGGCCCGCCAGAGCATCGCCGCCACCCAGGTGCGCGGCCTGGAATCCGAGGTGGAGGTGGCCCGTTCCTCCCTGGCCGGTGCCCGCGCCGAGGCGCGCCGGCAAAGCGCCCTGCTCGCCCGCCATTCCTTGAAAGCCCCGTTCGACGGCGTGATCAGCCAGAAGCAGACCGAAGTCGGTGAGTGGGTGACGCCGGGCACCTCGGTGCTGGAGCTGGTCAGCCTGGAGGATCTGCGCGCCGATCTGTCGGTGCCGCAGGAGTATTTCCCGCGGGTGTCCAAGAACGACCGGCTGGAAGTGCGGCTGGGCGGCGACAGCGGCCCGGCCTACCCGGCCACCATTTCCGCCATCGTGCCGGTGAACGATCCCAGCGCCCGGACCTTCCTGGTGCGCGCGCAGCTGGAGTCGCCGCCGGCGATGACGCCGGGCATGTCGGTGCGCGCCACCCTCTTCCTGCAGGGCGATGAGGCCAGCCTGGCGGTGCCCCGGGACGCTCTGGTGCGCTACCCGGACGGCCGGGTGTCGGTGTGGCTGGCGGAGGAAGGCGACGACGGCCTGGTGGCGCGCGAGCAGCGCATCCGCATTGGCGACGGGCTGGCCGACCTGGTCACCGTGAAGGAAGGGTTGTCCGCCGGCGACCGGGTGGTGGTGCGCGGCAACGAAAGCCTGACCGACGGCCGCGCGCTGCGGGTGTCCGAATGAGGTTTCGCCGTGTTTGAAAAGATCGTACGCAACGGCACCCTGATGACCGTGGTGGTGCTGATCATCACCATTCTCGGCGTGCTCGCGGCGCTGCGCATTCCGGTGCAGATGATTCCCGATCTGGAAGTGCGCACCATCACCGTCCAGACCAGCTGGCCCGGCGCCACGCCCCAGGACGTGGAAAAAGAGATTCTGATCGAGCAGGAAGAATACCTGCGCAATATCCCCAATCTGCGCCGTCTCACCGCCACGGCGCGCAGCGGCGACGCGGAGATCGAGCTGGAATTCCCGTTCGGCGTGGACATCACCGAGACCCTGATCCGCGTTAATAACGCGCTCAGCCAGGTGCCCTCCTACCCGGACAACGTGGACCAGCCACGCATCCTGTCCACGTCGTTTTCCGCCAACGCGTTCATGTACTACCGGGTCTCGCCCCAGGAGGGCAATCCCAAGGACCTGGACATGGACATGATGCGGGACTTCATCGACGACAACGTGCGCACCCGCATGGAGAGCGTCGACGGCGTCTCCCAGGTGGAGCTGCGCGGCGGCGCCGAGCGGCAGATCCGCGTGCTGCTGGACCCGCAAAAGCTGGCGGAGCGCGGCTTCACGGTGACGCAGGTGCGCGAAGCGCTGCTGAGCCGCAACCAGGATGTGTCCGGCGGTGAAGTGGACAGCGGCAAACGGCGTTATCTGCTGCGCACCGTGGGGCGTTTCGACCAGGTGCCGCAGTTGCTGGACCTGATTCTGGAGCGCCGCGAGGACAGCGTCACCCGCCTGCGCGACGTGGCCACCGTGGAGCTGGACCATTTCCCGGTGCGCGCCGAGTCGTTCGTCAACGGCGAGCCGGTGATCAGCCTGGCGGTGCGCCGGGAGACCGGCTCCAACGTGATCGACATCAAGTACGCCATGTTCGATCAGGTGGACCTGATCAATAAGGAGGTGCTGGAACCCGCCGGCATGCGCATGTCGCTGATCTCCGACGACGTGCGCTACGTGGAAGCCTCGGTGGCCAATGTCTGGACCAACCTGGCGATCGGCGCGGCCTTCGCCACCCTGGTGATGTTCCTGTTCCTGCGTTCGGTGCGGGTCACCGCCGTGGGCGTGGTGGGCATTCCGATCTGTACCATCGCTGCCTTCCTGGGCCTGTTGCTGGCCGGGCGCACCATCAATGTGATCTCCCTGGCCGGGGTGGCGTTCGCCATCGGCATGACGCTGGATAATTCCATCGTCGTGCTGGAGAGCATCGAGATCGAGCGGCGCAAGGGGCTGGACCGGTTCCGCGCCTCGGTGGAGGGCATCCGCAAGGTGTGGCCGGCGGTGTTCGCCTCCACCATGACCACGGTGCTGGTGTTCCTGCCGGTGGTGTTCATCTCCCAGGAAGCCGGGCAGCTCTATTCCGACATCGCCATCGCCGTGTCCGCGTCGATCCTGATCTCCATGCTGGTGGCGATGACGGTGATTCCGACCCTGGCGGCGCGGCTCGATTTCGGCGCCGTGTTCGACCACGACGGTCAGGACAGCGGCTGGCTGCGGCGTGTGCACGGCGTCTCGCACTGGCTCAGCGCCACCGCGCCCCGGCGCCTGGCCACCATCGCCGCCACGGTCACCGGCGGCGCCCTGGTGCTGGTGCTGCTCACCCCGCCGGCGGAGTACCTGCCCGAAGGCGAGGAAGCCAAAACCTTCGCCTCCATGAACGCGCCGCCGGGCTACAACCTGAACGCCATGGTGGAGATCGGCAAGGAGGTCCAGGCCCACTTCCTGCCGCTGGTGGACGCCGACCCGGCCGCCTGGGAGCGCGGCGAACTGCCGGCGCCGCCGATCCGCTACCTGAACCTGTCCATCGAGGCCCAGAGCCTGCGCATCATCGCCGAGCCGGTGGATCCGGATCATATGGAAGCGCTGATGGACTCGCTCACCGAATACTACGAGCGCTACCCGGGCATGCGCGCCTTCGCCGCGCGCGGCTCGATCATTTCCAGCAACGATGGCGGCACCCGCAGCGTCAATCTGGATATCTCCGGCAACGACCTGGCCACTCTTTATGAGGTGGCGCAAACCGCCTACCGGCGCGCCGAAGAGGTGTTCGACAACCCGCGCATCCAGAGCCAGCCGGCCAGCCTGTCCCTGGCCCAGCCGCTGCTCGAGGTGCGTCCGGACTGGGAGAGAGCCGCCGAGCTGGGCATGGGCGCCGGCGACATCGGCTTCACCGTGGCGGCGCTCACCGACGGCGCCTTCATGGACGAGTTCTTCCTCGGCGACGACAAGGTCGACATCTACGCCTACAGCAACGCCGGCGTGGATCCGGACCTGGCCGCCCTGCCCTCGCTGCCGGTGCACACGCCGCAGGGCGCCACCGTGCCGCTGTCGTCGGTGGCGCGGCTGGTGGAAACCGTGGACACCAGCAGCGTGCGCCGGGTCAACGGCCGCCGCACGGTGACCCTGAACATTATTCCGCCGCGCTCCGTGGCGCTGGAGACCGGCGTCGCCATGGTCCGCAACGACGTGATCGGCGCCCTGCGCGAGGCCGGCGAGATCCCGGCGGAGGTCAACGTGGATATCTCCGGCGCCAGCGACCAGCTGCAGGCCACCCAGGAGGCCCTGGGCGGCAACTATGTGGTGGCGGTGTTGCTGGTCTATTTGCTGCTGGTGGCGATCTTCACCCATTGGGGCTACCCGCTGCTGATCATGACCACCATTCCGGTGGGCATCGCCAGCGGCATCCTGGGTCTGGCGCTGTTGAACGGCCTGGGTGAATTGATGCCGCTGCTGGGCCTGCCCGGGTTCAGCCAGCCGTTCGACATGATCTCCATGCTCGGCTTTTTGATTCTGATGGGCACGGTGGTCAACAACCCGATCCTGATCGTGCACGAGGCGCTCACCAACCGGCGCGGCGGCATGGCGGTGGCCGAATCGGTCAGCGAGGCGGTGCGCTCGCGGCTGCGGCCCATCGCCATGACCACCATCACCACCGTGTGCGGGCTGGCGCCGCTGGTGCTGATCCCCGGCGAAGGCACCGAGCTGTACCGCGGCGTCGGCGCCATCGTGCTGTTCGGCCTGCTGGGCACCGCCATCGTCACCGTCACCTTCCTGCCCGCGCTCACCGCCACGGTGTTGCGCCTCACCGAGCGCCGCGCCGCCTCATCTTGATGCAGGTCAATAGACCGCCCCTTCCGCGCTGCTACCTTTGCAGCCGCCTGAAACCGGAAGGGAAACATCATGCGAGATGGCAACGGCACGCCGTACCACTACCGAGTGGTACGGCAATTCACGGTGGCCACCGTGGTCTGGGGAGTGGTGGGGATGCTGGTCGGCGTGTGGATCGCCGCGCAGCTTGCCTGGCCCGCCCTTAATTTCAATCTGCCCTGGTTGAGCTTCGGCCGCCTGCGGCCGCTACACACCAATGCGGTGATCTTCGCCTTCGGCGGCTGCGCGCTGATCGGCACCTCGCTGTACGTGGTGCAGCGCACCTGTGAAACCCGCCTCGCCTTTCCGCGCCTGGCCGCCTTCGTGTTCTGGGGCTACCAGGCGGTGATCGTGCTAATGTTGAGTTTCTAAGTTTTCCTGGGCGTCCAACGCGGAACGAATCCCATGTGCCAGTTTCTCAGGATCGCCGTTGCCCCAGTAGTGCAGAAAATAATAGGGCGGTGTCTCGCCTACCATGTGGTTATGCAGGGCGACGATATGGATGCCCGCGCGCCGTAAAGCATGCATTACAGGCTGCACTTCCTTCGCCGTCATGGCGAAATCCCCATCGACAACAGCTTGATCCTCATTCCCCGAGAACGCCGCCCATGTGGCCAGTCCCATTGATGCACCGAATTCTGTTCCGTGCATCGTGCTGTTACGTCCAAAGGTAAATTTCAGCACCTGACCATTGAGACTGCCTTCGACATCCAAAATGGCTTCCAGTGACTCGGTGTCATACTCTCCAGTGATTTCGGGCGAACTTCCGGGAAAGTGTTCTGCTGGGGTGGGGTGCTCCTTCCGCTGTGCCTTGATAGCGTCCCACATAGCTTTGACGCCTTGAGCAAGCTTTCCGGCACTCTGCCCATGGCCGCCGATGTGCATAAAGTAAACAGGTGGGCGGTCGAACACGAAATGGTTGTGCAAGGCCGTGATTTCCAGGCCATGGGCGAAAGCAGCGTCCATCGCCGGAGTGATTTCATCCTCGAACACCACCGTGTCCCCCATCAGCATTACACCGCCGTCCGACATAGACTTGAAACCAGCCCAGCTCCCCAAACCTGCAGGGGGCGGGAGTGTCACCCCGTCTACCATGACCGGCACGTCATCGCGTTGCCAGCCGACGCGTACGACACCGTCCGGTTTAACTGTCGCCGGTGTGTCCATAGCCTCGCTAATGATATCAGGATTGAGACCACTGGAGGCATCCGCGAGGGCCATCGGCGCCTGCCCCAGTAGGACGTACGAGATGATGAGTAACTTAAACAAGAGGGTTTTCATAGCTATCCTCTATTTTCTGAATGTCAATTTGGGGGTTAGCCCAGATTGTTTGTAGTTCAAATTGACGAGCCACGCCCTTGTCTTCTTAACTCGCTGCTCACAGGGCGGGAGCGCCTCCGAATAGCAAGTAGTAAGCAATACCTAGCATCGCGCTGACAAAAATCACCGGCAGCATGCCCACCTTGAAGCGCAACATAGCAATGAAGGCGCCCAGAGCCAGCACGACACTGGCGATTTGGATACTGCTCCATGTCGGCACAAGCAACTGCATGCCAAAGGTCCGAACCGTATCCACCTCACCGAAGGCGACATGTACGGCGAACCAGATGGCCAGATTCAGCATGACGCCCACGACGGCGGCGGTTACCGCCGATAGCGCCGCGCTCACCGCTTGGTTCCCACGCAACCTTTCTACGTAGGGCGCGCCCAGGAATATCCACAAAAAACAGGGAATAAAGGTAACCCAAGTCGCCAGAATCGACGCAAGAACACCTGCTACAAAGGGATTGAGCAGGCCTGCGTCTCGGAAGGCCCCCATAAATCCCACGAACTGTACCACCTGAATCAGAGGGCCTGGCGTGGTTTCTGCCATACCAAGACCATCCAGCATTTCACCCGGCGCAAGCCAGCCGTAATTTTGCACTGCTTCCTGGGCCATGTAGGCCAGTACCGAGTAAGCACCACCAAACGTAACCACCGCCAGCTTGCTGAAGAAAAGTCCGATCTGGGTGAAGATATCATCAAAGCCTAGCAAGGCCGCCAATACGACTAATGGTGTAAACCACAGCGGCACCCAGACCGCAAGCACCTTGAGCGCCCGTTTGCGTGTTGCCTTAGTATGGTGTGCGGCGCCGCCATTCATCATGGCGTCAATCGTCCGTTCAGCATCATCGGGCGTGTCATGCCCCTTGATGACCACGAAACGCTCCGGGTCCACACGCCATCCCAATAGGCCAATGAAAGCGGCAGTCAGAATCACTACCGGAAATGGGACAGCAAAGAAGAAGATCGCAATGAAGGCCACACTGGCCAGTGCGTACATGTAGACATTCTTGAGAGCGCGTTTGCCGATGCGGATGACCGCCTGAATCACGACCGCCAATACTGCCGCCTTAATCCCAAAAAATAGCGCCTGCACCAGGGTCGCTTCCTGGAAGCCAGCATAGAGCACACTCAACACCAGGATGCTCAAAAAACCCGGTAACACAAATAGCCCACCGGCAATGAGTCCACCCTTGACGCCATGCAGTAGCCAGCCGATGTATGTGGCCAGCTGCTGAGCTTCAGGCCCGGGCAGCACCATGCAGTAATTCAGGGCGTGCAGAAACCGGCTTTCACTGACCCACCGCTTTTCATCCACTAGAATCCTGTGCATAACGGCAATCTGACCAGCAGGGCCACCGAAGCTCAATATCGCGACCCGCAGCCAGACTCGCACCGCTTCCCCGAACGAAATTTGGTGGCCGAATTCATTGAGATTGCTGTCCGACGATACTGCTGTGTCCTGTTGGAGTCTGTTGGGTCGAGTGGCCGAGTGGGAGGGCTCCGGCATGATTACTTCCCCTTTGCGTAGGTTGTGTACAGGCTGTCAAACACCTGGTTGGCAGCCAGCAATAGTTGGTTATCATCACTATGAGATTCGCGGAGCCCCATCAATACGCACTCAACTCCAGAGGCCTCCGGTGGTTGATGGCCGCCCACATCGAGGTAGTGCACCAGTTCCCCGATCCGTTGCAGCGCCACCTCACGCAGGTCAAAGCTCGCTAGCAAAGTCTCGAAGGTTACTTTCTCATTCACGTGGGTGAAGGCCGCCCCATCGAAATCGAAACCCAGCGCATCATCGGGGCAATCAGCAGGTGACCTCAACCACAGAAATCGCGCTCTGGGATCAATAAATCGCTTAATTAACCAAGCGCTGGCCAAGCGGTCCACCCAGGGCTGGCGACGTGTTGCCCAGATCCTGCTCTTGTAATTGGCATGTTCTAATCGAGGAACTGAGCCCGAAGAAGGTAGTGGCTCATCTGGCGACAGAACCCGATTGGTATCGGTTTCGAGTGCCTGCAACGCCGAATCGACCCGTCCACGGGCAGCACCTGGAAAAAAATCAATCTCTGACAGTCGTGAAAAGCGCTTGCGCAGCTTACGGGCCTCCTTCATGACCTCCATTGCCAATTCGGGCGCCAGCGTTGCGCGGAGTTCTGCGATGTCCGAGTACAACGCCTCATAGTCGTCTGAGCGATCAAACAAGACCGGAAACCCGTGGGCTTCCGGGCCGTCAGTGGGCACAACATAGGCGACCCCTCCGGCCTCACGTACGTCGCGGGCTACTGCCTCCAACTTTTTGACATGATCAGGGTGAGCTGGCAGCAGATAGACGCCGTCGCGTAGCGAAGCCGCGCCCCATCCTTTGATAGAGCGCCAGGCCCGCATGCGTACCGTGGCGTTCTCGGTTGGGAGAGACAGAATCAACAATAGCCATGACATAATGTAGAGGTTACGACCTTATTGTAGTAAGCGCTACCAATATATCGATGACAGCCGGATATTCCGATGACCTCACTCGGCCTTGATAAAATCAATCTGCACGGAACCGCCGAGCCGGCGCGGGCGTTTGAGCATGCGCTGGCGGTCCCGCTAAGCATTTCCGACGGGCGCGGCGTGGGGGCCTTCGTGCTGTTCGGCCTGCTGGGCACCGCGATCGTCGCCATTACCTTCCTGCCCGCGCTCACCGTCACGGTGTTGCGTCTCACCGAGCGCCGCTAGGCGGCTCTGGCATCAGCGGCCGCCCCTGTAGCATGATGGACAGCGCGGTGGCCGTTTTGGCCGCACCGGTACGGAGGTGTTCCCCATGAGCGAGCAAACAGACGCCACCCACGGCAATCGCGGTATTCTGGTTTTTCTCGACCGCGATCTGAAAGCACCGCAGCCGGCGCTGACCAAGGGCCTGAAGCTGGCGCGCGCCGCCGGCCTGCCGTTGACGGTGATGGTCAACAGCGACTCGGCGGCGATGCGCCGGGCGGTGGGCCTGGACGAGGAACGGCGGCAGGCGGCGGAGAAACAGATTCGAAAGGCCTGGGACAAACGCATCGACGCGCTGTGCGGCGACCACCAGGTGGACAAGCGCATCTTCTCCTCCCGGGACAGCGAACAGGCGCTGCGGGACACGGTCCGCGACTGCCGCCCGGTGCTCAGCGTGGTGCACACCAGCGAGGAAGGCCGGCTGCGCCGCCATTTGTTCACGCCCCGCGACTGGCTGCTGATTCGCCATGCCCCCGGCGCGGTGCTGTGCGTGCATTCCGACCCCTGGAACGACACGCCCCGGTTCACCGCGGCGGTGGAGCCGGAACAGTATGAAGGCGGTCTGGACGACCGGGTGATCGGCGCCGCCGGTTATTGGTGCGAGCAGATGCACGGCGAGCTGGAGGCGGTGCACGTGCTGGAGCACCCGGACGAAACCCTGCTGCTGGTGGCCGGCGAAGCCCTGCCGGAATACGCCGCCAGCGCCGCCAACATTCGCGATTACCACCAGAAAGCGCTGGACGCCTTCGCCGAGCGCCACGCCCTGCCCAAGGACCGCGCCACCCTGCTGGAAGGGCCGGTATCACGGACCCTGGCGGGCTACTGCGAGGAACAGGGCAGCGACTGCCTGGTGGTGGGCACGGTGCGCCGCAACCCGGTGGAGCGGTTACTGCTGGGCGCCACCGCCGAAGGGCTTCTTACCCGGGCCGGCTGTGACGTGATGGTGGTCAAGCCGGACGACTTCGAGTCCGACTGGTTGTAACCCTCCGGCGGCCAAGGGAGGGGCTCAGGCGGCCCCTTCCGCGCGCCGGAACACCGGCTTGGTGTCGGTGGAAGCCGCCTTGTCGTAGCGGTAGCCGGCGACCCGGAACTTGTTCAATTGCGCCGGCGTTTCAATCCCTTCCTGCAGAATCCAGGCGGCCATCAGCCCGCGCGCCTTCTTGGCGTAGAAACTGATCACCTTGTATTTGCCGTTCTTCTCGTCCTGAAACACCGGTTCAATCACCGGCCCGGGCAGCTGCTCGGTGCGCACCGATTTGAAGTACTCATTGGACGCCAGATTCACCAGCACCTCGGTGCCGGCCGCCTTCATGTCTTTTTTCAGCTGTGCGGTGATAATGTCGCCCCAGAACTGGTAGAGATCCTTGCCGCGCTCATTGTCCAGGCGGGTGCCCATTTCCAGCCGGTAGGGCTGCATCAGATCCAGGGGGCGCAGCACGCCGTACAGGCCGCTGAGGATGCGCAGGCGGCTTTGCGCGGCTTTCAAATCGTCGCCGTCGAAGCGGCTCACGTCGAGGCCGGTGTACACATCGCCCTTGAACGCGAACAATGCGGGCCGGGCGTTGTGTTTATCAAAGGGGCGCGACCATTGCGCGAACCGTTCCACGTTCAGGTGGGCGATCTTGTCGCTGACCTTCATCAGGCTGGCCAGATCCGCCGGTGACAGCTTGCGGGCACGCTCCACCAGTTCGGCGCTGTGTTCCAGAAGGCGCGGCTGGGTGGCGCGCAGCGACGGCAGCGGCGAGTCGTAATCCAGCGTTTTGGCCGGCGATACCACGATCAACATGCGGTTCTCCTTTACAAGATGCAGACCCGATTATAAGAACACCGTCGAGAGAAGAAACAGGCTTTATACTATGGGCCCCTTGGCGAGATGCTATCGTAACCTCAACCGAACCGGGGAGTGATCCAGTCCGATGCGCTTTTTGTTGGTGTTAACCGTGACCGTCGCCGTTGTCGTGCTGCTTTGGGGCAGCTGGCAAGCGGGCCGCAAGCCTTTTTACCTGGTCCTCGCCGGCGTCGCGCTGGCCGGCTCCATTTTCCTCGGCGCTATGCTGCTCACCGACCAGGAACGCCGGGTGCCCACCGACCCGGAGACCGTGGAGACCAGCATCTCCAGCGTGCACGAAACCGAAACCACCTATCGCCTGCGCGGTGAAATCATCAATCGCGGCGAGAACGCGGTGGCGCGCACCGAAATCATGGCGGAAGCGCTCAGCTGCCCGCCGGCCAAAGCCTGCGAGGTGTTGTACGGCGAGCGCATGACGCTGTCCATGCACATCCCCGCCGGCGGACGCTACCCGCTCAATCTTTCCGTGCCCCGCCCCGACCGGGAAATCCAGGCCGAACGCTGGCGCGCCCGGGTGTTGCGGGTGGAAGCCTACGACCGCTGATCACCGGGCCGTGGCATGGACCACTAGGCAATCGCCGACTAAATGGTCACAATGCCGGCTCCTCGAAGCACAGCAACGGCTGTAGGAGAGATAATGGCAGCGCTCATTCCTGGCCACCCTACCCCAATCGCACCCAACGCCTGGCGGGTACTCGGCCGCAACCCGGGAATGATGACCGGGCCCGGCACCAACTCCTATCTGGTCGGTGACCGCGCGCTCACGGTCATCGACCCGGGCCCGGTGGACCACGAACACACCCAGGCGCTGCTGCACGCGGCGGAAAAGATCGGCCGCCCGATCGAACAGATTCTGGTCACCCATACCCACCGCGACCACTCCCCCGGCGCCCGCGAACTGGCCGAGGCCAGCGGCGCGCGCCTGCTCGGCCCCGACGTGCCCGACGACGGCCTGCAGGACGAAACCTGGGCCCCGGAACGGCGCCTGCGTCACGGCGAACGGGTGGATTGCGGCGGCACCGAACTGGAAGTGATCGCCACGCCCGGGCATGTCGGCAATCACCTGTGTTATCTGATGGTGGACCAGAACCTGCTGTTCACCGGCGACCACCTGATTCAAGGCTCCACCGTGGTGATCGCCCCGCCGTCCGGCTCCATGGCGGCCTATATGGACTCCCTGGCCCTGCTGCGCGACTACCGCATCGACCTGATGGCGCCGGGCCACGGCGACGTGATCGACGACCCCATGGCCACCGTGGACAAAACCCTCGCCCACCGCCGCGACCGCGAACGCAAGGTCGTGGAAGCGCTGGACTCGGACCCGATCACCGTCCAGGAACTGGTCACCCGGGTCTACGAAGACGTCCCCGCCTTCCTGCACGGCGTCGCCTGCCTCTCCCTGGAAGCCCACCTGATCAAACTCCGCGACGAAGGCCGCGTCAGCCACACCAGCGGGAAGTGGGCAGTCTGAATCAGTGAATAGTTAACAGTGAACAGTTAATAGTTGCGCGATCGAGGTCCGCATAAACGGTAAGGCCGTGCCCGCGCTGATACTTCGCGGGCACGGCCTTACCGTTCAAAGAGACCCGGACCGCGTCTTTTAGCTGTTAACTGTTAACTGTTCACTGTTAACTCTTAACTGCTCCTCACAGCCATCCTTTGCGTTTGAAGTACCAGTACGGGGCGATGCCGGAGAGGACCATCAGGCCGAGTACCGCCGGGTAGCCGAACGCCCATTGCAGTTCGGGCATGACGTCGAAGTTCATGCCGTAGATGCTGGCGATCATGGTGGGCGGCAGGAACACCACCGCGGCGATCGAGAAGATCTTGATGATCTGGTTCTGTTCGATATTGATGAAGCCCTGGGTGGAGTCCATCAGGAAGTTGATCTTCTCGAACAGGAAGGTGGCGTGGGACATCAGGGTGTCCAGGTCGTGCTGGATTTCCGAGCAGGTGCGGCGGCGGTCCTTGTCGGTGCGCACGTAGCGCTGGATAAAGGAGATCGAGCGCTGAGTGTCCATCAGGCAGAGCCGGATCTTGCCGTTGCTGTCCTCCAGGTGGGCGAGCTTTTCGATGCCGTCTTCCAGCTCCGCCTCTTCGTCTTCCAGCACCAGGTAGCTGACTTCCTCCAGGTTGCGGTGGATGTCCTCCAGGCTGTCCGCCATGTTTTCCACTTTCTGCTCGAGAATGCTTAGCAGAATGTCCAGCGGCGCCTGGGCCTGTACCCAGCCGCGGCGCACACGCAGGCGCATGAGGCGGAAATCCGGCAGCCGTGAATCGCGGAAGGTGAGCAGCCGGCCCGGCTGCAGCACGAACGCCACGGTCGAGGTGCGGTGGCGGCCTTCGGCCTGGTAGACGAACAGCGAGTGCACATGCAGGCCGTATTCGTCGTGGAAGAAGCGGGCCGAGGCCTCGATCTCCTCCACGTCGTCGGATTCGGGCAGGTTCTGGCGAAACAGGTGCTGCAGCTGCTCACGTTCCTCGTCGGACGCGTCGACCAGATCGATCCAGCTGGCCGCGTCCGAGGTGCCGGGGGTCAACTCGGCCACGTCCCTTTCGCGGAGCACTCCTTTTTCGATGTCGTAAACGTGCAGCATGCTAAGCTCCTCGCGAACAAGATGGGCCGGCGTCAGGTATCAACCCGGCTTAGATAGAGCAGCGCATGATGACTGTCAACTCCACGATAACACGGCTGAACCAGCACACCGCGCCCATCGACCTGGGGCATGAGGCGCGCCTGTGGCTGATTCCGGGCATTCTCGGTGACGCGGCGACCGCTCTCTTTCACACGCTTTGTAACCAATTGCCCTGGGACCGGCCCCGGGTGCGGGTGTTCGGCCGCGAGCATCCGGTGCCCAGGCTGACCTGCTGGGTGGCGGACCAGGGTATCTCTTATCGGTATTCGGGGCTGACCCATGAGGGCCGGGGCTGGCCGCCGGCGCTCGACGCGCTGCGGCGGCGGGTCACCGAACTCACCGGCCGCACCCCCAACGGGGCCCTGGCCAACCTCTACCGCGACGGCGACGACAGCATGGGCTGGCACCGCGACAACGAGCCGGAGTTGGGCGCCCACCCCTGGGTGCTCTCCTATAATCTCGGCGCCGCCCGCGACTTCGCCTTCCGACCCTACGGCAGCGGCCGCCAGAGCCGGGTGATCGCGCTGGAACACGACAGCCTGCTGATCATGTCACCGGAGGTGCAGACCCACTTCGAGCACGCCCTGCCCCGCCGGCGCCGGGTGCGGGAAGCCCGCCTTAACCTGACCTTCCGCGAGATTGTAGGAGCGGGCCCAGCCCGCGAAAGGGAGCGAAGCTTCCGGCAGGATCCCAGAGCGACTTCTTAACGGCAGCACAAACAACGTCTCTGGTATCCCGCCGGGTGGCTGATTCCACCCTTTCGCGGGCTGGGCCCGCTCCCACAGCCCGCTCCCACAAGTTCCCTCTAACCGAAGAAAACGTAGCTTAAGAGGATCGCCGCCAACAGCCCGGCGGCGTCGGCGGCCAGGCCGCACCAGAGCGCGTAGCGGAAGTCGCGGATGCCGACGCTGCCGAAATACACCGCGAGCACGTAGAAGGTGGTTTCCGTGGAGCCCTGCATCACCGCCGCCATGCGCCCGGCCAGGGAATCCACCCCGTGGGTCTGCATTACGTCCAGCATGGCGGCGCGGGCGCCGGAGCCGCTCAGCGGTTTCAGGAAGGCCACCGGCAAGGCGTCCACGAAGCGGGTGTCCCAGCCCAGGGCGGCGGCGCCGAGGCGGATCGCCGACAGCACCGCTTCGAGCACGCCGCTGGCGCGCAGCATGGCGATGGCGGCGAGCATGGCCACCAGATAGGGAATCAGCTTCACCGCCAGGGTGAAGCCTTCCTTGGCGCCTTCCACGAAGCAGTCGTAGCTGTCGATGCGGGCGCGCCAGGCGGCGAAGAAGAACAGCCCGATCACCGCCAGAAGAATGCCGTTGCCGAACAACCCGGACAGGGTGTTGCCCAGGTCCGGCGGCGCCAGATAAACGCCCAGCGCCAGCACCGCAAGCAGCGCCAGCCAGCCCAGCGCCACCGTGATCAGCAGCGGGTCGCGCAGCGGAATGCGCTGCAGCCGGGCGGTGAGTATCACGCCGATAAAGGTGGAGATCGTGGTGGCCATCAGCATCGGCAGGTAGACCGCCGCCGGGTCGGCGGCGCCCTGCTGGGCCCGGTACAGCAGCACCGTCACCGGCACCAGGGTCACCGATGAGGTGTTCAGCACCAGGAACATGATCTGGCTGTCGGTGGCCCGGCGCGGCTCCGGATTATGTTCCTGGAGCGATTCCATCGCCTTGAGGCCCAGCGGCGTGGCGGCGTTGTCCAGGCCGAGCATATTGGCGGCCAGGTTCATGGACACCCCGGCGCCGGCGGCCGGGTTCCGCCGCAGCGACGGCATCAGCCGCGCCAGCACCGGGCGCACGCCGGCCGCCATGCGGTCGGCCAGGCGGCTTTGCTCGGCGAGGCGGAACAGGCCGCTCCACAGCGCCAGCACGCCGATCAACCCGAGGCTCACTTCCACCGCCAGGTCCGCCGCCTCCCAGAGCGCCGACACCACACGGGCCGGGGCCTGCAGGTCGCCGCCCAGCAGCTGCACCAGGGCGCCGAGTATCCCGATCAGAAAAAAGGCGGTAAAAAGACGATGCACGGGGGCCTCATGAAGTCCGGCAAAGCGCTCAGTATGTCGATGATCGGCGCCTTTGCCTATCCATCCGCGCTTGCCCCCGCCCGGTGATTTGGGCGACCCTGTTCCAGGCGGTGGTTTCCTTTATACTGCCCTGGAACCCTTTAAAAAATGCAGCCGAGTAAGTTCATGTCCGTATTCCGCAAGCTGTTTGGCGTGCTCCTGGCGGCCCTGTTGTTGGGCGGCGCCCTGAAAGTGGGCGGCGACCTGGGCAACGACCCCGCCATCGAAGGATCGCTCAAGCCCGAGAAGGTCCACCGTGAAGCCGCCGAGGAAATCGTCGAGCGCCTGGAGCTGCACTACCGGCGCCTGAAGTTCGACGACGCGCTTTCCGCGCAGGTGCTTGAGCAGTATTTGCAGGATCTTGACCCCAACCGGCTGTATTTCACCCAGCAGGACGTGGACGACTTCCAGCCCTACCGCGATCAGCTCGACAACCAGTTGCGCGACGGCGTCCTGGAGGCCGGTTACTCCATCTTCAACCGCTTCCAGAGCCGTCTGGAAGACCGCCTCACCGAGATCCTCGCCACCCTGGAAGGCGGCTTCGAGGACTGGGACTTCGACGGTGACGGCAAGGTGCTGGTGGACCGCAGCGAAGCGGACTGGGCCGAGGACCAGGACGCCCTGGACGCGATCTGGCGCGGCCAGCTGCGCAACGCGGTGCTGTCCATGCGCCTCAACGGCACCAGCGACGAGGAAATCAGCAAACGGCTGACCAACCGCTATGAAAGCCAGCTCAGCCGGGTTCGTCAGAACACCCCCGAGGACGTGTTCCAGACCTACATGAACGCCCTCGCCCAGACCTTTGATCCGCACACCAACTATTTCACGCCGCATAATTCCGAGAACTTCGACATCAGCATGAGCCGTTCGCTGGAAGGCATCGGCGCGGTGCTGCAGTACGAGGACGGCTACACCAAGGTGGTGCGCCTGGTGCCCGGCGGCCCGGCCGCCAAACAGGGGCAGCTGAGCCCCGCCGACCGGGTGATCGCTGTGGCCCAGGGCGACGAGGAGATGGTCAACGTCATCGGCATGCGCCTGGACGAAGTGGTCGACAAGATTCGCGGGCCGAAGGGCTCCAAGGTGCGCCTGGAAGTGATTCCCGCCGGCCGCGCCAGCGAGCACGACACCCGCACCATCGCGATTACCCGCAACAAGGTGGTGCTGGAGGAACAGGCCGCCAAGAAGGAAGTGATCGAGGTGGAGCACGGCGGCGACACCATGAAGCTGGGCATCATCGAGATTCCCGCCTTCTACATGGATTTCAACGCCTTCCACCGTGGCGATCCGGATTACACCAGCACCACCCGGGACGTGGCGGAACTGCTGGTGGAACTGCGTAAAGAGAATGTCGACGGCTTGGTGGTGGACCTGCGCAACAACGGCGGCGGTTCCCTGCTGGAGGTGAACAAACTGGTCAGCCTGTTCATCAACCGTGGCCCCACCGTGCAGGTGCGCGAGGCCGGCGGTCGCGTCAGCGTGGAAAACGATCAGTATCCCGGCATGCTCTATTCCGGGCCGCTGGCGGTGCTGGTCAACCGCTACAGCGCCTCGGCGTCGGAGATTTTCGCCGGCGCCATGCAGGACTACGGCCGCGCCCTGATCGTCGGCGATCAGACCTACGGCAAAGGCACCGTGCAGACCCTGCTGGACCTGAACCACGGCAAGCTCAAGATGACCAACGCCAAGTTCTACCGGGTGTCCGGTTCCAGCAACCAGAACATGGGCATCGTGCCGGACGTCACCATGCCGTCGCTGGTGGACAAGGAATCGATCGGCGAAAGCAGCCTGCCCAACGCCCTGCCCTGGGATGAGATCGACCCGGCCAAGTACCAGCGTTATCAGGACCTGGTGCCGCTGCTGCCGGGGCTGCGCGAGCGGCACGACGCGCGCATCGGCGACAATCCGGAATTCGTTTATGTGAACCAGTTGCGCGATCTGCTCAACCGCGCCAACGAACGCCAGGAACTGTCCCTTAACGCCAAGCAGCGCAAGGCCTGGCAGGAGGATTTCGACCAGCGCCGTCTGGACATCGAAAACGCCCTGCGCAAGCACCGTGGTGAAGAGCCGATTGAGAAAATGGAAGATCTGCGCGCGCTGGAAGAACAGCGGGCGCTGGACCCGGACAGCAACGACGAACCGCTGGACGAAGACCCCTACCTGCGGGAAACCGGGCACATCCTCGCCGACATGGTGTCGCTGCTCCGCGAGCAGCGGGTGGCCGACGAACGCGCCTCCTGAGCGCCCCGCCCGGCGCGGGGGTCAGGCCATCGCCTTGAACCCCCAGCGCGCCGGGTCCTTCCCCAGACCCAGTTTCAGGGTGCGACGCCCCAGGTCGTGGTTGAAGTCCTCCAACCGCCGCTTGGCGGCCTCCGGCAGCAGCCGCTGGCCGAGGCTGGCGGCGCCAAACCCGGCCCGGGCCAGGCGCACCGCCGCGGCGGACGATACCCGGCTGTGCAGGTTCAGGTCGTCGGCCATGGCGTCGCCGATCAGGAAACGGCTCACCGCCACCAGCACGTCATAGGAAAGATGGAACGGCGGCTTGCCCGCCATGCCGGCCAGCAGCGACTTGGCCAGCTTTTCGCTGTCCTCGGTGGGGTCGTAAAGATGGGAGGTGAGCTGCAGCGCCAGCACTTTCTGCTCTTCCACGGTGGCGGTGAGCAAGGCCTCGTCCACGCCCAGCAGGTAGCCGGCGTAGCGCCAGAAATAGTGCATCGCCTCGTGCTCTTGATGGCTGATATAGAGGCCCATCCGGCGCAGCCCCCGCACCACCATGTAATCGAACTCGAGCACCGTGCCGGCCATGTCCTCCTGATTGATCGGCAGGTCGAAACGGTCGCTGTCCCAGCGCCCGCTTTCGCTGAGAAAGCGGCGCACCGCCGCGTGCAGCAGCCGCACCTCCATCAGCGTCCGGTGGCCCAGGCCGCCGGGACGCAGGCCGTCGGTGGCGGCGATGTTGTGCAGCATCTGGCCGGTTTCATAAATACGCCGCGACACATCCTTTTGCAGGCGGCCGGTGGCGACCAGCACCTGGGACGGTTTGTTGTGGGCGTAGCCCTCCACCAGGCTGGAGCACATCAGCACCAGGCCCTGCAGCGCACCGTGCCGGCGGTACATGCGCCGCCCCAGTTCCATGCGCTCGAAGTCCACCCAGCCGGGCACCGTGTGGCAGTGGTCCAGGAACGCCTGGTACACCCCGCCCTCTTCGGCCGCGCGCCGCTCCACTTCGTCGAGCAGGCCGGAGGGCCGTTGAAACGCGATGTTTTCCAGACAGCGGTCGGCCAGCGGGTCCTGGACCCGGCGCCAGGCTTCAAGCCGGTGGTGGGCGTAGCGGTCGAACCAGATCTGCTCCCGCGGCGTGCGCGGGCCGTCGCGTAGCTGGTTTAATTCCTGCGGTGTGGCCATCAACGTCTCCAACATGGGCTCGACACAGAACCCGTGAGTTCTGCGTTCAAGCTAGAGCGTCGTGCCACGGGGGTCAATCGTCAAAAGCCGCGGTTTTATTTAGTCCCGGGGTCGGCCCGGCCCAGTCCGCCAGGGTGTCGGCGAGCCAGCCCGGGTCGTCCAGGGACAGATCGTGGCCGCCGTCCGGGTGGACCGCCCGTTGCGCCGACCACCGTCGGGCCAGCGCCGCGGAGCAGCGCGGGTCCACCAGTCGGTCGCCGGCGGCGCTGATCACCAACACCGGACGCCCGTCGGGCAGCGTCTTCGGCGCGCGAAACCGCGCCGCCGCCCATAACTGCCGCACGGTATTGGCGGCGGACACCGGGCGGGCCTCGTCGATCCGCTGGAATTGCCGGGCGATGCGGTCTTTATCGGCGTCCGACAGCCGGTTGGTGGTGATCTCCAGAATCATGCGCTCGCGCTTGAGGCGGTCGCGGCCAAGCAGGCCGTGGCGGACAATGGCGCCATAGTTGGCCGGTTTGAGGCGGTGCCAGAACGGGCTCACCGGCGCGGCGCTGGAATTGATCAAGGCGGCGGCGGCCACCTGCCGCGGATGGCGTTGCAGCCAATCCATCGCCACCATGCCGCCCAGGGACAGCGCCACCAGGTGGATCGGCCCGTCCACGCCGCGCCCGGCCAGGTCTTCGCGGGCCGCGTCCACCATGGCGGCGATGCGGGTCGGGCTGCGGTCCCGGTGGCGGACGCCGTTGCCGGGCAAATCCATGCACATCACCCGATGGTCCGCGCCCAGAGCCCCGGCCAGGCGGTCGGCGAAACCGTCCCAATGTGCTTGTTCACGAACCAGTCCGCGCAACAGGATCCAGGTCGTTGGCATATATCTGTGCTTCCTTAATCAGCTAGAATGCGAGGCTGCAGTTGGCCCGCGCGAGGAACTATGGCACGAAAAACCGTAAAACGGGTGAAAACAGGCTCCCTGGAACGCCGCTTCTCCATGGCCCGGGCCGGCTTCCTGGCCGGTGCCCGCTACGCCACGGCCAGCGCCGGCGGTCTGTTCGCGGCGCCGGACCAGCGCGAGGCGCGGCGCCGGCGCAACCTCTCGCAACGGGCGGAAGAGCTGGTCGAGGAACTCGGCCAGTTAAAGGGCTCGGTGGTGAAAATCGGCCAGATGATGGCGCTGTTCGGCGAGCATTTCCTCCCCGAGGAGGTCACCGAGGCGCTGCACACCCTGGAAAACAGCACCACTGCCCTGGAATGGCCGGCGGTGGAGAAGCACCTCCGGCAGCAGCTGGGCAGCGTCAAACTGGCCGAGCTGGAGGTGGACCCGCAGCCCCTGGGCGCGGCGAGCCTGGGCCAGGTGCACCGGGCCCGGCGCAAGAGCGACGGCGCCGAGCTGGCCCTCAAGATTCAATACCCGGGCGTCGCCAACGCCATCGATTCGGACATGCGCGCGCTGGTGCGGCTGCTCAAGCTGAGCCGCCTGGTGCCGATCACCGAGCAGTTCAACCAATGGCTGGATGAAGTGCGCGACATGCTCGGCCGCGAGGTGGACTACGACCTGGAAGCGCACACCACCCGCCATTTCCGCGAGGCGCTGGCCGACGACCCGCGTTTCGTGGTGCCGGAAGTGTACGGCGACTACTCCACCCACAACATTCTTTGCCTGTCCTACGAGGAAGGCGTGCACATCAGCGATCCGTCGGTGGTGTCGCTGAGCCAGGAGCGCCGCAATTTTCTGGGCCGCGCCATCATGGAGCTGTGCTGCCGGGAAGTGTTCGAATGGAACAAGATGCAGACCGACCCGAACTTCGGCAACTATCTGATGCGCGTCGGCGACGACGGCAAGGATAAGATCGTGTTGCTGGATTTCGGCGCCATCCGCGATTTCGACGATGAGGTGCTGGGCCCCGGCCGCGAGATGATCCGCGCCGCCTGGCTGCACGACAGCGAGCGTCTGTTCGGCGCCATGCGCGCGCTGGAATTTCTCGACGGCGAGGTGCCGCGCCGGCTGCTGGATGATTTCGCCGCGCTGTGCTTCGAGGCCATCGAGGCGCTGCAGGACCCGGACCGCTTTCCGCCGCCCAAGTCCGTGGTCAACGACAAGGGTGAATACCTGTGGGGCGAGAGCAACCTGCCCAACCGGGTGATGAACCGCGCCAGCCGCACCGCCCTGTCGGTGCATTTCGACGTGCCGCCCAAGGAATTCATTTTCCTGTTCCGCAAGCTGCTCGGGGCTTACACTTTTTTACACGTGATCAAGGCCCAGGTGCGCGGAAATACCATTCTCGAGCCGTTTATCCACATGCGTGAAGACGAGGATCGCGAGCGTGTTGCTCAAAAAATAAACGGGCAGGCGGCGGATAGTTGACCTTTCCGGTCAATTATTGACCGTTTATGGGCGCAATAACCATTTCTTATTTGCCAAGCTGTCGACTGCACAATAAGGTTAGCAGCCTGCTCAGCGGCCGGTTTGAATAAACCGGCCGTTTTTCGAGGTTCCCCTGAAAACCCGTCATCCCGACCGGCTTTCAGATGGACCTGTTTTTACGAACCATAAAATGGGGGTAACGCAGGTGATTATCGGTGTACCCAAGGAAATTTGCCCCGGCGAAGAGCGCGTCGCACTGACGCCCGCCAACGTCGGTGCATTGCTCAAGAAAAACGGTGTCGAGATCCGCATCGAACGCGGCGCTGGCGAGGCGGCCGGGTTTACCGACGGCGATTATGAAAACGCCGGCGCGAAACTCACCGACCGGGACGACATCTTTTCCAACGCTCAGGCAATCCTGCAAGTTCAGACTCCGGGCAGCAATACGACCAATGGCCAGGAAGATCTGGACAAGCTGAAAGCCGGTCAGTTCCTTATCGGCATGACCGACCCGCTGGCCAACGCGCAGTTCGCGCAGGCTCTCGCGGAGCGCAAGGTCACCGGCCTGGCCCTGGAACTGATTCCGCGCATCACCCGGGCTCAGTCCATGGATGTGCTCTCTTCCATGGCCATGATCGCCGGCTATAAATGTGTACTGCTGGCGGCGAACGCCTCTCACCGCATGTTCCCCATGAACATGACCGCGGCGGGCACCATGAACGCGTCGCGCGTGTTCGTTATGGGCGCCGGCGTGGCGGGCCTGCAGGCCTGTGCCACCGCCAAGCGGCTCGGTGCCATCGTGGAAGCCTACGACGTGCGCCCCGCCGCCCGTGAACAGATTCTGTCGGTTGGCGCCAAGCCGGTGGAACTGGACCTGGACACCGGCGAAGCGGAAGGCTCCGGCGGTTACGCCAAGGCCCAGGGCGAGGACTTCCTCAAGCGTCAGCGCGAGCTGATGAAGGAAGTGATCAAGGAAATGGACGTGGTGATCACCACCGCCGCGGTCCCCGGCGCCAAGAGCCCGATCCTGGTCACCGAGGAAATGGTCAAGGCGATGAAGCCCGGCTCCGTGATCGTGGACCTGGCGGCGGAACGCGGTGGTAACTGCGACCTCACCAAGGCCGGCGAAACGGTGGTGGAAAACGGTGTGCTGATCATCGGCCCCACCAACGTGCCCTCCTCCGTGCCGTTCCATGCCAGCCAGATGTTCGGCAAGAACATTGAGAACCTTCTTAACCTGCTGCTCGACGACAACGGCGACCTGCAGTTGGATTTCGAAGACCAGATCGTCACCGACACCGTGATCAGTCACGACGGTGATGTCCCCCACGCTCGCCTGCGCGAGATGCTGGGCCTGCCGGAACTGAAGAAAGCCGAACCCGAAGCGCCCGCCGATAACGGCGACGACAACGGGCAGGAGGAAAAGTAATGGACTTCGTATCTCAGCTTACCCTCTTCGTGTTGGCGATTTTCCTGGGTGTGGAACTGATCACCAAGGTACCGCCGACGCTGCACACCCCTTTGATGTCCGGCTCCAACGCGATTTCCGGCATTACCCTGGTGGGCGCGCTGATCGCCGCCGGCTCCGACGCCGGTCTGCTGATCAATGTCCTCGGCTTTATCGCCGTGGTACTGGCGACCATCAACGTGATTGGCGGCTTCATGGTCACCAATCGAATGCTGGCGATGTTCAAGAGGAAGTAACCCATGCAGATTTCCGATAACTGGATTGATATCGCCTATCTGATCTCGGCCGTACTCTTCGTCCTGGGCATCAAGGGTCTGACCAAGCCGAAGACCGCCGTGCGGGGCAACCTGCTGGCCGCCTCCGGTATGGGCGTGGCCTGTGTGGTGACCCTGCTGCACCGCGATATCGTGACCTACGAGATCATCATCGGCGGCGTGATCGTCGGTGGCATCATTGGCGCCATCCTGGCCAAGAAAGTACAAATGACCGCCATGCCGCAGCTGGTGGCCCTGCTCAACGGTTTCGGTGGCGGCGCCTCCTTCGCCGTGGCCGGCGCGGAGTTTTTCCGTGGCGGGCACCCGGACACCGTGGGCATCATCGCCACCGGTATCGCGGTTCTGATCGGCGCGGTGACCCTGACCGGTTCCTTCGTGGCGTTCGCCAAGCTGCAGGAACTGATCGACGGCAAGCCGATGGGCTTCCCGGGCATGAAGCTGGTCAACGCCATTCTGCTGCTCGGTTCCGTGGCCGCCATCGCCTACCTGGTGATGAACCCGGGCGTGGAGCCGGTGTTCTGGGGCCTGGCCATCGCCGCCGCGATTCTCGGTATTCTGCTGGTGTCCCCCATTGGTGGCGCCGACATGCCGGTGGTGATCGCGCTGCTGAACTCCTACTCCGGTATCGCCGCTTCCGCCGCCGGCTTCGTGATGGGCAACAGCGCCCTGATCGTCACCGGTTCCCTGGTGGGCGCCTCCGGTCTGATTCTGACGCAGATCATGTGTAAGGCGATGAACCGCTCCCTCACCAACGTGCTGTTCGGTGTGATGGCGGAAGCCGGCGAAGCGATGGATCAGGACGAGGTCTACGAAGGCAAGATCAAGTCCACCTCCGCCGAGGAAGTGGCGATGGTGCTGGAAACCGCGCAGCGCGTGGTGATCGTGCCCGGCTTCGGTCTCGCCATGGCGCAGGCGCAGCACGCCGTGCGTGAAATGGCCGACACCCTGGAAGGCATGGGCGTCGAGGTGGAGTACGCGATCCACCCGGTCGCCGGCCGTATGCCCGGGCACATGAACGTGCTGCTGGCCGAGGCGGAAGTGTCCTACGACAAGCTCAAGGACATGGACACCATCAACCCGACCTTCGAGCAGACCGACGTGGCCATCGTGCTGGGCGCCAACGACGTGACCAACCCGATGGCGCGCGAGGACAAGGGCAGCCCGATCTACGGCATGCCGATCCTCAACGTGGACAAGGCCAAGACCGTGGTGGTGGTGAAGCGTTCGCTGAGCCCCGGTTTCGCCGGCCTGCCCAACCCGCTGTTCGCCAAGGACAACACCCTGATGTTGTTCGGCGACGGCAAGGGCGCGGTGGTGGACATCACCACTGCTCTCAAGGAAGGCTGATCGCCCGCGATCACCGACCCATAAAAAAGCCCGGCTTCGTGCCGGGCTTTTTTGTTGCGGGTCTGCTTAACCCGAACGGCGTTACTCGGAGTAGCCGCCGCCCTCGCCGGGCGAGGATTGCTCCTGCTGCATGGAGCCGCCGCCCTGTTGCATGGAGTCCTGCATGCCGCCCGGCTGCTGACCGTCGCCGCCCTCGGGCGGTTCGACCGGATCACAGGCGGCCAGGGCCGCGCCGCCGGCGACCAGAGACACCAGGCCGGTGGCCAGTAACAAGCCTTTGCGTACGTCCTCTACAGACATTCGATCCTCCTGTTTCGTACCGTTTCGAAAGTCAGCGGGCCTCGCCCGCTATCCCACCAACAGCCCGCGCTCCGGATTGGTTCCAAAAAAATCCGGAACCAAACCGCCCTGTGTCTTGTTGGTACTGGTAACACCGCCGCTGACAGGGCCATTGAACAGGATGAGTTTCGAGCAGCAGATCTGCGACCAGATACCCCACCTGAGACGTTATGCCACGGCGCTGTGCGGCGATCCGGGCGCCGCCGACGACCTGGTCCAGGACTGCCTTGAGCGGGCGCTGCGCAAACGCCACCTGTGGCGGCCGTCCGGCCGTCTGCGCTCCTGGCTGTTTCGAATGCTGTACCGGCTGTACATCAACCAGCGCACCTCGGCGCCGGTGCGCAAGGAGCAACCGCGCGCGGACGCCGGGCTGGATCAGACCGTGGCCGCGGACCAGGAGGATCACGTCGAGTGCCAGCAGGCACTGGAGGCGCTCGACCAGTTGCCCACCGAGCAACGCGCCGCCCTGTTGCTGGTGGCCCTTGAGAATCCGGGTTACCGTGAGGCGGCACGGATTCTCGGCGTCCGTGTCGGCACGCTGCGTTCACGCCTGTCACGGGCACGGGAAACGTTGCGCCAGGAACGGGACAGGCCCGCGGTCCGGCGACGGACAACGGCGTTGAAACGGGTCAAGTGAGGAGGGACCGATGATCTCGCTCGGCAATCGCAACGCGAAACATGCGGTCACCGATGAAGAGCTGAGCGCCTTCGCGGACGGCCAGCTGCCGCCGCACCGCGCCCGCCGGGTGGCCGCGGAAATCCGTGCCCACCCCCGGTTCGCCGACCGCATCTACGCCTACTGGCGCCGCGAAGCGGCCCTGTGGCGGGCGCTCGACCCGGTATTCCAGGAATCGGTCCCACAGATCGAGGCGCCCCGTGCCCGGCGCTGGCCCGCGGCGGCGGCGCTGATCGTGGCGGCGCTGCTGGTGACCGGCGGCGCCCTGCACATGGCGGGCTCCGGCCCGGCGCCGGCGCGCTTCGCGGACATGGTGCTGCAAGCCTACATGCAGCCCGCCCGCGCCTCCGGCGAGGTGAGCGGGCCACGGCTGTTCAGCGGCCTGGGCCTGCAACCGCTCTCGCAGAAGCAGCTGCAGCTCGCCGGCCGGGAAATCACCGAGTATCGCTACCACGATGCCGGCTCCAACCGTCTGGCGCTGTATGAAATGGACCACCACACCGCCATCCAGGACGGCTGGTTTCATGTGATGTCCGATAAAAGCGTGCCGCTGGTGCGTTGGCAGCAAGGCGGCAAAAGCTATCTGCTGGTGGGCGATATGGAGCTTGCCGAGCTCACCCGGACCGCCATGGCCATGCAGCAAAAAATGGGCAGCCCGCGGGTGGCGCCGGAAAAAACCGTGCCGGGCGCCACCGGTTCGCCCTCCTCCACCACGGCCAACGGCGCCCCGGCGCCCCAGGACGCCGGCACCGCCCGGTCCACCCGCCCGGCCCCGGCGGGCAATAATTTCTAGATGCGGCCTTGGTGGGAGCGGGCCCCGCCCGCTCGCACAAAAAGTGCTCCGTAGCTGAAGTGGTGGTAGAGCTCGCTAATCTTTTAGTCGCCAGTCCTGTAACACCCGATAGTAGCCGTCCGGGGGGCTCTCATAGAGCATCACCGAATTTACCGGGAGGACCCAGGGCCCGGGCGCAGGCTCCGCCTGCAGGGGTGCGGCGGCGCGGGCCAGGGTTACGTGGGGAAGGAATTGGCGGGGCTCGGCGTCGATGCCGGCCTGGCCGAGCAGGTCCCAAATCTGGCGGTGCAGGTCGAGCAGCGCCGGTTCCCGGCGCGCGTGGGCGGCCCAGATGCGCGCCCCGGGTTCGGGAAAGACGTCCAGGGTGCTGAGCGTGACGGTAAAGGCCGGCAACCGCGCCAGGGCGTTCTTCAGCGGCGGCAGCAACGGCTCCAGTTGCGATCGCGAGCGCTCGCCGAGAAACGCCAGCGTCAGATGCAGATTGGCCGCCGGCACCGGCCGCGCCGTCGGCGGGACCGGGTTGGCGGTGAGTATCGCCGCCAGCGCCGGCGGCACCGGAATACCGATAAAACAACGCATGCGTCCTCCCTTCAAAAATGGCCAGGACGAGGCGCCGACGTTAGAATGCCGCCCCCACCCACGGCGTTGGACGCCCTCTATGATGACGCTCCCATGGCGATGATCAACGTTAGCCGCCACCGCGCCTGTCGTGGTAGCCGGCGGTGAAGCCGGACCAGCCTTTTAAAGGCGCGCTTCTGCTGGTGCTGGGCGAAGGTCTGCTGGCGGTCATGGCGGCGATGATCAAGCATCTCGCCGACACTCTGCCGGTGGAAATGATCGTGTTCGGTCGTAATCTGATCGGCCTGGCGGTGCTGTTGCCGGTGCTGGTGGCCAGTGGCGGTATCCGCGATTTGCGCACCAGCCACCTGCGGCTGCACTTTATCCGCGGCTTCACCGGCGTCACCGCCATGTTCTGCTTCTTTTTCACCATCGCCCATATTCCGCTGGCGGAAGCGGTGCTGGTGAAGATGACGGTGCCCTTCTTTCTGCCGCTGGTGGCCTGGCTGTGGCTCAACGACCGTATCAGCGGGCATACCTGGGCGGCGATTGTACTCGGCTTTGTCGGCGTCGGCGTGATCCTGCGCGCCGATGAGGGCGTGGTGGATCCGGTGATGCTGGTGGCCCTGGCCGGCGCCGCGATCATGAGCGTGGCCAAGGTGAGCATCCGGCGCATGGCGGCCAGCGAACCCCCGCACCGGGTGGTGTTCTACTTCTCCCTGTTCGCCACCCTGTTGTCGGCGCTGTTGCTGCTGCGCGTGCAGCAGATGCCCACCGGCACCGAAATGCTCTGGTTGCTGGCGATCGGCAGCGTGGCGATCGCCGGGCAGTTCGCCATGACCACCGCCTACCAGCTGGCCCGCCCCGGCCAGGTGGGCGTGTACAACTACTCCGCGGTGGTGTGGGCGGCGTTCCTGGGCTGGCTGTTCTGGGGCGAGACCCTGGTGCTGTCCACGGTGCTCGGCACCCTGTTGATCATCGGCGCCGGCATCTGGAATCTGAAGTCCCGCTAGAGCGGGTTGCTACAAAATTTGACCTTCACGGTGGTGCCAAACGGAAACCGAGCAACTAAGCTGACTTTCCGTCTTGAACGGAACAATAACAACCCGGAGGAAACGGAATGGCCATCCGACTGTTAATGCTGGCGGCGACGCTGGTGCTGCTGGCCGGCTGCGAAAGCAGCCAGCGGTGGGTTTACCACCAGGGAATGGATTTTGAAAAATGGCGCGCCGGGCTCGAAGAGCACACCGTCTCCACCGACGACGGCCTGCGCTGGCGGGTGCTGCAATCCAGCGACGCCGACCAGGCCCCGGCGGTGCTGCTGATCCACGGCTTCGGCGCCGATTCGCGCAACTGGGTGCGCTTCGCCAACGAACTGGAAGGCGACTACCGTTTCGTGATTCCCGACCTGCCCGGCCACGGCAACACCGAGCCGCGCACCACCAACATGGATTACGGTATCAGTGAGCAGGCCGAGCGCCTGTTCCGCCTGCTCGACGCCCTGCAGGTGGAGCGCGCCCACGTGGCCGGCAACTCCATGGGCGGCGCCATCGCCATCGAGATGGCCCGGCGCCAGCCGGACCGGCTCCGCTCCCTGGGCCTGGTGGATGCCGCCGGCATCACCCTGCAGACACCGGAATTTCTCAATGTGCTGGAGCAGTCGGACAGCAACCCGCTGATTCCGCACAGCGCCGAGGATTTCCGCACCACCCTGGACTGGGCCAGCGAACGCTCCGTGGGCATTCCCGATTTCGCCATCACGCTGATGGGCGAGGAGAAAGCCGCCAACGCGGACGTGGCGGAAAAGGTGTGGCAGGACATCAATCTGGACCCGGCCATGCGCCTGCAGGGGCGCGGCGTGCTGCCGGAAATCAAAACCTCGACGCTGATTCTGTGGGGCCGCGAGGACGCCCTGCTGGGCGTCGACAATGTGGAGGTGTTCCAGCGCGAGCTGCCTAACAGCCGCGCGGTGATCCTCGAAGGCGTCGGCCATGTGCCGATGGCGGAAGCGCCGGAAGAAAGCGCCGAAGCGTTCCGCGCGTTCTGGAAAGATATCGACGGCTGACGCCATCGCGGCGCGCCGGCCTTGAACCGCCGGCCGCGCCGCCTTAGTGTTTGCGCTTTCCCTTTTGGCGCCGGAAACGTCCATGCCCCTTGATGCCTCACCCTCGTCCCCCCCGATTCCGCGTATTAAACGCGGCGAAGCCCACACGGTTGATACCCGCGGCGTCACCCTGCTGCGCAGCGGTCACCGTGAAATCAGAAAGCTGAAACGCGCCAACCACGTGCCCACCATCCACGGCAACAAGGTGTGGAACTCCAGCTTCCTGATCATGGACCAGCTGACCCGGGAAAAAGGCCCGCTCCGGCTCACCGCCGACAGCCACCTGATGGACATCGGCTGTGGCTGGGGGCCGCTGGCGATTTTCGCCGCCAAGCGTTTCCGTTGCCGGGCCACCGCCGTGGACGCGGACGCCGACGTGTTCCCCTACCTGGATCTGCACGCCGCCATCAACCGTGTTCAGGTGGACACCCTGCGTTGCCGCTTCGAGCGCCTTACCAAGCAGCGCCTCGCCGACGTGGATATGATTACCGGCGCCGACATCTGTTTCTGGGATGAGCTCACACCGGTGCTGTTCAATCTGATCCGGCGCGCCCTGGACCAGGACGTGAAGCGGGTCATCATCGCCGATCCCGGGCGGTCGCCGTTCTATGATCTGGCCGAGCGCTGCCAGGCCCGCTTCAACGCCCGCGTGGTGGAGCGCCGCACACAGACGCCGCGCGCGCTCAGCGCCGATCTTCTGATCGTCGACCGGGATTGAAAAGCGGCTCACTGGCGCCACCTTAGAGTCAGGTTGTTTTCAGCTTTGCAATGAGTCGAGCCCATGAGTCAGGAAGAACATCAAACCACGGTTGACGAAGGAACTCCGCAGGGCGCCCTGGCGCTGCCCGATCAGAACCTGCCGCAACGGGTGTATTTGATCCCGGTCCGGGACCGTCCGTTCATGCCCGGTCTGGTGCAGCCGCTGCTGCTGGACCAGGAGCAGTGGCGCGCCACCCTGGAGCGCGTCGGGCAAACCCCGCACCACGCGCTCGGCCTGATCTACATTGGCGACCGGGACCCGGACGACGTGAGCGTGGAGGATTTCCCCGAGTACGGCTGTCTGGTCAAGGTGCACGCGGTCAATCATGAAGACCAGCAGCTGCAGGTGGTGGCCCAGGGCCTGGCCCGTTTCCGCGTGCAGGGCTATCTGAGCCGCAAGCGCCCGTTCATGGCGGAAGTGACCTACCCCACCTCCCGCGATGAGCTGGACGACAGCCTGCGTGCCTACGGCATGGCGATCATCAACACCATCAAGGAACTGCTGCCGCTCAACCCCTTGTACAACGAAGGGCTCAAGCACTACCTGCAGAACTTTTCACCCCGTGATCCCTCGCCGCTCACCGATTTCGCCGCCTCCCTGACCAGCGCCAGCGGCGACGAGCTGCAGGGCATTCTGGAAACCGTGTCGTTGAAAGCACGCATGGAGCGCGTGCTGACACTGGTCAAGAAAGAAGTGGAAGTGGCGCGCCTGCAGAACCAGATTCGCGAGGAAGTGAACGAAAAGATCAGCAAGCACCAGCGCGAATTCTTCCTCAAGGAGCAGCTCAAGGTGATCCAGCGGGAGCTGGGCCTGGAGAAAGACGACCGCACCGCCGACGCCGACGAATTCCGCGAGCGGCTTGAGGCGTTGAACCCGCCCGAGGCGGTGACGCGGCGCTTCGAAGAGGAGCTGCGCAAGTTCAACGTGCTGGAATCCGGCTCGCCGGAATACGCGGTGACCCGCAATTATCTGGACTGGCTCACCAGCGTGCCCTGGGGCCAGTACTCCGAGGACAACCTCGACCTGGGCCACGCGCGCCGGACGCTGGAGGAGCACCACAGCGGCCTCAACGACGTGAAGGACCGCATTGTCGAGTTCCTGGCCGTGGGCGCCATGCGCGGCGAGGTGAAAGGCTCGATTCTGCTGCTGGTGGGGCCGCCCGGCGTGGGCAAGACCAGCATCGGCAAGTCCATCGGTGAAGCCCTGGGGCGGGAGTTCTACCGTCTCAGCCTGGGCGGCATGCGCGACGAGGCGGAGATCAAAGGCCACCGCCGCACCTACATCGGTGCCATGCCGGGCAAGCTCACCCAGGCGCTCAAGGACGCCGGCACCAGCAACCCGGTGATCATGCTGGATGAGATCGACAAACTGGGCCAGTCCTTCCAGGGCGACCCGGCGTCGGCACTGCTGGAAGTGCTGGACCCGGAACAGAACCAGGATTTCCTGGACCACTATCTGGACCAGCGGCTCGATCTCAGCCACTGCCTGTTCGTGTGCACCGCCAACACGCTGGATTCGATTCCCGGCCCGCTGCTGGACCGCATGGAAACCATCCGGCTGAGCGGCTACATCACCGAAGAGAAAGTGGAGATCGCCCGCGACCATCTGTGGCCGCGCGCCCTGGAGCGGGCCGGCGTGAAACCGTCGCAGCTGAAGATCAGCGACAGCGTGCTGCGCCAGATCGCCGACGGCTACGCCCGCGAGGCCGGCGTCCGCAACCTGGAAAAGCAGCTGAATAAGATCATCCGCAAGGCAGCGGTGCGGCTGCTCTCCGGAGAGAAGAAGATCAGCATCACCGGTAAGAATCTGGAGGATTTCCTCGGCCAGCCCTACTTCCAGAAAGAGAAAGCCCAGCGCGGCGTGGGCGTGATCACCGGCCTGGCCTGGACCGCCATGGGCGGCGCCACCCTGTCGGTGGAAGCAAGCCGGGTGCACAGCCAGCGGCGCGGCTTCAAGCAAACCGGCCAGCTCGGCGATGTGATGAAGGAATCCGCGGAGATCGCCTACAGCTATGTGGCCGGGCATCTCAAGACGTTCGGCGTCGACGAGGACTGGTTCGACGAGTCCTTCGTGCATCTGCACGTGCCCGAGGGCGCCACGCCCAAGGACGGCCCCAGCGCCGGCGTCACCATGGCCACCGCGCTGGTGTCCCTGGCCACCGGCAAGCGGCTGCCGCGCAAGCTGGCGATGACCGGCGAACTGACGCTGACCGGCCAGGTTCTGGCGGTGGGCGGCATCCGCGAAAAGGTGATCGCCGCCCGGCGCGCCGGTATCCGCGAGCTGATTCTGCCCAAGGCCTGCGAACGGGATTACCAGGAGCTGCCCGACTACATCAAGGAGGGCATGACGGTGCACTTCGCCCAGCGCTACCAGGACGTGCATGACGTGGTCTGGGGTTGAACCGGGCCGGCGGCGGCTGACCCGCGCGGAGCAGCCGCCGCGCTACCTGGTGCCCGAATGCCGGGAGTCGATCGGCGTGATCCACCGGGACGACGACATCCTGGTGATCAACAAGCCGGCGTTCCTGCTCAGCGTGCCCGGCCGCGCGCCGGAAAACAGCGACTGCGTCACCCGCCGCTTAAAGCAGGCGTACCCGGATTTGCGGCTGGTGCACCGGCTCGACCTGGATACCTCCGGCCTGATGGTGCTGGCCCTGCACCGCCGGGCGCAAAGCAATCTCAGCCGCGCGTTTCAGAAGCGTCAGGTGGAAAAGCGGTATCAGGCGGTGGTCGCCGGGCAGGTGGCCGAGGACAGCGGCGAGGTGGCGCTGCCGTTGATCGCCGACTGGCCCAACCGCCCGCTGCAAAAGGTGTGCTTCGACACCGGCAAGCCCGCCCTCACCCACTGGCGGGTGCTGGCCCGCTACCCGGACCGCGACGCCACCCGGCTGGCCCTGCGCCCGGTCACCGGCCGCACCCACCAGCTGCGCATTCATTGCCGCGAGATCGGCCATCCGATTCTCGGCTGCGACCTGTACGCGCCGTCGGAGATTCTCAATCGCAGCGACCGTTTATTGCTGCACGCCGAACGTCTGGCGTTCAACCATCCGTGTACCGGTCTGTGGCGGGAGTTCTATTCCCCGGCGCCGTTCTAGTGTGAACCGGCGCTAGGCCCAGTCGTCGCCGTAGTCGTGCAGCAACTCCTGGCCGGCCTTGATGTTCTTCAGCGCCACCACGGTCAGGTCGTCGTAGTAAGCCACATTGGGTTTCTTGGCGTGGTTGATGAAACGCAGATCGCAAAGCACGCGGTAGCGTTCCTTGCCTTCGTCGTCGAGCCACAGCACGTAGGGGCCGTCGCCCTTGGCGGCTTGTGTCTTCAATACACCCAGCACCGTGTCGCGGGAAATCGGCGCCCGCGCGAACAGGCCGCGGCCGTGCACCGGGCTTTCCTTCACTTCCACCAGATCCTTGCGCACAAAGGGTTTATCCATACCGTTCACGCTTGCAGTAGTCATCGGGGCCGTGGCATCTTGCCAGAAAAGCCGCCCGGACGCATGGCATGGGATTCGCCGATTACCCCTTCACTTCGCGCTACCTGACCGTCGACGGTCACCGCCTCCACTACATCGACGAAGGCCAGGGCCCGACCCTGCTGTTCCTGCACGGCAACCCCACCAGCAGCTACCTGTGGCGCAACGTGATCAAGCCGCTGACCGCCCACTACCGTTGCGTGGCGCTGGATATGATCGGCTTCGGCAAAAGCGACAAACCGGATCTCGACTACCGCTTTCTTACGCACTACCGCTTCCTGCACGAATTCGTCGGCGCGCTCGAGCTCAGCGACATCACCCTGGTGTTGCACGACTGGGGCGGGCCGCTCGGCTTTCGTCTCGCCCAGCACCAGCCGGAGCGCGTCAGCGCGCTCTGCTTCATGGAAACCTTCCCCTTCACCTTCGACTGGCATGAGTTTCCGCCGGCGGCGCGGCCGCTGTTCTTCGCGTTCCGGCAGCGGCGGCTGAGCTACTGGCTGCTGCAGCGCCAGAACCTGTTCGTCGACGTGGTGCTGCGCTTCAGCACCCGGCGCCGGCTGCCGCGCAGTGTGCTGGCTGCCTACCGGGCACCGTTTCCGGATGCGCGCAGCCGCTACCCGATCCGGGTGTTCCCCGGCGAGCTGCCGATCAACGACCGGCGCACCGAGACCTGGGCCGCCATCCAGGATATCGAGCAGCGCCTGGAACGCATGCCGCAACCCATGCTGCTGCTGCAGTTCCATCCCGGCGCGGTGCTCAGCCGCACCCGGGTGGCCTGGCTCAGCCAGCGCATCGCCCATCTGGACGTGGTCGATTGCGGTCGCGGCCTGCACTATGTGCAGGAGGACAACCCGGAAGCCATCGCCAGCGCGCTGGCGGACTGGTGCCGCCAACGGGGACCGTCGGCGGCCTCCGGCGTGCCGGAGGTGGCGGCGGAGGACAAAACCTTCAGCGGCACGCTGCACTGGGCCTTCGCCCGGGCCCGTCCGGCCGGCCGCGACGAAGGCCTGGTGGCGGCCTGGTCCGACCGGGGCCTGGTGATGCTGAGCTTCGCCGACGACGCGGACGACGGACAACGCCAGGTGTCGGAACGCTTTCCCGCCTGCCGGCTGGAGCGCACCGACGACGCCCGCATCGCCGGCCTGTTCACGGCTTCCGGTCACACCCCGCTGCATTTGATCGGCACCGATTTCCAGCGCCGCGTGTGGCGCGCCCTGCTCGAGGTGCCCGCCGGCACCACCAGTGACTACGCCGCCCTCGCCGCCCGCGTGGGCAGCCAGGCGCGGGCGGTGGGCGGCGCCGTGGCCGCCAACCGGATCGCCGTGCTGGTGCCCTGCCACCGGGTGGTGCCGCGCGCCGGCGGCGCCGGCGCCTATCACTGGGGCCAGGACCGTAAACGGGCGCTGCTGGCCGCCGAAGGCGCGGCGCCATAACCGCGTGCCCGGGTCGGGAATCCTGATATTATTGGCTGGCGGCGCCCCTTACACGGGGTTACCCTGGGCCGCCCGGTGCCCCCGCATCAGTGGGCGAACGCCGTGAACGGATTTTCGAGCAGTTTTACTAAGGAGTAGCTCCAGCATGAAACGCCTGTCTCTGCCCGTGGTGGCGGCCCTGGTCCTCACCGCCTGCGCCACCTCCCCCCTGGGACGCCAGCAATTTCTGTTTTTGCCGGCCGCGGAAATGGATCAAATGGGCGCCACCGCCTACAACGAAATGAAAGAGCAGCAGCCCACCGTCACCGGCACCGCCGAATCCCGCTATGTGGAATGCGTGGCCGAAGCCATCGTCGCCGTGGTGGATTCCGACCAGCAGTGGGAAGTGACCGTATTCGAGGACGACAGCGCCAACGCCTTCGCCCTGCCCGGCGGCAAGATCGGCGTGCACACCGGCTTGCTGAAAGTGGCCGATAACCAGGACCAGCTCGCCGCCGTGATCGGCCACGAAGTCGGCCATGTGCTCGCCCAGCACTCCAACGAGCGCATGTCGATCCAGTACGCCACCCAGACCGGCACCCAGCTGGTGGCCGCCCTGGCCGGCGGCGACAGCGCCGAGAAGCAGACGCTGATGGGCCTGCTCGGTGTCGGCGCCCAGTACGGCGTGCAGCTGCCGTTCAGCCGCAAGCACGAAGCCGAGGCCGACGTGATCGGCCTGGATCTGATGGCGGAAGCGGGCTTCGACCCGCGCCAGAGCGTCAACCTGTGGCAGAACATGGCCGCCAACAGCGGCGGTTCACCGCCGGAGTTCCTGTCCACCCACCCCAGCAACCAGACCCGCATCGAGGGCCTGCAGGCGCGCATCCCCGAAGCCATGCCGCTGTACCAGCAGGCGCAGTCCGCCGGCCGCACGCCCAACTGCGGTTGACGCCGGTCTTACAGGCATAAAAAAAGGGCCCTTGAAGGGCCCTTTTTTTGGCAGCGCGAGCACTTACTGGTAGTAAGCGTTCTCGGTGACGCTGTGGTCGGTCTTGTCGCGGATGCCGGTGAGTTCCGGCAGCTGCTCCATGAGGGTGCGCTCGACGCCGTCCTTGAGGGTCACGTCGACCACCGAGCAGCCCTGGCAGCCGCCGCCGAATTCCAGCACCGCCACGTTGTCCTCGGTGAGCTCCAGCAGCTGTACGTTGCCGCCGTGGGCGGCCAGGTTCGGGTTGATCTCGGAATACAGCACATAGTTGATGCGCTCTTCCAGGGTGGCGTCCGCGCTGATGTCCGGCACCCGGGACTTGGGCGCCCGGAAGGTCAGCTGACCGCCCATGGAGTCTTTCTTGAAGTCGATCACCGCGTCTTCCAGGTAGCGCACGCTCTTGCCTTCCACGAAGGCGTGGAAGCCTTCGTACTGGTAGCGCTCGTCGCCCTCTTCCTGTTCGCCTTCGGGGCAGTAGGCCATGCAGCACTCCGCGTGGGGGGTGCCGGGGCGTTCCACGAAAATGCGTACGCCGATGTCTCCCTGGTCCTGCCGGGACAGCAGGTCGCGCAGGTACTCTTGAGCGGAATCTGTGATTCGGATCAGGGGTTCGGTCATGCCGATTCTCGGTTGCGAATTTCCTGACTATTTTAGTCAAGTATTCGCGCGTTGCAATGGCCGTGACGCAACTGGCGTAATCCGGCGCTGGGGTCGATTCCGGCTTTCTGCTAAGGTGCCCGCTTCCTCGACGTGGGGCAGTATCCAGCGTGCTTAACCTTTCCCGCAGCCGGCGCATTCTCGCCCTGGCGCTACCGATCATGGCCGCCATGGCCAGCCAGAGCCTGATGAACCTGGTGGACGCCGCCATGGTGGGCAGCCTGGGCGGCGAGGCGCTGGCCGGCGTAGGCCTGGGCGGCTACGCCAGTTTTATCGCCATCAGCATGGTGATCGGCCTGGGCGCCGGGGTCCAGGCCATGGTGGCGCGCCGCAAGGGTGAGCGGGACCGGGCCAATTACGCGGTGCCGCTGAACGCCGGCCTGGTGCTGGGGCTGGCATTCGCGATTCCGATCTCAGTGATTTTCGCCCTGGCCAGCGCGCCGATGATGGCCTTTCTGGCGCCCACCGCCGGGGTCGCCGAGGTGGGCAGCGACTATTTCGACATGCGGCTGCTCAGTGTCTGGGCGGTGGCGATGAACTTCAGCTACCGGGGCTATTGGAACGGCATCAACCGCTCCGGCGTCTACATGCGCACCCTGGTGATCACCCATGTCGCCAACGTGATCTTCAGCTACGGCCTGATCTTCGGCGCCTGGGGCCTGCCGGCGCTGGGCGGCGCCGGCGCGGGCCTGGGCACCAGCCTGGCGCTTTACCTGGGCAGCGCCCTCTACCTGCTGCAGACCTGGCGAGCGGCCCGGGAACACGGGTTCCTGCGCGCCCGCCCCAGCCGCGCCACCCTGCGCAATATTCTGCGCATCAGCCTGCCCAATGGCGTGCAGCAGTTCTTTTTCGCCACCGGCCTAACCGTGCTGTTCTGGATTATCGGCCGGGTGGGCGCCGACGAGGTGGCGGTGGCGCACATCCTGATCACGCTGATCCTGTTCCTGATTCTGCCGGCCATCGGGCTGGGCCTGTCGGCGGCGTCGCTGGTGGGCCAGGCGCTGGGGCGGCGGGACGCCGACGACGCCTACCGCTGGGGCTGGGACGTGACCCGGCTGGCGGTGTCGCTGCTGTTCGTGCTGGCGCTGCCCATGTGGCTGGTGCCGGACCTGATTCTCGGCCTGTTCCTGAAACAGCCGGCGCTGGTGGAGCTGGGCCGCGCGCCGCTGATGATCACCGGCCTGGCGATCTGCCTGGACGGCGTGGCGATCATTTTCACCCAGGCGCTGCTGGGCGCCGGGGCGGCCCGCTCGGTGATGGTGGTGACGCTGGCCGTGCAGTGGTTTTTCTTTCTGCCGCTGGCCTATATCATCGGCCCCGTGCTGGGCTACGGGCTGCTCGGCATCTGGCTGGCCCAGGCGTTTCAGCGGCTGATTACATCTTTATTGCTGAGCGGCCTATGGATTAAGCGCGGCTGGGCCCATATAGAGCTATGAGGTGACCATGAGCGAGCAACACAAGCACGACCCGGATACCGACGACCGGCAGGACGACCACGAGCGCCCGGGCTTTTTCCAGGTGCTGCACAGCGTGCTGGCGGCGATTTTCGGCGTGCAGAGCAGCGGCAACCGTGAGCGCGACTTCAAGAAAGGCAGCGCCGGCGACTATATCGGCGTCTACGTGGTGATCGTGATCGCCATCGTGATCGCCATGTTCGTGGTGGTGAACATGGTCCTCAGCGCCGCTGGTTCATAGCCCCGGGAACTAGCGATATAGCAATATATTTCTTTTATGTATAAGCCCACTTTGCTACATTTCCCGCCAAATCATGGTGGTAAAGAGAAATATTCTTTACAAATCAACGAATTAAACACGGCGCAACGGCATCATGTACGTATATCAGGACTATGACCAACGGCTTCTGGAAGAGCGGGTAGCTCAGTACCGCGACCAGACCCGGCGCTATCTGGCCGGCCAGCTCAGCGAGGACGAGTTCCTGGTGCTGCGGCTGCAGAACGGCCTCTATATTCAGCGTTACGCGCCGATGTTGCGTATTTCGGTGCCCTACGGCCTGCTCTCCAGCGAACAGGTGCGCACCCTGGCCAAGGTGGTGCGCGAATACGACAAGGGCTTCTGCCACGTCAGCACCCGCCAGAACATCCAGCTCAACTGGCCGGAAGTGCAGGACGTGCCGGATATCCTGGCGGAACTGGCGAGCGTGCAGATGCACGCCATCCAGACCAGCGGTAACTGCATCCGCAACATCACCACCGACGAATACGCCGGCGTGAACCCCAAGGAAATCGAGGATCCGCGCCCCTGGTGCGAGATCATCCGTCAGTGGGCCACCTTCAACCCGGAATTCGCCTACCTGCCGCGCAAGTTCAAGATCGCGGTGAACGCGGTGCCGGACGCCGATCCGGCGTTGATCGGTGTGCACGACATCGGCGTCAAGGTGATCCACAACGACGCCGGCGAAACCGGTTTCCAGGTGTGGGCCGGCGGCGGCCTGGGCCGTACCCCGATGACCGGCCAGGTGATCGGCGAGTTCGTGCCGTGGCAGCATCTGCTCGCCTACCTGGAAGCGATCCTGCGGGTGTACAACAAGTACGGCAACCGCGACAACAAGTTCAAGGCGCGCATCAAGATTCTGGTCAAGGCACTGGGCGCGGAGAAGTACCGCGAACTGACCGAAGCGGAATTCGCCGAGCTCAAGGACGGCCCGATGACGCTCACCGAAGAGGAAGTGGCGCGCATCCAGGGCTGCTTCACCGAGCCGGCCTACCGGGACGACGTGGACAACGGCGTGCTGGACAAGGCACTGCAGGAAAACCGCGCCTTCAACCGTTGGTACCACACCAACACTCGCGCTCATAAGCGCGACGGCTACCGCAGCGTGACGCTGACGCTGAAGAAGACCGGCCGCATCCCCGGCGACGTGAGCGACGAGCAGTTGGAAGCGATCGCCGACCTGGCGGACCGCTACAGCTTCGGCGAACTGCGCAACACCCACCAGCAGAACATGGTGCTGTCCGACGTGGCCACCGATGACCTGTTCGAGCTGTGGGAAAAACTGGACGCGCTGGGCATGGCCACCCCCAATCTGGGCCTGCTCACCGACATCGTCGCCTGCCCCGGCGGCGACCTGTGCGCCCTGGCCAACGCCAAGTCCGTGCCGGTGGCGGAGGGCATCCAGCGCCGCTTCGACGACATGGACTATGTCCATGACCTGGGCCCGCTGGACATCAATATCTCCGGGTGCATGAACGCCTGCGGCCATCACCATATCGGCCACATCGGCATTCTCGGCGTGGACAAGAAGGGCAAGGAGTTCTACCAGATCACGCTCGGCGGTCGCGGCGACAAGCTGTCGCGCATCGGCGAGAAGATGGGCCCCTCTTTCGAGTCCTATGAAGTCACCGACGTGATCGAAAAGATCATCAATGTGTACGTGGACAAGCGGCTGGAAAACGAGCCGTTCATCGACACCTACGAGCGCATTGGTATGGAACCGTTCAAGGAACACGTCTATGGGTAAGATGATTCTCGACGGTGAAATCGTCGACAACGGCTGGCAGCGGTTCGAACCGGGCCAGCTGGAAGAAGACGGCCAGAGCCTGCCGGAGAACCAGCCGGTGATCGTGCCGCTGGCCTACTGGCAGGCCCACCGCGACACCCTGCTGGAGCGCGAGGCGCCGGTGGGCGTGTGTCTGGAGCCGGGCGAGGAGCCCGCCGACCTGGCCGCGGACCTGCCCCACCTGCCGCTGGTGGCGATCCACTTCCCGGCCTTCAAGGACGGTCGCGGTTACTCCTACGCCCGCGAGCTGCGCACCCGCTACCGCTTCACCGGCGAGGTGCGCGCGGTGGGCGACGTGCTGCAGGACCAGCTGTTCTACATGCACCGCGTCGGCTTCAACGCCTTCGAAGTGCGTGCCGACCGGGACATCCATGAAGCGCTGGAAAACGGCCTGCGGCCGTTCTCGGTGACCTACCAGGGCGACGTGCACGACCCGCGCCCGATCTACCGCCGCCGTCAGGAACTCGAGCAGGCCTGATCCCCGGGCTTGTTCAGAACCAGCGCCGCCGGGCCATCCACACCAGGATGCCGGCGGCGATCACCACCAGGGACCCCGCGAACCACCAGAACGCCTCCGGGTTATCGACCCCGGGCAGCCCGCCCACATTGATCCCGAACAGACCGGTCAGAAAGCCCAGCGGCAGGAACAGCGCGCTGATAATGGCGAGCAGGTACATGCGGTCGTTGATCGCCTCGTTCTGCACCGAGAACACCTCTTCCTGCAGCAAGGTGGCGTGGTCCCGCGCCGCATCCAGATCTTCCAGGAGACGCTGCAGGCGCTCGCCGGCCTCGCGGATGATCTCGGCGTCATCGCGGTCGATACGGGCGTCGTTCTGCAGGCGCGCGATGGCCTCGCGCTGGGGCGCCAGATAGCGGCGCAGGGTCACCGCCCGGCGGCGCAGGCTGCTGATCTCGTGGGTGAGCGCCTTGTCCGGCCGGGTCTCCAGCAGATCGGCGCAGTCGCCGACCTGATCCTCGATGCGCTCGATCACGTCTTCCATGCGCCAGATGAGACCGTCCACCAGCCGCTTCACCAGGTCCGACGGGGTGCGGGCGCCCTCGCCCTGCTCCAGTTCCGTGACGATTTCCGACAGCGTCAGCAACTGGCGTTTCTGGGTGCTGATGATCAGGCCGTTACGGATCCACAACCGCACCGCGATCATGTCTTCCGGGCGCGCGCCCGGCGCCAGATTGACGCCGCGCAGGTAGATCAGCAGGCCGCCGCCCACGTCCGCCGCCCGTGGCCGGGTGTCGGTGGCGAACAGCGCCTCGAGCACGGAAACCGGCACATCCGGCCGGCTTTGCAGCCACTCATAGGCCTCGTCGACGGTGTAATCGAGATGGATCCAGAGCGGCCCGCCCTGGCTCGGCAGCGGCGCCGACAATGAAATGGGCGTGGCACCGCCGGCGCCGTTCAACTGCAGCGCCAGCTTGACCCAGGGAGCGTTGGCCATGATTCAGGGTGCCCGTCAGGGGTTGATCTTAACCACCACCCGGCCGCGCAGCTTGCCGGCCAGAATCTCGGTGAAGCAGTCCGGCAGTTGCTCGCGGGTGACTTCGCGGCTCTCCAGCTTGTCCAGCGCCGGGCGCCAGTCGCTGGCCAGCAATTGCCACATCTGCTGCTTCACTTCGCAGGGCAGCTCGACGCTGTCCACGCCGAGCAGATTGACGCCGCGCAGGATAAACGGGAACACGGTGGCGTTTTCCAGCTTGGGCGAGGCGGTCAGGCCGCAGCAGGCCGCGCTGCCGCCGTACTGCAGGCTTTTCAGCGCGTTGACCAGAATATCGCCGCCCACGCAATCGACCACCCCGGCCCAGCGCGGCTTGAGCACCGGCTTCTCGATGCCTTCCAGCAAGGCGTCACGGCCGATGATGTCGGCGGCGCCGAGATCACGCAGCCAGTCGTGGGCGTCCTGTTTGCCGGTGGCGGCCACCACCTTGAAGCCCAGATTGGAGAGGATCGACACCGCCACGCTGCCGACGCCGCCGGTGGCGCCGGTGACCAGCACCTCGCCCTGCTCCGGCTGCAGACCGGTGTCGATCAGCGCTTCCACGCAGAGCGCGGCGGTGAGGCCGGCGGTGCCCAGCACCATGGCGTCACGGGCGGACAGCCCGGCGGGCAGCGGCGCCAGCCATTCGGCGGGCACGCGGATGTAATCGCCGTAGCCGCCGGAGGTGTTCATGCCCAGGTCGTAACCGGTGCAGATCACCGCGTCGCCGACGCTGAAGGGGCCGTCGCCGGCCTCCTCCACCACGCCGGCGGCGTCGATGCCGGGGGTGTGCGGGAAGGAGCGGGTGACGCCCTTGTTGCCGCTGGCGGACAGCGCGTCCTTATAGTTCAGGGACGACCAGGCGACGCGTACCAGCACATCGCCTTCGGGCAGATCTTCCAGGTTCTTGTCCCCTACCCGGCTCTGGTAGCCGTCGTCGGTTTTCTCGGTGATCAGTGCCTTGAAAGTCATTGCCTCGCTCCGTTGAAAGCCCGCCGGTGTCGCCACCGGGGTTAGTGAAACTGACGCTGGCTGCCCCGGTGCCAGAACCGGTCGATCAGACGCACCCCGGCGTTCTCCACGGACACGCCCAGACGCTCGGCCAGCTTGCGCTTGTATTCCCAGTTCAATTCGTACAGGTCCAGATGCTCCTTGCGGCCCTGCAGGTATTCATCGCTGGTCATGATGTCGTCCACCAGGCCCAACTCCTTGGCGCGGGTGCCGAACCAGTGCTCGCCGGTGGCCACCGCGTCCATGTCCAGGGTGCGGCGGTGTTCGCGCACGAACCCCTTGAACAGCTGGTGGGTCTCTTCCAGCTCCTGCTGGAATTTTTCCCGGCCCTTGTCGGTGTTCTCGCCGAGCATGGTCAGGGTGCGCTTGTATTCGCCGGCGGTCATCAACTCCACGTCGATGTCGTTCTTCTTCAGCAGCCGGTGGAAATTGGGCACCTGGGCGACCACACCGATGGAGCCGATCACCGCGAACGGCGCCGCCAGAATACGGTCGGCGATACACGCCATCATGTAGCCGCCGCTGGCCGCCACCTGATCCACCGCCACCGTCAGTTTCACGCCACGGCCGCGCAGGCGCTTGAGCTGGGAGGCCGCCAGGCCGTAGCTGTGCACCAGGCCGCCGGGGCTCTCCAGGCGCAGCAGCACTTCGTCGTCGCCGGTGGCCACTTCCAGCACCGCGGTGATCTCGCGGCGCAGCCGCGCCACGTCGCTGGCCTGAATGTCGCCGTTGAAATCGAGCACGAACATGCGCGGCTTGCTCTTCGCTTCGGCGCCGGCCTTTTTGCGCTGCTTGTTACGGGCCTTCTCTTCCTTGCGCTTTTTCTTGTGCTCGGCCTTGCGCTCCGCCTCGGGCAGCACCTGGTCGACGATGCTTTCGCGCAGGTCGTCGAACTCTTCGTTGAGGTGCTTGACGCGCAGTTCGCCGTCGCGGCTGGTGCGGTGCCGGTTACGGGCCGCCGCCGAAACGATGCCGCCGATCACAACCAAAATCGCCACCACGAGGGTGACGACCTGGGCCAGAAACATGCCATATTGGTAAAGAAAATCGATCACCTTGTACGCTCACCTGTTCAGGGGCCGTCATGGCTCCAGGTTATTGCCAGCCCGCCACGGCCTGCTGAGCGCTGCCGTTAAGCGGTCGCCCGATCAAGCCCCCGGAGGGCGGCACGGTTACTTCGAAAATAGCCCCGTCCGCCATCGGCAGATAGGCCGCGCTACCATAGCGCGCATCCACCAGAAAACTCCACCCCTCCCTGGCCTGGCGCCAGATATCCATGCCCAGGGGGTCGCGGCTGAGGCTGTACAGGGTGCGTTCCTTGGAGCGCTCGTCCTCAAGGGCGAAGTAACGGCCCTGAATGCGGTCCAGCTGGTAACCGGGCTTCAGGCCCAGCAGGGAAAACGGCGTCTTCCATTTGACGATCCGCGCGTCCAGTTGCCACTGGTCACCGTTCAGGCGGAAGTCCTCGGTGCTGCCGTCATTGCGGGTCACCGTGGCGATGTAGCTCTGCTCGCCGATGGCGCGGAAGCTCACCGTGGCCACCGGCGTTTCCTCGGTGAGCTCGTGGAAGCTGTACAGGTTCAGGGCCACCAGCACCAGGTAGACCGCCAGGCCCACCACCGCCAGGCCCAGGCTGCCCTTGATCCACTGCCACAGCCACTTCTGGCGCAGCAGGATCCAGGCGCCCACCAGAATCAGGACCAGGCTCACGGCCATGATCAGAAACGGAGCAACGCTGAAACTCATTGGGGTGTCTCCCTTCAGGAACCGGTGGCCGCCTGACAGGCGCCGCGCCAGTGATCGATCAGAGTCCGGGCGATGCTGCCCGGCGGTGGGATGTGCGGCAATTCAGTGTGGTGGAACCAGCGGGCGTCGGTGATCTCGTCATCGTCGATACGGATCTCGCCGCCGGCGAAGGCGGCGTGGAAGCCCAGCATCAGGGAGTGCGGGAACGGCCAGGACTGGCTGGAGAAATAACGCAGATCCTTCACCCGAACGCCGGTCTCTTCCATGATTTCCCGGTGCACCGCCTGCTCGGCGGTTTCACCGGCCTCCATGAAGCCGGCCAGGCAGGAATAGAAACCTTCCGGGAAACGGGCGGAGTGCCCCAGCAGGGCGTATTCACCGTCGGTGACCAGCGCGATGATGCACGGGGTGATGCGCGGGTACTGGCGGTAATCGCAGGCGCTGCACAGCATCGCCAGCTCGGTGGGATGGGGCCGGGTCTCGGCGCCGCAGCGGCTGCAGAAGCGATGGTTCTGGCGCCAGCTGATCACCTGCAGGGCGCGCGCCGCCATGGTGAACTGGGTCTCGTCCAGGTGCCCCATCAGTTCCCGCAGGGGCATCGGGTAAAGCGGCCGGTCCGCCAGCTCATGGTCCGCCTGGCGGCACACATAGCAGGGTTCGCCGTGCAGCAGGCCGATAAAGCGGTAATCCGGGTGGCCGCGCAGCAGAAACGACGGTGCGCGGGGAAGGCCCGGCGCCGGCGCCTGGTCGGTGTCCACGCACAGCTGCTGGTCGTGGATCACGAACAGCCAGGCCTCGTCGGCGTCGCGGGGCTCCGGCGCGGACAGGTCCATGGGAAAAAAGTCATTATCCATGCGTGCCTCGCTCCGCCAGCGGGTAGCCCAGCTCCGCCATCGCCTGCTCGGACACGTCCAGCACGCCCTCGCCGATCGGCTTCTGCTCTTCCATGCTTTCCAGATAGTAGTCGACCCCGGTGAGGGCGTCGGCCAGGGTCTCCATGGCCGGCTGGCCGGGCGGTTCGTCACCGCCGATCAGACGGGTTTCGATGTGGGTGCGGCAGGCGCGGATCACCGCGCAGGCCCGCTCCAGCTCCAGGAACATCAGACCGCCGGAGACGCTGGCGAAGGTGCCGGGCAGATTGGTCAGGTGCATGGGGTCCCAGTTGTTCTCCATGTAGCTGGCCAGCGACCGTTTGGCCAGCGCCAGCCCGGCCCGGCACTCACCCACCACGGTCATGCGGGCGTCGTCGAGCTGGTAGAGGGAAATACGGGTGTTGGTGGCGTCCCGGCGCACATCGTCGGAGGGCGCCAGGCTGCGTTCCAGGCTGGCCACGGTGTTCTCGGCGGCCAGCAGGTCGTCCACCAGGGCGTGGAAATCCGGGCTGTCCGCGTCCACGTCCGAGGGCCAGTCGGCCACCTTGTCGGCGCGCTCGCGCAGCAGGTTGGCTTCGTGCTCCTTGCTGACCATTTCCAGGGTGCTGGCGATCCGGCGCAGACCGCCGGCGACGCCGGCGTAGTCGGTGTCCGCCACCCCCTGGGAGGCCAGATCCAGGGTTTCCTTCACCTGGTTGATTTCGTCCTTGAGCGCGCCCGCCACCGAGCGGATCACCGAACCCCGGGCGCCGGCCATCAACGCCAGCTCGCTCTGCAGCACGGTGTCGCTGACGCCGCGCTCCAGCCCGAACACGCCGCGCACCTCGGCGGCGGCGGTGCCGGTCCCGGAACCGAGACTGGCCAGGTACAGGCTTTCCTTGATCAGCAGCAGCGGCGCTTCCTGGGCCAGGGCCCGCTCGCCGTCGTAGACCAGCTTCTTCAGTTGCCGGTCGTACTGCGCCAGCAGCGCCTTGCGCGCCGGCGTGATCACCATGCGGTCTTCCGCCAGGGATTCGGTGGCGGCCCGCGCCACCCACCAGAAGCGGCTGTTGGCGCAGCGGCCGCAGAGATTGTCGACCCGGGCCAGGGCCCGCGCCATCAGCCGCAGGTGCGCGTCGCGGTTATCGCCGCGCAGCAGCCCCAGCAGGCCGACCTGGTACATATGACGCAGACGCCGCCCCTGTGCCAGCAGGGCCGCCGGGTCGCCCTCCTCCGGCTCCGGGCTGCGCGCCCGCGACAGGTCGACGCTGAAGAAATGGCTTTCCTGGATCAGCGGCTTGCCGCCGGCGCGGCGCAGTTCGTTGATGCCGCCGATCAGCATTTCGGGCAGGGTGCGGTCCTTGAGCTGGACGTACTCGAAATAGCGGCCCAGCAGTACGATGGCGTTGCCCAGGGCCTGCACCAGCGCCCGGCCGCCGTGGCGCTTGAGGCCTTCCACGGCCAGTTCCATTTCCTCGCTCATCAGGGTGGCCGCCGACAGCTCCAGCATCTGCGAGATGCCGCGCAATTGGTGAAAGGCTTCACCGCAACGATCCAGCGAGGTTCCCTCGTCCCGTTCCTCGGCGAACGCCTCAAGGCTGGCTTCCGCCTCGCTCAACGTGGCGTCGATGGACTCCTTGAGAAACGTCAGGGAGGTGGTGTTGGTGATGGCGACCATGAACTCTCCGGAAACCCCTGCTGATTATTAAAAGCGTTTTGAACTTTCTCACGGCGTTCAACAATGCGTCAACTTTCAAACGTAAGCAACTGATTTGGCGGCATATTGTTAACAGGCACACAGGCCGGCGCCGGTTTCCGCCGTGGCGTGAAGGCGTTCATCCCCGGCTCGTCGACTGTACCCCGGCATCGGAAGTGCTTATGATTGCGCCGCCCATCCGTTCTCCTTACATTTAGCAGGAAGTAGTGCCATGTACGCCCAGTTCGGCCGCGCCTTCGGTCAGAATTTCCTGGGGCAAGCCCCCGCCTGGTACAAGTACACCATCGTGGTGTTTTTGCTGATCAACCCGCTGGTCGCCTGGACCCTGGGCGAAGCAACGGCAGGCTGGCTGTTGCTGGCGGAGTTCATCTTCACCCTGGCCATGGCGCTGAAGTGCTACCCGCTGCAGCCGGGCGGCCTGCTGGCGATCGAAGCCCTGCTGATCGGCCTCACCTCGCCGGACACCGTCCTGCATAAAGTCGAAGGCAACCTGGAAGTGCTGCTGCTGTTGATTTTCATGGTGGCGGGCATCTTCTTCCTGAAGGACCTTCTTCTATATACCTTTACCCGAATTCTGCTGGGCGTGAAATCGAAGATCCGCCTGAGCCTGCTGTTCGCCCTGGCGGCGGCCTTCCTGTCCGCGTTCCTGGACGCGCTGACCGTGACCGCGGTGGTGATCGCGGTGTGCACCGGCTTCTTCGGCATCTACCACAAGGTGGCCTCGGGCAAGACCTTCCAGCAGAAACACGACCACGGCGACGACACCACGGTGGAGGATCTGCACCGGGAAGACCTGCGCCGTTTCCGCGCCTTCCTGCGCAGCCTGCTGATGCACGCCGCCGTGGGCACCGCCCTGGGCGGCGTCTGCACCCTGGTGGGCGAGCCCCAGAACCTGCTGATCGCCACCAAGGCGCAGTGGGAGTTCGGCGAGTTCTTCCTGCGCATGGCGCCGGTGAGCCTGCCGGTGCTGGCCATGGGCCTGCTCACCTGTCTGTTCCTGGAATGGAGCGGCAGCTTCGGCTACGGCGAGGAGATTCCCGAGAAGGTCGAGGGGATCATGCGCCAGTACGCCCGCGAGCAGGACGACCGCCGCACCACCCGGGACAAGGTCAATCTGGTGGTGCAGGGCTTCATCGCGCTGTGGCTGGTGGTGGGGCTCGCCACCCACGCCGCGTCCGTGGGTCTGGTGGGCCTGAGCGTGATCATCCTCGCCACCGCGTTCTGCGGCATCATCGAGGAGCACCGCCTGGGCCAGGCGTTCGAGGAGGCGCTGCCGTTCGCCGCCCTGCTCACCGTGTTCTTCGCGGTGGTGGCGGTGATCGCCGACCAGCAGCTGTTCACCCCGGTGATCGACTATGTGCTGAGCCTCGACCGCGGCGTCCAGGGCTCCGCCTTCTATATGGCCAACGGCGTGCTGTCGGCGGTGTCGGACAACGTGTTCGTGGCCTCGGTGTACGTGGACGAGGTGGCCAAGGCACTGGTCAACGGGGAAATCGACCGGGACACCTTCGATCTGCTGGCGGTGGCGATCAACACCGGCACCAATATTCCTTCGGTGGCCACCCCCAACGGGCAGGCGGCGTTCCTGTTCCTGCTCACCTCCGCCCTGGCGCCGCTGGTGCGGCTGTCCTACGGCCGCATGGTGATCATGGCCCTGCCCTACACCATCGTCATGACGCTGACCGGTCTGATCATGACCGCCACGCTTCTCGAGCCCGCCACCGAGTACATGTACGAGCACGGCTGGATCACCCACCACGAGCCCAGCGATCTGAAAATGGACGCCGAGCCCTCCGCCCACTAAGGGCGCGGCTCGCCGCCGGCGGCGGTTACTGCTCCAGTTCCTGCCACAGGGTCATCTGACCCCGGCTCTCGGCCATCGCTTCCAGCTTCTTGCGGTGACGCTCCAGGTCCGTGTCCGAGGCCCGCACCACCGCCAGACGCGGCCGGTCCGCCGCCAGGCGGCGAATCGCTTCGGCCTGCTCGCTGCCCTGCTCGCCGGCGTCCGCGCCGCCCAGGGACAGCTTGGTCTGGCCGCCGGTCATCGCCAGGTAGACGTCGGCGAGAATCTCCGCGTCCAGCAGCGCGCCGTGCAGCTCCCGGTGGGCGTTCTCCACATCGTAACGGCGGCACAGCGCGTCCAGGCTGTTCTTCTGGCCCGGGTGCAGATCCCGGGCCATTTTCAGGGTATCCAGAATCCGGCAGCGTTCGGCGACGGCGCCCCATTTGCCGCCCAGGCGCCGCAATTCGTGGTCGAGGAACCCGACGTCGAACGGCGCGTTGTGAATCACCAGCTCGGCGCCGTCCACGAAGGTCATGAACTCTTCGGCGATCTGCTCGAAGGTGGGCTTGTCGGCGAGGAACTCCCGGGTAATGCCGTGCACCTCCAGGGCGCCCTCATCGATATCCCGCTCCGGGTTGATGTACAGGTGCAGGTTGTTGCCGGTGAGTCGCCGGTTGCGCAGCTCCACGCAGCCGATTTCGATGATCCGGTGCCCGGACAGCGGGTCCAGGCCGGTGGTCTCGGTATCCAGAACGATCTGTCTCATGCGCCGATCTCCGCTTCGTCGATACCCCGGTTGGCGAGCCGGTCGGCGCGCTCATTCTCGCTGTGGCCGCTGTGGCCGCGCACCCAGTGCCATTTGACCCGGTGCCGTTCGGCGGCGGTCTCCAGGCGCTGCCAGAGGTCCTTGTTGACCACCGGCTTCTTGGCGGCGGTTTGCCAGTTGCGCTTTTTCCAGTTGGCCAGCCACTCGGTAATGCCCTTGCGGACATACTGGGAGTCGGTGGTCAGATTGACCTCGCAGGGGTCCTTGAGCGCTTCCAGGGCCTGGATCGCGGCCATCAGCTCCATGCGGTTGTTGGTGGTATGGGGCTCGCCGCCGAACAGTTCCTTTTCCTTGTCGCCGTAACGCAAGATCGCGCCCCATCCCCCGGGGCCCGGGTTACCACGGCAGGCGCCGTCGGTAAAAATATCCACCTGCTTCAAAAGCCGTTACTCCGTATTTCGTTGTTGTCGCCAGCGCGCCACCGGCACCGATACCACCGTGGGGCCCTGCTGGCGGCTGAAGCCGGCGGTCGCCGGCAACGGACGCATCATGGCGGCGCGTTTGCGGGCCACCAGCAGATACACGCCGCCGTTGCGCCACCAGAAGCGCCGCCCCAGCCAGTCCAGCCAGCGCAAACGGGCGCGGCCCCGGTCGCCGACGGGCAGATTGTAGAACCCGCTGGCCACGCCCTCCACTTCAAAACCCAGTACGTTCAGCCAGTCGCTGACCCGGTAAGGACGGAAATAGCGGCCGTTCCAGCCGGGCCGCTGGCCGCCGCGCCGGAACCAGCGCGCCAGCCCCATGATGCTCAGGGGGTGGAAGCCGACCACCGCGAGCACGCCGCCCGGGGCCACGCAGCGGGCCGCCTCGCGCAGCACCTGGTGGGGGGCGTCGTGGAATTCCAGACAATGGTGCAGCAGCACCACGTCGACGCTGTTCTTGGCGATCGGCAGCGACTGCGGGCAGGCTTCCAGGGCCACCCGGCTGGTGGCCTGGCGCCCGCCTTCCACCGGCATCGGTGTCACCGAACAGCGCCACGGCAGACGAATGTCGCGCAGCATGTCCTGGCAACGGCCGCCGCTGACTTCCACCGCGCGCTGGCCCACCAGCCGGGGGGTCCATTCGGCGACGATGGCGCGTTCCGCCTCCAGCACCGCCTGGCCGGCCTGGGTGTCCTGCCACTCATTGAACCGTTCCAGCATGTCCGCCGGCTGGCGGCGGAACGGTGATCTCGACAGCGGGGGTAACTGCATCGCTGACATTTCTCCCTTGGAACTGTAGGGTTACATCCAAGCATTCAAGCGAAGGGTAACACGTCATGCTGCAAGCCCCTACGGCCATCCCGGCCTTCAATGACAACTACATTTGGGCGATTCGCGACGGCGATCAATGCGTGATCGTGGACCCGGGCGACGCCGCCCCGGTGGAGGCCTGGCTGAGCGACCAGGGCCTGACCCTGAGTGCGCTGCTGATTACCCATCACCACCCGGATCACGTGGGCGGGGTCTCCGCCCTGTGCCGGGACCGGGATATTCCGGTGTACGGCCCGGCCCGGGAAACCATTCCGGAAATGGACCACCCGCTGGGCGACGGCGACCGCGTTCGTCTGGCCACGCCGGACCTGGAACTGGACGTAATGGAAGTGCCCGGCCACACCCTGGGGCACATTGCTTTCTACGCCCCCCGCCAGGGCTGGTTGTTCTGCGGCGACACCCTGTTCGCCGGCGGCTGCGGGCGGCTGTTCGAAGGCACCCCGGAGCAGATGCACCACTCCCTGACGCGGCTGGCCGGCCTGCCCGAGGACACCCAGGTGTTCTGCGCCCATGAGTACACCCTGGCCAACCTGCGCTTCGCGGCGACCGTATCCCCCGAGGACCCGGCGGTAAGCGACCGGCTTGCCCGGGTCAGCGCCCTGCGCGAGCAGGACCGCATCACGGTGCCCTCCACCATCGGTGAGGAGAAACGCACCAACCCGTTTCTGCGCGCGGCGGACCCGCAACTGCGCCAGGCCTGCGAAGCCCGTTTCGGGGAGGCGCCGGAAACCAACGTGGACAGTTTCGCGGCCCTGCGCCGCTGGAAGGACTCCGCCTGAAGCGCGGTCCGGCGGCGATTTCTCCTTGCCGGGATCGCCGCCCCTGCCTAGAATCAACTTAAAATTCGAATCGTATATTATTGTTATGAATAAACTTCTTGGTTGTGCAGCCCTGGGGCTCGCGCTGATGGTAGGCGCTTGTGCCACGAAACCCGAGGTGGACGACCTGCCTCCCATGCCGCCGGCGGAGCCCTCCGTCAAAGACCCGGGGCTCGCCAACGGCATGCCGGAACCGGAACCCGTTGAGCCCGCCGCCGACCAGGAAGAAAGCACGCAGCAGGATCTGTGGGCGCGGATTCGCGACGGCTACGCGCTGGACCTGCATCAGGACCGGGAGCGCGTGCGCCTGCAGCGCAAGTGGTACGCCCGGCACCCGAGCTATTTCACCCGCGTCACGGAGCGCGCCGAGCGCTATCTGCACTTTATCGTCGAGGAAGCGGAGCGCCGCGACATGCCGCTGGAGCTGGTGATGCTGCCGGTGGTGGAAAGCGCCTTCGACCCGTTCGCCTACTCCCACGGCCGCGCCGCCGGCCCCTGGCAGTTCATTCCGTCCACCGGCAAGTATTTCGGGCTCGACCAGACCTGGTGGTACGACGGCCGCCGCGACATCACTCTTTCCACCCGCGCCGCCCTGGACTACCTGCAGCAGCTTTCCGAGCGCTTCGACGGCGACTGGCTGCTGGCCCTGGCGTCCTACAACGCCGGCGGCGGCACCGTCTCCCGGGCCCGGCGCCGCAACGAGGAAGCCGGCCGCCCCACCGATTTCTGGCACCTGGACCTGCCCCGCGAAACCACCGCCTATGTGCCCAAGCTGCTGGCGGTGGCGGAGATCGTCCGCGACCCGCGGCGCTACGGCGTCACCCTGCACCCGATGGCCGACCAGCCCTACTTTGAAGAAGTGGACGTGGGCGGCCAGATCGACCTGGCCCAGGCCGCCAGCCTGGCGGAGATCTCCACCGAAGAGCTCTACCTGCTGAATCCGGCGTTCAACCGCTGGGCGACCGCCCCGGAAGGCCCGCACACCCTGCTGGTGCCGGTGGGCAGCGCCGACGCCTTCCGCGAGCGGGTGGCGGACCTGCCGCAGGAAGAACGCATGCGCTGGCACCGCTACACCATTCGCAGCGGCGATTCGCTGAGCCGCATCGCCCGCGCCCACCGCACCACCCCGGCGGTGCTCCGCGACATCAACGATCTGTCCGGCAACACCATCATCGCCGGCCGCACCCTGTTGATTCCGGAACCCTCCCAGGATCAGTACAAACTGAGCGCCGACCAGCGGCTGGCGGACAACCAGGGCCGGCAGCGCGGCAAGCGCCAGCGCGTGGATCACCGGGTCGCCGCCGGGGACACGCTGTGGCAGATCGCGCGGGAGAACGACGTCAGCGTGCAGGCGCTGGCGAAATGGAACAATATGGCCCCCGGCGACCCGCTGCGCGTGGGCCAGACCCTGGCGGTGTGGCGCGAGGACGGCCCGGCGGCCACGGTGCGCGCCGAAGAGCGCGAGGAAATGATTCGCAAGGTGCGCTACTCCGTGCGTCGCGGGGATTCACTGCACGCTATCGCCAACCGCTTTAACGTGTCGGTGAATCAGATTCGCGACTGGAATGACCGCCTGGAGAAAAGCCGCTATCTGCAACCCGGCGACAATCTGACGCTGTATGTGGATGTGCGCAACGCGCCTTAAGCGGATCAGGCGCGACGGCCCGCTTCGCCGGTGAACCCGGCCGGCGAGCGCGGGTCACAATAAGCAGTGCCATTTGGCGATCCCCATCGCCTGGGCTATGGTGACGCCAAAGACCCCACCAAGGAGTCCACAATAACGATGAAAGGCGCGATGCGTTGCTTAGTGTGCTGTTTGTTCTTTGTTGCCGCCCTGTTTAGCGGCCCGGCGCTGGCGGAGACCCAGCGCTCCCACGCCATCACCATGCACGGCGAACCCAAATACCCCGCCGGCTTCAAGCACTTCGACTATGTCCGGCCGGACGCCCCCAAGGGCGGCAGCCTGAGCCTGCACGTGGTGGGCGGTTTCGATAATTTTCAGCCGTGGCTGCCCAAGGGCCAGGCGGCGGCCGGCTCCCAGGGGCTGGTGTTCGACACCCTGACGGTGCGCAGCAAGGACGAACCCTTCACCGAATACGGGTTGCTGGCCGAATCCATGGAATGGCCCGAGGACCGTAGCTGGGTCACCTTCACCCTGCGCGAGCAGGCCCGCTTCGCCGACGGGCATCCGGTGCGCGCCGAGGACGTGGTGTGGAGCTTCAAGCAGCTGCGCGACAAAGGCGCGCCCTTCTACGCCTACTATTACGGCGACGTGGAAAAGGTCGAGGCGCTGTCCGAGCGCAAGGTGAAATTCAGCTTCAAGGCCGGCGACAACCGCGAGCTGGTGATGATCGTCGGCCAGCTGCCGGTGATGCCCAAGCATTACTGGGACGACAAACCCTTCGACGACGCCAATCTGGTGCCGCCGCCCGGTTCCGGGCCCTATAAGGTGGACAGCTTCAAGGCCGGCAAGCGGGTCGTCTACCAGCGCCGCGACGACTACTGGGCCAAGGACCTGCCGGTGAACCGGGGGCACCATAATTTCGGCCGCATCATCTACGAATACTATCTGGACCAGACCGTGGCGCTGGAAGCGTTCAAGCGCGGCGACTACGACTGGCGCTCGGAGAACAATTCCAAGTACTGGGCCACCGCCTACACCGGCGAGGCGTTCCGCGACGGCGAGATCATCACCGAAGAGGTGACCCACCAGAACCCGGCCGGCATGCAGGGCTTTATTTTCAATACCCGCCGCCCGCTGTTCCAGGACCCGGTGCTGCGCGAGGCGATGACCTACGCCTTTGATTTTGAGTGGTCCAACAAGAATCTGTTCTACGGTCAGTACAAGCGGACCCGCAGCTACTTCCAGAATTCCGAGCTGGCCGCCACCGGCCTGCCCGACGAGAAAGAGCTGGCACTGCTGAAACCGCTGCGCGAGGACCTGCCGCCGCGGGTGTTCACCGAGGCCTACCAGCCGCCGGTGTCGGACGGCTCCGGCCGCCCCCGCGACAATCTGCGCCAGGCCCAGGCGCTGCTCAAGGACGCCGGCTACCAGGTCAAGGACGGCAAGCTGCACACCCCGGACGGCGAGCCGGTGAGCTTTGAATTCCTGCTCTACCAGCCGGCCTTCGAGCGCATCGTGTTGCCCTACGCGCGCAACCTGAAGACCCTGGGTATCGACGCGGACGTGGTGCGCGTGGACCAGTCGCAGTACGTGCAGCGGGTGCGTAATTTCAATTTCGACATGATGGTCGGCGGCTGGGGCCAGTCGCCCTCCCCCGGCAACGAGCAGCGCGGCTACTGGGGCTCCGCCGCCGCCGAGCGGGAAAGCAGCCAGAACTACGCCGGCGTCAGCAATCCGGCCATCGATGAGCTGGTCAGCAAGGTGATCGCCGCCAACACCCGGGAGCAGTTGGTCACCCGCACCCGCGCCCTGGACCGGGCGCTGCAGTGGGGCTTCTACGTGGTGCCCAACTGGTATCTGGATTACCACCGCTTCGCCTATCAGTCACGGCTCGCCCATCCGCCGCTGCCGCCCTATGTGGGCTTCGACGGCGCCACCGAACTCTGGTGGGATAAAAGCGCGCAATAATGCTGATCTATATTCTCAAGCGCCTGCTGCTGATCGTGCCCACCCTGCTGGGCATTCTGCTGCTTAACTTCGTGATCGTGCAGGCGGCCCCCGGCGGCCCGGTGGAGAAAGCCATCGCCCAGCTGCAGGGCATCGGCGGGGGCGGCGCCGGCGGCGGTTTCGCCGGCACCACCCAGGATCTGGTCAACAGCGGCGGCGGCGACTACCGGGGCTCACGGGGGATGCCGCCGGAGCTGCTCGAGCGTATCGAAAAGCTCTACGGCTTCGACAAGCCGGCGCCGGAACGTTTCTGGCTGATGATCAAACGCTATCTGACCTTCGATTTCGGCGAATCCTACTACCGCGACAAGGACGTCAGCACCCTGATCGCCGAACGCCTGCCGGTGTCCATCTCCCTGGGGCTGTGGAGCACGCTGATCACTTATCTGGTGGCGGTGCCGCTGGGCATCAAAAAGGCGGTGCGCGACGGCAGCCGCTTCGACGTGTGGAGCAGCACCGCGATCATCGTCGGCTATGCGATCCCCAGCTTTCTGATCGCCATTCTGCTGGTGGTGCTGTTCGCCGGCGGCTCCTACTGGGAGTGGTTTCCGTTGCGCGGGCTGACTTCGGACAATTTCGATCAACTGCCCTGGTGGCGCCAGGCGCTGGATTACCTGCACCACATCACGCTGCCCACCCTGGCCATCGTGATCGGCAACTTCGCCACCCTCACCATGCTCACCAAGAACTCCTTTCTTGACGAGATCAGCAAGCAATACGTGCAGACCGCCCGCGCCAAGGGATTGGATGAAAACGGCGTGCTCTACGGCCATGTGTTCCGTAACGCCATGCTGATCATCATCGCCGGCTTCCCGGCCGCCTTCGTCGGCATGTTCTTCACCGGCGTGCTGCTGATCGAGTACATCTTCTCGCTGGACGGGCTGGGCCTGCTTGGCTTCGAATCGGTGATCAACCGGGATTACCCGGTGGTGTTCGGCACCCTGTTCATCTTCACCCTGATCGGCATGCTGCTGAAGCTGATTTCGGACCTGACCTATATGTGGGTGGACCCGCGTATCGACTTTGAGCGGAGGGCACGCTGATGGGCAGCGGCAATCCGATCTGGCGGCGCCAGTGGCGCGCCTTCCGTCGCAACCGCCGCGGCTTCTGGTCGCTGGGCCTGTTCCTGGTGCTGTTCGTGGTCAGCCTGGGGGCGGAATTCGTCGCCAACGACAGGCCGATCATGGTGCAGTACCAGGGCGACCTGTATTTCCCGGTGTTCAAGACCTACCCGGAAACCACCTTCGGCGGCCTGTTCGAAACCGAAGCCAACTACCGCGACCCCTATGTGGCGGAACTGATCGAGGACGACGGCTGGATGCTGTGGCCGCCGATCCGCTACAGCCACGACACCATCAACTACGAGCTCACCGTGCCGGCGCCGGCGCCCCCCTCGGCGGAAAACTGGCTGGGCACCGACGACCAGGGCCGGGACGTGCTGGCCCGCCTGATTTACGGCTTCCGCCTGTCGGTGCTGTTCGGCCTGATCCTGACCGTCACTTCAAGCCTGATCGGCATCGTGGTGGGCGCGGTGCAGGGTTACTACGGCGGCTGGCTGGACCTGGGCGGCCAGCGCTTCGTGGAAATCTGGTCGAGCATGCCGATTCTCTACCTGATCATCGTGATCTCCAGTTTCGTGGTGCCCGGATTCTGGGTCCTGCTGGCGATCATGCTGCTGTTCTCGTGGATGACCCTGGTGGATCTGGTGCGCGCCGAATTCCTGCGCTGCCGCAACCTGGAGTACGTGCGCGCCGCCCAGGCCATGGGGGTGCGCACCCCGGTGATTCTGTTCCGGCACATGCTGCCCAACGCCATGGTGGCCACCCTCACCTATCTGCCGTTCGTGCTCAACGCGTCGGTGATCCTGCTCACCTCGCTGGACTTCATCGGCTTCGGCCTGCCGCCGGGCTCGCCGTCGCTGGGGGAGCTGCTGGGTCAGGGCAAGGCCAACCTGCACGCCCCCTGGCTGGGCTTGAGCGCCTTCGTCACCCTGGCGGTGATGCTCTCGCTGCTGGTGTTCGCCGGCGAGGCGGTACGCGACGCTTTCGATCCGAGGAAATACAATGACGCCGCTGCCTAGACATCTGCTGCGCCTGGACGACCTGAGCGTCTGGTTCGACGACCCGGCCCGGCCGGCGGTGGACCGGGTAAGCCTGAGCGTGGACGCCGGGCGCACCCTGGCCCTGGTGGGCGAATCCGGTTCCGGCAAGTCGCTCACCGCCATGTCAGTGCTGGACTTACTGCCGGGCGGCGCCGGGCGCCGTGCCGCCGCCATCGAGCTGGACGGCGACAACATCCTGGACTGGCCCGCCGATCGCCGCCGGGCGCTGCGCGGCGGCCGTATCGGCACCATCTTTCAGGAGCCGCTCACCGCGCTCAACCCGCTGCACCGCGTGGAGCGGCAGATCGGCGAGGCGATGCGCATTCATCAGGGCCTGGGACGCGCCGCCATCCGGCAGCGTTGCCTGAATCTGCTGGAACAGGTGGAGCTGCCCGCCACCGAGGACATGCTGCAGCGCTACCCGCATCAGCTCAGCGGCGGCCAGCGTCAGCGGGTGATGATCGCCATGGCGCTGGCCAACGACCCGGCCCTGCTGATCGCCGACGAGCCCACCACCGCCCTGGACGTGACCATCCAGGAAACCATCCTGGACCTGCTGCGGCGCCTGCAGCGCGAGCGCAATCTGGGCATTCTGCTGATCAGCCACGACCTGGGCCTGGTGGCCCGCTACGCCGACGACGTGGCGGTGATGCACCAGGGGCGCATCGTCGAAACCGGCGCCACCGCGCGGGTGCTGGAGCAGCCGGAACACGATTACACCCGCCACCTGCTGGCGGCGGAGCCCGCCGGCCACCCGGAGCCGCTGACCGACGAGGCCCCGGAGCTGCTCAACGCCCAGGGCCTGTCGGTGCACTTCAAAGGCCCGCGCCGGGGCTGGTTCGGCCGCGCCGCGCCGCTGGCGGCGGTGGACGACCTCTCCCTGACCCTGCGCCGCGGCGAAACCCTGGGCGTGGTGGGCGAATCCGGCTCCGGCAAATCGACCCTGGCGCTGGCCCTGCTGCGGCTGATCCCCGCCGCCGGCACGGTGAGGCTGCTGGACCAGCCGCTGGACCGCCTCAGCGGCGCCGCCCTGCGCCCCTGGCGCCGCCATATGCAGGTGGTGTTCCAGGACCCGTTCGGCAGCCTTAATCCGCGCCTCAGCGTGGGCCGCGCCGTGGACGAGGGCCTGCGCGTGCACCACAAAGACCTGAACGCCGCCCAGCGGGCCGAGCGCACCCGCGCCCTGCTCGAGGAAGTGGGTCTGCCGGCGGACGCCGCCGAGCGCTATCCGCACGAATTCTCCGGCGGCCAGCGCCAGCGCATCGCCATCGCCCGGGCCCTGATCGTGGAACCGGACCTGCTGATCCTCGACGAGCCCACCTCGGCGCTCGACCGCAGCGTGCAGGCCCAGGTGCTGGAGCTGCTGAAAACCCTGCAGCGCCGCCACGGCCTCAGCTACCTGTTCATCAGCCACGACCTCAAGGTGGTGCGCGCGATCAGCCACCGGCTGCTGGTCATGCGCCACGGCCAGGTGGTGGAGCACGGCGACACCGAGCGGGTGTTCCGTGAGCCCCAGCAGGCCTACACACGGCGCCTGATCGACGCCGCCTACAACCGCACCGTCAACGCCGGCGGCGAGAAACAAGCGGTTGCACATTGAATTCCGGGGCGTCTTTCACCCCCTTGCCATTTCCCTATACTAGGGCCACACCGAACCGTCGAATCGAGGACATATCATGGGTTTTCTCGCACGTAAGCGATTTCTGATTGTCGGCGTCGCCAGTGACCGGTCGATCGCCACCGGTATCGCCGAAGCCATGCACCGCGAAGGTGCCGAGCTGGCCTTTACCTACCAGAACGACAAACTGAAAAGCCGGGTGCTGAAAGCGGCCGAGCGCTACGGCAGCAACGAGGCGCTGTGCTTTCCCTGCGACGTGGCCTCCGATGAGCAGATCCAGCAGGTATTCGAAGGGCTCGGCAAGCAGTGGGACGGCCTCGACGGCGTGGTCCACGCGGTGGGCTTCGCCCCGGGCAACGAGCTGGACGGCAACTTCGCCGACGTGGCCACCCGCGAAGGTTTCCGCATCGCCCACGAGATTTCCTCCTACAGCTTCGTGGCCCTGGCCCAGGCGGCCCGCCCGCTGATGAAGGGCCACAACGGCGCCCTGCTCACCCTCACCTACCACGCCTCCCGGCAAACCGTGCCCAACTACAACGTGATGGGCCTGGCCAAGGCCAGCCTGGAGGCGTCGGTGCGCTATCTGGCGTCCAGCCTGGGCCCGGAAGGCACCCGCGTGAACGGCATTTCCGCCGGCCCGATTCGCACCCTGGCCGCGTCCGGGATCAAGAAATTCCGCAGCATGCTGGACTACAACGCCGCCAAGGCGCCGCTGCGCCGCAACGTGACCATCGAGGAAGTGGGCAACACCGCCGCCTTCCTGTGCTCGGACCTGGCCTCCGGCATCAGTTCCGAGATCACCTACGTGGACGGCGGCGCCGCCACGGTCTCCATGCCGTTCGAGGAGCCCGGCGAAGAAAGCTGATTTCCCCTCGCCAAGCCCCACCGAAAAGCCCGCCGAAATGGCGGGTTTTTTCGTTCAGCGGGAGGGGGTCTGGTAGGAGCGGGCCAAGCCCGCGAAAGGCAAGCGGAGCTTGCCAGCAGGATTCCAGAGACCTTTCTCTCCAGAAAGCCCGTCTCTCCAGAAAGCCCGCACCGGGATCGGGTGGGCCCGGCGCTGCTTGGAAATTTCCAAGCTTGCCCTCCCTGGAGGGTCCAGTGGTGTTATGACCCGTGGCGGTGCCGCTGCCAAGTGAGCGGGGCAATGGTGAGGCCTGGAGGGAGCTGTTTGGCCAGGGATGGCCAAACTAACAGCGGCCATGGATGGCTTGAGCGGTCCCGGAAGGCCTCACCATTGCCCCGCGTCTCCGATACGGAGCACCGGACATCGGAGAACCCAGGTCTCTGGTATCCTGCCGGCCGGCTTTGCCGGCCTTTCGCTTGCAAGCAAGCTCCCACAAGGCCCGCTCCCACAATTCGGGCATCTTCGAGGGTGCGAACCTTTCTGGTCGCGTCATGCCCCCATAAAAAAACCCGCCGGGGTGGCGGGTTTTTCGCTGGCCGGCGAGCCGCTTAGAGCGGCGGGGCCGCCGGCTGGGGCTGGGGCTGCGGCTGTTCGCGGGGCTGGCTGAGGCGATCCGGATGCAGTTCCACGTCCAGGCTGTCGCGCAGGAACGCCATCACCTGGCGGAAGCCCCGCTCGCCTTCCACGCGCGCCAGCTCCTGAAGGGCCTGGCGCTGCTGCTCCGGCTCCAGGGCGTCCACGGAACCGTCTTCCACGGCGGTCAGCTGGAACGCCACCAGATCGCCGTTGCGCAGGCTGGTGAAGCGGATCGGGCTGCTTTCGCCTTCGGCGGGCCGGGGCGTGGCGAACACGGCATCCACCACTTCCATGGCCGGCTCGGAGGCGCCGCGCTGCAGATCCGCTTCTTCCTGCACCTCGGCGTCGAGTTGCTCGGCCACGGCCGCCAGATCGGCGCCCTGCTCCACCGCTTCGCGGGCTTCTTCGGCCAGCGCCTCGGCGCGGGCGCGGGCCTTGCGCAGGCGCAGCTGGGCGCGGATGTCCTCGCTCACTTCCGCCAGCGGCAGCGGCTCGGCGTCCTTCACCTCTTCCAGGCGCAGGGCCAGGAAGCGGCCCGGGGCCACTTCCAGCAGGTCGCTGTTGCGGCCCTGCTCGCGCACGCTTTCGCTGTTGAGCGCTTCGCGGACGCGGGCGTTGTTGAGCGCCGTCGGCAGTTCCTGCATGGAGACCCAGTCGGTGGTCTGCAGTTCCAGGTCCAGCTGCTCGGCGGGCACCTGCAGGTCGCTGTGCTCGTAGACCAGCTCTTCGAGGGTCACCAGATCCTCGGCGAGCAGGGAATCGGACTGGGCGCTCTGCAGATCGGTGACGATCTCGTCGCGCATCTCTTCCAGCGGCGGCATTTCGGCGCGCTCTTCCTCGATCACCTTGAGCAGGTGTACGCCGGCGTCGGAAATCACCGGTTCGGAGACGTCACCCACGTCCATGTCGGCCAGCGCCTCGTCCAGGGAGTCCGGCAGGGAACCCTGACCGACCCGGCCCAGGTTACCGCCGCTGCGCGCGGTGGCGGCGTCGTCGGAATATTCCCGCGCCACCTCGGCGAAGCTGCTGCCCTGCTCCAGCGCCTGGCGCGCCTCGCGGGCCCGCTCCACGGCGGCGTTTTCGTCACGCTCGTCGTTGACGCTGATCAGCACGTGGGCCACTTCCCGGCGGGTGGCGGCGCTGTCACGCATCTGCTTGCGCGCTTCGTATTCGGCGCGGATCTGCTCGTCGGAGATCTCCACGCGATCCCGGTAGCGCTCCGGGGTCAACTCGATATAGCGCACGCGCAGCTGTTCGGGGCGCATGAACTCGGACGTGTTCTGGTCGTAGAAATCCGACACTTCCTGATCGGAAACCTGGGTATCACCACGCAGGCTGTCCACGCTGAGGCGCACATAGCGAATGTCGCGGCGCTGTTCACCCAGGCGGCGTTGCTCGGCGAGCTCACCTTCCAGGGCGAAATCGGTGGCCGCGAACGCGTTGCGGTACTGCTGGCTGATGCGCTCCTGGCGCAGCGATTCCAGATAGCCCTGCGGGGTCATGCCCTGGGCGCGCACCATGCGCTCGAACTGGGTTTCCGAAAAGCGACCGTTCTCGTAGAACATGTCGTTATTGCGGATCAACACGGCCGCCTGGGCGTCGCTGAACGCCATGTCCGCGTTGCGCGCGGCGGCGATCATCAATTGCTCGTTCACGATTCCCTGCAGCACCATCTCAGGGCGAATAAACGAATCGAGCATTGATTCATTAATATCCGGGCTCTGCTGGCGCAGCATCTGACGCAGTTGCTGAGTGCGCGAACTGACGTACCCGCGGCTGATTTTGTTGCCTTCCACTTCGGCAACAGCGCTGTCACTACCCCCTCCGGTGAAATACCCGTAAAACCCGGAAATGATAAAGGGAAGAATGATCGCGGCGAGCAGAACCTTGCCCACGGGCCCGCGGACAAATCGTCTGAACTCCTGCATGGTTTACTCCAAGGAATCTCTAATCTTTTTATAGGGTACCGGAAAGCAAAAAAGCGCACCCAAGACGGATACGCTTATGCGCTGGCGGAGCGGACGGGACTCGAACCCGCGACCCCCGGCGTGACAGGCCGGTATTCTAACCAGCTGAACTACCGCTCCTGAAGCCAGATCAGTTCACGGCGTCTTTCAACGCCTTGCCCGCCTTGAAGCCCGGTACGTTGGCAGCGGCGATCTTGATGGTTTCGCCGGTCTGCGGATTGCGACCTTCGCGCGCAGCGCGCTGCTTCACGGAAAAAGTACCGAAGCCCACCAGAGAAACGCTGTCGCCTTTCTTCAGAGCGCCGGTCACGGCATCCAGAGTGGCGTCCAGCGCGCGGCCCGCATCGGCCTTGGAGATATCGGAAGCCGCGGCGATGGCGTCAATCAGTTCGGATTTATTCACAAAATTCCCCTTTTCTATTTCCCGGTTTTATGGTCGAGGCGCGATGCACTCTCCGTATGACGAAGCCGCCTTTATACCAATGGGCCTAGGGGGCGTCAAGGAAGGATAAGTGCAGTCACACCAGCTTGGATAAAAGTAAAAAACCTTTTTGATCAATCATTTAAAGACGAACAACAAAGTCACGGAAGAGCTCTTGAGACGGCCCGCCACCCATTTGGTTCAATGGGTGCTGGGCCGTTCCGAACCTTTCTGCGCTTTTTCTTCGGCCAGAGCGAGGTCTTCTTCCACTTCCGCCTCGCTCAGCGGCGTGGGAGTGTGCGTTAACGCCAACTCCAACACCTGGTCGATCCATTTTACCGGCCGGATATCCAGAGCCTCTTTGATCTTGTCCGGAATTTCCTTGAGGTCCCGCTCATTTTCCTGCGGAATCAGCACGGTTTTAATGCCGCCGCGATGGGCGGCGAGCAGTTTTTCCTTGAGACCACCGATGGCCAGCACCTGGCCGCGCAGGGTGATCTCACCGGTCATCGCCACGTCGGCGCGCACCGGAATGCCGGTCAGTACCGACACCATGGCGGTGCACATGCCGATGCCGGCACTGGGCCCGTCCTTCGGCGTGGCGCCCTCGGGCACGTGGATATGGACGTCGTTGCGTTCCAGTTGCCGGCGGCGGATACCCAGGTTGCCGGAGCGGCTTTTCACCACCGTCCAGGCCGCCTGGATGGACTCCTGCATCACATCACCGAGCGAGCCGGTGGTGGTGACACGGCCCTTGCCGGGGGTGGATACGCCTTCGATGGTGAGCAGTTCACCGCCCACCGAAGTCCACGCCAGGCCGGTGACCTGACCGATCTGATCCTTCTCTTCGGCGCGCCCGTAATCGTACTTGCGCACACCCAGATAATGATCAATGTTTTCCGGCGTCAGGGTAATGGTGCGGTTCTCTTTTTCCAGCAGATTTTCCTTCACCACCTTACGGCAGATCTTGCTGATTTCCCGCTCCAGGCCACGCACCCCGGATTCCCGGGTGTAATGACGCACGATGAACTGCAGCGCCTTTTCATCCAGCACCAGTTCGTTCTCGCGCAGACCGTTGGACTTGATCTGCTTGGGAATCAGGTACTGGGAGGCGATGTTGATCTTCTCGTCCTCGGTGTAACCGGGCAGACGAATCACTTCCATGCGGTCCAGCAACGGCGCCGGAATATTCATGGAATTGGAGGTGCAGATAAACAGGGTTTCGGACAGGTTGTAGTCCACTTCCAGGTAGTGATCGCTGAAGGTGTGGTTCTGTTCCGGATCCAGCACTTCCAGCAACGCCGACGCCGGGTCGCCACGCATGTCCATGCCCATCTTGTCGACTTCGTCGAGCAGGAACAGCGGGTTGCGCACGCCCACCTTGGACAGCTTCTGGATCACCTTGCCCGGCAGCGAGCCGATGTAGGTGCGCCGGTGACCGCGAATCTCCGCCTCATCACGGACGCCGCCCAGGGCCATGCGCACGAACTTGCGGTTGGTGGCGCGCGCCACCGACTGCCCCAGGGAGGTCTTGCCCACCCCGGGCGGACCAACCAGACACAGCACCGGACCTTTTACCTTGCCGACCCGGCTTTGCACGGCGAGAAATTCCAGAATGCGCTCTTTCACTTCTTCCAGGCCGTAGTGATCCTGGTCGAGAATTTCCTTGGCGTGGGCCAGATCGTGACGCACCCGGCTGCGCTTCTTCCACGGCACCGAGGTCATCCAATCCAGGTAACTGCGCACCACCGTCGCCTCGGCGGACATCGGCGACATCATGCGCAGCTTGTTCAATTCGTTCTTGGACTTTTCCTTGGCGTCCTTGGGCATGCCGGAGTTGTCGATCTTCTTTTCCAGATCCTCCAGCTCGTTGCCGCTGTCGTCCAGGTCGCCGAGTTCTTTCTGAATCGCCTTCATCTGCTCATTCAGATAGTACTCGCGCTGGCTCTTCTCCATCTGTTTCTTGACCCGGCCACGGATGCGCTTTTCCACTTTCAGCACATCCATGTCGGATTCCATCAGCGCCACCAGATGCTCGACACGCTCGCGCACGTCGACCATTTCCAGGACGTCCTGCTTCTCTTCGAGCTTGAGCTGGAGGTGGGCGGAGATGGTGTCGGCCAGGCGGCTGACCTCGTCGATGGAGGACACCGAATTCATGATCTCCGGCGCCACCTTCTTGGACAGCTTGACGTATTCCTCGAACTTGGCGAGCAACGAGCGGGACAAGGCGTCCTGCTCGCTTTCCGACGGCATCTGATTGTCCAGTTCGCGGACATCGGCGACGCCGCCCTCCTCGCCGAAGCGGGCCTTGCTGATGTGGCCGCGGGCGCCGCCCTCGACCAGCACTTTGACGGTGCCGTCGGGGAGCTTGAGCATCTGCAGGATGGTGGACACGGTGCCCACTCGGTAAATATCGCTTTCCGCGGGATCGTCATCGGACGCGTTGCGCTGCGCCACCAGCATGATCTGCTTGTCGCTGGCCATGGCGGCTTCCAGGGCCGCAATGGACTTCTCCCGGCCGACGAACAGCGGGATCACCATATGCGGGTAGACCACCACGTCACGCAGTGGCAGCAACGGAATATCTTTCAGCACGTATCGCCCCTTTGTTGGTTTACGACCATCAACCGGTCGCGCGGATCAATCCGGCGCGACCCTGGACGTTTGCTCGCTGTTCTCGTAAATCAGAAGCGGTTCGGACTCACCGTCGATGGTGGCACTGTCGATCACCACCTTGGCGACGCCATCCAGCGACGGCACCTGATACATGGTATCCAGCAGCACCGCCTCGAGGATCGAACGCAGGCCCCGGGCGCCGGATTTGCGCTCCATGGCCTTGCGCGCCACCGCTCTCAGGGCGTCGTCGCGGAAGTCGAGTTCCACGCCTTCCATCTCGAACAGGCGGACGTACTGTTTGGTCAGTGCGTTGCGCGGTTCGGTAAGAATCTGTACCAGCGCCTCCTCGGAGAGCTCCTCCAGGGTGGCGATCACCGGCAAGCGGCCGATGAATTCGGGAATCAGGCCGTACTTGACCAGATCCTCCGGCTCCACGCCGGCCAGGGTTTCGCCCATGGACAGCACGGTTTCCTTGCTCTTCACCTCGGCGGAGAAGCCGATGCCGCCCTTATCGGAACGGTCGCGGATCACCTTGTCCAGACCGGCGAAGGCACCGCCGCAGATGAACAGGATGTTGGAGGTGTCGACCTGCAGGAACTCCTGTTGCGGATGCTTGCGGCCGCCCTGGGGCGGCACCGAGGCCACGGTGCCCTCGATCAGCTTGAGCAGCGCCTGCTGCACACCCTCGCCGCTCACGTCGCGGGTGATCGACGGGTTGTCCGACTTGCGGGAAATCTTGTCGATTTCGTCGATGTAGACGATGCCGCGCTGGGCCTTGTCCACGTCGTAGTCACACTTCTGCAACAGCTTCTGGATTATGTTTTCCACGTCCTCGCCCACATAGCCCGCTTCGGTGAGCGTGGTGGCGTCGGCGATCGTGAACGGCACGTTGAGGAGGCGCGCCAGCGTTTCCGCGAGCAGGGTTTTACCACTGCCGGTGGGACCGATAAGCAAGATGTTGCTCTTGCCCAGTTCCACTTCCTCACGGCTGCGGCCCTGGCTGCCCAGGCGCTTGTAGTGGTTGTACACGGCCACGGAAAGCACCCGCTTGGCGCGCTCCTGACCGATCACGTAATCATCCAGCGTGGTCTTGATTTCCTGGGGCTTGGGCAGACGCTCGTCGCCGCTGTCACCGGTCTCTTCCTGGACCTCTTCGCGGATGATGTCGTTACAGAGATCCACACACTCGTCGCAGATAAAGACCGACGGGCCCGCGATCAGTTTGCGAACTTCGTGCTGGCTCTTGCCGCAGAACGAGCAGTACAGCAGTTTGCCGTCGTCGCCCTTTCCGGTGTTATCGGTCATCGAATCGCCTCTGAACCTGGTAGTCACTTTGAAGATGCAGGGAGAGCGCGGCTTTTTCAAGCCCGCTCAGGCCCCGGCGACCGCCATTCGGCCGCTTTCATACGCCGTTCCGGCGGGCTCAGCGGCGGCTGAGCACCTCGTCCACCAGACCGTATTCCTTGGCCTGAGTGGCGTCCATGAAGTTATCGCGATCGGTGTCGCGCTCCACCACTTCCAGCGGCTGGCCGGTGTGGTGGGAGAGCATGCGGTTGAGATCCTCTTTGATCTTGAGGATTTCGCGGGCATGGATCTCGATGTCGGAAGCCTGACCCTGGAAGCCGCCCAGCGGCTGGTGGATCATCACCCGGGCGTTGGGCAGCGCGTAGCGCTTGCCCTTCTCGCCGGCGGCGAGCAGGAAGGCGCCCATGCTGGCCGCCTGGCCGATGCACATGGTGGACACCGCGGGCTTCACGAACTGCATGGTGTCGTAGATCGACATGCCGGCGGTCACCGAACCGCCCGGGCTGTTGATGTACAGGTTGATGTCCTTGTCCGGGTTTTCCGACTCCAGGAACAACATCTGGGCGACGATCAGGTTGGCCATGTAGTCCTCAACCTGGCCGACCATGAAAATAACCCGCTCTTTCAGCAGACGGGAATAAATGTCGAAGGAACGCTCGCCCCGTGAGGTCTGCTCGATCACCACGGGCACCAGACCCACGTTGGTCGGGTCCTGCATCAAAGTCTTCATCTCCGGCGTTACGGAGGTGATCCGGCTCAGGTCTATCATCTAGCGCTTCCTATATCTGCGTGTCCCGCTCCGGCGTGTCCGCAACCTGCTGTTCCGGCGCCGCGGCCTGTGAACGGGTATTGGGGCGAACCGGCCCTGTTACAAGGTGTTCGCCCGATAGCGGTCACCTGATAGTAAGGTGGCCCCCGTGGGGCGTCTATAAAGGCGGGGCAATATGGCGTTCAACTGCGCAAAAGTTGCACAAAAGCGGCCTTTTAGAACAAAAAAACCTCCGAAATACCGTTTTCCGGTACGTCGGAGGTCTTCCGCCCGGACCCAGTCGGCGGGTCCGGGGCAACGCCTGGCGTTGTGATCAGCCCTGCTGGTCGCGCGGCTTGACCGCGTCCTGGTAGGACATGCTCTTCTCTTCCACCTTGGCGGATTCCAGTACGAAGTCCACCACCTGGTCTTCCAGCACCGCGCCTTCGATCTGCTGCAGTTGCTGCGGGTTGCTGTACACCCAGTTAACCAGTTCCTCGGGCTGCTCGTACTGAGAGGCGATCTCTTCCACCCGCGCCTTGACGCGATCCGCGTCCGGCTTGATCTCGTGCTTCTCGAGGATCGCGCGCACCACCAGGCCGAGCCGCGCGGAGCGCTGCGCCTGCTCGCGGAACAGCTCTTCGGGCAGCATCGACGCGTCGAACTGCTGGCCGCCACCGAACTGCTGCATCATCTGCTGACGCATGCGGTCGATTTCCTGCTTCACCAGCGCTTCCGGCAGATCGAAGTCGTGGGCCTGGGCGAGACCGTCCATCACCTGTTCCTTCACCTTGCCGGACACCGCGTTCTTCAGCTCGCGCTCCATGTTCTTGCGCACTTCCGCCTTGAACTGCTCCAGGTCGCCGTCTTCGACGCCGAACGCCTTCATGAACTCGGCGTCCACTTCCGGCAGCTGCTTGGCTTCGACGCTGTTCACCTTGATCTGGAACACCACCGCCTGGCCTTTCAGCTCCTCGGACTGGTAGTCCTCCGGGAAGGTCACCTCGATGTCCTTCTCTTCACCGGGCTTCATGCCGACGATGCCGTCCTCGAAACCGGGGATCATCTGGCCGGAGCCCAGCTCCAGGTTCTGGCCTTCGGCGCTGCCGCCTTCGAAGGCTTCACCGTCCTTCAGGCCCTTGAAGTCGATGTTGACGCGGTCGCCGGTCTGCGCGGCGCGCTCCACGGCTTCGTACTCGGAGCGCTGCTCGCGCAGCGTCTCGATCATCTGCTCCACGTCGGCGTCGCTGATCTCGGCCACCGGCTTTTCCACTTCCACGCTGTCCAGCGGCGCCAGTTCCACGTCCGGGTACACCTCGAAGGTGGCGACGAACTCCAGATCCTGGCCGGCCTCGTTCTTGGTGGCCTCGAAACCGGGCATGCCGGCCGGCTGCAGGGATTCCTGCTCCACCGCCTCAATAAAGGATTCGCGCATCACGTCGGCGAGGACCTCGTTACGCACCGCATCACCGAAGCGACGTTTCACTTCCCGCATCGGCACCTTGCCCGGGCGGAAGCCGTTCAGGCGGACGCTTTTCTGGGCCTCGCGCAGCTTGGTGTCGACCGCCGAATCCACTTTTTCCGCGGGTACGCCCACGGTCAAACGCCGTTCCAGACCTGATGTCGTTTCTACGGAAACCTGCATAACATCCTCTTTATAAAGACTTTTTGGTCCACGGCCGACCGTGCCGGCCCGGACCGCATACTTTGAAGGGCGGCAATTATAGTCAATGCCCGCCGCCATGAACACCGATACGAAAAAAGCCCCCGGGGATTACCCCCGGAGGCTTCAATGTTGGGGTGGCTGATGGGATTTGAACCCACGACCACCGGAGTCACAATCCGGGGCTCTACCAACTGAGCTACAGCCACCAGCAAAACTGGTTTGGTACTTTGTGTGCCTGTCGGCGCGCTTTGGCGCGCCTGGCAGGGCTCGAACCTGCAACCTACGGCTTAGAAGGCCGTTGCTCTATCCAATTGAGCTACAGGCGCTGAACCGGTAAAACGTCTTCGCTTGACTGGTCGGGGTGGAGGGATTCGAACCCCCGACATCCTGCTCCCAAAGCAGGCGCGCTACCAGGCTGCGCTACACCCCGCCGAGCAGGTCGAGCGAGGCGGCATAATACTCGCCGCCCCCGGGAGCGTCAACGCCGCGCGCCCGGCGCCGGAACCGTTCGCTGGATTATTCGCCAGCCGCGCCGCGAACCGGTCCGCGCGCCCCTTTGCCCCACCGCGGCCGGCGTGCGAAAATCCGCGCCTCCCGATTCCCGACCAAGAGACACTCAATGAGCGCGCAGATTCTGGATGGCAAGGCACTGGCCCAGCATTTCGAAGAGGAAATGCGCCGTCGCGTGGACGCTCTCAAGGCGAAAGCCGACGGACGCACCCCCATTTTGGCGACCCTGCTGGTGGGCGCCGACCCGGCTTCCGCCACCTACGTAAAGATGAAGGGCAACGCCTGCCGCCGGGTCGGCATGGACTCCCGGGCCATCGAACTGCCCGAGGACACCACCACCGAGCAGTTGCTCGCGCAGATCGAAGAGCTCAACAACAACCCGGACGTGCACGGCATTCTCCTGCAGCACCCGGTGCCGGAGCAGATCGACGAGCGCCGCTGTTTCGACGCCATCAGCCTGGAGAAGGACGTGGACGGCGTCACCTGCCTGGGCTTCGGCCGCATGGCCATGGGCGAGCCGGCCTACGGCTGCGCCACCCCCAAGGGCATCATGCGCATCCTGGAGCACTACCAGATTCCGCTGGAGGGCAAGCACGCCGTGGTGGTGGGCCGCAGCGCCATTCTCGGCAAACCCATGGCGCTGATGCTGCTGGGCGCCAACGCCACCGTCACCATCTGCCACAGCCGCACCCAAAACCTGCCGGAGTTGGTCAAGCAGGCGGACATCGTGGTGGGCGCCGTGGGCCGCCCGGAATTCATCAAGGCGGACTGGATCAAGGACGGCGCCGTGGTGGTGGACGCCGGCTTCCACCCGGAAAAATGCGGCGACATCGAACTGGCGCCGCTCGCCGACCGGGTGGCCGCCTACACGCCGGTGCCCGGCGGCGTCGGGCCGATGACCATCAACACCCTGATCTTCCAGACCCTGGAAGCGGGCGAAAAGGCGTTCGGCGTCTAATCGCGGTCCAGGATCCTGACGCTGGCGGTCATGCCCGCCGCCAGCGTCAGCGACTCGGGCACCGCCCGCAGCTCGATCTGCACCGGAATCCGCTGGGCCAGCCGCACCCATTCAAAGGTCGGCGCCACCTCCGCCAGACCCTGGTCGCCACCGGCCACCGCGTTAGCGTTGCCGATGCCCCGGGCGATGCCGGCGACCCTTCCTTCCAGCGGCCGATCCACGCCCAGCAAGCGCACCCGCGCCGGGTCGCCCACCCGGATCCGGTGCACCTGGGTTTCCCGAAAATACGCCTCCACCCAGAACGAATCGCCGTCCACCAGGGTCAGCACCGGCTCGCCGGCACGGGCGTAATCGCCGGCGTGGGCCAGCAGATGGGTCACATGGCCGTCGGCGGGCGCGCTCACCCGGGTGCGCGCCAGGTCCAGCTCGGCTTTTTGCAGCGCCGCCTGGGCGGCCTGTAAGTCGGCCCGCGCCACGTCCGCCAGGCTGGTGGCCTCCTCGCGCTCCTCGGCGGACACCGCCCGGCCCAGGCGGTCGCGGCGGGCGGCTTCGTCGCTGCGCAGTTTCGACTCCAGCCGGCGGTGCTCCAGTTCGGCCCGGGCCTGGTGCAGGGCCAGCCGGTAGCGTTCCGGATCCACCACGAACAGCGGGTCGCCCTGCGCCACCCGGGCGTTGTTGCTCACGTTCAGCCCGGTAATCGGCCCGGACACATCCGGCGCCACCTGAATCACCGCCGCGCGCACCCGGGCGTCGCGGGTCCACAGGGTGTGCATGTACTGATGCCAGAAAAACCACACCGCCAGGGCCGCGCCGGCCACCAGCACCAGGGTGATTAAAAACGGGCGCCAGCGGCGGCGCCGGCCTTCGTCCGCGCGGGATTCAGCCATCACACTCTCCCTATAAGCATCAGCAGGCCCAGCGCCAGGGCCAGACTCATCACCAGCACACACAGGCCCGCCAGGGCCGGATGCCAGACAAACCGGTAGCCGTCGTAGCGGCTGATCAGCCCGTTCACGGGCCAGAATATCAGCAACCCCAGCACCACCACCGGAATCAGCGGCGGCAGCAGCACACCGGCCAGATTGATCTCATGCAGCACCGTTCGCCTCCAGTCCCCGCCAGGGGCCGTCGCCGGACCCGCTCAGGAAAAAGCCCGCGTTGCCACGGATAATATTGATCTGCATGCGCAGGCGCACCACCGCCCGTACCAGCCGGCGGCGCTCGCCGTCGCTGGCGGCGCTGTCGTAGGCGCGCTGGCACTGGCCGGCCACGGTGTCGGCGCGGGCCGCCAGGGCCAGCCAGCGGTCCTGGTCGCCGTCCCGCAGGGCGCGCTGGGTGTCGCGGATCAGGCGGGTCAGCGCCAGCCGCACCGAGGCCGGCACGCCGCGCCGACACAGCGCGTCCATATAAAGCAGCCCGAGCCCCAGGGTCACCGCGGCCAGCGCGCCCTGCAGCAGCTCGCCGTCGCGGGGGTGGTCCGGATCGAGCCTGGGCAGCGTACGGCTGATGCGGTCATAGAGCTGGCTTTCCATTTCATGGCGGGGGCGCCGCCGCCGGATCGGCCAGCGCCCCAGGGTCCGGCACAGATCCCGGCACAGCCGGCGCCGGGCCCGGGCGGCGTCGTCGCCGGGCCACAGCAACAGGAACGCGAGCACCGCGAAGCCCATGCCCAGCCCCAGACCGATCATATTGTTGAACAGCGGCGCGGCGGAAAAGTCCTGCACCGGGCGCAGGTCCAGCAACAGCGGGAAGAAGATGGTCAGCGCGGTGCCGGTGGCCACCGTGGCCGGCCGCGCCATCGCCAGCCCGGCCAGCAGATACAGCGGCGCCAGCCACAGCACCAGGGCCGGAAAGCCGTCGCTGGCGGGCAACAGCACCAGCCGGTAGAGCGTGGCCAGCACCGTGGCCAGCAAGGCGCCCTTGATAAAGCCTTTCACCGCCGCCAGCGGGTCGTCGCGGGTGGAAAACAGCGCGCAGATCACCCCCACCTGGATCGCCATGGCCGCCCCCTGGGGCGCCGCGCTCCAGAACCACAGCACCACCGTGGCGCCCAGCGCCAGCGCCGCCCGGGCGCCGTTGCGCCAGGCCTGCCCGTAATCCAGATGCAGCCGCGAGGTGCCGGCGCGCCAGCGCACCGGCGTGGCCTGATCGGTGAGCATGGCGTAGAGCGCCACGCTGGAGCGCAGCCGGTCGCACAATTCGGCGCTGTGCTCCAGCACCAGTTGCAGCGCGTAGAAGCGTTGCTCGTCATGGCTGAGCAGTTCGCCGCGCAGCGAGCGGGCCAGTTCCCGGGCGCGCTGGTAGAGCGCCGACAGGGTCTCCCGCAGGGCCGCCGGGGACGCCTCCGGATCCAGGCGCGCGATGTCGGCGAGCAGCAGCGCCACCTGGTCCTGGTGGTGGCGCTCCGCGTAGCGGTTCACATAGGTGTTCAGCGGCCCCACCGAGGAGATCAGCGCCAGCATCTCGTGGCCCAGCCGGCGGCAAAGACCGGCGTGGCGGCGCAGCCGGGCGGAATCGAACAGGGCGTGCTCGCGCTGGGCCTCCAGCGCCATACCGCTGGTGATCAGCGCCTGGCGGCGCCGCTGCAGCGCCGGCGCGTCGAGCCGGCCGCCGGCGCTGTCCGCCACCAGGCGGATCAGTCCCACCAGCTGTTCGCGGCTCTGTTGTAGGTAGCTGCGCCCGGCGGACCGGGGCCACACCAGCACGCTCATCAGGCTCACGCAGAGAATGCCCAGGCCGATCTCGGTGACCCGCGCCACCGCCATGGTGAACGCCTGGTCCGGCTGCAGCACCGCCGGCACGCCCACGATCAGGGCGCTGTAACCGGCCAGCACGAAGGCGTAGGAGCGGAAGTTACGCAGCAGGCTGGCGCACAGGGTGCAAAGCCCCAGCCACACCGCCAGGGCGACGAAAAACAGGGTATGCAACTGGGCCAGGGTGGCCACCAGCACCACCGCCATGGCGGCGCCGGCCAGGGTGCCGAGCAGCCGGTAGACGCCCTTGGCCAGCACCATGCCGCCCAGCGGCTGGGCGACGATATAGACCGTCATCAAGGCCCATTTGGGCTCGTCCAGGCCCAGGGCCAGAGCAATATAGAGCGCCAGCATGCCGGCGCTGAAGGTACGCAGGGTGAATTGCCACTCCCGCCGCCCGGCCTCGCGCAGGAACGCGGGGAGCCTGACGGCGGCGAAGACCATCGTGGCTCAGGCCTCGCGGGGCCAGGACTCGCGCAGACCCACGGTGCGGTTGAACACCAGCCGGCCGTCGACGCTGTCCCGGTCGACGCAGAAGTAGCCTTCGCGCTCGAACTGAAAGCGGCTTTCCGGCCCGGCGTCGCGCAGGCCCGGCTCGACCACGCAGCCTTGCAGCACGCGCAGCGACTCCGGGTTGATGTTGTCCAGGAAGCTCTCGCCCTCGGCCACTTTCGACGGGTTGGCGGTCTGGAACAGGCGGTCGTACAGGCGCACCTCGCAGGGCAGGCCCCGGTCGGCGCTGACCCAGTGGATGACGCCGCGCATTTTGCCCTGCCCTTCCGCCGGCTCCGGGTTCTTGCCCAGGGTGTCCGGGTCGTAGCTGCAGCGCACTTCGACGATCTCGCCGTCGGCGTCGCGGACGATGTCCTCCGCCTGGATCACATAGCCGTAGCGCAGCCGCACCCGGTCGCCGAGCACCAGCCGCTTGTACTTTTTGTTGGCCTCCTCGCGGAAGTCCTCCCGGTCGATGTACACCTCGCGGGTGAGCGGCATGCGGCGGGTGCCCATGTCTTCGTTCTGCGGGTGCACGGGCGCGTCCAGCCACTCTTCCCGGTCTTCCGGCCAGTTCTCGATCACCAGCTTGAGTGGGTTGAGCACGCAGAAGGCGCGCGGCGCGTTATGGTTGAGATCGTCGCGCACCGAGGCTTCCAGGATGCTCATGTCGATCACCGAGTCGGCGCGGCTGACACCCAGGTTCTCGCAGAAATGGCGGATCGCGGCGGGCGTGTAGCCGCGCCGGCGCAGGCCGCTCAGGGTGGGCAGGCGCGGATCGTCCCAGCCGTCCACGTGGCCTTCGTCCACCAGCAGCTTGAGGCGGCGTTTGCTGGTCACGGTGAAATTCAGGTTGAGGCGGGCGAACTCGTACTGGCGCGGCTCTGCGGGGCGGCCTTCCGCGGGGACGTCCGCGTGCTTCACCAGCCAGTCGTACAGTGGCCGGTGATCCTCGAACTCCAGGGTGCAGAGACTGTGGGTGATGCCTTCCAGCGCATCCGAGAGCGGATGGGTGAAATCGTACATCGGGTAGATCACCCACTTGTCACCGGTCTGGTGATGCGCCTTTTTGCGTATCCGATAGAGCACCGGGTCGCGCATGTTCAGGTTGGGGCTCTGCATGTCGATGCGGGCGCGCAGCACCGCGGCGCCCTCGTCGAACTTGTTGTCGCGCATGTCGGCGAACAGCGCCAGGTTCTCTTCCACGGAGCGGTCCCGGTGCGGGCTGTTACGCCCCGGGGTGGTGAAGTTACCGCGCATCTCCGCGATCTGCTCCGGCGACTGGGTGTCCACATAGGCCAGGCCCTTGCGGATCAGGGCCACCGCCAGATCGTAAAGCTGGTCGAAGTAGTCGCTGGCGAAGCGCACCGGGCCGGCCCACTGGAAGCCGAGCCATTCCACGTCCTTCTTGATGGAGTGGATGTACTCATCCTCTTCCTTTTCCGGGTTGGTGTCGTCAAAGCGCAGATGACAGGCGCCGCCGTAGGATTCGGCGATGCCGAAATTCAGGCAAATCGACTTGGCGTGACCGATATGCAGGTAGCCGTTCGGCTCCGGCGGGAACCGGGTCACCACCCGGCCATTGTTTTTTCCTTCGGCCAGGTCACGATCGATGATCTGTCTGATAAAGTTACTGGGCGCTTTTGCTTCACTCATTGAGCCGCCTGCGGCTGAAATACGGGGTTGGCTAGTGTAAAGTGCGCCCCCCTAAAGTCAAAGACTCCCAGGACCCGGAGACCCCATGAAAGTGCTGTTGACCACCACCTATGGAAAGATCGTTCTGCAACTGGATACGGTGCGCGCCCCCGCCACCACCGAGAACTTCGTGCAATACGTCAGGGACGGGCATTATGACGGCACCATTTTTCACCGGGTGATCAGTAACTTCATGATCCAGGGTGGTGGTTTCACCCCGGACATGGAGCAGAAACCGACCCGCCCCCCGATCGAGAACGAAGCCGGCAACGGCCTCTCCAACGAGACCGGCACCGTGGCCATGGCCCGCACCTCGGACCCGCACTCCGCCAGTGCCCAGTTCTTCGTCAACGTGGCCGATAACCACTTCCTGGACCAGGCCCGCTCCCCGGACGGTTGGGGCTACGCGGTGTTCGGCAAGGTGGTGGAAGGCATGGAAACCGTGGAGCGCATCAAGGGCGTGCCCACCGGCAACAAGGGCTTCCACCAGGACGTGCCCCGTGAAGACGTGATGATCGAATCCGCCCAAGTGCTGGAGGAGTAAGGATGCGCTGGCTGCTTCCCCTGCTAGCGCTGTTGCCGGCGCTGGCGCTGGCCGAAGGGCCGCGCGTGACCCTGAACACCTCCCAGGGCGAGATCGTCATCGAGCTCAACCAGGAACAGGCGCCGGCCACCACCGCCAACTTCCTCGAGTACGTGGACGCCGGTTTTTATGACGGCACCGTATTCCACCGGGTGATCCGCGGCTTCATGATCCAGGGCGGCGGCTTCACCCTGGACGGCGAACGGAACGGTCTGCAACAGAAAAAGGCCCGCGCCCCGATCCGCAACGAGGCGGACAACGGCCTGGAGAACCGGCGCGGCACCATCGCCATGGCCCGCACCGGCAACCCGCACTCCGCCACCGCCCAGTTCTTTATTAACCTGGTCGACAACCGCAGCCTCAACCACAGCGGCAAAACCCCGCGCGGCTGGGGCTATACGGTGTTCGGCGAAGTGGTCGAGGGCATGGACACCGTGGACCGGATCGCCGGCGTCGCTACCGGTAGCCAGCGCCTGAACGGGCAGCCCGCCCGGGACGTGCCCAAGGAACCGGTGGTGATCGAAAACGCCCGCCGTGCTGACAACCCCTAAGCCTATGACTTACAGCCTGCTTATTTCCGATCTGCATCTGGATCCGGCCCGCCCGGAACACCTGGCCGCGCTGGAAACCCTGCTCGACAACCACGCCGGCAAGGCCGACCGCCTCTATGTGTTGGGGGATCTGTTCGAAGCCTGGATCGGCGACGACGATGACAGCCCCTTCAACCGCCAGGCGATCGACGCCTTCCGGCGCTTTTCCGATGCCGGGTCCGAGCTGTTCTTCATGCACGGCAACCGGGACTTTCTGCTCGGCGACCAGTTCGCCGACGACTGCGGCGGCGTGCTGCTGGACGAAGGCACCGTGGCCGACCTGTACGGCACCCGCGCCCTGCTCATGCACGGCGACAGCCTGTGCACCGAAGACCACGCCTACCAGCAATTCCGCGCCATGGCCCGCGACCCCCAATGGCAGCAAGGCATGCTCGCCAAACCCCTGGAAGAACGCCGCGCCCTCGCCCAGGGCATGCGCATGCAGAGCCAGGGCAACAACGCCAACAAGCCGGAAAACATCATGGACGTGACCCCGGCGGAAGTGGTGCGCGTCATGGAAGACGCCGGCGTCCGCCACCTGATCCACGGCCACACCCACCGCCCCGCCGTCCACGACGTGGCCCTCAAAGACGGCACAGGCACCCGCTGGGTGCTCGGCGATTGGGGGGCGCTCGGCTGGTGGATCGTGGCGGACAGCGATGGGCTCCGCCTCGAAAACTGGGAAATCAGTTAACAGGTAACAGTGAACAGTTAATAGTTGCGCGGGGAGGGTTTGGTGGATTCGTCGGCCTTGCTGCCCGCGCTTCTTGCGGTATCGCAACGGAGCCCTTGCGTTCCCGCAACCCCGCCCCCTCTTCCGCTGTTAACTATTAACTATTAACTGTCAACTATCAACTGCTTCCGGTGTTCCGGAGTGAAACCGGAATTCGCTGTCCGGTGACTCGATCAACGCCCTCTCCTTTTCCTTGAAGAACGCGAGCCGTTCGTCGATGGGTGCCTCGGCGTAGCGTCGGGCGAGGTTCAGGTAGTCCTCGAAGTGGCGGGATTCGCTTTTCAGCAGGTAGCGGTAGTAGCGGCCCAGTTCGGCGTCGACGTGGGGCGCGAGCGCGGCGAAGCGCTCGCAGGAGCGGGCTTCGATCAGGGCGCCGACGATCAGGGTGTCCACCAGGCGCTGCGGTTCCGAGGTGCGGACCTCGGCGCGCAGGGCGCCGGCGTAGCGGGACGGCGATAAATGGTCGTAGCGGATGCCGCGCTCGCGCATCAGACCCACCACCTGTTCGAAGTGCAGCAGTTCTTCCCGGGCCAGCTGGCTCAGGTTGTCGAGCAGTTCCGGGCGGTCCACGTAGCGGAACATCAGGTTGAGCGCGGTGGAGGCCGCTTTCTTCTCGCAGTGCGCGTGGTCGATCAGCAGCAGCGTCTCGTTGTCCAGCGCCCAGCCGATCCACGCTTGCGGCGTCCGGCAGGGTAAAAACTCGAGCAGCGGGGCAATGTCGGTCATGGGCACCTCGAAAATCGGGCGGCCATTATAGGCGACGGCTGGCGTTATACCCACACCCCCGTATAATCGCCGGCCATGGGTCGTCGAACCAATCCTTATATCCAAACGCTGAAAGGCCGCGCCGCCGTGGGCGCGCTGCGCCTGCTCGGCCTGCTGCCGTTCCGGCTGAACCGGGCGCTGGCCACCGCGCTGGGCGGGCTGCTGGCACGGCTCTCCACCGAAGCCCGTGAAGTGACGCGGATCAACCTGTCTCTGTGCCTGCCCGACCATCCGGACCGGGAAGCCCTGGTGCGCGAATCCCTGGTGGAAAGCGTCAAGAACACCTTCGAAATCGCCCGCTTCTGGAGCAAACCGGAAGACGGCCTGCAACGGGTGGTGTCCGAACAGGGCGACGGGCCGCTGCGCGAGGCGGTGGCCAACAAGGAACCGATCCTGATCCTGGCGCCGCACCTGGGCTGCTGGGAGGTGCTCAACTTCTGGCTGGCCCGCGAATTCGGCCTGCACGCCATGTTCGCGCCCTCCGGCCTGCCGGAACTGGACGCGCTGGTGAAGCAGGGCCGGGAACACTTCGGCACCACCATGTACCCGGCCACCGCCCGCGGCGTCGCCGGCCTGGTGCGCGCCATGCGCAAGGGCGCGCTCACCGCGATCCTGCCGGACCAGGTGGCGGACCGGCGCAGCGGCCGCTTCGCGCCCTTCTTCGGCCAGCCGGCCTATACCGGCACGCTGAGCTGCAAGCTGGTCAAGCAGACCAACGCCCGGGTGTTCATGGCCTGGGCGCGCCGGCTGCCCGGCGACGAAGGCTTCGAGATCCGCGTGCGGCCCGCCGACCCGGACATCCACGACGAGGACCTGGACCACGCCCTGAAAGCGATGAACCGCTCCATCGAAGCGCTGATCCTCGAGGACCCGAGCCAGTACCTCTGGAGCTACAAACGCTTTCGCCGCCAACCGCCCGGCGGCACCCTGCCCTATTAAAGGCGCATCTCGCTTTAGCCGAACCGTTCTCTCCAGCCGGGAAGGGGGTTATAGATGGCGCTGAACCTGTCGATGAAGCTCGGATTGTGGGAGCTTGCCTTGCAAGCGAAAGGCCGGCAAAGCCGGCCGGCAGGATTCCAGAGACATTTCAAACGGCAGCACCAACAAGGTCTCTGGGATCCTGCCGGGTGGCTAAAGCCACCCTTTCGCGGGCATGGCCCGCTCCCACAATCCTCCAGGGACGGATTCACGGCGGGTCCTGGGCACCGAGACCGAACCTCCCGAAGGTGCCAGCTGCCCAGCAAAGCTCTGAAGAAAGGTTGAGCGTCAGCGATAACCCGGGGCATTGGAATCTACCCAGTGAGCGTGTCTGTGTTCTGCCCTTCCGGGACCCTGGAGAACAGGACGTTCGACAGGGAGCGTACAGGGACGTATTCACAGCGTTCCCGGAAGGGCAGAACACAGACTCGCGATCCGGCTGGAGAGACCGTTCCCGCTAAAGCGCTATGAACCTTGTTAAAGCCCACGGTCTGCCGCCTTCGTTATTACGAACATTCATGTCATGAATGACTGTGAGGCCTGTTTGATTTAACAGTGGATACCGTTTCCGCTATACTCCGCGCGCATTTCCACCCCCAGACATACCCCAAACAACTGATTTCCAAAAGAAATCAGTCAGACGAAACGAGGGATTCGCTGTGCTAGAAGCCTATCGCAAACACGTAGAAGAGCGCGCCGCCCAGGGCGTTCCGCCCAAGCCGCTGGACGAAGTGCAGACCGCCGAACTGGTGGAACTGCTGAAGAACCCGCCCGCTGGCGAAGAAGAATTCATTCAGGACCTGTTCGTGAACCGGGTCCCGCCGGGCGTGGACCAGGCCGCCTACGTGAAGGCCGCCTTCCTCACCGCCATCGTGAAAGGCGAAGCCAGCTCCCCTCTGATCGACCGCAAGCGTGCCACCGAACTGCTCGGCACCATGCAGGGCGGCTACAACGTGGCGCCGTTGATCGAGCTGCTCGACGATGAAGAGCTGGCCGACGTGGCCGCCCAGGAACTCAAGCACACCTTGCTGGTGTTCGATGCCTTCCACGACGTGGAAGACAAAATGAAAGCCGGCAACGCCAAGGCCAAGGAAGTGATCGAATCCTGGGCCGAGGGCGAGTGGTTCACCAACCGCAAGGACCTCTCCGAGAAGTTCACCGTGACCGTGTTCAAGGTGCCCGGCGAGACCAACACCGACGACCTTTCCCCGGCCCAGGACGCCTGGAGCCGCCCGGACATTCCGCTGCACGGCAACGCCATGCTGAAGAACGCCCGTGAAGGCATCGTGCCCGAGAAAGACGGCGAGATCGGCCCGCTTAAGCAGATGGAAGAGCTCAAGGCCAAAGGCCATCCGGTGGCCTACGTGGGCGACGTGGTCGGCACCGGCTCCAGCCGTAAGTCCGCCACCAACTCCGTGCTCTGGCACTTCGGCGAAGACATCCCCTACGTGCCCAATAAGCGCGCCGGCGGCGTCTGCATCGGCGGCAAGATCGCACCGATCTTCTTCAACACCATGGAAGACTCCGGCGCCCTGCCCTTTGAGTGCGACGTGGAAAAAATGAACACCGGTGATGTGATCGACATCTACCCGTTCGAAGGCCGCGTGGAGAAAGACGGCGAAGTGATCGCCGAGTTCGAGCTGCGCTCCCAGGTGCTGCTGGACGAAGTCCGCGCCGGCGGCCGCATCAACCTGATCATCGGCCGTGGCCTGACCACCAAGGCGCGCACCGCCCTGGGCCTGGAAGAGTCCACCCTGTTCCGCAAGCCGGAGCAGCCGGGCGATTCCAACGCCGGTTTCACCCTGGCGCAGAAAATGGTCGGCAAGGCCTGCGGCCTGGAAGGCGTTCGCCCGGGCATGTACTGCGAGCCGAAGATGACCACCGTCGGCTCCCAGGACACCACCGGCCCGATGACCCGCGACGAGCTGAAGGACCTGGCCTGCCTGGGCTTCCAGGCCGACCTGGTGATGCAGTCGTTCTGTCACACCGCCGCGTACCCCAAGCCGGTGGACGTGGAAACCCAGCACACCCTGCCCGACTTCATCATGAACCGTGGCGGCGTGTCCCTGCGCCCGGGTGACGGCATCATCCACTCCTGGCTGAACCGCATGCTGCTGCCCGACACCGTGGGCACCGGCGGTGACTCCCACACCCGCTTCCCGATGGGCATCTCCTTCCCGGCGGGCTCCGGCCTGGTGGCGTTCGCCGCCGCCACCGGCGTGATGCCGCTGGACATGCCGGAATCCGTGCTGGTGCGCTTCAAGGGCAAGCGCCAGCCCGGCGTCACCCTGCGTGACCTGGTGCACGCCATCCCGATGCAGGCGATCAAGGACGGTCACCTGACCGTCGCCAAGGCCGGCAAGAAGAACGTCTTCTCCGGCCGCGTGCTGGAGATCGAAGGCCTCGACGACCTGACCGTGGAGCAGGCGTTCGAACTGTCCGACGCCTCCGCCGAGCGCTCCGCCGCCGGCTGCACCATCACCCTGTCCGAGGACAGCGTCAGCGAGTACCTGAAGTCCAACATCACCCTGCTCAAGTGGATGATCGGCAACGGCTACGGCGACGCCCGTACCCTGGAGCGCCGCATCCAGGGCATGGAAGAGTGGCTCGCCAACCCCAGCCTGATGCGCGCCGACGCGGACGCCGAGTACCACACCGTGATCGAGATCGACATGGATCAGATCAAGGAACCGGTACTGTGCTGCCCGAACGACCCGGACGATGCCAAGACCCTGTCCGAGGTGGCCGGCGCCAACATCGACGAGGTGTTCATCGGCTCCTGCATGACCAACATCGGTCACTTCCGCGCCGCCGGCAAACTGCTGGAGAAAGTGGAAGGCCTGACCACCCGTCTGTGGGTGGCACCGCCCACCAAGATGGACCAGCACCAGCTCACCGAAGAGGGTTACTACAACATCTTCGGCCGCGCCGGCGCGCGCACCGAAATGCCGGGCTGCTCGCTGTGCATGGGTAACCAGGCACGGGTGGCGGCGAAGTCCACGGTGGTCTCCACCTCCACCCGGAACTTCCCCAACCGCCTCGGCCAGGGCGCAGACGTCTATCTGGCGTCGGCGGAACTGGCGGCCATCGCCGCGGTGATCGGCCGGCTGCCCACCGCCGAGGAGTACATGGAGTACGCCGGCACCATCGACGCCATGTCCGGTGAGATCTACCGCTACCTGAACTTCGACCGCATGGACGAATATCAGAACGTGGCGGATACCGTTAAGATTCCGGTGGCTCAAGCGAGCTGATCCGGTGTCGGCGTCTTCGGGCGCACGGAACTGAAAAGCCCCGCTTCGGCGGGGCTTTTTTTTGGAGCGCGCCTTGTGAGAGCGGGTCTCTGGTATCCTGCCGGGTGGCTGGAGCCACCCTTTCGCGGGCTGGGCCCGCTCCCACAAGCGGAGACCACCATGATGATGGACGCGAAGAACGCCTCCCTGGTGATGATCGATTATCAGCCACGGCTGCTGCCGGCGATCCGCCACGGTCAGAAGCTGGTGGCGCGGTCGGTGACGCTGGGTCGTATCGCCGCGCTGCTCGGCGTACCCGTGATCGGCACCGAGCAGAGCCCGGACAAACTGGGCGAGAACGTGCCGTCGATCCGACGGCTTTGCGCCGAAACCGTCGCCAAGCATCGGTTCGACGCCAGCGAGGCGCTACGCGCCACGGCGCTGGCCGAGCGCCGCCAGGTGGTGCTGTGCGGCTGCGAGGCGCACGTGTGCGTGCTGCAGACCGCGCTTGGCCTGCAAGCGCTGGGCTTCCAGGTGTTCGTGGTGGAAGACGCGGTCGGCGCCCGCCGTCAGGGCGACAGGAGCGCGGCGCTGGCGCGCCTGAGCCAGGCCGGCGTCACCCTGGTGACCCTGGAGATGGCCGCGTTCGAATGGCTCGGCGACGCGGATCACCCGCGCTTCCGGGAGGTCCAGGCCCTGATCAAATAGCCTTCACCTGATTTTTACATCCTCGCTGTAAAGAAACATTGAATGCGGATGACGGCGGACGCCGGTGGTCGAGACAATGCCGCCGATGCCCGCCGCGCCCCGGCCGAGCCGGTCACGTCGTGGCAGTACCTTCGAAAATGGATTCTCGCAGGAGCACAACATGACCAGTGAAGATCTTTTCCCGACGCGGCATGAACAGCATCATGACCGCTTCCCCCGACTGGACCCGGTGGTCCATGCCCGCAACCAGGCGCGCTGGGACGGCCCCCTGGACGAAGTGGCCCTGTCGCATTACGAGCGCGACGGCTTTCTCTGGTTCGAGGGGTTCTTTTCCCAGGAGCGGATGCGGCCGTTCTTCGATGAACTCAAGGAAATGGCCAAGGACAGCGAGCTGATGAAATCCGACCAGTCGATCACGGACCCGGATTCCGGCGATCTGCGCTCGGTGTTTCAGATGCATGAGATTTCCCGCCGGTTCGATGAACTGACCCGGGACCCGCGCATCCTCGGCATGGTGCGCCAGCTGTTGGGTGGCGACGTCTATATTCATCAGTCGCGCATCAACGACAAGTTCGGTTTCCAGGGCAGCGGTTTTAACTGGCATTCCGACTTTGAAACCTGGCACTCCGAGGACGGCATGCCGCGCATGCGGGCCATCAGCGCCTCGATCATGCTCACCGACAACAACGAGTTCAACGGGCCGCTGATGCTGATACCCGGCTCGCACCATTACTTCGTGCCTTGCCAGGGGGTCACGCCCAAGGACAACTGGAAGGACTCGCTGAAAAGCCAGCGCCTGGGCGTGCCCAGCCAGGAGAACCTGGCCGAGCTGGTCGAACAGGGTGGTATCCAGGCGCCCAAGGGGCCGCCGGGTTCATTGCTGTTGTTCGAGTGCAACACCCTGCACGCGTCCAACAAGAACCTGTCGCCCTGGCCGCGCTCCAACCTGTTCTTCGTCTACAACAGCGTGGACAACACCCTGGAAGACCCCTACTGCGGCCATCAGCCGCGCCCGGATTTTCTCGCCAACCGAGACAACACCGAGGCGCTCGCCATGCACGACCACCTGGAACCGCTCTAACCCGGTTGCCGCAGCGCGCCCCGCCTGAGCAGCCGCCACACTTCGCTGGCGGCCTGCGACAGCGGATGCGAGCGCAATCGGTACGCGCACGCCGACACCGTCACCCCCGCATCCAGCGGCAACGGCTTGAGGCGGCCTGCTCGCAGGTCGTCCTCAAGCAGGTTGCGCGGTGCCACCGTCACCGCCCGCCCCTCCCGGCACAACGCCAGACAAGAGCTGATGGTGGCCATCTGAAACTCGGCGCCGCGACGGGCCAGCAACAACTCACGGAACCAGGGCGCGATCTGACGGCGGTACTCCGGGGGCACCCGGGGCAGCGCCAGGGGCCGGCCCCTCATGAACGCGACGGCGGCGTCGCCGTCCTCAAGGGCGGCCGCCGCCTTACCCACCAGCCAGGAGGCCGGCGCCACCACTTGCAAAGGCAGCTCCACCAGCGGCAGCTCCTCCACGTCGTCCCGGTCCGGCAACGCCGAGCCTTTGCGCCCGTCGTACACCAGAAAATCGTAGCGGTAGGCGTACAACCCTTCGCACAGTGATTGGAAGTGATCGCTGTGCATCTCCAGCCGCACGCCGGCGTCCATGGTGGCCCGGGACCGTTGCAGCGGCCCGGCCAGACGCTGGGCCAGCAAGTCCGGCACGAACGGCCCGCAGCCGATGCGCACCAGCCCGCTGCGGCCGTCGTGGAACGCCTCCACCAGGCGGTCCAGGCCGGCGGCCTCATCGAGAATCCGGTTTACCTGGCGGTGCAGGGTCCGCGCCAGCTCGGTGGGACGCAACGAACGGGTATGGCGCTCAAAAAGCGGTGCCCCGGCGCTCTGCTCCAGCCGTTGCAGGCTGCGGGTCAGCGCCGGCTGCGACAGGCCCAGGGCGCGCGCCGCCGCCGACAGGCTGCCGTGCTCGTACACCGCCCGGAAGCGGGTCAGCTCCTGTAATTGCCACACGGCGGGCTCCTTGACTCGGTCGGGATCATCAACCCATTAAGCATAGACTCATGCAACACAGTAATGAATCCCCGGCGCATACTTCCCGCCATGACCCGCCAACAACAAAAACCGCCTACCACCGGAGAGCCCCGATGACCGAAGTGACCCGGCGCACCGTGCTGAAAAACCTGGCCCTGGGCGGCGCCGCCCTGGCCACCGCGCCTTCATTGAACGCCAGGATCAACCTGCGCAAGCAGGGCCGGCCGAATGTGCTGCTGCTGGTGTCCGACCAGGAACGCTCCTGGATGGACCTGCCCGGCGGCCTGGATCTGCCGGCCCATGACAAGCTGCTCAACCGGGGCACCGGCTTCAACCAGTACTATGTGAATACCTCGCCCTGCTCGCCCTCGCGCTCGGTGATGTACAGCGGCCAGCACACCATGCGCACCGGCATGACCGCCAATCTGCACGCGCCGCCGTTTCCCAGCTTCAATCAGGAATTGCCGACCCTCGGCCACCTGTTCCAGGAGCTGGGCTACCACACCGCCTACAAGGGCAAATGGCATTTGTCGGATATCGAGGACGGCCCGGGGCTGATGTACGGCAGCTACCCCAGCCGGGGCAAGGCGCTGGAGCCCTACGGCTTCAGCGACTACAACCTGACCGGCGACGTGCACGGCTCGGTGTGGCAGGGCTACATCGCCGACCGCATGGTGGCCGGCGAAGCCAGCCAGTGGCTGGTGCGCGACAGCCAGAAGCTGGACAAGCCCTGGCTGCTGGCGGTGAACTTCGTGAACCCGCACGACATCATGTTCTTCTCCTCCGGCGAGAAGCAGGAGCAGTCACGGGCCAACCGGCGTTTCATGGCGCCGCTGCGGCCGCCGCCGAACGATCCGATCTACAGGAAAGACTGGTCGCACCTGCCGCTGCCCGCCTCCTTCGCCAAGGAAACGCTGCGCGACAAGCCCTGGTGCCACCGCTCCTACGCCCAGGTGATCGACAGCATCTACGGCCACATGGACAAGAACGACGAAGCCGCCTGGCTGGCCAACCAGAGTTACTATTTCAACTGCATCCGCGCTGTGTCACGGCAGGTGGACCATGTCCTGCAGGCCCTGGAGGACAGCGGCCAGCTCGACAACACCATCATCGTCTACACCGCCGACCACGGCGAAATGGCCGGCGCCCACGGCCTGCGGCAAAAAGGCCCGGTGACCTACAAGGAAAACAGCCGGGTGCCGCTGATCGTCAGCCACCCGGACGTGAGCGGCGGCCGCACCGTGGACAACCTGGGCTCGGCGCTGGACCTGGTGCCGACCCTGGTGGGCCTGGCCACCGAGGGTAAAACCACCACCGACACCCCCGGCGTGGACCTGAGCCCGGCGCTCAGCGGGCAGACCACGCAGCGCGACCGGGACGGCATCCTGTTCGCCTACGGCGTGCTGCTCTACACCGACCCGGAAGCCACCCAGCGGCTGGCCCGGGAAGGCGACGAGATCACGCCGGTGAAACTGATGGGCGATTTCCTCAAGCAGCTGCGGCTGGGCCCGGAGCTGGGCAACCGCGGCCTGCACCGGGGTGTCTTTGACGGCCGCTACAAGTTCACCCGCTACTTCAGCCCGGACAGCCACCACCTGCCCCGGGACTGGGACACCCTGCTCGCCCACAACGACCTGGAGCTCTACGACACCCACCAGGACCCGGACGAACTGGTCAACCTGGCGGCGCGCCCGGAGGGCCCGGAGGCGGCGAAAGAGCGCCTGCTGGCCCTCAACGACCGGACCAACCAGCTGATCGAGCAGGAAATCGGCGACGACCACGGCGGCGAATACCCCGGGCCTGAATTCCTCTACCGCCTGTAATTTTTTTGCTTTGCCCTTGGGGGGCAATCCGCCCCGGCCCGGCCTCGCCGGTGTCCGGGGCACCTTATTCACGGCCGGTGCCGGCTATTTTCCGTCCAGCAACGGCTGCCCGGTGCGGGCCGCCAACCACAGCATCACCGCGCCACCGGCGAGCAGATACCAGTAGAAGGTGAAAAACCGCCACACCACGATGGTGGTGGCGGTGGTCACCGACGTCAGCCAGGGGTTCAACAGCGCCGCGCCGGCCACCTCGGCGCCGCCGGCCCCACCCGGCAGCAGGGTCAAATGGCCGGCCCCCATCGCCACCATCTGCACGAAGAAGCCGTACACCCAATCCAGATGCTCGCCCAGCGCCAGCACCGCGACGTAGATCACCGAATAGCGCAGCAGCCAGTGGCAGAGGCAGAGGGAAAACATCAGCAACAGGCGGCGGCGCGGCACCGCCAGGGTTTCTTCCAGGCCGCGCCGGAAACGCAGCACCGCCCGCGCCAGACGCAGACGCCGGCGCCGGCGCAGCCCCAGCCAGGCGAGAAAGTCCCCGGACCCGATCAGCACCCGGCGCTGGAAACGGGCCAAAAGCCCGACCCCGGCCAGGGCGGCCAGCATCAGCGCGAACGGCACCGCCACCTGCCACCAGGCGGCCAGATCCAGATAGCGGGCCAGCCCGTACAGGGCCACGGTGGGCAACAGGGCCGCGAACACCAGCAAGTCGGTGAGCTGATCCACCGCCAGGACCGCCGTGGCCTGCGCCGGTGCCACACCGTGCCGGCGCAGCAGCGCGGCCAGGGTGAAAGGCGCGCCGCTGCCGCCGGGCGTGGCGTTCAGGGTGAACTCGGTGGCCATCACCGTGGCCACGGCGGCGCCGTGGCCCAGGCCCGGCGCCCGGCCATTGAGCATCAGCCGCAGCCGCCAGGCGTTGAGGTTCCAGCACACCGCGATCATCGCCACCAGCAGCGCCAGCCAGCCCACCGGCACGGTTACCAGCCGTGCCAGCACCTGCTGGCCGCCCAGCACAAACGGCACCGCCGCGCCGACCAGCAATGCCACCGCGAACAACCAGCGCCAATGCCGCGTCATAGCGATTCGGATCCGCTCGCCGGCAGGCGCTCATTCTCCATCAGCCACTGGGCCTTGCTGACACAACGGCGCTGTTCGCTGAGTGCATCGATGGTGCGCCGCCAGAAAGCGCGGCTTTCCGGGTGACGCAGGTCCACCGGATGCAACGCCAGCCGGATCACCGGACGGTGCTGGAAGCGGCGCAGCCGCGCCTGGTTCAAGCGCTCGAACCAGCGCCGGCGCCAGGACGAACGGGACGACATCACCACCGTGGGCAGCGGCAGCCGCTCGCCGTCGGCCAGGCGGTACAGGGCGCCGGCGTCGGTGCGGTAGTCGAAACCGGCGTCACGGATCGCGCGGCGGCTGGCTTCATTGCTCAGCCAGCCCGGCGGCACGAAGCCGCTGACCCGCCAATCCTGGCGGCGGCAAAGCGCCAGACCGTCGCGTATGCGGGCGTAGGCGGCAGCCTCGTTGAGGGCGGAGAATTCCCCTTCGTGGGTCAGTATCCGGCGGCGGACCCATTCCCGCGGCCCCTTGGGGGTGGGGCCGTCGTCGCTGTGCGACCAGCCGTGCAGCACCAGCTCGTCACCGGCGGCCTGGCGCTCGGCCATGGCCCGGCAAAACGCCGGTGAACGCTCGGCGGGATCATGGCGGTGGAAATCCGGCACCACCAGCAGGGTGCTGACCAGCGACGCCGGGCGTTGCAACTCGCGCAGAAACGACTGGTACAGCGGCCAGCTGTGCGGGGCCACATCGTGCAGCGATAATATAAAGGCCCGTTGGGTATCAGGAATGCGATTCATGGGTGGATGCTAATACCGGCTGCTCGTGATCGCCAAGGACGCGCCGGTAGTGACCGACCAGGCTCTCCGCCACCGCATCCCAACTGTGCCGCGTTTCCACATGGGCACGGGCGCGCCGTCCCAGGGCCGCGGGATCGTCATGTTCAAACAGGTCGCGCACACCGGCGGCCATGGCGGCGCCGTCGTTGGGGCGCACATGGCGCCCACAGTCACCGGGCACCACTTCCGGCAAGGCGCCGGCGTCCACGCACACCACCGGCAGGCCGCTGGCCATGCCTTCCAGCGCGACCAGGCCGAAGGTCTCCTGATCGCCGGCGTGCACAAGCGCGTCGGCGGCCGCCATCCAGCCGGCCACTTCCGGGGTCTGGCAAAACTCATGGATCACCGACACATTGGACGGCGCGTCCGGTTGCAGGCCGGTACCGATCAGCAGCAGATGGTAGTCGGGCCCCAGCCTGCGCATCGCTTCGAGCAATACCGGAATATTCTTCTCCTGGGTGCCGCGTCCGGCGAACACCAGCAGGTGCTGGTCCTCGGAGAGGCCCAGCGCGCGGCGGGCGTTGGGCTTGGCGCGCTGTGGCTGGAAGGCTTCCAGGTCCACGCCCAGCGGCTGCACCTCGACCTCACCGATACCGCAGCGGTGCAACTGCTCCGCCATCACGCGGCTGGGGCTGAGGACCATATCAAAGCCTTCGTAGAGGCGTTTTATATAGGCCCGGGTGCCCGGATCGAGAAAGCGGCCGACGCGATGATGAACCAGAGTGAACAGATCGGAGTGGTAGAAACCCACCGACGGCACGTCCAGCAATCTGGCCGCCCGCTGGGCCGCCCAGGCGGGCGTGTACGGGTCGCCGGCTTCGATCACGTCCGGCTGCAGGCCGGCGATGATGCTGCTCCACAAACCCAGACGCAACGGGAAACGAAAGCCCGGCGCCAACGGCAGGGGCATCGCCGGCAGGGACACGAAGTCGCCGTCGAAGAACACGCGCGAGCCGGGCATCACCACTTTGTGGCTGGTGCCCCCACGTCGCAGCAACGCCTGGCGCTTGCCGTCAATGTAGGTACGCACGCCACCGCTGGCCTGGGTGTAAAAAAGCGTGGTATCAAGAATTCTCAAGCGGTTCTCCCTTTCCCACTTGGTGCGGTGCCGCCGTTACCGACGACCCTGATCATCGTCAATAGCGGGTGAATAAGCCTAAGATAGCATTGGCAACGGAAAGCTCACCGCCGACCTTGGTAAAGGCTTGTAAAAGCGCGGCCCGCCGCCATTAAGCGGTCAGAAAGGCCGCCAACGGGAGCACGGCAGCAATGGAATTCAAGGACTATTACAAGATTCTCGGCGTACCACCGGAAGCGGACGATAAAGAGATCAAAGCCGCCTACCGGAAGCTGGCGCGCAAGTATCATCCGGACGTCAATGCCGACGCCGACGCGGAAAGTAAATTCAAGGAAGTAGCGGAAGCCTACAAGGTGCTCAAGGACGCCGAAAAGCGCGCCGAGTACGATCAGCTGCGCCAGTTCCGTGACGCCCGCGGCGGCTTCCAACCACCGCCGGGCTGGCAGAGTGCCGGCGCCGCGTCCGGTGGCGGCCGGGAAGCGGATTTCTCCGACTTTTTTGAATCCCTGTTCGGTGGCGGATTCTCCCGACGCGGCGGTCCGCGCCCCGGCCGTGATCTGGAAATGGATCTGCCGTTGTTCCTTGAAGACACGGTGGCGGATACCCGTAAACCGATCAGCGTCCACGGTCGCACCCTCAATGTCACGATTCCCGCCGGCACCGCGGACAACGAGCGCATTCGTCTGAAAGGCAAAGGGGAACCGGGTAGCGACGGCGCGCCCTCCGGCGACCTCTACCTGCGCGTGCGACTGGTGCCCCACCCGGTATTCGATGTGGAGGGCCACGACCTGCTCGTCACCGTGCCGGTGGCGCCCTGGGAAGCGGCCCTGGGCGCCAAACTGCAGGTGCCCACGCTCAGCGGACGCATCAGCCTGACCCTGCCGGCGGGCAGCCAGACCGGCCGCCGCCTGCGGGTCAAGGGCAAGGGTCTCGCCGGCAAGAAGACGCAGGGTGATCTTTACGCGATTATCAAAATCGTCATGCCCGAGCGGATTTCCGATCGGGACCGTGAACTGTGGCGGGCGCTGGCCGAGCAGTCCGATTTTGACCCACGGGCGAACTGGGCCGGCGACGGCCGGCGCCATGATAAGGAGCGCCGAAAATGAACACGCTGACCCTCACCGAAGTGTGCCGCCGCGTGTCCTTGCCGGAGCACGCGGTCATCGAAATCGTTGAAGTGGGCATCGTCACCCCGGTGGCCGGTTCAGCGCACACCTGGCGTTTCGACGATCAAACCCTGGTGGTGCTCAGCCGCGCCGCGCGCCTGCACGAAGACCTGGCGCTGGACTGGCACGGCGTGGCCCTGGCCCTGGAACTGCTTGAGGAAATCGACACCCTGCGCCGCGAGAACGAACAATTGCGACAACGGTTAAACCGCTTTCTGGACTGACTCAGGCGCCCGGATCCTGCCGGTAAAACAGACTCAGCTGCTCGTACAACGCCGGCAGCACCTGGCGCAGATGCGCGGGGGATTCAAAAAAACTTTCCGTGGCCACGGCAAAAAACTCGCCGGGATCTTCCAGCGCATAGGGGTCGATAAAGGGCTCACCGCCCTGCTCCGCCCGCTCCAAAGCCTGCCAGGCCTCGGTGAAGACATCGTGCCAGCGCTGCGGATCCATGCCGGCATGCAGCGGCGGCGCGCCGTTGGGGCCCTCGCGGCGCATATCCAGCTTATGGGCCAGCTCGTGCAGCACCACGTTGTAGCCGTCCTCACCGCCGGATTCGAGCACATCGCCCCAGGACAGAATCACCGGCCCCTGCAGCCAGGCTTCACCGGCCAGTTCCCGCCCGGCGTCGTGCACGATACCGAACTCGTCCATTTCGTTGTCCGGGGTGACGAAGGTGTCCTCGTAAACGATCAACGTGTACCAGCCGTCGTACCAGTCCAGGCCCAGCCCGAACACCGGCACCACCGCCATGGTGGCGATCAGAAGCTGCATGTCGTCGGTGACGGTGAACTCGCCGCCGGCGGCGAACTCCTTGCGCACCAGAAAACGGCGGGTGAGATCGAACAACCGCTCCCGGTCGGCGCCCTGATACCGGGCCGCCACCGGCCAGCCGGCAATGGCGTTTTCCCATTGCGCCCGCGTCACCGGCAAACGCGCCAGCTTGCGATCTTCCAACCAGTCTCGAACCCGTCCGAACATGGCCTTCCCAGCATAGAGGAGAGAGCGCAAAGCTTGCCGCTTTTGCCAACCGGACGCAAAGCGGTTTAGATAAGCACTGCAAAAAACCAAGCCACCGTAGAAAGACCATGGAAGGAGCCCCCATGACCCATCGCTACCGCGTGATCGCCGTGCTCGCCCTGCTGCTGCTCGGCCCCGCGGCCCACGCCCAGGCCACGCGCGAAGCGGCGTCCGCGCTCCGCAGCGGCGCCGACCAGGCGCGCTACTGGCAATGGGGCTGGAGCGCCTTCTACGGCGGCAGCAGCGCCTATTCCCTGGTGCACGCCCGCGACACCGACGACCCGGAGGAGCGCTACGACGATTACATCAACGCCACCAAGGCGGCCCTGGGGCTGGCCGGCACCCTGCTGTTCGCCCCTTCCCACGGCGATGCCTACCGGGAATATCAGGCCCTGGACGACAAGGACACACCGGAAGCGCGCGCCGCCACGCGCATCCTGATCGCCGGGCTGGCCGAGGAGGAAGCCCGCCAGCGGGCCTGGCAAAGCCGGCTGGGCGGTTTGATCGTCAACGGCCTGGCCGGGCTCGCCATCGGCGTGGAAGACAACCGCCCCGGCGACGGCTGGGTGAACTTCGCCACCGGCATGCTGACCACCGAGCTCAACGTGCGCACCCGGCCGGACACCGCCACCCACTTCCTGGAGCGGGAACCGGATTTCCGGCTCAAGGCCAACGGAGCCAGTCTGCCCATTTATGTGGACTGGGCGGTGGGTCCGGTGTTCGCGGGCTTGGAGATCAGGTTCTGAGGGTGGGAATAACCGGCGCTACGAAGCGCTCATTGTGGGAGCTTGCCTTGCAAGCGAAAGGCCGGCTTTGCCGGCCGGCAGGATACCAGAGGCCTTTAAAAGCGGGGCTTTAACAGCGTCTCTGGAATCCTGCCGGGTGGCTATAAGCCACCCTTTCGCGGGCAGGGCCCGCTCCTACAATCCCCGCCTCGTAGCGCCCTTTGGCGGCGTATTCAGATGTAGTACGCCTTCAACGGCGGGAAGCCGTTGAACTCCACGGCGCTGTAGCTGGTGGTGTAAGCGCCGGTGGAGAACCAGTACAGCCGGTCGCCGATGGCCAGGTTGAGCGGCAGGCCGTACTTGTAGTTTTCGTACATGATGTCGGCGCTGTCGCAGGTCGGCCCGGCGATCACCACCTCTTCCATTTCCCCTTTCTTTTCCGTGTAGATCGGGTACTTGATGGCTTCGTCCAGGGTTTCGATCAGGCCGGAGAATTTGCCCACGTCGGTGAACACCCAGCGCTGCAAGGCGGTGCGGGATTTACGGGAAATCAGCACCACTTCGCTGACCAGCACACCGGCGTTGGCGATCAGGGACCGGCCCGGCTCGAGAATGATTTCCGGCAGCTGCTCGCCGAAGTCCTCTTTCAGGAAACGGATGATTTCCGACGCGTAGGTTTCCAGGTCGTTGGTCTTGGCGATGTAGTTGGCCGGGAAACCGCCGCCCAGGTTGATCATCTTCAGCTCGATGCCCACTTCATCGCGCAGGCGCTCGAACATGATCTTGACCTTGCCAATGGCCGCGTCCCAGGCGCCGATATCGCGCTGCTGGGAGCCCACATGGAAGGACACACCGTAGGGTTCCAGGCCCAGGTCCCGGGCCAGAATCATCAAATCCAGCGCCATGTCCGTCTGGCAGCCGAACTTGCGCGACAGCGGCCAGTCGGCGGTGTGCGTGCCTTCGGTGAGGATGCGCACATACACCCGGGAACCCGGCGCCGCCTTGGCGATGTTGCGCAGGTCCGCTTCCGAGTCGGTGGCGAACATGCGCACGCCCTTCTCGTAGAAAGCGCGGATGTCGCGGGCCTTCTTGATGGTGTTGCCGAAAATGCAGCGCTCCGCCGACACCCCCAGACCCATCACTTTTTCCAGCTCGTAGATCGAGGCGATATCGAAATTAGCGCCCCGGTCACGCAACAGGCTGATCAGCTCAGCGGCCGGGTTCGCCTTTACCGCGTAGTGCACCTTGGCGAACGGAAACTGCTCGATCAGCTGATCGTAGTGTTTGCCCACGGTTTCCGTGTCGATCACCACGAAGGGGGTCTCCTTGGTGTCCGCCAGGTCCTTGATGCGGCGGAACACCACCGGATCGTAATAGTCTTCCACGCGAATGGCGTCGATGGTCATGGGGGTCCTCTTCCCGGTACTCAGCAACCACCCGGGCCGACACGGCACCGGGACCGTTGCGAAGGCAACGGGCGCCCAAAGTAGCAATTTGCTCACCGTTTGGGGAGATACCCGACCGCCTTTTTTTCTTGGCAGGACAGCTTTCTCCAGCCGGGACGCGTGTCTGTGTTAGGCCCTTCCGGGAACGCTGTGAATACGTCCCTGTACGCTCCCTGTCGAACGTCCTGTTCTCCAGGGTCCCGGAAGGGCCTAACACAGACACGCTCAGTGGGGAGATTCCGGCGCCCCGGGTTGTCGGCGCCGCCGAACCCTACTACGCACCTCGGCCGCTTGCTCCCAAGGGAGGTTCGGTCTCGGTGCCCGTGTCCAGGACTGTGTGAGGCAGGGAGCCGAACACAAGCCTACAGGGACGTATTCACGGCGGGTCCTGGACACGGGCACCGAGACCGAACCGGGCTACGGAGTCACAGCACCGCCTGCCGGCGGACCACCGCTCTGCTACACTATGCGCCCCCGAATTCCCCCGACCACGGAGCCCTTCATGGTTATCGCTATGGCCCTTCCCCTCGCCCTGCATTTGCTCGCCGCCGTCGTCTGGGTGGGCGGCATGTTCTACGCTTACCTGGCCATGCGCCCGGCGGTGGTGCAGGTGATCGACCCGGCCCGGCGCCCGGCGCTGTGGGCGGCCACCCTGGAGCGGTTCTTCCGCTGGGTGTGGGCGGCGGTGGTGCTGTTGCTGGCCACCGGCTTCGGCATGGTGTTCGGCGTCTACAAGGGCATGGCCAACGTGGAGTGGCACATCCACGCCATGATCGGCCTGGGCATTCTGATGATGCTGCTGTTCGCCCACGTTTACTTCGCGCCGTTCCGTCGCCTCAAGCAGGCCGTGGCCGATAACGACGCCAGCGAAGGCGCCCGCCGCGTCGGTCAGATCCGCAAGCTGGTGGGCATCAACCTGATTCTCGGCCTGATCGTGGTGGTGATCGCCTCCGGCGGGCGGTACCTCTAACCGTGAGCGCGCAGAACGGCGGCGGATCCGGCAAGGCCGACCTATTGCTGGTGGCGGTGACGCTGCTGGCCGGCGTCAGCTGGATTTTCTCCAAGGAGGCGGTGCTGTTGATGCCGCCGCTGTTGTTCATGGCGCTGCGGTTTCTGCTCGCCGGCCTGGTGCTGGCGCTGGTGGGCTGGCGGCAACTGCTGCGCCTGAGCGCCGATCAGTACCAGCGCAGTGCCAGGGTCGGGCTGGTGTTCGGCCTGGCCATGAGCTTCTGGATCATGGGCCTGCACTTCGGCACCCATGTGGGCGAAGGCGCCTTCCTGACCAGTCTGGGCGTGGTGCTGGTGCCGGTGATGGCGCGGCTGGTGTTCAAGGAAAAGCCGCCGGCCAGCACCTGGGTGGCGCTGCCGGTGGCCGCCGCCGGGCTGGCGCTGCTGTCCCTGCGCGGTGGCCTGCACGCGGAACCCGGGCAGCTGTTCTTCGTCGCCGCGGCCTGCATTTTCGCGCTCTATTTCACCCTCAACACCCGCGCCGCCAACAGCGCCACCATCACCGGCGCCGCCGGCCAGGTGACCACCCGCGACCGGGTGCCGGCGCTAGCGCTGACCACGGTGGTGCTGTTCACGGTGAGTCTGGTGACCGGCACCGGCTCGCTGATTCTGGAAGACTGGCCCGCCGCGTTCGGCGCCTTCACCCCGGTGATGGCCGGCTGGGTGATCGCCAGCGCCACGGTGGGCACCGCCGCGCGCTTCTTCGTGCAGACCTACGCCCAGAGCCTGTCGGTGCACAGCCACGGCGTGGTGATCATGGTGCTGGAGCCGATGTGGACGGCGCTGTTCGCGGCGCTGTGGTTCGGCGAGACCATGACCGTGGTGCAAGTGGGCGGCTGCTTTCTGATCTTCCTGTCCCTGGTGGTCAACCGCTGGGCCAGCGTGCGCCGCGTGCTCAAGCAGTGGCTGACGTAGGCCGCGCGGTGACGCTTGCGCGCCGGCCGGCACCGGCCTAGCATCATGACGTTTCCCACAGCGACCACGCCCATGACCGCTCCACGCCCGCCCTTCCGCCGCGCCTTCCCGTTCTGGGCGCTGCTGCTATGGCTGGCGGTGGGCCTGTCGGTGTGGCCGGCCCAGGCACTCACCGCGCCGGCGCCCTCTTCGCCGGCACTGGTGGACGACGGCGGACTGTTCGGGCAGGCGCTGCCCCGCGACGCCGGCGGCCAGTGGCAGCGCCGTGACAGCGGCGACGATCCGGGCTGGGATTGGGAACCGACCCAGGCCCCGCTCGCCACCCTGGCGCTGACGCTTCCAGGCACCGCCGGCCCGCCCCGGGCGGTGGCCGTGCCGGCGCCGGCGCCGCGCTTTCCCCGTTACCACAACAGCGCCCCACGGGCGCCCCCTCTCTAACCGGTTATCGGCCTGAGCCCGCCCGCTTCGGGCGGTTTACAACCGTTTAGAGACACCCGCTATGAACCGATTCTGGATCCGGGCCGTGACCTACGGCCTGGTGATCGTGCTGGGCCTGGGCGCCGCCCTGCCCAGCCTGTTGCCACCGGCCTGGCTGAGCGCCCTGCCGGCGGCCTATCAGTCGCACAGCCTGACCCTGGGGCTCGACCTGCAGGGCGGCTCGCACCTGCTGCTGAAAGTGGACACCGATGATCTGACGCGCGGCAAAAGCGGCCGTGAAAAAGCCGAAATCCGCGACGACGCGGTGGCGCGCAGCCTGGAGGTAGTGCGCCGCCGCCTGAACGAAACCGGCGTGGTGGAGCCGCTGATCGTGCGCCAGGGGGATGACGGTATCGTCGTGCAACTGCCCGGCGTCACCGACCCGGAGCGCATCAAAACGCTGCTGGGACGCACCGCCAAACTCAGCTTCCACCTGCTCGCCGAACCGGGCACCCCGGCCCGCCGGCTGCCGGCCAGCGAGGGCGACCGCGTTTACCCGCTTAAACCGCTGCCGTTGCTGGACGGGGGCAACCTGGAGGACGCCCGGCTCGGCTTCGAGCCGCGCACCGGCCAGCCGGTGGTGAATTTCCAGCTGGACGACGAGGGCGCCCGAAAATTCGCCGAGATCACCACCCACCATGTGGGCGACCCGTTCGCCGTGGTGCTGGACGGCAAGGTGATCACCGCGCCGGTGATCCGCTCGCCGATCACCGCCGGGCGCGGCCAGATCAGCGGCGGCTTCGACGCCCGCGAGGCCGGCGACCTGGCCCTGCTGCTGCGCGCCGGCGCTTTGCCGGCGCCGCTCGAAGTGGTCGAGCAACGCACCGTGGGGCCGGATCTGGGCGGCGACCAGATTCGCATGGGGGTGGCCACCGGCCTGATCGGCGCCGCCCTGGTGCTGGCGTTCATGGTGCTCGCCTACCGGCGCTGGGGGCTGATCGCCAACACCGCCCTGGTGATCAACCTGGGCCTGGTGATCGGCTTGCTGGCGTCGCTGGGCGCCACCCTGACGCTGCCGGGCATCGCCGGGCTGATTCTCAGCGTCGGCATGGCGGTGGACGCCAACATCCTGATCAACGAACGCATCCGTGAAGAGGCCCGTCGCGGCCGCAGCGGCCAGGGCGCATTGCGCGCCGGCTTCCAGCGCGCCTACGCCACCATTCTGGATTCCAACATCACCACCCTGATCGCCGTGGGCCTGCTGTTCCAGTTCGGCGCCGGCCCGGTGCGCGGCTTCGCCGTGACCATGGCGGTGGGCCTGGTGGTGTCGCTGTTCACCTCGATCTCGGTGACCCGCCTGCTGATGGAGTGGCGGCTGCGCGGCCGGACCCGGGGCACGCTCACGCTGCCCGGCCCGGACTGGCTGGGCGCGGAACGCCGGCGCCGGCCGATCCGCTTTATGGCGGTGCGCGGCCGGGGCATCGTCCTGTCCCTGGTGTTGTCGGTGGCGTCCCTGGGCGCGCTCGCCTGGCCGGGGCTCAACACCGGCATCGACTTCCAGGGCGGCGTGGCCATGGAGGTGCACACGCCGGCCACCATCGACACCCTGCGCGGCGGGCTGGCCGCCTCGGGTTTGGAAGGCAGCCTGCAGCGCTTCGGTGACGACGGCCAGTATCTGCTGCGCCTGCCCGCCGGCGCCGACAGCGACACCCGCATCGAGGCCGCCAAGGCGGCGCTCAGCGCGGTGTCGCCGGAGGCCGGCTACCCGCGCCTGGACGTGGTCGGTCCCAGTGTCAGCGGCGGCTTCGTGGAGACCAGTATTCTCGCCGTGCTGCTGTCCGGCGCCGGCATGCTGGTGTATCTGCGTCTGCGCTTCGCGCCGCACTTCGCCTGGGCGGCCTTGATCACCCTGGGGCTGGACCTGAGCAAGACGCTGGGCTTTTTGGTGCTCACCGGCCTGGAGTTCAACCTCACCACGGTGGCGGCGCTGCTGACGCTGATCGGCTATTCGGTGAACGACAAGGTGGTGGTGTTCGACCGCATGCGCGAGAACCGGGCGCTGGACCCGGAGCGGCCGCTGGAAGACATCATCGACCTGAGCCTGACCCAGACCCTGCGGCGCACGCTGTTTACGTCGCTGACCACCTTCCTGGCGATCCTGCCCATGGGGCTGGCCGGTGGCCCGGCGGTGACCAGCTTCGCGCTGCCGGTGCTGTTCGGGATCGTGGTGGGGACCAGTTCGTCGATGTTTATCGCCGCGCCGATGGCGATGTTTTTAGAGCGGTGGTTCTCTCCAGAGGGGCCCGCTGCTCGTGAACCCGCCTCTCTGGAGAGTGAGAGCGGTTATTTATGACTCTTGAGGAGGGCTTCGACCTTGTCGATGTACTTCTGCATGGCGTCGTCGGCGCTCATGCCTTTGAGCTTGGCCCAGGCGTCGTACTTGGCCCGGCCCACCATATCCAGCATGCCGGGGCGCTTGCCGGACACGTCGCCGGCGCTGCCCTGCTTGTAGTGGGCGTAGAGGAACAGAAGGTCGTCGTTATCCGGCTTTTTGGACAGCGTTTTAACGTCCTTCTGGGCCTGTTCAAACTGAGCTTTATCGGCCATTATTCTCACCTGTTAGTTGGCTATTGATTCTTAGGGAGCCGCTCAAGGGCTCCACGGGCCGCGATCCGTCGGGGGGGCGACGCGGCCCGGCTGTTTTACTTTGAACAACAGCGCGGGACAGCGCAACAATAAAGGGGACCCCGATGACGAGTTCCACCACTTCCAAGTCCGCGCCACAGTTGGACGCCCGCCAGGAGCGGGATCTCAAGCAGGCGGTCCAGACCCTGTGGGTGCGCTTTCCCGGTTCCCTGGAAGACCGTTACCGCGACTACGCCGAGCGCCGCGCGGCCAAGCTGATCCAGCGCTCGCTGTATATTCTGATCGTCCTGTTCCTGATCGTATCGGTGCCGGTGTCGTTGCTGTCGGACGAGCACAACCGGGATCTGTGGATGGCCTACGGCGTCTACCCGATCGCGATTTCCCTGGCGCTGCTGTTCGTGGCGGTGAAGGTGGACGCGCTGGCGGACTGGGTGACCACCCTGATCGGGCTGGCGTTGATGACCTCCCTGGCCGGCACGCTGCTGGGGGCGCTGCATCTGGCCGGCACCTTCCTCGGCCAGGTGGCCGCCTTCGAAACCATCTATGTGCTGATCATCGGCTTTTCGATTCTGCGCCTGCCGCCCACGCGCACGCTGTTCTGGTGCCTGGGCTCGCTGGTGGTGGCCCTGGCCGTGGCGCTGCTGCAACGCTGGGACGTGGACCCGGTATCGCTGATGCTGTTCTACGGCTTTCCGCTGGTGGTGTGCGCGCTGAACGGCTACATGCTGGATGCCAGCGCGCGCGGCTCCTACGCCAACAATCTGCTGCTCGGCCGCGAGTCGGCGCGGCTGCGCCAGTGGCGCGACAACGCCGACCGGGAAGCGCTGCGGCAACGCACGCTGAACGAGTTCATGGCGCACATCGCCGGCAACCCCCGGGTGGAAGTGCTGATGGATCAGGCTCTGACCTTCATGCTGGAGCGCACCGAGGCGATCGCCGGCGCCGCCTACCGGCTGGACGATGACCGCTTGCGCCAGGAAGCGGCGCGCGGCCTCAACCAGCAGGCCCGGGAGCGCGACAACGTGCCCGTGGACGGCCTGCTCGGCGGCGCGCTGGAGCGCGGCCCCGGCGTCACCGTGCGGCACAATGTGCCGGCCGGCTACCTGGATCTGGAGATCGCTCACGGCGCGGTGCGGCCCGGCGAGCTGCTGTTTCTGCCGATCTGGCAGGGCGACCAGGCGCTGGGCGTGATCGAGCTGGCGGCGCTGGAACCGTTCGACGACCACACCCGCACGCTACTGGAATCGCTGGCGTCACCGCTGGCCTACGCGCTGATGGCGGCCGTCGGCCGTGAGGAGTATATCCGCCGCCACCGGCAGGAAGCCGGCTAGACGATCTTTGTCGGCCGGTTATTGGCGCCGCCGGCGCAGCGGCCCGGACAACCGCTCCGGATGGGCCGGCTGAACGTCGTCGAGCATGGCGTAGATGGCGTCCATGTCCGCCTGCTGATCGCCGCTCGGCCAGAACGCATCGAGGATACGGGCCTGCTTGCGCCGGTAGCAGAAGGTCACCACGATGATCGGCAATTCCAGGTCCACGGCGATCCGGTGAAAGCCGGTTTTCCACTGCTCCGCCCCGGTGCGGGTGCCCTCCGGCGTGATCCCCAGCCAGAACGGCTGGCCGCCGGTCATCAGGTTCTTGGTGTCTTCCACCAGACCCCGTGAGCGGGCGCGGTCCACCGGGATCCCGCCCAGCGCCCGCAGCAGCCAGCCCGCCGGCCCCCGGAACAGGGTGTGCTTGGCCATGAACCGAATATCCAGCCGCAGCCCCTGGATCGCGCTGACGCCCACCAGACCGTCGTAATTGGAGGTGTGCGGCGCGGCGATCATCACCGCCCGGGGCACGTTCGGCAGCTCGCCCACCACCTTCCAGCCGATCAGGCGCAACACCGCGCGGCCCAGCGCCGCCACCAGCCAGTGGCCACGGCGCGGCACCGACGCGCCGATGGCGTCCGGGGTCAGCGGCCGCAGATCGGTACTCATTAGCCGAACACCACCACGGTCTGGCGGCTCAGCGCCACCGGCCGGCCCCGGTCGTCCCACACGGTGGCCTGGCACTGGCCGTAGCCGTCGGCGAACGAGTCGGTGATCACCTGGTACTGCCAGAAATCCACCGGCTCCAGCTCACGGGGGTCTTCCAGCAATTCCATGGTCCAGGTCAGCGAGCTGGCCGGGGCCGGCTTGCTGAGCATCGGCAGCACGCCGGCGGGCCAGGTGTCGACCAGGCAAGCCAGGGTGGCGGCGTCCTGGGTCTGGCCGGGCTCGTCAAAACGCATATAGCCGTGGAAATCCGGCTCCTTGGCGCCGGAGAAGATCATATTGCCGCCGGCAATGCGCATGTCGAAAAAGCGTAGAAAGGTGGGCGACCGGCCCTCCATGTAGGGCAACTTGAAGCAGTCCTGCGGCGCCTTCCAGCGCGGCGCTTCCGGGCCCGGCACGCGGATGCTGGACTCGCGGCCGTGGCCCAGGCTGCCCAGCAGGGTGGCCACCACCTGACCCTCCTGGCGGGCCATCACCTGCACCTGGGTGACCGATTTGCCGGCGCGCAGCGTGGTCGCTTCCAGGTCCACCGGCCCCGGCACCATGGGCGCCACGAACGAGATGGTGAAGCTGCGCAACGGCGGCGCGTCGGCGCCCAGATGGGCGTCCATATGACGAATCAGAATGGCGCCCACCAGGCCGCCGAACGTGGCTCTGCCCTGCCCCCAGCCCTCGGGAACCGTCATCCGGTTCCCGGCGGCGGCATCAATAATGGAATCAAATTTCATAATGCGCTCCCACCGAAAGCGGCTATTGATAGCAGAGCCGGGCGCCCAAGGAAAGGACCGAAACGCTCAGCCGCCTCCGCGCGCCTTGGTCCGGCCCGTGGCCGGCGCCGCCAGCGGGTCCTCCGGCCAGGGGTGTTTCGGGTAGCGGCCACGCAGCTCCTTGCGCACCTGCCCGTAACCGTTGCGCCAGAAGCCGGCCAGATCGGCGGTGATCGCCGCCGGTCGCCCCGCCGGGGTCAGCAATTCGGCGGTCAGCGGCAGGCGCCCCTCGGCCAGCGCCGGCAGGCTTTCCATGCCGAAGCATTCCTGCAGTTTCACCGCCAGGCGGGGCCCGCCCTCGGCTTCGTAATTGATGGTCACCGCCCGCCCGGAGGCCACCGTGACCCGCTCCGGCAACCGCCGTGTCAGCTCGCCGGCCTGGCCCGGCCCCAGCCGCAGCTTGAGGGCGTCGAGCAAGGGCAGGGTTTTCAGATCGCGCAGGGCGCGGCGGCCGGCCAGGAACGGCAGCAGCCAGGTCTCCAGGTCGGCCAGCAGGGTGTCGTCGTCCATGGCCGGCCAGTGCTCCGGCTCAAGCCGGTGCAGCCAACCCGCCCGCGCCCGCCACTGGCGGGTGGCCTCGGTCCACGGCAGCACCCGCAGGCCCTGCTGGCGCACGCCGTCCAATAGCCCTTGCTCGACCTGGGCCGGTGACGGCGACGGCAGCGGCTGGCTCTCCACGGTAATGGCGCCCACTCCGTAGCGGCGCTCCGCCCTGACCTTCTGCAATTTATCGTCCCAGGCCACCTGGTCCCGCCACTCGGCGTGCCGGGCCAGCAGCGCCGGCACCTCCGGCGGCCCCAGTGCCCAGGCCAGCCGGATCACGGCATCGCGGGGGCGGCCGTCGGTGTCCAGCACTACCAGCCATTCCCGCCCGGCCAGGGGCGAGCCCGGCGGCAGCCGGGCACCGCTGCCGTCGGCCAGCAGGTAACGGTCTTCCTCACCGTCCCGGCGCCGTGCGATCCGATCGGGGAAGGTGTCGGCGAGCAGCGGGCCCAGCGCGCCGTCCGGCGCCGAACCGTCCTTACGGTCGCCGTTCAGCCGGGCCAACGCCCGCTGAAGCAGCGGCCAGTCGCCGGGGCGCGCTGTGAAACGGCGCAGCCGCTCGGCCAGGTCCACCTGGCGGTCCAGGCCCGGCATCCGCTCGCTGAGCAGCACCGCCACCCGGGCGGCGCTGGCGGCCAGGCCCGCGTCGCGGCCGCGCACCACCAGCGCGGCCAGCTCCGGCGCCAGCGGCAGGTCGTTGAGGCGCCGCCCCAGGTCGGTGATCGCATCCTGCCCGTCCAGGGCGCCCGGCGCGCGCAGCCGCTGCACCGCCGCCCGCCACGGCCCCGCCGGCGGCGGGTCCAGCCAGAATAATTGATCGGGGTCGCGGCACCCCCAGCGGGCCAGATCCAGCACCAGGCTTTCCAGCCCTGTCTGGTGGATCTCCGGCTCGATATGCCGGGCCAGCACCTCTTCCCGCGCCCACAGCCGCACGCAGCGGCCCGGGCCCAGCCGGCCGGCGCGGCCGGCGCGCTGGTCGGCGTTGGCCTGGCTGATACGGCGCGTCACCAGACGGCTGCGGTGGCGGCGCGGGTCATAGCTGGGGCGCCGCTCCAGACCGCTGTCCACCACCACGGTGACGCCTTCGATGGTGACACTGGTCTCCGCCACATTAGTGGCCAGCACCACCCTCGGCCCGGACGGCGCTTCCAGCACCGCCGCCTGGGCATCGCCGGCCAGGCGCCCGTGCAGCACCTGCACCGGCATCGACACCGACAACCGCTCGCGCAGCCGCTCGATCTCGCCCACCCCGGGCAGGAACACCAGCACCGTGCCCTCCCCGGCCAGCGCCTCCACCTGGCGGGCGCAGTGATCCCAGACATCCTGATCGCGGCCCGGCGGCGCATGGCTCACCTCCACCGGGAACACCCGCCCCTCACTGCGCACCGTGGGCAGGGCCAACCCTTCGGCCAGCGGGCCCACATCCAGCGTCGCCGACATCACCAGCAAACGCAGGTCCTCGCGCAGCGCCTGACGCACCTCCTGCACCAGGGCCAGACCCAGGTCCGCCTGCAGGGAGCGTTCGTGGAACTCGTCGAACAGCACCGCCGCGTAACCCTCCAGCGCCGGGTCGTTACTCAGCATCCGGGTGAGCACGCCCTCGGTGACCACCTCGATGCGCGTCGACGCGCTCACCCGGGTGTCCAGCCGGGTGCGGTAGCCCACGGTGTGCCCCACCGGTTCACCGAGCTGCCGCGCCATGAACCCGGCCACCGCCCGGGCCGCCACCCGGCGCGGCTCCAGCACCAGAATCCGGTCGTCGCCGCGCCAGGGCGCGTCCAGCAGCGCCAGCGGCACGCGGGTGGACTTGCCGGCGCCGGGCGGCGCCTCCAGCACGGCGCCGCCCTGCTCTTCCAGACAACGGCACAGCTCCGGCAGCACGGCGTCCACCGGCAGAGAAAAATATCGGGGGTCAGTCATGGCGACATCTTATCGGAAATGGCGCTTGCTCTCTCCAGAAAGCCCGCCCCGGGATCGGGTGGGCCCATCCAGGACACGCCACGAGTACGTCCATGTAGGCTCGGCCGCGGCGGCGGACCGCTTTGGCCATCCCTGGCCAAACACGGTCCTGGATGGGCCCACCCGATCCCGGGGCTCCTTGGGAGATTCACCGCCAAGGGGGCTAAGAAATGAGGATTGTGGGAGCGGGCCTTGCCCGCGAACGGGAGTGAAGCTCCCGGCAGGATGCCAGAGACCTTTCTAACGGCAGCAGAAAACAGCGTCTCTGGAATCCTGCCGGCCGGCAAAGCCGGCCTTTCGCTTGCAAGGCAAGCTCCCACAAAACTCACGCTTCGTAGAATGTTCCGGTGCCAGCGATGACCCGGAGCGTCAGAAGCTATCCCCGGAGCGGGTCTGTGTTATTGCCCTTCCGGGACCCTGGAGGACAGGACGTCCGACAGGGAGCCTACAGGGACGTACTCGCGGCGTTCCCGGAAGGGCAATAACACAGACCCGCGCCCCCGGCTGGAGAGAACTTTCCCGTAGCCTCGGGAGGTGCGTTTATTGTCTATCCGCCGGACCCTCAAAAAGGAGCGGTACCGCTTCCTGAGCTCTGTCCTCGCCAAACCGGTAGCAGTCGTCGAGCGCCAGAACGTAGTACTCCAGGCCGCGTTGGGCGGCGGCGAAGGCGCGCTGGCGGGCGGGTTGGTCCGTGACCAGGCGCTTGACCAGCTCCATGGCCTCGTGGGGGTGGGCGTCGTCGTAGCTGGCGTGGGCGCGCAGCCAGGCCATGGTGTGGCGGTTGATGGTGGCGCTGCCTTGCTCGGCGTAGTGCTTCATGCCGCTGACCACACGCTGGCTCCATTCGCCGGTGGCCCATTCGATGGCCAGGTTGGTGGCGGCGATGCTCTCTTCCAGGGTGCCCTGGTGGCCGGTGGCCCACAGGAACTGGTTGACCGCGTCCATGGCCGCCGGTGGACGGGTGCGTTCCAGGCGTTCGGTGTCGAGGCCGAAGCCGGCGGCCCAGTCCTGGTACCAGTAGGCGTGGCGCTGCTCGATCTTGATGTTGCCGATCAGCCAGTTTTTGGTCTCTTCGTGGCCGGGGTACAGGCCGGGCCGGGTTTTCGCCAGGGCCAGGCCCATGTATTTGGGGAAATTCTCCACCAGCGGGTAGAAGTGCAGCAGCGCGTCGCGGAAGCGGCCCAGGGAGAGCGAGCCGTCGCCCATTTCCACGAACAGGGGGTGGCGGGCGACGCGGTCCTTGAGCGGGACCAGCGCGTCCCAGAACCGTTGCGCCCAGGGGGCGTGTTCGGTGAGCGTCAGCGCTTGCTTGTAGCGGGCCACGGCCATGCTGTTCTCCTTGTTATTCAGCGTGCCAGCCAAGAGCCTACTGCGCTCTCCGTGGCGATGCCAGCGACGCCAGCACGGCGCGGCGACGGCGCCGCAGGGCGGCCAGGTCGGCGGCGCCGGGGGCGCCCTGGTCCCGGTAGGCGAGATGCTCGAACAGGTGGCGCCAGTGCCCGGCGGCCCCGGCCGCGGACGGCCAGCGCCGGGTCACCGCCGCTTCCAGCTGGGCGGCGGAGACCGTGTCCGGGGCGCGCAGGCCGCGCTGGGCCAGGGCGCGGTGCAGCCGGGCGAACTCGCGCTCCAGGGGGCTGACCGGGGTGTCCCGGCGGCGGCTGAGCACCAGCAGCCCGAGCACGGCGCTGAACACCAGCACCACGCCGAGCAGCGCCAGCCCGACACGCAGCGGCGTTACCGCGCCGAGCAGGCGCTCCAGCAGATCGCGCTGGGACTGCTGGCGATAGCCGAGCACCCATTTCTGCCAGTTGAAGTCCACGTAGTCGGCCCACTGCTGCAGCTGGAACAGCACCGGCAGGCGGTTGAGGCCGTCGAAGTCACCGCCGGCGCCGTCGGCGGCGCTGTCGAAGGCGCCGCGCAGGCCCAGCTCGACGCGCTCCGGGGCCACCGCCGCGGTGGGGTCCACCTGCACCCAGCCCTGGCCGGGCAGCCACACTTCCGCCCAGGCGTGGGCGTCGTATTGGCGCACCTGCAGGTAGTCGCCGGCGTTCATTTCGCCGCCCTGGTAGCCGGCCACCACCCGGGCGGGGATGCCGGCGGCGCGCATCAGGAAGGTGAAGCTGGAGGCGTAGTGCTCGCAGAAGCCCTGGCGGGTGCCGAACAGGAATTCGTCGACGGTGTCGCCAGCGATGCGCGGCGGCTCCAGGGTGTAGAAGAACGGCTGCTCGCGGAAATAGCCGAGCGCGGCCTGCACCAGGGCGCCGTCGTTCCGGTGGCGCTGCCGCCAGCGCTGGGCCAGGGCACGCGCCTGGGCGTTGCCCTCTTCGGGCAGGTCCAGCATCAGCCGCCGTTCCGCGTCGCCGAGGGCCGGCACCGCGCCGGTCACGTCCACGCTGCGCACGTTGTAGCTGAAGGCGCCGTTGACCGGGCCGTCCGCCACCAGCCGGAAATCCCGCGCCAGGGCGTTGCCGTCGAAGTCGGTGAACGGCACCGCCAGGGCGTACAGCCAGCGCTGCCGGGAGGGCTCCATGATCACGCGGTAGCGGTAACCGGTGCGGTCGGCGGCGGCATTGATCAGGGCGCGGTACCAGTCCGGCGACGGCCCGCGGCCGCCGTAGAACAACTGGTCACGGTCCCAGCCGGGCGGGCTGGCCTGGCGCCAGGTGGTGCCGTCGAAGTAGCTGTAGGTGAGGCCGCGCCAGTAGCGCTCCCGGGGCGGTGGCGGCTCGCCCTCGAACTGGACCCGGAACGCCAGCTCGCTGGATTCGGTGAGGCGGCTGACCTGCCCCGGCGACATGCTGTCGCTCATGCCGGTGCGCGCCTGACCGCTGTCCAGCTGCATGTTCCACAGCGGCGCGATGCGCGGCACCAGCACGAACAGGGCGATGGCCAGCGGCAGCGCCTGCAGCACCATCACCGCCGCCACCGACAGGTGCTGGCGGCGGCGGGCGTGGGTGTCGCTGTAATTGATGCCCGCCAGGCTGGCGGTGAGCAGAATCAGGCAGCCGATCACGTAGAGCGCCATGGCCGGCCCGCGGTGGAACAGCAGAATGGTGGCGCACACGAAGTAGCCGAGCACGATCAGCACATAGGCGTCGCGCTTGCTGACCAGTTCCAGGTATTTGAGCGCGAACAGGCTGGTGATCAGCGCGGTGCCCGCCTCCGGCCCGTGCAGACGGCCGAAGCTGTAGAAGGTGGCGGCCACGGTGGCCACCAGCAGCACCAGGCGCAGGATGCGCCCGGGCAGCACCAGCCGCTGGCGGTCCATCAGGGCACGCCAGCCCAGCACCAGGGCGAGCAGCCCGGCCTGCCACAGGGGGCCGCCCCACAGTTGCGGCAGCGACGCGGCGATGATCGCCAGGGTGAGCCAGCCGCGGGCGTGGCTGGGGATCTGGTAGATGCGCGCCATCAGTGCGCCTCCGTGTCGCCGTGACGGGCCAGCAGGTTGAGGGCCCGCAGACGCTGTTCCTCGCCCTGCCCCGGCGGCAGCTCGGCGCCGGGCAGCGCCAGGGCGAAGGGCCGGTTCTCGCGGCTCAGCCGCTGCACCCAGAAGCACAGGATCGACAGACGCCGCTCCACCGGCACGCCTTCCAGGCGGTCATAGCGCAACCACAGGCGGCCGCTGGCGGGCTCCTCGAACAGTTTGACGTTGAGCCCCCGGCCGCGGGCATAGCCTTTCCAGTCCACCTGGCCCAGGGAGTCGCCGGGCACATAGCCGCGCAGGCCCTGGAATTCCTCGCTGCCGCTTTGCCCGGCGCTGGCCACCTGCCGCTCCCGGTCACCGCCGTCGGCGGGACAGTCGTGGCTTTCCTGGGGGCGCGGCCAGGCCAGACAAACCTGATCCAGGGACACCAGCGACCAGCTGCGCAGCAACCCCAACGGGTAGCGGCTCTCCACGCGCAGACGCGGCGGCCGGACGCGGCCCCGCCGGCTGAGCGGCAGGTTCAGCCACAGGGCACTTTCCTCGCCGGGCTCGACGCTGATCTCCTGGGCCGGCTGGTCCAGCCAGCGCAGCCACAGCGCCCGGTGCGGGCGCCGCTGGGCGACCAGCACCACTTCCACGCTGCCCTGCCCGCCGACGAAACCGGAGCGGCTGGCGCCGGCGCGCAGGGACAGCCCGGACAAATTGCGGAAGGTGTGCAGAATGGCCACCAGAAACAGGCTGACCATCAGAAAACAGAGGCCGAGAATCAGGTTGTTCTCATAGTTGATGCCGCCGAAGAACAGCAGCACGGACACCAGCAGATAGAGGAAACCGTAGCCGGTGGGGAAAATAAAAATGCGCCGCTGGTCGAGCTGCACCTGGCGGGCCCGGGGAAGCCGGCGGTCGAGCCAACGCTGCCAGGCTTGCTTGAGCACGGCGTCCCTCCTCAGGTTCGACCGACTAGTGGCGCACCACCGGCACGGTTTGCAGCAGCGCCTGGGTCATCGCCGACACCTGGCCCCCTTCGCGGGGCTGCAGCCGGTGCTCGGCCACCGAGGGCCACACCGCCTGCACGTCCTCGGGCAGCACGTAATCGCGGTCGTGGACCAGCGCCCAGGCGCGGGCGGCGCGCAGCAGGCCGAGGCCGGCGCGCGGCGACAGGCCGGTGACCAGACGATCGTCGGCGCGGGTGGCTTCCAGCAGCCGCTGCACATAGTCGAGCAAGTCGCGGGTGGCGCGCACCTTGCCCACATGGGCGATCAGTTTCACCAGGCCGCTGGGCTCGATGATGGGTTTCAATTCGCGCACCGCTTCGCGCAGGTCGCCGCCGGCCAGCAGGGACAGCTCCACGTCCGGGGACGGGTAGCCCAGGGAAATGCGCATCAGGAAACGGTCGAGCTGGGATTCCGGCAACACGAAGGTGCCGGCCTGGGTCACCGGGTTCTGGGTGGCGACCACGAAGAACGGCGACGGCAGCGGCCGGCTGACGCCGTCCAGGGTGACCTGTCGCTCTTCCATGGCTTCCAGCAGCGCGCCCTGGGTCTTGGGGGTGGCGCGGTTGATTTCGTCGGCGAGCAGAAGCTGGCTGAACACCGGCCCCTCGCGCAGACTGAACTGCTGGCTCTCCGGATCGAACACCGAAACGCCGAGAATATCGGCGGGCAGCATGTCGCTGGTGAACTGCACGCGCCGGTAATCGAGGCGGAACACCCGCGCCAGCGCATGGGCCAGGGTGGTCTTGCCCATGCCGGGCAGGTCCTCGATCAACAGATGGCCGCCGGCGAGCATGCAGGCCAGGGCCAGTTTCAGTTGTTCCGGTTTCCCCAGTAGCACGCTGCCCACCTGGGCCAGTGCTTTATCCAAAGCCTGCATAACACCCCTTTATTGGCGACACGCTTCAAGTTTTTATTCGAAGCCGAGCGCTTTGATGCCGAGCCCCAGGTCGTTCTTGAGATCGCCGACGTCTTCCAGCCCCACCGCGATGCGGATCAGATTTTCGCTGATGCCGGAACGTTGTTTTTCTTCCTCCGCCACGCGCCCGTGGGTGGTGGTGGCCGGATGGGTAACGGTGGACTTCACGTCGCCCAGGTTGGCGGTGATGGAGAGCAGCCGGGTGGCGTCGATAAAGCGCCAGGCGGCCTGGCGGTCGCGCCGGCCGTCGCTGTCTTCCACTTCAATGGCGATCACCGCGCCGAACGCTTTCTGCTGGCGCTCGGCCAGGGCTTTCTGCGGGTGGCTGTCGAGGCCGGCATAGTGCACCCGGGCAATACCCGGCTGCTGCTCCAGCCACTGCGCCAGTTGCAGGGCGTTTTCCGAATGCGCCTTCATGCGCAGGCCCAGGGTTTCCAGACCCTTGAGAAACACCCAGGCGTTGAACGGGCTCATGCAGGGGCCGGCGGAACGGACGAACCCGTGGATCTCCTTGAGGATCTCTTCGGGACCGACCACGGCGCCGCCCAGGCAACGGCCCTGGCCGTCCAGATATTTGGTGGCGCTGTGAATCACCAGGTCGGCGCCCAGTTCCAGCGGTTTCTGCAGCGCCGGAGTGCAGAAGCAGTTATCAACGATCAGCAGCGCGCGGTTGTCGTGGGCCAGTTTGGCCAGCGCTTCGATGTCGCCCACTTCCGAGAGCGGGTTGGACGGCGTTTCCAGATACAGCAGCTTGGTTTCCGGGCGAATCGCCGCGCGCCACTGATCCAGATCGTTCAGATCGACCAGGGTGGTGTCGATGTTGAACTTCTTCAGATAGCGGTCGTAGATCACATTGGTGGTGCCGAACACGCTGCGTGAACTGATCACGTGATCGCCGGGCGCCAGCAAGGTGAAGAAGGTGCTGCTGATCGCCGCCATGCCGGAGGCCAGCGCCACGCAGCTTTCGCCGCCTTCCATGGCCGCCAGGCGTTGCTCGAAGGAACGCACCGTGGGGTTGGTGAAACGCGAATAGACGTTACCCGGCTCCTCGCCGGAGAAACGGGCGGCGGCCTGGGCGGCACTCTCGTAAACGAAGCTGGAGGTGAGGAAGATCGGATCCGAGTGCGACATTTCATCGGTGCGCAACTGCGCCCAGCGAATCGCCAGGGTGTCGGTATGCAGGTCGCGGGGGTCCGGTGTGTCGCTCATCGTTACCTCGGTGCGGGGCGGCCGGGCCGCCCCTGGTTCAGTTGGAGTTATGCAGGTCGATCACTTCGTTGTCCGCCAGGGCGCGGGTTTTTTCCCGGCTTTTCTTGGCGTCGTCGTTACGGCGCGTTTCCAGATCGGACAGATACTGGCCGTCGATATTACCGGCCAGATAGTGGCCGTTAAACACCGAACAATCAAACTCCTCGATGTCCGCGTTGCCTTCCTGGCAGGCGCTGACCAGATCTTCCAGATCCTGGTAGATCAGCTTGTCCGCGCCGATCAGCTGACAGACTTCGTCGTCGCTGCGGTCGTGGGCGATCAGTTCGCCGGCGGACGGCATGTCGATGCCGTACACATTGGGGTATTTCACCGCCGGCGCGGCGGAGGCGAAATACACCTTGCGGGCGCCAGCTTCACGGGCCATCTGGATGATTTCGTGGCAGGTGGTGCCGCGCACGATGGAGTCGTCCACCAGCAGCACGTTCTTGCCGGAGAATTCCAGCTCGATGGCGTTGAGCTTCTGGCGCACCGATTTCCGCCGCTGCTGCTGGCCGGGCATGATGAAGGTGCGGCCGATGTAGCGGTTCTTGATGAAGCCTTCGCGGTATTTCACGTTAAGCCGGTTGGCCATCTGCAGCGCCGAGGTGCGGCTGGTGTCCGGAATCGGGATCACCACGTCGATGTCGTGGTCCGGCCACACGCGCTCCACTTTTTCCGCCAGCTTTTCGCCCATGCGCAGGCGCGCCTTGTAGACGGAAATATCGTCGATGATGGAATCCGGGCGGGCCAGATAGACCTGCTCGAAGATGCAGGGCGTGAGCTTGGGCTGATCGTGGCAGGAACGGGTGTGCAGCTCCCCTTCCGACGTGATGTAGATCGCCTCGCCGGGGGCCAGGTCGCGCACCAGTTGGAAGCCCAGCGACGACAACGCCACCGACTCCGACGCCACCATGTACTCGGGGCCGTGCTCGGTCTCTTTCTTGCCGAAACAGACCGGACGAATGCCGCGCGGGTCGCGGAACGCCAGGATGCCGTAGCCGGTGATCATCGCCACCACCGCGTAGGCGCCCTCGGCGCGCCGGTGCACCGCGGACACGGCGTCGAAGATGTCGTCCGGCTCCGGGCGCAGCTTGCCCTTGCCGCGCTCGTGCAGCTCGTGGGCGAACACATTCAACAGCACTTCGGAATCCGAGGTGGTGTTGATATGGCGCAGATCGGAACGATAGAGGTGCTCGGCGAGCGCCTCGGAATTGGTCAGGTTGCCGTTATGGGCCAGGGTCAGGCCGTAGGGCGAGTTGACGTAGAACGGCTGCGCCTCCGCGGAGCTGGAGCTGCCGGCGGTGGGGTAACGCACGTGACCGATGCCCATGTTGCCGACCAGGCGGCGCATGTGGCGGTTGCGGAATACGTCCCGGACCATGCCGTTGTCCTTGCGCAGGAACAGCCGGTCCCCGTCGCAGGTGACGATGCCGGCGGCGTCCTGTCCCCGGTGCTGAAGAACCGTCAAAGCGTCATAAATCGCCTGGTTGACGTAGGAGTGGCCGACAATGCCAACAATGCCGCACATTTGCGTATCCTCGAGCTAGCTAAGCTTAGCTTCCGCTGACGTTCATAAGATAAGCGATCAGATCCCCGGCGAGACGGCGGGTCCAGTCCTCCAGCATGGCGAAATGCGGGACCAGAAGCGACTCGCGCCACCAGGCATCCTCGCTGAACAGATGGTGGCCCAGGGCCACCAATACAACCACCACCAGGGCGCCGCGCAAGGCGCCGAACACCATGCCCAGCAAACGGTCGGTGCCACTCAGGCCGGTCACGCGGATCAATTCACCGAGCAGGTGATTGATCAACGCGCCCACTATCAGGGTGACAGTGAACAACAGACCGAAGGCGACGGCCAGGCGCAGGCTGGGCGTCTCGATGGAATCGGCCAGGAGAACCTCCAGGGCCGGGCTGAACAGGCGGGCGACGATGAAGGCCGCCACCCAGGTGAGCAAGGAAAACGCTTCACGCGTGAAGCCACGACGCACACTGATCAGTGCCGAGGCGGCGATGATAAACAGAATGATGCCGTCTGCCAGATTCATGAACACGCGCGTGGTTAAAACAGGCCCGCGATTCTATCAGAGCGCCCGGGGCGGGCACAGGGCTTTATCGGCCCGGAATCGCTAAGGCACAAAGGAACGCACCAGCCCTTCCAGGGCGAAGGCCTTGTCGTCGGCCAGCCGCTGGCGCAGGGCCTCGGCCCGTTCGCGCTTGATCTCCGGGCCCACGAACACGCGCTGCCAGGTGTTGCCGTCCTGGCGCACTTCACGGTGATAGGCGCTGTAGTCGGCCTCGCGCAGGCGCGCCACCAGCGCCTGGGCGTTGGCCACGTCGCTGAAACTGGCCACCTGCACGGTGAAGCCGGGTTGCGGGGCGTCCTGGGCGGCGGGTTGCGGTGCTTCTGAAGGCTCTTCATCCGCTGACGGCTCTTCCTCCACCACCGGAGGGGCCACCCGCGGCTCCGGTTCGGCGGCAGCCACCTGTTGCTGCTCTTCGTCGATCTGACGGTCGGTGGCGGCCTGCTCTTCCTCGCTGACCACCGGGGCGATGTCCGGCTCGCTGATGCGCGGCGCTTCCGGGATCGACATATCCAGGGCCAGGCGTACCTGTTCCGGCGTGCGCAGTACCAGCGGCGCCAGAATCGCGGCCAGCAGCAGCAACAGCAGCAGGCCGATCACACGTTGGCGAGTTCGCAAATGCACCGCTAGTCTCCCTGATCCATGGCGTTCAACGCCTCGGCGACGGTAAAGAAAGAGCCCAGAACCAGCACCTGATCGCCGGCGCCGCTGTCCGCGACGGCCTGATCCAGCGCCGCCGCCACGCTGTCGAAACGGTGCGCCAGGGCGCTCTCGGGCAGCGCCCGGGCCAGCCGCCCGGTGTCCGCCGCGCGGCTCACCGCCGGGCGCGCCAGATACCACTCATCCACGTCGGCGGCGAACAGCGCCACCACCGCTTCCACCGGTTTGTCGGTCATCATGCCCAACACCAGGCGCCGGCGGCCGGCGTGGGCGGGCAGCCGCCCGCGCAGCCGGGTCAATGCTTCCAGATTATGCCCCACGTCGAGCACGCACTGCACGCCACGGTAACGGCGCACCTGGCAGCGGCCGACGAGACCGGTATCCGCCACCTGGTGGGGGGCGTCGTCCGCCGGTGGGAAACCGGCGGCCACCAGCGCCTGGCAGGCGGTGGCCAGGTTGTCCGCGCCCAGGCGCGGGGGCAGCGGCAATGGATAATGGCGTTGCCGTTGGCCGTCGCGGATCGACAAGCGGGCGGCCTCCACCTGGAACTCGCGGCCGGCGCGCAGCGGCACCGCCTTGAGGCGATCCAGTTCGGCGTCCAGGTTGGCGGGGGCGTTTTCCTCCCCGTACACCAGGGGCCGCCCTGCCCGGCCGATGCCGAGTTTCTCCACCGCCACTTTTTCGCGGGTGTCACCCAGCCAGTCGGTGTGGTCCAGGCCCACGGAGGTGACCACCGCCACGTCCGCGTCGACCAGATTGACCGCGTCCAGGCGGCCGCCCAGCCCCACTTCCAGAATCGCCAGGTCGGCGCCGCTGTGGCGGAACAGCCACAGCGCCGCCAGGGTGGTGAATTCGAAATAGGTCAGCGCGGTGTCGCCGCGGGCGGCGTCCACCTGCTCGAAGGCGGCGCACAGGGCGTCGTCGTCCACCGGGCCGTCGGGCAGCGTGATGCGTTCGTTGAAGCGTTGCAGATGGGGGGAGGTATAGACGCACACGCGGCGGCCGGCGGCGGCCGCCAGGGCGCGGGTGAGCGCCACCACCGAGCCCTTGCCGTTGGTGCCGGCGACGGTGATCACCGGCATCGGCAGGCTGGCCGCGCCGAGCGCCTCGGCCACCCGGCGCACCCGCTCCAGGCCCAGCTCGATCTCACTGGGGTGGAGTTTTTCAATGCGCGCCAGCCAGGCGTCCAGGCCGACGCTCATAGTTCGGCGGGTTCGGCCAGCGGCGCCCCGGTCAGATTGGCGAGAATGCGGTGCAGGGTGTCACGCATGTGCTGACGCTCGACGATCATGTCGATGGCGCCGTGCTCGAGCAGGAATTCACTGCGCTGGAAGCCTTCCGGCAGTTTCTGCCGCACGGTCTGCTCGATCACCCGCGGGCCGGCGAAGCCGATCAGCGCGTTGGGCTCGGCCACGTTGACGTCGCCGAGCATGGCCAGCGACGCGGACACGCCGCCGTAGACCGGATCGGTGAGCACGGAGATAAACGGCAGACCCGCTTCGCGCAGACGTTCCAGCGCGGCGGAGGTCTTGGCCATCTGCATCAGGGAGAACAGCGCTTCCTGCATGCGCGCCCCGCCGCTGGCGGCGAAACAGATCAGCGGCGTTTTGTGTTCCAGGCAACTTTCCACCGCGCGCACGAAACGCTCGCCGACCACCGAGCCCATGGAGCCGCCCATGAAGCGGAATTCGAACGCCACCGCCACCACCGGCAAATCGTGGAGCTTGCCTTTCATGGCGATCAGCGCGTCCCGTTCCTGGGTCTCCTTCTGGGCCGCCACCAGGCGGTCCTTGTACTTCTTGGAGTCCTTGAACTTGAGCCGGTCCACCGGCGCCAGATCGGCGCCGATTTCGCTCATCGGGCCGTCGTCCAGGAACATCTTCAGCCGCTTGCGGGCACCGACGCGCAGGTGGTGCTCGCATTTCGGGCACACTTCCAGATTGCGTTCCAGCTCCGGACGGTAGAGCACACTGTCGCAGCGCGGGCACTTGCGCCACAGACCCTCGGGAATGGTGCTGCGCCGGGTTTCCTGCGGGCGACGCACCGCGGGGAGGATCTTTTCCAGCCAGTTATTGCTCATCAGTCGGACCTCGTACGCTCAGCGCTCAGCGTTTACTGTTTATCCATGGCGGCACGCATGTCGGCGAGAATCGCCGCCACCGCGGGGGCGATGCGATCCGGGGTATCCACGTTTTCGGCGGACTGGTTGACCAGCGCACTGCCGACCACCACGCCGTCGGATACCTGGCTCACCGCCCGTGCCGATTGCGCGTCTTTGATACCAAAGCCCACGCCAATGGGCAATTGGGCAAGGTTGCGAATTGTTTCAACGCGGCGCGCCACTTCCTCCACGTTGAGGCTGGCGGAGCCGGTCACGCCTTTCAGCGACACGTAATACAGGTAGCCGCTGGCGGCGCCGGCGATGCGGCTGATCCGCGCGTCGGTGGTGGTCGGCGCGATCAGGAAGATCAGATCGACGCCGCGCGTCTTGAACAGCGGCGCCACCTCGTCGCACTCCTCCGGCGGCAGATCCACCAGCAGCACGCCGTCGACACCGGCGTCCACGCAGGCGTCGGCGAAGCGCTCATAACCCATGATCTCCACCGGGTTCAGGTAGCCCATCAGCACCACCGGCGTGGTGTCGTTGTCGCGGCGGAACTCGGTGACCATGGCCAGCACGTCACGCAGGCCGGTGCCGGCGGCCAGGGCCCGTTCACAGGCTTTCTGGATCACCGGGCCGTCGGCCATCGGGTCGGAGAACGGCACGCCCAGTTCGATCACGTCGGCGCCCGCCTCCACCATGGCGTGCATCACCGGCACGGTGACCGCCTTGGTCGGGTCGCCGGCGGTGATGTAAGGAATCAGGGCCTTACGCTGCTGCTCCTTGAGAGTGGCGAAGCAGGCTTCAATACGACTCATATCCTTCCCCGATCTTAAAAATGAATGCCGTCGATTTCCGCCACGGTGAGGATGTCTTTATCCCCGCGGCCCGACAGGTTGATGACGATGTCCTGGTCGGCGTCCATTTGCGGCGCCAGCTTACGGGCATAGGCGAGCGCATGGGCGGATTCCAGCGCCGGCATGATGCCCTCGATGCGGGTCAGCTCGCGGAACGCGGCCAGGGCCTCGTTATCGTCGGCGGACACGTAATGGACCCGGCCGATGTCCTTGAGCCAGGAGTGCTCGGGGCCCACCCCGGGGTAGTCGAGGCCGGCGGACACGGAATGGGTCTCGATGATCTGACCGTTGTCGTCTTCCATCAGGTAGGTGCGGTTGCCGTGCAGCACACCGGGACGGCCGGCGCTCAGCGGCGCCGCGTGGCGGCCGGTGTCGATGCCGTCACCGCCGGCTTCCACGCCGTACATGGCCACGTCCCGGTCGTCGAGGAACGGGTGGAACAGGCCGATGGCATTGGAGCCGCCGCCCACGCAGGCGACCAGGGCGTCCGGCAGCTTGCCGGCCTGCTTGAGGCTCTGCTCGCGCGCCTCGCGGCCGATCACGGACTGGAAGTCGCGCACCAGCATCGGGTACGGGTGCGGTCCCGCCACGGTGCCGATGATGTAGAAGGTGTCGTCCACGTTGGTGACCCAGTCGCGCATCGCCTCGTTCATGGCGTCCTTGAGGGTGCGCGAACCGGAGGTCACCGGCACAACGTTGGCGCCCAGCAGCTTCATGCGATAGACGTTGAGGCGTTGGCGGCGGATGTCTTCCTCGCCCATGAACACGTGGCACTCCAGGCCCAGGCGCGCGGCCACGGTGGCCGAGGCCACGCCGTGCTGGCCGGCGCCGGTTTCCGCGATCACCCGCTTCTTGCCCATGTGCTTGGCGAGCAGCGCCTGGCCGATGGTGTTGTTCACCTTGTGGGCGCCGGTGTGGTTGAGATCCTCGCGCTTGAGCCAGATGCGGGCGCCGCCCAGCTGTTTGGTCCAGCGCTCGGCCAGATACAGCGGCGAGGGCCGGCCCACGTAATGGGCCAGGTCGTAGTCGAAATCCGCCTGGAACTGGGGATCGTCCTTGAGGCGCCGGTACATGACATCCAGCTCGTCGAGGGCGGCCATCAGGGTTTCGGAGACGAAGCGTCCGCCGAAGCGTCCGAAATGACCGTTCTGATCGGGAAATGCCTTGTAATCGGGCCCACTGCTTTCAGAAGACTGTGTCACCGAATGCTCCTCGTCATGGTGCCTGCCAGTTTGAATAAAGGGGTCAGCCGCGCGCCGCGCGTATGAACGCGCTCACCGCGCCGGGGTCCTTGATGCCGCCCTGCCGGCGGCCGTCGACGCCGAGGACCTCCACGCCGCCGCTCACGTCCACGGCCCAGGGCCGTACCCGCCGCACCGCCTCGGCCACGTTGGCCGGGTCCAGGCCGCCGGCGAGCACCAGCGGCAGGGAGGGATCGGCGGGCAGCCGGTCCCAGTCGAACCGTTCGCCGGTGCCGCCGGGCACGCCGGGCACATAGCTGTCGACCAGCAGACCGCGGGCGCCGGCGGCGCCGTAGCGGTCCGCCTCGGCCCGGGGGTCCACCCCGTCACGCATCCGCAGGGCCTTGATCCAGGGACGCTGGAAAGCGGCGCAGTATTCCGGCGATTCATCGCCATGGAACTGCAGCATGTCCAGCGGTACCTGTTCCAGCAACGCGGCGATCTGCTCCGGCGGTGCGTCCACGAACAACCCCACGGTGGTCACGAACGGCGGCAAGGCGGCGACGATGTCGGCGGCCTGACGCGGGCTCACGTAGCGGGGGCTGGGCGGGTAAAACACCAGGCCGATGGCGTCGGCGCCGGCCCGCGCCGCGTGGCGCCCGTCGTCCGGCCGCGTGATGCCGCAAATTTTGACCCGGGGTATGTTCATTCGTTACCTATGATAACAGACCGTGGTGTTGAGGGCGTCAATTATGGGGCATCGGCACCGCCGCCGTCAGCCGCGTTCAGCGTGGTCAGCCACAGCGGGCCCAGCGGCGGACGCGGCAGCACGAACGGCTCCGGGTAGCCGATGTCGACCAGATACAGCCCGAACGGCGGCGCGGTGACGCCGCCCTTACGGCGGTCGCGGGCCTCAAGCACTTCACGGGCCCACACCGGCGGATGCTTGCCGGCGCCGATGCTCATCAGCACGCCGGCCATGTTGCGCACCATGTGCATCAGGAAGGCGTTGCCCTCCACTTCCAGCACGATCAACGGACCCTGCCGGTGAATATGAAAGCGGCTGAGGGTTTTCACCGGTGACTTGGCCTGGCAGTGCACGCTCCGGTAGGAGGTGAAATCGTGGGTGCCGACCAGGTGACGGCTTGCCTCGATCATGGCGTCCACGTCCAGCGGCCGGTAGTTCCAGGTCACCTGGCGGCGGAACAGCGCCGGCGGCGCGGCGTGGTTATAGATCACGTAGCGGTAACGGCGCCGGTTGGCTTTGAAGCGGGCGTGGAAATCGTCCGGCACCGCTTGCGCCCACTGCACCGAGACGTCGTCGGGGAGAAAGCGGTTGGCGCCCATCACCCAGCTCTTCATGCTGCGGTCGGCGTCGGAATCAAAGTGGCAGACCTGGCCGGTGGCGTGCACGCCGGCGTCGGTGCGGCCGGCGCAGATCAGCGCCACCGGGTGGTTGGCCACCCGCGAGAGCGCCTTTTCCAGTTCTTCCTGGACGGTGCGCACGCCGGATTCCTGGGTCTGCCAGCCGTGGAAACCGGCGCCGTCGTATTCCACCGCCACTGCGATTCGCGTCATCAAGCCGTCCTAGCGGTCCGTAAAGCGAGCATTAAAAAGGGGGCGATACCTTAAGGCATCGCCCCCCGAACCGCCAGAGACGGCAACCGGTCGGTCTCAGCCGACGCGGGCGAGCAGCTCCTTGGCTTCGCCCTGCTGCTCTTCGCTGCCTTCGCTGAGCACCTCGTTGAGGATGTCCCGGGCGCCTTCCGCGTCGCCCATGTCGATATAGGCGCGGGCCAGATCCAGCTTGGTGGCGTTTTCGTCGGTTTCACCCAGGAAGTCGAAGTCATCGTCGTCGCCGAGCATGTCGTCGCTCACCTCACTGGTGTCCGCGGGCGGCGTGGCGGCCGTTTGCGGCTCGGGCTCGTATTCCGCCGCCGGCGCGTCGTCTTCCCCGGCGTCGTCCAGTTCGAGATTCAGGTCGTCGAGGTCATCGGCGCCGGCATCCGGTTCGGTGCGCGGCGACGACGGCGCATCGTCTTCCAGGCTGAGATCGTCCAGGGACAGTGCCGTGTCGTCGTCTTCCAGGGACAGATCGGCCAGTTCGTCGCCGGTGTCTTCCCCGGGCGAGGCTTCAGCCGGTGCCGGCGCGGGCTCGTCGACGCCGGTGCGGTCGTCGGTGAGCGACACATCCAGATCATCGAGTTCGAGGTCGTCGAAGTCGCCCAGGTCGTCGGCGCCACGCTCCGTGGAGGTGTCGCCATCGTCGTTGCCGGCGGGCGTTTCGGCGCTGTCCAGCGCGGCCAGCTCGTCATCGGTGAAGGCCACGTCGCCGTCGCTTTCGAAATCGTCCTCGAGGGAGAACGCCAGGCCGTCGTCTTCATCGTCGCCGGCGCGGTCATTGCCGTCGTCGAGTACCAGATCGTCCAGCTCCAGTGGCGTCTCGTCGCGAAGCGGCCGGTTTTCCGGCTCTTCGTCCTCGAGGGTGAAGTCGAAGTCGTCCAGTTCCAGGCTGTCGTCCTGGTCGGTCTGTTCGGTTTCGGTCTGTTCCGTATCGGCCTGCTCGGATTGCTCGCGGCCGGCGGCGAAACCGGCCGCGGCGCCGGCCCCCGCCGCGGTGGCGGTGGCGGCATGGGAATAGCCGTCGCTGTCGTCCGGCTGATCCGACAGGTCGGACGCCAGATCCAGTTCCAGATCGTCCAGGGACAACTCCTCGTCGCCGCTGTCCGCGCTGGACGCGACGTAGGCGTTATCACCGTAATCGTGCTCGCCCGGATCGCCGCCAAGCCGTTTGATGGCGGCGTCCACCGCCGGACTGGTGCCGGCGAACGCGGTGGCCTGCTGGTGGAAACCGCGCTCGTCGTTGCTTTCGTGCAGCAGTTCCAGCAGGCGGATTTTCAGATCGCCGCGCTCCGGCGCCTGATTGATTTCATTACGCAGGAAGTCCACCGCCTGGGGGTACTGGCCGTAGGCCACATAGACGTCGGCCCGCTCCATCGGATCCATCTCGTCATCGGCGAGATCCTCTTCCAGGTCGGCGTCGTCGTGGGCGGCGGTTCCGGCCATCACCGGGGCTTCGAAATCGTCACCAAACCCGTTGTCGTCCTCTTCGTCGTGCTCGTCGCCGGCCGCGTTTTGACGGCGGCGCAGCGCCAGCAACAACAGAAGCAGCAAAACCGCCAGAGCGGCGCCCACATACAGCAGGTTGTCGCGAATCAGGCCGACGATACCGCCGCCGCTGTCCGCCTGATCGGCGTTGGCCGGGCCGGAGCCCGCCTGATCCGCGGAGGCCGGCTCCGGCTTTTCGGGCGGGGTCACGGTGGCGGTGCGGTCATCACCGCCGCCGCCCTGATCCGGCGACGGCCCGTCGCCGCCGCCGTTCTGGCCCGGCGCGCCCAGCGCCGGTGCCGCGTCGTCGTCATCGCCAGCCGCGCCCGGCTGGTCGCCGGCGGCGTCGGCGCTATCGGTGCCGTCCGTATTTTCGGCGCCGCCGCTGTCCGCGCCGCCGGTGTCGGCGGTCATGTCGGGGGCGCTGTCCGCCGCCGGCTCGGGCTCTTCCAGCAGTGACGGGTCCACGTCCAGGTCCTGCTCTTCACGCAGCCGGCGCAGTTCCGCCTGCAGCGCGGCGATCTTCTCGCTGCGCATTTCCAGCAACTGCTGGCTGGTGCTGACCTGCTCGTCCAGCGCGTCCAGACGGCTGCGCAGCTCGCTGTTTTCGCGGTTCAGGCGGTCCAGATTTTCGTCGCGGATCGCCAGCTCGTTCTGCAGCGCGGCGGTATCGGCGTCGCCACTGCGGCCGCCGGTGGCGTCGCCGTCGCGCACGCCGCCCTCGCTGTCCGGGCTCACCAGAGTGACCTGGCCCTGACCGTCGTCGCCGCCGGCGACCTGATCACTGCGGTCGCGGCCGGTGGCGTCGATCGGCGCCCGCTGCGGCTGGCCCGCCGCCGGCTCGGGGCGCATGCCCCGCCATTCGCGGTTCTGCGTGGCCACCCGGGACAGGGCTTCACGGCTGGACACACGGCGCACCTGCTGCTCGGACGGAATGCGCAGCACCGCGCCTTCGCGCACCAGGTTCACGTTGTCATTGATAAAGGCGTCGGGATTGCGCTCCTGGATCGCCAGCATCATCTGCTGTACGGACACATCCGGGCTCGGGCGCTGCTGCCGGGCGATGCGCCACATGGTGTCGGATGCCCCGACCCGGTAAGTGCCGCTGTCGCGTTCGGCCACTTCGCCGGCGCCGTCGCCGGGAGCCTCCGAGGGGGCCGGGCGGGTTTGCGGGCGCGTGGCCGGTTCGGCGGGGCGCTGGCGAGCCGGCTCGGAAGCGGGCTCGGGCCGGGTGGCCGGGCGTGGCGAGGGTTCGGAAACCGCGGGCTGCAGGCTGTCGCCGTCGTCCGCGTAGCTGGGCGGATCCAGCAGAACGGTGTATTCCCGCATCAGGCGGCCGGTGGGCCAGAGGAATTCCACCAGGAAATTAAGATAGGGTTCGCGTACCGGCTGACGGGAGCGGATGTGCAATACGCCGCTGTCGCCGCTCACGTCCACTTCGAACTTCAGATCGTTGAGGAAGTAGCCGCGGTCCACACCGGCGGCGTCGAACGCCTCCTGCGTGGCCAGGTTGGCGAGAATTTCGTCCTCGGACAGGCCGCCCAGATCGTGCAGTTCCACGGTCATGTCCAGCGGCTCGTTCAAATACGAGTTCAGCTCGTACTCACCCACCCCCAGTGCAGCCGCCAGCCCGGGCGCCATGGTCGCCAGAGCGATAAAGCCTATCCCAAGTTTTCGGAGCATTGATCGAACCCTTTACTTATTATCTTTCCCCGCCCTCTCAGCCGGCAGGCCGCCAAAATTATCCCGATGCGGTCTTTGAATGCCAAGAATCGCTATCGTGATTGTGCAGGAAATTACACCGGACACCTAGAAACTGCGTCACATAATCTCGGTAAGTATCCATTACAGATAGTCTTTTAGCAACTTCTCGACCAGCAGCACCGCGTTGTAGGCGGCGCCGGTTTTAATATTATCGGCCACCGTCCAGAAGCTTAAATCACCCTGCCCGTCGATGTCCTCGCGAACCCGTGCAATTCGCACGCCCAGGTCGGCGCGGATCTGCCGTACCGGGGAGGCGCCGTCGGCTTCGTCGTCGGCGTCCATTTGCAGCCCGGGGGCGTCCTGCCAGCAGGCTTCGGCCTGCGCCAGGGTGATCGGCATGGTGCCCTGCACCACCACGGTCTGCGACAGGCCGTGGAACACCGGCACCTGAACACAGCTCACGTCCACCGCCAGTTGCGGCTGGCCCAGAACCCGGCGCGCCTCCAGCATCAGTTTCAGCTCTTCGCTGGTGTAGCCGTTATCCTGACGGCGGCCGGCCATCGGCAGCATATTAAAGGCGTACTGGGACTCCGGCCCTTCGCTGGCCTCCAGGCCGTTCAACAGCCGCGCGCTCTGGCGCGCCAAGCGCTCCACGCCGACCCGTCCGGATGACGACGCACTCTGCATCTGCGTCACCGTGACCCGGGTCAGATCGCCCAGCGCCATCAGCGGTTTCAGCGCCAGCAGCAGCTGCACCGTGGCGGCGTCGGCGGCGGCCACGATGTTGCGTTCGCGGGCGGCGCCGAGCTGTTCGTCGTTGACCCCGGCGACCAGCAACGGTACGTCGGGCTCATAGCGGAACGCCGGCGACAGATCCAGCACCAGCGCGCCGGCGTCGGCGGCGCGCGGTGCCAATTCCTGGGACACCGCCGCGCCGGCGGCGAACACCGCCAGCTGCACCCGTGAGAAATCGAAATCCTCGGCTTTCCGTACCTGCAGGGATTTTTTACCCACGCGCAGGCTCTTGCCTTCGCTGTTTTCCGAGGCCAGAACGAACAACTCGCCCACCGGCAGATCCCGATGAGCGAGTTGTTCGAGAATGGCCTCGCCCACCAGACCGGTGGCGCCCACCAGGGCGAGGTCAATACTCATCAGTGCTCCAACAAAATGCGCAGCATGCGGCGCAGCGGTTCCGCGGCGCCCCACAACAGCTGGTCACCCACGGTGAAGGCGTTCAGGTATTCACCGCCCATGTTCAGTTTGCGCAGGCGCCCGACGGGTACCGTCAGGGTGCCGGTCACCGCCGTGGGGGTGAGGTCGCGCAGGGTGGCTTCCTTCTCGTTGGGGACCACTTTCACCCAATCGTTGGCCTGGCCGATCAGATCATAGATCTCATCCAGCGGCACGTCCTTCTTGAGCTTCACGGTGAGCGCCTGGGCGTGGCAGCGCATGGCGCCGATGCGCACGCAGGTGCCGTCCAGGGGGATCGGGTGGTCGCCGCGGCCGAGAATCTTGTTGGTCTCCGCCTGGGCTTTCCACTCTTCCTTGCTCTGGCCGTTTTCCATTTCCTTGTCGATCCACGGCAGCAGCGAACCGGCCAGCGGGAAGCCGAAGTGTTCGTGGGGCATGCCGTCGCCGCGCATGGTGGCGGCCACCTTGCGGTCGATGTCCAGAATCGCGCTGGCCGGGTCGGCCAGTTCCGAGGTCACGTCGCCGTGGATGGCGCCCATCTGGGCGATCAGCTCACGCATGTGCTGGGCGCCGGAGCCGGACGCGGCCTGGTAGGTCTGGGCGCTGGTCCACTCCACCAGGTCGGCGTTGAACAGGCCGCCCATGGCCATCAGCATCAGGCTCACGGTGCAGTTGCCGCCGACGAAGTCCCGGGTGCCTTTGTCCAGCGCCTGATCGATCACCTTGCGGTTGACCGGGTCCAGCACGATGACGCTGTCGTCGGACATGCGCAGCGCCGAGGCGGCGTCGATCCAGTAGCCTTTCCAGCCGGCTTCGCGGAGCTTGGGGTACACCTCGTTGGTGTAATCGCCGCCCTGGCAGGTGACGATCACGTCCAGGGCTTTCAGTTCATCCACGCTCTTGGCGTCGCCCAGGGGCGGAATGTCCTTGCCCACGTCCGGGCCGGGCTGGCCCACCTGGGAGGTGGAAAAGAACACCGGTTCGATGTCCTGGAAATCATTTTCCGCGCGCATGCGGTCCATCAATACGGAACCGACCATGCCGCGCCAGCCGATAAAACCGACTTTATTCATTGAGACGAATCTCCTGAAAGGCCGTTGCCCTTCTCTATGAATGGATTACTGCGTTTGTGCTCTTCAGCGGGGCTCAGACGCCGGCCAGTGCCTCGGCCACGGCGGAGCCCATTTCCCCGGTGCTGACTTTCCGGGTGCCCTCGGTGTAAATATCGCCGGTCCGCAGACCTTGATCCAGGACCTTTTCCACCGCCGCTTCAATGGCGTCCGCCACATCGTCGCGCTGCAGGCTGTAACGCATCAACATGGCCAGCGACATAATCGTGGCGAGCGGGTTGGCGATGCCCTGGCCGGCGATGTCCGGCGCGGAACCGTGGCAGGGCTCGTAGAGACCTTTGCGGTTTTCGTCCAGGGACGCGGAGGGCAGCATGCCGATGGAGCCGGTGAGCATGGCGGCTTCATCGGAGAGGATGTCACCGAACAGATTACCGGTGACGATCACATCAAATTGTTTGGGCGCGCGCACCAACTGCATGGCGGCGTTGTCCACGTACATATGGGAGAGCTCGATCTCCGGGTAAGCCTTGGCTTCCTCGGTGACCACTTCTTTCCACAGTTCGGTGACTTCCAGCACATTGGCCTTGTCCACCGAGCAGACGCGCTTGCCGCGCTGCATGGCCAGGTCGAAGGCGACCCGGGCGATACGCTTCATTTCCGACTCGGAGTACACATAGGTGTTGAAGCCGACACGCTCGCCGTTCTCTTCCTTGATGCCGCGCGGCTGACCGAAGTAGATACCACCGGTGAGCTCGCGGACGATCAGAATGTCCAGGCCGGAGACCACTTCCGGCTTGAGGCTGGACGCCTCCGCCAGTTGCGGAAACAGAATCGCCGGGCGCAGATTGGCGAACAGGCCCAGCGATGAGCGCAGGCGCAGCAGGCCGCGCTCGGGACGCTTGTCGCGTTCAATATTGTCCCACTTGGGGCCGCCGATGCTGCCGAACAGGATGGCGTCGGCGGCGCGCGCCTTGGCCAGGGTACTCTCGGGCAGCGGGTCCCCTTCGGCGTCATAGGCGGCGCCGCCCACCAGGGCGTGGTCCAGCTGGATGTCCAGGTCGAACCGTTTCTGCGCCGCCGTCAGCACGCGCAGCGCTTCGTCGACGATTTCCGGGCCGATACCATCGCCCGGCAACACCAGGATACTGCTCATTCACTTTCCTTAAACGTTGGGTTCACCCCGTTCAGAACAGGGTCTCGTCGTAGACGTTCATCACGCCGCTGCCCTGGGGCACCAGCACCGCGCTGTAGCGCTTGTCGCCCTCGCCTTCATCGACCAGGATCCGGTAATCACGGCCGGGCTCGAAATCATGGCTCAGCGTACCGAAGCGCAAAAAGCCCTGGTGGTCGGCGAAGATTTCCACGCTGTGCTCGCCGGGCTCCACGAAGACGCGTTGCTCGCCGCCCTTCTCGGCCAGACGCTCACCGTCCACCTTGAAAATCGCCACGGTGCTTTCACCGGCGCCGGGCATCTGCCAGCCGCTGCTCTCTTCGTTACTGCCCAGCTGGCTTTCGATGCTCAGCCGCGCTCTCGGGTCGTCGTCACCCGGCGGGTGGTACATGGCGGTGCGGGTACAGCCGGTGACCGCCAGGGCCAGGACCAGCAACAGGCCAGCGCTACGAAATATCATCATGCCTCCTTGTTTTATTGTTTTTGCGGCTCCTGGAAAATCCAGGGCTCGGCGGCCAGCCGGCGGCTTTCGTATTCACGAATCGCATCGCTTTGCTGCAGCGTCAGGCCGATCTCGTCCAGGCCGTTGAGCAGGCAGTGTTTGCGAAATTCGTCGATCTCGAAGCCGATGGCCTCGCCATCCGGAGTCATCACCTGCTGATTCGCCAGATCGATGGTGAGCTGGAAATCGGTGCTTGCCGCTTCGGCTTTAAAAAGCCCATCAACGGTAGCTTCCGGCAACACAATCGGCAACAGGCCGTTTTTGAAGCAGTTATTGTAGAAAATATCCGCATAGCTGGGCGCGATAATCGCCCGGAAGCCGAAATCCATCAGCGCCCAGGGGGCGTGCTCGCGGCTTGAACCGCAGCCGAAGTTGCGGCGCGTGAGCAACACGCTGGCGCCCTGATACTGCGGCTTGTTGAGCACGAAATCCGGGTTTTTCGGGCGCTTTTCGTTGTCCTGGCCGGGAAAGCCCTCGTCCAGGTAGCGCCACTCGTCGAACAGGTTGGGGCCGAAGCCGGTCCGCTTGATCGACTTGAGAAACTGCTTGGGAATGATCTGGTCGGTGTCCACGTTGGCACGATCAAGCGGCGCCACCAAACCGGTGTATTTCACGAACTTTTCCATGGTACCGCTCCTAAGCCGTCTGATCCGCCGGGGCGAGATCGCGAATGTCCACGAAATGGCCGGCCACCGCCGCGGCCGCGGCCATCGCCGGGCTCACAAGGTGGGTGCGGCCGCCGTTGCCCTGGCGCCCCTCGAAGTTGCGGTTCGAGGTGGAGGCGCAGTGCTCGCCGGGCTGCAAGCGGTCCGGGTTCATGGCCAGACACATGGAGCAGCCGGGCTGGCGCCACTCGAAGCCGGCTTCGATAAAGATTTTGTCGAGCCCTTCCTTCTCGGCCTGCTGCTTGACCAGGCCGGAACCGGGCACCACCAGCACCTGCTTCACGGAATCCGCCTTTTTGTGGCCCTTGGCCACCTGGGCGGCGGCGCGCAGGTCCTCGATGCGCGAGTTGGTGCAGGAACCGATGAACACCCGGTCCAGCTTGATGTCGCTGGTGCGGATGCCGGGCTTGAGGCCCATGTACTGGTAGGCCCGCTCCATGCCGGAACGCTTCACCTCATCGGCTTCGTCGGCCGGGTCCGGCAACACGCCGTCCACCGGCACCACCATTTCCGGGCTGGTGCCCCAGGACACCTGCGGGCGGATGTCGGCGGCGTCGATTTCCACCAGGGTGTCGAACTCGGCGTCCGGGTCGGACACCAGCCCGCGCCAGTAGGCCTCCGCCTTGTCCCAGTCCGCGCCCTTGGGCGCGCCGGGACGACCGCGCACGTAGTCGATGGTGGTGTCGTCCACCGCCACCATGCCGGCGCGGGCGCCCGCTTCGATGGACATGTTGCACACCGTCATGCGCCCTTCCAGGCTCAGCGAGCGGATCGCGCTGCCGGCGAACTCGATGGCGTGGCCGTTGCCACCGGCGGTGCCGATCACACCGATGATGTGCAACACCACGTCCTTGGCGGTGACGCCGGGGCCGAGCTCGCCTTCCACGCGCACCTGCATGTTCTTCATTTTCTGCGCCACCAGGGTCTGGGTGGCGAGCACATGCTCCACTTCACTGGTGCCGATGCCGTGGGCGAGACAGCCCAGGGCGCCGTTGGTGGAGGTGTGGGAATCGCCGCAGACCACCGTCATGCCGGGCAACACCGCGCCCTGCTCCGGCGCCATCACGTGTACGATACCCTGGCGCACATCACCGATGCCGTATTCGGTGATGCCGAACTGGCGGGTATTGTCCTGCAGCGTCTGCACCTGGATGCGCGAGGTGTCGTCGACGATGTCCGAGGCGTTGTTGAACGGCGTGGTCGGCACATTGTGGTCGATGGTCGCCACCGACGCGCCCGACCGCCACGGCTGACGACCGGCCAGGCGCAGCCCCTCGAAGGCCTGCGGCGAGGTCACTTCGTGGATGATCTGACGATCAATGTAAATCAACGCGGAGCCGTCCTCGCGTTCGGTCACGAGGTGGGCGTCCCACAACTTGTCGTAGAGTGTCTTGCCTGCCATAACCTGTTCTCCAATTGATAGCCACACCTTACGCAGGGCTTTTCGATAATTCCAATTCATAATTTTTATGTTTAGGATTCCAGAAGGTTATCTGAATTCCCGGAGGCGCTATCCATGGACACCCAGGCCCTGACCGCCTTCCTGGCGGTGGCGGAGAGCGGCTCCTTCTCCACCGCGGCGGAACGGCTGTTTCTCACTCAACCGGCGGTGAGCAAACGCATCGCCCAGCTGGAGCAGCAGCTCGGCACCCGCCTGTTCGACCGGGTGGGCCGGCGCATCCGCCTCACCGAGGCGGGCGAAGCGCTGCTGCCCCGCGCCCGCCAGGTGCTGCTCGACCTGGAAGACATGAGCCGGGCGATCAGCAATTTGACCGGCACGGTGTCCGGCACCCTGCGCATCGGCACCAGCCACCATATCGGCCTGCACCGGCTGCCGCCGGTGCTGCGCCGCTTTTCCCGGGAATACCCGGACGTGAAACTGGACATCCATTTCATCGATTCGGAGGAAGCCTGGGAAGCGGTGCTGCACGGCGACCTGGAGATGGGCGTGGTCACCCTGCCCCCGCAGCCGGACCCGCGCCTGCACAGCCAGGCGGTGTGGCAGGACCCGCTGGTGTTCATGGCCGCGCCGGAGCACCCGCTGGCGCGTCTCGACCGCGTGACCCTGGAGACCCTGACCGGCTACAGCGCCATCCTGCCCTCGCCGGTGACCTTCACCCGGCGCATCGTGGAAAGTCTGTTCGAGGAACAGGCGCTGACCCTGAACATCTCCATGTCCACCAACTATCTGGAAACCATCCATATGATGGTGTCCATCGGCCTGGGCTGGAGCGTGCTGCCGGAAACCATGCTCGATGACAGCGTGGTGCGCCTGAACGTGGACACCGCCCTGCCGGTGCGCCGCCTGGGCGTGGTCACCCACCCGGGCCGCAGCCGCTCCAACGCCGCCGGTGCCTTTCTGGATATTCTCAACAGCGGCGGTTGAGCAGCCAGCGCCACACCACCAGCGCCGCCACCGCCGCCGTGGCGGCCGCCACCAGAAAGCTGTCCGCGCCCCAGCGGGCCCAGTACAGGCCGCTGAGGCCGGCGCCCAGCGCCCAGCCGGCCCCGTAGCCGAGGCTGGAGTACAGCGCCTGGCCCTGGCCGGCGTGGGCTTCGCCGAAGGTGTCCTGCACCCAGGCGATGCTGGCGGCGTGGAAGCTGCCGTAGCTGGCCGCGTGCAGCAGCTGGGCGGGCACCAGCCACCACAGATCGGCGCCGCAAAGCGCGATGATCAGCCAGCGCAGCACCGCCAGCAGCAGGCTGACGAACAGCACCCGGGCCAGGGCGAAGCGGCGCATCAGCCGGTGCATGATCAGGAAGATGCCGACCTCGGCGGCCACCCCCAGCGCCCACAGCACGCCCACGGTGAACTTGCGGAACCCCAGGTCTTCCAGGTGAATGCTGTAGAAGGTGTAGTACGGCCCGTGGGACGCCTGCATCAGAAAAGAAGCAAGGATGAACGCCTGCACGTCGCGCCGGCGCAGCAGGGCCCGCACGCCGCCGGGCCGGGGGCTAGGCTGTTCGGCGCCGCCGGAGGGCAGCGATTGCGTGGTCAGCCACAGCAGCCACAGCAGCGCGGACATCACCCAGGGCAGCAGATCGATGGGCAGATGATCCAGCGCCCAGCCCACCAGCAGCACCGCGCCGATAAAGCCGAGCGACCCCCACAGCCGCACATGGCTGTAGCGGTGCGCCTGGTCGCCGAGCGTGCGCAGGGTGATCACCTCGAACTGGGCCAGCACCGCGTTCCAGAAGAAACTGAAGGTGGCGAGCAGGATCGCCATGCTCCACACCTGGTCGACCCAGAACACCGGCAGGAAGGCCAGCGCGGCGGCCAGATTGCCCAGGCGGATGATGCGCAGCCGGGCCCCGGTGCGGTCGGCCAGCCAGCCCCACAGGTTGGGCGCGCCGATCTTGGTGATCTGCGGCACCGCCATCAGCACGCCGATGGCGAACGGGCTGAAGCCCAGGTCTTTCAGGTACAGCGACCAGTACGGCACCAGGGTGCCGAGCAGGCCGAAGTAGAGGAAATAGAACCCGGACAGGCGCCAGTAAAACGGCATACGGCGCCCCTTGCTCAGAATCCGCCGGGAATCGGCGCCAGCGGCGGCGTCACGTCTCCGTTCTGGCCGCGATGGCGCAGGTAATGGTCCATCAGCACCAGGGCCAGCATGGCTTCGGCGATGGGCGTGGCGCGCACCCCCACGCAGGGGTCATGGCGGCCCTTGGTGACCACTTCGGTGGCCTCGCCGCGCAGATTGATGCTGCGCCCGGGGATGGTGATGCTGGAGGTGGGTTTGAGCGCCATGCTGGCGCGCACGACCTGCCCGGAGGTGATGCCGCCCAGCACGCCGCCGGCGTGGTTGCTGGCGAAGCCCTCGGGTGTCATCTCGTCGCGGTGTTCCTCGCCGCGCTGGTTGACCACCTGGAAGCCGTCGCCGATCTCCACGCCTTTGACCGCGTTGATCGACATCAGCGCCTTGGCCAGATCCGCGTCCAGACGGTCGAACACCGGTTCGCCCCAGCCCGGCGGCACGCCTTCGGCGAACACCGTCACCCGCGCGCCGATGGACGAGCCGTCCTTGCGCAGGTCGTTGATCAGCTGTTCCAGGGCCGGCACCTTGTCCGCGTCCGGGAAGAAAAATGGGTTGTCGTTGACGCTGTGCCAGTCGAACCGCTCGGCGCGGATGGTGCCGATCTGCTCGACGCCACCGTAAATGCGCACGCCGACACGCTGCTCCAGATACTTGCGGGCGATGGCGCCGGCGGCCACGCGCATGGCGGTTTCGCGGGCCGAGGAACGCCCCCCGCCGCGGTAATCGCGGAAGCCGTATTTCTGGGTGTAGGTGTAGTCCGCGTGGCCGGGCCGGAAGGTCTCGGCGATGTTGCTGTAATCCTTGGACTTCTGATCGGTGTTCTCGATCAGCAGGCCGATCGAGGTGCCGGTGGTCTTACCCTCGAACACCCCGGACAGGATGCGCACCTGGTCGGGTTCCTTGCGCTGGGTGGTGTAGCGGCTGGTGCCCGGCTTGCGGCGGTCCAGCTCGCCCTGCAGGTCCGCCTCGCTGATCTCCAGACCCGGCGGGCAGCCTTCCACCACCGCGCCCAGCGCGACGCCGTGACTTTCACCGAAAGTGGTGACGCGAAAGCGTTCACCGAAACTGTTCCCAGACATAGTGCTCCTCAGGCGCCTCAGGCGGCGATAAACCGATCCCGGAATTCTAGCAGTTGGCGGCGGTCCAGCATGAAAACGCCATGCCCGCCGCGTTCAAATTCAAACCACAGGAACGGCACGTCCGGCCACAGGGCCGCCATGTGCCGGTCACTGTTACCCACCTCGACGATCAGCACGCCGTCCTCGGAGAGCCGCTCGGCGGCGCCGGCCAGCAGGCGGCGGGTGAAATCCAGGCCGTCGTGCCCGGACGCCAGCGCCAACTCCGGCTCGTGGCGGTATTCGTCGGGCATCGCGGCCAGGTCCTCCGCGTCCACGTAGGGCGGGTTGGAGATAATCAGGTCGTAGGGGCCGTCCAGCCCGTCCAGGCCGTCCGCCTGCACCGCCGTGACCCGGTCGGCGAGACCGTGCTCGTCGATATTGCGCCGGCACACCGCCAGCGCCTGTTCGGAGATGTCGCTGGCGTCCACCCGCGCGTCGGGCAGCGCGTGGGCGCAGGCGATGGCGATGCAGCCGCTGCCGGTGCACAGATCCAGCACCCGGCCGACCCGCTCCGGCGCCAGCCAGGGCTGGAAGCCGGCCTCGATCAGCTCCGCCAGCGGCGAACGGGGAATCAGCACCCGTTCATCGACGAAAAACGGCAGCCCGCAGAACCAGGCCTGCCCGGTCAGATACGGCACCGGCACCCGCTCGTTGGCGCGCTTAACCAGCAGCGCCACATAGCGGTCGACCTCGTCCGGCAGCAACCGCGCGTCGAGCATGCGCGGGTCGGTGTCCAGGGGCAGCGCCAGCACGTGCAGCAACAACGCCAGGCACTCATCGCCGTGGTCGTCGGTGCCGTGGCCCAGATAGACCCCGGCGCGGCGCAGGGCGGATTCCCCCCAACGCAGACAATCACGGGGGGTCTTGAGGGTGGCCAGGGCCTGTTGCTGTTCGCGGGGTTCAATCACGTCTTGGCTCCAAACGGGCTCGAAAGAGTACCACATTCTGCCACAGGGGGAGGCCCGGCGCGCCGCCGGCGGCATCGTCACAGCACTGACATGCGCCCTTGCCATGCTGGGTCCGGCACTGAAACGTAAATACAGATGACATTATCGGGAAACCTGTTAAATTGCGCTTTCCAGGCAATCGAGGCTTTCATGCGAACTTGGCTCTTCAAGACCGAACCGAACGACTTCAGCATCCGCGACCTGCGTGATGCCCCCGACCAGATGACCGGTTGGGACGGCGTGCGCAATTACCAGGCCCGCAACCGGCTGCGCGACGAGATCCAGGACGGCGACCGGGTACTGATCTACCATTCCCGCGGACGCAATCCGTCGATTGTCGGTGAAGCCCAGGTGGTGTCCGGCCCCTACCCGGATCCCACCCAGTTCAAGCCTGACCACCCCGGCTTCGACGCGCGCAGCAGCGAGGACATGCCGCGCTGGTTCCAGGTCGACCTGCGCTTCGTGGCGCTCTACCAGACCCCGCTGAGCCTCGCCGACATGCGCGAAGTGCCGGAATTCGCGGACATGGAGCTGCTGGTGCACCCGCGCCTGTCGATCCAGCACATCACCGACCGCCAGTACCAGCAGATCATTGCCCGCTGCGAGCCCGAGCTCGCCGCCCGCTCCCCGCTGATCCCCGCCTTTACCTGAACGTTCTCTCCAGAAGGAACACAGACCCGCTCACCAGCCAGCGTCACCGCTCCGGGTTATCGCTGGCGCCGAACCTTTCGACAAAGCCGCACTCGGCAGCTGGCACCATTCGGGAGGTTCGTTCTCGGTGTCCGTGTCCAGGACTGTGTGAGGCAGGGAGCCGAACACAAGCCTACAGGGACGTATTCACGGCGGGTCCTGGACACGGACACCGAGAACGAACCGGGCTACGGAGCCCTAGCGCTGAAAAATTGGCATAACCGTTGCACCGCCCCCCTAACCAAAGGCTATTCCCGTGGGGGATCTCATGGAACGACGCGCCGCGCTACTGCTCACCCTCATCGCCCTGCCCGCTTCCGGCCTGGCCGACACCCCGGAATACACCGCCAACGACGTGGTCTGGATCGCCATCGCGGCGGCCCTGGTGTTCCTCATGCAGGCCGGCTTCGCGCTCCTGGAAAGTGGCCTGAGCCGCACCAAGAACGCCATCAACGTGGTGATGAAGAACTACATGGACCTGTGCGTGGGGACGCTGATGTTCTGGGCGCTGGGCTTCGGCCTGATGTTCGGGGTCAATCCCAGCGGTTGGGTGGGCCAGGACCTGTTCGCGCCCAGCCAGGGCGACAGCGATCTGTGGACTCTGTTGCTGTTCCAGCTGATGTTCGCCGCCACCGCCGCCACCATCGCGTCCGGGGCGATGGCGGAACGCACCCGCTACCTGGGGTATCTGTGCGGCGCCATGCTGATCACCGGGCTGGTCTACCCGCTGTTCGGCAACTGGGCCTGGAATAGCGACGGCTGGCTGGCGGCTCTCGGGTTTATCGACTTCGCCGGCTCCACCGTGGTCCACAGCGTCGGCGGCTGGTGCGCGCTGGCCGGCATCATGGTGGTGGGGCCGCGCCTGGGCCGCTTCGACAGCCAGGGGCGGCCACGGGAGATTCGCGGCCACAATTTATCGTTCGTGGCCCTGGGCGGGTTCCTGTTGTGGTTCGGCTGGTTCGGCTTCAACGGCGGCTCCACCCTGGGGGCCGACGTCAATATCGCGCTGATCAACCTCAACACCCAGCTGGCGGCCGCCGCCGGCGCCCTGGGGGCCGCGCTCTACCGGGTTATCGCCCGCCGCCCGGTGCTGCTCACCGAAACCGTCAACGGCAGCCTGGCCGGGCTGGTGGCGATCACCGCCGGCTGCGCCACCATGACGCCCGGCTTCGCGATCATCACCGGCCTGCTGGGCGGGCTGCTGGTGGGCCCGGGCAGCCGCCTGCTGTTGTCGATGAAACTGGACGACGTGGTGGGCGCGGTGCCGGTGCATGCGTTCGCCGGGGCCTGGGGCACGCTGGCCGCCGGGCTGTTCTACCAGGGCGACCTGTTCGACCCGCAGCGGGTCACGGTGCAGTTGCTGGGCATTGTGGTCGCCTTCGCCTGGGCGTTCTTCGCCGCCTTGATCCTGTATATGGTGCTGTCGCTCACCGCCGGCCTGCGGGCGCCCAGCCAGCATGAACAGCGGGGCCTGGACGTCAGCGAGCACGCCGAGCTGGGCTACCCGGAATTCGCCCAGCAGCACCTCTACGACGCCGACGTGGCCAGCGGCCTGGATAGCCCACGATGAGCCCGGAAGAACGCCACCGCCGCGCCATTGCCACCGGCCTGGCCCCCTATCTGGACAGCCGCCAGGTGCCGGAGGCGGTGGCCCTGTGGCAGCGCGACTACGCCCACCGCCCGCGCTTTTCGCTGCAGGGCTACGTGAGCCATATCAGCCGCCTGTTCGAGGTGGGGGGCCGGCGCCATGATCTGCACCTGAGTCTGGTGCAGGCGATGACCCTGCCGGACCGGGAACTGCTGCCCGACCCGCTGGGGGACGAGGACGGCGCCCACCGGGCCCACCCCTGCACCGAGGCGTTCCAGCTTCTGATGCGCGCCCTGTGGGCGCAGCTCGACGGGGGCCAGGCCGGCCAGGTGCGTCTGGATCAGCTCACCGACCTGCGCCGCCCGGGCGTCGACCCGGCCCTGCGTGACACCCTCGAATACTGGCTCAACCACGCCGACGGCGACCTGGCGCCGCTGGACCAGGATCAGCTGCGGCGTTTGCTTAACCGCGCCTATGTGTTGCTGTGCGAACGGTTCGGCCCGGTGCACAGTGACCGGCTGCTGAAACTGGCCGTCGACCGCGTGCGTGGGCAGCGCCCGGGGCTGGAATCCGCGCTGCACGCCCTGCTCTGACGGCCGACGTTGCTTGCCAGTGGTTCAAAGGGGTCATTATGCTAGCCCACACTGTGTAATCGGGGCGCTGAATGAAATTACATCACCAGATATTTCTGGCCATGGTGCTGGGCGGTATTGCCGGGGCGCTCACCGAAGAGAGCACCCGCCTGTTCGGGCTGCCGCTGCTGCCCGGCTATGACCTGATCGGCGATCTATTCATCAATGCCCTGAAGATGGTGGTGGTGCCGCTGATCACCACCGCCATTATCAGCGGCATGGTCAACGTGGGCGACGGCGACGATCTCGGCCGGCTGGGCCTGAAAACCGTGCTGTTCTACCTGAGCACCAGCCTGATCGCGGTGCTGGTGGGGCTGGTGGTGGTGAATCTGATCGCCCCCGGCGTGATCGACGGCCAGCCGGCGCGGAACCTGCTGGGCCTGTCGGCGGACACCGACCGGGCCCTGGCCAGCATCGAGGGCCGCGGCGCCGGCGACTTCACCGAGATTCTGCGCCAGTTGCTGCCGCCCAACCTGTTCCAGGCCGCCGCCGAAACCCAGATGCTGGGGCTGATCGTGTTCTCGCTGTTCTTCGGCTTCTTCCTGCGCACCCTGCCCGGCGCGCCCGGTGAGCATCTGCGCCAGGTGGTGGAAGGCATCTATCAGGTCACCATGCGCATCACCATGGTGATCATCCGCTTCGCGCCGCTGGGCGTGTTCGGCCTGATCGCCGCCACCGTCACCCGCACCGGGCTGGACGCGGTGGAGCCGCTGGCGCTGTTCTTCGTCACCGTGTTGCTGGCGCTGGGCATTCACATGTTCGGCGTGATGCCGCTGCTGATCCGGCTGTTCGCCAAACGCTCGCCGGTGCGCCACCTGCAGGCCATGGCGCCGGCGCTGATGACCGCCTTTTCGTCGGCCAGCTCCGCCGCCACCCTGCCGCTGAGCATGGACTGCGTGCAGAAGCGCTCCGGCGTGTCCAAGCGCACCTCCAGCTTCGTGCTGCCGCTGGGCGCCACCGTCAACATGGACGGCACCGCCCTGTACGAGTGCGTGGCGGCGATCTTCATCGCCCAGGCCTACGGCATGGACCTGTCCCTGACCACCCAGTTCGTGATCGTGCTGACCGCCCTGCTCACCTCCATCGGCGTGGCCAGCATTCCCGCCGCCAGCCTGGTGGCGATCACCGTGATCCTGGGCACCATCGGCCTGCCCGCCGAAGCGATCGGCCTGATTCTGGTCACCGACCGGCTGCTGGACATGTGCCGCACCGCGGTGAACGTCTGGGGCGACAGCGTCGGCGCGGTGATCCTGGCGCGCAGCGAAGGCGAAGAAAACGTGCTGCGCACCCCCATGAAAGAACTCGAGACGGAACGGGCCTGAGCGAATGAAACCGGTTCTTTTGATCACCGGCGCCGCCCACGGCCTGGGCCGGGCGCTCGCTCTCGGCGCCGCGCGGGACTACAAGCTGGCGCTGCTCGACCGGGAACGGGTGGCCGGCGAGCAGCTCGCCGATGCGCTGCGCCGGGACGGCGCCGAGGTGCTGTTCGTGCACGCCGACGTGGCCGTGGAGGCGGACTGGCGCCACGCCCTGGAGCGGGTACAGCGGCGCTGGGAACGGCTCGACATCCTGATCAACAACGCCGGGCTGGCCGCCATGGGCCCGTTCGAGGGACAGACCCCGGCCACCTGGGAGCAGCTCTGGCACACCAACCTGATGGGCGCGGTCCACGGCTGTCGCACCGCTCTGACGATGATGAAGCGCCAGGGTGACGGCCACCTGATCAACGTGGCGGCGCTGGCGGGCATCACCGCGCCGCCGGGCATGGCCGCCTATGTGGCCTGCAACGCCGCGCTGATCCGCTTCAGCGAGGCCCTGGCGGCCGAACTGGACGGTCTGAATATCGGCGTCAGCGTGGTCTGTCCGGATCTGTTCTCCAGCGACATGAGCCGGCGCATGCCCAACGCCGATCCGCTCAGCCGTGCCCGCCTGCAGCGCGCCATGGACGACGCCCCGGAAAGCGCCGCCGAGGTGGCGGACACCATCCTTCAGCAGATGGGCAAGCGGCCGCTGTACCTGTTTCCACAGCCGGAGGCCCGCCGCGACTGGCGCAGGAAGCGCTGGCGCCCGGAACGCTTCGTGGCGCGCATGGCGAAACTGGGCAGCAGCCTGCGCCGCTATCGTTGATGCACTTATTGCTGATGCACTTCCTCGATATAGCGCAGGGTGTGGCGGTAATCGCCTTCCAGCGCCTTATCGAAACGCTCGCCGATCAAACGCTCCAGTTTGCGACCCACCAGCGGCAGGGATGAATGCACCGCCACGCGGGTGATCTGGCGGGACTGATCGCCGTCGGCGAGCAGCGTCATGGTGCCGCTCACCTTCACCGGCACATTGCCCACCTGAAAGCGATAGTCCGCCTGGTAGCCGCCGGTGGCCGGGCGCCAGTGGAATTCGGTGGTCAGTTCCGCTTCCGAGGGCAGCAACTTGCGCGCGAAGGCGGGCACCTTGTCCAGACGGATTTCGATGGGCTGCGCAATACGGATGTGGAAGCCGTCGCCGACCGGTTCGAACACCTCAAAGCGGTAATCGTCCACTTTGCCCCATTGATAACGCTGTTCGAAAAACGCCCGGCTGGTGAGAATGCCGTACAGCTCTTCAACATTCACCGGATAGCGGCGTTCCGCGGTGACATCCATGGTTTTCTCCCGAGTAAAAAGATGCCCTGAAGGCCAATCGCCGGGGTACCGGTAGGCCCGGGGCGAAGGCAAAGCTACACTGCGCCGACAAGCCATTTCAATTGTTCGGCGACTGCCCCTCGTCAAAAGTAAGGAGCGAGCATGAGTGCCACCCGTCCCTACGCCCTGGTTCTGTACGGCGCCACCGGTTTCACCGGCGGCCTGTGTGCCCGCTATCTGGCCCGCAAGCTGCCCGCGGGCACGCCCTGGGCCCTGGCGGGCCGCAACCGCGCCAAGCTTGAGCAGGTGGCCGCCGGCCTGCCCGGCGACAACCCGCCGGAGCTGATCGAGGCGGACAGCGGCGACCCCGCCAGCCTCACCGCCCTGGCCGCCCGGACCCGCGCCCTGGCCAGCACCGTGGGCCCCTACATGCAATACGGCGAGCCGCTGGTGCGCGCCTGCGTGGAACAGGGCACCCATTACTGCGACCTCACCGGCGAACCGGAATTCGTCAACACCCTGCTGAGCCGCTACCACGAGGCCGCCCAGGCCAGCGGCTGCGCGCTGGTCAACTGCTGCGGCTTCGACTCGATTCCCCATGACGCCGGGGTGTTGTTCGCGATCCGCGAACTGACCCTGGAGCACGGCGGCAAACTGGACGGCCCGGTGACCGCCGAAGGCGCGGTGGCGTTCTCCGCCAAGTTTTCCGGCGGCACCTGGCGCTCGGCGCTGGAGGCGTTCGCCCGGCCCGGCGCCAACCAGCGCAGCCAGCGCGACGCCCAGGTGCGCCTCAAACAATGGTACCCGCGCAAGGTGGGCGGTCTGGCGCCCAAGCCGCACAAGGACGACGCCCTGGGCGGCTGGCTGGCGCCCATGCCGACCATTGATCCGATGGTGGTGATGCGCTCGGCCCGGGCGCTGGACGATTACGGCCCGGAGTTCCGCTACGGCCATTATCTGGTCACCGGCGGGCTGGGCAAGCTGATCGGCGGCGCCGCCGGCGTCGGCGGGCTGCTGCTGGCGGCCCAGATCGGCCCGCTGCGGCGCCGTCTGATGAAGCTCAACCCGGCCGGTCAGGGCCCGGATGAAGCCACCCGCGCCCGTTCCTGGTTCCAGGTGAAGGTGCGCGCCCGTTGCGGCGACAGCGAAGTGCTGTGCCGGGTGTCCGGTGGCGATCCCGGCTACGACGAAACCGCCAAGATGCTCTCGGAAACCCTGATGGGCCTGGCGCTGGACGAGGGTTACCCCATGCACACCGGCGTGGTCACCCCGGTGATGGCGCTCGGTGACCGCCTGATCGACCGGCTCGAAGCCGCCGGCATGCTGTTCGAGCGCAACGCCTGATTCAGACGAAGTACATCAGCAGCCATTCGGCCACCAGGGCGGGCTTGTCCTCGCCCTCGATGTCCACCGTGAACAGGAATTTCAGCAACCACTGGCCGGGCTTCTTCTCATTGGCTTCGATCAGAGTGGCGCGGGCACGGATGCGCGCGTCGACCTTGACCGGGGCCATGAAGCGGAGCTTGTCGAAGCCGTAGTTCATGCCCATTTTCATGCCGCGCGGCACCAGAAAATCATCGATGCTGGTCTGCAGGTACGGCAGCAGCGACAGGGTCAGGTAACCGTGGGCGATGGTGGTGCCGAACGGCGTCGCCTTGGCGCGCTCCGGATCCACATGGATAAATTGATGGTCCAGGGTGGCGGCGGCGAAGTCGTTGATGCGCCCCTGGTCGATGGTGAACCATTCCGAGGCGCCCATGTCCTCGCCGACGTACTCGTTGATCTGTGCGGCTTCCACCACTTTCATGCCCGGCTCTCCTCGCGTTTTTTATTAAGGTTTCACTACCGCGAGGATAACCGTGCCCGCCGGCGCCGCCATGACGGGATGGCTCGCCGGCGCCAATGTTTTGGTCAACCGAGGAAGGCTTTAATGGCGTCCGCCACCGGCCGCGGGTCGTCCATGTGCAGATGGTGGCGCCCGGGCAGACGTATGACCTCCACGTCGCGCAGCCACTGGATGCGGTGATCGAAGCGCCCGTCGCCGCCGAGCCCCTCATTACCCAGCACCAGCAAGGTGGGCGCGGTGATGCGCTCGACGAACCCTTTCACCTGGTCGTCGGTGAGCCGCAGTGACGAGGTGATGCGCAGCCGCGCGTCGGTGCGCCAGGTCCAGCCGCCGTCCACCTGCTCCAGCCCGCGCTCGCACAGCAACCGGGCCGAGCTTTCCTCCAGGCCGCCCAGGGCCGGCAGCCGCGCCGCCACCGCCTGCTCCGGATCCGCGTACACCGGCTTGCGCTTGTCCGGCAGCGCCTGCATCTGGTCGATGGCCTTACGCAGATTGGGCGCCACTTCGTCGGCGGCGGTGGCCGGTGGTCCCAGGCCTTCGATCAGCACCAGGCGGCTGACCCGTTCCGGGAAGGTGGCGGCGAACAAACAGGCCACGCCGGCGCCCATGGAATGGCCGACCAGCACGAAGCGGTCCCAGCCCAACTGATCGGCCACCGCCAGCACGTCGCGGACGTGGTCCACGTAATGGGTGGCCTGGTGGCGCGGGCGGTGCTCGGAATGGCCGTGGCCGGCGAAATCCAGCGCCACCAGCGGATGGCCGAGCGGTTCCGCCAGCGGCTGAAAGGAGGCGGCGTTGTCCAGCCAGCCGTGCAGCGCCAGCACCGGTTCGCCCTCGCCGGGCCACTGCAGGCCGGCCAGTTCCTGGCCGTAGGCGCGGAAGCGGCGTTCCACCGGAGTCCGGGACGGGTTAGCGGGCATTGCCGGCGCCCTCCCCGGCTTCCGCGCCGTCTTGCCGGTGGTCCGGACCGAGCACGCCGTCCAGGGCGCGCAGCACCAGTTGCGCGGTGCCCTCCGGGCGCTCCAGCGGGTACATATGGCTGCCCGGGGCGAACAGGCGCGTCATCCGGTGACGGCGGGCGTGGCGGGCACCGCCGAGGTGGAACAGCTTCGGCGATTGCTCGCCGGTGACCAGCACGCCGGGCACCCGGGTGCGCGGCAGCGCCGTGACCCCGGTGGGGGTCTCGCGGAACACCGCCACTTCCACCTCCGGGCGGAAGCGCAGACGCCAGCCGTCGCCGTGGCGCTCCAGGCCGGCTTCCAGGTAGTTCTTCAGCGACCGCGGGTCGAACGCCTTGAACAGGCCGCGGGAGTTGAAATAGCTCTCCACGTCGTCCCAGCTGGCCCAGTAATCCAGCCGGCCTTTGCTCTTTTTCGCCGGCGAGAAACGGTCGCCCTGCCCGGTCAGCCGGGCCAGCCGGTAGGCGGCGCCCTGCAGGCCGTTGGCCAGGGGCGGGTCGAGCATCACCTGGGCCCGGAACCAGTCCGGATGGCGGTGGGCGACCCAGAACATCAGCACCGAACCCATCGAGTGCCCCAGACCGATAATCGGCTTGGGCAGCGGTTCGAGGAAGGCTTCCAGTTCCAGGCTCAGGCTTTTCCAGTCCCGGTCCACCGGGTAACGGGGGTCCTGGCCGAGGCACTCCACCACATGGATGTCGTAGTGCTCCGCCAGGGGCGCCAGGAAGGTGTCGTAGCTGTGCCCGGGCACGCCGTTGGCGTGGGCAAAGGCCAGCACCGGTTTGCGTCCCGCCGCCGCTTGGGTGTTCATCCAGCGCTCTCCTCGAAAAATCGGCAATGCAAAAAGGACCATGATAACCGCCCCCGGCGGCAAACCCATGGCGAAATCCGCCAACGCGCGGACAGTTCGCGTCGGGGATTGTACAATGCGCGGCAAACAGGAGGTGTCATGACGCTGATCTCGTTCAATATCAATGGTATTCGCGCACGCTTGCATCAGCTGGAAGAGCTGCTGGGCAAATACAAACCCACCCTGGTGGGCCTGCAGGAAACCAAGGTTCAGGACAGCGAGTTTCCGGAACAGGCGATCCGCGACCTGGGCTATCACCCCTATTATCACGGCCAGAAAGGCCATTACGGGGTGGCGCTGCTGACCCGGGAACCGCTGGAGGACGTGCAATACGGTTTTCCCTCCGACGGCGAGGACGCCCAGCGCCGCATGATCATCGGCCGGCTGCGTGACGCCGACGGCCAGCCACTGACGGTGCTCAACGGTTATTTCCCGCAGGGCGAAAACCGCGAGCATCCGGTGAAGTTTCCCGCCAAGGAAAAGTTCTACCAGGATCTGCAGCATTATCTGGAGAACCACCACGACGCCAGCGAGAAGCTGGCCATCATGGGCGACTTCAACATCTCCTCCACCGACCTGGACATCGGCATCGGCGAAGCCAACCGCAAGCGCTGGCTGCGCGAGGGCAAGACCAGCTTTCTGCCCGAGGAACGGGAATGGTGGCAGCGTCTGATCGACTGGGGCCTGGAAGACACTTTCCGCTGCCGGTACCCGGACACCGACGACGTGTTTTCCTGGTTTGATTACCGTTCCAGAGGCTTTGAACGGGACCCGCGCCGCGGCCTGCGCATTGATACCGTGCTGGCCACCAAGCCCCTGGTGGAGCGCCTGACCGATTGCGGCGTCGACTACGAGATGCGCGCCATGCAGCGCCCTTCGGACCACTGCCCGGTGTGGAGCCGGTTCGATAACCTGCCCTCATGAGCGTTCATTTCAACCTCAAGCGGCTGAGGCCCAACCTGGACGGGCTCGGGTTCCTGATCGATGTGGGCATGATCCTGCTGGTGATCGCCAACCTGAGCCTGATCCTGTTCGACTGGATCTACCGGGTCGAAGCGGTGCAGTCGGCGATGGAAACCTACACGCCGGACTTCTATCGCTTCTACAGCGACAGCATTCATGCCAACTTCTTTGAAATCGATCTGGCCTTCGTCAGTGTCTATCTCACCGAGTTCGTGATCCGCTGGGCCGCCGCCATCGCCCGCCAAACCTATCATCGCTGGTTCTTCTATCCGTTCGTGCACTGGTACGACCTGCTCGGCTGCATCCCGGTGGGCAGCTTCCGCTGGCTGCGGATCCTGCGTGTGGTGAGCCTGATGTACCGGCTGCAGAAGCTCGGCGTGGTGGACTTCCGAGACACCGCGGTGGGCGCCACGGTGATCAAGTATTACCGCATCCTGATGGAAGAGATTTCCGACCGGGTGGTGATCAACGTGCTGGATGGCGCGCAGCGGGAGATCCGCAGCGGCGGCGCGATGATGCACCGCATCGAGCAGGACGTGCTGGCGCCGCGGCGGGCGCAGCTGGTGGACTATGTGGCCGGCCGCATCGCCGACGCCACCCGCCGCAGCCACGACCAGTACCGCGATCAGCTTTCCGAGTACCTGGTGCACGTCACCGACGAAGCGGTGCAACGCACCCCGGCGGGCCGGCGGCTGGCGGCGATTCCGGTGGCCGGCCCGCGCGCCATCGCGCTGCTCGGCGACACCGTGCGCGACGGCGGCACCGCCCTGGTGGCGCAAATCGTCGAGGACATCAGCGCCCCGGCCAACCGGCAACGACTGGACGCCCTGGTGGACAACCTTCTGGTGGCGTCCAGCGGCGGCGGCGAACAACTCAATGAGATGGTGAAGGAAACGCTGCTGGAGATTCTCGACCACGTGAAGGATCAGGTGGCGGTCCAGCACTGGAAAGAAGAGGACTGACGCCCGGCCCGCGCCGGCCGGGTTACTCCGGGGCGCGCAGCCACAGCAGCCGTGCGCCGCCGGCGGCGGCCACGTCGACATCAAACGCGGCCACGCTGCCGACGCGGAACCCCGGCCGCGAGCGCGGCTCGCCCACCCACAGGGCGCTCAGCAGCGACACCAGCGGCATGTGGCTGACCAGCACCAGGTTCTCGCAGGGCGGCTGCTCGATCAGCCAGTCGAGAAACTGATCCGGCGCCGCTTCCGGCACCAGATACCCGCACGCCTCCTGATCCATGCCGCCGTAGGCACGGGCGATGCACAGCGCGGTCTGCTGGGCGCGCCGGTAAGGGCTGGCGATCAGGCGGTCCACGGTCACCCCCTCCTCGCGCAATCTCTGCCACAGGGCCATCACTTCCAGGCGCCCGCGTTCGGTGAGCGGGCGCTCGGCGTCGGTGGGGGCCTGAGCCACGGCTTCGCCGTGCCGGCAAAGGTAGACTCTCAAGCCGCCCCCCCGTGGAAGCTGAACTCCACGTCGTGCTTGTGCTCGCCGCTCATCAACCGGGCGATCATGGTCTCCAGCGGCTTGCCCTGATAGATGATCTCGTAGAGGGCGGTGGCCAGCGGCATGTAGACGTTGAGTTTTTCCGCGTGGGTGGCGACCAGCCGAATGGTGTTAAGGCCCTCGGCGGTCTGGCCCAGGGTATCGAGCGCCTGCTGCAGTTCCTGGCCCTGGCCGAGCTGATAACCGAGCCGGTAATTGCGCGACAGGGAGGAGGAACAGGTGGCGATCAGGTCGCCGACCCCGGACAGCCCCAGGAAGGTGAGCGGGTTGGCGCCCAGCTCCACGGCGAAGCGACTCATTTCCGCCAACGCCCGGGTGAGCATGAAACTGCGGCTGTTCTCGCCGATGTCGATGGCGGCGGCCATGCCGGACGCCACCGCGTAGATGTTCTTGAGCGCGCCGCCCAGCTCCACGCCGTAAATGTCCGGGTTGTCGTAAACCCGGAAATATTCACAGCTGAGCGCCTGCTGGATGGTGTGGCAGAGCGCCTCGTCGGGGCTGGCGATCACCGAGCCGGTGAACTTGCGCTCGACGATCTCCCGCGCCAGGTTGGGGCCGCTGAGCACGCCGATGCGGGTGTGGTCCCACTCGCGCTTGAGCAGCTGGCTCATCAGCAGGAAGCCGTCTTCGTGGATGCCCTTGGTGCAGCTCACCACCAGGGTGCCGTCCTTGACCATGGGGCGGGCCTGGCGCAGCACCTCCACGAAGGCGCTGGAGGGCACCGCCACGAAGATCAGATCGGCGCCGTCGAGCACCTGGTCGAGATGCTCGGTGGCGTGAACCCCCTCGGGCAGAGTCTGGCCGGGCAGATAACGGGGGTTCTCCCCGTCCTCGTTAATGGCGGCGGCGGTTTCCGGATCGCGCACCCAGAGGCGGGTGCGGTGGCCGTTTTCGGCCAGGATGCTGGCCGTGGCGGTGCCGAAACTGCCACCGCCGAGAATCGCGGCGGTGTGTTTGCGCTGCTCCATCAAGAGCCCCTCTGTTCGGGCGGGTGGGTCACCAAAGGGGGCATCATAAGCGCCTCCACCAGGCCAGGCAATGCGCCCGGCCGAGTCGTTCAGGACTGGTCGGCACGCTCCTGCAGCAGCCGGTTCAGGCGCCGGGCGGTGGCCGCCGGGTCCGAGGGCAGCTGGCCTTCGGCGAGCAGCGCCTGATCGAGCAGCAGTTCGGCCAGTTCCGTGAAGGTGGCGCTCTCCTCGATGCCTTCCAGCCGTTTCAGCAGCGGGTGCGCCAGATTCACTTCCAGCGTCGGCTTGCTGTCCGGCACCGGCTGCCCGGCGGCTTCCAGCATCATGCGCATCTGCGGGCCCAGCTCGTCCTCGGCCAGCACCAGGCAGGCCGGCGAATCCACCAGCCGGCTGGTGGGCCGCACTTCCGCCACCTGATCGCCCAGGCTGTCACTGAGACGGCCGATCAGCGGCGCCTGCTTGTCCTGGTCGGCGCGCTCCTGGTCTTCCTGGTCCATGTCCAGCTGGCCGCGGGCCGCGTTGACCAGTTTGCACCCTTTGTATTCGCCCAGATAGCCGGCCATCCATTCGTCGACCCGCTCGGTGAGCAGCAGCACCTCAATGCCTTTCTTGCGGAACACTTCCAGGTGCGGGCTGTTGCGCGCCGCGTTCAGGTTGTCGGCCAGCAGGTAATAAATTTTGTCCTGCTTTTCACCGGCGCGCTCCAGGTACTGGTCGAGCCCCACGGCGCCGGGCCGGACGTCCTCTGTGGACGGGAAGCGCAGCAAGGCGGCGATCGCCTCGCGGTTGTCCGGGTCCTCGCCGATGCCTTCCTTGAGCACCTCGCCGAACTGCGACCAGAAGGTGGCGTATTTTTCCTCGTCGTTGCCCAGTTTCTTGAGCGTCTGCAGAACACGCTTGGTGAGCGCGGCGCGGATCTTGCGCACCGGGCCGTAGTCCTGCAGCAGCTCGCGGCTGACGTTGAGCGGCAGGTTGGGCGCGTCGATCACGCCCTTGACGAAGCGCAGGTACAGGGGCAGGAACTGCTCCGCGTCGTCCATGATGAACACGCGCTGCACGTACAGCTTCAGGCCACGGCTGGCCTCGCGGTGATAGAGATCGAACGGCGCCCGGGCGGGCACGTAGAGCAGGCTGGTGTATTCCAGTGCCCCTTCCACCTTGTTGTGGCTCCAGGTCAGCGCGTCCTGGAAATCATGGCTCAGGTGGCGATAGAAATTCTGGTACTCCTCGTCGCTGATCTCCTGACGGGGGCGTTGCCAGAGCGCGGTGGCGGAATTGATGGTTTGCCACTCGCTGGTGCCGTCTTCGCCCTCACCGCCGGTCTCGGCCGGGGTCGGCATCAGAATCGGGAACGCCACATGGTCGGAATACTGCTGCACGGTGGCGCGCACTTTCTGGTCGTCCAGGAATTCCTTGGCGTCGTCGCGCAGGTGCAGCACCACCGCGGTGCCGCGCTGGGGGCGCTCGATGGTTTCCACGGTGAACTCGCCCTCGCCGTCGCTTTCCCAGCGCACGCCCTGGTCGGCGGGGTCGCCGGCACGGCGGCTGAACACCTCGACGCGGCCGGCGACGATAAAGGCGGAATAGAAGCCCACGCCGAACTGGCCGATCAACTGGGCGTCCTTGCGGCGGTCGCCGGTCATGCTGGCGAGAAACTTCTCGGTGCCGGAGCGGGCGATGGTGCCCAGATTGTCGACCACCTCTTCCCGGTTCATGCCGATGCCGTTGTCGGCGATGGTGAGCGTGCCCTCGTCCTTGTCCACCGAGAGTCGGATCCAGGGCTCCGGATCGTTTTCCAGCAGCTCGGCGTCGTCGAGCGCCCGGAAGCGCAGTTTGTCGCAGGCGTCGGAGGCGTTGGATATCAGCTCGCGCAGGAAAATCTCACGGTTGCTGTACAAGGAGTGCACCATCAGGTGCAAAAGGCGGGATACTTCCGCCTGGAAACCACGGGTTTCGCGGTCTTGACTCATAGATTCTTCTCCGCCGGATAATCACTGAACACCACGGCGCCCTCCCCGGCACCGCCGCCTTCTAGATAGGCACCCGGACGGCCTTTTTCAAGGTCCGGACCTCTCTACGGAGTGGAGTTTGTGGGAGCGAGCCTGCTCGCGAAAGGGAGCGAAGCTCCCGGCAGGATTCCAGAGAACTTTTGTCTGCCCGCTTGGAGAGCTTGCTGGTATCCTGCCGGCAAGCATAGCTTGCCTTTCGCGGGCGGGGCCCGCTCCCACAAGCTGCCGCTCAGGAGGCGTTGGAGAGATCGTCAAGAGCCTCTTCGAGGCTCGGAAAGCGGAAGGTGAAGCCCTGGTCTTCCAGGCGGCGCGGGTAGACGCGCTGGCCGCCCAACAACAGCCCGGACAGCTCGCCAAGGCCCAGGCGCAGCAGCGGCGCCGGCGCCACCCAGGGCGCGGGGCGATGGACGGCGCTGGCCAGCGCCCGGTGAAAATGCCGCTGGGTCACCGGCTGGGGGGCGGTGGCGTTGAAAATGCCTTCCACGCCCGGCGTTTCCAGCGCGCGCATCAGGATCGCCACCATGTCCTGGATATGAATCCAGCTCAGCCACTGGCTGCCGTCACCGAGCCGGGCGCCCAGGCCCATCCGGTATACCGGCCAGAGCCCCTTCAGCATGCCGCCGCCGCGGCCCAGCACCACGCCGGTGCGGATCAGGCAGAGGCGCACGCCCTCCCCGACCACCTCGCGGGCGGTCTGCTCCCAGGCGTCGCAGAGCCGGTAGCCGAAATCCTTGCGCCGGGCGGAGCTGTGCTCGGTCAGCTCGGCGTCGCCGGCGTCGCCGTAAAAACCCACCGCCGAGCCGCTCACCATCACCGAGGGCGTGGTGTCGAGCCGTCGGCACAGCGCCACCAGCTCGCGGGTGGTGTCCAGCCGCGAAGCCATCAGAGTGCGCTTGCGGGATTCACTCCAGCGGCGGGTGAAGAGGTTTTCGCCGGCCAGATTGACGATGCCGTCGATAGCCTCGTCGTCGCCGATGTCGTCCAGGGACGCCACCACCCGGGTGCCCTCGGGCAGTTTCGACCGCGCCCGCTCCGGCGACCGGCTGAGCACGGTCAGAGCGTGGCCGTGGGCGGCCAGCCGCCGGCATAGCTCGCCGCCGATGAAACCACTGCCGCCGGTTATCAGAACCTTCATTGCGCCTCCTCGATTGAAGCCACGTCGCCGAGGTCGTAGAAGTACTCGACCTTGCCGGAACCCATTGCCACCGCCAGCGTCACGCGTCTCTTGTCGACGTCCACCAGGGTCCCCCGGTGGCGTTCACCGCTTTCCAGGGTCACCGTCACCGGGCCGCCGATCAAGCCCTGGTACGGCGCCCCGTCTTCGTCGGGGGCGGCCCGCTCGGGCGCCGGCGCGGCCGCCGTCTCGCCGCCGCCGGCGGTGTCCAGCACCAGCCGGGTGCCGTCGGCGAGCATCAGTTCACGCACGCTGTCCTCACGCAGATTGATTTCCGCCCGCCCGGAGCCCATGGTCATTTCCAGCCACAGGCGCTGCTCGTTGACGCGGGTCAGCGTGCCGCTGCTGGCGCTGCCGTCGCGCTCCGTGACGGTCACCTGCTGGCCCAGGTAGGAGGCCAGGTCGGTAAAGCGGTGCAGGCGCACGGTCACCGCCGGCGACAGCGACGCGCGCGGCGCCGAGGCGCCGAGCACGCCGCTGTCCGCTGTCTCGGCGGCGCCGGCGGCGAGCACCCGGGTTTCCATGGAGCCCGGGGTCACCGCCCAGCCGACGCTGTTTTCTTCCAACTGCAACCGCCGGCGTTCCACGGTGCCGTCGCGCAGTGCCACGCGGGCCTGCACTTCCCCTTCGCGGGAGGCGCGCCGCAGGTTGACGTTCTCGATGCGGATCGACGCCACCGCCCCGGCCGGAAACTGGGTATGCAGATATTCGCGCGCCACGTAGCCGAGCGTGTCCGGGTGATCGAAAAACAAATCCACTTTGCCGTTACGGTAGCGCAGGTGGTTGGTCTGTACCGTGAAGTCTCCGACCAGATAGCTGCGCAGGGTATCGGGAAGCACCAGCTGCAGGGCGCCGGTGAACTGCTGGTCGCCGAGCGGTGCCAGCGCCAGCTCCAGCCGGTAGCCCTCGTTGAAGATGCGGGTCTCGGGGTAGCTGCGCCCTTCCGGTTTCCAGGACACATGCACCGGCGGGCCGCCGGATTCCGCCGGGGTGATCAGCAGGGTGCGCCGTTCCTGGATGTCCTCCGGGCGCCAGCCGAGCAGGATGCTGACGGAAAGGTCGGGCAGGAACGCCTCCCCCTGGTGGATGCTGAGCACGCCGTTGATCAGGGTGACCCGCACCGGGTTCAGCAATGTCTGGCCGTGGATCAGGCCGGACAGCGGCTTGCCGTCGCCCTGCACCATCAACAGCGCCGCCTCCGGGGAGCGCACGAAGGTGGTGGCCGCCGGGGTTTTGGCGCCACGCAGCACCTGGCCGGGCACCGCGTTGATCGGCTCCAGCCGCTCGTGCTGCACGTAGATCAGCCCCGCGCCGACCAGCAGGCACACGGTGCCGAGCACCCTGAGCAGGGCCAGCACCCCGTAGTTTTGCCAGTTTTCCTGAACCTGGCGCAAACCGGCCAGGGGTATTAGAAAAAGCAGCGTGCTGTCGCCACGGAACGCGGCCTGCCGCACCAGCCCCACCGTGGCCATGATCAGCAGGCTGAGGCCGGCCACTAATAGCCATTCCGCCATTTTATTATGCTCTCCCCGATAGCCGGCCGGCGGCCGGCGTCATGCCGCCATGGTAAACGTCAGCTTACAAAGCCTTACCCGGTCAATCCACACTTTCACCATCGCGACATGTTCCCGGCCCCCAAGGGTATGACGGTGGTCACACCGGGCCGCGAAATACCGGTCATCGGATTTCATCAAAAAACGCTTGTCTCGATAAAAAACTGACGTTATACAGGCGCTGAGGTGGTCAGAGCTGGAATCCTCCCAGGGGGATGCCGCTCGGTACCCGGTTGTTTACGGCGGTTCCGTTTCCGAAGGAGGCGACCATGAGTGACCGACGCACTGAGAATGACTATGAGTCGGATGATTTACTGATGAACGATGATTTTGAACTCGAAGATGGCGTGGACGACGATCTCCAGGAAGAGAAAGCAGCCCGTTCACGCAGTTTCAACATGGACATGAGGCACCGCATCGAAGACCGTCTGGAAGAGCGTCGTCTCAAGCGCGAGCTTGGTGATTACGAGTTCTTCGATATGGACGACGATGACGAGGACATCCTGCACTGACAGTGGCGGGGTATAAAAAAAGGCCGGCGATTGCCGGCCTTTTTATTAACCACTCTGGTACGTCGCGGGATTACCAGCCGGTGGCTTTTTTCACGCCTTCGCCGATTTCGGCGGGGTTGCGGACGGTGACCACACCGGCCGCTTCCAGGGCGGCGAACTTCTCGTCCGCGGTGCCCTTGCCACCGGCGATGATGGCGCCCGCGTGGCCCATGCGCTTGCCCGGGGGCGCGGTGACACCGGCGATGTAGCTGACTACCGGCTTGGTCACGTTGTCCTTGATGTAGGCGGCGGCTTCGTCCTCGGCGGTACCGCCGATTTCACCGACCATCACGATGGCTTCGGTCTGCGGGTCGTTCTGGAACAGTTCCAGCGCTTCGATAAAGGTGGTCCCGGGAATCGGGTCGCCGCCAATGCCGATGCAGGTGGACTGGCCGTAACCCAGTTTGGTGGTCTGGTTGACCGCCTCGTAGGTCAGGGTGCCGGAACGGGACACGATGCCCACCTTGCCGGGCTTGTGAATGTGACCGGGCATGATGCCGATCTTGCATTCACCGGGGGTGATCACGCCCGGGCAGTTCGGGCCGATCAGGCGCACGCCCTGCTTACGGTCCAGGTATTCCTTCACATAGAGCATGTCCAGCGCCGGGATGCCCTCGGTGATGCAGACGATCAGCTCGATGCCGGCGTCGGCGGCTTCCAGGATGGAATCCTTGCAGAACGGGGCCGGTACGTAGATCACGGACGCGGTGGCGCCGGTCTCTTTGACCGCTTCGGCCACGGTGTTGAACACCGGCAGGCCCAGATGGGTCTGGCCGCCCTTGCCCGGGGTCACGCCGCCCACCATCTTGGTGCCGTACTCCAGCGCCTGTTCGGAATGGAAGGTGCCCTGGCTGCCGGTGAAACCCTGGCAGATCACCTTGGTGTTCTTATCAATCAATACGCTCATTTGGCACCTCCAGCGGCTTTCACCACCTGTTCGGCGGCGTCGTCGAAACTTTCTGCGGCTACGATGTTCATGCCGCTCTCGGCGAGCTTCTTGGCGCCCAGTTCGGCGTTGTTGCCTTCCAGACGCACCACGACCGGCACGTCCACGCCGACTTCTTCCACGGCGCCGATGATGCCCTCGGCGATCAGGTCACAACGGACGATGCCGCCGAAGATGTTCACCAGAACCGCTTTCACCTGGTCGTCGGAGAGGATGATCTTGAACGCTTCGGTGACGCGTTCCTTGGTGGCGCCGCCACCCACATCCAGGAAGTTGGCGGGCGCGCCGCCTTTCAGCTTGACCAGGTCCATGGTGCCCATGGCCAGGCCGGCGCCGTTGACCATGCAGCCGATGTTGCCTTCCAGGGCCACGTAGTTGAGGTCCCATTCGGCGGCGCGGCGTTCGCGGTCGTCTTCCTGGGTCGGATCGTCCAGTGCCTTGATGTCCGGGTGACGGAACAGCGCGCTGCCGTCCACGTTGATCTTGGCGTCCAGGCAGTGCAGGTCGCCCTGGTCGGTGATCACCAGCGGGTTCACTTCGATCAGCGCCAGATCCTTCTCTTCGAACAGCTTCGCCAGGCCCACGAAAATTTTCGCGAACTGGTTGATCTGCTTGCCTTCCAGACCCAGCTGGAACGCGATCTCGCGGGCCTGATAGGACTGCGCGCCGACCAGCGGGTCGACGATCGCTTTGAGAATTTTCTCGGGGGTTTCCTCGGCGACTTTCTCGATCTCCACGCCGCCCTCGGTGGACGCCATGAACACCACCCGGCGGGTGGCACGGTCGAGCACCGCGCTCAGATACAGTTCGCGGGCGATGTCGGTGCAGGTTTCCACCAGAATTTTGGTGACCGGCTGGCCGTGTTCATCGGTCTGGAACGTCACCAGGCGCTGGCCCAGCCACTTCTTGGCGAATTCCGCCGCTTCCTCGGGGCTGTCGACCAGTTTGACGCCACCGGCCTTACCGCGGCCACCGGCGTGCACCTGGGCTTTCACGACCCATTTGTCACCACCGATTTCCTTTGCCTTCGCCGCCACCTCTTCCGGTGTATCGCAAGCGAAGCCCGGAGAAACCGGCAGGCCGTAATCAGCAAAAAGCTGTTTCGACTGATACTCGTGGAGATTCATGCCTTAACTTCCGTAAGCTTGTCTGTGGATAGCGCTCCCGGCGCAATATCGGGGCCTCTTCGGGCCCCTCTTGTGTCGGGGCCCGCTGGGTATCTTCGGGGCCCTACTTTTTGCGGCGGCGTTGCGCCACGTGGATAGCCTTGTAGTCCGTGGCCAGAGCCGCTTCGTGCACGGTCTCGGAGAGGCTCGGGTGGCCGAACACCATCAATTGCAGATCCTCGATGCTGGCACCGAATTCCATCGCCACGACCCCTTGCTGAATCAGCTCGGAGGCCTGCGGGCCGAGGATGTGCATGCCCAGCACCCGGTCGGTTTTTTCGTCCACCACGAACTTCACCAGACCGCCGGGCTCGCCGGCGGCCAGTGCGCGGCCATTGGCGGCGAAGGGTACCGCGCCGGTTTTATACGGCTCGCCGGAATCCTTCACCTCTTCCTCGGTCTTGCCCACCCAGGCGACTTCCGGGTGGGTATAAATGACGCCCGGCACGGCGTCGTAATTGACCTGGGTATGTTCCCCGGCAATCACATCCGCCACCATCACGCCCTCTTCGATCGCTTTGTGGGCCAGAGCCGGTCCACGCACCAGATCGCCGATCGCGTACACGCCCGGGACATCGGTGCGACACTGGCTGTCGACGTACACATAGTTACGTTCGTCCATGGTCACGCCGGCGTCCTGGCTGAGCAGGCCTTCGGTGTAAGGACGGCGGCCCACCGCCACGATCAGGCGGTCGAACGTCTCTTCGTGCTCTTCACCGTCGTAGCTGTAGGTGACGCGCACGGAATTCTTGTTCTTCTTGGTTCCGGTGACCCGGGCACCCAGATGGATGTCGAGCCCTTGTTTGGAAAACAGTTTGAAGGCTTCCTTGCCGATCTGCCGGTCCACGGTGGGCAGGAACGTATCCACCGCTTCGAGCACCTTCACTTCACTGCCGAGGCGGGCCCAGACGCTGCCCAGCTCCAGGCCGATGATGCCGGCGCCGATTACGCCCAGCTTTTTGGGCACGGAATCGAATTCCAGCGCGCCGGTGGAATCGACAATGATCTTCTGATCCACCTCGGCCACCGGAATGTCCACCGGCACGGAACCGGCGGCGAGAATCACGTGTTCGGCTTCCAGGGTCTGTTCGTCGCCGTCCAGCGGCGAGAACTGCACCTGCTTGTTGGCCTTGAGCTGGCCGCTGCCCTGCAGCCAGGTGACCTTGTTCGACTTGAACAGGGAGGCCACGCCGCCGGTGAGCTGTTGCACGACTTTGTCCTTGCGCTGGTGCATGGTGTCCAGATCAAGGCTCAGTTTGCCCACGCCCACGCCGTGATCGGCGAGCGCGTGCTCCGCCTCATGGTACTTCCAGGAGGAATCCAGCAGCGCCTTGGACGGAATACAGCCCACGTTCAGGCAGGTACCGCCGAGTGCCGGCTGGTCCTGTTTGTTGACGCGCTTCTCGATGCAGGCCGTGTTGTAGCCCAGCTGCGCGCAGCGAATCGCGGCGACGTAACCGCCGGGGCCGCCGCCGATGACGATGACATCGTATTTATCAGCCATAACTAATCCTTTAAATGTCCAGCAGCAGCCGCGCCGGATCCTCGATAAAGTTCTTCACCGCGACCAGGAACTGCACCGCCTGCTTACCGTCGATCAGACGGTGGTCGTAGGACAGCGCCAGATACATCATCGGCAGAATCTTCACTTCACCGTCCACCGCCATGGGCCGTTCCTGGATTTTGTGCATGCCCAGGATGGCGGTCTGCGGCGGGTTGAGGATCGGCATCGACATCAGGGAGCCGAACACGCCACCGTTGGAAATGGTGAAGGTGCCGCCGGTCATTTCATCGATGGACAGCTTGCCCTTCTGAGCCTTCTGGCCGTAATCGATGATCTGCGATTCCACTTCCGCGAGGCCCTTCTGGTCCGCGTCGCGTACCACCGGCACCACCAGACCGCGCTCGGTGGATACCGCCATGCCGATGTCGTAGTAACCGTGGTAGACCACGTCGTCATCGTCGATGGAGGCGTTCACTTCCGGGAAGCGTTTGAGTGCTTCCACACAGGCGCGGGTAAAGAAGCCCATGAAACCAAGACGAACGCCGTGGGCCTTCTCGAAGGCGTCCTTGTAGTTCTTGCGCATATCCATGATCGGCTTCATGTTGACCTCGTTGAAGGTGGTCAACATGGCCGCGTTCTGTTGCGCGGACACCAGGCGCTCGGCGATGCGCTTGCGCAGACGGGTCATCGGTACCCGGCGCTCTTCCCGCTCGCCCGGTTCCGGTGCCGGAATCGGCGCGGCCTTGGGCGCGTCGCTTTTGGTCTCGCCGGCGGAGGACTGCTTGCGCTCCTCGCGGCTGGCCAGGGCTTTCTCCACGTCTTCCTTGGTGATGCGGCCGTCGCGGCCGCTGCCCTTGACGTCGGACGCGGAGAGGTTGTGTTCGCTCATCATCTTGCGCGCCGCGGGACCGGCCTGGGCGTCCTTGTCACCGCCCTCCTCGTCTTGCTGCTGCGCGCCTTTATCGTCCGCCGCGGGCGCTTGTTTCTGTTCGCCCTTGTCGTCGTCTCCGCTGTCTTTCGCGGCGTCCTTGTCGTCGTCCTTGTCGTCACCGCTGTCCGCGCCGCCGGCGCCGCTGCCGGCTTCCAGCTGACCCAGTACTTCCTGGCTTTCCACGGTGTCGCCTTCGTCCTTGATGATCTTCGCCACCACACCGTCGCTGGGGGCCACCACCTCCAGCACTACTTTGTCGGTTTCGATGTCCACCAGCAGCTCGTCACGCTTGACCGCCTCGCCTTCTTTCTTGTGCCAGGTCGCCACGGTGCCGTCCGCTACGGATTCGGGAAACTGTGGGGCTTTGATGTCTGTCGCCATGCTTATTCCTTAACCCTATCTCGGTTGGCTGTCGCTCAGTTGATCTGGAAGGCGTCTTCGACGAGACGCTGTTGCTGTTCCACGTGCAGGGACATGGAGCCCACCGCCGGGGCCGCCGCCATGTCACGGCCGGCGTAATGCACATGCAGTTTGTCGTTGACCGCCCGCGCCACCCGGAACATATGGTGCTGCGAGCAGTACCAGGCGCCCTGGTTCATCGGCTCTTCCTGGCACCACACCAGATTTTCCAGATTGGGGTAACTTTCCAGGACTTCCTGGAGACGCTTTTCCGGGAACGGATACAGCTGCTCGATGCGCACCAGCGCGGTGTCGTTGAGGTCGTCCGACTCGCGTTTTTCCAACAGGTCGTAGAACACCTTGCCGGAGCACATCACCACGCGTTTGATGTCCTTGTGGTCGATGTCGGCGCGGTCGTCCAGAACGGTCTGGAAACGGCCTTCGGACAAATCCTCCAGGGACGATTTGGCGCGCTTGTGCCGCAGCAGGCTCTTCGGCGTCATCACCACCAGCGGCTTGCGCAGCGGCCGCACCGCCTGGCGCCGCAGCAGATGGAAAATCTGCGCCGGGGTGGTGGGCACGCACACCTGCATGTTGTGCTCGGCGCACAGCTGCAGGAAGCGTTCCAGCCGGGCGGAGGAGTGCTCCGGGCCCTGACCTTCGTAGCCGTGCGGCAGCAACAGGGTGAGGCCGCACAAACGCCCCCACTTGGCTTCGCCGGAGGACATGAACTGGTCGATCACCACCTGGGCGCCGTTGGCGAAATCACCGAACTGCGCTTCCCAGACGATCAGCGCTTCCGGGGTGGTGGTGGCGTAGCCGTACTCGAAGCCCAGCACCGCCTCCTCGGAGAGCAGCGAATCGTAGATATCAAAGCGCGGCTGACCTTCCTGCAGGTGGGCCAGGGGCACATAGTCCTCGCCGTTCTTCTGGTTGTGCAGCACCGCGTGGCGGTGCGAGAAGGTACCGCGCCCGGAATCCTGGCCGGTGAGCCGCACCATCACGCCCTGGTCCAGCAGGCTGGCGTAGGCGAGGGTCTCGCCGTAACCCCAGTTGATCGACATGGCGCCGGCGGTCATTTTGCGGCGGTCCTCGAGAATCTTCTTCACCTGCCGCTGCAGCACCACGCCCTCGGGCACGGTTTCCAGACGGTTGGCCAGATCCTGGAGTTTCTTGAGCGGGTAACCGGTGTCCCAGTCGTCCTCGACCTGATGGCCGACGTAGGGGCTCCAGTCCACGAACAGGGACTTGTTGGGCTCGCGCACCAGTGATTTGACCACGTGGTTGCCCTCGTCCAGCGCGTCGCGATAGTCGTCGACCATCTTCTGCGCGTCCTGCTCGGAGAGTATCTGTTCGTTGATCAGACGCTCCGCGTACAGCGTGCGGCTGGACGGGTGCGACTTGATCTTCTTGTACATCAGCGGCTGCGTGGAGGACGGCTCGTCCGCCTCGTTGTGACCGGAACGACGGTAGCAGATCAGGTCGATCACCACGTCCTTCTTGAACTGCATGCGGTAGTCCACCGCCAGTTGGGTGACGAAGTAGACCGCCTCCGGATCGTCCGCGTTGACGTGGAAGATCGGCGACTGAACCATCTTCGCCACGTCGGTGCAGTACTCGGTGGAGCGGGCGTCGTCACGGCGGCTGGTGGTGAAGCCGACCTGGTTGTTGACGATCACGTGCAGGGTGCCGCCGGTCTTGAAGCCGCGGGTCTGGGACATCTGGAAGGTCTCCATGACCACGCCCTGACCGGCGAACGCCGCGTCACCATGAATCAGAATCGGCACCACCTGGTCCCCGCCGGCGTCGTTGCGGCGATCCTGCCGGGCGCGCACCGACCCCTCCACCACCGGCGACACGATCTCCAGGTGGGACGGGTTGAAGGCCAGCGCCAGATGCACTTCGCCGCCGGAGGTCTGCACGTTGGACGAGAAGCCCTGGTGGTACTTCACGTCGCCGGAACCGTTTTCGTTGAAGCTCTTGCCCTCGAACTCGCCGAACAAATCGCGGGGGCTCTTGCCGAGGATGTTGACCAGCAGATTCAGGCGGCCACGGTGGGCCATGCCGATCACCATCTCCTTGGCGCCGTAACTGCCGACCCGCTGGATCATCTCGTCCATCAGCGGAATCATCGATTCGCCGCCTTCCAGGCCGAAACGCTTGGTGCCGGGGTAACGGCTGCCCAGGTATTTTTCCAGGCCTTCGGCGGCGGTCAGACGCTCGAGAATATGGCTCTTGATGTCGGCGCCGTACTGCGGGTGGCTGCGCACGCCCTCCAGCCGCTGCTGAAGCCAGCGCTTCTCGGCGGTGTTGACGATGTGCATGTACTCACAGCCCACCGTGGAGCAATAGGTGCCCTTCAGGCAGTCCATGATCTCGCGCAGGGTGGCTTCCGGCTTACCGATGAACAGGTTGCCGGTCTGGAACACCGTGTCCATGTCCGCCTTGCTCAGGCCGTGGTGCGCCAGCTCCAGGTCGGAGACCGCCTCGCGCTCCATCAAACCGAGCGGGTCCAGCTTGGCCACCTGATGGCCCCGGTTGCGGTACGCGGCGATCAGATGAAGCACCCGCACCTGGCGGCGTTCATGCTCGCTGCTGACGGCGCCGGCGCCGACTTTCTGCACACGGGACTTGTTCTTGGCTTCGAGCAGGAAATACTCACGGACCGCCGAATGGGGGACATCGGACTCAACGGCGCCGTTGGAGGGCAGCTTTTCGAAGTAGGCGCGCCAGTCTTCCGGCACGGAATTGGGATCAGTCAGATAGGATTCGTACAGTTCATCAACATAGGCCGCATTGGAGCCCCCGATATGGGAGGACTGCCACTGACGGTACATGGAACTGTCTTGCATCGTCGCTCGTTCCTTAGCCGGGCGAACGTCACGCCTGTGGGCATGTATTCTGCTCTGTCCACAGGGCTGCGACCCTGTTACCCGCGCTCATCGCTGTTTACGGACCGGCACCTTTTAAGCTCCGGCCCACTTGCTGTCTGGCGGCTCCGGGGTTGCCGAAACCGCCACCTAGTGTAGTACCTTTGTGGTGGTTTTGTTAGGCGTCTACGGAGAAAATGACTTATCGGTCTTTTTTCTCCTGACCGCAATCCCACCAACGTCTAACGCTTACCGACCCTCTATAAAGGCATGGGGGCGACGGCACCGATCTCAAGCTTAACCAAAGCCACCCTTCCCCGAACCCTTCCGTCGCATCCGGATACAATTTGCAGCCGGGGAAGGCGCCCACAAAAAAGGCGGCCCGCAGGCCGCCTTCTTCGCTTTCCGTTACACGCCCCGTTCCAGGAGCATGGACCGGATGTGGCCGATGGCCCGCGTTGGGTTCAGCCCCTTGGGGCAGACGCTCACGCAGTTCATGATGCCGTGGCACCGGAACAGGCTGAACGGGTCATCCAGGCGCGACAGGCGCTCCTCGGTGGCCTCGTCGCGGCTGTCCGCGAGGAACCGGTAGCTCTGCAGCAGCGCCGCCGGACCCAGGAACTTCTCCGGGTTCCACCAGAAGCTGGGGCAGCTGGTGGAGCAGCACGCGCACAGAATGCACTCGTAGAGGCCGTCCAGCTTGGCCCGGTCCTCCGGCGTCTGCAGGCGCTCGATGGCCGGCGCCGGCGTGTCGTTCTGCAGGTACGGCTGCACCTTCTCGTACTGGTTGTAGAACATGGTCATGTCCACCACCAGGTCGCGAATCACCGGCAGGCCGGGCAGCGGGCGCAGCACCAGCGGCTTCTTGCCTTCCTTCACACCCGGCGCCACTTCAGACAGCGGGGTGATACAGGCGAGGCCGTTCTTGCCGTTGATGTTCATGCCGTCGGAACCGCAAACGCCTTCCCGGCAGGACCGGCGGTAGGCCATCGACGGGTCCTGCTCTTTGACCAGATTGAGCACGTCGAGCACCATCAGGTCCTTGCCCTGGGTGTCCACCTCGTACTCTTTCATGGACGGTTCGCGGTCGGTGTCCGGGTTGTAGCGATAGATACTGACTTTCATGGCTACGCGCCTCCGTTAGTAGGTCCGGATCTTCGGCTGGAAGGTATCGACGGTCTTCGGCTTGAAGTTCACATCCCGCTTGCCCAGTTTTTTCGACTTGGGGTCGAATACGGAATGGCACAGCCAGTTTTCGTCGTCACGATCCGGGAAGTCGTAGCGGGAATGGGCGCCCCGGCTTTCGGTGCGTCCGGACGCCGCCAGCGCGGTGGCTTCCGCGACTTCCAGCAGGTTGTCCAGTTCCAGCGCTTCGACACGGGCGGTGTTGAAGGACTGGCTCTTGTCCTCGAGATGGGCGTTGGCGATGCGCTCGCGCAACTTGGCCAGCTTTTGAACGCCCTCTTCCATCAGATCACCCTTGCGGAATACACCGAAGTGATTCTGCATGGTGCTCTGCAGTTCCTTGCGCAGCGAGGACACGGATTCGCCGTCCTTGGACTCGTTCCAGCGGTTGACGCGGCTCAGCGCCCGCTCCAGGTCCTCTTCGCTGGGCTCGTACTGGGTCATGCCCTGACGCAGCGCCTCTTCGATGTGCAGACCCGCCGCGCGGCCGAACACCACCAGGTCGAGCAGCGAGTTGCCGCCCAGACGGTTGGCGCCGTGTACCGACACGCAGGCTACCTCGCCCACCGCGAACAGGCCGTTGACGAACTGATCCTCGCCTTCGTGGCCGCCGCTGAACTTGAGCGCCTGGCCGTTCACGTTGGTGGGGATGCCGCCCATCATGTAGTGACAGGTGGGCACCACCGGGATCGGTTCCTTGACCGGGTCCACCTGGGCGAAGGTGATGGACAGCTCGCAAATACCGGGCAGACGGCTGTGCAGCACTTCCTCGCCGAGATGATCCAGCTTCAGATAGACGTAGTCGCCGTCCGGGCCGTCGCCGCGGCCGTCGAGGATCTCCATCATCATGGAGCGGGCCACCACGTCACGGGACGCGAGGTCCTTGGCGTTGGGCGCGTAGCGCTCCATGAAGCGCTCGCCGTCCTTATTAATAAGGTAGCCGCCCTCGCCCCGGCACCCTTCGGTGACCAGGGTACCCGCGCCGGCGATGCCGGTGGGGTGGAACTGCCACATTTCCATGTCCTGCACCGGCACGCCGGCACGCAGGGCCATGCCCACGCCATCGCCGGTGTTGATCAGGGCGTTGGTGGTGGAGGAGTAGATACGGCCGGCGCCGCCGGTGGCGAACACCGTGGCCTTGGCTTTGAAGAACACGGTCTCGCCGGTCTCGATGCTGATCGCGATCACACCGCAGACGTTATCGTCGGCGTCCTTCACCAGATCCACGGCGTACCATTCGTTGTAGAACTGGGTGCCGTTCTTGAGGTTCTGCTGGTAAAGGGTGTGCAGCAGCGCGTGACCGGTACGGTCGGCGGCGGCACAGGTGCGGGCGGCCTGGCCACCCTCACCGAAATTCTTGGACTGGCCACCGAAAGGACGCTGGTAGATGCGGCCTTCCTCGGTGCGGGAGAACGGCAGACCCATGTGGTCCAGCTCGAACACCGCTTCCGGGCCCACCTGGCACATGTATTCGATGGCTTCCTGGTCACCGATATAGTCGGAGCCCTTCACCGTGTCGTACATGTGCCAGCGCCAATCGTCATTGGGATCGGCGGAGGCGATCGCGCAGGTGATACCGCCCTGGGCGGACACCGTGTGCGAACGGGTCGGGAATACTTTGGAAATCAGCGCGGTTTTGAAACCGGACTGCGCCATCTGCAGGGAAGCACGCATGCCTGCGCCCCCGCCGCCAACGACGATCGCGTCAAAGGTGATGGTACGAATGGACATGGATTATGCGCCTCCCCAGATCATCAGCAGGCCCCACAGCAGGTACACAAGCAGCAGCAGCGCGATGGCCATCTGCACCACCAGACGAACACTGGTGGCCGCTTTGCCGAAGGTCAGGCTGGTCAGATAGTCGGTGGTCACGCTCCACAGGCCGATCCAGGTGTGGGCGGCCACGGAGAACAACAGAAGGGTGTTAGCGATCTGCATGGGCACGGAGCCCATAAAGGCACTCCAGGTGCCGTAATCCAGATCCGGCTGGGCGATCAGAAAGCCCAGCATGCCGATCACGTACACGGCGATCACCACAGCGGAAACCCGCTGGATCAGCCAATCATAAAGGCCGTTACGGCCCAGGCTCGTTACACTGGTTACCATACCCAGGCTCCTGCCAACAGAATCAGTACCGCGGTGACAACGAAAGTGGCGAAGGCGCCACGACGTCCACCTTCCAGGGTCTCACCCATGCCCATATCCATAATCAAATGGCGGATACCGGCGACCAGGTGATAAAGAATGACGGCCAGGATTGCCCAGACCACCAATTTGGCGAGGGGCGAGGTCATCAGCTGTTTCAGGTCCGCAAAGCTCTCGGGGGACGCCAAGGAGCGATCCAGCATCCACAGCAAGACGGGGATGGCAACGAAAATGGCCACGCCAGTAATACGGTGAGTGATGGATGCAATGGCGGTGACCGGGAACTTGATCGTCGTTAGATCGAGGTTAACGGGTCTCTTATCGTTCACGGTAGCCTACACTTTTGCCGGGCCCCGGATACACCGGAGCGGTTATCGGGAACTTGGCATCAACGGCGACATCAGAGTGTGAATGCGGATAAAGCCGATGGTGCCCGGGCCGGGGTTGGAGCCCACAGGGAACTCCTGCTTGGTCCCGAACGGCGAAAAACCGATCGGAACGGGGCCGGAGACTCCTTCGCGGGCGGCAGTATATCGCCGCGCTTACGGCAAAACAAACGGCAAACTGCGACTTTTATCTTAGCCGGCCCCGCGGACCGCCCCCTCATCCGGCGCTGGCGGGACCTGGGCGGTTAATCCCTTGTTTTTTAACGGCCCTTTGCGGCGGGCCCGTCGCGAAGCGCCGTAATAGCCTGTTTACCCTACAAAAGTCGCTCCCGCCGGGGGCCGGCTTCTCGTTGACAAAGACCCACCAAAACTTTAACGTCCCCCGCGCTCTGGAGGACCTTCCCAGTAGGGACCCTCTATTCACCGAGGAGAAATTCCCATGACCGAGAAGAAAGCCATTCTCAAGGTAGAGGGCCGGGACGATCTGGAACTGCCGATCCATACGCCCACCCTGGGCCGTGACGTGATCGACGTTTCTTCCCTGACCGCCAACGGCATCTTTACCTTCGACCCGGGTTTCACGTCCACCGCTTCCTGCGAATCAAAAATCACCTTCATCGACGGTGAAGTGGGCAAACTGCTGCATCGGGGCTATTCCATCGAGGAACTGGCCGCCAAGTCGGACTATCTTGAAGTGTGCTACCTCCTGCTCAACGGTGAACTGCCCACCGCCGAGCAGAAAGAGACCTTTGTCAGCACCGTCAAAAACCACACCATGGTGCACGAGCAGATCCGCAATCTGTTCAACGGCTTCCGCCGCGACGCGCACCCGATGGCCATCATGTGTGGCGTGGTGGGGGCGCTGTCCGCGTTCTATCATGACTCGCTGGACATCAATAACCCCACCCACCGGGAAATCACCGCGTTCCGTTTGATCGCGAAGATGCCCACCATCGCGGCCATGTGCTACAAGTACGGTCTCGGTCAGCCGCTGATGTATCCGCGCAACGACCTCGGTTATGCGGAAAACTTCCTGCACATGATGTTCGGCAACCCGTGCGAGGAAACCAAGGTCAGCCCGACCCTGGCCCGCGCCATGGACAAGATCTTCATCCTGCACGCCGACCACGAGCAGAACGCCTCCACCTCCACGGTGCGCCTGGCCGGCTCCTCCGGTGCCAACCCGTTCGCCTGCATCGCCGCCGGCATTTCCGCCCTTTGGGGCCCCGCCCACGGCGGTGCCAACGAAGCGGTGCTGAACATGCTCGACGAGATCGGCGACATCTCCAACATCGACGAGTACATCGCCAAGGCCAAGGACAAGAACGATCCGTTCAAGCTGATGGGCTTCGGCCACCGGGTCTACAAGAACTACGACCCGCGTGCCACCGTGATGCGCGAATCCTGCCACGAAGTGCTCAACGAGCTGGGTGTCAACGATCCGCAGCTCGAGCTGGCCATGAAGCTCGAAGAGATCGCCCTGAACGACCCCTACTTCAAAGAGAAGAAGCTGTTCCCGAACGTGGACTTCTACTCCGGGATCATTCTCAAGGCGATCGGCATCCCGACCTCCATGTTCACCGTGATCTTCGCCCTGTCCCGCACCGTGGGCTGGATCGCGCACTGGAACGAGATGATCTCCAATCCCTACAAGATCGGCCGTCCCCGCCAGCTCTACACCGGCGAGACCGAGCGCGAGATGACCGCGCTCAGCGACCGCAAGTAACCGACAACCGCCGCCCCGCGGCGCTCTGTCCGGTCCTTCGGGACCAGAAAGCGAACCCGGCCGGGTTCGCTTTTTTTTTGCCCCGCCGCAACACTTGGTACACCAGTACAACAATCCGCAACCAGCCACCAACAACCGCCCTCCGCCGGCCGGTGGATACTGTCAGGCAACGCGCCATTTTAATAACAACGGACCGGCATCCATGCCGGCCAGCGGAGTGCCCTGATGAAGATGCCCGTGAACCGGTACGCCGGTATCGCCCTGCTCGCCCTACTGGCCTTACTGACCACCGCCTGCGGCGGCGGCTCGAGCTCCTCGCCGGCCCCGTCGGGCGGCCCGTCGCCGACGCCCACCGAGCCGGAGCCTGAACCGCCGGCGCCGGTGGCCGGCGAAGGCAGCATCCGGGTGCTGTCCAGCCGCGCCGACCTGATCAGCGGCGGCGACGCCCTGGTCGCGATCGCCGCCGACGACCCCGCGCTGCTCAATAACGCCCGGGTCAGCCTCGGAGACACCGACGTCAGCGACCGGTTTCGGCGCACCGGAGAGTCCCTCAAAGGCCTGGTCGACGGCATGTCCCCCGGCGCCCACACCCTGCGGGTGACCCTGGCCGACGGCTCGATATTGCAACAGCCGCTGGTCAACCATCCCAACGGCGGCCCGGTGTTTTCCGGCCCCCAGATCGGGCCCTGGACCTGCAGCAACGACGCCGCCACCGACGCGCAGTGCAATCAGCCCGCCGAATACCGTTTCAAGTACGTGCCCGCCGGCAAGCTGCAGGCGTTCATCACCGGGTTCGATCCGATGAACCCGGGCCTGCCCGGCGCCTTCCTCGACTATCAGCCGGACAACCCGCCGGCGGACCAGGACATCGCCCGGGTGACCACCGATCAGGGCGTGCAGGTGCCATTTATCGTGCGCATTGAAACCGGCGTCCAGAACCGTGACCGCTACCAGATCATGACCCTGTTCCAGCCCGACCGGGACTGGTCCGCCCTGGCGCCCCAGCCGCAGTGGAACGGCAAGCTGCTGATCCACCACGGCGGCAACGTGGGCGTGAGTTTCGGCCCCGGCGAACCGCCCAACGGCGACATCGCCGGAACCGCGCCGGAAGGCGCTGAAATCCTGCTCGGCGACAGCATCACCACGGCCCTGGGCCGCGGCTTCATGACGCTCTCCACCGCCCAGGCGAACCTCGGCCATAACGTCAATCTGGTCACCGCGGCGGAATCGCTGATGATGGGCAAGGAACGCATCGTCGAGCAGTACGGCGAGCTGCGCTACACCATCGGCACCGGCTGTTCCGGCGGCGCCATCGCGCAGCAGCACATCGCCAACGCCTACCCCGGCATCTACCAGGGCCTGATCGTGCAGTGCTCCTATCCGGACGTCTGGACCACCGCCACCCAGTTCGCCGATTACAACCTGCTCAGCCGCTATTTCGGCAACCGGATTCCCTCCGATCCGGACAGCTTCCTGTCGGTGATCACCGCCCTGCTCTCCAGCGGCGTGTTGCCGGGGGTGCAGTGGTCGGCGTTCTACGGCCACCTGCCGGTCAATCCGCTGGTCTCGGACCTGGCGTTTTTCCCCGCCGCCTTCCCGGAGCAGGCGGAATGCCCCGGCCTGGCCGACGACGTGCCGGTGTACAACGCCGAAACCCGGCCCGACGGGGTGCGCTGCGGGCTGCTCGACTTCATGATCAACCAGTTCGGCAGCCGACCACCGGAAGTCTGGTCCACCAACGAAGCCCTGCTGTCCAGGGGCTTCGCCGGCATTCCCCTGGATAACGTCGGCGTCCAGTACGGCCTGGGTGCCCTGCAGCAAGGATTGATCACCGGCGAGCAGTTCCTGCGCGTCAACCGGGAAATCGGCGGCCTGAACGTGGACATCCAGCCGCAGGCGGCGCGCACCGTGGCCGACCCGACCGCGCTCCGCAACGCCTACCGCACCGGCGCCATCAATACCGCGGAGCACCTTTCCAACGTGCCGATCATCGACCTGCGCGGCCCGGACCCCGGCATCGCCCACGACGCCTATCACTCCTGGCAGATGCGCGCCCGCCTGGAGGCGGTGCAGGGCCACGCGGACAACCACGTGATCTGGTTCGGCGCCTTCCCGCTCGCCGGCGACACCGTGTTCACCACCGAGGCCCTGCTGGTCATGGACCGCTGGCTGTCGAACATCGAAGCGGACCACGGCGCCGCCGCGATCGCCGAGAAAGTGGTCACGCACAAGCCGGCCCGGGCGCGTGATCGCTGCCTGTCGCTGTCGTCGTTGTTCGATGAGGAAGACCCGCTGGTGCCGCTCACCGGCAACCTGCTCTATCCGGACCCGATCGTGCCGGGGCTGGATCCGTCGCTGTTGCCCGCGCCGCCCGCGCAGGCGGGCCTGGTGGTGGATGCCCTGACCGGCCAGGTGTGCGGGCTGGACCTGACCGCCCTGGGGCTGCCCGGCGAAATCGGCGACCTGCTGGCGCCGATCACGGACCCGTTGGTGGCGTTGCAGGAAACGGTGGTGCAAACCCGCTTCGGCACACCACGCACCGTCGCCGGCGACGCCATCACCACCCTGGTGAACAAGTGCCGGCTCAAGGAGGTGGACCCGGCGGATTACCCGGCCAACCCGCTGGCCGGGATCCTGGATCCGGCGGCCTTCGCCGAGCGCGTGGCGGAGATTTTCCCCGACGGTGTTTGCGATTACACCCGGCCGGGCGCCGGCGTGGTGCCGACCCGGGCCTGGCTGCACTACGGCGACGCCACGCGGGTGATCGAAGGCGGTGAGCCGTTGCCACGCACCGGTCCGCTCGCCGAGGGCGGCGACGGCCTGTCCGCGCCGGCCTTCAAACTCAGCCCCTGAGGGCCCGCTTTGTCTTCCCGGTCGTGAATGCCTAAACTCGCGGGCATCGCTTCAAGACCGGGAAGGCATAATGAAAAAAATCATCGTTCTGCTGTTCGTGGCCGCTGCCGCCGCCTATTTGCTGCTGTGGCCGGTGCCGGTGGACCCGGTGGCCTGGGACGCGCCGGAGGCCCCGGAACTGACCGGCCCCTACGCCGCCAATGACGAGCTCGCCGACGTTGAGCGCCTCGCCGCCGGTCAGGGCCATGGCCCGGAGGACGTGGCCATCGACGACCAGGGCAACCTCTACGTGGGTTACGAGGACGGCCGCCTGGTGCGCTACGATCCGAACGGCGAGAACGGCGACCTGATCACCAACACCGAAGGCCGGCCGCTGGGCCTGGACATGGCGCCGGACGGCACCCTGGTGGTCGCCGACGGCTACCGCGGCCTGCTGCGCGTGAATCCCGCCTCCGGCGGGCTGACCGTGCTGACCGACCAGGCCAACGGGGTGCCCTTCGGCTTCACCGACGACGTGGACGTGGCCAGCGACGGCGTCATCTACTTCACCGACGCGTCGAGCAAATTCGGCCCGGCCATGAAGGCCCGCGACGACATCATGGAGCACGGCGGGCACGGCCGCTTCCTGAAGTACGATCCCGAATCGGCCACCACCACGGTGCTGATGGAGGGCCTGCAGTTCGCCAACGGCGTGGCGCTCTCCGAGAACGAGGATTTCGTGCTGGTCACCCAGACCGGCAGCTACAACGTGCTGCGCTACTGGCTCAAGGGCGACAAAGCGGGCAGCCACGATGTGTTCTTCGATAACCTGCCGGGCATTCCCGACGGCATCTCCGGCAACGGCCGGGGCACCTTCTGGCTGGCGCTGTTCGCGCCGCGCAACGCCGCCCTGGACGCCATGTCCGACAAGCCGCTGCTGCGCAAGGTGGTGTTCCGCCTGCCCCAGTTCATGCAGCCGCAGCCGGCCCGCCACGGCTTCGTGCTCGGCCTGGACGAAAGCGGCGCGGTGACCGCCAATCTGCAGCATCTTGGCGAGAACGCCTTCGCGCCGGTGACCAGTGCCGAACAGGCCGGCGAGCGCCTCTATCTGGGCAGCCTGACCCGCGACAGCTTCGCCGTTTATCCGCTCAGCGACGACAGGGAGTCATTACCATGATCCACGCAGCCTTCATCGGCCTCGGCAACATGGGCTATCCGATGGCCGGCCACCTGGCCAACGCCGGCCACGCCGTCACCGTCTACAACCGCAGCCCGGAACGGGCCCGCCAGTGGCTAGACGAGTATCCCGGCAAGCAGGCGGAAACCCCGGCCCTGGCGGCCCTGGACGCGGATATGGTGTTCGTCTGCGTGGGCAACGACGACGACCTGCGCCAGGTGACCCTGGGCGACAATGGCGCCGTGCAGAGCCTCAAGGCGGGCGCGCTGCTGGTCGACCACACCACCGCCAGCGCCGCCATGGCGCACGCCCTGGACGAGGCCTGCCGGGAGCACGACGCCCTGTTCATGGACGCCCCGGTGTCCGGCGGCCAGCAAGGCGCCAAGGACGGCGCCCTGTCGATCATGTGCGGCGGCGACGAAGCGGTGTTCGAGCGGGCGCGGCCGTTGCTCGATCATTACGGCAAGAGCGTGGTGCACATGGGCCCGGTGGGCCAGGGCCAGCTCACCAAGATGGCCAACCAGATCTGCGTGGCGGGGGTGATCGAAGGCGTGGCCGAGGCCATCGCCTTCGCCGAAAAAGCCGGCCTGGACGCGGAAAAAGCCATGCGCGTGATCGGCGCCGGCGCCGGCAGCTCCTGGCAGCTGGTGAACCGCCATCAAACCATGCTCGCCGACCAGTACGACCACGGCTTCGCGGTGGACTGGATGCGCAAGGACCTGGACATCTGCCTGGCGGAAGCCAGCCGGCTGGGCACGCCGCTGCCGCTGGCGGCACTGGTCAACGAGTTCTACAAGGAGGTCCAGGCCATGGGCGGCGGCCGCTGGGACACTTCCAGCCTGCTGCGCCGCCTGCAACGCCGGCGCGACTAGTCCTCCGCCACGGCTCCGCGCTCGGGCAACAGGGCCCGGGCGTTTTCCGCCCGCAGCTTGTCCGCCACCGGTTTCGGCAAGGCGTCGAGAAGCGGACGGTACTCACCCAGGATCGCGCCGATGCTGTCGAAATGGCCGACCACGTCGCTGCCCAATACGAAGCGGTCCGGATGGTCCTCGATCAGCGCCACCCAGGCGGCGCGCGGCTCGCCGTCCTTGATCAGATAGTGCTCGCGCACACTCCATGACAGATCCACATAAAGGTTGTCGTAACGCTCCAGCAGCGCGCGGATGATTTCATTGAGCGTGGCCAGCGGCGCCTGGCGCTTCTCCACGCCGCCGCTGGTACCGGCATGGGCCAGCACGAAGCGCGTGTCCGGATTGCTTCTCAGCGCGTCCTCCAGCTCGCCCAGGTAGATCGGCGTTTCCTCGCGCAGCGAGGTCAGGTTGCTGTGCAGCAGCACCGGCAGATCATGGCGGGCCGCCAGGCGGTAGACTTTCATCAGCGCCGGGTGGTTGGCGCGGGCGGTTTCGCCGGCGGTGAGCGCGGTCAGATCGTCGTGGCGGGTGATCACCTCGCCGATGCCGCGCCACAGGCCGGGGTAGCGTTCGATCAGCGCTTGCACGTGGCGGGCGGCGTTCATGTCGGTGGGATTGAAACCGCTGATGAACGGCGCCAGGCGGCGGCGCTGATCCTCCGGCAGATCCCGCACCGCGCCGGCGACGATGTCGTCGGTGGCGCTGTAGTAATACAGCGGCGCTTCGTCGCCCAGGTAATAACGCGGCCGGCGCGGCGCGTCCTGCTGCCACTTCTTGACCACCGGCAGGCCGAACAGCCAGGCGTCCTCGACGCCGGCCTCGTCCATGGCCGCCAACATCGCCTCGCTGCCGTCGCTCTGCTGCATGAAATCCACATAGTGAAGATGGGCGTCCACCCAGCCGCCCTCGCCGGCCGATGCCAGGCCCGCGACCATCAAAAGCGCCCCAAACAACCCTGTTCTCATGCGGTTCTCCCCGTCCAACGGCTGTATTTGCTTACCCGCTTAACAGACCCGGAGGCCGGCGCGCGGTTTCACCGGGCGGTCATAATTGAACACATTTTCACATCCGGTCGAGCCGCTGTCTATTTGTGGACATTCCATCACTTTAAGGCTTATTATGGAGAAAACCGTCAGGAGGCAATATGCAACCGGCCATTGAACCTTGCGCCAAACCACTGGATGACACGGCCCGCCATGCCGCGTTGCGGGCGGTGTTGCGCCTTTTGGACCACTGGCAGTGCTCGGAAAGGGAAAAGACCGCCCTGCTCGGCGTCGGCCGCTCCACCCTGCATAAATACCAAAGCCGACCGGAAAGCGCCCGGGTGAGCAATGATCTGCTCGAGCGCCTCAGCTATTTGCTGAACATCCACCAGGCGCTGCGCACCCTGTTCGGCAACCGGGAAAACGTCTACGGCTTCGTGCGCATGCCGAACCACAACCCGTTTTTCAACGGCGCCAGCCCCATGGATGTGATGAGCAACGGCCGGGTGGCCAGCCTGTACGAAGTGCACCGGCAACTGGACGGGCTGCGCGGGGGGCAGTGGTGATCGACCCCGCCGACCTGCCCACCGCCGCTTTTCTCCATCAAGAGGCCTACCGGCTGGTGAACGGTAAATACCCGCCCATCCATTTATTCGACGACGTCGCCGACCAGGCCGATTTCGAAGCTCTGTACGCGGTTCAGGCGCTCACCAACCCACGCATTCAGATGCAGGTCGGCGAGCTGCACCGGGTGCCGCCGGCGCGCCGCCCCTGGGGCATTCCCGGCTGCAACTACGCGCTCGGCCCCTTCGTGCATCTGAGCCCCTACGGCTCGCGCTTCTCGGATGGCGAATACGGCGTGTTCTACTGCGCCGAACAGATGGCCACGGCGATCGCCGAGACCCGCTACCATCAGGAGCGTTACTTTCGTGCCGTTCAGGGTCTGAAATTCGATCGCATCGTGATGCGCGGCCTGAAGGTCTGCTTCAGCGCGCGGCTACGCAATATCCACGACCCCCGCCGCGACGACGAGGACTGGTATCACCCCGAGGATTACGGCAGCGCGCGCCGGCTGGGCCGGGCCCTGTTCGACGCCGATGAGCACGGTCTGGTGTACGGCTCGGTGCGCCACCACCAGGCGCGCTGTTTCGCCCTGCTGTCACCGCATCTGATTGAATCGGTGACGCCGGCCACGCATTACGAGTACATCTGGGATGGGGAGCGGATCGCTCATATTCTTACTATTCGGCAGCTTGGTTAGAAACGCCGGCTTGTGGGAGCCTGCCTTGTGGGAGCGGGCCCGGCCCGCGAAAGGCCGGCAAAGCCGGCCGGCAGGATCCCAGAGACCTTGTTACCGCGCCGCTTCCAGACGTCTCTGGTATCCCGCCGGGTGGCTAAAGCCACCCTTTCGCGGGCGGGGCCCGCTCGCACAAGTGGCGACTCCCCCAGAGGTGGAACGCCAAAAAAAAGCCCCGGCTCTTTCGAGCCGGGGCTTTTTATTTGGCGTCCCCTAGGGGAGTCGAACCCCTGTTACCGCCGTGAAAGGGCGGTGTCCTAGGCCACTAGACGAAGGGGACGTGTTTGGTGGAGCCAGGCGGGATCGAACCGCCGACCTCTACAATGCCATTGTAGCGCTCTCCCAGCTGAGCTATGGCCCCAAAAGCTGTCCCACCGGGCTGCGCCCTGTGTGGAGCCGCGTATTTTACGCAGCGGCCTTACCCTGTCAAGCATCCACCCCGGGTTTTTGACAGATGGAAGTCCGTTTGTACAAGCCTTGTTCAATTCGCCGGAACAATGGCCGCCCACTCCTTCTCCAGCTTCTTGGTTTGCTTCTTGGAAACGCCGCCGAGCACGTCAATGGCATGGCGCAGACGGGCGCGGCTGATGTCCGGGCCCAGCAGTTCCATACTGTCGACCACGGAAAAACTGGCGCTGGTGCCGGCGATCGCCACGAACACCGGAAACAGGAAATCCTTGATCTTGATCTCCAGGGCGTCGGCCAGCTGTTTGGCGTCCGCGAACAGGCCGTCGCGCTGCCAGTCCCGGCGCGCCTCACAGCTCCACAGGTAGAACTGCAGCCAGACTTTCATCGCCTCCGCGTCGTGCTTGGGGTGCTGGAAGTCGGCTTCCTCCACGGCCACCATGCCGGAGAAACAGAAGCCCGCCTTGTCCACCACCTCGCCGAAGGTTTCCACGCGCTGCTTCACATGGGGCAGCACGCGCATGGCGTAATCGCGGTTGAAGGCCCAGTCGCGCAACTGGTCGAGGAACTGCTCGTCGGACAGGTCATGCAGCCACTGGCCGTTGAGCCAGCTCAGCTTTTCCACGTCGAACACCGGACCACCCAGGGACACGCGCTGGATATCGAACGCCGCCTGCATGTCTTCCAGGGTGAAACGCTCGCGCTCGTCGGGCATCGACCAGCCCATGCGGCCCAGGTAATTGACCACCGCCTCCGGCAGATAGCCCATGCGGCGGTAGAAGTTGATGCTCACCGGGTTCTTGCGCTTGCTGAGCTTGGACTTGTCCGGGTTGCGCAGCAGCGGCATGTGGCACAGCACCGGCATGTCCCAGCCGAAATACTGGTACAGCAGCTTGTGCTTGGGCGCTGAATTCAGCCATTCCTCACCGCGGATCACATGGGTGATTTCCATCAGGTGATCGTCCACCACATTGGCCAGGTGGTAGGTGGGCATGCCGTCGGACTTGAGCAGGATCTGCGCGTCCACCAGGGACCAGTCCAGCTCCACGGTGCCGCGCAGCATGTCGTCGATTTCACAGCGGCCGGACTCCGGCACCCGCATGCGGATCACATAGGGGTCGCCGGCGTCCTCGCGGCGTTGCTGCTCATCGGCGGGCAGTTCCAGATCGGCCGGCTTCAGAGCCCGGTTTTCGCCCCGCTCTTTCAGGTCGGCGCGCAGCTGGTCCAGCTCTTCGGCGCTGCGGAAACATTTGAAGGCATGGCCGTCGGCGATCAGACGCTCCGCATAGCGCCGGTAATCACCGGCCCGCTCGCTTTGCCGGTAAGGCGCATGGGGGCCGCCCACGTCCGGGCCCTCGTCCCAGTCCAGGCCCAGCCAGCGCAGCGATTCCAGGATCGCCTGCTCCGAGGCATCACTGGAGCGGGTCTGATCGGTGTCTTCGATACGGAGAATGAACTGGCCGCCGTGCTGGCGGGCAAAACAACGATTGAAAAGCGCGATATAAGCGGTCCCCACATGGGGGTCGCCGGTGGGCGAAGGTGCCACTCGGGTACGAACGGTCATGCTGACTCCGTGGCCGGAATAAAGGGGCGCATTATAGGCTAATGCGCCCCTGTTATCAGCATAACGGCGAGGTCATGCTTTCCGGTCAGCGCCGTCCGGCAATCAGGCTGATGATCCAGATCACCAGGAATACAACGAACAGAATCTTGGCAATGCCCGCGGCGGTGCCGGCAATACCACTAAACCCCAGAACCGCGGCAATGATCGCGATGACAAGAAATAAAAGGCTCCAGCTCAGCATAATTTTCTCCCTGTTTTGCGTTATCGCACCGTCATCAAAGCCAAACGACGCCACTTTCACAAGGCGCTTTTACAGGAATATACCTTTGCCCGGATTTGCATGAACGGGGGTTTCCCGTGGCGGCGGCGGCCGTGCGATAATAACGCCATGTCCTCACTCAACACCCCGATCCCCGGCCCTGCCCCGCTCAGCCGGCGCTTTTCCATCGCGCCCATGATGGCGTATACAACGCGCGACTTTCGTTATCTGGCCCGGTTAATTACCCGCCGCACGCTGCTCTACACCGAAATGGTGGTGGCGCCGGCGGTGATCCACGGCGACCGGGACCGCCTGCTCGGTTTCGACGCCGCCGAGCACCCGCTGGCGGTACAGCTGGGCGGCAGCGACCCGGAACAGCTGGCGGAAGCGGCGCGCATCTGCGCGGACTACGGCTACGACGAGATCAACCTCAACGTGGGCTGTCCCTCGGACCGGGTGCAGCAGGGCAAGATCGGCGCGGTGCTGATGGCGGAACCGGAGCTGGTGGCGCGCTGCGTGGAAGCGATGGCGAACGTCACCGACGTGCCGGTGACGGTGAAAACCCGCATCGGCATCGACGATCAGGACGACTTCCCGTTCCTGCAGCGCTTCGTCCGCCATATGGATGAGGCCGGCTGCCGCAGCCTGACCATTCACGCCCGCAAGGCGATCCTGGACGGCCTGTCGCCGAAGGAAAACCGGGATATCCCGCCGCTGATCTACGAGCGCGCCTACGCCGTCAAACAAGCCTTCCCGCACATGGAGATCATCCTCAACGGCGGGCTGCGCGACGTGCCGGGCATGCTCGCCCATCTGGGCCAGGTGGACGGCCTGATGGTGGGCCGGGAGGCCTACATGAACCCCTGGTTTCTGGCCGACGTGGACCGCCAGGTGTTCGGCGAGAACACCCCGCCGCCGGACCGGCTGGCGGTGGCCGAGGCGTTCATTCCCTATCTGGAGCGGCGCTACGCCGACGGCGTGCACCCCAAGCATGTGCTGCGCCACGCGCTCAATCTGTTCCAGGCGATGCCCGGCGCCCGCGCCTACCGCCGGCACCTGAGCCAGCACGCGCACAAGAACGACGCCACGCCGGAGGTCTACCAAGAGGCCCTGGCCCTTTTGACCCGGCACACGGTTGGCTATGCTGGGGCCACTACACAGGGAGGTCAGCCATGATCAGCAAACGCCAACAACTCGAACAATGGACCACCGTGGTCGCCGACACCGGCGATCTGGAACGCATCGCTGAGCTGCGGCCCCACGATGCCACCACCAACCCGTCCCTGCTGCTGGCCGCCGCACGGGACGAACGCTACCGGCACCTGCTCGACCAGGCCCGCGAGCTGGCCCGGGAACTGGGCCACGAAGGCGACCTGACCTGGTGCACCGACGCCTTCGCCTGCGTGGCCGGCCAGGCGGTGCTGAGCCATATCCCGGGCCTGGTGTCCACCGAGGTGGACGCGCGGCTGTCGTTCGACACCGCCGCCACGGTCGCCAAGGCGCGCCGCCTGATGGCGCTGTACCGGGAACTGGAGGTGCCGGCGGAACGCGTTCTGATCAAGGCCGCGGCCACCTGGGAGGGCATCCAGGCGGCGCGCATCCTTGAGGAAGAAGGCGTGCGCTGCAACCTCACCCTGGTGTTCAGTGCCGAGCAGGCGCTGGCCGCCGCCGAAGCCGGCGCCACGCTGATCTCGCCGTTCGTGGGCCGGATTCAGGACTGGCACGTCAAACGCGGGCTGGAAATCAGCGATATCAATCAGGATCCGGGCGTGCAGTCGGTGCGCGAGATTTTCCATCTGCTCAAGGGGCGCGGGCTGGACACCATCGTAATGGGCGCCAGCTTCCGCAACGCCGCTCAGATCGAGGCGCTGGCCGGCTGCGACCGGCTCACCATCAGCCCGGCGTTGCTCGGCGAGCTGGCCGAAGACGACGGCGCCCTGTCGCGCTGCCTGGACCCGGACACGGTGGTCCCGGCGGAACCGGACGGCGCGCTTCCCGCCCGGGCACTGAACGAAGCCCGTTTCCGCTGGTCATTGAATGACAACCCCATGGCCTGCGATCTGCTCAGCGACGGCATTCGCCGTTTTGCCGCCGATCAACGCGCCCTGGAATCATTACTGACCGCGGAGGACATCGCAGCGTGAAATGGCTTGCCCGTTTGTTTGAATCCGACTCACCCGCCCAGACCCGCGAAGAAAGCGACCACGACCTGCACCGCGCCGCCGCCGCGCTGCTCATGGAAGTGGCGCGCACCGACGGCGAAGTGGATCAGCGCGAGCAGCGCCTGCTGGTCAAGGCGGTGCGCGAGCGCTGGCATCTGGAAGCGGAAGAGATGGAGGAAATCGTCGCCGAGCTGGATCAAAGACTGGAAAACGCCACCGACCTGTTCGAGTTCACCATCCCTCTGCGGCAACGCTGGGATCCGGAAACGCGGGTACAGCTGATTTACGATATGTGGGCGATCGCCGCCGCCGACGGCGACGCCGACAGCCACGAAGAGCAGCTGATCCGGCGGGTGTCGGAGCTGTTGTACGTGTCCCACGGCGACTTTATCCGCGCCAAACTGGCCGCCCTGGGAGAATAGCGCCGGGCCCGCGCCCGGCTACCCCGCGCTTTACCAGCCGTCGTCGCTTTCCAGCTCCGGGTCTTCGTCCGGCAGGGCCGGCTCTTCGTCCTTGCCTTCCTGCATCAGACGGCGCTGCAGATAGGCGTTGCGGATGAAGGTATAGCGGTCGCCGACGATATTGCGCTCCAGGTCCAGCAGATCGGCCCGCAGATCGACGCCGTACAAAGCCGCCAGCGAGTAGCGCGCCAGATCGTCCTCCAGATAGCTCACCGGCCACAGATAACTGCTTGGATAGATGGTGGTGGCGTCACGCACCGACGACGGCCCCAGAATCGGCACCACCAGATAGGGCCCGCGGGGCACGCCCCAGCGGCCCAGGGTCACGTCCAGGCTGGTGTCGGTGTTGCGCAGGTCCACGTCGCTGGCCACGTCGAACAGGCCGGCCACCCCCAGAGTGGTATTGATGCCGAAACGCCCCAGGCTGTTGCCGGCCTCACCCCAGCGCCACTGGAAAATATAGTTGAGGCCGTCACCGATATCGCCCAGATTGCTGAAGAAACGGGTCACGGTGTTATCGAGCCACTCCGGTGTCACCCAGCGATAGCCCTTGGCGGCCGGCTTCAGCGCGTAGCGGTCGACGAATTCGTTAAAGCCGAAAATCTTGCGGTTGAAACCCTGCCAGGGATCCATCTCGGCGAAGCGACCGGCGCCGCCGGCCTGGTCGAACGGCGTCGAGGCGCTGCCCCAGTCGTCGCCGGACTGGATCGCGGCTTCGCGGGTCTCGCCGGCGGTTTCCGGTACCGGCTGGGCGAATACCGGTTGGGATAAGGCAATCAATGGCGCCGAGACAAGCGCCGCAATCCATATGCGCACAGTAGCTCCCTAATCAGTGATGGCCCGCGCATTATAGCGGTGCCTGCCATGCAAAGAGCAACCTTGCCGCTCTCAGGCCGGAGTGGGTTGCAGGCGGGCGCCCAGAATCAGTTCGCGGTCGCGAAGCCGCTGCAGCAGATCCGCGCCGAAGCTCAACAGCGCGACGCGGTCCTGGAAACCCATTTCATCGCCCAGCGTTTGCAGCAGTTGTTCGCCGCTGCTGAGCGGCTGCTCCTGCATCAATGCCAGCAGCCGCGCGGTGACCGCGTTGATTTCCATGAACGCCACCCGGTCCTCCGCATTGCGGTACACCAGCAGCCACACCGGCTGCTCCGGCGGCGTCTCCGGGCGGTGCTCCGGGCCGATTTGATGCACCGGCCAACGGTAGTTGAGCACGCAATGCAGCGGGTTCAGATAGGGCACCCCCCGCAGCAGATCACCGCCGGGCTGCACACCCTGCTCCGGCACCGTGTCGGTGGCGGTGTCCAGCACCAGCTCAATCCACTCGTAGTGCGCCAGCTCGGCGAGAAAAGGCGGATCGCCCTCCCCCGGTTGATAGGTCTCGGCAAGAAAGGTAACGAACTCTTCCGGAATTTCCAGAAAGTACGGCGACGTGCAGGCGTGCTGATCAAAGAAGCCGCGCACCAGACGCCGCCAGCCGGCGTCGTCGTAGAGGCTGCGCAGAACCGGAAAGCCCTTTTCCAGAAACCCGTTGAGATTGTTGAAGAACAACTGGCGGTAGACCGCCAGACGCCGCTCCTCGATGCCGGACGGCGCCGGATGGCGTTGCGGATTGCGCAGGTGCGCCGCGAACGAACGCTGCAGGCGCTGGAATTCCGGCTCGCTCATCAGGCCCTCCGGCTGATCGCGGCGCGGCGCTGCTGGGCCTCGCCGATGCGATCCAGCTCGCGGTTTAGTTCCTCCACCGGCGGAAAATTAAAGTCCCGCTCCAACAGCGTGGGCAACACGCCGAACTGGTCGTAGGCGACGTCCAGCAACCGCCACACCGGGTCGATCACTTCGCTGCCGTGGGTGTCCACCTTGAGGTCCTCGGCTTCGTCGAAATGGCCGGCGATGTGCACATAGAAAATACGCTCGCCGGGCAGGCCGCGAATAAAGTCGGCGGCGTCGTAGCCGTGGTTGATACCGTTGACGTAGGCGTTGTTCACGTCCAGCAACAGGCCGCAATCCGCCTCTTCCAGTACCGCGTTGACGAATTCCAGCTCGCCCAGCGGGCGGCTTTCGGTCACCTCCGGCGTGGCGTAATAGCTGACGTGTTCAATACCGATGCGCTGGCCGAGAAAGTCCTGCACCCGGCGGATGCGGTCCGCCACATAGTGCACCGCTTCCTCGGTGAACGGGATCGGCATCAAGTCGTAAAGATGGCCGTGATCGCTGCAGTAGCTGAGGTGCTCCGTGTAGCAGCGGATCCGGTGCTCGCCGAGAAACTGTTTGATGTTCCCCAGCAATTCGAAATCAAGAGGTTCCGGTCCGCCCAGGGACAGGCTGAGACCGTGGCTGACAAAGGCGTACCGCTCGGTGAAACCACGAAACTCACGGGCCAGCTTGCCGCCCATGGGAATCCAGTTTTCCGGCGCCACTTCGAGAAAATCCACCGGTATGGTGCCCGGTTGGGACAGCGGGCCCATCAGGGCCCGCCGCAACCCCAGACCGGTACCGGTCACGGGGAAAGTCGTCATAGATTACGACTCCTGGGTTCAGGCGGCACCACCGCAGCTGCCTTCACTCTTTTTGTCGCCGCCGCAGCTGCCTTCGCCTTTCTTGTCGCCGCACTTGCCTTCACCACACTTGCCTTCTCCGTCCTTGGCGTGGTCACCGGCCAGTTGGTAACCGCTTTGCAGATCGGTGGCACCGAACGGATTCTCGGCCGCGTGCGCCGGAATGGACATTGCGGAAGCCACGAAGGCGGCGCCGAGGGTGGCGGCCAGGGGATTCATTTTGCTCAGTTTAGCCATGATCGTTCTCCAATATGGATCGTGTAATTCTGTATGTGAAACCGACAGAAAAGCGTCCTTTCCGTGGCTTCGACACTATATGGATGCACGAATCAAGTAAACGTTACGTGTAGGCCGCAAAACAAACAAAAACGGCCGCGGACTTTACCCCGCGGCCGCCGTGACGCTGGCGTGAAAGCGGCGCGCTCAGCGCACCCGGTTCACGATCACGCTGCCGATCGAATAGCCGGCGCCGAAGGAGCAGATCACCCCTTTGGTGCCCGCCGGCAAATCACTGTTGTGCTTGTGGAAAGCGATGATCGAACCGGCGGAGCTGGTGTTGGCGTAATCATCCAGGATCACCGGCGCCTCGTCGCGGCTGGGGTCGCGGCCCAGCACCCGGCGGGCGATGAATTCGTTCATGTTCAGGTTGGCCTGGTGCAGCCACATGCGGCGCACGTCTTCCACCGGCACGGACAAATCGGCCAGATGGCCGGTGATCTGCTCCGCCACCATCGGGCACACTTCCTTGAACACCTTGCGGCCTTCCTGACGGAACAGCTTGTCGCGGCTGCCCACACCGGAGGGGTCGGCGCGGTTGAGGAAGCCGAAGTTATTGCGGATGTTGTTGGAGAAACGGGTCTGCAGGCGGGTGCCCAGCACCTCCCACTGATTGTCACTGGTGGCGTCCTCGGCCCGCTCCAGGATCACCGCAGTGCTCACGTCACCGAAAATGAAGTGGCAGTCCCGGTCTTCCCAGGCCAGGTGCCCGGAACAGATTTCCGGATTGACCATCAGCACGCGGCGCGCGGAACCGTTGCGAATGGCGTCGACGCCGGTCTGGATGCCGAAGGTGGCGCTGGAACAGGCCACGTTCATGTCGTAGCCCCAGCCGTGCTCCATGCCCAGCGCCTGCTGCACTTCCACCGCCATGGCCGGATAGGCGCGCTGCATGTTGGAACAGGCCACCAGCACCGCGTCCAGGTCGTCCGGCTTAAGGCCGGCGTTGTCGAGCGCCCGGCGGGCGGCCAGCACGGCGATCTCCGCCTGCACCGACAGCTCGTCGTCGCTTCGCTCGGGAATATTCGGCGCCAGCCGGTCCGGGTCGAGAATGCCTTCCTTGTCCAGCACGTAACGCTGCTTGATGCCGGAGGCTTTCTCGATAAACGCGGAGTTGGAACCGGTCAGCGGCTCCATCTCGCCCGCTTCGATGGCGTCGGCATGGCGTTCGTTGTGGCGGGCCACGTATTCGTTGAAGGAGGCCACCAACTCTTCATTGGTGATGGATTGTTCGGGGGTCCAGAGTCCGGTACCGCTGATAACGACGGAATGGGTCACAAGCCTGTCCTCGCGCAAAAAGGGCACTCCGGGGAGCGCCGCGACAGTCGGGAACCTCGGGGCGGGTTCCATAAATGGGTCAATTATCCGGATATGACCGGGCCGGCGCAAAGCCGGAATGGTATTTCGCCGTCTCGCCGGCTCTTGACGCCGGCTCAGGCCGGTTTCAGCAGGCCTCCCACTGGCGGTTGAGGCGCTTGGCGGAGACCGGCACCCGGGTCCCCAGCGGCTGCGCGAACAGGCTGACGCGGTATTCCTCCATCATCCAGCGGTACAGACGCAGCGCCTCGCTCTGCCGCCACGGCGGCGTGTCCTTGGCGCGCCGGTGATAGCGCTCGCGGAACTCCTCCAGCTCGGCGACCACCGCCCGGTCCCGGCCGATCTGCCCGCCCAGCTTTTCAAGACGCTGCTCCACCGCCGCCAGGTAGCGCGGGTATTGATCCAGCCATTCCTTGGGCACGGTGAGCAGGAAATCATCACTGAACAGATCGGCGAGCTGCTGTTTCAGATCGCGGTGGGCGTGCGCCCAGGCGAGCGGGAAATTCTTTTCCAGGCGTTGCATCACGCGGCGGTAGGCGGCGAACAACTCGCCCCAGGTGCGAAGAGCCTGCTCCACCGCCGGCACGAACTCGCCGCGCCCCTGGTCCAACCGCTCACGGAAGGCGGCCTCGTCGCGCAGCGGCTGGTCGTGCAGATGGAAATGGGACACCGTGGCCCGCAGCAACGCCTGATCCAGGGCGCCGCGCGCCATGGCCGATTTCTCCGCTTTGAGTTTCTGAAAGCCGGGTTGCTGGCCGGCGAACCGTTTCAGCCCGCGCACCTGCTCGTTCAGTGCCAGCAGCATCAGCCTGGCGCAGCCGATACCGTGCCACCAGTGCGCGTCGTCGGCGTCGGCGTGATGTTCCAGCGCCACGTCCTCGCCACGGTCGCGCAGCGCCGGGTAGCGGCGGAACACCACCCCGCCCTGCTCGCTCTCCTGGCACGCCGGTAACGTACCGAACACCCAGGTGCGCCCGCTCACCACTTCCTCGCGGGCCGGTGACGCCTCGCGCTCCCCGGCCAGGGCCTCGAAGCGCTGCTGCAGGCGCGCCAGATCACGGTCCTCGGCGAGCACCTTGCCCTGCCCGTCGGTGACCCGCACGTTCATCCGCAGGTGCCCGGGCAGCTGGTCCTCACGCCACTCTTCCTGCTCCACGCGCACGCCGGTCATGCGCTGCAGCTCGCGGGTCATGGCAGGCAGCAGCGGCTGGTCCGGGCTCAGCGATTCCTGCAGCGCCGCCACATAGTCGGGCACCGGCACGAAATGACGGCGGCGGGCCTTGGGAAGACCACGAATCAGCGCTTCCAGCTTCTCGCGCAACAGACCCGGCACCAGCCAGGCGAGCCGTTCCGCGTGCAACTGCTGCAGCGCGCCGGCGGGCACGATCACCGTGACGCCGTCGCGGTCGCCGGTGGGGTCGAAGCTGTATTCCAGCGGCAACCGCATACCGTCCCATTCCAGCTCATCGGGAAAGGCGCCACCCTGCAGGTCCGGGCTGTGGGACAGCAGAAATTCGTCGTCCATGAACAGCGCCTGGCGCTCATGCTCGTCGGCCTGCTTTTTGTACCAGGTTTCCAGATGCGCCAGGGTGTACAGCCCGGACGGCAGGCGCTGGTCGTAGAACAGAAACCGGGTCTCCTCGTCCACCAGGATGTCGCGCCGGCGCAACTTGTGTTCCATCTCTTCGAGGCGCTGCAGCCGCTCGCGGTTGGCGGCGACGAATTCCGGTTCACGGGTCAGCTCGCCGGCCACCAGGCCCTCACGGATCATCAGCTCGCGGGCCAGCTCCGGCTCCAGCGGGCCGTAGTGCATGCGCCGCCCGGAAGCGAGGATCAGCCCGAACAGATTGATCTGTTCCTTGGCCATCACACAGCCGCGCTTCTTCGACCAGTGCGGCTCGAAATACTGGCGCTTGATCAGGTGCGCCGCTTCCGCTTCCACCCATTGCGGTTCAATCCGCGCCACGCAGCGCGCGAACAGGCGGCTGGTCTCCACCTGCTCGGCGGCCACCAGCCAACGCAGCTTCGCTTTCTTGTCGCCGCCTTTACTGAGCGATGAGCCCGGCCAAAGCAGCGGCTTGCGGTTGCGGGTGGAAAGCCACTCACCGTCTTCGTTGCGGGTCATGACATTACCCAGCAACCCGGTGAGCAGCGCCCGGTGCAGGCTTTCATAGTCCGCCGCTTCGTCATTGAGCGACCAGCCTTCTTCCCGGGCCAGCAACAGTAATTGCCGGTGGGTGTCCCGCCATTCGCGCATCCGCGACGGCGCCAGAAAATGCTTTTTCAGCTGCTTTTCATAGGGGTTGCGACCCAGGTCGCCGCGCTGCTGCTCGGCCCACTGCCAGAGATTCCAGAAAAACAGAAAATCCGATTCCTTGTTCTCGAAAGGCTGATGGGCCTGGTCGGCCTGCTGTTGTTTATCGCGGGGCCGTTCGCGCGGGTCCTGCACCGCCAGGGCGGCGACGATCACCAGCACTTCGCGCAGCACTTTTTTCTCGGCGCCGGCCACCACCATGCGCGCCAGGGTGGGATCCAACGGGAAACGCGCCAATTGACGGCCGAGCGTGGTGACCCGGCGCTGCTTGTCGAGCGCGCCGAGCTCTTCCAGCAGGCGATAGCCGTCCCGTATCAGGCGACCGTCCGGCGGTTCGATAAAGGGGAAGTCCTCCACCGCGCCCAGCTTCAGGTCGGCCATGCGCAGAATCACCGCGCCCAGATTGGTGCGCTGGATTTCCGGATCGGTGAACGCCGGCCGGTTATTGAAGTCGTCTTCGTCGTAGAGCCGATAGGCGACGCCGGGCATGATGCGGCCGCTGCGCCCGGCGCGCTGGTCGGCGCTGGCGCGGGCGATCGGCTCCACCGGCAAACGCTGCACCTTGGAGTGCACGCTGTAGCGGCTGATGCGGGCGGTACCGGCGTCGATCACATAGCGGATGCCCGGCACCGTCAGCGAGGTTTCCGCCACGTTGGTGCTCAACACCACGCGCCGCCCGCGGTGGCTGGAAAACACCCGCTGCTGCTCCGCGGCACTGAGGCGGGCGTACAGCGGCAGCAATTCGGTATCGCGGAAATCGCAGCGTTTCAAATGATGATGCACGTCGCGGATGTCGCGCTCGCCGCTTAGGAACACCAGCACATCACGGGCGGTTGGCGGCCCGTCGCGACGCTCCTGCTGATCGATTTCGCGCAGCACCTCCTCCACCTGCAGGCCCAGCTCGCGCTCTTCCGCCGGCGGCCGGTAGTGGATGTCCACCGGGAAGGTGCGCCCGGACACCTCGAACACCGGCGCGCCGTTGAAATGGGCGGCAAAGCGTTCATGGTCGATGGTCGCCGAAGTGATGATGATCTTCAGGTCCGGGCGGCGCGGCAGCAGCTGCTTCAGATAGCCGAGCAGAAAATCGATATTCAGGCTGCGTTCGTGGGCCTCGTCGATGATCAGGGTGTCGTACTGATGGAGGTAGCGGTCCTGCTGGATTTCGCTGAGCAGCATGCCGTCGGTCATCAGTTTGACCAGGGTGTCTTCCCCGACCTGTTCACTGAAACGCACCTTGTAGCCCACCAGGCCGCCAACCTGGCTGTTGAGCTCCTCGGCGATACGCGCGGTGACCGAGCGGGCGGCCAGCCGGCGCGGCTGGGTGTGGCCGATATAACCGTCCACGCCGCGCCCCAGGGACAAACAGATCTTGGGCAGCTGGGTGGTCTTGCCGGAGCCGGTTTCACCGGCCACCACCACCACCTGGTGCCGCTCAATGGCGGCGGCCAGTGCCTCGCGGTCGTGCACCACCGGCAGGTCCGGCCAGCGCAGCGGCACCGCCGCCAGCCCGGCACGCCGGGCACGGGCCGCCACCGAGGCGTCGATGGCGGCGCTCACCTTGGGCAGGGCGTTGGCGTTGAACTTGCGCGCCAACCCATCGAGCCGCTTCTTAAGCCGCCGCCGGTCGGCGGCCCGAACAGTTTCCAGCCGCCGATACAGTTCATCCAGTTGCGGGTTCGTCATACCTTGCTTTCGGTACCCAACAACCAGGCCCGGCCTTTGGCGCTCAAGCCGTCCCCGGCCAGGGTCAGATAGGCGGTGTCCGCTTCCGAGGCCGCCAGCGTCACGGTGAACCGCATCAGCTCGTCGCGGCGGAAGGCGTGCACGTCGACACGCTCGCCCTCCTGGTAGCCGGCCAGCAGCGTGTCCAGATTGCCGGCGCTGGCTTTCAGGCCGTCCACCGCCACCACCACGTCGCCGGCGGCGAGCCCGGCCTCCATGGCGGCACCCTGCTCGTAGGCCACCTGCAGGCGAGCGCCCTGGGGGTCCGAGGCGAAGCGCGCGCCCAGATGCACCGGCGGCCGGCTTTTGCCGGGCTTGCCGCCGTTGTCGCTGTGGCCGTCCGCCGGGCGCCAGTTCACCGTGACGCCGCGTTCGGCGAGCAGCGCCTCCAGCGGCAGGTCCTCGGTACGGTAGAGCGCCTGGTTGAAGAAGTCGCTGAGGTCGCCGCCGGCGACCTCCTCGGCCAGGGCCTGCACGCCCTGCTCCGGCACGCCGACGCCGGTCTGCCCGTGGCGCTGCCACAGCAGCCGCATCAGGTCGTCCAGGCTGCGCGCGTCGTTGGTCCGTTCACGCAGGGTGAGATCCAACGCCAGCGCCACCAGGGAACCCTTGGCGTAATAGCTGACGATGGCGTTGGGGGCGTTTTCATCCTGCTTATAGAAGCGCGTCCAGGCGTCGAAGCTGGACTCGGTGACGGTCTGCTTGAAACGGCCCCGGCCCCGGTAGACCCGGGTCAAGGTCTGGCCGAGCAGTTCCAGATAGCTTTCCGGTGTAATCAGCCCGGTGCGCGCCAGGGACAGATCGTCGTAGTAGCTGGTGATGCCCTCGAAGGCCCACAGCAGTTCGGTGTGCACTTCCCGGCTCAGGTCGAAGGGCGTGAACGCCTCCGGTTTGATGCGCTTCACGTTCCAGGTGTGGAAGTACTCGTGGCTGCACAACCCGAGGTAGCTGCGGTAGCCGTCGCGCACCTGGTCGGCGCCGTCGGTGAGCAGCGGCAGGTCGGTGCGCGGGCTCATCAGGCTGGTGGAGTTGCGGTGCTCCAGCCCGCCGTAGCCGTCGGTGACCAGGGTCATAAACAGATAGCGATCCATCGGCGCCGGCTCGCCGAACAGCTTGATGTGGTGCTCGCAGATCGGCTTCAGGTCGCGGCACAGCCGCGCCATGTCGGCCCGGTGGCGGCCGCTGAGCACCACGTCGTGGGGCACGCCGCAGGCTTCGAAGCGGGCATGGTCGAAATGGCCCATCTCCACCGGATGATCGATCAGGGCGTCGTAATTGTCGGCGCGGAAACGGCCGAAACCCAGCTCCGGGCCGCTGACCCGGTCGAGCCCGGTGGCCAGTTTCCAGGTGGCGTAGGCGGCGCCGTCCGGGGCTTCGATGTCCACCTCGCAGGGCTGGTCCTCGAACCCCATGGCGGCGAGAAACAGGCAGCTTCCGTTGAAATAGCCGTGGGTGGTGTCCAGGTGGGCGCCGCGCACCGACAGGTCCCAGGCGTACACCTGATAGCACACCGTGACCGGCCCGCTGGCCGGCGCCAGCTGCCAGGTCTGCTTGTCCAGCTTGGCCACGTCCACGGGAGCGCCGGCCGCCGACGCTTCCAGCGACACGATATGGCGGGCGAAGTCACGGATCATGTAGCTGCCGGGGATCCAGGCGGGCAGGGTCAGCCCCTGCCCTTCCGGTGTCGGCCGGTCGATGGTGAGAGTGACCTGGAACAGATGCGCCTGCGGGCGCAACGGACGGACCTGATAATGAATCACACGCTCTCCTTTGGGCCTGAATACGCGGCTAATGATGATACACGCCGATCTTGACGCTCGCACATGCATGACGCATGTTCATGGCCTGTTTCAGGGGACCGCATTAATGACTTCGGAATCTTTTGTTATCGGCGCGGCGGACGGCCACACCATCGCCGTTCATGAATGGCGCGCCTCCGACCCGGTGGGGTCGGTGATCTGGCTGCACGGCATGGCCGAACACGGGGCCCGCTACCAGGCCCTGGGGGAAACCCTGGCCGAACACGGCTGGAACCTTTACTGCCCCGACCATCGCGGCCACGGCGCCAGCATGGACGCCGCCGACCCGCCGGGCCACTTTGCCGACCAGGACGGCTGGCGGCGGGTGATGGACGATCTGGGCCGGGTTATCGACCACCTTCGCGAACGGGAGCCTGGCGCCCTGGTGCTGGGCGGCCACAGCATGGGCTCGTTCCTGGCGCTGGCCGGCGCCCAGGCCCACGGCGACAAGCTGGACGGCCTGGTGCTGTGCGGCAGCGACTACCACCCGCCGCTGTATTACCGGCTGATGGCCTCGGTGCTGAAATGGCAGCGGCGGCGGCACGGCGCCCGCGGGCACAGCGCGCTGGTGCACAAGCTCACCTTTGAAGCCTGGGCACGCAGCGTGCCCGACGCGCGCACCGATTTCGACTGGCTCAGCGCGGATCCGGCCCAGGTGAAGGCCTACATCGACGACCCCAAATGCGGCTTTCAATGCACCACCGCCACCTGGCTGGCGCTGCTCTCGGCCCTGGCCGACGTGCAGTCCTCCAAGGGCCTGAGCCGCCTGCCCGCGCGGCTGCCGATTCTGCTGCTGGGCGGCCGCCAGGACCCAATGAGCGGTGGCGGCAAAGGCATGGACCGGCTGCAACAGGTGCTGAGCCGCCGGCGGCTACCCCTGGAACGCATGGACTGCCCGCGCGGCCGCCACGAGATTCTCAATGATTTCTGCGCCCCGGAAGTGCGCCAAACGTTGCTGGAGTGGCTCAACCGCCGGATCTGACCGGCGGCGCCTCACGGCTCGGCGGAAATGTTGTTCTCTTCGGTGAACTGCACATAGCCCAGATAGCGGTTGCGGATCTCACGCACGTATTTCACCGGCTCGCTGCCACGGACATAACCGAAACGCGCCTGGCGGGCGTAACGGGGCTGTGACAGCAGCAGCATGGCCTCTTCCACGTGCCCGAACCAGAGATCCGGGTTCTTGCCCAGCCGCTGGGCCAGCCGGCGGGCGTCTTCCACATGGCCGTGGCCGGCGTTGTAGGCCGCCAGGCCGAAATAGATTTTCTGCGCCATGCCCAGGCGCTGCGGGAAACGCTCTTCGAGCCATTCCAGATAGGCCGAGCCGGCGGCCACGCCTTGCTCCGGATCGTGGGGGTTGTCGAAGCCGAACTGGCGGGCGGTGCGCGGCATCACCTGCATCAGGCCCTGGGCCCCGGCGAACGACACCGCGTCCGGATTGAACTTGCTCTCCTGGTACATCTGCGACACCAGCAAGCGCCAGTCAAACCCGTACTTCAACGCGTATTCCTTGGCCAGGTCGTCGTAGGGTGAAATTTCCTTGCCCGCTTCCACCCGGTATTCCTCATGGATACGGATGGTTTTCGATTCCTTGAAGTAGCGGTTGAAGGTGACGTTGTAGAACAGGCCCCGGTAATTGCGGTTGATGTAGGCGTTGAGTTTCTCAACCAACTGGTCCTGATCATCGCGCAGCACCCAGGCGATGTCGCGGCTGCCCTCCAGGGTCCAGAGGGGGCGCAGGTCTTCCCGGTAGGTGCTTTCCAGGGCGGCCACGTGGCTGTCCGCCACGGTGAGATCGATCGCGCCGTCCACCACGTCCTGTATCAGCATCTCCGTGGTGGCCCCTTCACGGGGCTCGATGCGCACGTCGATGCCCTGCTCGCGCAGTTCTTCCAGGGTGTCCATGAAGGCGCTGTCCGGTGCCACCACCACGGTGCGCCCGGCCAGTTCCTGGACCGATTCGAACGGCTCGTCATCGGCGTCGCCGATAATCTGCTCGTGCACCTCCAGGTAGCGGTTGGAAAAGCGCCAGCCCTCGGCTTTACGCCGCTCGGTAATGGTCATGGCCCCGGCGATCACATCGCCGGCACCGGTCTGCAAGGCGTCGAACATTTGCGAGGCGCTGTCGCGCACCACCATGCGCACGCGCAGGTCATGCTGCCGGGCGAAGTGGCGGATCAGATCGTAGTCGAAGCCCATCAGTTCGCCGCGCCACAGGAAATAGCTGGCCGGATTGTTGGAGGTGATCACCCGCAACACGCCGTCCTTGTTGATCGCCGCCCAATCGCGGCGCTCTTCACTGCGCACCGAGGTGCGCACGCGGTGGCTGACCAGAAATTCATTGACCGCCGCGCGCAGCTCCGGATTGTCGCTGCGCACCGCCCAGGCGATACGCCGGCGCGGGTTGACCACCGGCCCCTTGCGCACCTGATCGAAGGTACGCAGTAGGCCGTCCAGAGCGTTGCTGTCGACGATCGCCGCCTGATACAGACCGGAGGCGACGCCCTCCAGCAGCTCCACATCGGAGAGCCCGGCCTCCACGGCTTCAACGCTGACGGTGTCGTGGCGTTCCGCCAGCGCTTCGGCGGTCTCCTGATAGGCAGTGCCTTCGGGCGCGGCGATACGCACTTCGCCCAGATCCTCAACGCTGTCGCCCTGGCGGTCCTTGGGCAGCACCAGATACTCCCGTATCACCGCCACCGGGGTACAGAAATCCACTTTCTCCTGGCGGGATTCGGTGACCGTGTAATTGGTGACGATCAGATCGGCGAGGCCCTCGTTGAGCATGTCATCGAGGTTATCGGTGCTGTCCGCGTACACCCAGCGCGGCGTCAGCCCCAGGGATTGCGCCAGAATTTCCGCCTGTTCGCGGAATTCCTGCAGCGGTACGCCCTCGCGGACCAGCGCCTGCTCTTCATCGAAGCGCGGCGCCAGCAAACGCAGTTGGCCGCGTTCGCGCAGCGATTCCAGGTCCCCGGTTTCGGTGTAATTCGCGCCCCCGGAATCACAGCCGCCGAGCAAAAAAACCAGTGTCAGAAGCACTAACAACCACTGCGCGTGACGCGGCCAGCGAAAAATGGATGTCATAGATTCGTTCCCTCCAGCGTCCCCAATCTAACCCAAAAGGCTGACAGACTGCGAACGGAATCACGTGAAGGCGAACGGAGGAAAACGCCGGCCGGGTGCCGGGCAAAAAAAAGGGGGCGCGAATGCGCCCCCAGGATATGCCTGATATCAAAGGAGACTCAGGGTGCGTCCTCCGGATCGTTGCCGGCGCAGACGCGATGCACGCGCAGAGAGGCGTTGGCGTTGAGCAGGCCGGCGTAGTCCAGCTGGACTTCGTCGAAGGTCAGCTCGTTGGTATCCACCTCGGCGGACAGGAAGCGCTCGTCACTGTCCAGGCTCAGGCCCAGCAGTTCCAGACCGAGCAGACCGCCGCCCACGGTGGCGCTGTCCACTTCCTCGCCGTCGTTGTAGAAACGCAGGGTCAGGAAGTCGCCGAGCAGGCTCAGGTTGAGCAGCGCGGAGGCCGGATCGGAGATCACCATGCCGATGCGGTTGATGTCGGCGAAGTCGTTGGCCGCGTCCACCGCGGTGGCACGGATTTCAGCGCCGCCGTAGACCGCGGCCACACCCACTTCAATGGTTGCGAAGGAAGCGTCGTTGCCGTCCACCAGGCTGTCCGCTTCGCTCACGCCGCAGCCCAGGCACACGCCCAGTGAGTTGCCACTGGCTTCATAGTCCGGGGTGGTCAGCGGCTGATAGGTGCTGGTGTCGTTACAGGTGAAGCCGTCGTCGTCGCACACATCACCGATGCCGTCGCCGTCGCTGTCGAGCTGGTCCGCGTTGGCGGTGTTCGGGCAGTTGTCCAGGTCGTCGGGTACGCCGTCGCCGTCGGTGTCGGTGTCTTCGTCAACCGGGCAGCCGTCGTTTTCCGGCGGGCCGGGCTGAACCGGGCACTCGTCGTTGCCGTCGTTGGTGCCGTCGCCATCGTCGTCGTCGTCACAGACGTCGCCCACGTTGTCGCCGTCCAGGTCTTCCTGGCCCGGGTTGGGCACGAACACACAGTTGTCGTCCGGATCCAGCACGCCGTCACCGTCGGTGTCGTCTTCACAGGCGTCGCCGACGCCGTCCATGTCGGTGTCAACCTGGTCGTTGTTGGCCACGAACGGGCAGTTGTCGTTGTCGTTGGGAACGCCGTCACCGTCGCGGTCGTCGTCACAGGCGTCGCCGATGCCGTCCATGTCGGAATCCGCCTGGCTGTGGTTCACCACCAGCGGGCAGTTGTCGTCGCCGTCGTCGATGCCGTCACCATCGGTGTCGGTGTTTTCGTCACAGGCGTCGCCGATACCGTCCATGTCGGTGTCGGTCTGATCCGGGTTGGCCACCCAGGGGCAGTTGTCCGGATCATTGGGCACGCCATCACCGTCGACATCGTCGTCGCAGGCGTCGCCGATACCGTCGTTGTCCTGATCGCGCTGATCGTTGTTAGCGAAGGCCGGACAGTTGTCCATGTCATCCGGAATCCCGTCATTGTCCTGATCATCAGGATTGTTCGGGTTCGGGTTGTTGGGCGTAGTGATGACGGTGTCATCACTGTCGTTGGCTTCGCAGCCGTAGATCCCCACGCCGAGAGCGGCGAGCAGGACCAGCATTAATAGGTTTTTGATTCGCAACATGTTCGTATTCCTCATTTCTCGGTAACGCGGAATTCAACGCGGCGGTTCATCGCGCGGCCGGATTCGGTTTCGTTGCTGGCCACCGGATTCAGCTCGCCATAGCCCCGGGCGGTAACACGGGACGGGTCCACACCCCGGTTAAGCAGGTACTGGCGAACGGATTCGGCGCGTTCCTGGGAAAGCTGTTCGTTGTATTCCGCGGCGCCCACGCTGTCGGTATGACCGGCTACTTCCACACGGAAGTCGGTCTGCGATTTCAGCGAGTCGGCGATGCGGTCCAGGGAAGACTCTGAAGAACGGGTCAGCTTGGCGGAGTCGAACTCAAAGTTGATGTTGGTCAGGGTCACGGTCTGGTTGACGATCAGACAGCCGTTGGAATCCACGCGCCCGCCTTCCAGCGTGTTCGGGCACTGATCACGGTTATCGGGAACGCCGTCACCGTCGGAGTCCATCACCGGCTGCGGCTTGGCCGCCACTTCACGGGTTTTGATCACCGTTTTTTCTTTGGTTACTACCTTGGTGTAGCCGAGCGGGATCTCCACACCGAGAGACAGGCGAACATCGCCGAACGCACCGTCACCACGGGCCGGGCCGGAGCCGTCGAAGTCGTCATACACATAACGGGCGTCGCCGCGCAACTTCAGGCCGTTGTCGAAGATCGGCCCGGTCACCGCACCGATGCCGGCGTTGACGGTCAGGTTGGTGTCCTGGTCTTCGTCAGGCAGCACTTCCTGGTCAATCGCGCCGACGGCGGCGATCACATAGGGCGTGAAGCCGGTACGATCACCAAAGGCATAGGCGAGACCGGTGGTCAGGTGATACTGGTAGAAATCCTGGAAGTCGGCCTGGTTCGGATCCACTTTGTAGAAGCCGCCTTCGGTTTCCCACCAGATGCGGTCGGACAACTGACGACCGTAGAAGGCGCTGTAGCCCAGACCTTCGTCGTCGAACTGCCGATCCTCATCCACATCCACGTAGGAGGCGAAGCCACCCACGTACTGGCGAGTGTTCAGCGTCTCCTCATAACGGTCTTCCGCCAGGGCCGGCTGAAAAGCCAGCCCGGCGGCGAACGCCAGAGTCGACAATCTCACGGTTGCTTTCATGTTCTACCCCCCTCGGGTATCAACGGATTACAGTGCAATCATTGGAATATCCCAGGGAGGTAAAAAAAACAGAATTCCGGTGACGTCCGGTTGGAATAGTGTTGTGAACTTATCCATGCTTTTGCACGAATTGTACAAGCCGTATCATTTTGTATCCGATATGTATCCAGGCGCCGGTTTGGCCCGATCAGGCTTGCCGTACATGCACCCCACAAGTACGTTCGTGCAAAAATAAAAAAGAGGCTTCACATGCAGTTATCCAAACCCCGGCGATCCGGTCGCCGGCGGCTCGCGCTTATTCTTTTGCTGTTGCTCGGGGTGCTGGCCGCCGTGCTTGTGCACACCGCCTGGCCCTTTCTTACCTATCCTCGTGAGACGCTGACGTTTCAGGTTCCCGAACCGCTGCCGCCGACGGCGAACGGCGGCCCCCTGGCCGGGGTGGCCGAAGTGGACATCACTCCCGCCATCGGCCTGCCCAAATTCGGCTATTCCGCCTGGGCGAAGAACGCCGACGGGTTCCGTACCCGGCTCAAGGCACGCGCCTTTTATCTGCACGGCCCGGGGCAGACGCCGCTGGCTCTGGTGCAGCTTGATCTGGGCGCCGGCTCACTGCCGCTGCATTACGCCGTGGCCGAGCGCATCGCCGCCGCCACGGACGTGCCCGCGCGGGGCTTGAGCCTGCTGGTCACGCACACGCATTCGGGGCCCGGGCAATATCTGGGCAGCGATTTCTACAACACCTTCGGCGCCAACAGCGCCGGTTTCGACCCGGAGCTGTTCGGTTTTCTCAGCGAACGCATCAGCGAGGCGGTGATCCGCGCCTACCGCAACCGCCGCCCGGCGCGGATCGCCACCGGCCAGCGCGATGTCTGGGGGCTGACCCGTAACCGCTCGGTACAGGCATGGGCGCGTAATCACAATCTGGATCCGGAAAAAATGGGCGAGGACGACGCCCTGCGCGCGGTAAATCCGCGCATGACCATGCTGCGCATCGACCTGCAAGCCGACGACGGCCGCTTCTACCCCGCCGGCGCCCTGACCCTGTTTTCCATCCACGGCACCGCCATCCCCGCCTTCACGCGCCCCTATCACGCGGATGTCTGGCACTGGCTGGGGCAAGGCCTGAGCGCCGGCTTCGGCGACGAGCTGCCGTGGCCGTTCGTGCATGGCGCCTTTCAGGCCACCCACGCCGACAACAACCCGGCCTGGCATCCGGATCACCGCGGCGATCTGGAAGCCCGGCGTATCGGCAAGGCGCTCGGCGACCAGGCCGGCGCGTTGTTCGAACGCCTGGAGGGCGATCTGGCACCGCGCCTGCGCACCGCCGCCGCCAGCCGCCTGATGGACGTGCTCGAGCTGCCCGAGGAACAACGCCACGGTCTCTGCCAGCGCGCGGTGGTGGGCGCCGCCACCATGGGCGCCGCCAACGGCGACGAAGTGTTCCCGATCTCCTACCTGCCGTTTCTTCAGGAGGGCTGGCCACGCACCGTCTTCACCGACGGCTGCCAGGCGGAAAAGCAGTGGGCGCTGTCCAAGCTGCAATTATTGATGTCCGCGGACACCTTCCCGCACCGTGCCCTGCTTCAGGTACTGCGCGTCAACGATCTGGTGCTGGTGCCCCTGCCCTGGGAGATCACCCTGGAAAGCGGCAACCGCATCCGCGGCGAGGTCCTCGACACCCTGCCCGCCGGCACCGACTGGCGTGTGGAGATCTCCAGCCTGGCCAACGGCTTTTTCGGCTACGCGGTGAGCGAGGCCGAGTACGGCGCCCAGTACTACGAGGGCGGCCACACCCTTTACGGCCCGCATACGCTGGACTTTCTCGCCGCGCAAAGCGCGCGGCTGAGCGAGGACCTGATGCGCACCGGTGGCGTCGACGACTATCCCAGGGAAAGCCGTTTCGAGCTGCTCAGCCATCACTACTGGCCGGACGGCGACCCGGACCGCACCTGGTCGCGGAGCTGGCGCCGGCCGGCCACCTTCCACCGTGGCGAAGAGGACAGCGGCCCCTACTGGTCCTGGCGTTTTGTCGGCGAACCGCCCGGAGACCTGCGCCTGCACCAACCGCTGCTGCGGATTCTGCGCAGCGACAACCGGGGCACGCTGGTGGACGATGAAAGCGGCGACATGCGCCTGCGGCTGATCGACGACGACGTCGAGGGACAGGGCCTCTACGAAGTGCGCTGGTATCACCCCTCGGTTGCCGACGAGGGCCGTTTCCAGTTGGAGGTGAGGGCCGGCGCGAACGCGCCCGCGCTTATCTCGCCGGCGTTCCCGTGACCGGGCGTCCCTGAGCGGGCGTCCCTGAGCGGGCGTCCCTGAGCGGCGTCACAGAATGACGTAAAACCGCGTCGTTATCGGGTTTCTCCGTGGTCGGCCCCTGCTACACTGGGTGCTTGTTCATCCGGAAGTAGTGTTGTGGAGAGTGCCATGAGGGCCCTGTTACTGGCGGTTCTGTTTTTGAGCGGGTGCGCCAGCACCACGGAAGTGACCACGCGCACGGTCACCGAGACCCCGCCGCCGCCGGCGGAAACCCTGCTGCTGGTGGCGCAAAGCCCGGAAGGCGACACCCGCGAGACCTGGGAACTGACCTGCCGGCCGATCTTCGAGCGCGCCGGCCTGACCGTGCTGCTCAGCCACCAGGAGGTACCGCTGTGGTACGAGCGGGGCCGCAAGGCGCTGGTCGAATGGGCCGGCGACCACCCGGTGGACCGCATTCTGCTGGTCGATCTGACCCGCCTGCTGATGTCGGCGCCGCACATGCGCGACCGCCAGGAGCTCAACCCGATCAACCAGGACAACGAAGTGCGCCCCACCTGGCGCGTGGGCCTGGACGGCGAGCGCATCAAGGACGCGCCGCCGGCGGATGTGGAGCAGATGTTCCCCGCCGACCTGCTCGACGGCGCCGGCACCAACCTGTGGCACGGCATGGCCCGCACCCACGAAGCCAATGATCAGAGCGCCATCGCCAAAAGCCAGTGCCTGGCCCTGCGCGACACCCTGCGGCAGGCGCGCCTGCTGCCCTGACCCGGGTTGAGAGTCGCCGGCCCCGCCCCCACTGTCTTCACGGCACGGTTTCCCGGCGGCTGTCATGGTCGTCGTCCAGTCACGGAGGTTGTATGAAAGCAGTGATCCCCGGCACATCCCTGGCGATACACCCGGACCGGTTCCCCGATCCGGTGGAAGACGTTCCCACCGATCAGGATGCCGGCCGCGCTGTGCTCGCCGGCGGCTGCTTCTGGTGCGTGGAAGCGGTCTATCAACCTCTCGACGGCGTGCAGTCGGTGGTGTCCGGCTACGCCGGCGGCGACGCGGCCAGCGCCAATTACGAAGCGGTCTGCAGCGGCCGCACCGGCCACGCGGAAGTGGTGGAAGTGCGCTACGACCCGCGTCGGATCAGTTTCGGCGCCCTGCTTAAACTGTTTTTCGCGGTGGCCCACGACCCCACCCAGAAAGACCGCCAGGGCAACGACCGCGGGCCGCAGTACCGTTCCGCCATCTTTCCGGTGGACGAGGCGCAGCGGAAAGTCGCCGAGGACTACATCCAGCAGTTGAATAACGCCGGCGCCTTCACCGCGCCCATCGTCACCACCCTGGAGCCGGGCCACCCGTTCCATCCGGCGGAGGACTACCACCAGGATTTCGCCCGCCGCAATCCCAACCAGCCGTACATCACCCATGTGGCGAAGCCGAAACTGGAAAAGCTGCACGCCGCCTTCCCGGAAATGCTTAAAACCTGAGAGGTAGCCATGACTGTTTCCGCCAGCGGCTTCGATCTGACGCCGCTCACCGACGCCGAAAAGCAGCAGCGCGCCGCCGGCCTCACCGCCGAGGAGCGCCGCATCCTACTGAATCAGGGCACCGAGCCGCCGTTCTGCGGCGGTTTGCTGGACAATAAGGAAAGCGGTACCTACGCCTGCAAGCTGTGTCACCTGCCGCTGTTCCACGCCGACAGCAAGTTCGAGTCCGGCACCGGCTGGCCCAGCTTCTTCGAGCCGGTGGACGCGGACCACGTGCGCGAGCTGGAGGACAGCAGCCACGGCATGGTGCGCGTGGAGATCCGCTGCGCGCGCTGCGACGGCCACCTCGGCCATGTGTTTCCCGACGGACCGCCGCCCACCGGCCAGCGCTACTGCCTCAACTCCGCGTCCCTGGTGTTCGAGCCACAGCCCCACTAGCACGCCCCTGCCGATCGCCCCGGGCCGGCCCCGCCCGACCCGGGAGCAACCCACCGCTTGACCCTGGGTAACAAGCCGCCACTCCCGCATTGCCAGCCGAGACACAGTGTCTACTATTGGGGAAAACGTCCAATAACACGCACCTCGGCCAGCCGGCTCAGCCCGCAAGGAGTGCCCTATGAACGCCGTTTCCCCTCTGGCATCACGCCGCCACGACAGCGCCAGTGAACGCTGGTCACGGATGCCGATGATCCGCACCGGTGACGACTACATCAGCAGCCTTAAAGGCCGCGGCACCCGGTTGTTTCTGTTCGGCGAACTGATCGACGAGCCCGCCGACCACCCGATGATCCGCCCCAGCATCAACGCCCTGCGCGCCACCTACGATCTGGCCATCGACGACCCGGAACTGGCCACCGCCCATTCGCCGCTGATCGACGCCCCGGTGAACCGCTTTCTGCACATGCCGGAGTCACCCCAGGACCTGGTAATGAAAAACCGCATGCAGCGGCGCCTGGGCCAGCTCACCGGCACCTGCTTCCAGCGCTGCACCGGCCTGGACACACTCAGCGTGCTGCACTCGATCACCTGGGACATCGATGAAAAGCACGGCACCGACTACCACCAGCGCTATCTGGCTTTCCTCAAGGAAGCGCAGCGCCATAACGTGTTGATCGCCGCCGGCATGACCGACCCCAAGGGCGACCGCAGCAAGCGACCGTTCGAGCAGAGCGACCAGGACATGTTCCTGCACGTGTCCGGACGCAACGACGACGGCATCTTCGTGCGCGGCGTCAAAGCGCACATGACCGGCGGCTGGAACCAGCACTGGATCTGCGTGATGCCGACCATGAACCTGAGCGAGCACGACAAGGACTACGCCGTGGTGGGCATGATTCCCGGCGACGCCGAGGGCATCACCTACATCTACGGTCGCCAGAGCAGCGACACCCGCTCCATGGAAGGCGGCAGCATCGACCAGGGCAACGCCGAGTTCGGCGGCCAGGAAGTGTGGGTCTATTTCGACGACGTCTTCATCCCCCACGAGCACGTGCTCATGGACGGCGAATACGAATTCGCCCAGGACATGGTGGCGCGCTTCACCGCCTACCACCGCGCCAGCTATGTGTGCAAAACCGGCCTCGGCGATGTGATGACCGGCGCCGCCGCCACCATCGCCGACTACAACGGCGTCGACAAGGTCAGCCACATCAAGGACAAGCTGGTGGAAATGGTGCACCTCAACGAGACCATTTTCTCGTCCGGCATCGCCAGCTCCCACGAAGCCAAACCCCTGGCCAGCGGCATCTACATGAACGACGCCATGCTCTCCAATGTGTGCAAGCACAACGTCACCCGTTTCCCCTATGAGATCGCCCGCCTCGCCCAGGACCTGGCCGGCGGCATCGTCGCCACCATGCCCAGCGAAAAGGATCTGGACAACGAGGAAGCCGGCGCCATCATCCGCCGCTTCCTGAAGGGCCGCGACGACATCCCCACGGAGGACCGCATGCGCATCCTGCGCCTGATCGAAAACATGACCCTGGGCCGCAACGCGGTGGGCTACCTGACCGAGTCCATGCACGGCGCCGGCAGCCCCCAGGCCCAGCGTATTCAGATCCTGCGCGGCATGGACGTGGAGTCCAAGAAATGGCACGCCCGCAAGCTGGCCGGCATCAAACAGGCGTAAGCCGTCGGCGGTCTTGCCAGCCGTGGGGTTCCTGCTAAACTAGCGCCCGCTCGCCCCCGGGCGGGCCGTGCCGGAATAGCTCAGTCGGTAGAGCAACTGATTCGTAATCAGTAGGTCGGAGGTTCGATTCCTCTTTCCGGCACCATTCCTTTCCCGTCGAAACGGGCGTGAAGGTCACGACAATTTCTTGCCTTCCTTTGTATCCCCGGTAAAACCTTTATAAAGCTTAGGCTTTTCAAGCCATTGAAGCCTCTCTTTGCATTGACTCAAAGGCCCGCTTCGCCAACTGTGTAAGTCCATTTTTTGACTCACACACCGCGCTGTGGAGAAGGCCCCGTTTATGACATCGATGCCCGCCGGCAGCAGTACTCCGAAACAGCACGGACGCTTCCGTCTCGACGACCCCCGTGAGGATGCCGAGCGGTTACTGGACGCGGCCCTGTCCGGCGACCGTCGCTGCCTGGCTCGCATCGCCGTACACCGCCTCACCCCGGTGAGCGAAAAGCCCGGGCTCCGCGATGCCCTGCACACCGTGTCGCGGGAAATGGGGTTCCAGGGCTGGGATCATTTCCAGCGGCACGTGGCCGCCCTGGACACCGCCGCCGAGCGGGCCAACGAGACACTGGACGACGACCTGGACACGGTGCACATCCGCTGCGGGTCGGATCTGCGCGACGCCCTGCCCGCCACCGGTTTGCACGGCCACTTTCACACCTTCAGCGACCCCTTCTGCATCGGCCCGCTGCACAGCCTGGAACGGCAGGCGTTCATGGACGAGCGCACCCGCTTTCTCTGCGACGCCTTCGGTGGCGACGAAAACGAAACCCGCCGGCGGCAGCAGCATGAGTACGACGGCCTGGACCAGGCCATGGACAGCGAGCGGGTGGTGCTGTGGTTCGAACACGACAGCTACGACCAGCTGATTCTGGCCTACATCCTCAATCATCTGGCCCATCAGCGCCGCCCCACCCGGCTGGAACTGGTGGCCACGGACGGCATTCCCGGCGTGCAACGGTTTATCGGCCTGGGGCAACTGGCGCCGGAGGTGCTCGGCTGGCTCTGGCAGCAGCGCCGCCCGGTGGACGATGCGCTTATCACCCTGGGGCGCCGCGCCTGGCGGGCGGTGACCGCCGATACGCCGCAACGGCTGGACGACCTGTCACGGACCCTGACCCCGGAGTTGCCGATGCTGGGCCGCGCCCTGCGCCGGCACCTGCTGGAGTTACCGGATGAAGACACCGGCCTGGGCCTGAGCGAGCAACTGGCGGTGCAGCTGGTGGCCGAGCGCGGCCCGATTACCGTCGGCGAGGTGTTCCGGGATCTGATGCGCGAGCGCGAGCCGCTGCCCTATCTGGGCGACACCATGTTCTGGTGGATGATGCAGCCGCTGATGGGCGGCGAGCGCCCGTTGCTGGCCAGCGACCACGGCGAAGACACCCCGTGGCAGGACCGGTCGCTGCACATCACCTCCCACGGCCACGCGGTGCTCAGCGGCCACAACAACTGGCTCGACACCCACCCCAAACGGCGCTGGGTGGGCGGCATCGCCATCGACGGCGACCGCGACAGCTGGTGTCTGAACAAGGGCACCGGCCGGCCGCAAAAACGGCCGGCCAACGTGGCCTAGGGATTAGAGATCGCGGCAGATATCGGCGGCCATGCGGAACGATTGCAGCCGCTTGTCGTGGTCGAAAATCCCGCCGGTGATCATCAGCTCATCCACCCCGGTCAGGTCACGGAAGGCACGCAGCCCGTCACGGACCGTTTCCGCTGATCCGACCATGGCGTATTTCATCGCCTGGCGCACGCCCTCCGCTTCCAGCGGCGACCAGATGCCGTCCATGCTCTCCACCGGCGGCGGCAGCGGTCCGGGCCGCCCGCGCCGCAGATTGACGAACTGCTGCTGCATGGAGGTGGCCAGGAAGGCGCCCTCCTCGTCGCTGTCGGCGGCGAACACGCTCACCCCCGCCATGGCGTAGGGCCGCTCCAGCTGTGCCGACGGCTGAAAGTTGTCACGGTAGACCTGCAACGCATCGAGCAGGGCCTCCGGGGCGAAATGCGAGGCGAACGCGAACGGCAGGCCCTTTTGGGCCGCCAGCCGGGCGCTGAACAGGCTGGAGCCGAGCAGCCAGATGGGCACCTTGCTGCCGGCGCCGGGCACCGCCCGCACGCGCTGATCCGGGGTCGGATCACCCAGGTAAGCCTGCAGCTCGTCCACGTCGCGCGGGAACTCCATGGCGTTGCTGTTGAGGTCGCGGCGCAGCGCCCGCGCGGTTTCCATGTCGGTGCCCGGCGCCCGGCCCAGGCCCAGGTCGATGCGCCCCGGGTGCAGGGCCGCCAGGGTGCCGAACTGTTCGGCGATCACCAGGGGCGCGTGGTTGGGCAGCATCACGCCGCCGGAGCCGACCCGGATACGCTGGGTGCCGGCGGCGATATGGCCGATCACCACGCTGGTGGCGGCGCTCGCCACGCCGGGCATGTTGTGGTGCTCGGCCACCCAGTAGCGGGTGTAGCCCCACTGTTCGGCGTGGCGCGCCAGATCAAGGGAATTGCCCAGGGCCTGGGCGGCGTCGCCGCCACGCAGGATGGGACTCAGATCAAGAATGGAATAGGCAGTCATCAGGCCTCCCGAGCCAAAACGCGTCCGTTTACGCGTCTTCTTACGGTTGGGCCTGTGACCGCGTTTTTAAAGGTCGCGTCGGCTAACCCCCGTTCAAGCGACGATAAATCTCGTCCTTGAGGTGCATACGCTCCACTTTCATGGTCTCCATATCGCGGTCCGCGATCGGGTTCTCGCGCATCTCCAGCCCACGAATGGTTTTGTCCAACCGGTCGTGCTCCTCCACCTTGGCGCGGAACTCCGGGTGTTCCTTGGCCAGGGCGTCAATGCGTTCGCGGTGCTGGGGGAATTCGTGGTGGATACTATGGGGTTCACCGAGCATAGCTGACAGGTCCTCCGCTGAAGGGGCCCGGGCACCGGGGCGGTGCTCGGGCGGGTAATCCTCTTCAAGCTACTACCGCCGCCGGGTACTTGTCATCCTCCCGGTGGCGACTCAACGCATTCCCCGGGCTTCCTTGATCATATCGTAGGCTTTGCTGATCTCGGCGGTCTTCTCGGTGGACACGCGGATCATCTCTTCCGGCACGCCACGGGCCGCCAGTTTGTCCGGGTGATGCTCGCTCATCAGCCGCCGGTAGGCCTTTTTGACCTCCTGATCGGAGGCGTCCTCGTTCACCCCCAGCACCTGATACGCCTCGCCCAGCGACGGCTGTGACGGGCCGGCCGCGCCACCCGCGCCGGCCGCACCGGCGCCGCCGAAGCGCGCCTGGGCCAGCACCATGTTGAGAATCTGCCGGAACTGGCTTTCCGGCACGCCCAGCCCGGCGGCGACACGGAACAGGATGCGCTCCTCCTCGGCGTGCAGCTCGCCGTCCGCCAGGGCGGTTTGCAGCAGCAGCTCAAGGAACACCACCACCAGATGGCGGCGCCGGCGGATGCGCTGGCGGAATTCGGCCACGGTCCGGTCGAGGGGGAAATCATCGTCCTTGCCCTGGCGGAAGGCCTCCTGGGCCCGGCGGCGCTGCTCGTCGTTGAGCTGCATGCGGCTCATGATCGCTTCGGCCTGGCCGATCTCCTGCTCGCTGACCCGGCCGTCCGCCTTGGCCAGATGGCCCATGATCGAAAACACCGCCGAGAACAGGGCCTCCTGGACTTCCTCCCGTTCGCCGGGCCGGTAGGGCCGGAACGGGTTGAAGGACTGCACCCGCTCCACGCCACGGTCCAGGAAGTGGCCGATCAGCACGCCGATCGCCAGGCCGATGGGCCCGCCGATCAACATGCCCAACAGGCCGACAATGAGTTTGCCACCCCAACTTCGCATTAATCAGAACTCTCTATCGTCATCTACAGGTAGGGAAAGACCACGGAGTATCCGGGAGGTTCGCGCACAAACGCAAACCCGGGCCTGAGCGACCCGGGTGGAACGGTGTGCGGGGAAGGACCTACTTGGTGGCGCGGTTGCCGCGCGCTCTCAACCTGCTTTAGTGGCGCGGTTACCGCGCCACCAGGCCAGCACCGCCAGGACCACGGCGGCGGCCTGGGCGAGCGCGCCCTGCAGGGTGGGGAAGAAACCGATCCACTCCAGCGTCGGCAGGCCGATGTAGGTGGCATTGATGAGGCCGGCTTCCTGCAGGGCGGCGATGCCCTTGCCGAGCAGGATCACCGACAGCACCAGCAGCACCAGGCTGGTGGCCTTGAAGAACAGGCCCAGCGGCAGGCGCATACCGAGGCGGAAGATCAGCACGCAGACCACCGCCAGCGCCGCCAGGGCCGCCAGCAACCCGTACAGCAGGTACGGCTGGGTGGCTTCGGTGACCTGGGTCCAGAGCGCCTGATAGAACAGGATGGTTTCGAACATCTCCCGGTACACGGAGATGAACGCCACCAGGGTCAGGGTCCAGACGGTGCCGGCGCCGAGGGCGTTATCCACCTTGCTCTTGATGTAGCCCATCCACTTCTGGCTGTTGCTGTTGCTGTGCATCCAGAAGCCCACGTAGAACAGGATCACCGCCGCCGCCAGGCCGGCCACGCCCTCGGTCAGCTCCCGCGAGGCACCGCTGAAGCTGATCACCGTGGAGGCGGCGAACCAGGTGGCCACGCCGGCGATCAGCGCCGCCACCCAGCCGAAGTGGATATGACGGCTGGCCGAGCGGGCGCCCGCTTTACGGGTGAAGGTGAGCAAGGCGGCAACGATCAGCAGCGCCTCCAGCCCCTCACGGAACAGGATGAAGAAACTCGCCGAGAAGGTGGCGGCGGCGCTCAGGCCGTCGCCGCCGAGCGCGTCCTCGGCGGCGGCCAGGCTGTCGCGGGCCTCGGCCACTCTGGCGTCCACCGCGGCGGGCTCTTCACCCTGTTCGATCGCCTGGCGCACCGCCATGAAACGGCGCTCGGTGGCGCGCATCAGGTCGCCGTCCACCGCCGCAAGCTGCTGCTCGATCATCTCGAAGCCGTCCAGATAGGCCGACAGCGCCGCGGCGCGGGCCGCCGCCCGGTCGCCGTCGGCGTACAGGCCGGCCGCCTCGCCCAGCTTGGCGTCACTGATTTCGATAAAGCGGTTCTGGCTGAACAGCGCTTCCGGATTACGGCGCAGATAGCCCATGGCCTGGACCGCCGGCTTACCGATCTCGTCGCGCACGTCCGCGGGGGCCTTGCCGATCACCGTGTCCAGGGTCATATCCGCTTTCAGGCCCGGCGTGCCGCGCAGGGCCTGCTCGCCGGCGTCGGCCTCCTGATCGGACACCGCCTTGCCGCCCACGTAGAACGCCAGCGCCCAGCGCTCCGCGTCGCTGAGCTGGTCGTCGTAGGCGGCCATGCCGGTGCCGTCCACACCGCCGGTGATGGTGGTGTAGAGCCCCAGCATGGAGCGGCCCATGTAGCGGGCGCGCTCATGGAAATCGGTGGGCGCCGGCTCCAGCGCCGCGCCGGCGGGGCCGTCGCCACGCCCTTCGTCACCGTGGCAGGCGGCGCAGTGGGTCTGGTACAGCTGCGCGGCCTTCTCCATATCCGGCGCGGTTTTGGGAATCACCGGCAGGCCGTACACCGTCACCAGGGTGCCGCGGATTTTCTGCGCCAGTTCCTGAATGCGCGCCTCCGGCGCCTTGTCGTCGACGGCGGCTTCCAGCTGTTGCGCCTGGTCGGCCAGCCGCTGCTTGCCTTCCACGTCGTCCAGGGTGGCGATGCCCTCGCTCAACAGGCGGGTGAACTCGTCCATTTCGGCGTATTCCGCCTCGCTGGCGATCTCGCCGTCCTGCACCGCGTTAACGTAGTCCGCGCCGACGTACTCCACCAGCTGTACCAGGGCGGTCTGGTCCGCCGCCCGGGCGGTGGCGGTCAGCATGAAAAAGCACAGCAACAAAAAAACGCCCAGGGGGCGCCGCTCGATGAGAACCATGGATCCGGATTCCAGCGTCTAAAAGTGAATAATTCTTATTTATGTTCCCTTCCCAGACCCGCTGTGTCAAAGGGTTTTACCCAACCGTGAGCGCCAGTACCTTGCTGATGTGGGCCTGCGGACGGCCGGATTCGCTCTGCCACTGGTTGAACGCCGCCTGCGCCGCGCGCTGATCGCGCTGGCTCGACAGGTTTTTGTCGATGATGCGGTGGGCGCGGAGCACGCTGATCACATCGTCGGTGGGGTACCAGGTGTCGCGCCCCACCATGCGCAGGAAGGCGGCGCCGGAATTGCCGCCGAGCTGCTTGCCGCGCTTTTTCAGCAGGATCCACATACCGACGGTGTCCTCCGCCGGCCAGTCCGCCAGCCAACGGCCCATGCTGCCGTATTCGCGGCGCAGGTCGAGCACCAGCTGGGCATTATGGCGGATCGCCTTGATCTTGCCCCAATGGCGGATCAGCCGGGTGTCCTGCATGCGCTCCTCGAGCATGCTGTCCGGCATCAGCACCAGCTTGTCCGGATCGAAACCGAAGAACGCCTCTTCGAACGCCGGCCATTTGGCGTCCACCAGAGAGTGCTTGAGCCCGGCCCGGAACACGCGCCGCGTGAGCGCGGAAAAATAAAAGGCGTCGTCCGGGCGGCGCAGCTGGGCGGCGCTCTTCACCGCCGGCAGTTGCGCTTCCACCGGCTTGAGGCCGCCCTTGCGGTTCACCGCCAGGGCCAGCAGGTCCTTGAACTCGATCATCAAATGCTCCCGGCTGCTTCGTATACAGTGTTTTCCCGCCATTGTAGAATCCGGTCTTTAGCCTAACGCCGGATCAGGACGGGCAGTATTCATGAGCGGTCATCAAACCACGATCAACAAATCCGACAAACTCAAGGGCGTCTGCTACGACATCCGTGGCCCGGTGCTGCGCGAAGCGCACCGCCTGGAGGACGAAGGCCACCGGGTGATCAAGCTCAACATCGGCAACCCGGCGCCGTTCGGCTTCGAAGCACCCGAAGAGCTGCTGCAGGACGTGATTCACAACCTGCCGGATTCCACCGGCTACTGCCACTCCAAGGGCCTGTTCCCGGCCCGCAAGGCGGTGATGCAGTATACCCAGACCAAGGGCATCGAAAACGTCACGGTCGACGACATCATCATCGGCAACGGCGTCTCGGAACTGATCGTGATGGCCATGCAGGCGTTGCTCAACTATGGCGACGAGGTGCTGCTGCCGGCGCCGGACTACCCGCTGTGGACCGCCGCCGTGCGTTTGTCCGGCGGCAACCCGGTGCATTACCTGTGCGATGAAAAGCAGGACTGGCAACCGGCGCTGGACGATCTGCGTTCCAAAATCACCGACCGCACCCGCGCGATGGTGATCATCAACCCCAACAACCCCACCGGCGCCAACTACGACAAGGCGCTGCTGCAGGAAATGCTGGAGATCGCCCGCGAGCACGACCTGATCGTGTTCGCCGACGAGATCTACGACAAGATTCTCTATGACGGCGAGGAGCACCACTCGATCGCGTCGATGGCCGACGACCTGCTGTTCATCACCTTCAACGGGCTGTCCAAGAACTATCGCGCCGCCGGCTTCCGCGCCGGTTGGATGGTGATCTCCGGCGCCAAGTACCGTGCCGAGAATTACATCGAGGGCCTGGACATGCTGGCCAGCATGCGGCTGTGCGCCAACGTGCCCAGCCAGCACGCGATCCAGACCGCGCTGGGCGGTTACCAGAGCATCGGCGACCTGGTGCTGCCCACCGGACGCCTGGGCCGCCAGCGCGACAAGGCCTGGGACATGCTCAGCTCGATCCCCGGTGTCAGCTGCGTCAAACCCAAGTCCGCGCTCTACCTGTTTCCGCGTCTGGATCCCAAGGTGTTTCCGTTCCAGGACGACGAGGCCTTCGCGCTGGACCTGCTGCGCCAGGAAAAAGTGCTGATCGTCCAGGGCACCGCGTTCAACTGGCCCGACCCGGACCATTTCCGGGTGGTGTTCCTGCCGCGCATGGACGATCTGGAGGATTCCATCGGCCGCATCGCCAACTATCTGGACCGGATCAGAAAGAAGTAATCCCATGCATCTGCACATCGACGACTTCAGCCAGGACGTGGCGCGCATACTGTTGCAGCTGTATATGAACTTTCCGCGCCCCCAGGCCGTCTATGTGGAAGACATCAGCGGCCCTGACCAACTGGACGAGGCGGGGCTGCACGGCAAGAGGCACATGGCCTGTCTGGGGGCAATGCTGTGGCTGGCTGAAGAGGGTTACCTGCGTTACCAGAGCACCCTCTACCAAGAGGGCATTGAACAGGCGGTGCTCAGCAACCGCGCCTTCACCCTGCTCACCGCCACCGGCGATCCGGACCCGCAAGCGGACCCGGACCTGCCCGTCAGCGTACAACTGGAGCGCGCCACCCTGGCGGAGCAGTTCCGCACCGCCCTGGCCGCCCGGGATTCCACGCGAATCTCAGCGCTGGTGCGCCATTTCCTGGCCCGCGCCACCGCCTGAACGTCCACTTCACCCAAGGACGGTTTTCATGGGACCCGCGCTATAGCGGGACTTGGGGAAACAATGACAGCTTTACGATACCGCCCGGACATCGAGGGTCTGAGGGCGCTCGCCGTTTTACTGGTCATCGTGTACCACTTTGAGTTTCCGGGTATCAGCGGCGGCTTTATCGGCGTCGACGTGTTTTTCGTGATCTCCGGTTTCGTGATCACCGGTTTGCTGACCCGTCAGATGGACCAGGGCGGCTTCCGCTTCGGCGACTTCTATGCGCGCCGTATCCGCCGCCTGGTGCCGGCCTTTCTGCTGGTCTCCACCGTCACCTTTTTGATTATTTCGCCGTTCTATATCGGCGACGATTACTACATCTTCGCCAAGAGCTGGCTGGCGTCGCTGATGGGGATCAGCAACCTCTACTATTTCACTGAACTGAGCCAGTATTTCGCGCCGGAAACCCGCAGCCTGTCACTGCTGCACACCTGGTCGCTGGCGGTAGAAGAGCAGTTCTACCTGCTGTGGCCGGCGGCGACATTGTGGGCCTGGCGCAGCGGGCGGCTGACCCGCTCGCCGCTGGTGTTCCTGGCCCTGTTGATCGCCGCCCTGCTGCTCTCCGTCTACCTCGCCCATACCCACCCCAAGGCGGCGTTTTATCTGCCGCCGGCGCGGCTGTTCGAATTCATGCTGGGGGCCGGCGTGGCCCTGTACGGCCACCGCCTGCCGGCGCTGGGGCCCAGGCAGGCGGAGGCGCTGGCGGTGGCCGGCGTGGCGATGATTCTCGCCACCGCCGTATTCCTGACCAGCAACGATCCCTTCCCCGGCTTCAACGCCCTGTGGCCGACGCTGGGCACGGCCATGGTGATCCAGGCCGGGCTGGTGCAGCCGGGCACGGTCACCGCCCGCCTGCTCAGCCTGCCGGTGATGGTGTTCCTGGGCGGGCTCTCCTACTCCTTGTACCTGTGGCACTGGCCGCCGGTGGCGCTGTTGCACTACCAGCTGATCGAGCTGACCTGGCCGATCCGTCTGGGCCTGCTGGCGGCGGTACTGCTGGCGTCCTGGCTGGGTTACAAGCTGGTGGAAAACCCGCTGCGGCGCCGCCCCTGGAACTTCAAGCGGGCCTTCAAGATTCTGGTGTTGGTGCCGCTGCTGATCATCTGGGCGATCCAGTCCACCATCCGCATCGCCGACGACCTCAGTTTCCGCATCCCCGAGGAACGCCGCGACCTCTACAAGATCATCGTGCAGAACGACAGCGCCGACGTGCACGAGCCGTGCTTCAAAGGCCCCACCCGGGATTTCGTGCGCGACCAAGCCTGCCTGTTCGGCCAGCCGCTGGCCGAGGGTGAGCGGCCGGACAGCGTGCTGATCGGCGATTCCCACGCCATCGCGCTGATCGGCTTCATGGAAGTCTTCCTGGAGAGCACCGACCTGTCCCTGTTGATGGTCACGCAGGCCTCCACGCCGTTTATTCCCGGTGAGCTGACGGAGCAGGCGTTCCCCGGCGACGAAGAGAAGATCGTGCGCAACCGGGCCCTCACCGAGTACCTCAAGCAGGAGCCGATGACGGTGTTTATCTCGGCCTGGTGGAACTCCTACCTGCGGTCGACGGACTTCCACGACTACTTCGTGGCCACCATCGACTGGCTACTCGACCAGGGCCACCGGGTGGTGGTGCTTGAAGGGGTGCCGGAGCTGCCCTCCGACGCGCACGCGCAGTGCCGCTTGAAGGGCCTGGAAGACTGCAGCATCGACGCCGCCGACGCGGCCGACCAGCGGCGCGACTTCAACCGCTTCCAGCGCGACGTGCAGGCACGCTTCCCGAGCGTGAACTGGATCGACCCGAGCCGCGTGCTGTGCGACGCGGAGCGTTGCCAGACGGTGCTGGACGGCATCCCGCTCTACCGCGACGAGAGCCATCTCAATTACATCGGCGCCCAGGAAATCGGCCAGGCGTTCCGGGCGCGCTTCGGCAACCCCCTGAAACCGCTTAAGGCGCCGGCCGCCGATAGCGGTACGCCAGCGCCTTGAGCGCCGGTTCGGCGGCCTCGTCGAAACCGGCCGCGCCCGGCAGCCGGCCTTCGAAGGCGGCGCCGGGCAGCCGCTCCGCCGCCTGCTCCCGCAACCAGTCCGCCGGCAGCCAGGGGGCGTTCAGGCAAAGCAGCAGTTCCGCCTCCGGCGCCAGCAGCTTGCTCAGCCGGGCCAGCACCTTGGGGTAGTCCCGTTCCACCAGAAAGCTGCCCTTCTGGGCGCTGGGCGGGTCCGCCACGATCAGATCGTAACGGCCCAGGGCGTGCAGCTTCTTCCAACTGCGAAACACGTTATGCGGCAGATAATGCACCCGGGCGTCGGCGAAACCGTTGGCGTTCTGGTTTTCCCGGCCCAGCGCCAGCGCCGGCCGGGACAGGTCGATGTTGACCACCGAGTGGGCGCCGCCGGCCAGCGCCGCCACGGAGAACGCACAGGTAAAGCTGAACAGGTTGAGCACCCGCTTGCCTTCGGCGCGCTCCCGCAGCCAGGCCCGCCCCGGCGCCATGTCCGCGAAGAACCCCAGGTTCTGGCCGCGCTGGAAATCGAGCCGGTAGCGCAGGCCGGCCTCCTCCGCCCAGGCGGTCTCCGGCAGAGCGCCGCGCCGCACCTCGGTGACCGCCGGCCGGCGGTGGCGGTGCTGGAACACCAGGGTGTCGCAACCCAGCCCCGGCAGGGCCTCGCCGAGGCGCTGCTCCAGCGCCGCCAGCGTGGCCGGAGGGTAGTCGTCGAACAGGGTCGCCACCAGCACCGGCGGGAACCGGTCCAGGGTGAGCCCTTCCCAGCCGGGCAGCGTCTTGCCACGGCCGTGAAAAAGCCGGTGGCGAGCGTCGCTCGGGGGAACCAGAAAGGGGCTGAGCAGGTCTATCGAATCGGGGGAAGGCATGCGCATCAAGGACCGATGGAAACCGGCGAGTATCGCCGCCGGGGCGCTTGAAGACAACCGCGCCGCCCCCATTTAACGATCGGTTTGACAACGTCCTTTTGGTTTTGGAGATCGACCTCAATGATGCGCATCGCGCTGTTCTTGCTTACCAACCTGGCGGTCATCGTGGTGGCCAGTATCACGCTCAGCCTGCTGGGCGTGAATTCCTATCTGGCGCAAAGCGGCACCGGACTGGATCTGGGCAACCTGCTGATCTTCAGCGCCGTGTTCGGCTTCGCCGGTTCGTTTATTTCACTGCTGATATCCAAGCCCATGGCCAAGTGGTCGACCCGGGCGCAGATCATCAAGCAGCCCTCCAACAGCGGCGAAAAATGGCTGCTGGACACGGTCCGCGAGCTGTCCGAGAAAGCCGGCATCGGCATGCCGGAAGTGGGCGTGTTCCCCGCCCAGCAGTCCAACGCCTTCGCCACCGGCTGGAACAAGAACGCCGCCCTGGTGGCGGTCTCCCAGGGCATGCTGCAGCGCTTCCGCCCGGAAGAAGTGCGCGCCGTGCTGGCCCATGAAATCGGCCACGTGGCCAACGGCGACATGGTCACCCTGAGCCTGATCCAGGGCGTGGTGAACACCTTCGTGATCTTCGCCGCCCGCGTGGTCGGCTCGGTGGTGGACAGCTTCCTGCGCCGCGACGGCGAAGGCGGCCTGGGCTTCGGCTACTACATCGTGGTGTTCATTGCCGAGATCATCTTCGGCATCGCCGCCAGCACCATCGTCATGTGGTTCTCGCGGCGCCGGGAATACCGCGCCGACGTGGCCGGCGCGCAACTGGCCGACCGTCGTGACATGGTCAGCGCCCTGCAGCGCCTGAAAGCGGAGTACGAGGTGCCCAACCAGATGCCGGATTCGTTGGTCGCCTTCGGTATCAACAGCGGCGTGCGCCACGGCCTGGCCGCCCTGTTCCGCTCGCACCCGCCGCTGGACGATCGCATCCAGGCGCTCAACGAAAAGCGCTACGGGTAACGTCTCTCCCTCCAGAGGGCCCGCGCCGGGATCGGGTGGGCCCGTCCAGGACACGCCACGAGTACATCCCTGTAGGCTCGGCGTTTGGCCATCCCTGGCCAAACACGGTCCTGGACGGGCCCACCCGATCCCGGCGCTCCTTGGGAGATTCGCCGCCAGGGCTTTGTAGAAAGGTCCGGGCGTCGTTTCGACCCGTGGCGGTTCCGCTGCCCAGTGAGCGGGGCAATGGTGGTGCCTGGAGGGAGCTGTTTGGCCAGGGAGGGCCAAACTAACAGCGATCAGGGACGACTTGAGCGGTCCCGGAAGGCACCACCATTGCACCGCGTCCCGGATTCGGAGCCTCAACAACGGGAAGACCGACGGCTCCAGGCTGAAGCCGCTTCGCCTTAGTGGCCGGCGTCGGTGGCGACGCGGTATAGCAGGGTGTCCTCGTAGCCGCTGATCACCGGCCAGAGCCCACATAAGGACCGGTCCAGCTCGGCGTCGCCGGTGTCCACCACCAGCGGGCGCCCTTCCAGGGTGCCCAGCTTGGTGCGGCTGGCGAGAATGTCGATGCGGCCCTTCCCCAGGCGCCGGATCACCGCCGGGCTGAACTGTTGGTTGCCGCGCCCGAACAGATGGCCCTGGCCGCCGATCACGGTCAGCAGGGCCCGGGCCGGGGCGTCGCCGATCACCTCGAGTATCCGGTCGGCGCCCACGTCCGCGGCCACCACTTCCTCATTGCGGATAATGTCCACGCCCAACAGAGTGTTGGGCAGACCCAGCTGTTCCATCACCACCGCCACCGTGGACCCGGAGCCCACCAGGTAATAGGTGTCCGGCTCCAGGGTGTCGATCACCCAGGCGGCGATCTCGGTGACCACCAGGTCCTCCACCTCGCGGCCGCCGCACTTCACCTGCTGCAGGTAGCGGGCCTCGGCGGGCACGTTCAGGTCGCCGTAGTGGCGCGCCTGGACCCGCCCGGCGCGGAAGGCCTCTTCGTCGATGTCGCGCACCTCGGCCTCGTGCAGCGCCACCAGGCCGCCGTCCACCAGCTCCGCCAGCAACTCGCCGGCGGCTTCCGGGTTGATCGCATAAACGGCGGAGTGCATCTTGCAGCCCGCCGGCACGCCCAGCACCGGCACGTCGTCCTCGCCGAGCGCATCGACCAGATCCCGGGCGGTGCCGTCACCGCCGGCGAACAGCAGCAGCTGCGCGCCGGCATCGACCAGGGCGCGCGCGGCGCGGCGGGTGTCATCGGCTTCGCTGGGCGACGGCGGCTCGCCGAGCGAACGCGCCGGCAGCCCGGCCGCCCGGCAACTGTCCTCACCCATGGCGCCGCCCCAGGTGAGCACCTCCAGACCACTGGTGCGCGCGGCCAGACCGGCCAGGGCGCGGCTCATGCGGTCCACCGCCATGGGCGTGGCGCCGCGCCGCAGCGCTTCCTCGCGGGTGTCGCTGCCGTCACTGCCCTTGAGGCCCACGGCGCCGCCGACGCCGGCGAACGGGTTGACCAGCACGCCCAGGACCAGGCGATTCTCGATGTTTGTCATAAAACGATCATGTCTCTTTATAACAATGGCCGGGACGCAACGCCGGAGACCTTAGCATGAGCTGCCTGTCCTATTCACAAACGCCCCGTGGCGCGGACTTCCACGGCGCCGCCGTCCTCGACGATCAGGGCCGCGAGATTCCCATCACCGAGGCGATGATCCTGCGGGCCTGTGAAGAGCTGGAACAGGCCTGGCGCTACCCGAAGCGTTCGACTCGAAAAGCAGGCTGACCAGCGCCCGCAGCGACGGCGCCACCTTGCCCTGGTGGCGCCAGTGATGCAGTTCGTGGCGGGGCGGGTATTGCTTGCGCAGCCGGTCGAAGGCGGCGCCGGGGTCGCTCTCACGCAGGCTGCGCCGCAGCCGCTGGTCGTCTTCCGGCAGCCGGTGGGCGTAACGCAGCAGCGCCAATAGCTGGCTTTCGTCCTCCACATCCAGAGCCAGCGTGCGCCGCTCCGCCACAGCCGGCGCCGCCGGCGCCGGTTCCCCCATCCAGCAACACCAGGCCTGGTAGAGCATCGCGCTGCCCAGGCGCTTGCCCTCCACGCTGTAACCGGCGACATGGGGGGAGCCGTTGAACACCTGCTCCAGCAACGCCGGGTTCAGCCGTGGCTCCCCTTCCCACACATCGAGAAAGGTCAAAGGCCCGTCGCCGCGCGCCAGACGCCGGCTCAGGGCCTGGTTATCGACCACCGGACCCCGGCAGGTATTGATCAGCGTTTGCTCGTGGTTGAGCGCCCGCAGCCGGGTCTTGTCCAGCAAATGCCGGGTGGCCTCGTCGCCGCCTTTGATCAGCGGCACATGCAGGGTGACGGCGTCCGCCGCCAGCGCCTCGTCCAACGACACCGAGGTCACCCGGCCGGCGCGCGCCAGCGGCGGGTCGCACCCCAGCACCTTCACATCCAGCGCGCGCAGCCAGGCCGCCACCAGGCCGCCCACATTGCCCAGGCCGATCACGCCCACGGTGCTGCCGCGCAGGGGGCGACCGTGGTGCTGGCTGGCCATCAGCAACGCCTGCAGCACGTATTCCGCCACCGCCCGGGCGTTGCAGCCGGGCGCGCAGGCAAAGGCGATGCCCAGCCGGTCCAGGGCGTCCAGATCCACATGGTCGGTGCCGATGGTGGCGGACCCCACGAACCGCACCGGTGTATCGGCCAGCAAGGCTTCCGTGACCGGCGTCACCGAGCGCACCAGCAGGATGTCCGCGTCGCGCAGGTCGGCCCGCGTCAGACTTCGCCCGTCCACGCGGGTCACCCGCCCCAAGCGCTCAAAGTCATCCAGGGCGGGCATGTTTTCGTCGGCGACGATGTGCATCGGCTATCTCAGTCACGCAGCAAGGCGGTGGCGCTGTCGGCTACGGCGCCGGCATAGCCACCGCCGAACAGATTGAAGTGGTTGAGCAAATGATACAGGTTGTAAAGCCGAACGCGATGCTGAAAATCCACCGCCCGGGGGTTTTGCCCGTAGGCCCGGTAAAACGTCTCCGGTACCCGGCCGAACAACGACAGCATGGCCAGGTCCACCTCGGCGTGGCCGTAGTACACCGCCGGATCGAACACCACCGGGCGGTTGCCCGCCAGGGTGCCCACATTGCCCCGCCAGAGATCGCCGTGCACCAGCGCCGGACGAACGCTCAGGCCCGCCAGCCAGGCCGGCACCCGCGCCATGACCCGCTCCAGCCGCTCGCCCACCGCGGCCTCCAGGCCCCGGTCACGGGCCCAGCGCAGTTGCGGCAGCAGCCGTTGTTCAACGAAAAAGCGCGGCCAGTCAGTGTCCGGCCTGTTGTATTGCGGGTTGGCGCCGATCCAGTTGTCCCGGTGATGGCCGAAGCGTTCACCCTCCACGCCGTGCAAGGCGGCCAGGGCACGGCCGAGCGCGGGCCAGAACGGCTCGCCGGGTGCCGCCAACGGCAGCCACTCCAGCAATAACGCCCGCCCTCCGGCCAGGTCGCCGTGGTCCAGTACCTCGGGCACCCGGATCGCCTTGGCCAGCGCCGCCAGCCCGTCCGCCTCCGCGTCCAGGGCATCGACGTCGGGCAGCCATTTAAGAAACGCCGGTCGGCCGTTCAAATCGACTTGGAAGGTGGCACCGGTGTCGCCGCCGCCCAGGGCGTCCACCCGGCAATGCCGCACCGGCAGGCCGTGGCGGGCCGCCAGGGCCGCCTGGATCCGTTCACTGGTTATCATGGCGCTATGGTAAGAGAGCCGGGGCGGCGCGAAAACCGTAAGGGTTCAGCGGCGGCGCACCTGATTTTTGCGGTAGGCGCCGGGCGCGCAACCGGTCCAGCGCCGGAACGCATGGTAGAAATTGGCGATGTCGGAAAAACCCAGACGGCGGGCCAGCTCCGGCATGTCGCAGTCACCGCGGCGCAACCGCCGGCAGGCGTACTCCATGCGCACCTGGTCGCGCAGGCGGGCGAACTGCGCGCCTTCGTGGTGCAGCCGGCGCTGCAGGGTGCGCGCGGTCATCTGCAACCGGTCGGCGACCAGATGCACGGTCAGCGGCCGCTCGCCGAGGCCGGCGTGCAGCTGCTCGATCACCTGGCCGGTCACGCCGCCGACCCGCCGCAGTGCCTGTAGCTTTTCGTCCGCGGTCCGTTCCAGGTCCCGCCGCCGCGCGGTATCGGCGGCGGGCAGGCTGTGCCCCAGCAACGCCGGGGAAAACACCAGGGCGTTGGCCGGCTGGTCGAACTGCAGCGCGCAACGGAAAAACGACCGGTACTCATCCAGCTCCTGATCGGGCGGGCAAGGATGGCGGAACGCCACCCGCTGAATCGGCATGCGCCCACCCAGCAGCGAGTGGCCCAGGGCCACCAGGGTGGCGAGCAGCAGATCGTTATGGGCGCGGGTGTGGGTAACGGCGAGCGCTTCGCCGCCGCTCACCGTGAGGGTGCACTGGTGTTCCCCGCGATGCAGGGCCAGCGCCAGATAGGGCAGCATCAGTTCCCGGTAACGCAGCAATACCAGCAGGGCCTGCTCCAGGGTCTCGGAGGCGGCCATCAAGGCGCCCAGCGGCCCCAGGTCGCGGTAGTGGTTGGCGCGCCCCACGCGCAGCCCGAACAACGGGTCCCCGGCTTGCGTAAAGGCGGTGCCGAGTAGCGCGTCCAGTTGCGCGGAGGTCAGGTGGCCGTCGCCGCCGGCGACGGTATCCGCGTCCAACCCGGCCTGCTGGAACAGAGTCGCCCGATCCGGGCGGCCACGCAGGACGATATCAAGCAAACCGGGGGCCGTGCCCGCCGGCAGCGGTTGATCCACCATGAGGGTTCCTTTTGTTATTTTTTTGTCGACGCTAGGCAGAGGCGTGCCGGCGGTCAAGCAGACCAAAGGCGAATGGCCCGATTCAACCCGCGCCGGAACTGGTGGCGCGGCCCCATGATGGGTACTCTTACCCCCGTCACGAATACGCCCGTCACGAGGACCGCATGCTGAAACGTTACTTCATCGACGAAGTCACCGAGACCCGGGCGTCACGGCGCCAGGCCTTTTCCCTGTTCAGCCAGGTGAACGGCTGGGCGGACTGGTGTTCCGTGGTTCGCCATGCGCGCCTGTTCGGCGGTGAGTGGCGCGAAGGCGCCGCGCTGCTGTTCGTGGCCGACCTGCCCCGTCTGCCGCCGGCGCCGGTGGTGGTGCGCGTCCAGGAATACCGCGAAAACGAATCCATCGCCTGGGGGCTGGAGCTGCCCATGGCCAGCATCACGCACCGTTTCACCTTTATCGACGATGGTGAGGGTGGCTGCCGGGTCCATCAGGAGGAGTGGTCCGAAGGGCTGATGACCCTGCTGACGCTGCCCGCGGGCCGCTTGATCCATCGCTTCGATCAGCGCTTCGCCCGCGAATTCGCCGCCATGTTCTAGGGATTCTTGATGACGTCTCGATTGTTTCGCGCCTATTGCCGGCTGGTTCTTCGCCATCCCCTGTTCTGGCTCGCCGCCGTGGGCGCGCTGTGCGCGGTGGCAGCCTGGCAGGCCACCGACTTCAAACTGGATGCGTCGGCGGAATCCCTGACGCTGGAAAACGATAAGGCGCTGGAATACTACCGGGAGATCGCCAAGCAATACGGCGGCAGCGACTTCGTGGTGGTCACCTACACCCCCAAGGACCGGCCGCTGTTCCAGCAGGACACCCTGCGCCATATTCAGGCGCTGCAGGACGAACTGAAAGGCGTGGACCGGGTCGGCTCGGTGTACAGTTTCCTCGACGTGCCGTTGCTGTTCAGCCCCAAGGTGGCGTTCACCGACCTGTCCGACGGCTACCGCACGCTGCGCGACCCGGGCGTGGACCTGGGCCTGGCCAAGCAGGAGTTCACCGAAGAGAACCCGCTCTACGAGGACCTGCTGGTCAGCGAGGACGGCGGCACCACCGCCCTGCTGCTCACCTTCGAACGGGACGAACGCTATTATGAGCTGCTCAACCGGCGTAACGCCCTGCGCGAGAGCGAGCGCGCCGGCGAGCTGAGCGATCAGGAAGCGGAGCAGCTGGAACAGGTCGCCGCCGAGTTCAGCGACTACCACAGCCAGGTGCAGGCCCGCACCCAGCAGGAAGTCAGCGAAATTCGCAGCATCATGGACGGCTACCGGGACCAGGCGCAGCTGTTCCTGGGCGGCGTGCCGATGATCGCCTCGGACATGATCCGCTTTATCGAGTCCGACCTGAAGGTGTTCGGCCTGGGCGTGCTGATCTTCCTGGTGCTCACCCTGTTCCTGATCTTCCGTCGCCCGCGCTGGGTGGTGGTACCGCTGGCCTGCTGCGCGGTGACCGCCCTGGCGGTGACCGGCTGGCTCGGCTGGATGGACTGGAAAGTCACCGTGATCAGCAGCAACTATCTGTCGTTGCTGCTGATCATCACCATGTCGATCACCATCCATCTGACGGTGCGCTACCGGGAACTCCATGAGGAAAACCCGGACGCCGACCAGGCCTGGCTGCTCAAGGAAACCGCCGCCCACATGATGCGCCCGAGCATCTACATGGTGCTCACCACCATGGTCGGCTTCTCCTCGCTGGTGATCAGCGACATCCGCCCGGTGATCGACTTCGGCTGGATGATGACCATCGGCATCGGCGTCGCGCTGGTGACCTGCTTTCTGCTGTTCCCCGCCCTGCTGGCGCCGCTGTCGCCGGGCCGGCCGCGCCAGGGCCGTGACCTGACGCGAAGCATCACCCTCGCCTTCGCCGGCTTCGCCGACCGCGGCCGGTTACCGTTGCTGCTGCTCACCGGGCTGGCGCTGATCGCCGCGGTGTGGGGCATGACCCGGCTGACGGTGGAAACCCGCTTTATCGACTACTTCCAGGAAGATACCGAAATCTACCAGGGCATGCTGCAGATCGACCGCAAGCTGGGCGGCACCACGCCGCTGGATATCGTCATCGACGCCCCGGAAGAACAGGCCGACAACACCCCGCGCGCCACGCAACAAAACAGCGGCGACACGGCACAAAGCGCCGACGGCTTCGAGGCGGTGGAAGCGGATCCGTTCGCCGACGACGGCGACGGCGCCGTTGCCAACGGCGATGACGGCTTCGGCGCGGTGGAGGACGACCCCTTCGCGTCGAGCGGTGACGACGGCTTCGGCGAACCCGCCGGCGACGACCCCTTCGCCGATAGCGGCGGATCCGGCCAGGCCCGCGCCAGCGACGGTCCCAACCTGAAAGGCGCCTACTGGTACACGCCCCAGCGGCTGGACCGCATTATCGAAATGGAGCGCTACCTGGAATCCCTGCCGGAAACCGGCAAGGTGCTGTCCATCGCCACCACCTACGAGGTGGCCAAGAAAATCAACGAGGGCCCGCTCAGCTATGTGCAGCTGATGCTGCTCGCCAGCTTCATTCCCGACGACCTGCGCTCCCAACTGGTGAGCCCCTACCTGTCCGGCGACGGCCGCCAGATCCGCATCAGCGTGCGCGTGGTGGACTCTTACAAGGGCCTCAACCGCAACCAGCTGCTGGAACAGATCCGCGCCGACATGCTGGAAAAATTCGACCTGCAGCCGGAGCAACTGCACCTCACCGGCGCCATGGTGCTCTACAACAACATGCTGCAGAGCCTGTTCGACTCGCAGATCAAAACCCTGGGCTATGTGTTCGCGGCGATCATGCTGATGCTGCTGGTGCTGTTCCGGTCCCTGCCGGTGGCGCTGATCAGCATGGTGCCGAGCCTGGTGAGCGCCGCTTCGGTGCTCGGCCTGATGGGCTGGATCGGCCTGCCGCTGGACTTGATGACCATCACCATCACCGCCATCACCATCGGCATCGCCGTGGACGACACCATCCACTACGTGCACCGCTTCCACGAGGAGCTGCCCCGCGACGGCGACTACCGCGCCACCGTGCGCCGCTGCCACGGCTCCATCGGCAAGGCGATGTACTACACCTCCCTGGTGATCATCGCCGGCTTCTCGATTCTGTCGCTGTCCAACTTCAACCCCAGCGTCTACTTCGGCCTGCTCACCGGCCTGGCCATGCTGGTGGCGCTGCTCAGCAACCTGACCCTGCTGCCGGCGCTGCTGATGAGCGTCAAACCCAAGCTCCGCGCCGGGCCCACCACGAACATGGCGGAGTAATAGCCCTGTGCGAGCGGGCCCCGCCCGCGAAAGGGTGGCTTTTAGCCACCCGGCGGGATGCCAGAGACTTTTCCCTCCAGAAAGCCCACACCGGGATCGGGTGGGCCCGTCCAGGACACGCCACGAGTACATCCCTGTAGGCTCGGCGTTTGGCCATCCCTGGCCAAACACGGTCCTGGACGGGCCCACCCGATCCCGGCGCTCCTTGGGAAATTCACCGCCACAAACCCACTTCGTAGAAAGGTCCGGGCGGCGTTTCTGACCCGTGGCGGTTCCGCTGCCCAGTGAGCGGGGCAATGGTGGTGCCTGGAGGGAGCTGTTTGGCCAGGGACGGCCAAACTAACAGCGGCCATGGATGGCTTGAGCGGTCCCGGAAGGCACCACCATTGCACCGCGTCTCGGATACGGAGCACCGAACACCTGAAGAACCAGCGTCTCTGGGATACTGCGGGGCAACCTTTGCCGGGAGCTGCGCTCCCTTTCGCGGGCAAGGCCCGCTCGCACAATCCGTGCTATGACCCGCGGCCCAGTTGGAGGGCCCCACCCCAAAGGGGCCGCTAGTGGTGGTCGTCGATGGGCACGTGGGGGCGCTCGGCGACGGGGTCGTGGTGGATGATCACTTCCGCCGCCGGGTAGTGCTCGACGATGCCGGCGCGGATGCGCTCGCCGAGGTCGTGGGCGTCGCGCAGCGACAAGGTCTCGTTCATGTCCACGTGCAGCTGGATGAACTGGGTGCGCCCGGATTGGCGCGTGCGCAGGTCGTGGAAACCGAGCGCGTCTTCCTGTTCGGCGACCACCGCGCTGATCACGTCGCGCACCTCGCCGGGCAGCTCATGATCGAGCAGCAGCTGGGTGGAGTCCCAACCGATTTTCCAGGCGGAGCGCAGAATATAGAGCGCGATCGCCAGGCCGACGATGCCGTCGACCTCCTCGAAGCCGTAGCCGGCCACGATCAGTGTGAAAATGATGCCCAGGTTCACCGCCAGGTCGGACAGATAATGGAGCGCGTCCGCGTCGATGGCGGTGGAGCCGGTGCGGCGCACCACATAGCGCTGCAGCAGCAGTAGCAGCGCGGTGAGCAGGATCGAGAACACCATCACCCCGACGCCCAGGGCGGTGGCCTCCAGCGGCGCCGGTTCGATCAGTTTGAGCACCGCTTCCTTGAGCAGAAACAGCGCCGAGCCGCCGATCAGCACGGCTTGGCCGAGGCCGGCGAGCGCTTCCGCTTTGCCGTGGCCGAAGCGGTGCTCGTCGTCGGCGGGGACCAGCGAATAGTGGATCGCGGCGAAGTTCATCAGCGACGCCAGGGAGTCCATCACCGAGTCCACCAGGGACGCCAGCAGACTCACCGAGCCGGTCATCATCCAGGCCACGGTTTTCACCGCGATCAATACCAGCGCGGTGGCCACCGAGGCGCTGGCGGCCAGGGTCAGAAGGCGGCGTTGCTGACGTTCGCTGTCGGCGTTCATATCAGGACCGGTTCGGCAGCACGGTGAGCGGGTCCACCGGCTGGCCGTCCTTGCGGATCTCGAAGTGAAGCTGGGTGCGGAAGGTGCCGCTGGCGCCCATGGTGGCGATCTTGTCGCCGGCGCTGACCCGGTCGCCCTCTTTCACCAGCAGGCTGCTGTTGTGCGCGTAGGCGCTCAGCCAGCGGTCGTTGTGTTTGACGATCAGCAGGTTGCCGTAGCCGGTGAGGCCGCTGCCCCGGTAGACCACGCGGCCGTCGGCGGCGGCGCGCACCGGGCTGCCCTCGCGGTCGCCGATGGTGATGCCGCGGCGCCCGCCGGAGGCCTTGGAGAAACGTTCCAGCACCTCACCGGAGGCCGGCCACTGCCAGTTCACCGGGCCGGTGTCGGTGCTCGGCTTGGGTTTGGGTGCGGGCGGCGGGGCCGGTTCCGCCTTGGCGGCGCCGGACGACGAGGACGACGGCTTGGCCGGGGCACTGCTCGACGAGGCGGGCGGGCGGGACGGCCGGGTGGCCTGCTTGGGGCCGCCGGCGAAAGAGAGGGTCTGGCCGGGATAGATGGTGTACGGCGCGTCGATGTCGTTGGCCTCGGCCAGCGCCCGGTAATCCCAGCCGTAACGCCAGGCAATGGAATACAGGGTTTCGCCACGCGCTACCCGGTGGCTGCCCGACGTCACTTTGGTGGCCTTGCTGTCGCGCTGATAGATGTCCACCACCGGCGGCGGATTCCCTACCGCGCAGCCGCACAGACACAGCGACAACAATGTGGAGAGCAAAACACGCAAAAGGTTACTCGTCCGTTTCAGTGACCTCATTATGCCCGGGCGCGGCGAAAGAAAGTAACCACACCAACACCAGACCCACCGCGGTCATCACCAGGGCCGCGGGCAGCTCACTGGAGCCCTGCACCGCGCGGGCGTACTCCGCCGGCCACAGCCAACGGTCGCCGACACCGCCCTCCACGCTCAGCCGCCAGGGCCACAGCTTCACCAGGGAGCCGGCCATGAAACCGCCGAGCAGCGCCATCACGGTGTCGTGGTGGCGCGCCAGCAGCCATTTCAACAGCCGCACGAACGCCAGCAAGCCGCAGGCGCAGCCGGCCATGAACGCCAGCAACAGGGGCCAGTCGCCCTGCTCCACCGCGGCCAGCACCGAGGGATACAACCCCAGCAGCAACAGAATAAAGCTGCCGGAAATGCCCGGCAGGATCATCGCGCAGATCGCCAGCGCCCCGCCGAGGAAAAAGATCAGCGGCGACACCGGGTAGGCGCCCAGCCCGGGAGCCAGGGCGATCAGCGCCGCCAGCGTGGTGCCGATCACGAAGGCCACGCCCTGCGTCACCCCGCGCTGTTGCAGCGGCTTGAGCACCATCACGATGCTGGCCAGGATCAGACCGCAAAAGAACGCCCATACCGGCACCGGATGGTTCTCCAGCAGCCAGCCGATCATCCGGGCCAGTAGCGCAATGCTAGTGAGGATTCCCGCCAAAAGCGTGCAAAGGAAGGTAAAATTGCCGGCCCGCCAGAACGCCAGGAAACCCTGGCGCCGCCACACGCCCAGCAGGCGCGGGCCGATGCCGCCCAGGGTATCGATCAGTTCCTGATAGATGCCTGTGATCAGCGCCAGGGTGCCGCCGGACACACCGGGCACCACATCCGCGGCGCCCATGGCCATGCCCCGCAGGAACAGGCCGGGACGCCAGGGCCCGCTCATTGCACGCCCCGTTGAAACGGCACGAAGCGCACCGTGTCCAGGGCCCGGGTGGTGATGTCGTCGCCGTGACGCTCCACCACCGTGAGCTTCTGCACCCGGTCGCCCACCGGCATCACCAGGCGGCCGCCGTCGGCCAGCTGGCCGAGCAGTTCATCGGGAATATCCGGGCGCGCGCAGGCCACCAGAATGCCGTCGAAGGGGGCGGCGGCTTTCCAGCCGAAACCGCCGTCGGCGTGCTTGAGCTGCACCCGCGCCATGCCCAGGCTGATCAGCCGGCGGCGCGCCTGGTCCTGCAGCGGGCGGATCCGTTCCACCGAATGCACCTGCTCGCAGAGCGCGGCCAGCACGGCGGTCTGGTAGCCGCAGCCGGTGCCGATCTCCAGCACCTTGGGCGGCACCCGGTCGGCGATCAGCAGCTCGGTCATGCGCGCCACCACCCAGGGCTGGGAGATGGTCTGGCCGTAACCGATGGGCAAGGCGGTATCGTCATAGGCCTGGTGAGCCAGGGCCTCGTCGATAAACAGGTGACGGGGGGTGTTGCGGATCACTTCGAGAACGCGCTCGTCCTCGATGCCCGCTTCCCGCAGGCGGCTGATCAGCCTTTCCCGGGTCCGTGCCGACGTCATGCCAATACCGCGCAGCTCTGTGTTCATGTGTGTTAATGCATCCCCAATCCAATGACGCGCCGGAGGTTTAGTTATCGTTGACCGGCGTATGTGTTTCCACCAACTCGGCGAGCACCGTAGTGGCGAACGCGCCGGTGGGCAGATCAAACCCCAGCGTCAGCACGTCGCCCTCGCTCCAGGCCCATTGTAAGCCATTCACCGGCAACCGCGTGGCCCGGCGCGCGGCGTCCACCCCTTCCCCGGCGAGCGCCTCGACCAGGGCGTCACAGCCGCTCAGGGCGCGCGCTTCCAGTTGCCGGCAAGCCGCCGATGATGCCATGCCCGCCTTCCCCGGCAAAGGGGCGGTGGGGTGCACCTCGCCGGCGGCCACGCGGGCGCCGGCGCTGGCGTCCTGGTCGGCTTCGAACAGCCCGCGGCTGTCACGGGGCTGGAGGATATCGCCCTCCAGCGGCCGGTCCCAGACACCCTCGCGCACCCGCTCGGCCAGAACCCGATTAAACAGGCCGCTGCGCACCGCCGACAACCAGATACCGCGCAGCGCCCGCTTACGGGGCGCCTCGCCGCCCAACAGCCATTGCTGGCCGCGTTGCCAGTTGCCGCCGCTCCGGCCGAAGCGCTGTTCACCGAAGTAATTGGGTACGCCGCGCTCGGAAAGGGTATGCAAGGTACGCTCCAGGGCGTCGCGGTCAGCGTCCAGTTCACGCAGCACGATCTCGAAGCGGTTGCCGCGGTGCGTGCCCCGGTTGAGCTTGCGCCGGTGACGGCGCGCCTGCAGAGCGACCAGGCCCGCCGGCCAGGGGAAGTCCGGGTCCGCTTTGCCGGGCAGATGCAGGCTGAACCACTGGCGGGTCACGGCACGGCGGTCCTTGAGGCCGCTGTAGCCTACGGCAAGACGGTGGATGCCGGCCTGTTTGGCCAGCCACAGGGCCACGTCCTCGGTGTTCCAGTCGGTTTTTTCGATCTCCAGCCAGAGATGCTCGCCCTCGCCTTCCGGGACCACGTTCATGATCTCGGTGACGCGGAAATCCTCGAAGCCGGCGCGCAGCAGCGCTTTACCGAAGGGGCCGCCGTGGGCGGCGGGCGTGGCCGGCAGCGGCGCCGGCAGGTCGGCGTCGCGGCTCATTGGTCCTCGTGGGTGAGCAGCACCACCGCCTGCACGGCGATGCCCTCGCCCCGGCCGGTGAACCCGAGCCGCTCGGTGGTGGTGGCCTTCACCGACACCTGATCCATGCCGCAGTCCAGCAGGCCGGCGATGCGGCGCCGCATGGGGGCGATATGGTCGGCCAGCTTGGGCGCCTGGCAGATCACCGTCAGGTCCAGGTTGCCGATGCGCCAGCCGGCGGTGCTGACGCCGTCCATCACCGCCCGCAGCAGGCCGCCGGAGTCGGCGCCGCGCCAGCGCTCATCGTGATCCGGAAAGTAGTGGCCGATGTCGCCGAGCGCCAGGGCGCCGAGCAGCGCGTCGGCCAGGGCGTGCAGGGCCACGTCGCCGTCGGAGTGGGCTTTCAGGCCGCGCTCGTGGGGAATGCGCACACCGCCCAGCATCACGTGGTCGCCCTCGCAGAAGGCGTGCACGTCGAACCCCTGGCCTATACGAATTGCCATGCCAGCCCTTCCTCTTCCTGGGCCCGGAGATAAAAGCGCGCCAGCGCCAGATCTTCCGGGACGGTGATTTTGATGTTGTCGGCGTGGCCGGCCACCAGCGCCGGCCGGGCGCCGGCCGCTTCCAGCGCCGAGGCCTCGTCGGTGATCGCCTCGGGATCGTCGCGTAGGGCGCTGAGCAGGGCGTCGTGCAGACGGCGGGCGTCGAACAGCTGGGGGGTGAGCGCCCGCCAGATCAGCGACCGGTCCAGGGTGGCTCGGATACGGGTGTCCGCGTCCGCCTGCTTGATGGTGTCGGTGACCGGCCGCGCCAGGATCGCGCCGTCGCCCCGGTCGTCATGGTCGAGCAGCGCCTGGATATCGGACAGCCGCACCAGCGGCCGCGCCATGTCATGCACCAGTACGCGGGCGTCCGGCGCCCGCTCCAGCACCGCCGCCACTCCGGCCAGCACCGACCGGGCGCGGCTGTCGCCGCCGGTGACGCTGGTGACGCGGGGATGGCCGGCCACCGCCAGTTCCGGCCACCAGGGGTCGCCGTCGGCCACCGCCACCACCACCGCCTGCAACGGCGCGAAGGCCAGCAGCCGGCCCAGGGTATGCTCGGCCAGGGTGCGGCCCTGCAGGGTCAGGTACTGCTTGGGCAGCCCGGCGCCCATGCGCGCGCCGACACCGGCGGCGGGCACCACGGCGAACAAGGGAGGCGGCAAGGATAGAGAGCGGCGCTCAGTCACGGTCCGGGTCCTGTTGGGGCTCCACGATCAGGAAAAAGCTTTCGCCGTCACGGATCATGCCGAGATCCTTGCGGGCGATCTCCTCCACCGCTTCGGTGCCTTCTTTCAGGTCACGCACGTCGGCGGCCAGCAGGCGGTTGCGCTCGGCCAGTTCGGCGTTCTTGGCATTCAGCACTTCCACCTGCCGCTCCAGGCTGGCCACGTGGCGCAGGCTGCCCTCGCCGAACCACAGGCGCGCCTGCAACACCAGCAGCACCAGCGCCAGTACGGCCAGCACCACCTGGCGGGCGGGCGACACTTTCATCGCGCGCCCCACGGCGCCTGACCACGGCCGGGGAACGGAACGCTACGGCCGGCCATGCTGGCGTCAGCCCAGGAACCGGAACTCTTTGCGCCCGTTATAGGCGGCACGGCCCAGTTCCTCCTCGATGCGGATCAACCGGTTGTACTTGGCCACCCGGTCGGAGCGGCACAGCGAGCCGGTTTTGATCTGACCGGCGGCGGTGGCCACCGCCAGGTCGGCGATGGTGGTGTCGGCGGTCTCACCGCTGCGGTGGGAGATCACCGCGGTGAAGCCGGCGTCCTTGGCCATCTTGATGGCGTCCAGGGTTTCCGACAGGGAGCCGATCTGGTTGAACTTGATCAGAATCGAGTTGGCGATGTGCTCGTCGATACCGCGCTGCAGAATCTTGGTATTGGTGACGAACAGGTCGTCGCCCACCAGCTGGATTTTGTCACCGAGCTTGTCGGTGAGCGTCTTCCAGCCGTCCCAGTCGGATTCGTCCATGCCGTCTTCGATGGAGATGATCGGGTAGCGGTCGCACAGCTCGGCCAGATAGTCGGCGAAGCCGGCGGCGTCCATGGTGCGGTCCTCACCGGCCAGCACGTATTTGCCGTCCTTGTAGAACTCGCTGGAGGCGCAGTCCAGGGCCAGGGTGATGTCGTCGCCGGCCTTGTAGCCGGCGATCTCGATGGCTTCCATGATCGCTTCCAGCGCCGCTTCGTTGCTGGGCAGGTCCGGGGCGAAGCCGCCCTCGTCGCCCACCGCCGTGTTCAGGCCGCGCTTCTTCAGCACCCCTTTAAGAGCGTGGAACACCTCGGCGCCGTAGCGGATCGCCTCGGCCACGGTGGGCGCGCCCACCGGCTGGATCATGAACTCCTGGATGTCGACGTTGTTATCGGCGTGCTCACCGCCGTTGATGATGTTCATCATCGGCACCGGCAGGGAGTACTCGTTGTCGTCGTCCTGCAGATCGGAGATGTACTCGTAGAGCGGCTTGTTCTGCGCCTGGGCCTCGGCCTTGGCGGCGGCCAGGGACACCGCCAGGATCGCGTTGGCGCCCAGGTTGCCTTTGTTCTCGGTGCCGTCGGCGTCGATCATGGCCTGATCGAGCGCGCGCTGATCGGCGGCGTCGCGGCCCACCAGCAGCTCGCGGATCTGTGAATTGACGTTGCCCACGGCGCGGGTCACGCCCTTGCCCAGGTAGCGGCTCTTGTCGCCGTCACGCAGCTCCAGCGCCTCGCGGGAACCGGTGGAGGCACCGCTGGGCGCGCAGGCGCTGCCGCGCTCGCCGTTCTCCAGAATCACATCGGCTTCGATGGTGGGGTTGCCACGGGAATCAAGAATCTCGCGGGCCTTGACGTCAACGATCTTGGACATGGGAGACGGTCTCCAGAAACGAAATCGGGTTCAATGGTTGTCGAAGGCGGGAAACGCCTTAACGGTATTATCCAGGGTCTGCATCTGGGTCAGGAATGGCTCCAGGCGGTCCAGACGCAGGGCGCAGGGGCCATCGCACTTGGCGTTATCCGGGTCCGGATGGGCCTCCAGGAACAGCCCGGCGATGCCCTGGCTGATGCCGGCGCGACCCAGCTCCGCCACCTGCTGGCGGCGCCCGCCGGCGGAATCGGAACGGCCGCCGGGCATCTGCAGCGCGTGGGTCACGTCGAAGAACACCGGGTAGCCGAACTGCTTCATGATGCCGAAGCCGAGCATGTCCACCACCAGGTTGTTGTAGCCGAACGACGAGCCGCGCTCGCACAGAATCAGCCGCTCGTTACCGGCCTCTTCGCACTTGTGCAGAATGTGCTTCATCTCCTGGGGGGCCAGGAACTGCGGCTTCTTGATATTGATGATGGCGCCGGTGCGGGCCATCGCCACCACCAGGTCGGTCTGCCGTGCCAGGAAGGCGGGCAGCTGGATGATGTCCGCCACTTCCGCCACCGGCGCCGCCTGGTAGGGCTCGTGCACGTCGGTGATCACCGGGCAGCCGAAGGTGTCCTTGATCTCCTGAAAGATCTTCAGGCCCTCTTCCATGCCCGGGCCCCGGTAGGAGTGCAGCGACGAGCGGTTAGCCTTGTCGAAGCTGGCCTTGAACACCCAGGGCATGCCCAGCTTGCCGGTGACCTCGGCGTAGGCCTCGGCCACCCGCAGGGCGATGTCGCGGGATTCCAGCACGTTCATGCCGCCGAACAGAGCCATGGGCCGGTCGTTGGCGAACGCCAGATCACCCAGCTCGATGGTGATGTTCCGCATGCTCTACTCCTTCAGATGGCGGACGACGTCCGGTGCGCCGCCAGGGCCGCTTCCACGTAGCCCTTGAACAAACCGTGGCCGTCACGCGGCGTGGAGGTGAATTCCGGGTGGAACTGGCAGGCCACGAACCAGGGATGGTCGCCCACTTCGATCACTTCCACCAGCTCACCGTCGTGGGAGCGGCCGACAATTTTCAGGCCGGCGGCTTCCAGCTTGTCCAGGTAGTTGTTGTTGACCTCGTAGCGGTGGCGGTGACGCTCAATAATGTGCGTCTTACCGTAGCACTTCGCCGCCACGCTGCCGTCCACCAGCACGCACTCCTGGCCGCCCAGGCGCATGGTACCACCCAGGTCCGACGCTGCCGACCGCAGCTCCTTGCTGCCGTCCTCGCGGGTCCACTCGGTGATCAGCGCCACCACCGGGTCCGGCGTGTCCTGCTTGAGCTCGGTGGAATGGGCGCCGGTCAGGCCGGCCACGTGGCGGGCGTACTCGATCACCGCCAGCTGCATGCCCAGGCAGATGCCCAGGTACGGCACCTTGTTTTCCCGGGCGTAGCGGATCGCCGCGATCTTGCCCTCGGTGCCCCGGTCGCCGAAGCCGCCGGGCACCAGAATGGCGTCCACTTCGCCCAGCTCGGCGGTGCCGTCCCGCTCGATGTCCTCGGCGTCGATATAACGGATATTGATCTTCGCCCGGGTGGCGATGCCGGCGTGCATCAACGCCTCGTTCAGCGACTTGTAGGCGTCCGCCAGATCAATGTACTTACCGACCATGCCGATGGTGACCTGGCGTTCCGGGTTGAGCTGCGCTTCCACCACCCGGTCCCACTCGCTCAGGTCCGGCGCCGGCAGATCAAGGTGGAATTTCTCCACGATGATGTCGTCCATGCCCTGCTCGTGCAGCACCCGCGGCACCTGATAGATGGTCTTGCAGTCCGGCGCCGAGATCACCGCCCGCGCTTCCACGTTGGTGAACAGGGAGATCTTCTCGCGGGCGCCCTGGGGCACCGGATGGTCCGCCCGGCACACCAGAATGTCCGGCTGCAGGCCGATGGACCGCAGCTCCTTCACGGAGTGCTGGGTCGGCTTGGTTTTGATTTCGCCGGCGGAGGCGATGTAGGGCACCAGGGTCAGGTGCACCAGCAGCGAGCGGCTGGAGCCCAGCTCCACGCGCAGCTGACGCACCGCCTCCAGGAACGGCAGCGACTCGATGTCGCCGGCGGTGCCGCCGATCTCGACGATCGCCACGTCGGCGTCGCCGGCGCCCTGCTCGATCTTCAGTTTGATTTCGTCGGTGATGTGCGGGATCACCTGCACGGTGGCGCCCAGGTACTCGCCGCGGCGCTCCTTATCCAGCACGTCCTGGTAGACGCGGCCGGTGGTGAAGCTGTTGCGCCGGGTCAGGCGCGTGCGGATAAAGCGCTCGTAGTGCCCCAGATCCAGGTCGGTCTCGGCGCCGTCCTCGGTGACGAACACCTCGCCGTGTTGATAGGGGCTCATGGTGCCCGGATCCACGTTGATGTAGGGATCCATCTTGATCAGGGTGACCTTCAGGCCACGGGCTTCCAACAGGGAAGCCAGCGACGCCGCGGTGATTCCCTTTCCGAGGGAGGACACCACCCCGCCGGTGACAAAAATAAAACGTGCCATGCACCCACCAGTAAGTCATGGATTGAACGCGCCCGCTTGCGGGAGCCCGAACGCCTTCCAAAAAAATACCCTTGCCCGCCGGGGTGGGCAAAGGTTCTCTTCGATAAATACGGGATGGCCGGATTTCGGACGCCTGGGCGACGTCAGGATGGCAAAAAATGATACCAGAGAGGCGCTATCCGGGAAACCAATATCGTCTTGGCTTAGTGGGAGCGGGCCATGCCCGCGAAAGGGAGCGAAGCTCCCGGCAGGATGCCAGAGACCTTTCTCTCCAGAGAGCCCGCACCGGGATCGGGTGGGCCCGTCCAGGACACGCCACGAGTACATCCATGTAGGCTCGGCGTTTGGCCATCCCTGGCCAAACACGGTCCTGGACGGGCCCACCCGATCCCGGCGCTCCTTGGGAGATTCCAAGCTTCCCTACCTGGGGGCCGGGGGTGTTGTAACCCGTGGCGGTGACGCTACCCAGTGAGCGGGGCAATGGTGGTGCCTGGAGGGACCTATTTGGCCAGGGATGGCCAAATGAGAGCGCCCAGGGACGGCTTGAGCGATCCCGGAAGGCACCACCATTGCACCGCGTCTCCGATACGGAGCACCGGAAACCTGAAGAACCCAGGTCTCTGGAATCCTGCCGGGTGGCTAAAGCCACCCTTTCGCTTGCAAGGCAAGCTCCCACAGCCCGCTCCCACAAACCCGGCTTCGTCAGGAAGCCGGTTCCAGGTGCCAGGTGGTGAGGGGCTGGTCGCGCCAGGGGTCGGCGACGGCGACGCCGGGGACGGCGACCAGGTCGTCGCCGGCGTAAACCAGCGGCCATTGGCGGCGGCGCCAGGGCGGCACGCCGGCGGCGCGCCACAGCTCGGCGATGCGCTGGTGGCAGCCGTTGAGGGCGAGGCGCTCGCCGCCCCGGGCGGGCGCCAGGCGCAGCGGCAGGCCGTCCGGCAGCTGAAGTGCCGGTTGCTCGGCGCTGCCATCACCGGGGCCGGCGACCAGCCGCCAGGCGCCCAGGTCCGGCGGCGGCGTGCCCGGCGGCCAGTCCCGGGCCACCGTCAGCGGCGTCAGCTCGGCGTCCGCGAGCAAGTGCAGGTGGTCCTGGAAGCGGCGCAGCTGCCAGCCGCCCCAGGCGACACGCGCCGAACGGTCGGCGGCCGCCGACGGCAGCGCCAGGATCTCAGCCAGTATCGCCGCCGACGGGGTGGCGGCGCCGGCGGCGGCCAGCCACCAGCGCAGCAGGTTGCGCAGCCGGGGCGGATCGAGCCGCTGCCAGGCGGCCAGCGGTAGCCGGCGCGCGGACACGGCCAGACGGCGGGCGTCCTCTTCGGCGCGTTCGGCGAGCAAGGCGGCGGCGTCGGCCTGGTGCCCGGCGGCGCGGGCCAGGGCCGCGTCGGCGCCGGGCCAGCGCAGGCGCAGGCGCGGCAGAATCTCGGCGCGCAGGTAATTGCGGTCGAGGTGCAGCGCCCGGTTGCTGGGGTCCTCGACCCACGACCAGCCGCCCTGCTCCGCCAGCCCGCGCAACGTCTCGCGGGAGACGCCGAGCAGCGGCCGCCACAGGCGGGTGCTGCCGCGCCGGCTGTGCTCGCTGATCGCCGCCAGGCCGGTGGCGCCGGCGCCGCGCAGCAGGCGCAACAACAGGGTCTCCGCCTGGTCGTCACGGTGGTGGGCGGTGATCAGGGTGGCGTCGCCGGCCAGCCGGCAAAGCGCCTGGTAACGGGCCGCGCGGGCGTTGGCTTCCAGGCCCGCGCGGCCGGCCACGTTGACGCTCTCACGGAAGAACGGCAGCGCCAGCGCGCTGACCACCGCTTCGCAGTGCGCCGCCCAGCGCTCGCTGTCCGGGTGCAGGCCGTGATCGACATGCACCACCGACAGCCGCGGGCCGAGCCCGGCCTGGACCAGCAGATGCAGCAACACGGTGGAATCCAGGCCGCCGCTGAACGCCAGCCACAGGGGGCCGGCCGGCGCCCGGCGGGCGAGGCTCCGCACGGTGGTGGCGAGATCGGCGGAGACATCGGGGTCAACGGGTGGCATGGCGCGGGCCGCCGGCACGGGGCCGGCGGTTTATTCGTCGGCGGGGTCGGTGAGCACGTTGCCGTAGCTCATCAGACGCTGGTAGCGGCGCTCCACCAGGTCCGGCACGGCCAGGCCGCGCAGCTCGTCGAGTTGCTCACTGATATTACGGCGCACCGCATCGGCGGCCTGATCGTAATCACGGTGGGCGCCGCCCAGCGGTTCCTTGACCACCTGATCGACGATACCCAGTTCGTGCAGGCGGCCGGCGGTGAGGCCCATGGCGGCGGCGGCCTCCGGCGCTTTGTCGGCGCTGCGCCACAGAATCGACGCGCAGCCTTCCGGGGAAATCACCGAGTAGGTGGAGAACTCCAGCATTTGCAGGTGATCGCAAACGCCGATGGCGAGCGCGCCGCCGGAGCCGCCCTCGCCGATCACCGTGGCGATGATTGGCACTTTCAATTGCGACATCACCCGCAGGTTGCGGGCGATGGCCTCGGACTGGCCGCGCTCTTCCGCGTCGATGCCCGGGAACGCGCCCGGGGTATCGATAAAGGTGAGCACCGGCATCTTGAAGCGTTCCGCCATCTCCATGAGACGCAGCGCCTTGCGATAGCCCTCGGGCTTGGGCATGCCGAAATTGCGGCGCACCTTTTCCTTCACCTCGCGGCCCTTCTGGTGGCCGATCACCATCACCGGCTGGTCGTCCAGGCGGGTGACGCCGCCGACGATCGCCGGATCGTCGGAAAACGACCGGTCGCCGTGCAGCTCGTCGAAGCCGCCGAACAGGCGCTGGATGTAATCCAGGGTGTAGGGACGCTTGGGGTGGCGCGCCAGTTGGGAAATCTGCCAGGGGCTGAGGTTACCGAAAATGTTTTCGGTGAGCGTGATGCTCTTTTCCTGCAGCTTACCGATTTCTTCCGAGATATTGACGTCGCTGCCGCTGCCGACGAGACGCAGTTCCTCGATTTTCGCTTCCAATTCCGCGATGGGTTGTTCAAATTCGAGGAAATTCGGATTCATAGGGCACCCCTTTCTTTGGTGGGGTAAGTGTAGCGCCAAGGCCGGGACAGCGTCGAGCGGCCCGCCCCGCGCTATGGTTGCAAGTTGTTACCGGGCTCAATATTCCAGCGTCACCGAGCTGTCCCCATAACGCCCCCGCAGGTCGTCCATCAGCGATTGGTGGGGAATCACCTTCCAGTCGTCGCCCAGGGCCATGGCCGCGTCCGCCTCCCGGTGGGCCAGTTGCAGCGTCACCGGGGTGCCGCCGCCGTTGCCGTTGGCGCGGTACGGCGACAGGGTGCGACCGAGGGTGTCGGGCAAGGCGTCGTCCACCGGCACCCTGACCCGCAGGCGGCGGGCGAACATTTCCCGCGCCTGGCAGATGTCCATCACCTCATCGGCGACCAGGTTGAAGCCGCCGGTGTAGTCGTCCATGCGCACGCCGCCGCGCACCACCAGCAAGGCGTCCTTCTGGATGCGCTCGCCGTACTGGGCGAAGGTGCGGCCGAACACCGACACCTCCACCCGGCCGGTTTTGTCGTCCAGGGTGATAAAGCCCATGCGCTCGCCGCTGCGTTTGCTGCGGGTGATGCGCAACGCCACCACCAGGCCGGCGACGGTGGCGGCTTCGCCCTTGGCGGTGGGCTGCAGGCTGTTCAGGCGGCTGCTGACGAACTGGCGCACCTCCCCTTCGAACTGGTCGATGGGGTGGCCGGTGAGGAACAGGCCCAGGGTGTCTTTCTCGCCGTTGAGGCGGATGTCGTCGTTCCAGTCGCGGCCGGGCTTCCAGGCCACCGCCGTGGCGGGGGCGTGCTCGTCCTCGCCACCGCCGAACAGGTCCATCATGCCCGCTTCCTGGTTGCGGGCGTCCTGCTCGGCGGCGGCGATGGCGTCCGGCAGCGTGGCCATCAGCACGGCGCGGTCGCGGAAATGCCGGTTGGGCCCCAGCTTGTCCAGGGCGCCGGCGCGCACCAGCGCTTCCAGGGAGCGCTTGTTGATCTTCTTCAGATCAATGCGCCGGCAGAAATCGAACAGGTCCTCGAAGGCCCGCTCCTCGCCGTTGTCGCCGCGGGCGCTGACGATCGCCTCGATCGGGCCTTCGCCGAGGCCCTTGATGGCGCCCAGGCCATAGATGATGTCGCCTTCCGCGTTGACGGTGAAGCGGTAGCCACAGGAGTTCACGTCCGGCGGCAGCACCCTGAGGCCCATGTTTTTGCTTTCATCGATAAAGGTCACGACCTTATCGGTGTTCTGCATATCGGCGGAGATCACCGCCGCCATGAACTCGGCCGGGTAATGGGCTTTCAGCCAGGCGGTCTGGTAGGCGACCAGCGCGTAGGCGGCGGAGTGGGATTTGTTGAAGCCGTAGCCGGCGAACTTCTCCACCAGGTCGAAGATCTTCATCGCCAGGTCCGGCTCGATGCCTTTTTCCTTGGCGCCGGACTCGAAGATCTCACGCTGTTTGGCCATCTCCTCGGGTTTTTTCTTACCCATCGCCCGGCGCAGCAGGTCCGCGCCGCCGAGCGTGTAGCCGGCCAGCACCTGGGCGATCTGCATTACCTGTTCCTGGTACAGAATCACGCCGTAGGTGGGCGCCAGGATCGGCTTGAGCCATTCGTGCTGGTACTTCACATCCGGGTAGGACACCGGCTCGCGGCCGTGCTTACGGTTGATGAAGTTGTCCACCATGCCGGACTCGAGCGGGCCGGGCCGGTACAGCGCCACCAGCGCGATGATGTCCTCGAACTGGTCGGGCTTGAGCTTCTTGATCAGCTCCTTCATGCCCTGGCTTTCCAGCTGGAACACGGCGGTGGTGTCGCCCTTCTTGAGCAGGTCGAAGCTGGGCTTGTCGTCCAGCGGGATGCGCTCGATGCTCAGCGGGCCCTCGCCTTCCCGTTCGCGGCGCACGTTGGCGGCCTTCACCGCCCAGTCGATGATGGTCAGCGTCTTCAGGCCGAGAAAGTCGAACTTCACCAGCCCGGCGGCTTCCACGTCGTCCTTGTCGTACTGGGTGACCAGGTTGTCGCCGTTTTCGTCGCAGTGCAGCGGCGCGAAGTCGGTGAGCTTGCCGGGGGCGATCACCACGCCGCCGGCGTGCTTGCCCACGTTACGGGTGAGGCCCTCGAGCTTGAACGCCATTTCCATGATTTCGTTGGCGGATTCCTTGTCGGAATTGCCGTCGTCTTCAAGGAATTCGCGCAGCGGCTCTTCCTGCTCCAGCGCCGCTTTCAGGGTCATGCCCGGGGTGCCCGGAATCATCTTGGAGAGCCGGTCCGCCAGGCCGTAGGGCTTGCCCTGCACCCGCGCCACGTCGCGCACCACCGCCTTGGCGGCCATGGTGCCGAAGGTGATGATCTGGCTCACCGCGTCGCGGCCGTATTTGTCGGCCACGTAGTTGATCACCCGGTCGCGCTTCTCCATGCAGAAGTCGACGTCGAAGTCGGGCATGGAAACCCGTTCCGGGTTGAGGAAACGCTCGAACAGCAGGTCGTACTGGATCGGGTCCAGATCGGTGATGTCCATGGCGTAGGCCACCAGCGAGCCGGCGCCGGAACCCCGGCCCGGCCCCACCGGCACCTGGTGCTGTTTGCCCCACTGAATGAAGTCGGCAACGATCAGGAAGTAGCCGGGGAACCCCATCTGGTTGATGATGCCCAGCTCGAACTGCAACCGCTGATCGTATTCGGCGCGCCGTTCCGCGTAATCCGGCGCGTCCGGGTCGAGAATGCCGGCGAGCCGCTTTTCCAGCCCTTCCTGGGCCACCTTTTCGAAGTACTCCTCCAGGGTCAGCCCTTCGGGAATCGGGAACTCCGGCAGGAAGTTCTCGCCCAGGCGGATGTCCAGCGTGCAGCGCCGGGCGATCTCGACGGTGTTTTCCAGGGCTTCCGGCAGATCCGAAAACAGCTCCGCCATTTCATCGGCGGTTTTCAGATACTGCTGTTCGGAGTACTTCCGGGTGCGGCGCGGGTCATCCAGGGTGTTGCCGTCGTGGATGCACACCCGCGCTTCGTGGGCCTCGAAATCGTCGCGGTCGATAAAGCGCACGTCGTTGGTGGCCACCACCGGGATGCCCAGCTCCGCCGCCAGGGCCACGGTGGCGTGCAGGCACTGCTCATCGCCGGGCCGCTCGGTGCGTTGCACTTCCAGATAGAAGCGGTCGCCGAACACCTGCTGGTACTCGCGAGCCCGCTCGGTGGCCTCGGCGGTCTTCTCCGACACCAGCAGCCGCCCCACGTCGCCGGCGCGGGCGGCGGACAGCAGAATCAGCCCTTCGTTGAGCTCCAGCAGCCACTCGCGGCGGATCATCGCCCGGCCACGGTGCTGGTTGCTCTGCCAGGCGCGGCTGATCAGCAGGGTCAGGTTGCGGTAACCGGTTTCGTTCTGCACCAGGCAGCACAGGTAGTAAGGGGCGTCTTCCGGGTCGTCCGCCTGCACCCAGAGATCGGCGCCCATCAGCGGCTTGACGCCGGCGCCCATGGCGCCGGAGTAGAACTTGATCAGGGCGAACAGGTTGTTTTCGTCGGTCACCGCCACCGCCGGCATACGCTGCTCGACGCAGGCCTTGACCAGTTCCTTGACGCGCACCACCCCGTCGGCCAGGGAGTAGTCGGTGTGCACGCGCAGGTGTACAAAGCGGGGATCAGTCACTTCCAGCTCCTGTCAGCAATGCCGCCACCGGCGCGAAGGAGCGGCGGTGGTACGGCAGCGGACCGTGGGTTCTCAGGGCCGCCAGGTGCACCTTGGTGGGGTACCCCTTGTGGCGGTCGAAGCCATATTCGGGGTGACGCTCGTGCAGCGCCACCATTTCCCGGTCGCGGGCCACCTTGGCGAGGATCGAGGCGGCGCCGATGGCCGGCACCCGCCCGTCCCCCTTTACCACGGGCTGCGACGGGCAGGCGAAGCGCGGCCCCCGGTTGCCGTCCACCAGCACCGCGTCGACGCGCAGGGCGAGCGCCTCCACGGCGCGCACCATGGCCAGGTGGGTGGCATGATAAATATTCAGCCGGTCGATTTCCTCGGGCTCGGCGCGGCCCAGGGCCCAGCCCAGCGCCTGCTCGCGGATCACCTCGGCCAGGGCCTCGCGGCGTGGCGCGCTGAGGGTCTTGGAATCCGCCAGGCCGGGCACCGGCCGGGCTGGGTCCAGCACCACCGCGGCGGTGACCACCGCCCCCACCAGGGGGCCGCGCCCTACTTCGTCGACCCCGGCCAGATGCATGCCCGGAAAACAGTCGAAGCTGGACGGAATGAACGGCTCCGCCAGGGCGTATTCGGCGAACGGATCATGCATAGTCTTGGGTTCCCGTACCCGGGGCCAGCAACGCCGCGATGGCGTCGGCGGCCTTGTCGTTGGCACCGCCCCGCAACTGCTCGTGGACCCGGGTGAAATCCGCCTCCAGGGCGGCCACCCGCTCGGGACTATCAAACCAGACCTGAACCGCCTCGGCCAGGGCGGCGCCGGTGAAGGCGTCCTGCACCAGCTCCGGCACCAGCCGTTGGCGGCACAGCAGGTTGGGCAGCGCCACATGCTCGCTTTTCACCAACCGCGAGACGATCGCGAAGGTGACCGCGCCCAGCCGGTAGCCCACCACCATGGGCTTCTTCAGCAACAGGCCTTCCAGGGTGGCGGTGCCGGACGCCATCAGCACCACGTCGGCGGCGGCCATCACGGTGCGGCTGCGGCCGTCGGTGACGGTCACCGGCAGCGCCGGCGCGGCGGCCAGCGCCGCGCGGATCTGTTCGCCGCGGGCGGCGTTGGCGGCGGGAATCACGAAGCGTAGCGCCGGCCGCTCCCGGTGCAGGCGCTGCATGGCGTCCAGGAATTCCGGCATCAGTTGCGCCACTTCCCCGCCCCGGCTGCCCGGCAGCACCGCCAGCAAGGGGCCCTCGGCGGCCAGCCCCAGTTCCGCCCGGGCGGCGGCGGCGTCCACGCTCAGCTCGATCATGTCCGCCAGGGGGTGGCCGACGAACGCCACCGGCACCCCGTGTTCCTGGTAGAACCGGGCCTCGAACGGGAACAGGGTGAGCATCAGGTCGATGTCCCGGCGGATGCCCTTGATCCGGCCCTGGCGCCAGGCCCACACCGAGGGGCTGACGTAGTGCACGGTTTTCAGGCCGGCGGCGTGGACCCGTTTGGCCACGCCCAGGGTGAAGTCCGGGGAATCAATGGTGATCACCACGTCCGGGCGCCGCGCCAGCAGGTCGTCCACCAGCCGGCGGCGCAGGCGGAACAGTTCCGGCAGATGGGCGATCACCTCGGTGATGCCCATGACGGACAGTTTTTCCATCGGAAACAGGGAATGCTGGCCGGCGGCGGCCATGTTCTCGCCGCCCACGCCGATAAAGCGGGCGCCGGGGAAACGCTCGCGCAGGGCGCCGATCAGGCCGGCGCCGAGCAGATCCCCGGACGCCTCGCCGGCGATCACAGCAATGAGAGGCGCCGGAGAGGAGTTCATAACAGCGCCCTATCAGCGGGTAATGCCGCGCTCCGAAGCGCGCAGGGAGTCCACGAACATGGCCAGCTGCGGGCAGGTCGCCACCTGCGGCTCAAGCTCGGCGAGCGCCTGCTCCAGGGTCAGGCCCTGGCGGTAGACGGTCTTGTAGGCGCGCCGCAGGGTGGCCACCACGTCCGCGTCCCAGCCGCGCCGCCGCATGCCCTCGAAGTTCATGCTGCGCGCGCCGGCCGGGTTGCCGCTGACCATTACGAAGGCGGGGATGTCCTTGAGCACCAGGCTGCAACCGGCGGTCATGGCGTAGGAGCCGATGCGGCAGAACTGATGCACGCCGGTCATGCCGCCCAGGATCACACCGTCGCCGATGTGCACGTGGCCGGCGATGCCGGTGGTGTTGGCGAAAATATTGTCGTTGCCGATCATGCAGTCGTGCGCCACATGGACGGTGGCCATCAGCAGGTTGTTGTCGCCGATGCGGGTCAGGCTCTGGTCCTGGACGGTGCCCCGGTGAATGCTGCAATGCTCGCGGATAACGTTGTTGTCGCCGATCTCCAGGCGGGTCGGTTCGCCCTTGTACTTCTTGTCCTGGCAGTCCTCGCCCACGGACGCGAACTGGAAAATGCGGTTGTTCTTGCCGATCACGGTGGGGCCGTTGATCACCACATGCGGTCCGACCACGGTGCCCGCGCCGATGCGCACCCGGGGCCCGATGATGGAGTAAGGACCGACCTGAACGTCGTGGTCCAGCTCCGCCGTCGGATCGATAATGGCTGTGGGATGAATCGCTGCGGGGTGAGTCATTGTTATGCGCTTTTGCCCTGGCGTTTTGGTGTGCTGGAGTATACGCGAGGCCGCCGCCCACGGCGACGGCCCCATCAACGGATCAGCTACGCTGCTCGGCCACCAGCAGGTCGGAAACCGCGACCACTTTACCGTCCACTTCCGCGCGGCAGGAAAACTTGGCGATGTTGCGACGCAGAGTGAGCCACTCCGCGTGCAGCGTGAGCCGGTCACCGGGCACCACCTGGCGCTTGAAGCGCGCCTTGTCGGTGCCCACAAGGAGGTAGATAAAGCCGTCGGAAGGCCTTTTGTTGGCGGTCACGAACCCGAGAATGCCGGCCGCCTGGGCCAGCGCTTCGACGATCAGCACACCGGGCATGATCGGCTCGTCGGGGAAATGACCGTTGAAGAACGGCTCGTTGATGGAAACGTTCTTATAGGCTTCGATACGTTTGCCCGGCTCGACCGAAACCACGCGGTCGACCAGCAAAAAAGGGTAGCGGTGAGGCAGATACTCCCTCACCTCATGGATATCCATCATGATTGTGTTTTCCAAAAGTGACGCTGGCCGCCGCCCGCGGCCGAGCTACTCGGCGTCGCGTTCCAGCTTTAGGACCCGGCGGTAGAGTTCATCCAGATGCCGGAAACGGGCCACGTTCCGGCGATAACGGTCCTGTTTGTCCACCGGCAGGGCCGACCCGTAGGTGCCCGGTTCGGTGATCGAGCGCGACACCAGCGACATGCCGAGAATCTGCACTTTGTCGCAGATTTCCAGATGCCCGGAGATCCCGGCGGCGCCGCCGATCATGCAATAGGCGCCGATCCGGCTGCTGCCGGCGATGCCGACCTTGCCCGCCACCGCGGTGTGATCACCGATCACCACGTTGTGCGCCACCTGAATCTGGTTGTCCAGAATCACGCCGTCGCCAATCACCGTGTCGTCGATCGCACCCCGGTCAACGGTGGTGCCGGCGCCGATTTCAACGTCGGCGCCAATGCGCACCCCACCCACCTGGGCGATTTTGCTCCAGCCGGACGCGGTGGGCGCGAAGCCGAAGCCGTCGGCACCCAGGACGCAATTGGCGTGTATGATAGAGCGCGGTCCGATGTGGACACCATGGTAAATTGTAACATTTGGCCAGATACGGCAGCCGTCGCCCAGGCTGCTGCCGGCGCCCACCACGCTGTTGGCGCCGATCACCACGCCCTCGCCCAGCACCACGCCGGCTTCGATCACCGCGTTGGGCCCCACCGAGGCCGAGGCCGGCACCACCGCGTCCTCGGCGACGCAGGCCGCCGCGTGAACACCGGCCGCCGGCACCGAAGCGGTGTCGAAGAAGTGGCTGGCCTTGGCGTACGCCAGATAGGGATCCTTCACCACCAGCGCCGCCACCGGACAGACGTCCAGCTGGTCGGCGCGCAGCAACACGGCGCCGGCCCGGCTGTTCTCCAGGTGCGCGCGGTAGCGGGGATTGGCGAGAAACGTGAGTTGGCTCGGGCCGGCGGCGCCCAGCGTACCCAGCCCGGTGACCTCGAGGTCGCCGGGTCCGTGCAGCTCGGCGCCCAGTTCCCGGGCGAGAACGTCGAGGCGGACCGTCTTCGGTGCTGTCACAGGCATCCGATTACTTCATCGAATTGAGTTGTTTGGTGACGGCCTCGGTGATGTCCATGTCGGACTTCACGTAGACCACCGCCTGGGCGTTCAGCACCATATCCAGGTTTTCCCGCTCGGCCACGGTTTCCACCGCCTGCTTGAGCTTGGGCTCCATCACCTGAAGGATCTCCTGCTGGCCCTTGTTCAGCTTGCGCTGCGCGGACTGGCGCAGGTTCTGCAACTCAATCATCTTCTGCTGACCCTGGGTCTGCAGCTGTTCGCGCTCGTCCTCGCTCATGGTCATGCCCTCTTTTTCGAGGCGACCGCGCAGGTTCTCCACCTCACCGCCGAGACGGTCGAGACGGTTTTGTTCGTCTTTCAGCGAGGATTCCAGTTTGCCGAAACGGTCCTGGAACTCCTTGGCTTCCTGCAAAGCGCCGATCGGGTCAACCACCCCGGTACGGCCTTCGGCCTGGGCGAAAAGCGGCAACATCAGTGCAACGGCAAGCAAATATTTTTTCATAATTAACTCCTAGAAAGTTTGCCCCAGGGAGAACTGGAATACTTCCGTGTCATCACCGGATTCATCGTTGATCGGTGTGGCCAGGTTGAAGCTGAGCGGACCGATGGCGGTCAGCCAGCTCAAACCGATGCCCACCGAGGAACGCAGTTCGGTGGCGTCGAAGTCCTGCATGATATCCTGTTGCCGGGTTTCGAACACGTTACCGGCGTCCACGAACAGGAAGGTTCGGATGCTGCGCGATTCCGGCGCGAACGGCGTCGGGAAAATCAGCTCGATGCTGGCTTCGGTGAGCAGGTTACCACCGATCGGATCGGGATCGGGGTCGGCCACCGACGAATCGGCGTAGAACAACGCCGGCGAGCGCGGGCCCAGCGAGCGGGATTCAAAGCCGCGCACCGAACCGATACCGCCGGAATAGTAGTTCTCGAAGAACGGCAGGCCGTTGTCGTCGCCGTAACCGTCGCCGTAGCCCACTTCACCGCGCGCCCGCAGTGTCCAGTTACGGGTGATCGGGAAATATTTCTCACCGTCCCAGCTGGCCTTGTAGAACAGGTAATCGGAACCCGGCACCGCCGCTTCCAGATTGAAGGTGCTGGCCCAGCCCCGGTCCGGCAGGATGCCCCGGTTCAGGGTGCTGGTGCGCAATGACGCGTTGAACTTGAACTCGTCGAACTCTTCCCCTTCGCGCTGCAGGAAGTCGTCAATGGCGACGGCGATGTAGTCACCGCTCTGCACGTCGGTGCGCTCGAAGGTGCCGCCGAAGCTGAGACGGGAGTATTCGGAGATCGGATAACCGAAGGTCACCGAGCCGCCGGAACGGTCGGCGGCGTAGGAGGAAATCCGTGTTTCATCGAAATCGATTTCCGAATGGAACAGGCTGAAGCCGCGGCTCACGCCGTCCAGCGTGTAGTACGGGTTGTAGTGCGAGAAGCTGTAGGAGTCGCGGATCGCACTGCGGCTCAGGGAGAACGACACCCGGTTACCGGTGCCCCGGAAATTGTTCTGGCTGACGTTGGCGCCGAAGATGGCGCCGGAGGCGTCGGAGTAGCCCACATTGGCGCCGATGGAGCCGGAGGGCTGCTCTTCCACTTCGTATTCCACGTCGACCAGGTCCTCGGAGTCGGGGACCCGCTCGGTGTCCGCCTGCACGGAGCTGAAGTAGCCGAGACGCTGCAGGCGCTCGCGGGACAGGTCGATCAGCGAGGTGTTGGCCGGCGCGTCCTCGAACTGACGCATTTCACGACGCAGCACTTCGTCTTCGGTCTTGGCGTTGCCGACGAAGCTCAGGCGGCGCACGTAAACACGGCGGCCCGGGTCGACGAAGAAGGTCACGTCCACGGTGTTGCCGTCGCCGGTTTCCTGCTCCACGCCGCGCACTTCGGCGAAGGTGTAGCCCTCGTTGCCGAGACGGCGCTTGATCAGGTCACTGGTGTAGGTCACCAGCTGCTGGCTGAACACCTGGCCTTCCTGCAGCACCAGCAGGGGGGTCAGCTCGCTTTCATCCACCACCAGGTCGCCGGACAGCTTGACGTCGTTGACGCGGAACTGGTCGCCCTCGGCCACGTTGACGGTGATCAGCACCCGCTCCCGGTCCGGGGTCACCGACACCTGGGTGGATTCGATCGAGAAGTTGATATAGCCGCGGTCCAGGTAATAGGAACGCAGGCGTTCCAGATCACCGGCCAGACGCTGGCGGGAATACTTGTCGTCGCCCTTGATGAACGACCAGAAGTGCGAGGAACTGAGCTCGAAGTCTTCCAGCAACTCTTCGTCACTGAACACGGTGTTGCCGACCACGTTGATGTCGCTGATGCGCGCGGCCTTGCCTTCGTAAATCTGGATGTCCAGCGCCACCCGATTACGCGGCAGCGGCACCACCTCGGTGCTGATGTCGGCGCCGTAGCGGCCCTGGGCGATGTACTGGCGCTCCAGCTCCCCGGAGATCGCCTCCAGCGTGGAGCGCTGGAACACTTCGCCCTCCGCCAGGCCCGCCTGGGTGAGGCCCTGGCGCAGGTCCTCTTCCTCGATCTGCTTGTTACCGTCCAGATCGATGCGCGCGATGCTGGGGCGCTCGGCCACCACCACCACCAGCTCGTCGCCGTCGCGGCCGAGCTGTACGTCTTCGTAGTCGCCGGTGGCGAACAGCCGCTTGACCGCCTGCACCACGTCGTTCCGGTTGACGGTGTCACCGGGCTGGATCGGCAGCTCCGCGTACACGCGCTCCACCGGGATGCGCTGCAGCCCCTCGACGCGGATATCGCGCACCTGGAAGGGCAAGGCGCCACCGCCGCTTTGCGCGCCGACGGTCACCGGCGAGAAGATAAGAACCAGGGCCAGGGCCCCGCTGAGCAGGGTTTTAGTGGTGTTTCCGAAATTCATGAAAACTGTCGCACCAGGTCGTTATAGATGGCCAACAACATGAAACTGACCACCAGCGTCAGACCCACACCCTGAGCGGCGATAATAAACCGCTCGGGCAGGCTGCGCCCGCGAATCATTTCAATGATGCCGAAGAGAATCCAGCCGCCGTCCAGCATCGGTATCGGCAGCAGGTTGATGACCCCCAGAGTAATGCTCAGGTAAGCCAACAGCATAAGAAAACTGGCGACGCCCAGGGCGGCGCTGTCGCCCGCCACCTGGGCGATGGTCACCGGTCCGCCGAGACTGTCCAGCGGCAGATGCCCGGTGGCCAGCTTCGCTACGCTGGTAATGATCACGTTGACCTGCTGGCCGAAACGGTCGCCGGCGGCGCCCACCGCGGCCAGCGGGTTATAGGTGTGCTCCACCAGGCCGCCGGAGCCCACCCCCAGTTGACCCACGGTGACGCCGTCCTGTTCCACCGGTTGCGGGTAAAGGGTGAGATCGACGATGCGGCCGTCGCGCAGCACCCGCGCCGGCAGCGCCTCGCCGGGGCTGGCGCGCAACTGCTCGCTCCAGCCGCCCCAGCCGGTGACCGGCTCGCCGGCGGTGGACAGTACCAGATCGCCGGGGCGAATGCCGGATTGCACCGCGCCGCTGTTCTCGGCCACCTGACCGATCAGCACCGCCGGACGCAGCCCCAGCACGGTGAGCGGTGATTGCTCGGGGTCTTCGGACCAGGCGGCCAGCGGCAGGCGGCGTTCGGCGGTGTCGCCGCCGGACTGGCGCACCCGCACGTTGACCGGCTCGTCCTCGCCCAGGTAAAGCACCAGCTCACTGACCGCGTCCTGCCAGCCTTCCACCGGCTTGCCGTTGACCGCCAGCCACTGATCGCCGGGCTGGAAGCCGGCTTCGGCGGCCGGCGAGTCCGGCGCCGGCACCCCGACCACCGCCAGGGCGTCGCGCTGGCCGACGCTCATCATCAGCAGCCAGTAAATAATAAAGGCGAGAATAAAGTTGAACACCGGACCGGCGGCATAGGTGATCACCCGCTGCCAGGCCGGCTTGCCGGAAAACTCCTCGTCCATGTTGGCGTCCGGCGGCATTTCCGAATCGCGGCGGTCCAGCGGTTTGACGAAGCCGCCCAGGGGAATCGCGCTGATCACCCAGTCGGTGCCTTTTTTGTCGGTGAAGCGGGCGATGCGCGGGCCGAAGCCCACGGAGAAGGTAAGCACGCGGATGCCGAACGCCCGCATGGCCAGGAAGTGCCCCCACTCATGGAAGGCCACTATGACCACAATGGTGACTATAAAGGCCAGCACCGTCAGCATGCCCACTCCCTAATCAGCGACCGCGCCAGATCTCTGGCACGGGCATCCACGTCCATCACCGCGTCCACGTCGGCGCACCGCGAGGACGGCGTACGTTGCAGGGTTTCCTCCACCACGGCGCCGATGGCGTTAAAGCCCAGCCGGCGATCCAGAAACGCGGCCACCGCCTCCTCGTTGGCGGCGTTGAGCACCGCGGTGGCGGCGCCGCCCTCCTCCATCGCCTGCCGGGCCAGGCCCAGGCAGGGGAAGGCGTCGTTGTCCGGCGCCTGGAAATCCAGGCTCGAAAGGGTCGCGAAATCAAGACGCGACGCCCCGGACTCGATGCGCTCCGGCCAGGACAGCGCGCAGGCGATCGGGGTGCGCATATCCGGCGTGCCCATCTGCGCCAGCACCGAACCGTCCAGATACTCGACCATGGAATGCACCACGCTCTGCGGGTGAATCACCACTTCAATGCGTTGCGGCGCCACATCGAACAGCCAGCACGCTTCAATATACTCCAGCCCCTTGTTCATCAGGGTGGCGGAATCGACGGAGATCTTCGGCCCCATGTCCCAGTTGGGGTGGCACACCGCCTGCTCCGGCGTCACCGCGGTGAGCTGCTCCCGGGTCCAGCCCCGGAACGGGCCGCCGGAGGCGGTCAACAGCAGGCGCCGCACGCCCGGGCCGACGCCTTCCGCCGGCAGGCACTGGAAAATGGCGTTGTGCTCCGAATCCACCGGCAGCAGCGTGGCGCCATGGCGCTTGACCGCCTCCATGAACAGGGCGCCGGTGACCACCAGAGTCTCTTTATTGGCGAGCAGTATCTTCTTGCCCGCTTCCACCGCCGCCAGGGTCGGCCGCACACCGGCGGCGCCGACGATGGCGGCGACCACGGTGTCCGCCTCCTGCAGGGCGGCCACCTCGGCCACGCCGGCATGGCCGGCCAGGACCTGGGTGTGAGACCCGGCCTCACGGAGATGGTTCCGAAGCGCCTCGGCGGCCTGCTCGTCGGCCAGGGCGGCGAACGGCGGCCGCCAGGTCAGGCAGTGCTCGGCCAGTTCCCGCCAGCGGTGTCCGGCGGTCAGGCCCAGCACCCGGTAACGCTCCGGGTTTCTCGCCAGCACATCCAGCGTCTGCCGGCCGATGCTGCCGGTGGCGCCGAGAATGGTGACCGTTTCCAGACTCCGGTCGGTCATCAAAACGTGCCTCCAGGGAGAGCGAACCAGTTGAGCCCCGCCAGGGCCACCGGCAGGGCCGCCGTGACGCTGTCGATGCGGTCGAGCATGCCGCCGTGGCCCGGCAGCACGGTGCCGCTGTCCTTGATGCCGCGCTGGCGCTTGGCCATGCTCTCGAACAGGTCGCCGAGCACCGACGCCAGCACGGTGAGCAGCGCCACCACCATCAGCGCCGGCAGCGACGCGTCCAGCCAGCCGGTGTAGAACACCGCGGCCACCACCACCAGCGCCAGTGCCACGCCGCCCAGCAGGCCTTCCACGGTCTTGCCGGGGCTCACCGCCGGTGCCAACTTCCGGCGGCCGAAGGCGCGGCCGGCGAAATAGGCGCCGGTGTCCGCCGCCCATACCCAGACCAGCACGAACAGCAGCGCCCAGGGCCCGGCCAGCCCCAGCGCGCCGTTGTCCTGCAGTTCCACCACCGCCATCCAGGCCGGCACCAGCAGCAACCAGCCCACCGGCACCAGCACCGCCGGGCGGAACCAGTGGCTGGCGGTGCGCGGGTAGCCGAGCACCGCCACCAGCGCCAGCAGCCACCACAGCGGCAGCGTGTTGAGCACCCAGGCCGGGCGGAACACTTCGGCCCCCAGCATCAACAGCGCCAGGGACAGGCACCAGAGCAGGCGTGCCGCCGTGGAGAAACGCGCCATCATCGCCGACCATTCCCAGCCGCCGATCAGGAAAAACGCGCCCGCCACCAGGGCGAAGGGGCCCCGCTCCAGGCCGAATACCGCGCCAAGAACGACCGGCAGCAGCGCCAGAGCGGTGATCACCCGCAATTTAAGCATTATTGTTCTCCCTTGAGGCGCTCCACCTCTTCCCCGGAACGACCGAAACGACGCTGGCGGCCGGCGTAATCCGCCAGGGCGGCATCAAAAGCGTCGGCGTCGAAGTCCGGCCACAGCACCGGGGTAAAATAGAATTCACTGTACGCGCTTTGCCATAGCAGGAAGTTACTGAGGCGCTGTTCGCCGCCGGTGCGGATCAGCAGATCCGGCGCCGGCAGGTCCGCCATGCTGACCTCGGCGCCGAGGGCCTGGGCGTCGACCCGCTCCAGGGCCAGCTCGCCGTCGCGCACCCGGCGCGCCAGCTCGGCGGCGGCCTGGGCCAGATCCCACTGGCCCCCGTAATTCACCGCCACCACCACGGTCATTCGCTGGTTGCCGGCGGTGCGCTGCTCGGCGTCGGCCATGCCCCGGCGCAGATCCTCGCCGAACGCGGCGCGCTCGCCGATGAAACGCAGCCGCACGCCGTTTTCCTGCAGCTCGTCCACCCGTTCGCCCAGGGCGCGCACGAACAGACCCATCAGATGGTTCACTTCCTCCGGGGGCCGGCGCCAGTTCTCGGAACTGAAGGCGAACAGGGTGACCACTTCCACGCCGCGCTGGCCGGCCCGGCGGATCACCGTCTGCACCGCGTTTTCACCGGCCCGGTGGCCTTCCACCCCGGGCAGATCACGGCGGCGCGCCCAGCGGTTGTTGCCATCCATAATGATGGCCACATGGCGGGGAACGGCGCCCTGATGGGAGTCGATATCGGGAGCGGAGGAGTCGGCTTTGCTGTCTTCCATAAAAAAACATCGGGCTGCGGTGGGCCCGCATCCCGAATTCACCCGTACAGTGTGTTTGGACAACGGTCGGCGGGCGCCCTTGCGCCCCGCCACTTATACCGTCATCAACTCCTCTTCCTTGGTTTTGAGCATGGCGTCGGCTTCGGCCACGCTTTTATCGGTGAGCTGCTGAATCTGCTCTTCGCCGTGGCGGGCTTCGTCCTCGGAGATTTCCTTCTCCTTGAGCAGGTCTTTCAGGTCGCCGTTGGCGTCACGGCGGATATTGCGGATCGCCACCCGGGCGTGCTCGACTTCAGCGCGCACCACTTTCACCAGGTCCTTGCGGGTTTCCTCGGTGAGCGGCGGCAGCGGCAGTCGGATCACCGTGCCGGCGGTGGAGGGGTTCAGGCCCAGGTCGGAGGTCATGATCGCTTTCTCAACCTCCGGAACCAGGGAGCGGTCGAACGGCGACACCACCAGGGTGCGGCCCTCTTCCACGGAAATGTTGGCCAACTGGCTGAGCGGCGTGGGCGAACCGTAGTAGGCCACGGTCACACCGTCCAGCAGGCTCGGATGCGCCCGTCCGGTGCGCACCCGCTTGAGTGCCACGTCGAGCGATTCCAGACTCTTCTTCATGCGCGACTGGGCGTCCTTCTTGATATCCTCGATCACCTTTATTCCTCGCCTTCTTTGTCAGCCACAACCAGGGTGCCTTCGTTGCCGCCCAGCATCAGGCCGAGCAGCGCGCCCTGCTTGTTCATGTTAAATACCCGCAACGGCATGCCGTGGTCACGGCACAGGCAGATGGCGGTCAGATCCATCACCCCGAGCTTGCGGTCAATCACCTCGTCGTAGGTGAGGTGATCGTACTTCTCCGCCTGGGGGTTCGTCACCGGGTCGTCGTTGTAGACGCCGTCCACCTTGGTGGCCTTGAGCACCACGTCGGCGCTGATCTCGATACCGCGCAGACAGGCCGCGGAATCCGTGGTGAAAAACGGATTGCCGGTGCCGGCGCAGAAAATCACCACTTCGCCGTTCTTCAGGTGCCGGTTGGCGTTGCGGTGGTCATAATGCTCCACGATGCCGCTCATGGGAATGGCCGACATCAGCCGGGTGCGGATATTGGACCGTTCCAGGGCGTCACGCAGCGCCAGGCCGTTCATCACCGTGGCCAGCATGCCCATATGATCGCCCGCCACCCGGTCCAGGCCGGCGGTTTGCAGGGCGGCGCCGCGGAACAGGTTGCCGCCGCCGACCACCAGGCCCACCTGAACGCCGATGCCCACCAGCTGGCCGATTTCCAATGACAGGGTGTCCAGCACCCGCGGGTCGATTCCAAACCCCTCTTCGCCCGCCAGCGCTTCACCGCTCAATTTCAGCAGAATACGGTTGTAGCGCGGCGAGCGCTCCTTGTTCTTGGCCATCTCTTGATCTCCGCCACTCATGAATACCCGCCGTTCATCTCAATCCATTCAGCACACTACCCCGCCGGAGGCAGGATGCAAGTCGAAAAAAACGCCTTGCTGGTCAGGCCAGCAAGGCGTTTTGTGGCTTCCGCACAACCGGCTTTCCCGGAACGGCGCCGGAAGCAGGCGCCACCAGTCGCGTTGGTCGTGCTGCGAAGTGGCTTACCCGGCCAGGCCGTGCCGGCCATCCCTGGCGCCACGCCATCGCATTCGGAAAGCCCGGCCCGGCCATCCCTGGCCGGTCGCTGATCGCGCTGCGAAGCGGTGCTTCGGTCGCGATCAGCCCTTAGCCTGCGCCATGACTTCAGCCGCGAAGTCGACTTCTTCTTTCTCGATGCCTTCGCCGACCACCAGACGCTCAAACGCCAGCACTTCAGCGCCCGCGTCCTTGACCAGCTGACCCACGGTGGTGTTGGGGTCCTTCACGAACGGCTGATCGGTGAGGCTGACTTCCTTCAGGAACTTGTTGATCCGGCCACCGACCATCTTCTCGACGATCTCGGCGGGCTTGCCTTCCATGTCCGGCTGGGCGCGGATGATCTCACGCTCTTTTTCCAGCACGTCCTCGGGCACGTTCTCGGAGTTCACCACCATCGGCGCCACGGCGGCCACGTGCATGCACACGTCCTTGGCCAGCTCCGGCTCGCCGCCGGACAGCGCGGTGAGGACACCGATCTTGCCGCCGTGCACGTAGGAGCCGACCACGCCGTCGGTGGCGTTCAGGCGCACCGCGCGGCGAACCTGGATGTTTTCACCGATTTTCTGAACCAGTGACTCGCGCGCCTGTTCCACGGTGGAGCCGTCTTCCAGGCTCAGCGCCACGATCTTGGCGGCGTCCACTTCGTCCGCGTCCAGGGCGGCCTGGGCCACCTTGTTGGCGAAGCCCAGGAAGTTGTCATCACGGGCCACGAAGTCGGTTTCGGAGTTGATCTCCACCATCACCGCGCGCTTGCGGTCTTCGGTGGTAGCCACCATCACCACGCCTTCGGCGGCGGTGCGGCCGGCTTTCTTGGCGGCTTTCGCCTGGCCGGATTTGCGCAGATCGTCGATCGCGCGCTCAATGTCACCCTCAGCGGCGACCAGGGCCTTCTTGCACTCCATCATGCCGAGACCGGTGCGCTCGCGGAGCTCTTTAACCATTGAAGCAGTTACAGCAGCCATGCTTACCTCTTTAAATCTTTGAATCGGGGAACAACCCCCGGTGTCGGGGCGGGCCACGCCCGCCCCGGCGTCATCAACCCTCGGCTTTCTCGCCTTCGGCGTCCTCGACTTCAACGAACTCGCTGTCGCCGCCGGACTGGGTCTGGGCGTACTCACGGCCTTCCATAATCGCGTCAGCGGCCGCTTTCACGTACAGCTGGATGGCGCGGATGGCGTCGTCGTTGCCCGGGATCACGTAGTCCACTTCGTCCGGGTTGGAGTTGGTGTCGACCACGGCAACCACCGGAATACCCAGCTTGCGGGCTTCCTGGACGGCAATGTCCTCGTGATCCACGTCCACCACGAACAGAGCGTCCGGCAGACCGCCCATGTCCTTGATGCCGCCGATGGAGCGTTCCAGCTTCTCCATCTCGCGCTGACGCATCAGGTGCTCTTTCTTGGTCAGCTTGCCGAGGGTGCCGTCCTGCTCCTGGGCTTCCAGGTCGCGCAGACGCTTGATGGACTGGCGGATGGTCTTCCAGTTGGTGAGCATGCCGCCCAGCCAACGGTGATCCACGTACGGCATGCCGCAACGCTTGGCTTCTTCACGGACCGCGTTCTGAGCGGCGCGCTTGGTGCCGACGAACAGGATCTTGTTGTTGCTGGCCGCCAGCTTGTTCAGGAACGACAGCGCGTCGTTGAACAGAGGCAGGGTGGTTTCCAGGTTGATGATGTGAATCTTGTTACGGGCGCCGAAGATGAAGGGCTTCATCTTGGGGTTCCAGTAACGGGTCTGGTGGCCGAAATGGACACCGGCTTTCAACATATCGCGCATCGTTACGCTGGACATGGTCTTTCTCCAATTGGGTTAGGCCTCCACGATTCCCGCATGACCCAACCCCCTCTACTCTGTGCCGCCGCGCTTTCGTCGCGGTGACAGTGATCAAGCAGGAAGGCACCCAGGGCCATGTGACGGAACGTGTGTGATTTCCCTTCGCCGACACCGAGCGGGTACAATGTTGCACCGCCCATGAGCGACAAAGGCGCGCGCTTTATACCACAAGCGCCCCTGCCGGGCAACGGAAAAGCGGTATACAAGACACCGCCCCGCCCCCGCATTTGCCGCCCAAGACACTGAAAACGCTGGAGTTTCTCTGATCAACATGAACGTCACCATAAAAACCCCGGAAGACATCGCGAAAATGCGCGAAGCGGGCCGCCTGGCCGCCGAAGTTCTGGAAATGATCGGCGAGCACGTCCAGCCCGGGGTCACCACCGAGGAACTGGACCGCATCTGCCACGACCACATCGTCAACAAGCAGAACGCGGTCCCCGCCTGCCTGGGCTACCGGGGCTTCCCGAAGTCGATATGCACATCGGTGAATAATGTGATCTGCCACGGGATTCCCAACGAGAAAAAGGTGCTCAAAAAGGGCGACATCCTTAATATCGACGTCACCGTCATCAAGGACGGCTGGCACGGCGACACCAGCAAGATGTACTACGTGGGCGAGCCCTCGGTGCTGGCCCAGCGGCTGGTGGACACCACCCGCGAGTGCATGCTGGCCGGCATCAAGATGGTGCGGCCCGGCGTGCGCCTGGGCGATATCGGCCACACCATCCAGAAACTGGCGGAGTCCGAGCGCTTCTCCGTGGTGCGCGAATACTGCGGGCACGGCATCGGCCAGGTGTTCCACGAAGACCCGCAGGTGCTGCATTACGGCAAGCCCGGCACCGGCCTGGAGCTGCAGGAAGGCATGGTGTTCACCATCGAACCGATGATCAACGCCGGCAAAGCCCATAATAAGGTGCTGCCCGACGGCTGGACCGTGGTCACCAAGGACCGCAAGCTGTCCGCCCAGTGGGAGCATACCCTGGCGGTCACCGCCGACGGTTACGAGGTACTCACCGCCCGTCAGGAAGAATCCGATCTTTACTAACGCCGTCTTTAACGCCGTTGCCGAGGCCGCCCCGTTATGAACCTGGATCCGCCGATGAGCCAAGACTCGCTGCTCGACACCCTGCGCGACAGTGATCAGCCGGGGCTCGCCGCCCGGGAATTCCTGGAGGCCGGCCAGGCGCGCCTCGACGAGGCCTTTCACGAAGCGCCGATCACCGAGCTGGTGCACGGCCGCGCCCGGCTGGTGGACCGGGTGCTGATCGCCGCCTGGTCGCTGTTCGGCCTGGACCGCTTCGCCGAGGCCGCCCTGGTGGCGGTGGGCGGCTACGGCCGCGGCGAACTGCACCCGCACTCCGACGTCGACCTGATGGTGCTGTTCCGCGACGCCCCCAACCCGGAGGCCTGCTCCGCCCTGGAAGGCTTCGTCGCCTTTCTGTGGGACATCGGCCTGGAAATCGGCCACAGCGTGCGCACCCTGGACGAGTGCGTGAGCCTGGCGGGCCAGGACATCACCGTGGCCACCAATATCATGGAAGCACGCACCCTGGCCGGCGACGACCGGGTGCGCGCGGATCTGGCGGTGCTTACCGGGCCGGACGCGATGTGGCCCAACGACCGCTTCTTCGCCGCCAAATGGGAAGAACAGACCGCCCGCCACCGCAAGTTCAACGACACCGAATACAACCTGGAACCGGACATCAAGAACGCCCCCGGCGGCCTGCGCGATGTGCAGATGATCGCCTGGGTGGCGAAGCGGCATTTCGGCGCCGACAGCCTGGAAGCGCTGGTCGACGCCGGCTTCCTCACCGCCGACGAGCACCGCGTGCTGAGCAAGTGCCTGGAGTCGCTGTGGCGGATCCGCTGGCAGCTGCACGGCCTCACCGGCCGCAACGAAAACCGGCTGCTGTTCGATCACCAGCGCCAGCTCGCCGAACGCCTCGGCCACAAGGACTCCGACGCCAACCTGGCGGTGGAACAACTGATGAAGCGCTTCTACCGCGTGGCGCTGGCGCTGTCGGTGCTCAACGAGATGCTGCTGCAGCTGTTCGACGAGGTGATCCTGCGCGCCGGCGAGCCGGAGAACGTGCGCCCGCTCAACCGCCGTTTCCAGGTGCGCAACGACTACCTGGAAATCAGCGCGCCGGACGTGTTCCGCAAGCACCCGTCGGCGATCCTCGAGGTGTTCGTGCTGCTGGCCCAGAACCCGGACCTGAAAGGGGTGCGCGCCGCCACCGTGCGCGCGCTGATCGAGTCGCGGCCGCTGATCGACGACGCCTTCCGCCAGGAACCGGCCCACACCGCCCTGTTCATGCAGCTGCTGCGCAGCCCCCACGCGCTGTTCTCGCAACTGCGCCGCATGAAACGCTACGGCATCCTCGGCAAGTACCTGCCGGAGTTCGGCCGCATCATCGGCATGATGCAGTACGACCTGTTCCATATTTACACCGTGGACGCGCACACCCTGCTGGTGATCAAGAACATGCGGCGCCTGCGCTACGACGACCAGCGCGACGAATTCCCGGTGGCCTGCGAGGTGTTCTACCGGCTGCCCAAGCCCGAGCTGCTGTACGTGGCCGGACTCTACCACGACATCGCCAAGGGCCGCGGCGGCGACCACTCCGAGCTGGGCGCCGACGACGCCATCGCCTTCTGTCAGCGCCACGGCCTCACCAACTGGGACGCCAAGCTGGTGGCCTGGCTGGTGCGCAACCACCTGACCATGAGCGTCACCGCCCAGCGCAAGGACATCTCCGACCCGGACGTGGTGCATGAATTCGCGCGCACCGTGGGCGACCTGGTGCACCTGGATTACCTCTACGTGCTCACCGTGGCCGACATCAACGCCACCAACCCGGCGCTGTGGAACTCCTGGCGCGCCTCGCTGATGCGTCAGCTCTACCTGGAGACCAAACGCGCCCTGCGGCGCGGTCTGAACAACCCCCAGGACAAACAGGACTGGATCGACGAGACCCGCGACGACGCCCTAAAGCTGCTCACCGAGCGCGACCATGATCCGCACGCCATCGAAGCGCTGTGGGCCAACATCGGCGACGAATATTTCCTGCGTGAAACACCCTGGGACATCGCCTGGCACACCGAGGCGCTGCTGGAACGCACCAACAAGGAAGACCCGCTGGTATTGATCCGCGAGTCGGAAACCAGCCCCGGCAACCTGGAAGGCGGCTCGCAGATCTTTATCTACACGCCGGACACCCGCAACCTGTTCGCCGCCACCGTGAACGCGCTGGACAGCCTCGGGCTGACCATTATGGACGCGCGCATTATCACCAGCGCGGACGGTTTCAGCCTGGACACCTATATCGTGCTCGACGAGAACGGCACGCCCATCGGTAACGACTGGCCGCGCATTGAATACATCCGCAAAACGCTCACCGAAACGCTCAAGCAGCCGGAAAATTTCGGTGCCACCGTGAGCCGGCGCATGCCGCGCCGCCACAAGCATTTCGATGTGCCCACCCAGGTGATGATCAGCAACGACATCGTCAACGACCGCTCGGTGGTGGAGGTGCAGACCCTCGACCGCCCCGGCCTGCTGGCGCATATCGGCCGTATCTTCGTGCAGTTTGAGCTGCTGGTGCAGAACGCGCGCATCGCCACCCTGGGCGAAAAAGCGGAGGACGTGTTCTTCGTCACCGACCTGGAAGGCCAGCCGGTCTCCGATCCGGAGCTGTGCCAGCGTCTGCAGGCCACGCTCAAGCAGGAGCTGGACGATTACAGCAAAACCGACCCCATGTCGGTCACCATCTAATTACCTTTGCGCCGTATTTAAGGAACACCATGAATCCCGATCTGGAACGCCTGCATCCGTATCCGTTCGAGAAGCTGGGCACGTTGTTCGCCGACCTGCCCGCCAGTGACAAAAGCCCGGTGGCGTTTTCCATCGGCGAACCGCAACACCCGGCGCCGGATTTCGTGCAGCAGGCGCTCCGCGACAATACCGCCCTGCTCGCCAAGTACCCGGGCACCGCCGGCCTGCCGGAGCTGCGCGAAGCCATCGCCGGCTGGCTGACCCGGCGCTTCAAGTTGCAGCAGGTCAGCAGCGACCATCAGGTGCTGCCGGTGAACGGCACCCGCGAGGCGCTGTTCGCGTTCACCCAGGCGATGCTGGACCGTCAGCGCAGCCCGCTGGTGCTGATGCCCAACCCCTTCTATCAAATCTATGAAGGCGCCGCCCTGCTCGGCGGCGGCGAACCGGTGTATTTGCCCTGCACCGACGCCACCGGCCTGCAACCGGACTTCGACGCCGTCGACGAAAGCACCTGGCTGCGCACCCAGGTGCTGTTTATCTGCACGCCGGGCAACCCCACCGGCGCCACCCTGAGCAGCGCGCAGCTCAAGGCACTGATCGATCTGGCGGACAAGTACGACTTCGTGATCGCGTCCGACGAATGTTATTCGGAAATTTACCGAGAGCGCGCCCCCGCCGGTCTGCTGCAGGCCTGCGCGGAGCTGGGCCGCCATGATTACCGCCGCTGCGTGGTGTTTCATTCGCTGTCCAAGCGTTCCAACCTGCCCGGCCTGCGCTCCGGCTTCGTCGCCGGCGACGCGGAAATCCTGCGCCGCTTTCTGCGCTACCGCACCTACCACGGCTGCGCCATGCCCAACCATCACCAGGTGGCGAGCATCGCCGCCTGGAACGACGAAGAGCATGTGCGCGCCAACCGTGCCCTGTACGCCAGCAAGTTCGACGCCGTACTGGACATTCTCGGCGAGCCGCTTAAGGTTAGCGCCCCGGACGCGGGCTTCTACCTGTGGCCCAAAACCCCGGTGGACGATGAAACCTTCGCCCGCCGCCTCAAGTCCGAAGAGAACGTGACCGTACTGCCCGGGCGCTATCTGTCGCGCACCGTGCAGGGCCGCAACCCCGGCAAGAACCGGGTGCGCATGGCGCTGGTCGCGGAACTGGATCAGTGCGTGGAAGGCGCCAAGCGCATCCGCGCCCTGATCGAACGTCTGTAAACGTGCCCCAGGAGGAAGGACCCCATGGCGATAACCGTCTACGGCATCAAGAACTGCGACACCATGAAGAAGGCTCTGAAATGGCTCGACGAACAGGGCCTGGAGTATCATTTTCACGACTATAAAAAGGACGGCGTGCCCGAAGCCCAGCTGCGACGCTGGATCGACGCCCTGGGCTGGGACACCGTGATCAACCGGCGCGGTACCACCTGGCGCAAGCTCGATCAGAGCACCCGCGACAACATGGACGCGGAAAGCGCGGTGGCCGCGGCACAGGACAACCCGTCCCTGATCAAACGCCCGATTCTGCACAGCGACAACATTATCGAAGCCGGCTTTGAAGAAGGCCGCTGGAAAACACTGCTGGGCTGAGCCACCGGCTCCGCCGCACCGAATGACAGAGAGGCAAACATGAGCAATATTTTCGCAATGGCACTGGGCTGCGGCAGCAAGAACCGCGACGACCAATGGCTGGAAGTGTTCTACCCGGACCCGGTGATCAACCCGGACAGCAAGCTGGTGGACGTGGTCAGCGAAGAAGTCGGCTACGAGGGCGGCAACGCGGCCCTGGAACTGACTCACCGGCAGATCCAGCACCTCGCCCGGGAATGGCGCGAGGCCGGCTTTGAACACGAAGCCAGCTACGCGGTGGCGTTCCAGGAATCCGAGCGCCCGGTGGTGCTGACCATTCTGGAAAGCGACGCGGAGCCGGCCTCCACCCCGGAAGCCTATCTCAAGCTTCACCTGCTCTCTCACCGCCTGGTACGCCCCCACGGCGTGGTGCTCAGCGGCATCTTCCCGCTGCTGCCCAACGTGGCCTGGACCAACGAAGGCGCCGTGGACCTGAACGAACTGCCCGAGCGCCAGCTTCTCGCCCGCCTTAACGGCAAGGTGCTGGAAGTGAACAGCGTGGACAAGTTCCCCAAGATGACCGACTACGTGGTACCCGCCGGCGTGCGCATCGCCGACACCGCCCGCGTGCGTCTGGGCGCCTATGTGGGCGAAGGCACCACCGTCATGCACGAAGGCTTTATCAACTTCAACGCCGGCACCGAAGGGCCGGGCATGATCGAAGGCCGTATCTCCGCAGGTGTGTTCGTCGGCAAGGGCTCCGACCTGGGCGGCAGCTCCTCCACCATGGGCACCCTCTCCGGCGGCGGTAACATCGTGATTTCCCTGGGCGAGAACTGCCTGCTCGGCGCCAACGCCGGCACCGGCATCCCGCTGGGCGACCGCTGCACCATCGAAGCGGGCCTGTACATCACCGCCGGCACCAAGGTGGAAGTGCTGGACCAGAACGGCAAGGTGGCGGACACCGTCAAGGCCCGTGACCTGGCCGGCCAGTCCGACCTGCTGTTCCGCCGCAATTCGGTAAGCGGCGCGGTGCAGTGCCAGACCAACAAAACCGCCGTGGCGCTCAACGAAGAGCTGCATAAACACAACTAAAACCGGAGTGTCCGTGAGCAGAACCCTCGAGTACGCCAAGGAACTGATCCGTCGCCCCTCGGTCACCCCGGAGGACGAAGGCTGTCAGGACTGGATGATCGAAAAGCTGGAGGCCCTGGGCTTCCAGTGCGAGACGCTGTGGTTCGAGGAAGTGCGCAACCTCTGGGCGCGGCGCGGCAGCGACGGCCCGCTGCTGGTGTTCGCCGGACACACCGACGTGGTGCCCACCGGCGACGCCGGCAAATGGCGCTTCGACCCGTTCGAGCCTACCGAGGACGGCGACCTGCTCTACGGCCGCGGCGCGGCGGACATGAAAGGCTCCATCGCCGCCATGCTGGTGGCGGTGGAAGACTTTATCGCCGCCCACCCGGACCACCGGGGCAGCCTCGGCTTTCTGATCACCGCCGACGAGGAAGGCCCGTCGGTGAACGGCACCGTCAAGGTGGTGGAAACCCTGCAGGAACGCGAGGAGCACATCGACTACTGCCTGGTGGGCGAGCCCTCCTCCACGGACACCGTCGGGGACGTGATCAAGAACGGCCGGCGCGGTTCCCTGGGCGGCCTGCTCACGGTAAAAGGCGTGCAAGGGCACGTGGCCTACCCGCACCTGGCCCGCAACCCGGTGCACGAAGTGGCACCGGCCCTGGCGGAGCTGGCGGCGGCGGAATGGGACCGGGGCAATGATTTCTTCCCGGCCACCAGCTTTCAGATTTCCAACATCAACGCCGGCACCGGGGCCACCAATGTGATCCCCGGCGATTGCCAGGTGCTGTTCAATTTCCGCTTTTCCACCGAAGTCACCGATTTCGAACTGCGCCAGCGCACCGAAACCATCCTGCAAAGCCACGGCCTGGATTACGAGATCGAGTGGAAGCTGTCCGGCCAGCCGTTCCTCACCGACCGCGGCGCCCTGGTGGACGCCACCGTGGCGGCGATCAAGGAACACACCGGCGCCGACACGCATCTGTCCACCGCCGGCGGCACCAGTGACGGCCGCTTTATCGCCCCCACCGGCGCTCAGGTCGTCGAACTGGGTCCGGTCAACGCCACCATCCACAAGGTGGACGAGCACACCTCCATCTCCGAGCTGGACACGCTCACCGGCATCTACCAAAGCATCCTGAAAAACCTGCTTGCCGGTTAACGCCCGCTATTTCGCGGGCCGCGTGCCCAGCACCACCAGATAGATCAACCCGACAATCGGAATGAACGCGGCCACGAAACCGGCCGCGGCGGGCAGCAGCGGTTTCATGCCTTTGTTGCGCGCGATCATCAAACTCAGCAGCGTGCACACCACCACCCAGGCGCCGTAGAACGGCAGCCACGCATTGATATCCTCGATCATCGTTTCTCCTTTTTTATCCGTCGGTCAGCATAGCAAAGTTTGACAGCCGCGCCGCTCACAACGGCGGCATCGCCATTCCCCGGGCCGGGGGCGTATGCTTCCATTATCGTTTGTCACCCACCCGTTTTATCGTCCATGGCCGGAGCCACGAGATGACCGTCACCGATATCAACCCCGCCACCGGCGCCGCCGTGGCCGAGCTCAATGAAACCGATCTCGCCGGCATGCCCGAGCGCATGCAACGGGCCCGCGCCGCCCAGCGCCAGTGGGCGGCCAAGTCGTTCAAGGAACGGACCCGCCATATCGAGCTGATGCGCCGCTATATCGTCGACCGCGCCGAGGACCTGGCCGCCACCGTCAGTGACAGCAACGGCAAGACCCGCATCGACGCCCTGGCCACGGAAGTGCTGCCCTGTGCCCTGGCGTGCAATTGGTACGCCAAAAACGCCGGCAAGGTGCTCGGCCCGCAAAAACGCGCCGCCGGCCACCTGCTGTTCGCCAACAAGCGCACCGAAGTGAGCCACCTGCCGCTGGGCGTGGTGGGCATCATCAGCCCCTGGAACTACCCGCTGTCGATCCCGTTCGGTGAAATCGTCATGGCGCTGATGGCCGGCAACGCGGTGCTGCTCAAAGTGGCCGCCGCCACCCCGGCGGTGGGCCGCGCCATCGAACGCATCCTGGACGCCGGCGAACTGCCGGAGGGCCTGTTCCAGCACATCGTCGGCTCCGGCTCCAAGGTGGCCACCGCCTTCTTCGAAAACGGCATCGACAAACTGTTCTTCACCGGCAGCGTGCCCGCCGGCAAGACCCTGATGGCCCAGGCCGCGCAGACGCTGACGCCGGTGTCCCTGGAACTGGGCGGCAACGACGCCATGATCGTGCTCGCCGACGCCGACCTGGAGCGCGCCACCAACGGCGCCGCCTGGGCCGGCTACCAGAACGCCGGCCAGAGCTGCGGCGGCGTGGAACGGATCTACGTGGAAGCCGCCGTCTACGACGACTTCGTGGAACGGCTGGCGAAGAAGACCCGCGCCCTGCGCCACGGCCCCGGCCACGGCAAGGAGGTCACCGCCGACATCGGCAGCCTGACCACCGAGGGCCAGCTGCGCACCGTCCAGCAGCACCTGGAAGACGCCCTCGCCAAGGGCGCGCGCATCCAGGCGCAGTCACAACCGGTGGGCGACGTGGACAACGGCTTCTTCTTCCCCGCCACCCTGCTCACGGAACTGTCCGACGACATGCTCACCGTGTGCGAGGAAACCTTCGGCCCGATCCTGGCGGTGGAAAAAGTGGCCAACGCGGAACAGGCGCTGGAGAAAGCCAACCGCTCCAACCTGGCGCTCACCTCGTCAATTTGGACCGGCGACAACAAGCGCGGCCGGGAACTGGCGGCGCGCCTGGAAAGCGGCGTCACCACCATCAACGACCACCTCTACACCCACGGCCTGTCGGAAGCGCCCTGGGGCGGCTGGAAGGAATCCGGCATCGGCCGCACCCACGGCCCCGAAGGCCTGCTGGAAATGACCAACGCCAAGGTGATCAACTGGGACCTGCTGCCGGCCAAGCGCAACCTCTGGTGGTACCCGTTCGACCAGGCCACCTACAAGGGCCTGCTCAACGCCCTGCGCTTCGCCTTCCCCACCGGCGTCGGCCAGTGGCTGGGCGCCAGCCTCAAGCTCACCCCCTTCCTAATCCGCAAGATGTTCACCGGCTGGAAGGCGGACTAGGTTTTGGGCAGGCGGCCTCCGGTGACCACCAGGAGGCCGCTGACCACGATCAGGGCGATCCCGGTCCAGGTGAAGGCGTCCGGGAAATCGCCGAACACCAGCCAGCCCACCGTCACCGCGGACACCATCTCCATATAGCTGACCGGCGCGAGCGCCGGCGCCGGGGCGTATTCGAAGGCGCTGATAATCAGAAAGTGCGCCAGCGCGCCGACGCTGCCCATGATCAGCATCAGGCCCCAGCCGCCCAGGTCCGGCGTGGTCCAGAACGGCGCCACCACCAGGCTGAGCACGGCGAAGCCGAACACCGAGGTATAGAACAGCGTCACCGAGGCGCGGCCGCTGCCGGACAGACGGCGGGTGGTGAGCTGATAGAGCCCGTAGGACACACCGGCGGCCACGCCCAGCAGCGACGCCCATTCGAACGCCGCCCAGCCGGGCCGGATCACCACCAGGGTGCCGCTGAAGCCCACCACCACCGCCAGCCAGCGGCGCGCCCCGGCGTGCTCGCCGAGCAGCCAGGGCGCCAGGGCGGTGCTCACCAGCGGGCCGATGAACGCCAGCGCCAGGGCGTTGGCCAGGGGCAGGAAGGCAATGGCGCCGAAATAGCAGAGCGTGGTGGACAGCAAAAAGGCACTGCGCACGATCTGCAGGCCGAGGCGCCGGGGAATCAACTCACGCAGCGGCAGCCGCCACAGCAGTAACGCCGCCAGCAGCACGAAATGGAACAGATAGCGGGCCCAGGTGACCTGCACCACGTGGTACTCGGCGCTCAGGTGCTTGGCCAGCCCGTCCATCACCGGCAGGATGCCCACGCCCAGCGCCATCAGGGCCACGCCCAGCAACGGACGGGCGGCGGTCTGGACGCGGTTGTCGGTGCTCACAGCGCCGCCAGCCACTCCCGCGTGGGCGCATACCACCAGGCACCGGTCACCGGCTGGGTGAAGTCCAGCAGGCGGTCGCGGACGCCGTCATCGGTCAGGCCGTACATGCGGCGCAGCAGATAGTCGAAGCGGTCCAGCTCGCAACTGAACGCAATAAAATAGAGCCCGTATTCGGTGGTGTTGCCGTAGGGCACCGAGCGCCGCCAGATTTTTTGCGGCACGCCGTGGTAGTCCACGTCGGTGCGCCCCACATGGGCGTTGACGGGCATGCGCTCGTCGTCGAATTCCACCGCGTCCGCCTTGGTGCGGCCGAACACGTTCTCCTGCTCCGCTTCCGGCAATTTATGGAAGTCCTCGAGACCGGTATGCACCCATTTCTGGCTCAGCACCCAGCTGCCGCCGGCCGCCGGGTGCGGCTCGGGGATGATGGCCGCCTCCTTGGCGCGCTCGCCCTCCGGGTTGCCGATGCCGTCGACAAAGCCGGACAGGTCACGCAGGTCGTGGTAGACGAACGCCTGCACTTCCAGTTGCAGATCCAGCTCACGCGCCAACAGCCGGTGCACCCGCAGGCCGGCATCGAACAGCGCGCTGCGGTTGTCCGCCTGAATCCAGATCAGCAGGTCGCCCTGGGTAGCGGGCACCATGCCCTCCAGGGAGAACGGCGGAAAGTCGAAGCCCTCGCCGAGCCGGTCCCACAGCCCCGGGCCGAACGCCATCAGCACCGGGGTGCGTTCCCCGGCCACCGCCAGCGCCTCGCGCAGGGCGGCGCGCACCGCTTCAACCGAATGGCCGCCCCCCAGGGCGAATTCCAGGAACAAATGCTCGGTGAAACTGCGGTCGAAAATACCGGCCTGATGCTCGGACACGTTGGACTTCCTCTGCAAGCAATGGAAAGACCGTGATTGTAGCAACATCCCGGGCCCCGGACAGGGGCCACACCGGCACCGCTCAGGCGTTCGACGGACGGTAACATCTTGCAATATCCGGTTATGTCCGGGGGCCCGCCCTTTAGGTAGAATTCACAAACCTTTTCCCACAGTTTCGGCCCTTATGACGCCCTGGTTAGGACTTGATCGACTCTTTTTCCTGCTGATTCGCGCTTTTATGCGTCTGTGCACGCGTATCCGCGCGCTGCCCGGCGACCCCGCCGAACTGCAGCTGAACCCGGACATACCGGTGGTGTATGTGCTGCGCGACCGCTCCCTGGCGGACGCGGCGGTGGCCGACCAGGCGGCGCGCCGGCTCGGGCTGCGCGCCCCCAAGGCGTCGCTGACCCTGGGCAAGCAGCATCTGTCGCGCAGTTACTTCCACCTCTACAAGCGGGAAACCACCATCAGCCGTCAGCGCCGGGCGATCACCCCGGCGCGACTGCAGCGGCTGGTGTCCGGCCTCAAGCACAACCCGGAACTGGATGTGCAGCTGGTGCCGGTGTCGGTGTTCTGGGGCCGCCAGCCGGAAAAAGAGAATTCCCTGTGGCGGATTATCTTCTCCGACAACTGGTCGCCGCCGGGCTTTATCAAGAAATTCTTCATCGTGCTGACCCAGGGTCGCGACCTTTACGTGCAGTTCAGCTCGCCCATGTCGCTGCGCCAGCTGGTCGACCAGTGCCGCTCCGACGACCAGGTGGTGCGCAAGACGTCGCGGATTCTGCGCGTGCACTTCCGCCGCCAGCAGGAAGCCGCCATCGGCCCGGACCTGTCCCACCGGCGGACGCTCACCAACTCGATCATGGAAGCCGCGTCGGTGCGCGAGGCGATCCAGCACACCGCCGAAGAGAACAAGGAAAGCGAGGACAAAACCCTGGCGCGGGCGCGCGGCTACGCGATGGAGATCGCGGCGGACTATTCGCACACCACCATCCGCGCGCTGGAGCTGTTTCTCAACTGGCTGTGGAACCGCCTCTATGACGGCATCCGCCTGTATAATCTGGACAACCTCACCCAGGTGGCCCGCGACCACGAAATCATTTACGTGCCCTGCCACCGCAGCCACATCGACTATCTGCTGCTGTCGTTCGTGGTCTACCGCAACGGCCTGGTGCCGCCGCACATCGCCGCCGGCATCAACCTGAACCTGCCGGTGGTGGGCACCATCCTGCGCCGGGGCGGCGCTTTCTTCATGCGCCGCAGCTTCCGCGACAACCCGCTGTACGCGGCGGTGTTCTACGAGTACCTGCACAGCATCACCACCCAGGGCTTCTCCATTGAGTATTTCGTGGAAGGCGGCCGCAGCCGCAGCGGCCGCATGCTGCAGCCGCGTACCGGCATGCTGGCGATGACGGTGCGCAGCTTCCTGCGCGACGCGCGCAAACCGATCGCCTTCGTGCCGGTCTATATCGGCTACGAAAAAGTGATCGAAGGCGGCTCCTACATCGGCGAACTGCACGGCGGCAAAAAGAAAAAAGAATCCGTGGGCGGCCTGATGAAATCGCTCAAGGTGCTGCGCAGCCATTTCGGCCAGGTGCACGTGAACTTCGGTGAGCCGATCAAGCTGGTGGACTACCTGGACAGCCACCGGGAAGGCTGGCGCAACGAAGAGCTGTCAGTGCACGAAACCCCGGACTGGTTCAAAACCACCATCAACAACCTGGGCCGCGACGTGGTCACCGGCATCAACGCCGCCGCCGTCGCCAACCCGGTGAACCTGATCAGCCTGGCGCTGCTGGCCACGCCCAAGCACACCATGGACCTGCAGCAACTGCGCCAGCAACTGCAGCTCTACATCAACCTGCTCGATCAGGCGCCCTACAGCGACACCGCGCGGCTGGCGGAGAACGATCCGGACGTGATCATCGAGTACGGGCTGGAGCACGAATTCCTGATCCGCGTCGCCCACCCGCTCGGCGACGTGGTCACCACCGACCCGAAAACCGCCCTGCAGATGGCCTATGTGCGCAACAACAGCCTGCACCTGTTCGTCCTGCCGGGGCTGATCTGCTCGCTGTTCCTGAACGCGCGCAGCATCCGCATGGACATGCTGCAAAGCATGATCGCCCTGCTCTACCCGTTCTTCCGCAACGAATACCTGCTGCACTGGCGCGAGGACGGCGAACTGCCGGCGGCGGTGGAGCGCATCGCCTCGGTGCTGGAAGAGCACGGCCTGGTGAGCCGCGAGGACGACTGCCTGCACGGCGCCGCGATCCACACCTATGCGTCGGACATGCTGGCGCACCTGGGGCAGACGGTGATGCCGTCCCTGGAGCGCTTCTACCTGACCATCCGGCTGCTGGTGCAGTACGGCAGCGGCAGGCTGGACGCCGACGCCCTCAGCGATCTGGCCCACCACACCGCCCAGCGGCTGTCGCTGCTGTACGAATTCAATTCCCCGGAATTCTTCGACAAGGTGGTGCTGCGCAACTTCATCAACCAGCTGCGCGATACCGACCTGGTCTGGCAGGACGACGACAAGGCGCTGTGCTTCGGCGACAACCTGCGCGCCCTGGACGACGAAGCCCGTCGCATCCTCAGCCCGGACATCAGCCAGGCGATCCAGCGCGTCACCCGCGTGCCCGAGCTGGAACGGGCGCTGGCGGAAACCGCCGAGCACGACGCCCAGGACGACGGCAACACCGCCAAAGGCACCGAAGCGGACAAATAAATCAGTTGACAGTTAATAGTGAACAGTTAACAGCTAACGTCAAAAAACCGTTGCAAAAACGCATGACAAACACTGCTATCGCGCAGACGTCGGTCGGTGCGCGCTGTTTTCGCTGTTAACTGTTAACTGTTAACTGTTAATTGTTAACTGCCATGCCGTTGTGGACGTCGAAGCGGACGGTCTTGCCTTCCAGGACGTGGTGCGGGGCGCGGCCGGCCAGGGGCGGCGCGCGGCGGGGGCGTTTGATGACGACTTTGCGGGCCGGCACCGCCAGCGCCACGTCCAGCAGGCGGCGCTCTTCATCGTCGTCGGGATAGGGGCAAAGCTGCTGCAGCCACTGCAGGTCCTGCTTCACCGCCGCGCTTTTGCCGCGGGCCGGAAACATCGGGTCCAGGTAGACCGCGTGCCAGGGGCCGGCGGGCAGCGTCAGCGTGGCGGCGTCGCCGTTGTCCAGCAGCGTCAGTAAGGCGGCGGCGCCCTGCCCCTGGGCGCGCGCCAGCGCATCGGCGATCAGCGCGTGCAGCACCGGCTGGCGTTCCACCATGCTGACCGGGTAGCCGGCGGCGGCCATCAGCGCCGCGTCCCGCGCCAGGCCGGCGGTCAGGTCCAGCACCCCCTGGACGCCGTCCCGGCAGCGCCCCAGTGCCTTCACCAGCCGTTCGTGGCGGGCCCGGTCGGCGGCCAGCCGGTAGCCCTGCCGGCCGGCGAGGAAATCCACGCTCAGCGGCGTGGCGCGGTCCGCCGGGTCCCACAGCGACAGGGCGCCGCCGTCACCGGCGGGGCCCAGCACCAGCGCCAGGCCACCGTCGCGGGCGGCCTGCGTTGACGCCACCGGCACGGTGCCCGCCACGGCGGGGGCGCCGGGCAGGCGGCCCACAAGGCTCACACGAACCACACCAACAGCACCGCCCCCAGCAACAGGCGGTAGAGCATGAACGGCAGCATGCCGACCCGGTCCAGCAGCCGCAGGAACAGCATGATGGTCAGGTAGGCGGTGACCGCGCTCACCACCACGCCCAGGGCCATGTGCCCCCAATCCACCGGCACCGTGCTTTCCAGCAGGTCCTTGGTTTTCAGCAGGCCGGCGCCGAGGATCACCGGGATCGACAGCAGGAAGGAGAAGCGCGCCGCGTCCTCGCGGCGAAAGCCCAGCGCCAGCGCGGCGGTGATGGTGATGCCGCTGCGCGAGGTGCCGGGAATCAACGCCACCGCCTGGGCCACGCCGATCAGCAGCGCGCTGCCCACGCCCAGTTCGGCCACCGCCCGCTTGCGGGCGCCGTAGACGTCGGCCAGCCACAGCAGCACGCCGAACACCACCGTGGTGACGGCGATCACCGCCGCCGAGCGCAGCTCGTTTTCAATCAGATCCTTGGCCAGGAAGCCCGCCGCCACCGCCGGCACCGTGGCCAGCACCACCAGCAGACCCAGGCGCAGATCCGGGTTCATGCGCCGCTGCATGACGCCGTCGCCGGCGCCCCGGGTCATCGCCCAGAGATCCCGGCGGTAGTAGGCCACCACCGCCAGCAGCGTGCCCAGGTGCACCGCCACGTCGAACGCCAGGCCCTGATCCGGCCAGCCGAACATCTGCGCGGGCAGGATCAAATGCGCCGAGCTGGAGATCGGCAGGAACTCGGTGAGGCCCTGAACCAGGGCCAGAATCAACGCCTGGACATTATCCATTCAAACGGATTCCTGCGCCGTGGGCCGGTAGCCGGTCAGAAATTCCGGCGGCATGCGCCGGGGTTTGCCCGAGTCCAGCGCCACGCACACCCACTTGGTGCGACCGCGCAGCAGGGTTACGCCGTCGCTTTCGCGCACGATCTGGTAGCGGCGGGTGATGCTGATGCGCTGGTCGTTGTCGACGATCCAGGTGCCGATCAGCAGTTTTTCGCCTTCGAACGCCGGCGCCAGATAGTCCACTTCGGTGCGCCGCGCCACCATGCAGCGGTTGAGCCGCTGGTACTCGTCCCAGCCCAGGCCCAGCACCTGGGTGTGCTGCCAGGCGATCTTTTCCATGTAACGCAGGTATTCGGTGTTGTTGACGTGGCCGAGCACGTCGATGGATTCCGGCGCCACCACCACTTCGATCTGGTGCACGTCCGGCAGGTCCCAATGGATCATCGCGATTACTCTCCCTTTTTTGTGCCGCGCTCCGGCGGCTTAATTCACGACACGGTCGCGCAGATAAACCGGTTGCGCCTGTTCCGCCGGCACGGTGCGGCCCTGCGCCACCATCGGCAGTGCCAGACGGGCCACGGCGCCGGCGCGCGGCGCCACGTCAGCGTCCACCTCCGCCAGCCGCACGCGGGCCGCGATCTGTTCCCGGTAGACGGCGCCGGAGCCGGCCAGCAGCCAGTCGTCGCCGTCCAGTTCCGGCACCGCGTCCGGGTCGAACAGGCCATCGGCGAGCAGCGGCACCACGCCGTCCGGGCCGCATTGATACGCACCCAGATAGAGCTCGCCCATGCGCGCGTCGAACGCCGCCAGCACGCGGGAGCGGTGCGGGTAGCGGTCGAACGCCGCCAGGGCGCAGGCCGCCAGGGTGGACACGCCGGCCACCGGCAGGTCGCGGGCGAAGGCCAGGCCCTGCACCACCGAGGTGGCCACCCGCACCCCGGTGAAGGCGCCCGGCCCGTGGCCGAACGCCAGCGCGTCCACCGCCGCCAGCGTCACCCCGGCTTCCGCCAGCAGCTCGTCCACCAGCGGCAGAATGCGCTCGGTCTGGCGCCGCGCGCCGGGTTCGAAACGCTCCTGGATGTCGCCGTTACGGTAGAGCGCCACGGAGCAGGCGTCGGTGGCGGTTTCAAGGGCCAGAATGCAGGTCATTGAAGGTGCTCGCGGTTGGCAATGTAGGTGAAAAACCGTTGCACGACCTCGGCCTTACGGGTGCGGGTCATGCCCGGCAGGCTGTCCAGAAACAGGCGCCCGTAGCCTTTGGTGATCAGACGCGGATCGCCCACCACCAGCAGCCCGGTGTCGCTGGGGTCGCGGATCAACCGGCCGGCGCCCTGGCGCAACGCCAGCACCGCCTGGGGCAGCTGGTAATCGCGGAAGGCGTTACCGCCGCTGCTGTTGATGTGCTCGATGCGCGCCGCCGCCACCGGGTCCCCCGGGGAGCCGAACGGTAACTTGTCGATTATCACACAACTGAGGGTTTCGCCGCGCACGTCGATGCCTTCCCAGAAACTGCTGGTGCCCAGCAGCACCGCGTTGCCGAGGCTGCGGAAGTTGTCCAGCAGCTCGCGGCGGCCGGCCTCGCCCTGCACCAGCAGCGGGTACTCGAGCTGCGCCTGGCGCAGCAGGCCGGCGGCTTCGCGCAGGGCCCGGTGGCTGGTGAACAGAAAGAAGGTACGGCCGCCGGCGGCGCGGATCACCGGAATCATCGCCTTGGTGAGGGTGGCGGTGTAGTCCGGCGAGGACGGCGCCGGCATGCCCTCGGGCACATAGAACACCGCCTGGCGTTTGAAATCGAACGGGCTTTCCAGGCGCAGGGTGTCCGCCTCCTCCAGGCCCAGCCGCTTCTGCAAATGCTCGAAGCGACCGGCCACCGACAAGGTGGCGGAGGTGAGAATCCAGGTGCAGGGGTGCTTCTCGCGCTGGGCGCGCAGCTGCGCCGCCACCGACAGCGGCGTGCTGTGCAGCACCAGGGTGCGCTTGAAGGTCTCGAACCAGTACACCCGGTTGGGCGCCGACCCGTCGAGAATGGTCTTCAGCGTAATCACTTGCTCGGCGGCGCGCCGGGCGCAGGCGTCCAGCCCGCGGCTGGTTTTCGCCTGCGGCGCCAGGGACGCCTCCAGATCCACCAGCGCATCCAGCAGCGCCGTGCCGGCTTCCACCACCGCCGGCGTGTCCTGCACCTCGGACCAGGGCGCGCGCCGCTCCGCTTCGCCCAGGCTCAGACGCAGATCCTGGCAGGCCTTGTCCACCGCCGCCACGGTCTGGTTCAAGGCGGCCAGATCCAGTGCCGAATGGGCCGCCTCGGACAGCGCGTCGCGCCCCAGCTCCTGCACCTGGCGCGTGCTCAGGGAGTCGCCGAAAAAGTTGGCGGCGATCTCCGGCAACTGGTGGGCCTCGTCGAAGATCACCGTGTTGGCGCTGGGCAGCAACTCGGAAACGCCCTCGCCGCGCAACGCCGCGTCGGCGAAGAACAGATGGTGATTGACCACCACCAGGTCCGCCTCCTGGGCTTCCTTGCGTGCGTTCATCAACGGGCATTCGCTGTATTTCGGGCATTCGGTGCCCAGGCAGTTGTCCGCGGTGCTGGTCACCCAGGGCCACACCGGCGCGTCCTCGGGCAACTGCTTCAGCTCGGCGATATCGCCGGTGCGGGTGCGCCCGGCCCAGTGGGCCACCACCTGCATCTGCTCGGCGGTTTCCCGGGTGAGAAAACGGGCTTCTTCCTGGTGCAGCTCCAGGCGGTAGGGGCACAGGTAGTTGGCGCGGCCTTTCAGCAGGGCCGCCTTGCGGGCCATGCCCAGCACCTTGAGGACCATGGGCAGGTCCTTGAAGAACAGCTGGTCCTGCAGGCTTTTGGTGCCGGTGGACACCAGCGTCGGGCCGTCGGACAGCAACGCCGGCAGCAGATAGGCGAGCGTCTTGCCGGTGCCGGTTTCCGCTTCCACCAGCAGGGTGCCGCGGGCCTCGATGGCCTCGGCCACCGCGTCCGCCATGCGCAGCTGCGCCTCGCGGGGACGATACCCCTCCAGCAAACCGCCGAAGCGGGCGCTGTCGTTCAGGTAATCGCGGGCACTCTGGAATTCACCGACGCTGTTCACTCACTGTCTCTCGGGTCTCGCCATGCGGGGAAACACCCGCTTTCGGGGCTGAGAGGATAGCGGATAACCCGGCCCGCGCCCAACCGCGCGGCGCAAAAACGACAATGCCCGCACGGGGCGGGCATTGTCATTCACCGAGAGAGATGAAGAAAGCAGGTTCAGGCGGTAATGTCCTGGATCTGCTTCATCAGCTGCTTCTGCTCGTCGGTGGGCTGGGCGGACTGCAGCGCCATCAGCTTGCTCATGTCGCCTTCGATCTTGATCTGGCCGCTCATGAAGCCCTGCATGCCGGCGGACTGGTCGCCTTCGATGAAGATGCGCTTGGCCAGATCGGCGGGCAGGATCAGCGTGGTGGGCGCGTCGTCGTGGTGACCTTCCTCGATCATGCCACCGGCCATCGCCATGTGCTTCTCGCCGTCATCGGTTTTCACGGTGATGTTGATCACCAGGTCCGCGAGCGCCGCGGGCGCTTCCACGTCGCCGGCGGAATCACGGATTTCCTTAACCTTTGCAAACCACTCGTCGGACAAAAATTCCAGGCTCATTGTTATCTCCTTGGTTGCGATGGTCTCGACGCCCGGGTCGATGGGCCGCTCGATTCGCCTGAGCGATATTCAAACGAGCGTTCGAAACTTTCCTGTACCTTATAGAAAGGCCCCGGGGCTGACAATGTCTTCCTGGCACTCGGAATGAGCCAAAAAGTCATATCGACGACCCGGCCCGCGCGCCGCGAATCCAGTGCCGGCCGCAGGCATCGATTTCGCGCACCAGATTGAGCACGCTGATGCCCTCCGCGCGGGCCGCTTCCACCGCCTGGTAGGCCTGCCGGGTAAGTTGGGCCATGGCACGGCCGTGGGCGGTCTCGTCCAGAGCGGCGCCGTGCGCCAGCGCCGCCGCCAGCCCCCGGTGCAGGGCCGCGTCCAGCGCCACCAGAGCCGGCGCCCGGCTGTCATGCAGCGGCGCCAGGTCGTCGACCACGTCCTTGATCGCCTTGCAGGCGTACACCCACTCGCTCAGACACTGGCGCACCCTCTGCAAGCGCGCGGTCTGGCCGGCGTCCAGCGGTTGCTGCCCGACGCGGTTCAGGTAGGCCGTGATACGCATCTCGCGGTCGGTGATCGCTTCGTAGTCCCGATAGAAAGCCGGCAGCGCGCCCCGGTCCGGCCAATCCAGACAACGCCGCCGGATGGTCTCGCCGAGCCGGGCGACACTCTGCTCCACCACCAGCAGCGCCGGCTCCACCGCCTTGGGGTCCACGTCCTCGAACGGATCCGGATCCCGCGCACGGCGCCCCACCCATCGCACCAGCCCGCGCTCCAGAGGCGCCAACCAGGGCAGGAACAGAAACACACCGAGCAGATTGAAGGTGCTGTGGAACGCGACCAGCCCCAGCAGCGGATCCTTCCAGCCCAGGGCCGCCAGCAGGCGGGGCCAGAGCGGCAGAAGCACAAGAAACGCCAGCAGAGCCGTGGCCACGTTGTACAGCAGATGGAAGGCCGCCACCTGGCGCTTGTCGGCGGCACCTTTCACCGAGCCCAACAGCAAGGTACTGGTGGTGCCCAGGTCCGCGCCGATCATGAATGCCAGCGCCTCCGGCAAGCTCACCAGGCCGCCGTTGAGCGCCGCCAGACTGATCAGCATGCTCGCCGAAGAAGACTGAATCAGCGCCGTCAGACCAACACCGACCAGCAGATAGACGATCGGCGGCAGCCCCTGCAACACCGCCAGATCAAAGCGGGTGCCGACCACCTCGACCGCGGTCTTCATGGTATCCAGGCCGAGCAACAACAGGCCCAGGGCGAACACGAACCGGCCCAGCGACCGCTGCCCCTCCGGCAGGGCGAGGGCGAGCAGCCCGCCCAGGCCGGCCAGCGGCAGGCCGGCTTCCCCCAGGGACAGCTTGAAGCCGAGCACGGTGACCAGCCAGCCGGTCACGGTGGTGCCCAGGTTGGCGCCCAGCATAATGGCCAGGGCATGGCGCAGGGCCAGCACCCGCACCGTGACCAGGGCCAGCACCAGCAGCCCCACCAGGGAGCTGCTCTGCATCAGGGCGGTCACCGCCACCCCCAGCAGCACGCCCTTCACCGGGGTGCCGGCGGCCTGTTGCAGCCAGCCGGCGGCGCGCCCGGCCAGCAGGGCGCGCGCGGCGCTTTCCAGCTGCGACATGGCGAACAGGAACAGGCCCAACCCGGCCAGCGCCTGCAGCAGGTTGGTCAGCGCCAAGGCTCAGTCCTCCTCGCCGCGCAGCAGCGCCCGATAGTGCTCAATGCAGTCGATATCCTCGCGGGGGTATTCCGGGGCCAGGCTTTCCAGCAGATCCGCCAGCAGGCCGGCGACCCGGGCACGGGCGGACGGTTTGTCGTCATTGGGGATCAGATGCCAGGGCGCGTGGTCGGTGTGGGTGGCGGTGAGCGTCTCGTTGACCAGCGCCAGGTAACGGTCGCGGGCGCGCCAGCTGTCCATGTCGGAGGGGTCGAACTTCCAGCGCTTGCGCGGTTTATCCAGGCGTTTAAGCAGGCGCCGGCGCTGTTCGTCCTCGGAGGTGTTCAACCACACCTTGAGCAGCCGCGTGCCTTCCCGGTGCAGATGCCCCTCGAACTCGTTGATCGCCCGGTAGCGGCCGCGCCAGTCCACGCCGATGTCGCCGGTGGGCCACAGCCGCTCGGCCAGCACCGCCTCGTAGTGGCTGCGGTTGAAGGCCACCACTTCGCCCCGCTCCGGCAGATGCCGCCAAACCCGCCATAGAAAATCATGGCGGACTTCCTCGCCGAGTGGGCGAGCAAACGCATGGGCACGGAAAGCGGCCGGGTCCAGAGCCCGGGCCAGGGTGCGGATCAGGCTGTCCTTGCCGGCGGCGTCCAGTCCCTGCACCACCAGCAGCACGCCATAGCGCCGGCCGGCATAGAGCCGGCGCTGATACTCGTGAATACGGTCGAGGCTGTCCGCCAGGGGCGCCACGCCCTGGGCCCCCACCGCGGTGGGCAGCTGGCGAACGTCCAGGGCGCCGGCGCGGGGCCAGCCGTAGGGGTCCAGATCCAAGGGAAGCTCCTCGCGGGACGGTTCCCCCGAGCATACTGGACCCCGGCCGGTGGCGTTAGATGTCGTAGCCGCGCTCTTCGTGGAGCGCGATATCCAGGCCCTGCGCCTCTTCCTCGGCGGTGACGCGCAATGGCGTGAACAGGCCCGCCAGCTTGAGCAACAGGAAAGTGACCACAGCGGTGTAAACGAACGTCGCCACGACACCCAGCGCCTGCACACCGATCTGATCAAGCATGCCGTACTCCGGTTTGGCGAAGCCGTAGCCGGAGAACACACCCAGTTCGGTGGAGGCGAACACGCCGGCCAACAGCGTGCCCAGCACGCCGCCGATGCCGTGCACCGGGAACACGTCCAGGGAATCGTCGATGCGCCACTTCTGCTTGACCACCAGCACCATGTAGAAGCAGATCACACCGGCGGCCAGACCGATCAGCAGCGCGCCGCCGGGGCCCACGAAACCGGACGCCGGGGTAATGGTGCCCAGGCCGGCCACCATGCCGGTGGCAATGCCCAGCGCCGAGGGCTTGCCGAACTTGACCGCTTCCAGCGTCACCCAGGCCAGGGAGCCGGCGGCGGCGGAAATATGGGTCACCAGCATGGCCATGGAGGCGTTGCCGTCGGCGGCCAGGGCGGAGCCGCCGTTAAAGCCGAACCAGCCCACCCACAGCATGCCGGCGCCCATCACCGTCATGGTCATGTTGTGCGGCTTCATGGCCTGGCCGGGCCAGTCCTGACGGCGGCCCAGCACCACCGCCGCCACCAGCGCCGCCACACCGGCGGTGATGTGCACCACGGTGCCGCCGGCGAAGTCGTACAGGCCCAGTTCGGCGAGCCAGCCGCCGCCCCACACCCAGTGACAGATCGGCACGTACACGCCCAGCACCCACAGCACCGAAAACGCCAGCATGGCGCCGAAGCGCATGCGCTCGGCGAAGGCGCCGACAATCAGCGCCGGGGTAATGATCGCGAAGGTCATCTGGAACAGACCGTGCAGGCTCTTGGGCAGGCTGCCCTCCAGCGTGTCGCGGCCGATGCCGTCGAAGAACACGTGGCTGAGGCCGCCGATCCAGGCGTTGGCCGCGCCACCGTGGGAAAACGCCAGGGAGTAGCCCACCACCAGCCACACCAGCGACACCGCGCAGGCGATGGCGAAGCACTGCATCAGCACCGACAGCACGTTCTTGTTACGCACCAGGCCGCCGTAGAACAGCGCCAGACCCGGCAGGGTCATGAACAGCACCAGCGCGGTGGCGGTGAGAATCCAGGCGCTGTCGCTTTTATCCAGGGTGTCCGCCAGCGCCAGAGACGGCGTCAGGGCCAGCAGGCCCGCAATCAGATATCGCATGGGGCCTCCTTACAGGGCGTCGTTGTCGGTTTCACCGGTGCGGATACGCAGAGCCTGCTCCAGCGCGGTGATGAAGATCTTGCCGTCGCCGATCTTGCCGCTGCTGGCCGCCTGGGCGATGGCTTCCACGGCCTGGTCGACGCGCTCGTCCACCACCGCCAGCTCCAGCTTCACCTTGGGCACGAAATCCACCACGTACTCGGCGCCACGGTACAACTCGGTGTGGCCCTTCTGACGGCCGAAGCCCTTTACCTCGGTGACGGTCATGCCCTGAACGCCGATCTGCGCCAGGGCGTCGCGTACGTCATCCACTTTGAACGGTTTGATTACCGCCGTGATCATTTTCATAGCTATAGGTCCCTAGTCCTCGCGGCCGCGAACGGCCCGGATTGCACCAGCGGGAAGCAGCCCGCCGGAATTGCACCGGCTAAGGGCATACAAGAATCGGGCCAGGACAGGGAGCGCCAGAAAACGGGGCATTGGGAGGGTAAAGATGTGCGGAGACGTCTATTTTGCACTATTGTCGTGCACAAATTAGGCCGAAGTCACCAATGTTGTGCACGACCAGTGTGCAGACCTGCGCCATCTGAAGGCAGCAGGCTCTGTAGGAAGCGGTCCTTGTGGGAGCGGGCCCCGCCCGCGAAAGGGTGGCTTTAGCCACCCGGCAGGATCCCAGAGACCTGATTCTTCAGGTGTCCGGTGCTCCGTATCCGAGACGCGGTGCAATGGTGGTGCCTTCCGGGACCGCTCAAGCCCCGCAAGCGGGCCCGGCCACCCATCACAGATGGGCGGCGTTCGGCGGCGCGCGAAGCAGTGCTTCGCAACACGCTTGCCTCACCCCTGGCCGCTGTTAGTTTGGCCATCCCTGGCCAAACAGCTCCCTCCAGGCACCACCATTGCCCCGCTCACTTAGCAGCGGAACCGCCACGGGTCATAACACCGCCGGACCCTCCAGGGAGGGGAGCTTGGAATCTTCCAAGGAGCACCGGGATCGGGTGTGCCCATCCAGGACCGTATTTGGCCAGGGATGGCCAAATCCGAGCTTACAGGGATGTACTCGCAGCGTGTCCTGGATGGGCACACCCGATCCCGGTGCGGGCTCTCTGGAGAGAAAAGTCTCTGGGATCCTGCCGGGAGCTTCGCTCCCTTTCGCGGGCGGGGCCCGCTCCCACAGCCCGCTCTGAAGTGGCCTAACACAGACCCGCGCCCCCGCTGGAGGGCCCCAGCTCCCACACACCGGCATCCGCCGATGGAAGGGCCGGGCGCTTAGTAGAGGTAGGTGAACATCTTCCGGCGATACTCGCTGGCCAGCGGATCGCCCTTGGGCAGGCACTCGAACACTTCCAGCAGCGCCGAACGGGCCACCCCGTCCTGGTAGTCGCGGTGATCGCGCAGCAACCGCAACAGCGCGTCCAGGCCGGTCTGGAACTGGCCGGCGGCGGCGGCGCGCAGGCCGTAGGCGTGCAGGTCCTCCGGCTTGCCGTCGCGCTCGATGCGCGCCTGCAGCTCCTTGAGGCCGACGCCGTCGTTGTCGAGCTTTTCCAGCAACGCGAAGCGGGCCCGGAACGGGCGCAGCGCTTCCACGTCCTCGGTGACTTCCGCCAGCACCGACTGCGCCTCGTCGGTGCGGCCTTCGCCGAGCAGGTACTCCACCAGCAGCGCCCGGAAGGCGTGCTTGTCCGGCTGCTCGGAGAGCATTTGCCGCAACGCCTGCTCGGCCTGGGCGCCCTGCCCGGCGTCGATCGCCATGCGGATTTGCTCCAGGAAGCCCTCTTCCTGCTCCTGCTGGGCGGCGTCCGGGTCGACCACCGGGGTGAGCCATTGGCGCACCGCGCTTTCGGTTTGCGCGCCTTCCAGTTCGCTGACAAGCTGGCCCTGGTAGACCATTTTCAGGGACGGCAGATCGCGCACCCCGAACTGGCTGGTCAGGTTGGCCTGCTCGTCGGCGTTGACCTTGGCGAGGACGAACTTGCCCTGATATTCCTGGGTCAGTTTCTCCAGCATGACGGTCATTTGCTGGCTGGGCTGGCTCCAGGACGCCCAGAAACCAAACAGCACGGGCACCTGGCGTGAGTGCTCCAGCAGTTGCTGAACGTTTTGTTCCGTGACGTCGATAGTGGCGGCGTTGTCCTGCACGGTTGCTCCTTGAAGCGGCTTGCTAAGCGAGTGTGAGTTGCGCTGCATTGTACTCAAATGGGGCTGTGGATACAGGATGCAAGTGGCCGGATTAAATACTGTTAAATCAAGACGAAAGCGGCATCATGGGCGTTAGTATTCTCTTAGGGGTCAGGAACAGGCGTTCACGTGCCGTACATGCTCGCTCGGTACCCTGATGTTTGATTCGTTACGATACCCACGCCCGCCCGGAGGCGTATTTCCGGTTCATACTTGTGATCGACAAGTGAAGTCCTGGCAAAGGAGATGACCATGCTGAGCCTTTTGGCCCTGGTAATTCTGGTCGCGACATTGACGACCATTTTCTACATGCAGTTATCCCTGACCGTCGGCAGCGTTACGTTCGCCGTGGTCTGGTTACTGTGCGGTCTGTTGGCGTCCTGGTTGTACAACCCGATTCTTCTGATTCTGCTGGCCGGCGCGCTGGTGGTGCTCAACCACCCCGGCCTGCGCCGCAAGCTGATCAGCAAGCCGGTCTATCAGACGCTCGGCAAGATGATGCCGCCGATCGGCGACACCGAGCGCGAGGCCATCGAGGCCGGCGCCACCTGGTTCGAGGCGGAGCTGTTCAGCGGCAAGCCCGACTGGGATGACTTTTCCAAGGTGAATTTCACCCAGCTCACCGAGGACGAGCAGTCGTTCCTGGATAATGAAGTCCAGGAACTGTGCGAAATGCTCGACGAGTGGAAGATCTACCACGAGCACAAGGATCTGCCCGAGGAAGTCTGGGACTATCTGAAGACCAAGGGCTTCTTCAGCCTGATCATTCCCAAGGAGTACGGCGGCCGGGACTTCAGCCCCTACGCGCAAAGCCGCACCATGAGCAAGATCGCCACCCGCTCGCTGACCACCGCGGTGACCGCCATGGTGCCCAACTCCCTGGGCCCCGGCGAGCTGCTCGCCAAGTACGGCACCGAAGAGCAGAAACAGCGCTGGCTGCCGGGCCTGTCCTCCGGCGAGGAAATCCCCTGCTTCGGCCTGACCGGCCCGGAAGCCGGCTCCGACGCCGGCGCGATCCCCGACAAGGGCGTGATCTGCAAGCAGACCGTGGACGGCGAGGAAGTACTGGGCATGCGCCTGAACTTCGCCAAGCGCTGGATCACCCTGGCGCCGATCGCCACCGTGGTGGGGCTGGCCTTTAAACTCTACGACCCGGAGCACCTGCTGGGTGACCAGGACGAGCTGGGCATTACCTGTGCCCTGCTGCCCGCCGACACCGAAGGCGTGGAAATCGGCCGCCGCCACAACCCGGGCGGTTCCCCCTTCATGAACGGCCCGATCAACGGCAAGGACGTGTTCGTGCCGCTGGACGCCATCATCGGCGGTCCGGAAATGGCCGGCAAAGGCTGGCGCATGCTGATCGAGTGCCTGGGCGCGGGCCGCGGCGTTTCCCTGCCCGCCCTGGCCACCGCCAGCGGCGAGATGGGCTACCGCATGACCGGCGCCTTCTCGCGCATCCGCCGCCAGTTCGGCACCGCCGTGGGCCACTTCGAGGGCGTGCAGGAAGCGTCCGCGGAAGTGGCGGGGCTGGCCTACACCCTGGAAGCCTACCGCCACCTGGTCACCCGTGGCCTGGAGGAAGGCACCATCTCCGTGGTCACGGCCATGGCCAAGTACCACTCCACGGAAATGATGCGCGTGCTGATCAACAACGGCATGGACATCGCCAGTGGTCGCGCCGTGCAGATGGGCCCGCGTAACTTCATGGCGCTGGCCTACCAGTCCATTCCGGTGGCGATCACCGTGGAGGGCGCCAACATCCTGACCCGCTCGCTGATGATCTTCGGCCAGGGCGCGATGCGCTGCCATCCGTACCTGTACGACGAGCTGCAGGCGATTCAGGACGAGGACCAGGAACGCGGCCTGGACACCTTCGAAGGCCTGTTCTTCAAGCACGCCGGCCACACCCTGGGCAACATGAGCCGCGGTCTGGTGCACGGCCTGAGCGGCGCCGCGCTGGCGGAGATTCCGGCCAACGCGGACAGTTTCAGCGCCCCCTGGTACCGCCTGATCACCCGCTACAGCGCGGTGCTGGCGAGCTTCTCCGACGTGGCGTTCGCGCTGCTGGGCGGCGACCTCAAGCGCCGCGAGATGGTGTCCGCGCGCCTCGGCGACGTGCACAGCCAGCTGCTGATCGCCTGCGCGGTGTTGAAGTTCCACGCCACCCTGCCCCGCGACGAGGCCAACGACGCGCACGCCCGCTATGCGCTGCAGCACGCGTTCAGCCAGATCCACGACGCGGTGGAGGACTTCGCCCGCAACTTCGGCTACATGGGTGTGGCGCGCATTCTCAAAGGCGTGTTCTTCCCGTTCGGCCGGCCCGCCGGTGCTCAGAAGCCCAGCGACGAGCTGATCCGCACCCTGGGCGAGCAGATCATGAACCCCAGCAGCGTGCGCGATGCGCTGGCCGCCAACGCCTACATCAGCGTCGATCCGAAAGACAGCATCGGTCGGGTGGAAGTCACCTACAACAAGCTGCTGGAAGTGGAGCGCGACTACGAAGCCTTCCTGAAGGCGGACGGCAAGGGCAAGCTGGAGGGCGAGACCATCCAGGCCAAGCTGGAAGACGCCGCCGCCAAGGGCATCATCCCCAACGACCAGGTACAGGCGATTCTCGACTACGACGAGATGCGCTACGACTGCCTGCTCACCGACGCCTTCGACAAGGAGTTGAAGGAAGTCGACATGAACACCCAGCGGCCGACCTGATTGCGGCCCTGGTAAATCCTCAAGAGCCGCCCTCCGGGGCGGCTTTTTTTTGTTCGATCGATCCCAGATCGGCGAAATTTAACAATGGCGGGCCGCCGCGCCGCTTTCACCGGCTACCGCTTTCGACTAGGCTTTCTGCGTCTCGCCTTCGGCGCCAACCCATATTCATAAAGATCCCCCGTAATGACAGTGGCATTCGAGGAAAAGGCGGTTCTGGAGTTCAAGGGCCGCATGCTGATGATGACGGTCCTGCTGCTCAAGGACCTGGACCCCAACACCCTGCACCGACAGGTCAGCCAGCGGCTTGAAGACGCCGCCCAGTGGCTGCGCGACGCGCCCGTGGTGGTGGACCTGGCACAGCCCGAGGGCGCCGACCAGGTGGCCCTGATGGCCGCCGTGGACACCCTGCGCGGCCTGGGCGTGAACCTGGTGGCGCTGGCCCGCAACGAGCACCTGGACAGCGACACCGCCGCCATGCTCGGCCTGGGCAGCATCAGCCTGGCCGGCGGCCGGGACGTGCCGCGCAGCGCCGAACCGGCGCCGCAGGCGGAGCAACCGGCCGACGCCGGCCACACCCTGGTGATCGACCAGCCGGTGCGTTCCGGCCAGCAAATCTACAGCCGCGGCGATCTGATCGTGCTGGCGCCGGTGAGCACCGGCGCGGAGCTGCTCGCCGAAGGCCATATCCACGTCTACAACACCCTGCGCGGGCGCGCGCTGGCCGGTGTGCGCGGCGATCAGAGCGCGCGCATCTTCTGCCAGAAACTGGACGCGGAGCTGGTCTCCATCGCCGGGATTTACCGGGTCGCCGAAGACCTGCCCGAGCAACACCGCAAACAGGCGGTGCACATCACTCTGGACGGCGACGCCATGCGCTTCGCGGACCTCAAATAAGCCATACCCGACAGCAAAACCTAGGAGACGAGATCGTGACAAAAATCGTGGTCGTAACATCCGGCAAGGGCGGCGTGGGTAAAACCACCACCAGCGCCGCGCTGGCAACCGGCCTCGCCCAGCGCGGCCATAAAACCACGGTCATCGATTTTGACGTGGGCCTGCGCAATCTGGATCTGATCATGGGCTGTGAGCGGCGCGTGGTCTACGATCTGGTCAACGTGATCAACGGCGACGCCAACCTCAAGCAGGGTCTGATCAAGGACAAGCGCGTCGAGGACCTGTTCATCCTGCCCGCCTCCCAGACCCGGGACAAAGACGCCCTGACCCTGGAAGGCGTGGAAAAAGTCCTGGAAGGGCTCAAGGACATGGGCATGGAATACATCATCTGCGACAGCCCGGCGGGCATCGAAAAAGGCGCGCTCACCGCCGCCTATTTCGCCGACGAAGCGGTGGTGGTGACCAACCCGGAAGTGTCCAGCGTGCGCGACTCCGACCGCATTCTCGGCATTCTCTCCAGCAAGACCCGCAAGGCCGAGCGGGGCGAAGGCGACATTCCCGCCAGCCTGCTGCTGACCCGCTATTCCCCGGAACGGGTGGAGCGCGGTGAGATGCTGTCCGTGGAGGACGTGAAGGACATCCTGGCGATCGACCTGCTGGGCGTGATTCCGGAGTCCCAGGCGGTGCTCAACGCCAGTAACAGCGGCGCGCCGGTGATTCTCGACAGCGAATCCGACGCCGGCAAGGCCTACGAGGACGCGGTCGCCCGCTTCCTCGGCGAGCAGCGCCCGCACCGCTTCCTCACCGCCAATAAGAAAGGGCTCTTCGGCCGTCTGTTCGGAGCGCAATGATGAGCATTTTCAGCTACCTGCTTCCCAAGAAAGAGAAATCCGCCTCGGTGGCCAAGGAGCGCCTGCAGATCATCGTTGCCCGCGAGCGGGCCACCCGCGGCGGCCCGGACTACCTGCCCCAGTTGCAGGAAGAGCTGCTGATGGTGGTGCGTAAGTACGTGGAGGTGGACCAGGACGCCATCAACATCCAGGTGGACCGGGAATCCGGCTGCGAGATTCTGGAACTGAACATCACCCTGCCCGACGAATAGGTCGGGCTTCGCTTGACTACTGTTCGGATGTACAGTAACTTCGGTGGTCCGGTGAGCCCTCCTCAGGTTTTCTTTTCTGCGACCCCTCGGAAGGCCTGATCGATCTCCAGGCTCCAAGGATGGAGCCGGGCTCCCGGACCTTATTCCGCTCTCCCCTAGCCCATGTGCCAGCCGTGGCTGACCACGACGGACTGGCCGGTTAACGCGGCCGAGGGGAACGCCGCCAGCGTCACCGCCAGCTCACTGATGTCCTCCACGGTGGTGAACTCGCCGTCCACGGTGTTCTTGAGCATCACATTGCGGATCACTTCCTCTTCCGAGATGCCCAGCTCGCGGGCCTGCTCCGGAATCTGCTTGTCCACCAGCGGCGTGCGCACGAACCCGGGGCAGATGATGTTGCTGCGCACCCCGTGTCCGGCGCCCTCCTTGGCCACCGCCCGGCACAGCCCCAGCAGGCCGTGCTTGGCGGCCACGTAGGGGGCTTTCAGCGGCGAGGCCTCCATGGAGTGCACCGAGCCCATGTACAGCAGCGTGCCGCCCTGCCCCGCGTACATATGACGCAGCGCCGCGCGGGTCAGCAGGAAGGCGCCGTCCAGGTGCACGCTCATCACCTTGCGCCAGTTTTCCAGCGCCAGCTTGTCGAGGGACTCGATATGCTGGATGCCGGCGTTGGCGAAGGCGATGTCGAGCCGGCCCCAGGTGTCCACCACCCGCTGAACGCCGGCGTCCACCGCCTGTTCGTCGGTGACGTCCATGGCCAGCGCCAGGGCCTCGCCGCCGGCGTCACGGATCGCCGCCGCCGCTTCCTCGGCGGTGGCGCTGTCCAGATCGGCCACCGCCACCCGGGCACCCTCGCGGGCATACCGCTCGGCGATCGCCCGGCCGATGCCGCGACCGGCCCCGGTGATCACCGCGACGCGTTGTTCAAGACGCATGACTACGACTCCTGTTTCAGGGACGACGCCGCCGGCGTCTTATCCGCTTTCCGCTCCCGGCGCCGTTCCGCCCAAAGGCGCAACTGGCCGACGATACCGGCGGGGAAGAAATACACGCTCAACACGAACAACAGACCGAACCACAGCAGCCAGCGGTCCGGGCCCGCCAGCTCGGCGAACAGGCTGCCCGGCTCGGCGTTGCTGACCAGCAGCCCGAGCAGATCCTGCAGGTAATTCTGCGCCAGCAGGAACACGGCGGTGCCGACCACGGCGCCGTACAGGGTGCCCATGCCGCCGATCACGCACATCAAAAGGATGAACACCATCAGCTCGAAGTTGAGCGTGTTCTCCGGATTCACGTAACGGTTGATCAGCGCGAACAGCACGCCCGCCAGGGTCGCCAGCACCGCCGACACGATCACTGCCGCGGTGCGGTAGAACACGGTCCGGTAACCCAGCGCCTGGGCGCGGAACTCGTTCTCGCGGATCGCCTGCAGAACCCGCCCGAACGGGGAATTCACCATGCGCAGCAGGAACAGGAACACGCCCAGCGAGATCGCGAAGGTGATGTAGTACATCAGGTGCCGGCCGCTCACCCGCACCTCGAACACGGCGTCATTGAACGCCTGGCCGATACTGCCCTGGCCGACCACACCGGTGATGAAATCGACCACGCTGAAGCCCGGCAGCGAGGAATCCAACGGCCGGAACGCCGGGCCCAGTTCGCGCGGGCTGCGCACCGCCAGGCCGTCTTCGCCGCCGGTGATGTTGTAGAGCTGGGTCACCAGACTGAGAAAGGCGAACGCCACCGCCAGGGTCACCAGCGCGAAGAAGATCGCTTTCACCCGCAGCGACAGCAAACCGAGCAACAGCGACAGCAGAATGCTCATCACCACGGCGCCACCGATGCCGATAAATACGGCGCCGAAACCGGAGCCGAAGGCGTCCGTGGACATCGCCACCCCGTAGGCGCCGATGCCGAAAAACATGGTGTGGGCGAACGACACGATATGGGTGTAACCCAGCATCAGGTCGTAGGACGCCACCACGATAATGAACACGCAGATCATGCCGAGCATGGAAAAGGCGCGCACGCCGGGAAACAGGAACGGCCCCAGGGCCAGACACACGCCGATCAGCACCAGCAGTGCGGAGAGCGCCCGGCTACGCGGATAGTCGCCGGAAAGAATACGATTAAACATGGCGCGCCTCCTCAGACTTTGATGACCGGAATCAGGCCCTGCGGACGCCACATCAGCACGCCCACCATCAGCCCCACCGTGGCCACCGCGGCCAGACGGGGCTCCAGGTAACCCACATACAGATTGATCAGGCCCACCAGCACGGCGCCGTAGAAGCAGCCCTTGATGGAGCCCAGACCGCCGAGGATGATCACCACGATCACCGAGATCATCAGCTCATCGCCCATGTGCGCGGTGATGATCTCCCGGTACATGGCCCACATGGCGCCGCCCAGGCCGGCCAGCGCCGAGCCGGCCACGAACACGCCCAGGAACAACAGGCGGATGCGGTAGCCCTGCACTTCCACCATCTCGCGGCTCTCCACCCCGGCGCGGATCAGAATGCCGACCCGGGTGCGCTCGATGATCCAGGTCATCAGCCCGTAAATGGCCAGGCCCAGCACCACCGCGATAAGGCGGTATTTTTCCAGCGCCACGCCGCCGATCACCGGCAGCGCATCGGGCAGCAGAAAGGCACCGGTGAGCGCCTCCGGGCGCGGCACCGGAATCTCGTTGGGCCCCCACACCACATGGATCAGCTCCATGATGATGATGGAGCCGCCCACCGTGACCAGAATCTGCTTGAGGTGGTCGCCGTACACCGGCTTGATCACCAGCCGCTCGAACACCAGACCCAGCAGCCCCGCCACCACCAGGGCGAACCCCAGCGCCGGCAGAATCGCCGCCAGATTGATCAGCAGCGACGGTTCGCTGGCCTGCGCACTCAGCCATACCAGCACGCTGGCACCGGCGAACGCGCCCAAAGAAATAAAGGCCCCGTGAGCCAGGTTGAGGACGTTCATCAACCCAAAGGTGAGCGTCATGCCCGAGGCCATCAAAAACACCATGGCACCCATCGCCAGGCCGCTGATGGTCAGCAGTACCCAGGTGCGCGGGTCCATCATCAACAGGGCCACCGCCATCATCAGCAGCAGCAGAAAAATATGCGGCTTGTTTTCGCGGAACGCGGCAAAGCGCGCCAACACGCCTTGCGGCGGCGTTGCTTGACCAATCATTTCGTCGTGCGCCGACATGGTCTTACTCCTATTCTTATTGGTGCTCGCCGAGCCCAAGACCCAGCAGCTCGTGCTGGAGATCATCGTTGTCGGCGAGTTCGGTCATCTGGCCGGACCAGACCACCCCGCCATCGTTCATCACCGCCGCGGACTGACCCAGACGGCGGGAAAAATTAAAGTTCTGCTCCACCAGCAGCACCGTGACCTGTTGCTGCTTGAGCTGCTCGAAGGCGCCGGCCAGGTCGTTGATGATCGCCGGGGCCAGGCCCTTGGTGGGTTCGTCCACCAGCAACAGCTCGCGCGGCTCGATGATCGCCCGGGCGATGGCCAGCATCTGTTTCTGGCCGCCGGAGAGGTTGCCCGCGGCCCGGTTCCAGAATTTTTTCAGCGGCGGAAACAGGTCGAACACCCAGTCCAGGCGGGCCGGGTCCATGGGGCCGTCCACCGCCGCCAGCACCATGTTTTCGCGCACCGTCAGCAGGCTGAAAATGCCCATGTTCTCCGGCACGAAGGCGATGCCCTTGCGGGCGATCCGCGGGGTGGGCTGGCCGGTGATGTCCTCGCCGCGAAAACGCACCTTGCCCTGGGTCACCGTGGTCAGGCCCATGATGGTGCGCAGCGTGGTGCTCTTGCCGGCGCCGTTACGGCCCAGCAGCACGGTCAGTTCGCCGGCGGGCACTTCCAGGTCCACGCCGTGCAGAATGTGGTATTGATCGATGTCGGCGCGCACGCCGGACAGGGAAAGAATCGATTCGGCCATCGTTCAGCCCTCCTCGCCGGCGGTGTCTTCCTGGGGCGCGCCCAGATAGGCTTCCTGAACAATCGGCGAGGCGATCACCTCGGAAGGTTCGCCGTCGGCCACCAGTTCACCGTTGTGCAGTACCACGATGCGGTCCGACAGGGAGCGCACCACGTCCATTTTGTGTTCCACCAGCAGAATCACTTTGTTCTGCTTGTTCTTGATGTCGGCGATCAGATCCAGAATCACCGGCACCTCGTCCACGCTCATGCCGGCGGTGGGTTCGTCGAACATGAACACTTCCGGCTCCAGCGCCAGCATCAGCGCCACTTCCAGTTTGCGTTGATCACCGTGGGGCAGATTGGCCACCGGCGTGTCGGCGCGCTTGCCCAGGTTGACCTGCTCCAGATAGGCGGCGGCGCGGTCGCTGATGTCGCGGCGGCGCGAGGCCATCTGCCAGAACACATGGCCGATGCGGTAGCGCGACGCCACCGCCAGGCGCACGTTCTCCAGGGCGGTCAGGTTGGGAAACAGGTTGGTGAGCTGGAAGGCGCGGCCCAGGCCCTTATCGGCCCGGGCGGCGGCGCCCAGCGCGGTAATGTCCTGATCGAACAGATGCACGCTGCCGGCACTGGCGGCGAGCTGTCCGGAAATAAGATTGAACCAGGTGGTCTTGCCCGCACCGTTGGGGCCGACGATGGACGTCAGGGTGCCGGCGTGGAACGCGCAGGACACCTGATTCACCGCCACGTGCCCACCGAAGTTAATGGTCAGCCCGCGGGTTTCCAGAACCGGTTCAGAGGCGGATTGGGGGTGCAAGGAGGCCATGGGAGGTCCCTTTTTATTGGAATATTTTCTAGAGTTTTTCGGAAGCCACGAGTCGCACATGGAAAGCGGCTACCTGAAGGGCGTGGCCCGCGAAGGCCACGCCCTTGGCGTTAGCGCTTGTTGCGAATCGGAATGTTCATTTCGTCCATGCCGATCTTGCGAATCAGCTTGGGCACGCCCGCTTCCACGGTGCGGTCGGCGAACCAGTCGTCACGCTTTTCCACTTCGATGCGGAAGTGATACATCTCCTGCATCGCCTGGTGGTCCTCGTCACGCAGCACCATCTTGCCCTTCGGGGTTTCGAACACCAGCCCCTCGAAGGCGTCGATCAGAGCCTCGGTGTCGGTGGAGCCGTCCGCTTCACGGATCGCCGCGGTGATCGCCATGGCCTGGGAAAAGCCCTGGGCGGTGAAGAAGTCAGGGGCGGCGTTGTAACGCTCCATGTGCTGCTTCACGAACCAGTCGTTGATCTCGTTCTTGGGGGATTCGAAGTAATAGAAGCCGGCGCCTTCCATGCCGGGGAACTCGGAGTAGCTCACCAGTGCCGGCAGAATGTTGCCGCCGGTGGCCAGCTTGATGCCGAAGCGGTCCGGCTTCAGGTCCTGGATACGGCTCAGCGGGTTGGCGCTGCCGGCCCAGATGGCGAAGATGTATTTGCCCTGCTCACAGCCGTCGCGATCCTTCAGGGCGCCGAACAAACGCTGGGCGGCGGCGGTGAAGTCGGTGGCGTCGGTGGGCAGGTATTCTTCGTGGACCACTTCACCGCCCTGGGTTTCCATGGCCTCTTTATAGGCGGCCACGCCGTCACGGCCGAAGGCGTAATCCTGGGCGATGGTGGCGACACAGACGCCCGGCTCGCCGAGTGCCACGGCATTGGAAACCGCGTCCTGGGAAGAGTTGCGGCCGACCCGGAACACATAGCGGTTCCAGTCCGCGCCGGTGATGGCGTCGGCCACGCCCTCGGGCATGATGATGCGCTCATACTGCTGGGCGATCGGCAGGGTCGCCAGCGCCACCCCGGAAGACACCGGCCCCACCACGATGTGGGCGTCGTCCTCGGCGTAGGCTTCTTCCACCAGCGAGCGGGCGCGCGCCGGATCCAGCTGGGTGTCTTTATCGATGATTTCGACCTTGCGGCCCTCGATTTCCATGCTGCCGTCGGTGGCGTATTCGAAGCCCATCTTCATACCCACGCTGAGCTGCTCGGCGTAGGCGGACAACGGGCCGGTGAAACCGGTGACATGGGCAATACGGATGGAATCGGCCGCCTGCGCAAGAGGCGCGGCGGTGAGGGCGGTGAGCGTGAAGGCCGTCGCGGTGATGAGACGCTTCATAGGAATCTCTCCCTTATTTTTCGGCCTGATGGCCGTCTTGTTGTGGTTATGGTCCCCTTCAATATGACTCCCGATTCACCTTTCCGCAAGAGGGTTTCGAAAAAAATTCCACAAACGTGGAATTACCCGCCTGGACCGGCCACGCCACCTGCAAATACCGGAATAACGGGCCTTTGAGGCGTACTCCACGGTTCGGGAAGGCCGCGTATGGCAGGCATTGGGCCCTGTCCTGGTTGACACCGGGGGTGCGCAAACTTAATTTAGTTGAATACCGATTCATATTTCATACAACAAAATCACGGACCTAAGAAGCCCGCCATGACCACTGCCTCCCAGACCAACGCCGCCCAGGCACCGGCCGCCAGCGGCGGGCCCGGCGCCCCGAAAACCGCCCGCGGCGCCCGCACCCGGGCGCGTATTCTCAAAGCCGCCGAACACACCTTCGGCACGCTCGGTTACCACCGCGCCGGCATTTCCGACATCACCCGCGCCGCCGGCGTCGCCCAGGGCACCTTCTACACCTACTTCGCCGGCAAGGAAGAAATCCTCCGCGAACTGGTGCGCGATATGGGGCATCAGGTGCGTGCCCATCTGGCGGCGGAAATTCTCGACACCGACAACCGGCTGGAAGCCGAGGAACGGGGCCTGCGCGCCTTTCTGCAGTACCTCTACGAGAACCCCTCGCTGTACCGGGTGCTGCAGGAAGCCCAGTTCGTCGACGAAGCGATCTACCGGGATTACTACGAAGCTTTCGGCAAGGGCTATGTGCGCATGCTCGCCAACGCCACCCGCAAGGGGGAAATCCGCCCCGGCAATAACGAGGTTCGCGTGTGGGCCCTGATGGGCATGTCCAACTTTCTCGGCCTGCGCTACGCGCTCTGGGAGCAGGACGTCTCCTTCGACGAGATTGTCGAGACCCTCTCCGACCTGTTCCGCAACGGCCTGACCCTGGACGGCAAGGAGAAGCCATGAACACGGCGGTGCACTATCAACTGGACGGCGAGCTGGCGCGCATCACCCTGAACCGTCCGCAGCGCCACAATGCTCTGGTGCCGGAGCTGCTCGACGGTCTGCGCGCCGCTCTGGCGCGCTGTCGGGAAGACCGCCCGGCGGCGCTGATCCTGGACGCGGAAGGCCGCTCGTTTTCCACCGGCGGCGACGTGGGCGGGTTCTACGACACCCCGCGCGCCGAACGGCACGACTACGCCAGCCGCGTGGTGGGCACGCTCAACGCGGTGATTCTGGATCTGCTCAGCCTGCCGCTGCCCACGGTGGCGGCGGTGCACGGCATGGTCACCGGCGGCTCGGTGGGCCTGGTGCTGGCCTGCGACATCGTCGTCGCCGGCCCGCGCGCCAGCTTCGCGCCCTGGTACACCCGTGTGGGCTACAGCCCGGACGGCGGCTGGACCGCCCTGATGCCGGAGCGCATCGGCCGCGCCCGCGCGCTCGACATTCAGCTGACCAACCGCCGCCTGGACGCCGAGGAAGCCCATCGCGTGGGCCTGGTTCAGTACCTCAGCGAGGACAACAAGGTGGCCGAGCAGGCCCGCGCCGTGGCCGACACCCTGTGCTCCGCCAAGCGGGGCAGCGTGCACCACACCCTGGCCCTCACCCGGCCCGACCTGGACACCGTGGCCGCCGGGCTGGACGCGGAGCTCCGCCATTTTCTCGAGCACATCGTCAGCGACGAAGCCGATCAGGGGATGGCCGATTTTTTGAACAGATAAAAAGAGAAATAATTAAGGGAGAACCCGATGGACATGTTCGACCTGCTCGCCCACCGGGCCCGGGTAACGCCGGAGCGCCCGGCGCTGGAGGACCTGGAAAGCGGCGAACGCTACAACTACGCCCAGTTCAACGAGCGCGCCGCGCGGCTGGCAGCCGCCGCCCGCGAACACTGGGGCCTGGAGGAAGGCGACCGGCTCGCCTATCTGGGCCACAGCCGCGCCGAGTTCTTCGCCATGCTGTTCGGCTGCGCCAAGGCCGGCCTGATCCTGGTGCCTTTGAACTGGCGCCTGGCGGTGCCGGAACTGGAAGTGCTGGTGGAAGACTGCGACCCGGGGGCGCTGATTTTCGGCGCCGAGTTCGCCGACGCCGCCGCCGAGCTCCAGCAGCGCTGCGGGCCGCTCACCCTGGTGGCGCTGGACGGCGCCGCGGACGGCCAGCGCGATTATCACCGGGATCTCGCCGACACCCGGCCGGACCTCACCGCCCACCCGGACAGGGACCCGGACACCCCCTGGTACCTGCTCTACACCTCCGGCACCACCGGCCGGCCCAAGGGCGTGATCCAGACCTTCCGCATGATGCTGGCCAACTATCTCAATATCGGTCTGGCGGTGAACCTGAGCGGCGACGATGTGCTGCTCAACGTGCTGCCCCTGTTCCACACCGCCGGCATCAACCTGTATTCCTCGGCGGTGTTCATGGTCGGCGGCAGCGTTCTGGTGGCGCGCGCCTTCGACCCGGATCAGGCACTGCAAGTGTTGGAAAAAAGAGCGACCATCTTTTTCGGGGTGCCGGCGGTGTACCAGGCGCTGCTCGATCACCCCGGGTTCAGCGGCGAGCGTCTCAAGGGCGTGCGCTCCTGGGGCTGCGGCGGCGCGCCGCTGTCGCTGCCGGTGGCGCAGCGCTATGTGGACGCCGGTATCCGCGTGCGCACCGGCATGGGCATGACGGAAACCGGCCCCACGGTGTTCCTGCTGGACGAGGACAAGGTGATCGACAAGATCGGCTCGGTGGGCCGGCCGCAGCTGCTCACGGAAGTGCGCATCGTCGACCGCGACGGCCGGGACGTGCCCCCGGGTGACGCCGGCGAGCTGTTGATTCGCGGGCCCAACATCACGCCCGGGTACTGGAACCGCCCGGACGCCACCGCCGAGGCGATCCGCGCCGACGGCTGGCTGCACAGCGGCGACGTGGCCCGCTGCGACGAGGACGGCCAGTATTTCATCGTCGATCGCTGGAAGGACATGTACATCTCCGGCGGCGAAAACGTCTACCCGGCGGAGGTGGAAAAAGTACTGGAACAACACCCGGCCATCGCCGAAGTGGCGGTGGTCGGCATGCCCGACGACAAATGGGGTGAAGTCGGCAAGGCCTATTACGGCGTCCACGCGGACCGGGACGCCCCGGACCCGGAAGCGCTGCGCGCGTTCTGCCGCGAGCGGCTCGCCGGTTACAAGGTGCCCAAGGCGTTCGAACGGGTCGATGCCCTGCCCCGCAACGCCCTGGGCAAAGTCACCAAACAGGAGTTGCGTGATCATGCAAAACAATAACACCGCCCGCATGGAACGGGATCTGTCCTTCAGCCAGGAGGACTTCCAGCGTTTCGCCCGACTCAGCGGCGACCACAACCCCATCCATGTGGACCCGGACTACGCCGCCGGCACCCGCTTCGGCGCCACCGTGTCCCACGGCATGCTGCTGTTCAGCGCGGTGCGCGGGCTGATCCATGAATTCTTCCCCGGCGCCCGCCTGGAAGTGCAGGACCTGAAATTTCCGGCGCCGGCCTACGCCGACGAGCCGCTCACCGTGGTGCTGGAAACCCGCGGCCGCCCGGTGGACGGCATCGTCCACCTCACCACCGACGTGCTCAAGGAAGACGACAGCCGCTGCCTGCAGGGCACCTGCCGTCTCAAACTCGACCAGGAGATGGCGCCATGAGCGAGACCCTGCCCCGCTTCAACGCTCTGCGGCTGGAAGACCAGGCCACCGTGGAACGGCGCTTCAGCGCCGAGGATGTGCGCGCCTGGTGCGACATGGCCGGCCTTGAGGATGAGACCCCGGACCAGGTGCCCGAGCCGCTGATCGCCGGCCTGTTTTCCTATCTGCTCGGCGAGGAGCTGCCCGGCCACGGCACCAACTACCTCAAGCAGCACATGCGCTTCGAGGAGGACGCCCGCATCGGCGAGACGCTCACCGCCACCGTCACCATCACCCACCTGCGCGGCGACAAGGCGCTGGTGAACCTGGACACCCTGTGCACCGGCGAGGACGGCCGGATGATCTGCGCGGGCGACGCCCTGGTGCTGTTTCAATGCTGAACGCTCAGCTAAAGGCCTGGCTGGACCGCCTCAATGAACTGGTGGCGGAACAAAAAGCGGCCGGCGTGGAAGCCACCCCGGCCACCGTGCGCGACAGCATGGCGGCGATGACCCGCAATCAGGTCCGCCCGGGGCCCGAGCTGCCCTGGGTCGGCGACGCCCGGGTGGAATGCGGCGAAACCCCGGTGCCGGTGCGCCTCTACGACCCGGCGCCGGACCGGGACACCCCGGTGTGCCTGTTCTTCCACGGCGGCGGGCACATGGCCGGCAGCGTGGCGGTGTACGACCCGATTTGCCGGCGGCTCGCCGACGCCAGCGGCTGGCTGGTGGTGTCGGTGGACTACCGGCTGGCGCCGGAATACCCCTACCCGTTCGGCCTGGAAGACTGCCACAGCGTGGCCCGCCACCTGTGGCCGGTGCTCGACGCCGAAGGGCGGCGCTACCAGCGGCGCCTGGCCCTGGCCGGCGACTCCGGCGGCGGCACCTTCGCCGCCACCCTCAGCGTCCTGGCGCAGAACGACCAGCGGCTGCCGGTGGAAAAACAGGTGCTGATCTACCCCAGCCTGGACTACACCCTGAACCACCCCTCGGTGACCGAGAACGGCAAGGGCTATTTACTGGAAGCGGAGCGCATCGCCTGGTATTTCGAGCACTATTTCCAGCACGGCGAGGACCGCCGCGGCGCGTCGCCGCTGTTCATGCCGGTGAGCAACCGCCTGCCGGAAACGCTGATGATCAGCGCCGAATACTGCCCGCTGCGCGACGAGGCGCTGGCCTACGTGCAAAGGCTGAACGACACCGGCGTGCCCTGCCGCCACCGCCATTTCGACGACATGATCCACGCCTATCTGAATCTGGAATCCCTGGCGCCCGACGCCTGCGCCGCCACCTACCGGGAGATCGCCGCCTTCCTCAACGGCGATTAACAATCGGGCAGGGCCCGCTCCCACAATGTCAGGAACGTTCGGAGGTGGCGGGGGCGTCGCGCTGCATCAGATTATCGATGCCGTAGCAGTGCCCGGCGAGCAGGTTCTGGGCCAGCATGAAGCGGTCCTGGGGGGTGCGCGCGGTGAGCTCCGCCACGCTCAGGGATTCCAGCATCCAGGTGTCCCAGACGTTGACGAAGCGGGCGCGGATGTCCACGTCACCGCGCAGCATGTCCGCCTGGCGGGCGGTGACCGTAAGGCTGTCGTCGCCGCGGTCCACTTCGTAGCCCTGGTTGGGGTAGCCCACTTCCAGGCAGGCGAGGAAATTCTTCATGGTGCGCTCCGACGCCTGGCCCACGGCAAACGCCAGCGGCTGGTCGGGCACGTCTTCGAGGATGCTGAGGATATGGGCGTCGGCAAGCCGCTCGCGCAGCCGGCCCTGGGCCTCGTCGGCGGCGGCTTCGCTGCGCTTCTCCGCTTCCCGGCGGGCCGCTTCCATGTCCCGCCGGACCCGTTCACGTTCCGCCCGTTGCCGGGCCAGTTCGGCTTCATGGGCCTGCTGGGCCTGGTAGGCGTCGTCCACCAGCCGGTCGAGACGCCGCGACTGGCGCACCGATTCGATCCGTTCCCGGCAGGCGGGCAGCCAGTCCTCACGCAGTTGCCGCTCGTCCACGTAGCGCTCCGCCCGGTGCGCCTCGGCGAGTCGCCGGCAGGCGCCGTCCATGGCGCCGAGGGCGTCGATGGCGCCGTAGCTCAGCCCGGCCACCGCCCCCGGCGCCGGCGTCCGTCCCATCAACCCGGCGGTGGAGTCACGCAGCGAGGCGCAGCCGGTGAGTGCCACGGCCACCAGGCCGAGAAGCAGGATCGTCAGGTTGGAACGCATATTAAAAACAACGTTGTATTCGTTTTTGTTGAAACCCTTGGGAGCGAGCACTTGTAGGAGCTTGCTTGCAAGCGAAAGGCCGGCGAAGCCGGCGGGCAGGGCCTCTCCCACAAGACCCGCACAAGCAAAGGTTCAATGGTCCGAGCCGAAGCAGCCCCACAAGTTCCCCTCTCAGGCGGATTTGGCGGCGATCTTCTCTTTCCAGATCACCGGGCCGGTCTTGTGCACGGATTCGCCGTTGGAATCCACCGCCACGGTCACCGGCATGTCTTCCACTTCGAATTCGTAGATCGCTTCCATGCCCAGATCCTCGAAGGCGGCCACGCGGGATTTGCGGATCGCCTTGGACACCAGGTAGGCGGCGCCACCCACGGCCATCAGGTAGACCGCCTTGTTGTCCTTGATCGCTTCGATGGCGGTGTCGCCGCGTTCGGCCTTGCCGACCATGCCGATCAGGCCGGTCTTCTCCAGCATGGTGCGGGTGAACTTGTCCATGCGGGTGGCGGTGGTCGGGCCGGCCGGGCCCACCACTTCGTCGCCCACCGGATCCACCGGACCCACGTAGTAGATAAAGCGGTTGGTGAAGTCCACCGGCAGTTCCTCGCCCTTGGCGATCATGTCCACCATGCGCTTGTGGGCCGCGTCACGGCCGGTGAGCAGCTTGCCGGACAGCAGGATGGTGTCGCCGGGCTGCCAGGTCTGCACCTCTTCCGGGGTCACCGTGTCCAGGTTGACGCGCTTGGCGCCCTCGTCGTTGCCCCAGGCGATCTCCGGCCACTCTTCCAGGTCCGGAGCCTTGAGATCCGCCGGGCCGGTGCCGTCGAGGATAAAGTGGGCGTGGCGGGTGGCGGCGCAGTTGGGGATGATCGCCACCGGCTTGTTGGCCGCGTGGGTGGGGTAATCCGCCACCTTCACGTCCAGCACCGTGGTCAGGCCGCCCAGGCCCTGGGCGCCGATGCCCAGGGCGTTGACCTTCTCGAACAGCTCCAGGCGCAGTTCCTCGGAACGGGTTTGCGCGCCCCGCGCCTGCAGCTCGTGGATGTCGATGGGGTCCATCAGGGACTCCTTGGCGATCAGCATGGCCTTCTCGGCGGTGCCGCCGATGCCGATGCCGAGCATGCCCGGCGGGCACCAGCCGGCGCCCATCTTCGGCACCTGCTCGAGCACCCAGTCGACCACCGAATCGGACGGGTTGAGCATGGCGAACTTGGACTTCGCCTCGGAGCCGCCGCCCTTGGCCGCCACGTCGATCTCAACGGTGTCGCCGGGCACGATGGAGTAGTTGATCACCGCCGGCGTGTTGTCCTTGGTGTTGGCGCGCTTGCCGTCCGGGTCCGCCAGCACCGAGGCGCGCAGCACGTTGTCCGGATGGTTGTAGGCCCGGCGCACGCCCTCGTTGATCATGTCGTCCAGGCTCATGTCGCTCTCGAACGTCACGTTCATGCCCACCTTGCAGAACACGGTGACGATGCCGGTGTCCTGGCAGATCGGCCGGCGCCCCATGGCGGACATGCGGGAATTCACCAGAATCTGCGCCATGGCGTCCTTGGCCGCTTTACTCTCTTCCCGCTCGTAGGCTTCCTTCACCGCGCGGATAAAGTCCACCGGGTGGTAGTAAGAGATGTACTGCAGGGCATCGGCAACGCTTTGAATCAGATCGTCCTGGCGGATCACCGTCATGGGGGCACTCCTGACTGCTGGGATTCGGGGCGCGCATTATAGACTACCCGGGCCGGCTTGTGGGAGCCGCCTTGTAGGAGCGAGCTTGTGGGAGCGGGCCCTGCCCGCGAAAGGCAAGCAAGGCTTGCCGGCAGGATCCCAGAGACCTACGCCAGGCACTCACCGCGTTTAAGATGGGCGATAAGCAAATCGGCAACGGTCTCGGGACGCTCCAGATGCAGGAAGTGGCCGGCGCCGGACACCCGCTCCACGCGCAGCCCGCCCGGGAAGTCGCCGTGGTTGACGGTGTGGTCGAGCAGGCGCGGGCTCATGCAGCCGTCCTGTTCACCGATCAGCACCTGGGTGGGCACCGTGATGTTCATGCCCAGCCACTCCTGGGTCTCACGCTGCTCCTTGCGCCACAGGCGGATCAGATGCCGGTACCAGCCCAGCGCGGCGGGCAGCACGCCCGGCTCGCGCAGGGTGTGCTTGGCGTTTTCCAGGTAGAGGCCCGGCTCCCAGTCCGGCGACCAGCGTTGCCAGAGTTTGTCGATGCCGGAAAAATCATCCTTCTTCAGCCAGGCTTCCGGCGCCATGGGCAACTGGAAGAACTGCATGTAGCCGCTCAGTTTGATCTGCTCGGGCACTTTCAGTAACGCCTGGGGCAGGCGCTTGAGCGGCGGAATCGCCAGCGCGGTGAAGGTGCAGAAGGTGTCCGGGTAGCGGGCGCAGGCCAGGTAGCCCACGGCGGCGCCCCAGTCGTGGCCGATCAGATGCACGCGCCCGCCCAGTTGATTGGCGAACACCAGCAGGTCGTCCACCGCGGCGTGCAGGGAATAGTCGCCGTTGCCGGGCTGACAGGATGGCGCGTAGCCGCGCAGGGCCGGCGCGAGGCAGGTGTAGCCCGCGTCGGCGATCAGCTTCATCTGCACCGCCCAGTTTTCGTGGGTATCGGGAAAACCGTGCAGTAAAATCACCGGCTCGCCGTCACCGCTGAGCAGCGTCGGGAAGCGCAAGTGCCCGTTAACCATTTCCACCTGCTTCATGGGCGAAGCCTCTTCAATCGGTTACTACAAAATCGGCGTCGTTCCGGGGCAGCGTCTCGGTGACGGTGATATCCGTGACCCGAGCGCCCGCGGGGCCGCGCCGCATCCAGGCGAGCAGCGCCTCGACCGCGTCGGGGGCGCCTTCCAGCCACGCCTCGACGCTGCCGTCGGGGCGGTTGCGCACCCAGCCGGCGACCGCCAAACGGCGCGCTTGTTGCTGGGTGGAAGCCCGATAATACACACCCTGGACACGGCCACTCACCACGGCTTGTCGGGCAATCCTAGCGGTTGTCACGATTTTCCTCCTCTTTTACATCCCGGCTTTCCTCCAACCGGTTGCCGAACAGCGCTTCCAGGTTGAAATCCAGCGGCAGGCGCAGGCCTTCCCGGGCCTGATCGCAGCGTTGCTTCAGCGCCGCTTCCCAGGGCTCCTTGCCGTTGGCGTGAATACGCAACTGCTGCTCCGCCGGCCAGGGCACCATGGTCAGCAGCTCGGCCATGGTGAGCGCCCGCAGATCGCGGATCAGCACATACCCGCCCTCCTCGGTGCGGCGGATCAGATGGCAGTCCTGCAGCAGGTTGCGGAATTCATCCCAGTGGGTGATGCCGGCATCCTGCATCACCCGCCGCACCTCGTTGCCGTGCAGGGTCCGCCCGTCACGCTGGCGTTCCCAGAGCACGTTCAGCAACCGCATCAGCGCCTGCATGCGCGGCACCCGCCGTTGATGCTCCTGAAACACCACCAGGGCCCGCACCAGTTCGGCGCCGAACAGCACCAGCATCCAGGAAATATAAATCCATAACAGAAACAGCGGCACCGCGGCAAAAGCGCCGTAGACCACCTGATAGTTGGGCGCGTGCTTGATGAACTGGGCGAACGCGGCCTTGGCCAGCTCGAACAGCAACGCCGCGAACGCCGCGCCGATCAGCCCCTGGCGCAACGGCACCGAGGTGTTGGGCACCACGATATATAGCAAGGCGAGCACCGAGGTGGTCAGGAAAAACGGCAACAGCGTGAGCCAGAACCGCACCCCGCCCAGATAGGCCACGGTGTCACTGACCAGCGACAGCGAGGTCAGATAGGACGAGATGCCGAGCCCCGCGCCCAGCAACAGCGGGCCCAGGGACAGCACCGCCCAGTACATCATCAGGCTTACCCGGCCCTTGCGCGGCTGGCGGATCTTCCAGATCCGGTTCAGGGATTGCTCGATGGTGCGCAGCATCAGGATCGCGGTGACGATCAGAATCAGTACGCCGGCGCCGGTCAGGTTGGTGGCCTGGCGGGAAAACTTGCTCAGGTATTCGAGAATCTCGGCGCCGGCGGACGGCACGAAATATTCAAAGGCCCACTCCTGGATCACCATGCCCCGTTCGTTCAAGGCCGGGATCGCGGCGATCACCGCGAACATCACCGTCATGATCGGCACGATGGCGAACAGCGTGGTATAGGTGAGCGCCGCCGCGCTGGACTGACAACCGTCCTCCACGAACTGGCGGCGCAACAGTTTGAGAAACGCCCACACCGATTGCGCCCTTGCCCGGAACGGAATTACCGGATCTTCTTCGCTGCTTTCCAGGTCCTGATTCACACTGCTTCCTTTAATCACGTAGCGGCAAGCTTGTAGCTGTGGGTCGGTGCCTTACAATGCTCCCATCCTATCAGACGACAACGTGACGCCATGGCCGAATACACGCTCTATCATAATCCCCGCTGTTCCAAATCCCGGCAGGCATTGGCGCTGCTGGAAGAAAACGGCATCACCCCGACCATCGTCAAGTATCTTGATACGCCGCCGGATGCGGAAACCGTCCGCACTCTGGTAAAAAAGTTGCGCCTGGAACGGGCCCACGATCTGGTGCGCCCTAAAGAAGCGGAGTACAAGGAAGCGGGGTTGAGCCAGGACGCCGACGACGACACCGTGATCGACGCCATCGCCCGCTATCCCAAACTGCTGGAGCGGCCGGTGCTGGTGAAAGGCGACCGGGCGGTGATCGGACGCCCGCCGGAAACGGTTCTGGAACTGGTGACGCCGTGAGCGACGCGGCCCTCAACCCCTATGTGCTGGTCCTTTACTACAGCCGCACCGGCGGCGTGGCCCGGCTGGCGCAGCAAGTGGCCCGCGGCGTGGAAGGCGCCGGCCTGCAGGCACGCCTGCGCACCGTGCCGCCGGTGTCCCCGGACCACGAGGCCAGCGCCCCGCCGGTGCCGGACAGCGGCGCCCCCTACGCCACCCTGGACGACCTGGCCGGCTGCGCCGGCCTGGCGCTGGGCTCGCCGACGCGCTTCGGCAACATGGCGGCGCCGCTCAAGTATTTTCTCGACCAGAGCAGCGACCTGTGGATGTCCGGCGCGCTGATCGGCCGCCCGGCCGGTGTGTTCACCGCCTCCGCCAGCCTCCACGGCGGCCAGGAGAGCACCCTGCTGTCGATGATGCTGCCGCTGCTGCACCACGGCATGGTGCTGGCCGGGGTGCCCTATTCGGAGGCGGCGCTGACACGCACCACCGGCGGCGGCACGCCCTACGGGGCCAGCCATGTGTCCGGCAGCGACGGGCGCGGCCGCGACACCAGCGACGACGAAAACGCCATCGCCAAGGCGTTGGGCCGGCGGCTCGCCACCCTGGCGCGCCAGTTGGCGCCCGCCCACTAAACCCAACCGAGGGGGAACACCATGCTGAGCGCCCTTCTGCGCATCACCTATATTCTGCTGCTGGTTCTCGGTATCGCCGGTCTGTTCTGGTTCGCGCCGCCGGACACGCCCACCTTCGCCGCCGTGATCATGGCGGCGGTGCTCTACGGCCCGCTGGCGTTAATGGCGGCGGCGCCGATCACGCTGCACCCGCGTTCGCTCACCTGGCTGTGTTTCCTGCTGCTTTTCTATTTTTGCGGCTATGTGGTGCAGTGCCTGAACCCGCCGCCGGTGCGCACCCTGGCCATCGTTCAGGTGTCGCTGACGGTGGTGCTGTTCCTGCTCGCCATGCAGCTCATGCGCCGGGGCGGCCGTGCGGATTGATGACCAGCTGCACATCGATACACCGGAGGGGGCGCGCCTGACGCTGTCCCTGGCCGGGCCGCTGCCGCGCGCCCTGGCCTACGGGATCGATCTGGCGATTCGCGGCCTGGCGCTGGCGCTGGTCGCGATTCCGCTGATGCTGTTCGGGCGCGGCGGAATGGGCCTCTACCTGGTGATGCTGTTCTTGATGGAATGGTTTTACCCGGTGTTGTTCGAAGCACTCTGGCAGGGGCGTACGCCGGGCAAACGGATGATGGGCCTGGCGGTGGTGCACGGCAACGGCGCGCCGCTGGGCTTTAACGGCAGCCTGGTGCGTAACCTGCTGCGCACCGCCGACCTGTTTCCGATGTTCTATCTCACCGGCTTCGTGGTGATGCTGATCACCCGACGCTCGCAGCGCCTCGGCGACCTGGCCGCCGACACCCTGGTGATCCACACGCCGCCGGCGCGCCCGGCGCGGCCCCACCAGGACGGCGACAGCGAAGCGCCGGACTGGCCGCTCAGCCGCGACGACCAACTGGTGTTGCTGGCCTTCACCGACCGGGGCGCGCGGCTCTCCGCCGAGCGTCAGGAGGAGCTCGCCGCCCTCGCCTACCCGGAGCTGGCGCCCGCCGCCGCCCGGGAAAAACTGCAGCGCGTGGCCCGGCACGTGTTGGGGGGCGCATGAGGCAGAGCCAGTTCGAGCAGCGTTACCGGCCCCAGTGGGAACGGCTGGAAACCAGTCTCACCGCGCTGGAAGCCCGCCGCCGCCCGCAGGCGTCGGCGCTCACCGATTTCACCGCCGACTACCAGAGCCTCTGCCACCAGCTGGCGCTGGCCCGCGAGCGCGGCTACAGCCTGGCGCTGCAGGAATACCTCAACGACCTGATGCTGCGCGCCCACCGCCAGCTGTACCGCTACCGCACCCCGCTGCTGCCCGGGCTGGTGGCGTTTTTCACCGGCGGCTTCCCACGCGCGGTGCGTTATCAGTGGCGCTGGCATCTGGTCAGCACGCTCTGCTTCGTGCTGTCCGCCGGCCTGGTGTGGGCGATGATCCTGCACGACCCGGAGCTGGTGCACACCGTGGTGGGCCCGCAGCAGGTGGCCGAACTGGAAGAGATGTACCACCCGGAGCTGCGCGACGTCAGCGGCCGCGACCGCCAGGACGATGTGATGATGTTCGGCTACTACATCTACAACAACATCGGCATCGCTTTCCGCACCTTCGCCGGCGGCCTGCTGCTGGGCGTGGGCGCGCTGGTGGCGATGCTCTTCAACGGCAGCTTCTTCGGCGCCGCCGCCGGCCACCTGACCCTGGCCGGCGCCGCGCAGCCGTTCTTCACCTTCGTGATCGCCCACGGCGCGCCGGAGCTGACCGCCATCTTCCTGGCCGGCGGCGCCGGCCTGCGCATGGGCTGGGCGGTGCTGGCGCCCGGCTCCTGGCGCCGGGTGGACGCCCTGCGGCGCGCCGCCGGCGAATGCCTGCCGGTGATGTACGGCGTGTTCGCGCTGCTGGTGCTGGCCGCGTTCATCGAGGCGTTCTGGTCGTCCCGGGAGCTGGCGCCGCAGATCAAGTACGGCGTGGGCGCCGCCTGCTGGGCATTGCTGGCGCTGTACCTGCTGTTCGCCGGCCGGCAACGCCGGCGCCAGGGAGGGCGGCATGGACCTGAATAAGCTCAACGCCCGCCTGGCACCGCGCTCGTGCTGGCAGGCCATGGATATGGGCACGCGCCTGTACCGGCACTGGTGGCGGTCGGCGGCGCTGGTGTGGGTGGTGTTCACCGGGTTGCCCTTCCTGGCGCTGGCCGGCCTCGCCGCCGCCTGGCAGAGCATCTGGCCAATGCTGCTGTTCTGGTGGCTCAAGCCGCTGTGGGAAAGGCCGCTGCTGGCGTTCTACAGCCGCGCCCTGTTCGATGACTATCCCGGCCCCTGGGCCCTGCTCAAAGGCTTTCGGGAGTACGGCCTGAACGGGCTGTTCGGGCAGCTCACCTGGCGGCGGCTGAGCCCGGCGCGGGGCATGCTTACCGGCGTCTGGCAGCTGGAAGGCAACCGCGGCGACGCCGCTTCCGGACGCATCGCGGTGTTGCTGCGCGCCCCCGGCCAGCGCCCGGCCACGCTGACGTTCACCCTGCTCACCCTGGAACACCTGATGACGGTGGCGCTGATCCTGCTGGCGATCACCCTGGCGCCGTGGCAGTTCAACCTGGAGTTCAGCGTCTGGTTCGGCGAGCAGAGCCGCCTGCACTGGGCCCTGGGCAACCTGTTCTGGTATCTGGTGCTGACCGTCACCGAGCCGCTGTACGTGGCCACCTCCTTCGCCCTCTACCTGAATCAGCGCACCCACCTGGAAGGCTGGGATCTGCAGCTGGGCCTGACTCGCATCGGCAAGCGCCGCGCCGCGCTGGGCCTGAGCCGGGGCGCCGGGGCGCTGGCGCTGATGGTGCTGTGCCTGGGCGGCCTGCCGGCGCCGGGCCAAGCCGAGCAACAAGACAGCAAGCAGCAGGCCGTGGAGCTGCTCGCCTCGGACACCTTCATGCCCATGGCGCTGCGCGAAGAGCGCCGCCTGAAGGAACAATTCCGCGACGACGACGGCGACAGCTGGTGGCGGGACCTGCTGCAGCGGCTGATCGACGGCCAGCGGGACAACGAACGGGGCGACCCGCTGGCGCTGCCGGAAGGCCTGATCCACGGGATCGGCTGGACGCTGCTGGTGGCGCTGCTGGCGGTGATCGCCTGGGCCCTGCTGCGCCGTCTTCCCGGCTCGCCGCTGCGCCGGCCGCCCACCGCCATGCCGGTGCAGGTGGCGGGCCTGGACACCCGCGCCGAGAATCTACCGGTGGACCTGGCCGGCGCTCTGGACGACGCGCTGCGCCAGGGCCGGGTGCGTGAGGCCCTGGCACTGCTGCTGCGCGACACCCTGGTCACCTTTTTCCGCCGGCACCCCACGCCGCTCACCCCCGGCGCCACCGAGCAGGACTGCCTGCGCGCCTACCGGCGGCTGCTGGGCGACACCCCGGCGGTGGTCTACCTGGAACGGCTCACCGAGGCCTGGACCCGCACCGCCTGGGCGCACCGCCCCACCACGCCGGAACAGGTCCAGGCGCTCTATGACCAATGGCGCGGACTGCGCCCGGCGGAGGCAAGAACATGAGCCGGCGGCGCGGCAGATTCTGGGGCGGCCTGGCGCTGCTGCTGGTGGTCGCCGCCCTGGTGTTCTATGTCTGGGCCACCGAGCCGGTACGCTATATGGCACCGGCGGCGCCGGACGCCTCGGTGCGCGGCAACCCCTACCTGGCCGCCCAGACCCTGCTGGAAAACTGGCAGCGCCCCACCCGCCGGATCTTCAGCACCGGCGCCCTGTTCCCGCTGCCGGACACCGGCACCACCCTGATTCTGGACGAATACCGGGGCGAGCTGGGCAGCGGTCGGATCGACGCCCTGTTCGACTGGGTGCAGCGCGGCGGCCATCTGATCGTCGCCGCCCGCCCGGCCTATCACTACGTGGCCGACGAAACCGGGGACAAGGACGGGAACAGCGAGCGGACCGGCGGCAACGACGACCCGCTACTGACGCCGCTGGGCCTGCACGCCGTCGCCGTGGAGACGGACACCGAGGACGACCCCTTCACCACCCTGCTGGACCGCTTCCAGCCCATGGAAAGCCTGTTCCTGGAGTATTGCCTGGGCGACAACGACGGCGACCTGTCGCCGCAGTGCGAGGCGCTCACCTGCGAAGCGCCGCCGTTACCGGCGCCGGCAACCTGGGTGTTCGCGGACGGCGACCGGCGGCAACTGCTGGCCTCGCCCGGCCAGGCCCTGCAGCATCGTCCCACCGACCTGCTGCCGGCGCTGCCGTCCTCCAAGGCCGACAATGCGGAGGGCGCGCAACTGGTTCACCTGTCTTGGGGCGACGGGCAGATGACCGTGCTCGCCGGCCTGACGCTGTGGGACAACCAGCACCTGCACTATTTCGACCACGCCTGGCTGCTGGAGCAGCTGATCGGCGACGGCCCGGTGTGGTTCGTGCAAGGCATCGACATGCCGCCGCTGCCGCTGTGGCTGTGGCAGCACGCCTGGCCGCTGATGTTGGCCCTGTTGCTCGCCCTGGCGGCCTGGCTGTGGCGGCGTCTGCCGCGCCCCGGGCCGCAGTGGCACGCCGCCGAAGCGGACCGCACCGATTACCTCGGCCACCTGCTGGCGCTGGGCCATTTCCATTGGCGCACCGGCCAGAGCGAGCGGCTAACGGCGCCGCTGCGCGACGAGGCGCGGCGGCGCCTGGACCTGCTTCACCCGGACCGGGACCAGGCCCTGGCGATCGCCGCCGAGCGGCTGGCCCTGCCCGAAGCCGCTCTGCGCGACGCCCTGAACAGCGGCAGCGCCACCCGACCACCGCGCCCCCGGGACCGCCAGCAATGGGCGGACCGGGTGGCGATACTGCAAACCCTTAGGAGCCGTTTATGACCAGCCAGACGGAACAGGCCGGCGCCCTGGCGCGCCGCATCGAAGAGCAGCTTAACCAGGTGCTGGTGGGCCAGCCGGCGATCACCCGGCAGGTGCTGATCGCCCTGATCACCGGCGGCCATGTGCTGATCGAAGGCGTGCCCGGGCTCGGCAAGACGCTGCTGGCGCGCAGCCTGGCGCGGGTGCTGGAGCTGGACTTTCAGCGCATCCAGTTCACCCCCGACCTGATGCCCTCGGACGTCACCGGCCACGCCCTGTTCGACAGCCAGAGCGGCGACTTCCGGGTGCGCAAGGGGCCGGCCTTCACCAACCTGCTGCTCGCCGACGAGATCAACCGGGCGCCGGCCAAGACCCAGGCGGCGCTGCTGGAAGTGATGCAGGAGCGGCAGATCACCATCGAGGGCGAGAGCTTCCCGCTGGCGCCGCCGTTCGTGGTGCTGGCCACCCAGAACCCGCTCGACCAGGAAGGCACCTACCCGCTGCCGGAGGCGGAGCTGGACCGCTTCCTGTTCAAGATTCTGATCGACTACCCGGACCAGGCGCACGAATCGCGCATGGTGGAGATGGTGCTCGACGGTCGGCTGCCGGACAGCCTGGACGCGGCGCAGCTGACGCCGGTCACCGACGCCGCCGGCATCCTGGAACTGACCCGCAGCGCCGAACAGGTGCTGATCGACCCGGCCCTGATCGACTACCTGCTGCGCCTGGTGCGCGCCACCCGCGAGCATCCCAGCCTGATCCAGGGCGGCAGCCCGCGCGCCAGCATCGCCCTGGCCCGCACCGCCAAAACCCAGGCGCTGCTCAGCGGCCGCGACTTCGTGGTGCCCGACGACGTCAAGGCGGTGGCGGCGCCGGTGCTGCGCCACCGCCTGCGCCTGGGCGTGGACGCGGAGCTGGAAGGCCAGACCGTGGAATCGGTGCTCGCGCAACTGCTGGAGCAGGTGGAGGCGCCCCGGCAATGATCGCCTTCCGGTCGATACAGGATGCAGGATTCAGGATGCAGCCAGGAGGCGTGAGCGGCTGGACCTCTTGTAGGCGCTTGCCCTGTGGGAGCTTGCCTGCAAGCGAAAGGCCGGCAAAGCCGGCCGGCAGGATTCCAGAGAGCCAGGACAGCGGATTGCCGACAGGGTCTCTGGGATCCTGCCGGGAGCTTCGCTCCCTTTCGCGGGCATGGCCCGCTCCCACAAAAAACCAGGCCTCGCCCCTGTATCCTGAATCCTGCATCCTGCATCGCGGTCGCCAGACCGCCGTGGAGGCCGCATGCGGATAAGGCCCGGACAGCGCCTGATCCAGGTCTTGCTGGTGTGGGCGGCGCTGGCCGTCTTGCCACTGGTGGCTCGCGTCGGGCTGCCGGAACTGGCAGCGCCGGCTCTACTGGCTTGGGCCGCGTTAGGCCTGGTCGGCGCCGCCTGGGCGCTGGACGATCTGCGCCGGTTGCGCGCGCGGCCGACGCCGGCGGCGGAGCGGCGGCTGCCGGCGGCGCTGGCGGTGGGCATCGCGCACACCGTCACCCTGCTGCTCGACAGTCGTGGCGCCGTCGCCGGTGAGCCGTGGCTGGTGGCCGATCACCACCCGCCGGACGATCCGCTCACCGGCCTGCCGCGCACCCTGGTGCCCGCCGTCGATCACGACCGCACCGAAGTGACCTACCGCTACCGGCCCACCCGGCGCGGCACCGTGCGGTTCGGCGATATCGAGCTGTGGCTGCCGTCGCCGCGCGGCCTCTGGCAGCAGCGCCGGCGCATCGCCGCCGAGCGGCGGGTGCCGGTCTATCCGGATTTTTCGCCGATCGCCCGCGCCGCCCTGGCGGTGGACAAAAGCCGTGGCCGCTTCGGGGCCCGGGTGCAGCCGCGCCGGGGCGAGGGCCTGGAATTCCACGAGCTGCGCGACTATCAGGCCGGCGACAGCCCGCGCCGCATCGACTGGAAGGCCAGCGCCCGCCGCCAGCGGCTGATCACCCGCCACTATCAGGACGAGCAGAACCAGAGCGTCTGGGTGCTGCTCGACGGCGGCCGTCGCATGGCGCTGCCGATCGGCGACCTGACCGCCTTCGACCATGGCCTTAACGCCGCCCTGCTGCTGGCCTGGTCGGCGCTGCGCCAGGGCGACCGGGCCGGCGCCATGCTGTTCTCGGCGGAAACGCCGCGCTGGCTGGATCCGGTGCACGGGCCCAACGGCATCCAGAGTCTGCTGAAAGGCTTCTACGACGTGCACCCCGCCGACCGCGCCAGCGACTTCAGCCAGGCGGCGCGGCACTTCCACGGCCGCTGGCGGCGGCGCGCCCTGGTGGTGATCATCAGCCGGGTGCAGGCGGAGGACAGCGACGACCTGCTCGCCGCCGTGCGTATGCTCAGCCGCCGCCACCTGGTGATGGTCGCCGACATGGAGCTGCCCGAGCAGGCCGCCCTGCGCCACGCCCGCGTGACCGGCGTGGACGACGCCCTGCGCGTCACCGCCGACGCCCACGAACAACACCTGCGCCGCGCCCTGCACGCGCGCCTTCGCCACGCCGGCGCGCAGCTGGTGGCGGCCACCCCGGACACCCTCGCCGAGCGCCTCGGCCAGGCCTACCAACAACTCAAGCAGGCCGGCCGCTTGTAGGAGCGGGCCTTTGTGGGAGCGGGCCTTGTGGGAGCGGGCCCTGCCCGCGAAAGGCCGGCAAAGCCGGCCGGCAGGATCCCAGAGAGGTTGTTTGTATAGCCTTTAGAGAGGCCTCTGGCATCCTGCCGGCAAGCAAAGCTTGCCTTTCGCTTGCTAGCAAGCTCCCACAAGGCTGGCTTCCACAAGCTCGCGTCGTTTTCACCGCCGCTGTGTTAGCGTCTTGATATTGAGTTTCTTCCAAGGATCAGGAGAACCCGATGAGTGATGATCCCCAGCAAAGCCCCGCCCCAGAACAAAAACCCAAGGTGCTGATCAACCCGCCGGTGTTCTTCACTTCGGTGGCGATCATCGCCGCCATGGTGCTGTTTTCGGTGATCGTGCCGGAAACCGCGGAAACCGTGTTCGACAACGTCAAAGCGCGGGTGATCAGCGACGCCGGCTGGTTCTACGTGCTCACCGTGGCGATCATCATCACCCTGGTGACCTTTCTGGCGGTGAGCCGCTTCGGGGACATCAAGTTGGGCAAGGATCACTCGGAGCCGGACTACAGCTACGGGTCCTGGTTCGCGATGCTGTTCTCCGCGGGCATGGGCATCGGCCTGATGTTCTTCGGCGTCGCCGAGCCGGTGACCCACTTCACCGCGCCGCCGATGGCGGACCCGGGCACCATCGCCGCCGCCAAGGAGGCGATGCGCGCCACCTTCTTCCACTGGGGGCTGCACGCCTGGAGCATCTACGCCATTGTCGGCCTGATTCTCGCCTACTTCAGTTTCCGGCACGGCCTGCCGCTGACGCTGCGCTCAGCGCTCTACCCGCTGATCGGCAAGAAAATCTACGGCCCGCTGGGCCACGCGGTGGACATCTTCGCGGTGGTGGGCACGGTGTTCGGCGTGGCCACCTCGCTGGGCTTCGGCGTCGAGCAGGTCAACGCCGGCCTGAACTATCTGTTCGGACTGCCCAAGAACGAATGGGTGCAGGTGGGGCTGATCGTCGCCATCACCGGCCTGGCCACCATCTCCGTGGTCACCGGCCTGGACGCCGGCATCCGCCGCCTGTCCGAACTGAACCTGGGGCTCGCCTTCCTGCTGCTGGCGTTCGTGCTGATCCTGGGCCCCACCGTGTTCCTGCTGAAAGCCTATGTGCAGAACCTGGGCGATTACCTTTCCGAGCTGGTCAGCATGACCTTCAACCTCTACACCTATCAGCCCAAGGTGGAGGACGGCCCGCAGGACTGGATGGGCGGCTGGACCCTGTTCTATTGGGGCTGGTGGATTTCCTGGTCGCCGTTCGTGGGCATGTTCATCGCCCGTGTTTCCCGCGGCCGCACCATCCGTGAATTCGCCCTGGGCGTGATGCTGGTGCCCGCCGGCTTCACCCTGTTCTGGATGACCGTGTTCGGCGATTCCGCGATCCGCATGATTCTGGACGGCTCCTACGCGCAACTGGCGGAATACGTGAAGGACGACAACGCGGTGGCGTTGTTCCGCTTCCTGGAGCAGTTCCCCTGGTCGGGCTTTATTTCCGGCGTCGCCACCCTGATGGTGGTGGTGTTCTTCGTCACCTCCTCGGACTCCGGTTCCATGGTGGTGGACATGCTGGCCTCCGGCGGCCACGACGACACCCCGGTGTGGCAGCGGATTTTCTGGGCCGGCTCCGAGGGTCTGGTGGCGATCGCGCTGATGCTGGCCGGCGGCCTGCAGGCGCTGCAGTCCGCCACCATCGCCTCGGCGCTGCCGTTCTCGGCGGTGCTGCTGATCGCCTGCTTCGGGCTGGTCCGATCCTTGAGGGTGGAAGGCATCCGGCGCACCAGCTTCCAGTCCAATCTGGGCACCGCGCCGGCGGCCATCCACGTGGGCCACACCGCGCCCACCGGCGGCTGGAAGTCGCGCCTGCGGGGCATGGTCAGCTTCCCGGGCCGCGCCCGGGTCGAGGCGTTCCTGCGCGACGTCGCCACACCGGCCCTTAACGCCGTGGCCGACGAACTGCGTGGCCACGGCCTGGAAGTGGAAGTGAAAGAAGCCGACGACCGCGCCACCCTGATCGTCGGTCACGCGGAGGAAACCGACTTTCTCTACGGCGTACGCATACGCGGCTACGCGCGCCCGTCGATCACCATGCGCCAGCTGGAGCACTCGAAACGTCACGCCGACAGCGACCAGTACTTCCGCGCCGACGTGTTCCTCAGCGAAGGCGGCCAGGACTACGACCTGATGGGCTTCACCCGCGAGCAGGTGATCAGTGACGTGCTCGACCAGTACGAGAAGCACATGCATTTCCTGCACATGCTGCGCTGATCAGACTTTGTAGAAGCGGGTCAGGGCGTCGAGCCAGAGGCGGGCGCGGGGCGGCGGGCCGTCGCGGTGCAGGCGCTCGGCGAGGGCCTGGACGTCGGCGGCGAAGCGGGCTTCGTCGCCGGGGTCGCCGTCCAGGTTGTCCAGGGAGACGCGGAACGGATGATTGCAGGCGGCGCAGAACAGCGCTTCCAGCGCCTGGGGCCGCACTTCCACGCGCAGGAATTCCGCCTGGGCGGCGGCGTCGCGGCCGTCCGGCGCGTACCAGTAGCCGTAGTCGTCCAGGCGCCGGCGGCGGGGGCCGGCCACGCACCAGTGCGCCACTTCATGGAGGGCGCTGCGGAAATAATCGCGGGTGTAGCGGATACGGGCGGGCTCACCCGCCACCGGTGTGCCTGCCAAATACACCGGCTCTTCGAAGCCGCCTTCCAACACGGTGTGGTGGCGCTCGAAAAAAGTGTCCCGAAACAGCGTTTCCAGGTCGGTGGCGCGGTGCACCACGCCACGGGATTGCGGTATGGTAGCCGCCCCGTGATCAGGCTGTAGTGCGCCATGTCCGCTCATCGTCTCGAATACCTTGCTCAGTTGCGTCTTGCCCTGCCGATCCTCGGCGGCCAGCTGGCGCAGACCGCCAACGGCTTCGTGGACACCATGATGGCGGGCCGGGTGGGCGCCGAGGATCTCGCCGCGGTGGCGGTGGGCGCCAGCATCTGGGTGCCGCTGTTCCTGTTCATGACCGGCGTGCTGATGAGCGCCACGCCGATTCTCTCCCGCCACCTCGGCGGCGAAGCTTACCATCGCGTCAACCCGGTGGCCCAGCAGGGGCTGTGGCTGGCGCTGGGGCTGGGCCTGTTCAGCGCGGTGATACTGCGCTCCATGGGGCCGCTGCTGGGCCTGATGGACGTGGACCCGGCGATCCGCCCGCTGGTGGCCGGTTATCTGGACGCGCTCAGCTGGGGCATGCCCGGCGCCGCCGTGCTGCTGGCATTGCGCAGCTACACCGAGGCGATGAACCACACCCGGCCGGTGCTGTGGATCAGCGTTATCGGCCTGGCCATCAACATTCCCGCCAACTATGTGCTGATCTACGGCAAGCTGGGTTTCCCCGCCATGGGCGGGGTCGGCTGCGGCTGGGCCACCAGCCTGGTGATGTGGAGCATGGCGCTGATGATGGGCGCTTATATCCGCCGTCATCCGGTCTACCGCCCGGCGCGGCTAACGCTGCGCGAGCGCCATCTGGAGCTGGCCAGCCTGGGCTACATGCTGCGGCTGGGGCTGCCGGTGGGGCTGTCGATTTTCTTCGAAGTGAGCATCTTCGCGGTGATCGCGCTGTTGATCAGCCGGCTGGGGCCGGAGATCGTCGCCGGCCATCAGATCGCGCTCAACTTCACCTCGCTGATTTTCATGATCCCGCTCAGTTTCGCCCTCGCTGCAACGGTGCGCGTGGGGCATGCGCGCGGCCGCCACGACAGCGCCGGGCTGAGCCGCGCGGTGCGCTGCTCGCTGGCGATGACCGGCGGCATCGGTCTGTTCGCCGGCCTGGCGCTGATCGTCAGCCGACCGTGGATTCCGCACATCTACACCGACAACCCGGAGGTGATCGCCCTGGCCGCCCACCTGCTGCTGTTCGCCGGCATTTACCAGGTGTCCGATGCCCTGCAGGTGTGCGCCAACGGTTGCCTGCGCGGCTTCGAAGACACCGCCTGGCCGATGCTGATGACGCTGGTGGCCTACTGGGGCGTGGGTCTGCCGGTGGGTTATGTGCTCGGGCTTACCGATCTGTGGGTGCCGGCCATGGGCCCGGCGGGCTTCTGGATCGGTCTGGTGTCGGGCCTCACCGCCGCCGCCGTGCTGCTCGGCATCCGCCTGCGCTGGCGGCTGCGACAACCGCTGGCGGCGCCGGCTACAAACCTTACGGTTGACGCATTGCATTGAACCTCTAAATGCGGATAATAACAATTCTTATTTGCTTTATTCGTCCGTGACGGGTGCCGACCCTTCGGCGCTGGGGATTGCATGTCCAAACATTCTTTGCAGCGGTTCGCCGCCTCCCCCGGACTCGGCGTGGCGTCGCGCACGCTGGCCGCCGTGTTCGGCGGCTACGCCCTGGCCGCCTGCGCCACCACCGCCCTCGCCCTGTGGCTGCCGGCGGCGCCGGCCACGGCGGTGATCACCGCCAACCTGCTCTCTTTTCTGATCTACACGGTGGCGGTGCTGTGGGCGTTCGCCACCCGCAGCGCCGCCCGCGCCTGGGCGGGCATCGTGATTCCAGCGCTGATGCTGGCCGCCCTCGCCTGGTTGGGCGGCGCGGAGAACCTGCTGTGAAGGCGGGTCTGCGGCAATCCATGGCCTGGCTGCACACCTGGAGTGGCCTGTTACTGGGCTGGCTGCTGCTGGCCATGTTCGTGACCGGCACCAGTGCCTATTTCCGCGAGGAAATCTCCCTGTGGATGGCACCGGAACTGCACCACTCGCAGCCGTCGCCGGACACCCCGGCACTGGCTTGGGCGGCGCTCAACGCCAAGGCCCCGGACGCGAAAAGCTGGGACATTCAGCTGCCCGAGGCCCGTTCGCCGGTGGCGCAGCTGCGCTGGCAGCCGGATACCCCTCAGGCCGAGGGCGGCGGACGCCGACGCGGCGAGCAGGCGGTGATGGACGCCGGCACCGGCGAGCTGCTGACGCCGCGCGCCAGCCGGGGCGGCGACTTTCTTTACCGCTTTCACTTTGAGCTGTACGGGGTGCCGCGTATCTGGGCACGCTGGCTGGTGTGCGTGGCCACCATGTTCATGCTGGTGGCGATCGTCAGCGGCGTGATCACCCACAAGAAAATCTTCAAGGATTTCTTCACCTTCCGGCCCGGCAAGGGCCAGCGCTCCTGGCTGGACAGCCACAACGCCACGGCGGTGCTGGCGCTGCCGTTTCATTTCATGATCACCTATTCGGGTCTGCTGATTTTCATGGTGATGCTGATGCCCTGGGGCATGAACGCGGCCTACGAAGACGGCTGGCGCGGCTTCTTCCAGGACGTGTTTCCGCGCGAGGAGGCCGCCGCCGAGGGCGGCGCGGCGGCGCCGATGGTGGACATCGCGCCGCTGGTGGCGCGCACCCGGGCCACCTTCGACCAGCCGGTGCGCCGCATCAGCGTGGACTGGCCCAACCGGGACAACGCGGTGATCCGCGTATCCACGGCGAAAGATCCCCACATCACCGACCAGCGCCGGGGCGGCAACCCCACCCTGGTGTTCAACGGCGGCACCGGCGAGTTGCTGGAAACGCGACCGGGCGACGAGGCGGTGCCCGGCGCCTTCCGGGTCTACAACCTGCTGGTCAACCTGCACCTGGCGCGCTTCGCCGACCCCACGGTGCGCTGGCTGTTCTTCCTGTTCGGCGTGGGCGGCACCGCCATGGTCGCCACCGGCATGCTGCTGTGGGTGTCCAAGCGCACCCAGCAGCTGCGCGGCAAGGCGCCGGGCGCCGCGCTGCGGCTGGTGAACGGGCTCAACATCGCCTCGCTCACCGGCCTGCTGGGCGCGCTGGCCGCCTACTTCGCCGCCAACCGGCTGCTGCCGGTGGAGCTGGCCGCCCGGGAGAGCTGGGAGATCCGCGTGTTCTTCCTGACCTGGCTGCTGGCCCTGGGCCACGCCCTGCTGCGCCCGGACCGGCGCGGCTGGATCGAGCAGCTGGCGGCAATCACCGTGCTGTGGGCGGCGTTGCCGCTATTGAATGTGGCCACCACCGACAGCCACCTGTTCAGCGCCACCGCCTGGCGAACCGGCGCGCTGGCCGGGTTCGATGTGGTGTGTTTGCTGATGGCGGCGACCGGCGGCTACGCGCTGTGGCGGGTGGTGCGGAAGCAACCCGTTCGCGGGCGCGGCCCGCTCCCACAACGACGCACGGCGGAGGATGGCGCATGACGGTCATTGCCGTGACGTTGCCGCTGAGCCTGGCCTACGCCGGCCTGACCGCCCTGGCGCTGGCGATGAAACGCCACCATGAAGCGGCTGTCGGCGCGAAACCCCCGGCGGCACGGCTGCGTGCTTTTCGTGTCGCCGGCTGGGTGCTGATGGCGTTGATGGTGGCCAGCTGCCTGCGGCTGTGGCCCACCGGCCTGGCGCTGGCGATGGCGCTGGGCCTGGTCACCCTGGCGGGCTTGCCGCTGGTGTTTTTGCTGCCGTACAGGCCGCGTTTGATGGTGCGGCTGGCGCCGGCTCTGCCGGTGCTGGCGTTGATCGCCACGGCAGTGATATAGGGGTTCGCGGGCGGGGCCCGCTCCCACAAGGCCCACTCTCTAAATGGAGCATGATCAGGTTGCGTCGCCGAGCACGAAGGAATCGATCAGGGTGCTGAGGCGGCCGGCGTGGCCGCGCATCTCGGCGGCGTTGCCGGAGGTCTGATGGACCATGGCGGCGTTTTGCTGGGTGACGGAATCCATCTCCGCCACGGCGGTGTTCACCTGGCCGATGCCGCTGCTCTGCTCGGCGGCGCCGCTGCTGATCTCCTCGATCACCTCGGTGACCCGGGCGACGCTGTCGACGATACCGCGCATGGTCTCGCCGGCCTGGCGGACCAGTTCCGAACCTTCCCGGGTGCGCGACACCGAGGTGTCGATCAAGGCGCGGATCTCGCGCGCGGCTTCGCCGGCGCGGCCGGCCAGGTTGCGCACTTCTTCGGCCACCACCGCGAAACCGCGCCCGTGCTCGCCGGCGCGGGCCGCCTCCACCGAGGCGTTGAGGGCGAGAATGTTGGTCTGGAAGGCGATGCCGTCGATCAGGGTCACGATCTCGTTCACACGGGTGGCGGAGTCACTGATCTCGCCCATGGTGGTTTCCACCTGGCCCATCACCGCCAGGCCGTCGCCGGCCACCTTCCCGGTGCCCGCCACCAGCTTGTTGGCCTGACCGGCGGATTCGGCGCTGTGATTGACGGTGGCGGTGATCTCCTCCATGGAGGCGGACGTCTCCTGCAGGTTGGCGGCGGCCTGCTCGGTGCGCGTGGCCAACTCCTCGCTGCTCAGCGCGATCTCATCGGCGGCGCGGTTCACGTGGCGGGTGCTGCCGCGCACCTCCAGCAGGGTCTCCTGCATGCGCGCCACGAAGCCGTTGAACTGATTGGCCAGCTCGCCGACTTCGTCGTCGGTGGTCACCGCCAACCGGCGCGTCAGATCGCCCTTGCCGCGGGCGATGTCTTCCATGGCCGTGGCGGTATCGCGGATCGGCCGCACGGTGCGGCGCACCATCCAGGCGGCGCCGGCGCCCACCAGCGCCATCAGCCCCAGGCCGGTGAGCACGGTGGTGATCATCGATCGCTTCAGCGACGCCATCGCCTCCGCTTCCGCCAGCGCCATGCTCTTGTCCACCTCGGTGGCGTACACCCCGGCGCCGATCATCCAATCCCACTGCGGAATGGCGGTGGCGTAGGAGTACTTTGCTTCCACCGTCTCGGTGGCCGGGTTGGTCCAGCGGTACTGGTAATAACCGCCGCCGTCGCGGGCCGCGGCGATCAGATCGCGAATCACATACTGGCCGTCTTCGTCCTGCAGGTCCCAACTGTTGCCGCCGACGCTGTCGGTGCGCGAGGCCGCCACGTTGCCCTGGAAGTCATACACGAACAGATAGTTGCCGCCGCCGAAGGTGACGTTGCCGAGGATCTCCCGGGCACGGGCCTGGGCTTCGGCCTGCTGTTCCGGCGGCGCGTCGGCCAGGTGGCTCACCGACGCCTTGGCGGCGTCGACCAGATTCTTGATGCCCTGCTGGCGCGATTCGATCAGCGCGGACCGTTGCTCGGCCAGGCTTTCGCGGGTTTCCCGGCGGCTTTCCAGGGTGGCCAACACCTCCAGAATCAAGGTAATCAGGAACACCGGGCCCAGGGCCAGAAGCAGCATCTTGTTCTGCAGGTTGGAGCGAATACTAAAACGGGAGGAACGGGACATGACGGCTTTCCGGCTTGTAAGTTTCGTATGCGCGTGGCGCCTGGCCGGTTCATCGGCTGATCCGATCGCCGCTTTAATTCCCGCAAAACAGCGCTTGCGCGCCCCGCCGCCACCGTCTAGTGTGAAAACATAGGCTGCGCGGAGGTGTTTATGGCAAACCGGCGTGACCCCATCGGCGACACGAAGCGTCCCAACAACGTGTTGCCATTCACCCCACGACGGCGAGCCGCTTCGCCGCCGATTCTCAGGCTCTCCCCTGAATACGACGGCATGGAACTGCTCTATGCCAACGACCAGCATCCCGACACTCTTTTCTCGGTCAAAATCCTGGCCTGGGCACGCCTGGAAAACGGCGACACCCTGGCGATGGTGCCGTGGCTGAGAAAGCTGGCCAGTGCCCATGAGCTGGCGGACCCGCTCAACGGGCGCTGGGAAGGCTACCGGCTGCCGGAGAGCGACCACCTGTTCTGCGAAGCGCCACCGCACAAGGTCCAGGAGCTGGACGCCGCGGTGTCCTTCTTCGGCAAACCGACCTTCGACAATCCCGCCCGGGGCCTGGTGCAGGAGATCCCCGACACCATCGGCACCCACGCGGTGTTTTCCGAGGACGAGTTCGAAACCCTGAGCCTGATGGAAGTGGTGAGCTGGCGCCTGTACGGCGACGGCACCGCCCGGGCCATGGTCGCCGACGAGGCAGCGGTCACCCAGACCCCGGTGCTGCCCGGCGACCACTGCCTGGTGCCCGCGCAGAAGGAGCCGGATTTCCGCTACTTCTTCCAGCACGGCATCGCCAACCGGCTCAAGGAACACGACCCGGAGGCGCTGGCCGCCATCGCCATGCTCAACGCCCGGCAGTAACCCCGGCCGGTCAATCCGTGGAGAACGCGCGGATCACCTCGGGGAAGCGCAGGGCGATAAGCAGCAAGGCGTGGGCGGCGCCGTCCGGCGCGCCCAGGCCGCGCTCCCAGTGTTCCAGGGTGGGCAGGTCCACGCCGAGAACGCGGGCGAGGTGAAAGCGGTCGCGGCCGGTGAGCCGCACCGCCGCGGTCACGTGGGTGCCGTCCAGCGGGGTGTTCAAGGGCATCGGCGCCAGCTCCGGGCCGCGCCCCCGTTCCAGCAGGCGGTCCACCCAGGCATCCGCCGCCGAGCCGGTGCCCGGCGCGTAGGGGGTGCGCTCCTCCGACATATCGATCTCGCTCTCCGTTCCGCTTCCTTGGGTCGGTACGGCTTCAGTGTGCCGGGGTAAAACGCGAAGGGAATAAGCCGGAAACGCTAATCCTTGTCAGCGATCGGCTCGTCGTCGGGTGCGAGATCGCAGCGTCCTTCCTGCGGATCAAAAAGTCTGTCCCCTTTTTTCACGCCGTGGCGCTCAAAGAAGCCGGCGTTCACCTCCAGCGCGGACACGAACGCCCTCCCCGGCCGGTAGATCTTGCAGCGGCGCGGGTCCTCATGGGGGCACGGCGTCATCGTCATGATCGACACGATACGGCCGTCCGGGTCGGCGAACGCCACGTCCAGGGGAATCAGCGTGCGGTACATATAAAACCCGACGCCCTTCGCCATCGGGCCGTCGAACAGAAACAGCATGCCGGCGTCCTCGGCCAGGCTGTCGCGCTGCATCAGGCCCCGGTTGCGCTGGGCTTGGGTTTCCGCCACTTCCACTTCAAGCGGCGCCGCCACACCCTCCACGCAGAGTTCCTTGGAAGAAAACGTCACCGGCGCGCCCTGCGCCGCCGCAACCGCAAGCCAGATCGAGGCGGCGAGGGCCAGATGAAGCAGCGTTTTGGTTATTGCCATGTTTCAGAGTCCTTTCCAATCCTTCGACGCTATCGTACCGGGCTAATGGGGGCGGTCGACGGGGCCGGTCTCCGGCCCGTTGGGGCGGCGCACCTCCTGGGCGGGCGTGACACCGGGGTGCAGGGGTTCGTCCTGCTGGTACACGGGTTTGCTCCGAGGCGGTTTCATGATGAGCGCGTCTTCCAGGGCCTGGCCACCGACGGCGGCGCCGTAGCCGGCCTGGTCAAACAGGACGTTCGCGGTGCTCCGCCAGCGGGAGCGGAAGGCCCGGGCGCCGACGCCGAAGGCGGCCTCCAGCAGGCTCTCCTGGGATTGCGCCTCGGCGGCACGGTAGCGCACCACCAGGGTGGCGTCCCAGGTCAGAACCAATTGATACAGGTCCTGGCCGTCGTGCTGGGGCGCTTCCAGCGTGTACAAGGTGTTATAGAGAAATTGATATTCCCAGCCGCCCGCGCTGAATCCACCGCCAGGGCTGAAGCCGGCGATGCGATGCAGCTGCGCCACGGCGGTGGCCTTCAGGCTCTCCGCGTTACCCGCCCACGGCACCAGCGAAGCGTCCTGCGCCAGCCGGGTGTTGCGCAACGCGGTGGTTTGGTACTGCAAAGCCTGCGTGGAAAAATCGGCATCCATTGCCGGCCCCCAGAATCGTCATGGTGTTCGTTGTTATGCTGATTCAAAACTCTAGTTGAAAAGGACCCGACTTGCACCGGGTCCGTCCCCATTTTTCCGTGTCATGAAATCAGCGCTGAACCTTGCTGAGGCACTGGGTCATCAGGTGGTCCAGGACCTTCTGCGGCTGGCCCATCAGGAAGCCGCGGCCGGGGGCAATCCAGTGCAGGTCTTCCTCCAGCAGCCGGGCCAGGCCGGCCACGTAGGCATCGACGTCGGCGGCGGGCAGGTAGCCCTTGGCGATGGAGCGCTCCAGCACCGCAGTGCCGGAGAACAGCATGCCCTCCTCCTGGATCAGCAGGCATTGGCGGTCGTCCGCCTGGCCGGGGGTGTGCAGCAGCTTGAGGGTAAGCCCGCCCAGGCGGTGCGGCTCGCCGTGCGCCAGGCGCAGGTCCGCCGGGCCGGCCACGCCGAGGATGCGGGCGCCGGTGGCGCCCTGCAGGGTGCGGGCCGCCGCTTCCTGTTCGCGAGGCCGGGTGAGCACGATGGTGGACAGCACGCCGTCGCAGGCTTCCAGCAGCGCGTGCAGGTCATCCCGCCCCTCGATCACCGGGTCCACCACCAGGGCCTGCTCACCGGCGCGCACCAGGTAGCTGTTAAAGCCCGGGCCGCCGTCGTCCGAACCGGCGTTCAAGGTCAGGCGCGATACGTGGTTGCTGAGCGCCACCCACAGGCCCGCCTCCAGGCGCGCCTGGGCGTTGCCTTTGGCATCCGGGTCGAGCTTGCACACCTCATCGTAGGCCGGGCGGCCCGGCTCGATATACACCACCTCGTCGCCCTTGCGCGCCGGCCACGGCTGCGTCGGGAAGGCTTGCGGCCGGCGGTCGCGGGCGTAGGCCAGCACCTCGTCCGCGGAGGCGAACTCCGACAGCTTGCGCAGCACGCTCACCGTCGGCGTGGCGAACTCGCGACGGCCCTGGCGGCGGTCCTCCAACGCGTCCTGCGGACGGATCCAGATATGGTCGATGGTTTCATCGCCGTCGTGGGCGGGCACCTGGTCCGGCGGCGCCACGGCGGCGAAGAAGCGGGTATCGAACCGGCGCGGCGGCCCCGGCGGCGTCACCCAGTGATCCAGATAGGCGATGCCGTCCAGCGACAACGCCAACCCGTGGGAGCGGCACAGATCCCCCAGATCCGCCTCACCACTGCCCACCGCCCAGCGGCCGTCCATCACCGGATGGCCGCCGTCCAGCCACTGGCCGGCGCTGTCGCGGGCCAGCAGCATGCCGGACTCCTCGAAGCACTCACGCACGGCGGCGACCAGATAACCCAGCCCGCCGCCCTCCGGCAGGCCGAGCAAGGCGCTGGCGGAATCGTCATCGTGGCCATAAAGGTGACCACTGCGGGCCAGGTCGCGATCGCCGTCGTCGACGGCGCCGCCGGGGAACACATAAAAGCCGGGCATGAACACGGCCTTAAGGGTGCGCTGGAGCATCAAGACTTCAAGGCCCTGCCCGGTATCCCGGAGCAGCGCCAACGTTGAGGCGGGGCGAGGCTGCATGATCAGTTCTTATTGTCGAATCAATGAGTCAACAACCTTACCCCGACCGGCCGGCAAGAAAAAGCGAAGCACGCCACAGCCACTGCTTTGCACACACCTGTACGCCACAAAGTGCGAACAACCCTTCACGAAAACGGCCGAGACGGGTCCGACACCTTAATAGCAGCCCGTGGCTAACGACGCGGACACAGAAAAAAGCCGGCGAAATGCAAAATATTTCGATATTCAAGGAACGAACGGCTTGACCCAGGACACCAAAAACCAAGTGAAACGCTACAGATTGGTTAAAATGCTACCATAGGTAACAAACCCGGAAGGCCAGCGAAAAACTTACAGAATAAATAGCCAAAAACTTACAAGAAAAACAAAATCGGATTTTAAAGAACGGACAATTTCCCGGTCACGTTTTTGGGCCGCACCAGAAAATACTACCGTTCGTCGGCTATACGCTACCGCTCGTCGGGGACGCAGAACTTTTATTGTTTATGGTTGTACGCCAGATTTTAGCCCCAAGTATTTGTTCTCGTTCTGTTTTCTCGTTTGTCGAATTTCATGTTTTCATTTTTTGAAAGACCCCTTTTCATTTTTTGCTATTCTCCCGCCTTCCCACCTCCTCTAACGTGAATCGTGTCGGTTCGGGGGCAAAAACAACAACTCACCAACCGACACGGCGGCGACCATGGAAGAAGTAAAGAATCGCTGCCGAAACCATCCAAATAAACGGAAGAATGAGGAGACTCTCATGTCTATGGAAATGATGAAGAAAGCTGTTCTTGGTGCTGCTGGCGCTATCGCTCTGCTGGGCGCGGCTTCTGCCCAAGCCCTGACCCTGGATCCCGCTGGCGCTGACGGCCAGAACTACACCTTCTCCGGGACCACGGATCTGTCCTATGGCAGCATCACCGCCAGCTGCACCCTGGAACTGTCCGGCTACATCACTGCCGGCAACGAAACCATTACCATCACCAACAACGATGTAAGCGGCCCCTACCCCTGCGGCTCCGTCAACATCAGCAACCTGGACGTGGGCGATGTGAGCAACATCGATTCCGACGGCGGCCAGGTTACTTTTGACGGCGTCGACGTCACCGTTGCCACTTTTTTCCAGTGTAACGATGGCACCGTGGTAGCGGACTTCCATAACGACGGAAGCAACCCTTCCTACTTCACCATTGCGCAGCAAAGCTTCGGCAACTGCACTCTGGAAACCGACACGCCGCTGACTATCGTTCCCGCTGACAGCTACAGCAGCGATGTAAATGTAAGCCCGTAAGAAAAACGAGGCTAAAACATAACGGGCACCAATAGGTGCCCGTTTTTTTTGGAGGTCATTATGAAGCATACATTTATAGGGATAGCACTCCTTTCTGCAGCTCTGCAAGCCAATGCAATCACGCTAGACCCGGTTGGCGCTAATGGGGAAGAGTATAATTTTTTCGGCAGCTTCGAGCTAAGTTATGGAAGCGTTACATTCGGGTGCTCGCTAAACATGACCACAGAAGTCAACACATCCACCGACACCATGGAGGTTGTTGATACTCAAGTAAGCGGTTCTTATCCTTGTCATGTTTTCAGCATTCAAAACCTGGGCACCGGAACGATAAGCAACGTTTCCAACGAAGGAGCCAGAATAGATTTCTCTGGCATAACCTTCACGGGGCATACATTTTTTGAATGTGATGGCGAAAGCATATACATCAACTTTAAAAACTCAGGCAGCAACCCCTCCTTCATTACAATTCCAGATCAGAATATATCGAACAACTGCTCTATCGAAACGGATGTTCCGCTTACTATCGTGCCTGCCGAGAGCCATAGCGGAGACCTAAACATCTACCCCTAATTTATCGCTGACATACAGGTTTTATTCTTTTACTTTGACTTAAAGTGCTTTTACTTAAAGACCAAGCCCTGGGCAACCGAAAGCCCGGGGCACCTACTCCTCTTTTTAAATCCTTGTAGCTGTTCATCCACACTCGATAATCTACAAAACACTACCAAACGAAGCCACACCGACCCAGGCTGCCTGTTCCGTCTGTCAATATAACTTTCTTTGGTATCCCTAAGGTCCGGGTGTCCGAAAGAGCACTTCCGGGTCAGCAAACCTCGACGTCTCCTAGCCGTGCAGGCCCGTTCAGCGCATCACCACGAAAACATATTCGGCTCAGTTAGGAGGTAGATTGGATCAAGCATCGAATTGACAAGTTGGACTGGCGCTCAACAATCAGCGCGACTGTGCGACGGTATTCCGAGGCCCGGCTTGGATATGTCAAGCAGAGCAAAGTCTACGGATTTACCGGGCCCCGGAAAGCTTGGGCGCAAAGAGATATACCCAATGACGTGGGCGATTTTACTTTCCCTCTAAAGGCGAACGCCCTCACCATCGAGGGGATGGTAAGGGCGAGGCTATCACTTAATAGGCTGAGTCACATATTTTATGTATGTCCCTCTGTCTGGCAGCCTTAAATCAAGTTTGGTATTGATACCCCCTTCTTTTTCACCATACCCACGAAGGTCTATATCAATATTATTATAATTAAATTGAGTCACAACCATTCGACCGTCATCAAGGAACTCAAGCGGGCCTGAGAGATCCATCGTCAACGGATAACTATGCAGATTATGTCGGTTATCTACAGCAAAGAATCGCTGTTCAAGATAAGGAACATCAAGATACAAATCGACCGTTGCATCCAGAACAGGCCCCTCTTCGGTCTCTCTGATCCAAGCCGTAACTGGTTGATCACGCTTTCCATCAGGGCCTGGTGCGTACCGAATCCGTAGTAACTGCGGCCCACTATAGGAATAAACGAATTGGGAAGAGAAGAGATTTGTGTACGTAGTCAAACTGGTCGTAACGATCTGGCTTGGCCAAATTTTTACTTTTATCGCATCTCTTTGCTCGGAGTACTCATCAGTAACCTCAGCATTCAACGCGCCAGTCAAGTATACAAATTTTTTGTCGGGACAATTTACAGGAATAAAATAATTTCCTGCAAACGGATTGTCTGGATCAAAGGGAATCGCCTCCCGAACACCGCAGCCGATATTCCCATAGTTAACGCCCAATGGAAAACCGTCCGAGTCCGTTTCCTGAGAACCAGCGGTATTCCGGGAGAGCACCTTGGCGCTATTCGGAATCGGCTTTACGCCGTTCAGATCAATAGGAACGCCATTTAGCGGGCTCTCAGTTTGATCGGCGTAAGGATCCGGTTCTTCACCGGGTTCCTTTTCCTCCACTGCATATTCTCGTGGAACCGTATAAGAAATACTTGGAAAGAGAATCTCGCCTTGAACATCATGATTCGTATCGTGGAAGAAGTTCGCGTTTGTATCCGACGTGGGCGCATTAACTAAGTTCTGAAGAACACTGTTGCTTTCTGCGCCTCCGCGGAAATAAATCACCATGTTTTTCCCGCCGCCGCGCTCGTCGACCGGATCAGTGCTTAAACGCGCGAAACCTGGATCCTTTTGCGGGTAAAGATCAATCGTTAGCTCCCCAAGTATCTGCGTTTGAAGAGGCAAGGCCGGCTGTTCATCGGAACAGATGGCGGTCGCCGGATCGCAGCTGCTGTCATGCATATCACCGTTGGAATGCAGTGTGTAGGCGTATAACGCTCCTTCCTGCCATTCCTCATCCGGATAAAAAGTGATCTGCCGGGGGTTAACTTTCAGCGAACCATTGATCTGCCCGCCAATAGGATTACCGTTCGCGTCGACTTCGTAAATTGTAAAAGTACTACCGAGCTGCACCGAATCCGCATCAACGTTCTTCGAGAAATTAACGATAATCGGCCGATTTTTAGGCAGGGCCATTACGGGCACTGAGTCACTGTCCTCGGTGCCGCCCTCAGGGTTATCAGGGTGCGTCCACTCGTAAACGCTGCCGAGACAAATACCCGCCATGTCGTTCGCCAGATCACGGGTCTGCGGGTCGGTCACACATGGGAAACCAGGATAGGTTGCGGTGACAACCGGGGGGCGAATCCGCATCTCCTCCGGATTTTCGCTCGGGTCAATCCCCCCTATGATCTGATCCACGACCAAGGGCAAGGCGAAGCTTTTCGAGATACTCGCGGTTTCATTACCGCTGATATCCGTGATGCCGCTGTCAAGAACCAGTTCATAATCCACCGGATCGAGCTCATGGTCGAATTTAAGCGGGGACGCCGGGTTCACCACTATGGCCGACCCCGAGACATTCACGGCCGCCTCAACTTCAGAATCGTTTTCCAGAAGGTGCACCTTTCCGGCGACCGAAGCAGCGTTCAGTGGCTCGTCAAAGTTAAGAATGATGGGATCGCCCGGCTTAACCAGGCCGGTTTTAGCTTGCTCACCCACCAGGTCTTCCAGACTCCAACTCTGCAAAGCCGGGGGTGTATCATCCCCCACGACCTGCGGTGCATTGTTTTGGTCTTTATAAGACTGCAACTGGAAGCTCAACATGCCGTAGCCGTATTCCTGCCCCAGAATGTTGGGCTCAACCACGCTTACCGCATCCAGGTTCAGCACGCCGGCTTCGGGGTCCACCTCGGCAAGGCCGACCAGCTCAATGTGCATCAGATCCTGAGTAAAGGCGCCGTTGGCGCGCGCCTCGCTGGTGGCGATGCCCACGTCCATCAACAGGTGCACGATGCGCAGGGCGTCCGGGTTGTTCTCGGCGTAGGGGTTCGGCACCAGGTAGCCACTGGCGTCGGACAGCACGGTCATGGTGACGTCACCGGAGCCGAAGCCGGCCGGCACTTCACCACCGATGAGGATCGGATTGATTTCCGCGCCGTTGAGGACGGTCCCCTTGGGCAAGCGAATCGGGGTGACGTCGGTGTAGGTCGTGACGTCCGCCAATTCCGCGCGCACCACTTCGGCGCTGGCCTGGGTGATGTTGTCGTTTTCGCCGAGCAGGGTGCCGTTCACGGGCACTTCGTTCACCGGCTTGCCGGTAAGGCGTGAGGTGGTGCCCTGGGTGAGTTTCTGCACCAGGATCGCCGGTTCGCGGCCCGGGGAAGAGTCTTTCGGCGTGAACGTGTAGCTCTCGGCGCCGAACGTCTCACCGTAGGTGCTGGCCAGGTCCGCGGTGATGTCCAGGGTGTAGGTTTCGCCGGCGTTCAGGTATTCCGCGTCCGGGTCCACGGTCATGTAGGCACCGTCGATCAGCAGGGTCGCGTCCACGGTGTCGCCGCCGCTGCTGGTGAGCGTCACGGAGTCGCCGTAGGTGGCGGTGGCGCGATCAACGGGCTGTGTGAACTGGAAGCGGAAGCTGGAGAAATCCATCACCGGTTCCATCTCCGAGCCGTCCGGCATGCGCCGGCTGACTTCGAAGGCATCGTCTTTCACCACCAGATTTTTCGGGCCTTCATGCAGCGGCCGCGTGGTGAAGGTGAGGGTCTGGTCTTCGGCGACGCCTTTGCGCAGACGCAGGTCGTCGATCACCACGGTGTAGGTCTGGTTGGGCTTCAGGTCCTCGTCGGGCTGCAGCAGCACGTTGTTGGGCTCTTTGGCCACTGACTCCGGGGTGGTGTTGACCACGGTGCCGGTCTCGGCATCGCCCTCATACAGAGTGATGGAGTTTTGAGCCTGGCCCAGGTTGACGGCGCTGGAGAAGCGCAGTACCACCGGGGCGGCGGTGGAGATTTCGCCCTGGCCGTTATCGGGATAGGCGTAGAGCAGCGCTTGATTGTCGCCCTCGCCTGGGTTGCTGCCGAAATCGTCGACAGGTGAGTCGCCGCCGTCACCGCCACAGGCGGTAAGCAGCATCGCGGTGCCGAGCACCGCGACGGAGGACAGCAGCGTTCCTTTCCGCTTGATCATTCTTGTCTTCATGGTGCCCCCTTAAAACTGCATGCTGATGGAGCCGGCGAATGCGTTAACGTCGCCTTTGGTTTCCACCACATCATCGTTGAGCGCGGTCGGCTGGCTGGATTTGATCTGGAATTCGCGCTGATCCATCAGGTGGTACTGATAGCCGAAGTCCAGGCGCAGCGGATGCTTGAGGCCGTAGACGTGGTCGAAGGTCGCGCTCATGCCCAGGCCGATCACGGTGCGGTCGGCGTCCAGGTAGTTCACTTCCGGGTTCACGTCGTTGGCCAGCGGCGATTCCTCGAACGCCACGCCACCGGTGAGGGTGAAGGTGTCGTTCAGGTAGTACTCGGCGCCGATGCGCGGGATGACGATGTCGTCGAACTCCAGACCCAGGTTGTTCTTGACGGTGTCGTTGTTGAGCTCGTCTTCCAGCGCGGACCATTCCTGCATTTCCACCGCCAGGCCCAGGCGCCATTTGTCACGCTTGAGCTGCATGCCCAGGGTGTAGATGTTGGGCTGGTAGGAATCCACCGTGGCGATGTCGATGAACAGGCCGGGATCAGGGATGGTGCCGGGGATGATGGTGTTGGCGTTCACTTCCACGGAAGAGTCGGAGTAACCCTTGAAGGCGAACGCGGTTTCCAGACCGTCATACCAGCACTGCGCGTCCGGGCAGAAGGTCTCTTCCCAGTCGAAGTTCATGCTGATGACCGGCCGCAGTACCGGCTTGGCGGAGACGTTGAGCTCTTCGTACTCGGTGTCGCCGGCCAGATTGGTCTGCGCCACCAGGGAAGCCTCGGATTTGAGGGTGACCTTGGTGCCGATGCCGACGTCCAGACCGCGCCATACGTGGGTGCCCACGCCGATGCTCAGGAACAGCGGCTGGCGGCCGTAGTTGAAGTACTGGCCGTCCGGATCGGTACGGGAGCCGAAGGCGAGCAGCTCATCACCGAACTTCTCGGAGCCGATCATCACGCCCAGGTACATGGGCTGGCCCAGCTCGGTGAGGTCGCTAAGATCGGCCTTGAGGCCCAGCAGCACCTGTTGGGTGGGGTCGTCCTGCACGGTGTAGGTGCCGAACTGCTGGCTGTCGGCCTTGAGGTTGTGCTCGGCGTGCATCAGGCCGGCGGTCAGCTCGCTCTTGGTGCTGTGCGCCAGATAGGCCGGATTATAATACGCGGTGGAAACCTGGGTATTAAACATGGAAAGCGCTTGCGCGGACGCGATGTCCGTGGGCAGCAAGCCGTAAGTGGTGGCGGTGTTGCCCATATTCGCCAGGGAGATAGCAGGTGCCAGCACTAGGGTGCTGGCGCACAGCCCGGTCTTCAAATAAGGAAGCGGTCGCATGCGGATTTTCCCTCCGATTTGTTTGTTGTTCTCTTTCGTTCGCGGGTGTTCGCCGCAAACAGTCGTTATTGGTTTTATGTCCCGAACTGTCCATGAACGGGTAAGGCACCGACGGGATGGTGCAACTGCTGAGGCTATAGATGCCCCACTGACGTCGGACACAAGAAAACGTGAAAACAGGTGTTTCAAAAAAAGAAAGAATGGCGGAAAGCCTTTATTAATGCGCCTGACCAGACGGTCACATTTTATGGTGACAGACACTTTTTGCCTGTTTTCGGACCACCGAAAGCGCCAACTTTATGAAAAAGTAAACAAAAAGATAAACAAAATGCCGCACCTTTATTTACTTTCTTTTGTGCGGCAGGCCCACCCGTTGTGGCGGGCCTGAGGCGCCTATTCAGCGCCATCAGAACGCCACCATGTTTACAGGTGTTACCAGAGGAAACACCGGCCGCTTTCCGGCCACTTTTTTCGCGCCGCGCCAAACTTTTTTGTAACAGAGCGCCGGCGAAGACCGCTCTTTTTTCTTCGAAATGCCCGCGCCGCGCGGCTTCGCGGCGAAAGAAAAGGCGCGCCCGGCCACCACGGCGAAAGCGTCGTAAAACGGTTGTCTTGTGTTATAGTTTTTTAAGAACTGTCCAAGGATCGGTAAGAACACACCTGAACGGGACGGGTGCTGGGCCCCCGGGGCGGGCTAATGCCCGGAGGGGATCAAAACCCTGAAGAAAAACAAAAGGTGGAAGGAACCGCTGTACCGTCTTGCGTAGCTCAATAACGCCTATGCCGGCCGTCTCGGTTCCTTAAAATAAGGATTCGACGATGAAACGGATAGCTGATCTCAGTGTGTTTGTGTCGGTCGTTAAGGCGGGGAGTCTTTCCGAAGCGTCCAATGATCTGGGTCTTTCCGTAGCGTCCATCAGTAAGTATATATCGCGCATCGAGCAGGAGCTCGGAGTGCGCGTGCTGGTGCGTAACGCACGGGGGCTCAGGCTCACCAGCGAGGGCCAGGCGCTGTATGTGCGGGTGGATACCCTGCTCAGCCAGCTCAACAAAGCGATTGCCTATGTCAGTGCCTGCCGGGACGTTCCCCGGGGCATGCTCAAGGTAAGTTCCACCATCGGTCTGGGGCGCAATCGTATTGCGCCGCTGGTATCGGAGTTCTCCAAGCTGTACCCCGACGTGACGGTGCAACTGTCGTTGGGCGACCGCTATGTGGACATGGTGCTCGACGACGTGGACGTGGCGATTTCCATCGGCGCGCCGGACGACGCCTCCCTGGTGGCCAAGCGGCTGATGAGCAACCCCTGCTGCGTGTGCGCGTCGCCGGCTTATCTGAAAGGCCGCAAGGCGCCTCGCCACCCCAAGGACCTGAAACGGCACGACTGCCTGATCCTGGACTGCCACGGCTCCTTCAAGGACCAATGGCAGCTTGAGGACGAATACGGCGGCCAGCACCACGTCAAAGTGTCCGGCAACCTGATCACCGATAACAGCGAAACACTGCGCGAGTGGGCGCTGAAAGGCTACGGCGTGGCGCTGAAAAGCCGCTGGGATATCGCCGAGCACCTGGACCGCGGCGAGCTGGTGCAGCTGATGCCGCGCTACCGGGCGCCGGACCTGGATTTCTATCTGGTGTACGCCGGACGGGACCTGCTGCCGGCGAAAACCCGGGCCTTCATTGCCTTCCTGGAAGAAAACGTGGAGCGCCTGAAGCAGCCGATTTCGGATTCCGCGCAGGCGTGATTCAGGCGTAGGCCTCGAGCGGGCGTTCCAGACGCCGCACCCAGGACAGCACCTGCGCACCCAGGCGCAGCTGCAGATCCTGGGGGTGGATGGACACGCGCAGGGTGCGTCCGCTGGCCAGGGCCGCCAGATAGTTGCCCCGGTTGAACAGATTGAGGCTCCAGGCGCGCAGCGTGGTGTCGGCCTCGAAGCCCAGCAACGGCATGCGGTGAAAGCGCTGGTCGCGGGCGTCGTAGAGGCCGCCCAGGGTTTCGTAGTAGCGAAACGGCAGCGCCGCCAGCCGGCGCTTGTTCACCGCCCCCAGCGCCCAGGCGGGCGGCACATAGAGCGGCCCGGGGGTGAGGCCGTGCTCCACGAACCAGCGGTGACAATCCTGAATCAGCGCGATGATGCGCTCTTCGTCCAGCGACAGATGCTCGGCCGCGTCCCGTGAAATGAACGCGCTGTGCAGACGGTGGTGAAGGCTTTTCGGGGTGTCGCAGCGGTGCCGCCAGCCGTGGCCGGCAAGCGGGTAGCCGCGCTCGCTAAGGTCGCGCAGCCAGTCCAGATCGGCGGCCCGCCAGTCCTTGCCGGGCACCACCAGCAGCGTCACCGCCGCCGGCGGCAGCCAGGCGAGCTGCTCGAGAATGTCCGTGACCCGCTCACGGGTCTCCGGCATCACATCGTGAATCGAGATCAAGCCGCTTAGCGCCATCTCAGAGCTCCGGGCGGGCGGTGCTCAAACGGCGCAACACGGCCAGCGTCGGCGACGGCCAGCGCTTGGGCAGCAGCGGCGCCTGGCGGGCGCAGTGACCAAGCACCTGCAGCCAGGTGTCCATGGCGCGCTGGTTCATGGTGAGAGCGGCGTGGCGGGCCTGCTCGGCTCGCTCACGGCGCTGCGCCGGGCTCTGCGCCTGCAGACGCGCCAGGGTGTCACCGAGGCTCTCGCCCTCTTCCATGATCGCCAGCCCGCGGGCCAGCTCCGGCCATTGATTGATGCCGCAGGCCGGCGTGGTGATCACCAGCCGCTGGCGGGCCATGGCTTCCAGGGCCACGGTGCCGAACGCCTCCACCACCGACGGCAGCACCAGCACCTGGGCGGCGTCCAGCTGTTCCACCACCTGCGCCCGGCTGCACCAGCCCAGGAAGGTGAGATTGGGCAGTCGGCGGGCCTGCTCTTCCACCTTCTCCCGCAGCGGGCCGTCCCCGGCCACGGTGAATCGGCAGTCCGGCCGTTGAGCGGCCAGCGCCAGAAAGCGTTCGATGTTTTTCTCCGCCGCCAAACGGCCCACGTAGAGCACCGAATCCAGTTTCTCCGCCAGCGGCAGCGGCGGCCGCTCGACGAACTCCGGGCCCAGCGGTGTGCCCACCAGTTGCGGGTGCCGGGCGCCGGCGGCGCGGGCGTCGGCGATCAGGCTTTCACAGATGGTGGCCACCGCGCTGCTGCCCTGGAACAGGGTGCGGTTGACCCAGTTGAGCAGGCCGCCGGCCAGGCGCGCCAGACGCGGCCCCCAGTACAGCCGCACCAGGCTGTCGTAGTCGGTCTGGAAGGTCACGCACACCGGGATGCCCAGTTTGCGCGCCACCCAGAACGCGCCCAGGGAGAAAATCCCCGGTCCGGGAATCACGATCACATGGGGTTTCATCTCCCACACCAGGGCGGTGAGCTCGCGCATTTTCGGCAGGAACAGGCGCTGGGTGGGATCGCCGGGGATCGGCATGGACAGCCCCTGGCAGGGGTGAGGGTCTTCCAGGCTGGGGGACACCAGCTCCGCCCGGGCCACCACCCCGTCCAGGTGGGCGACCAGGTCCTGGAAGTAGGCGCCGACCCCATTGCGGCCTTTCATGGCGTCGACGACGAACAGTACGCGCAGGTCTTTTGTTTTCATGGTCGTCAGTATCCGCACCACGTGTGTCGTATTTATGACACCCCTACCCTAGCACGGTTCAGTCACCGGGTCGGGGGTAGCCGAAACGGTCGTAGACCCAGCCGAAGGTCGCCGCCAGACGGCCCGGGTCCACGCCCAGGTTCTCCAGGGAATAGCGGTGGCCGCTGCGGTAGCCGGCGGCGCGGCGGTCCTCGCCGTCCAGAAAGGCGCGGTACGCCGGCGAAGGGGTCCAGCCGAAGGTCCGGTAAAATCCGCTTACACTCTCGCCGGGCGCGGCCGCCAGGGTTTCCATCACCGACAGGGCGCCGCGCCCCTCCGGCAGGCCGTCGAGCTGTTCCAGCAAGTGCCGGTAGTAGTAATCGAGCATGGCGAGGAAGCCTTCGCGCCAGTAGTCGGCGGTGTCGCGGCCGTCGAACAGCTTGCCGCCGATCACGATGGAGTTGATCTGCGAGGGCACCGCGGCGGTGGGATTGCGCAGGCAGCCGATAAAACGGGCGTCGGGGAAGGCGTCCGCCAGGGTGGCCATGAACGGCGTGAACGACGGGTTCTTGGACAGGAAAGTACGGTGCTCGCCGTGGAAGTACAGGTGGCGCTGCACGAAGCGCCGGTAGGCGGCCATCAGCCGCCGTTTCTCCGCCGCCGGCAGATCCCGGTCCGCGTAGGTGAGGCGCCACAGCGCCGGGTCCGGCACCGCCAGGACCAGCAGGAAGCAGCCCAGCACCGGCAGCAGCGCCAGATAGTCCTCCTCCGGGTCGCGCAGGCCGGTCTGATGGACATCGTCCAGCCCGCCCAGCACCCATCGCTCCAGCCGGAAGAACAGCCGGCTCAGCGGCGCGCCGACCAGGGCGTCCAGCCGCCCCACCCCGCGCCAGAAAAAGCGCTGGGTGATGGACGGCGCGAAGATCAGTTCCCACAGGGCGGTGGTGGTAAAACGCTCGCGGTCGCCGGCCAGCAGCCGGTGCAGAAAGGTGGTGCCGCTGCGTGGCACACCGACCACGAACAGCGGCTCGCGCACGCGCACCCGGCGGAAGTCGGAAAACAGCAGGTAATCGAGCAGCAGCCCGGCGCCGTTGATCGCCTGCAGCAGCACGAACAGCGGCCAGAACAGCGCCATCACCAGCCAGCGGCGCGGCGACACCCCCTTCAGCGTGCCGCCGTAATCCGGACACCAGGAGCGCACGAACAACCGCCCGTAGGCTTTTAACAAAGCACCCATAGCTTTCTACTTCCGTCGAAGACGCGCCGACACTAGCAGCAAAAAGATGACAGAACTATGTCGTGGGAGCGGGCCTAGCCCGCGAAAGGGAGCGAAGCTCCCGGCAGGATCCCAGAGTCCTTTCTAACGGCAGCACAAACAACGTCTCTGGAATCCTGCCGGCAAGCGAAGCTTGCCTTTCGCGGGCAGGGCCCGCTCCCACCAGACAAGTCCCCCAAGCCTTGCAACACAGCCGTCACACCAAGGACACAAAATCGCGCCTGCATCCTGTATCCTGCACGCTGAATCGCGGCCGACGGCCGCCAAGGCAACCTTATCAATTCGAGGCTTGATGAGTACCTTCCCCACCATTGTCGGCCACCGCGGCGCCCGCGGCGAGGCCCCGGAAAACACCGCGGCGGGCTTCCAGGTCGCCATGGAGGCGGGCGTCACCGAAATCGAGCTGGACGTGCGGCTGTCCCGGGACGGCCATCTGATCGTGGTGCACGACGCCAACGTCACCCGCACCACCGGTGAGCGGGGCAAGGCGCACCACTACACCCTTTCGCAACTGGAAGTGCTGGACGCGCGCCGCAACACCCCCGGCTGGCACAGCCCCCTGGGCATCCCTTCACTGCGGGAAGTGGTGGATCTGTGCGGGCCGTCCATGCGCTTTCAGTTCGAAGTGAAAGGCGCCGACCGGGCCATCCTGCACCGCCTCGCCCACCAGCTGGTGGACTTCATCAACCAGCGACAAATGAATGACCGGGTGGTGGTCACCTCCAGCCACACCGGCTTTCTGCGCATGCTCGGCACCATGACCGCCCACATCGAGCGCGGCTATGTGGCGGAGTACCGCTACCAGCAACCCACCCGGCGGGCGGTGGCGCTGGGCTGCACCTGGCTGATGCCGCGCCACACCCTGGTGACGCCGGCGCTGATGCGCCGGGCGCGGCGCCGCAACCTGAAGGTGTCCACCTGGACGGTGAACGATCTGACCCGGGCGGAGCGCATGGTGGAGCTGGGCGTGGACGGCATCATCACCGATTTCCCCACCAGTTTTATCGCCCATTTTGAGCGGCGCGCGGCGCGGAAGGCTTAAATAGAGGGACCTCTGGGATCCTGCCGGCCGGCGTCGCCGGCCTTTCGCGGGCAGGGCCCGCTCCCACAGGGCGCTCGCGCACAAAGCACTTTACCTGCTTCAATCCTCGAAAAAGGCGCGGATCTCGTCTTCACGGGCCTTGGCGTCCTGGTACCCCAGTGACATCAGTCGCCCGGTAAAGCCGGGCTCGAACAGCAGATAACTGACCGCGCTGGCGCCGGGCGAGCGGGTGGCGCCGGAGCCGCTCAGGAAGAAGCGCAGCGTGCGCGGCAGCTCCTTGATGTGCTCGGCGGCGATCTCGTCGATGGGCTGGGAGGGGTAGATCTTGAGCACGTCCACCTGGCGCAGCTGGATGCCGTGCTGGCTGCGGGCCCGTTTGCCGAGCGCCTCCACGGTGCGGTTGATCCGCTCCAGCCGCTCCACGTCCCCTTCCAGGGTGTCCACGAACACACTGTTGAGCACATGGCCGAGCACCTGGGCCAGCGACGGGTAGCCGCTGAGCTGGCGCTGGTGGTCGGCGCTGACGTTACCGGACACGCCGATCACCAGCAGCTTGTCGGCGCCCAGGTGCAGCGCCGGGCTCACCGGGGCGAGCTGGCGCACCGCGCCGTCGCCGTAGTAGCTGCCGTCCACTTTCTCGGCGGGAAACAGAAGCGGGATCGCCGCCGACGCCAGCAGATGCTGCACGCCGATGTCCGAGCGCCGGCCCAGCCGGCGGGCGCGGGTCCACTCGTCCACGCCCTCAGCCCCCTGGAAAAACGCCACTGATTCGCCGGTGGCGTAGCTGGAGGCGGTGATCGACAGCGCCCGAAGATGCCCCTGGCGGATGCTCTCCTCGATGCGCTGGAAGTTGATCACCAGCCGCAGCAGCCGCTTCAGCGGCGTGCTGTCGAGCAAGGCGCTGCGGGTCACCGCCCGGCCGCCGGCGGCGGAGCTGATCAGCCAGCGCAGCAGGCTGCGCAGAAAGGCGAAGATATCGGTGCGGTAGACCTGCTCGGCGGTCATGTTGGCCCACACCCGCTCCAGGCCACGCACCGCCAGCCGGTAGTCGTGGGCGCCGGCGGCCAGGGCGGCGGCGTTGATGCCGCCGGCGGAGGTGCCGCAGATAATCGGAAACGGGTTGCTGCTGTGGGCCGGCAGCATATCGGCGATGGCGCTCAGCACGCCGACCTGATAGGCGGCGCGGGCGCCGCCGCCGGACAAAATCAGCCCTCGGTTGGGGGCGGACGCTTGGGGCATGGTGTGATCTCCTTATCGCGCCAGTATGCCGTTTGACGGGCCCCGGCGTCATCCGTCGGGAAGCGCTGGCTTCACCGCCCCACTCCGCTTTATGCTGCCCCGGTCTGTTTCCGGATTACGCCATGACCGCCGCTTTTTCGTTTCGCCCCGCCCGCCCCGAAGACCTGGATGCCCTTGTTGACCTGGAGCAGCGTTGCTTCGACGGCGACCGGCTGTCACGCCGCAGCTTCCGCCATTGGATCCGCCAGGCCCATTCCGGGCTGATCGTGGCCCATGGCCTGAGCGACGACAAAGAGGCCGAGGGCGCCCTGGCCGGCTACGCGCTGGTGATTCTGCAGCGCGGCACGCGCATGGCGCGGCTCTATTCCATCGCCGCCGACCCGGCCTGTCGCGGCAAGGGGCTTGGCGAGCAGTTGATGAACGCCGCCGAGCGCTACGCCCACCGGGAAAAACGCCTCTATCTGCGCCTGGAAGTGCGCCGGGACAACCCGGCGGCGATCCGCCTTTACGAGCGTCTGGGCTACAAGTTGTTCGCGGAAACCCCGGACTACTACGAGGACCACCAGGACGCCCTGCGCTTCCAGAAGCGGCTGCACTACAAGCCGGAGAACCCGGCGCGGCTGGATATTCCCTGGGTGCGCCAGACCACCGAATTCACCTGCGGGCCCGCCTGCCTGCTGATGGCCCGCCACGCCCTGGACGGCCACGCCCCGGCGGACACCGACGAGCTGCTGATCTGGCGGGAAGCCACCACCATCTTCATGACCGCCGGCCATGGCGGCTGCCACCCGCTGGGCTTGGCGCTGGCCGCCCGCCGCCGGGGGCTGAGCGCCACCGTCTACTGCAACCAGAGCGGGCCGTTGTTTCTGGATTCGGTGCGCGATGAGAACAAGAAGCGGGTGATCGAGACGGTGCACCGGCATTTCGAGGACGAGGCCCGGCAGCAGGCGGTGCCGGTGCACTACCAGGAGCTCACCGCCGAGCGGCTGGACCAGGCGTTACAGGACGGCGAAGTGGCCATCGTGCTGATCAGCACCTGGCGGCTAGACGGGCGCAAGGCGCCCCACTGGGTGGTGGTGAGCGGCGCCGACCGGGAGTGCTTCTACATTCACGACCCGGACCCGGCGGACGATCAGGTGCCGCTGGACTGCCAGCATGTGCCGATCAGCCGGGATCGCTTCGAGCAGATGACGCGGTATGGGCAGTCGAGGTTGCGGACCGCGGTGATCGTGGGGCGGGGGTAATCCCAGAGAGCGAGATCAGGTCTTAAGGACGTCCTTGCCGAGTTCGCCGGCGCGCTTGGCGTTCACTTCGCGGCTGTTTTCGTCGCAGGCGTCCTGGTCGCCGCCGCAGATTTCACAGCCCTGCTTCATGCCCAGGGTGGCGAGGCCGCCGCAGGAGCCTTTCACCGGTTTGTTGGCGAGAATCGAGCCGATCGCCATGCCGGTGAACAGCAGCGCGAAAACAACAATACTGGCTATCACGGTTGCGAGCATTTCAGTTTCCTCCTTCACGGCTCTCGAGGAGCGCCTCGAAAGCCGGGGTCATCACTTCTTCGACCCCGTCATCAGTTCGGACAATAAACAGCGCCGCCAGTTCACGCTCTTCGGCGAACGCCAGGCCCTTCTCCGGGCCGAGCACGGTGAGCGCGGTGGCGAGCCCGTCCGCGGTGGCACAACTGGAGTGTAACACGGTCACCGAGCCCAGTTTGTGCTCCACCGGCCGGCCGGTGCGCGGGTCCAGGGTGTGGGAATAGAGCTTGCCGTCTTTCTCGAAGAAATTGCGGTAGTCGCCGCTGGAGGCGATGGCCAGGTCGCGCAGCGGCACCACCTTCTCCACTTCGCGCACACCGGGGATCGGCCGTTCCACCGCCACCCGCCAGGGCAGGCCCTGGGGCTTGGTGCCGGAAGCGCGCAGTTCGCCGCCGATCTCCACCAGATAATTGCTGATACCCGCTTTTTCAAGCAGATGCGCCAGCTTATCCACGGCGAAACCCTTGGCGATGGAGGACAGATCCAGATAGACACCGCCCGGCTGCGTCAGGGTGCGGTCGTCCAGCTTCAGCTTGTGCCAGCCGACCCGCCGGCGGGCCGCCTCGATGTCTTCCGCCGCCGGCGGCTCAAAGCGTTCCGGGTCCGGCCCGAAGCCCCACAGGTTGACCAGCGGCCCCACGGTCACGTCGTAGGCGCCGTCGGTGGCCTCGGCCAGGCCCAGGGCCTCGTCCAGCACCATGGCGAAATCCGACGGCAGCACCAGGCTGCCGCCCGCCTCCAGGCCGTTGAACCGGCTGATCGCCGAATCCGGCAGGTAGGTGCTCATTTCCTGGTTGATGTCCTCCAGGGAGGACTCAATCGCGCTCTTGAGCGCCGGCACGCCGTTCTCCGGGGTGCCGGTGAACTTCACCGACCAGCTGGTGCCCATGGTGGGCCCGGAGAGCTGGGAAAGACGGTCGGTGGTGTCGTCGCAGGCGGTCAGGAGTGCGAACGCCACCAGCAGTAAGGAAAAACGAAGGAGCGGGTTTCGCATCGGCCTGCCTACGACAAGGTTGAAGGTTGAAAGCGGCTTGCAGAAATTGTGGGAGCGGGCCTTGTGGGAGCGGGCCTTGCCCGCGAAAGGGAGCGAAGCTCCCGGCAGGATCCCAGAGCCCTTTCTAACGGCAGCACAAACAACGTCTCTGGAATCCTGCCGGCAAGCGGAGCTTGCCTTTCGCGGGCTGGGCCCGCTCCCACAAGCCAAATGCCACAAGGGCCCTGGCCAGAAGGCTCACCCGCCGAAATCATCCAGCATGATGTTTTCGGGTTCGACGCCCAGGTCCTCGAGCATCTTGATCACCGAGGCGTTCATCATCGGCGGGCCGCACATGTAGTACTCGCAGTCCTCCGGCGCCGGATGGTCCTTGAGGTACATGTCGTAGACCACGTTGTGGATGAAGCCGGTGGGGCCTTCCCAGTTGTCCTCGGGCAGCGGATCGGACAGCGCCAGGTGCCACTCGAAGTTATCGTTCTCTTCGGCCAGCTTGTCGTACTCTTCCGAGTAAAAGGTCTCGCGGATCGAGCGGGCACCGTACCAGAAGCTGATCTTACGCTTGGAGTTGAGGCGCTTGAGCTGGTCGAAGATGTGGCTGCGCATGGGCGCCATGCCGGCGCCACCGCCGATGAACACCATCTCCGCGTCGGTGTCCTTGGCGAAGAACTCGCCGAAGGGCCCGAACACGGTGATCTTGTCGCCGGGCTTCAGGCTGAACACGTAGGAGCTCATCAGGCCGGGCTGAATGCCCTGGGAGCCCGGGGGCGGCGTGGCAATACGGATGTTGAACTTGAGGATGCCCTTCTCTTCCGGGTAGTTGGCCATGGAGTAGGCGCGTACCACGGTCTCGTCGCTTTTCGCCGTGAGATCGAAGAAGTTGAAGCGCTCCCAGTCACCGCGGAATTCCTCTTCGATGTCGAAGTCGGAAAACTTGATGTCGTAGGGCGGCGATTCCAGCTGCACGTAACCGCCGGCGCGGAAATCCACGTTCTCGCCTTCCGGCAGCTTCAGGGTCAGTTCCTTGATGAAGGTGGCCACGTTGGGGTTGGACACCACCTCGCATTCCCACTTCTTCACGCCGAAGAATTCCTCCGGCACCTTGATCTTCATGTCCTGCTTGACCGCCACCTGGCAGCTCAGGCGCCAGCCGTCGCGGATCTGGCCTTTGGTGAAATGGCCTTCCTCGGTGGGCAGGATGTCACCGCCGCCTTCCAGCACCTGGCAACGGCACTGCGCGCAGGTGCCGCCGCCGCCACAGGCGGAGGACAGGAAGATACCCTGGTCGGCCAGGGTGCCGAGCAGCTTGCCGCCGGCCGGGGCGTCGATGGCCTTTTCGGCATCGTTGTTGATGTCGATGTGCACATTGCCGCTGACCACCAGCCGGGAGCGGGCCACCAGAATCACCGCCACCAGTGCCAGCACGATGGTGGTGAACATGACCACGCCGAGAATAATTTCAAAACTCATGATGCTGTTTCCCCTTTACAACTGCACGCCGGAGAAGGACATGAACCCGAGCGACATCAGCCCCACGGTAATGAAGGTGATGCCCAGCCCCTTGAGGCCGTCGGGCACATCGCTGTACTTCAGTTTCTCACGGATACCGGCCAGCAGCGTGATGGCCAGGGCCCAGCCGGTGCCGGCGCCGATGCCGTAAACCAGGGACTCGCCCAGGTTGTAGTCACGCTCCACCATGAACAGGGACGCGCCGAGAATCGCGCAGTTCACCGTGATCAGCGGCAGGAACACGCCCAGCGCGTTGTAGAGGCTGGGCACGTATTTATCCAGCGTCATCTCGAGAATCTGGATCAGCGCGGCGATCACCCCGATGTAGCTGAGCAGCCCCAGGAAGCGCAGGTCCAGATTGGCCAGCGCCTCGATGCCGGTCCAGGCCAATGCGCCTTCGCCGAGCAGGTAGTTCAGGATCAGGTTGTTCACCGGCACGGTGATGGTGAGGGTCACCACCACGGCGACACCCAGACCAATGGCCGTGGAGATTTTCTTGGACACGGCGATAAAGGTGCACATGCCAAGGAAGAAAGCCAGCGCCATGTTCTCAACGAAAACGGCGCGTACGAACAGGCTCAGATAATGTTCAAACATGCTTCAAATCCTCCAGGCCGTCGCTTAGAACGCGTCGCTGACACGGGTGTGCGGCTTCATCTTGAAGTCGTCCTCTTCCACCTGCTCCGGCTTCCAGGCGCGCACCGCCCAGATAAAGAAGCCGATCAGGAAGAAGGCGCTGGGCGGCAACAACAGCAGGCCGTTGGTCTGGTACCAGCCGCCGTCGGCGACCGAGGGCAGCACCTGCACGCCGAACAGGCTGCCGGCGCCGAACAGCTCACGGATAAAGCCCAGCACCAGCAGCAGCACGGAATAGCCCAGGCCGTTACCGATGCCGTCCATGAACGACGGCAGCGGCTTGTTCTGCATGGCGAACGCTTCGGCGCGGCCCATCACGATACAGTTGGTGATGATCAGGCCGACGAACACCGACAGCTGCTTGGAGATGCTGTACGCGTAGGCTTTCAGGAACTGATCCACGACGATGACCAGCGAGGCGATGATGGTCATCTGCACGATGATCCGGATGCTCGAGGGAATGCTGTTGCGGATCGTGCTGACGAAAAAGTTGGAGAACGCCACCACCAGGGTCAGAGCGATACACATGGTGACCGTGGTGCTGAGGTTACTGGTGACCGCCAGCGCGGAGCAGATACCCAGGATCTGCAGCGCGATGGGGTTATTGTCGAAAATGGGACCGAATAACAGGTCCTTGGTTTTCTCCGCCATTACGCTTCTCCTCCGCTTTGGTTCCGCATGCGCTCAAGATAAGGACCGAAGCCCTTCTCGCCGACCCAGAACCGCACCAGGTTGCTGACGCCCTTACTGGTCAGGGTGGCGCCGGCCAGGCCGTCGACTTTGTTTTCCGCGTTGGGCGTACCGCTGTCCACGGAGCCCTTGACCACTTCGATGGCGATGTCGCCGTCTTCGTCGTAGAGCTTCTTGCCTTCCCAGAGTGCTTTCCACTTCGGGTTGTCCACTTCACCGCCCAGGCCCGGGGTTTCCCCGTGCTGGTAGAAGCCCAGACCGGCGATGGTCTTGCCGTCGGCTTCCAGGGCCATGAACCCGTACAGGGTGGACCACAGGCCGTAACCGCGCACCGGCAGGATAATGCGGCTCAGCTCGCCGTTATCCTTGCGCGCCAGGAACACCTCGGCCACGTCCGCCTGGGACTTGATGCCGGCGATGTCTTCCTCGCCGCTGAGGCGCTCGCTGCGCTCGGGATCCTTGGCGGCCTTGAGCTGGTCGTAGGAGTCCGGTTTTTCCACGTACTCGCCGGTTTCCAGATCAATGAACTTGCGCTCGATGGTGTTGAACGCCTTTTCCACGTCCATGCCCGGCTGGTACAGATCCGCGGCCTGCAGAATGTTCACGCGCCGGTCCAGGGTCTGGTTCTTCTGCTGCACCGGGCGCAGGCTCACGGCGGCGGTGGAGACCACCACCGCGCACACCAGACACACCAGGAACGCGACCAGCAGAGTCTTGCCTACGCTTTCGTTCTTTCCAGCCATTACGCCACTCCCCCGGTCCGACGCAGGCGACGACGGATGTTCGCCTGGGTAACAAAGTAGTCAATCAAGGGCGCGCACAGGTTGCCGAACAGAATCGCCAGCATGATGCCCTCCGGGAACGCCGGGTTGATCACCCGGATCAGCACCGTCATAACACCGATCAGCGCGCCGAAGATCAGCTTGCCGGTGTTGGTCATCGCCGCGGACACCGGGTCGGTGGCCATGAACACCAGGCCGAACGCCAGGCCGCCCACGGTCAGGTGCCAGTACCAGGGCATCGCGAACATCGGGTTGCTGTCGCTGCCGACGCCGTTGAACACCGCGCTCATCGCCACCATGCCCAGCAGCACGCCCAGCATGATGCGCCAGGAGGCGATCTTGGTGAACAGCAGGAAGATCGCGCCCAGGCCGATGGCGATCACCGAGGTCTCGCCGATACAACCCTGGATACCGCCCAGGAAGGTGTCCATCCAGGCCAGGCTCTGGGTGGCGCCGTTGGCGCCGGCGGCCAGGGCGTTCTCGCCCAGGCCGGCGGCGAAGTTCAGGTCGCCGCTGGCGGCCAGGGACAACGGCGTCGCGCCGGAGAAGTTGTCCACCGCGGTCCACACCGCGTCACCGGACATCTGTGCCGGGTAGGCGAAATACAGGAAGGCACGGCCCACCAGCGCCGGGTTGAGGAAGTTCTTGCCGGTGCCGCCGAACACTTCCTTGCCGATCACCACGCCGAAGGACACGCCCAGCACCACCTGCCAGAGCGGAATCGCCGGCGGCAGAATCAGAGTGAACAGGATACCGGTGACGAAGAAGCCCTCGTTCACCTCATGGCCACGCTTCCACGCGAACAGGGCTTCCCAGAAGAAGCCGGTGAGGTAGACGGTGGCCAGAATCGGCACATAGTAGACCAGGCCGTGCAGCATATTGGCCCAGAAGCTCTGGTAGTCGAAGCCCGCCAGCATGGCCACCAGGTCGGCGCGCCAGCCGGGGATGGCGTCGTAACCGAACTCGGTGATCTGCAGGTTGGCCTGATAACCGGTGTTGTAGAGGCCGAACAGGATCGCCGGGAAGGTGGCGAACCAGACCGTCATCATGATCCGCTTCAGGTCGATGCCGTCGCGCACGTGGGCGGCGGACCGGGTCACCGAATCCGGGCTGTACAGCATGGTGTCGAACATCTCGAAGAAGACGTAGTACTTCTCGAGCTTGCCGCCCTCGTGGAAATGAGGCGCGATTTTGTCGTCGATGTAGTTTCTCAGGCCCATCTCAGCTCTCCACCTCGATCGTGGTCAGGTTGTCGCGCAGAATCGGCCCGTACTCGTACTTGCCGGGGCACACGTAGGTGCACAGCGCCAGGTCCTCTTCCACTACTTCCAGCGCGCCCAGCGCGATGGCGGAATCGGTGTCGCCGACGATCAGCGAGCGCAACAGTTGAGTGGGCAGAATGTCCAGCGGCATCACCTGCTCGTAGGCACCGATCGGTACCATGGCGCGCTCACTGCCGTTGGTGGTGGTGGTCAGATTGAAGCGCTTGCCGGGCATCAGCTTGGACAGATAAATGTTCATCACCGAGAAGCGGTTGGGCCCCGGTGAGATATACCCCAGCAACTGCCGCTCGCGGCCTTCGCGCAGCACCGTCACCTGGTTGCTGAAACGGCTCAGGAACATCAGCGGGCCGCGGGCGTGATGGCCGTTGAACACGGAGCCGCCCACGATGCGATTGTCGCCGTCCTTGAGTTCACCGCGCGTGAAGTCTTCCATGCCGGCACCCACGCGGGTGCGCATCAGACGCGGCGTTTTTACCTGGGGACCGGTCAGCGCCACTACCCGGTCGGTGCTGATCTTGCCCTCGGTGAACAACTTGCCGATGGCGATCACTTCCTGATAGCCCACCGTCCAGACGGTCTTGGCAAGGCTGACAGGGTCAAGATAATGCACATGGGTGCCGGCGTTGCCCGCCGGGTGCTTGCCGGTGAAGGTTTCTTCACGGATCTGGCCTTCGGCGAAGGCCGGCAGATCACCGCCCGGCGCGCGGCACACCCAGACCGGGCCGTCAGTGAGGCGGCCCAGCACGGCGAGACCGTGGCGGAAGCTGCTCTCGTTGGCCTTGATCACCACCGCCGGGTCCTGCGCCAGGGGGTTGGTGTCCATGGCGGTGACGAAAATCGAGTTGGGGGTGGTGCCGGGCGCCGGCACCTTGCCGAACGGGCGGGTGCGCAGCAGCGTCCACTCGCCGGAATCGATCAGCTGGCGCTGTACCGCCTCGCGGTCCAGGGAAGCCAGGGCGGCGGCGTCATGGGCGTCGAACTCGACCTCGTCTTCCTGGTCGGCCACCTCGATCACCACCGACTGCAGCACGCGCTTGTGGCCGCGGTTGATCGCCACCACCTTACCGGCGGCGGGGGCGGTGTATTTCACGCCATCGGTCTTTTTATCCGTGAAGAGCAGCTGGCCCTTCTTGACCGTGTCGCCTTCGCGGACCTCCATGGTCGGCTTCATCCCCATGTAGTCGCCGCCGAGCACGGCGACAGAACGGACCTGATGACCCTCCTCAATCGCCTGGCGTGGCGCGCCAGCGATGGGCAGGTCAAGCCCCTTCTTGATTTTGATCATAGTGTCTCGCCCACGTTGCGTGTTCTGAAGTCAAGCGGTGCTTTCCCCGGATGGCCGCGATGGAGGCGGAGGTGGGAAGGCGGCGCCATTATAATGACCGAGTGGTTCGGATGCCAGGACTGACCGTGTGGCTATTAGTCGAAAAAAAGCCCGCGATAGCGGGCTTTTCCTTGGCTGACGGCTCAATCCTTGGGGTAAATCGGGTATTCCACCCCGGACAGTTGCTGCAGAAGCCGCACCACCTGGCAGCTGTAGCCGAACTCATTGTCGTACCAGACATAAAGCACGCAGTGTCGGCCGTTGACGATGGTGGCCTCGGCGTCCACCACCGACGCGTGCCGGGAGCCCACGAAGTCCGTGGACACCGCGTCCGGGCTGCGGATGAAGTCCAGCTGACGCTGCAGCGGCGAGTGCAGGCTCACCCAGCGCAGGTAGTCGTTGAGCTCCTCAAGGGTGGTTTCCTGCTCCAGGGTCAGGTTGAGAATCGCCATGGAGACGTCCGGGGTCGGCACCCGGATGGAGTTGCCGCTGAGCTTGCCGCCCAGCTCCGGCAGCGCCTTGGCGGCGGCCGTGGCGGCCCCGGTCTCGGTCAGCACCATGTTCAGCGGCGCGGCCCGGCCCCGGCGCGGACCCTTGTGGAAGTTGTCCAGCAGGTTCTGGTCGTTGGTGTAGGAGTGCACCGTCTCCACGTGGCCGTACTCAATGCCGAACTTGTCGCTGAGCGCCTTGAGCGGCGGCACGATGGCGTTGGTGGTGCAGCTCGCCAGGGACAGAATGGTGTCGCTGTCCTCCACCATGCCGTGGTTGACGCCGGGCACGATGTTCTTGATGTCGCCCTTGCCGGGCGCGGTGAGGATCGCCTTGCTGATGCCCGGGCACTTCAGGTGCTGGCCGAGACCCTCGCGGTCCCGCCATTTGCCGGTGTTGTCCACCAGCAGCGCGTCCTTGATGCCGTACTGGGTGTAGTCGATCGCCGACGGATCATTGGCGTAAATGATCTTGATGTAGTTGCCGTTGGCGATGATCGCGTTGTCTTCCTCGTCCACGGCGATGGTGCCGGCGAACGGGCCGTGCACGGAATCGCGGCGCAGCAGGCTGGCGCGCTTCTGCAGGTCGCCCTTGCCGGTCTCGCGGACCACCACGGCCTTCAGGCGCAGGCCGTCGCCGGAGCCGGTCTTCTCGATCAGCAGGCGGGCCAGCAGGCGGCCGATACGGCCGAAGCCGTACAGCACCACGTCGGTCTGGCCCGGCAGGTCCACCTTATCGTTGACCGCCTCGCCCAGCTCCTCGCGGACGTAGTCCTCGACGGACAGGCCACGGCTGTCCTTCTTGTACTCCACCGCCAGCTTGCCGATGTCCAGGCGGCAGGGGCCCAGATCCAGCTTGGTCACTTCCTGCAGGATCGGGAAGGAATCGACCACGGAAAGACCGCTCTCGAACAGCTCGGAGTCCTCGATCTGCTTGACGAAGCGATGGGTCTTGAGGATCTGGATCACGGAATTGTTGACCAGGGACCGGCTGTACACGGTGGTGGTCACGTTCTTCTCGCGGTAGAGGCGGCCGATCATGGGGATCATGGCCTCTGCGATTTCTTCGCGGTTTTTCCAGCGTCCGAAGTGGTCTTCCAGTTTGTTCACGGCTGCGCCCCTCATCGGTTTGGGTTGGCGGTCATGGGGGCGCGCATGATAGCGCCAAACCCGCGCATCTTCCAGGGTACTTACACCGGGTCTTCGCCCGGCCGCAGCCGCATCAGCCCTTCCTGGGCCACCGAGGCCACCAGAGTGCCGTCGCGGCGGTAGATGGCGCCGAAGGTCAGCCCCCGCGCGCCGGCGGCGCCGGGGCTCTCGCAGTGGTAGAGCAGCCAGTCGTCCACCCGCAGGTCGTCATAGAACCACATGGCGTGGTCCAGGCTGGCGCACTGCACGTTGCTCTGCCAGAAGGTCATGCCGTGGGGCTGCATGGCGGTGCCCATGAAACCGAAATCCGAACAATAAGTCAGCAACGCCTTGTGGGTCATGCGGTCCGCCTCGATCGGGTCCGGCACCCGGAACCAGAACTGCTTGAGCGGCTCGCGGGACTCCGGGGCGAACACGTCGCGCGGCGTCACCGGGCGGAACTCCACCGGCCGCTCGCGCAGAAAGGCGGCGCGGAACTGCTCGGGAATGCGGTCCGCCACCCGCAGGCGGGCGCTCTCGTCGCTCTCCAGATCCTCCGGCGCCGGCACGTCCGGCATCGGCGTCTGGTGGCGGCTGCCCTCCTCTTCCACCTGGAATGACGTGGACAGACTAAAAATGGGACGGCCGTGCTGAATCGCGTTGACCCGGCGGGTGGTGAAGCTCTTGCCGTCGCGGATCCGGTCCACGTCGTAGACCACCGGCTGGCGGATATCCCCGGGCCGCAGGAAATAGGCGTGCAGGGAGTGCACCGGGCGGTCCTCCGGCACCGTCATCGAGGCCGCCAGCAACGCCTGCCCGGCCACCAGGCCGCCGAAGATACTGCTCTGCCCGTTGGCCTCGCTGAGCCCCCGGAACAGGTTGTCCTCCAGCGGCTCCAGGCGGAACCGCTGCATCAATTCACTGACTGATTCCCTCATGCTCTCTCCCCTACCGCGACCGGGCCAATAAAAACGGCGAAGATGTTACCACAACTCAGCGGGAGCAAGCCTTGTGCGAGCGGGCTTGTGGGAGCGGGCCCCGCCCGCGAAAGGGAGCGGAGCTCCCGGCAGGATGCCAGAGACGCTGTTTGTAACTCCGTTAGAAAGGCCTCTGGTATCCTGCCGGCCGGCTTTGCCGGCCTTTCGCTTGCAGGCAAGCTCCCACAGGGCAAGCTCCCAAACCGGCACACCGGTGGGGTACAATGCGCGCCCTCTGCTGGAGACGAAATGACGCTGTTACCCGATACCCCGCTGTTCCCCACCGGTCAGGACCACTACAAAGACTGGCAAGGCCTGTCCGACGGCAGCCTGGCCGCCGTGCTCGCCGAGGTGGCGCGCGCCGCCGACGGCCCCTTGCTGGTGGCCGCGCCGGACAGCAGCCGCGCCCAGCAGCTGGCGGATGCCCTGGGGTTTTACCTTGCAGGCAACCCGGGCGCCGCCGGCGAGGTGCCGGTGATGCTGTTCCCGGACTGGGAGACCCTGCCCTACGACCTGTTCAACATCGTCAGCGACCGCATCCGGGTGCTGAACTGGCTGCACGGCGCCGGCACCGGCGTGCTGGTGGTGCCGGTGAACACCCTGATGCAGCGCATCGCGCCGCCGCTGCACATCAGCGGCAACAGTTTCATGCTGCGGGTGGGCGAAACCTTCGATATGGAGACCACCCGCGCGCGGCTGGTGGACTGCGGCTACCGGCAGCGCGACAACGTCTACGAGCACGGCGAATTCGCGGTGCGCGGCGCCATCATGGACGTCTTCCCGATGGGCTCGGAGCAGCCGTTCCGGGTCGAGCTGTTTGACGAGGACATCGAGTCGCTGCGCCTGTTCGACCCGGAGTCCCAGCGCTCCACCGGCCAGGTCAGCGAGATCAACCTGCTGCCCGCCGCCGAGTACCCGCTCAGCGCCGAGGGCATCCGCCGGTTCCGCACCGCCTTCCGCGACACCTTCGACGTGGACCCACGCAAGGTGCCGCTCTATCAGGACGTGTCCGAGGGCATCGCCACCCCGGGCCTGGAATACTATCTGCCGCTGTTTTTCGACGGTCTGGCCACCCTGTTCGACTACCTGCCCGGCAAGGCGCGGGCGGTGGAGATGGCCGGCTGTGAAGAGGCCGCCCGACACTTCTGGGACGAGGTCAGCGCCCGTTACGAGCAACGCCGCCACGACATCCGCCGGCCGGTGCTGCCGCCGACGGACCTGTTCCTGCGCCCGGATCAGCTCAACAGCGCCTGGCAGACCCTGCCCCGGGCCCGCCAGAAGGATTCGGAGCAGGCGGTGCGCTTCGACGTGGAGGTGCCGCCCACGGTGTCCGCCGACGCCAAGGCGCGCAACCCGCTGGCGCCGCTGCACACCTTCGCCGACGCCCACCCGGACACCCGCATTCTGGTGGTGGCGGAAACCGCCGGCCGCCGCGAGGCGCTGCTGGAGATGATTCAGAAGATCGGCATCCAGCCGGTGATGAAGGAGGGCTGGGCGCATTTCATCAACGAACCGGACCGCTGGGCGCTCACCCGCGGCGAGCTGGACGCCGGCTTCTACGCCCCCGACCACGACCTGCTGGTGGTCACCGAAAACGAGCTCTACGGCGAGCGGGTAATGCAACGCCGCCGCCGGCGCACCAGCGAGGAAAGCGGCAACGAGCTGGGCATCCGCACCCTGGGCGAGATCAGCCCCGGCGCGGCGGTGGTGCACCTGGACCACGGCGTCGGCCGCTACCAGGGCCTGGTGCACATGGAGGTGGACCGCCAGCAACACGAATTCCTGCTGCTGGAGTACGCCGGCGGCGACAAGCTCTATGTGCCGGTGTCCTCGCTGCATCTGATCAGCCGGTACGGCGGCGCGGACAACCCGCCGCTCAATCGCCTCGGCACCGAGCAGTGGACCAAGGCGCGCCAAAAAGCGGCGGAGAAGATCCACGACGTGGCCGCCGAGCTGCTCAACACCTACGCCCGCCGGGAAGCCCGCCAGGGGCGCGCCTTCGCGGTGGAAGCGGAAGACTACGAGCGCTTCGCCGCCGGCTTCCCGTTCGAGGAGACCCCGGACCAGGAGAGCGCCATCCGCGCGGTGCTCAGCGACATGCAGCTGGCCAAGCCCATGGACCGGCTGGTGTGCGGCGACGTCGGCTTCGGCAAGACCGAGGTGGCCATGCGCGCCGCCTTCGTGGCGGTGCAAAAAGGCGCCCAGGTGGCGGTGCTGGTGCCCACCACCCTGCTCGCCCAGCAACACTACGAATCCTTTATCGACCGCTTCGCCGACTGGGCGGTGAACGTGGAAGTGCTGTCCCGGTTCCGCAACGCCAAGGACCGCGCCGACGTGCTCAAGCGGCTGGAAAGCGGCAAGGTGGACATCATCGTCGGCACCCACCAGCTGTTGCAGGAATCGGTGGCCTTCCACGACCTGGGGCTGATCATCGTCGACGAGGAGCACCGCTTCGGCGTGCGCCACAAGGAGCGCCTGAAGGAAATGCGCGCCGAGTGCGACATCCTCACCCTCACCGCCACGCCGATCCCGCGTACTCTGAACATGGCGATGAGCGGCATGCGCGATATTTCCATTATCGCCACGCCGCCGCAGAAGCGGCTGTCGGTGAAAACCTTCGTGCAGCAAAAAGACGACACCGCCATCAAGGAAGCGATCCTGCGCGAGCTGCTGCGCGGCGGTCAGGTTTACTACCTGCACAACGACATCGACACCATGGCGCGCACCGCCGAGGACATTCGCAAGCTGGTGCCCGACGCCCGGGTGGGCATCGCCCACGGGCAGATGCGCGAGCGCGAGCTGGAAGCGGTGATGAGCGACTTCTACCACCGCCGCTTCAACGTGCTGGTGTGTTCCACCATTATTGAAACCGGCATCGACGTGCCCAGCGCCAACACCATCATCATCGAGCGCGCCGACAAGCTCGGCCTGGCGCAGCTGCACCAGCTGCGCGGGCGCGTGGGCCGCAGCCACCACCAGGCCTACGCCTACCTCACCACCCCCGGGCCGCGCGCCATGACCAAGGACGCCCTCAAGCGTCTGGAAGCCATCGAGCAGGCCACCGACCTGGGCGCCGGCTTCGTGCTGGCCAGCCAGGACCTGGAGATTCGCGGCGCCGGCGAACTGCTCGGCGAAGAGCAGCACGGCAACATGGAGAGCATCGGCTTTTCGCTGTACATGGAAATGCTCGAGCAGGCGGTGGAAGCGCTCAAGCGCGGCGAGCAGCCGGACACCGCCAAGCCGCTGTCCGGCGGCCCGGAAGTGAACCTGCGCATTCCGGCGCTGATTCCCGAGGACTACCTGCCCGACGTCTACACCCGCCTGACGCTGTACAAGCGCATTGCCGGCAGCAAGAACGCCGACCAGCTCAAGGAACTGCAGGTGGAAATGATCGACCGCTTCGGGCTGCTGCCGGACCCGGTGAAGAATCTGTTCCAGGTCACCGAGCTGCGGCAACAGGCGGAAAAGCTGGGCATCACCCGGCTCGACGCCCACGGCCGCGGCGGCAAGCTGGAATTCGCCGAGCGCACCCCGGTGGACCCGCTCACCATCGTCAAACTGGTGCAGTCCGGACCCAACGTCTACAAGCTGGAAGGCGCCAGCACCCTCCGTTTCGAACTGGAATCCGAAACCGCGCAGGAGCGCATTGAGGTGGTAGGGGAAGTCCTGAACCGCCTGAGCGGCTCAAACGCTTAAAACAACGGGTGGGAGCGAACTGGTGGGAGCGGGCCCTGCCCGCGAAAGGCCGGCAAAGCCGGCCGGCGGGATCCCAGAGAGCTTTCTAAAGGCGCGCAAACAATGTCTCTGGAATCCTGCCGGGAGCTTCGCTCCCTTTCGCGGGCTGGGCCCGCTCCTACAAGTCCTCCGCTTTAGTGGTGCCCGCCGCTGGCGGCGACTTGCTCGCCGGGCAGCCAGTCCACCACGCCTTTCACCGCCACCGGCTCACCGTCCACGGTGACCGGCAGTGACCAGGTGGCCACCTGGGCGCGGCGCCCCGCCTCGGACACCTTTTCCGGCGGCCGCAGATCGCCGTAGGTGGCGCGCGGCTCGGTCCAGGTGTAGCGGGAACCGCCGGCCACCTTCACCCATTGCGGCTCGCCCTGTTCCTGGTTGGCGTTCATAAAGCTGCCGCCGGGGCCGATGCGCAGATGCGCGCGACCTTCAGCGTCCGCCACCACCACCGGCTTGCCGCTCTGGTTATGAATGTGCACCGCCGGCACGGTGCCCGGCGCCAGGCTCACGGAAACGCCCTCGACCGGTTCCGGGTCCGAGGTCAGCCGCGACTGAAAGGATCCGGGCGGCAGCGGCTCGTAGCGGAATTCACCGGCCAGGGTGCTTTCCTCACCGTCGAGCCGCACCGGCACCGACCACTGGCTGATCGCCGCCGGCTTGCCGGCGTGCTCCATGTCGTGGGGCACTTCAATTTCATCGGTGCGCAGGCGGGGATCGAACCAGCCCCAGTTGGGTTCCTTGTGCACCAGCGCCCAGCGCGGCTCCGCGTCCTGGCTGGCGCCTTCGGGAATCGGCACGCCGCGGGCGGCAGTCTGGCTGCGGTACCAGGCCGGGCTGGCCAGGTCCGCCAGCACGCCCTGCTCGTTGATACGCAGGAACACCCGCCCTTCCTGGTCGAAAATCTCCAGGGTGCGTGGGCTGTCGTTGGCCACCACCAATTGCGGCGCCACCGTCGTCTGCACCTGGGCGTTGATGCCCTCCAGGGTGTCCGACAGCGGCGCCAGCCGCGCCTTCACCGCCTTGGCCTCCGGCCCGTGGGCCAGGGCCAGAGTGGGCGCCGTGGCAAGCACGGCACCCAGCAACCAGGCGGCAAGACGAGCGTGGGTATTGCGGTTACGTCTCGTCATGTCGGCTCCTTAACGTTGCACCACCAGACCCGGCGTGCTGGAAGGCAGCATCACCTGAACCGGTGCGGATACGGACGGCACCACCATGCCGGAACCGTCACTGGCGACGCGGTTCACGAACAGCATGTAGTGACCGGCCGGCATCACCGCCGCGTTCTCCGGAATCTGCACACGCACGCTGTTGCCGTTGGCGGTGTGCGGCAGCACCACGTTGCGCTGATCACCGTCCACCAGGTGGGTCAGGCTGGTGCGGCGCACCATCATGACTTCATTGATGGCCGAAGCGTCGTCCACCGCGATTTCAATGGTGTCACCGTGATCCACTTCACTCGGCGCCTGGATGATTTCCGGACGGTCCTTGAACACGTACGGCGGGCTGTAGATCTCGAAGGACGGGTCACGACCGTCGTTCGGGGACAGGCCCAGCTCTTCCAGGTTGAGGCTGAACAGGTAGGCGGTGTTGATCGGCGCGTGGCCGCCCACCAGCACCCGGCCGTCGGGCAGCAACAGCGCGGTGTTGTGGTAGGTGCGCGGGTTCAGCGAGGTGGCCATTTCGGTCCACTCGCCGGTCTCGGGATCAAACCGTTCGGTCATCTGTACCGGGGTGGCGGAACCGGGCAGGACCACTTCGTCCCGGTTGGCGCCGTTGAACGCCATCACGGAGCCGTCGGGCAGCAGCACACCGGTGGAGTACCAGCGCGGGCCGTTCAGGTTACCGACGATCTCGGAGGAGTAGCGCATGCCGGTTTCGGTGTCCGCGTTCACTTCCACCGTGTCCAGACGGCTGTTGGGCACCGCCAGGTAGCTGCCCGGGCTGGTGGCCGCCACCGCGCCCAGCACGCCGCCGGCGGTGAGGAAGCTGGCTTCACTGTAGTTGCCGCTCTCGTCCTGACGCAGGGGCATCATGATGGAGAAGCTGGAACCGCGGAAGCCGGCGCCGATCAGACGGTTGGCCACCTGCGGGTCGGCCACGTCGCCGAGCACGTTTTCAAGCTGTTCCAGGCTGTTGAGCGGATCGCCCAGCAGGTTGGTCAGCAGACCTTCGCCGGTGCCGATCAGATCTTCCAGCAGGTTCGGGCTGGTCAGGGTCAGCGCGGAGGTGATGCGCTCCAGGCCCAGCTCGTCGAGCTGCACGTTCAGGCCGGCGTAGCCCAGGTCGGTCCACAGCTGTTCTTCCGGATCGTAAGCGGAAACGAAGTTCCACTGCGCCTGGTTGTAGGACTGGCCGAACGGGTTGAACGCCTGACCGGCCGCGTTATAGAACACCTGGCCGTTGGGCAGCAGGTGCAGACGCGGGTACAGCGGCAGCGGCTTACCGGCGGTGGTGTCGAGGCCCGGCAGCGGACGCTCGCCGTTCTCGGACCAGGTGCCGGTATCGAGATCGTAGGTTTCGCTGGTGCGCACGTTGTCCGCGGACTGCAGCAGTTCGCGCAGGCCGGTGCTCTCACCGCCGAGCAACGCGCCGGTGTAGACCGGCTTGAGCAGCTTGGTCACGCCGCTGGCCACGAACACGTCGCCGTCCGGCAGGGTCACCATGCTGGGGTACCAGCGACCGTGGTTCATGTGGCCGGTCTGGGTCCAGCTGTTGTCTTCCGGATTGAAGATACGAGCGTCTTTCAGGCCTTCCAGCTCCACCACACCGATGTCATCGGGCACGCTGATTTCGCCGAAGTTACTGGGCAGCGGCACCTCGTTATCGATGGAGCCCAGCACGTCGCGGGCCTGCGGGAACACGGAACCCAGGGACGGCTCGGTGTAGTAGTCGGTGCCGCCCACCGCCATGATGCGGCCGTCGGCGAGCTGGATCACGTCGGCGCAGAACAGCGCGCCATCGTTACCGTTGGTGCTTTCCGCGTCGGAAAGCTCGGCGCCGGGCAGCAGCGTGTCGCTGTCGTTGCCATCAACATTGGCGCCGCCGCGTACCGGCGACGGACGCTGCCAGGAGATCTGGTCGTCGGCACCGGCGGGGCCGAAGTTCAGCACCCGGGTCTGGTCGTTCACCGACACGAAGCCGAATTCGGCGACGATGGAGAACTCCACGTTTTCCGTGCCTTCCAGGGCGTTGAAATAGATCAACCGGTTATCCGGCAACAGCGCGATGGAACCGGCGGCGGGCTTACAGCGCAAGGCACCGTCCGCGTCCTCCAGACATTTGTCCTCGGTGGTCACCACTTTCAGGTTGTCGCCGGTGCTGGAATCGCTGTAGCGGATGGTGGGCTCGGCAAACGGGCCTTCAAATTTACCCACCAGACACTCATCGCCTTCACAGCTGTACTGACGACCACTGAAAGACGATCCCTGAGGCGCCGGGGCAGGCGCCATCGGATCGTCAGCGCGGGGCGTGCCGGGGTCGGTGGCGGGGGTACCGCCACCACCGCCGCCGGTGCTGGCCGTTGTGCCGGCACCACTGGAACCGCTGTCGCCGCCACAGGCGATCAGCGCCGTGGTCAGCAAGCCCAGTCCGATAAGCCGTTCAAGGTTTTTCATTTGTCTCTCTCCCGAGGGCGTTGTTATTCAAACCTGAGGTGTTCAAAACCAATCAGTGAGACGCGATGTATACGTCTTCTCACGCAAGATTGTGCGCCGGGGGAAAGAGGGGCGTCATGAAGGTAGTGCCAGGTCTTACCACATCACGACAGTTATTCACCGCATGAACATGCGGCTTAACAAAGACGCCTTAAAATTTTCACGCGCTGCTGACGGGGAAAACAAATTGAGGGGGTTTGTGTAGCGGAATCAAGCACTTATGGAGACTAACGTACTAATACCAAAGAACGATTGCAAGCGCGGCGGATCAGATCACACCGCCTGGCCGGCGCACCAGCCGCTCGCCCAGGCCCACTGGAAATTGAAGCCGCCCAGCTCGCCGGTCACGTCCAGTGCTTCGCCGATAAAATACAAACCGGGCACGCTTTTCACTTCGAACGTCTTGGAGGAAACCGCGTCCGTGTCGATGCCGCCCAGGGTCACTTCGGCGGTGCGGTAGCCCTCCGTGCCGGACGGCTTGAACCGCCAGCCTTTCAATACCGAGGCGATTTCCGCCAGGGCCTCGTTGCTGTAATGCTGCAACGGTCCGGACCAGCCGAAGTGCTCGGCCAGCGCGGCGGCCAGCCGCTGCGAGAAAAACCCCCGCAGCCACTTTTCCACGCCGGCGGCGGGCTGCGCCTTGCGCGCCTCGCGCAACGCCGCCAGCGGGTCCGCCAGGGCCGGCAGCCAGTCCACGGTCACCGCCTCCCCCGGCGACCAGAAGCTGGAAACCTGCAACATCGCCGGACCGGACAGACCACGGTGGGTGATCAACATGGGCTCGGCGAACGCGCGCCCCCCGGCCTCGGCCCGCACCTCGGCGCTGACGCCGCTGAGTGCCGCCAGCCATTCCTTATCGGCGGGCTGCAGCGTGAACGGCACCAACCCGGCCCGGGTGGGCAGCACCCGCAGACCGAATTGCTCCGCCACCCGGTAGGCGAACGGGCCGGCGCCCAGGGTCGGAATCGACAGCCCGCCGCTGGCGATCACCAGCTTGTCACAGCGAATCGATTCGCCTTCGGCGCGCAGCACAAAGCCGTCGTCCCCCAACGCTTGTGATGAGGCGCCACTGTCGGCGCCCTCGCCCACCGGCCGGTTGTTAATGTGCGTCACCGATGTCTTGAGGCGCACCTCGGCCCCGGCCCACTCGCACTCGGTAAGCAGCACCTGAAGAATCGCCTTGCTGGAGGTGTCGCAGAACAACTGGCCCGGCGCCTTCTCCACATGACCGACGCCGTGACGCTCCACCATCTCGACGAAGTGCCAGGGGCTGTAGCGGTGCAACGCGGATTTGCAGAAATGCGGGTTGGCGGACACGAAATGGTCCGGCGTGGTGTTCAGGTTGGTGAAATTGCAGCGCCCGCCGCCGGACATCAGGATCTTCTTGCCGGCCTTGTTGGCGTGGTCCAGCACCAGCACCGAGCGGCCGCGGTAACCGGCGCTGGCGGCGCACATCAAACCCGCCGCGCCGGCACCGATTACCACCACATCGTACTGCTGCATTCGCTTAGCCGGCTGCGAGGGTGGCGAGCGCGCGGCGGACATCGCTCATGCCGGTGTGCAGCACCGCTTCGATTTCCGCCATGGTGATTTCCCGGTTGGCCTTGCCGGCGGCCGGGTTCACCACCAGCGACAGCATCGCATAGGGGATGCCCAGCTCGCGGGCGAGCACCGCTTCCGGCATGCCGGTCATGCCGACGATGTCGCAGCCGTCGCGCTCCAGGCGCAGTATCTCGGCGGCGGTTTCCAGGCGCGGCCCCTGGGTGGCGGCGTAGCAGCCGCCGTCCACCCATTGCAGGCCGGCGCGCTCCAACGCACCGCGCAGCCGGCGCCGCAGCACCGGGTCGAACGGCCAGCTGAAGTCCACGTGCACCAGCGGGTCGTTCGGGTCGTCGAACAGGGTGCTGTCGCGGCCCCAGGTGTAGTCGATGATCTGCTCGGGCAACACCAACGCGCCGGCCGGGGCGGTGATGCCGCCCACCGCGTTGACCGCCACGATGGCGGTGGCGCCGGCGTCCTTGAGGGCCTGCATGTTGGCCCGGTAGTTCACCTGGTGCGGCAGCCACACATGGGGGTCGCCGTGGCGGGCCAGGAACAGCACCGGCACACCGTTGAGCTCGCCTTCCGCCACCGGCGCCGAGGGCTTGCCGTAGCGGGTCTCGATATCGTGCCGGTGACGAATCTCGAGGTCGTCCATGCGGGTGAGGCCGGTACCGCCGATAAATGCCAGCACCTCAGGCCTCCTCCACCGCGAAGATACCCGGCGCGTTGCGCCAGTAACCTTTGTAGTCCATGCCCATGCCGAACAGGTAAAGGTCTTCCGCTTCCAGGGCGGTGTAGTCGGCTTTCAGGCCGGGTTGCGCCTTGCGGTCGTGCACCTTGTCCACCAGCACGCAGGTTTTGACGCTGGCGGCGCCCTGCGCCTTGCAGGCATCGATGATCGACAGCAGCGTGGAGCCCACGTCCAGAATGTCGTCCAGAATCACCACGTCGCGGCCTTCCAGATTGGCGGTGGGGGTAACGATCCACTGCACGTCGCCGCCGCTGGTCTCGCCCAGGTAGCGGCTGGCGTGCAGGTAATCCACCTCCAGCGGAATGTCCAGACGGGTGAGCAATTGGCCGGCGAACACCAGGCCGCCGTTCATGATGGTGACGAACACCGGGAAGCGCTCGGAATAGTCCTCGGCCAGCTTGATCGCCACCTTGGCCACCGCCTCTTCCACCTGGTCGCGGGAATACAGCTCGCGGGCTTCGCGGCGCACGCGCATCAGTTCTTGCTTCAGTTCAGTGGCCATTTCAGTCGCCATCGGCGTCCTCCTCGGATTGGTCCTGGTCGCCTTTCCAGGTCTGGTTACGGTCGCGACGGTTGCGGCTGCGGCGGCGCGAACGGCGTTGCGCGGCGCGCCCTTCGGCGACCTCGTCCTCGTCGTCCTCGAATTCCTCGTCCCCTTCATCGTTGGCCGCCATGTACAGCGTGCGGCTGGGGAAGGCGAACTCGGCGCCGTGCTCATGGACAATGGCCATGATGCGCATCAGCACGTCCTGTTTGATTTCATGGTAGGTGACCCAGTCCGTGGTCTTGGTGAAGGTGTAGATAAAGAATTCAATGTGCGACGCGCCGTAGCTGTCGAAGTTGACGATCAGGGTGCGGTGTTCGGTTTCCAGATCCTTGTGCTTCTTGGCCATCTCGCGCACCGCGTCGACGATGGCGGGCATCTTCTCCCAGTCGTCGAAGCGGATGCCCACCTTCTCGTTGATGCGGCGGTTAAGCATGCGCGACGGGTTTTCCAGGATCACCGTGGTGAACATGGCGTTGGGCACGTACAGCGGCCGCTGGTCGAAGGTGCGGATGCGCGTCAGGCGCCAGCCGATGTGCTCCACCGTGCCTTCGATGCTGCGGTCCGGCGAGCGCACCCACTCGCCCACTTTGAACGGCTTGTCCATGTACACCATGGCACCGCCGAAAAAGTTGGCGAGCAGATCCTTGGCGGCGAACGCCACCGCCATGCCACCCAGGCCGCCGAACGCCAGCACCCCGGAGATGCTGTAACCGAGCGTCTGCAGAATGATCAGAAAGGCGGTGATCAACACCGAAATGCGCAGCAGCTTGCCCACCGCCGAGGCGGTGGTCTGATCCATCGGGTTGCGCATGCGATCGGGGTCGATCAGGTTTTTTTCCACGTTGCCGACCAGCTTGGTCAGGAACAGCGCGACGATAAGAATGAACGCCACGCGGCGGGCGTCGCCGACGTAATCGAACACCGCCGCCTCGGACACCGCCTGCATCATTTCCGCGGCCACCGACAGGCCCACCACCCAGATCAGCAGGCGGATCGGAATGCGCAGGGAATCCAGCAGGGCGTCGTCCCACAGGTTGTGGGTTTCGCGGCTGAAGTGATCAATGATGTCGATCACCCGCATCAGGATAAAGTTGACGGTGACGGTGCACAGCACCACGGCGAAGACCTGAGTCACCCACAACGCGGTTTCGGTGTCCGGCCCGGGCCACACCAGAAGTTGTCGCCAGTCGGTCAGCGCTTCCCAATTCATTACAGGTCCTTATTAAGCAGGTCGGCCACGTCGCCGGCCTGCCGGCGGCGGCTCAGATGCATGGGGGCGCGGGGCTTGCCGCGCAGGGCGGCGGCGCCGACCCGGTGCTCGAAGCGTCGGCCTTCCAGCCATTGCGCCACGGCCACGGCGCCGGGGCGGTCGTTGCACACCAGCACCATGTCGCAACCCGCCCCCAGGGCGGCCTGGGCGCGCTGGGAAAAGTCTCCGGCACCGGCGGCGCCGGCCATGCCCAGATCGTCGGAGAAGATCACACCGCGGTAGCCGCAGTCACCGCGCAGCACCTTGCCCAGCCAGTGGCGGGAAAAACCCGCCGGCTCGGCGTCCACCGCCTGGTAACGGACATGGGCGGGCATGATGCCGTCCAGACGCGGCGCCAGCGCCTTGAACGGCACCAGGTCGTCGTGCAGCTGTTCCCAGGTACGCGGGTCTTCCGGCAGCTCCAGATGGGAGTCCGCCGCCACGTGGCCGTGGCCGGGAAAGTGCTTGCCGGTGGCGGCCATGCCGGCGCGGGCCATGCCGTCGATAAAGGCGCCGGCCAGTTCGGTGACCGCGTGCGGATCGGCGTTGAAGCTGCGGTCGCCAATCACGCTGCTGGTGCCGAAATCCAGATCCAGCACCGGCGCGAAACTGATGTCGATGTCGTAGGCGCGCAGCTCGTCCGCCATCAGTTCGCCGAGCAGGTCGGCGGCGTGGCAAGCGGCTTCGGGATCGCGCCCGTGGTAACGGCCCAGCGCCGCCATCGGCGGCAGGCGGGTGAACTCGGTGCGGAAACGCTGCACCCGGCCGCCCTCCTGGTCCACGGCGATCAGCAGGTCCGGGCGCGCCGCCCGCACTTGGTGAATCAGCTCGTAAAGCTGGTCCGGTTCCTGGTAGTTGCGGCTGAACAGAATCAGGCCGCCCACCGCCGGGTGACGCAGCAACTCCTGCTCTTCCGCCGTTACGGTAAGGCCTTCCAGGTCCAGCATCAGCAGCGGCTGGGTATCGGTTTGGTTCGACATAAGCGGGGTGTCTTACTCGACGATGGTCACCGGCGTGGCCACCGGTACCCGTTCAAAAAGAGTGATCACATCCGTGTTGCGCATGCGGATGCAGCCATGCGAAGCCGGCTCGCCCATGGGCTGGTCGTCCGGCGTGCCGTGAATATAAATAAAGCGGCGGAAACTATCCACGTCGCCGCCCTGATTGACGCCCGGCTGCAGACCGCCGAGCCACAGAATGCGGCTGAGAATCCAGTCCCGTTCCGGGGCTTCCCGTGCCCGCTCCGGGTCGTAAAACTCACCGTGAAAGCGACGGCCCGCGAACACCGCGCCCGCCGGCAAACCGGCGCCGAAGCGGGCCCGCACCAGATGCCGGCCGCGCGGCGTGGCGCCGCTGCCGTGGCGCTCACCGGCGCCCACGGCGGCGGTGGACACCGGAAACCGCAGCGTGTCTTCAGGGCTTTCCAGAGTCAGGGTTTGATCGCTGAGCGACACGAGAATAGGCATAGCGAGAAGATACAGGATGGGCGCCGGGTTGTAAGCACTGTGGCGGCGGAACCTTGTGGGAGCGGGCCTTGTGGGAGCGGGCCCTGCCCGCGAAAGGGGCGAAGCCCCGGCAGGATTCCAGAGGCGTATCTAAGGGCGGCAGCAACACCCTCTCTGGGATCCTGCCGGCAAGCTACGCTTGCCTTTCGCGGGCTGGGCCCGCTCCTACAATGCCGCCGACCACGAACGGCAGGAGCTGCTGGGTGATGTGGGCGGCGGTGACGCTCTGGTTGAAGTCTTTCTTGCTGATCGCCTGCAGCGATTCCATGCCGGACAGGGTGAAGATCACGGCGCCCAGGCTGAAGTGCACCCGCCAGAACAGCTCCATCGGCGGCACGTCGGGCACCGCCCGGCGCAGCAGGGCCAGGAAGCGGCGGAACACCGGGCCGTAATGTTCGCGCAGCCAGGCACGCAGGTGGTCCTGCGGCTGGCTGTAGGCCTGCCCGGAGAGGCGGAAGAAGATCATCGCCCGGCGTGGTTCGTCGCCGTGGGAGCCCAGCGCCAGCCGCGAGGCCACGGTGAACAGCTTCTCCAGGGGCACTTCGCCACCGCTGCGGGTTTCGCCTTCCAGTTCCTCGAGCTTGGCGTCCAGGGCCTGGCAGAACGGCGTCAGATAGCGCTCGAACACCGCCTGGATCAGCGCTTCCTTGGAACCGAAGTGGTAATTGACCGCCGCCAGATTGACGCCGGCCCGGCTGGTGATGGCGCGCAGGCTGGTCTCGGCGAACCCCTTCTGGGCGAACAGAACTTCCGCCGCATCAAGAATGCGCTGCACGGTATCGGATTGGGACATGCCGGCCTCACGCCTGGAAACAGACGTTTTAAACTAGCGTTTGAGGCACCACAGGTCAATTGTAGGAGCGGGCCCAGCCCGCGAAAGGGCGCAAAGCGCCCGGCAGGATACCAGAGACGTCACTAGTCCTGACTAACGCGCTTCTTCAACCGCCGGCTCCAGCGCTGCTTCGCATACCGCCGCAGATTGGACACGTTATCGGTCTCATCCATGATCTCGTGCCCCAACAGGGTCTCGATAATGTCTTCCATGGTGATCAACCCCACCCAGGTGCCCAGGTCGTCATAGACCATGCCCAGGTGCTGGCGCTCGCGCAGCATTTCGCCGAACACGTATTCAATATTCATGGTGGCGCGGAACGGCGCCATGCCACGGGCCAGCTCACTGACCTTGCGGTCGCCCTCCACTTCCAGCAGGTCGCTCTTGTGCACGTAGCCGACCGCTTCGTCGTGTTCGTTGATCACCGGGAAGCGGGAAAACGGCGAGCCGGCCAGGCGCTGGCGCACGTCGGCCACGCTCTCGTCCGGGCCCAGCGAGCGCACCACGGTGCGCGGGGTCATCACCTTCTCCACCTTGATCTCGTGGAGGTTGAGCACATTGGTGATCACCCGCTGCTCGTCCTCGTCCAGGGCCTGCTGATCGCGGCCGATGGCCGCCATTGCCTTGAGCTCGGCGCGGATATCGGTGTCCGGCTCGCCGGCGCCGATCTGCCGGGTGACGATCTTGGAAAGCCACACGAACGGCTTGAGCACCAGAATCATCAGGTTCAGCACCGGCGGCAGCATGGGCGCCAGGGTGCGCCAGAACTTGGCGCCGATGGTCTTGGGAATGATCTCGGAGAGAATCAGGATGGCCAGCGTCATCACCGCCGACGCCGCGCCCAGATAGGCCTCGCCGAAGATCACCGCCACCTGGGCACCGACCCCGGTGGCGCCGGCGGTGTGGGCGATGGTGTTGAGGGTGAGGATCGCCGCCAGCGGGTCGTCGATGTCGTCCTTGAGCTTGCGCAGCTTCTCGAACAGCTTGGGCCGCTCACCCTTGAGGCCGGCGATATAGCTGGGGGTGATCGACAGCAGGGCGGCTTCCAGAATTGAGCACAGGAACGAAAACCCGATGGCGACCAGGGCAAAAACGATAAGCAAAAACATCGGCGTTTCCATTCAGTGATTTCCTACCATTCTTCCATATAGGCGCCGCAATGCTCGATCAGTTCCTCAACGCGGCGCGCGGCCTGTTCCAGGCGTTCCAGGTCGCCGTAGGCGAGCGGCGCGTAGGGGTCCTCGGCGCGCATCGCCAGATCATTGCCTTCACCGGGCGGGGTGGGCCGGCGGGCGAGCCCGGCGGCGCCCACCGCGGCGCGGATTTCCTGATCGAGCCAGAATACCAGATCCGCGCGGTCCGCCCGCGCCGTCGCCAGCACCTGGATTTCCTGGGCGCGCACCTCGGCGCGCTGAAACGCCTGCTCCAGGGCCGCCAGGCTGATCAGATCCTCGTAACCGGCCACCTGATAGTTCTTGGCCGCCTGCCGGGCCAGACCCACCAGCACCGAGTACAAATGAAACACCACCGCACCGCGTAGCGCCAGGCGCTGGCCCACGGCGGCGCTCTCGTCGCTGTACAGTTGCTTGAGCAGACTGCGGGCGAAGAACAGCCGCTCGCGCAGGCCGCTCACTTCGCTTTCTCGAACCATTCGGGACATACGCCACCTCCGGTGGGCTGCACGCCTCAAGCTTCAAGCCGCAAGCCGGCTATCGCACCCGAACCGCTTCTAGCTTGTAGCTTGAGGCTTGTCGCTATTTCTTGGCGGCCTTCTTTTTGGCCGGGGCTTTTTTCTTCGCCGCCTTTTTCTTGGCGGCTTTTTTCTTGGGCGCGGTCTTTTTCTCTTCCACTTCCCAGGCGCCGTCGCGGTAGAAGGCGTACCAGCCGGTGGGCTTGCCGTCCTCCTCGGTCATCACGTACTGCTCTTTCGCCTTGCGGCTGTAGCGCAGTACCGCCTTGCGACCTTTGGCGTCCTCGGCGGGGGCCTCGGCGAGATACTTGTGCTTGGGGTCCAGTTCCTTGGCCACCGACTGCACCTCTTCCACCAGCGGCGCGCGGGTTTCCCGGTTCTTGGGAAACTGGCTGGCGGCCAGGAACAGGCCGGAGGCGCCGTCGCGCAGCAGGTAGTGATCGTCCACCTTCTCGCACTTGAGGTGCGGCATGGGCACCGGGTCGGCGCGCGGCGGCGCCGGCTCGCCGTTCTTGAGCAGCTTGCGGGTGTTGCCGCAGTCATCATTGGTGCACTTGAAGAACTTGCCGAACCGGCCGGTGCGCAGCTGCATTTCACTGCCGCACTTTTCACATTCCAGTGTCGGGCCGTCGTAGCCCTTGATGCGGAATTCGCCCTTCTCCACCACGTAGCCGTCGCAGTCCGGGTTGTTGCCGCAGATGTGCAGCTTGCGCTTTTCGTCGATCAGGTAGTTTTCCATCGCCGTGCCGCACTTGGGACAGCGTTTCTTGCGGCGCAGCTCCTGGGTTTCCGCTTCCTCGTCGTCGGCGCGCACCGCCTCTTCGCCGGGCAGCAGGTTGAGGGTGGCGGTGCAGCGCTCCTTGGGCGGCAGGCTGTAGCCCGAGCACCCCAGGAACACGCCGGTGGAACCGGTGCGGATCTGCATCGGGCGGCCGCATTTGGGGCAGTCGATGTCGGTGTCGGTGGGCAGGTTGGCGCGCATGCCGCCCTTGGCCTGCTTGCCGCTGCCCTCGCCCTGGGCGGCTTCCAGCTTGGCCAGGAAGTCCCGGTAGAACTCGTCGAGCACGTCGCGCCAGCCGCGCTTGCCCTCGGCGATCTGATCCAGGGTTTCCTCCATCTGGGCGGTAAAGTTGTAGTCCATCAGGTCGGGGAAGCTTTCCGCCAACCGGTCGGTGACGATGTCGCCCATCTTCTCCGCGTAGAAACGGCGGTTGTCCTGACGGACATAGCCCCGATCCTGGATGGTGGAAATAATCGAGGCGTAGGTGGAGGGCCGGCCGATGCCGCGCTTCTCCAGTTCCTTCACCAGGCTGGCTTCGGTGTAGCGCGCCGGCGGCTTGGTGAAGTGTTGGTTGGCGTCCACCTGATCGATGTCGAGCACGTCGCCCTGCTTGAGATCGGGCAGCACGGTGTCCTCGGCGCCCTTGCGCGACGCCTGGGGCTGGATGCGGGTCCAGCCGTCGAACTTGACGATGCGACCGCGCGCCTTGAGCTCGTAGCCGTCGGCCTCGGCGGTGATGGTGGTGCTCAGGTACTCCGCCGGCGGCATCTGGCAGGCGATGAACTGGCGGCGGATCAGCTCGTAAAGGCGCTGGGCGTCGCGCTCCATGTCCTTGAGGTTGCTGGCGTCGCGCTTCACGTCCGAGGGGCGGATCGCCTCGTGGGCTTCCTGGGCGCCGTCGCGGTTGGAGTACCGCAGCGGCTGCTCGGGCAGGTACTTGTTACCCAGTTGCTCGCCGATCCAGGCGCGGCAGTCGTTGACCGCATCCGCGCTCAGGTTGGTGGAATCGGTACGCATATAGGTGATGTGGCCGGCCTCGTAGAGGCGCTGGGCCATCATCATGGTCTTCTTCACCCCGAAGCCCAGGCGCGTGCTGGCGGCCTGCTGCAGGGTGGAGGTAATAAAGGGAGGCGGCGCCTTGGAGCGGGTCGGGCGCTCCTCGCGCTGGCTGATGGTGAGCTTGCCGGCGGCCACCAGGGCGGCGCGGTGCTTCTCCGCGTCGTCGCCGTTGTTGGGGCGGAAGTTCTCGCCCCGGTAACGGGCCACCTGCATGCGGATGGCGTCCGCCGCGTTGGCCGTGTTATGGGTGTCGGCGTGCAGCTCCCAGTACTCTTCCGGGGTGAAGGCGCGGATTTCCCGCTCGCGCTCCACCACCAGCTCCACCGCCACCGATTGCACCCGGCCGGCGGACAGGCCGCGGGCGATCTTTTCCCACAGCAGCGGCGAGATCATGAAGCCCACCACCCGGTCCAGGAAGCGGCGCGCCTGCTGGGCTTCCACCCGGCTCATGTCGAGCTTGCCCGGCTCCTCGAAGGCGGCCTGGATCGCTTTCTTGGTGATCTCGTTGAACACCACCCGGTCGAACCGCTGGTCGTCGCCGCCGATCACTTCCCGCAGGTGCCAGGCGATCGCCTCCCCTTCGCGGTCCAAGTCAGTGGCGAGGTAGATGCGGTCGGCGCTGCTGGCGAGCCGCTTGAGCTCGTCGATCACCTTTTCCTTGCCCGGCAGGATCTGATACTGCGCCTGCCAGCCGTGGTCCGGGTCCACGCCCATGCGGTTGATCAGCTGCGCGCGGGCCTTCTTCTTTTTATAGGCTTCGCGCTCCTCCTTCGGCAGTGAGCGGGTATAGGCCGCTTCCTTGGCCCGCTCCTTGGGGGTACTGGTCTTGGCGCCGCCGCTTACCGGCAGGTCACGCACATGGCCGACACTGGATTTGACCACGAAATCATCGCCCAGATAGCGATTAATGGTCTTGGCCTTGGCCGGCGATTCCACGATTACAAGGGATTTACCCATTCGTTGCTCACCCGATCATGAGAAGCTGCGTCATAAGAAACCTCTGAGGCCTGACCGCCACGGCGGTGAAAATTCGCCGGGCAGGACACGCCTCAGAGGTCGGGCCGGGGCCTTTGCGGACCCCGGCGGGCGCCTATTTAGACAGCGCCGGTATCGTCCGGTCAAGCACCGGGGTCGCCGGCGACGCCGCCCGGAAGCCCTCCAGGCCGCGCCGGCCATGGCGTCGCGGCGCCTTTCACGGTGGGCTGGCAGAGCCCGCCGAGAAGGCTATACTCGGCGTGAAGGTACTGAAAACAACCTCTGCCGGTTAAGGGAGAACACCATGACCTCACCCTATCGAAAGGTACTGGTGGCGATTGATTGCAGCGACGAATCCGCCGAGGTTCTGTCCCGTGCGGCGGGGGTCCAGGAAGGCACCGACGGGGAATTACACCTGATCCACGTGATCGAACCGCTGGCGCTGGCCTACGGCGCCGACGTGCCGATGGACGTCACCGACCTGCAAAGCGGCCTGGTCAAGCAGGCCCGCGACACGGCGCTGGAATACGCCGGCCACTACCGGATTCCGGAAAGCCGCATCCATGTGGAACTGGGGTCGATCGAAAAAACCATCCTCGACAAGGCCGACGACATCGGCGCCGATCTGATCGTGGTTGGCAGCCACACCCGCAGTGGCCTGGCCCTGCTGCTCGGCTCCACCGCGCGCGGCCTGGTGCCCGGCGCCCACTGCGACGTGCTCGCCGTGAAAATGGACAAGCGCAAGAAGGAAAGCTAGCGGAAACTGTGGGAGCGGGCCCCGCCCGCGAAAGGCAAGCGGAGCTTGCCGGCGGGATTCCAGAGGCTTTTCTATGAAGCCGCCAACAGGGTCTCTGGTATCCTGCCGGGCGGCCTGGCGGCGCCCTTTCGCGGGCAAGGCCCACTCCCACAGGGTGCCATTAGGTGAGTTGGGCGTTACCAGTGGCGCTGGGCGGCTTAGTGTTCCACCTGTAAAGCAGCCCGGCGAGTTCGCGGGCTTGCGTTTTGAGCGCGGCCAGCTCTTCGTCGCTGTCCCGGGGGCCGGTGAAGATCGGCACCTTGCGCAGCGCCGCCACCAGCTCCTGGTCCGGCGCCTGCATCCGCTGCACTTCCACCGCCCAGCGGATCTGATGCACCAGCATATGGAAGAACGCCAGCCGGGTGGCCAGCGTGTAGGGCGAGTCGGGGCGGTCGAAATCGGTGAATTCCAGCTTCGCCATCACCGCCTCGCGGGCGGCGTCCGCCACGCGGATGGTGGCGCTGCGGGCGGTGCCCAGCAGCATGGACAGCGTCCCGAACACCTCGCCCGGGGACACGTAATACAGCACCGCCGAGGGTGCGCCGTCGGCGCTCTCGCCCTGCACCACCAGCTGGCCGCGCAGCAGAAAGTACAGTGACGATTCCACTTCCCCGGCGCGGATCACCCGGTCGCCGGGGCCGGCCTCGATGATTTCCGTGCGCGCCAGAAGCAGCGCCCGCTGGTCCGCGTCGTCACGCGCCACCTCATTGAAAAACGGCACGCCGGAAAGCAGTGCCTCCACCCGCGCGTGATCCGATTCCTGCCATTGGGCGTGCTTCATGTCTCCCCTCTTCCCCGTGTATGGCGGCCTCATCCTAGCCCGAACGTTTCCCGGATTGCCACCGCCGAACAGGCCGTATTCACTCGCACGGTGCAAAAAACCACTGGACATATTACACTGTCCGTATTATCAGTGTACGTAACAGCGGAACCGTGCCCGAGGAGGCCGACATGAGCATCGCATTAACCGCACGCCAACAGCAGGTTCTCGATTGCATTCGTGCGTCCCAGATGGAGACCGGCATGGCCCCGACCCGGGCTGAAATCGCCGAACGCATGGGCTTTCAATCGAAGAACGCCGCGTCCGACCACCTGCGCGCCCTGGAGCGCAAGGGCTACATCCGCCTGCACGGCGACCGCTCGCGGGGCATCCAGCTTCTCGATCTGGCCCTGGAGATGGGCGATGAGGTGCCGGTGGTGGGCAAGGTCGCCGCCGGTACGCCGATCGAGGCGATCGAAAACGTGGAGCGCACCGTGCCGGTGCCCCAGGGGCTGTTTCGCCAGCGCCCCACCTATCTTCTCAAGGTCCAGGGCGATAGCATGATCGAAGCCGGCATTTTCGACGGTGACCTGATCGCGGTTCGCAAAAGCCAGACCGCCCGGTCCGGCGAGATCGTGGTGGCGCGCATTGACGATGAAGTCACGGTGAAAACCCTTAAACTAAATCGTTCCAGCGCCACGCTGCTGCCGGCCAACGACGCCTACGCGCCGATCCGCGTGGCCGCCGACGAGCTGATGATCGAGGGTATTTTCGTGGGTCTGATCCGTGATCCCAATGCGCATTGACACCGTTAACCGCCTTTTGGCAACCCTGTTGCTGGGCATCGCTCTGGCCGCCTGCCAGGGCAACGCCGGCGCCGGCGACGACGCCAGTAACGAGAGTAGTGAGAGACAGAACCGTATGTCGGACACCCGTTTGCTTGCCCCCTGCCCGTCCGCGCCGAATTGCGTGTCGAGCCTTGCCGAGGACGAACGTCACCGGGTGGCGCCGCTGCCCGGCGCCGGCAACCGCGCCGACAGCCTGGCGATGCTGGAAGAGGTGCTCGACACCCTGCCCCGGGTGGCCTACGAGCGGATCGGTCCGGCCCGCATTCAGGCCCGCTTCACCAGCCGGATTCTGCGGTTCGTTGATGATGTGACCCTGTACGTGCACGACGACGGTCTGATCGACGTGCGCTCCGCCTCGCGCATCGGTTACTGGGACCTGGGCGCCAACCGGCGCCGGGTGGAAGACCTGCGCGAGCGCCTCAACGCGCGCCTTGGACAACCCCAGCCCAGCCACGGATGAGCGGCATGCCGGAGCACGGCCCGCGCTGGGCGGACATCGGCGTCAATCTTGGCGACAAGCAGTTCGCCGAGGACAGTGAACAGGTGCTGGCCCGCGCCGCCGACAGCGGCGTGGCCCTGATGTTGCTCACCGGCACCAGTGTGCCGGAGTCGGAAGCCGCCGTGGCGCTGTGCCGGCAATGGGCCGACGCCGGCCCGGCCCTGTTCGCCACCGCCGGCATTCACCCGCACAACGCCCGCTTTTTCGACGCCGAGGCCGGCCACGCGCTGGCCGGGCTGCTGGCGCACCCCGAGGTGGCGGCGGCCGGGGAGATGGGCCTGGACTTCAACCGCGACTTCTCGCCCCGGGACGACCAGGAAAGCGCCTTCGAGGCACAGCTGGCGCTGGCCGCCGAGGCCGGCAAGCCGGTGTTCCTGCATCAGCGCGACGCCCACCACCGTTTCCTGCCGATTCTGAAAGCCTGGCGGCACAAGCTGCCCGCCGCCGTGGTGCACTGCTTCACCGATCAGCGCGAGGCCCTGTTCGACTACCTGGATCTGGATTGCCACATCGGCATCACCGGCTGGGTGTGCGATGAGCGGCGCGGTGGCGCCCTGGCGGAGCTGGTGCCGGAGATTCCCGGCGACCGCCTGCTGCTGGAAACCGACGCGCCCTATCTGCTGCCCCGGGATCTGCCGGAGAAGCCACCGCGCAAGCGCCGCAACGAGCCCTGCTATCTGCCCTGGATCGGGCGGCGGATCGCGGCGTTGCGTGGCGAGAGTGAGGCGGATCTGGCAGAGCGCACCTTTGCCAATACCCGCGCTTTTCTCAGGCTTTCTCCGCGCGCCAGTTGAAGTCGACTTCCAGCGGCGGTTGCGGGCCGTCTTCGGGCTGGCCGGCCATTTCCGCGTAGGGCGAGTTGTGCACCAGCACCGCCTTGTCGGTGGTCATCTTGCCGAGCACGTTGTTGGCGTGCTCGGCGCCGTTAAAGCGCACGATCTGGCCTTTCTCGTCCACCACGTGGTAGCTCACGCCGTCGATCTCCACCTGCACGATGCAGATCGACAGCGTCACCGACCGCAGCAGCACCTTTTCCACGTGCCGTCCGTTGAGTTTCTTAACGGTAATCTTTTCCATCTTTACTCCGAAAGCAGCGCCTGAATGTCGAGCAACCCGAACGGCCAGGCGAGCTCGCGGTCGCCGTGGCGCAGCACCGGGATACGCTCGCCGTACTCCGCGATAAGGGTATCGTCCTCGGCGATATCCACCGCGTGAATATCGATTTGCGGGTTCACGGTGAGCAGCAGGTCGCGGGCCTGGTCGCACAGGTGGCAGCCCAGGGTGGTGTATAGCACGACAGTCATCAAAGGGTTCCGTGTCGGATCGCGTAGCAGTGGTGGATGGCGCTGTTGCGGCGGAAGTCCTCCGGCAGGCTCCAGGCGGTCAGGTCCTCCACCTGATACCAGCGGGCGATGCTCTCCTCCAGCTCGAAGCGGCGGAAGTTGCAGGAAAAGTAGAGCACGCCGCCGGGCTCCAGGCGCTTCATGATGCGCCGGATCAGCTCGCCGTGGTGCTCCTGGACCACGAAGTCCTGGCGCGACTTGTTGTTGGAGAAGGTGGGCGGATCGCAGAACACCACGTCGAACTGCTCCTGGCAGTCCTCCAGCCAGGCCATGGCATCGGCGCGCACCAGCGGGTGGGCCTCGCTGGAGAAGCCGTTCACCGCCAGGTTGCAGGCGGCCCAGTCCAGGTAGCGCCGCGAGGCGTCCACCGTCACCGCGCGGCGGGCGCCGCCCACCAGCGCCTGCACGCTGGCCGCGCCGGTGTAGGCGAACAGGTTGAGGAAGCGCTTGCCGGCGCACTCCTCGGCGAGCCGCAGGCGCAACGGCCTATGGTCCAGGAACAGGCCGGTGTCCAGATAGTCGTTCAGATTCACCAGCAGGCGCGCCTGACCCTCGCGGACCACCCGGTACTGGCCCTGGCCGTCCAGTTTCTGATACTGGCGGTTGCCCTTCTGCCGCTCGCGGGTGCGCAGGTGCACCTGCTCGCGGTGCACGCCCAGGGCCGCGCGCACCGCGCTCACCGCCCATTGGCGGCGCTGTTTCGCCTTGTCCTCGTCGACGGTCTTGGGCGCCTTGAACTCCTGCACCAGCGCCTGATCGCCGTACACGTCCACCGCCACGTTGAACTCCGGCAGGTCCCGGTCGTAGAGGCGGTAGGCCTGAATGTCCTCGCGCTCCAGCCAGCGGCGCAGGTGCTTGCCGTTCTTGCGCAGGCGGTTGAACAGCGGCATGGCGGGTTCCGGCAGCTCAAAGCCGGGCGCGTCGCCGACCCGCAGCGGCGGCTGCGGCGCCGGCGGGCGCGGCCGGCTGACGCGGATGAAATTGTTCAACGCGCCGTTGCGCACCTTCCACTGCTGGGTCATATCCATGCCGGAGCGGTCCAGAGCGGCCACGTCCGCGCCCAGCATCACCGCGGTCCAGGCCGGCGCCTTCTCGCCGAGGATGCGGCCCAGGCCGGCATACAGCCAGGCGGCGCTGGTCTGCTCGTCCAGCCGTTCGCCCCAGGGCGGGTTGGTGGCCAGCAGCCCCTGGTCGGCGAAATCGCGGCCGCGCAGGGCGCCCAACTCGCGCCGCTCGAAATGCACCAGCCGGCGCACCCCGGCGCGCTCGGCGTTGTGCAGCGCGTACTGAATGGTGTCCGGGTCGGCGTCGAAGCCCTTCAGCGACGGCAGACCCTTGAGCCCGCCCTCCAGGCTGGCGGCGGCTTCGCGCAGGGCCTCTTCCCAGAGCGGCTTGCGGCAGCCGCGCCAGGCCTGGAAGCCGTACTCGCGGCGCAGCGCGCCGGGCGCCACGCCGGCGGCCATCCAGGCCGCCTCGATCACCAGAGTGCCGCTGCCGCAGAACGGGTCCAGCAACGCCGCCGGCCGGTCCTCGCGGTGCCAGCCGCCGGCGCGCAGCAGCGCCGCCGCCAGATTCTCGCGCAGCGGCGCCCGGCCGCCGGCCAGCCGGTAACCGCGCCGGTGCAGCGGCGTGCCGGCCAGGTCCAGCCACAGGCGGGCGCTGTTTTCGTCCAGCCGGGCGCGCACCGCGCAGGCGCCCTCCTCGCGCCGGGCCTGGCCGATCTCCGACGGCAAGGCGCGCAGCAGCCGCTTACCGCTGACCCGGCTGTCGCCGCGCACGCCCTTGCCGTGGTCCAGGCTCAAATGCAGGTCCACGCCGGGCGGCACCAGGGCGCGCCAGTCCACCGCCGCCGCCAGCCGCTCCGGCGCCTGGTCCGGGGTCACATCCAGTTCCGCCAGCGGTACCAGCACCCGCTCCGCCAGGCGCGACCACAGGCAGGCCCGCAGGGCGTCCTGCTGCAGACCCTGAATCCCCACATGGGCGTTACCCGGATCTGTTACCGAGATGCCCAATTCGGTGAGCTCGTCGGCGAGCAAGGGGCCCAGGCCGGGCAGACAGGTAATTACGAAATCCATGGGTTTTGCCCTGCAAGTGCCTGTTTTAAAGACGGAAATGAAAAATTCATCGGTTGGACCATTATTCGTCACACGCTTAAACGGCGCCACCATTATGGCGACATGTTATTCGACACCCTCTTCCCCCTTTCACATACTCAAAGCGTGGCCCTTCGAAAAGGTGACCGGGGGGCCGCAGCTTACTGACCGTCGCCGCAATCGGCAAAGCGGCACTGCGAATAAGCCAACAGGCGTACAAGCCAAGAGGATCGTGTCTATGAAAAGACAGAAACGCAGTCGTGATGAAAGAGCTTACAGCCGGGGGTACCTGGCCGGATTTCAAGGCAGGCCCAGGGACTTTTGCCCCTTCGGCGCATTGCAGGCCCGCACCCACTGGATGAGCGGTTGGCGCGAGGGCCGCACGAATCAGGTACAAGGCATGGTCGGCGTGGCCGGCATCCAGAATTTGAAAGACGTCACCTAATCTTTATTTCGCGTTAAGAGGACATTGTAAAAAACCTGTTTTCGATCAGCGCCGGCGCTTCGCGCGTCGACCCCACAGGGCCCCTCCCGGGCCCTTTTCTTTTGCGGCCTTTAAAAACCTACCAGGCGCGGACAATGTCCCCGACCAGCCCGGGGCCCTGGTAAATGAGGCCCGAATAGACCTGCACCAGCGAGGCGCCCAGACGCCGCTTATCGAGGGCGTCGCCGGCCCCGCTGATGCCGCCCACGCCGATGATCGGGATACGGCCGTCCAGGGCCTTGGCCATGGTGGCCAGGGCCCGGTCGGCGATCGGCTTCAGGGGCGCGCCGCTCAGGCCGCCCTGCTCGTCGCCGTGGCGCAGGTGCGCCACGCCGGGCCGTTCCAGGGTGGTGTTGCCCACGCAGACGCCGTCGATGCCGTGGCGCACGAACGCCTCCGCCATGGCCGCCAGTTCCTCTTCGCTGTTGTCCGGCGCGATCTTGATCACCAGCGGCACGGTCACGCCGCGCTGTTGATCCAGGCGGGTCTGCGCCTCGCGCAGGGTGCCCAGCAGGCGGTTCAGGGCGTCGCCGTGCTGCAAGTCGCGCAGGCCGGGGGTGTTCGGCGAGGAGACGTTGACCACCAGGTAGCCGGCCAGGCCGTGCACCTTGTCCTGGCAGATTCGATAATCGTCCACCGCCTGCTCCGCCGGGGTGTCCTTGTTCTTGCCGATATTGATGCCCAGCACGCCCTGGAAGCGGGCCGCGCGCACGTTGTTCACCAGGGCGTCGACGCCGTGATTGTTGAACCCCATGCGGTTGATCAGCGCCCCGGCCGGCGGCAGCCGGAACAGGCGCGGCTTGGGGTTGCCCGGCTGCGGACGCGGGGTGACGGTGCCCACCTCGATGCAGCCGAAGCCCAGCGCCGCCAGGCCGTCGATGCAGTCGCCGTTTTTGTCCAGGCCCGCCGCCAACCCCACCGGGTTGGGGAAATCCAGCCCCATCACCCGCACCGGCCGCGCCGGCACCCGCGCCGGATAGAGCCTGCCGGCGCCCCGGCGCAGCGCGGCGAGGGTCAGGTCGTGGGCCTGCTCCCCGGACAGGGCGAACAGGGCGGGACGGGCAAGCTGGTAAAGCATGGGCGGCGGCTCCTCGGTTGGCGGCGCGGATTATACCGGGAGCCGGGACCACGTTACAGGATGCGGTCGAGGACCTCGGCCAGGTTGGCGGAGGCGGCGGGACGCAGCTCGCGCAGGGCGGCGCTCAGTTGTTCGGCCAGGGCCGGCTCCAGGCGCTGCAGGCGGGCGGCGCCGTTGGCCAGCCGCGCGGCGATCTGCGGGTTGATGCCGTCGAGCTTTTTCAGCGCCCGGGCGAAGAACGCATAGCCGCTGCCGTCCGGCGCGTGGAACGCGGACGGATTACCGTTGACCAGGGTGCCGACCACGGCGCGCACCCGGTTGGGCAGCGTCCATTCGAAGGCGTCGTGGGCCAACAGGCCCTCCGCCCGCGCCACGGTGTCGGCGCCGGGCACGGTGGCCTGCACCGCGAACCACTGATCCATCACCAGGGCCTCGTCGCGCCAGCGTTGGGCGAAGGCCGCCAGCGCCGGCTCGGCGCCGGGCAGCTGGTTGTGCACCAGGGCGCGCAGGGCGCCCAGTTCCTCGGTCATGCAGGTGGGGGCGTCCAGCATGCCCTGCAGTTGCGCCACCAGTTTGTCGCGGTCGCCACGGCCGGCGCCGGCGGCGGCGGACAGGTACCCCAGCGCCACCTGGCGCAGCCGGCGTTTGCCCATGGCCTCGCCGTTGGCGCGATACTCCGGTTCCGCCAGTTCCTTCACCAGACGCCACCAGGACGCCGCCAGGGCCTCGCCGAGGCCGGCGCGCAGGGCGCTGAGGGCGTCGTGGACGGCCTGCGGGCGCAGCGGGGTGTGCCGGTCGCCGACCGCGGTTTCCGTGGGCAGGGTGAGCAGCAGCGCGGCCTGCGCCGGGTCTTCATCAGCGCGCTGGATCACCTGCTCCAGCACCGGGGTGAGCCGGTCGAGCTGCGCGGCGGCGTCCTCGCCGTCGTCGATGATCCGCGCCAGGGCGGCGAAATAGAGCCGCTGCGCCGCGTCCCAGCGGCAGAAGCCGTCGCTGTCGTGGGCCAGCAGCGTGATCAGCTGGGCTTCTTTAAACGGGTAGCGCAGCGACACCGGCGCCGAGAAGCCGCGCAGCAGCGACGGCGTCGGGATGCGGTCCGTGGCCACCGGGAAGCGGAAGGTCTGCTCGCCGTCACGCAGGATCACCACGGTTTCGGTGGCGCCGCTGTCGTCCAGCGGCAGCGCGCGGCCCTGGTCGTCGAGCAGCGCCAGCTTGACCGGAATCATCAGCGGCTGCTTGTCGCTCTGCCCGGGGGTGGGCGGCGTTTCCTGGCGCAGCGTGAGCTGGTATTCACCGTCGGCGAACCGGTCGGAGGCGGTCACCAGCGGTGTGCCCGCCTGGCTGTACCAGCGTTTGAACTGGCTCAGGTCCAGGCCGGACACCTCCTCCATGCAGGCGACGAAGTCGTCGCAGGTCACCGCCTGGCCGTCGAAGCGCTCGAAGTAGAGATCGCTGGCGCGGCGGAAATCCTCGGCGCCCAGCAGCTCGTGCTGCATGCGCACGATTTCCGAGCCCTTCTCGTAGACGGTGAGGGTGTAGAAGTTGTCGATCTTCTGGTATTCCGAGGGCCGCACCGGATGGGCCATGGGGCCCTGGTCTTCCGGGAACTGGTGGTTGACCAGGAAATCCACGTTCTCCACCCGGGTCACCGCGCGGGAGTTCATGTCCGAGGAGAACTCCTGGTCGCGGAACACCGTGAAGCCTTCCTTGAGGCTGAGCTGGAACCAGTCCCGGCAGGTCACCCGGTTGCCGCTCCAGTTGTGGAAGTACTCGTGGGCGACCACCGATTCCACCCGCTCGAAGCCGGCGTCCGTGGTGGTGGCCGGGTGCGCCAGCACGCAGGAGGTGTTGAAGATGTTCAGGCCCTTGTTTTCCATGGCACCCATGTTGAAGTGGCTGACCGCCACCACCTGGAAGATATCCAGGTCGTACTCGCGGCCGAACACCTGCTCGTCCCAGGCCATGGCGCGCTTGAGGGAATCCATGGCGTGGCCCAGCTTGTCCAGATCGCGGTGCTCGGCGTACAGACGCAGCGCCACATTGCGGCCGGAAGCGGTGCGGAAGCTGTCTTCCAGGCAGGCCAGGTCGCCGGCCACCAGCGCGAACAGGTAGCAGGGCTTGGGGAAGGGGTCGTCCCAGGTGGCGAAGTGGCGCCCGCCCTCCTCGTCACCGCTGTCCACCGGGTTGCCGTTGGAGAGCAGCAGCGGGTAGGCGGCCCGGTCGGCGTGGATGGTGGTGGTGAACCGGCTGAGCACGTCCGGCCGGTCCGGGAAGAAGGTGATGCGCCGGAACCCCTCCGCTTCGCACTGGGTGCAGTACATGCCGTTGGAACGGTACAGCCCTTCCAGGGCGGTGTTGCTCTCCGGATGGATGCGCACCTTGGAAGTCAGGGTGAACTGTTCCGGCACGCCCGGCACCGTGAGCCGGCCTTCCTCGAGCCGGTAGTCCGGCTCGCCGAGCGGACGGTCGTCCACGCTCAGGGAAAGCAGCTCCAGATGTTCGCCGTCCAGCACCAGCTCGCCCGGGCGGTCGTCAAGGGCCGGGTTGCGGCGCACCGTCAGCTCGGCGGTGACGGTGGCGTGGCCGTCACGCAGGTCCACGTCCAGGCGGGTGTGGTCCACCAGCCAGGCCGGCGGGCGGTAGTCGGTGATCCGGGTGACCGGCGCGGGGTTGCCGTCTCTCATCAATGTTCTCCGTGTCGGCGCGCGGGGCGCAGGTCCACCGGCTGTTCCCCGGTGTCGCCGTCGGCGCTCTTGCAGTGACTGGGGACGTAACCACTACGTTCTTCCTCGGGCAGGTTGCGCACTTCCCAGGCGATCACCGCCTGCATGCACAGGGCACGCTGCTCGTCGCTGACCCGGCGGCCGTCCGGCCAGCGGCCGGTTTCCACCGCGGTGCGCATGTTGTGCCACACCTCCAGGGTCATGCCGTCGATAAGCTCGTCGAAGGAAGGGGAAGAAGCCATGGCGTACCTATACCTATCAATCGCTATGCGTGGAGTAATGGGGCTTAGGATACAGGATGCAAGTGAAGCTTGCGGCTAGTTCCCGTCGCCGGGGCGGGTGCTCCAGCCCAGCTTGGAACGGCAGGCCTGGTAGAAATCGTGGCCGGGCGGGTGAATCAAGCGCAGGCGGTGGGGCTTCTTGCGGATCGCGATCACGTCCTCGGCCTGCAGGCGGATGCCGGCGGTGCCGTCGCAGCTGACCAGCGGGTTGACCTTCTCGGTGGTGATGTGGATCTTGATCTCGCTGTTGCCGTCCACCACCAGCGGCCGGCTGGTGAGGGTGTGGGGGTTGAGCGGCACCAGCACCATGGCGTCCAGGCGCGGGTGCATGATCGGCCCGCCGCCGGACAGCGCGTAGGCGGTGGAGCCGGTGGGCGTGGAAATGATCAGGCCGTCGGAGCGCTGGCCGTACACGAACAGGCCGTCGATGGTGAGCTCGAAGTCGATCATGTGGACGCTGTCACCGGAGAGCAGCACCACGTCGTTGAGGGCGCTGCCCTCCCCCATCACGGTCTTGCCGCGCCGCACTTCCATATCCAGCAGGAAGCGCCGTTCGGTGGTGTAGTCGCCGTCCAGCACCTGGCCGACCCGGGATTCGATCTCCGAGGGCAGAATGTCGGTGAGAAAGCCCAGATGGCCGCGGTTGATGCCCAGCACCGGCACGTCGAAACGGGCCAGATCGCGGGCCGCGCCCAGCAGGCTGCCGTCGCCGCCCACCACGATCACCAGATCACAGGCGTCGCCCATTTGCGAGGCCTTGGCGGCCTGCAGGCCGGATTCCGGGAGGCTGCCGGCGATCGCCCGATCGAGGATCACAGTGCAGTCGCGACCGTGCAGAAAGTGGATCAGCTGCCGCACCGAATACAGCGTTTGTTCACTCTCGGTGCGCGCGATCAGACCGATATTGCGAAATTTTTCCTGGGACACGTTGTTCCTGCAACCAAGTAGACGCCGTCGGCGTGCTATTTCAGATAGTCCTGCAGGGTATCAGCATTGTTATTCAGACCGCCATCCAGGACGAACACATCCAGTCCGGCGTTTTTTAGCAGAAAGGCGGCGGTGGCGCTACGCCGGCCGGTGTCGCAGTAGGCCACGTAGCGGCCGGCGGGGTCGAGCAACCGGGATTTCAGGCGCAGCGCGCCCAGCGGAATATTGGTGGCACCGGCCAGATGCTGCTGGTCGAACTCGTCGGCGGTGCGCACGTCCAGCCAGCGGGCGCCCTCGTCGATACGCTGGCGGGCGTCCGCCGGGTCCAGGGTGTGAATCACCGGTTCGCGCAGCAGGGCGTCGAAGTCCTGGCGGTCCAGGCGCATCAACACGCCGTCGGTGGCCATGGTCACGGTGGCGTTGCGCGGCTTGCCGGAGAGCAGCGCCTCCTCGCCGAACCACTGGCCTTCCTCGAGCATCGCCACCGGCATCGCTTCGCTGCTTTTACCGCCCAGGGTGATCGCCACCTCGCACACCCCTTCCTTGATGATATAGCAGCAATCCGCCTGCTCGCCCTGGGTGACGATGGCTTCGCCTTCCTTGCAGCGGCGCGCGCGCAGGCGGCGGAAGATCTCCAGAATGTTGGCCGGCGGCACCCGGTGGAACAGCTTGGATTTGAGCAGCCGGATCATCCACTCGCGGTCGTGCTGGTAGGCGGCGTTGGCGTTGATGTCGAGAATCACATAGCCGGCGGACTGATCCCAGGAGAGGATGGTGTCCAGCCGGAAGCTGTCGAAGCGCACCACGCTCACCTCACCGACCGCCTTGCAGTCGTCCCGGCGCGGCTGGAAATGGCCCAGCGGGTGCCAGGAGGCGCTGTCGCCGGCGCTGATCACCGTGCGCTCGCCGTGCTCGCTGAACAACTCCACCTCGCCGCTCAGCAGGTAAATGGTGGTGTTGTCCCGGTCGCCCTGACGGAACAGCACATCGCCGGCCTCGTAGCGGCGCACTTCCTGCTGATCCAGCAGCCAGTCCAGTTGATCACCCGACAGGGCGTTCACCGGCACGAAGGTCTGCAGCAGACTCTTGTCGATGGATTCACGAGCCATTCGAGCTCCCCCTGATTCATTCTTGTGTCGCGGAGCGTCCGCGGTTTATTGGGACAATTACCTGCAAAAAACTTACCAACTCGCGGTCGCGCCCTGCCACGCCCCCGTTCAGCGGAAGCGGAGCACGTTATCGATGGACGAATCCGACCGGCAGTGCGGGCAGCGGTTGGAGTTGCAATCCGACACCCCCGGCTTGAACTGATTGGGCACGTCCACGCGGATCACCCGCTTGCCGCAGCAGGCCTGGTCCGGGCCCACCGCCACCTGGCACACCGGGTTTTCGTAGTGCGCCAGCCAGGCCCGGTAATGGTCCTCGGTGACCAGGCACTTGCGGGCGGCGAACGCCACCGGGTTGTCCATATAATCGGCGATCTGGTCGGCGGCCACGGACACATGCCCGGCCCCCGGATGAAAGGCGATAAAGCTCAGGCCCAGGCTCTCCAGCTTATCGAGGATCTTCTGACCGCCGGAGTGGGCCACTTTCATCTGGTCGCGCTTAAGCTCGGAGATTTCCGCGCGCAGCTGGTTGACCAGGTCGTCGCGGTTGAGCACGTCCATTTCACGGCTGTGGATCTCATCGGCCAGCCGGGCGCGCTCTTCCTCCAGGCGCTGCTCCAGGGACAGCTTGTACTGCTCGGCCAGACGCTCCACCTCGCTGCCCTGCTCCGCGTTGCGGCCGGCGTGCTCTTCCAGGCTGCGGTTGAGCGACTCCACCTGCGCCTTGAGCGAGCCGTTCTGCTCACGCAGCGCCGCGTTCTGTGATTTCAGGGTTTTGAACTGCATCAGCACCTTTTCCAGCTGGGCGCTGAGAATCTCTTCCTTCTGCTGCTGGGCATAGCGGAGCTGGGCCATCTCCTCTTTCTGCCCGGTTTCCAGGGTGTGGATGCGCAGCCGCAGTTCCTTGATGGTGCGCGCCAGACGCACCCGCTCCTCGTCGTCGTTCTTGCTCCTGGCGCCGTCGGCGGGCCGCACCGTGGGCACGTCCTCGCCGGACAGGGTGGGCACCGCCGCCGTCGGCGGCGGCAGATCCTCGTCCACTTCCAGGCCCATCTTCGAGCCCCGGCTGCGCAGCAGATCCCGGGCCGCCACGAAATCATTGGCGCCGGGCTTCATCACCGGGTCCCACAGCTGGTCCTGGTGCCAGGCCACCGGGCACTGGCTGCGGCAGGCCAGACGAATCGGGCCGGCGCCCATGTCCGGGCCCGGGCCGCCGTGTTCCGCCAGGTGTCGCAGGGGCACGTTCCAGGTGGTGTCGGCCATGCCGTCGGCGTCGAAATCGATCAGAAACAGCACCATGGCCTTGGCCCGCAGCCGGCCGTTGACCAGGCAATAGGCGCCGCGCATTTCCTTACCGGCAAACTCGGGCACCCCCACCATGCCGTCCAGAATGGCTTCGAAATCGGCGTACAACATGCTTTTGCTGATGCCCTTCTCGCAATAGAACAGCACCGCTTCGGAGGTCACTGACGAACCCGCCATAAGCCTTCCCTTCGTTGTTATTTCTTCGCTGTTATCCACGCGGCCAGTGACAGTACGCGTCACTCCTTGCCGCTGCCCGTCAGATTCAACGGCAGCATATTCACAGGGGTAAGGGCAAAACAAGGAAGCCGGTCACCAAAAAGGGACCTTTTATCGAGGGGAGGGCGTTTCGCTTTCGAAGTGTCGGAGGGACGTTCGGGGATGGGGCTTCAAGCTGCCAGCGACAAGCCGCAAGCTGAAGGCCTCGGGGTGGCGGTGGGGCTTGCTTGAAGCTTGAAGCGTGGCGCTTGTCGCCGGGGCATCAAAGCTCGACTCCGTCATCGGCGACATCGTCGTCCAGGTCGTCGAGGCTTTCCAGCCACAGCTTTTCTTCCAGTTGGTCTTCCAGATATTCATCCATAGGGATACTCCATTCGGCCCAACGGGCCTGTTTCAGTGTGTTCATCGGTAAGGTTAGAGCACCGCCCGTGACGGCTTGATGACAATCGCGGCCGCGAACGGGGGCTACAGGGGGTTAGAACGGTGTCGGCGGGAAAGGTTCAGACAAACAAAAAGGCGACGCGGGCTAGGCCGGCGTCGCCATAAATCCAAACGGAAAACGAGAAAGATCATGAAGATGGCGGAGCGGACGGGACTCGAACCCGCGACCCCCGGCGTGACAGGCCGGTATTCTAACCAACTGAACTACCGCTCCAAACTCTTTACCGCACAGTCTGTCGTGCGTACTGCAAAATCTGGTGGGTGGTGACGGGATCGAACCGCCGACCCTCTGCTTGTAAGGCAGATGCTCTCCCAGCTGAGCTAACCACCCAGGTTCGCGTTGCGAAGTGGGCGCCATTTTAGGGATTGCGCCCGGGGTGTCAACGGCTTTTTTGCCCCGATGACACCGTTCGTTCATAAATTGCGCGTTGTCAGGCCTCGCGCTGCTCGACGAAGGTCTTGGCCGCTTCGAGGGTCGGGAACCGGCCCGGCAAGGGTCGCCCGTCCGGGCCGGCGACGATATAGTGGTCGACGCGCAGCTGCAGGGTGTCGCGCTGCAGCTCGCCCTCTTCGATGATGGTGTGCCGCCCCCAGGCGATGCCGTTGCCGATCATGCTTCGCCCACCACCCGGTCAACGATCAGGTCCGCCAGGTCCTCCACGGACAGCCGGCGGTTGGTGCTGAACCAGTTGGGGGTCCAGCCGATCATGCCGGTGAGCAGCCGCCGCATGATAAAGGGGTCGGCGTGGAAGGCCCCGGCCTTGTGCAGGCGCCCCAGCACATCCAGCCAGATCTGCTCGTAGATCTCGCGCAGCGCCAGGGCTTCCTGCTGTTTGGCCTCGCCGAGACAGCGCCACTCCGCCACCATCACCACCATCGCCTCGCGGGTGTCGCCCACGGTGGCGGTGAGCTCGGCGCGCACCAGGTTGCGCAGCTGCTCCAGCGGCGTGTCCGCGTCAGCCACCGCCTGGCGCAGGCGCTCGGTATTAAAGCGGATCACCTCCTCCATCACCGCGAACAGGATGTCCTCCTTGCTCTTGAAGTGGTGGAAGATCGAGCCGCTCTGAATGCCCACCGCCGCGGCGATGTCACGCACCGTGGTCCGGTCGAACCCCTTGTCCCGGAACAGATGGGCGGCGGCGCTCAGCAGCCGGCCCCGGGGCGAATTGTCGATGCCGTGAATGGCGGGTGTGTCAGGCATGGGGTGCTCCTCCTCGGGGCGCATTTAATCGCTGCAAGCTGCAAGCTGCAAGACCGGGTTGGCGGCCTTGTGGGAGCGGGCCTCGCCCGCGAAAGGGAGCGAAGCTCCCGGCAAAGGTTGCCCCGCAGGATTCCAGAGACGCTGTTTGTGCTGCCGTTAGAAAGGCCTCTGGAATCCTGCCGGCCGGCTTTGCCGGCCTTTCGCTTGCGAGCAAGCTCCCACAATGTCGCCACCGTTTGCCGCTTTACAAACCAAGCGCTTGCTTGGTAGCTTACGGAATCATTCGCACAACAGCAATTCGGGGCAAGACTTATGGCTGGACCTGTTCGCATCGGCTGCGCCGCGGGCTTCTGGGGCGACACCAACAGCGCCGCCTTCCAACTGGTGCGCCAGGGGGAGATCGACTATCTGGTGTTCGACTACCTGGCGGAGGTGACCCTGTCGATCATGGCGGGCGCCCGCATGAAGGACCCCAGCGCCGGCTACGCCCACGACTTCGTCACCCAGGTGATGGCACCGCTGGCCCGCGAGATCAAAGAGAAGAACATCAAGGTGATCAGCAACGCCGGCGGCGTGAACCCGCGCGCCTGCCGCGAGGCGCTACAAAAGGTGTTCGCCGAGGCCGGCGTGGAAATGAACATCGCCCTGGTGGAAGGCGACGACCTCAACGGCCGCCGCGACCAGTTCAGCGACTGCAAGGAGCTGGACACCGGCGCCGACCTGCCGCCCATCACCGTGACCATGAACGCCTACCTGGGCGCCCTGCCGATCCAGGCGGCGCTGGACGCCGGCGCCGACCTGGTGCTGACCGGCCGCATCGCCGATTCGGCGCTGGTGCTGGGCCCGCTGATGCACGAATTCAAATGGGCCGACGACGACTACGACAAGCTCGCCCAGGGCTCACTGGCCGGCCATGTGATCGAGTGCGGCGCCCAGTGCACCGGCGGCAACTTCACCGACTGGCGCGACGTGCCGGACTTCCACAACATGGGCTTCCCGATCGCCGAGTGCCACGAAGACGGCACCTTCGTGATCACCAAGCCACCCGGCACCGGCGGCCTGGTGACCCCGGCCACGGTGGGCGAGCAGGTGCTCTACGAAATCGGCGACCCCCGTGCCTATATTCTCCCGGACGTGGTGTGCGACTTCACCGGCGTCACCCTGACCCAGGACGGCGAACACCGGGTGCGCGTCAGCGGCGCCCGCGGCCTGCCGCCCACCGACACCTATAAGGTGTCCGCCACCTACCCGGACGGCCAGCGCATCACCGCCTCCTTCCTGATGGGCGGCCGCGAAGCGCCGGCCAAGGGCCGCGCGGTGGCGGCGGCGATCCTGAAAAAGACCGACGGCCTGCTCAAACAGCTGGGCATGGCGCCGATGCGCGACACCAGCGTGGAAATCCTCGGCAGCGAAACCACCTACGGCGCCCAGGCGCGCCGCGAGGACAGCCGCGAAGTGGTGGTGAAAATCGCCGCCCTGCACGACGACCGCAAGGCGCTGGGCCTGTTCGCCCGGGAAATCGCCCAGGCCGCCACCGGCATGGCGCCGGGCCTGTCCGGGCTGGTCGGTGGCCGGCCCAAGCCGATGCCGCGCATCCGCCTGTTCTCCACCCTGGTGCCCAAGGTGGACGTCACCGCCACCGTGGATCTGGACGGCACCCCCACGGAAGTGGGCGTGCCGGTGGGCACACCCCTGGACGTGGCCGGCCTGCCGGACACCAACGGCAGCGACACCGCCACCGGCGACACCAGCGTGCCGCTGGTGAAGCTGGCCTGGGCACGCTCCGGGGACAAGGGCGACCACGCCAACATCGGCGTGATGGCGCGCAAACCGGAATACCTGCCCTACCTGCGCGCCGCGCTCACCGACGCCGCCGTGGCGGAGTATATGAAACACGTGCTCGACCCGGAGCGCGGCAGCGTCAGTCATTGGGAGTTGCCGGGCTTCAACGCCTTCAACTTCCTGCTGCGCCACGCCCTGGGCGGCGGCGGCATCGCCAGCCTGCGCATCGACCCGCAGGGCAAGGCGTTCGCCCAGCAGCTGCTGGACTTTCCGGTACCGGTGAGCGCTGAGATCGCGGAAGCACTTGAGTAGCTACAGGCTCCAAGCCGCAAGCTGCAAGCTGGCCGTGCCACCTGTTTGCTTGCAGCTTGTAGCTTGAGGCTTGTGGCCGGCCATTCGCGGCCAACCAAATTGAATTATTGCAGTGAGGATATTTCGAATGCCATATCGCTCCGTTTTTCGCCCGGACCTATTTTCCGACCGCACCATCATCGTCACCGGCGGCGGTTCCGGCATCGGCCGCTGCACCGCCCATGAACTGGCGGCGCTGGGCGCCCGGGTGGTGCTGTTGGGCCGCAAGGAAGACAAGCTCAAGGCGGTGGCCGAAGAGATCCGCGAGGACACCGGCCAGGAGGCGCTGGTTTTCACCTGCGATATCCGTGACGAAGACAAGGTCCGCGAGACCGTGGCGGCGATCTACAAGCAGGTGCGTCAGGTGGACGGTCTGGTCAACAACGCCGGCGGCCAATTCCCCTCGCCGGTGGCCATGATCAGCCAGAAAGGCTGGGAAACGGTGATTCGCACCAACCTGACCGGCGGTTTTCTGATGGCCCGGGAAGTGTTCATGCAGGGCATGAACAAGACCGGCGGCAGCATCGTCAATATCGTCGCCGACATGTGGGGCGGCATGCCCGGCATGGGCCACTCCGGCGCCGCCCGCGCCGGCATGGACAACTTCACCAAAACCGCCGCCCTGGAATGGGCCTGCGCCGGCGTGCGCGTGAACGCGGTGGCGCCGGGCTGGATCGCCTCCTCCGGCATGGACACCTACCCGGAAGGCATGCAGCAGACCATCAAGACCCTGCGCGGCGCGGTGCCGCTGAAACGGCTCGGCCTGGAAGCGGAAGTGTCCTCGGCGATCACCTTCCTGCTCAGCGACGGCGCCGCCTTTATCAGCGGCGACACCTGGCGCATCGACGGCGCCGCCAGCCAGGGCAACGTGGCCATGTTCCCGCTGCCCGACCACAAAAACTCCAAACCCTATGACGGCTTCCACCGCGCCGTGACGCCCAACGTGCTCAAGGATCTGGATTAATGCCTGTACTCGAATCCGCCCTCGACCCGAACAGCGAGGAATACCGGCAAAACCGTGACGCCCTGCTGCAGGCGGTGGAGGAATTCCGCGCCATCGAACAGCAGGTGCGCGACACCGCCGAAGGCAAACGGGAAAAGTTCGAGAAACGCGGCCAGCTGCTGCCCCACGAGCGGGTGGCGCGGCTGCTGGATCCGGGCTCGCCCTATCTGAGCCTGATGAACCTGGCCGGCTACAAAATGCACGACGACAAGGACGGCACCGAAGCCGGCGGCGGCACCATCGCCGGCATCGGCTATGTGTGCGGCGTGCGCTGCCTGGTCACCGCCTCCAACTCCGCCATCAAGGGCGGCACGGTAACGCCCTCCGGGCTGCACAAAACGCTGCGCCTGCAGCGCATCGCCCAGGAGAACCGGCTGCCCATGGTGAGCCTGGTGGAATCCGGCGGCGCCAACCTCAACTACGCCGCCGACGTGTTCGTGGAGGGCGCCCGCACCTTCGCCAACCAGGCACGCCTGTCCGCCGCCGGCATCCCGCAGATCACCGTGGTGCACGGCAACGCCACCGCCGGCGGCGCCTACCAGCCCGGGCTCTCGGACTATGTAGTGCTGGTGCGCAACCGCGCCAAGATGTTCCTGGCCGGCCCGCCGCTGCTGAAGGCGGCCACCGGGGAAATCGCCACCGACGAGGAGCTGGGTGGCGCGGAAATGCACACCGGCGTGGCCGGCACCGCCGAGTACCTGGCCGAGAACGACGCCGACGCCATCCGCCACGCCCGCGACATCATGAGCAAGCTGGGCCTGCGCGACCGGCCCGCTGAACACCGCGACTGGCAAGAACCGCTCTACCCGCCGGAGCAGCTGCTCGGCGTGGTGCCGGCGGACAGCAAGAAGCCCTACGACGTGCGCGAGATCATCGCCCGCCTCGCCGACGGCTCCGACTTCCTGGACTTCAAGAACGACTGGGACAGCGCCACCCTGTGCGGCTGGATCGACATCGAAGGCCAGCCGGTGGGCGTGATCGGCAACAACGGCCCGATCACCCCGCGCGGCGCCGCCAAGGCGGCCCAGTTCATCCAGCTCTGCGACCAGACCCGCCGGCCTTTACTGTTTCTCCACAACACCACCGGTTTCATGGTCGGCACCGACCCGGAGCAGAACGGCGTCATCAAGCACGGCTCGAAAATGATCCAGGCGGTGGCCAACGCCCGGGTCCCGAAAATTTCCATTCTCGTGGGCGGCTCCTACGGCGCCGGCAATTACGCCATGTGCGGCCGCGGCCTGGACCCGCGCTTCATCTTCGCCTGGCCCAACGCCAAGGTGGCGGTGATGGGCGGCCAGCAGGCCGGCACCGTGCTGCGCATCGTCGCCGAAGCCAAGCAGCGCGCCAACGGCCTGGAACCGGACGAAAAGGTGCTCGACATGCTGCAGCAAAGCACGGCCCAGAAACTGGACGCGCAATCCACCGCGCTCTACGGCACCGCCCGCCTCTGGGACGACGGCATCATCGACCCCCGCGACACCCGCAAGGTGCTGGCCTACGTGCTCGACATCTGCCGGCAAGCGGAGCAACGGGAGCTGAACGCCAATACCTTTGGCGTGGCACGACTGTAGAGAGCAGTTAAAAGTGAATAGTGAACAGTTAATAGCGAAAACACCGTTGCAGAAAGGCTCGGTGCGGACGGCGAAGGCCGGACCGCACCCTGTTTCGCTCTTCACTGTTAACTATTAACTGTTAACTAAAACCACCAGTTTTTTTGGTTACCACCGACATCCCAGCGCTCAACAAAACGAGCCAACAAACACAGGACACGACCATGTTGTTTACTCAGGAACATGAAGAGCTGCGCCGCACGGTGCGTAATTTTATCGAGAAAGAGGTGAACCCGTTCGTGCCGGAGTGGGAAGCGGCGGGCCGTTTTCCGATCCACGACGTGTTCAAGAAGATGGGCGACCTGGGCCTGCTGGGCGTCACCAAGCCGGAAGAGTACGGCGGCATGGGCCTGGACTACTCCTACGGCCTGATCGTCGCCGAGGAAATCGGCGGCGCCACCTGTGGCGGCGTGCCGTTGTCCATCGGCGTGCAGACCGACATGGCCACGCCCGCCCTGGCCCGCTTCGGCTCCGACGAGCTCAAGCGCGACTACCTGGCGCCGGCCATCGCCGGTGACATGGTCGCCTCGATCGCGGTGTCCGAGCCCCACGCCGGCTCCGACGTGGCCAACATCAAGACCAACGCCAAAAAGGACGGCGACGACTACGTGATCAACGGCACCAAGATGTGGATCACCAACTCCCCCAGCGCCGACTTCTTCTGCCTGCTGGCCAACACCTCCGACGACAAGCCGCACGTCAACAAATCCCTGATCGTGGTGCCCAAGGACGCCGGCGGCATCACCGTGGACAAGCCGCTCAACAAGCTGGGCATGCGCAGCTCGGAAACCGCCCAGGTGTTCTTCGACGACGTGCGCGTGCCGCAACGCAACCTGATCGGCCAGGAAGGCATGGGCTTCATGATGCAGATGATGCAGTTCCAGGAAGAGCGCCTGTGGGGCGCCGCCAATGCCATCAAGGGCTGCGAGAACCTGATCGCCCAGACCATCGAGTACGCCCGCGACCGTCAGGTGTTCGGCATGTCGCTGCTGGATAACCAGTCCGTGCATTTCAAGCTGGCGGAGCTGCAGACCGAGGTGGAAATGCTGCGCGCGCTGGTGTGGCAGGCCTGCGAAACCTACATCAACGGCGGCGACGTGCTGCGTCTGGCGTCCATGGCCAAGCTCAAGGCCGGCCGCCTGTCCCGGGAAGTGGCCGACGGCTGCATGCAGTACTGGGGCGGCAACGGCTTTATGTGGGACAACCCGGCCAGCCAGCTCTACCGCGACGGCCGCCTGGGCTCCATCGGCGGCGGCGCCGACGAAGTCATGCTCGGCATTATCTGCAAGACCATGGGCATGCTGCCAGGCAAAAAGAAAAACAGTTAATAGTGAACAGTTAACAGTGACTAGCGGGATGGATGATGACTTTACCTGAGACGACGGCGCTGACGCTTTCCCGTGAAAGCGGCGTTTTGCACATCACGCTGAATCGGCCGGAAGCGCGTAATGCCATGAGCCTGGCCATGGTGAACGAGCTGATGGACGTGTTCGACTGGCTGGAGAACGACGCCGGCGGTGCCGGGGTGCGTGCCCTGGTGCTGCGCGGCGCGGACGGCCATTTCTGCGCCGGCGGCGACATCAAGGACATGGCCGGCGCCAGGCAGCAGGCCGCCGAGGGCGATCCGGAGGCGTTCCTGCGCCTGAACCGCCGCTTCGGTGAAATGATCAGCACCGCCAACCGTCTGCCCCAGGTGTTGATCACCGTGCTGGAAGGCGCGGTGATGGGCGGCGGCTTCGGTCTGGCCTGCGTCAGCGACGTGGCGATCGCCGCCGGCGACGCCAAATTCGGCCTGCCGGAAACCGGTCTCGGCGTGATCCCCGCGCAGATCGCCCCGTTCGTGGTGCAGCGCATCGGCCTCACCCGCGCCCGCCGCATCGCCCTCACCGGCCAGCGCTTCGACGGCCACCACGCGCTGACGCTGGGCGTGGTCCACGAGGTGGCGGACTCCCCGGCGGAGCTGGACAAGAAGCTCGCCGAGGTGCTCGGTGAAATACGCCGCTGCGCTCCCAACGCAAGCCGGGTCACCAAACAACTGGTGCTCGACGTGGGCCACGTGCCCATGGACGAGCTGCTCGACCGCGCGGCGGCCGACTTCGCCGAAGCCGTGGCCAGCGAAGAGGGCCAGGAAGGCACCCTGGCTTTTGTGCAGAAGCGTCCGCCGAAGTGGGCCGCCGACGAATGATCAGGTCTTCCTGTGAAAGCGACCCCTTGTGGGAGCGGGCCCTTGTGGGAGCGGGCCCGGCCCGCGAAAGGGAGCGAAGCTCCCGGCAGGATTCCAGAGGCCTCTCTAACGGCGGCGCAGACAACCGCTCTGGGATCCTGCCGGGTGGCTATAAGCCACCCTTTCGCGGGCAAGGCCCGCTCGCACAGGTGGTCCCACAAGGCCTGCTCGCACAAATCAATAAGGAATGGCAATGAGTTTTGAGAAAGTACTGGTCGCCAACCGCGGCGAAATCGCCTGCCGGGTACTGCAAAGCGCGCGTTCGCTGGGCTATCGCACAGTGGCGGTGTTCTCCGAGGCGGACGCCGGCGCCCGCCATGTGCAGCTGGCCGACGAGGCGGTGTGCATCGGCCCCGCCACCGCCGCCGAGTCCTACCTGAACGTGCCGGCGCTGCTGGACGCCTGCCGCCGCAGCGGCGCCGACGCGGTGCACCCGGGCTACGGCTTTCTGTCCGAGAACGCGGACTTCGCCGCCGCCTGCGCGGAGGCCGGCGTCACCTTTATCGGCCCGCCCGCCGAGGCGATCCGCCTGATGGGCTCCAAGCGGCTGTCCAAGATCGCCATGCAGAAGGCCGGTGTGCCCTGCGTGCCCGGCTACCAGGGCGAGGACCAGAGCGACGACACCCTGATAAAGGAAGCGGAGGCCGTGGGCCTGCCGCTGATGATCAAGGCCAGCGCCGGCGGCGGCGGGCGCGGCATGCGCGTGGTCACCGAACCGCAGCAGATCCCCGCTCAGCTGAAAAGCGCCCGTCAGGAGGCGAAAAGCAGCTTCGGCAACGACGAGCTGATCCTCGAGCGGGCGGTGATCAACCCCCGCCACGTGGAGATCCAGGTGTTCGGCGACCACCACGGTAACGTCATCCACCTGGGCGAGCGCGACTGCTCGGTGCAGCGCCGCCATCAGAAAGTGGTGGAGGAAGCGCCCTCGCCGGTGGTCGACGAAGACCTGCGCCGGCGCATGGGCGAGGCGGCGGTGAACGCCGCCAAGGCCTGCGATTACGTGGGCGCCGGCACCGTGGAGTTCCTGCTCGGCGCGGACGGCGAGTTCTACTTTCTGGAAATGAACACCCGCCTGCAGGTGGAGCATCCGGTCACCGAACTGGTCACCGGCCAGGATCTGGTGGCCTGGCAGCTGCGGGTGGCCGCCGGCGAGCCCCTGCCCCTGACCCAGGAGCAGGTGCGGCTCACCGGCCACGCCATGGAGGTGCGCCTCTACGCTGAGGACCCGGCCCAGGGCTACCTGCCGCAAACCGGCCCGGTGCTGAGCTGGCGGCCGGCCAGTGGCGAGGGCGTGCGCATTGACCACGGCCTGGTGGACGGCGCCGAAGTGGGCAGCCACTACGACCCGATGCTGGCCAAGATCATCGCCTTCGGCGCCAGCCGCGACGAAGCCCGCCGCCGGCTGATCCGCGCCGTGGAAGACACCGTGCTGATGGGCCTGGACGACAACCGCCGCTTCCTGGCGGCGATCCTGCGCCACCCGGAATTCGCCGCCGGCGACGCCACCACCGCCTTTATCGACGGCCCCTTCGCCGACGACCCGGGCCTGCGCGCCGCCGACACCCCGGAAGCCCTGTGGGCGCTGGCCGCCCTGCTGCTCACCCGTATCGGCGCCGGTGACGCCGCCGGCCGCGCCGGCTACCGCAACTGGCACTCCAGCGGCGTGGGCGCGCAGCCGCTGGTGCTGGCCCAGGGCGACCGCGAACGCACCCTCTACCTGACCCCGGACGGCATCCACGGCGGCCCGGACCTGACCCTGGACGCGGTCCACGACGACGGCACCCTGATCGCCACCCTGGACGGCGTGCGCCGCCGCTACCACTGGCTGCACCGGGACGGCCGCGTGTGGCTGCAGGACGGCGGCCTGCGCGCCTGCTTCGAGGAGCGCACCCACCGGGCCAGCGGCGGCGAGCAGGGCCCCGGCTCCGGCCAGCTGAAAGCGCCCATGGACGGCGCGGTGATCGAAGTGAACGCCGCCGCCGGCGATACGGTAAAAAGGGGACAGACATTGGCGGTGCTGGAAGCCATGAAGATGGAGCACGCCCTGAAAGCGGACTGCGACGGCACCGTGGACACCGTCACCGTCAGCGCCGGCGATCAGGTCAAGCGCCAGCAGCTGCTGATCACCGTCACCCCGGAGGTTGTCACTGAATGACAACCGGCCGGCGTTTTCGGGTAACGGACGTTCGTTCCAAAGTATGTTTGAATGGCTCCACGGCGGCGGCGCGACCGGCCGGTCGCGCAAGAGCCGGCGCTTTGCTTGCCGGTATAGGGGGCGAACGGTAAGGTATGGCGGCCCCTGTGGAGCGGTCCCGAGCCGCCACCGGACGCCGGATGTGACGCCACACTAATAGAGCAGTGCTTTATATAAACTCCCGGCTCGATCCGGGCATTCCAAGAACACAGACAATGGAGATCCCATGAGCAGCGCCGACGTCATTACGTTGCCCAAGCTTCTGTCCAAGGTTCCCGAGATTTTCGGTAATCTGCCCGGTTTGATCAAAGGCTCCAAGATGAGCAAGATCACCGACACCAACACGCCGCTGGGCTTGGGGGTGGCTTTCGAAAAGGCCACCGACAGCAACCCCAACGGCGTCGCCATCCTCTACGAGGACCGGGAGCTCACCTACAAGCAGTTCAATGCCTGGGCCAACCGCATCGCCGACTACCTGGCCTCCATCGGCCTGAAGAAAGGCGATACCGTGGCGGTGGACGTGGAAAACCGTCCCGAGCTGCTGGCCACCGTGCTGGGCTGCGCCAAACTGGGCGTCTGTTCCGCCCTGATCAACACCTCCCAGAAGGGCAAGGTGCTCACCCACAGCTTCAACCTGGTGGAGCCCAAGGCGGCGATCATCGGCCAGGAGCTGGTGGAAGTGATCCAGGAAGTGCGTGACGACCTGGACCTGAAGCAGAACTTCTTCTACTTCGCCGACCAGGACACCCTGGCCGACCCGGGCACCGCCCCGGAAGGCTTCACCAACCTGGCCACCGAGATCAAGGATTGCTCCAGCGAGAATCCGGCCAGCACCCACCAGACCTTCCTGCGCGACCCGCTGTTCTACATCTACACTTCCGGCACCACCGGGCTGCCCAAGGCGGTGGTGTTCAACCACGGCCGCTGGGAAAAAGCCTACGGCGCCTTCGGCTACTCCGCCGTGCGCCTGAACAAGGACGACCGCCTGTACAGCACCCTGCCCTTCTACCACGCCACCGGCATGGTGATCTGCTGGGCCTCGGTGATCGCCCCCGCGGGTGGTCTGGCGATCGCGCGGAAGTTCTCCGCCAGCCGCTTCTGGGACGACATCCGCAAGCACAACTGCACCGCCTTCGGTTACGTCGGCGAGCTGTGCCGCTACCTGCACGAGCAGCCCGAGAAGCCGGACGACGGCGACAACCCGGTGCACACCATCGTCGGCAACGGCCTGCGTCCCAGCATCTGGAAAGAGTTCAAGAACCGCTTCGGCATTGAGCGCGTGGTGGAGCTGTACGCCTCCTCCGAGGGCAACGTGGCCTTCACCAACGTGTTCAACTTCGACAACACCGTGGGCTTCTCGCCGGTCAGCTACGCCATCGTCAAGTACGACAAGGAAGCCGATGAGCCGGTACGCGACGACAAGGGCTTTATGATCAAGGTCGGCAAGGGCGAATCCGGCCTGATGCTCGGCGAGATCACCGACAAGACCCCGTTCGACGGCTACACCGACAAGGACAAGACCGAGAAGGCGATCTTCCGGGACGTGTTCAAGAAAGGCGACGCCTGGTTCAACACCGGCGACATGATGCGCGACATCGGCTTCCGCCACGCCCAGTTCGTCGACCGCCTGGGTGACACCTTCCGCTGGAAGGGCGAGAACGTCTCCACCACCGAGGTGGAGCAGATCCTCGACGGCTTCGAGCAGATCGTCGAATCCGTGGTCTACGGCGTGGAAATCCCCGGCACCAACGGCCGCGCCGGCATGGCTGAGCTGCGTCTCGACCGTCCGCACGAGGAAGTGGACTGGCCCGCCCTGTGCGCCTACCTCAAGCGCGAGCTGCCGCCCTACGCGATCCCCGTGTTCCTGCGCATCACCGACCACGGCGTGGAAACCACCGGCACCTTCAAGCACCAGAAGAACAAGCTGAAGGAAGAGAAGTACGACCTCAACCAGCACAACGACCCGGTCTATGTGCTGCTGCCCGGCGAGAGCTGCTACCAGCGTCTCACCCCGGAAATGCAGGCCGACATCGACAACGGCAAGCACCGCTTCTAAGCGGGCGCTCCGCCGCTTCCAAAAAAACCCGGCTCCGGCCGGGTTTTTTTATGGCCTCGGAAGTTATGCACAAATCCTGTGGACAAGATTGTGAATAAACACTGGATGACCCCGGCCAGCGCGGTGTTGCCGGGCCGTCCCCCAGAATGCGGTGAAATTAACCAGTCACAACCGGCCGCCGGTAGACCTATGAAACGGAGTTTTCCCCAGGCCGGGTTGTCCACAAATACTGTGGATAAACCTGTTGAAAAAGCGCGGACAAGTCGGCCAAGCGGCAGCAATCCGGCCCCTCTGGCTATTTGACGCTTTTTTAACCAAAATATGAAAAGCCTTATTAAACAACGACTTAGCCGTTATTTATAGGTGAAGACAGCACTTCTGGAAGGATTTGTTACCTTCTTTCCCACTTGTTACCGGCCTGTGCACAGTTTCGGTCCACGGTAAACCTGTCAATAGTGAAAATGCGTCATTGGAAGGCAAAGCGGGCTGCCCGTTTTTCGGGCGCGGGGACGCCGCCGCCCTGCCCCGGTTTGGGTCGCGCCGGGGGCGGCTTTGTCCGGTTTTATCCAGGCTTGTGGATAACAGTGTGAACAAACTGGTGGGAAACGGTGAACAAGGGCCGCTTAGCGGCCCGTCGGCGGGTCCTGATCGTCCTTGTCGATATGGTCCAGGGCGTCGGTGAGCTCCTGGACGCGCTGTCGCAGGGCATCCACCTCACGCTTATTGGGAATGCCCAACCGGGACAGCGCCTTGCCGAGCCGGTCGTCAAAGGCCTTTTCCATGCGGTCCATGGTCTCGCCGGTGTGGTGGCGCACCCGCTCCTTCAGTTCACCGACGCGCGGCGCTTTGTCCTTGGCGCGGCGTTCCACCTCGCGGCCGGCTTCCACCAGGGCATCGAAAAAGCCACTGCCCTCTTCCTCGGCGCGGGCGAAGGCGCCCAGCCCGGCCAGCCAGATCTGGTGGGTGTACTTGCGCAGATCGCGGGACGCACCGCTGAGCGCGCGCAGCGGGTGGCCACGCTCGTCCACGGGGGTTCCGGATTGGTGCTCGGAGACGGCATCGCCGTCGGTTCGCGGGTCCTGATCGGACGGTTTGTTGTGGTCGGCCATGATCCTCTACTCCATCAACGCCAGGGGAGTATAGGTCAAAAATGACAGGCGAAACCAATTGATTGTCGAACAAGGGGTGCGCCACCGGGACAGTGGGGACAGCGGGTCAGGGGTCGATCTCGTCATCCGGGTCGCGGCCGCGACGGCCGCCCACGAAGCGCGCCAGGTCGCGGGCGCGGTCGCGGATCACCTCGCGGGATTTGCCGGTGAGCACCGCCACGAAGCGCTGCGTCAGCCGGTCGGCGCCGGCCTCGAAGCGCTCGTCGATATGGCGCTCCAGGCGCGGCCCCAGCCAGAACTTCACCAGCACGCCGATCACCGCCAGGGTAATCAGCGACGACAGCAGCGCGCAGCCCACCAGCAGCGGGATCAGGTCGGCGGTGGCGATAGTGGCGTTCTCCATGGCTCAGAGCCCGAACACGAAGATCAGCTGGGCCAGGCCGGCCATGGCGCCCAGGAAGCCGCCCACCAAAATCAGGATCCACTCGTCCTCCTGGAAGGCCGGCCGCAGCAGATCCTGGAAGTCCTCGGAACTGAGCGCCTGCATGCGGTCGCGCATCAGCCGCTCGATAATGCTGCTGCGCTCGCGGTTGAAGTTGTCGTCCTCGAACGGCTCCACCGCCAGGTCCACGGCCTTCTCTTCCACCGCCCGTTTCAGGTCGGCGTAACCGCCCGGGCCCACGGTGAGCTGGGCGGCGGTGCGCACCATGCCACCGTTGAGCAGCGGCTTGAGGTGGCGCTTGATCAGCGCCTTGGTACGGTCGCCGCGCGGCCCGTTGATCACCTGATGCATGATGTTACGCAGCGTCACCAGCTCTTCGGTGGTCAGCCGCGCGAACGACTCCGCCACGTCCTTCTGCCGTTTCAGGAACAGGCCCTGCAGGCGGAAGGGCCCCACCCGCACCGGGTTGAGGGGGCGGAAGATCACGTTCAGCGCCAGCCAGTTGGTGGCGATGCCGACAATAAAGCCGAACAGCGGCAGCACCCAGTTGCTGGGCACGAAGATGAAGATGGGTACCTGGATCAAACCGAACAGAAAACCGAAGTAGAACCCGGAATTGGTGACGAAGCGGAATTCCGGCTCGCCCACTTCCTGGAACAGCTGCACCATGAGCGCCTTGTCCGAGCGCATGCGCTCGACAATCATGTGCTTCATGTCCACCAGGTTTTCCAGGTTGTGGCTGATATCGTCGACCACGTTATCCATCACCGCGGGAATCGCCCGGCGGGCGCGGGTGTAGACCCGCCGGCGCACGGCCAGGGGCAGGTTCTCCCAGAGCACCGCGTTGCGCTCGGTCATCACCTCGTCAACGTATTCCTCGATACGGCCCTGGATGCTCTTGGTCAGGTGGGCGGCGATCTTTTCCGGTTCCATCTCCCGGAAAAACTCGTCCAGGCTGCCCAGCTTCTGGAGGGTCTTGTCCACCACGATGGCGGCCATCTTCTCCACTTTGGAGGGAATGATGCCCTGCCAGCCGAAGAACGGCCGGATGCCGAGGAACTCCAATGGATAGAAGGTCATCTGCACGGCCATCCAGTTGGTGGTCCAACCAACCACGCCGGCTATGAATGGGATACTGAAGTATTTCCAGAAATCCGGATGGGAAAAAATCGAATCCAGCATGTGGGCAGAGACTCCCCTCCCAGGGAAAAGGCTAGACTAGCCGTCTAAAGAGATGACGAACAGTTCCCGCGAGCGTCGACCCGAGTCACAACAGCCAATGTTATGTAATTGTGAAAGAACCTAGTATAAGCAGCCGGCCTGCGCGAAATAAGCACAATAACGTAATTTTTGGCAACCCGACGGCAAATACCTCATACTTCCGAGCGGGCCAACGCCTTGATACAGAAGGATTTCGTATACCCATGTCCTCCCCCTCGTCGCTGACCGGGCTGCTGATGTACGGCGCCCTGGAAACGCTGCTCAACCAGGCGCTCACCGGCGACGAACGCGGCCGCGAGCAACTGGCGGCGCTGGACGGCACCGTGGTGCGCCTGCGCGGCGAAAGCCCCATGTGGGTGCTCTATGTGCTGATCTACGAAGACGGCGTGGAGCTGCTCAGCGACTACGAAGGGCCGGTGGACGTGCGCGTGCGCGGCGCGCTGGGCGCCATGCTGCACTGGCTGCTGGCGCCCAACAGCGGCGACGCCGAGCACAGCCTGCGCATCACCGGCCCGGACGACACCCTGGAACGCCTGCAGGCCACCATCAGCGAATTCAGCCTCTGGCCGCTGGTGCGCAACTGGCTGGACGACCACGTGCGCCTGCGCGAGCTGCTCTCGCTGCTGCGCCGCGAAGACCCGGCCTGGCTGGAAAAGCTGGCCGGCATCCCCGACCACCTGGGCGAGCTCGCCGCGCAAGTGGCCCGCCAGCAACTGCTGCAGGAAGACATCCTCGAGGAAGTGCGCGGCCTGCGCCGGGAAATGCGCCGCGGCCGCCGCCTCGATCTGGCCTTCCTGGTGATCGGCGTCACGCTCATTCTGGTGTCGCTGCTGCGCGCCCTGGGCCAGTGGCACACCACCTGGACCGCCCTCTCCCACGACTATCTGTCGCTGGCCATGATCAGCCTGGGGCTCGCCCTCATTCTCGGCCGGCTGCTCCACCGCCCCAAAAACTAGACCGGACTTGTAGGAGCGGGCCCTGCCCGCGAAAGGGAGCGAAGCTCCCGGCAGGATGCCAGAGACGCTTTTTGTGCTCCCGTTAGATATCTCTCTGGCATCCTGCCGGCCGGCTGCACCGGCCTTTCGCGGGCAGGGCCCGCTCCCACAAAGGCCCGCTCATAGCACCGCGTTAGTCGCGATCTTTCTTTCCGAAGAAGCGGCCGATACGTTCGCCGACAATTTCGGTGCTGGAGCGCGCCAGGCTGCGGCTGGTTTCCTCCAGCATTTCCCGCGTGGGCAGATTGCGCACGCCCTCGTTGATACCTCTTTTGACCGCTTCCTCCACGCTCTCCGCGATCAGGTCGGCGGCCTTGCGGGCCTCCTCGTCGATGTCCTGACGAACGGTGCGGCGCAGGCGCGGCAAGAAATAGACCTGTCCCCAAATAGCCACCACGGTCAAGGTGATGGCCGCGCTCAATACGGCGGACAGCAAAATCGCGGTCATGATGTTCCCCTTCGGTTCAACCCGATACCGCTTTTGTAACAGCGCCGGGCATTACTGTAACCATTGGTACGAATCGGAAGTATTGCTCAGCAAAACAATTACTATCTTTCTGCGACAGCCAATTTATGGCGCAAAAACAGTGCTAAGGACAGCCCGTGTATACGCAGGAGCATGATAATAAACTCGACACGGGATATTTGAATGACTGCCGGGACTACCTCGATCCGCGCTCAGAGCCATAGTCTCACTCCGCTGGCGCAACTGCTGTCTCTTTGTCAGCGTTACCGATTACCGCTCTCGCTGCTCGCCATCCAGCTTAAGGATGTGGCGTCGTTGAGCAAACAACTGGGCGGCGACCGCCTGCAACGTCTGCAAAAACAACTGGGCCAGGCGGTGCAGCAACGCACCCGCATGGAAGACGCGCTGATCGCCTGGCAACGGGGCTATCTGGTGCTCTGCCTGCCGGGCACCCGCGCCGCCGGCGCCGCCTGCGTGGCCCGCCGGCTGGAGCAGTGGTTTCAGAAAACCCGCTTCACCCTGGACGAATTCACCGTGCAGCTGGACACCGCCATGGCCGTGCACGTGGCCAACCCGACGCCGGAACAAAGCGAAGAGCAGGCCCGCGAAAACGTGCGCGAACTGCTTATGGACACGCTCTGCCTGCTCGCCGCCGAAAACGAACACGGCGACGGCCCGGCGCTGTCACGGCGCGCCCTGGACGACAGCCACAACGCACCGGCGATCAACCACCAGGCAGGCGAAGCAGGTGAAGCGGCTGAAGCGACTGAAGAAAGCCCCGTGAACGGCCGCCCGCAACGCCGCCGCGACGACACCGCCAACGGGCACGCCTCGCCGCAACAACTCAAGGACCTGGTGGATCAGCTGCGCGACGACGACACCACCCTGGTGAGCACCCTCTCCCCGGCGCTGCAGCGGCTCGATGAGCGCACCCGCATGCTGCTGATCGATCAGCTTCTGGAAGCCTCGCTGATCCCCCATTAACGGGCCGCCGCGCTACGCCTTGCGGGCGATCATCACCGCCCGGCGTGGCGCCGGGTAGCCTTCCCGGCTGCGCGTCGGATCGTCCGGGTCGAGAAAATCCGGCAACGACTGAAAGCGCATCCAGTCCGTGGCCCGCTGCTCGTCCACCGTGGTCACGCACTCGTCCACGCAACGCACCCGGTCGAACCCGCAACGCCGCAGCCACACCGCCAGATGCTCGGTGCTCGGCAAAAAGAACACATTGCGCATCGCCGCGTAACGCCCCTCGGGCATCAGCACGGCGCGCTCGTCCCCTTCCACCACCAGCGTTTCCAGCACCAGCTCGCCGCCCGGGCGCAGCGCATCGCGCAACTCCAGCAGATGGTCCAGCGGCGAACGGCGGTGGTACAGCACGCCCATGGAAAACACCGTATCGAACGCCGCCAGCCCGGCGGGCAGCTCCTCCATGCGCAGCGGCGCGAACCAGAACGGCGTCTCCGGCGTAAAGCGCTTCACCGCCAGATACTGCATCAGGAACAGCACCGTCGGGTCGATGCCCAGCACCTGGGCGGCGCCGGCCCCGGCCATGCGCCAGCCGTGGTAGCCGCTGCCGCAGCCCACGTCCAGCACCCGCCGCCCGCGCAGATCGGACAGGTGCGGCGCCACCCGCTGCCACTTCCAGTCGGAGCGCCACTCGGTATCAATGTGCGTACCAAAGAATTCAAACGGCCCCTTGCGCCACGGCATCAGCCCGCGCAAGGCCGCGTCCAGGACCTCAGGGTCCACCGCCCCCGGCTCACCGATAGTGACCCGGTCCCGGTCCAGCCGGCACGGCGCCGGCCCCGGCGGCAACGCCGTCACGGCGTCGTGCCAGCGCGGCAGATCGCCGTGCGGCTTGTCCAGCAAACGATGGCGGGTCAGCGCCGCCACCGGCGCGCCGCCCTCGCCCAGCAGCGACGGCAGCGCCGCGTCCAGTTCATTCAGATAGGTATCCAGCATGGCGCGGATTATCCCGGCGCCGGCCCGCCGCCACAAGGCCCGCTGCGGCACCGGCCTTGTGGGAGCGGGCCCTTGTGGGAGCAGGCCTCGCCCGCGAAAGGGTGGCTTTGCCACCCGGCAGGATTCCAGAGACCTGGGTTTTTGAGGTGTTCGGAGCTCCGTATCCGAGACGCGGGGCAATGGTGGTGCCTTCCGGGACCGCTCAAGCCATCCATGGCCGCTGTTAGTTTGGCCTTCCCTGGCCAAACAGCTCCCTCCAGGCACCACCATTGCCCCGCTCACTGGGCAGCGTCACCGCCACGGGACATAACACCGCCAGGACCTTTACAGAAAGGTTCGGCGTCAGCTATGACCCGAGGCACTGGAGTCTGCCCCGGAGCGAGTCTGTGTTCTGCCCTTCCGGGACCCTGGAGAACAGGACGTTCGACAGGGAGCGTACAGGGACGTATTCACAGCGTTCCCGGAAGGGCAGAACACAGACTCGCGACCCCGGATGGAGAGCCCACATTTCCGATGCAGAGACGCTATTCGTGCTCCCGTTAGACAGGTCTCTGGTATCCCGCCGGGAGCTTCGCTCCCTTTCGCGGGCAGGGCCCGCTCCCACAGCCGCTAAGATTGGCCCGTGCGGACACTGCATTCACGAGGGGAACAGGCACTATGTGCACATTCCCATTGCCCGATGTAAGGAAACCCCATGACCGTGACGCTGGACCAACCCCTCGAGCTGCCCTGCGGCGCGACGCTGAAGAACCGGCTGGGCAAGTCCGCCATGAGCGAGACCCTCGGCACCACCGACAACCGGGTCACCGCCAAGCTCACCCGCCTGTATCGGGCCTGGGCCCGGGGCGGCACCGGCCTGTCGGTGACCGGCAACGTGATGATCGACCGGCGCGCCCTGGGCGAGCCCTGCAACGTGGTGCTGGAAGACCGCCGCGACATGGACCGGCTCAAGGCCTGGGCGCGGGCCGGCCGCGAGAACGGCACCCACCTGTGGATGCAGATCAACCATCCCGGCAAGCAGGCGCCGGCGGCGCTTAACCGCGAGACCGTGTCGCCCTCGGCGGTACCGTTCTCCGACCCCAACCTGAAGCGCTTCTTCCATGTGCCGCGGGCGCTCACCGTGGCGGAAATCGAAGACCTGGTGCGCCGCTTCGGCGAAACCGCCGCGCTCGCCAAGGAAGCGGGTTTTTCCGGCGTGCAGATCCACGGCGCCCACGGCTATCTGGTCAGCCAGTTCCTGTCGCCGCGCCACAACCGCCGCGAGGACGCCTACGGCGGCAGCGCCGAAAACCGGCGCCGCTTCGTGCTGGAGGTCTACGACGAGATCCGCCGCCGGGTGGGCGGCGACTTCCCGGTATCGATCAAGCTCAACTCGGCGGACTTCCAGAAAGGCGGCTTCACCGAGGAGGAATCCCTGGCGGTGGTGGAGGCGCTGGACGCCCGCGGCATCGACCTGATCGAAATCTCCGGCGGCACCTACGAGGCCCCGCGCATGGCCGGCCAGGGCCAGCGCGAATCCACCCGCCGCCGGGAAGCCTACTTCCTCAGCTACGCGGAACAGGTGCGCTCAAGAGTGAAGGTCCCGCTGATGGTGACCGGCGGCTTCCGCAGCCGCGAAGGCATGGCGGCGGCCCTGGAAGACGGCGCCACCGACGTGATCGGCGTGGCCCGGCCGCTGGTGCTGGACCCGGCGTTCAGCAACCGCCTGCTCGCCGGCGAAGACGCGGTCAGCGCCGTGGCGCCGATCCGCACCGGCATCCGCGCCGTGGACAACGCCGCGATGATGGAAGTGTCCTGGTACACCCTGCAGCTCGCCCGCATCGCCCGCGGCAAAGCCCCCCTCGCCGACGCCGGCGGCCTCACCTCCCTGGTCAAGGTCGCCGGCCTGATCGGCTGGCGCCGCCTCAGGATGGGGCGCTTGCGCGCCAGTTAAAGGTGAACAGTGAACAGTTAATAGTTGAAAACAGTGCGTAGCAGACAGGTTTGCGTTTTCACAATAGCACCCTGCGTATCTACAAAGGGCTTTAGCTATTCACTGTTAACTCTTAACTGTTAACTGTCCGTAAGGTATTGGTGTAGCGCCGCTTGCATGGCACTAAGCGTCAACGGCTTGATCAACTGTCCGTCCATGCCGGCGTCGTGGATGCGGCCGGCGTATTCGGGGAGGACGTGGGCGCTGAGCGCCAGGATCACCGCCGGGGGCCAGCCTTTCTCCTGCTCCAGGCGGCGCATGCGGGTGGCACTTTCGAAGCCGTCCATGTCGGGCATGTCCAGGTCCATGAGCACCAGCCGGTAGCGGCCTTCACCGGCGGTGAACGCTTCCAGAGCCTTGCGGCCGTCGTCGCTGAGCACCGGGCCGGGCACGCCGAGGCGCTCCAGGTAACCGCGGGTCACCATCTGGTTGACCGGGTTGTCCTCGGCCACCAGCACGCGCAGGCCGCCCTGGGTGTCCACCGGTTCCCGTTCCGACAGCAGCGGCACCTGGCCCGGGCCGCTGTCGCTGATCAGCTGCTGCAGCTCGGTCACCGTGAGCACCGCGCGGCGCACCAGGGTGACGTCGTCGCGCATCACCACTTCCCCACTTTCGCGCATGCCGCACAGCAACACCGGCCGCAGCCCGGCGTGGCGCTCGCGGGCGGGCCGCAGCCCCTGATCCAGCAGCACGCCGTCGCTGACGCCGTTGACCAGCAGATGGCCACTGTCGTCTTCGCTCAGCGCCCGCTGCACCGCCGCCAGGTCGTCCACCACCCGCACCCGGGAGAAGCGCGGGTCGCGCTGCAGCAGCTCACCCAGGTTGCCCACCGGGTCCCACACCAGCGCCGGCACCGAGGTCCATTCCGGCATCGGCACCGCTTTTTCCAGCACCGGCAGCGGAATCACGAAGCGGAAGGTGGTGCCCTGCTCCGGCGCACTGCGCACTTCGATGTCACCGCCCATCAGGCGCACCAGCTCCTGGCTGATCGACAGCCCCAGGCCGGTGCCGCCGAAGCGCTGCGCCACCGAGGCGGACGCCTGGCTGAAGTTCTGGAACAGCCGGCGCTGCTCCTCGCGGGTCATGCCGATGCCGCTGTCGCTGACGGTGAACTCGATCATCGCCCGGCCGTCGCGCTCTTCCAGGCAGCGGGCGCCCACCCGGATCCAGCCGTGGCGGGTGAACTTGATCGCATTGGAGAGCAAATTGGTGAGCACCTGGCGCAGCCGGGGCGCGTCGCCGCGCAGCTGCGCCGGGATATCCGCGTCGGCGTCCACCAGCACCAGGTCGCCGTTGTCGCTGGCCGGCAGGCTGAACATGTGCGCGCAGTCGATCAGCAACGCGGCGGGATCGAACGGTGACTGCTCCAGCTCCAGCTTGCCGGCTTCCAGCTTGGCGTAATCGAGCACGTCGTTGACCAGGGTATTCAGGGTGCGGCCGGCGTTCTCGATCAAGCCGATGTATTCCTGCTGACGCGGCGACGGGTTGGTTTCACGCAGCAGCTCCGCCAGCCCCAGCACGCCGTTCAGCGGCGTGCGTATTTCGTGGCTCATGCGCGCCAGGAACTGGCTCTTGGCGCGCACCTCGGCGCGGCCGCGAATGGCGCGGGTGGCGAAGTGGAAAAACACCAGGCTGAGCACCAGCACCAGCAGATACAGCACCAGCAGGCCGGCCGCGATCAGCCCGCTGTCGCGCAGGCTCTTGCCGCGCCCCTGCTCCACCAGCATCACCGCGACGCCGGTGATGTCCTCGCTGAGATCACGCAGGCGCTGCTGGCGATCGCCGCCCTCGGCCAACGCCTCCTGCCAGGTGACGGTCACCCGCGACGGCAGCAGCAGCGTCTGCCGCGACCACTGCAGGTAGCTTTCCAATTCCGCGTGGGTGGTCCGCCATTGCTGACGCAGCCGCGCCTCGCCGGTGCGCGAGGCGAGCGCCTGGATCTGCCCCTCCACCTGGGGAATCAACTCTTCCAGCCGCGCCAGGGCGCGCTCCAGCTGACGCAGGTCCACGGTGCTCAGGTAGCCGCCGTTGAGGCTGGTGTAGACGGCGATGGCGCGGATGACCCCCAGGTCGTGGCTGAGCTGGCGCAGCCCGTTCAACGGCAGGGACAGGGCCTCGTTGGGGCTGGGGCGGGTGGGCACGGCGATGTCGCCCATGTAGAGCACCGCCGCCAGCGCGTTGTGCAGCCGCCCGTTGATCTGCTCCACGTTATCGAACGGGCCGGACACGTCCCGCCCGGCCAGCCCGGTGGCCGGACTCAGCTCGCGCCACTCCCGGCGCAGTGCCACCACCTGATCCAGCAGGCTGGGGATGGCGCTGCCGGACACCGCCTGCACGAAGTCGTCCAGCCGCGCCTCGGTGTTGCGCCGCGCCCGCAGAAAGCGCGCTTCCAGGTCGGGCACCTCCAGGTGCACCCGGGCCGGCGCCAGGTCGCGGGTTTCTTCCAGGGGCGCGGTCACCGCCAGGCCGATTCGGAACAGGCGTACGTCGTCGAGCATGCGCTGGTAGCCTTCGTGAAGGCCCACGCGGTACTGCAACAACAGCACCGCGACCACCAGGAACGGCACGGTGACCAGGCCCACTAACAGCAAGATGGCCGGATATTGTTTTCGTTGTGCCACCATCGCCTCCTTGGCTCGACGGCCCGTCCTCGCGTACCGGGCCTTCATCCCGAAAAATTAGCACGGCGCCGGACGCATTACAGGACAAATTTGGCAATAGTGACGCCACCATCGCGTGACGGTCAGGGGGCGGTTACTGTAAAAAAGAACCTTCGTTCGTCCCCTTGGTTAAGAGTCCCGACCATGTGCTTTCGCCGTACCCTGTTCGCCCTGCTCGCCGGCGCCGTGTTGAGCCTGGCCGGCTGCGCCGCCCCGGCACCGGAAAACAACATCCGGACCCTGCAGGGCGGCGACGGCGGCAGCCTGCCACGGCAGCTGGCCGGCCAGACCCTGGCCCTGGACCGCTTCCGCGGGCCGCCGGAGCTCGCCGGCCTGGAGAGCAACGGCGAGATCAGCAGCGACCGCTCCGGCTGGCGCCAGTGGCTGTTCGGCGACCCGGGCACCCGCCTCACCGTGACCGTCTACGGCCTGCCGGCGGGCTGGCAGGACCTGGGCCAGGAGCGCATCGTCTCCGGCCACTATGGCCAGCTTCGCCAGCAACGCATCAACCGGGTCTACAACAGCGACAACCAGTCGATCCGCTTCACCAGCGAGCGGCTGTTCGACCTGGAAGGCCGCCTCACCGCCAGCGCCCGCTACCTGGTCAATCAGCCCGGCCGGCGGCCGCTTCACGAAGTGCTGCTGCTGACCATGGACGGCGACCATTTCGTGCGCGTCGAGAGCGGCTCGCGGGAACGCAAGACCACCGAGCTGCTGCAACTGAGCAAACGGGCCCTGGCGGAATTCCGCGCCTACCAGGCGGCCCGCTAGGGCAGCGCCACCATCAACAGCAGCGGCAGCGTGAGGAAGGAGAGCAGCGTGGAGAACACCACCATCGCCGCCACCGTTTCCGGGCCCTGCCGGTAGGTCTGCGCCAGCAGATAGTTGAACACCGCCACCGGCATGGTGGACTGGATCAGAATCACCCCGCGCAGCACGCCCTCCACGCCGGCCAGTTCGCACACCAGCCAGGCGGCGCCGAAGCCGAGCAACAGCCGGGCCGCGGCGAACACCAGCCCGCCGCCGGCATCGCGCACCCGCAATTGTGACAGCGACACGCCCAGGGTGATCAGCATCATCGGAATGGTCAGGTCACCGATCAGCGCCACGCTGTTCTGCAGCCAGGCCGGCAGGCGGATCTGGAACACCACCATCACCACGGCCACCACCACCGAGATCAGGATTGGGTGGCGCAGCAAACGCCACGACAGCCGCTCGCCGCTGACCACCGCCAATCCCAGGGAAAACTGGATCACCGAGGTCAGCATCATCCAGGCCAGAGCCAGCGCCTTGTGGGAGCGGGCCCTGCCCGCGAAAGGGTGGCTTTAGCCGCCCGGCGGGATACCAGAGAGTCATCTTAAGTGCGTAATAAGGGCCTCTGGAATCCTGCCGGCAAGCAAAGCTTGCCTTTCGCGGGCGAGGCCCGCTCCCACAAGAACGCCATTGGCCGAGGATCTCCACACTCAGTACGGGTGTCGAACGGGCGCCCGGTGCGGCCCCAGAAATAGCCCACCCCGGCGCAGGCCAGCACCGGTGCCATCACCGCCCAGATTTTCATTAGCATGGTAAGATCCCGCGTCCGGAGAAATCGTTTGCAGCGCGCCAGGCCGCGTAGTGTGAGGAGCCCGCCCAGCCATGTCCAACGGACCGTCCCGCGCCGCCGAGGCCGATTTCACGCCGATCACCCCGGCCCGTCTGCAGTGGCAGGACCACACCCCGGTGGCCACCGACTTCGACGACCCCTACTTCTCGCGCCAGGACGGCCGCGCGGAAAGCCTTTACGTGTTCCTCGACGGCAACCAACTGGACCGGCGCTTCGCCGCCCTCGCCGACGGCGACCGCTTCGTGATCGGCGAAACCGGCTTCGGCACCGGCCTCAACATGCTGCTGGCCGCCCAGCGCTTTCTGGCGCTGGCGCCGGCCGGCGCCGGCCTGGAACTGTGGTCCGTGGAAAAGCACCCGCTGCAGCGTGACGACCTGGCCCGCGCCCTGGCCCACTGGCCGGAGCTGGGCGAACCCGCCCGGGCGCTGCTGGATCAGTACCCGCCCGCCAGCCCCGGTTACCACCGGCTGCAACTGGCGAACAACGTCACCCTCACGCTGATGCTCGGCGACGCGGAAGCGCTGTGGCGCCAGTGCCCCGCCGATGTGGACGCCTGGTTCCTGGACGGCTTCGCCCCGGCCCGCAACCCGGACATGTGGCAGGCCGGCCTGTTCGCCGAACTGGCCGCCCACAGCCGCCCCGGCGCCACCCTGGCCACCTTCACCGCCGCCGGCTTCGTGCGCCGGGGCCTGATCGAGGCGGGCTTCGCCATGCAGCGCCGCGACGGCTTCGGCGGCAAGCGCCACATGCTGGCCGGCCACTTCGGTGACGGGGTCTGGCAGCCGGCCCGCGCCCGGCGCGGCCATGCGCTGGTGGCCGGCGCCGGCCTGGCCGGGGCCACCACCGCCCGCGCCCTGGCGGAGCGGGGCTGGCGGGTCACCGTGCTGGACCCGGCCGGCGTTGCCGCCGGCGCCTCCGGCAACCGGGCCGGGGTGGTCTACAGCACGCCCAGCGCCCACCTCACCGAACAGAACCGCTTCTACCAGCTCAGCTATGTGCACGCCCTGCGCTGGCTGCGACGCCACCGCTTCCCCGGCCCGGACCAGGGCCGCCTGAACGGTGTGCCCCAGCACTTCGTCGACGACAAGCAGGCGGACAAGATCCGCGCCGCCCGGGACAGCGGCGCCTGGCCGCAAGCCCTGCTAAAGCCGCTGGGGGAACACGGCATGGAACTGGTGGGCGGTGGCTATCTGTCACCGCCGGCCTGGTGCCGACAACTGCTGGACCACCCGGCCATCGAACCGCGGCTTGCCGCCGTCAGCGAGTTCCAGCCCGCCACCGACGACCGGCCGGTGCGGGTGCGCCTGAGCGACGGCCACGCCCTGGAGGCGGACGCCCTGATTCTGGCCACCGCCGGCGCCGCCCGGGATCTCGCCGGCCTGGGGTGGCTGCCGCTGAAGACCATCCGTGGCCAGGTCAGCTACTGCCGCCCCACCGCCGCCAGCGCCGCCTGGCAACAGGCGCAATGCCACGGCGGCTACCTGACCCCGCCGCTGGACGGCGTGCACTGCGTGGGCGCCACCTTCGACCTGCACCAGCTGGACCCGGCGCCCCGCGACAGCGACGACGCCGCCAACCTGGCGCAGCTGCGCCACCACCTGCCACGGGAGTGGGAAGAACTGGGCGGCGAATCCATCGAGGTGGTGGACCGGCGCGTGGCCATGCGCTGCCAGAGCCTGGACTTCCTGCCCCTGGTGGGCCCGCTGCCGGACGCCACGGCCAACCCGCATCGCGTCCTGCCCGGCCTATACTTGAACATCGCCCACGGTAGCCGCGGCATCACCGGCACGCCGCTGTGCGCCGACCTGCTCGCCGACCAACTGAGCCGGCGCGCGCCGCCGGCGGACCAGGCGCTGGTCGCCGCCCTGGCGCCGGAACGCTTCATTCTCCGCAAACGCAAAAAACAACCTGACTGGAGTCCACCATGTTCCTGACCACCGCCCTGTACGCGGCGCTTGCCGCGCTGATCATCCTCGCCCTGGCCGCCAACGTGGTGCGCCTGCGGCTGCGCCACGGGGTCTCCCTGGGCGACGGCGGCCGCGGCGAACTGAACCGCGCCATCCGCGCCCACGGCAACGCGGTGGAATACACCCCGGTGATCCTGATTCTGATGGCACTGCTGGAAGGCAACAACGGCAACCACCTGGCGCTGCACCTCTACGGCTGCCTGCTGGTGGGCGGCCGGCTGGCCCACGCCTGGGGCCTGATGGGCGGCCCGGTGCGGGCGCGCCAGCTGGGCATCGTCAGCAACTGGGTCGCGCTGCTGGCCGGTGCCGTGCACCTGTTGGTGATGGTGCTCGCCTAAGAGGATGACGAGCGGTCGAGCTCGTCGAGCTGTTCGCGGGTAAAGATGGAGATGGTCTCGGTGACGTCGTCGAACACCACCGAAGCCTGGCCGCGCCGCAACTGCTCGCGCACCTGCGCCACCTTGGTGTCGGTACCGATTTCCTGCTCGCCGTAATCGGTGCCGTCGCGGGTGACGAACTCCTCGATCAGGTTGTCCAGGGTCTCCGGGGGGATCTCTTGCCAGGGAACAATCATAGAAGGCAGTTAATAGTTAACAGTGAATAGTTAATAGCGAAACAATGCGTATTGTCCGCGCGCCAAGCCTCGCTGCAAAGGTGTTTTAACTATTCACTGTTAACTGTTAACTATTAACTGCTCTAAACCATGGTGCCTTCGCGGGACCATTCGCAACGCACCCGCAGGGGCTCGTCGGAGGGCTCGTGGTAGTCGTCGGCGCTGTCCCACATGAAGGTGTGGAAGCCGGCGAAATCGGTTTCCAGGTGCACCACCGCCCCCACCCAGTACATCTGTTTGAGCAGGCGTTCGAATTTGGCGATCCAGTGCTCCCACTCGTACTCCACCGCCCGGTAGGACATGCCGAAGTGGATCACCTGGGTCTGGTAGCTGCCGCCGGAGGCCTGGTCGCCGGAGATCGCGAACATGTCCTGGCTGAGAAACGGCCACTGATCGGATTCCGGCAGGGTGCGGATGGCGCGGCGGTTGTGGAAGCAGCTCGCCTGGCGCTGCTGCCGGTCACCGAACGGCAGGTGCTTGATGCACCCGTAGACGATCGATTCGTTGTCCAATTCAAACCTCGTTCCAAAGAGAGCGCCGCGTCAGCGTCCGCAGCGTTCCATCTGCACCGCGTAGCGGGTGGCCATGTCCTGGGCGCGCTGCGCCGAGCGTTTCATGTAGGGCCGGCTTTTCCAGGTGCCCCGGGCATAGCCGCCGTGGCCGGCGTAGTACGCCAGATACAGATGGTAGGCGTCGTTGCGCGCGATGCCGTTACGCACATGGCTCTGGTAATGGTACCAGCCGACGAAGTGCACCGCGTCGCCGAAGTCGTCCCGGTCGGCGCCGCCGTGACCGGTTTCACGGCGGTACCAGTCCCAGGTGCCGTCCAGGGCCTGGGGGTAGCCGTAGGCGCTGGAGGGACGCTTCCAGGGAATAAAGCCCAGCAGCTTGGTGCGCGGCGGGCGAGCGTCGGCCTGGAAGCCGGATTCCTTGTAGATGGTGGCCATCAGAATCGCCACCGGCACGCCGAACTCTTTTTCGCTGCGCTTGGCGGCCTTGTACCAGTTGTTGAACCAGCCGCCTTTTTGGTCGAACACCGCGCAAACGTCGTCGATGTGGGTGGGCGTGGAGGCGCAGCCCCCCAATGCCAGAATCAAAGCCAGAACTGCGGCACGCATGGGCGACCTCGGGGTTTGGGTTTGAGTCATGGTAGCGGGTTGAGGGAACGCTGCAAGCAATGGCTTACCGGACCCGGCCTTGTGGGACCCGGCCTTGTGGGACCCGGCCTTGTGGGACCCGGCCTTGTGGGACCCGGCCTTGTGGGAGCGGGCCCCGCCCGCGAAAGGCAAGCGCAGCTTGCCGGCAGGATCCCAGAGAGGTTGTTGGTGCTGTCGTTAGCGAGGCCTCTGGCATCCTGCCGGGAGCTTTGCTCCCTTTCGCGGGCAAGGCCCGCTCCCACAAGAGCTCCGTTTCAGGGGCTTGGCCCGTTCCCAGCGTTGTTCAGTCTTCGAGCTTGATGCCGTGTTCGGCGAGGAAGCCGATAAATTCCTCCTCATCAATCACATCGACATCGAGGCTGCGGGCCTTGTCGAGTTTGGAGCCGGCGGACTCGCCGGCCACCACCCGGGCGGTCTTGCCGGAGACGCTGCCGGAGACCTTGGCGCCCAGGGCTTCCAGATGCTGCTGGGCCTGGTCGCGGGTGAGGCGCGCCAGGGTGCCGGTGAGCACCCAGGTCTCTCCTTCCAGGGGACGCTCGTCGGCGCCGCCGGCAGGGGCTTTCTTGGCCAGCTTGTCGGCGTAGGCCTGCGCGTCCTTTAGTGTTTTGCGCCAATCGTCAGCCTTGAGACCCTCCGCCAGCTTCTCCAGGGTGCCGGCTTTGACGCCGCTGTCGTCCTCGCCCTTGTCCACCGCCTTGAGCAGCGCGTCCAGGTGCCGGTAGTGGCGGCCCAGGGTTTCCAGGGTCTTGGTGCCCACGCCGCTGAGCGGCATGCCCAGCGTTTTGGCGCTGCTCAGGAAGTTGGCCAGGGTCAGGGTGTCCACGAAGCGGCGTGACGGCGTCCCGTTTGACTGCGGCTCGACGCCGGCGTTGAGCAGGCCGTCGATGACCTTCTCGTTGTGTTCTTCGGCGAAGAAGGCGGCGATCGCCTTGGCCACTTCGCCGCCCACGTCGGGCACCTGCAGGAACAACAGCAGCGGCGCGTTGCGGATGCTGTCCAGCTCGCCGAACGCTTCCGCCAGGGCCTTGGCGGTTTCCTCGCCGATCTGCAGGATGCCGAGCGCGAACAGGAAGCGGCTCAGCGGCGTTTTTTTCGACGCTTCCAGGGCCTCGATCAGGTTGGCGGCGGATTTCTCGCCCATGCGCTCCAGACCGGCCACGTCCTCGGCTTTGAGGCGGTAGAGGTCGGCCACGGTCTCGATCAGTTCCTGATCCACCAGGGCGTCCACCAGCTTGTCGCCCAGGCCGTCGATGTCCATGGCGCGCCGCGACGCGAAGTGCTTGATCGCCTCGCGCTGCTGGGCGCCGCAGATCAGGCCGCCGGTGCAGCGCGCCACCACGCCGTCGTCGGCGCGCAGAATCTCGCTGCCGCACACCGGGCACTCGGTGGGCAGGTTGATTTCCCCGGCATCCTTGGGGCGCCGCTCGGGGACCGTGCGCACCACCTTGGGAATCACGTCGCCGGCGCGGTAGATCACCACGCTGTCGCCGACGCGGATGTCCAGCCGGCGGATCTCGTCGATGTTATGCAGGGTGGCGTTGCTGACCGTGACGCCGCCCACCTGAACCGGCTCCAGCTTGGCCACCGGGGTCAGCGCGCCGGTGCGGCCCACCTGCCAGTCCACCTCGTTGAGCACGGTGATCTCTTCCGATGGCGGGTATTTCAGTGCCACCGCCCAAGCCGGTTCCCTGGCCCGAAAGCCCAGCATGTCCTGGAACTCGATAGAGTTCACTTTAAAGACCACGCCATCGATCTCGTAGGGCAGGCGGTCCCGCTTCTCACCGATATCATGAAAATACGCCAGACACCCGGCGGTGCCTTTTGCCGTTTTCACTTCCTTGGCTACGCGGAATCCCCAGTCCTGCAAGTGGCTCAGCCTGGTTCTCTGCCGGTCGCTGACACGGCCGCCCTCGATATGCCCTATGCCGTAACAAAAGAAGACCAGCGGACGCTGGGCAGCCAGCTTTGAGTCAAGTTGACGCATGCTGCCCGCGGCGAGGTTGCGGGGGTTGGCAAAAGGCCTTTCATCGGCATCAGCGCGCTTTTTATTCAGCTTCTCGAATTCATGCTTAGTAACACAGACCTCACCCCGGACTTCCAAGGTGCGCGGCCAGCCCTTTCCCAAAAGCTCCAGGGGTATCGAGCGGATCGTCATGGCGTTAGCGGTGACATCCTCACCGACTTCGCCGTCTCCACGGGTCGCTGCCCGCACCAGCTGGCCATTTTCGTACAAAAGGCTGATCGCAAGACCGTCGAATTTGAGTTCACAGCAGTATTCAATCTCGACGCTCTCGCTGTCGAAAAGGCTGAGGTTATTCGATTTCCGATTTAACTGTTTGGCTATCCTGGAATCAAACGCGGAAAACTGATCTTCATCGGTCAGCGTCTGAAGACTCAGCATGGGTACCTGGTGCTTTACTTCATCAAATTTTTCCAGGGGCTTACCGCCAACCCTTTTCGTGGGCGAATTGGCGGTAACAAGATCGGGGTGCGCTTCTTCCAAAGCCTGCAATTGTTGAAAAGCACGGTCGTATTCCGAATCAGGCACGGACGGATCATCAAGGACGTAATACTCATGCGCCCACTGATTGAGCTGATCGCGAAGCGTTTTGATCTCTTCGGCTGGGGAAGTGTCTTTCTTTGCGGTCACTGTTGCCTGGTCCGTTGGTTAATGCGGGGGTGGGAGCGGGCCTTGTGGGAGCGGGCCCGGCCCGCGAAAGGGCGCGAAGCGCCCGGCAGGATCCCAGAGGCCATTTTAACGGCGGCAGCAACACCGTCTCTGGAATCCTGCCGGCCGGCTTTGCCGGCCTTTCGCTTGCAAGCAAGCTCCCACAAGGCCTGCTCCCACAAAAGGCCGTCCCACAACGGTCCGCCTGTCGCCAAGGGTGCTCAGGCCCCGTGGGAGACGCGCTGGCGGCGTTCGAATTCCTGCACGCGCTGGCGCAGGTGCTCCATGGTTTGCGGGGTGAGCACGCTGTGCTGCTCGTCCTTGAGGTCGCCGTTCATGCCTTCGGCGAGACGGCGGCCGGCGGTGAGCATGCGCTCCAGGGAGGCGAGCGGGTCACGGGGGCCGGGCAGCTTCATAAAGAAGGTGATGCCGGCGAACTGCTCGTCTTCCATGGTATCGATGTCGAAGGTGCCCGGCTCCACGGCGTTGGCCACGGAAAACTCCAGTTGCTCGCGGCCGTCCACGTCACGGTGGCGGTGGAAGATGTGCATGTCGCCGTAGCGCAGGCCGTTTTCCAGCAGCAGGCGCAGCATGTCCTGGCCGTCGAAGCGTTCCGGGCGGCGGGCGATCAGGTGGAAGACGATCACTTCCAGTACCGGGCCCGGGTCCTTGGGTTTCGGCTCCTGACGGGCGGCGGACGGGCGCGGCGCGGACTGCTTGCGGCTTTCCTCGCGGCGCAGCTCTTCGCGCTGGGAGCCGGTGGCAGGCTCGCGGGTGGCTTCGGGCCGGCGCGTCACCCGGCGGGCCGGCGGCTCGTCCACGTCGTCCGTGTCGGTGACGCCGGAGGCGGCGGACCCGGAGGTGGCGGCGCCGGCTTTCGCGGAGCCGGCCACCGGACTTTCCGGCGCGGCGTCATCGTCGTCGCCGTTGTCGGCGTCGAACAGGGTTTGCTGCTCGGCGCGGCGGGAGGGCGCTTCCGGCGGCGCTTCGGCGGTGTCCATCATGATCGGCGGGTCGGCGCGGTCGCCGTCCTCGTCGACGCCGTCCTCGTCGACGCCGTCCATATCGATGCGGGCCTGCTCTTCGCGGCTGCGCACGCGCGGGCGGCCGATCAGTTCGTTGGGGTAATCGTCGTCGCTGTCGTCGTCCGCCGCCGGGCCTTTGCCGAACCGGCGGTCGATGCGCATGCGCAACCGGCCGTGGCGTTCGCGGATCATGCGCCGCACGCCATCGGCAAGAATCAGGAGGATCAGAATAACCAGAATGCCGATCAATGTTTCCAGATTCAGGCCCATGTTGCCTCTTCCTTAGCTCGCGCCAGTTTCAGTCATCATTGGTCAGCCGCCGGCGCCTGTCAAAACGCCGGCGGCGGCTTACATGGCCGCCAGCTCGGCGGCCTCTTCCACATCCACGGACACCAGTCGCGAGACACCCGGTTCGTGCATGGTAACGCCCATCAGGGTACGCGCCATTTCCATGGCGATCTTGTTGTGGGTGATGTAAATAAATTGCACCCGCTCGGCCATCTCCGAGACCAGATTACAGAACCGGCCCACGTTGGCGTCGTCCAGCGGCGCGTCCACCTCATCGAGCAGACAGAACGGCGCCGGATTCAGTTCAAAAATACTGAATACCAGGGACAGGGCCGTGAGCGCCTTCTCACCCCCGGACAACAGGTGGATGGTGCTGTTGCGCTTGCCCGGGGGCCGCGCCATGATCGCCACGCCGGTGTCGAGCAGGTCGTCGCCGGTCAGCTCCAGGTAGGCGTGGCCGCCGCCGAACACCTTCGGGAACAGCTCCTGGAGACCCTTGTTGATGCGGTCGAAGTATTCCTTGAAGCGGGTGCGGGTTTCCCGGTCGATCTTGCGGATGGCGTTTTCCAGCGTCCGGAGCGCGTCTTCCAGATCCTCGTTCTGCTGATCCAGATACTGTTTACGCTCGGACTGCTGCTGGTATTCGTCGATGGCCGCCAGGTTGATCTGGCCGAGCCGGCCGATGCGCTGGGCGATCTGCTCCAGGTCGTCGGACCACTGCTTCTCGTCGGCGTCCTCGGGCAGATTATTGAGCACCGTGTCCAGATCGAAGTGCTGCTCGTTAAGCTGCTCCGCCACGGTCTGGCGGCGGGTGCTCAGGTCCTGCCACTGCATGCGCTTGTTGTTGATCGTGTCGCGCACTTCCTGGGCCTGGCGCTCATGCTGGCCGCGCCGGCCTTCCAGGTCGCGCATCTGGTGTTCCACGTCTTCCAGCTGGCGGCGCGCTTCGATCAGCTGCTGCTCCGCTTCCAGACGCTGCTCCAGCTTCTCTTCCAGTTGCTCCTGCAGCTCGATGCCCGGATCACCGTCTTCGCCGGCCTGCTCTTCCAGCTGCGCCTTGCGTTCGCGCAGGCTGGCCACCTGGGATTCCAGCCGCGCCAGGTTCTGGCGCAGGGCGTCCGCCTGGGTGCGCGCGCCCTGGGCGTCCATCGCCAGCTGGTGGGCGTGGTCGCGGTGCTGGCGCGCCTGCTGGCGGGCCTCGTCCAGGGCCATGCGGGTCTCGTCGCGGCGCGACAGTAGCGCTTCGCGCTCGCCGGAGTCCTGCTCCATGGCGTCCAGGGCCTCCTGCAGGACGGCGCGGGACTCCTTGATCTGTTCCTGTTCCTGCTGCAGCTGGCCGCCGGCTTCCTCCAGCTCCTTGCCGAGGCGCTCGCGGCGCATGGTGATCTGCTCCAGGCGCACCTGGCGGGCGCTCACCTGGGCGTTCACCTCGCCCAACTCGCGGCTGATGCGCGACGCCTGGCGCTGCACTTCCTCGCGCTCTTCCTCCAGCTCGGCGACCTGCTCGCGGGTCTCTTCCAGCTTGGCCTTCAGCTCGTCGACGCGCTGCTGGCCGCTGTCGATCAGCCCGGCCAGGCTCTCCAGCTCACGGCGGCGCTCCAGCACCCCGGCTTCCTGGTCCTGCTCGCGGGCCACGGTGAGCCAGTCCGGCCCCAGCCAGATGCCGTCGCGGGTGACCACGGATTCGCCGGCCTTCAGGCGGCCGCGCAGCGCCAGGGCGGCGCCCAGGTCGTCGGCGGCGTAGACCCCGGCCAGCAGCCCTTCCGGCACCTGGCCGGTGACGTGGGAGCGCAGCAGATCGCCGGCGTCGCCGGAGGCCTGCACCGGGCTCTCGTGGACCAGCGCCACGCGGCCATGGGTCAGGTCGCCGAGCCAGCTGCTGACTTCCTCCAGGCCGTCCACGGACACCGCCTGCAGGGCGTCGCCGAGCACCGCTTCCACGGCGTTTTCCCAGCCCTCGGCCACTTCGATGCGGTCCGCCAGGCGCGGCCGCTGGTCCAGGTCGTGGCGCTCCAGCCAGTCGCTGACCGCGCCGTCGTCGCCCATGGCGGCTTTTTGCAGGGCTTCCAGGGAGGTGTGGCGGTTCTTGTGGTTCTGCAGCTGGTCGCGGGCCTCGTCCAGCTCGCGGCCGCGCTCGCCGTTGTCCCGGCGCAGCTGATTAATCTGTTCCTGCAGGCTTTCGGCGCGCATTTCGCTTTCTTCGCGCTGCTCCTGGTACTCGGCTACCTGCTCTTCGAACTCGCGCATTTCCCGGGCCAGCGGCCCGGAATCCAGGGACTCCTGCTCCTTGCGCAGGCGCTCCATGCGCTCGCCCAGGCGCTCGATGGACTTCTCCAGGTGCTGGATGCGGGACTGCTCCACCTCCGCCTGGCGGCGGGACTCGCCGGCCTTGCTGTTGAAGGTTTCCCAGGCCTGCTGCCACTCCTGCATGGCGTCCTCGGCACGGGCCAGCGCCTCCGCGGAGGTCTCCTGCTGCTCGTGGGCCTCTTCCAGGCCCGGCTCCAGGGCCGCCAGCCGCTCCTCCAGCTCGGCGAGCTTCTCCGCGTCGGTGTTCTGGTGGGCGTCCGCCTCTTTCCAGCTGGCGGTCACCTGATCCAGCTCCTCGAACAGCTGCTGCCGGCGCTCGCGCTGGTGCTGAATGCTCTGCTCCAGGCGCGCTACCTCGGCGCCCAGCGCGTAGAACTTCTGCTGCACCTGGTTGAAGCCTTCCTGGGCGTCGTTGTGGCTCTCGCGCAGCCGCTCGATCTCCGCGTCCACGTGGCGCTGCTCGGCGATGCGCGCCTCCATGGCCACTTCCAGCTCGGCGATAATCTGGTCCAGCTGCTTCACCTGGCCGTTCAACCCGCGCCAGCGCAGCGCCTTGAGCTGGGCGCTCTTGTGGCGCTCTTCCTCTTTATACTGCTTGTACTTCTCGGCGGCGGACGCCTGACGGCTCAGGCGCTCGATCTGGCGCTCCAGCTCGTCACGGATGTCGGTGAGCCGCTCCAGGTTCTCGCGGGTGCGGCGCATGCGGTTCTCGGTCTCCCGGCGTCGCGCCTTGTACTTGGAGATGCCCGCCGCTTCCTCGATATAGACGCGCAACTCTTCCGGCTTCGCCTCGATCAGCCGGGAAATCATGCCCTGCTCGATGATCGCGTAGCTGCGCGGGCCCAGGCCGGTGCCCAGGAAGATGTCGGAGATGTCCTTGCGGCGGCACTTGGTGCCGTTCAGGTAGTAGTTGGACTGGCCGTCCCGGGTCACCTGGCGCTTCACGGAGATTTCGTTGAACTTGCCGTACTCGCCGGTGACGGTGCCGTCGGAATTATCGAACACCAGCTCAATGGAGGCCTGGGCCACCGGCTTGCGCGCATTGGAGCCGTTGAAAATCACGTCCGCCATGGACTCACCGCGCAGGTGCTTGGCGGAGGACTCGCCCATCACCCAGCGCACCGCGTCGATGATGTTCGACTTGCCGCACCCGTTGGGGCCCACCACGGCGGTCAGATTTTCCGGGAACGAGGCCGGCGTCGGGTCCACGAAGGACTTGAACCCGGCCAGCTTGATTGTTTTCAGTCTCATAGTGCTCGCATGGCGGCCCAGGCCGCTCCTAACCCAAAGCGCCCGCGACCCGGCGGGTCGCCGGCGGACGGTTCAAACGCGCTAGTCTAGCGGGAAGAGAGGGTGAATTCATCCACGGCGGGGGCGTTTTACGTGTCGTTACACGAGGGGCCGGAGTGCGCAGGTGGGGGAATCAGGTCCGTTGTCCCACCATGGCCCTCTCAACGCCTGTCTCAGGGGGCTCGCATGGCGAAAATCTGTCGTATCTCTGGTAGTTCAGCGCCCGCCCTTCGGGTCTTGCAGCAAGGTCGGCTCCGTTTCGAGGATCTTCAGGCTCCGGAACAGGAACGAGCCTTCGACCAGTTCCTTGAGCGCCTCGACCGGCCCAATCAACACCTGAATGACGCCATGGAGGCCCTTAGCCGCGAGGCGGAAGCCAACGGCGCCGACGGGCTCTGGGTCATCGTTGCCCATTGCGAATCACGCGATCCCGGTGATCAGATCTTCTCGTTGCCAGCGGCGACGCTGCCAAGCCAGTGCCGGTCTTCGTCGGTCCGGGCCATTCTTTTCGGGGTGCAAGTCGCCAGCATGTCCTCCAGCGAGGGGCGATCGGGGCACATCACAAGCGCGTCCTCATGGAGCTCAAGTGTCACCGTGCCGCCTACCTCCAGGTCGAGCTGAGCCATCAGCGCGTCAGGAAGGCGCACCGCGAAACTATTGCCCCTCTTTCCTATTTGCACTTTCATCACGATTACCTGAAATATTTTAAATGGTACCAACCTGATAAAACACCTACAGAAACAATGAACCGCAATTAGGATCGGCTTGAGACTCGCGTCAACAGATCAAGCCCCTATTCTGAAAACCTTATCCCCGTCCAAAAGTTTCCATACGGCTTAGCCGAAGTAGACGCACACCGAGAGGTATCGAGATGAAGATCAACCGGCAACTTCTGTGCCTGGGCGGAAAGCGCAGTGGAGTACTGGCTTTGGATTCTTGAATGAGGCGTGCTATCTGACCACCACGCCATAGTCATAACGTCAGATGCAGTCGTTTCTCCATCACTCCATGTCGGAGCGCAATTCAGTGCAGCAGCGTTTACATCCGAAGGCGATGCTTTAAACTTTAGTTGCAAGACATGGTTATAGCCATCGTAAAATGTACCGACCGAGACTATTTCTGCGTCATTAATTAACCAGTCCAGCTCAGCATAAGCATTAATGGCCCAGAAAATACCAATCATAAATAAAATAATTTTGACTTTCATCTACCCTTTCTCAGCTTATGTTAATGATTTAAAACTCGCGCACAACGACGTTGCTAAACCGCCAATCGAATCTGGCACGCGACCAAGTGCATCACCATACATCACAATAGTGATACATTAAATTTTATCTATAAAGCGGAATTAATATCTTGCAAACCGGACCCGCGCGATAATCCGCGACAAAAAATATATAAATACCTACCCTATAAAAAACTTTAATAACGCTTCAAACGACTAAGACCTGCTGAAACAACAAATGCAAAATAAAACAGAGATAGTCCCGCAATAGAGATATTAAAAACACTATTACTTATAATCTCTTTTTTGATCATAACTAGCGGCAACGGCACCGCAAACGCCGCAAACAAAATAAAAGCCACAAGGCTATAACTTCTAACTACCCTAAATTTGTTCAATGCTATAAAAAAAAGCAACCTTAAAAGCACAACATACATTAGCAATAAAATTGTTTCCATAAATGCCACCATTCTTAATATTTACTCGATTGTGCCGTAGATGGTTGCACCGCTTGAAAAACCCTCCATCATTAGCATGGGCTTGGCAGCTTGATTAACTGCTGGCTCGAAGTATCCAGGCGAACCCTTATACCATCTAGCATTATAAGGGGTTCCATATGCGCTTATTTTAGGAACACTACGCATCAACCCTGTTACGGATGTACCCAAATCAAGGCCGGCGTTTATTAACGTACCCGCTTTTTGGCTGCCAGTGACGGCCACCAACCCTTGCTGAGCAAGACTATCAGTGCCTCTTATACCTGCTTGAATATTATCTACACCTTTCACCGCCAACACTCCACCCCCAGCACAAGTGACGACACCCGTGCATATTGCTCCTCCCAAAAGAACTTGTCCCAGACCACCGAGTGCCTGCCCAGCCCGCAGAAGTAGATTTACACCTTCCTCTCTGAAGAAACCGAATATTGATGACTCTTGATGATCTCCGATCTGATTGAACCTATAGCCTACAGCACCTTGAAGCGCACCGACCGCAAACTTCCCACCAGTAACTTGAGAAACCGTACCACTAGTCAGGGCAGCAGTTAACGTGCCTCCGGCATCATTTGGCACCAAGTATTGAATGGCGCCTCCTAATGCGGACTCTGTCACTCCGCCAACAAAACCAGACCGAGCGCCCCCCCCAGAAGCCGCGGCAAAGGCCGCCCCCCTAGCTCCATGCAAGCCAGCAGCACCTACACTCCCTATGGTCCCATGATCCCGGGCCGCTCCGATTCTGCCTGCTACCCACTGATTAGAATATGCCAACGCAGCAGACTTCACCCCAATTTTAGCTACATCAGACAGAGAAGCATCATTGGCATACGCGATACTAGCGTTGGCCCCTGCAGCACAAAGCGGAGCAGCGGGACCGCAGGCAACAGTGCTTACAATTCCAATAACTTCACCAGCATATTTGTTTCGCTGCGCGAACTCAGACAACGCCCTGCCACCGTATCTGAACAATGCTTCGCCGACCGGTCCCAGAGCAAATTGCATGATCTCACGTTTATATTCCTTTCTGAAATCACGCCACTTATCCGTTATATTTTCGCTCCACCATGAATAGCCGGTCGGGTCGGTGTAGCTCATGGGATTATTGAGCACATAGCTGTAGCGGTTATAGCTCTCGGTGTTCTTAAGGCCTTTCACCACTGGGTCCGCACTCATAAAACGGCCGAGTGTTGGATCGTAGATCCGGCCGCCCATATGGATCACGCCCACCTGATCGAGCATCTCATGGCCCGTAAAGCCTTTACCTGTGGTGTTCTCATCGCGCTCTAGCTCGAACCAGGCGGTATCGGTCAGCAGGGTCCAGTTCAGGCCGTGCCTTGGCCGCCCCCACGGGTCGTACTGGAAGCGCTCGGTGACGCCACCGAGCTGATTGGCGACGGCCACGATGGAGCCGAGCGCGTCCGAGAACAGGTATTCGTCCTTGAGCGTTGAGGTGTCGCCATCCTCCAGCGAGACGACCACTCCGCCAGGCAAAGACCAGCGTTCTTTCACCGTGGTGCTGCCGGACTCGGAGATCGTTAAGGCCTCGTAGGAACCGATCGAGGTCTTGCTGATCGTTTTGCTGGAGGTGGAGCTTATCTTACGCAGGATCTCGCGCGACGGGCCGTAAACAAAGTCGACTTGAGCGTCAGGCGTGCTGATCGACACCGGCTTATTGAAGGAGGTGTACGAGATCGTCTTGTTTCCGCCGATAAGCATGTTGCCGCCGTCGTCGTAGCAGTACTGCTCGTTCCTGGCGCCGCTCACCTGGGTGACCGCGTAGGGGCCGGGAGTGAAGGTCTCCCCTTGGTACTGGCAGCTCTCCTGGTACGAATAGGTGCCGACATCGTTGCGGGAAGTGATGTTACCGGCGACATCGTATTGGACGGTCTGATCGAATGACATGCCCGGGCTGCTCAGATTGTCTACGCTGGCGCTGATCAGGCGATCGAGATTGTCATAACCGAAGGTTTCCTCAATATCGAGGTTTTGAGCGGTGTTCGTTTGGGTACGTTGAAGCATGGTGCCATTGGGATCGTAGACGTAGGTTTCGTCCTGGATATCCCACCCGGAGGCCAACATCATCTTGGAGCGAATCTGGGAGACCATGCCCGTAGCGTCGTCGTAGGCCGCCTGGTTCTCAATCATGCCGTTGGCGAATCGGCGCTGAGTGACATCGCCGCGGGCGTTCTGGGAAAGAATCTGCCAGTAATAGTCCGAGGTGCCAGCCTTACCAAGCTCAGTGAGAAAACCCAGCGCGTTATAGCGGTACTCGACGCTGATACTCGGTCCCTGATCCCGGTGAGTGGGTGTCATCAAGGCAACCTTACCGGTATCCGGATCGTATTCCCGGGTGCTTACGTAGTCCTCTTGTCCGTAGCTGGTTTCGGTGCGGACAACCCTACCCAAGCTGTCGTAGAAAGGTTCTTGCGAATAGCCTTCGGATGTTTGGATCGAGGAAAGTCGACCTACACCCTTGGATGGCGAGTCGTAGCTCCAGTTTGCGTCGGCTAGCTGCCCTTGGCAGGCACTCAGGGCGCCCGACTTAGCCTGCTCCCAACTGGAGGAGGCCAGATAGTCATCGGTACGAGCGACCTTTCTGCCAAGAATATCGTGACTGAAGCAGACACGGCGGCCAGAGCCGTTCTCTTGGAGAATCAACTGATCGTAGCCGTCGTAGGCGTATCGCCAAGTACCAATATTCGGGTCGCTGGAGAGCACTTTGCGGCCCAGCTGATCGTATTGGTTGACCAGCTCGACACCGCCCGGTAACAGCGCCTTCGTGAGCTGACCAGTGGCGTCATAGAAGTAGGTTATCTGGCGGCCATCGTTATCCGTCGCCTGACGCATATTCCCGGCGACATCCTCAGTCACAGACGAAACACGAACCTGACTGCCGGCGCCCAATTGGCCGGTCCAGGAGGTCGTCTGGGTGGTCGTCAAACCGTTAAACTGAGTCTCCAGTAGAGCCCCAGAAGCATTGAGCTTTTTAGTCGCGCGCCCCATAGCGTCCCGTTCGAGAACCTCGTCCCAGTGAACAGTGTCACCCGCTTCGTAAGGCTGACTGCTTCGAAGCAGGCGACCCTGGGGATCGTACTGGGCCACGTTGTAGATATAGGTTCCGTCCAGGCCCTGTGAGCGCGTTTGCACGGTACGCCCAAGCTTGTCCTTGTACTCACGAGTCTTTGGCGACATGACGGCACCGCTAGCCGATGTCGTCCAGGTTTCGGAGTAGTAGGTAGCGTGTGCGGGGCAGCCCGAGACACAAGTGGCGAGTCGTACCTCGGTGGCTTGGCCTCCCGGCGACTGTTCACGCACCACCCTACCAACGGAGTCGTATTCCCACGAGGATACAAGCCCGTTGGGATCTTGTTGTGTCAGCTTCGCGCCGGTCACCTCATCATAGGTGTAGGTAACCTGATGGCCTAGTTCATTGGTTACACTGGTCTGGAAACGGCCACTCGGGTCATAACCGAATTGAACCGATCGCGGAGGGCTTCCTGGCACGGAGGTCGTTACCGACTCCTTTAAGCCAAAGGCGTTATAGGTGTAGCTTTTCTCCTTACGCAACTCGGGTTGATCCGGCTCAATAATCTCCTTCTTGACCATCCCACCGAACTGCGACTGCGAGGGTGAATAGTATTCCCACTCAGAGGTCTTTGTGATCGCCGGCACGGGAACGCCATTGTAGGTGCCTGACTGGGTCACCGAGGATCTGGTGATTCGGCCCAGAATCCAATCGTCCAGAAAGTCATCGAACTGGCTTGTGACTGTCTTGGTAAAGGTTTGCTGGGGACCGGAGGTGGTTACCGTAGCCCCGGTCAGATTCCCAAAGTTATCGTAAGTATTAGTGGATACCACCGACTGTCTGAAGGCGCCATTCAAATCGTGGCTGGTGGACTCGCTTTCCACCTGTTGAACACGGTAGCGAAGCGACGTGGCGTCATCAGCATCCCAGATAGTGCCGTCATAACCCTCGACATTGAAACCGGATCCGCTATAAAGAACGGTTTCCCAGGTGTTCTCCTGCTCGGAAACGACCTGTAACGCACCGCTGTCGGTCAGATAGCTGGTCTGGCTGGATTCAAGGCGACCGGTTTGATGCAGGTAAGGTTCGTGCAGATACCAGGCCTCATTAATCCTTTTGCCATCCTCAGAGGTTGTCTCGATATAGCGAAAACCGAGCCCGCCAATCTCGCCCTCGAGATAGCCGTAGTCCTCGTAGTAATACGTCTCTTCGTTAACGCCACCGACGCCATTTGATACCAGGAGACGAGAGACGACGTTAACACCGGATGCAGCATAAATTTCGCCATGAGGCCCCGTGCCTGAATTGTACGAATAGACCGACGGATCGGCGATATCTTTGTATTCAACCTCGTAGGATAGCCCCAGGCCATTGGTGACACCCACAAGATAATCGTGATTTTCAAGAGACCCGGAATCAAAGCAAGCCATGCCACGATTGCGAGGATAAATATCTTTCCAGTACAACGCGCAGTAACTCACCTTACCGTCACCGTCGGCGTCGGCCCATCCCCGGTTAACTTCTCGTAGATTGCGCAGGCCCGATATACCGCCAAGATCGGGTAGAACGTACGTAACAACAGATTCGCCAAAGCCGTCAGGCGTTGAAAGCATGCAGTTCAACTCGGAGTCGACTTCTGCGCACCAATCCATTATACCGTCATCATTTACATCCATGAACTGGGTTGCTTCAGCCATGGATTCATAGTCATAGCCCGACCCTTGCACCACAGGCATGAACGGTGACTCAATCTCGCCGGCCCAGCCGCTGCCCGTAGATTCAAGACATCTGGCACGATAACCGTCGTACCCTCCAGAATGATCCATATAGATACGGCAATAGTCAGAGTAGCCATTTCCGGAAAAGTCGAAGAAGCGAGCGCTAAAATATTTAGTTGTGCTTCCCTGATAGGGGAAAGAAGGCTCAGAACGACTTGCCAAATGAGAACCGGATTTAGACCACCGGCCAGCCGTCAAATCTTTACCATTCTTGTTAATATCACAAACTATACGATCTTTCTTAGTGCGGCAGAAATCGGGCAGACTGTCACCGGAGACATCGACCCAGTAGCCACCAGTGCGTTCTATTCTCTGCGTGAATACATGATCTTCAAATTCGAACACGCCCTCTTTTTTTAACGCACAGGTGACATATTTATTACCATTCACCGGTTTATACGAGAAGCAGTAATCCAGATTACCGTCACCATCAAAGTCAGTCCAAGACCGGCCTGCAACGTCTCCAACAGCAGCAGGACGATCAATGTCAAAGCTAACGACGGTATCGAAACTCGGCACTTGCTGGCCGTCATTCAAGTGGCACTTAATTCTGTCTGTACCGTAGAACGCCCAACCGGCTTTTTCGTCGAGTGGCACAGAGTAACAAAAATCTGTATAGCCGTCGTTGTTGATGTCTCGCCAGGCAGGGTCGACATTCCAGTTTACCAGATAAATTCCTGAACTCTGTGGAACCGGCTCTGTACCCTGAAGACCCGCATCAATAAGGATCGGATTACCAAAATTGCCGTTCCCATCGTTGACGTAACATATGATCTCGAGGCCGGACGAAGCACCGCTATATGTCGAGATACGACAATAATCGTCGATTTTGTCCCGGTTAATATCCGCCCAACGATTAAAACCGCTTCTCGGGAGACCTTCTTGAAAAATCTCTTCAGGGCCCGCCGGCAATTTTATATATTGGCCGTTCGAAAAATTTACGGGCCCAGCATTCTGCCATTCAAGTTCAGTGGCCTGGAAACATTCTTTTTTATAATCGCACTCGGCGTAGCTCGATATCAGCGAGCGCCGTGTAACCGGGTTAGTATCATAGGAGAAGTGGTACTCGCGAAGAGTGGATCCTCCAACTCGGCTCTGTATACTACTCAAGCGAATACCTGCATCGTAACGACGACCAAGAACAGGTATGGATTGGCCATATGGATCGGCTTCGTAGCTAAAGTCCACGACAGCATGGCCAGGCTCTGAACTCCCGGCTTTCACCGTATACTCTATGAAGTCGGGAAACGTAGCGGCACGATCTGGCAGATATTCTATTCGATATCCATAACCCAAACGGTCGGATACCGAGCCTAAGGCCCAGGTCGCAATAGCCTCATTGTTCCTGAGTCCGGCAACGCGCGAATTGTCAGTCTGCCCGTAACGATAAATGTCACCATCTTTCTTATATTGAGTGAAGCCGCCGTTCTCGAACACAACTCGAGAACTGTCTTCTTGCTCCAGCCGATACTCTGAACCACTCTGCCAGTAAGTGCCGCTTACCAGAATCAGTCTGCCACCGTCCAAGCAGGCCAGGTCCTGGTCTGAGCCGTCCGCAGCCTGAACATAGCCATCTTGAAGATTGTTACGTCCACAGCGCTTAACTTTTGAAAGCCCGGATATCTGGAAACCCATACCAGCCTGGCCATAATCGCCGTTACTGGAGTAATTCAGTGACACGCTAGGTGCTACGCCGGCACCACCACTCGCCACCTGAATAGGTATAGAGAGTTGCGCCTGGCCTTTACTGACAGAGAAGCTGGATTGAGAGGCGCCAACCAAAGAATAAAGGAGATTGATGCGACGCGGCTCGTTAAAGTCTCCGCCTTGTGCCTCGGAGTAAAATTCATCATCGATAACGATTTCGGCACCCTCAGCGCCGATATTATCGGTTGCCGTGACATTAGTGTTTCCGGATACAGCGTGATCACCGATATGTGTAAATTGGTCTTCGATATCGAAGCCGCCGTTTCCATTATTTTTTAAGTAAACGGTGTTGTCAGACGCATCTTTTGAATGGAGCAGGATATCGATTTCGCCATCGCCGTCGAAATCGCCAACCATCAGCTCAAAATCGTCGGTCGGTTCAGCAGGCATTTCAGCATTCGGGGATATTGTACAAGCAACGAACTCACCGGACGATGTTCCGCAGAACAATAACGTCTCAAAGCCGGAATTGACGGCTATAGGGAAAGTAATTCTTACACCGAGTGGGATAATTCGAGGAACAGACCGAAGAAGGATATCCGGGTAACCATCAAGGCCATATTCATTACTCTCGACGTCTTCATAATAGACGTCGTAGTACTTCTCTTCGAATGGGCCATTCATGGAGGCACCGGCCTGCGCACAAAACAGCAAAAAAAATACACCAAATAAAGCGAGACCTCTATTTAATCCCAGCATCCTCAGACCCACCTTGCTTATATCCCTTTTTTCCCCAGTTTCTATAAAAGTGAGGATCAACACACAGCCCAATAGTATTTTCGACCATGCTTAATTATTAATTTTGCGGCGCTATTCTGGCGCCATAAAAAGCAACACCCAGACCAAGCGGATTACCAAACGCAGTCCATGTAGTAGAAGTGTTACAATTCGCAGTGTCCGCAAGCAGATTGACGTCTAAATCTTGAGCTTGTGCAGACAGTAAAAGTGAAACCCAGCTTTGTGTCGCACCGCTAAGACCGCCTTGGGTCCAGTAACTAAAAATGTCATGGGTATCCGTGGGGACACATCCGGTTTCAAGTGGCTCTGAAGGTGACACCTTTACTGTTATTATATTATAACCACTATTGTGATAGACCAGGACCTCATCCACTTTTACACTGTTCTCGAGCCATATCCGCCCCGCAACGGCTTCGGCAGAAAAAATTAGGGCCAGCGTAGCCAAAATGATTTTTGTATACATATTCATCCCTGCCTTATCTATTCCTTAGAGCTATTTAATTACCCTGACCCCGAACAGCTTCAAACCAAGCCCCTCCGGACTGCCGAAGGCGTCCCATTCGGCGCCGGTGCTGCAGGTATTCATCTCAACCAAAAGATTGACCGGAAACTTCTGCGCTTGCGCTGACAGCAGTAAGGAGACCCATGTTTGCACGTTGGAACCAAGCCCGCCCGTGGTCCAATAAGATACAATATGATGCTGATCTGTCTGGGCGCACCCGGTATTTATCTGACCGACGTCTTTCATCTTCACGGTGACCACGTTATAGCCGCTCATACTGTAAACGAGGACGTCATCGACATAGACGTCCTGAAATGCCCAGTCGCGCGCAGCATGAACATAAGAAGAAGAAAGAAATAAGAGTAATGAAACCCCTACAAACCCCAACCGCATTGTTAGTTCCTCTTTTCGAGTAATTCCCTTTTTTGTTTTTTATCAGACCCCGAGTTATCGGTACAAAGGCATTTTCTTACGCCATTTCACGCCGGTGTAAGCATTTTCTTACAGCGGTGGCGGTTAGTTTTTTTATTTCAATAACTTACGTTCACAAAAAATTTACCTCCGTATCTGGGCGTACGGACCACCGGCATGAATTCCGCGACGACCGGCTGGTCAGTTCATTTCCCCGCCCAAACCCTCTGTCGCCCGCGCTCCAGACCGAGTGCTACACTGCCGGCCCCTTCATATAGCAGGCCCACCCGTGACCGATACCGACTTCGCTTCCCTCCCCCTTTCCGCGCCGACTCTGGCGACGCTGGCGTCGCTGGGGTTTGCCGAGATGACGCCGATCCAGGCGCAGAGCCTGCCGTTGATCCTGCAGGGGCGGGATGTGATCGCCCAGGCCAAGACCGGCTCCGGCAAGACGGCGGCCTTCGGGCTGGGCTTGCTGCACCCGTTGAACCCGCGCTTTTTCGGCTGCCAGGCACTGGTGCTCTGCCCAACCCGCGAGCTGGCGGATCAGGTGGCCAAGGACCTGCGCCGGCTGGCGCGGGGGTCGGACAACATCAAGGTGCTGACGCTGTGCGGCGGGGTGCCGATGGGGCCGCAGATTGGCTCGCTGGAGCACGGCGCCCAGGTGATCGTGGGCACGCCGGGGCGGGTGCAGAAGCATTTGAGCAAGGGCACGCTGTCGCTGGACGGGCTGAACACGCTGGTGCTGGACGAGGCGGACCGCATGCTGGACATGGGCTTCGTGGACAGCATCGCGGAGATCATCGGGCAAACGCCGGCGCGTCGGCAGACGCTGCTGTTCTCGGCCACCTACCCGGCCGGCATCGAGGCGTTGGCGGGGCGTTTCTTGCGCGACCCGGCGCGGATCGAGGTGGCCACCCAGCACGACGACCGGCAGATCGAGCAGCGCTTCTACGAGGTGACGCCGGAGACCCGGCTGGAGGCGGTGACGCGGCTGCTCTACAGCCTGCGCCCCACGTCCTGCGTGGCGTTCTGCTTTACCAAGCAGCAGTGCCAGGAGGTGGCGGATCATCTTGCCGCCAAGGGCGTCTCGGCGATGGCGCTGAACGGCGACCTGGACCAGCGCGATCGGGATCAGGTGCTGGGCATGTTCGCCAACCGCAGCCTGTCGGTGCTGGTGGCCACGGACGTGGCGGCACGCGGGCTGGATATCGCCTCGCTGGATCTGGTGATCAATGTGGAATTGGGCCGTGACCCGGAAACCCATATCCACCGCATCGGGCGTACCGGGCGGGCCGGTGAAAAGGGCCTGGCGGTGAGCCTGGTGGCGCCCAAGGAAATGCGCCGCGCGCTGGCCATCGAGGATCAGCAGAAAGGCGCGATTCAGTGGCGGCCGCTGGACGAGGTGCGGCCCCATGTGGACCGTGGCCCGTTGCAGGCGCCCATGGCGACCCTGTGCATCGGCGCGGGCCGCAAGCAGAAGCTGCGGCCGGGCGATATTCTCGGCGCCCTCACCGGCGACGCCGGGCTGCCTGGCTCACAGGTGGGCAAAATCACCCTGTTTGATAATCAGGCCTATGTGGCGGTGGAGCGCGCGATTGCCGATAAAGCCCTGCAGCGCCTCAGCCAAGGCAAGATCAAGGGCCGCTCACTAAGGGTACGCGCCTTGTAGGAGCGGGCCTTGCCCGCGAAAGGCCGGCAATGCCGGCCGGCAGGATCCCAGAGAGCAACAAGAATAGAATAAGGCCGCTGGTATCCCGCCGGGTGGCTAGAAGCCACCCTTTCGCGGGCTGGGCCCGCTCCCACCGGGTTCGGCCAGCTCGTGCACCCAGATCAGGGTGCCGGCGATCACCGCCACCGGCATGATCACCAGATTCACCAGCGGCAGCATGGTCAAACCCAGCACCACCGAGCCGAAGGTGAGCACCATCCAGCGTTTGCTCTTGAGCCGCTCCAGCATCACCGTGAACGGCACCTGGCGGTTGTCGGCGGCGAAGTCGATGTACTGCATCCCCAGCAACCAGCCGGACCACAGGAACCAGACCGTGGACGCCAGCACGTTGACCACCGGGATGAAGTAGATCACCAGCACCACGAACAGAATCAGCACCGCCCGCCACAGCCAGTACCAGGTTTTGCGCAGCTCCCGCTTGAACACCCGCACGGTCATCGCCGGGATGGATTCCTCCGGCATCGGCCGGCCGGTGGCGCGGATATCCACCTTCTCCGCCAGGAAGCCCATGAACGGCGCGGCGATCAGCTGCACGCCCAGGGTGAACACACTGGCGAACAGCCCCAGCAGCACGACCCACACCAACACCACGGCGGCGCCCACCAGGAAGTCCACCGCCGGGTTCAGGAAACTCCAGGCGCCGCCGAATTCCCAGCCGGCGGCCAGGCCGGCCACCCAGCCGCCGATCCACTGGCCGAAGAAATAGTAGAGCCCGCCGAACACCAGCACATTGAAGACCATCGGGATGATCACGTAGGGGCGCAGGCCCGGGCTTTTCGCCAGGGACAGGCCCTGTTTCAGGTAATCGAGGGCGGCGGTGACTTGGGACACGGAGACCTCTTGAGTCGGCTGTCGGGTAAAGCAGGGAGTGTAGCATCGCCACCGCGCCGCTCAATTCCACAATCTTTTACCCGGCGGTAGCCGATCCTGGCACTTCACGGCTTGTTGACGCCGACGCACAGGACTAGCGTCGAAGGGGCGTTTCAGCTCATCCCCGTACGTCATTCAAGGAGAGAATCATGGCGATCAACCACGCTGACTGCATCGAAGCCTGCAACCGCTGCGCCGCCTACTGCGATTTCTGCGCCGCGTCCTGCCTGCAGGAAGAGAACACCAAGATGATGGCGGAGTGCATCCGCCTGGACATGCAATGCGCCGCTATCTGCCGGCTGGCCGCCCAGTACATGGCCCAGGGCAGCGAATTCGCCGCCCAGCTCTGTTCCCTGTGCGCGGAGGTTTGCCAGGCCTGCGGCGAGGAATGCGGCAAGCATGACCACGACCATTGCCGTCAGTGCGCCGACGCTTGCATGGACTGCGTCCGTGAATGCCGCAAGATGGCCGCGTAACGCCGCTAGCGCATGAAGCCTTCTTCGCGGAGCTTGTGAATCTGGTCGCGGACCGCCGCGGCCTGCTCGAACTCCAGGTTCTTGGCGTGCTTCATCATCTCCGCTTCCAGCTTCTCGATGTCCTTGGCCACCTGCGCCGGTGAGCGGGCCACATAGGGGGCCTTGTCCTCGGCCACCTTGCGGGTGCGCTTGCGCTCCGGCTGGCCGGCGCCGGTGGTGTAGGCGTCGTCCATGATGTCGCGGACCATCTTCTTCAGGCCCTGGGGCGTGATGCCCTGCTCCTTGTTGTGCTGCACCTGCTTCTCGCGGCGGCGCTCGGTCTCGTCGATGGCGCGGCGCATGGAGCCGGTGATCTTGTCGCCGTAGAGAATCGCCCGGCCGTTGAGGTTCCGCGCGGCGCGGCCGATGGTCTGAATCAGGGCGCGGTCGGAGCGCAGGAAGCCCTCCTTGTCGGCGTCCAGGATCGCCACCAGCGCCACCTCGGGCATATCCAGGCCCTCGCGCAGCAGGTTGATGCCCACCAGCACGTCGAACTTGCCCAGCCGCAGGTCGCGGATGATCTCCACCCGCTCCACGGTGTCGATGTCCGAGTGCAGGTAACGCACCTTGACGCCGTTCTCATTGAGGTACTCGGTAAGGTCCTCGGCCATCCGCTTGGTCAGGGTGGTGACCAGCACCCGCTCGCCTTTTTCCACGCATTCGCGCACTTCGCCGAGCAGGTCGTCCACCTGGCTGCCGGCGGGGCGCACTTCCAGGGCCGGGTCGATCAGGCCGGTGGGCCGCACCACCTGCTCCACCACCTGGCCGGCGTGCGCCTCCTCATAGGGGCCCGGCGTGGCGGACACGAACACCATCTGCGGCGCCAGCCGTTCCCATTCATCGAACTTCAGCGGCCGGTTGTCCATCGCCGAAGGCAGCCGGAAGCCGAACTCCACCAGGGTTTCCTTGCGCGAGCGATCGCCCTTGTACATGCCGCCCAGCTGCGGAATGGTCACGTGGGACTCGTCCACGATCAGCAGGGCGTCGTCGGGCAGGTAATCGAACAGGGTGGGCGGCGCCTCGCCGGGCTGACGCCCGGAAAACAGCCGGGAATAGTTCTCCACGCCGTTGCAGTAGCCCAGTTCCTGCAGCATCTCGATGTCGAAGCGGGTGCGCTGCTCCAGCCGCTGCGCCTCGACCAGCTTGTTGTTGTCCTTGAGCTGCTTGAGGCGCTCCTCCAGCTCCACCTTGATCATCTCAATGGCCGCCAGCACCGTGTCCCGGGGCGTCACGTAATGGCTCTTCGGGTAGATGGTGATGCGCCCCACCCGCTTGATCACCTCGCCGGTGAGCGGGTCGAAGATGCTGATGTCCTCGATTTCGTCGTCGAACAGCTCGATGCGCACCGCCTCTTTCTCTTCCTCGGCGGGGAAGATGTCGATCACGTCGCCGCGCACCCGGTAGGTGGCGCGGCGGAAATCCATCTCGTTGCGGGTGTACTGCAGCTCCGCCAGCCGGCGCAGCAGGTCGCGCTGGTCGATGTGGTCGCCGCGCACCAGGTGCAGCACCATGGCGTGGTAGCTGGCCGGGTCGCCGAGGCCGTAAATCGCCGACACCGTGGCCACGATGATGGTGTCGCGGCGTTCCAGAATCGCCTTGGTGGCGGACAGCCGCATCTGCTCGATGTGCTCGTTCACCGAGGCGTCCTTCTCGATGAAGGTGTCCGAGCTGGGCACGTAGGCTTCCGGCTGGTAGTAGTCGTAATAGGAGACGAAGTACTCCACCGCATTCTCCGGGAAGAACTCCTTGAACTCACCATACAGCTGGGCCGCCAGGGTCTTGTTGGGCGCCAGGATAATGGTGGGCCGCTGGATCGCCTGGATCACGTTGGCCATGGTGAAGGTCTTGCCGGACCCGGTCACCCCGAGCAGGGTCTGGTGGCCCAGACCGTCGCCGATACCCTCGATCAGGCCGGCGATGGCGGTCGGCTGGTCGCCGGCCGGCTGGTAGTCGGAATGCAGTTTGAACGCGGTGTCTGACATGATTCCTGGTCCCGAATGCGTTAGTATTGGCCTCCCCTACCCGCGCCGCCGGCGCGGCCCGAACTCATTAGAGAAATGAGGAGTGCATGTCCGATATCAACCTCTCCGACCGCGTACAACGCATCAAACCTTCCCCCACTCTGGCGATTACTTCCAAAGCAGCGGAATTACGGGCCCAGGGTAAGGACATCATTGGATTGGGTGCGGGCGAGCCGGACTTCGATACGCCGGATCATATCAAACAGGCCGCCATTGAGGCGATCAACGCCGGTAAAACCAAGTATACCCCGGTGGACGGCACTCCCGGTCTCAAAAAGGCCGTGATCGACAAGTTCAAGCGTGAAAACGGCCTGGACTACGAAGCCGGCCAGATCCTGGTCTCCAGCGGCGGCAAGCAGAGCTTCTTCAACATGGCCCTGGCGCTGCTCAACGACGGTGACGAAGCGATCATCCCGGCGCCCTACTGGGTCAGCTACCCGGACATGGTCAAAGTGGCCGGCGGCGTCCCGGTGATCCTGGAAACCGACCTGGACAGCCGCTTCAAGATCACCCCGCAGCAGCTGGAACAGGCGATCACGCCGAAAACCCGCCTGTTCGTGATCAACAGCCCCTCCAACCCGTCGGGCATGGCCTACTCCAAAGAGGAACTGGCCGCCCTGGGCGAGGTGCTGAAGAAGCACCCGGACATCGTCATCGCCACCGACGACATGTACGAGCACATCCTGTGGACCGGCCAGCCGTTCGTGAACATCGTCAACGCCTGCCCGGAGCTGTACGACCGCACCGTGGTGATGAACGGCGTTTCCAAGGCCTACTCCATGACCGGCTGGCGGATCGGCTACGCCGGCGGCCCGCAGAAGCTGATCGCCGCCATGAAGAAGGTGCAGAGCCAGAGCACCTCCAACCCGGCCTCGATCAGCCAGGCCGCCGCCGAAGCGGCGCTGTCCGGCGACCAGCAGTGCGTCAAGGACATGGTCAAAGCGTTCAAGGAACGCCACGACTATGTGGTGGACGCCCTCAACAAGCTGCCCGGGGTCACCTGCGCCCCCGGTGACGGCACCTTCTACGCCTTCCCGGACTTCTCCGGCGCCATCGCCGACATGGACGGCGTGGAAAGCTGCACCGACCTGGCCGCCCAGCTGCTGGAAACCGCCGAAGTGGCCCTGGTACCCGGTTCCGCCTTCGGCGCCCCGGGCTGCCTGCGCCTGTCCTTCGCGGTGGGCATGGACACGCTGGTGGAAGCGATCAGCCGTATCGAGAAAGCACTGAGCAAATAAGCAGCAAACAGGCCCCGGGGAGGTTGACGCCCCCCGGGACCGACACTAAGATACGCGCCTTAAGTTATTCCGCCTTAGCTCAGTTGGTAGAGCAGCTGACTGTTAATCAGCATGTCGCTGGTTCGAGCCCAGCAGGCGGAGCCAAATAAAAAGGCCCCGGTGTCCCAGACACCGGGGCCTTTTTATTTGGCTCCCGGGTGTTAAAAGTCCGTAGGAGCGGGCCCCGCCCGCGAAAGGGTGGCAATAGCCACCCGGCAGGATCCCAGAAACGCTGATCATGCTCCCGTTAGAGCGCGCTCTGGAATCCTGCCGGGAGCTTCGCTCCCTTTCGCGGGCGAGGCCCGCTCCCACAAAGGCCCGCTCCCATAAGCTCGCTCACACAAGTCAGCCGCGGTAGCCGTTGGGGTTCTCGCTCTGCCAGCGCCAGTGGTCGGCGCACATGGTGTCGATGCCGCGCTTCGCCTCCCAGCCCAGCACCGTTTTGGCGTGGGCCGGGTCGGCGTAGCAGGACGCCACGTCGCCGGGCCGCCGCTCGGCGATCTGGTAGCGCACTTCCCGGCCGGAGGCGGCGGCGAAGGCGCGCACCATTTCCAGCACGCTGTAACCGCGCCCGGTGCCCAGGTTGGTTGTGATCAGGCCGCCGTCCCGGGCCAGGGCGTCCAGCGCCGCCAGGTGGCCCTCCGCCAGATCCATGACGTGGATGTAATCGCGCACCCCGGTACCGTCCGGGGTGTCGTAGTCGTCGCCGAACACCCTCAGCTGTTCGCGCTTGCCCACCGCCACCTGCGCCACGTAGGGCATCAGGTTGTTGGGCTCGCCGTTGGGGTCTTCGCCGATGCGGCCGCTTTCGTGGGCGCCCACCGGGTTGAAATAGCGCAGCAGCGCCACCGACCAGCGCGGGTCGGCGCGGTGCAGGTCGCGCAGCATGTCCTCGATGTGCAGCTTGGTGGCGCCATAGGGATTGGTGGCGCTGAGCGGAAAGTCCTCGCGGATCGGCACCGAGGCCGGGTCGCCGTACACCGTCGCCGAGGAGCTGAACACCAGATTGCGCACCCCGGCCCGGTCCATGGCTTCCAGCAGCCGCAGCGAGCCGGTCACGTTGCAGTCGTAGTAGCGCAGCGGCTGGGCCACGGATTCGCCGACTGCTTTGAGCCCGGCGAAATGGATCACCGAGCCGATCTCATGCTCCTGGAACAGCCGGTCCAGCAGCGCCGTGTCGCGAATGTCCCCTTCCACGAATTCGGCCCGCTTGCCGGTGATCGCCGCCACCCGCTCCAGGGCTTCGCGGCTGCTGTTGCTGAGGTTGTCGAGCACCAGCACCCGGCGCCCCGCTTCCAGCAACAACAGTACCGTGTGCGAGCCGATGTAACCGGCGCCGCCGGTAACCAGAACCGTATCCATTGCGTGTCCTTTCCGCCGTCAAATGTGGGGCTATTGTAGGCGGATTGGTGGCAAGCGCTACAAGTCCGCGTGGGCGAAGAAGTCGGCGGCGGGGCCGGGGTGGCGGCTGAGCAGGCCGAGCAGGCGGGCGGCGGCCAGGGTGGCGTCGCCGAAGCCGTAGCACTCCTCGCCGAAGAACAACGGGCTGCCGGCGCCGCCGGCCTTGAGCAGCAGGTCCGGGTAGACCAGCTCGCCGTCGGGCAGCACCACGCCCAGCCGGTCGCCGTCGCCGTCGAACGCCAGGCCCAGGTCGGCGTTGACGTCGCGCACCGTCACCCGCAGGTCGTGCAGGGTGTCCGGGTCCGCCGGGTCCGGCGCGTGGTTGGGAAAGCGCCCGTCCACGTCCAGGAACAGCGGCACCACGTCGCAGCCCATCAGCATCAGCGCTTCCGGGGCGGCCACGGCGGCGGCGCCGTTGCCGCAGTCCACCACCACCTTCATCGGCCGGCTCAGTTCGTGGCGGCGCTGCATGGCGTTCAAGTAAACGGGCAGCACGTCCCGCTGCTCATAGCCGCCGGCGCCCTCGCTGAAACGGCGCGCGCGCACGCGCTCACGCAGCGTCGCCAGCCCGGCGCCACCCACGGCGGCGCCGCCGAGCACGAACTTGAAGCCGTTAAAGTCCGCGGGATGGTGGCTGCCGGTGACCATCACCCCGGCGTGCGCATCGTCATAATGGTGGGTGGCGAAATAGAGCACCGGCGTGGGCACCAGGCCCAGGTCGATCACATCACAGCCGCCGGCGCGCAGGCCCTCGGTCACCGCCTCGGCCAGCGCCGGCGACGACAGCCGCCCGTCGCGGCCCAGCAGCACCCGCTGGGTGCCCTCCGCCCGTGCCTGGGCGCTCAGGGCGCGCCCGATCAGGCGGGCGCCGTCCAGGGTCAGGGTGTCACCGTAGCGGCCGCGCACGTCGCGGCGGCGGAACACCTGGTCCGGCACGTCATGGGGAACGTCGTCCGGTACGGCCTCGAAAACCGCAATGCTCATAATCGAATCCTTTCGCGATGGCGGAGACCCATTGTCCAATTCCCGCCGCTAAAGAACGGGAACCGCACCGCAAACCGGTTCGATTTTGCAATTTCCCCGACGACCGGTGGCTATCAGCCGACGGCGTCGATGGCCTCGCGGATGGCCGCCTCAAAGCGGGCGCGGATGGCGTCCAGCGCACGCTCGTCGCGGGCCTCGTAGCGGGTCACCAGCTTGGGCGAGGTGTTGGACGCCCGGCACAGGCCCCAGCCGTCCTCGTAGTCCATGCGGATGCCGTCCAGCACGGTGCGCGCGCCCTCGCCCCACTCCACCTGGTTCTGCAGGTACTCGACGATGCGGAATTTATTCTCCTCGGTGACCTCGATGGGGATTTCCGGGGTGGTGCACAGCGCCGGGAAGCGCTCAAAAAACGCCTGGGCGCCCTGCTCCTGGCGGCCCAGCACGTCCAGCAGCCGCACCGCCGCCAGCAGGCCGTCGTCGAAGCCGTACCAGTTCTCGCCGAAGAAGATATGGCCGCTCATCTCACCGGCCAGCAGCGCGCCGGTCTCCTTCATGCGCGCCTTGATCAGCGAGTGGCCGGTGCGCCACATTTCCGGCTCGCCGCCGGCGGCGCGGATCACCTCGAACAGGGCGCCGGTGCACTTCACGTCGAAGATCACCTTGGCGCCGGGATGGCGGGCCACCATATCCTCGGCCAGCGCCATCAGCAGAATGTCCGGGTAGATCACCGTGCCGTTGGGCAGCACCACGCCCAGCCGGTCGCCGTCACCGTCGAAGGCCAGGCCCAGGTCGGCGCGCTCCTGCGCCACCACGCGCATCAGGTCGCGCAGGTTCTCCGGGTCGCCCGGGTCCGGGTGGTGGTTGGGGAAGGTGCCGTCCACCTCGTCGAACAGCGGCACCACGTCATAGCCGATCTCGCGCAGCGCGCGCGGCGCGATCACGCCGGACACGCCGTTGCCGCAGTCCACCACCACCTTGAGCGGGCGCGGCGCGCGGTGGCGCGCCAGCAGCGCCTCCAGGTAGGCCGGCAGCACGTCGCGCGTCTCACGGCCGGCGGGGCTGTCGGCGTCGCTGAAATCCCGGTCGTGGATGCGCTGCTTGAGCGCCTGGATGGCGTCGCCGGACAGGGTGGTGCCGTTGATCACGATCTTGAAGCCGTTGTAGTCCGGCGGGTTGTGGCTGCCGGTGACCATCACCCCGGAATTGACCCCCGGGTAGTGCCAGGTGGCGAAATAGAGCACCGGCGTGGGCACCATGCCCAGGTCCACCACCGCGCAGCCGCAGGCCTGCACGCCTTCCGCCAGGGCGTCCAGCAGGGCCGGGCCGGACAGGCGGCCGTCGCGGGCCAGCGCCAGGGTGTCGCCGCCCTGGCGACGCACTTCCGAACCGATGGCGCGGCCGATCAGACGCGCCGCCTCCAGGGTCAGGGTATCCTCGTAGATGCCGCGGATGTCGTAGGCGCGGAACAGGGAGTCGGAAAGTTCGGAAGCGGAAAAGTCGGAAGCCATGCTGTGTCCTTTACCGAAAACGTTGACGTAAAAAGTCAGGAGCGGGCGCGGCGCACCAGGCCCCGGGTGGAGGCGTCCAGCCCGTCCAGGCCGTCGCCGGTTTCCAGCACCGGCACCATGTCGCGGGCGATCACCTTGCCCATCTCCACGCCCCACTGGTCGAACGGGTTAATGCCCCACAGCACCGATTCCACGAACACCTTGTGCTCGTAGAGCGCCACCAGGCTGCCCAGCCGGCGCGGCGACAACTCGTCCAGCATCAGGGTGGTGCTGGGCTGGTTGCCCCGGTACTGCTTGAAGGCGGGCTGGTCGTGCTGGTCGTCGGGCAGCGCCCGGCCGCCCAGCGCCAGCAGCCGCGACTGGGCCAGGCAGTTGGCCAGGGTCAGCCGGTGCTGGCGCGCCAGCCGCTGGTGCTCGCCGCCTTCGGCATCGCCGTGGGGCGGCACATAGCGCCCGGCGACGATAAAGTCACAGGCCACCGGCTGGGTGCCCTGGTGCAGCAGCTGATAGAACGCATGCTGGGCATTGGAGCCCACCTCGCCCCAGATCACCGGGCAGGTGTGGTAATCCACCGGCGTGCCGTCGCGGGTCACCGACTTGCCGTTGGATTCCATCTCCAGCTGTTCAAGGTAGGACGGAAAATGCTTGAGCCGGCCGTCGTAGGGCAGCACCGCCCGGGCGGTGATGTCCAGGAAGTTAATGTTCCAGACGTCCACCAGGCCGAGAATCACCGGCAGGTTGTCCGCCAGCGGTGCCTCGCGGAAGTGCCGGTCCATCTCCCGGGCGCCTTCCAGCAGCTCGTGGAAACCCTGCATGCCCACGGTCAGCGCGATCGGCAGGCCGATCGCCGACCACAGAGAGAAGCGGCCACCCACCCATTCCCAGAACAGCAGCTGGTTGCAGGGGTGGATGCCCCACTCGCTCATTTTTTCCGGGTTGGCGGACACGCCCACGAAATGGCAGCGCATCAGCGCCCGCTGCTGGTCGGGGAAGGCCCGTTCCAGCCAGGCGCGGGCGGTCTCCGCGTTGGCCAGGGTATCCAGGGTGGTGAAGGATTTCGACGACACCACCACCAGCGTGGTGGCCGGGTTGAGATCATTGAGCAGCGGCGCGATCTGGCTGCCGTCCATGGACGACACGAAGTGCAGGTTGGGCCGGCGGCCGTGCTCCGGGCGGAAATCCCCCAGCGCGTAGGACGCCATCAGCGGCCCCAGGTCCGAGCCGCCCACGCCCACGTTGACCACGTCGGTGATGGCGTCGCCGTGGCAGCCGCGCCACTGGCCGCGCAGAACCTGGTCGACGATCTCGCCCATGCGCGCCAGCTGGTCGTGCACCTCCGGGGCGGCGGCGGCCTGCTCGCGCAGGCGCCAGTGCAGCGCCGGGCGCGCCTCGGTCCAGTTCACGTCGCTGCCCTGCAACAGGGCGCGGATCCAGCCCTCCAGGTCGCGGGCCCGGGCCAGGTCCCGCAGCAGGTCCAGGGTCTCGCCGGTCAGGCGCTGCTTGCTGTAGTCCACCAGCAGGCCGCAGCACTCCCGGCTGAGCGTCTCGAAACGCCCGGCGTCGTCGGCGAACAGATCCGCCAGGTGCCAGTGGCGCGCCTTGCCGGCGTGGTCCGCCAGGGCCTGGCGCACCGGCCGCTCCGCGGCGCTGAAGTGGTCGGGCAACATCCTGTCTTTCCTCTTCGTCTCGCTCGGCGGCGGGTCAGCCCCGGCCGATGCCGTGATACAGCAGACCCTGGCCGCGCACATAGTCGGGGTCGTAAATATTACGCCCATCCAGGATCAGCGGCGTGCCCATGCTGTCGCGCAGACGCGACCAGTCCGGGCTCCAGTACTGTTTCCACTCGGTCACCAGCATCAGCGCGTCCGCCTCCGCCGCCGCCTGATAGGGGTCGTCGTGCAGAATCAGATCCGGGTGGCCACCGGCCCAGGCCTCCAGTTCCGGCAGCGCCAGCGGGTCGTGCACGTGCACCTGCACGTCCTGGGCCCACAGCGCCTCGATCAGCTTCAGCGCCGGGCCGTTGTCCACCCGGTCGGAGCCGGGCTTGAAGGCGGCGCCCCAGATCGCCACCCGGCGCCCGGCCACTTCGCCTTCGAAGTGGCGCCAGAAGCGCCGGAACAGCACCTCCTTCTGGCGCTCGTTGATCTCCATCACCTGTTCCAGCAGCTTGGCGCTCACTTCCTTGCTGCGCAGGGTGTCGGTGAGGCTCATCACGTCGCGGCTGAAACCGGAGCCGCCGAAACCGCAGCCCGCGTACAGATAGGCTTCGCCGATGCGCGGGTCGGAACCGACGCCCTGGCGCACCGTGTCGATGTCCACGTCGAGCTGCTCCGCCAGCAGCGCCATGTCGTTCATATAGCTGAGCCGGGTGGCGAGCATGCCACTGATCGCCAGCTTGGTGAATTCCGCTTCGCGCAGGCCCATCACGCGGATCACATCGCGGCGCCGGTTGAACGGGCGCAGGATCTCGCGCATCAGGGTTTCCGCCTGGGGGTCGTCGCAGCCCAGCAGGATATGGTGCGGGCGCAGGAAGCTGTCGATGGCCACGCCTTCCTGCAGGGTCTCCGGCAGCGCCACCACCCGCGCCGGGCTGCGCGCCTCGGCGAGCCGTCCCTGCAGGGCCTCGCTGGTGCCCACCGGGAACACGCTCTGGTTGACCAGCAGGCCGCAGGCGCCGGAGCCGGCCAGCCAGTCGGCGATCTCCCCGGCCAGCGCCTGGGCGCCGGGCTGCAGCGCCAGGAACACCGCCGGCGCCGCCGGCGCGCCGTTCAGCGTCATCGGCTCGCAGCGCAGCCGCCCGGCGGCACGCTGCTCACCGAGCAGCTCGCCGAGCCCCGGCTCGCGGTACGGCACCCGGTCCTCGTTGACCGCGTCCAGCACCCGGCCCTCGGGGATGAACCAGCACACCTCATGGCCGCTCTGCGCCAAGGCGGCGGCGGTCACCGAGGCGCAGAGGGTGTCGCCGAAGACATCGATTCGCATGGTTAAGCCTCTCTGGGATCCTGCCGGTCGCTTTGCTCCCTTTCGCGGGCTGGGCCCGCTCCCACAAGGCCAGCTCCAGCCAGAACTTCGGCGAGGGCCGGGTCCTTGGCGGCGTAGTGGAGAATCGCCCGGAGGTAGCCGGCCTTGCTGCCGCAGTCGAAGGTGCGGCCGCGCATGGCGTAGGCTTCCACCGGCTGGCGGGCGATCAGGTCGGCGATGGCGTCGGTGAGCTGGATCTCGCCGCCGGCGCCCGGCGCGGTGTCGGCGAGCAGGCCCATGATGCCGGCGGGCAGCACATAGCGGCCCACCACCGACAGGTTGGAGGGCGCGTCCTCGGGCTTGGGCTTCTCCACCACCGCGCGCATCGGCGCGCTCGCCCCCGGCGCCGGCGACGGGCCGTCCAGCTCGGCGATGCCGTACTGGTCGACCCGGTCGTCGGGCACCGCCTCCACCATGATCTGGGCGGCGCCGCTCTCCTCGAAGCGGCGCACCATGGCGGTCAGGTCGTCGGTGTCGTCCAGCGCGTCCACCAGCACGTCGGGCAGAATCACCACGAACGGCTCATCCCCCACCAGCTGGTGGGCGGCATGCACGGCGTGGCCGAGACCCAGCGGCGGCCCCTGGCGCACGCTCACCACCTGCACGCCGTCCGGCAGCGGGTGGCGCACCTGCTCCAGCAGCCCGGTCTTGCCCTTGGCTTCCAGCTGCGCTTCCAGCTCCGGATGGCCGTCGAAATAGTTCTCCACCGCGCTCTTGCTGGCGTGGCTGACCAGAATGATTTCGGTGATGCCCGCGCGCACCGCTTCGTCCACCACATAGGCGATGGCCGGCCGGTCCACCACCGGCAGCATTTCTTTGGGGATCGACTTGGACGCCGGCAGCATGCGGGTGCCGAAGCCGGCCACGGGAATCACCGCTTTACGAATCACGGGGTCGCTTACCTCCTTGTAGGGGGGCCCGGGGGACGGCCGGTTCCGGTAGGAACGCCGCCAGCCAGGACAGAACCAATAAAGACGCGGAGTAGTAATCATCCTCCGGGCGGATGTGCTGGGGCATTTTACCCGGCATCCCGAGTAACAGCGAGCGCACCGCCATGCCGCCCCGGGACAGCGGATAGTCGGCGGTGTCGCCGTCCACCAGATTGACCCAGGCCGGCGGCCGGTCATCCGCCGCGCCGCGCCAGTAAGCGCTGACCGCCTCCAGCCCGGCTTGTTCCGAGCGCCCGGCCCAAACTGCGTACAGCGGCACACGAACCGCTTCGAAACCGAAGCGGGGCGGCCATTGGTCGGCCACCCGCAGCTCGCCGCCCTCGGTCAGGCTCAACCAGTCCGGCGGCAGCTTGTGGGCGCCGAAGCGGGCCGCGCGCAGCAGCCGCTCACCGTCGAGCAGCAAGCGCCGCCAGGGGCCGTCCGGCTCCGCCAGGGCGAATTCCTGGAGCGCCGGCATCACCCAGTAGGACAGGTTGAGCACCACATAGCCGTCATGCTCGAAGCCGCGCCGGGCCGGCAGCAGCACCGAATAGCCGGCGTAATCACGGATCAGGTGGCGCTCGATCGCGCCGCGCAAACGCCGGGATTGCCGCTCGTATTCCGGCGCCCGCCACTTGCGGGCGGCGCGGTGCAGCGCCCAGGCAATCAGCAGATCGCCGTCGCTGGCGTTGTTCAGGTCCTGCACCGGCGGCGTTTCGCCGGGCTCGTAGCGCCACGCCAGCAGGCCGCTGTCGAGCACATCCAGGTGCTCGCGGGTCCAGTTCCAGAGCGCGTCGAAACGCGCCCGGTCATCGAACGCCTCGGCGAACAGCATCGCCCAGCCCTGCCCCTCGGTGTGGCTGAAATTATTATTGCCGGTATCCATCACCCGGCCTTCCCCGGTGATAAAACGCTGGGCGTAATCCCGCCAAATCGAGTAGCGCTCTTCGGCCCCGGCCGTGGCGGCCAGGCCGGTGAACAGCGTCAGACACAGCAGCACGGGCCAACAGCGCCGCGCCAAGGGTCCGACCTTCCGTGGTCGTAGGTGCATCGTCATATCCATTCTTATCGGCCGTAACAAAATTCCATCGGTTCCCCCGCCACCGCGGTGAGCATCTTCACCGACACCTCGCCGCCGCCCTGCCCGCGCAGCCAGCGCTCATAGAGCCCCTCCAGCAGGGACGCCATGGCCAGCGGCCACAGGCAGCCGGGGCGCTTGTCCAGTTCCGGCCAGGCGCCGTGCAGAATGGTGATCATGTTCTGCTGCGCGGAGAACAAACACCAGCCCCAGTCCATGCGGCGCCAATGCGCGTTGATCGCCTGCTCCAGCCCGTGCAAGGTGTCCTGCTCCTGCAGCGGCAGCCGTTCCGCCAGCCGGTGGCCCAGATGGCGGAAAAATTCCAGGGATTCCTCGCGGCCGGACACCTGGCCCAGCTCCGCCACCAGAACCGAGAGAAAATCGCGCCACTGCACGGCGCATTGCTGGTCCCGGTGGTAAGCCAGGCTGCGCGCGCTGATCGCATCGCGGTCCATATTATTCCTCCAGGGTGTAATTCAGGTTCACCGACGCCTTGGTTTCCGAGTAGTCGCCGAAGGTGTCGTAACCCAGCCGGGTGCCCAGCTTGAGCCCCGGCGACAAGCGGTAATCCAGGCCGGCGCCCAGATTGACGCCGAAGCCGCTTTCGCTTTCGGCGGCGTAGTAGGCGCTGTCGATGACCCCGGAAGAGGCCAGGATTTCCATCCAGAACTGCTCCTCCGCCAGGGTCGGGAAGAACGCCGCCGCGTCGCTGCTGTAGCTCTGGAAACCGGGCGCGAAGGTGGCGCTCCAGGTCCAGCGGCGGTAGTCCTCCGAATACTCGATCGGGAACGACAGGCTGACGTAATCCTGCGGGCTGAAGTAGCCGCCGTGGCCGTAGGTGAACTTGCTGAGGTTCTCGTCGAAACTCATGTAGCGCACATTGACCCCGGTCTTCAGCTCGCGGCCGTCCTCGCGGATCGGCCGCAGATAGCCGCCCAGGGACGCCTCCACCGACTGGTTGTCCGCCACGTTGTGGCCGTCGTAGTGGTAGAAACCCAGGTCGCCGTACAGCCCCAGCGGACCATTGTCGAAGGTCAGCCCGAGGCGGCCGCCGGTGCGTACCACCCCGCCCCAGCGGTCGCCGGTGCCCGGGTCCTCGACCCCGGCGTAGGAGAGCAGGCTGTCGGTCACCGCGCGCCGTTCGCCGGCGAGAATAAAGCGCCCGTTGCGGCCCAGCTTGGGCGCCCAGCTCAGGCCGCCCACCAGATTGGTGATCTCGAACCCGAACGGGGTGCTGCCGATATCGGCGGCGAACGCCCGACCTTGATAGCCGAAGCCCACGCCCATGCCCGCCTCGGTCTGATTGCCGGCGGCGGCGCCACGGGCATAGCCGTTGGCGCGCGCCTGCAGGCCGCCGATCAGATCACGCACCGCCTGCGAGCGGGCCTCGAACTCTTCCGGGGTGTCCGCTTCCAGGGAGAAGTCGGCGCTGCCGAAATTGGACACCAGGAAACGGTCCACGAAGGCGCGCTGCTCGTCGGAGAGCGCGTCCAGATCAATGCCCACCTCATTCAGCACATTCAGGCCGGTGGCGTTTTCGAACTGGTTGGCCGCCTGGTCGCGCTGATCCTCGAGGTCCGCCACCTGGTTTTCCAGCGCGTCCAGTTCCTCCTGGGTGACCAGATCCACCTCGTCCGCGTTTTCGTCGTCCGGGTCCGGCGGCACCTGGGTGTTGAATTCTTCCAGCGCCTCCTGGTACGCGGTCTGCGCTTCGTCCACGGCGCTTTCCGCCGCTTCCAGCTGCTCGGCGTTCTGCCCCACTTCGGCGATAAGGTCGTAGGCGCCTTCCAGATTACCGGCCAGGGAGGCGGTGCCCTCGGCCAGCGGCCCGAAGCCGAAACGCCCGGCGGCGGAGCCGCTCACCGAGCCGGCGTTCAGGAAGGTGGGCGTCACCGCGCCGCGGAACCGGCCGCCCCGGAACGGCACGCCGGAGAACGCCAGCTCGCCGCTTACTTCGGTGAGTTCGCTGAGGCCGGACTCGCCGTCCCGGTTGCGCAGGCCCAGGCCGGTTTCCACGCGCGGCGCGATATCCTGGCGCACGTCCTCGCGGAAGCGGTCGATGCGCGCCTCGGCGCGGGCGCTCTCCTGCACCGGCGTGGGCGCCGGCGCCGGGCGCGGCGCCGCGCCGGGCTGGTAGTAATCGCCGGACGGCGCCGAGGCGGCCACCGCCTGCTCGCGGGCCGGCGGCTGCCAGTGCTGGCCCTCATTGCCGGGGGAGCGGTTGCCGGGCAACCAGACGTCGGCGCGGGCGCCATCGTTGTTGCCGTCGCCGTCGGCGAGCGCCAGCCAGCGGTTCTCCGGGGTCTTGCCGGCGCTCTTGCGGAACGGGTTGGCGCTGCCCGCCAGCGCCGCCGGGGCGCCGGAACGGTTGTCGCGGTAGTGGGCGTCCGCCGCCTTTTCCGCCAGCGCCAGCGCGCTGCGGCTGTCGCCGGAACGGCGCGCGGTGCGGGCCGCGAGCAACAGCAGCTCGCCGTCTTCCAGCGGCGCCGCCTCTTCCAGCAACTGTTCCGCCCGCTCCACGTCGTCCATGGCCAGGGCATTGGCCACCGCCGCGCGACGCGCCGGCAACTGCGGGCCGGGACGCGCCAGCAGCCAGTCATAGGTGGTGGCCGCTTCCCGGTGCAGGCCGCCCTCCTGGTAAACCCGGCCCAGCGCCAGCACCAACTTTTCGTTATCCGGGTCCGAGGACAGTGCCATCACCGCCTCGTCGTAGGCGCGGGCGAAATCGCCGCTCTGGCGGGCGTGATCCACCGCCGCCACCGACAGGGTCCGGCGCGCGTCGGCGAAGGCCCCGGCGCCGCCGGGCCGGCGTTCCGCGCGCCGCTCCAGCTCGCGCAGCAGCTCGCCGGCTTCGCGGTCGTAGCCCAGCCGCCCCAATACCAGCGCATGGGGCACGAAATCCTTGGGCGCGCCCCGATCCAGCCCCTTGGCAAGGTCCTTGCGCACCAGCGTCAGCGCCAGGCTGCTTTCGCCCCGCTCCACCAGGAAATTGGCCAGTTGGCCGGTTTGCGCCGGAGTCTCCGGCGGTTCGGCGTAAAGCCGCTCCAGTTCCGATTGGATGCGCCAGCGGTCGCCGCTGTCGAACACCCGGGCCAGTTCGGCCATCCGCGCGCCGTTCTCCACGCGCCGGCGTAGCGCCTGGCTGTCGCTGTCGCGGGCGTCGGCGGGCAGGCGGTCGAGCAGATCCAGGGCGTGTTGCCAGCGGCCCTGGTCGGCGGCGAACTGCGCCGCCGCCAGCAACGCTTCCGGCTCGGCGTCCGGCGCTTCCAGCGGCTCCAGCATCGCCGCCGCCTGGCCGCTCTGGCCGCGCGCCTGCATGCGCTTGGCCAGCGCCAGCCGCGCCCAGGGGTCGCGGGGCGCGGCCGCCACCGCTTCGTGCAGCAGCGCTTCCCCGGCGTAGACCTGGCCGTCATCGATCAACGCCTGCGCCCGCTCGCGCAACACCTGGCTCTGCTGGTCGCGCACATAGCCGTAGCGCATGCGCTCCTCGGCGGGCAGCTCGGCGTAGATGCGGTTGGCTTCGTCGTAGCGTTCCTGGGCCATCAGCGCCCGTACCAGACCGACCCGGGCGTCACTGTTGGCGTCGTCGCTTTCCAGCAGGTCGCGGAACACGGTCTCCGCCACCTGGGGCCGGTCCTGGGCGAGCAGAATGTCGCCCTGCAGCAAGGCGGCGTCGCGGCCCCGGCGGCCGCCGGCGCGGGCCAGCGGAATCACCGCCTGCAGGGCCTGGTCGTAGTTCTGTTGCTCGTTCAGGGCGCGGGCCTCGGCGAGCTGGCCATAGAAGCGCGCATCCTCCAGCGCCGGCGCCCAATCGGCGCGCCGGTCGGGGGCCATGCGGATCGACCGTGCCAGCCGTTGCTCCGCCGCGCCGAAGCGCCCCTGGCGTAAGTCGGCCAGCCCCAGGCCGGCCACCGCCTCGGCGCTGTCCGGGTCGTCCTCGAGCACGCCCTGGAACCCGCGGCGGGCGGCGCTCAGGCGGCCCGCTTCCAGGGCGTCGTAGGCGTCCGCCACGGCGGCGCCGCCGCTGCCGCTGAGCACGCTGTCCAGCCGCTCGCGAACCACTTCGTCGTCCGGGCGCACCGCCAGGTAGTCGCGCAGCGCGTCCGCCGAGGCCGGCTCCTGCGGCAGCCACAGCAGCGCCTGCCGCCAGGGGGCGATCACCTGCAGGCGCTCCTGGTCGCGCCACAGCCCGGCCAGCTGCTCGATGCCCTGGTCGCGGGTCGCCTGGCGGTAGGTGAGCACCTCCGCCAGCGCCTGGCGGGCGGCCGGGTCGTCGGGGTTACGGCGCACCACCTGCTGCAGCCCGTCGCGGGCTTCCCGCCAACGGGCGTCGACGCCGGCCAGGGTCTGGTAATACTCCAGCGCCAGGTCCGGCGGCGGCCCGGCGCCGTCGAACAGCGCCTCGTAACGGGCCACGGCGGCGCCGGCGTCCCCCGCCTTGGCGAGCGCACGGGCCTCCATAAGATCGCCGTTGCTGATCTGTTCGCGGCGCAGCGCCGCCTGCAGGCGGGCCGCGTCTTCGCTGCCCGGGGCCCGCTCACGCAGCCGGTCGAGCCATTGGCGGGCCCCGTCCCGGTCGTCGGCGGCCAGCGCCAGCTCGCCCATGCCGCGCAGCGCCCGGGCGTTGTCCGGCTCCACCGCCAGCACCCTTTCAAGGGCGTCCCGGGCCAGGTCCGGGCGATTGTTCGCCCGCCAGAAGGTGGCCTGGCTGAACAGCGCGTCCAGGGAGGATTCGCCGGCGCGGGGCGCCTGGTCCCCGGTCGCTTCACTGCCCTGCTGCGCCGCCGCCCAAGCGGGCGTCATCACCAGCCACAACACCATCGGCAAAGCCAAAGTCGCTCGTTTCATGGACCCTTCCTTATTCACCCAGGCGCCGCGCCTGGCGCCATTTCAGTAGCGGCACCAACAGGATCACCAGCACGGCGAAAATCACGCACATCAGGAAAAACAGAAGCAGCGGCCGCTTGCCGAAGCCCCAGCGGAACTGGGTCAGCCAGTTCACGTCGCCGCTGAGGCGCTGCGGATTGACGCGGAAGCCGCGCGGCTGGTCCGCGTCCAGCAGCAGGAAATCGCCGCGCACCCGCGAGGTCACCTCGCTGTCGCCCAGGGCCTCGGCCATGGCGGGCAGCTGCGCCGAATCCTCGGCGGTGACCAGCACCTGCCAATGATCCGAGTTCAGGGACGAGGGCATGGCCATCAGCGCCCGGGGCTCACGTTGTCCGGCCAGGGCGATGGCCGCTTCCTCGTGCTCCAGGAACCAGTCGCCCAGGGCGGCATGCCGCAGGCGATCGGCGAGCGAAGGCGGCCGTATGCGCAGCGCCTGGTCGTCGCGCTGGAAAGCGCTGCCGCGCAGCAGCCGTAGCAAGGCCGGATCCTCCAACGGCAGCACCGCCAGCAGATCCCGGTCACGCAAACGATGCAGACCGCCCACGCCCAGGGCCACCTCCACGCCCAAGGCGGGGTAACCGGAGGCGGCGCCGATGCGCGCCATCAGATCCAAAGCGGCGGTCAGGGTGGCGCGATCCGGCGCCGCCGGCAGCACCAGGCCGGTGCGGCCAAGGTCGGCGCGGGCGGAAAACGGATAGCCGGCGGCCACGAACGCGGACAGTGACGGCATCACCGCCAGGTGCCGGGTGTGCGTCAGGTCCAGGGTGGAGCCGGGAAACACCTGATTGACCACGTCACCGGGCAGCACCGGGTCGCATTCGTCCTCCAGGGTGTAGCGCATATTGAAATAGAAGGTCAGGCGGTTTTCGCCGTGGATCAGATCCGGCGGCACCGGGATCACCGCCTCCTGCTGGCCGCTGTCGCCGGCGCCCAGCTCACGCTTGATGTTGCCCCACCAATCCAGGCGGGGTGGCGGCAGCGATTTCAGGAACTGGCCGTTCAACGCCACGTCCAGACGCGACTTTTCGTTGTCCAGCCAGGGCCCTTCGGCGAACCGGTAACGGACCCGCAGCGGCACGGTTTCGCCGGGCCACAGGAACAGGTCCGGCGACGCCCGGAAGCCCACGTCGATGACGCCCGGATAAAGGCCCCGGGTACGCAGCTGATCGCCGGGCACCAGGCTGCCCAGCTCCACCGGCATGTCGGTGGAGACCCAGCGCGGCGAGTCGTTGGCGGCACGGGGCGGGCTGGACACGTCCTCCACCGGCTGACGGCGACCGCTCAGTTCGGCGCTGCGCAGGGTCAGGTAGCGGGCGGCGCGCACCAGGTCGGCGCCGTCGGTGCCGTGCAGCACCAGCAGCTTGTAGAAGGGGTCCGCCGGGTTGTCGATCACCGACAGGTGGCTGCCCTTCTCCGCCCCCAGCCCGGAAACCGGGTTGGCGTCGGTGCTCAGCACAATGGCGTGGCCGGCCGGCAGTGTGTTGTCGTGCAGCGAGAACCGGGTACCCCGGTAACGGGCCTGGGCGCCGAACCAGGAGGCGGTGATGGCGGCGGCGCGCAGCACGTCGCTGTCCGGCGCATCGGGCAGCACCAGATGCAGGTCCAGCCGGCTCTGCGAGGTGAGGTCGAAGAACGGCTCCGGCAGCATTTCCAGGTCGCTGGCCAGCGGCAGCCGGTCGGCCTGGTATTCGATCGCCGAGGACGGGGCCACGGTGAGCCACACCCGCTTGTCCAGCGGGTTGGGGCAAGCGCGGTCGGCGAGCCCCACCAGCCGGAAGTTGATGCGGTTGTTGGTGACCAGCAGGGCCGGGTTCACCGGCAGCCGGAATTCGGCCTCGGTGGCGTCGCGGTCCAGCTCCAGGGTTTTCACCCGGGCGCCGTTGATCTCCACCACCAGCCGGCCGGTGCCGAGGAGAATCTCATCGCCGTAATTAAGCTTGAGATACATCTCCGCCTCGGTGACCACTTCATCGCGGCCCACCGAGAAACCCAGCCCGGCCTGGGACTGGGCGCCGGCCAGGGTGAGGCCGTCGACCTGGCCTAGCTGGCGGAAGGTCAGGGTTTGTTGGTGGGGGCGGGTTTCCAGGGTGGCGCCGCCCTTGATGGAGGTCTCTGGGATCCTGCCGGCCGGCTTTGCCGGCCTTTCGCGGGCGGGGCCCGCTCCCACAAGGCCCGCTCGCACATCGTCGGCCAGGGCCGGGCGGACTGCCAGGAGGGCCAGGAGGGCCAGGAGCACGAGCACCGCCAGGGGCATGAAACGGTGCCAGAGGTGGTTGGCGCGCATGGTTTCGTCGATCTCGCGCTCCTTGGTGCCGCGCGCCAGCCAGCGGCCGAAGAACATCAGGATCACCACCCGCAGCACGATGCGGAAGGAATGCAGGGGCCGGTCCTTAGGGTGCGGTTTGTCGGCCAGCCAGGCGTCGTAGCGGCCCATGACGATGCGCAGCATCTGCCGCTGCTGGCTGAGGTTCATCAGGCCGAACTGCAAACGAAGGTCCTCGCCGTCGGCGTCGACCAGCCGCGCCGGCAACACCACGCTCTGGTCGTCGAGGCGGATTTCCACGTCTTCCACTTCGCCGTCGAAGGCCTCTTCAAGCGGGTTGGCCAACCGCACGCCGCCCAACGACACGTCCAGCGTGCGGGTTTTCAGCACATGGCCGTCGGCCAGATAGATCGACGTCGGCAGCACCAGCGGCACCCGCACGTTGGTGCGCACCTGGCGCTGCTCGCGGGCAGCGGCGATCGCCGCCAGCAAGGTGATCAAACTGAAGCCGGCCCAGAACACATTGAGCAGCATCACGTCCCGCTCGATGGCGTAGTACTCGTTCCAATAGAACCGCACCAGGCCGCTGCCCAAACCCAGGGCGAGCAAAAACGCCACCACCAGATGCGGACGCACCGCGCTGATGTCGAAAAAGCTCTTTTCCAGAAGGCCGCCTTTTTCGGTGACGTTGAACGAACCCTTCTTGGGGTCCCACAGCGTCACCAGCGTCGGTTTGATCAGATGAAAACAGAGCACCGATTCGTAAATCTCGCCCCAGAAGGTGTAGCGGAAACGGCCGTTGAGCCGCGAGTTGGTCCAGATCGCATGGAACAGGTGCGGCAGGGCGTAGGCGAAGATCATCGAGGCGGACGAGGCGATGATGTTCTGGCCGAGCAGCAGGTAGGCCAAAGGCGCGGTGATGAACACTACCCGTGGCAGGGCGAACTGGAAATGCAGCATGGCGTTCAGATAACAGAGCCGCTGCGCCAGGGTCAGGCCGCGGCCGAACAGCGGATTGTCCACCCGCAGAATCTGCGTCATGCCGCGTGCCCAGCGCGCCCGTTGGCCGATGTGCAGGGACAGCCGCTCGGTGGCCAGGCCCGCCGCCAGCGGCAGGCTGACGAACGCGGTGCGCCAGCCTTTGCGCTGGAAACGCAGTGCGGTGTGGGCGTCCTCGGTGACCGTTTCCACCGCGAAGCCGTCGGTCTCGTCCAGGGCTTCACGGCGGATCACCGCGCAGGAGCCGCAGAAGAAGGTGGCGTTCCAGAAGTCGTTGCCCTTCTGCACCGGCCCGTAGAACAGCTCGCCCTCGCGGGGCAGCTCCTCGCCGACGCCCAGATTGCGCTCGAACGGGTCCTGGGAATAGAAATAATGCGGCGTCTGCACCATCGCCAGTTTGGCGTCATCGAGAAAGCCGCCCACGGTGGCCTGCAGAAAACCGGCGGTGGGAATATGGTCGCAATCGAACACACAGATCAGTTCACCGTCGGTCTGACCGAGCGCGTTGTTCAGGTTGCCGGCCTTGGCGTGCAGGTTGTCCGGGCGGGTGATATAGCCCACCCCGGCGCTCTTGGCGAACGCCTCGAAACTTTCCCGCCGGCCGTCATCAAGCATGTAGATGCGTATCTTGTCGGCGGGGTAATCCAGGTTCTGCGCCGACAGCACCGTGTCGCTGACCACCTCCAGGCTTTCGTTGTAGGTGGGGATATAGACGTCCACGGTGGGCCACAGGCCGGTGTCGTCCGGCAGCGGCACCAGCTTGCGTTCCAGCGGCCAGAGCGTTTGCAGATAGCCGAGCAGAAGAATCACCAGCGCGTACAACTCGGCCAGGAACAGGCCGTAGCCGAGCACCGCTTCCGGCACGCTTTCGAAATGCAGCGTCGCCGTGGCGCGCCACCAGATGTAGCGGCTGGAAACGATCAGCGACAACGCCACCAGCCACAGGGACACACGCCGCGAGTCCGGGCGCACACGGTTCACCAGCGCCATCAGCAGCACGCTGGCGGCACCCAGCAACGCCTGGTGCCCCGCGTCCATGGGCGTGGTGATAAACAACAGCACCGGTGGTATCGCCAGCAAGCAGGCAAGCGCGAACAAACACCGCCTCCCCAATGGCGGCCGGGTTTTATTCTTCGACATGGTTAATTACCTGTTGTGTCCCCAAAGCGGTGAATAACCCGCTGAATCCGCCCCCTTGAGCAGCGCCAGCGAACGCCGGCAAAGCATCCCCAGGTCGCGGGCGGCGCGCGACGACTCGGCATGTTCAAACACGGAAATTTGACGGGCGCCGGCTTCCGGCACCGCCTCGTCGCGGTGCAGGGTGGCGAGCAGACTGTCGCGGTACCGGGTCTGCATAAATTCGGTAATCTCGCGGTTGAGCCGGCGGCGAATATCAACCTGATTCAGCACCAGCCGGTGCTCGGAACCCGGCGCCACGCCGGGCGGATAAAAACCGTCCTCCAGACCCGGCAGCAGGGACACCGAAGCGGAATCCGCCAGCAACAGGGTCAGCCGCAGGTTGGCCAGCGGCGACACCGCGTCCAGCGCCGGCGACGGCCCCGGCGGCAGATCCACCACCAGCACGGTGTCCGGCTGCTCCGCCAGGCCGCGCAGGCCCGCGCTCAGAAACCCCGGCGTCTGCAGCGCCTGGTCCAGCTCGCGGCGCTGGGCGCCGTCGGCGGCGCCGTAGGGCAACACCCCGACGCCGCCTCCGCCGTTGAGCACCCGCGCCATCCAGTCGCCCGCCGGCGGGCCGCCCCGCGCCAGCCCGCCGGCTTCGCCCAGGGGAATGCCGAAATGCAGGCGCAAACTGTTCTGCGGATCCAGATCCAGAGCGAGGGTGCGGTAGCCCGCGGCGGCAATACCGTAGGCGAGATGCGCCGCGCACGTGGTCTTACCCACGCCCCCTTTTGGGGATGCGACCGCGATCAGCACCGCGTGGGCCACCTCTCATTGTTTTCGCCGGGGCCCACCGCGATGCGGCGCAACAATTGTTTAAGCGGTTGCTCGTCGCCCGCTTCCGGGTGGTCCTGCTCCACCTCGCGGCGGTGACGCGCCTGCAGCAAGGAGGCGAAACGCTCCAGCGCGGCGTCCTGGGCCTCTTCGTCGCCGGGGGCCGGCGTCTCAGTGGTTTCGGTCACCTCCGGCGCCGGCCGCCTTACCTGGATCGGCGGCCCCGGGTCGGGTTCGGAGGACGGTGTGGAAGGGGAAGCGGACACGCCGGCGGCGACCTGGTCGATCAGGCTCCAACCGGTCTCGCGGTGCTCATGGGCCGGCGTACCGGTATCACGAAAAGGGAAATCGGCCTGCCCGGCCTTGCGTTGAAAGCGTTCAATTTCATGATAAGAATTCATGACGTCCCCAGGTACAGATCACAAATTGGAACTGACACTGCGCCCGGGCATAAGCATTACATTGCCTAGCGCATACAAATTTATTTTTATGCCAACCCCATCACAGATTCGGAAATGGTACACATCGATACAAAAGCTGTACACGCTGAGAACCAGGGTTTTAATCGTATTTTGGATTAAAGAGCGTAAAACAATAAAATCGGCCTAGTTAAAACTAAGCATTAATAATTACAAAAATTGCGGCAAGTATTATTACTCTTCACACACAAGCTGACTTTTCGTACCAAGGTACTTGAAATGCATATTGTGATGCGTATCACAAAATGGCAGGATTTGAGTGTGCCCCGGGGTTATCTCACCCCCTTCCCGTAGGCCCCGGGGCATCGTTTCACAGTCGTTTTGTGTGACTTCAGGCGCCCACGGGCGCCTTTTTTATGGGCGGGAAGAAGGCAGTAAGCAGGCAGGGGTATACAGAAAGTATCAGGCTGTGAATTGAGACCCGGGTCTCACAGTGGCAGGCTCTTGCGCTTCGCGGAATGGATATCAAACAACACGGATGTGGCCGGACCGCGAAGTATCGAGTGATGTTTTTAAGAGTCTCCGTCACTTCGAGCCCGGGGCGCCTTTATGGCGCCCTTTTTAATGGACGCCCTTTCCGGACGCCACTTGAGGGTCGATCACCGTGTCGACGGGCTCCACGCCGCCGCGTGCCGCCGGCGCCTCGCCGTCTTCCTGGCGCGGCTGGTAACCGTTGACGTAGCTGCGCAGCAGCGCTTTCAGAGGTTCGGACTGGCCCCGGTCCAGGGCGGCGCGGAAGGCTTCCATGGCCGTCACCACATCGCTGTCGGACAGCGTCTCTTCGTGGGCCTGCATGATCATTTCGTGCTCGGTACGCACGCTGGCATCGCCGATCAGCAACTCTTCGAACAGCTTCTCACCCGGCCGCAGGCCGCTGAACACGATCTCGATGTCGCCCTCCGGGTTGGACTCGTCGCGCACCGACAGCCCCATCAGGCGGATCATGGTCTGCGCCAGATCGAGAATCCGCACCGGCTCGCCCATGTCCAGCACGAACACTTCGCCGCCCTTGGCCATGGCGCCGGCCTGGATCACCAGCTGCGACGCCTCCGGAATGGTCATGAAATAACGCACCACCTCCGGATGGGTCACGGTGACCGGCCCGCCCTGGCGGATCTGATCGCGGAACAGCGGCACCACCGAGCCCGAGGAGCCCAGCACGTTACCGAAGCGGACAATGGAAAAGACCGTCTCGCTGCCGCGCGCCGCCATGGTCTGCAGCACCATCTCGGCGAACCGCTTGGTGGCGCCCATCACGTTGGTGGGGCGCACCGCTTTGTCGGTGGAGACCAGAATGAAGTGCTTCACACCGGCGGCTTCGGCGCCTTCCGCCGCCGCCAGGGTACCGATGATGTTGTTGCGCACGCCCGCCGCCGGGTTGGCCTCGACGATCGGCACATGCTTGTAGGCGGCCGCGTGATAGAGAGTGTCGATGCGGTTTTCCCGGCACAGGCGCTGCACATGCCCGCGGTTGACCACCGAGCCGAGCATCGGAACCAGGGTGGTGTCGCGGCCGCTCAGCTCGATCAGGCCGCGCAGTTCCCGCTCGATGTCATAGAGCGCCACTTCACTTTGTTCCAGCAGCACCAGCCGCGCCGGCGCCAGCTTGACGATCTGACGGCACAGCTCCGAGCCGATCGAGCCGCCGGCGCCGGTGACCAGCACATGCTTGCCGCTGATACAGCGGCTCAGCAGGTCCAGCCTGGGCGGCACGGTGTCACGGCCCAGCAGGTCCTCGATGGCCACGTCCTGAATCTCGTCCAGGCGGGCGCGGCCACTGGCAATATCGTTGAAGGTGGGCACCGTCTGCACGCGGATATCGAGCTGTTCCAGCCAGTTCACCAGTGCCATGCGGCGGTGCCGGGGCAAGGTGGGCAGCGCCAGCAGCACCGTGGTCACCGCGCCCTGCTTGGCCTTGGCCTGCAGGCCCTGACGGTTGACCACCGGCACGCCGCACAGCAGCGAGCCCTGCTTGCCGGGGTCGTCGTCCACCACCAGCACCGGGTTCAGCTCACGGCCGGATTGCAGCGCCGCCACCAGCTGCGCGCCCGCCTCGCCGGCGCCGAATACCGCCACCCGCTCCCGGTTCAGGTAGCCGGCCATCACCCGGAACAGGAAACGGCGCGCCAGAAAACGGCTGGCGCCCAGATACATGGTGCCGAGCAGCCAGTAGATCACGAAGATGGAGCGCGGTACCTCGGCGGGCACCATGTAGGACATCGCCGCCAGGGTGATCACCGAGGCGGCCATGCCGGTGACGATGGACCAGGCGGCTTCGGAGCCGAGATAGCGGAGAATCGAGCGGTAGAAGCCACACACATACAGCATCGCCACGCTGGTCAGCGCCGCGACGGGAAACAGCCAGCTGTCGTGGACCACCGGTTGCACGGTGCTGAAACGCAGGGCGTAGGCGCCCCACAACAGGAGCGGCAAAATCAGGGCGTCGGCGATCATCATGATCCCGCGCTTTTGCCAGCGGCTGCACTGAAGCACCCGCGAGACGCTACGCTGCATCGCGCTTAGAGCCATTTTGACAGTTCCTTGTCGGTCCCCAGTGTTCGGACCCCGTATTCTGATGTGCCCTGTATCACATTACCACCTTGATATGTAACTTTTTTGAAGCCATCGATAACCCTAGGCTTCGGGCTCCGGGCGCCCCGCGTTGAAACGCACCGCCAGCATAATCAGCGGGGTATAGGCGATCACCACCGCCAGCGGGCCGTCCAGCCACTCAAGGGCCACGAAGGTGGCGAGCGGCAACAGCCACAACACATTGATCGCCAGCACCCGCAACGTCACCGCCCGGTGCGAGCCGTAGTGCCGGGAAGCGTACTGGTAGGCGTGGGTGCGGTGGGCCTCGTGGGCCTTTTCGCCGTTACAGAGCCGGCGGATCAGGGTAAAGGTGGCGTCGATGATGAACACGCCCATCAGAATCTGCCAGCTCCACAGCATCTCCGGCACCAGCCAGGCGGCGTGCAGGGAGAGCCCGCCGATCATAAAGCCGAGGAAGCCGCTGCCGGCGTCGCCCATGAAGATCCGCGCCGGCGGGAAGTTCCATACCAGGAAGCCGGCCACCGAGGCGCACAGCAGCAGCGGCAGCGCCATCAGCCCGGTCTCGCCCAGCAGGGTGTAGATAAACACCGTGCCCAGGCCCACGGTAATCGCCTGCACACCGGCGAGGCCGTCGATGCCGTCCATGAAGTTGTAGAGGTTGAGCATCCACACCAGATAGAAGGCGGTGAAGATGTGGCCCGTCCAGCCGAAGTCGATCCAGAACCCGAACAGGGCCACCGGCGCCAGGCCGTTGAGCCAGTACAGCAACCAGGCGGCGGCACCGAAATGCTTGAGCAGCCGCCAACGAGCCGCCACATGGCCGTGGTCGTCCAGCCAGCCGATCGCCGCCACCAGCGCGCCGGCGCCCCACAGCCCCACCGCCGTCGGGAAGGACACCGCGCCCAGCGCCGCCAGCACCGGCAGCCCGGCCAGGAAGGTCACCACCACCGCCACGCCGCCGCCCCGGGGCGTCGGCACCTCATGGGAGCTGCGCGCGTTGGGCACGTCGAGGATGCTGCGCGACACCGCGTAATGCCGCAGCATCCAGGTGCCGACCAGCGAGCACAGGAAAATCAGCGGCAAAAGCCAGTACAGAAAGGCCATCAATGCGTCTCTTTATTCAAAAAATGTTGGGCGGTGCGTCGCAGCGCCGTGTCCATATCCACCGGCGGCACCCAGTCCAACGTCGTGGTTGTGTCGGTGATATCCACCTGCAGGGAATCGCACAGGCGCCGGGCCACGTCTCGCTTGCCGACCAGCGCGGCCAGCGCGGTGAGCACCAAGGCGGGAACCGGGATCAGCCGCGCCGGCCGGCCCAGAGCCCGGGCCACGGCCCGCAGCAGGCCGCTGGTGGACACGTCCTCGCCGTCGGCGGCCAGGAACACCCGGCCGGCGGCCGCGGGGTGGTCCAGGCAGGTGACCAGCAGATCCACCAGATTATCGATCGCCAGCAGGCTGCGGCGGTTGTTCACCGCGCCCAACGGCAACGGCACACCCCGCTGCATCCAGCGCAGCATACTATGGAAATTGGCCTTCACACCCGGCCCGTAGACCAAAACCGGGCGCACGATCACGACTTCCATGCCGGTCTCGTCGGCCAGCGCCAGCAGGCCGCGCTCCGCCTCCGCCTTGGACACACCATAAGCATCGGCCGGCGCGGCGATATCCTTAGCGGTAAAGGGCCGCCCCGGCCGGGTGGCCTCGCCGTTCACCTTGATCGAGCTGACGAAAATAAAGCGGCGCACCCCGGCGCGCGCCGCCTGGCGGGCCAGCGCCAGGGTGCCTTCGGTATTCACGCGGCGGAACGCGGCCAGCGGGTCGGCGGCCGGGTCGTCCATGATATGGGCGCGGGCGGCGCAGTGGATCAGCGCCTCGGCGCCGTCCAGGGCGTCGCCGCAATCCAGGTCCGGGCCCAGCTCGCCCACCACCCGGCGCGCGGCGTCCGCCGGCAGCGCGCCGCCGTCATCCCGGGTCAACGCCGTGGCCTGGTGGCCGTCGGCGAGCAGGCGCCGCAGCAAGGGCGCGCCCACGAAGCCGGTGGCGCCGGTCAGCACGACCTTCATGGTGTCCGCCCTGCCCACGGCGACCCCGGCGTGGCCAGCAGGTCCTCGGCCATGTCCGCCATGATCGCGTCGCGGCGGAACCGAGCCACGAACTCCGGACGCGGCCGGGTCACCGGCACCAGCGTTTCAAAGGCGCGCACCGCCGCGTCCAGGTCACAGGGCGCGAAGACCGACGCGTTATCAATATGCTCCTCAACGAAGCGCGCCGCGTAACCGCCGACGCCGGCCCACACCGGCTTGCCCAGGGCGGCGTACTCGAACAGTTTCGAGGGCAGCACTTTTTTGAATGCCGGGTAATCGTTGAGGTGCAGAAACAGCACGTCCGCCGATTGGTACAGGCCGATCAGCTCCTCGCGGTTGACCGGATCCAGCAGGGTCACGTTATCGCAGCCGGCGTCGCCCAGGGCCTGCTCCAGCTGGGCACGGCGGCCGCCGTCGCCCACCAGCCGGAAATGCAGCCGCCCCCGGAACCGCCGCGCCAGGCCCGGCAGGATGGCATGCAGCCCCTGCCCCTCGCCCATATTGCCCGCGTACACCACGTCCAGCACGCGCTCGCCGGCGGGCTGTTCCGCGTCCGGCGGCGCAGCGGCGAGGAACTCATCGTCGATGCCGTTGCTGAACAATGACCAGTCGCGCCCCGGGTAGCGGGCCTGGAAATACGGCAGAAAACCCGGCGACACCAGGTTCACCCGCCGCGCGGTGCCCAGCGTCCAGCGCTCCAGCGCGGACAGAAACGGCTTGCTCGCCCAGGCCAGCTTGCCGGGCAGCACGTCCTTCATGGTGTCGACGAAAATATCGCGGATATCGAGATACAGCGGCGCCTTCAAACGGCGCGCCAGCAGCGCCCCCAGCGACCCGGTCATCAACCGCGACGAGGTGGCGTACACCAGGTCGTAGCGCTTGCCCTTGCACAACGCCATGGCGCCACGGGCATAGGCCAGAAACGCCTTGGACTGATCCACCATGCCGCTCTTGTGGGCCGGCAGCGCCACCCGGTGCACGGTCAGGCGCGGGTGCTCCTCGAGCGCCGGCGCGGCGCTGGTGAAGGTGCTGTAGCGGTTGGGCAGCGTGGTGATCAGCTCGATGTGCGCGTGCGCCGGCAGGCGGTCCAACAGGGCACGCACCAGCGCCACCGACCGGAACGAGCCGGCGGACAGATCCGGCGGGTAATAAAAACTCAGAAACAGCAGTCTCAAACGGCGCTCCCGTCTACATGGTCTTGCCAGACTATGGCGGTCTCCAGGGTCACGCCCCCGGAAAAAGCAGCGACGATACACTGATTCGGCACCGATCCGCCAAACGTGGGGTGCCAACTGGCGGGCTCGAGGGTCACCCGGTCGGCGCCCCGGCAATGCACCCGCACCGGGCCGCCCGTCGAGAGCCGCAGCACGAAGCCGTCGTCGTCCGCCTGCGCCTGCACGTCCGGGTGCAGATGAAAACGGGCCACGGCCTGCCCATGGGCGCCGCTCACCCGGTCCTGGATCAGCAGCTCGCCGGGGCGGGCCTGCCATTCCCGGTAATGCACGTTGTCACCGGCCAGCCGCCGGTAACCGTCGTGGCCGGCACTGACATGGACCCGCCCTCCTTCGTTCTCGAACCGGGTCACCGTGGGCCGGGCGCGGCGCGCCACCCGGAAGCCGGACCACACCTCGGAGGAGTCCTGGCCGTCCACTTCCACCGTATTGTGCGCCGCGGTGGCGCGCTGACGCAGGCGCTCCCGGTCGACGCCGTAGCGCGAGGTACCGGAATTCACCAGCAGGCGCCGGCCGAACAGGCTGAGCTCGAACGAAAGCGTGTCCGCGTGGGCATGGCCGGGTTGATAGTCCGGGCCCACCGGCGCCAGATCCAGCAGCGCCCGGTGGCCGGGCCCCAGGTCCAGGGCCGCGTAGCCGCTGTCGGCGAAATAGTGCGTGCCGGTGCCGTCCACGGCGCGCTCCACCACCGAAGCATCGGCCAACCGCCGGTGATAGGCACGCAGATCCTCCAGCGACGGCGCGATACCGAAGGCGGCGTCGTTGAAGAAGGCGATGTCGCCGTCAGGGTGCCGCAAGGTCGACGACCAGTGCAGCCCGCGCTCCAGCGCCGCCAGCCAGTCCCGCCGCCGCGACGACAGCGCCGGCAAGCCGGCGCGCTCGGCCAGGTGGATCAGGTCGCACAGATCCCAAAGCAGAGCGTCGTGATACATCGGCGACCGTTCGAAGTGGCCGCCGTCGGCGAGAAACTGCTCGGGAATCTCCCGGTCGAGAATCGCCAGCCCGCGACGCAGCCAGCGGTCGCCCTCCTCGCCGGCCAAGTAGGCACCCACGAACACCAGCGCCTTGCCGTTGGCGAACAGATGGTTGCCGAGAATCGGCCATTCGACCTGCCGCTCCAGCGCCCGCGCCTGGGTGGCGAGACTGTCCAGCCGGTGCGTCGGCACCTGGCCGCCGCGGGCGAACCACTTCACCAGGTTCACCAGCCGCAACGACAGCGGGTACGGCTCCCAGCCGTTGCCCTGGCAAGGCGGGTTCTCCTCAATCCAGCGGTCCACCAAGGCGGCGTTGAGCGCCTCGCGCCGGTCCGCGCCCACGGCGTTCAGGTCGTTCAGATAATGCAGGTTGTACAACCACAGCTTGCTGAAGCGCGGCGCGTTCCAGTCCGCCGCCGTGGCCACGTCGCCGGATTCACCGAGAAAATCGAAACGGCGGCCGTCGCCGGTGGCCAGCTCACCCCAATGGCAAGGGTCCAGGGTCAGCCCGCCACGGGGCCGGGCACCGCCGGCCACCGGCACGCGCAACGGCCGCACCCGGTAATAGAGACGAAACCACACCTGCCGCCACCGCAGGTAGCGCACGGTGTGGAACAGCCGCCACAGCCGGCTCAAAACCGCCACTCCAAACCGGCCGCCATGGCCAGCAACGCCAACAGATTAATCGTCATTTGTCTGACCTTCTCCGCGTTGCTGAGAATGGCCCCCATGGCATTCAACGTGACCAGGTTTCTCGAGATCACATAGACCAACTGGAACCCGGCCACGCTGTACGCATAGTGCTCAAGGGTCCGCACGCCGGTTTCCTCCATGACGATCAAGGTGACCACCGCCAAAACCGCGATCAGCAGGCCGGTCAGCGCCGGCGGCTTCACACGTTTGCTGGTCACCGACAGGTTGCCGAACACGAACGACAACGAGGCGTACAGCGTGGTCATCAACAGCATCGACATCAAAAACAGGTTTTTCTCGCTGAAATCGATGCCCAGCCAAAGATGCAACGCCTGGTCGCCCACCGCCAGAAATACCCAGAACCCCACCACCGAGATCACAGCCAGGCCGGCGGCGCTTTTGCCGAGCATGCGGTGGAAGGCGTCGGTGTCGCCGTCGTAATCCAGCGACGAACGGGTCACCAGGGAGGCGTTCAGAGACACCATGAAACCACGGCTGAAGTTGTGCAACTGCAGGAAAACGCCGTACAACGACAGCGAGCGGCTGCCCAGCGCGCCGTGCAGCAGAATCTGCGGCGCCGTGATGATCAGGCTCTGGCTCAGGCTGTTGACGCTGATCCAGGCGTTGAAGGCGAACGCCTTACGGAACGCCTCGGGGTGAAACCAGCGGCCGGCGCGTCTGCGCTTGTCGGCCTCCACCACCCGGGTGAACTGCACACTCACCAGCAGATAAATCATCATCTGCTCCAGCGCGAGCACCGCGCAAAACGTGAAGGTGCCGAGCAGATCGCCGGCGTAGAGCAGGTAAATCACCAGCACCTTGACCAGGGCGGTGGTGATCATCACTTTGAAATGCAGGTCGAGCCGGTCACCGGCGTACAACGCCGCGTACTTGGGAATGGCGATCAGCGTGAAAATCAAACCGCCCAGGGACACCAGCAACTCATCGCGAATCGGCGTGGTGGAATAGAGGAAAAACAGCCCGCCCAGCGCGAACGCCACCAGCCCCAGGCCGAGAAAGGCGGTCAGCGCGGTCACATACAACGCACTGAACGACGCCGCGTCGTCCTGGTATTCAATCAGCAACCGGGAAAGCCCCGCCGTGGACGCGGCCTGCACCATCAGCAGCAAGGTAATCACGCTCAAGGCGGTGGCGACGATCCACCAGGCGTCCAGCCCGATCGCCTTCATCGCCATGCCGATGGTGAAGAACGAGACGATAATCTGAATCAGGCGGCTGAGCAGCCCGAAAGACAGATTTCTCCACATCATGGGACGACGCGGTTCCAAAGCCCGCAGGCGTCCACCACCCTTTTACCGTCCAGCGCCGCCGGCGCCACCCGCCGGAACGAGCGGTGCGCCACCAGGGCCACCACCACGTCCGCGTCCGCCAGGGCCTGGTCGGCGGAGACCAGGCCCACGCCGTGCTCCGCCAGGCCCGCCGGCAGCGCTTTGATGTTCGGCTCCACCGCCAGCAACGGCCCGGGATGTTCCGCCGCCACCCGGGTGGCGATGTCCAGCGCCGGGCTTTCGCGCAGGTCGTCGATGTCCGGCTTGAACGCCAGACCGAAGCAGGCAATGGTCACGTCGCCGGCGCGCTTGTCCGGGTTCGCCTGCAGAAACTCGCCCACCGCGGTTTTGATTTTTTCCACCACCCAGTCCGGCTTGCCGCTGTTCACTTCCCGGGCGGCGCGGATCAGCCGCGCCAGCTCCGGCGTCTCGCTGACGATGAACCAGGGGTCCACGGCGATGCAGTGGCCGCCCACGCCCGGGCCCGGCTGCAGAATGTTGACGCGCGGATGGCGGTTGGCCAGCGCGATCAATTCCCAGACGTTGATGTCCAGCCGCTCGGCGATAATCGACAGCTCGTTGGCGAAGGCGATGTTGACGTCACGGAAGGCGTTCTCGGTGAGCTTGGCCATCTCGGCGGTGCGCGCCGTGGTGGTCAGGCAGTCGCCGCGCACGAAGGTGCGGTACAGCTCGGCGGCGGCCTCGGCGCAGGCCGGCGTCATGCCGCCGATGATGCGGTCGTTCTCGATCAGCTCGTGCATGATGCGCCCGGGCAGCACCCGCTCGGGGCAGTGCGCCACGCGGATGTCGGCGCCCTCCCCCGCGTCCTGGGGAAAGCTCAGGTCGGGACGCGCTTCCGCCAGCCAGGCGGCCATCGCTTCGGTGGCGCCCACCGGCGAGGTGGATTCGAGAATCACCAGGTTGCCCTTGCGCAGCACCGGCGCCACCGAACGGGCCGCCGCGCGGATAAAGCTCAGGTCCGGTTCCGGCACCGCGTCCGGGTCCGCCTGGCGCTTGAACGGCGTCGGCACCGCGATCAGAAACGCGTCCGCCGGCTCCGGCTCGGTGGTGGCGTGCAGGTAGCCCTCTTTCACCGCCGCGTGCACGGCGATATCCAGCTCCGGCTCGACAATATGGATCTCGCCCCGGTTGATGGTGTCCACCGCGTTCTGGTTCACGTCCACGCCGATCACCTTCTTGCGGCGGCCGGCGAAGACCGCGGCGGTGGGCAGGCCGATGTAGCCCAGGCCGACGACACAAACGGTGTTGAAATCCATAAGAGGGTTAATCCTTGGCAGTGGGGTTTTGGCGGATCAAAGCGCTGAGCTTGCGAACCTTATCCAAGAAAAACGGCGCCTTCCATAGGGCAAGGCCATGACGTTCCGCCGGCGACAGAAAAGGGGCGACGTCGTCCGCCGCCTGTCGCCAGTTGATGGCGTTCACGGCTTCCGTCAGTGCCGCGTCCAACCAGGCCGCATCGACCACCGGATCCGTCCCCTGCCATGGACCGGTCTGTCGCAGCGCGGCCTGCAGGTGACTCAAATTCGGCGCCACACCTTGCTTGATATACCAATTGAAGTCGAACCAGTCCCGCCCCTTCAGGTAATCCCGGCAAAGCAGGGCGTGGATTTTCAACGCGAAGTTACTGGCCAGGTCCTGGCTGCGCACCTCGAAATCGAGAGGGAAATCCAGGTAATGGGATTCAAAACCACTGCCTGCCGGGGGCCGGGTATCGATTTCCAGTTTAACCCGTAGCTTTCTTCCGGAATCGGTTTGCATGAAAGAGAGGTCCAGCTGCCGACCGATGGAGTCGTCCTTGAGCATCGCCTGCCGAACGGCGCGGTCCATCTTTCCCCGGTCGGAAAGCTCCGCTCGGACACCAAACTCAAGCAAAACCTCTTGAAGCTCATCACAATACGGCTGCCACTGGAAATCCTTGTCGGGCTCGATAAGAATAAAATCCAGATCCTCCGAAAAGCGTGGCAAACCATGCAGTATTCGCAGACTGCTGCCACCCTGGAACGCCGCCACTTCATAGAAATTCGCCCGCCATAAGCCATACAGCGCGACTTCCTGAAGAATTTCCTTGAGGGCGTGCTCCTCCTGAAGAGCATCCGTGCACGCGTAGCGCTCCAGGCGCTGACGCAACAGATCAATCATCGGCCAAATCCTTTTGTAGAGCGTCGATCAAACGCTGCATGCGGCGATGTTTATACACCGCCCGCAATGCGTCCATTTCTGAAACGTCCACCGACTTCCAGGCCTGCTCATCAATGCGCAGGCCCTGAAGAAGGGCGGTTTCTCCCGGCCATTCTTCCTTACGCAAGCAGAGCAAATCCAGCAACGCGCGCAACGGCCTGGCCACTAGTGCCGGATGGCCGGACAAGACAGAGCGTTCAACACCGCGCAAAAAACCGCCAGGATTCAATGCCAACGGATAGAAACGGAACTCTCCAACCCCGGTGACAGTAACCAAATCCCGGCGCCGCCCCGGCGTGACCGCCTGAACCAAAGGCGTTGATTCAGGAATCCAGCCGTGATGCGACAGCGCGGCCTCGAACGACACATAGGCCCCCGGATGAAGAGACTGAACAATCACGAAAGGGTGCGGCCGGTAGCCCGACACCATCGGGGACAACAAATAGCGCCCACGGCGCAGCCGCCACAGCTCCTGGGCGTGCAATGCGCGGTTCACCAGGTTATAGCGCCGTTGATCGGTACCCCGAAGCAAGCGTGCCAGCTGCTTCTCGGTCAGCACCTGCTCCGTCAGTCCTTGATCGATCAGAGTCCGGGTCAATGTCTCCATAAAATGTAGGATACTTTCATTTTTTGAAAGTATCCAACACTAATTGCCGGCCAGGTAGTCGGCGATACGCTGGGAGGCCCGGCCGTCGCCGTAGGGGTTGTGGGCGCGGCTCATGGCGTCCCAGGCGGCCTGGTCGGTGAGCAGGCGGTGCGCTTCGTCGTGGATGGCGTCGGCGCCGGTGCCCACCAGCTTCACCGTGCCAGCGTCCACCGCGTCCGGGCGCTCGGTGGTGTCGCGCATCACCAGCACCGGCTTGCCCAGCGAAGGCGCCTCTTCCTGGATGCCGCCGGAGTCGGTGAGGATCAGCGTGGCGTTGCTCATCAGCCAGACGAACGGCAGGTAGTCCTGGGGCTCGATCAGGTGCACGTTGGGCCGGCCGCTGAGCAGCCGGTTCACCGGCTCCTGCACGTTCGGGTTGAGGTGCACCGGGTAGACGAAATCGGTGCCCGGGTGCGCCTCGGCAAGCCGCGACACCGCCTGGCAGATGCGCTCGAAACCGCCGCCGAAGCTTTCCCGGCGGTGGCCGGTGATCAGCACCATGGGCCGTTCCAGGCCATAGGGGAAACGCCCGGCCAGCTCATCGCGCAACGCGGCGTCGCCGTCGATGCGCTCCCGCACCCACAGCAATGCGTCGATCACGGTGTTGCCGGTGGTGAGAATGCGGGCCTCGTCCACGCCCTCGGCCAGCAAGGCGTCGCGGGCGCTGGCGGTGGGCGCGAAGTGGGCGGCGGCGAGCACCCCGGTGAGCTTGCGGTTGGCCTCTTCCGGCCAGGGGGAAAGCAGGTTGCCGGTGCGCAGCCCCGCTTCCACGTGGCCCACCGGCACCTTCTCGTAGAAAGCGGCCAGCGAGGCCGCCAGCGTGGTGGTGGTATCGCCGTGCACCAGGATCATGTCCGGCTTCTCGGCGCGGATCACGTCGCGCAGGCCGAGCAGAATGCGGGTGGTGATGTCGTAGAGGTCCTGGCCCGGCGCCATGATATCCAGATCGTGGTCCGGCGTGATCTCGAACAGCGCCAGCACCTGATCCAGCATCTCGCGGTGCTGGGCGGTCACGCACACCCGGCTGTCGAAGCGTGGGTCGGCGTTCAAGGCTTTCACCACCGGCGCCATTTTGATGGCCTCCGGGCGGGTGCCGAAGACACTGAGAATCCGTTTTCCGCTCACCACTGTTCGCTCACAAAAACGCCTTATCGCCAGTCATTTAGGGCCATGCGCCCGAAAGCCGGCCATTTTCTCATTAATCGCGGCGTAATTGTAGGCGCGGCTCCTACGGCTCTCTTAGTGCCTCCACGATCACTTCGGGGTGACGGAAAGCGATTTGAATCAGAGCCTGAGCGGCGCCAGAGGGTCTACGCCGTCCCTGCTCCCATTCTTGCAATGTCCGCGGAGAAATTTTTAGGGCTTGGGCGAACTGAGCTTGAGAAAGCCCGGTGCGCAGCCGAGCCGAAGCCACTTCATTAGTGCTCACTTCTGTGGTCCTGGCCGCGTAACCCGCTTTCATTTCTCGCACTGCATGTAGCAGCTTTTTACCAAGCTCTTCGCCGGTAAGATCGTCTTTTTCTTTAGTCATGCTCTAACTCCTGGCGAATAGCTTTCAGCAAATGGCCTGGAATATTGGCGATCTCATTTTTTGCGTGAACAACCAATAACCAAATCTGACCCTCAGACAGACGCGTGAAATAGATAACCCGAACGCCGCCACGCTTGCCTCTTTGCGCCTTACTCCAACGAACTTTCCGACAACCGCCGCTTCCAGGGATAACGACCCCGGATTCCGGGTGCGCAGCTATCCAGACACAAAACTCAGCGCGCTCCTCTTGAGTCCAAAGCCTGTCCGCATCCTTTGCGAATGTTGGCGTCTCAACTACCGTGTACATTTGGTCAGTATACGTCTTTGACGTATGCAGTCAAATGCCGAAAGGCAAAAGTGTTGACAGGGGTTCGGGGGTTGGGGAACACTGCCAGCCACTACGTACGAACATTCGTTCGTAATGCACAAAACAGAATAACAAGGGAGAGCAACCATGCACGTTTTGATCGTGGGCGCCGGCATCGCCGGCCTGACCGCCGCCATCGCGCTACGCCACAAGGGCATCGACGCGACCATCATCGAACAGGCCTCGCAACTCTCCGAGATCGGCGCCGGCATCCAGATCGCCGCCAACGGCTCGGTGGTGTTGCGTGAGCTGGGCCTGGAGCAGGCGGTGGCGGCGAAGTCGGTGATCCCCGGTTCTTTCGATATGCGTGATATCCGCGACGGCAAGCTGCTGTGGGTGGCCCCGCTGGGCGAAGAAGGCACCCGCCGCTGGGGGGCGCCGCTGTACAACATCCACCGCGCCGACCTGATCGAGATTCTTGCCGACGCCCTGCCCTCCGAGTCGGTGCGTCTCGGGGTGCATTGCACCGGCTTCTCCCAGGACGACAACGGCGTCACCGTGCACGTCGAGGACGGCGACGATCTGCACGGCCATGTGCTGATCGGCGCCGACGGCATCCATTCGGTGATCCGCAAGCAGCTGTTCGGCGAGGACGAGGTTCAGTTCTCCAACATCCTCATGTGGCGGGCGCTGATTCCCGCCGAAAAACTGGAGCACGTGGACCTGCCCGAGCGCGGCAACTACTGGTTCGGCCCCGGCCGCACGCTGATCACCTACTGGATCCGCCCGCAGAATCTCTACAGCATTCTCGCGTCGGTGCCCTCCGGCGAGGTGCACCGCGAGTCCTGGACCGAGAGCGGTGACATCGACGAGCTGCGCGCCTCCTTCGCCGACCTGGAGCCGCGCGCCCAGGCGATGATGGATCAGATCGACACCGCCTTTTTGACCGGCATGTTCTACCGCGACCCCATCGACCGCTGGACCGACCGCCGCGTGACGCTGATGGGCGACGCCGCCCATCCGATGGTGCCGTTCCTGGCCCAGGGCGCCTGCCAGGGCATCGAGGACGCCTGGGTGCTGGCGACCATGCTGGAGCACTACGGCGAAGACAATCTGGAAACCGCGCTCGAGGAGTACGAACAACGCCGCCGCCCGCGCACCACCCGGGTTCAGTCCGGCGCCCGCGCCATGGTCAAGCTGGTGCACGAGTCCGAGCCGGAGCGCATCAAGGCGCGCAACGGCCGCTGGAAAGGCATGCAGCACATCGACCCGATGACCGAGGCCACCTGGGCGTTCGTCTGGGATTACAACGTGCTGGAAGAGGTGAAGCGTCCGGCCGGTGAGGTGCAGGGCCTGTCCGCCACCCGCGAAGACAAGAAGATGGAGCGCCCGGAAAGCCAGCGCGCCTTTGATATGTGGAAGTCCGCGTTCACCGCCGAGGACGTGGCGCGCGGCCACGACGGCATGCGTGAAGGCTACGACCGCTTCCTGACCACCCACTTCCCGGCGCCGGACGACCTTTCCGTGGAAAACGCCGAGCTGGGCGGCGTGGAAGCGCTGCGCGTGCGCGCCGCCGGCGCCACCGCCGCCGACAATCGCACCACCGTGCTGCACTTCCACGGCGGCGGCTACATGCTCGGCTCCGCCAAGGGCTCGGTGGAGTACGCCGGCCGGCTGGCCAAGGCGGTGGGCGGCGACTGCGTCACCGTGGACTACCGGCTGGCCCCGGAAAACCCCTACCCGGCGGCGCTGGACGACGCGGTGGACGCCTACCGCGGGCTGGTCAAAAGCGGCGTGGCCCCGTCGCGGATTCTGCTCAGCGGCGAGTCCTCCGGCGCCGGCCTGGCACTGGCCCTGGCGCTCACCCTGAAGATGGCCGGCGACCAACAGCCCGCCGGCATCATCGCCATCTGCCCGTTCGCCGACCTCACCCTGTCCGGCGCCAGCATCAAGGAATTCGCCGGCCAGGACCCGGCGGCCAACCGCGACACCCTGGCGTTCATGGCGGCCTCCTACTTCCAGGAGCACGAGCCCCGCGACCCGCTGGTGTCACCGCTGTTCGGCGACCTGAAGGGCCTGCCGCCGCTGTTCCTGTCCGCCGTGGAGGGCGAGTCCCTGTACAGCGACAGCAGCCGCCTGCTGGAACGCGCCCGGGAAGCGGACGTGGACGTGACCATGGTGCCGGTGAAGGACTCGGTGCACGTCTACACCCTGTTCCCGTTCCTGCCGGAAACCACCGAAACCCTCAATGAAATCAGCCGCTGGGCGCGCCGCGTCACCGGCTGAAGCAAACGATCAGAACCACAACAACAAAACGAGGACGCATCATGAATAAGCCAATAACAAACAGCCTCTTCGCCATCGCCCTGCTCGCCAGCGCCGTGGCCGGCGCGAACGACAGCGCCAAGCAAGACAACGCCAAGGGCATCTCCGGCGACACCGTGAAAATCGGCGTGCTGGCGGACATGTCCGGCATCTTCTCCGACCTGAGCGGCGAAGGCGCCGTCACCGCCGCGCGCATGGCGGTGGACGACTTCGTCGCCGAGCAGAAACCCGGCTTCAAGGTGGAAGTGGTCACCGCCGACCACCAGAACAAAACCGACGTGGCCGCCAGCCGCGCCCGCGAGTGGTACGACACCGAAGGCGTGGACATGATCACCGACGTGATCAACTCGGCGGTGGCCCTGGCGGTGTCCGAAGTGACCCGCGACAAGGACCGCGTGCTGATGGTCACCGGCGCCGGTTCCACCACCATCAACAACGAGCAGTGCTCGCCCAACACCATCCTCTATGCCTGGGACACCTACTCCCTGGCCAACAGCCTGGGCCGCACCATCACCGAGCAAGGCGACGAGTCCTGGTACTTCGTGACGGTGGACTACGCGCTCGGCAAATCCATCGAATACGACGCCACCAAGGCGGTGGAAAACGCCGGCGGTGAAGTGCTCGGCTCCCTGCACCACCCCATGGGCGCCTCCGACTTCGCCTCCTTCATGCTGCAGGCGCAGAGCTCCGGCGCCGATGTGATCGGCATCGCCAACGCCGGCGGCGACCTGCACAACGCGGTGCGCGTGGCCAATGAGTTCGGCATCAACCAGTCGCAGAAAATCGTCGGCCTGGCGGCCAGCATGACCGACGTGCACGCACTGGGCCTGGAAGTCACCCAGGGCATGCTGCTGGTGGAAGGGTTCTACTGGGATCAGGACGACGAAGCGCGCCAGTGGAGCAAGCGCTTCAAGGATAAGACCGGCAAGATGCCCAACATGCTCAACGCCGCCACCTACTCGGCGGTCACCAACTACCTGAGCGCCGCCAAAGAGCTGGGCACCGACGACGCCGACGCGGTGCTGGCCCACCTGCACGAGCAGGAGATCAACGACCTGTTCGCCAAGAACGGCCGCATCCGCCCGGACGGCCAGATGGTCCACGACGTCTATCTCTACGAAGTGAAAAGCCCGAAAGAGTCCGACGGCGAGTGGGATTACTACAAGCTGCGCGAAACCGTGCCGGCGGAAAAAGCCTACCAGCCGCTCTCCGAATCACGCTGCCCTTTGGTTAACAGCTAAAAGAACAGCTAAGGGAGGGGACAGACATGACGGACGAGGTACTGGGCACCCGGCGGCTGAGCAAACGCTTCAAGGGCTTCACCGCCGTCGACAACGTGGATCTGTCCGTGCAAAAGGGGCACATCCACGCCCTGATCGGCCCCAACGGGGCCGGCAAGACCACGCTGTTCAACCTGCTCACCCGCTTCACCGAGCCCAGCGCCGGCGAGATCCACTTCAACGGGCGCTCGGTGTCCGCGCTGCCGCCCCGCGAGGTGGCGCGGCGCGGCATGGTGCGCTCGTTTCAGATCTCCGCGGTGTTCGCCAGCCTGAGCGTGCTCGACAACGTGCGGCTGGCGCTGCAGCGCGAGCTGGGCATGTCGTTTCACTTCTGGAAAAGCGACCGGGTGCTCAACCGGCTCAACGACCGCGCCATGGCGCTGCTGGATTCGGTGGGGCTCACCGGCGTCGCCTCGCACGCCGCCGGCAGCCTGCCCTACGGCCACAAGCGGGCCCTGGAGCTGGCCACCACCCTGGCCATGGACCCGGTGCTGATGCTGCTGGACGAACCCACCCAGGGCATGGGCTTTGAGGACGTGGACCGGGTCACCGCGCTGATCCAGCAGGTGGCCGTCGGCCGCACCGTGCTGATGGTGGAGCACAACATGAAGGTGGTGGCGTCCATCGCCGACACCCTGTCGGTGTTGCAGCGCGGCCGGCTGATCGCCAGCGGCAGCTACCAGGAGGTGTCCACCAACCCCCGGGTGATGGAGGCCTACATGGGCACCGCCCCCGGGCACGGCAAGGAGAGCGTGGCATGAACACGGCAACGCAAACAGCGGCCCTGGCGGTGCGCGACCTGCACGCCTGGTACGGCGAATCCCACGTGCTGCAGGGCGTGAACTTCCACGTTCAGCACGGCGAAGTGGTCACCCTGCTGGGCCGCAACGGCGCCGGGCGCACCACCACGCTACGCGCCCTGCTCGGTCTCACCGGCCGGCGCAGCGGTTCAATACGGGTGTTTGACGAGGAAGTGATCGGCCTGAGCACGCACCGCATCGCCCGGCTGGGCGTCGGCTACTGCCCGGAAGAAAGGGGGATCTTCGCCAGCCTCAGCTGCGAGGAGAACCTGCTGCTGCCGCCGCTGTTCAAGGGCACCGAGGCGGGGCTCTCGCTGAATGAGGTCTACCGGCTGTTCCCCAACCTGGAAGAGCGCAAGCACAGCCCGGGCATGGCGCTGTCCGGCGGCGAACAGCAGATGCTCGCCCTGGCGCGCATTCTGCGCACCGGCGCGCGGCTGCTGTTGCTGGATGAAATCTCCGAAGGGCTGGCGCCGGTGATCGTCGACACCCTCGGCCAGGCGATCCAGGAGCTGCGCCGGCGCGGCTACACCATTCTGCTGGTGGAGCAGAATTTCCATTTTTCGGCGGCGCTGTCGGACCGGCTGCTGTTCATGGAAAGCGGCCGCATCATCGACACCCTGACCCCGGACCAACTGGACGACAACGCCGACGAAGTGGCGCGCATGCTCAGCGTCTGAAAACAATAAAGGGAAGGCTATGGATATATTCGGTGTGCCGGTGCAGGCACTCATGGCGCAACTGATGATCGGCCTGGTGAACGGCTGCTTCTACGCGGTCCTGAGCCTGGGGCTGGCGGTCATCTTCGGCATGCTGCACGTGATCAACTTCACCCACGGCGCCATGTTCATGCTGGGCGCCCTGCTCAGCTGGGCCGGCCTCTATTACTTCGAGCTCAACTACTGGGTGATGCTGTTCCTGGCACCGCTGGTGGTGGGCGTGTTCGGCATCGTGCTGGAGCGTTTGTTTCTGAAACGCATCTACAAGCTCGACTATCTCTATGGCCTGCTGCTGACCCTGGGCCTGACCCTGATCATCGAAGGCGCGGTGCGCTCGGTTTACGGCGTGTCCGGCAAGCCCTACGGCCCGGCGCCGATCTCCGGCGTCACCGACCTGGGCTTTCTGATGATCCCCAACTACCGGCTGTGGGTGATCGTCGCCTCGCTGCTGGTGTGCGCCGCCACTTGGTACACCATCGAGCGCACCCGCCTGGGCGCCTACCTGCGCGCCGCCACCGAGAACCCCAAGCTGGTGGAAGCCTTCGGCATCAACGTGCCGGTGCTGGTCAGCCTGACCTTCGGCTTCGGCGTCGCCCTGGCGGCGTTCGCCGGGGTGCTGGCCGCGCCGATCATGCAGGTGTCCGCGCTCACCGGCCAGACCATGATCGTGATCGTGTTCGCGGTGGTGGTGATCGGCGGCATGGGCTCCATCGCCGGCACCGTGGTCACCGGCATCGGCCTGGGCCTAGTGGAAGCGCTCACCAAGGTGTACTACCCGGAAGCCTCTTCCATGGTGATGTTCCTGGTCATGGTGCTGGTGTTGCTGGTGCGGCCCAACGGCCTGTTTGGAGGTATGGAATGACTCGCCTGATGTGCTACGGCTTCCTGCTGCTGGCCCTGGTGGCCGCCCCCTGGATGGGGCTCTACCCGGTGCTCGGCACCAAGATTCTTTGCTACGCGCTGTTCGCCTGCGCGTTTCATCTGCTGCTCGGCTACACCGGCCTGGCGTCCCTGGGCCACGCCGCCTTTCTCGGCGTCGGCGGCTATGTGGCCGGCTACGGCATCAAGGCCTGGGCGCTGTCGCCGGAACTGGCGCTGCTCGCCGGCCTGTCGGTGGGCGCGCTGATGGGGCTGGTGATGGGCTATGTGTCGATCCGCCGCTCCGGCATCTACTTCACCATGATCACCCTGGCGCTGGCGCAGCTGGTCTATTTCCTGTGCGTGCAGATTCCGCAGACCGGCGGCGAGGACGGCCTGCAGGGCATCGACCGGGGCCTGCTGTTCGGCTTCATCGATCTGCACAACGACCGCGTCATGTACTACACCACCCTGACCATCGGCGTGGCGGCGTTCCTGTTCATCGCCCGGGTGGTGCGCTCGCCGTTCGGCCAGGCGCTCACCGCGATCAAGGACAACGAACCGCGCGCGGTATCGCTGGGTTACCATCCGGACCGCTACAAGCTGCTGGTGTTCACCCTGTCCGCCGCGCTCACCGGCCTGGCCGGCGCGCTCAAGGCCATCGGCCTGGGCTTCGTGACGCTCTCCGACGTGCACTGGATGACCTCCGGCCACGCCCTGCTGATGACCCTGGTGGGCGGCCTGGGCACCCTGTCCGGCCCGGTGGTCGGCGCCGTGGTGCTGGTCACCCTGGAGAACAAGATCGGCGAGCTGGGCGCGCTGCTCGCCGGCGTCACCGGCATCGGCTGGTTCGCCACCCTGGGCGAGTCGGTGATGATGATCATGGGCATCGTGTTCGTGATCTGCGTCCTCGCTTTCCGGCGCGGCATCATGGGCGAGCTCGACGCCCTGCGCCGCCGTGTCCGCACCCCCAACCCGGCACCGGAGCCTCAATCATGACCACCCATACCCCCGACGCGTTTCACCATCACTGGCCGCCGCGGCTGTCCAAGAGCCTTCGGCCGCCGCGCACCACCCTGTGGGACAACCTGGTCACCAGCGCGCGGCGCTATCCGGAAAAAACCGCGATCCGCTTCTTCGATCGCGCGCTCAGCTACCGCGAGCTGCTGTGCCAGTGCGAGACCCTGGCGGCCTGGCTCAGCGGCGCCGGCGTGCGCCCCGGCGACCGGGTGCTGGTGATGATGCAGAACTGCCCGCAGCTGGTGATCGCCCACTACGCGATCATGCGCGCCAACGCGGTGGTGGTGCCGATCAACCCGATGAATAAAGCCTCCGAGCTGGGCCACTACATCCGCAACGCCGGCGCCAAGGCGGCGATCTGTTCCGCGGAACTGACCCGCGAGCTCACCGGCGCCAACAACGAGCTGCCCCGCGACGAGCAACTGCAGCGGCTGCTGGTGACCCGCTACGCCGACGCCTTCGACCCGAGCGCCAGCCAGGACCTGCCGGTACCGGACGAATGGCAGGGCTGGCTTAACACCTGCGACCTGCCGGTGGACGGGCGCACCCCGGTCACCCCCTGGCTGGAGGCGCTCGCCACCACCCTGCCGCCGCCGGTGCTGATCGGCGACCCGGACACGCCCTGCCTGCTGCCCTACACCAGCGGCACCACCGGCGCCCCCAAGGGCTGCGTCCACCACCACGGCTCGATCATGCACAACGCCGTGGCCAGCTGGCACTGGATCAACGGCGACCCGGAAAGCGTGATGCTGGCGGTGCTGCCGCTGTTCCACATCACCGGCCTGGTGTGCGTGATGCACGGCACGATCTTCGGCGGCGGCACCCTGGTGATCCTGCCGCGCTGGCAGCGCGACCTGGCCAGCCACCTGATCGAAAAAGAAGGCATCAGCCACTGGCTGTGCATTCCCACCATGGTGGTGGACCTGCTCGCCTCACCGGACCTGGAACGCTACGACCTGTCGCGGCTGGCGTTTATCGGCGGCGGCGGCGCGGCCATGCCGGAAGCCGTGGCCGAACGCCTCAGGGACACCTACGGGCTGAACTTCGTGGAAGGCTACGGCCTCACCGAAACCTCCGGCCCCACCCACATGAACCCCTGCCACCGCCCCAAGCTGCAGTGCCTGGGCATTCCGTTCATGAGCACCGACGTGAAAGTGCTGGACCCGGACACCCGCGAAGAGTGCGCGGACAACCAGCCCGGCGAAATCGCCATCTGCGGCCCGCAGGTGTTCCAGGGCTACTGGAACAACGACGAAGCCACCGCCAAAAGCTTCCTCTACATCGGCGGCCGTAAGTACTTCCTCACCGGGGATCTGGGGCGGCGCGACGGCGAGGGCTACTTCTACATCACCGACCGCATCAAACGGATGATCAACGCCTCCGGCTTCAAGGTGTGGCCCGCGGAAGTGGAAAACCTGCTGTTCCGCCACCCGGGCATTCAGGAAGCCTGCGTGGTCGGCAGCCAGGACGCCTACCGGGGCGAAACCGTGCGCGCGGTGGTGGTGCGCCGCGCGTCTGAGTCGGGCCTGGACGCCGAGACCCTGATAGAATGGTGCCGCGAAAATATGGCCGCGTATAAAGTGCCGAAAATCGTCGACTTCGTGGACGCCCTGCCCAAGAACGGCAGCGGCAAGATCATGTGGCGGGAAGTACAGGACCTATGAGCGAACCGAAAATACGGCGCACCCGCAACGGCGCGCGTCTGCCGGCCGACCAGGCGACACCGCGCTACCTCGGCGAGAACATCGAGAAGGACCTGCGGGAAGTCAGCGAACGGGCCGACGGCGGCACCATGCAAAGCCGCATTCTGGTGGCCGCCATCGCCCTGTTCGCCGAACGCGGCTACGAAAACCTCAACATGCGCACCCTGGCCGGCTGGGTGGGCCTCAAGGCCCCCACCCTCTACAACTACTACGCCTCCAAGGAGCAGCTGCTGATCGAAGCCATCGAGCTGGGCATGACCGACTTCTTCAGCTACATCCTGGAAGGCATCGACGAGGTGCCCCGCGAAGAGCGGCTGTTCGAAATCGTGCGCCGCCACGCCGGCTACAAAATGCGCCACCGGCTGATCGCCCGCGCCAACGACCGCCTGATCGATCCGCAATTCGCGCGCATGTTCCTGCCCGAGGACACCGCCCGGCACTTCAGCGGCCGCATGGCCGGCTACCGCCACACCGTCCAGGACCTGGTGCGCGACTACGTCGCCGACGACGCCCCGGTGAGCCCCAAGGTGGTCACCCTGGCGCTGCTCAGCCAGTGCGACCGCATGGCCTACTGGTACAACCCCAAGGGCCAGATGACGCCCGACCAGGCGCTCGAGCAGGTCAGTATTCTGATTCGTCGGATGCTGGGCACCGCCGCCTGAAGAGGCGGGAGATTGATTTTTACCTCTGATGGTGCCATATTGGCACCACATTTAAATGAAGAGGTGTCGCATGACGACAGCAGCGACAGACCATGAAAAAGAGAAGCGGCTGGTGGCACGCGCCAAGCCCGAGATCCATCAACGGATTGCGGACGCGGCGGAGCTGCAAGGCTCCACGGTCTCACAGTTCCTGCTGGACGCTGCCCTGGAGCGCGCCGCCGAGGTCACCGAGCGAGCCACACGGATCAGTGCAAGTCGCGGCGCCTTCGAGAACATGATGACGGCCCTGGACCAGCCGGCTCGCGAACTGCCCCGCCTAAAGCGGGCCGCACAACACTACAAGGACGTGGTGCATGACTCGGATCCGAAAGCAGCCACTTAGCAAGCAACACGACCGAGCCGGCTTCGATTGCGGGGTCGCGGAACTCAACACTTTTATTCAGAAAACCGCACGACGGCAGGACGAACGGCACCTGGTGCGCACAACAGTGCTGGTCGATACCGACCAGCCGGAGCGGATTCTGGCTTACTACTCGACCGCGCCCTGCGAGATGGACTACCCGCACCCTGTGCCATTTCTAAGAATAGCCCGGCTCGCCTCGCATCAGAGTGTTCAGGGCCAGGGGGTCGGTGAGCTGGCGTTACTCTCCGCCATCGACGACGCGGCGACCATCTCCCGAACCTTCATCGCCATCGGTGGGTTGGTGGTGGATGCCAAGGATCAGCAGGCCGCTGCGTTCTGTGAGAAATACGAATTCCTCAGGATCGAAGAAGACGGGCTGCAGCTATTCCTGCCCATTCAAGATTGCATCTCGCTCATGGAGGTGTAGGCGGGACAGTGCGCCGGGGCGTTATGTATACTGCCCGCAACCGCTCGTCGGCAGAGCGACGCGTTTAAAGGCAATGGAAATGAGCAAGTCGAGAGAGACCGGCATCGAAGAGGAAATTCGCAGCCTCATCGAGACCAGAAGAAGAGAAATCAAAGAGAAGTTCGATCGGCATGTATCCGTTCAAGACTTGCTCACGGACCGATGGGAAACCGCCCGTTTCTACGGTTTTGGGGAGGGCACGTCCTGCTACAACAACGTGCTGATTCTGGGAGACGTGAAAGTCGGGAAAAACACCTGGATCGGCCCCAATGTGGTGCTGGATGGGTCCAGCGGGCTGGAGATCGGTGACTACGTCTCCATCAGCGCGGGTAGCCAGATCTACACCCACCACACGGTGGATTGGAGCACCTCTCTGGGCGAGAAAGGCATCGAAAGAAAGCCCACCCGCATCGGCGATGGCGTCTACATCGGTCCCAATACGATCGTGCAGATGGGCGTTTCCATCGGCGACAAAGCGATCATCGGGGCCATGAGCCTGGTAAACAAAGACGTGCCCGCCCAAGGGAAGTACTACGGCACCAAGCTCAGAACAGAAGACTAAGACACCTCACGGTTGCGCAGCAGGCACCAACAAGCGGTAACCATGCCCAGGTAGCCGGCCAGGCCACGGGCGTCGCGGAGCATGGACTGGGTGAGGCCGAAGCCGATAAAGGCGACCACCACCACCAGGCCGGCGACCGCCAGGGCCCGGGTGGTGGCGTCGGGGCGGCCACGCAGGGCGCGGGCGAACAACAGCAGCGGCACGGCGTACAGCATCAGCAAGGAGCCCAGGCCCACCAGGCCCCGGCGGGCGGCGGTGTCGATCAGATCGCTGTGAAGCTGGTCGTGCTTACTCACCGCCGGGTGCAAATTCCAGGCCGCCACCCAGTCGTCACGCCGCGCCTGCAGCCGCTCTTCCCCCCAACCGAACAACGGCTTCTCGGAAAACAGCCGCACGCCGACGCGCCACATCTCCACGCGCACGCCGAAGGAATTGCCCCGCTCACCCTCGTCGTATTCGTCCACGCTCTCCATGGCCTCGCCGACGCGCTCAGTCACCGCCAACGTGGGCGACAACGACGCCAACAGCAGCAGACCCAGCAACGCCGTCACACCGATCCCCAGCACCGGGCGCGGCAGCGTCCGCCAGAAGCCCAGCCCCACCACGACCACCACAGCCGGGAACACCACCCAACTACCCCGGGTGCCGGACAACAGCGACGCCCCCAGACCAAGCGCCAGCGCCAACAATAACCCCGCCCGCGCCCAGCCGGAACGCACCGCGAACACCCCGACCCAGGCCAGCGAGCCCAGCAACAACGAGAGCATGCCGAAAGGAATGGCGTTGATGCCGTTGCTGGCGCGGCCACGGCCTACGACCCATACCTCCCAGCCGGCGATCAGCCCGGCCAGCAACGCGCCCAGGCCGACGCCCCACCAAAAAGCCGCGACAGGGGGCCGGAGACGCTGCCACCCCAGCCAGACAAACGCGGCCAGTAACGGCCAAAGCGGCAACCACAGCCCGCCGCCCTCAATCGCCCGGGGCCAAACCCCGGTGCGCGCCACGTCGGCCAGCCAGACCAACGAAAATGCCGCCAACGCGGCCAGGAACCAGGCATCCTCGCGGCTCAGCGCGGTAACCGTCTGGCGCGGCCAGACAAACGCCACCAACGCCAGGGCAGCCGCCGCCAGCGGCACCACGGCATAGGCCGGTGGCCAGGCAACAAGAAGAGACAGAAAAGCGGCCAGCACAAGCCCGGCCAGGGAAGAAGAGATCATGGTGGTAGGAGACGCCTAAGCCGCAAAGGTTCCAGCCCTAAGAATCGCTCAGCGACTCCACAATCACTTCCGGATGACGAAAGGCGATCTGAATAAGAGCTTGCGCAGCTCCGGAAGGTCTACGCCGACCCTGCTCCCATTCTTGTAATGTTCGCGGAGAGATCTTCAGAGCACGAGCGAATTGTGCCTGGGAAAGCCCGGTACGCAGGCGAGCCGACGCCACCTCATTAGTACTGACTTCAGTGGTCCTGGCAGAGTAACCTGCTTTCATTTCGCGCACGGCATGAAGCAGCTTTTCTCCAAGCTCTTCACCCGTAATGTCTTCTTTCATTTTACCCATCTTCCAACTCCTGGCGGATCGCTTTTAGCAAATGGGCTGGGATATTCGCTATCACGTTCTTGGCATAGATAACCAATAACCAGATCTGCCCCTCGGGAAGCCGTGTGAAATAAATCACGCGAACGCCCCCACGCTTCCCGCTTTGCGCCTTGCTCCAGCGAATCTTACGACAACCACCGCTGCCCGGTATCACCTGACCGGCTTCGGGGTGCGCGGCTATCCAAACACAAAACTCAGCGCGCTCGTCGTGGGTCCAAAGCCTGTCCGCATCCTTTGCGAATGTTGGCGCCTCAACTACCGTGTACATCCGGACAGCATACGTCTTTGACGTAGACTGTCAATAGAAGACTGCGGGGCGACCTTTGCCGGGCGGCAGGCCGCCCTTTCGCGGGCGGGGCCCGCTCGCACAAGGGATCAGCCGGAGGCGCGGGCGGCGGGGCTTGGCCGGCTGCTTATGTTCTTGCTTTCCAGCGAGAGGGGTTTCGGCTCCCGTGCATCACCGCGACGACATAGATGGAAGCCGTCACAGTCGCTGCCGAATATCGTCCAGCGCCTCCTTGGCAGGACGACCGGGGTTACCATCCGCTTCATAAGCATCAAGCCGCCGATCAAGCTCCACTCTTTGTTCATCCGTAAGAGGTAGCGCCCCCTGGTCAGCCGCAATACTGTCCCAAAGCTCTTCGACAAGATGCATACGCTGCTCCACGGGGAGCTGCCGTAGTGATGCAAGATCCATAAATGCCTCCATTGTAGCGTCCAACATGAACCGGACCTCAACCTAGAACGAGTTTAACAGATACGTAAGCGTCCGGCAAACCCATCTTGAGTCGATGATGGCGGTCTTCACGATAGTGTCCACTTAATTCCTAGTGGACACTTACCATGGACCCTTTAAGCGTACCTCAGCCCCAACCTCAGCCCCGACGTCGCCGCCACTTCTCCCGTGAGTTCAAGACCCATATCGTGGCCGCCTGTCAGGAGCCCGGCGTGTCCGTTTCCCGCATCGCCCTGGACAACCAACTCAATGCTAACCTGCTCCGCCGCTGGATCCGTGAAGCCGAGCAAGCCGACCAGGCAACAGCGTCACCTGGGTTTATGCCTTTGTCCCTGCCGGCCGCGTCGAGTCCGGGCGAGCGCTCCCGAACCAACGGTCAGGATAGCCGCATCCGTATCGAAGTGCCTCGCGCGGGTGGGCCTGTTGTGGTGGAGTGGCCCGCCGAACAGGCCCATCAGTGCCTGGCCCTGTTGCGCGAGTTGCTGCGATGATCCGCATCGACGAGATCTGGCTGGCCACCGAGCCGCTGGACATGCGCGCCGGGCCGGACAAGGCCCTCGCCCGGGTGATCCAGGTGTTCGGTGCGGCGAAGCCGCACCAGGCTTACCTGTTCGCCAACCGCCGGGGCAACCGCATGAAGGTGCTGATCCACGATGGCTTCGGCATCTGGCTGTGCGCCCGCCGGCTCCATCGGGGCAAGTTCCACTGGGGGGACGCTTGGCGCGGTGACCAGTTACGCCTGACCGACGAGCAGCTCGACGCCCTGGTGCAGGGCCTGCCCTGGCAGCGCCTGGGCAACGACGCCGTGATCTCGGTGCTGTAACCACACCCCGTTCCTGTTGGCTATACGCCCAACATCCAATCGCCGATCGGGCGCGGGCTTGGCATACTGTTCGCCATGACTTCGCGCCCCGACCTCAATGCCTTCTCCGCCGATCAACTCCGTGCTCTGGCCACGGAACTGTTCGATCACTTGGAGAGTAAGGACCGGGCCCTCACCCAGCAAGATACCGCCATCCGCCACCGCGACGCGGTGATCGAGAAACAAAACCACGAGTTGGCGCTGCTCAAGCGCCACAAGTTCGCCCGCCGCAGCGAGCAGTTCAAAGGCGTGCAAGGGCAACTGCTGGAAGAACTGATCGACGCCGACCTGGCTGCCATGGAAACGGAGCTGAGCGAGCGCCTGCCCGCCGAGGCGCCCACCGCTGCACCCAAGCAACAGCCCAAGCGCGCGCCACTGCCGCCACAACTGCCCCGCACCCTGATCCACCACGAACCCGAGAACACGCAATGCCGTTGTGGCTGTGCGCTCAAACGCATCGGCGAGGACGTCAGCGAGAAGCTGGACTATGTGCCCGGCGAGTTCACGGTGGAGCGCCACATCCGTGGCAAGTGGGCCTGCGAGCAGTGCGAGACGCTGATCCAGGCGCCGGTGCCGGCACAAGTGATCGACAAAGGCATCCCCACTGCCGGGCTGTTGGCCCAGGTGCTGGTGGCCAAGTACGCCGACCATCTGCCCCTGTACCGCCAGGAACGCATCTTCGGCCGGGCGGGGCTGACGATCCCACGCTCCACCCTGGCCGAGTGGGTGTGTAATCCCCCCGAAAAGTAATCGAGGTTTTGAGTAGAGACTTTTACACTGATGGCATTGAGGAGCGACACATGAAGAAGTCTCGATTTTCCGACAGCCAGATCCTGGCGATTCTGAAGCAGCACGAAGCCGGAGTTCCGGTGGCGGAACTGTCCCGCGAACACAACGTGAGTACAGCGCTGATCTACCAGTGGCGTTCGAAGTTTGGCGGCATGGACGCCTCGCTGATGAAGCGTCTGAAAGAACTGGAGGCCGAGAACGCCCGTCTGAAGAAGATGTATGCTGAGGAGCGCCTCAAAGCCGAACTGCGCCAGGAAGCACTGGAGGGAAAGTTGTAAGGCCGTCTCAACGCCGGGAGATGGCCATGAAGGGCGTTGCCAAGCACGGTATCAGTGTCCGGCTCGCCTGTGTCGTGTACGGCATTAGTGAAACCTGCTACCGCTACCAGGCAAAGCTTAGCGGCGAAAACGCCCTGATTGCGGACTGGCTGCTTAAGCTCACGCAGGCCCACAAGCGCTGGGGATTCGGGTTATGTTTCCTGTATTTACGTAACGTGAAAGGCTATGCCTGGAACCACAAGCGGGTGTATCGGATCTATCGGGAGCTGGAACTCAACTTGCGGATCAAGCCCCGGCGGAGGATCAAGCGGGGTTATCCGGGCGAATTGGCGGTGCCGACGGCGCCGAATCAGGTCTGGTCGATGGATTTCATGGGCGACCAACTGGTCAGCGGCAAATCGTTGAGAACATTCAATGTGCTCGACGACTACAATCGCGAAGGGCTCGGTATTGAAGTTGACCTGTCACTGCCTGCACAACGAGTAATACGTGCGCTTGACCAGATCATCGAATGGCGAGGAAAGCCCGCTGCCCTACGCTGTGATAACGGCCCGGAATATATTTCGCAGGCGCTGGTGGAGTGGGCCAACAGGCAGCGGATTACACTGATCTACATCCAGCCAGGCAAACCGACCCAGAACGCGTACATTGAGCGGTTCAACCGAACCGCACGGCACGAATGGTTGGATCTACATGAGTTCACCAGCGTTGCTCACGCCCAGCTATTAGCGACTCAATGGCTCTGGCATTACAATCACGAGCGACCGAACTCGGCTATCGGCGGCGTGCCGCCGGCCCGGCTGTTACAAACCGGTTAACCCTCTACTCAAATTGGCGATTAAAAATGGGGGGATTACAGGTGGGCACCTGCGGTGTACGGTTGCAGCCTCTGGTGGATGCCCTGCGCGCCACACTGCTGGCCCAGCCGGTGCTGCACGCCGACGAGACCCCGGTGGCCATGCTGGCCCCCGGCAAGAAGAAAACCCACCGGGCCTATGTGTGGGCTTACTGCAGTACGCCGTTCGCCGACCTGAAGGCCACGGTCTACGACTTCGCCCCGGGTCGGGCGGGCGAACACGCCCGCGCCTTCCTGGGCGACTGGCGGGGCAAGCTGGTCTGTGACGACTACGCCGGCTACAAGGCGGGCTTCGGCGAGGGCATTACCGAGATCGGCTGCCTGGCGCATGCCCGTCGCAAGTTCCACGACCTGCACGTGGCCAATAAGAGTGAACTGGCCGCCCAGGCGTTGGAGTCCATCGGCGCGCTGTACGGCATCGAGCGGGACCTCAAGGACCTGTCCGATCAAGACCGACAGCGGTTAAGACACGAACAAGCCCGGCCCATCGCTGACGCACTGCACCGATGGATGATCGCGCAGCGGCAGAAAGTCCCGGACGGGTCGGGCACGGCGAAAGCGTTGGGCTACAGCCTGAAACGCTGGGCGGCGCTGACGCGCTACCTGGACGACGGCGCGGTGCCGATCGACAACAACCGGGTGGAAAATCAGATCCGGCCCTGGGCGCTGGGACGCAACAACTGGCTGTTCGCGGGCTCACTGCGCAGCGGCCAGCGTGCCGCCGCCGTGATGAGTCTGATCCAATCGGCGAAGCTGAACGGTCACGATCCCTACGTCTATCTGAAGGATGTGCTGGCTCGCCTGCCGACGCAGAAGAACAGCGCCATCGGCGAACTCCTGCCGCACAACTGGAAACCGACCATCACTGACAAGGTGTGATGGCCGGACGCTTACACAGATACTAAGGCGCGTGCGGTTTTATCGGCCAGCGGCACTGCCCTTAGGCGCAATCGCCCGGAGTCAGTATGCACCGGACCCAAGCAAACGGGATGTCGGCCAGAACGTCAATCGTTGTCAGCGAACAGCTATTGGCCTGTGGGGAGATCTTTCACGATGAGGTGCTGGGTGCCGGGCGGCAGGCCGCCCTTTCGCGGGCTGGGCCCGCTCCCACAATGGCCCGCTCCCACAAGGGAGGGGTCAGCCGGAGGCGCGGGCAGCGCCTGGCGCGGTGGCCTCGGCCATGACGGCTTCGAGGGCATGGCAGGTCTGGTCGATGTGGCGGCCTTCCAGGGTGGGATGGACCAGGAACATCAGGCTGGTGTCGCTCAGTTCGTTGGCATTGGTCAGCGGCGCCTCCGGCACCAGGCCCGCGTCCTGGAAGCACTTCTCCAGGTACACCTCCGAGCAGGAACCGGAGAAGCACGGCACGTCATGCGCCAGCACGGCCTCGAGAATACGGTCCCGGTCCCAGCCGGCGGCCAGTTCCGAGGGCTCCACGAACAGGTAGCATTTATAGCCGGCATGCCCCACGGCCTGCGGCACGGTGGGCACTCGCAAACCCGGCAGCCCGCGTGCAGTCTCCCAAATGCGCTCGCAGTACGCACTGCGCAGCCGGGTCCACTCCGGCATCCGCTTCAGCTGGATACGGCCAATGGCAGCCTGGATCTCGGTGAGGCGCCCGTTGGTGCCGAAGCTCTCGTGCAGCCAGCGGTAACCGGGCGGGTGCTCGCGCTCGTACACCGCCTCCCAGCTTTTGCCGTGGTCCTTGTAGCTCCACATCCAGGACCACAGCGCCCGGTCGTTAGTGGTGACCATGCCCCCTTCCCCACCGGTGGTCATGATCTTGTCCTGGCAAAACGACCAGCAGCCCACATGGCCGAAACCGCCCACCGGTCGGCCACGCCAGGTGGCGCCATGGGCCTGGGCGCAGTCCTCGATCAGATAAAGGCCATGCTGCTCGGCCAGCGCCGTCATGGCGTCCATGTCGCAGGGCCAGCCGGCCAAGTGCACGCAGAGCACCGCCTTGGTGGCCGGCGTCAGCGCCGCGGCCACGGTCTCGGCGGTGATGTTCTGGCTGTCCCGGTCCACATCCGCGAACACCGGACGCGCGCCCACATTGACAATGGCCGACGCGGACGCCAGGAAAGTGCGGGAAGTCACCACCACATCGTCCCCGGCGCCGACACCCAAAGCCCGCAACGCCAGATCCAGAGCCACGGTGCCGTTCGCCAGCGCCACCGCGTACTCCGTGCCGGCGAAGGGGGCAAACTCACGCTCAAACGCCCGGCACTCGTCGCCGGTCCAGTAGTTCACCTTGTTCGACAACAGCACCCGCTGAACCGCATCGGCTTCTTCAGGGGTGTAGGACGGCCAGGGAGGGAAAGGTCCATTCAACATTGCAGCGCTCCTTGAATGCGTGTGATCCCCATCACAACGATAAGATACCATCACCTTAGGTGATGGCCTGTAAACTATAGACAGAGATTGTGTTATCGGGCGGGGACGCCCATGACTGTAGCACCCGGCGGCACATCGGAAACCACCGCCGCGCCGGCACCGACAATAGCGCCACGACCGACCGTGACGCCCTGCTTGACCACGGCGCCGATACCCACCCAAGCGCCCTCTTCCACGGTGACGTTGCCGCCCAGACAGGCCCTGGGGCTGATGTGCACCCAGTCGCCCAACCGGCAATCGTGCTCGACCACCGCGCCACTGTTGATAATCACGCCCTGACCGGCGCGAGCGTCCGGGTTCACCACCGCACCGGCAAACGCCACGGAGCCGGCCCCAAGGGCCGCGAAAGGGCTCACAGCGGCCAGCGGGTGAATCACCGTGGCCACGGATACGCCCGCCTCGCGCAACGCAGTCTGCTTTGCCATGCGAATGTCATTAGCACCAATAGCAACAATGACACCCTCGTAGTCATGATGACGCTCGAGTAGCGCAGCCCAATCACCGACCACCGGCCAGTTGCCATTGTCCTGCTTGTCCGGCCAGGCATCGTCGAAAAACACCAGGTCACGGCAGCCGGCCAGAAGCGCGGCGTCGGCGATCACCTTGCCGTGCCCACCCGCGCCCAATATGGCCAACGAGTTAATCGTCACGGTTCGACCCCTTGAATCTGGGCATGGTGGCCTCCTCGCCGTGGGAAATGCCATCGCGCTTCAGCACCTGCAGCACGGTCTTAAAAAGAATCTTGATATCCAACCAGAGCGACTGATTGTCCACATACCAGACATCCAGCTCGAACTTCTCTTCCCAGGATAAGGCGTTACGGCCATTGATCTGTGCCCAGCCCGTAATGCCCGGCCGGACCTCATGGCGGCGCGCCTGGCGCTGGTTATACAGCGACAAATAGTCCATCAGCAGCGGACGGGGCCCGACCAGGCTCATATCGCCTTTCAGCACGTTAAAGAGTTCTGGAAGCTCATCCAAACTCGATTCGCGCAAAATACGGCCAAATTTCGTTATGCGCTCAGAGTCCGGAAGCAACACACCTTCGGAATCACGTATATCAACCATCGTCCTAAACTTAATAATCCGAAAGCGCTTACCATTTAGTCCTGGGCGATCTTGGGAGAAAAGCACAGGCATACCAATCTGCGTGGCGGTCAGAACAGCGCATGCCAAGAAAACCGGAGATAAGATAATCAATGCAAAAAGGCTGAAAAAAATATCAAAGGCTCGTTTCATGGATTAACAACCTATTTAAAATTCTCGGAGCGAAACTTTTTTGTAAAAAGATAGCAGATGTTCAAGGTAGACCTCTCGATCAAATCGCTCTTCGATTCGCTTTCTAGCATTGCACCCAATCTCTAAAATTCTTATCCTATCAAGGGCAAAGGCGTTCTTCATCGCTTCTGCTAAACCCGCCACATCTCGAGGAGAAACCAGCCAACCGTTCCAACCGTCCACTATGACTTCGTTACAACCATTAATATTTGAGGCGATCACCGGCTTACACATAGCGCCGGCCTGGAGAACGACATTAGGAAAGCCCTCCCTGAAACTTGGAAGCACCAAAACATCAGATCTAAGAAGCACATCTCGCACATCATTCTGGAACCCCAAAAATGAGATCCTGGGATGTGACTTAATAACCTCAAAAGTACGATCATCAAGCGGGCAGGTGGTATCGACTGACCCGGCCATTAGTAACTGAGCTTCGAACTTCAAGTCCAGGAAAGCCGAAACCAGCACCTTTATACCTTTATCACGATTAAGGCGACCAATATAACAAAATGTAAAGCTCTCGACGGGAGTATGGTTTACATCACGCATCAAATCAGGCTTAAAATAATCCAAATCGACGCCTGCTATATTTCCGTGCCCGATCACGTTTATTGTCTTTTTTGTAACCTCATACTCATAGAGATCATTTTTTACACCTTCGCCCTCAGGCACGACGTGTGTCGCAGCGGAGCTAATCAGCCTGTCCGCGGCCAGAACCAACCTTTTTCTTAACCCCTTAGATGTAGGAAAAATCAGCCCTGTAAAAGTATGCACCCTAGTGGTAACTCCAGCCAAATATGCAGCAGTCATTGCGACCAAGCCAGCTTTTGGTGTGTAAGAGTGCACGATATCAGGCTTTAGCGTCACTAGAAGTCGCCACATTTTAAGTATAGAGATTATATCTCTCATCGGAGATATCCCTCTTGTCATCGCCAAAGGATAAACGGGAACAGATTCGCTTTCTTGAACGGTATCAATACCGTCGGGAGAAGTGATACAGCTTACATCGAAATACTGACTCAACCAGCTCGGTTGACCTTTCAGGATTGTGGCCAACGTCTCCGGGACAGTGGTAACGATAACAAGACGTTTCTTCATGAAGCTCTCAATCTAATTGCTATTGGCTAAAGGCATTAGCTCAATCTTGGATTAGACCTCAAAATACGATCACTTTTATAGGCTCGACTCAAAGCTGACAAAGTCAAAACAATCAGCATCGGTGCAAACATCCACTTCTGGCGCATAGCGATACCTAGATTAGCCGTAGTCATGGACAATATAACCCAGGCAGAGAAACTATATGTCCATAAGAAAATACGACCACTTTTATCTATATCGGTTTGAAAATTTTTACGCTTTAGCACCAAACGAAGCGACAAAAAAAGCATTAAAAGCAAAACGACGTTATCCAGGGACGCTGCTAAAGCGGCGAAATTGTGCGCCTCAAAAGGCAACGGTCTAAAAAAATATGTAAATAGTTTTACAACTAGAGACATATTATTTATGTCAACACTAGATGCTCCATCAAGGTTCTCTTTCTGCCTCTGCTCAATGTATTCGACTAAGTCAGAAACTTGTGCATCGCCTCCAACACCAGCGTAGCTAAGCGCTAGCGGGACTAGAAGAATTGCTCCTCCGGCGGCTACTAACGAGTATAAAAAACGCTGGACGGGAGACGCTCCCGGTTGGAAAAAAAGGGCTAAGGAGAGGGCTATTACCATCAGGCCAGACATATGTGGTCGAACTATAAGCATCAGAACTATGGCAAATACCATCAGCCATATATATCTTTTTAAGTCTAGACTTGCCCACAGGGCTAGGCCTACGCTCATAAAAGAAAATGCATCTTTCCCTAGAGCCGAAGACCAAAAACTTACAGAGGGTAGGAATATGATGACAGTAGATATTCTAGTAATATAAGAGGGAGCCCCCAATGTAATGTATGAAAGAACTGCATAGAAAGCTAAGAACCCAATAAAACCAATAATATTAAATACCAGAAAGAGTCCAAGGTATGAAAAGCCCAAACCTTGCGAGAATATAGCCGAAAAAGCATCAACGCTATCTGTACCTAAAGAAATAGACCAATCGAAGGTAAGACTTCTTTTATAATAACCTATAGAATCGGCTTGATTATAAAGCGAATAAAAAAGATACAGGAAGCAAAAGATCGTGTGCCACAAGTACAGTAGTATAGCTTTTTGAGGGTAGACTGCGTAACGGCGAGAAAGAAAAAGGGCTACAAACAGGCCTATCGTAAACACCAAAGCCGAAGACAACACATGCCATGAATTAAGAATGATTTGCATAAAAACCCAAACCCTTAAAGCTCAAATAGCGTAAGTCAAAATTCATAAGGTAAAACTGCCAAAGCAGTATGTCAGTGGCATAGCATTATCAATGTCAGCTTCAGAAAGAACCATCATATATTCTTATGTATTGTTGGGCTGTATTATCGAGAGAATAATTTTCAATGACTCTATTTCGGGCTTCCTTTCCCATCAATTCGATTTCGCTGTCCTTAAAATTAAATGCTTTCTCTAACCCTGCCGCTAAAAGCAGGGGGTTTTTTGGCGGTACTAATATTCCGGCGTTACCAAGTACCTCTTTCACACCGCCGCTATCTGTTGCCACGACTATGCGCTCAGTCGCCATAGCTTCAGCTACGGCTAGACCGAATCCTTCCCAAGCCGATGGGAGTACATAGACATCGCTAGCTGACATTAGCGCCGGTATATCAGTTCGAAGACCGAGAAAGCATACGTGATCGGATATACCCAAGGATAACGCCAAAGCCTCTAAAGCAGGTTTCTCAGGGCCAACGCCTGCAATTAACAGTAACGGATTATAGCCCCTATTTAGAAGCGTACTTAAAGCAGACAACAAATTCGGATAATCCTTTTCTGGCCAAAGACGGCCAACTGCCAGAACCAGAGGTCCGCGACGGGCGCCAAGTAATTTCTTTCTTAGAGTGTACCGAGAGTCGGAACGATAAGAGAACTCATCTGTGTCGATGCCGTTCAAGACTGGAATGATCCTATTAAACGGTACCGCTCTTTTTGCGACAAAAGTTTCCACCGCATTCCTTGACACATTTGTAGTTATATCAGAAAGCTGATCTGTCACACGGTAAGCAAGCATACGCAATTTACCACCTTCGTAAGTGCTATGCGCACTTGATATAAGTCTTTTAACTGGCGCAACAAACCTAAGCAATCTGCATACAATATTAGAGTGAAACATATGACTATTAATTACATCCGGCTTGAATTGCTTAACAAGCTTTCTCAGATTAATAAAACCCTTTATTATTCCATGAGGAGATTTGGAAAAATTAATGAAAACCAACTTTACTCGGCTATCTCGTGGGAGCATATCGGCCGGACCCACGAAGTAAGCCAAAGTCACTTCGTGTCCAGCCTGGACAAACTTATCCGACAAATTAGTTACCAATCTTTCTGCGCCACCTACTCCAAGACCCGTTATAACCAGAAGTATCTTCATGATTTATATCTTTACCCTGACATTAGGATCGACTATCAATTCTATGAATTGGTCGACGTGCTTTTCTATACTATACCTATACGCACCTAAAGATGCCTGTTCAGCCTTTTCTTCTGCATCGTCGTAGATAGCTACATTTTTTATAATCGAGAACAGCTCCTTTATATCTCCTTGACGAACAAAAAAACATTCAGAATCTTTCAAGGCGTTTTTAAAAATAACGTTATCCCAAGCTATTATTATTTGTGATGCCGCCATTTGCTCTATCAATGCATTAGAAACACCACCGCCGCCCATGGTAGGCGTGAAATACGTTAAAGCTACACAGCAATCTATATCGTTTAGAAAACCAGACATTTCGAGGTTACTTAGATAACCGTGGTATACTAACTTATTGTCAAGATGATATTTTTTAACCGTATCTGAGAAAGGCCCAACGCCCACAACGTGATATTCAACTTGATCTAAAATACCAGCTTCATGGGACGCTTGTACGAGCAGCAGAAAGTCACGAATCCCTTTAACCTCTGCTAGGCGGCCTACAAAAGCCACTCTCAGTTTATCTGAACGCCTTTTTTTAGGGCGCTGAAATTTTGAGAGGGATATAGCATTCGGTATTACGGTACAAGCAACACCCATTTCTCTATAGAAAGCTGCCGTGTCCTCACCATTAGCGATAACAGTTCCAAATTTTTTATTTAAAACATATTTTTCAAAAAATTTTACAACAGGGATAGAGACAACAGGTAGTGAATCCGACTTTTCTTTGGTGTAAACAGTTCTAAGCCACATAACTTTCTCTGATATGTCGGCGTTCTTTTGTCCAGACAAAATAATTGCCAACGCTTCAGGCAGGCCTCCAACACCAATAATTATATCTGCTTTTTCCTTCACTTGCGTATAAGCTTTACGTAAAGACAAGGCAAACTGCAGAGATATCGGGATCTTTTTAGAATTACAAGGCACCTCTACTTTGGAAACTCTCGACTCATTTACAAAATCTTTTGTGCCAAGGATGCTATTCCCATCGACTGGCAAGCAAAAAATTCTAAACCTTATATCTACATTTCGACACAACGTTTCTATTAAGAAATTATATAGCCATGTTTCTCGACCACCGTCCCCCAGACCTATTCTCGAGATCATCACGATATCAATTAGCATCGCGTATCACCCTCGCAGGCACACCGGCTATAACACACAGGTCCGGAAAACTCTTAGTAACAACGGCGTTAGCGCCTATGAAACAATGATTACCAACAGAGATAGGCCCGAATATCTTAGCACCTGGGCCGATGTAACAATTTTTCCCTATTCGCGGACACAGCGACTTGGCTTCCTCTTCGCTGAAAAAGCCGGCTTTCCCACCGATATTGACACCCGCATGTATACGACATCTAGCTCCAATCGACGAATTTGGATTAACAATTATTGTGCCGTAATGAACTATGCAAAGGCCGGGCCCAAAAACAAGCGGAGGTATTGAGAACGATAATTTCACCGACAAAGATCTAAAATAGACCTTGAATATAAATCGAAGAAAGCTGCGCTTTATTATTAGATATTCATAAATTCTTAGTGCTATCTGGAAGCGGATTATAGGGTCAAGAATCGATATCAATTTAAAATCACGACCTCTTGCCCTTAAGTCTAATCTGATAAAAATGAGCAGGCACTTTAAATCTTTTGGCTTTTTTAGCACTAGGCTTACCTCATACGTTGCCAAAAATCCAGTAATTCGTAAATTCAAAAAAGACAAGCAAAAGCAAGAAAACCAATGCTATCTTAATATGATTAAATAAAACCAATAACGGAGGAATTTTGCAACGCCAAAAAATAAAACAAAGTTGTAATATCGCACCTATTACGCTCACAACCGAAAACATAACAACCACAGTCTCCAAGCTCCAGAACATCGAGCCCAGGATCAGCACGATAATTCTCGCAAAAAAGATAGCGCCTTGCAGAAAGGCAGCCGCTTTTTGCTCTTCAAGAACTGCGAATATTGTTATTAAAGGTGAGACCACAAACTGCGAGACAAAAAAAGGCACCAGATAAGTTGCTATCTTACCTGCCTCAATCCATGCTTCGCCGAAAACATAGCCAAATACCTCCTCGCCAAATAGAAAAATTATTACGGCAGGCATCAAAGACAAATAAAACATTTTCGTATAAACGTTAAGGATCATCTGGTTTCTTTCTAAAACCGATGTTGAGTCAGATACATGAGAGAAGAAAACGCTGCCTACCGCGCCCCCTATCACGTTCAGCGGCGCAGAGAGAACTCTCTCCGAGAGCGCATACAATCCAGCCGCTGATGGGCCAAACATCAAACCTAAAAGTACAGTCGGCGACTGCTGACCCGCAGCAAAAAAAACAGCATAAGAAGTATCGAAAAGAGGAAACCTTCTATATCTAAAAGCTACCTCCTCTAATTTTTTTTTATTTTCTCTAAAAACGTCTCTTGCGAAGACTGCATTTTTTTTTAATATAATAAACTGAATGACTTGGCCGAGAAAGTGAGCAGCTATTAAACCTAAAGGACCACCTTTGAAAAAGGATAGTTGCACAGCAGCGGTCAAAGAAGACTGGGCTACTCTCGAAACGGCAATCCGATGGAATTTTTTCTCGCGCAACTGCCATTTTGTTAATATTTGGCAGCCGACAGTCGCAAAGAAAGCGAAAGGGAGAAATAGGAAATATGCGCTTATTTGTAATGAAGAAAATGACAGGTAAGATAGTACTGCAAACACCAGAATTGAAATGGGCATTGCTATAAGAAAGCATAATATTAATATACTATAGGCATCTCTTCTTTTCCTTGGTAACAATATTGCCATTTCATAGCGCAAAGACCCGAGGACTACAATTATAGCCATTACGCTAATGTAGACCGCAAATAGCCCAAATTCAGAGGGGCTGTATAGTCTAGTAATGAATGGTGCTACAAATAAAGTTACAGCCTGCGCAAATACAGTCCCACTCAAGATAACGCCAACACTTTTGAAAAAGCTATCCTTCTCAATTTTCTGTTTCATTGGTAACCAACAAGCATGCAGGTCATGTTAAATTCACTTTTGCTGTAAGTGCTCTTCGATCTGACGGTGCATTCATGTTAACCACCTATCGCCGATATATTCATAGTCATTTAAATGCACACGAGACTAGATCGCTTAGTTTTCGAAAATTTCTTTTATCAAAATGCATTTGGATACTTACAAATTTCATATTCTGATAAGTAATACGCAGCAACACATGAAACTCACCACCAAAGTTCCATCTATGTCTTTAACCGGTTCGGCGATGCCTTCCACTTTTAATTCTGTTATTTGATGATTTTAGTGCAGGCGCTTAAATTAAAAATTTTTCTTTGTAGTTAGAAGCGACACCAGCTACATCACCAGATAAAAATAAGCTTTAAAAAACCTTTTAGAATTGCTTTCCGATCAGCTTACTTCATAGTAAGACGAATCTGCTTTAGGGATAATGTCAGATACAAATCGAACTTAGATAGTAGCTTTCAAGAGCCGGGACAGGAATGAATGAGCTTCCCTCGGCTCAGCAGGTACGACGTGCCCGCAGCGTATTTTATTCACGGTTTCAACACTGTGCCGAGCGTCTTCTATACCGTAACCACGATCAGCTAATATCTCTTCATAGCTCACAGTATGTAAATCGGTGAATCCGGCTGAGAACTCAATTTCATTTCCGTCTACGGTAATCGAACGATATGTGCTTTGCTTGCTCTCGACGCTTCCGGGGAGGTCTTGGGTGTCAATGGATAGAAACCAGGGCACTCGTGCTTTTTCGTATTCCAGGTAGCCGGCCGCTTTTTGGTTGTCGGCGTAGTGCAGCACGTTCTTCTCGAGCTTTCCGAAGATAAAGTGCAGCATGTCGAAGAAGTGTACGCCGATATTAGTGGCCACTCCGAAGGACTTCCTGGGGTCCCCTTTCCAGCTCTCCATGTACCACTTTCCCCTGGAGGTGATGTAGGTGAGCTCTACTTCATGCTTTGGGCCAGCGGGCTGGGCGTCGACTTTCTTCTTGAGGTCCAGGATAGCCTGGTGGTGGCGCAGTTGAAGAATGTTGTAGACCCGTTTGCCGGTCTCGGCTTCCACGCGGCTCAACTCATCCAGCAGCTCGGGAGTGGGCACCAAAGGTTTCTCACAAATCACATCACAGCCCAGACGCAGGCCGGCGGCAATATGCGGGTGGTGTAGATAGTTCGGTGAACAGACGGCGACGTAATCCAGGGCGGTTTCCGGATCCCGTTTCAGTTGCCAGGCGTGCTCCTGGAAGCGTTCGAATTCAGTGAAAAATTCGCTGCCGGGTGAGAGCGAGTCGATAATGCCGACGGAGTCGTTGATGTCATACGCTACGGACAGGCGGTTGCCGGTTTCGTTGATCGCTTTCATATGCCGAGGAGCGATGTAGCCAGCAGCGCCGATGAGTGCGAAATTCTTCATTCGTTACGTTACCTTATGCTTTGACGACTTTCGGGTCTTGAGCCCGGTACTTACCGCGCGTATCGACGATGATCGCGGCATTTTCTCGAATCATTTCGTAGTCGAACCGGTCGTGATCCGTGGTGAGCACCACGGCGTCGAAGGTGGCCAGGGTATCCGGCGTTAGCGGGACACTGTCCAGCTCGAACCGGTGCTCGCGCATCTTGGGGAAGGTCGGCACATGAGGATCGCTGTAGGCCACCTGGCACCCTTTATCCTGGATCAGCTCCATGATTTCCACGGAGGGGGATTCCCGCATATCGTCGACGTTCTTTTTGTAGGCGATGCCAAGCACCAGGACCTTGCTGCCCTTCAGCGCCTTTCCATGATCGTTCAGGGCGTCCATAAGCTTACCGACCACGTACTCCGGCATGGCCTGGTTCACCTCCCCGGACAGCTCGATGAAGCGGGTATGCAGGCCGTATTCACGCGCCTTCCAGGTCAGGTAGAAGGGGTCGATGGGGATACAGTGCCCGCCTAGGCCCGGCCCCGGGTAGTAGGGCGTAAAGCCGAAGGGCTTGGTGGCGGCGGCGTCCACCACCTCAAAAATATCGATCCCCATGCGATCAGCGACCACTTTCATCTCGTTGACCAGCCCGATGTTCACCGCCCGGTGGATGTTCTCGAGCAATTTGGTCATCTCGGCCACTTTGGTGCTGCTCACCGGGACCACCTGGTCGATGGCCTGCTCATAAAGCGCCACTCCCACATCGCGACAGGCCGGGGTGTGTCCGCCGAGCACTTTGGGGATGGTGCTGGTCTGGAAATCCAGGTTGCCGGGGTCTTCCCGTTCCGGGGAATAGACCAGGAAGACGTCCTCGCCCACCTTGAGGCCCTGCGCGGTGATCCGGGGCAACAGCTCTTCCTCGGTGGTGCCGGGGTAGGTGGTGCTTTCCAGGGACACAATCTGGCCGGGCCGGAAATGAGGCTGCAACGCCTCTACCGTGTTGACGACGAAGCTTAGGTCCGGCTCCCGGTACTTGTTCAGCGGCGTGGGCACACACAGGATCAGGGCGTCGCATTCCGCGGCGCGGGCAAAGTCCGCGGTGGCCTCGAACCCGCTTTCTCGCGCCGCGGCGACCCGTTCAGACGCCAGGTGTTCAATGTAGCTGACCCCGCTGTTGAGCTTATCCACTTTGCCCTGGTCGATATCAATGCCGAGGACCCGGAAACCGATGCTGTTGTAGCGCAGCATCAGGGGCAGGCCCACATAGCCGAGGCCGACGATACCGATTACCGCCTCCTTGGTCTTAAAGCGCCGAATTACGGCTTCTTTGCCACCGCTCACACGAAGTCTCCTTGTTGCTTTCTTTATGGTCGCCTTTTTTGCGGGCGCCATTGTAATCCAGACACGCTACCGCCGCAGGGTTTGCCGCCGGTTCCCTGAGGACGGTCCAGGTGATGTGCGGATTCTGCCTTTTTGCGCGCTGCCTTGATAGCGGCGCCCGAGTTCCGTGGCCAGGGCCCGCTTGGCCTGGTCATCACCGTGCACCAGGCGGATCTCCCGGGGCCACCGGGTCATACCGGTGACGAAGTCGAGCAGCCCGTTGCGGTCGGCGTGGGCGGAATAACCGCCAATGGTGTCCACACCGGCCTTGATCTCGTGGACCTCGCCGTCCAGTTCCACCTGGCCGCCCTGCCCTTGCGTCTGCAGCTCCCGGCCGGGGGTGCCGGCGGCCTGGTAGCCGACAAACAGTACATTGTGGCGCGGGTCGCCGAGCATCGCCTTGAGGTAATTGACGATGCGGCCGCCGGTGCACATGCCGCTGGCGGCGATCACCACCGCCGGCCGGCCAGTGCCCGCCAGGTGGGCGACCATGCGCTGGTGGGTTTCATGGTCGTCCACCGTGAACAGCTGCTCGAAAGCCAGCGGGCCACGCCCCTGGCGTACCCGCTCAAGCGCCTGTTCGTCCCAGTGCGCACGGAGCCCCCGGTAGGCCTTCGTGAACCGGCCGGCCAGGGGCGAATCCAGGATCACCGGCAGGTCGTTCCAGTGGAGCCCGCCGACGGCCTCCTTGCCCTGGTTCTCGTGGATCAAGTCCTCCAGCTCATAGAGCAGTTCCTGGGTGCGACCGATGCTGAACGCGGGGATCAGCACCGTGCCCCGGTCCACCAGAGCCCGCTCGATCAGGGCCCGCAGGCGGTGACGGCGGGCGCCCGGGTCGTCGTGTTCCCGGTCGCCGTAGGTGCTCTCCAGCACCAGGATGTCACAGCCGTCCGGCTGGTCGGGTGGCCGCAGTATCGGCGACGCCCTGTTCCCCAGGTCACCACTGAAAATCACCCTGGTGTCCTGGCCGCGGGCCTCACCGGTCAAAGCGCACTCGACATAGGCGGAGCCGAGCAGGTGCCCAGCCCGGCGCAGGCGGATCGCCGCCTCTTTGCCCGCGCCCTGGTACACGCTGTGCCACTGGTCGAAGGGCAGCGGCCGCAGCAGACGCTGTACCCGGCTCAGATACCAGTTTATCGCCTCGGGCTGGCGGCTGACGGCCAGCTTAAAGGCGTCCTCCAGCATAATCGGCAACAGCTCGGCGCTGGGCTCGCTGCAATAGATCGGCCCGTCGAAGCCGGCGGCCAGCAACCAGGGGATGCGCCCCACATGATCGAGATGCACATGGGTGACCACCAGCGCGCTGATGTGGCCGATATCAAATTCGATTTCGGGGCGCCCGGCGTCGGCGCCGTCCGCCCCCCGGTCACCGCCCTGAAACAGGCCGCAGTCGATCAGCAGCCCCGCGTTGTCGTCCAGCGTCAGCTCGTGGCATGAGCCGGTGACGCCGGTGGCGGCGCCGTGGTGTTTTATCACACTCTTATTGGAATCGTTCACTGTCTGTCCCCCGTTCAGGCACGCTACCGCCGCAGGGTTTGCCGTCGATTCCCTGAGGACGGATCGGTGCCTGTTTCTTTTATTGCAGGTCTCTGGGAGCCTGCCGGCAAGCTGTGCTTGCCTTTCGCGGGCTGGGCCCGCTCGCACAAGGCCCGCTCCCGCAAGGCCCGCTCTCACAACCAAAAAGGGCTACATAGTGCTTATGTCTTTCAGGGCCAGGGTGAGGCGGTGCTGCTTGTGGAGCATGCTGAGCAGCACGATGGCGCGCTCCTGGCCGTCGAAGCGGTGGAACACCGCTTCCATGTCCGCGAAGGGGCCGTGTTCGATGCGCAGGCGGTCGCCCGGGCGCAGCGCGGGGCGGTCGTCATTGGCGCTGGTCTGGGTCTGTAGCTTGAGGGCGTCGATCACGGAGGGCGGCACCGCCGCCGGGCGGTCGCCGAAGGCCACCAGTTTGGTCACGCCCCGGGTGGAGCGGATGGTGTGCCAGCCACTGCCTTGCTCGGACAGTTGAATAAAGAGGTAGCCGGGGAACAGGGGTTCCTGGCGTTGCACGCGCCGGCCGGCGCGCACTTTTTCAAGGCAGAGCTGGGGCTGAAAGCAGGTAAAGCCCTGATTTTCCAGGTTTTCCTGGGCCCTGTAGTTCTGGTTGGCGCGGCACTGAACCACGTACCAGCCTGAATCGCTCATGCCGTTTTCCTTTTCGGGGCTCTGCCCGTGCCCGGCCCTTTTGAGGCCGAGTGTCCGTATTCATGTAGCTTCGCGCGGGGAGGTGACGTTCGCGTGACGGAGCCTACGTTAGCCGGGCGGAGTTCGCCTTGCCGTAGTGCTCAGGTTGTCTTTTGTTGCGATTTTTTACATTCCCCCGGAATATCGATTTGTGATGCTAGTGCAAATTATTTATGTGATCAACATCACGTTATTGCGTCGGTACCGGCTCTGGTGGACCTTCAATGAGACGCCGGGCAAGCACCGAGTAATCCAGATGTTCTCTGGCCAGCTTCTCGGAAGCGTCACGCATCCTGTTCAAATCGACCGTGCCTGAGCTGATTTCAGTCAGCACAGCGGCCAGGTCCTCCTCGGTGTCGACGAGCCAGCCGTTGTTTTCCGTGTATATATCGTGACCCTCGATGTTTTCCAATACCGGGACGCAACGGCAGCAGAGACTGGTCTGCATGGTGGCGGACTGGCTTCCCGGTTGCAGATAAACATCGGCACCGCAGAGTAACGCTTTTATCTCAGCAGGCGTCTTCCAACCGAGAAATCGAACCCGATCATCAGAGTCGATAAGCGCTTGAGCCTGTTCACGGATCTCTTCGAGCAGTGAGCCGACGATTATAAGCCGAAAGCGTGGGTCCGGATTGCCGGAGAATGCTTTTAACGTGTGAATCAGCTTTTTTTGTCTGGTCTGTTTCCCAGACTGCACGAACAGGATGTGCTCCTCGGTAAGGTTCTGATCTTGCCGGGTATGCCTTCTCAGAGTGTCGTACTCGTCGTCGGGCACCGGATGGCCGCCCAGCGGAAAGAACTCCAGTTTACTCTCCGGGATACCGTAAAACCGGCGGGCGAACTCTCCCGTCAGTTGGGAGATGTAAAGTATCCTGTCTATCCACGGCAGGCACCAGTGCACGATAGTCCGGTAATACAGGAAGTGGAGGCCCCATTTAGAGACCAGCCCTCTGGCACTGTTAATGAAGTCTGTATGAGTATCCACATAGAACCTGACATCAGGATGATCCTTCTTATAGCGGCTGACATTAATCAGCTCCCAGCCACACATACCGTGAAAGAGAATAACGTCCGGAGCGAGTTCATCCAGTAACCGGTACACCCCCGGATGCGGCCGCAGGCTTTTGGCCAACACGTGGGGCAACCAGGGGTGGTAGGGCAACCGGATCACCTCCACGCCCTGGCCGTTGCGGTAGCGCCCCGGAGCCAGATACTTGCGCCGCTTCTCGTTATCAAGAACCTGCGTGGAGGCGATGACCAGCACTTTATGGCCTTGGCGCTGGTGCTCCTCCACCAGTTCATTTTCCTGGTAAGCCCGGTCGTCCAGATAATAGTCGGAGAGGCAAATATGCACGACTTTCATGTTTGACTAGAGACCAGGTGGAGAAACTTGAGTGGAACCGCCTGGCCCTCCGTGGCCCCTGACGTTTCGCCGCAGTCTAGCTCTTATCACTGTTGTAGTGGTAGGCGTAGTAGCCGTATTCGTTGCTGGCGCGGCGTTCGATGGCGTTGAGGATAGCGCCTTTGATCTCGACGCGGTTCTGCTCGAAGCGGTGCACGCTGACGTCCGCTTCCTTGGCGGAGTTCATGCCGTAGCGGGCAACGATCAGGCTGGTACCGGCCTGCTGGCCGATAATGGCGGCGTCGGTGACGGCGAGGATCGGCGGGGTGTCCACCAGCACCAGGTCGTACTCGGCGGAGAGCCGCTCCATCAGGGCCTTGAAGCGGGGGTGCATGAGCAGCTCCGCCGGGTTGGGCGGGATCTGGCCGCGCGGAATAAAGTGCAGGTTCTCCACCTTGGTCTCGTGGATGGCCTCCTGGTGCTCCGCCTGGCCGGACAGGAGATCGGAGAGGCCCACGTCGTTCTGGTTTTCGAAATAGCGGTGCAGGTGACCCTTGCGCATGTCCGCGTCGATCACCACCACCTTCTGACCCACCTGAGCGAGCACCGCCGCCAGGTTGGCGGAGATAAAGGACTTGCCCACCTCCGGGCTGGGGCCGGAGATCATCATCACTTTGTTGGAGGCTTCCATCATGGCGAAGTGGAGGCTGGTGCGCAGGCTGCGCAGGGCCTCGATGGCCAGGTCCGCCGGATCATTGACGGCGAGCAGCGGGATGGGCTCGTGCTTGGAGCGTTTGCGGCGGCGCATGACCGCCACGATGCGGTCCAGCTTCTGCTGGTTCTGGGAAAGAGGCACGGCGGCATAAACCGGAACGCCCTGCTCCTCAAGCTGGTCAGGAGTTTCGATGCCGCGATGCAGGAACCCCGCACCCAGTACATAGCCAGCGGACATCATCAGGCCAAGCACGCCAGCCAGCGCGATGATCACATCCTTTTTCGGCTTCACCGGCTCGGGCGCCACCACGGCGTCATCGATTACGCGAACATTGCCCACCGTGCTGGCCTTCATGATGCGCAGTTCCTGAGCGCGATTCATTAGGCCCACGTAAATTTCCTGGTTCAGCTCCACATCGCGCATCAGACGCAGGATTTCCTGCTGGGTTTCGGGCAGATTACCGATCTGTTGGTTGAGCTGGGCCTTTTCCTGCTCCAGGGAGCGGCGCTGCTCCAGCAGGGTGCGGTAGGCAGGATGCTCCTGGGTAAATTTAGCCGAGACTTCGCTTTCCTTGATTTTAAGCTCGTTGAGCTTGGCCTCCATGGATACCAGGCGGCCGAGCAGCGATTCGGTTTCCAACTGCATATCCACGGAATCGCGCTGCAGGCGGTACTCATTGAGTTTTTCTTCCGCCTTGGTCAGCTTGCTTTTGAGTTCAGGGAGCTGTTCATCCAGAAAGGCCAGACTCTTTTCCGCCTCGGCGGCCTGTCGATTGATGTTCTGGAGAAGATAGTTATCCGCCACCGCGTCCAGCTCTTTTTGAATGCGTGCCGGGTTGTGGCCATTAAGGGTGACCGTGAGGATGCCCGTGTCCTTGCCTTTCTCCTGGACCTCCATACGACCACGCAGATTGTTAACGGCGGACAGACGTGATTGACGAATCAGCGTCAGGTCCTCGCCGCCGTACTGCCATTCCCCCAGTTCCAGAGCAATACTGTCATCTTCGCTGATGAGCACTTGATCCGCGGGGCCACCGAGCACCTTCTGGCCTTTATAAAAAACAGCGGGATGGCCCTGGTCGTCGGCGGTAAGCCTGAACTCTTCACCGCGCAGGCTATCCGGCACGGTGAAGCGCTTCACCGTAACCAAGGTCTCGCTGTCACCGTAACCGGCGAACAGGGGCCGCGCCGCGCCCGGCGGCGCCGACTCGGGCGCACCGAAAGCTCCCAGTACCGGCAAACGGTCCGGCGCCACCAGAATATCGGTGTGCAGCTGCTCGACCACGTTCCCCAGCACCATGCGTGACGTGAGGATGGCGATTTCCGCCGCCGCCGAGGATTCCTGGCCGAGGGCCTCATTGAGCTCTTCGAAACCAGGGAGCCCGCTTTGCTTCTTTTCCACCTGCAACAGGGCGTCCGCTTTATAGATCGGCGTTGCCAGAAAGGCATAGGCGGCACCCAGCAGCAGTGCCAGAATCGTGGTGCCCAGGATCAACCAGCGGGCATCAACCAGCAGCCCCCACAGCCGGTGCAGATCGATATCCTCATCCATGGATACGGCGCTTCTTCCTCGGACGGTGTCTGGGTGGTTACTCATCGGATTCTGTCGTTCCTGTATTCATAATTTTTTCAGCCAAGCATCCGTGGCCTGGCGCATCAGCGGATAAATTCTCTCGAATATTTCCCGGCCCCGACGATAAGGGTCGGGAATATCCTGGCCGCCGTTCCAGTGGCTGAGCAAAAAGGTCTTGCCGCTGGCTTCCGGGAACTGCTGGATGATGCGGTCGCGCTGGCGCCCTTCCATGACCAGTATCAGATCCGCGTCCTGGCACAGCGCCCGGTCGAGCTTGCGGCCCTTGTGGGGGCCGCACTCCAACCCCTGGGCGGCGGCCACGTCCCGGGCAGTGGACTCCATATCGTGGCCCTCCAGACCGACCAGGCCGGCGGAGCTGATCCGCTTGTCAGGCCGGGCAGCGGCGAGCATGGCCGCCACCGTGGGGCTGCGGCAGATGTTACCGTCACAGACCACCAGGATGCGCTCAAACATCTAGTCGCTTCCCAGTTCGCTCTCGGCGCGGCCACCCAGATAGAGCGCGGTGACGCTGGGCACCAGCAGGCTCAGCACCCGGTTCCAGCGGGCCAGCGGCGCGGCGGTGACGTAGACGATATCTCGTGGCTGGAGCTCGAAGCTGTCCGCCAGCACCAGGGCGGCGGCGTCCTTGGCGTTAAGCTGGTAGACATCAATGCCGTGTTCCTGGCCGGGCTGCGCCTTGCGGAAGACGAAGATGCCGGAGGCGTCCGCTTCCCGCTCGTCCAGGCCGCCGGTGTTGGAGAGCGCTTCCGCCAGGCTCATGCCGTTACGGCCCATGGGTATGCTTTCGGGCTTAACCACTTCACCGAGCACAAAGACCTTGTTGTCGTCGCTACGCGACACGTTGACCACATCGCCGGGGCGCAGCAGCACGTTCTGGGCGGCGTTACCGTTCTCGTAGATGCCGCGCAGGGAGAGGCGGTATTCCTCACCGTCCCGGGAGAGAATCACCTGGGACCAGTTGGCGTTTTCACCGATGCCGCCGGCGGCGCTGACTGCGTCCACCAGACGCATGGGCACGTTGGTGATCGGGTAGGTACCGGGCTTGTTGACTGCGCCAGTCACGTAGATTCTTTTGCTGCGGAAGCCAGCTACCGCCACGTCCACCTGGGGCGCTTCAATGTACTCATCCAGGCGGTCGGTGATCATCTCCCGGATTTCGGTGACTTTCATACCCTCGACATGCAGCTTTCCCACGTAAGGGTAAAAAATGTTGCCATCGCTGTGTACCAGGTTGCCGGACTCCTGCGCGCTACGCATGGAACCCGCGGGGATAGTCAGTTCGGGGTGATCCCAAACAGTAATCTGCAGGACATCGCCAATGCCGACCTCATAGTCGTAGCTTTCTGGGGAGTCAGCCAGCGCCTCCGGCAGTTCCGGCGCCGGCGCCTCGTTTTGGTCGAGGATGGCGGTGGTGATGGTATGGGTTTTAATTACGTCCGGCAGGGAGGCGGCGTCCGGCTGTTCGTCTTCGGCGAACCAGCCCGGCTCCGCGTCGCGGTCGGACCCGGGCACAATGGTGCAGCCGGCGACGGCGAGCAGCAGCCCGAATATAGCCAGTGTTTTCATTATTGCTGTCATAACCGTTTGGGAGTCCTTTACCAGTCAAACGTGCGGCGCCATTGCGCCATGGCGGTGACCTGCTCGCGCTCACCGGCGAAGGTGTCCACCGCTTCGTCGGTGGCGGCCAGGGCCCAGGTGAGACGCCCGCCCAGCAGGCCGTGTTCCAGCCGTAATTCAGCCAGCACGATATCTTGTTCCGCATTGGCTTGCAGTATTTCGGCACCGTCGGGTTCAACTTGAGCCCGCTTCACGCCCTGCGCATTCAGCGTCGCGGAGGTCACCGAGGCGGTGAACACCATGCCGTTGCGGAAAAACTGCTGGCCGCCCAGGGTCAACGCGCGGGCGTCACCTTCAAAGGTGGAGGCCAGGCTGCGTCCATAGTACCGGAAGCCGCTGCGGTAGGTCCCGTGCTCGTAGGCGGTGTTGAAACGGGCATCGCTGATGGCCCGGCCTGCGACCGTGTCGGTGCCTTCCAGGAAGAAACGCTGGCTGCCGGCGCCGATGCCAGTGAGCGCGTCGAAGCCCACCAGGGCGGAGAATTTGGACGGCAGGCCGCCGGCCTCATCTTCACCCATCATCTGGCCGTAGAAGCCAGTGGGCACGCCGAATACCGGGAAGCCGGCGCGGAAATCAAAGCCGGCCACCTGGTTGCTGGGGTCATCGCCCTCGGTGAAGCCGCTGGTCTGCCCGTTGTCCTTACCGATCAAGGCATCGCCAAACGAATCCAGGCCGTCGGGCCGCCCTTCCCCGCCCCACTGGAACAACCGGGTGAGACCGATCTGCAGGAAACTGGCCGGGCGGAACGTAAGGCGACCGCCAACCAGCTTGGCGTCCGGCACCGCCCGGTCCTGCTCCAGCTGGCCGACGAAGGCCTGGAAGTCCCAGGGACCGACCCAGTTCAGCCACGGCGAGCGCGGCGCGTACTGGGTCTGGCGGCCAAACCAGAGGCCGGCCACCGGACGGGCATTGTTCGAGAGTGCCAGGGAGCTGTGGTGGCCGGGGCCCCACCAGCGGTCGATGGCACCGGCGCCAAGCTGCCAGTTACCGAACCGGCCGGCCACGAAGCTGCCGTCGGCGCGCAGCTCGCTGGTGTCTTCGCGGTCGTCGGTGTCGGTGTAGCCGGCCTGGATGCGGGCGGCGTAGCGGCGGCCGGTGAAGGACACCGCCGCCGAGCCGTCCACCTGGCCGGCGGGCTGGGCGCCGAAGTGGCGGAACAGGGGCTCTTCATTGGCGCCGCCGAGGGTGACGGTGGCGGTGCGGGTTTCGGTTTTGGCGCGGTCCAGGGCGGCACGCAAGTAGGCGGCGTGCTCGCTGGTGCGACAGGTGTCGCTGGCGCCGCGCAGACCTTCCGCCACCGCCGACCAGTTCACCGGCCAGGTGGTGGTGAGGCCGTCGAAGCAGCCCAGCGCGGAGAGCGCTTCCAGATGGTGCCGGGCGCGCAGATCCCCGGTCTCCGCCCAGGGGGCGGCGGCGGCCGTCGCGCTGACGCTTAGCAGTATCCCCAGAGCTCCGCCCTTTACTGCTCGGGCCCAGGTGGCCCGTTTGAACCCACTTAACACTGGCGGCGTCCTATCCTGATGATTGGTTTGTTCCCCGTCCCTGGGGCGAGGATTATCACCCGCACGTTTTGTCATGCCTATGACACGCAACGGCATTTTACATTGTGTTTACTATATTGCTAACCCCGGTGACAGAGCGGGGGCAGGTTTATCATTTACCGCTGGATGGGCGCAATCGGCCGATGAGGCTTGAGACCAGCTTGCGCAGATCGGCGGCCGGGAGCAGCTTCAGAGCGACGACGGCGACAAGCATGGCCAGCAGCAGCAAGGCCTTGGCGGTGATCGCCGGCCATAAAGACATCTCCGAGGCATCGATCCAGACACCCAGGGAAGATAGCCCGGTGAAGCAGAGCATCGCCAGGAAAGCACTGGGCCAGGCGTAGGGGACAGGGTAAAGACGCTGACTGATCCGTACCCAGCCGAAGAAAAACACCAGGGCGCTGGCCAGCGTGGCGATGGCGGCACCGGTCACGCCGGCCAGCGGTACCAGAGCCAGGTTGGCGACCACGCTGACGGTGGCGGACGCCAGGGTGAGCCAGAACTGCCAGTGGGTTTTCTTGGTGATGACGATACCCGGCGCGAAGATGTACATCTGCGACATCAACATGGCGGGAGCCAAATAGATCACCAGCGACGCCGCCTCGGCATAGGCGGGCTTGGCCAGCACCAGGATCGCTTCCCGGGCGAACACCGACAGAAACAGGCAGGCCGGGAACGCGAATGCCAGAAACCAACCGAACAGCGTGGCGATTTCACCGGGTGTTTCGGGGCGCCGATGGTTTTCGTAGATCAGCGGTGTCAGCGCTGCTCTAATGCCGATAATCAGTAACGCGGCGATGCCGGCGATGCGGCTGGCAATGCCGAACACACCCACTTCTTCAAGAGACATGAAATGGTTGAGCGCCAGCCTGTTCACGTAAAGGTTCAGGAATACCAGAAAGCCCGCCGGCACCAGGGGCGCCGAGAACAGCAACATTTTCTTTAGCAGGCGGGTGTCGAACAGCCGGCCGTAACTGGACCGCAGCATATAAAAACAGGCCAGCGAGGCACCGGCGGCGGCCGTGAACTGGGCCAGCATCACCCCGACCAACTTCATATCCAAAAGTACACAGAACAGCACGGCGAAACACACCGTCAGGAGCGCGTAGGCGATGCTGACGGACGCATAGGCCCGGCTTCTCAACTGCCAGCGAAACTGGTTGAGCAGCAGCAGATAAAGGCCGTTGGCGGCGATAAACAACAATCCCATGCGAAACGCCGGCAGGTACTCCGAGTCACCGAGGATCATCGACGCCAGCGGCTCGGCGAACCACAGCGCCACCGCCAGCCAGAACCCGTACATACCGAGAGAGAAAAACAGGGCGGTGCTGGCCAGGCGCCGTTTTTCATCGGCATTGGCGGCCTCGGCCCAGTGCCGGGCCAGCCCCTGGGATATCTCCAGGGCGATGGTCAGGTTGGCCAGGGCACCGAGAGTGATCAGCAGGTCATAGGCACCGTACTGTGAAACCGTCAGAACGTGGGTGTACAGCGGCAACAGAAAAAACGCCATGCCTCTGGAGAGCACGGTCGCAAGACCGTAAATCAGGCTGTCACGCAGTGCCGATTTAAGCATTTTCGTCCGCGGGCTGCTGACTTAACAGATCGGTAAGGGATGCTTCCAAGGCGGGCTTTCCCTTCAGTTGGAACGCCTCCCACCCGTAGTGATCGAATATGTACCGTACCATGGCTTTGAGCTCCTTCTCGGATACACCCACCCCCCCCAGGTACGACAGATTCTCCGGCGAACACAACCAGCTGTCGGGCACCTCATCGTTAAGCAACCGCAGATAACGCTGTGCGACGATCCGGCTATGCCATCGCCCGCGCACGAAACGGCGGGCGTCGCTGCCCAACTCTATCCGGTAACGCCTGTCGTCGATCAGACGGGCCACGGTTTCTTCCAGCTGCTCCGGCAATACATAGGCGCTGGGCGGAATGTCACCCCTATCAACATACTGGTTCACGAAAGCGGAGAAATATCCCCCTACGACCGCGGGCTTTCCATAGTGCGCCGCCTCCGTGGCGAAGAATGCCATGGGTGTGTCGGAGTAGAGCTGGTCGATGACGAAATCACAGCGCGCCAGCTCCTCCCTGACTTCGGCGTTTGGCACGCCTTTCAACTCTATAAAGTCGATGGCATAGCCTTTGTGCTTGAGACTCGCGATTACCGCGCGTATTTCGTTCGACCCTTTCAGCAGGGGTTTGGAGGGGCTATGGAGAATACGGACCGGGCCGCTTTTCGAAGCATCGTCCTCAAGCGACGGCTCCTGGGCTTCCGGTACCGGGACGCCCATGGAAAACCAATTTACGAAGTTCTTGCGATGAAACTGACCGGTGCCCGGCGCATTGACCACGTAGTGCGCGTAACGCTCCTGGAGCTGTACTGTCTTTGCTACCTTTCTTGATGCCCGGACGATTCTTGGTGCCGCTTCGGCCGGCGTCATACCCGCGGAATAGCCACCGCTCATGTACGGCGGGCGGGATTCACTGCCTAAGGAAACAAATATTATCTTTTTCCCGAGAAAGTGCAGTAAACGCAATTCAAAGCGGGTGTTGGTGAACGTTTTTCCGGCAACGAAAATGTAGGCGTCGAATAGGCGCACCGAGCGAAACAGCACGAACCAGGCAACAACGCTCTGAGCCGCGAGAAGGGCCACCCTGACGGGAAAGGGAAAGGGGGGCGTTCGCTTGAACAAGGTTCCCAGGTGCCGCCAAAGGCGCACGATCAGGCTTTTCTTCTCCTCCTCGACGTCATAGGAGAACGAATGCCGCTCTGATACATAGCTTTCGGCATCGACGCCGAGTTGCCGCAACCCCTGCACCAGATTGGCGACGAAGCCGGCGGTCTCGACGGGCGCAATCAGCACTTTCATGTCACGCATTCCCGTACCCGGCTGCTCGTCTAGTCGGCACCTGATAACACCGCCGTCAGGCTCTCGGAAACCTGGCGTATCTGGTCCGGCGTCATGCGCTCATACAATGGCAGCGCCAGCCCCTGGGCATACAGATGCGGGCCCACTTTGCATGTGTCCAGAGCGTCCCCGTACAGCCCTATCTCTTGCATACTCTGGGCGCCGAGATTGGATTCGATACCCACCGCCTTGAGCTTCGCTATCACTTCGGCCCGATCAAAACGGCCATCGAGCACCACCATGAAGGTCTGCCAGCTGTGGCCCGGGTCGGCGTTTGGCAAGGTCAACAGCCCCTCACCGGCGGGCGCGGCCAGGTTCTCCACGTACAGTGCGGCCAGTTCTCGACGATCATTGACCCATAGGTCCAGGGACGGGAGTTGGGCCCGGCCCAGAGCCGCCTGGAAGTTCGTTAAACGATAGTTCAACGACGGTTCCATAAAGCGCATACCGCTATCGGTACGCTCCATGCCGTGATTGCGCAGGCGGCGCGTTCGCCGGGCCAGTTCCGGGTTGTCGGTGGTCAACAACCCGCCCTCGCCGGTGGTCAGGGTCTTGCGCGGGTGAAAAGAAAAACACGCCAAATCCCCAAAGGTGCCGGTTTTACGCCCGTTGAGATTCGCGCCCAGAGCGCACGCGGCGTCTTCGACCACATAAAGACCGTGCTCTTTGGCGATGCCGCTGATCGCCGCCATATCGGCGGGGTGCCCGAACTCGTGCACCGGCATCACGGCTCGCAAGCGCTCAGCGCCGCGCCAGCCTTCGATGGTCTGGCGCAAGCATTGCGGATCAAGGTTGTAGGTATCCGCGCTGACATCCACCAGGACCGGGCGGGCACCCACCGCCATCACTGCATTAGCGGTGGCGGGAAAGGTGAAGTCGGGCACCAGGACCGCGTCACCGCTACCGATATCGAGCGCCATCAACGCCAGGTGCAAAGCCGCGGTGCCCGAGGACACCAGAATCGCCTCCCGGCAGCCCAGGTAAACGGCCAGTTCCTGCTCAAAGGTCTCGCTTTCCGGTCCGTGTACCAACTGTCCCGAGCGCAGCACCCGGGCCACGGACTCAATGGCCTGTTCGCTGATATTGGGCCTCGACAGGTTAATCATACGGCTCACTTACTCTGGAAAAGAGCCGGCATCTCCGGCAAATCGTCCATGTTCTTGGATATCCACTCGCCGGTGCGGAGCAGCCCCTCTTCCAAGTCCACGCGCGCTTCGAAATCGATCAGATCCTTGGCTTTATCCACATTCGGGATACGAAGCTCAATATCGGCGGAGAGCGCATCCCTGAAAACGATTTTTGATTTGGAATTGAGCACCCGGCAGATAGTCTGAGCGAGCCCGTAGATGGTGGTGACCGCCCTGGCATTACCGATATTGAAAGATTCGCCCACCGCCTTGGGCATCACCAGCGCTTTCATCAAGGCATCGATCATATCGTCGATGTAGCACCAGGCACGTATCTGAGCGCCATCGCCGAAGATATAGATATCTTCGTCTTTCAGTGCTTTACGGATCATGATGGAGATAGCGCCCTCGCCTACCTGGCCAGGACCATACACATTAAAGGGCCGAAACGTGACCGTCGGCAGGTTGTGCTGCCGGTGATAGGCGTGAGTCAGGTGCTCACCGGCCAGCTTACTGACCGCGTAGGTCCAGCGTGCCTCGCCGACGGCACCGGTGGTGGTCGAGTCGACTTCCTCGACTCGATAAGCCCGCGAACCGAAGACTTCGGAGGTGGAGAACTCGAGAAAACGCTCCACCGTACCGGCTGATTGAGCCGCCTCCAGAGCGTTGGCGGTGCCGACCATGTTCACGGTCATGGTATTGACCGGATTAACCAGGGTGTTGTCGATTCCCGCGATCGCGGCGGCGTGAATAAACACTTCCGCGCCCTTCGCCGCCTCTTTGAGAGACTCGCTATCGAGGATATCGCCCTGCTTCACAGTCAGGTTCTTGTGGCCGTGGGAGGTGCTGCGCTCCAGCGCATTCCGGCTGAGGTTGTCGTAGGCGATGATTTCGTTGTCATCAATCAGTTTGCCGATCAGCGTGGAGCCGATGAACCCGGCGCCACCAGTGATAAAAATTCGCTTTCCTTTCAGCATGTTATCTCTCTACGATTCGGTAATTTGCGCCAGGGTGCGGGTTATTGTCTCCACGTCCTCCGGCGGCAGGTAAGGGTGCATCGGCAAACTGACCACCTGCTCGGCGGCTTTATCGCCAACCGGCAAGGAAACGCTTTCGTCGCCCACCGCCGGCTGGCGGTTCAAGGGTATCGGGTAATGCACCGCCGTGGGTATACCGGCGGCCGACAACGCCTCGCGCACCTCGTCGCGGTTTTCCACACGAATGGTGTATTGCGCCCAGGCACTGGTGTTACCCGGCTCGCAATAGGGCACGGTCAATGAGCTCAAACCGCCAAGCTGCTCGTTATACAGCGCCGCCACCCGGTTCCGAAGCGTGATCTCTTCCGCCAGCAGTTCGAGTTTGGGCAACAGGATGGCGGCCTGAATGGTGTCCAGACGGCTGTTCACGCCCACCCTTATATGATGGTAGCGACGGTCCTGGCCGTGTCTGGCGATTTGCCGGATTACCCGGGCCAGCTCTTCATCGTCGGTGAATATCGCGCCGCCGTCGCCATAGCAGCCTAGCGGTTTGCTCGGGAAGAAGCTGGTGCAACCGACCGTGCTCAGCGCACAGGATTTAGCACCATTGCGCTCGGCCCCGAAACTCTGGGCGCCGTCTTCAATCACCGGCAGGCCGTGCTTAGCCGCCACGCGGTTGACGGCTTCCAGGTCGGCGCATTGGCCGTAGAGCGAGACCGGGATAATCGCCTTGGTTCTAGGGGTGATTGCCGCTTCGACGGCTGCCGGGCTGATGTTATAGGTATTCGGATCGATGTCCACGTATACCGGTTTGGCGCCCAGCAAGGCCGGCGTCTCGGCGGTGGCGATATAGCTGAAGCCGGGCACGATGACTTCATCGCCGGGGCCGATCCCGAACGCCATCTGGGCTATTTGCAGGGCGTCAGTGCCGTTGGCCACGGTAATGCAGTATTTGCTGCCGGCAAAGGCCGCCAGCCGCTCTTCGAGCTCTTCCACTTCCGGCCCCAGAATATACTTTCCGTGGGCCAGGACACGCTGAATACCGGCGTCGATCCGTTCTTTGATACGAGCCTGCTGGGCATTTAAATCGATGAATTCCATAGGTTCCCCAAACGACAGCGTTCAGTCGCTTCTTTTAGTCACACGGCCGTCGTGCAACACATAATGGGCACCGGTATGCGCACATCGCACTTCCCCGTTGCCATCCATGGGCAGATCCAACTGCTCGCCGAACTCACTCATCCAGCCGATCTGCTTGCCCGGAACGCCCACGATCAGGGCGTAATCGGGCACATCCTTATTGACCACGGCGCCGGCGCCGACGAAGGCATAGGCGCCGATGGTCACCCCGCACACAATGGTGCAGTTGGCACCCAGGGTGGCGCCCCGCTTTACGAGGGTCTCGCGATACTCGTCCTTGCGCTCGATCAGCGAACGTGGATTGTAGACGTTGGTGAACACCATGCTGGGGCCGCAGAACACGCCCTCTTCCAGGTGCACGTTGTCGTACACCGAGACGTTGTTCTGGATTTTGCAGTTGTCGCCGATGGTGACCTTGTTGCCCACGAAGACGTTCTGGCCCATGGACACGTTACGCCCTACCCGGGCCCCTCCACAGACGTGGACGAAGTGCCACACCCGCGAACCACTACCGATTTGAGCGCCCTCGTCGACGATGGCGCTTTCGTGAACCTGATAATCCATGGAATCTCCCTATCCGGGGCGGAGCAAGAATAGCGGGCTATTGTATATGGCATAGCTCGCCGGCTCCAAGGTGCCGGTTTGGAAGCTAGCTGGTGAGCACGCTGTCCCCGCGCCCGACAGCGAAATAGGCGATGCCGGCGCGCCGCAGGGCCGGCGGGTCGTAGAGGTTGCGGCCGTCGATCACCAGCGGCCGGCGCAGGCGGGCAGTGATTTCGGCGGCGTCGACCACCCGAAACTCCTTCCATTCGGTGCAGATCACCAGGGCGTCCGCGCCTTCCAGAGCCTGGTAGCGGTCGTCGGCCAGGGTCAGGTCGGGCCGCTGACCGTAAAGCCTGCGGCACTCCTGGGCGGCTTCCGGGTCGTAGGCCTGGATTCGGCCCCCTTGGGCCCAGACCGCCTCCATCAGCGACCGGCTGGGTGCCTCACGCATGTCGTCGGTGTTGGGTTTGTAGGCCAACCCCCAGACGGCGATGGTTTTGCCGGCCAGGTCGCCCTCCAGGGCCTTTTGCAGCTTGGCGAACAGGGTGTCTTTCTGGGCGCGGTTGACCTGCTCCACGGCCTGCAGGATACGCGCCGGGTAGCCGGCGTCGCGGGCCATGCTTTCCAGGGCCTGGATGTCCTTGGGAAAACAGGCGCCGCCGTAGCCGCAACCCGGGTAGATAAAGTGGTAGCCGATACGGGGGTCGGAGCCGATACCCAGGCGGACCTGTTCGATGTCGGCGCCCAGGTGCTCGGCCAGGTTGGCCATCTCGTTCATAAAGCTGATTTTGGTGGCCAGCATGGTGTTGGCCGCGTACTTGGTCAGCTCGGCGGAGCGGGTGTCCATGAAAATGAACTTGTCGCGGTTCCAGTTGTAGGGGCCGTAGCACTCGCGCATCAGCTCGCGGGCCCGTTCGGACTCGGTGCCGACCACGATGCGGGCGCCTCGGGTGAAGTCCTCGATGGCGGCGCCTTCCTTGAGGAATTCCGGGTTGGAACAGACGTCGAAATCATCCGCCCTGCCCTGCTCGGCGATCACCGCCCGCACGCGGTCGGCGGTGCCCACCGGCACGGTGGATTTGTTGATCACCAGGCGGTAACCGTCGATGTGCTCGCCGATGGCGGCGGCCACCGCCAGCACATGCTTGAGGTCGGCGGCGCCGTTCTCGCCCGCCGGGGTGCCCACGGCGATGAACAGCAGGGTGCCGAAGCGCACGGCCTGGCCGGCGTCGGTGGTGAACGCCAGGCGGCCCTCTTCGCGGTTGCGCGCCAGCATGGTTTTCAGGCCGGGCTCGTAGATGGGCACTTCGCCGCGGTCCAGGGTGCGCACCCGCTCGACGTCCACATCGGCGCACAACACCCGGTGCCCGACATCCGCCAGGCAGGCGGCGGTGACCAGGCCGACATAGCCGGCGCCGAAAACGGTGATACGCATAGACAGCTCCCCGGAGCCTGTTCAACCACTGATAAGGGTTGTCAGGCTAACCGGGCGGAGACGCTGCCGATGCTTGGAGAAAGGCGCAAAAAAGCGCCTTTTACGGGGCTTTGAGAGGTATTAAACGCCGATTTTCTCAATCAGCTGGCGCACGCACTCGCCGATGTCGTGCTCGGCGGTGTTGATCACCACTTCCGCGTTGGCGGGGGCTTCGTAGGGGCTGTCGATGCCGGTGAATTCCTTGATCTCGCCGGCGCGGGCTTTCTTGTAGAGGCCCTTGGGGTCGCGCTTCTCGCACTCTTCCAGGGGGGCGTCGGCGAACACTTCCACGAACTCGCCGTCCTCGAACAGGGCGCGGGCGGCGTCCCGGTCGGCACGGAACGGGCTGATGAAGGCGGTGATCACCACCAGGCCGGCGTCGACCATCAGCTTGGCCACTTCGGACACCCGGCGGATGTTCTCGGTGCGGTCTTCGTCGCTCATGCCCAGGTTCTTGTTCAGACCGTGGCGTACGTTGTCGCCGTCCAGCAGGTAGGTGTGCTTGCCCTGCTCGGTGAGCGCCACTTCCAGGGCGTTGGCCAGGGTGGACTTGCCGGAGCCGGACAGGCCGGTGAGCCAGATGCACTTGGGCACCTGGTTCTTCTGCTTGGCGCGGTCGTCCTTGGTGATGTGGGTCTGGTGCCAGATCACTTCGGCCTGGGACTCGTTCTCTCGGCGTTCGTACGGGCCTGACATGATGTCTCCTATTGCTCGGTTGGCAGCCTGCGGCTGCGATTCAGGATTCAGGATACAGGATTCAGGGGTGGCGCCGAGGCGCTCTGCGGCGTTGGCTGCCTTGAATCATGGCATGCAGCATTCTGGCTATGCCTTCTGCTTCCCGCTTCCAGTGATTTCCAGTTTTTACGTCTATGTAGCCGGCTTGGATACCGATCAGCACCTGTGCCCGGAGCTCGCCGGCGGAGCCCTTGGCGTAATTCAGGAAGTTCAGTTTTTCTCTGGGCGATGCCCGTTCGTGGCCTTCCGCAATGTTCGAGGGAATCGACAGCCCTGAGCGGGTTATCTGGTCTCGAAAGCCGTAATCCCGGAAACCCACGAAGTATTTGTATAGTTCCGCACTAAGGCGTGCCGACCGCTTCCATACGTCCAATTCCTCGAAGCGCATCCTTGCGTCTCCTCATAATGTGGCCGAACAGTATACCGGCTGTTTTCTCCTGAATCCTGCATCCTGAATCCTGTATCGCGCCCGCAGGGCGCTAAAACGGCCAGATCAGGGGGATCAGCGAGGTGGTCACGGCGAGGGCGACCAGGCTCATGGGTACGCCGATCTTAAGGTAATCGGTAAAGCGGTAGCCACCGGGGCCCATAACCATAAGGTTGGTCTGGTAGCCCAGCGGGGTCATGAAGCTGGCGCTGGCGGCGAACATGACGGCGACGATGAACGGCAGCGGGCTGACGCCGAGCTGCTCGGCGACGCCGGTGGCGATGGGGAACACCAGCACGGCGGCGGCGTTGTTGGTGATCACTTCGGTGAACAGGGCGGTGATCAGATACACCAGCAGCAGGGCCAGCCAGGGGCTCTGGATGCTGTCGGCGAGCATGGCGTCGACCAGCCAGGCGGCGGTGCCGCTCTGCTCCAGGGCGGTGCCCAGGGCGAAGGCGGCGCCGATCACCACCAACACCGGCAGATTGACACTGACGTTCATGCGCGCCCGGTTGACGGTGACACAGCGGGTAACCAGCAGCAGGCCGGCGGCCAGGAAGGCGGCCTCCAGCACGGACACCAGGCCGATCACGTTGACCCCGACCATGGCCACCAGAATCACCGTGGCCAGCGGCGCCCGGCTGAAGTCCGGCGGGGTGGAGTCGCTGAGCGGGCTGACCAGCATGAAGTCGCGGCGGTACTGGTACTGCTCGACGAAGGTGTCGCTGGTTTCCAGCAGCAGGGTGTCGCCGGTGCGTAGCACCTGCTCGCCGACCTTGCCGGGCAGGCGGCGGCCGCCGCGGCTGATGCTGAGGATGGCGGCCTGGTAGCGGGTGCGGAAGCCGGTGTCCTTGACGGTTTTGTTGACGCCGGGGAACTCGGGGCCGAGCACCACCTCCACCAGGCAGCGCTGGTGGTTGTTCAGGCGCAGCTTGTGGGCGCCGCCGTGGGCGGGGATCAGGCCGTTGACGCGCTGCAGCTCGCGGGCGCACTCCGGGGCGCCGATGAAGGCGAGCTGGTCGCCGGCCTGCAGCAGCTGGTCCGGGCCGACGGCGGTGAACAGCTTGTCGCCGCGCTGTATCTCGGTGAGGTAGCCGTGGGTGAGGTTACGCAGCCCGGCGTCCTGGATGCTTTTGTTGTGCAGCGGGCTGCCTTCGGGAATCACCATTTCCACATGGTATTCGCGGGCCTGCTCGACCTGCTCCACCAGGCCTTCGCGCTCGGGCAACAGGCGGCGGGCGAACAGCAGCAGAAATACGGAACCGGCGATCAGCAGCGGTACGCCCACCCAGGCCATATCGAAGATGTGGAAGCCTTCGATGCCCCGGTTCTGCATCATGCCGTCCACCACCAGGTTGGTGCTGGTGCCGATCAGCGTGCAGGTGCCGCCGAGGATGGCGGCGTAGCTGAGCGGCAACAGCAGCTGCGAGGCGGACAGCTTCAGGCGCTGGGCCCACTCCTGCACCGCCGGGATCATCATCGCCACCACGGTGGTGTTGTTGAGGAAGGCGCTGAGGATGGAAGTGGGCAGGATCAGCCGGGCCTGGCTGCCCAGGGCGCTCTTGGGCTGGCCGAGCAGCTTGTGGGCCACCCAATAGATGGCGCCGGTGTCGCGCAGGGCGGCGGCCACCACATAGAGCACCGCCACGGTGATCAGCCCCGGGTTGGCGAAGCCGGCCAGGGCCTGGTCCACGGTGATCACGTCGCCCACCAGCACCGCCACCAGCGCGGCCATCATAGTGACCTCGGCGGGCACGCGGTTGGAGGCCAGCGCCGCCAGCACCGCGAATACCACCAGGGATGTGTAGATCATTTCGGGGGTCATGGACAGCCAAGCACCGGGCTAAAAGTTGCAGGTTGCGAAGAGAGCGATGGTACCTGTGCCTTTATAACCTGCAACTGTGAGTTTGTTCTTTACTTATAACAGGCCGCTTGTAGGAGCGGGCCTTGCCCGCGAAAGGCAATCCCCTTTTCCTGCACCGTTTTCGATACCATGTGTTACAATGCACATGCCAGATAACACATTGGCTATATCACATGAGAAATGAGGAATACCCATGAGCACCATGACCTTCCGGGTCGAAGACGACCTGAAGCATGAGTTTTCGAGGCTGGCGAAGGCCGATGATCGCAGCGGGGCTCAACTCCTGCGCGATTTTATGAGGGCCTACATACGTCAGAAACAACAAGCCGCGGATTACGACGCCTGGCTCACCACGAAGGTGGAGCAGTCGAGGGCATCGGCGGACGCTGGCAACCTGGTCCCGGCGGCGGATGTGGAGGCCCGCTTTGCGGCGCGCCGTGCCGTAACCCGGACCAATCTAATAAGGGAAGAGGATGGAGATTTTCTGGACAGAAGAAGCGATTGAGGACCGTAGCAAGATTTACGATTACCTTGAGGAAAAGAACCCGCCCGCGGCAATTGCCATCGATGATTTGTTCTCGGAGCGCGCCGCCCTATTGATTGATCACCCCGAAAGCGGGCGGGTTGGCCGGGTTCCTGGTACCCAGGAAGCCGTGGTACACGAGAATTACATGATGGTTTACGACCTTGTCGGAGACCAGGTTCGCGTGCTGAACGTCGTTCATACGGCCAGGCAGTGGCCGCCGTCGAACGCTGGCGACGCGAACCGTTCCTGAGAGCCTGACCGCGATTCAAGAGCTGCCGGCACGACCTGCCTGCAGCTTGTCGCTCCTATTTCTCCCGGTTACAAATGAGGCGGGCCTCTTCCAGGGCGGCGGTGCGGTGCTTGGTGGCCTGCTTGTATTCCGGGTCGGCGAGCATTTGCGCGAACGCCTGGATCGACGGGTAGCGCACCAGCAGCACTTCGTCCCAGCGCTCGCCTTCCGGGGCGATCACGCCGGCCAGGGTGTCGCCTGCCCACAGCATTTCGCCGCCCACGCCTTTGACCTTCTCGAACGCCACCAGGGAATAGCGGCGGTAGGCTTCGCGGCCGTCGTAGTCGGCTTCGCCATCCTTGTAGCGGGCTTTGTCGCGGAAGCGCAGCAGGTTGAGCATGACGATGGGGGTGTCGGCGGGAATGCTTTTGAGGATGTCCGGCAGGCGTTTCGGATCCGGGTCGACGACGGGCATGATGTGCTCTCCTTGATTTTGATTATTGGCAATCAGGTTGCCCCTTCCCCGCCCCGCCGCCAATGGTGAGATGCGCCAATTCCATGGGCGGCCTTGCGGCGGGAGCAGAAGGACACGATAGATTGATAAGATCATGTAAGATTTCTACATTTCGGATCACAACGAGCACAATAGATAGGTAAGCCTCTCTCTAGTAGGATTCCTTTGTGATAGTGGCATGTAGAAGATGCTCCTCCCGAGATAGGTGTCAGTTATGTCAGACAAGCCCAAGACCGTTTCCAGCACCCGTTTCTCGGATTTTATCCGCAATGCCTCTTCGGCTGAGCGCAAGCAGGTCTATAAAGACGTGCTGGTGCGGGCCACCGAACGGCAGAAGCGTCTGATCGCTGAAGCTGAAGCCGCTAAATAGCCTGTTCAGCGGGCGCAGCACTCCCGCCCTACCCCCGGCTCTATCCTCAATTTTAAACCTCTCCCCGCCGGTGCCAATTCTATGGGCGCCACCGGAGGCAATGGGTCGGACTATCAAGGAACCTCTCTGGAATCTTGCCGGCCGGCTAGGCCGGCCTTTCGCGGGCGGGGCCCGCTCCTACAAGGAGGCCGTTGGCGGCGCAGAAGGCGCGGAGGTCGTCCAGGTATTGCTCCGGCGCGGTGACGCGGGCCGTCACCTGCTGGCTGTACTGGATCTCTTCCAGGCGGGCGCCGTGCTGGTCGCACCAGTGGCGCAGGGGCTGCTCGTCGGCGAAGCCGAGCTGCAGGGTGAGCGTCTGCTCGGGGATCTGTTCGGTGACCCGCATGGCGGAGAGCACCGCTTCGGCGGCGCCGGCGTAGGCGCGCACCAGGCCGCCGGCGCCCAGTTTGACGCCGCCGAAGTAGCGGCTGACCACCACCATGACGTCGCCCACCCCTTTGTGCTGAATCACGTTGAAGATCGGCTTGCCGGCGGTGCCGGAGGGTTCGCCGTCGTCGTTCATGGCGCCCTGGCCGGACTGGGGGTCGCCGATCAGCCAGGCGTGGCAGTGGTGGCTGGCGTCCGGGTAGCGGGCGCGGGCCTGCTCGAGCACGGCCTGGGCCTGGTCGCGGTCCTGGACCGGGCGCAGCCAGGCGATGAAGCGGCTTTTGTTGATGATCAGTTCGCGGTCGACGGGGCCGGCGGGGGTTGGGTAAGTCATTGAGAGAGGATAGCAGAGACCTTGCTGGAGAGGGCTCTGGGATCCTGCCGGCCGGCTTTGCCGCCCTTTCGCGGGCTGGGCCCGCTCCCACAAATCCCGCTCCCACAAGGCTCGAGCCCTACCTGATTAGGGGATGTGAACGGTTGTCGCCGGTCCGTAGTGTCTTCGGCACAACAAAAGCGGATAACTGGAAGCGACATGGAAACGACGATTTTTACGCGCCGGCGCGGCGGCACCGTGCTGATGGGGGCTCTGGTCCTGGCGATCACCGCCTGCGGTGGGGGTGGCGGCAGCAGTGGCGGCGGCGGTACCGGGGGCACGGGCGGCGGTGGCGGCGGGCCCGACGCCGGCGGCCTGGCGCTGGCGTCCAACAGCCCGGTTGACGGCGCCACGCAGAAGGCGGATTACCCGGTGGTGGCGGTGTTCTCGGCGCCGGTGGACCCGGCCAGCGTGGACCGGGATTCCTTCATGGTCACCGCCGGCGTCAATGAGGTGGACGGCACCTTCAGTTACAGCGACGACGGCTCGGTGGTGATCTTCAAACCTAATGCGGATCTGGTGGACGGCCAGGCGTACACGGTGACGTTGGACGGCATCACGGATCAGTCCGGCGACGCGCTGGACGCGGCGCAGAGCTGGGATTTCACCGCCAACGCGGTGGCCGACTACACCTGCGCGGTGGGCCCGGTGCCCGCGAGCCTCAACCTGAACGCGGAGCAGGACGCCTACTATTCTCAATACGCGGACGCCAACGGCCTGCCGGTGCTGGGCGGTAATCTGGTGTCGGCGGCGGCGCTGACCCACGCCTGCGAGACCATTCTGGGGATGATGAGCCTGCGCCAGGATCTGCTGGCGGAAATGATCGCCAACGGCACGATCGCGGCGGTGACCGGCGACGGCGAGGGGATCACGCAGATTCCCGCCTACTCGGACCTGGATACCGTCTTCCCGATCACCGGCGACACCTGGGACAACCGCGCCCGCGGCGGCCTGGGCGCCACCAAGGCGCGGCCGGTGAGCAGCGGCACCGAGGAGAACGTGCTGTGCTACGGCAACGACCCGTATCAGGACGGCGGCGTGCACGAGGACATCTTCCTGCACGAGTTCGCCCACTCGGTGGACCTGATGGCGCTGGAAGACCTGGACCCGGACTTCCTCGACGCGCTGCAGGCGGCTTACGACGATGCCGTCGCCAACAACCTGTTTGAGAACACCTACGCGGACGACAACGTGGAAGAGTACTGGGCGGAAGGGGTGCAGACCTGGTTCAACGCCAACCTGGAGTCCGATCCGCCCAACGGGCTGCACAACAGCGTCAATACCCGTGCGGAGCTGGAGAGCTACGATCCGGCGCTGCACGGTCTGATCTCACGGATTTTTCCCACCGACTACGACGGTGGCTGCCCTGCGGGCGCGCCCTGATCCCGACCTGCCGGTTACGCGCCTTGGGGGCGCACCACGGCCCGCTTCGGCGGGCCGTTTTTATTTGTGCGAGCGAAATTGTGGGAGCGGGCCTCGCCCGCGAAAGGGAGCGAAGCTCCCGGCGGGATACCAGAGGTCTCTGGGATCAGGGTTGGAGGGTTCAGGCCGAGAAGGCGCGGGCAAAGTCCCGGAAATCATCCAGATGTTCGTGGCAAAGCTGGAAGACGATGTTCCAGTTCACCGCTTCATAATTATGGACGACGATATTGCGAAAACCGACCGCGCCTCTAAGACGGTCAGCCAGCTCTTGGGGAATTTTGTCGCCCTGCGCCAACAGCGAGAAGGTCTCGCCCATGGTTTGCGGCGCACCCAGATCGTCTTGATCCGCGAGCCAATGGGCCGCTATATCAACGCAAAGCTGTATCGCCCGGGTAAGATTCAACGACACAATATCCTGAGCGTCCAGGTCCTCGGACAACAACTCAGGCGTATCCGGACAACGCTCATGGAGCCGGCGCACACAACGTCGCAGCGACTCAAGTTTTTGGTCGATTATGACTTGATCCATGCGCGCCGCCGTGTTTCCAGAATGTGTTTCTGCAGCGGGATAAAATCCTCGCCATTGGTTAGGTGGCGGCTTAGCAATATCGCCATATGGGTCGGCGCGCCCAGCAATCGCCGCCCTTCTTTCAAGATTTGTCCGAGCAGGGGTTCTCCGACACGGTTTAAATCCACCAAGTCCACAGAACGTCCCAAAGCACCGGCGAGCGCCTTGATCATGGCCTGCCGCTGCTCAACGGTTAGCGGACTTTCCAGCATCACACCGATATCCAAATCACTGGCGGCAGTCGCTTCACCACGAGCCATCGAACCAAACACCACTACCAGCCGGGGACTGAACGGCTGGAGTGCTGCTTTAATAAATTGGTCTGTGTCTGTCGGTATCATTGTCCGAGAATAGCATCTCTATGGCATCAGGACGACGGCGCCGTGGGTGCGGCGGGCTTCCATGTCGTCGTGGGCCTGGCCCACGTCCTGGAGGGCGTAGCGGACCGGGTCGTCGGGGGTGAGGATGCCGTCGCGCAGGGCCTGGAAGAAGGCGTCGGCGGCGGCGTCGCGGTCGGCCGGGTCGGCGGTGTAGTGGCCGAGCATGGGCCGCACCACGGTGAAGGAGCCGGCGGCCAGGCGCGGCATGGCGAGCGGCTCCACCGGGCCGGAGGACTGGCCGAAGTTGACCAGGTGGCCGCGCGGGGCCAGGCAGGCCAGGGAATCGTAGAAGGTGTCCTTGCCGACGGAGTCGTAGGCGACGTCCACGCCGCGGCCGTCGGTGAGCTGCTTGACGGTGTCCACCACGTTCTGTTCCCGGTCGAGAATCACATGGTGGCAGCCGTGCCGGCGGGCGCGCTCGGCTTTGTCCTGGCTGCCGACGGTGCCGATCACGGTGGCGCCCAGGTGGCGCGCCCACTGGCACAGCAACTGCCCGACCCCGCCGGCGGCGGCCTGGACCAGGATGATGCTGCCCTCGCGGACCGGGAAGACGTCGGTGAGCAGGATGCGGGCGGTGAGGCCGCGCACCATCATGCCGGCCACCAGCACGTCGTCGATGTCGTCCGGCAGGCGCACCAGCCGGCCGGCGTCGATCAGACGCTGGTCGGCGTAGGCGCCGTAGTTGCCGGAGGTATAGGCGACCCGGTCGCCGGCGGCGAACGCGGTGACGCCCTCGCCCACCGCTTCCACCACGCCGGCGGCTTCCAGCCCGGGAATGCCCGGCAGCGTCAGGGTCTGGTAGAGCCCGGAGCGCACGTAGATGTCGTGGAAGTTGACGCCGATGGCGGTCTGCTTGAGACGCACCTGGCCGGGGCCGGGCTCACCCACCGTGACCGTTTCCGGTCGCAGCACCTGCGGCCCGCCCGCTTCGTGCATGATCATCGCTGTCGCCATGGTGCCTCCTGCTTACTAAACGTGTACTTCCAGGTCCACCGGGATGTTGCCGCGGGTGGCGTTGGAGTAGGGGCACACCTGGTGGGCGGTGTTGACCAGCTCTTCGGCCTGCGCCTGCTCCAGGCCGGGCAGCGTGACGCTGAGGGTGACGGCGAGACCGAAGCCCTGGCCGTCGGGGCCGATGCCCACTTTGCCGTCGATGTGGGTGTCTTCGGGCAGCTTCACCTTGGCTTTGCCGGCGACCAGCTTGAGGGCGCCGAGGAAGCAGGCGGCGTAGCCGGCGGCGAACAGTTGCTCCGGGTTGGTGCCTTCACCGCCGGCGCCGCCGAGGGCCTTGGGGGTGGTGAGTTTGACGTTGAGCTGGTCGTCGCTGGACACGGCGCGGCCGTCACGGCCGCCGGTGGCGCGGGCTTCGGCCTGGTAGAGGATTTTTTCTACGGACATGGTGGTTCTCCTTTGGGTTTGAGAGATGGCTCTGGAATCCTGCCGGGTGGCTATAAGCCACCCTTTCGCGGGCGGGGCCCGCTCCCACAGGGCCCGCTCCTACGATAATTTCTGGCGGAGGTCGTCGAGCTGGGCTTTCAGGGCCGCCAGTTCTTCTGGCTCGCACTGGCTGGCGCAGGCCGCCGCTTCGGGGATCGCTTCGGCGCGCTCACGCAGGGCGCGGCCCTGGTCGGTGAGGCGCACTTCCACGCGGCGCTCGTCGTCGGCGGCGCGGCGGCGGGCGATCAGCCCGGCGCTTTCCAGGCGCTTGAGCAGCGGCGTCAGGGTGGCGGAATCCAGGAACAGGCGCTCGCCGATGCGCGACACGCTGAGCGGGTCGTCGCTGTCGGCGCCCTCCTCCCACAGCACCATCATCACCAGGTATTGGGGATAGGTGAGGTCCAGCTCGCGCAGCAGTTTCCGGTAGACCTTGGCCATGGCCAGGTTGGTGGAATAGAGGGCGAAGCAGACCTGCAGGTCGAGCTTGAGCAGGGTGTCGGTGCGATTAGTCATAGCGCGATATTAAATAGCGCGCTATCTAATGGCAAGGAATAGGTTCGTGGGGGCTTTGTGCGAGCGGGCCTTGCCCGCGAAAGGGAGCACAGCTCCCGGCAAAGGTTGCCCCGCAGGACAGCCTCTCTGGGATCCTGCGGGGCAACCTTTGCCGGGTGGCTATAAGCCACCCTTTCGCGGGCGGGGCCCGCTCGCACAGGGCCCCGGCAAGCGATTCAGGCCTGGCGTTCGATCAGCATGGCGACGCCCTGGCCGACGCCGATACAGAGGCTGACCAGGGCGTAGCGGCCGCCGGTGCGCTCAAGCTGGCGCAGGGCGGTGAGCGCCACGCGCACGCCGGAAGCGCCCAGCGGGTGGCCGACGGCGATGGCGCCGCCGTTGGGGTTGAGGCGCTCGTCGTCGCCTTGCAGGCCGAGCTGCTTGCAGCAGCCGAGCACCTGGGCGGCGAAGGCTTCGTTGATTTCGATCACGTCCATGTCGGCGAGGGTGAGGCCGGCGCGCTCCAGGACTTTGTTGCAGGCGTGCACCGGGCCCAGGCCCATGACGCGGGGCGGCACGCCGGCGACGCCGCCGGCGATAATGCGCGCGCGGGGGGCGATGCCGGCTTTTTCGCCGGCGGCGCGGGAGCCGATGATCAGGGCGCCGGCGCCGTCGTTAACGCCGGAGGCGTTGCCGGCGGTGACCACGCCGCCATCGACGATGGCGGGCAGCTTGGCGAGCTTATCGACGCCGGTGCCGGGGCGCGGGTGCTCGTCTTCGCTGACCGACAGCGGCGGCTTCTTGCGGCCCTGGGGCACTTCCACCGGCAGGATTTCCTCTTTGAAGAAGCCGTCGACGCGGGCCTCTTCGTAGCGGCGCTGGGACTGAGCCGCGTAGGCGTCCGCCTGCTCGCGGCTGATGCCCAGATCGGACGCCACGTTCTGGGCGGTTTCCGGCATGGTATCGCCACCGAACTGCTTGAGGATCTTGGGGTTGGGGAAGCGCGCGCCGATGGTGGAATCGAACATCGGCATGCTGCGGCTGTAGGGGCTTTCCGCCTTGGCCATCACGAACGGGGCGCGGCTCATGGATTCGACGCCGCCGGCGATCACCAGCTGGCCTTCATCGACGGTGACCATGCGCGCCGCGTCCAGGGTGGCGGCCAGGCCGGAACCGCACAGGCGGTTGACGGTGAGGCCGGCCACGGATTCCGGCAGCCCGGCCAGCAGCGCCGCGTGGCGGGCCACGTTACGGGCGTCTTCGCCGGCCTGGTTGGTGTTGCCGGCGACCACGTCCTCGATCAGGGCGGGGTCGAAGGGGTTACGGGCGATCAGGGCGCGGATGACGTCGGCGAGCAGGTCGTCCGGACGGACCGGCGCAAGGGCGCCGGCGTGGCGACCGAAGGGGGTGCGCAGGCCGTCGTAGATGTAGGCGTCGAGCATGAATAAGGTCCTCGTCCGCTAAGCGGAACACAATTCCGAAACTTGACGAAAAGCATAGGTCGTGACAGAGTTTGATGCAATACGCTGACTAAAACCAACGACAGAACAACGCCCATGATTCGCGACCAGGAAGTACTCAACCAGCTCGTCGATACCATCCACCGTTTCGTCCGCGACCGCCTGATTCCGGCGGAGCAATCCGTGGCCGAGAATGACGCCATTCCCGAGGACATTGCCCGGGAAATGAAAGAGATGGGTTTGTTCGGTTTGTCGATTCCCGAGGAGTACGGCGGCCTGGGCCTGACCATGGAAGAGGAAGCCCTGGTGGCGTTCGAGATCGGCCACACCTCGCCGGCGTTCCGCTCTTTCTTCGGCACCAATAACGGCATCGGTGCCCAGGGCATTCTGATCGACGGCACCGAAGAGCAGAAGCAGAAGTACGTGCCGCGCCTGGCCACCGGCGAAGTGATCAGCTCGTTCTGTCTGACTGAGCCGGACGTGGGCTCCGACGCGGCGAGCCTGAAGACCCGCGCGGACAAGGACGGCGACCACTACATTCTCAACGGCACCAAGCGTTACATCACCAACGGCCCGGAAGCCGGCCTGTACACGGTGATGGCGCGCACCGACCAGAACAACAAGGGCGCCGGCGGCATCACCGCCTTTATCGTGGAAGGCGACACGCCGGGGCTGATCCGCGGCAAGCCGGACGTGAAGATGGGCCAGAAAGGCGCCCACGTTTGCGACATCACCTTCGAGGACTGCCGGGTGCCCGCCGAGAACATTATCGGCGGCAAGGAAGGCCAGGGCTTCAAGACCGCCATGAAGGTGCTGGACCGGGGCCGTCTGCATATCTCCGCGGTGTGCGTGGGCGTGGCCGAGCGTCTGATTGAGGACGCGCTGCGCTTCGCCATGGAGCGCAAGCAGTTCGGCGCGCCGCTGGCGGACCATCAATTGATTCAGGCGATGCTGGCCGATTCCCGCGCGGAAGCGTTCGCCGGCCGTTCCATGGTGCTGGAAGCGGCGCGCAGCAAGGACGCCGGCAAGAACGTCAGCCTCGATGCCTCCTGCTGCAAGCTGTTCTGCGCCGAGATGGTGGGCCGGGTGGCGGACCGCGCCGTGCAGATTCACGGCGGCGCCGGCTACATGGCCGAGTACGCGGTGGAGCGCTTCTACCGCGACGTGCGGCTGTTCCGGATCTACGAAGGCACCACCCAGATCCAGCAGATCGTCATCGCCCGGGGCATGGTTCGCGACGCGTCTTAGCGGCAAGCTGGCTTTGCTTGTGCGAGCGGGCCTCGCCCGCGAAAGGCAAGCTCTGCTTGCCGGCAGGATTCCAGAGGCCTTTCTAATGGCGATATAAACAACCTCTCTGGGATCCTGCCGGGAGCTGCGCTCCCTTTCGCGGGCTGGGCCCGCTCCCACAAGATCCGTGAAATAACAATGCTGAGATTTTCCTTGCCGATCTGCATGATCGGCACCTTGATGGCGCTCACCGCCGACAGCGAGTTCGGGCTATGGATAGCCCGGCCCGCACTCTTGGTTTATCTGATTACCCAGTGGCCCCGCCAGGGTCTGCTCGCCAAGGGCCTGCAGACGGTGGCGGTGTTGTTGTCGCTGCTGGTGGCCGTATTCCACTCCGACCCCCTGCCGATTCTCGTCGACGCCTGGGATCGCTTCTGTTTCTTCGCCACCTTCGTGTCCGCCCTGGGGCTGCTGCGGGTGTCGGCGATGCGTTCCCGGTTGATCCGCGACGCCGGCCAGGTGCTGATCCGCCAGCGCCCGACCTGGCGCTACCCTACCCTGTCCCTGGGCAGCGCCCTGTTCGGGATGATCGTCAATATCGGCGTGCTCAATCTGTTCGGCGCCATGATCCAGCGCAGCAACAGCCTCAAGGCGGCGGGCGGCGACCGGGCGATCCAGGCGGTGCGCGAGCGGCGCATGATCATGGCGATGCTGCGCGGCTTTTCGCTGGCGCCCCTGGTGTCGCCGCTGGGCGTGACCCTGGCGGTGATCCTTTCCAGCATGCCGCAGCTGAGCTGGTCGAAGCTGGCGCCGGTGGCCTTTCCCACCGCGGCGATCGTGTTCGTTCTGGGCTGGGCGCTGGACTGGTGGCTGCGGCCGCGCCATCTGACCGCGCCGGTGGTGACGCGCCCCTCGCCGGAACCCTTGTTTCGCTTTATCGCGCTGGCGCTGGGCATCACCGTGCTGGTGTTCGCGGTGAGCCTGGGCCTGGATGTGCGGCTGCCGGTGGCGGTGCTGATCGCCTGCCCGCTGAGCGCGGTGGCGTGGATGGCGGTGCAGCGGCGGCGGCTGGGGGGCGGCACCGGGGTGGTGCGCGCGGTGACCCTGCTGGGCCGGCATTCGCGGCTGATCTTCGGCGCCAGCCGCAATGAGATCGCGGTGCTGGGCGGCTCGGCGTTCCTGGGCGGCTTGTTGATTCCACTGGTGGACCAGGCGTGGCTCGGCGACCTGCTGATCGCCACCGGCCTGCACGGCGCGCCGGCGGCGGTGGCGGCGATGCTGATCGTGTTGCTGCTGGCGCAGGTGGGGCTCAACCCGATTGTGTCGGTGACGCTGATCGCCGGGCTGTTCGCCGACACCCATGTGATCGGCCTGGAGCCGCAGGTGCTGGCGGTGGCGCTGATGAGCGCCTGGAGCCTGGCGATGATCTCGTCGCCGTTCACCGCCGCCATGATGGTGCTGGCGCAGCTCACCGGCCGCTCGCCCTATACCCTGGCCTGGCGCTGGGACGGGCTGTTTTTCCTGTTACTGCTGCCGCTGATCAGCGCCTGGCTGTTCTTGGTGGATTGGTTGTATTGAGCGGTGATCAGGGGATTCAGGATGCAGGATACAGCGCGGGGAAAGCGGTTCCCGTTAACCCGCAGGGCTTCATCCGCGCTGTATCCTGAATCCTGCATCCTGCATCGGGCGGCGCAAGCCGCCCAGCGGAGTGCCGCCCAGCGGAATGCCGCCCAGCCATTTTATACAATGCACAAAACATTCTTGCGGGTATGTTCTTTGTAGGAGCGGGCCTTTGTGGGAGCTTGCCCTGCAAGCGAAAGGCAAGCTTTGCTTGCCGGCAGGATTCCAGAGGCCTTTTTAACGGGTGGCACACACCGATCTCTCTGGAATCCTGCCGGCCGGCTTTGCCGGCCTTTCGCGGGCAGGGCCCGCTCCTACAATCAGGCGCTGAAGTAGAGGCGGCCATCGCGCTCCTGGCGGCTGACGCGGCCGGTGGCGAGCAGGCAGTTGAGGTGGGCGATGCTCTCGCCCATGGCGAACATGAGCTGGTGGCTGTCGAGCTTGCGCTTGAACAGCACCGGCAGCAGATCGTGGGCGGTGATCGGCTGTTGCCGGCAGGCGTCCTCGGCGGCGTCGAGCTGCTCGCGGTGGTGGTCGCAGAGGTCGTCGACCCGGGCGTGCAGGCCGTGGAACGGCAGACCGTGGGCGGGCAGCACCAGGGTGTCCTCGTCCATGGCGTCGCGCAGGGCGCGCAGGGAGTCGGTGAAGGCGGTGACCGGGTCGTCCTCCGGGTCGAGCGCGCGCACCGTCAGGTTGCTGGAGATTTTCGGCAGCACCTGGTCGCCGCTGATCAGCACCTGGTCGCGCTCGCGGTAAAGGCAGATGTGCTCCGGGGCATGGCCGCGGCCGATGTGCACCCGCCAGGTGTCGCCGTTGACGGTGACGGCGTCGCCGGCGGCCAGGGTTTCCGGTTGCGGCGGCAGTTCCGGCAGAATCTTGCGGAAGGTGTTGCCGCGCCCGGCCAGGGCGTCCAGGTCGTCACCGGGCACGCCGTGGCGGCCGAAGAAGGCGCGGAAGTTGTCGCCGATCTCCTGGTCGCTGGCCGCGTGCAGCTGGGTGGTGAGCGCCCACTCGCCCCGGGTCATCCACACCGGGGCCTGGAACTGCCGCGCCAGCCAGCCGGCCTGGCCGATGTGGTCCGGGTGGTAGTGGGTGACGATGATACGGTGGATGGGCCGCCCGCCCAGGGCATCCTGGAAGGCGGTGCGCCAGATTTCCTGGGTGTGACGGGATGAGAAACCCGTGTCCACCAGGGTCCAGCCGTCGCCGTCCTCGAGCAGCCACAAATTGATGTGGTCGAGGGCGAACGGCAGAGGAAAGTTCAACCAGTGCACGCCGGGGGCCACTTCCCGGCGCTGACCGGGTTCCGGGGCCTGATCGAACGGGTACCGAAGCGGGTCGGTCATAACAAAACATCCGTAGCAGGGAGACGAGAATGCAAGCGTGGCAAATCCAAGACGACCACACGATTAAGCTGGCGTCCATGACCACACCGGAGCCGGGACCGGACCAGGTGCGCGTGAAAGTGCGCGCCATGGGCGTGAACCGGGCGGATATCTTGCAAGTGAAGGGGCTCTATCCGGCGCCGCCGGGCTTCGACAGCAGCGTGCCGGGCCTGGAATACGCCGGTGAAATCGAGGCGGTGGGCAGCCAGGTGATGGGCCGCAAGGTCGGCGACCGGGTGATGGGCCTGATTCCGGGCTGCGCCTATTCCGAATACCTGGTGACCCACGAGCGCGAAACGCTGACGCTGCCGGACGAGATCGACTTCGCCACCGGCGCCACCATTCCGGAAGCGTTTCTGACCGCCTACCGGGCGATGTTCCTGGAAGGCGGTCTGCAGCCGGGGCAATGGGTGCTGGTGCGCCCGGCCACCGCCGGCGTCGGCCTGGCGGGCGTGCAACTGGCCAACGCGCTGGGCGCGCGGCCGATCGGCTCGAGCCGCAACCTGGACAACCTGGCCACCGCCCGCGAGATGGGGCTGGTGGAAGGCGTGCTGGAAGACGACACCCTGCCCGAGCGTTTGAAAGAGATTACCGGCGACGGCGTGGCGGTGATCTTCGACATGGTGGGCCCGGACTGGAACCAGCTGCTCAAGGGCCTGCGCATCGAGGGCACGCTGGTGATGATCGGCGTGCTGGGCGGCACCAAGACCGAGCTGGACCTGCGCGGCATGATGCAGCGCCGGCAGACGCTCACCGCCATGACCATGCGCAGCCAGCCGCTGGAAAAGCGCATCGCCATCGCCAATGTGTTCAACGACCGCCTGGCGCCGCTGTTCGCCAACGGCCGCCTGCGGCCGCTGCCCTTGAAGACGTTCCCGTTCAGCGATGCGCCGGCGGCGCACGCGCACATGATCGAGGACGCCTTCAGCGGCAAACGCGTGTTGGTGGTCGACTGACATAAGATCAACATTGTTGTTATATTAATGAAATACTATTTCACAACAAAAGAGGTGCCGCAATGACCGAAGCTACCGCGACTCGCCAGAGCCAGATGAGCCAGGCCGAGTGGGAAGTGCGCAAGGACCTGGCCGCCGCCTACCGGCTGGTGGCGCTGTACGGCTGGGAAGATCTGGTGTTCACCCACCTGTCCGCGCGCGTGCCCGGGCCGGAGCATCATTTCCTGATCAACCCCTACGGCTGGCTGTTCGACGAGATCACCGCGTCGTCGCTGATCAAAGTGGATTCCGAGGGTGAGATCGTCGACCCCGGCGCCACCAACCGGGTCAACCCGGCCGGCTTCACCATCCACAGCGCGGTGCACATGGCCCGCGAGGAAGCGGGCGCGGTGCTGCACCTGCACGCCGCCGACGGCGTCGCCGTGAGCGCCCACAAGGAAGGCCTGCTGCCGCTCAGCCAGACCGCCATGCTGTGCCTGGACCACATCAGCTTCCACGACTATGAAGGCGTGGCACTGAACCTGGACGAGCGCGAGCGGTTGGTCAAAGACCTGGGCGACAAAAACATGATGTTGCTGCGCAACCACGGCACCCTGACCGTGGGCAAGACCGTGGCGGAAGCCTTCACCTACATGTACTTCCTGATGAAGGCCAGCGAGATCCAGGTGCGCACCCTGGGCCAGGGCGAGCCCTACCTGCCCTCCCAGGCCGCCATCGACACCACCAGCGACCAGTCCAAGCAGCTCGGCATGGCCAGCCAGCTCACCTGGCCCGCCCTGCTCCGCAAGCTCGAGCGCATCGGCAGCGACTACGCCACCTGATCGCGTTGTGCGAGCGGGCCTTTGTGGGAGCGGGCCCTGCCCGCGAAAGGGTGGCTTTGTGCGAGCGGGCCTAGCCCGCGAAAGGCAAGCTTTGCTTGCCGGCAGGATTCCAGAGAGCTATCTAAAGGCAGCGAAAACAACCTCTCTGGGATCCTGCCGGCCGGCGTAGCCGGCCTTTCGCGGGCAGGGCCCGCTCCCACAAAGCCACCCTTTCGCGGGCAAGGCCCGCTCCCACAAGGGGCCGCTCCTACACGAAAATCAGCTTCGGCTGACAGAGAATCGGGCCACTGCCGGTTAGCGTGGTGCCTCCAATGGAAAGGAGGTATCACTCATGCCAAGGAAGGCCCGATCCCACCGTTTGCGTATCGGTCGCGTCAGCGAATCGGGGCGCGTCTATCTGATCACCATCACTTGTCATCAGCGGCATGCGCACTTCGCCGCGTTGCAAAGCGGCCGCTGCTTCGTCCAGGCCTTGCGTGCCTGCACCGCGCACGCGGTCACCCTCAGCTATGTGGTGATGCCCGACCATGTTCACTGGTTGATGGCGCTTCGTGAGCACGCCGATTTATCCATCACCGTACAGAAAGCCAAATCTCTGACCACTCAGCGTTGGCGTCGCGCGGGCCGGGGCGACAACAAACGCCTCTGGCACGCCGGCTTTCATGACCGTGCGCTACGCCGCGAAGAAGATCTGGTGGCCATGGCCCGCTATATCGTGGCCAACCCCCTCCGCGCCGGCCTCGTTAACGATATCGGCGACTACCCGCATTGGGATTCCGCCTGGCTCTTGTAGGAGCGGGCCTCGCCCGCGAAAGGGTGGCTTATAGCCACCCGGCAGGATCCCAGAGAGCTATCTAACGGCAGCGCAAACAACGTCTCTGGGATCCTGCCGGCCGGCGTGGCCGGCCTTTCGCGGGCTGGGCCCGCTCCCACAAGGCTCTCACAAAAGCCCGCTCGCACAATGTAGTCATTAAGCCCGCATGCGGAGGGCGGCGAGCATGGTTTCCAGGCGGGGGACGGGGACGCCGTGCTTTTGGGCGATGGCCACCACGTTGCCGAGGATGGCGTCGAGCTCAATGGGGCGGTCGTTGAGGTAGTCCAGCGCCATGCTGTTTTTGTAGGCGGGCATTTTGCGGGTGCCGTCGATGTTGCTGTCGATGATCTGCGGGGGCAGCGGGTGGCCGTCGGCTTCGGCGGCGTCGATCACTTCCTGCATCATTTCGCGTACCAGTTTTTCGCCGCCGGGGGTGTCGAGCATGGTGTAGGTGTCGGCGCCGTTGGCGAGCACGGAGAGCGGGTTGAAGGGGGTGTTCCAGACGCATTTGAGCCAGCGTTCGCGGACCACTTCCTCGGTGAGTTTGATGTCGATGCCGCCTTCCACGAACAGGTCGCTCAGGGCCTGGCAGTGGTTGTCCAAACCGCTGGGGTAGCGGCCCATGACCAGCCGGCCGTAGGCGTTGTGCTTGATTTCACCGGGGGCGACACGGCTGACGGCGATGAACGCCAGGCAGCTGATGATCGGGTTGTCGGGGAAGGCGTCGGCCAGTTCCCGTTCGATGTCGAGGCCGTTCTGGATCAGCACGATGTTGGTGCCCTCGCCCACCCAGGGGCGGACCAGGCCGGCGCGGTCGCTGCCGGGCAGGACCTTGGTGGCGAGGATCACGTAGTCCGGGGTGCTGTCCGGGCGGTCGCCGTCCTTGTAGAGGTGATCCGGTTTCCAGGAAATGTCGCCCAGCGGGCTCTCGAAGCGGAAGCCGTGCGCTTTGACGGCGTCGTATTCGGAACGCACCACGGCGCTGACGGTGCAGCCGGCGCGCTTGAGGATGGCGCCGTAGAAGCTGCCGATGGCGCCGGCACCGATGATCAAGGCGTGGGGTTTCAGGTTACTCATTGAAAAACTCTCCTAATTGGCAATAAGCCCTCGCCGCATGGAGCGCAGCGGCCAGAGCGCCAGCAGATAAACAATCAACAACATCAGAAAGGCGTCATCGAAGCCGACCTCGAAGGCGTGCGGGTGACCGGCCTCCGGGTGAGCTTGCCAGTAACGGTCACTGAAGAATTGTACGCAGATGGCACTGAGGTTGACGCCGATGGCGCCGCCGGTCTGGCGCCCGAAATTGATGATGCCCGAGCCCTGGGGGATCAGAGCCGGCGGCAGCAGCGTGAGGCTGCCGGTGGTCACCGGCGGCATGATCAGCCACAGCCCGACCCGGCCCAGGGCGGCCCAGGCCACCAGCCAGACGGCGGCGGTGGTCTGGTCGGCGGCGCGCATCATCACCATGCTGGCGATAAAGAACGCCAGGCCGCCGGCGATCATCCGCGCCAGGGGAATCCGGTCGGTGAGGTAGCCGACGAACGGAAACACGAACGCCATGGCGAGGCCGGCGGGCATCAGCATGAGGCCGGCGCTGGAGGCGCTGAACCCGGACACCTGCTGGAAGTACAGCGGCATCATATAGGTGGAGCCGAACACGCCGGCGCCCATGACGATGGACAGCAGGAAGCCGCCGGTGAAGCCCGGCGCGCCGAACACGCGCAGATCGAACAGCGGGTTCGGGCAACGCCGTTGCCAGAGCGCGAACAGGACCAACAGCAGCGGCCCGCCCAGCAGGGCGCTGAACAGCAGCGGGTCCAGCCAGCCGCGCCGCAGGCCCGATGCCAGCGCCCAGAGCGTGGCCACCAGCCCCAGGCTGAGCAGGATCAGCCCGGCCCAGTCAAGACGCGGCGCCTCGTCCTCGCGGTGGTCGGGCAGGAAGCGCCCGGCGATCACCATGGCCAGCAGGCAGGCGGGCAGCACCACGAAGAACACCGCCCGCCAGGACCAGGCGTCCACCAGCACGCCACCCAGGGCGGGGGCGATGGCAGGGCCGAGGATCACGCCCATGCCGTAAATGCCCATGGCCTGGCCGCGTTTGTGCAGCGGGAACACCTGGAAGATGGTGATCATGGCGTGGGGCTGGATCATGCCGGCGGTCACACCCTGCACCACGCGGGCGAGCACCAGCAGGCCGAAGCTGTTGCTGACGCCGCCCACCAGGGAGGCAATGATGAAGATCGCCATGGCGAGCAGGAAGGCACGCCGGGAGCCGAACCGCGCCACCGCCCAGGCGTTGAGCAGCATGCCCACGGTCATGGCGGCGAGGAAGCCGGTGGCGATCCAGTGCACCTGGTCCTGTTCGAGACGGTACTCGGCCATGATGGTGGGCACCGCCACATTGATGATGGTGGAGGCCAGCACCACGGACAGGGTGCCGAGCATCACCGTGACGGTGGCGTACCATCGATAGGCTGGCCCATAGCGCTCGAACAGACGCTCTATGGCGGGATTTTCGGGCATGGAAGTTGCCCGTTATTTTTTGGTCGGGTCGTCGCCGACCTGGATCAGCAGCTTGCCGCGGTTTTTACCCTGCAACAGACCCTGGAAGGCGCTGACCGCGTTTTCCAGACCCTCGACCACGTCTTCCTGGTATTTGACCTTGCCCTCGCTGATCCACACCGGCATGTCTTTCAGGAAGTCGCCCTGGCGGTGGATGTAATCAAACTGGATAAAGCCTTTGATCAGCAGACGCTTGACCAGCACCTTGCCCATGAAGCCGGGCAGACGGTCCGGGCCTTCCGGCATGGCGGTGTCGTTGTAGTGGGCGATGCGGCCGCACACCGGGATGCGGGCGAAGTCGTTGACCAGTTCCATCACCGCGTCGAAGGTTTCGCCGCCGACGTTCTCGAAGTAGACGTCGATGCCGTCCGGGCAGGCCTTGGCGAGCTGCTCGCGGAAGTCGGCGTCCTTGTAGTTGACGCAGGCGTCGAAGCCGTAGGCGCCGACCACGTGCTTGCACTTGTCCTCGGCGCCGGCCACGCCGACCACGCGGCAGCCCTTGAGCTTGGCGATCTGGCCGACCACCTGGCCGACGGCGCCGGCGGCGGCGGACACCACCACGGTTTCGCCCTTCTGCGGCTTGCCGATTTCATCCAGGCCCACGTAGGCGGTGAAGCCGGGCATGCCGAGCACGCCCACGGCGGTGCTGATCGGCGCCTGGGCCGGGTCCAGCTTGCGCATCGCCTTGGGCGAATTGACGGAGTATTCCTGCCAGCCGCCCGGGCACAGCACGTAGTCGCCCTGCTTGAAGTCGCCGCTGCGCGATTCCACCACCTGGCCGACGGTGGCGCCTTCCATCACCGAGCCTTCCTCGACGCTGGCGGCGTAGGACTTGGCGGCGCTCATGCGGCCGCGCATGTAGGGGTCCAGGGACAGATAGATGGTGCGCACCAGCACCTGGCCCTCACCCACTTCGGGCACGGCGCCTTCCTGGAGCTTGAGGTTTTCGTCACCGGGCATGCCGGTGGGGCGTTTGGCGAGAATGATCTGACGATTGGTAGTCATGGTTGGAGCTCTCCCGAGAAACATTGTTGTTAGTAGCGTTGTAGGAGCGGGCCTTGCCCGCGAAAGGCAAGCTTGCTTGCCGGCAGGATGCCAGAGAGGTTGTTGGTGACCTGCTTATAAAGCGCTCTGGAATCCTGCCGGGGGCTTCGCCCCCTTTCGCGGGCGGGGCCCGCTCCTACGAGTTAACTAAAAAGGGCGGCCCGAAGGCCGCCCTTTTTTCACGCTGCGTGGTCGTCCACGTCGATCAGGTCTTCGAGAACACCGAGGTGGTATTCGCGGTCGCCCAACCAGTGGTCGATCATGACGATGCGCTTGGCGTAATGGGAGACCGGGGTCTCTTCCATCATGCCCATGCCGCCGAACAGCTGGATCGCTTCCTCGGCGACCTTGCGGCCGGATTTGCCGACCTGGGCCTTGGCGGCGGAGATGCGCTTTTTGCGCAGTTGCGGCTCCACGTCGAGGCTGCAGGCGGCGAGCATGGTGATGGAACGTACTTTTTCCAGCTCCATGCGCATTTCCACCATGCGGTGCTGCAGGGCCTGGAACTTACCGATCGGCACGCCGAACTGCTGGCGTTCCTTGATGTAGTCCAGGGTCTGGTCGCAGGCCACTTCCATGGCGCCGGAGGCTTCCGCGCACAGGGTGATCAGCGCCAGGTCCAGAGTCGCTTCCAGGGCGTCGAGGGCGTTGCCTTCGTCGCCGAGCAGCGCGTCGGCGCCGACTTTCACGTCCTTGAAGGTGATGTCAGCGGCGTGCAGGCCGTCGATGGTCGGGTAGCCGCGGCGGCTGACGCCGTCGGCGCCGGCGTCGACGATGAAGGCGCTGAGGCCGTCTTTGTCGTTGCCGCTGCCGCCGGTGCGGGCGATCACCACCAGCTGGTCGGCGCTGTCACCGTGCAGGACCACGGCTTTCTCGCCGTTGATCACATAGCCGTCGCCGTCTTTCTTGGCGCTGGTTTCCACGAAGCGGTGGTCGTAGCGACCCTTGGTTTCGTAGTTGGCCAGGGCGAAGCGGGTTTCACCGCCGATGATGGCCGGCAGGTACTGCTCTTTCTGGGCGTCGTTGCCGAGCTTGTCGATCAGCACGCCGGAAAGCACCACGGTGGCCAGGTAGGGTTCCACCACCAGGCCGCGGCCGAAGCCTTCGGCCACTACCATCAGTTCCGGGCCGCCGCCGTTGAAGCCGCCGGCCTCTTCGGAGAACGGCACGCCCAGCAGGCCCAGTTCGGCGAACTGGGTCCAGGTGTCGGTGCTGAAGCCGTGCTCTGATTCCAGTGCCTTGTTGCGGGCGTCGAAGGTGTAGCTGTCACGGACCAGACGACCCACGGTCTCTTCGAGCATGCGCTGCTCGTCGCTGAATTTGAAATCCATGTTCGTCTCCTTACAGACCGAGAATCATCTTGGAGATGATGTTCTTCTGAATTTCGTTGGAGCCCCCGAAAATGGAGAGCTTGCGGAAGTTGAAGTAACGGCTGGCCACGGACCCGGCGAACTCGGGGCCGACGGTCTCGCCGTCGAAATCACCGGCCAGCTGTTCCGGCAGGAACGGCAGTGCGTGCGGGCCGGCGGCGCGGCGGAACAGATCGGTGATCTCCTGGCGCAGCTCGGTGCCCATGATCTTCAGGAAGGAGCTTTCCGCGCCCGGTACACCACCGGCTTCGGCGGCGGCCACGGTGCGCAGGTTGGTCATTTCCAGGGACATCAGCTCCATTTCCACGTCCGCCAGGCGGCTGCGGAAGTGCGGCTCTTCGATCAGCGGCTTGCCGTTGACCTGCTGCTCGCGGGCCACCTGCTTGAGGTGCGCCAGGGCGGCCTTGGAGCTGCCCACGCCGGCGATGCCGGTACGCTCGAAGGTGAGCAGGTACTTGGCGCAGGTCCAGCCTTTGTTCTCTTCGCCGACCAGGTTTTCCACCGGCACTTTGACGTCGTCGAAGAACACTTCGTTGACTTCATGCTCGCCGTCCAGGGTGATCAGCGGACGCACGGTGATGCCTTCGCTTTTCTCCATGTCGATGAGCAGGAAGGAAATGCCTTCCTGTTTCTTGGCGTCCGGGTCGGTGCGCACCAGGCAGAAAATCATGTTGGCGTGCTGGCCCAGGGTGGTCCAGGTCTTCTGGCCGTTGACGATGTAGTGGTCACCGTCGCGCACGGCGCGGGTTTTCAGACCGGCCAGGTCGGAACCGGCGCCCGGCTCGGAGTAACCCTGACACCACCAGTCGTCGCTGCGCAGAATGCGCGGCAGGTAGTAGTCTTTCTGCTCCTGGGTGCCGAACTTGATGATCACCGGGGCGACCATGTTGACGCCGAACGGCAGCACGGTGGGGGCGCCGGCTTCCGCGCACTCTTCTTCGAAGATGTGCTTCTGGATCGGGCTCCAGCCGGTGCCGCCGTACTCTTTCGGCCAGTGCAGGGCCAGCCAGCCCTGCTCGTTGAGAATTTTCTGCCAGCGGATGGTGTCTTCCTTGCCAAGGCGCTTGTGCTCTTTCACCTTGCTGGCGATGTCCTTGGGCAGCTTTTCGTTCAGGAAGGTACGCACTTCGTCACGGAAGGCGCGCTCTTCGGCGGTGTAATTAATGTCCATAATAACCTCTGTGTCTTAGGCGGCTTAAGGGCTTCGCGTTCAGCTGTAGAAGCCCTTGCCTTCTTTAGCCAGTTTTTCCAGCAGCGCGGCCGGCTTCCAGGTGTCGGAGCCGGTTTCCTGGTGAATCTGGCTCACCTTGTCGTAAATGGTCTTGAGGCCCACGGAATCGGCCCAGAACAGGACGCCACCGCGGTACACCGGGAAGCCGTAGCCGTAGATCCAGATCACGTCCACGTCCAGCGGGCGGGCGGCGATGCCCTCTTCCAGGATCTTGGCGCCCTCGTTGACCATGATGTACATGCAGCGCTCGAGGATTTCCTGGTCGGAGATGTCCCGGGACTGGATGCCGTTCTCTTCACGGAATTTAGCGATCAAGGCGTCGACTTCGGATGAAGGCACCGGGGTGCGGTCGCCTTCCTTGTAGTCGAACACGCCGGCCTGGGTCTTCTGACCGAGACGGCCCTGCTCCACCAGATCGTCGGTCCAGTTGCGCGGCGGTGCGTTGTCCGGGTCTTCCTTGCGCAGCTCTTCGCGGATGCGGTAGCCCACATCCATGCCGGCCAGGTCGGACATGGCGAACGGGCCCATGGGGAAGCCCAGGTCGAACAGCACCTTGTCCACCTGCGCCGGGTTGGCGCCTTCGTTGACCAGCTGTACCGCTTCCGCCTGACGCTTGTGCAGCATGCGGTTGCCGACGAAGCCGTGGCATACGCCCACCAGCACGCCGACCTTGCCGATGCGGCGGCTCAGGTCCATGACGGTGGCGACCACCTCGTCGGAGGTTTTCTCGCCGCGCACGTTTTCCAGCAGCTTCATCACGTTGGCGGGGCTGAAGAAGTGCATGCCCACCACGTCCTCGGGACGCTTGGTGAACGAGGCGATGCGGTTCACGTCCAGGGTGGAGGTGTTGGTGGCGAGGATGGCGCCGGGCTTGCAGACCCGGTCCAGCTCGGTGAACACGGCTTTCTTGACGTCCATGTTCTCGAACACCGCTTCGATCACCAGGTCCACGTCGCTCAGGTCGTCGTAGCTGAGCGTGGGCTGGATCAGCGCCATGCGCTGCTCCACCTGCTCCTGGGTGATGCGGCCTTTCTTGGCGGTGTTCTCGTAGTTCTTGCGGATCACGGCGATGCCGCGTTCCAGGGCGTCTTCCTTCACCTCGAGAATCTTCACCGGGATGCCTGCGTTGGCGAAGTTCATGGCGATGCCGCCGCCCATGGTGCCGGCGCCGATGATGGCGGCGCTTTTCACGTCACGCTTGGCGGTGTCCTTGGGCAGGCCGGGTACCTTGGCCACTTCGCGCTCGGCGAAGAAGACGTGGCGCTGGGCGCGGGACTCGGGGCTCACCAGCAGCTCGGCGAACAGCTCGCGCTCGCGCTTCATGCCTTCGTCGAAGGGCAGTTCCACGGCGGCCTGGACCGCTTTGATGCAGTGGAACGGCGCTTTGAAGCCGCGCTGTTTGCGGGCGATGGACTTCTCGTAGTTGGTGAACAGGTCCGCGTCTTCCTTCTTCACGTCGAGGTCGCGGATCTTGCGCAGCGGGGCGTTTTCGGCCACCAGCTTGCGGGCGTAGGCGAGCGCGCCTTCGAGCAGATCACCGCCGACCACTTCGTCGACGATGCCGACCTTGAAGGCGTCCTTGGCTTTCACCGGGTTGCCGCCGACGATCATGTCCAGGGCGGCCTTGGCGCCGACCAGACGGGGCAGACGCTGGGTGCCGCCGGCGCCGGGCAGCAGGCCCAGCTTCACTTCCGGCAGACCGACCTTGGCGGATTCCAGGGCGACGCGGTAGTCGCAGCCCAGCGCCACTTCCAGGCCGCCGCCCAGGGCGGTGCCGTGGATGGCGGCGATCACCAGCTTGTCGCTGCTTTCGTATTCGCTGATCACGTCCGGCAGGGCGGGCCCGGCGGGCGGCTTGCCGAATTCACGGATGTCGGCGCCGGCGGGGAAGGTGCGGCCTTCGCCGATCACCACCAGGGCTTTGGCCTGGTCGTCTTCCAGGCCCTGGCGCAGGCAGTTGACCAGCCCTTCGCGCACACCCTGACCCAGGGCGTTGACCGGCGGATAGTCGACGCCGATAACACCGATGTCGCCTTCAAGACGGTAGCTCACTACCTCGCTCATGATTCCTCCTTCAGCGGGGGACCCGCGGTGCGGCGGCCGGAGGGGCCGCGACGGCGCCGCGCATCCCGTGGAAACGGTTCTCTCCCGGACGCTTCAGTATAAGAAAATCCGGGCCATTATCAATTATTTCGGAATTAGGTTTTATCTAGCGGACCAACTCTGTTGTTGGCTACACCCTATGGGAGCGGGCCTTGCCCGCGAAAGGCAAGCTCCGCTTGCCGGCGGGATACCAGAGACGCTTAACGGCGGCACAAACAGCGTCTCTGGTATCCTGCCGGGTGGCTAAAGCCACCCTTTCGCGGGCAGGGCCCGCTCGCACAGCTCTCTATAACCATAAAAGGGCACCCTGATGGTGCCCTTTTATGGTTTTGCTTCACAGTGTGAGGCGCGGCGTTTACTCGGTGATTTCGGACAACTTGCGCAGCACCACTTCGCCGTCGACCACTTCGGCGATCTGCGGGTCGGCGCCCAGGTTGCCGGCTTCGTCGATGCCGTCCACGTCGTAGGGGTTGTGCTCCACGGACACTTTATCCATGGCGGACGCGATGGCCGCGCGGATCGCCTTGGCGTCGTCCACGGTGCCGGCTTCCTGCATCGCCTGGGCGATCAGGTACATGGCGAAGTAGTTGTACGCGGTTTCGGAGGTGGCCACGCCGTTGTGGTCCTGCTGCCACTTCTCGAGGAACAGCTTGGCGCCTTCGTTCTCGTACTTGTCCAGGGGTACCACGCCCACGGAGCCTTCCAGGGACTTGATGCCGCCGGATACCTTGGCCACTTCGTCCATCTTGGCCTGGTCCATCAGGATGAAGCCGCCCTTGAAGCCCAGTTCGCGGGCCTGACGCACCACCAGGCCGGTGGGCTCGGAGGCACCGCCGACGAACATGACGTCGGGATCCTCGGACAGCACCTTGCTGACGCCGGTGTAGAAGTCCGCGGACTTGTTGTAGTCCATCGGGTTCATGGCCGCGACTTCGCCGCCCAGCTCACGCCATACCGGCACGAACTCCTTGGTCCAGTACTTGGCGTAGTCGTGGGTGGCGTTGGCGACACCCAGTTTGTTGCCGAAGCGGTCCATGGTGATGCGCGAGAACGGCTCGATGTAGTCGGTGAAGTTGGGCGGAATCTTCACGGTCAGCTTGTTGCCCTTGGAGGTCACCGCCGGCACGGAGGTGTAGGACATCACCAGGAAGCCGTCACGCTCGTTGAACGCCTGCAGGGCGAAGGTGCCGCCGGAGTGCGGGGTGAAGATCACCGGCGCGTTGTACTGCTGCACCAGACGCTTGCCGTTCACGGCCGCCTGGCTGGGCGAGTACTTGTCGTCCAGGGCCTGGATGTTGATGGTGTGTTTCTCACCGTCGACGGTGATGCCACCGGCGGCGTTGATTTCCTCGGCGGCCATGCGCAGGCCTTCCAGGGTGTTCTCACCGTACAGGGCGGCACCGCCGCTGAGCGGGCCGGTGAAGCCGATGTTCACTTCGTCGGCATGGGCCGCGCCACCGATGGCGAGGGCTACGGCGCTGGCGGCGGCCAGGCGACGGAAGGATTTCAATACTTTCATGCTCTTTCTCTCCCTTTCTTTATTGTTTGGGATGTGGTCGGAAATTAAGTGTGTTGCACGGCGCCCTCAGGCGCCGATGTAAGCTTTGCGTACTTCTTCGTTACCCAGCATGGCGTCGCGGTCGCCTTCCATGACCAGACGGCCGTTCTCCATCACGTAGGCTCGGGTCGCGATTTTCAGTGCCGCGAACGCGTTCTGCTCCGCCAGCAGCACCGAGGTGCCTTCCTTGTTGATGGTCTGCACGGCTTCGAACACCTGCTTGACCACCAGCGGCGCCAGACCCAGCGACGGCTCATCCAGCAGCAGCAGCTTGGGACGGCCCATCAGGGCGCGGCCGATCGCCACCATCTGCTGCTGACCGCCACTCAGGGAACCGGCGGGCTGATCCTTTTTCTCGTCTAAAATGGGAAACATTGCAAGGACATGCTCAAGTGTTTTTTTCATACCCGCCTTATCGCGGCGGTGTACGTAGCCCCCCAGCCAGAGATTTTTCAGTACTGACATTTCGGGAAACAGCTTGCGGCCTTCCGGGCACTGCACCACGCCGGCCTGCACCAGCGCGGAGGGTTTGCGGCCGGTCACGTCCTCGCCGTTCAGGCTGATCTTGCCGGCGGACGCCTTGAGCAAACCGCTGATGGTGTTGAACAGGGTGCTCTTGCCGGCGCCGTTGGCGCCCAGCAGCACCACCAGCTCGCCCTGCTCCACGCTCATGGAAACGCCGTCCAGGGCCTTGAAGCTGTCGTACTTGGCGTCCACGTTCTCAAGCTTCAACATCTTCTTCACTCCCCAGATAAGCTTCGATGACCACCGGATTGGTCTTGATCTGTTCCGGCGTGCCTTCGGCGATCTTCTCGCCGTGGTCCAACACCATGATCTTGTCGGCCAGGCTCATGATCATGTCCATTTTGTGCTCGATCAGGCACACGGTGATGCCGTGGTCGACCATTTTGCGGATCAGCGCCGCCAGGTTTTCGGTCTCTTCCGGGTTGATGCCGCCGGCGGGCTCGTCGAGCAGCACCAGTTCCGGATCGGTGGCCATGGCCAGCGCGAACGCCACCCGCTTGCGCTCTTCCTGGGTGGTGTCGGCGATGTAGCGGTGGCCGATGTGGCTGAGACCGACGAAGTCCAGCACCTCGGCCGCCTTGGCCCGGCACTTCTTCTCTTCGTCGCGCAGCCGCTTGGAGTTGATGATCACGTCCCAGAGCCGCGATTGGGTACGCAGCCGGTGACCGACGATCAGGTTATCCAGCACCGTGGACTGCTCGAACAGCTTGGTGGTCTGGAAGGTCCGCGCGATACCGAGACGGGCAATGCGGTCCGGCGCCATGCCGGTGACGTCCATGCCGTTGAACTCGATGCTGCCGGAGGTGGGCGGCATGGCGCCGGCCACCAGGTTGAAGAAGGTGGTCTTGCCGGCGCCGTTGGGGCCGATGATCGCGTTGATCTGGCCGGCGGCGAATTCCACGCTCACGTCGTTGACCGCCGCCAGGCCGCCGAAGCGCTTGGTGAGATTATTGATCTTAAGCATTGTCGCTGGCCTCCTTGGACGAAGTGGCGCTGTCGCCGACACGGGTCTGGCCTTCTTTGGCCGGCGCTTTGCTCGCCAGACGGCGGCCGCGCCAGGTCAGGAAGGTGCCGACCACGCCCTTGGGCATGAAGATCACCAGCAGTACCAGCAGGGGACCGAAGACGATCATCCGGTACTCCTCGAAGGACTGCACCGCCTGGGTCAGCCAGGTGATCGCCATGGTGCCCACCAGCGGGCCCATCAGGGTGCCGATACCGCCCACCAGCAGGTAGGTGATGATGTCGAAGGTGTGCACCACCTCGGCTTCCGCCGGGCCGATAAAGCGCACCACACCGGCGTACAGGCCACCGGCGAGGCCGGCGTAGACGGTGGAGAGCACGAACGCCAGGACCTTGTTGCGCATCAGGTTGATGCCCAGGGACTGGGCCAGGTCGTCACTGATACGGATGGCCAGGAAGGTGCGGCCGACCAGAGAGCTGGAAATACGGCTCACCAGCACGATCGCCAGTACCAGGAAGAACAGCACCAGGTAGTAGAACGGAATGGTGCGGGTGAAGTCGATCAGCCCGAAGCCTTCCGGCGGCGCGATGTTGATGATGCCCAGGGAGCCGTGGGTGAGCGCTTCCCACTTATCCAGCAGCAGGTAGATGATGAAGCCCACGCACAGGGTAAAGATGGCGAAGTAGTGTTCCTTGAGACGCAGGGACACGATGCCCACCAGGAAACCGAACACCGCCGAGAACACGCCGGAGGCGACAAAGGCGGGCCAGAACGCCCAGCCGTGATCCACGGTGAGGATCGCCACCACATAGGCGCCGATGGCGAAGAAGCCGCCGTGGGCCAGGTTCAGCTGGCCGCAGAAGCCGGTGATGATGTTCAGGCCGTACACGGCGATGGCCCAGATAAAGGCCAGAGCCATCACGTAGATCTGGTATTCGCTGCCCGCGATCAGCGGGAAAATCAGGGCGAACGCCAACAGCACCACTTTCATGGCCGGGCTGGCGAAGAAGTTGGCAATGCGATCCATTAGCGCACCCCCTTGGTGAACAGGCCGGTGGGCTTGATGGAAAGAATCACCACCAGCAGAACAAAGGCAATCAGATCCTTATAGGTGCTGGAGACGTAGTAGCCGCCCAGCGCTTCGGCGAAGCCGATGATCAGACCGCCGACGATGGCGCCGGGGATGCTGCCCATGCCGCCGAGAATAATGATCACGAAGGCCTTCATGATCACCAGGTGGCCCATGGCCGGGTACACCAGGTTGATCGGCGCGAACAGGCTGGCGCCCACCGCCGCCAGGAAACCGGCGATGGCGAAGGTCATCATGGCCACGCGGTTGGCGTCGATGCCTACCAGGAAGGCGCCTTCCCGGTTCTGCGCCATGGCGATGATGGTGGAGCCGGTCATGGTCTTCTTTAGGTACAGGTGCAGCGCGCCCATGATCGAGAAGGCGCCGACAATGATCAGCAGCCGCTGGGCCGGCAGCACCAGGCCGCCGAATTCCAGAATGCCGGTGTACGGGGTCGGCATGCGGCGGAAATCGGAACCCCAGTGCATCTGCACCACCGCTTCCAGGAACAGCAGGATGCCGATGGCGGCGATCTTGTCGTGGATCGGCGGCGCGTGCCGCAGCGGGTGGAAGACCAGGCGTTCACAGAGCACCGACAGCACGGCCACGAAGAGGCCGGCGCCGAGCATGGCGATCCAGTAGTTGAGCCCCAGATCCACCATGATGTAGTAACTGATGTAGGCGCCCACCATGTAGAGAGCACCGTGGGCAAAGTTGGGAACGTGCAAAATGCCGTACACCAGGGTCAGACCCAGGGCCACGAGGCCGTAGATGCTGCCCAGGGTGAGGCCATTAAGCGCTTGCTGAAGAAACGCGTCCAAGGCTGAGCCTCCTGTTCGTGTTATTTGAGAAACAACCTCCCAGCGAGCGGCGAGGTCCCATCCGCGTCGTTCGAACTGCGGGAAGTTGTTTCAGCTTTTTTGGGTTTTTGGAATTGTCAGGCTTGTTGTTGCTGGTCAGCCCATTCCTCTTCCTGCATCGCGCGCCACATCACCTTGCCGGTGGGCGAGCGCGGCAGCTCATCGCGGAACTCGACGATCTGAGGCACCTTGTAGGCGGCCATCTGTTCCTTGCACCAGGCGATGATCTCGTCTTCGCTGACCTTGCCCTTGTGGTCGGCGGCCAGCACCACACAGGCTTTCACGGTTTCACCGCGGCGCTCGTGGGGGGCGGAGATGACACAGCTTTCCTGGATCGCGGGATGCCGGTACATAAGACTTTCGACCTCGGCGGGCCAAACTTTAAAACCGGACGCATTGATCATGCGTTTCACCCGGTCGACGATGAAGAAGTAGCCCTCTTCGTCGTAGTAGCCCATGTCGCCGGTGCGGAAGAAACGTTCGCCGTCGATTTCGATGAAGGCTTTCTGGGTTTCCAAGGGGCGGTTCCAGTAACCCTGGAAGATCTGCGGCCCGCGGGAGATGATCTCGCCCACTTCGCCGACGCCCATTTCCTTGCCGGTGTCCACGTCGATCACCCGTGAATCCACGTCAAAGACCGGAATGCCCAGACACTGCTTTTTGGGTTTTTCGGAGGGGTTGATATGGGTAGCGGCGATGGTTTCGGACAGGCCGTACCCTTCGATGTAACGCAGGCCGGTAAGCTTGAACAGCTTATCGGACACCGCTTCGGGCATGGCCGCCCCGCCGCCGCCGATGTTCTCGAGGCTGGACAGGTCGAAGCTTTCCACGTCCGGGTCGGAAAGCAGATCGATGGCCATGGTGACGATGTTGGTCCAGCTGGTGACCCGGTAGCGCTCGATCAGCTTGGCCGCGGTGCGGCGGTCCCAGCGGGTCATCAGCACGATGCAGGAGCCCACGAAAATGGGGCCGTTCATGGCGCCCTGCATGCCGGTGACGTGGAAATACGGCAGCGTCGACAGGGTCACGCCCTCGCGGCCGCCGCCGGAGCGCCAGGCGGCGCCGTGCACGCAGGTGGCCATCACCGAGCGATGGGTGTGCATGCAGCCCTTGGGCGCGCCGGTGGTGCCGGAGCTGTAGGGGAACACGGCCAGATCGTCCGGGCCCACCAGCAGTTCACCGGGCTGGTGACCGGCGCCCAGGGCGTCGCCCCAGGCGATGGTGCCGGCGGTGTTCAGCGGCTGCGCCGGGGCGGCCACCTCGGCGGGCAGGTCGAGGTCGGTCTGCGGGTGAATGTAGTCGCTGTAGGCGGCGACGATCACATGGCGCAGACGCTCATGGCCGATCAGCGGCTCGATGTGCGGGAACACTTCCTGGCTGCAGATGCACACGGAGGCCTGGGTGTCCTGCAGGTAGTGCTCGAGCTCGGCGCTGCGGTTCATCGGGTTGATCGGCACGACAATGGCGTTGGCGCGCAGAATGGCGTAGTAACCGATGATGAACTGCGGTGCGTTCTGCATGAACAGCATCACCCGGTCGCCTTTTTCCACGCCCAGGTGCTGCAGTTCGCCGGCCAGGGCGTCCACCTGCTGCTTGAGTTCCCGGTAGGTGATGGGCGCATCGTAGTAGATGATCGCGTTCTCATCCGGGTAGCGCAGCGCGGAAATTTCGAGGTTGCTGTAAAGGCTGGTTTCCGGAAGCTTGAGCTGGTGAGGCAGCCCCTCCGGCCAGACGGCAAAATGCCGATCAAACATGCCTGTGCTCTCCCTATATATTTTCTATATCGACGGCCGGCACCGGAAAACCGGTGCCGGCCGTTTGGATTGTTGTAAGGCCCGCGGAGACGCGGACAGTACCGGACCCTGACCCGCGCTTTTGTTAACGCGGATACATAACCGATACTGAAGTTGACCAAGCGGTCAATCTGACATGGCGCCCCTGGGGCGTCAATACTATTTTGGAATATGGTTTCGCATTCCGGGGGTCTCTGGAATCCTGCCGGGTGGCTTCGCCACCCTTTCGCGGGCAGGGCCCGCTCCTACAAGGTGCCTCGACCTTACGCTATCCGGGCAAAGGCCGGTCGCCTTGCTGGAAGCATTCATCCGCCAGCGCGTCATCGCAGCGGGTGGGCTGCAGGGGCATCACCGAGATGTGCCCATCGCGCAGGGCGACCACGTCGGATTGCGGGTGGTCGATGCTGGACGGACGGCGCTCGAACGACAGCCAGTGGTAGGCCAGCCCGCGGCCGTCGGTGCCGTGCACCAGGCGCGGCCCGGCGATGCCGCCGCCGATCTGCCGGGTGAAACGGCTGCCGCGCAGCTCCGCCACCGGCAGGTCGGGGAAGTTGATGTTCCAGCAGGCGCGCTGGTAGCCGTCGCGGTCGGCGCCGGCCTGCCACAGCTCGCGGATCAGACCGGCGGCGTAGCGGGTGGTGGGCGCGTAATCGATGGCGGCGCGGTCGACGAACGCCTGGCTCAGGGCGATGCCCGGCAGGCCCAGGTGGGCGGCGGCGAGCACCGCGCCGACGGTGCCCGAATACATCACCGAATCGCTCAGGTTGGCGCCGCAGTTGACGCCGGAGAGCACCAGATCCGGCGCCTCCTCCTCGAACCATTCCGCCATGGCGAACATCACGCAGTCCGCCGGCGTGCCGGACACCGCGAAGCGCCGCTCGCCGTGGTGGTAGACGCGCAGCGGCGTGTGCAGCGAAATGCCCTGCCCCACCCCGCTCTGGTCGTGCTCCGGCGCCACCACCCAGACTTCCTCGGCGAGCTGCGCGGCGATGTCCTCGGCGACCTTCAGGCCCGGCGCGTCGATGCCGTCATCATTGGTCAACAAAATCCTGCCAAACGGCCTCATATAAACCCCAAAAAAGTTAATAGTTAACAGTTAATAGTGAATAGCGGGGCGGCTCCGTCGCCGAAGCCGTGCCCACGGAGCCGCCCCGCTATTAACTGTTCACTGTTACCTGTTCACTGTTACTTGTGTGTTCTTGCGATCTGCCAGCCGCGCTCGGCGATCAGGCCGGCCCGCTTGCCCACTTCCAGGGCGTTGCGGTTGCTGGCGTTGCCTTGCAGGGCGCGGGCGTAAACGCCTTGCAGAATAGCCGCGGAACGGAACAAGGCAAAGGCCAGGAACACCGGCCAGTCGTTGATGCCGTCGCGGCCGGCGCCTTCGCAGTAGCGCTGCAGCAGGCTCTGCTCGTCGGGGATGCCGCGGGCGCGCAGGTCCAGGCCGTCGAGGCCGCGCACGCCGTTGACGCCGTGGGGCATGTGGTACGGCAGGCAGCAGTAGGCCAGGTCGGCGAGCGGGTGGCCGATGGTGGCCAGTTCCCAGTCGAGCACCGCCACCACGTCGGGGGTGCGGTTATCCACCAGCAGGTTGCCGAGGCGGAAGTCGCCGTGGGCGATGGCGGCGCTGTCGTCCTGGGGAATATTGTCCGCCAGCCACGCCATCAGGTTGTCCATGGCCGGCATTTCATCGGTCTTGGAGGCTTCGTACTGGGCGCTCCAGCGTTTCACCTGGCGCTCCACATAGCCCTTGGGCTTGCCGAAATCGCCCAGGCCGGCGGCCTGGTAGTCGACGCTGTGCAGCTTGGCCAGGGTGTCAATCTTGTCGTTGTAGAGGTCGGCGCGCTGGTCCCTGGGCAGGGCTTCCAGCTGCGGCTGGGTGAACACCCGGCCGGGCACGAAATCCATCACGTAGAAGCTGGTGCCGATCACGTCATCGTCTTCGCACAGCAGGTGCATGGCCGGCACCGGCACCTCGCTGTGTTCGCCAAGCGCTTTCATCACCCGATACTCGCGGTCCACCTGATGGGCGGAAGGCAGCACCTTGCCCGGCGGCTTCTTGCGCAGCACGTACTGGCGGTCGCCGCTTTCCAGCAGATAGGTGGGGTTGGACTGCCCGCCCTGGAACTGGCGCACCTTGAGCGCGCCGTCGAGCAGATTGTGCTGCTCCAGATACTCGGCGAGACGGCCCTCATCCAGGCGGTGCGCCTCAAGAACAGGGACGATTTCCGGTTGACCTTCCATAACTATTCCTCGAATCAAGTTCGCGGCGCCGCTGTGGGAGCGAGCCTGCTCGCGAAAGGGTGGCGAAGCCACCCGGCAGGATTCCAGAGACCTTGTTGGTAATCCGCTTTATAAGGCCTCTGGTATCCTGCCGGCCGGCGTTACCGGCCTTTCGCGGGCAGGGCCCGCTCCCACAAGAGCTGTTCCATAACGCCGGTCGCTAACAAATGGTTTCGCCGCCGTCGGCGACGATGGTCTGCCCGGTGACGTAGGCGCTGGCCGGGCTGGCCAGGAACAGCGCCACGCCGGCGATGTCCACCGGCTCGCCGATGCGCCGCACCGGGGTGCGCTCCTCGGCGCGCTGGCGGCGCACCGGGTCCTCGGTGAGCGCCTTGGCGAAGTCGGTGCGCACCAGGCCGGGGGCGATGCTGTTGACGCGGATGTTGCGCGGGCCCCACTCCACCGCCAGGTTGCGCGCCAGGGCCGCTTCGGCGGCCTTGGAAACGCCGTAGGTGCCGATGGTGGCGTTGCCGCGCAGGCCGGCGATGCTGGAAATAATAATCACGTTGCCGCCGCCGTTCTTATCCATTTCCGGCAGTACCCGGTTGCACAGCCAGAAGGTGCCCTTGGCGTTGGTGTCCATGATCTTGTCCCAGGCCTCGTCGGTGAGCTCGGAGGTGGGGCCGTAGACCGGGTTGGTGGCCGCGTTGCAGACCAGAATATCAATGCGGCCGAAGGCGGCCAGGGTTTCGTCGACCAGGTTCATCAGGTCGTCTTTCTTGCCCACGTTGCAGGGCACGGCGATGGCCTCGCCGCCGGCGGCCTTGATCGCCTCGCAGACGTCGTGGCAGGGCTCCGGCTTGCGGCTGGAGATCACCACCTTGGCGCCCGCGGCGGCCATTTCCTCGGCGATCGCCTTGCCGATGCCCTTGGTGGAGCCTGTGATCAGGGCGACCTTGCCTTTCAGATCGAAGAGCTTGCTCATTGTTGTTCTCCCGGAATCGTTCTTAGCGGTAGCGGCCCAGTTCCAGCTTGGCGATGGAGTCCAGATGCACTTCGTCGGGGCCGTCGGCCAGCCTCAGGGTGCGCAGGTTGGCCCAGGCGCTGGCCAGGAAGGTGTCCTGACAGACGCCCAGGGCGCCGTGCACCTGAATGGCGCGGTCGACCACGTTGGCGGCCATCTCCGGGGCGATCACTTTGATCATGGCGATTTCCTGGCGGGCCACCTTATTACCGACGGTGTCCATCATGTGCGCCGCTTTCAGGGTCATCAGCCGGGCCTGCTCGATCTCCAGGCGCGAGCGGGCGATGTTCTTGCGGATCGAGTCGAACTGGGACAGCTTGCGGCCGAACGCTTCGCGCTCTTCCACCCGCTTGCACATGGCTTCCAGGGCGCGCTCGGCGACGCCGATGGAGCGCATGCAGTGGTGGATACGGCCCGGGCCCAGGCGGCCCTGGGCGATTTCGAAGCCGCGGCCTTCGCCGAGAATCAGGTTGCTGGCCGGCACCCGCACGTCGGTGAAGGTGATTTCCGCGTGGCCCTTGGGCGCGTGGTCGTAGCCGAACACATGCAGGGCGCGCTCGATCTTCACGCCGGGGGTGTCCAGCGGTACCAGAATCTGTGACTGCTGCTGGTGGCGCGGCGCGTCCGGGTCGCTCTTGCCCATGACGATGGCGATCTTGCATTCGCTGGACATGGCGCCGGAGGACCACCACTTGCGGCCGTTGATCACGTAGTCGTCGCCGTCACGCTTGATCTCGGTGCAGATGTTGGTGGCGTCGGAGGACGCCACCGCCGGTTCGGTCATCGAGAAGCAGGAGCGGATTTCACCGTTGAGCAGCGGCTTGAGCCACTGTTCCTGCTGTTCCGGGGTGCCGTAGCGGGCCAGCACTTCCATATTGCCGGTGTCCGGCGCGGCGCAGTTGAAGATCTGCGGGGCGATGGCGCTGCGGCCCATCACTTCGCACAGGTGCGCGTAGTCGTAGTTGTTAAGCCCGGCGCCGTGCTCGCTTTCCGGCAGGAACAGGTTCCAGAGCCCTTCGGCTTTGGCCTTTTTCTTCAGTTCCTTGACGATCGGCGGCGGGGTCCAGCGGTCGTCGCTGTTGCCGTGCTGTTCGGCGTAGACGGCCTCGGCGGGGTACACGTGGGCGTCCATGAAGGCGACGAGCTGGTCATACAGGGCCTGGGCCCGGTCGGAAAGGGGCAACATCGGGGGGCTCTCCTCGAGGTTATCTCGTGTTTATTCTGGCATTCGAATCGGCCCCGAAATGTGGCATGACCGGATGGTCGCGTCAAATTTTTCGAAACGATGTTCCGAAATTACTGACCGGACAGGGAGGGGCATTCGCGCAGGCTGCCGAGGTAGCAGTCGACGAAGTGTTCGGCCTCGGCTTCCAGATCGAAGGAGTCGGGGATCAGCAGCCAGGTGTAGAGCATGCCGGTCATCTGGACGTGCAACATGGTGATGGCACGCTCGATGTTGAGGGTGTCGGGCAGCTGGCCCTGGGCGATGGCGTTATTGAGGGTGCGGCGGATCTTGTCCGAGCCGTCCAGGTAGGTTTCCTGCTGGCGGGCCATGAGCGGGTCGGTCTGGGCGGTGAACTCGCATTTGTGGAAGATAATTTCAAACACGCGTTTCCGGCACGGATCTCGCACGGTATCGTGGAGCACGTAAACCAGCAGCTCGCGGAGCTTGCCCAGCGGGTCGGTCTCGTCCGGGCTTTCCGCCTGTTGGGAGAGGGATTCCATGGGCAGACGGTGCCGTTCGGTCATGGCGACGAAGACATCGTGCTTGTTCTTGAAATGCCAGTAGATCGCACCACGGGTGACGCCCGCCTCCTCGGCGATGTCACTCAGGGACGAGCGGGACACCCCTTTCTTGTGAAACACGCGCTCGGCGGCATCGATGATCTGCTCGCGGGTTTCGAGGGCTTCCGCCTTGGTGCGCCTGGCCATCGGCTGCTCCTGGGTCGTTCGTGGCTAAGGATTCATGCTTTATTCACTATACATACGTTTTTGAATGTATGTATACTCCCAAGCTGTTTTTCCATCCGCTTTTAATAGAAAAACCGAGGTTCCCATGCGCACAGCTCCGGTTGCTTTACCGATTGCCCTATTTCTCAGTCTCGCCCTCGCGGCCTGCGGCGGCGACGACCAGGCGGGTGGCGAACAACCGCCGCCGGAAGCCGGCTTTATCACCGTTGAACCGGAGCCGTTCACCATCACCAGCGAGTTGCCCGGCCGCACCACCCCGCATCAGGTGGCCGAGGTGCGCCCGCAGGTCAACGGCATCATCGAAGAGCGGCTGTTCGAGGAAGGCCAGCTGGTGGAAAAAGGCGCGCCGCTCTACCGCATCGACGACAGCCTCTACCAGGCGGACGTGGAGAGCGCCCGGGCCGAGCTGGCGCGCGCCCAGGCGACCCTGAAGTCCACCCGGCTGCGCGCCGAGCGGTTCGAGAAGCTGCTGGATATGAAAGCGGTGAGCCAGCAGGAGTATGACGAGGCGGAAGCGGCGCTGGGCGAGAACCAGGCCCAGGTGGCCTCGGCCCGGGCGGCGCTGAGCAGCGCCCGCACCAACCTGGACTACACCACCCTGGAAGCGCCGATCAGCGGCCGCATCGGCCGCTCCTCGGTGACCGCCGGCGCGCTGGTGACCGCCAACCAGGCGCAATCCCTGGCGACCATCCGCCAGCTGGACCCGATTTACGTGGACCTGACCCAGTCCGCCCGTGAGCTGCGCCGCCTGCGCCAGGCGCTGGAAAACGGCGAACTGGAAAAAGTCGGCGAGGACGAAGCGCGGGTCACCCTGCTGATGGAAGACGGCAGCGAATATCAGGAAGAAGGCGTGCTGCAGTTCTCCGAATACGCTGTGGAGGAAAGCACCGGCTCGGTGACCCTGCGGGCCCTGTTCCCCAACCCGGACGGCGACCTGCTGCCGGGCATGTTCGTGCGCGCCAAGCTGCCCGAGGGCGAGCGCAGCGAAGCGATTCTGGTGCCGCAGAAAGGCGTCGCCCGGGATTCCACCGGCCAGGCCACCGCCATGGTGATCAACGACAACGACCAGGTGGAGCGCCGCAACGTGACCACCGAACGCGCCGTGGGCAACCGCTGGCTGATCGCCGACGGGCTGAACGGCGGCGACCGGTTGATCGTAGAAGGCCTGCAGAAAGTCCAGCCGGGCATGACGGTGAAGCCGGTGAAGGTGGACGAGAAAGACGTCGAAGCCGGCCCGCAAATGGAGAAAGGCGAAACCCCGCCGGAGCAGAAGCAGAAAGAGCAGCAGGAAGGGCTCGACGGCGAGAACCCGGCGTCCAGTGGCACCCAGTCGGGTGGCGGCGACAACCAGTAATCGGGGATTATCATGGCACGCTTTTTTATCGACAGACCGATTTTTGCCTGGGTGATCGCCATCGTGATGATGCTCGCCGGGGTGCTTTCGATCTACAACCTGCCGGTGGAGCAGTACCCCACCGTGGCGCCGCCGGAAGTGACCATCGAGGCCACCTACCCGGGGGCGTCGGCGAAGGTGGTGGAAGACTCGGTCACCCAGGTGATCGAGCAGCAGATGAACGGCATCGACAACCTGCTGTACATCACCTCCACCAGTGACTCGGCGGGCAACGCCCAGATCGCGATCACCTTCGCGCCGGGCACCAACCCGGACATCGCCCAGGTGCAGGTGCAGAACAAGCTGCAGCTGGCCACCCCGCTGCTGCCGCAGGAAGTGCAGCAACAGGGTGTGCAGGTGACCAAGTCCTCGGACTCGTTCCTGATGGTGATGGCGTTCAACTCCAAGGACGGCTCCATGAGCCGTTCGGACCTGGCCGACTTCGTCGCCGCCAATGTGCAGGACCCGATGAGCCGGGTGCAGGGCGTGGGCCAGATCCAGCTGTTCGGCTCGCAGTACGCGATGCGCATCTGGCTGAACCCGGACGACCTGAACCAGTACAACCTGACCCCGGCGGACGTTATCGCTGCGGTGGAAGCGCAGAACAACCAGGTGGCCGGTGGCCAGCTGGGCGGCGCCCCGGCGGTGGAAGGCCAGCAGCTGAACGCCTCAATCATCGCGCAGACGCGGCTGGAAGACCCGGACGAGTTCAAACAGATTCTGCTGCGCGTCAACGACGACGGCTCGCGGGTGCTGCTGGGTGACGTGGCCCGGGTCGAGCTGGGTTCGGAAAACTATCAGGTGCAGGGCCGCTTCAACGGCTCGCCGGCGGCGGGCCTGGGTATCAACCTGGCGACCGGCGCCAACGCCCTGGACACCGCCGAGGCGGTGCGCGCCAAGCTGGAAGAGCTGCGCCCGCTGTTCCCGGACAACATCGAGGTCTCCTACCCCTACGACACCACCCCGTTCGTGGAAATCTCGATCATGGAGGTGGTGAAAACCCTGTTTGAAGGCATCGCCCTGGTGTTCCTGGTGATGTTCCTGTTCCTGCAGAATTTCCGCGCCACGCTGATTCCCACCATCGCCGTGCCGGTGGTGTTGCTGGGCACCTTCGCGATTCTGCTGGCGTTCGGCTTCACGGTGAACACCCTGACCATGTTCGGCATGGTGCTGGCCATCGGCCTGCTGGTGGACGACGCCATCGTGGTGGTGGAAAACGTGGAACGGGTGATGGTGGAGGACGGCCTCTCGCCACGGGAAGCGACGCGCAAATCCATGGGCCAGATCACCGGCGCGCTGGTGGGCATCGCCCTGGTGCTGTCGGCGGTGTTTATTCCCATGGCGTTCTTCCCCGGCTCCACCGGCGCCATTTACCGCCAGTTCTCGATCACCATTGTCTCCGCCATGGTGCTGTCGGTGCTGGTGGCGTTGATCCTGACGCCGGCGCTGTGCGCCACCATGCTCAAGCCGATCCACGCCGACCACCAGAAAACCAAGGGCTTCTTCGGCTGGTTCAACCGCAACTTCGACCGCGCCAGCCGCGGCTACCAGGGCAAGGTGGAGAAGATTCTCGGCCGCCGCGGCCGCTACCTGCTGATCTACGTGGCGATTGTCGGCGTGCTGGCGTTCGCCTTCATGCGCCTGCCCTCGGCGTTCCTGCCCGAGGAAGACCAGGGCATCATGCTCACCCAGGTGCAGCTGCCGGTGGGTTCCACCCAGGGGCAGACCATCGAAGTGCTGAAGAAGATGGAGAACTACTTCCTCAATGAGGAACAGGGCGCGGTGGAATCGATCTTCACCGTGGCCGGCTTCAGCTTCGCCGGCCGGGGCCAGAACTCGGGCATCGCCTTCGTGCGCCTGAAGGACTGGTCGGAACGGGACCTCTCCGAGGACGGCGTGCAGCATGTGGTGCAGCGCGCCATGGGCTACTTCTCGACCATTCGCGAGGCGGTGATCTTCGCCCTCAACCCGCCGTCGATTCCGGCGCTGGGCACCTCCGACGGCTTTAACTTCCAGCTGCAGGATCAATCCGGGCTGGGCCACGAGGCGCTGTCCGAGGCCCGCGACCAGCTGCTGGCGGCCGCCAATCAGCACCCGGCGTTGACCGGCGTGCGCCACAACGGCCTGGCGGATACGCCTCAGTACAAGCTCAACGTGGACCGCGCGGAAGCGCAGGCGATGGGCATCTCGCTGTCGCAGATCAACAACACCCTGGCGGTGGCCTGGGGCTCCAGCTACGTCAACGACTTCGTCGACCGGGGCCGGGTGAAACGGGTCTATGTGCAGGGCGACGCGCCCTTCCGCATGCTGCCCGAGGACATCGGCGACTGGTACGTGCGCAACGACACCGGCGAAATGGTGCCGTTCTCGGCCTTCGCCAGCGGCGAGTGGATTTACGGCTCGCCGCAGCTGGAGCGCTACAACGGCCTGTCGTCGATGAACATCCAGGGCAACGCGGCGGCCGGCTACAGTACCGGTGACGCCATGGCGGCGATGGAATCGCTGGCGGCGGACCTGCCGGCGGGCATCGGCTACGAGTGGACCGGGCTGTCGTTCCAGGAGCGCCAGTCCGGCAACCAGGCGCCGCTGCTGTACGCGCTGTCGCTGCTGGTGGTGTTCCTGAGCCTGGCGGCGCTCTATGAAAGCTGGTCGATCCCGTTCGCGGTGATGCTGGTGGTGCCGCTGGGCATTATCGGCGCGGTACTCGGCGCCACCCTGCGCGGGCTGGAAAACGACGTGTTCTTCCAGGTGGGGCTGCTGACCACCATCGGCCTGTCGGCGAAGAACGCGATTCTGATCGCGGAATTCGCCAAGGATCTGGAGGACCAGGGCCGCGCCCTGCTCGACGCCACCCTGGAAGCGACCCGCATGCGGCTGCGCCCGATTCTGATGACGTCGCTGGCGTTCGGCCTCGGTGTGACGCCGTTGATGCTGAGCAGCGGCGCCGGCTCCGGCGCGCGTAACGCCATCGGTACCGGCGTGTTCGGCGGCATCACCGCCGCCACGGTGCTGGCGATCTTCTTTATCCCGCTGTTCTACGTGGTGGTGCGCAAATTGTCCGGCGTGCCGCTGACCGGCAAGAAAGAGGTGCGAGAATGAACCGCAAAGCCCTGACCGCGCTGTTCGCCACCCTGGCCGTGGGCGGCTGCACCCTGGCTCCGGACTACCAGCAGCCGGAGTCGCCGGTGCCGGCCACCGCCGGCGACAATCAGCGGATCGCCGAGGAACTGGTGCTGCCGGGCTGGGAAGCCCTGTTCCAGGACCCGCAGCTGCAGCAGCTGATCCGCACCGCGCTGAGCAACAACCGGGACCTGCGCCTGGCGCTGCTGGACGTGGCCGAGGCGCGTGCCCAGTACCGCATCGAGGGCGCGGCGCTCTACCCGGAACTGTCCGTGGACGGCGAAGGCTCCCGCCAGCGCCTGCCGGCGGACCTGAGCCAGACCGGTGACAGCGAGATCCAGACCCAGTACAGCGTGGGCCTGGGCGTGGCCGCCTACGAGGTGGACCTGTTCGGCCGCCTGCGCAGCCTCAAGCAGTCCGCGCTGCAGCAGTACCTGGCCACCGAGGAGGCGCGCCGCAGCGCGCACATCACGCTGGTGTCCGAGGTGGCGAACGCCTACCTGACGCTGCAGGCGGACCGCCGCAATCTGCGCATCAGCCGGGAAACCGTGGAAGCCCAGCAGGAATCCGTGGACCTGGTGAAAGGCCGCTTTGATATGGGCCTGGGCTCGGAACTGGAGGTGCGCCAGGCGGAAGTGGCGCTGGAAACCGCGCGCGCCAACCAGGCCCGCTTCAAGCGGCTGGTGGCCCAGGACCGCAACGCCCTGGCGGTGCTGGTGGGCGCCCCGCTGCCGCCGCTGCCGGACAGCCCGGCGCAGGACCTGGACAGGGAACTGGCGGCGCTGCCGGAAATCCCCGCCGGGGTGCCCTCGGCGGTGCTGCGCCAGCGGCCGGATATCCAGCAGGCGGAGTACAGCCTGAAGGCGGCCAACGCCAATATCGGCGCGGCGCGGGCGGCGTTCTTCCCGCGCATCGCCCTGACCGGCTCCGCCGGCACCGCCAGCAGCGAGCTGTCCGGTCTGTTTGAGAGCGGCTCGGAGAGCTGGTCGTTCTCGCCGAGCATCTCCCTGCCGATCTTCAGCGGCGGTCGCAACCGGGCCAACCTGGACGTGGCGGAAGTGCGCCGCGACCAGAACGTGGCGCGCTACGAGCAGACCATCCAGACCGCGTTCCAGGAAGTCTCCGACGCGCTGCAGGCGCGCGGCAGCTTCACCGAGCAGGAGCAGGCCCAACAGGCGCTGGTCACCGCCACCCGACGCAGTCTGGCCCTGGCCGAGGCCCGCTATGAACAGGGCGCCGACGACTACCTGGCGGTGCTGGACGCGCGCCGCGAGCTGCTGAGCGCGGAGCAGGAGCTGGTTTCCGTGCGCCTGCAGAAACTGGCCAACCGCATCACCCTGTACCGGGCCCTGGGCGGCGGCGTGTTCCCCGACCGCGCCATCCAGCTGTCGGGCCGAAACCCTTAAAAAATAAAAACAATAATCGAACAGCGTCTCTTTAGCCCCACCGGCAAGCTTCTTGCTTGCTTGTTGGAGCGCGCTTTGTGGGAGCGGGCCTGCCCGCGAAAGGCCGGCAAAGCCGGCCGGCAGGATTCCAGAGAGGTTGTTTGCGCCGCCGTTAGATATCTCTGGGATCCTGCCGGGAGCTTCGCTCCCTTTCGCGGGCGGGGCCCGCTCCCACAAGAGCAGCTCCCACAACTGGTCCCAAAAGGCCCTTAATAGAATTCCCCGCCATTATCGCGCGGGTCAGGAACGAAAATGCATCCTTCATTGATTTCCGGGCTTTGTTTGATCGCTGGACTCACCCTTTGTGTTCCGACCTACGCCGACCCCACCGTGGGTACCCGCGCCGGCGGCGGCGAGGGGCTGCGCCTGTACAGCCTGTTCGGGCGCTGGCAGGCGCCGTGGCTGCAGGAGCATGCGGTGGCGCCGTTTTTCTCCGACCGGGTGCAGGCGTACTGGGACCTGAGCGTGGAGCGCTGGGAGGGCGAGGACACCGCCGGCGAGGCCAACAGCAGCGAGGTGTACATCGTCGGCCCGGTGGTGCGCATCGACTGGCCCAGCCGGCGCCTGTTCCTGCTGGTGGGCGTGCAGCCTTCCTATATGACCCACAGCGTGATCGACGATGACGACATGGGCGGCAATCTGCAGTTCACCAGCCACGCGGAGCTGGCCTGGACGCCGATCAACCGGCTGACGCTGGGCCTGCGCGGCCAGCACACCTCCAACTCGCGGCTCTACAAGCCCAACCCGGGGATGAATCTGGCGTCGGTGACCCTGGCCTATAACTTCTAGATCCAACACACTGGCGTTTCCGCCCCTACGCCGTACAAGGAGTTCGCCCATGGGCCATCCGGATCGCCCGTCATTGCGCCTGACCGCCCTTCTGCTTTCTGTTTTCCCGGCGCTGGCGACGGCCCAGGAACCGCCGGCCGACGGCGGCAACCGGCTGGACACGGTGACCGTGAGCGGCACGCGCCTGGAGCGCGACCTGGCCGACCTGCCCGGCGCCGCCACGGTGGTGGACGCGCAACAAACCCAGCAGGGCCAGCCCGGCCTGCAACTGGACGAGAGCCTGGCGCGGGTGCCGGGCCTCTATCTGCAGAACCGCTACAACTTCGCCCAGGGCCTGCGCCTGTCCAGCCGCGGTTTTGGGGCGCGGGCGCCGTTCGGGGTGCGCGGCCTGCGCCTCAACGTGGACGGTTTTCCGGAAACCCTGCCCGACGGCCAGTCCCAGGTGGACGCCATCGACCTGGACGCACTGGAATCCCTGACCGTGCTGCGCGGGCCGGCGTCGGTGCTGTACGGCAACGCCAGCGGCGGCGTGGTGGACATGACCACCCGCAGCGGCGCCGACCTGGTCTACCCGCAGCGCTTCAGCGTGTCCGGCGGCAGCGACGGCTTCCGCAAGACCAACCTGCAGCTGGGCGGCGCGGACGGCGGCAACCATCACTACCTGAGCCTCACCGGCGTGCGCTATCAGGGCCAGCGCGAGCAGAGCGAGATGGAGAAGTATTTGCTCACTTCGCGGGTGGGCCGCGCGCTCTCCGAGCACCGCGACATCGAGTTCTTTTTCACCGCCATGGACACGCCGACGGCCCAGGACCCGGGCGGGCTGACCCGCGCCCAGGTGGAACAGGACCGCGACCAGGCGACGCGCTTTGCCAACCTGCTGGACGCCGGCCAGGAAGTCAGCCAGCAGCGCCTCGGCGTGCTCTACCGGGACCGCAGCCTGGGCGGCGAGCTGCGCGCCCGCGCCTTCGTCACGCAGCGCGATTTCACCCAGCAACTGCCGTTCCCCGGCAGCAGCCTGATCGACTATGAGCGGCTGTTCTACGGCGTGCGCCTGGAATACGTGGACCGGGTGCGGGCGTTCGGCCTGGCGCACCGCTTCCTGGTGGGCGTGGACGCGGACCAGCAGCGCGACGACCGGGGGCGCCGCTCGGTGAACGCGGACGGCCAGGTCACCGGCCTGACCGCCGACGAGGACCAGACCGCCACCGCCGGCGGTGTGTTCGTGCAGACCGACACCGACCTCAGCGACACCCTGACCCTGTCCCTGGGCGCCCGCGCCGACCGGGTGCGCCTGGACATCGACGACGACCTGCTCGCCGACGGCGACAACAGCGGCGACCAGGACTTCACCGAAAGCAGCTACAGCGCCGGCCTGAACTGGCGCTACCATCCCCGCCACGGCGTCTACGCCACGGTCAGCAACGCCTTCGAAACGCCCACCTTCACCGAGCTCGCCAACCCCTCCGGCGCCGGCGGCTTCAACCCGGATCTGGAGCCGCAGAAAGCGTTGAACCGGGAAATCGGCGGGCGCGGCCAGCTGGGCGATAAGCTGTTCTACGAGCTGGCGCTGTTCCGGGTCGAAGTGCGCGACGAAATCACCCCCTACGAGCTGGGCGGGCGCACCTTCTACGACAACGCCGCGCGCACCCGCCGCGACGGCGCCGAGCTGATGCTGGAGCACCTCACCACCGACACCCTGACCCTGACGCTGGCCTACACCTACTCCGACTACCAGTTCCAGCGGTTCTACGACGACCAGCAGGATGAGGACGTGAGCGGTAACCGCCTGCCCGGCCTGCCCCGCCACCACCTGTTCGCGGAAGCCGCCTGGCGCGGCCTGGACGGCCTGTTCCTGATCGCCAACGCGCAGTACAGCAGCGACGTGTTCGCCGAGAACACCAACGAAACGGAAGTGGACGACTACGTGGTGGCCGGCCTGCGCGGCGGCAAGGCGTGGCGCATGAACAGCGGCGAGCTGACCCTGCACGCCGGGGTCAACAATCTGTTCGACGAAGAGTACTTCAGCAACCTGCGCATCAACGCCAACAGCGACCGGCCCGACCCGGCCGACCGCGGCTACTTCGAGCCCGCCCCCGGCCGCCACTTCTACGCCGGCGCCTCCTACGCCTGGTAAGTCTTGGTGATGCAGCCAAAAAAAACCGCCCCAGGGGATGGGGCGGGGAAAGGGGTCAAGGCAAACACAAGCCTTAGTGGGTCGGCTCTCCCGAGCCGGTTCAGAAAAAGCCGAGCGGATTGATGTCGTAGCTGACCAGCAGGTTCTTGGTCTGCTGGTAGTGATCCAGAATCATCTTATGGGTCTCTCGGCCGATGCCGGATTTTTTGTAGCCGCCGAAGGCGGCGTGGGCCGGATAGGCGTGGTAGCAGTTGGTCCAGACGCGGCCGGCCTGGATGCCCCGGCCCATGCGGAAGGCCACGTTCATGTCGCGGCTCCAGACGCCGGCGCCGAGGCCGAACTCGGTGTCGTTGGCGATGGCCAGGGCTTCCGCTTCGTCCTTGAAAGTGGTGACGGCCACCACCGGGCCGAAGATTTCTTCCTGGAACACGCGCATTTTGTTGTCGCCCTTGAGCAGCGTGGGCTGGATGTAATAGCCCTGGCCGTGGTCGCCTTCCAGGGTTTCCTTGTCGCCGCCGGTGAGGAACTGGGCGCCTTCGCTGCGGGCCACTTCCATGTAGGACATGATCTTGTCGAACTGCTCCTGGGAGGCCTGGGCGCCCACCTGCACGTCGGTGTCCAGGGGGTTGCCGCGCTTAATGGTTTTGGTGCGTTCCAGCACCATGGCCATGAACTCGTCGTACATGTCTTCCTGGATCAGCGCCCGGGACGGGCAGGTGCAGACTTCGCCCTGGTTGAAGAACGCCAGCACCAGGCCTTCCACCGCCTTGCTGATGAATTCCGGCTCCGCCTTCATGATGTCGGAGAAGTAGATGTTGGGGGATTTGCCGCCCAGCTCCACGGTGGAGGGAATGATGTTTTCCGCCGCGCATTTGAGGATGTGCGAGCCCACCGGGGTGGAGCCGGTGAAGGCGATCTTGGCGATGCGCTTGCTGGAGGCCAGGGCCTGGCCGGCTTCCTCGCCGTAGCCGTTGACGATGTTGAGCACGCCTTCGGGAAGCAGATCGCCGATGATTTCCATCAGCTTGAGGATCGACGCCGGGGTCTGCTCGGCGGGCTTGAGCACCACGCAGTTGCCGGCGGCCAGCGCCGGCGCCAGCTTCCAGGTGGCCATCAGGATCGGGAAGTTCCAGGGGATGATCTGCCCCACCACGCCCAGCGGCTCGTGGAAGTGATAGGCCACGGTGTTGGCGTCGATGTCCGCGGCGGTGCCCTCCTGGGCGCGGATGCAGCCGGCGAAGTAGCGGAAGTGATCCACCGCCAGGGGGATGTCGGCGTTGAGGGTTTCGCGCACCGCTTTGCCGTTGTCCCAGGTTTCGGCCACCGCCAGGGCTTCCAGGTTCTGCTCGATGCGGTCGGCGATCTTGAGCAGCAGGTTGCCGCGCTCGGCGGCGGAGGTTTTGCCCCAGGCGGGCGCCGCGCGGTGGGCGGCGTCCAGTGCCAGGTCGATGTCCTCGGCGGAGGAGCGGGGAATCTGGCAGAACACCCGGCCGTTCACCGGGCTGACGTTGTCGAAGTACTGGCCTTTGACGGGCGCGACCCACTGGCCGCCGATGTAGTTTTCGTAGCGTTCGTTGAAGGCGACCACCGCGCCTTCGCTGCCGGGATTGTGATAGATCATGTCGGGACACCTCGTGGCGTGTATTTCCTCGAGGTTAGCGCCGATGCCGGGTGGGCCGAATGCTACTTCGGTACTAGAAAGCCCCTTATTTAGTCGCGGGGCCGGTGGTCGACGGCGCCCGCGTGAGGGTGTGCTGCAGGGCCAGTTTGAGCTTCATGGGTTTGACCGGCTTGTAGATCAGCGTGTGGCCGTCGCGGGCGCAGCGCTGTTTCAGGTAGGGGCCGCGGTCGGCGGTGAGCATGATCACCGGCAGCGCCTCGGCGCCGGCCCGGCGGCGGTCCCGGTTGAGGGCGTCGGCGACGGTCATGCCGTTGTCGCCGCCCGGGTCCAGGTGGTAATCCATCAGCAGCACGTCGGCCGGGTCGCGGCGCGGGTCCAGGTGTTCGGCCAGCGCCTGCACGGATTCCGCCGCCGCCACCCGGCAGCCCCATTGTTCCAGCAGGGTGCGCATGCCGGAACAGATGGCGCGGTCGTTATCCACCACCCAGACGCGGCGCCCGGCCAGGGTGCGTCCGGCGTCGGCGGCCGGCTCCATGGCGCGGGCCTCGGCGGCGCTGAGCCGCGCCAGTGGCAGTTGCAGGGCGAAGCGCGAGCCACGGTTTTCCCGCGAGCGCACGGTCAGGGGGTGATCGAGGATGCGGCTGATTTTCTCGACGATGGACAGCCCCAGGCCGAGGCCCCGTTCGTGGTACTTGGCCGCCCGGGCGCCGCGTTTGAATTCCTGGAAAATATCGCCGATCTGATCGTCGCCGATGCCGATGCCGGTGTCCGCCACCACCACTTCCACCCGCTCGCCGCGCCGGCGGCAGCCGAGCAGGATCGAGCCGCGATCGGTGTAGCGCACCGCGTTGGAGAGCAGGTTGCGCATCACCCGGCTGAGCAGCTGCGGGTCGGAGCGCACCACTGCGGAGCTGGGCACGTAGCGCAGGCGCAAGCCCTTGGCGGCGGCCATCTGCCGGTACTCCTCGGCGAGCACGTCGAGCAGCCGGCGCAGCGGGAACACGCCGGGCTCGGCGCTGACCACGCCGGCGTCCAGCTTGGAGGCGTCGGCCAGGGTGGTGATCAGCGATTCCAGATCGAGCAGCGCGGTGTCGATATGGCTGAGCATGAACTGGGTGTTGTGGTCGGGCTGGTCCTGCAGGGCGCTGGTGAACAGGCGCGCGGCGTTGAGCGGCTGCATCAGGTCGTGGCTGACGGCGGCCACGAACTTGGTCTTGGAGATGTTGGCGCGCTCGGCTTTTTCGGTGGCTTCGCGCAGCCGCGATTCCACCCGCCGGCGCTCTTCGATTTCGTCCAGCAGTTGCTGGTTGGCTTCGCGCAGAGCCTGGGTGCGCTCGCGCACCTGCTCGGCCAGCACCACCGAGTGCTGGAAGGCGGCGTAGGGCGCGGTGGGCGCCATGTTGCTCTCTTCCACCCGTTCGATCAGGGCGTCGCAAATACGCCGCAGGCGGGCGTTTTCCGCCATCAGGCGCGCTTCGTGAAGATCCCAGGGGGACGCGCTGTCACCGTCGGCTGCGTTGTCGTCGGCCAATCGCCACCCCCGTCATGGTCTGGTTGATGTGCATGCCGTTGAACTGCTCGCCGTAGGTGTTGAAGCCCACCACGCTGTGCCGGCGCAGCAGCGCCGAGGCCTGGTCGACGGTGCCGTCCGCTTCGATCTCCTGACGGCGCAGGCAGCAGTCGCAGCCCAGGGTCACCCAGGCCGGGCCGAGGCGCTCTTCGATGTCGCTGAGGGTCTGGTCCAGCTCGTCGAGAATCGAGCCGGTGTGCATGGCGGTGAGCACGATGCCGTTTTCCACCGCGCAGTAGAACGACAGGCTGAGGTCGTCGTTGACCCGCTGAATGGAGCGGGCGTAGTAGTCGTTGTTGATGCGCACGGCCAGCGGGTAGCGGGCGAACACCACGTCGTCCAGCTCCGCCACCGGCACGCCGACCAGGCGGGCGTAGGCTTCCGCCGCCGGTTCCGCGTTGAGCTCCTGGACCACGCGCCGTTCGGCGTCGGCGGCGGTGACCACCAGTTTCACCGTGGCCGGGCGCAGGTGGTGGAAGCTGAACACTTCGAAATCCAGCGCGCTGTTGATCATCAGCACCATGGCGGCGTTGCTGTGAAAGGCGCCGTCGCTGTAGACGTAGGTGCCGGACAGCCGGTAGTCGTCGCCGGCGGAACCGCCCAGGCTGGTGATGCTGCCGAGCGCCGAGTTGAGTGTGGCGAGCACCAGCTCTTCGTTCACCGAGAGGCCGTCCAGCAGGGTGAGCACGAAGGTGTTGTCGGCGTCGACCCGCGCCACGGACGCGGCCCGGCACTCGCACAGCAGGCTGTCGGTGAGCTGCTGGGCGTCGGCCAGGCTGAAGCCGTCGAGCCGCTCGATCAGGCGCGCGCCCACCGAGAAGAACCGGCGGTCGAAGCCGATGGCGACAATGGTGCCGCTGTCGTAGCCGCGGCTGGTGATCTCGCCGGCGGAGGTGCAGCCGCACAGCGGCAGGTCGCCGAAGGCTTCGGCGAGGGCGCCGGCCAGGCGGTCGAGCCGGTAGTCGATGGAACAGAAAAACAGCACGCAGCCGAGATTGTCGTGGCGCAGCTTTTGCGCCAGGTCACGGGCGGCGAGACGCTCGTCGCGGGCGTCGCTGAACGCGGTGATTACGGCACTGGGCGGAATCGCGTTCATCGCTCCGGCACCTTCGGGGCACGCAAATAGGCGGCGAAGTCGATGTCGCCGGCGGACAGGATCGCCTGCACCCGGTTGGTGGCGCCGAGCTTGCGCAGGATCGCGGACACATGGGCCTTCACGGTGCTTTCGGCGATATTGAGCTGGTAGGCGATCACCTTGTTGGAATCGCCCCGCGACATGCGCTCGAACACCTGCAGCTGCTTGCGGGTGAGCGTGGCGAGCACGTCGGAAAGGTCCTCCGGCTCGCGGCGCGCGGCGGTGCTTTCTTCGCCGGCGCCGGACCCGGCACGGATGATGTCCGCCGGCAGGTAGATGGAGCCGGCCAGTACCTGCTCCAGGGCCTGGATCATCTGCTTGCGGGGGGTGGACTTGGTAATAAACCCGACCGCGCCGTAGGTGATGGTCTGCAGGATCACCCGTTTCTCTTCCTCGGCGGAGACGATCACCGCCGGCAGGGTGGGAAACAAATTGCGCAGCCGCACAAGGCCGCCGAGGCCCTGCATGCCGGGCATATTGAGGTCCAGCAACACCAGATCCAGGTCGTCGTGGCGGCCGGCCACCGCCAGGGCGGCGTCCAGGTCGGACGCCTCCAAAAGTGTGCTGCCGGGGAAGCCATCGTCGATCACCCGGGCGATGGCCTCGCGGAACAGGGGATGGTCGTCGGCGATCAGCACCTGGTACATGGTTATCGGCTCGTTGGAATTCTTATCAGGCTCATAACCCCGAATTTACCACGACCGGGCGCGCCCCGGCGGCACTGTGGCGTGAATATGCGCCTAAAGTCGTAGACGCCTTAGAGCTCCAGCTTTTTGCGGATGTCGTCCGCGCTCTGCTTGGTCAGGTCCTTGTCGATTTCGCGGCTGACCGCGTCGCGGGTGGTGGGGTCGAGCTTGTCGCGCAGGGCGCCGAGAAAACGGGGCTCGGCGACCAGGATGAAGCGGTCGGCGCGGCCCTGCTCCAGGTTGTGTTTCATGTACTCGGCCACTTCCTTGGCGAAGAAGGCAGCGTGTTTGTCCGAGGTCGCCTGCTGGTTGCCGGTGGCGCGCGGGTTGCCGTGCAGGGCGCCGCTGCCTTCGGACCCTTTGCCGCCGGTGCGCAGATCGCCCACGTGGGCCTGGCTTTCCGGGTGATCGAGCTGGTCGATTTCCTTGAAGGTACCCACTTCGTGGGCGAACACCCGGGCGTGGGCGGCGTTACTGGCGACGATATAAGTAGTCATGGTGCCTCCTTTCGGCAATCACTGTGTTCCTGAACACAGCATTGCGGGTCAAGGAGGCGCCCTTCAAGCGGAACCGGCCGCGTTGGTGTAAAAGAGGTTTAAGCGATGGGGGCGCCGCGCGGATCCTGGGAGTCGCTGCGCAGCCGGAAGGTGCCCTCGCCGAGGATCAGCAGGGTGTCGTCCTCGCTGTACACTTCCACGGTGGAGTTGAAGATGCGGCTGCCGCCGGCCCGTTTAACGCCGATGGCGCGGATGTAGCCGGGGCCGGCCTGGCCGGTGAAGGTGGTGGTCATGGACAGGGTGAGCGCCTTGCGGATCCGGTCCGGGTAGGGGCAGAAGGTGCCGGCGCAGGCGCCGGCCACGTCCAGCAGGGTGGCGAGCACGCCACCGTGTACCCGGCGGCCCAGGTTGAGGTGGCGCTCGTCGACCTGCATGCCGACCACGACCCTGCCCTCTTCCCATTCCAGAAATTCCAGCCCCAACAGGGCCGGGAAACCATGGCTGAACTTGGCGGTGGCCGTGGCCATGGTGTATTCGGACGCCGGCGTGGCGCTACTGCTGCTGCTCATTCACTGTCCTCAAATATCCCGGCCCTGCACCATTTGCCGGACCTGCTCGACCACTTCCTTGAGGCGCGGGCCGAGGTTTTCGATCAGGATGCGGCGGCTCAGCCGCAGCGACGAGCCGCCGCAGTTGAACGGCACCACCTGACCGCCGTTATCCAGGATCAGCGGCACGCCCACGGCGCTCACGTCCCGGTTCCATTCGCCGTCGGAGGTGACGAAGCCGTACTGCTCGTATTCCTTGAAGGCGCGCTCCAGGCCGCGCTGGATGTCCGGCCAGGCGTCCGGGTTCTGGGCGCGGATCGCTTCGTAATAGGGCTCGCGCTCCTTGGCCGGCAACGCCGCCAGAAAGGCGCGGCCCACCGCGGAGGTGCCGATCGCCACCCGCGAACCGACGGTCAGGCGCAGCACCAGCGGGCCGGAGCCCTGGCACACCTGGATGTAGGTCATGGACGCGCCGTCCGGGGCGCCGATGGCCACCAGGCAGTCGGTGGCGTCGGACAGTTCCTGCATGAAGGGCCGGGCGATGTCGCGCACCCCTTCGCTGGCCAGATAGCGATAGCCGAGATCCAGCACGCCGGGGCCGAGCCGGTACTTCTCCAGGTTCTCGGCGTAGCGCAGGTAGCCGAGCTGGGTCAGCGTGGCGGTCATCCGCGATACGGTGGGACGGGGGATGCTGGTGCGCTTGGCCAGTTCCGCGTTGCCCAGGTATTCGTCGGAGGGACCGAAACAGCGCAGGATTTCCAGGCCGCGTGCCAACGCGGTAACAAAATTACGGTCCTTATCCGCGGACCCGTCCTTTCCAAGAGCGGCTCGTCGCATGTGGCATTTCCTCGATTCAGGCTTCGGGATCAGCGGGTCCCGGCTGGCAAATGACCAGCATCGGGCCCGCTGTTGTTTTATTCGTCGCTTTTATAGTTGTGCATAAAGCCCGCAAATATAACAAAAACCCATTTCACTTAGGAGGGCACGGGCGTTCTACCTTCGGCCAAGCCGTCCTGTACAGGCTCAGTGTTTCATGCCCGGCAGGTTGAGCGAGGCGGTGTTGCCACCGTCCACCGCCAGCGCCTGGCCGGTGATGTAGCTGGCGTCGTCGCTGGCCAGGAACGCCATGGCCGCGGCGATTTCTTCCGGGCGGCCGTAGCGGCGTAATTCGCAGCGGCTGCCGAGTTTCTGTTCCTTGTTGTTGTCGCGGGCGTAATCGAACACCGGCTTGGTCATGCCGGTTTCGATCAGGCCGGGGCAGACCGCGTTGACGCGCACGTTGTACTGGCCCAGGTCGCAGGCGGCGGTTTTGGTCAGGTTGATGACCGCCGCCTTGGAGGCGCTGTAGGCGTTGCCGCCGGCGCCGGAGCGGATGCCGGCCACCGACGCGGTATTGACGATGGCGCCGCCACCCTGGGCCTGCATGTGCTTGCCCACGGCGCGGATGAAGAACATCGGGCCCATCAGGTTGACGCCCAGAATCGCCTGCCAGGTTTCGGTGTCGCTGTCGGTGATGGTGGAGTAGTCGTGGCCGGCGATGCCGGCGTTGTTGACCAGCGCATGCAGGGTGCCGTGGGCGGCGAGCACCTCTTCCACCAGGGCGTTGACCGCCTGTTCGTCGGAGACGTCCACGGTGCGCAGGGTGACCCGGGTGTCTTCGGGCAGGTGGGCGGCGGTCTCTTCCAGGCCTTCCTGGTTGCGGTCCACCAGCACCAGGCGGGCGCCCTCTTCGGCGAAGCGGCGGGCGGCGGCGCGGCCGATGCCGCTGCCGGCACCGGTGATCAGGACGTTGCGCTGGTCGAAACGCTGCATGGGGGTCTCCTGGAGTTTGTTTGTGCTTTTTTTGGAAGATGACATGAGCTGGACGGGGGGTCAAGATTTTGGAATGCTGTTTCACTAAATAGCTGGCTCAGGACTCCGTAGCACGGCGCGGGGCCCGACTTGTGGGAGCTTGCTTGCAAGCGAAAGGCCGGCTTTGCCGGCCGGCGGGATACCAGAGGCGTGGATGGTGCCTTTGCCGTGGGCTTGGGTTGCTGGCCCGTTCACTCGGGATGGGGCATCCTGGGTTGGTTTTTCAACTTGTGACTTTCAAAGTGCGGTTGTTTGGTTCTAGCTTGCCGCTTGGCGGCTTGAAGCTTGCGGCCGACTTTTTGTGTTTCGTTTTTCGGGAGAGTGTTTCATGAAACATCTGGACCAGTTCTATATTAACGGCGGTTGGGTGAAGCCCAGCGGCGACGCTAAGCCCCATGAGGTGATCAATCCGGCCACGGAGGCGTCCGAGGGGACGGTGTATCTGGCCGGTAAGGCGGATGTGGACGCGGCGATTCAGGCGGCGCGGGATGCGTTCGAGAGTTTCGCGGCGACGCCGTTGGAAGAGCGTCTGGCGATGCTTGAGAAGATCATGGGCATCTACCAGTCGCGTCTGGATGATATGGCGGAGGCGATCAGCCGGGAGATGGGCGCGCCCCGTCACGGTCTGGCGGCGAAGGTGCAGGCGCCGATGGGTCTGGGCCACGCCAAGGCGACGCTGGGCGCGGCGCGGGAGTTTCCGTTCGAGCAGAAGCTGGGCCGCGCCACCGTGCGCCGTGAGCCGGCGGGTGTGTGCGCGTTGATCACGCCGTGGAACTGGCCGATGAACCAGGTGATGTGCAAGGTGGCGCCGGCGATCGCGGCGGGCTGCACCATGGTGCTCAAGCCCAGTGAGTTCGCGCCGCTGTCCGCCCATGTGCTGGCGGAGATCATCGACGAGGCGGGCCTGCCCAAGGGCGTGTTCAATATGATTTACGGCGACGGCGCGGAAGTGGGCCCGATGCTGTCTTCCGATCCGCGCGTGGACGTGGTGTCGCTGACCGGTTCCACCCGTGCCGGGGCGTCGGTGAGCAAGGAAGCGGCGGATACCTTCAAGAAGGTGTCGCTGGAGCTGGGCGGCAAGTCCGCCAATATCATTCTGCCGGACGCGGATTTCGAGAAGGCGGTGAAGCACGGTGTGGCGTCGATGATGAACAACACCGGGCAGAGCTGTAACGCGCCGTCGCGGATGCTGGTGCCGGCGGACAAGCTGGCCGAGGCCGAGGCGATCGCCGCCAAGGTGTGCGAGAGCCTGAAGGTCGGCGACCCGGCGGATAAGGACACGGTGATCGGCCCGATCGCCAACGAGCGACAGTTCAAGCGCGTGCAGTCGATGATCGAGAAGGGTCAGGAAGAAGGCGCCAAGCTGGTGTGCGGCGGTACCGGCAAGCCGGAGGGTCTGGAAACCGGTTTCTACGCACGGCCGACGGTGTTCAGCGAGGTGAACAACCAGATGCTGATCGCCCGCGAGGAGATCTTCGGGCCGGTGCTGGTGATGCTGCCCTATAAGGATGTGGACGACGCGGTGGCGATCGCCAACGATTCGGACTACGGCCTGTCCGGCTATGTGTACGGTGCCAGCGAAGAGGACGCCGCCAAGGTGGCCGCCCGTCTGCGGACCGGCATGGTGCATCTGAACGGCGCGCAGCTGGATCCGCCGGCGCCCTTCGGCGGTTACAAGCACTCCGGCGTCGGCCGCGAGTGGGGCGTTTACGGCCTCGAGGAATTCCTCGAAGTGAAGTCCGTCTTCTACAGCGCCTGAAGCTCACCACTTGTGGGGGCTTGCCTGGCAAGCGAAAGGGTGGCTTTCAGCCACCCGGCAGGCCCTCAGAGACTTTTCTCTCCAGAAAGCCCGCACCGGGATCGGGTGGGCCCGTCCAGGACACGCCACGAGTACATCCATGTAGGCTCGACGTTTGGCCATCCCTGGCCAAACACGGTCCTGGACGGGCCCACCCGATCCCGGCGCTCCTTGGGAGATTCGCCGCCAGGGTTTCGTAGAAAGGTCCGGGCGGCGTTTCTGACCCGTGGCGGTTCCGTTTCCAAGTGAGCGGGGCAATGGTGGTGCCTGGAGGGAGCTGTTTGGCCAGGGAGGGCCAAACTAACAGCGGCCAGGGATGGCTTGAGCGGTCCCGGAAGGCACCACCATTGCACCGCGTCTCCGATACGGAGCACCAGACACCTGACTAACCAAGCTCTCTGGCATCCTGCCGAGTGGCTGTAAGCCACCCTTTCGCGGGCGGGGCCCGCTCCCACAAGGCACGCTCGCACAGGTGCGGTTAAACGCCGCCCTGGACGTCGTCGTTGAGGGGTGGGAGGGGGACATAGTCGCCGGGCTGGCCGGTTTTGCCGGCGGTGACGGCGGCCATGACTTCTTCGCTGTGCAGCATGCCGGCGTTCCAGGTGACCACGTAATCGAGGCTGTCGGCGGTGTTGTGGTCGCGGGCGTAGGTGATCATGCGCTTGCAGCCGTGCACCGCCAGCGGTGATTTGCCGGCGATCTCCTTCGCCATTTCCAGGGCCCGTTCCAGGGCCGCTTCCTTGCTGTCCAGCACTTCGTTGAAGAGGCCGCGACGCTCGCCCTCTTCCGCGCCCATGCGCCGGCCGGTGTAGGCCAGTTCGCGGACGATGCCTTCGGGGAGCAGTTTGCAGAGCCGCGGGAAGGTGCCGACGTCGGCGGTGAGGCCGACGTTGATTTCGTAGACGGTGAGGTAGGCGTCGCGGCTGGCGTAGCGCAGGTCGCAGGCGCTGATCAGGTCCACGCCGCCGCCGATGCAGCCGCCGTGCAGCGCGGCGATCACCGGTACGCGGCAGTCTTCCAGGGCGCTGAAGGTCTGCTGCATGAGCGCGGTGTTGTGGCGGAAGCGCGCCGCTTTCTGCACCCGGGCGGTGACGTCGGCGGGGTCCGGCGGGGTGCCGAACATGCCCAGGTCGAGGCCGGCGGTGAAGTGCTTGCCGTTGGCGTCGATGACGATGGCGCGGATGTCGCCGCTCGCGTCCAGCGCCCGCACCGCCGCCGGCAGCTCGTTCCAGAAGTCCGCGTTCATGGCGTTGAGGCGGTCCGGCCGGTCGAGGGTGATGCGGGCGATATGGCCGTCCGTGGTGACGGTTAGCGTTTTATAGCTCATGACGGTTCCTCGTGATTGTCAGCGGCAGGCACCTTGTGCGAGCGGGCCTTGCCCGCGAAAGGGTGGCTTTAGCCACCCGGCAGGATTCCAGAGACGTTGTTGGTGCTTTTGTCAGACCTCTCTGGGATCCTGCCGGCAAGCTTTGCTTGCCTTTCGCGGGCTGGGCCCGCTCCCACAGCCTGCTCCCGCAACAGAGCGGGTGTTAGCTCTTCTCGTTGAACATGGCGATGCGGCCGCCGTCGACGACCAGGTCGTGGCTGTTGATGAAGCTGCCTTCGTCGCTGGCCAGGAAGACGGCGGCGAAGGCGATGTCGTCCGCCAGGCCGGCGCGGGGCAGCGGCGTGGCTTTGGCGAGATTGGCTTCGAGCTTTTCCATCTTGCGCTGGTTTTCTTCGTCGCTGAGCGTCTGGGCGCGCTGGGAGCCGCCCCAGAAGATCGGCGTGGCGACGGCGCCGGGGGAGATGGCGTTGACGCGGATGTTGTGCTGGCCCAGGTCGGCGCCGGCCAGGCGGGTCATGTGGGCGACGGCGGCCTTGGCGCCGGAATAGAGGTAGCCGCCCTGGTTGAGGCGGTGGCCGGCGATGCTGGCGTTGTTGATGATGCTGCCGCCGCCGCTGTCCTTCATGACGCGAGCGGCGTGCTTGATGCCGAACGCCGGGGCGCCCACCAGCAGGCGCATGATGCGCGCGAATTCGTCTTCGTCGAAGCTGTCCACGGTGGTGCGATCGCCGGCGCCGGCGTTATTGAACAGGCAGTCCAGGCGGCCGAATTTTTCCACGGTGAAATCCACCAGGGCGGCGATGTCGTCTTCGCTCATGATGTCGGTGCTCTTGAACACGGCGCGCTCGCCGAGCTCCTTGGCCAGGGCTTCGCCCTTCTCTTCGGAGCGGCCCGCCAGCACCACGGTGGCGCCCTCTTCGATGAAGCGCCGGGCGGTGGCTTCGCCGATGCCGCTGGTGGCGCCGGTTATCACGGTAATTTTATTTTCCAAACGATTACTCATCATTGTTCTCCTTAAACTGCGCACCCTGTGGGAACTTGCCTTGTGGGAGCGGGCCCAGCCCGCGAAAGGGAGCGAAGCTCCCGGCAGGATGCCAGAGAGATGTCTGACGGCAGCACCATCAGCGTCTCTGGGATCCTGCCGGCCGGCAAAGCCGGCCTTTCGCTTGCAAGCAAGCTCCTACAAGGGGTTGTCTTAAAAGGCCGAGACGCCGCCGTCGACCGCGATGGCCTGGCCGTTCATGTAGGTGTTGGCCGGTGACAGCAGCATCAGCATAACGGCGACGATCTCTTCCGGTTCGCCGATGCGTTTCATCGGGCTGCCGGCGGCCATCATCGCCAGGGTCTGCTCGGCTTCGCCGCCGCTGGCCAGCCCTTCACCGCCTTCCAGCATGGGCGTGCGGGTGTAGTACGGGCAGATGGCGTTGACGCGGATGTTTTTGCGGCCGCTTTCCACGGCGGCGGTGCGGGTGAGGCCGATCACCGCGTGCTTGGAGGCGGCGTAGGCGCCGATCTTGGGCCCGCCGCCGATGCCGGCCATGGAGCTGGTGTTGACGATGGCACCGCCACCGCTGGCTTTCATGGCCGGGATCTGATGCTTCATGCCGAACATCACGCCTTTGACGTTGACGTTCATCTGCTGATCCAGCAGCTCGCCGGTGAGCTCGTGGATGGGAATGAAGCCGTGGGCGATGCCGGCGTTGTTCACCGCCATGTCGAGACGGCCGAACTGTTCCACGGCGGTGTCCACCATGGCTTTGCAGTCCGCCTCGGAGGAGACGTCGCAGCGGCGCGCCAGGGCGGTGACGCCCTGCCCTTCCAGGTCGGCGGCCAGCTTGTCCAGGGCGTCCATGTTGATGTCGCCCAGCACCAGCCGCGCACCGCGTTTGCCGAGCTCGGCGGCGAGCAGCTTGCCGAAGCCGCTGGCGGCGCCGGTGATCAGGGCCACCTTGCCGGTGAAATCCAGCATCGGATCCATAACAACCTCCAGGCGGTTTAGATGGTGAAACCACCGTCGACGACGACACACTCACCGGTGACGTAGCTGGACGCGTCGGACACCAGGTAGAGCACGGTGCCGGCCATTTCCTTGGGTTCCGCGTGGCGGTGCATGGGAATCTGGGCGATGGCGCTTTTGTAGATTTCTTCCTGCTGGAACAGCGCGCCGGCGAACTTGGTCTTGGTGAGGCCGGGCAGCAGCGCGTTGACGCGCACGTTGAACTCGGCGCACTCCATGGCGAAGGATTTGGTCATGCTGATCACCGCCGCCTTGGAGATCGAGTAGATGCCCTGCATGTTGCCGGGAGACAGGCCGTTGATGGAGGCGGTGTTGACGATGGCGCCGCCACCGTTTTCCTTCATCAGTTTGGCGCCTTCCACGGACATGTAGAAGTAGCCGCGCAGGTTCACGTCCACGGTCTTGTCGAACGCGGAGACCGGGGTATCCAGGATGTGCCCGAAGTACGGGTTGGCGGCGGCGTTGTTGACCAGGATGTCGAGCTTGCCGTGGGTGTCCTTGATGTGGCCGAACACCGCTTCGATCTGCGCCATTTCACCGATGTGGCAGGCGAAGGCTTCGGCGGAACCGCCGTCGGCCTTGATGGCGTCGGCGACGGTCTGGCAGTCGTCGATTTTGCGGCTGGAGACGATCACGTGGGCGCCCTGCTCGGCGAGCAGCTTGGCGATTTCTTCGCCGATGCCACGGCTGGCGCCGGTGACCAGGGCGATCTTTCCGTTCAGATCAAACAATTTCGTGCTCATTCTTTCTCTCCCGAAAAATTCAGCGGCCGGTGGCCGCGATGCAGGATTCAGGAGGCAAGATACAGGCGATGGCACGGTGCCAGCCCTTCATCCTGTATCTTGCATCCTGTACCGATGTTTTAGGCGCCTTCGCGGACGATCTGCATGGCCATTTGCGCCAGGGGTTCGACCACCTGGCCCACGGCGGCGGCTTTTTTGCTGGAGGCGTTGCCGTCCTGGGCGCGCTTGGCGACACCCTGGGCGATGGCCGCCAGGCGGAAAAAACTGAACGCCAGATAGAATTCCCAGTGGTCGATATGATCGATGCCACGGCGTTGGCAATAGGCTTGGACGTATTCCTGCTCGGTGGGAATGCCCAGTGATTTGCGGTCCTTGCCCTGCAGGCCGGACAGGTTGCCGCCCTCCTGGGGCATGCGCAGCTGCATGCACTGATAGGCGAGATCCGCGAGCGGGTGACCGAGGGTGGACAGCTCCCAGTCGAGCACCGCGATCACGCGGGGTTCGGTGGGGTGCCACATCATGTTGTCGAGGCGGTAGTCGCCGTGCACCAGGGACACCTGGCCGTCGTCGGCGGGCTGGTTGTTCTCCAGCCACGCCATCAGATCTTCCATGGCCTGGATGTGGTTGATCTCGGAGGCGCGGTACTGCTTGGACCAGCGGCCCATCTGACGCTCGAAGTAGTTACCCGGCTTGCCGTAATCGGCGAGGCCCACCGCGTCCACGTCCACGCCGTGCAGCGCCGCCAGCACCCGGTTCATCTCATCGTACATGGCGGTGCGCTGGGCGTTGTCCACTTCCGGAATCGCCGCGTCCCAGAAAATCCGGCCCTGGCAAAATTCCATGATGTAGAACATGGAGCCGACCACGTCGCGGTCCTCGCACAGGTGGTACATGCGCGGCACTGGCACGTCGGTGTTCTGGAGGGCATTCATGACCCGGAATTCCCGGTCCACGGCGTGGGCGGACTTGAGCAGCTTGCCCGGCGGCTGACGGCGCAGCACGTACTCGCCGGAGGCGGCCTTGATGTGGAAGGTGGGGTTGGACTGACCGCCTTCGAATTTATCGGCGGTGATCGGGCCTTTGAAGCCGGCGACGTTCGCTTCCAGATAGGCCGCGAGGCGCTCGGTATCCAGGGTATCCACCTGGGACATGTCTACCTCCTTAAAAATTGACGACGCTCAAAAGCGACAAAGCAGCCATGGCCGTTGGGGCCACCCCCAAAAACCATGGCTGCGCTCGGTCAACTGTTAACTGTTAACTCTTCACCGTTAACTATTAACTGTCTTCACTCGTATTTCTTGGCCAGGTTACGACCCAGCTGCATCATATGCACCTGATCCGGCCCGTCCGCCAAGCGCAGGGTGCGGGCGTAGGCGAAGAAGCCGGCCAGCGGGGTGTCCTGGCTGAGGCCCACGGCGCCGTGGATCTGCATGGCGCGGTCGACCACGTTGAGTGCCATATTGGGCGCCACGATCTTGATCATGGCAATCAGTTCCTTGGCTTCCTTGTTGCCGTAGCGGTCCATGGTGTCGGCCGCTTTCAGGGTCATCAGCCGGGCCTGCTCGATTTCACAGGCGCTCTTGGCGATGTCTTCGCGGCAGGAGCCGTGCTTGATCATCGGCTGGCCGAACACCACGCGCTCGTTGGCACGCTTGCACATCAGCTCGAGGGCGCGCTGGGCGGCGCCGATCAGACGCATGCAGTGGTGAATGCGGCCGGGACCGAGGCGACCCTGGGCGATTTCAAAGCCGCGGCCCTCGCCGAGGATGATGTTTTCCTTGGGCACGCGCACGTTTTCGAAGATCACTTCGGCGTGGCCTTCCGGCGCGTCCACGGAGCCGAGCACCATCATCGGACGTTTGACGTTAACACCCGGGGTGTTCATCGGCACCAGAATCTGCGACTGCTGCTGGTGGCGGTTGGGGTTGTCCGGGTCGGTCTTGCCCATCACGATCATGATTTCGCAGGATTCGCGCATCGCGCCGCTGATGTAGAACTTGCGGCCGTTGATGACGTAATCGTCGCCGTCACGGGTGATGGAGGTTTCGATGTTGGTGGCGTCGGAGGACGCCACTTCCGGCTCGGTCATCGCGAACGCGGAGCGGATCTTGCCTTCCATCAGCGGCTCGAGCCATTGCTTCTTCTGGGCTTCGTTGCCGTACTTGGCGAGCACTTCCATGTTGCCGGTGTCCGGCGCGGAGCAGTTGAAGCACTCGGAGGCGATGTGGTGGCGGCCCATCTGTTCCGCCAGCGAGGCGTATTCCAGGTTGGTCAGGCCCGGGCTCAGCTCGCCGTGTTCCTTGGGCAGGAACAGGTTCCACAGGCCCTTGGCTTTCGCCTTGGCTTTGAGCTCGTCCAGGATCGGCGGCGTCTTCCAGGGGTTCTGCTCGAGCTGCTCGTGGTAGGTGTGCTCGGCGGGCACCACTTCGTTATCGATGAAGGTGCGTACCTGGTTGATCAGGTCCTGGGTCTTTTCCGAATGTTCGAAATCCATGTTGCTCTCCTCTTGAATAAGGCGGCCGTTATGACCCGGCCTCTTTGATCCGTTCTAGCTGTAAGTAATGGCGTCGCCGCGGTCTTCCCGGTCCAAATGCGGAACCTGGTTAAAAATGGAAAGGCGATACACGTTCTTGTTGAAGAAACCCTGGGTTACCCCGGTGTTGCGAATCTGCAGGTTGAGCTCCACCACGGTGTCGTCGGCGGTGTTGAGCATGTGCCGCATCCACATGGCGATGGCGCCGCCGGAGCTGACCACCAGCACCCGGTCGCGGTCGGCGTACTGTTCCTGGATGTGCGCCATGGCGCCGGCCACCCGGTCGCAGAAACCCTGCCAGCTTTCCGGCAGGTTGCCCTCCAGACGGCCGGCCTGCCAGCGCTGCATGGCTTTTTTCAGCACCCGGTAGAAGGCGGCCATAGAGGCGCCCTCCGGCGGCACTTCCTCGGGGTGGGCGCTCAGGTAGGCGTCGACAATGGAGTGGAAATCGAATTCGTTGAGCCCGGGCTGCAGGTCGGCGGCCAGACTGCTGCCGAGCCCCTCCTGGATGCCCTCGCCGGTTTCCACGTGGCGCACCAGGTCGCCGGTGACCAGCGCGTCGAAGGTCTCGCCACGGGCACGGTAATACTCGCCAAGCCAGCGTGCCTGCTGATGTCCCAGCTGGGAGAGCTTGTCGTAGTTGGCGGCGCCGAAGGACGCCTGGCCGTGACGGATAAGGTGGAACTGGGCCATGGTGTCGCCTGTGTGAGTTGCAATGAAGACAGCCTAGAACAGCCCGCTTAGTTAGTGAAATTGATATTTTGAATCCTGCCGAATAAATGCGGTGCATAGATCAGCGGTGGCCGTGGCGCTTGCTTTGCGAAATGGAATTCCGATATTTTGACTGGCTATTTGGCGAGAGACGGGAGAAGACCATGAGCGCCCTGGCACTGCAAAGCGGCTATGTCCGCGTTACCGAGCACGGCAAATTACTGGAAGTGACCCTGGACCGGGCCGACAAGCTCAACGCCCTGAGCGGCGAGATGTACCGGGATATCAGCCGCGCGGTGGACCACTACCGGGACCGGGACGACCTCACCGCCCTGCTGCTGGACGCCGAGGGCCGCGCCTTCACCGCCGGCAACGACATCGGCGACTTCCTGAACGCCGACCCGGCGTCGCGCAAGGACGGCAAGCAGAGCCCGGCGATGGATCTGGTGCACCGGCTGATCGAGCTGGACAAGCCGGTGATCGCGGCGGTGCACGGCAACGCCACCGGCATCGGCACCACCCTGCTGCTGCACTGCGATCTGGTGATCGCCGCGGACAGCGCCCGTTTCTATACCGCCTTCATCAACCTGGGCCTGGTGCCGGAAGCCGGCTCCAGCCTGATTCTGCCGGCCCTGCTGGGGCGCCAGAACGCCAACCGCCTGCTGCTCGCCGGCGACACCCTGACCGCCGACGAGGCGGAACGCATGGGTCTGGTGGCCTACCGGTGCGGCGACGACGAGCTGCGCGACAAGGCGCTGGAGCTGGGGGCGAAACTGGCCGCCAAGCCGCCGCAGGCGCTGCAGTACACCAAGCAGCTGACCCGCCACGGCGCCGACGCCATTCGCGAGCAGATCAAGAAGGAATCGGTGCTGTTCGCCGAGCGCATGTTCAGCGACGAAACCCGCGCTATCTTCGACAAGTTCCTCAATAAAAAATAGCGGCGGTCAGGCGACCAGCCCGCGCAGGGCGACAGTGACGACGCCGCCGACCAGCCGTTCGCGGCTGCCGGGGGCGTCGTCGTAGCGGGGGTGGTACCAGTTGATCACCGAGTTGAGCGCGCCGAGCACCGGCTTGATGGCGATGCGCGGTTCGGTGGCGTCCAGGTCGCCCTCGTCGATGCCCTGGTTGAGCACCTTTAAAAACACCTGCTCGTAGCGGCGGCGCCGGTCCTGCAGCTGCATCAGCCGCTGGCGCTGGGCTTCGGTGGTGCTCACCCGCAGGTGCATCTGCACGCCCTCCACCACGGCGCGCTGGTAGTGCTGGGTCTCGATCAGGGTTTCCACGTGACGGCGGGCCATGCCGTGCAGCCGTTCCAGGGCCGGCGCGCGGCGCCGCACTTCCGGGTCCACCGCCTGCACCAGGGCGTCCATGGCGCGCTGGTGGATCTCGAAGAACAGGTCCGATTTGGAATCGAAGTAGTGATAGACCATGCCCTTGGTGGCACCCAGCCGGCGGGCGATGTCGTCGATGCTGGTGGCCTTGAAGCCGTGCTCCATAAAGCAGCGCGCCGAGGCGTCCAGGATGGTGTCCCTGGGGCTGTGCTCCAGGTCGGCGGAAAGGGGGGCCATGGTCGGTGCCGCGGAAACAGACATGAAATCATCCTGACGAATTTTCCCGAAAGCACAATAGTGCCACTTATTTCACAGTGGACCATTGACCCTTTTCACCGCCGCGCTGGTCACTGATGACACAACTGCCGCTAACCATGCCGTTTTTGACCCTGGACGCCCCGCAGCCGGGCCAACATACTTCGGTCACACTCAAATAAATGAAAAGCAATTTCATAACAGCTTCCCAAGCGCCCCGCCGCCCCCGGCGGCCGGCCGCCGAGGGAGGCGCTCGAGGAGGAGAGCGATGTCGGATCTCGAACAGTTCCGCGCGGAAACCCGGGCCTGGCTGGAGGCGAACTGCCCCGAGGAAATGCGCCAGCCCCTGAAGAGCCAGGCGGACCACTGCTGGGGCGGCCGTAAATGGCAGTTCCAGTCGGAAGCGCAGAAAGTGTGGATGGAGCGCATGGCCGACAAGGGCTGGACCGCGCCGCAGTGGCCCAAGGAATACGGCGGCGGCGGCCTGAGCCCGGAAGAGGCGGAAGTGCTGGCCGAAGAAATGAAGCGCATCAACGCGCGCACGCCGGTGAGCAACTTCGGTTTCTGGATGCTGGGCCCGGCGCTGCTGAAATTCGGCAGCGAGGAACTCAAGCGCCAGCACCTGCCGCCGATCTGCCGGGGCGAGATCCGCTGGTGCCAGGGTTACTCCGAGCCCAACGCCGGCTCCGACCTGGCCAGCCTGCAGACCCGCGCCGAGGACAAGGGCGACCATTTCCTGGTTAACGGCCAGAAAATCTGGACCTCCTACGCGGACAAAGCGGACTGGATTTTCTGTCTGGTGCGCACCGACCCCAATGCCAGCAAACACAACGGCATCTCCTTCGCGCTGTTCGATATGGAAAGCGAAGGCGTCAGCACCCGCCCGATCGAGCTGATCTCCGGTGAGTCGCCGTTCTGCGAAACCTTCTTCGACGACGTCAAAGTCGGCAAGGACCAGATCGTCGGTGAACTGAACCGTGGCTGGGACGTGGCCAAGTACCTGCTCACCCATGAGCGCAACAACATCGGCGGCGAACCGCCGGGCTTCCTCAAGGGCCGCGCCCTGGGCCCGCTGGCCGCCGAGCACGTGGGCACCGAGCACGGCAAGCTGGCGGACGGCGCGCTGCGCGCCGACATCGCGCGGCTGGAAATCGACCAGATGGCGTTCCAGGCGCTGGTGGGCAAGATCCGCGAAGAAGCGGAAGCCGGCCAGGGCGTGGGCGCCCAGTCCGCGGTGCTCAAGTACTACGGCACCGAGCTCAACAAGCGCCGCTACGAAGTGATGATGGACGCCCTCGGCGCCGAAGGCCTGGAGTGGGAAAGCGAGCGCACCATGGGCGGTCTGTACGCCCGCGAGTGGCTGCGTTCCAAGGGCAATTCCATCGAAGGCGGCACCTCCGAGGTGATGCTGGGGATTGTTTCCAAACGCCTGCTGGGCCTGCCGGACGCATAAGGAGTCGACGCTGATGAAACTTAACGACGAACAACAGATGTTGCAGGATTCCGTGGCGCGGCTGATGGCCGACAAGGGCCCGGTATCCCACCTGCGCGAACTGCGCGACCGTAACGACGAGAAGGGCTACGACGAGCCGCTGTGGCACGCCATGGTGGAGTCCGGCCTGACCGGCATCCTGGTGCCCGAGGAGCACGGCGGCATCGGCTTCGGCCTGGTGGGCGCCGGCCTGGTGGCCCGTGAGATCGGCCGTAACCTGTCGGTGACCCCGTTCCTGTCCACCGCGGTGTTGGGCGCCACCGCCCTGGCCACCGGCGGCAGCGCCGAGCAGCAGCAGAAGTGGCTGCCGGCGATCGCCGAGGGCAGCGTAATCACCGCCCTGGCGGTGGACGACGGCGCCAAGCACCGTCCGGAAGCGATCAAGACCGAAGCCCAGGCGGCCGGTGACGGCGTCACCCTGAGCGGCGGCAAACTGCTGGTGCTGGACGCCCATGTGGCGGACCTGCTGCTGGTGGCGGCCCGCCAGGGCGAGAGCACCGCGCTGTTCCTGGTGGACCCCAAGGCCGAGGGCGTGAGCATCGAGCGCAACCGCATGGTCGACGACCGCAACGCCGCCCGGGTGACCCTGGATAACGTCGCCGCCGAACCGATGGCGGACGGCGCCGCCGCCCTCGCCGCCGCCCTGCGCGCCGGCCGCGCGGTGCTGGCCGCGGAACTCTCCGGCCTGGCCCGGGAAGCGTTCGAGCGCACCCTGCAGTACCTCAAGGAGCGCAAGCAGTTCGGCCGCCTGATCGGCACCTTCCAGGCGCTGCAGCACCGCGCCGCGCTGCTGATGGGCGAAGTGTCCATGAGCGACGCTCTGGCGATGCAGGCGCTGGACGCCTGCGACCGCAACGCCGACGACGCCGAGGTTCAGGTGCTGGCCGCCAAGGCCAAGGCCGCCCGGGTGGCGCTGCTGGCCGGCCAGGAAGCGGTGCAGATGCACGGCGGCATCGGCATGACCGATGAATTCGACATCGGCTTTTTCCTCAAGCGCGCCCGCGCCGGCGGTGAAACGCTGGGCGACGCCAATTACTGCGCGGACCGTTTCGCTGCTCTGCGCGATTACTGAGAGGGAGATTTTATAATGTCCAATAACAAGCTCAGCGTGGACGAACTGAAAGCCAAGGTGGACCAGGATCTGGGCACGTCCCGCTGGTTCCCGGTGACCCAGGAACGCATCGATCAGTTCGCCGACCTCACCGAGGACCCGCAATGGATTCACATCGATCCGGAGCGGGCCGCCAAGGAAACCCCGTTCGGCGGCACCATCGCCCACGGTTTCCTGAGCCTGTCGCTGCTCTCCGCCATGGCCATGGATGTGGTCCCCGGCGTGCAGGGCACGGTGATGGGCATCAACTACGGCTTCGACAAGGTGCGCTTCCTGAACCCGGTGCGCTCCGGCTCCCAGGTGCGCGGCCACTTCAAGCTGGCCGGCGTGGAGCCGCGTGGCGACAACCAGCTGCTGATCCGTTATGCCATTTCGGTGGAAATCGACGGCGTCGACAAGCCGGCCATCGCCTGTGAATGGCTGAGCCTGATTGTTCTGGGATAAACCGAGCTCGAAGCTCCCCGAAGGAGAAAAGCATGAGTATTAATTTCGAGGGCCGGGTGGCGATCGTCACCGGCGCCGCCAACGGCCTGGGTAAATCCCACGCGCTGTCGCTGGCCAAATTGGGCGCCAAGGTGGTGGTCAATGATTTCGGCGGCGCCCGCGACGGCACCGGCGGTTCCAGCGAAGCGGCGGAGAAAGTGGTCGAGGAGATCAAGGCCGCCGGCGGTGAAGCGATCGCCAACGGCGCCGACGTGTCCAGCGAGGAACAGGTCGGCGCCATGGTCCAGCAGACCCTGGACCAGTGGGGCCGTATCGACATCCTGGTGAACAACGCCGGCATCCTGCGCGACAAGAGCTTCGCCAAGATGGAAATGTCGGACTGGGACAAAGTGGTGGCGGTGCACCTGACCGGCTCCGCGATCTGCACCCGGGCAGTGTGGCCGGTGATGCGCGAGCAGAAGTACGGCCGCGTGATCATGACCACCTCCACTTCCGGCCTGTACGGCAATTTCGGCCAGGCCAACTACGGCGCCGCCAAAATGGGCGTGGCCGGCCTGATGAATACCCTCTGCCTGGAAGGCGAGAAGTACGACATCAAGGTAAACTGTGTGGCGCCCACCGCGGCCACGCGTATGACCGAAGACCTGATGCCCAAGGAAGTGCTGGCCCTGCTGGAGCCGGAAGCGATCACCCCCGCGGTGTTGTTCCTGGCCAGCGACCAGGCCCCCAACCAGCGTATCGTGCTGGCCGGCGCCGGCTGCTACGCCATGGTGCGGCTGATGGAAAGCGACGGCATTTACCTCAACGAGGAAGAGCGCACGCCGGACGCCATCGCGGCTCAGTTCGAGCAACTGGGCGACATGGGCAACGCCCGTGAGATGAGCAACGGCGGCGAGCACGTCACCAAGATTCTGACCAAGGCCGCGCAGGCCAAAGGCATCAAACTTACTTAAAGAGGTTCATCATGAGAGAAGCAGTCATCGTTTCCACCGCCCGTACTCCCATCGGCAAGGCCTACCGGGGCGCGTTCAACGACACCCAGGCCCAGGCGCTCGGCGGTCACGTGATCAAGCACGCCGTGGAGCGCGCCAAGATCGATCCGGAGAGCATCCAGGACGTGATCATGGGCGCCGCCCTGCAGCAGGGCTCCACCAGCGGCAACGTGGCCCGTCAGGCCGCCCTGCGCGGTGGCCTGCCCACCTCCGTGGCCGGCATGACCATTGACCGTCAGTGCGCGTCCGGCCTGATGGCCATCGCCACCGCCGCCAAGGAAATCGTGGTCGACAATATGGACGTGGCGGTCGCCGGCGGCCTGGAGTCCATCTCCCTGGTGCAGAACGACAAGATGAACACCTTCCGCGCCCGTGATCCGTGGCTCAAGGAACACCGTCCGGACATCTACATGAGCATGCTGGAAACCGCTGAAGTGGTCGCCGACCGCTACAACGTGTCCCGCGATGCCCAGGACGAGTACGCGTTCCAGTCGCAGATGCGCACCGCCAAAGCTCAGCAGGAAGGCAAGTTCGACGACGAGATCGTGCCCCTGACCACCAACATGAAGGTGATGAACAAAGAGACCAAGGAAATTTCCGACAAGGAAGTGACCCTGGCCAAGGACGAGGGCAACCGCCCCGAGACCACCCTGGAAGGCCTGCAGAGCCTGAAGCCGGTGTTCAAGGACGGCCTCAACATTCAGGAAGGCAAGTTCATCACCGCCGGTAACGCCTCCCAGCTGTCCGACGGCGCCAGCGCCTGCGTGCTGATGGAAGCCAAGGAAGCCGAGCGTCTCGGCCTGCAGCCCCTGGGCGCCTACCGCGGCATGGCCGTGGCCGGCTGTGACCCGGACGAGATGGGCATCGGCCCGGTGTTCGCGGTGCCGAAGCTGCTCAAGCGTTTCGGCCTGACCATCGACGACATCGGCCTGTGGGAACTGAACGAAGCGTTCGCCAGCCAGTGCCTGTACAGCCGTGACAAGCTGGGCATCGACCCGGACAAGTACAACGTCAACGGCGGCGCGATCTCCATCGGCCACCCGTACGGCATGTCCGGTGCGCGCATGACCGGTCACGCGCTGATCGAAGGCAAGCGCCGCGGCGTCAAGTACGTGGTGGTGACCATGTGCGTGGGCGGTGGCATCGGTGCCGCCGGGCTGTTCGAAGTATTCTGAACCGCCGCCAGGCAGCACGCATAAAAAAGCCCGGCTTCGAGCCGGGCTTTTTTTTGTGCGCCTTATTGTGCGAGCCGGCGATCAGCCCTGCTTCGGACGGCGCATCTTGCAGGTGGTGGGCAGGCTCACGTCGTCGCGGCTGATTTCCGCGATCTTATGGAAGTTGAAATCGGTGCCTTCGGCGCCGTATTCCATATCGTCCTTGAGCACGGAGATGAACAGCGGCAGCTGCATCTGGTGGTCGGACTTGCGCATCACTACTTCACCGGTGGTGGTCTCGATGCTCAGGTCTTCCATGGCGAAGGCGACTTTCACCGGATCGGTGCTGTCCGCTTTCTCGGCGGCGGCGTCGAGCATGTCGAGCATGGTGGTCAGACGCAGCCAGTAGTAGTCCCAGCCGGTGTCTTCGTACATGGCGACCTGCTGCTCGGCCATTTCCGGCTTGTCGAAATCACCGTAGTACTCGTTGACCTGGTAGATACGGTCCACGCCGGCTTCGCCGACCTGGGTGACCACGCCGGCCATGGCGCCGTAGTAGGTCAGGAACGGCATATCCAGGCCGTAATCGGCGGCCGCTTTCACCAGCAGAGTGATGTCCTGGCCCCAGTTACCGGTGATCACGGCGTCCGCTTCGGACGACTGAATCTTGGACACGTAGGGGGTGAAGTCCTTCACCTTGGCGAGCGGATGGAAATCCTGGCCGACGATCTCAATGTCCGGACGTTTTTCCTTGAGCATCTTGGTGGCGGCTTCCGCGACCGCGCGGCCGAAGCTGTAGTCCTGGTTGATCAGGTAGACTTTCTTGATGTCGTCACGGCCTTCGATCCAGCTGGTCATGGCGTTCATCTTCATGTCCACGTGGGCGTCGAAGCGGAAGTGCCAGAACGAACAGCGCTCGTTGGTGAAGGCCGGGTCCACCGCCGCCATGTTCAGGTAGAGCACCTCGTCACCGGGGTTGCGCTGGTTGTGCTTGTTGACCGCGGCGAGCAGCGCGGAACCCACGGAAGAGCCCATGCCCTGAGTCACGTAGCGGATGCCGTCGTCGATCGCCTTCTGCAGCTGCACCAGGCTCTCTTGCGGATTGACCTTGTTGTCGAGGCCGACGATTTCCAGTTTGTCGCCGTTGATGCCGCCGTTCTCGTTGATTTTCTCGGCATGAAATTTGAGATGATCGAGCGCGGATTGCCCGGCGGCGGCCATCGGGCCGGTGAGCGGGTCGATCAGCGCGATGCGAACGGTATCCGCGCTGGCGGTGCCCACCAGCAGGACGGTCGCGGCGACCATCGAAAGCAGGGGTTTCAACATGAAAGCTCTCCTCGTTGTTGTTCTGTCACCGGTATTACCGGCTGTTCGTTGTCATTATTGCCGCGTTAACTGTCGGGCCAGTGTCGGCGGCTGAGTGGTGCTCGGACGTGAAGAACAATTACGCTGTCTTCACTTTTGGTTTTCAGGAAATTTCAGTATGAGCGGACGATGTTTCGACTGTCCAGTCGACATTTGTAACCTCTATAAATATAGGCGCCGCAGCATTTATTAATAATAGTACTAAGGTCGTAATTTTATTATTTTCAACACCGTTGAATGTGCAAAAAAAAGCCCGCCGAAGCGGGCCAGCCCATTGACGATGGAACACAAACAAAATCGAATCAGACTTCCAGCCACTCGCGGCGAATCGCTTCGTCGGCGCGCAGTTCCTGCGGCGTGCCTTCAAACACGATCTGACCGTGGCCCATGACCAGCACGCGGTGGGAAATATCCATGGCGATGGAGAGCTTCTGCTCCACCAGCAGAATGGACACACCGGCTTTGGCGATCTCGGAGATCAGGTCACCGATCTGCTTGACGATCAACGGCGCCAGACCTTCGGTGGGCTCGTCGATCATGATCAGCTCCGGATCCCCCATCAGGGTGCGGCTGATGGTGAGCATCTGCTTTTCACCGCCGGACAGCACGCCCGCCGGGGCGTCCGCGCGCTGCGCCAGGTTGGGGAACATCTCGAGCATCTGCTCGGCGCGCCATTTGCCCGGCTTGCGCGGGTTCTTGACCCCCAGCTCCAGGTTCTGGCGCACCGTCAGGGTCGGGAAGATATCCCGGTTCTCGGGCACGTAGCCCAGGCCCAGACGGGAAATTTTATGGTTGGGCAGACCGGCGATTTCATTGCCGCGGAAGCGGATGGAACCGTGCGGCGGCACTTCCCCCATGATCGATTTCACGGTGGTGGAGCGCCCTACCCCGTTGCGTCCCAACAGCGATACCACCTCGCCTTCCTCGAGCGTGAAATTAACGCCGTGAAGGATGTGGCTTTTGCCGTAATACGCGTTCAGATCCCGGACTTCGAGCATCATGCGGCCTCCTCGCCCAGATACGCCTCTTTGACGCGCGGGTCGTTGCGGATTTCTTCCGGTGTACCGGTGGCGACGATCTTGCCGTACACCAGCACCGAAATGCGGTCGGCCAGTTCGAACACCACGCCCATGTCGTGCTCGACGATCATCAGGGTGCGGCCCTGGGCCACCTGACGGATCAGGCTGATCGCCTGGGCGGTTTCGGTGTTGCTCATGCCGGCGGTGGGTTCGTCGAGAATCACCACCTCGGCGCCACAGGCGATGGTCATGCCGATCTCCAGCGCGCGCTGGCTGGCGTAGGGCAAGGCCCCGGCCGGCACATCACGCAGCGCCTGCAGGCCGATCATCTCCAGCACTTCCTCGGCGCGCTCGTTGGCGGCCTTGATCTTGCTGGCCGGACGCCAGAACACATAGCCGGAGCCGGCGGTCTTGAAGCAGGCGCAGCGCAGGTTCTCGAACACGGAGAGATTGACGAACACGTTGCTGACCTGGAAAGACCGGGACAGGCCGCGCTGCTGAATCTTCTCCGGCGTGAGGCCGTCAATGCGCTCGCCGTTCAGTCGGATCTCGCCGCCAGTGGGGGCGAAGGCGCCGGAGAGCAGATTGAAGAAGGTGGATTTGCCGGCCCCGTTGGGGCCGATCACGGCGTGTATCTCGCCTTTTTCCACTTCCAGGTCGACCCCGCAGATCACCTCGGCGAGGCCGAAGTTCTTGGTCAGGTTTTTAATAGACAAGGCGCTCATGCGTTGTCCTCCCGAAACTTTTTAGTCACGCGCATTACCGCCACACCGGCAGCGAACATGATCAATGCCCAGACCCAGCTCATCACGGATTCGGCAACGAAGTTGAGGCCGAAGAACTGGGCGAACTCGTCGTCGCCGTGGCGCCACTGGAACAGCAGCTCGATCAGCAGAACCAGACCCAGACTGATCAGCACCACCGCCACCGCGCCGGTCAGCCAGCCGGGCAGACGTTTGCCCAGAGTGCCTTCGCGGGCGGCCACGCGGACCTGCTCGATGCCGCCGCCAAGACCGCGCGGGGCGAACATCACGATCGCCAGGAACACCAGACCCACGTAGAGGATCGAGGCTTCGGTGTAATCGCTGAGCATGGAGTTCATCAGCGACACCACGATGGCGCCGACGATCGGGCCGTAGAACACGCCAAGCCCGCCCACGGCGGCCATCAGCAGTGCCAGGCCGGACGGAATCAGACCGAGCGATTCCGGGGTGATGATCTCGTAGTTGACCGCCGCCATGCCGCCGGCGAGACCGCCGAAGGAACCGGAGGCGATAAAGATCATGAAGCGGATGTTGCGCGGCTGGTAACCGATGAACTGCAAGCGGTCCGCGTTATCACGCACGGCGTTGGACATGCGGCCCAACGGCGTGCGGGTGAAGGCCCACATGGCGAACACCGCCAGGAAGGTCCAGAACGCCATGAACCAGTACACGTCGGCGGCCTGGGCCAGCTCGAGACCGAACCACTGCGGGCCGACCATGCGGTTGCCGTAGATGCCGGCTTCACCGCCGAACACGGACGGGAACATCTGGCCGGCGGCGGCCACCATTTCGCCCAGACCCAGGGTGATCATGGCGAAGGCGGTGCCGGCGCGGCGGCAGAACGGCCAACCGATGACCAGCGCCACCAGGCCGCCGGCGATCATACCCACCAGCGGCATGCTGACCACCGGGATGTGCGCCCAGAAGCCTTCGCCGGCGTAGGACGCCTCGTCGATGGCGTTCATGGCGTGCATGGCCGCGTAACTGCCGAGGCCGAAGAACACCGCGTGGCCGAAGGACAGCATGCCCCCCTGGCCGAGCAGCATGTTGTAGGACAGGGCGAACACGATGTTCACGGCGATCACGTTCATCAGCGTGAAGGCGGTGCCGCTATCGAGAACGAAGGGCAGAATCAGGAGCACGGCCGCGCTGATCAACCAGGGCGATAGAGCGCGCCAGGAGAAACGATTCTGCCGCGGTGCGACTGCGGTAATGTCGTTCATGGCTCAAGCTCTCCCATCAGGCCACGGGGGCGGAATATCAGGATCAGCACCAGCAGAATAAACGGCGTCATCGGCGCCAGGCTGGCCAGGGTGATCCCGGTCACCTCACCGTAGGGATCCACGTTCATGCCGAAAGCGTTAAGAATGTCGGCGATGGAGGCGTCGATGGCGACGAAGAACGTCTGGATCAGGCCGATCAGCAGGGAGGCGTAGAAAGCGCCGATCAGCGACCCCATGCCGCCGACCACCACCACCACGAACACGATCGGGCCCAGCGTCACCGCCATGCCCGGCTCGGTGGCCAGCAGCGGGCCGCCGATCACACCGGCGAGACCGGCCAGCGCACAACCGAAACCGAACACGCCCATGAACAGACGCGGCACGTTGTGGCCCAGGTGGCCGACCATGTTGCCGTGGGTCAGCGCGGCGCGGATCATCATGCCGACGCGGGTTTTCTTGAGCAGGAACCAGAGGGCGATAAACATGAACACGGCGATCAGAATCACCACGCCGCGGAAAATCGAATAGTCGGTGCCGAACAGGGTGAACAGCGGCTCGCGCATGTAGTCGGGCTCGCGGTAGGAGACCGCCACGGTACCCCAGATCAACTGCACCAGTTCGTCAATCACATAGGCCAGGCCGAAGGTGAACAGCAGTTCGGCCACGTGGCCGTTTTCGTGGACACGGCGCAGGCCGAATTTTTCCACCATGGCGCCGAGGCCGCCGACCAGAATCGGGGCGAGCAGCAGAGCCGGCCAGAAGCCGATCTCCATGCCCATGGTGTAAGCGAAATAGGCACCCAGCATGTAGAAGCTGGCATGGGCAAAGTTCAACACACCCATCATCGAGAAGATGAGGGTAAGACCACTGGACAGCATGAACAGCAAAAGGCCGTATAAAATACCGTTCAGCGTCGAAAAAATAACAATTTCGAGCATGACGAGGCTCCCGGAACAGCGGCTCGCGCCGCTGTTCCTACTACTTAGTCACTGGAGTTACAGGATGGCGCCGTTTATTTGGGGCGACGCATCCGGCAGGTGGTGGGCAAGCTCACGGCTTCCCGGTCGATGCGAGCCACCTTCTTGAAGTTGTAGTCGGTGCCTTCCGCGCCGTACTCCATGTCGTCCTTCATCACGGAGATGAACATCGGCAGCTGGATCTGGTGATCCTCGGCACGCATGACCACTTCACCGGTGGTGGTTTCCAGCTTCATGCCTTCCATCGCTTTGGCGACATCAACCGGATCGGTGCTCTTGGCCTGGTCGGCGGACTTCTTGAGCATGTCGAGCATGGTGCTCAGACGCAGGTAGTAGAAATCCCACTCTGTCTGTTCGTAGAGCTCGGTCTGACGCTTGGCCATCTCCGGGTCCTCGAACTCGCCGTAGTACTCGTTGATCTGGTAGATGCGGTCCACGCCCTTGTCGCCCAGCTGGGTGACCACGCCGGAGCTGGCGCCGTAGTAGGTGAAGAACGGGGCTTCCAGACCGAACTCGGCGGCCGCTTTCACCAGCAGGGTGATGTCCTGGCCCCAGTTACCGGTGATCACCGCGTCGGCGCCGGAGGACTGGATCTTGGACACGTACGGGGTGAAGTCCTTCACTTTCGCCAGCGGGTGGAAATCGTTACCCACGATCTCGATGTCCGGACGCTTCTCTTTCAGCATTTCCCGGGCCGCTTTGGATACCGCCTGACCGAAGCTGTAGTCCTGGTTGATCAGGTACACCTTCTTGATGTCGTCGTTGGCGGCGATGTGGTCGGTCAACGCGTTCATTTTCATGTCGGCGTTGGCGTCGAAGCGGAAGTGCCAGTAGGAACAACGCTCGTTGGTGAACGCGGGGTCCACGGCGGCGTAGTTCAGATACAGCACTTCTTCGCCGGGGTTGCGCTGGTTGTGCTTCTCAATGGCGGAGATCAACGCGGAGGCCACGGAAGAACCGTTGCCCTGGGTCACGTAGCGGACGCCGTCATCGATCGCCTTCTGCAGCTGCACCAGGCTTTCCTGCGGGTTCACTTTGTTGTCCAGGCCGACGATTTCCAGGTCCTGGCCGTTCAGGCCGCCATTGGCGTTGATGCGCTTGGCTTCGTACTTGAGGTGTTCGAACGCGGGCTGGCCGGCGGCGGCCATGGGCCCGGTAAGGGGATCGATCAGGGCGAGTTTCACTGTCTCGGCGCTGGCGGTACCTACCAGCAGCAGCGAGGCGGCGAGAAAGGTGAAAATGGGTTTCAACATGACGCTCTCCACGGTTGTTGTTTTTCTGCCGACTGCTCGGCATCTCGCTGTCGTACCCGGCAACATTGTCCGGTACGCAACAATCTTTTTTGTTTACTGTGCTTTTTTATGCATGTTCCCGGCGCCGTTTTTCGGTCCCATCAGCGCTCTTCTGGTGAACTACATACTTGGTAGTATGTGCGCACAAAAATATTTCTGTCCAGCCTGCTCATTTAACTTTTTCCGGTCTTCCGCCGCGTTTAGATAGGTCAACAAAGCTATCCTATGTGCGGCTGAAAGCCACTGAATTCAGTGCTTTGAGCATGAACGGAATAAAACCGGCGGACAATCCCCCGCCCCCTATCGCCGCGCCGAGGTCGGGAAAAAAAGCGCGGCGATGGCCGAATACGCCCCGTACACGGTGATTAACGTCCAAAGCGACGAAACAATTTCACACAGTTTGTGCCGCGGCGTGGCCACCGATACGGCCGGCCTCTATTAATTCACGCCTTTTGTTTCCCTTTTCCCGAAAATAATCGTCGCTTTTCCGGTGTTACTGTTACCTCAAGTAACACCGCCACCGGCGCGCCGTTAACGTCGCCTTGACCCCCCTGGTCCCGCCCGGTATGAATTGCACGGCCTTATTTCAAAACAAGCGTTCAAAATAACTATCGCGCTCGGGAGAACTTTAGATGCTGAAAGGGCTGATGATGGAGGCGCCGCTGTCGTTGATCGACGTGCTGGATTACGGCGCCCGCATTCACCGCAAGGCGGAAATCGTATCGGTCACGGTCGAGGGCGGCCTGCACCGCCAGAGCTACGCACAGACCCTGGAGCGGGTGGCACGGCTGGCCCACGGCCTGGTGGCGTTGGGCGTGAAGCCCGGCGACCGGGTCGCCACCCTGGCCTGGAACGGCTACCGCCACCTGGAGCTGTATTACGCCATCGCCGGTATCGGCGCGGTCTGCCATACCATCAACCCGCGCCTGCCGGCGGACCAGATGGCCTATATCGTCAACCACGCGGACGACAGCCTGCTGTTCTTCGACACCACCTTCGCGCCGCTGGTGTCCGGCCTGCGGGACCAGTTCCCGGAACACACCCGCTATGTGGCGATGACCGACCGCGCCCACATGCCCGACGGCCAGGACCTGCTCTGCTACGAGGACCTGCTGGACGGCCAGCCGGACCACTACGACTGGCCGGAACTGGACGAAAACACCGCCTGCGCACTGTGCTACACCTCCGGCACCACCGGCGCCCCCAAGGGCGCGCTCTACTCGCACCGCTCCTGCCTGCTGCAGGCGATGTTCACCATGGTGTGCGCCAGCGGCTCCTTCCCAGTGGGCGACCGGGTGCTGCCGGTGGTGCCCATGTTCCACGTCAACGCCTGGGGGCTGCCCTATATGGCGCCGCTGGCCGGGGCCTCGCTGATCATGCCGGGCCCGGCGCTGGACGGCGACAGCCTGTTCCGGTTGATGGACGAGGAAAGCGTGGACTCCGCCTGGGGCGTGCCCACGGTGTGGCTCGGCCTGCTCGCGGAAATGAAGCGCCACGGGCGCAAGCCGGGCGCGCTCAAGCGCGTGTCGATCGGCGGTTCGGCGGCGCCGCGCAGCATGGTGCGGGCGTTCGAGCAGGACTATCAGGTGGACGTGATGCAGGGCTGGGGGATGACCGAAATGAACCCCACCGGCACCATGAGCACCCTGACCGAAGGCCAGGCGGAGCTTCCCCTGGAAGAGCGCATCGAACTGAAAACCACCCAGGGCCGGCAGCTGTTCGGCGTGCGCATGAAGCTGGTGGACGAGGACGGCAACGAAGTGCCCCAGGACGGCGAGGCGGTGGGCGAGCTGTTGGTCAAGGGCCCCACGGTGATCCGCGCCTACTTCAATAACGACGAGGCGAGCGCCAAGGCGTTCGACAAGGACGGCTGGTTCGCCACCGGCGATATGGCCAAACTGACCCCGGACGGGGTGCTCTACATCGTCGACCGGGCCAAGGACCTGATCAAATCCGGCGGCGAGTGGATCAGCTCCATTGATCTGGAAAACCTGGCCGCCGCCCACCCGGACGTGCAGGAATGCGCGGTGATCGGCGTGCCGCACCCGAAATGGGACGAGCGGCCGCTGCTGATCGTGGTGCCCCACGCCGACGCGGCACGGGACAAGCAGGCGCTGCTCGATCACATGGCCGGCAGCATCGCCAAATGGCAGCTGCCCGACGACGTGATCTACGTGGACGAGCTGCCGCACACCGCCACCGGCAAGGTGTCCAAGCGCCACCTGCGCGAGGACTACATGGACTACCTGGGGAACGCCCAATGACCGAGATTCGAGAACAGAAAGTGCCGGCCAACGGCCTTAATTTCCATGTGCGCAGCGCCGGTGACCCGGCCGACCCGGCGGTGATCCTGCTGCACGGCTTCCCGGAGTGCGGCTATTCCTGGCGCTATCAGATGCCGTTTTTGGCCGCCAAGGGCTTCCATGTGCTGGCGCCGGATCTGCGCGGCTACGGCTTCAGCGACGCGCCCAAGGCGGTGGACGCCTACCGGCAGGACAAGCTGGTGGCGGACGTGATGGGTATTCTCGATGCGTTCGGCGCCGAGCGCGCCGTGGTGATCGGCCACGACTGGGGCTGCGCCCTGGCCTGGCAGGTGGCGCGCAGCGAGCCGGGCCGGGTGCGCGCGGTGGCCGGCCTGTCGGTGCCCTACCCGGGCCTGGGCCCCAAGGCGCCCACCGAACAGATGCGCGCCGCCTTCGGCGAGCGTTTCTTCTATCAGCTCTATTTCCAGCAGCCGGAGGTGCCGGAGCAGGAACTGGAAGCGGACGTGCGCGACTTTCTACGCCGCATGTACCACGCCCTGTCCGGCCCCGGCATGCAGGAAAAATTCCGCGCCGAAAAACCGGTCACCGGCCTGCTCGACATTCTGCAGCCGCCCACCGGCGGCCAGCCGGACTGGATGCGGGAATCGGATCTGGACGTGTACGTGGAACGCTTCCAGCACAGCGGCCTGACCGGACCGATCAACTGGTACCGGGCCATGGACGCGTCCTGGCGGCAGCAGAAAGAGGACGGACGCGAACGCATCCATCCGCCGGCGCTGTTCATCGCCGGTAAGGAAGATCCGGTGATCCAGTTCGCCGGCAAGGCGCTGGAGCGCATGCCGACGATGATGGACGATCTGCGCGAGGTGGTGCTGCTCGACGATCTCGGCCACTGGATCCAGATGGAAGCGCCCGAGGCGGTGAACCAGCACCTGGGCGCCTTTCTCGACTCGCTTTAGCGTCCGTTAGTTGATGCGCCGCATTTCGATGCGGCGGTTACGCTCGCGGCCCTCGTCGGTGGCGTTGCTGTCCACCGGACGGGTGTCGCCGTAACCGCGGGCCTGCAGGCGGCCCGGATCAACACCCAGATCGATCAGGAAATCACGCACCGATTCGGCGCGCCGCTCGGACAGGGCCTGGTTGTACTCGTCGGACCCTTTCGAGTCGGTGTGCCCGGCGATCTCCACCTCGTTGTCGGAGTGCGCCAGCAGGCGTTCCGCCACGCCGCGCAGCACGGTCTTGGCGTTGGGCGTGAGGCGCGCGGAATCGAACTCGAAGTTCACCCCGTGCAGCACTTCCGGCGGCCCCATCGGCACCGGCTTGATCACCACGCGCTCGCGTTCGATGACCCGGGTAGCGCCGTAGTCACCGCCGCCGAACAGCGGGAAGGTCAGGCCCACCAGGGCGCGCACGTCACCGAACGGCTCGTTGTGGCTGCCGTCGTCGGAGAAATCCATCACGTAACGCAGCTCCGCGCGCAGGCCCATGGAGCCCCAGATTTCGCGGAAGTGCAGACCGGCGCCGGCGTTCAGGTAGCCGTTGGTGTCGGTACCGGCGGTGGAATCGGTGTAGACACCGCCGCCGCCCACCAGCAGATAGGGCGACGGCCCTTCCCGGTACATATAGCGCAGCGCGTCGGCGCCCACGCCGTACTGCCAGTGCTGCCCGGAACCCCGGTTGCGCTGCAGGGAGTTACCGAAACCGTTCCACTCCAGATCCCATTTCTCGCTGATCTGACGGCCCAGGCCGAAGCGGATGCCGGCGCCGTAATCGACGTCGAAGCGGTCCGAATCCTCGATCACATAGACGCCCATGGCGGACGCGTTCCAGCCCTGCGGGTCGGTGCGTTCCTCGGCCAGCGCCGGTGCGCAGGCGACGGCGGCGGCCAGCGCGGCGGCGGCGCGGCCCTTATTGATCACGGATACCATCTTTTCCCTCTTATCCCCGTTGACGGTGAAGCCGATGGCGCAGCAAACCGGCCGCCAGAACCAGCACGGCGAGCAGCCCGGCCAGTGCGCCGGCCAAATCAAGCATGGCAGCGTAGAGCGTTTCACTTTCCTGTTCCAGACGCTGCATGGCGTTGCTTATGGCCATTTTTGTAACCCGTCCGTCGGTCTCGTCCTGCAGAATCGAGGCCGGTTGGCGGGACGGATCCACGCGCATCCGCTGCAGTTGCAGGCGGACCGCTTCGATCTGTTCGAACACCAGCGCGCGGGCGTCGTCGTCCTTGATGTCGTCGCGGTGATTGTCCAGCCAGTTGAGGAAGCCGGTCTTGTTGAGCAGGTCGTCGAACAGCTGCGTGACGTCGCCGGCGACCCGGTCGTCCATGCCGGTGGTGTCCAGCGCGCCCAGGTTCACCAGCCAGGCGTCCAGGCGGGGAATGGAGCCGGAACCGCCGGTGCCGTCGGCGCGCCCGGACAGGTTGGTGAGCGCCGCCTTCATGCGCTGCAGGCCCTGGTCGCGGGCGATGCCGCGCAGGGTCTGGATGCCGTCGGCCATCACCGCCAGCGGCGCGCGCAGGTCGGCGAACGAGGCGCTCAGGTTGCTGGCCTGGAAGCGCTCCACCGCCAGGCGGTAGTCGCGCGCCCCGCGCTGCACCTCGTTCATGGCGGCGAGCAGCGCGTTGAGCGCGGGGTCGTCGGTTTCCGGTTTGGGCAGGGTGTCGTCGGCGGCGAACGGCGCGCATTCAGAATCCGCGTTGGGGTCCAGCGGCCGCACGGCGGCGGCGTAAAGGTGCTCGCCGTAATCCGCCAGCAGCGTGACCAGCTCTTCCTCGGCGGCCCGCTCCAGCCAGGTGACCGGATCGGTGCCGGCCGGGTAGGCGTTGCGCCAGCCCAGCAAGGCGTCATTGATCGCCAGCTCGGTCTGGTACAGCCGCGACAGGCAATACATCTGCACCCGGTGCACGGCCAGCTCATCCACCGGCTCGGTTTTGAACAGGCGCTCGCGGATATCGGCGTCGAGCTGGCCGCTCTGGTTGGCGAGCCGGTCCACCAGAATCACCGGCACCAGCTCGGCGGCCGGGGTCAGCACCGTGTCGCGGGCCTCCGGGCCGGGGTCCGGCTCCGGTTCCGGCTCCGGCTCGGGGGCCGGATCGCGGGGCTGCTCGGCGATACTATCGCCGTCGTCGCTGCCGGAGGAATTGCAGCCGGAGAGCATCAGCAGGGCACTGAACAGGGCCAGCAGGCCCAGGCGGAAAAAGGATAGAGTCATGGCTTCGCCTTATTTGTGGTACGATGGTACAATTAAAAGACAAAGCATGGTGCCAAAATATTTAGTGCACATCTGTACGTAATCTGTAACCGGTTCGCACCGGCCGGGCACGCTGGGTATCCTTGGCGCTCATTGAGCCGACCGGGAGCCCGCCATCGACACCCTGCAAGCATCCCTGCCCCTGAGCCTGCTGGCGTTCGCCGCCTGCGTGGCGGTGATCGCCACCGCCGGCGTCAGGATCACCGCCGTGGTGGACGAGCTGGCGGACCGCACCCGTGCCGGCGAAGCGCTGGCCGGCGCGGTGTTATTAGGCGCCACCACTTCGCTGTCCGGTAGCGTGCTGTCGGTGACCGCCGCCTGGAAAGGCCATGCCGATCTGGCCCTGAGCAACGCCCTGGGCGGCATCGCGGTGCAGACCGCGTTTCTGGCCGTGGCGGACATCGCCTACCGGCGCGCCAACCTGGAACACGCCGCCGCCTCCGCCGCCAACCTGATGCAGGGCGCCCTGCTGATCACGCTGATGGCGATCATTCTGGTGGGCGCCTTCTCGCCGGCGGTGACGGTGTTCGGCATCCACCCAGCCACGCCGGCGCTGCTGGCGATCTATATGTACGGCCTGCATCTGGTGCAGCGGGTGCGCGACGAACCCATGTGGCGCCCGGCCCGCACCCGGGAGACCCGCGAGGACGTCCCCGAGGAGGACAATCTGCGCCTGTCGCTGACCCGGCTGCTGCTGGTATTCGTGGGCCTGGCCGCCCTGCTCGGCCTGTCCGGCTTCGTGCTGGAAGCCGCCGCCAGCGGCGTCGCCCGGCACACCGGCCTGCAGCAGACCACGGTGGGCCTGCTGCTCACCGCCACCGCCACCTCGCTGCCGGAGCTGGTCACCTCGGTGGCGGCGGTGCGGCGCGGCGCCCTGACCCTGGCGGTGGGCGGCATCATCGGCGGCAACGCCTTCGACACCCTGTTCACCGCCGCCTCGGATATCGCCTACCGGGAAGGCTCCATCTATAAGCAGATGGACGACGGCCTGCTGCTGTGGGTGTCGTTGTCGATCCTGATGACCGGCTTCCTGCTGATGGGCCTGATACGCCGTGAGCAGCACGGCCCCGGCGGCATCGGCTTCGAGAGCCTGGCGGTTCTACTGCTTTACGGCCTGGGGATCGCCTTGGTGCTGGGTGGCTGAGGCCGACAGCCGTTATAGTGTGATTCTTACTTCCCACCAGGAGAGCCCCTTTGGCGCACGACGATCAGGATTCGAGGGATAACGACCAGGACGACACGCCCTGGGAAGAAGCCGTCAAACGGGAGCGCGACGAGGCCCGCGACGACAACGGGGACGAGGACGAAGAAAGCCACGACGAACAGGACCGGCGCCGGGAAGCCGCCCTGCCCTCCAAGGCGGCGGCGGTCCACGAACGTCTGCGCATCAGCGGCGAGAAGGAGCTGGAGCGCGACGCCATGGCGCTGCTGTGGTCGGCGATCGCCGCCGGCATTTCCATGAGCGCCTCGATGGTGGCGCGCGGCCTGCTGCACGCCCATGTGCCGGAAAGCGACGCCGGCTTTCTGATCGAAAGCATGGGCTACACCCTGGGCTTTCTGATCGTGATCCTGGCCCGCCAGCAGCTGTTCACCGAAAACACCGTGACCGCCGTGCTGCCGTTCATGAGCCACCCCACCCGGGGCAACCTGGGCAGTCTGATGCGGCTGTGGGGCGTGGTGTTGGCGGGCAACGTGCTGGGCGCCGGCATCGCCGCCTTCACCTTCCTGCATCTGCCGATGTTCTCGCCGGAAGTGAACGACGCCTTCGTGGCGATCGGCGAAAAAGTGATGGAGAACGACCCCTTCTCGATGTTTTCCAAGAGCATCGTCGCCGGCTGGATGATCGCCACCATGGTGTGGGTGATGCCGTCCGCGGACCAGGCCAAGGCCTGGGTGATTCTGATCATGACCTATGTGGTGGCGATCGGTGAGTTCCCGCACATCATCGTCGGCGCCAGCGAGATTCTGTATCTGGTGTTCGACGGCAAAGTGAGCTGGGGCGACTTCTTCCTGCGCTTCGGCCTGCCCACCCTGGCGGGCAACATTATCGGCGGCACCTTTATTTTCGCGCTGATCAGCCACGCCCAGATCCGCAACGACATGGATGTGCAGCGCGAGGGGCGCCGTGGGGCCTGGGGGTTTAATCGGAAGAAGTGATTGTGGGAGCTTGCCTTGTGGGAGCGGGCCCTGCCCGCGAAAGGCAAGCTTGGCTTGCCGGCGGGATTCCAGAGGCCTCTGGAATCCTGCCGGGGCTTCGCCCCTTTCGCGGGCGAGGCCCGCTCCCACAGGGTTCGAATCTGGTCCGCCCTGACCGCAAATAAAAAAGGGGTCCCGTTTGGGACCCCTTTTTTATTTGGCGGTGAGGGAGGGATTCGAACCCTCGATACGCGTAAACGTATACACGCTTTCCAGGCGTGCTCCTTCAGCCACTCGGACACCTCACCAAAACTGATTGTCACTACCAGCTGGCCGCGCTCTGGTAGTCGCACGCGAGCGTGCTCGTTACTCGGGCTCACGCCCTCGCCCCTTCGGGGCCGTCACCGCTACGCGGCGACGTTCGCTTGCCTTCGGCAAGGCGTCAGCCACTCGGACACCTCACCAAAACTGGCTGCTCTGAGTCATCATCAGAGGGCGCGTAGGGTACCCGAGGGTCGCGGTTCAGGCAAGCGTGGCGGCGTCACTCAGGCGTTATCCGTGTTGTTTCTGGCCAGGTAAAGGCCCTGGTACTCGGAGACCACCACACCCTGGGCGTCGGTTGCCCGGGCCAGAATCGCCAGGCTCGCTTTGCCGCGCCGCTTCAGGCGCTGGTGAAACCGGCCGCTCTCGCCGTCGTCGGCCCAGGCGCGGATTTCAATGTCGCCGTGCAGCGGCGCGCGGAATTGCAGGCTGGATTCCACCGCCACCACATCGACGCTGGCCTCGCCTTCCCCCACCGCCGAGTCCGCCATCAGCGTGGTGCAGGCCCAGCCGGCCAGGGTCAGCAGCGCCGCCTGGCTGCCGGCGAAGAAGGTGCCCTTGTCGTTATGGTTGGGGGCCAGCGGCGCGGTCAGGGTGAGCCGTTCGCCGTCGAAGGCGGTGAAGCGGAAGTCCAGATGGGTGGTGAGCGGTATCGCCGCGCGCACGCGGTCGGCCAGGGCGTCGAGATCACTCATCGCGCCCCCGGGGAAGCTCACGCAGAAAGGTTTCCGGTTGTTCGTCCGGCAGGTTCTTCAGGGCCCCGGCGGGGGTGCCCAGGTAGACGAAGCCCACCACCTGATCCTTGTCGGCGAAGCCCAGGCGCGCTTTGACGGTTTCGTCGTTGGCCAGGTCGCCGGTGCGCCACATGGCACCGATGCCCAGGGCGTGGGCCGCCACCATGATGTTCTGCACCGCCGCGCCCACCGCCAGCACCTGTTCCCAGGCGGGCACCTTATGGCCTTCGGTGATCTCCGCCACGGCGACGATGATGGTGGGCGCGCGCAGGGCCTTGTTGCGGATATTGTCGCGGGCGCACTGGTCCGCCTCCGGCTGCCGGCGCAGCAGGCGCCACTCCATGATGTCGCCGAGGCGTTCGCGCTCTTCGCCTTCCAGCACCAGAAACCGCCAGGGGCGCAGCATGCCGTGGTCGGGGGCGCGGATCGCCGCCGCCAGCAACTGTCTGACCTGATCGGCGGAAGGGCCGGGCTCGGTGAGGCGGGCCACGGAAACGCGGGTGTTGAGCGCGGTCAGTGTGTCCATCGGAACTCCTGTGGGCGAACGGTGACGCGCCGGGGATTGTACGGCAAAGCGCGCTTGCTTTCCTTGCCGTCGGGCGATCAGTCTTTTTTCTTAACCCACAACTGGGTAAGCTCCGGACAAACGTCCTGATTGGCAGTGCATGAGTACATCCAAGAACCGCCCCCGCAAGCCCTATCTGGATCCGATGGAGCGCGCGCGCCGGCTGAGCAATTATATCCGCCTGCTTGCCTTCGTGGTGGCGGCGACCATTCTGATGGCCGGTGTCGGCCTGCAGCTTTATCCCTCCCACTATCTGCTCGGCGTGGCCGGCCTGCTGGCCTATCCGCTGCTGGTGCAGACCCTGGTGGTGGTGGGCCAGCGCAAGGACCTGCTGCCGGAACATTTCTCGCCGGTGGTGATGCAGCTGGACGCGGCGATCATCGGGGTGGCCTGCGCGCTGCTGCACTTCGCGGTGGTGCCGAGCCTGGTGCTGCTGATCATCGTGCACGCCAACGCGGTAAGCAGCGGCGGCCTGCGCCCCTGGCTGCTGAACGTGCTGATGACGCTGGGCGGCGCCGCCCTGGCGTCACTGCTGCTGGGCGTGCCGCCCACCCCCACCACGGTGCCGCTGAGTGTGTCGGTGCTGTCGCTGGTGGGGCTGGGGCTGTACGTGGGCGCCAGTTCCTTCTATGCCAACCGTCAGGCGCAGTTCCTGCGCCAGGCGCAGATCCGGGTGCGCGAGCAACAGCAACAGGCGGTGGAGATGTCGCGCAAGCTGGCCAAGTATCTGCCGCCGCAGATCTGGGGCTCGCTGTTTTCCGGCAAGCGCGACGCCAAGCTGGAGACCCGGCGTAAACGGCTGACGGTGTTCTTCTCGGACATCAAGGGTTTTAGCGCGATCTCCGAGGAGCTGCCGCTGGACACCCTGACCCGCATGCTCAACACCTACCTCAGCGAGATGACGCGCATCGCCCTGCGCCACGGCGGCACCATCGACAAGTTCATCGGCGATGCGGTGATGGTGTTCTTCGGCGACCCGAAAAGCGAGGGCGCCCAGGAAGACGCCTACCGGTGCGCCGCCATGGCCATCGAGATGCAGCAGCACATGCGCTTTCTGCGCCAGCGCTGGCAACGCGAGGGCATCACCCAGAAGCTGGAAATCCGCATCGGCATCAACACCGGCTATGTGACGGTGGGCAACTTCGGCACCGACAGCCGCATGGACTACACCATCCTCGGCACCGACGTGAACCTGGCCAGCCGGCTGGAATCCGCCTGCCGGCCGGGGCAGGTGCTGATCTCGGAAAGCACCCATGAGCTGATCAAGGACCGGGTGCGCTGCCGTAATGTGGGCGAGGTGACGGCGAAGGGCTTCAGCCGGCCGATCCCGGTGTTCGAGGCCCAGGCGCTGAAGCGCAACGCCGGCGGCAAGCAACGCTTCGTGAGCGTCGCCACCACCGGGTTCGGCCTGCACATGGACCTGGAGCGCATTCACAACGTGGACAAAAACCGCATACTGAAGGCCCTGGCCCGCTCCGCCTCGGACCTGAAGAAGCGCAAGACCGTGGCCGTGGATTTCGAGGCGGAAGGCTTCGCGCTGCATGTGCACTCCGAGAGCCTGCCCGACCGCGACCGGGAAAAAGTGCTGGATGTGATGGGCAAGGCGGCGGCCAAGATACAACAACAAGTACGGCTCTAAGGAGAACCGCTATGGCTGAACCGTCCTCCGGCTGGCTGGCCCGGCTGGAACGCGCCGGCAACCGCCTGCCGCACCCCACCCTGCTGTTCGTCTGGCTGTGTCTGTTGATGCTGCCGCTGAGCGCGCTGCTGGCGGCGGTGGGCCTGACCGCCACGCATCCGCTGGAGGACCGCGCCATTGAGGTGCGCTCGCTGCTCGACGGCGACGGCCTTACCTATCTGTTCAGCGAGATGGTCACCAACTTCACCGGTTTCGCACCGCTGGGCGTGGTGCTGGTGGCGATGCTGGGGCTGGGCATCGCCGAGCATTCCGGCCTGCTGGGCGCCAGCCTGGCGGCGCTGGTGCGGCGCGCCTCGCACCGCACGCTGGTGGTGACGGTGGCGTTCGCCGGGGTGATGTCGAGCCTCGCCTTCGACGCCGGCTATGTGGTGCTGATTCCCCTCGCCGGCTTTCTGTTCCAGCTGGCCGGCCGCTCGCCGCTGGCCGGCATCGCCACCGCGTTCGCGGCGGTGTCCGGCGGCTACAGCGCCAACCTGCTGCTCGGCCCGGTGGACGCGGTGCTCGCCGGCCTGTCCACGGAGGCGGCGGCGATCGTCGAGCCCGACCGCGTGGTGTCGGCGGCGGGCAACTACTGGTTCATCATGGTCTCCACGGTGCTGGTCACCGCCGTGGTGTCACTGGTCACGGTGCGCATCACCGAGCCGCGCGTGGCCGACCGGCCCGCCGACAACAGTGACGAAGACCTGGCACCGCGCATGGACCGCCGCGCCCTGGGCTGGACCCTGGCGGTGCTGGCGCTGGGCGTGCTCGCGGTGGTGCTGCTGGTGGCGCCGGCGGACGCGCCGCTGCGCGGTGAGGACGGCGGCCTGCTGCAGTCGCCGTTCATGTCGTCGCTGGTGGTGCTGATCGCGCTGCTGGCGGGGCTGTGCGGCGCCGTCTACGGGCGGGTGAGCGGCCGCTTCCGCTCCGCCGGCGGCATCATCGAGGCGATGGAAACCACCATGAGCTCGATGTCCGGTTACCTGGTGCTGATGTTCTTCGCCGCCCAGTTCGTGGCCTGGTTCAGCTACAGCCAGCTGGGGCTGGTGCTGGCGATCAAGGGCGCCGCCTGGCTGGGCGGCCTGAATCTGCCGACCGTGGCGCTGCTGCTGTTGTTCGTGGGGCTGGTGGCGCTGATCAACCTGATGATCGGCAGCGCCTCCGCCAAGTGGGGCATCCTGGCGCCGGTGTTCGTGCCCATGCTGATGCTGGTGGGCATCGACCCGGAAGCCACCCAGGCGGCCTACCGGGTGGGCGATTCCAGCACCAACATCATCACCCCGCTGATGCCCTACTTCGCCCTGGTGCTGGGCTTCGCCCGCCGTTACCGGAGCGACACCGGCATCGGCACGCTGATCGCGCTGATGCTGCCCTACAGCCTGGCGCTGCTGGCCGGCTGGTCGGTGCTGCTGGGGGTTTGGATCGGTTTCGGCTGGCCGCTGGGCGCGGGCTAGCCGGCAAGGTCTCTGGGATCCTGCCGGGCGGTCTGGGACCGCCCTTTCGCGGGCAGGGCCCGCTCCCACAGCCCGCTCCCACAACCCGCTCCCAGAGGCGTGCTACTGGCGGATGGTGCGCAGGTTGCGCGGCAGGTCTTCGTAGTCCGAGCGGAACGGGTTGATGTCCAGCCCGCCGCGGCGGGTGAAGCGGCCGTACACCGACAGATGACGGGGCGCGCACTGGCGCTTCAGGTCGACGAACATCTGCTCGATGATCTGTTCGTGGAAGCCCTGGTGGTTGCGCAGCGAGACCACGTAGCGCAGAAAGCTGGCCGGGCTGATCTCGGCGCCGGTGTAGCGCACCTGAACCGTGCCCCAGTCTGGCTGATTGGTGACCGGGCAGTGGCTGCGCAGCAGGTGCGACACCAGCGCGCCGTTGCGCTCCGGCCCCTGTTCGGTGAACAGCAGATCCGGGCGGTACTCGAAATGCTCGAACGCCACGTCGAGATGATCGACGCTGTCGCCGTGGTCGTCCCAGACCGCGGCGCGGGCCGCTTCCTCCATGCTCATGACGCGCACGTCCACCGGTGCCCCGGCCACCTGGGCCAGATCGCCGGCGATCGCCTTGATCACCGCCTCGCGGGACGCGAAGCGGGTGTTGGCGAACGAGTTCAGATAGAGCTTCAGCGACTTGGATTCGATGATGTTCGGCGAGATGCAGGGCACCACCAGCTCGGCCATGGCCACCACCGGCTTGCCGCGCTCGTTGAGCCAGGACAGCTCATAGGCGTTCCAGATGTCCTGGCCGTGGAACGGCAGCCGCGGCTCGCCTTCGGCGGCGGTGTCCAGGTCCAGGCTTTCGCGGGCGTCCCAACGGGGCACCGGGCACAGCAACGAAGGCGTGTACTGGTCGATGAAAGCGCTGGTGCGGCCCAGCGGCGTGTCGTTGAGAAAGCTCATGTCGATTACCCGCGAATTCCGGTGCCCCGCCGCAGCAGCCACAGCGCCAGCAGAAAGAACACTACCGTAAAGGCGAAGATAGCAGCCAGGGAGGCGTATACGTTGACGTCGCTCACACCCAGCACGCCGTAGCGGAAGGCGTTGACCATATAAACGATGGGGTTCACCAGGGTCACGGTGCGCCAGAATTCGGAGAGCAGGTCCAGGGAGTAGAACACCCCGCCCAGGTAGGTCAGCGGCGTGAGAATAAAGTTGGGAATGATGCTGATGTCGTCAAAGTTGTTGGCGAAGATGGCGTTGATAAAGCCGCCCAGGGCGAACAGCGCCGAGGTCATCGCCACCACCAGCAGGGTGATCCAGGCGTGCTGCACGTTGAGATCGGTGAAGAACAGGCTCACCGTGGTGACGATGCCGCCCACCATGATACCGCGCACCATGCCGCCCACCACGAAGCCGGACAGGATCACGAACGGCGACATCGGCGACACCAGCATCTCCTCGATGGAGTGCTGGAACTTGGTGGAAAAGAACGAACTGACCACGTTGCCGTAGCTGTTCTGGATCACGCTCATCATGATCAGGCCGGGCACGATGTACTGCATGTAATCGAAGCCGCCCATCTCGCCGATACGGCTGCCCACCAGGTTGCCGAAGATCACGAAATACAGGGTCATGGTGATCGCCGGCGGCAGCAGCGTCTGCGGCCAGATGCGCAGGAAGCGGCGCACTTCCTTGGTGACGATGGTCAGGAAAGCGACCCATTGTTGATGCAGCGTCATGAGGCGTTCTCCCGCTGCGGGTTCTGTTCAGGCAGGTTCTGTTCCACCAGGCGCACGAACAACTCCTCGAGACGGTTGGCTTTGTTACGCATGCTCATTACTTCGAAATTCTGCTCCGCCAGGGCCACGAACAACTGGTTCAGGCTCTGCGTCTTAGGCACCGCCACTTCCAGGGTGCCGGCGTCGCGCAGGTGCACGTCGAAACCGGGCAGCTCCGGCGCGTGGTCCACCGGCCGGGCCAGATCCAGGATGAAGGTTTCCACCTGCAGCTTTTCCAGCAGCGACTTCATGTCGGTGTTCTCGACGATGCGGCCGTGGTCGATGATGGCGATGCGGCGGCACAGGGACTCCGCCTCTTCCAGATAGTGGGTGGTGAGAATAATGGTGCGGCCCTCGTTGTTGAGGCCGATCAGGAAGTCCCACATGGAACGGCGCAGCTCGATGTCCACCCCGGCGGTGGGCTCATCGAGGATCAGCAGCTCCGGCTCGTGGACCAGGGCGCGGGCGATCATCAGCCGGCGCTTCATGCCCCCGGACAGGGAGCGGGCCTGGTTCTTGCGCTTGTCCCACAGCCCCAGCTTGCGCAGGTACTTCTCGGCGCGCTGCCGGGCCAGGGGCGCGGGAATGCCGTAGAAGCCGGCCTGGGTGACGACGATGTCGAACACCTTTTCGAACTGGCTGAAATTGAATTCCTGGGGCACCACGCCGATCTTCTGCTTGGCCAGCTCCCGTTCCTGGTCCAGGGAGTGGCCGAGGATGGTGACCTCGCCGCCGGTCTTGTTGACCAGCGAACTGACGATGCCGATGGTGGTGGACTTGCCGGCGCCGTTGGGGCCCAGCAGCGCGAAGAAATCACCCCGCTCCACGGTCAGGTCGATGCCTTTGAGCGCCTCGACACCGTTGGCGTAGGTCTTGGTGAGATTACGAAGGGTCAGGGCAGACAAACATCACCTCGCCGGCTGCGGAAAAGAAACAAGCAACACAGATGGGGGCGGCACCGCACGATTCAAGCCAGCGCCAATTCCCGGTGCCCGTGATGACCGCGCCACACCCAGTGCATGCGGGCGTCCTCGAACCACACCCACAGCCCTTCCATCATCCACGGCCAGTGCTCCTCGTCGATGGCGTCGCGGCCTTCCAGCTCCGCCACCAGCACGGCGAGAATGGTGTCATGGGTCACGTGCACCGCCAGTGAACCCGGCTCCGGCTCGCGCTGGTACAGATACGAAGCCAGCTTGGCGCGGCCCGCCGCCGGCGACAGCATGCCTTCGAACGGGGTTTTCAGGTGCTGGTTGAGAAAGCTCAGCGCCCCCATCTTGAGAAAGGTCGGCCCCACCCGGTTGATGTCTTCCACGTAGCAGCCGGGTTCCACCAGGGTCGGGTCGGTGACCACCTCCGGCATCGCCGGGATCAGGCCCGCCTCCAGGGCGCCCTCCGCCATGGCGGTGGCGGTGTCCACGCAGCGGCCCACCGGGCTGGAATAGAACGCCTGCACCGGGCGCTCCAGACGGGCGCCCCACTCACGGGCCATCGCCACGCCTTCCGCGGTGAGCGGCAGGCGGTAGTCGGCGAAGCCGTTCTTGGCCAGCTCCCGCACGGAGTGCCGGGTCAACAGGTGAGCCGGCCGGTGAGCCGGAAGCAGACGGATCGCATCGTGAAGGCGGGGGTGTAATCGGGCCATGGTCCCTCTCTAAGACTGCCTCATGGTACGGTCCCGGGGAGGTACTGCCAAGTTCGCCGCTTGGACTCCCCTATTTAAGGGATACCAGTCGCCCGCCTCCCGTGATGTATTCCCCCGATTCTAAAAAAGAGAGGGGAATGACCATGCAGCAGGCAGGCGCGCCGCGGGCGTCACGCGTGAAGCGTTTTATTGTCACGGGCCCGGCGCTGGTGGCGCTGATGGCCGCCGATCAGGCGCTGGCCCAGACGTTCATTGACGCCGGCGACCAGGAAATCATCGATAACACGGCGCAAAGCACGCAACCCAACCCCTGGGACACCGGCTTCTTGCAGGTCGACGGCACCCTGACCATCGGCGAGACCGGCGCTGTGACCAGCTCGATCACCTATGTGGGCGGCGATCCCGCCGCCGCCAACCCCGCTGTGGTCAGCGTGGCGGGCACTGGCGCGCAATGGACCCTGACCGACGGGCTGTTCGTCGGTGATATCAACGACGGCGATATGACCGTGGGCGCCGGCGGCACCGTGACCAGCTCCTACGGCATCGTCGGCAGCAGCGATGGCGTGCTCGGCACGGTCGAAGTGGCGGGCCAGAACGCCCTTTGGGAAAACACCGGCACGCTCTCCATCGGCAACTATGGTCAGGCGGAAATGACGGTCGGCGCCGGCGGCACGGTGACCAACACGGTGGGTTATATCGGCTCGTTCGCCGGCTCCAACGGCGTGGTGACGGTCAGCGGCGACCAGGCGCGCTGGGACAACAGCGCCGATCTGGTGGTGGGCAGCTCCGGCACCGGCACCCTGAACATCGGCGCCGGTGGTACGGTCACCAACCTGAATACCTTCGTGGGCAGCTTCGCGGACGGTGACGGCACCGTGGTGGTGGACGGCGACGGCGCCGGCTGGCAAAACAGCGGCGCGCTGATCGTCGGCGCCGAGGGCAGCGGCGCCGTGGACATCAACAACGGCACGGTGAGCAGCGAGAGCGGCACCCTCGGCAACGCCGTGGGCGCCGACGGCCGGGTGCGGGTGGCCGGCGATACGGCGCGCTGGACCAGCGCCCTGGCCATCCAGGTGGGCTACCAGGGCAGCGGCGACCTGGTGATCGAAGACGGCGGCCGGGCCGCCACCGGCGCGGTGATCGTCGGCGCCACGGCCTCCGGCTCGGGCACGCTCACCCTGGGCGGCACCGCCGCCGCACGGGGCATCCTGGAAACCGGCTTTGTGCAAAAACAGGACGGCGCCGGCAGCGTCACGCTGGACGGCGGCATGCTCCGGGCCACCGCCGACGAGCAGGATTTCCTGAGTGGCTTCAGCGCCGGTGACGTCAACATCGAAGCCGGCGGCGCCTGGGTCGATAACAACGGCCACGACATCGGCATTCAAACCGACCTGCAGGGCGCCGGCGGCCTGACCAAACTCGGCGCCGGCACCCTGGTGTTGTCGGGTAGCAACACCTATCAAGGCGCCACCGAGGTGGAGGCCGGTTCGCTGATCGTCAACGGCGACCTCGCGCCGTCGACGCTGACCATCCACGGCGGCGCCGGCCTGGGCGGCAACGGCACGGTCGGCACCACCAGCCTGGGCGCCGGCAGCACGCTGGCGCCGGGCAACTCGATCGGCACGCTCACCGTGGACGGTGACCTCACCTTCGACGGCGACACCACCTACCAGGTGGAAGTGGCCCCCGACGGCTCCGACAGCGACCTTGTCCAGGTCACCGGCCAGGCGCGGCTGAACGGCGCCGACGTGGCGCACATCGGCAACAGCGGCGACTACCGGCCCGCCACGGTCTACACCATTCTCAGCGCCGACGGCGGCCTCGACGGCACCTTCGGCGGCGTCAGCTCCGACTACGCCTTCCTGGTCGCGGACCTGTTCTACGACGCCAACAACGTCTACCTGCAATTGGCCCGCGACGGCTACGCCAGCTTCACTGACCGGGCCGTCACCGACAATCAGATCGCGGTGGCGGGCAGCGCGGACACCCTGGGCCCCGGCAACGACATCTACAGCGCTCTGCTCACCCTGCCCGACGACAACGCCCTGATCCGCGGCGCCTTTGACCAGCTGGCCGGGGAAATCCACGCCTCGCTGCGCAGCGCCCTGATCGAGGACAGCCGCTTTGTGCGCGACACCGCCGGCGAGCGGCTGCGCGCCGCCTTCCGGGCACGCCCCGCCGGCACCGTGGTGTGGAGCCGCGCCTACGGCAACTGGGGGGACAGCGACCGCGACGGCGGCGGCGCCGCGTCGATGGACCATTCCAGCGGCGGCCTGTTGATCGGCGCCGACGCGCCCCTCAACGACACCTGGCGGCTGGGCCTGCTGGCCGGCGCCGGCCGCACCTCCGTGGACATCGACGACCGCGACGCGTCCGGCAGCAGCGACGACTATCACCTGGGGCTGTACAGCGGCGGCCGCTGGGAGGCGCTGCGCCTCACCGCCGGGCTCGGCTACAGCTGGCACGACATCGAAACCGACCGCCGCGTGGCGTTCCACGACTTCGACGAGTCCCTGCGCGGCGACAATCGCGCCGATACCCTGCAGATCTTCGGTGAGGCGGGATACCGGCTGGATACCGACGCCCTGGCGCTGGAGCCCTTCGTCGGGCTGGCGCAAGTGCGCCTGAGCAGCGACGGCAGCGACGAGGACGGCGGCGCGGCGGCCCTGCGGGACGACGGCGACAGCACCGACACCACCTTCAGCACCCTGGGGCTGCGCGCCGCTTCCGGCCTGGGTCTCGCCGGTGTGCCGGCGCGGCTGCACGGCACCCTGGGCTGGCGCCACGCCTTCGGCGACACCGACTCGGAGGTCACCCAGACGTTCGCCGGCGGCCAGGCCTTCACCGTCAGCGGCGTGCCCATCGCCGAGGACGCGGCGATCGTCGAGGCCGGCCTGGACCTGAGCCTCTCCGAGCGCGCCACCCTGGGCGTCAGCTACGGTGGCCAGCTCGCCGCCGACCGCCGCGACCACGGCCTCGGCGCCCGCTTCGAGATGCAATTCTGAGTGACATAAAAAAAGGGACCCGGTCGGGTCCCTTTTGATTTTGGAGCGGGAAACGAGATTCGAACTCGCGACCCCAACCTTGGCAAGGTTGTGCTCTACCAGCTGAGCTATTCCCGCTTATAAAGAGTGGCGTCCCCTAGGGGAGTCGAACCCCTGTTACCGCCGTGAAAGGGCGGTGTCCTGGGCCACTAGACGAAGGGGACCCGGTGCTCTCAAGCGGCGCGTAGGATAGAAATCGGCGCCCCGGTCGTCAAGGAAAAATTTGCCGGAAGTGGTCATTGACCCGCCACCCGCTCTGCTTTATCCCTAGATGCCTGTAAAAAACGCCTGCCAAAAAACCAACCGGGAGAGAAAACGCATGCCCATGAAACTGTACGGCGCGGTGATGTCGCCCTTCGTCCGCAAGACCCGCGTGGTGCTGGCCCTGAAGGGCCTGGACTACGAAGCGGTGCACGTGGACCCCAACAACAAACCCGAGGGCTACGAGAAGATCAGCCCGCTGCAGCGGATCCCGGCGCTGGAAGTGGACGGCCGCTATCTCGCCGATTCGGCGGTGATCTGCGCCTACCTGGAGAAAACCCACCCGGAGCCGGCGCTCTACCCCAGCGACCCGTTCCAGTACGCGCGCACCCTGTGGTTCGAAAAGTACGCGGACTACGAGCTGGCGCCGCACTGCACCTTCACCGTGTTCCGTAACCGGATCGTGAAGCGCCTGATGGGCCAGGACTGCGACGAGGAGGCCATCGCCAAGGCGCTGGAGAGCCGCATTCCGCCGCTGCTGGATTATCTGGAGCAGGAGCTGGACGGCCGCGAGTATCTGGTCGGCGACAGCCTCACCGTGGCGGACATCGCCGTGGCCAGCCAGCTGGTGAATTTCCGCCATGGCGGCGAGACCGTGGACGCCGGCCGCTACCCGAACCTGGCGGCGCACACCGAGCGCATGCACGCGCTGGCGCCGTTCGCCGGCACCATCGAGAAAGAGAGCGGCTTTATCAGCAAGATGCTGGGCTGACGCCCGCGGCGCCCGGCCCGCCGGCTAGGGCGCCGATTCCCCGCCACCGGCCTCCACGGCCACCAGCGCGGCACGGCCGTCCGGCGCGATGCGGACCCGGGCCACGCCGCCTTCGGCCAGCTCCCGTTCCAGCCGCAACGCCTCTTCCGGCGCCGCGAACCAGGCTTCGATGCCGTAACGAATGTGCAGTTCACCGCCACTGACCCGCTCAATGGTACCGCGCAGATACAGCCGCTCGCCGTCCGGTTCCCGTAAACGCACGCCGTCCGCCCGCCACAGCGCGCCGTCCCGCTGCAAGCGCACGAACACCGGATCACCGGCGCGGGGCAGCTCCATCTCGGGCAGCGGCTGGCGGGACAGGGCGTAGTTCAGGCGCACGTACTGGCCCCGGAACAGGTCGCGCGGGTCCACCGGCACGGTGGCCAGGCGCACCTCGGTGCCCACCCACAGCGGATACTGGCTGTACACGAACAGGCCGCCCAGCACCGCCAGCTGCAGCAGCACCGCGGCCACCAGCGCTCATGAGCCGGCGCCGGCTCATGAGCGCGCCTCCCGGCGGCGCCAGTAGCGGCCGGCGACGAACAGCAGCGCCGCCATGCCGAGGAACAGCCCGGCGGCGCCCAGATAGCCGCCGATCAGGTCCAGGTAGCGCAGCAGCGCCAGGATGAGGATGGCGACCAGCCCGGTGACATAGAGGCCGCCCTCGCCTTCCAGCAGGCCGCGCCGCATCCAGTGCATCGCCAGCAGCAATAACAGCAGGTTGGACGCCACCGCCCAGACCAGGGCCTGGTCGGGCACGCCGCCGGTGTGCACCGCGATCAGCAGGGCGGCCACCGCCGGCGCCACCAGGGGCCACCCCAGCAGGGCCGCCGCCAGCAGTGCCACCAGCGCCGCCCACAGACCCGGATCGAGCCAGGTCCAGGCGTAGGCCAGATAGTGCTCCCAGCCGTCCACGAAGGTGAACGGCAGGATCGCCAGCACCGTGAGCCGGGGCATCCAGTTACCGGCGCCGGCGCTCCACCAGGCCGGGCGGGCGGCGAGCGCGCCGGCCAGTACCAGCAGGCCCAGGTTGAAGCTGATCATGCCCTCCTGGGCCTGGGGGCCGAAGTCGGTGGCGTAGACCCAGGCCAGCATCAGGTTCAGCCACAGGGCGGTGGCGGCCAGTGTCGCCAGGGCGAGCCCGGCGACCCGGCGGCGCCAGGCCACCCAGAACGCCACCGCCAGGAACAGCGGCATCAGCCAGGGGGCGGCGAAGCGGTATTCCAGCAGCATCCAGGCCACCGCCACCGCCAGGCCCTGCAGCGCCAGCAGGCGGCCGCCGCTGAGCAGGGTCAGCGGCACCAGGCCCAGGGCCCAGAGCAGCAGGCCGTTGGGGAAGTGCTCGCCCAGGTGGTACATCTGCCCGGTGAGCATGATCGAGGCGCCGTAGGCGAAGCCGCCCAGGAACAGCAGGCCGCCGCCGCTGCCGCTGCCGGCGCGGGCCAGGCGCAGCACGCCCCAGCCGTTGAGCACGGCGGTCAGGGTGACCAGGCCGGCGAAGCGGGCCAGGCGCGGCAGCTGCTCCCAGTTGGCGGACACCAGCAACAGCAGGGCCAGCCCGGCGAACAGGCCGGCCAGACCGGTGAGCAGCCCCAGCGCCGAGGGGCCGGTATCGTTCAGGGAGGTGCCGTAGCGGTTGAGGATGCGCTCCGCCTGGAACGGCTCCACCAGGCCCTCATCGACCCAGCGGCGGGTTTCCCGGCGCAGCAGGTTCTTGCGCATCCAGCCCAGCATCTAGAGCGGCAGCCCCAGCCGGCGGGCTTCCATGCGGCGCAGGAATTCCAGCATGATCTGCCGGTACAGATCCTCGCCCAGCCACAGGTCCTCGACGCCGGCGTCCACGTTGGGGTTGTCGTTGACTTCGATCACCACCACCTGATCGCCGGACTGCTTCAGGTCCACGCCGTACAGGCCGTTGCCCATCAGCCGCGCCGCCTTGAGCGCCATGCGCAGCACCTTGGCGGGCACGTCGCGCACCGGCAGGGTGGCGAAGCGCCCGGAGCTGGTCTTGCCGCCGTCCTTGTGGTGGTAGATCTGCCAGTGGCCCTTGCTCATGAAGTACTGGCAGGCGAACAGCGGCCGGTTGTTGAGCACGCCGATGCGCCAGTCGTAGTCGGTGTACATGAACGCCTGGGCCAGCACCACCGCGGACTGCTTCAGGTAGCCGCTGAGCGCGGCGCGCAGCTCGGCTTTGTCCTTCACCTTGCTGATGCCCCGCGAAAAGCTGCCGTCGGGAATCTTCAGCACCATCGGCAGGCCCAGCTCGGCGATCAGGCTGTCCGCCTGGGCTTCGGAGTCGTCGAACACGAAGGCGGTGGGCGGCACCGGCACGCCGTTGGCCTGCATCAGCTCGGCCAGGTAGATCTTGTTGGTGCAGCGCAGGATCGAGCCGGGGTCGTCGATCACCACCATGCCTTCCTGCTCCGCCTTGCGGGCGAACTGGTAGGTGTGGTGATCGATGCCGGTGGTTTCACGGATGAACAGGCCGTCGTACTCACCCAGGCGGGTGTAGGCGTCGCGGTCGATGGGGTCCACCTTGATGCCCAACTGCCGGCCGGCCTTGATAAAGCGCTTGAGCGCGGCGCGGTTGCTGGGCGGCATGGCTTCTTTGTCGTCCACCAGCATGGCCAGGTCGTAACGGTCGCCGCGCCGGCGGCGGGGGTTGCGCCACACGCGCGCGTTGAACTGTTCCAGGGCGCGGGCGAAGGCGTCCTCTTCGTGCCCCTTGAGCTGCTTGAGGCTCACCGGGCGGATCGATTCCAGGGTCCACTCTTCGCGGCGGCGGAAGGAGACGCGCAGGATCGGACAGGGCATCTGATCGAAGATCTGGCGGCCCAGGTCGTTGAGCCCGTCCTGCTCCGCGTGACCGAAATAGAGCGTCAGGGTGACGCGGGTGGCGTCGCCGCCCTGCTTCTTCATGGCTTTGTCGAGGGCCGCTTCGAAGCGCTCGAAATGCAGGCCGTACAGCGCCTTGCGGCTAAGGTCGTTGACCGTGCGCACCGACGGCAGCACGCGCTGGCCGCGCGCTTCCGCCAGCAGCGAGCAGTAATAACCGGGCGACAGGTATTTATAGCTGCGGCACAGGTTGATCACCTGCACTTTCTTGTCGGTGCAAACGGGCTGGGCCGCCTGCAGATAGTCCCGCGCCGAAAGCAGATGGCGGGTGGGGTAATAGGCGGCCCAGTCCGCCGGGTCGTCGACCAGGATGATCACTTGGCTCATTGATGGCTCACTCGGCACTCAAACCGATTAGTCGTAATCGCCCTTGGGGTAACCGGCGTCTTCTTCCTTGGCGCCGGGCTTGCTGCCCGGGTGCCCGGCTTTTTCCAGTGCATCCTGTACCTCCGGCGGCATATAGGTCTCATCGTGTTTGGCCAGGACCTCGTCCGCCTCGAAACGGTCACGGCTCACCAGGGTGCCGTTGGCGACCACGCCCTGGCCCTCGCGGAACAGGTCGGGAAGAATGCCCTGGTAGTGAATAGCAAAGCTACCCTTTCCATCGGTGACCGTGAAGACCACGTCCAGGGTGTCCGGGTCCCGCTGCACCGAGCCGTCCTCGACCAGACCGCCGACGCGCATTTTGGCACCCACCGGTGCCTCACCGTTAACGATTTGCTGCGGCGTATAGAACAAATTGATGTTCTGACGCAGGGCGTAGACCGCCAGCCCCACCGCCACGGCCAGGCCCGCGAGCACCGCCAGCACCACGAATAGACGTTGTTTGCGAACCGGATTCATTGATTACTCTCCACACTGTTGGACGATGTGCCGGCCTTGGGCGATGTCCTGGCGCCGTCGCGGCGCGCCTGGCGGGCGATCTCGGCCCGCACCCGTCCCTGCCGTCGCACCGCCACCAGCATATTGGTGACGATCAGAAGCGCGCTGAGTCCGTAGGCGCTCCATACGAAAAAGCCGTGCTCGCCCATGGCGATAAAGGCGGCGACACTGTCGAAATAGGGGTCGAACATGATCACGCCTCCTCGTCACGGACCAGCCGGCGCACCCAGCCGCTGCGGCGCTCGCGGCTGAGCACCTCGGTGCGGGCGCGGATCAGCACGTTGGCGGCGTACAGCAACCAGAGCCCGGCCATGCTGATCAGCAGCGGCCATTTCATCGAGGCGTCGATGGACGACTCCCCCACCACCTTGAGGGTGGCGCCCTGGTGCAGGGTGTTGAGCCACTCCACCGAATACTTGACGATCACCACGTTGATCACGCCCACCACCGCCAGCAGGGCGGCAGCGCGGGCCGCCTGGCGCGGATCGCGGATGGCGTTCTGCAGCGCCATGATGCCCAGGTACAAAAACAGCAGGATCAGCATCGACGTCATGCGCGCGTCCCACTGCCAGTAGGTGCCCCAGGTGGGCTTGCCCCAGAGCGCGCCGGTGAGCAGCGACACCGCCGCCAGGGCGGCGCCGAACGGCGCCAGCGCCTTGAGCATCACCTCCGCCATCTTCATGCGCCAGACCAGCGCCACCAGCCCGGCCACGCCCATGGCGATGTAGCCCATCAGGGCGCCGCTGGAGGCCGGCACGTGAATATAGATGATGCGGTAGCTGTCGCCCTGGTAGCGCTCCACCGGGGCGTACACCAGCCCCCAGATCAGCCCCACCGCCAGCAGCGCCAGCGACACCGGCACCAGCCACGGCAGCACCGCCTCGCAGAAACGGTAGAAGTACCGGGGCGAGCCCAGTTGGTGGTACCAGCGTTTAATCGTTTTCCACATAGAACACCTGAATAGAGCTGCGGCGATCAGTCGCCGGCGCTGATGCGCAGGCCCAGCGCCACGGCCACCGGGCCGAGGCTCACCGCCAGCGCCAGAATCGCCCCCAGCACCGCCAGCAGACCGCCGGTGGGCAGGCCGTCCAGGGCGGTGCGCACCACGCCCGCGCCGAACACCAGCACCGGCACATAAAGGGGCAGCACCAGAACCGCCAGAAGGATACCACCGCGGTTAAGGCCCACCGTGAGCGCCGCGCCGATGGCGCCCACCACGGTGAGCGTGGGCGTGCCCAGCAACACGCTCACCATCAGCGTATCCAGCACCGCCACCGGCAGCTGCAGCATGTAGCCCAGCAGCGGCGCGATCAGCGCCAGCGGTAGACCGGTCAGCAACCAGTGGGCGAGCAGCTTGGCGGCCACCGGCACCACGCTCACCACCGGCGCGGTGAGCAGCAGATCCAGCGCGCCGCTCTCCTGGTCGCGGCGGAACAGGCCGTCCAGGGACAGCATCACCGCCAGCAGCGCCGCCACCCAGACCGCGCCGGGGGCCACCAGGGCCAGCAGCGCCGGCTTCGGCGACAGCGCCAGCGGAAACAGGCTCACCACCACCACGAAAAAAAACAGCGGCTGCACGATGTCCGCCGGCGAGCGCCAGATCAGCGTCAGTTCGCGGCGCAGCGAGGCGCGCCAGACGGCGCCCAGGGTCGGTGCGCTCATCGGGCCACCTCCCTATCCTCACCCAGATGCAGGCGGTGCACGCCGTCGCCGACCCGGTGGTGCGAGGTGTAGATCACCAGCACGCCCTGCGCCGCCGCCTGGCGCAGCCGCTGATCCAGCGCGGCCACCCCCTGCTGGTCGATGGCGGTGAACGGCTCGTCGAGAATCCACACGTCCTTGCCGTCCAGCCACAGCCGGGCCAGCGCGATGCGGCGCTGCTGCCCGGCGGACAAACGCCCCGCCGGCACATCCTCGAAACCGTACAGGTCCAGCGCCGCCAGCGCCGCGTCCGGGTCGCCGGTCTGGCCGCTGAGGGCACGGTTGTATTCGAGGTTTTCGCGGGCGGTGAGTTCCTCACGCACGCCGGGCTGGTGCCCCAGGTAGAGCAGCGACGGCGGCAACGGCGACGACCACTCGACCCGCCCCTGGTAAAAGCCGTGCAGGCCCACCAGGATGCGCAACAGCGTGGTCTTGCCGGCGCCGTTGGCGCCGGTCACCTGCCAGATCTCGCCGTTGCGCGCGGAAAAATCCAGATTCTCAAACAGCATCCGGTGGTCCCGCTCGCAGCCCAGCTGCCGCACTGTTAAACGTGGTGCGTCCATGGTCGCTTCCGCCCCCTGAATCGGCCGCGGAGTATAGCATGCCTGGGCACCCCGACGAGCGCGGGCCAGCCACGGCCGAACGGTTGCGCAAACCCGGGGCGTTTTCGGCTAAACTATGGGATTAGTGTCGAAAGGATTCCGACTATGACTCTCCATAAGGCTCTCCATAAGGCCCTGTTACTGGGCCTGCCTCTGCTCCTGGCCGCCTGCGGCGGCGACGAACGGCCCCTGGCCACGGTGGACCGGGTGGATCTGCAGCGCTACGCGGGCACCTGGCATGAAATCGCCCGCCTGCCGCAATGGTTCCAGCGCGGCTGCTACAACTCCACCGCCACCTACAGCCTCAACGACGACGGTTCGGTAAAAGTGGTCAACCGCTGTCAGCGCGAGGACGACGAACCCAGCGTCGCGGAAGGCGAGGCCCGCGTGGTGCCCGGCTCCAACAACGCCAAGCTGAAGGTCCGTTTCGATAACTGGTTTTCCCGGCTGCTGCCCAAGGTCGCCGAAGGGAATTACTGGGTGATCGCGCTGGACAAGGACTACCAGACCGTGGTGATCGGCGAACCGGGCCGCGAGTATCTGTGGATTCTGGCGCGCCAGCCCCGGCTGCCGGACGACCAGTACCGGGCCCTGGTCGGGCTCGCCGAGGAGAAAGGCTTCCCGGTGGACGAGTTGCAGCGCAACCGGGACCTGGTGCCGGACGGCGAACGCGACACCCCCTGACCGACAGACCCACAGCGAGGAGTCCGACCATGGCCGTGGAAATCGAGAGAAAATTCCGCACCAAGGGCGTCGACTTTCTGGCGAACCAGGAAGGCGAACGTCTGACCCAGGGGTATCTGAGCCACGATCCCCGCGCCACCGTGCGGTTGCGCGTGCAAGGCGACCGCGCCTGGCTGACCATCAAGGGCAAGACCCACGGCGCCAGCCGCAGTGAGTTCGAATACCCGATCCCCACCGCCGACGCCCACGCCATGCTGGAGGAAATGTGCCCGCAGGGCGTGATCGACAAAACCCGCTACCGCATCCCGGTGGGCGAGCATGTCTGGGAAGTGGACGAATTCCACGGCGACAACCAGGGCCTGGTGGTCGCCGAGGTGGAGCTGGACAGCGAGGACCAGCCGTTCGAGCGGCCGCCCTGGCTCGGCGAGGAAGTCACCGACGACCCCAGATACTACAACAGCGCGTTGAGCCGCACCCCCTATGGCCAGTGGTAACACCCAGTACGTCCTGTGGCGGCGGGACGAGAACGGGCAAATCCTGTTGATGTGCCGTTTCCACTCCAACAGCCAGGCGCAGCGTGTGTGCGCGCGCTATCAACGACAGAAAAAGCCCCGCTATCACTACTGGGTGACCACCCTGGCGCCGCATGGGCCGCACTAACCGGCGGCGCGGCGGATACCACTGAGGTTGCTGAAACACAGGGCGCGGGCGGTATCCATGAATTCCTGAATAAACGGCACCTGCTCGTCACCGTCGCGCACCGCCGCGTACAGGGTGCGCCACACGCCCTCCCCTTCACCCAGCCTGACCGCGCGCACCAGATCCAGATCCAGGTATTCGGTGAGCGCCCAGTTGGGCAACGCCGCCACGCCCCGGCCGGCGGCCACCAGCTGCACCATCATCGGCGTCAGCTCGGCGGTGCGCAGCGCCGCCGGCGCCACCCCGGCCGGGTCGAGAAAGGCGGTGAACACATCCAGCCGCTCGTGCTCCACCGGGTAGGTGATCAGGGTTTCCTCCGCCAGCGCCCGGGGCGCCACCGCGCGGGCGCCGGCCAGCGCTGACTGCCGCGCCACCGCCAGCACCAGCTCGTAGCGGAACAGCGGCAAATAGCGCACCGCATCGTTGTCCACCGGATCGGACGTGATCACCATATCCAGGTCGCCGCGCACCAGCGCCGCCTGGGGCGTGAAACTGAACGCCGCGGACAAATCCAGCTCCACTTCCGGCCAGGCCTCGCGGAACCGGTCCAGGGCCGGCATCAGCCACTGAAAGCAGGAATGGCACTCAATGGCGATGTGCAGCCGCCCGCTCTGCCCGGCGGCCAGGCGCCGCAGCTCGGTCTCGGTGCGCCTCACCTGGGGCAGTACCTGGCGCGCCAGCGCCAGCACCCGGCCACCGGCGGTGGTGAAACGGATCGGCCGGGTGCGCCGCACGATCAGCGCCACCCCGAGCCGGTGCTCCAGGTCCTTGAGCTGGTGGGACAGCGCCGATTGGGTGACGTGCAGGCGCTCGGCGGCCTCCACCAGGCTGCCGGCCTCGTCGATGGCCTGCAGGGTGGCCAGGTGGCGGAGTTCAAGCACTGACGACATGAGCATCACTCATAGTAAAGATTAGATATTTGATTTTGTCTCAACTAAGGGGTGGACCACAATAGCCGCCAATTGATCTTCCCCCTCTTCGCGTGACAAAGGATTCATCATGACCACCCTGCATAACCTGGGCTTTCCCCGTATCGGCGCCCGCCGTGAACTGAAACAGGCGGTCGAGGCCTATTGGGCCGGCACCCTGCAGCAAAGCGAACTGGAGCACGTGGGCCGCAGCCTGCGCGAGCGCCACTGGACGCTGCAGGCGGAAGCGGGCCTGGACGTGGTGCCGGTGGGCGACTTCGCCTGGTACGACCAGATTCTCGAGTTCTCCTGTCTGCTGGGCGTGGTGCCGCCGCGCTTCCAGCAGGCCGACGATCAGCCGGTGTCCCTGGACACCCTGTTCCGCATGGCCCGGGGCCGCGCCCCCAGCGGCGAGCCGGCGGCGGCCTGCGAGATGACCAAGTGGTTCGATACCAACTACCACTACATCGTGCCGGAGCTGGAAGGGGACCAGCAGTTCCGCATCGCCCGCGAGACCCTGTTCGATCAGGTGGACGAAGCCCGCGCCCTGAACCTGGACGCCAAGCCGGTGATCCCCGGGCCGCTCACCTACCTGTACCTGTCCAAGGGCGAGTCGTTCGACGGCGCCGCCGATAGCGCCAAACTGACCCTGCTGGAAAATCTGATTCCGGTGTACCGGACCATTCTGCAGCGCTTCGCCGACCAGGGCGTGACCTGGGTGCAGATCGACGAGCCGATTCTCTGCCTGGATCTGCCCGACGCCTGGCAGCGCGCCTACCTGCGTGTCTACGACCAACTCGCCGGCGCCGCCTCGGTGAAACTGCTGCTGGCCACCTACTTCGAAGGCCTGCGCGACAACCTGTTCACCGCCCTGCAACTGCCGGTGGCGGGCCTGCACCTGGACCGGGTGCGCGGCAACGATCCGCTGGATCAGGTGCTGCCGCGCCTGGGCGACAAGGTGCTGTCGCTGGGCGTGATCAACGGCCGCAATATCTGGCGCGCCGACCTGGACGCCCTGCTCGACACCCTGACCCCGCTGAAAGCGCAGCTGGGCGAGCGCCTGTGGCTGGCGCCTTCCTGCTCGCTGCTGCACAGCCCGGTGGACCTGGACCAGGAAGACCGCCTGGACGACGAACTGAAAAGCTGGCTCAGCTTCGCCAAGCAGAAGCTCGACGAACTGGCGGTGCTGGGCGGCGCCCTGAACGGCGACGACGGCGTGCAGCCGGCGCTGCAGGCGCAACGCCAGGCGGTGGCGGCGCGCGGCCAGTCGCGGCGCATCCACGACCCGGCGGTGGGCGAGCGCATGGCGGCCTCCGGCCAGGTGTCCCGCGACCGGCTGAGCCCGTTCGCCGAGCGCATCGGCAAACAGCAGGCGGCGCTGAAACTGCCCGCCTACCCCACCACCACCATCGGCTCGTTTCCGCAGACCAAGGAAATCCGCGCCGCCCGCCGTGACTGGAAAGCGGGCAAGCTGGACGACAGCGGCTACACCGAGCTGATGAAGCAGGAAATCACCCGCGCGGTGCGCTACCAGGAGCAGGTGGACCTGGACGTGCTGGTGCACGGTGAAGCGGAACGCAACGACATGGTGGAATACTTCGGCGAGCTGCTGGAAGGCTTCGCCTTCACCCGCTTCGGCTGGGTGCAGAGCTACGGCTCGCGCTGCGTGAAACCGCCGGTAATCTTCGGCGACGTGAGCCGCCCCAAGGCGATGACCGTGGACTGGACCCGCTTCGCCCAGTCGCTCACCGACAAGCCGGTGAAAGGCATGCTCACCGGCCCGGTGACCATTCTGCAGTGGTCCTTCGTGCGCGACGACCAGCCCCGCGACACCACCTGCCGGCAGATCGCCCTGGCCCTGCGCGACGAAGTCCAGGACCTGGAAAAGGCCGGCATCGGCGTGATCCAGATCGACGAGCCGGCCTTCCGCGAAGGCCTGCCGCTGCGCCGCGACGACTGGCAGGCGTACCTGGACTGGGCGGTGGACTGCTTCCGCCTGGCCACCGTGGGCGTGGCCGACGAAACCCAGATCCACACCCACATGTGCTACTCGGAGTTCAACGACATCATCGAAGCGATCGCCGCCATGGACGCGGACGTGATCACCATCGAAACGTCGCGCTCGAACATGGAGCTGCTGGAAGCGTTCGAAAACTTCCAGTACCCCAACGACATCGGCCCGGGCGTGTACGACATCCACTCGCCCAACGAGCCGAAGGTGGACTGGATGGTGGCGCTGATGGAAAAGGCCGCCCAGCGGCTGCCCAAGGAACGCCTCTGGGTGAACCCGGACTGCGGCCTCAAGACCCGCAAATGGGAAGAAACCGAAGGCGCCCTGGCCAACATGGTGGAAGCCGCCAAGGCGCTCCGAAAGAGCGCCTGATTCCAGGCCTGTGGGAGCTCTTGTGCGAGCGGGCCCCGCCCGCGAAAGGGAGCGAAGCTCCCGGCGGGATGCCAGAGACCTGGGTTCTTCAGGTCTCCGGTGCTCCGTATCCGAGACGCGGTGCAATGGTGGTGCCTTCCGGGACCGCTCAAGCCATCCCTGGCCGCTGTTAGTTTGGCCCTCCCTGGCCAAACAGCTCCCTCCAGGCACCACCATTGCCCCGCTCACTTTGCAGCGGTACCGCCACGGGTCCAAATCACCGCCAGGACCATTCTACGAAGCTCGGGTTGTGGGAGCTTGCCTTGCAAGCGAAAGGCCGGCGTTGCCGGCCGGCAGGATCCCAGAGAGGCTGTTGGCGCTGAAGTTAGAAAAGTCTCTGGCATCCTGCGGGGCAACCTTTGCCGGGAGCTTCGCTCCCTTTCGCGGGCATGGCCCGCTCGCACAAGGCAATTTCCTCCAAGCCTGGCTACCACAAGGCCTGTTCCCACAAACCGAGCTTCGTAGAAAGGTCCGGGCGGTTTCTCTGACCCGTGGCGGTGGCCGCTTCGCATCAGCGAGGTGCCGGGCAGGGCTGCCCAGGACCGTATTTGGCCAGGGATGGCCAAATACGAGCCTACAGGGATGTACTCGTGGCGTGTCCTGGGCAGCCCTGCCCGGCATCTCGCCCCTGATGGAGGGACCACACCATCCAATGGCCGCGGTTACAGGTCGGTGAGAGCTTTCAGGTCGTCGGCGACCTGTTCGACGGGCTGATCGTTGCGCATCAGCAGGCGCACCCGGCCGCTTTTGTCAAAGCCGTACATGGCCAGCCCGTGGGACACCTCGTAGTTGCCCTCCTCGTCTTTGTCGCCGTAGCCGTAGGCGGTGCGGTAACGCTTGGTGACGTCGTCGAGCTGGTCCTTGCTGCCGGTGAGACCGATCACCTCGGGGCCGAAGTATTCGGTGTACTCCTTGAGCAAGGCCGGCGTGTCACGCTCCGGATCAACACTGATGAACAGCACGCGCAATTGTTCGCGCTCCTGCTCGGACAGGGTGTTCATGGCCTGGGCGAGCAGCGTCAGCGTCATCGGGCAGTAGTCGGGGCAGTGGGTGTAGCCGAAGAACAGCACCACCGCTTTGCCGTCGACGATGGATTCGGTGACGGTGTCGCCGTTTTCGTCGGTGAGGGTGAAGCTGAGATCGTCCATGACGCCGGTGATGTCCTTGCCGTGGAATGCCACGGGGGACTCGCCGCAGCCCGCCAGCAGCACCGCGAACAGGGCGATCAGCAAACCGGGGATGCGCATATCAGTCTCCTCGCTGTTCGTAATTCAAGTAGTACCTCAACACCACCAGGGCACCGAGGATGGTCATCATGGCCGGCGGGATCCAGGTGAGCACGCCGCCCAGCACCTGGTCGGTGGCGGGGCTGAGCGGCCAGGCGCGGCCGCAGATGGCGTAGACGTCATAGAGGCCCGGCTCCGAGAAGGTGATGTAGGCGCCCAGCAGGATCTGCGGGAACAGCGCCGCCACCAGCATCAGAAAGCGCACGCCGAAGCCGGAGGTGCGCGCCTGGCGCGGGTCCCTGGGGTCGAGGATCACCAGCCAGAAAATCACCCCGTCGATCAGCATCGACCAGTTCATCAGTTCGTAGAGCCGCAGGCTGAGCATGGCGTCGAAATGCACCGAGGGCCAAAGCCAGAAGAAGATCAGGCCGACGAACAGCAGCGTGGCCACCACCGGGTCGAACAGCACCCGCCGCAGTGGGGCGAAGGCCCGCGCCAGCAACGGGAAGCGGCGGCCGCCGGCCACCGCCGCCAGCACCGGCAGCGGGTTGGCCAGGGCGATCAGGAAGGCGCCCAGGTGGTGCAGCACCAGATGCTGAATGCGGTGCATGAAGAACATGTAGCGGGCGTAGTAATCGAACTGGGTGTGGATCACCGCGTAGCAGAGCAGCAGGCCAGTGAAGAACGACAGCGCGCGCCACACTGAGGGCGCGCGCCCTTGCCGGGCCAGGCGGCGGGCGCCCAGCACCCAGCCGCCGGCGGCCAGCAGGCACAGCAGCACGGTGAGCGGCGACAGGATGTACGGCGTGAGCGCGGTTTGCAGGGTCTGCCACATGGTCGGGCTCAGCGTTCGGTCACATGGAAACGCAGCACGCCGATGATCTGTTCCTTGGCGGTGCGGACTTCCACCCGCCAGCGGCCGCTGGCGTTGTCAGGAAAATGCAGTTTGTGCGACCAGGTGCGGTAGCCCTGTTCGCGGCCGCCGGTGACGCTCAGCGGGACCTTGTCCACCAGCTCGCGGCCATGGAACCAGTAATGGTAGACCGGCTGACCCAGGCCCAGCGGCGCGCGGATGGCGGTGTAGGCGTACAGGCCTTCGTCGAGTTCTTCCCGGCTGAAGGTTTCACCGGTGACCAGCGGCTGGCGGCGTTCGCGGTTGAAGTTCACCGACACCGCCCGGTGCTCCAGGGAGAGGCTCAGCGGCGGCACCAGCCGCGCGCCCCACCAGGGCACCGAGATGATCGACGCGGAGACCAGCACCAGTGCGGCCCAGCGCCAGGCGCGGCGCGGGCCGCCCACCCGCCAGAAGCTGGGCAGCGCGAACAGCGCGGTCAGCAGAGCGGCGCCGTCCAGGGCCTGGTTGGTGGGCCATTTGAAGATCAGTGGCAACAGCACCAGCAGCGCCACGAACAGCGCCCAGGCGTGGAAGCCGAAATACCAGGCACGGTGGCCGGCGAGCCGGAAGTACAGCGGGTCGATGATGCTCACCAGCGCGCCGGCGACCACCAGCCCGGTGAACAGGAAATATTCGGCGCCGCCGGACCACTGCAGCACAACGAACGGCAGGCTGAAGAAGAAGGCTTCCTGGTGAACGCCCTGCAGCATCAGCTTGAGGGCGCCCTGGGCGACCTGCTCCATGGGCGTGCCCCGGAAGCGGCGCAGCCAGATGTTCTCGGTGATCAGCACCAGCCAGGTGGCCACCAGCACGGCGGTGAGCACCGCCGCCAGCCACGGCTGGCGCTCGACCAGAAAATAACTGGCCAGCCCCAGGCTGAAGCTGCCCACCGCCCAGACGTGGCGCAAACGGAACAACAGCGCATTGAGACGTTCGAGCCAGTGGGCGTTCATATCCGAATTTATCCAGCCAGATTAAGCAAGACCCCGGCGGCGACGGCGGAGCCGATGACGCCGGCCACATTAGGCCCCATGGCGTGCATCAGCAAATGATTTTGCGGGTTGGCTTCCAGGCCCACCCGGTTGGCCACCCGGGCGGCCATGGGCACCGCCGACACACCGGCGGCGCCGATGATCGGATTGATGGGAATCTTGCTGAAGCGGTTCATGATGTGCGCCATCAGCACGCCGGTGCCGGTGCCGATCACGAACGCCGCCAGGCCCAGCACCAGAATACCCAGGGTTTCCGGCACCAGGAACTGTTCGGCGCCGAGCTTGGCGCCCACCGCCAGGCCCAGCAGGATGGTGACGGTGTTGATCAGCGCATTGGTGGTGGTGTCCACCAGGCGGCTCACCACGCCGGATTCCTTCATCAGGTTGCCGAAGCAGAACATGCCCAGCAGCGGTGCCGCGTCCGGCAACAGCAGCGCCACCAGCACCAGCAGCAGAATCGGGAACAGGATCTTTTCCAGCCGGCCCACCGGACGCAGCTGCTCCATCTTGATCTGGCGTTGCTTTTCGGTGGTCAGCAGCCGGATCACCGGCGGCTGGATCAACGGCACCAGGGCCATGTAGGAGTAAGCCGCCACCGCCACCGCGCCGAGCAGCTCCGGCGACAACCGGCTGGTGACGTAAATACTGGTGGGCCCGTCGGCGCCGCCGATGATGCCGATACTGGCGGCGTCGGCCAGGGAGAAGTCCAGGCCCAGGTAATTGAGCGCCAGGGCCCCCAGCAGCGCGGCGAAAATGCCGAACTGGGCGGCGGCGCCCAACAGTAGAGTGCGCGGGTTGGCCAACAACGGGCCGAAGTCGGTCATTGCGCCCACGCCCATGAAAATCAGCAGCGGGAATACGCCGGTGGTGAGGCCGGCCTCGTAGATCAGATAGAGCAGGCCGCCGGGTTCCGCCAGGCCGGCCACCGGAATGTTGGCGAGGATGCCGCCGAAGCCGATGGGGATCAACAGCAGCGGTTCGAAGTTCTTGCGGATGGCCAGGAACAGCAGCACCAGGCCCACCAGGATCATCACGAACTGGCCGACACTGAGCTGATAGAGCCCGGTGCTGAGCCAGAGGGTATTGAGCTGTTCCATGCTTAACCCCCGATCGTCAGTAGCACGTCGCCCACCGCCACGGCGTCACCGGGTTTCACCCGCACCTCGGCCACGGTGCCGGCGCGGGGCGCGGCCACGTCGGTTTCCATTTTCATCGCTTCCAGCACCAGGACCCGTTCGCCCTCTTCCACCCGCTGGCCGGGTTTGACCAGCACTTCGAAGATGTTGCCGGCCAGCGGCGCCGGCACCGGTTCGCCGTCGCCGGTGGGGGCCGCCGGGGCCGCGCCGGGGGCCGCCGGCGCTTCGCCGTCCAGGGGTTTGATGCCGTCGATGTCGCCGCCGTCACTGACTGTGACGGTGTAGCGCTGGCCTTCCACCGTGACCGTGTAGACGCCCTCTTCCTGGCCGTCGTCGCCCTCGGAGGGCGCCGGCTCGAAGGCGTCCGGGTTGCCCCGGTTGGCGAGAAACTTGAGCCCGATCTGCGGGAACAGCGCGTAGGTGAGCACGTCGTCCAGGCGGCGCTCGCCGGAGGCCAGTTCGATGCCCTCCTCCGTGGCCTGCTGTTCCAGCTCGCGACCCAGGGCGTCCAGTTCGTTGTCGAGCCGGTCCGCCGGGCGGCAGGTGAGCGGCTGGTCGCCTTCCAGGGCGCGCTCGCGCAGCGCCTCGTCGAAGGGCGCCGGCGCTTCGCCGTATTCACCGCGCAGGATGCCGCGGGTTTCCTTGCTGAGCGCCTTGTAGCGTTCGCCGGCCATCACGTTCATCACCGCCTGGGTGCCGACGATCTGCGAGGTGGGCGTGACCAGGGGAATGTAGCCCAGGTCCTTGCGCACCCGGGGAATCTCCTCGAGCACCGCGTCGAAGCGATCCAGCGCGTTTTGTTCGCGCAGCTGGCTTTCCATATTGGTGAGCATGCCGCCGGGCACCTGCGCCACCAGAATGCGCGAGTCCACGCCGCGCAGGCTGCCTTCGAAGCGCCGGTACTTGAGCCGCACCTGGCGGAAGTAGGCGGCGATTTCCTCCAGGGCGCGAATATCCAGGCCGGTGTCGCGGTCGGTGCCTTCCAGCATCGCCACCACGGTTTCGGTGGGGCTGTGGCCGTAGGTCATCGACATGGAGGAGATCGCGGTGTCGACGTTGTCGATGCCGGCCTCCGCCGCCTTCAGGGCGGTGGCGGTGGACAGGCCGGTGGTGGCGTGGCACTGCATGTGCACCGGAATATCCAGCGCCTGCTTAAGACGGCTGACCAGCTCGAACGCGGTGTAGGGCGTGAGCAGGCCGGCCATGTCCTTGATCGCCACGGAGTCGGCGCCCATGTCCTCGATGCGTTTGCCCTGCTCCACCCAGACGTCGAGGGTGTGCACCGGACTCACCGTGTAGGCGATGGTGCCCTGAGCGTGCTTGCCCTGTTTGACCACCGCCGCCACCGCCCGCTCGATGTTGCGCATGTCGTTCATGGCGTCGAACACGCGGAACACGTCCACGCCGCTTTCCGCCGCCCGTTCCACGAAGGCGTCGACCACGTCGTCGGCGTAATGGCGGTAGCCGAGCAGGTTCTGCCCGCGCAGCAGCATTTGCTGGGGCGTGTTGGGCATCGCTTTCTTGAGCTCGCGGATGCGCTCCCAGGGGTCCTCGCCCAGGTAGCGGATGCAGGCGTCGAAGGTGGCGCCGCCCCAGGATTCCAGTGACCAAAAACCGATGCGGTCGAGTTTCTCCGCGATCGGCAGCATGTCGTCCAGGCGCAGGCGGGTGGCAAGCAGGGACTGGTGGGCGTCGCGCAGCACCACATCGGTGATGCCGAGAGGCGTTTTTGTCGTCATGGGAAGATTCCGATCAGCGTTGGGCGCGGTGTTGCCGGATGGCGTCCTGGATGGCCGCCCGAATGTGTGGAGAAACCTGGGGTGCGGGTTCCGGGGCCGGCGCGGTGGCGGGCTTGCCGCCGGTGGTTTCGGGGGCGAAGCGCTGAACCAGGGCCGAAAGGCCGGTCATCACCGCCACCAGAATCAGAAGAAAGGCGAGTACCACGCCCATGCCCAGCACCATGAGCTGTACGCCCTGGGCCAATAGATCGTTCATGCTCCGCTCCCGGGTAGGTTCAAGCGTGGGCTGTTTTGCTGGGGATCCGCCGCCTTTTGGGCGGGGTTCCGGCGCCCTGATTCGGCGCAATGTATCGGGATTGTCGACAACAGGCAAGGTAATGGGGGACTGGGGTGGTTGATTTTGGGGAGTTTGGTGGGGGGGATGGGGGTGGATTGTTGACATTTTTTTGGTGGGAGGGGTTGGGGGAGCTGGTGTGGGGGCGGCTTTGTAGAGGGGCGCCTGGCTTTGCTTGCCTGGCTTGGGTGAGAGAGGTGCGAGGTTGGATGGAAGGACAGTGAGACAGGGAGTAATGGGGGGATGGGGAGTGGTTGCTGGGTAGAGGGGCGCACCGGGGAGGATTGATTCGTCCGGCTTTGCCGGACTCACCCCTTCGGGGCGTCGCCGCTTTGCGGCGACGTCCTGCGCCGGCTTTTGGCCGGCTTGTCGAACCCTGGGGGTTCTCTAAATAGCTCCCCGGTATAAGCCATACAAACTAAAAGGGCCCCGCTCATTTGAGCGGGGCCCTTTTAGTTTGTATGGCGCACCGGGGAGGATTCGAACCCCCGACCTCCTGGTTCGTAGCCAGATGCTCTATCCAACTGAGCTACCGGTGCGGGACCTTGCGGCGTTGGCCGTCAAGAGGCGCGCATTATTCCCAATGCCCCCCGGGGAGTCAAGCCGGGGGCGGTGATTTCTTGCGCAAACGGACCACGGGGGCGATTTATTCTTCGCCGGCTTCCATTTGTTTTTGCAGATAATTTTCCAGGCCTACCTTGTCGATCAGGCTGAGTTGGGTTTCCAGCCAGTCGATATGCTCTTCCTCGGAGGCGAGGATTTCGCGGAACAGGTCGCGGGTGACGTAATCGCGTACGGATTCGCAGTATTCGATGCCGTCGCGCAGGTCGGGCACCGCCATTTGCTCAAGCTTGAGGTCGCAGTTGAGCATTTCCTTGGTGTTTTCGCCGATCATCAGTTTGCCCAGGTCCTGCAGGTTGGGCAGGCCTTCGAGGAACAGAATACGCTCGACCAGCATGTCGGCGTGTTTCATTTCATCGATGGACTCGTGGTATTCGTGCTCGTACAGGGCCTGGAAGCCCCAGTCCTTGTACATCTTGGCGTGCAGGAAATACTGGTTGATCGCCACCAGCTCGTTGCCGAGTGCGCGGTTGAGGAATTCGATGACTTTCTGGTCGCCTTTCATGTGCGTTCTCCGTGCCGGCGGGGTAATGGCGACTATTGTTCAGCAAGACGGGGGCACGGACAAGGTTTACCCGGAAAAAAATCGAGTAAATACAAGTAGTTATACTAATGAGAATCAGTCTTCAAGAGCCGGAAGAGAGGCCGACGTCCCTGCTCCCTGGCTGGGCTCGGGCCTGGCTGGGAGGCTGATGGACTGCTCTCGCGCGGGGCGGCCCTCAGGCGGTCTGAGGCCAGTACTGGACTGGTTCGCCCCGGTTTGCCGAGATTGAAGAGACCGCCGGCATGGCGTTACGGGTATCACGCAATACCTGACGGGCGTGCCGTGCACATTTAGCACACTGACTGCCAACCCCAAGTTCCCGACGAAGATCGCGCAGGCTGTCGCAACCGCTTTCGGCTGCTTCCCGTATCTGACCGTCAGTGATGCCGTTACACAAACAAACGTACATGGCTACGTCCACTCCTCAAACTCGGGAGCAGAATAACTCTAATGCGAATTGTTATCAATAGCTTTCTTGGCCTGGGCGCCACCCCTGCCCGGCGGCAGGCCCAGGGCGGTTTTTTTTGGGGGGAGGGGGGGGCCGGAACGACAACGCCCCCGGCTGGCCGGGGGCGTTGTGTCGAACGGGCGGACGGTCCGGTCAGCTGCTCTTGGCCGGGGTCTTCTTGGCCGCCGCTTTCTTGCGCGGTGCTTTGCGCGCCGGGGTCTTGCGGGTGGCGGTCTTCTTCACCGCGGTCTTGCGGGTCGCGGTTTTCTTGGCCGCCGGACGCTTGCTGGCGCTTTTCTTCGCCGGGGTGCGCTTGGCCGCCTTCTTGGCGGTGGCGCGCTTGGCGGTGGTTTTGCGCGCGGTGGATGTCTTGCCGGTGGCTTTGCGGGCGGCGCGCTTGGCCTTCTGCTCCGCTTTCTTCTGAGCCACCTTGGCTTTCTTCGCCAGCTTGCGCTCGTACTCGCGCATCTTGGTGGTCAGGTTACGCTGGGCGGTGCGCAGCTTTTTGTTTTCCCGCGTGACCACTTTCTTGGCGGCCTGGATTTCGGCGCGAATCAGTTTGCTCTCGCCGCGCAGGTCCTGAAGTTTGAGACGCTGGGTGTTCATGCGACCGCGGGCGGTTTCCACGGCGCGTTTGGCGGCGGCGGTGGCATTGCCTTTGGCCTTATCCCGCTTGGCGGCCAGATCCGCGCGCAACTTGCTGAGTTTGTCGTTTTCCGTTTCGATCTTTTTCTTCTGGCGGTCCAGCTTGGTGCTGGCCTGGTCGACTTTCTTCTGTGCCTGGGCCACCGCCTTTTCCTGAAGTTTGGACTTGGACTCGGCGTTGGTTACCGACTTCGGCAGAGCCGGAGCCTTATTGGCGGTGGTTTTGGTGGTGGTGGTCTTCTTGCGTGCGGCGGTCTTGCGAGCCGCGGTTTTTTTCTGAGCGCTACTTTTTTTTGCTGCTCTGGCCATGATCGATCTCCTAATCTATGACGTCATTTTTCTGCGACAGTCGGAAAGTAGCATAAAAAAAAATCACTTGGTACATTATTTGACCAAGAGTTTGTAGGAATCAGTAAAAAAATAAAAAGCGGTTTTTTTTGGGGAGAGGGGCGCGGAGAAAAAATAAAACGGGGCAGCGTTCGGCTGCCCCGTGTCGGTCACTCGTCACCGCGTTTCATAAATGCGCGCGGACCACCGCTTCCAGGGCGTCGATGTGTGACGGTTCCGCGTTCAGCGCGGGGATATAGGCAAACGATTCGCCGCCGGCGTGCAGGAACACTTCGCGGTTTTCACCGTCGATTTCTTCCAGGGTTTCCAGGCAGTCGGCGGAGAAACCGGGGCACACCACCTGTACCGAACGCACGCCTTCCTTACCCCACTTTTCCAGGGTTTTATCGGTGTAGGGGTTGAGCCACTCCTGGGGGCCGAAGCGGGATTGAAAGGTCACCATCCATTGTTCGGCGCGCAAACCCAGGCGCTCGGCGATCAACGCGGCGGAGTGGTGGCAGCGCTCACCGTAGTGGTCGCCTTTGTCCTGGTAGGACACCGGAATGCCGTGGAATGAAAACAGCAGCTTTTCCGCCGCGCCGTGTTGTTCGCGAAAACGCCGGATACTGTCGGCCACCGCGTCCAGCCAGGCGGGGTTTTGCCAGTAGTCCTTAACCAGTGTCAGCCCGGGCACTTCCCGGCGGGTGCGCACCCAGCGCGCCAGGGCGTCCGCCACCGCGCCGTTGGTGGAGCCGGAATACTGCGGGTAGAGCGGCAGGATCAACAGGTGGTCGTGGCCCTGGTCCGCCAGCTCATCCAGCACGGCTTCAAAACCGGGGCTGCCGTAGCTCATGGCGTAACGCACGGTGCAGTCGAAACGGCCGGCCAGCGCTTCGGCCTGCTGCTGGGCCACCAGCCGGATCGGAGAGTCCTGCTGCCAGATGGAGGCGTAGAGTTTCGCCACCCGGCGCGGCCGCAGCGGCAGGATGATCAGCCGCAGCACCCAGAACCAGATCAGGCGCGGCGCTTCCACCACCCTGGGGTCGGACAGGAACTGCTTCAGATAACGGCGCACCGCCGCCGTGGTGGGCGCGTCTGGGGTGCCCAGATTGACCAGGACCACCGCCGGTTTCGTCACGGACATAACAAGCCTTCTCCTGAGTAAGCGCGGGGGCGCATCACAACCAATGGAGGGTGAATGATAGGTGAGACAGAGGACGTGAGCACGCTATCGGGGTGATAGGAGGGGGGAGATGCGAGGGCCCGCTGCCGCGGGCCCCTGGAGAGTTCAGCCTTTCAGTTTTTCCATGATGCGCTGACGGATGTCGTCGACGCCGCCGACGCCGGCCACGCGCACGTAGGTGGGCGCGTTCTGTTCGCCGTTCTGGGCCAGCTCCTGATAGAAGTTCACCAGCGGGCGGGTCTGCTCCTGGTACACCTCAAGGCGCTTGCGCACGGTGGCTTCCTTGTCGTCGTCGCGCTGGACCAGCTCGTCGCCGGTCTCGTCGTCCTTGCCGGCTTCCTTGGGCGGGTTGTGCTTGATGTGGTAGACCCGGCCGGAAGCGGGGTGTACGCGGCGGCCGCTGAGACGCTCGATGATTTCTTCGTCATCCACATCAATCTCAACCACGAAATCGATATTCACGCCCTCTTCCACCAGCGCCTGGGCCTGGGGGATGGTGCGCGGGAAGCCGTCGAACAGGAAGCCGTTCTTGCAGTCGTCCTCGGTGATGCGCTCTTTGACCAGGCCGAGAATGATGTCGTCGGATACCAGACCGCCGGCATCCATCACTTTCTTGGCTTCCAGGCCCAGAGGGGTGCCCGCTTTCACCGCGGCACGCAGCATATCGCCGGTGGAGATCTGGGGAATGGAAAATTCTTCCTTGATGAACTGCGCCTGAGTGCCCTTACCCGCACCGGGCGCGCCAAGCAGGATGACACGCATAGGATTCTCCGTTTTGCCGCGAATGGAAGGGGCGTCAGGAGCTCCCCTCGCCCGAAGGGGGGGAACTTTACCGTGCGGGTCCCCCGGGTACAAGGGCGACCTTGGTATCGCGGACGCCCGTGGCGGCGCGCCTAGCGGCGAATCCTGAGACTCGCCGCCGGGCGCCGGCTCAGATCAAGGGCGGTGGGCGCGGCGTTCAGGTTGGCCTGGTCCACGCTGGAGCCGGGCGCCGGCGTGTAGCGCGCGGCCACGCGCAGCTGGTCGAGCTCGGCGGGATAGGCCTGCAGCCAGTCGCCCGGGCGCAGGGTCACCTGGATCGGAAACGATTCCGCCAGCACCCGGCGCGCGGCCAGCGGCTGGCCGCCGCTCTCCCCGGCCCGGCGCAGGAACACGAACAGGGTGCCGCCCTCGGGCACGTCGTCGGCCTGCACGGTGACGGTGAGCCCTTGCAGCTGCTCGCTGCGCTCACGCTGCTGCTCCGCCTGGGCCAGGCCGCGGCGGATCAGATCGCCGGCTTCGCCATCGCCGTGACGGGCCAGCAGCGCGCGCCAGGACCGCGCCGCCAGATCAAAACGGCGGGCCTCGTTGGCGGCCATTGCCTGCAGCATCAGCGCGCCGTCGTGCCGGGGGTTGTCCGCCAGCACCCGGGCGATTTCCGCCTGGGCCTCGTCGGTGAGGCGGCCGTCCGCCTGGGCGATCAGCCCGCGCGCCAGCAGCAGGCGCGCGGCGTGGTCGTCCGGGTCCATCTCCAGCGCCCGGCGGGCGGCTTCCTGGGCCTGGGCCGGCGCGCCCAACTGGTCGTAGAGCAGACCCAGGGTGTACCAGCCGGTGAGGCTGGGCTCGCGCACCAGCCGCGACTGCAGCACCCGCGTGAGCGCGGCGGCGGAGATGTCCTGGTCCTGCTCACCGGGGGCTTCGCCGGCGATCACCCGCTCGGCCACCGGGTCGTAGCGGCGCTGGTCGGCCAGCCAGTCCAGGGTGTTGCGGTCCAGCCCGATGGTCAGATAACCGAGGCCGGCCACCGCCACCACCAACAAGGGGATCGCCAGGCCGGTGATCGACAGGGGCGCGCCGGCGGCGCGGCTTTCCCGGCGCCACAATAAAAAGCACACCAGCAGCGCCGCCAGCAACACCACTATCAGCACAATGAACGGACTCATTGATCGTCTTCCTCCGCTTCGCGGCTGGCGCGGCGCACCAGCAGTACGATACCCACGCCGCCCAGCAGCAACAGGGTCAGGGGCCCCACCCAGAGAATCGCGGTGCGGGGGTTGAACGGCGGCCGGTAGCTGACGAAATCCCCGTAGCGGTCGACGAAGAAGGTGACGATCTCTTCATCGCTGTGCCCTTCGCGGATCATCCGCGCCACCCGCTCGCGCATGTCCTGGGAAATCTCCGCGTCGGAATCGGCGATGCTCTGGTTCTGGCACTTGGGGCAGCGCAGCTCCTCGGTGAGCCGGTGGAAGCGGTCCTGCTGGGCGTCGCTGTCGAACTGGTAAATGTCGATGGCGGCCCAGGACGGCGCGGCCGTCAGCGCGAGCAACAGAATGGCAAGACGGATCACGGCGCCACCCCCGGGGCCTCACCGGCCTGCTGCAGCACCGGCGCGAACTTGTCGTCCCAGACGCGCTGGTTCATTTCGCCCACGTGGCGCAGCACGATCTCGCCGCGCGGGTTGATCAGAAAGGTTTCCGGCGCGCCGTAGACGCCCAGGTCGAGACCCAGCTGGCCGTCGGCGTCGACGATCACTTCGCGGAACGGGTTGCCGTATTCGGCCAGATAGTCGCGGGCCTTGGCGTCCTCGTCTTTATAGTCGAGGCCGACAATGGGAATGCCGCTGCGCGCCAGCTCCAGCAAATAGGGATGCTCGACGTAGCAGGTCGGGCACCAGGTGCCCCACACGTTCAACAATTGCCAGCGGCCGGTGAGCAGCTCCTCGGTGAGGGTGCGGTCGTTGAGCAGCGACGGCCGGGAAAATTCCGGCACCGGCTTGCCGGCCAGCGCCGAGGGCAGCTCTTCCGGGTTGCGGCCCAGGCCGCTGGCGAGCAGCACCGCCAGGGCGACGAACGCCACCAGCGGCAGGAAAACCCAGGGGTTGGTGCCTTTACTCATAAACCACCTCGCCGTCGGCGTCCGCTTTGCTGCGCGTCATCTTTTTCCGGTAACGGGCGTCGGTGAGCGCCAGCGCGCCGCCCAGGGCCATGATCAGCGCCCCCAGCCAGATCCAGCGGATCATCGGCTTGTGATAGATGCGTACCGCCCAGGCGTCGCCGCCCAGGGGCTCGCCCAGGGCCACGTAGAGATCGCGCATCAGGCCGGCGTCGATGGCCGCTTCGGTCATCACCTGGCCGCTGGCGCGGTAGGTGCGTTTTTCCGGGTTCATTTCCGCGATCGGTTCGCCGTCGCGGCTGACCAGAAAATGCCCCATGCGGGAATCGAAGTTGGGGCCGGCGTATTCGCTGAGGGTGTCGAACTCGAAGCGGTAAGCGCCCACCTCGGCCACATCGCCCGGCGCCATGCGCACGTCACGCTCCACCTCGTGGAAGCTGACCACGGTGACGCCGGCCACCAGCACCGCCATGCCGGAATGGGCCAGCACCATGCCGTAGTAGCCGCGGCCGAGTTTGCCCAGCCCGCCCAGGAAGCCCCGGTTGTAGGCCAGCGCGCGGCGCACCAGATCGTCGATGTGGGCGAACACCAGGAACAGGGCCAGGATCAGCGCCAGGGTGCCCACCCAGGGCGTGTCGCCGGGCAGGCGCGCGCCCAGGTAGCCGCCGATCAGCGCCGCCGGCGCCAGCATCAGCATGCGCCGCAGCAACGGCGAGCTGTCCTGGCGCTTCCAGTTGCTGAGCATGCCGGGCACCAGAATCGCCATCAGCACCAGGGTCAGCGGCACGAAGAAGCTGTTGAAGTAGGCGGCGCGGATCGACACCTTGATATCCAGCGCCTCGCCCAACAACGGATACAGGGTGCCCATCAATACCGCGAAGGTGGCGGTGAGCAGCAGCAGATTGTTGCCCAGCAGGAAGGCCTCCCGGGAGAGCGGCTTGAAGCCGCCCTTGCCCTTGAGGCGCCCGGCGCGCAGCGCGAACAGGGTGAGCGCGCCGCCGGCCACCACCACCAGGAAGCCGAGAATAAAGGCGCCCCGGCTGGGGTCGTTGGCGAAGGCGTGCACCGAGGTGAGCACGCCGGAGCGCACCAGGAAGGTGCCCAGCAGGCTCATGGAAAAGGTGACGATGGCCAGCAGCACGGTCCAGGCGCGGAACAGGTTGCGTTTTTCACTCACCGCCAGGGAGTGAATCAGCGCGGTGCCGGCCAGCCACGGCAGCAGGGAGGCGTTTTCCACCGGGTCCCAGAACCACCAGCCGCCCCAGCCCAGTTCGTAGTAGGCCCACCAGGAGCCCAGGGCGATGCCGACGGTGAGAAAGCTCCAGGCGACGGTGGTCCAGGGGCGTGCCCAGCGGGCCCAGGCCGGGTCCAGATTGCCGGCCAGCAGACCGGCCACGGCGAACGCGAACGCCACCGAGAAGCCCACGTAACCCATATAAAGCATGGGCGGGTGGATGATCAGGCCCGGGTCCTGCAGCAGCGGGTTGAGGTCGGCGCCGTCGATCGGGAACCAGGGCAGCGAGCGGTCGAACGGGTTGGAGGTGAACAGCATGAAGGCGTGGAAACCCACCGCGATCATGCCCATCACCGACAGCACCCGCACCACCATGGGCAGCGGCACCTTGCGGCTGAACAGGCCGACCAGGGCGGTCCAGCCGCCCAGCATCCAGCCCCACAGCAACAGGGAGCCCTCGTGGCCGCCCCAGATCGCCGACAGCCGGTAGCCCAGCGGCAATTGCGAGTTGCTGTGGTTGGCCACATAGGTGACCGTGAAATCATTGATATAGAAGCTGTAGCCCAGGCAGACCATCGCCACCGTGAGCGCCAGCCACTGCAGCCAGGCCAAAGGCCGGGCGTAGCGCTGCCAGGATTCCACCCGGCGATACACGCCGATCAGTGGGAATACCGCCAACACCAGGGCCGCCGCTATGGCCACCCACAGGGAGAGATGTCCGAGTTCCGCCGCCACCTTATTCCTCCGGCTGAGTGTGCGCGGGCATCATCGGCAGATGCGGCCCGCTTTGCAAGCCCACCGGCGCGCCGCCCCTGGCGCCCCGCGGGCATGGACATATTTTGAGACGCTTAGCGGTCGTGCCCGACGACGCCGCTCTGCTACTATGTGGCTATCATCAGGGTCGACACTGTGTTTAAAGCGTCGCCATTTTGCAGTCAAAAGGTCATCTTGCATCCATACACTATCACCGGCGGGTTGGAACGAATCGGGCTCGATCCGTTCCATACTGAGTGAAAACAATGGATGTTCGGCACCAGCCCGGCCTGTGTGGAGTAACCAGTTTGAGCACAAATAACGTGAACACCGCGAATCCGGATCAAAAATCCGCCTATTCCTACGACGACCTGCTGGCCTGTGCCCGCGGTCAGTTGTTCGGCCCCGGCAACGCTCGCCTGCCCCTGCCCGGCATGCTGATGCTCGACCGCATCAGCCACATCGCCGACCAGGGTGGCGAATACGGCAAGGGCGAAATCATCGCGGAGCTGGATATCCACCCGGACCTGTGGTTCTTCGACTGTCACTTCGAGACCGACCCGGTGATGCCGGGCTGTCTGGGCCTGGACGCCACCTGGCAGCTGCTGGGCTTCTTCCTCGGCTGGCTGGGCAACCCCGGCCGGGGCCGTGCCCTGGGCGTGGGCCAGGTGAAATTTTCCGGGCAGATTCTGCCCACCGCCAAGAAAGTCACCTATCGAATCAGCGTGAAACGAGTGATCGCCCGCAAACTCACTCTCGGCATCGCCGACGCCGTGGTTTCGGTGGACGGCGAGGACATTTATGAGGCCAAAGACCTGCGGGTCGGCCTGTTTACCTCGACGGAAGGGTTCTAGTGCCCGCTAATACGACAATATCACCTTGATGGAGCACCATATGCGTCGCGTCGTGATTACCGGCCTGGGAATCGTGTCCTGCCTCGGCAACGAGGCGGACCAGGTGTCCCGGGCGCTGCGGGACAGCCTCCCGGGCATCCGCTTCAAGGAAGCCTATAAGGAAATGGGCATGCGCAGCCAGATCGCAGGGACGCCGGATATCAACCTGGAAGACCATATCGACCGCAAGCCCCGGCGTTTCATGGGCGACGCGGCGGCCTACGCCTACGTGGCCATGCAGCAGGCGATCGCCGACGCCGGCCTGGACGAGGCCGACGTCAGCAACGAGCGCACCGGCCTGATCGCCGGGTCCGGCGGCCATTCGTCGTTCAACCAGGTGGAAGCCGCCGACATCGCCCGCACCCGCGGGGTCAAGCGCGTCGGCCCCTATATGGTGCCGCGCGTGATGGCGAGCACCGTGTCCGCCTGCCTGGCCACCCCGTTCAAGATCAAGGGCATCAACTATTCCATCGCCTCCGCCTGCGCCACCAGCGCGCACTGCATCGGCAATGCGGTGGAACAGATTCAGCTGAACAAGCAGGACGTGGTGTTCGCCGGCGGCGGCGAGGAAGAGCACTGGACCCTGAGCTGTCTGTTCGACGGCATGGGCGCCCTGTCCAGCAAGTACAACGACACCCCGGAAACCGCGTCCCGCGCTTATGACGCCAGCCGCGACGGCTTCGTGATCGCCGGCGGCGGCGGCATGGTGGTGCTTGAGGAACTGGAGCACGCCAAGGCGCGCGGCGCGCGTATCTACGCGGAAGTGGTGGGCTACGGCGCCACCAGCGACGGCCACGACATGGTCGCGCCCAACGGCGAAGGCGCGGCGCGCTGCATGCGCCAGGCGCTGGCCACGGTGGACGGCGACGTGGATTACATCAACGCCCACGGCACCAGCACCCCGGTGGGGGATCTGGCCGAGCTGAAGGCGATCCGCGAAGTGTTTGGCGACGGCAAGATTCCGGCGATCAGCTCCACCAAGAGCCTGTCCGGCCACAGCCTGGGCGCCGCCGGCGTTCAGGAGGCGATCTACTGCCTGCTGATGATGCGCGACGGTTTCACCGCCGGCTCCGCCAACATCACCGAGCTGGACGCGGACGCCGAGGGCCTGCCGATTCTCACCAAGAGCAACGACCAGCGCCCCGAGCTGGTGCTCAGCAACAGCTTCGGCTTCGGCGGCACCAACGCCTCGCTGGCGCTCAAGCGCTGGCAGTAACGCCGCATCCGGAAGCCGGTCGGGTTAGTAACGCCTAACCCGACCGTCCCGCCGTTCAGAACTTATGTTCCATCCCCACTGACAACAGGCTGCCGCTGTCGTCGGCGTCCACGCCACCCGGATAGGTGATGGTCGCGTCGGAGGAGGACACCAGGCCGTACACCTTGGTCTGGCGGCCCAGCTTGTAGTCCGCGCCGGCGGTGAGGATGTCGTCCTCGTAGCCGAAGTCGTCACCGCCAAAACGGCCCGCCTGGGCTTTCAGGGTCACCCGTGGCAGCAGGCGCCAGCCGGCGCTCAACAGGTAGGAGGTGGCGTCCAGGCGGTCGGCGCCGGCGGCGTCCGGGTCCAGGCGCAGCTGTTCCACCATGGCGCCCAGATCCAGCTCGCCCAGGGTCACGCCCAGGGTGCCGCGCAGCAGGTCGAGGTCGGCGTCCACCAGCGCCGGCGGCGGTGCCGGGTTGTCCACTTCCTGATAGCCGTGCTCGTAGGCGAGCGCCGCGAACAGCGTCTCACCGGACCAGGTGGCGGACAGGCCGAAGGTGTCGGCGAGCCCGTCTTTTTCTTCGTCACCGGAGGTGTCGCCCTCGCCCGGCGCCAGCTGCGCGCGCACCACCAGGCCGCTGAAATCCGGGCTTTCCCAGTTCAGGGTGTTGCTGTTGCGGCGCTGGCCGAAGAAGTAGCCGCTGATATCGGCGGCGGTGTTGTTGAACCGGTCGACGCGCCCTTCCGCCATTTTCACCGGGCTGTCGTAGCGGCCGGCGAACACGTCACCGATCACCGAGCCCAGGCCGACGAAGCTGTTACGGGTGGAGAACGTATCGCTGTCACCGTCCACGTCGTAGCCCACTTCCAGCTGATAGAGCACGCTCAGCTCGCCCACTTCCAGCGGTTCGCGGCCGCGCACGCCCAGGCGTGAGCTGTTGCTCTCCAGGAACCAGCCTTCTTCCAGCGGCGAGCGCGCGGCGCGCACGTCGTTGAGCTGGCCGGACAGGGAGCCGTCGGGGTAATCGGAAAGGCGGTCCAGGCTGACGTTCACCCGGCCGTAGAATTCCGGGGCCGCTTGCACGGTCAGTGGGGCGCCGATGGCCGCCGCCAGGGCCAGGGCCGGGGTGGCCAACCGGGTTAATCTGTTCATGTCCCTTCTCCCATTTTTGTTCGGGTTCTCGCGAAGGGTGCACTATATGACGCTTTTGTGACTCTGCCAAACCGGGACAAAAAAAAGCCCGCCGTAAAGGCGGGCAACTGTCACTTGCGTCGAGGAAATGTGGGCAGCGTCCGTTGCCGCCCCGATACGGTTTTTCTTAGAACTTGTGTTCCATGCCCACGCCCAGGGTGCGCTCTTCTTCTTCGTCACCGGTGGTGCCGTCTTCGTAGGTGAGTTCGTTGAAGTAAGCGTACACCTTGCTGTTCTTGGCCAGCTTGTAGTCCGCGCCGAAGGCGTACTGGGTGCCTTCGTTGTCGGTCTGGTCGCCGTCGACCATGCCGTACTGGGCTTTCAGCTTAACGCGATCGATCTTGAACGCGCCGCTGACCACGTAGCTGTTCTCTTCACCGTCGCCTTCGGATTCTTCGGCGATCTGGTAGAGGGCGCCCACTTCGAACACGTCCATGTTCAGGCCGGCGGCCAGGCGGGTGATGTCGAGTACGGAAACCGGCAGGCCGGTGCCGTCGACGATCAGGTCGTCCTGGATGTCGGTGTCGCGGGACACGGCGGCGTAGAAGGCGTCCTGCTCCATGGTCAGGGAGATGGAGGTGCTGTCCGCCAGGCCGTTCTCGTTCTCACCGTCGTTGTCGAAGTCGTCGCTGTCTTCGTTGGGGATGAAGGCCACGTTCAGGGTAACCAGATCCGCCAGTTTCGGGGTGCTGTACTGAATGATGTTGGAGACGCGGTTTTCACCGGCGGCGATGTTCTTGATATCGCCGTCCAGATCGTTGAACTGGTCAACGTCCATCTGCGCTTTCTTGGTGGGGGTGTCGAATTTACCCGCGATCAGGGTACCGAAACCGCCCTGGAAACCACCGTAGATGTTGCGCTGTGAGAAGGTCTGACCGCCTTTGTCACCATCGTCAACGCTGATTTCGAATTCTGCTTTGTAGACTGCTTTCAGATCCGCGACGTCCAGATCGAAGTCGCCTTTCACACCCAGGCGGGATGCGTTGCTCTGCAGCTCCCACTCGTCGTCGTTGTTCGGGGAGGCAGGCGCCGGATCGTAGTTCATGTTTTCCAGGGAAACATTCACTTTGCCGTATACTTTCGGGCCGTCGGCCAGGGCCACGCCCGACATCATCATCGGCGAAGCAAGGGCCGCCCCCACAGCGATCGCAAGCAAGTTCTTTTTCATCGGAGCATCTCCTATCAATCAGGCAATTTTGAGAAGCAGATAGATGCTCCGGTGACGCCGCTTGGTCCGCCGGAACATCTTGAGTGCTTGGGGGCGGAGTATGGGGAGCAGCGATGACGGAAAAGTTTCTGTAATGTGAACTTTTTATTTCACCCGGAACTTTCTCGGATTTTACCGAGCTAGAACCCCCGGCTGAGGCGGTGGCCGGTCGGGGTAGGAAGGTCGGGTTAGCGGCCCGGCACTAATCGGATTGGCGTTTGGCCTGGCGCCAGAGGGCGTCGAGACGGTCGTCGTCGAAATCGGAAAGCGGCGCGCCGGCCAGGTGCTCAACCCGGCGGAAACGGCCCTCGAACTTGTCCGAGGCGCGGCGCAGGGCCAGGTCCGGGTCCAGCTTCAGGTGCCGGGCCAGGTTGACCAGGGTGAACAGCACATCGCCGAATTCGTCCTCGATGGCGTCGCGGTCACCGGACGCCAGGGCCTGGTCCAGTTCCTCGAGCTCGCTGTCCACATGGGCGCGCACCGGCGCCGTGGCGCGCCAGTCGAAGCCCACCTTGGAGGCTTTCTTCTGCAGCTTGTGGGCGCGCTGCAGGGCCGGCAGACCTTCCGGCACACCGTCCAGGGCGCTGTCGTGCTCGCGGCCCTTGCGGGCGCGCTCCTCGGCCTTGATCGCCTCCCAGTTCACTTTCACCGCCTGTTCGTCCTCGGCGGTCTGATCACCGAACACGTGCGGATGGCGGCGCACCATCTTGTCGTTGAGCACCGCCACCACCTCGCTGAAATCAAACAGCCCCTGCTCGCGGGCGATCTGCGAATGGAACACCACCTGCAGCAGCAGGTCGCCGAGCTCTTCCTTGAGCTCCGGGTAGTCCCGCCGCGCCACCGCTTCCGCCACTTCGAAGGCTTCTTCCACGGTGTAGGGCACGATGCTCTCGAAGTCCTGCTTCAGGTCCCAGGGGCAGCCGCCGTCCGGGTCGCGCAGCCGGGCCATGATCGACAGCAGTTCGGCGATGGCGGCTTCGGCGGCGGATGGATTAGCGGACATGCAACGGCTCCATTATTTTTTGTAGCGGCGCACTTCGAGGACGCCCTTGAGCTGGTCCATCTTCGCCAGCACCTTGCCGAGGCCGCCCAGGGAGGCGATCTCCAGCGTCAACAGCATGGTGGCGGTGTTGTCCTCGGTGTGCGATTCGGTGTGCACAGCGGTGACGTTGACCTTCTCGTTGGCGAGCACCGCGATCACGTCGCGCAGCAGCCCCTGGCGGTCCCAGGCGCGCAGGAAGATGTCCACCGGGTAGAAGATGCGGTCCGCTTCCCCCCAGCTCACCTCGACCACCCGGTTGGGCTCTTCGCCCTGCATCGCCAGCAGGTTGTGGCAGTCGGCGCGGTGCACGGTGACGCCGCGCCCCTGGGTGATGAAGCCCATCACCTGGTCGCCGGGCACCGGCCGGCAGCAGGCCGCCATGTGGGTGAGCAGGTTGCCCACCCCCTGGATGGTCACGTCGCCGCTCTCCGACGCCTTGGAGCGCGCCGGCACGAACGCCAGCTCCTGCTGCGGGTCGTCGCCGAGCAGCGACTGGGCCTGGTTGACCACATGGCCGGGGCGCAGGTCGCCGGCGCCCAGGGCGGCGAGCACGTCGTCGCCGGTCTTCAGATTGAGCTGCGGCGCCAAGGCGTCCAGGTCGATGCGGTCCAGGGCCAGGCGCGAAATCTCGCGCTCCAGGATGGCGCGGCCCTGGGCGATGTGCACGTCCCGGTCCTGTCGTTTGAACCACTGCTGGATGCGCGCCCGCGCCGAGGAGGTGGCCACATAGCCCAGCGACGGCGTCATCCAGTCGCGGCTGGGACCGCCCTCCTTGGCGGTGAGAATTTCCACCTGCTCGCCGGTGTTGAGGTTGTAGTTGAGCGGCACGATGTGACCGTTCACCTTGGCGCCCCGGCAGCGGTGCCCCACCTCGGTGTGGATGTGATAGGCGAAATCCACCGGCGTGGCGCCGGCTTCCAGGTCCACCACATGGCCGTCCGGGGTGAACACATAGACCCGGTCGCTGACCAGGCCGTGCTTGAGCTCGTCGATCATGGTGTCGGCGTTGTCGCCCAGCTCGTCGTGCCACTCCAGCACCTGGCGCAGCCAGGCGATGCGCTGCTCGTAGGAGCGGCTCTTGCGGCCGGCCTTGCTGCCTTCCTTGTAGCGCCAGTGGGCGCACACGCCGAGCTCCGCTTCTTCGTGCATGTCGAAGGTGCGGATCTGCACCTCCAGCATTTTGCGCTCCGGGCCCACCACGGCGGTGTGCAGGCTCTGGTAACCGTTGTCCTTGGGGCTGGCGATGTAGTCGTCGAACTCCTTGGGCACGTGCTTCCACAGCGAGTGGACGATGCCCAGGGCGGCGTAGCAGTCGCGCACTTCGCGCACCAGCACGCGCACCGCGCGCACGTCGTAGACCTCGCCGAAATCCAGATGCTTTTTCTGCATCTTCCGCCAGATGCTGTAGATGTGCTTGGCGCGGCCGTACACCTGGGTGCCCTTGATGCCGTTGCGGTCCAGATGGCCGCGCAGGCTGTCGATCACCTCGTCGATGTAGCTTTCCCGGTCGAGGCGCTTTTCATCCAGCAGCTTGGCGATCTTCTTGTAAGCGCCGGGCTGCAGGTAGCGGAACGACAGGTCCTCCAGCTCCCATTTCAACTGGCCCACGCCCAGGCGGTGGGCCAGCGGCGCGTAGATGTCGAAGATCTCGCGGGCCACTTTCTGCTGGCGCTCCGGGTCGGATTCCTTCACCGCGCGGATGATCACGGTCCGCTCGGCCAGCTTGACCAGGGCCACGCGCACGTCGTCGACCATCGCCAGCAGCATCTTGCGGACGTTGTCGAGCTGGCCGTCCTGCTGCCCGAGCACCGCCTTGCGGGTGGGATTGAGGCTGGTGCCGATGGCGGCCATGCGCAGCACGCCCTCGATCAGGCGCGCCACCGGCTCGCCGAAATCCGTGTTGACCTCGGCCAGGGGCAGCTGCCCTTCACGCACCGCCCGGTACAGCACCGCTGCGGGCAGCGCTTCCGCGTCGGCCCCCAGATCGGCGAGCACATCGGCCATCTCCAGGCCGATGGTCAGGCAGCCCTTACCGTAGGGCCACAGACGGCCGGCGGCTTCGCCGGCGCGCTCGCAGCGCTCGGCTACCTGGCAGGCGCGTTCCAGAGTCACCGGGTCGCGGACCGGCACCCGGGCGTTGAGTTGTTCGAGCCATGCGTGCCAGTCCCGAGCGTCCAATTCATCGGGCTGTTGCCGGCGTACGGTTACCATGGGCTATCCTTTAACGACGATCGAACAGGGCAATCGATTCCACATGCGCGGTGTGCGGGAACATGTCCATCACCCCGGCGCCACTAAGACGGTAACCCCGGGCCACCAGTTCCCCGGCATCGCGGGCCAGGGTGGCCGGGTTGCAGGAAACGTACACCAGCTTCTCCGCACCAAATTGGGGCATCATGCGCACCATTTCCAGGGCACCGCTGCGCGGCGGGTCCAGCAGCACCCGCTCGTAGCGCTGGCGGGCCCAGGGCTGGCCCTTGGGCTCGCTGTCCAGATCCCAGGCGTGGAAGGCCACATTTTCCAGGCCGTTGCGGCGGGCGTTCTCGTAGCCGCGCCGCACCATGGCGTCGCTGGCCTCCACGCCCACCACCCCGGCGGCGCGGCGCGCGGCGGGGATGGTGAAGTTGCCCAGGCCGCAGAACAGGTCCAGCACCTGGTGGTGCGCCTCCACCTCCAGCAAATCCAATGCCAAGGGCACCATGCGGCGGTTGATCTCGGCGTTGACCTGGGTGAAGTCCGACGGGTGAAAGGCCATTTCCACGTCCGCCTGCGGATGGCGGTAGTAGAGCCTCTCCTCGCCCTCCTCCGGCCATACCCGGTGCACCGTGCTCTCGTTGCCCGGCTGCAAATAGCACTGCAGGCCATTCTCGCGGCAGAACGCCACCAGCGCGTCCTGGTCGGCCGGGGACAGCGGGTCCAGGTGGCGGAACACCAGCGCCACGGCGTCGTCGCCCCGGGCCACCTCGATCTGCGGCAAACGCCGCCGGCAGTCCAGCCCGTTGATCAGCGCGCGCAGGTCGCGGAAGCGGTGCCCCACCTCGGGAATCAGCACCTCGCACTGCGCCAGATCGGCGATCAGGCTGTTACGTTTCTCGCGGAAGCCGACCAGGGTGTCGCCCTTGGCGTCCACGTACTTCACGCCCAGCCGCGCCTTGCCCCGGTAGCCGGTGACCGGCCCGGTAAGCGGCTCCAGCCAGCGATCCGGACGCAGGCCGCCGAAATGCTCGAGCTGTTCGGCGAGCACCGCCTGTTTGCGCTGAATCTGCACCGCCGGGTCCAGGTGCTGCAGGCTGCAGCCGCCGCAGATCAGGCTGTGCGCGCAGGGCGGCGTGACCCGGTCCGGGGACGGGTCGAGGATTTCCACCGCGCGGCCCTCGTCGAACTTGCGGCGCATGAAGGTGTACTGAAAGAACACCTGCTCGCCGGGCAGGGCGTTGTCGATAAAGGTGGTCTTGCCGTCCAGGCGGGCGATGCCCCGACCGTCGTGGCTGAGACTCTCGATGGTGGCGGCCACCGGCGTTTCCGGCAGCTGCTTCTTGCGACGTCGAGCCATAAATCAAATTCAGTTAAGAGTTAATAGTGAACAGTTAACAGCGGCGCGGGCGAGGCGGGTGGCGTCCGAACGGTTCGAGGCCGCGCCCAACCTTTTGGCGCGGCCGGTGACGGTTCTGTTTCGACCAGCCTCTCCCGCGCCGCTATTAACTGTTAACTGTTAACTGTTAACTGTTAATTGCCCGCGGCTTCCCAGGCTTCCAGGAAGCTCAGGAAGTGCGGATGCCCTTCGGCTTTCAGGTAGTCCCGGAGCAGGTCCAGCTCGGCCTGGTAGCCGGTGGCGTCGAGCTCGCCGCGCAGCATCTGGAAACGCAGGAACACCAGCCAGGTGTTGAGCACGTCGGTTTCGCAGTAGTCGCGGATCGCCTTGAGGTCGCCGGCCTGGAAGGTGTCGAACACCTTGGCGCCGCTCATGCCCATCTTGCCGGGGAAGCCCAGCAGGGTGGCGATCTGGTCCAGCGGCGCGTTGGCGCGGCCGTTGAACATGGCGAGCTGCTCCATCAGGTCCAGGTGGCGCTGGTGGAAGCGGCTCAGGTAATTGTTGAACCGGAAGCTGGTGTCTTCGTTGCCGGTTTCCCAGAAGCGGCGCGCCACCACGCCGTGCTTGAGGGCGCGGTAGTTGAGCACCGGCAGGTCGAAGCCGCCGCCGTTCCAGCTGACGATCTGCGGGGTGAAGCGGTCGATGCCGTCGTAGAAGCGCTCGATCAGCTCTTTTTCGGTGCTGTCCTCGTCACCCAGGGACCAGACTTTCACACCCTGGGCGGAGCGCAGCACCACGGAGATCGCCACCACCCGGTGCAGGTGCAGGCGCAGAAACTCGGAGCCGTTTTCCTGGCGGCGCAGATTGAACAGCGCGCTGGCGGTGTCCTTGTCGCTGAGCCCGTCCAGGTCGTAAATGCGGCTGCCGCCTTCCAGGTCGGGCACCGTCTCGATATCAAACACCAGCACGTTCATTGGCCGGCCTCCGCGTTGCCCGCCTCATTGAAGACGCCGGTGGACAGATAGCGGTCGCCCCGGTCGCAGACGATGGCCACGATCACGGCGTTCTCCAGTTCCTCGGACAGCTGCAGGGCGGCCGCCACGGAACCGCCGGAGGAGACCCCGCAGAAGATGCCTTCCTCGCGGGCCAGCCGGCGCATGGTGCGCTCCGCCAGGTCCTGGCCCATGTCGATCACGCGGTCGACGCGGGCGGCGTCGAAGATGCTCGGCAGGTAGGCCTCGGGCCAGCGGCGGATGCCGGGAATCGAGGCGCCGTCGGTGGGTTGCAGGCCGACGATCTGGATCTCCGGGTTCTTCTCCTTGAAGAACTGGCTGCAGCCCATGATGGTGCCGGTGGTGCCCATGGAGCTGACGAAGTGGGTGATCGCGCCGCCGGTCTCTTCCCAGATTTCCGGGCCGGTGCTTTCGTAATGGGCCAACGGATTGTCCGGGTTGGCGAACTGATCCAGCACCCGGCCCTCGCCGCGCGCCTGCATCGCCTGGGCCAGGTCGCGGGCGCCTTCCATGCCCTCTTCCTTGGTCACCGAGATCAGTTCGGCGCCGTAGGCGGCCATGGCGTCGCGGCGCTCCTGGCTCTGGTTGGCCGGCATGATCAGCTTCATCTTGTAGCCGCGCATGGCCGCCGCCATCGCCAGAGCGATGCCGGTATTGCCGCTGGTGGCCTCGATCAGGGTATCGCCGGGCTTGATCTCGCCGCGCTGTTCCGCCTTGATGATCATATTCAGCGCCGGCCGGTCCTTGACCGACCCGGCCGGGTTATTGCCTTCCAGCTTCACCAGAATGGTGTTGGTCGTGTTCCCCGGCAGGCGCTGCAGGCGCACCAGTGGCGTGTGGCCCACCGTGGATTCAATGGTCTTGTAGGTCATGGGGCGCATTGTAGCTTAACTCCGGGGCCGTGACAGGGCGGGATGCGCCGCTCGCCAACTGCGGCATAATGGCGGCACTGAAACCGCCACCATAATCAGAACAGAGATTTTCAGGGGAACCATGGCCCATTCGAGCCTGCGCACGCGCATTCTGGTGATGACCGCCCTGCCCGCCTTCCTGGCGGCGCTGGTGATCGGCGGCTACACGCTGGTCCACCGGATGGTGGAAGTGCGCGCCGACACCGCCCACCGCCAGCAACTGATCATCGAGAGCTACGCCGCCCGTCTGGCGGCGCTGGGCGAGGCCGAGCAGCCGGCCTACGAGCCGCTGCTGCGCGCCCTGCTGGAGGAGCCGGACGTGCGCGCCGCCTCGCTGCTGGACAACCAGTCCGGCTGGCAGTCCCACGCCGGGCCCCGGCTGCGCCCGGTGCAGGAGGCGGAGCGTCTGGAGGGCGGCGGCCGCCGGCTGGTCACCGATTCCAGCTGGCAGCTGGTGCGCGCCCTGCCCGGCCAGCGCAACCGGCTGCTGACGGTGGAGTTTTCCCGGCAGGGGCAGTACATCGAGATCCTGGAAGCGGTGCTGACGATGATCGCCGTGGTGGTGGTGCTGGTGCTGCTGGCGGTGATGCCGGCGGTGCGCTTCGCCAAGCGGCTGACGCAGCCGGTGGATTCGCTGTTGGACACGGTGCGGCGGGTGCGCGACGGCGACCTGAGCCCGCCGCCGCCGGCGGGCGCCCAGGGCGAGCTCAAGGAGCTGGAAGACGCCCTCGGCAACATGGTGGCGGCCCTGGACGAGGCCCAGGCCGAGCTACAGCAGAACGTGGACCAGGCCACCCAGGACCTGCGCGAGACCCTGGAAACCATCGAGATTCAGAACATCGAGCTGGATATGGCGCGCAAGGAAGCGCTCAAGGCCAGCCAGATCAAATCGGAATTCCTGGCCAACATGAGCCATGAAATCCGCACGCCGCTGAACGGCATCATCGGCTTCACCCGCCTGCTGGAACGCTCCACCCTGTCGCCCCGCCAGCAGGATTATCTGGGCACCATCCGCAAGAGCGCCGAATCGCTGTTGTCGATCATCAACGATATTCTCGACTTCTCCAAGATCGAGGCGGGCAAGCTGTCACTGGAACATATTCCGCTGGATCTGCACGACATCATCGAGGACGTGCAGACCATGCTGGCGCCGATGGCCCAGGAGAAGGGCCTGGAGCAGGCGGCGATCATCTACTCCGACGTGCCCACCGGCCTGCTCGGCGATCCGCTGCGTATTCGCCAGGTACTCACCAATCTGGTCAGCAACGCGATCAAGTTCACCGAGCGCGGGTCGATCGTGGTGCGCGCCATGCTCGAGGAAGAGCGCGGCGCCGAGGCGGTGGTCAAGATCACCATCACCGACACCGGCAACGGCCTGTCGCCGGACCTGCAGAAGAACCTGTTCAACGCCTTCACCCAGGTGGACCAGAGCGCCCGCCGCCGCGAGGGCGGCACCGGCCTGGGCCTGGCGATCTGCAAGCGGCTGGTGGAAGGCATGGGCGGCGAGATCGGCATCGACAGCACCTCCGGACGCGGCTCCACCTTCTGGTTCACGGTGCGCGCGGAGCGCGACGGCAGCGGCGAGCCGGAGCCCGCCCCGGTGGCCCTGAAGGGCCTCAGCGTGACGCTGGTGGAGGCCAACGAACACGCCCGCCTGGCGCTGTACCACATGCTCAGCGGCTGGCGGATGCAGGTGACCGAGCTGCAGGCCCTGGAGCAGCTGCACGACCACCTGGAGACCGACACCCTGGAGAGCACCGATTATTTCCTGCTGGCAGCGCCGGCGTCGCTGCCGGACCCGTCACGGCTGACGCCGCTGGTGGAGCGTTTGCTGGACACCACCGGCAAGCCGGTGATCGTGCTCACCGCCCACGCCGACGCCCTGTCCGGCCAGCTCAGCGGCCACGCCGAACAGTGCCGGGTGCTGGGCAAACCGCCCACCCGCCGGCGGCTGCGCGACGGCCTGCTCGAACTGGGCGGCCTGGCGGAGCCGGCGTGCACCGGCGCGGCCTGCGGCGGCGCCGCGCTGGACGCCCGGGTGCTGGTGGTGGACGATCACCCCGGCAACCTGAAACTGGCGCGGGTGTTCCTGGAGGAGATGGGCGTTGACGTGGTGCCCTGCGCCGGCGGTGAGGAAGCGCTTACCGCGTTTTCCCGGGGCACCTTCGATCTGGTGTTCATGGACGTGCAGATGCCGGGCATGGACGGCCTGGAAACCACCCGGCAGATGCGCGAGCGCGAAGGCGAAGGGCTGCGCACGCCGATCATTGCGCTCACCGCCCACGCCCTGGAGAGCGAGCGGCGTTCGCTGTTGGCGGCGGGCATGGACGACTACCTGAGCAAGCCGATCACCGAGGGGCAGCTGCGCCACACCCTGGAGCGCTGGACCCGCACCGACGGCGCGGAGGCCGAACCGGTCGCGGAAGAGGCGCCGGCGGCGCCGGAGCCGGCCGCCACCGACCTGGTGGTGGACGAGGCGCTCGGCAAGCAGCGCGCCGGCGGCCGCGAGGACCTGGCCCGGGACATGTTCAGCATGCTGCTGGCCAGCCTGGAGCAGGACGCGCCCGGCATTAACGCCCTGTCCGAGAGCAACAACCGGGACGCCCTGCTGGAGCGCGTGCACAAGCTGCACGGCGCCTGCCGCTACTGCGGCACGCCACGGCTGGAGCGGGCCGCCCGGGAGCTGGAAGAGGGCCTCAAGACCGAGGTCGACGACGGCCGCCTGGAGCACTTGGTGGCCGCCCTGCTGGCGGAGATCGAAAGCGTGCGCCAGTACGGCCAGGCGGCGCGGCTTTAGGCCTCGCCGTCACGGCCCGGGTGGTGGAGTCTGTTACCCTTGGGTAGCAGTCATTCTTTCATGGAGCACCCGCATGTCCGCCAACCCGTTCGGCTTCCGGTTCGACAACAGCTACGCCCGCCTGCCCGAGACCCTGTTTGCGTTCTGTGACCCGCAGCCGGTGCGGGCGCCGGAGCTGCTGCTGTTCAACGGCGAGCTCGCGGCGCAGCTGGGGCTCGACGCCGAAGCCCTGAACAGCGACACCGGCGCCGCCCTGCTGGGCGGCAACCGGCCGCTGCCCGGCGGCGAGCCGCTGGCCCAGGCCTACGCCGGCCACCAGTTCGGCAACCCGACCATGCTCGGCGACGGCCGCGCGGTGCTGCTCGGCGAGCAGCTCACCCCGGACGACCAGCGCCGCGACATCCAGCTCAAGGGCTCCGGGCGCACGCCGTTTTCCCGCGGCGGCGACGGCCGCGCCGCTCTCGGCCCGATGCTGCGCGAGTACATCATCAGCGAGGCGATGCACGCCCTGGGCGTGGCCACCACCCGGGCGCTGGCGGTGGTCGGCACCGGCGAGCAGGTGCTGCGCGACACCGCCCAGCCCGGCGCCATCCTCACCCGGGTGGCGGCCTCGCACCTGCGCGTGGGCACCTTTCAGTACGCCGCCGGCCGCCAGGACACGACGCTGCTGGAAACGCTGGTGGACTACACCCTCAAGCGCCACTACCCGGACCGGTCGGGCGCCGAGGTGCCGGCGCTGGCGCTGCTGGAAGGGGTGATGGACCGGCAGATCGCATTGATCACCGAATGGATGCGGGTGGGCTTTATCCACGGCGTGATGAACACCGACAACGTGGCCCTGTCCGGCGAGACCATCGACTACGGCCCCTGCGCCTTCATGGACCGCTACCATCCGGAGACCGTGTTCAGCTCCATCGATCAACGCGGCCGCTACGCCTACGGCAACCAGCCGGTGATCACCCAGTGGAACCTGGCGCGCTTCGCGGAAACCCTGATTCCGCTGATCGACGACGACGCCGACCGCGCCGTGGAAACCGCCGAGGCGCTGATCAAAAGCCACACCGAGCGCTACGCGCAGCGCTGGCTGGTGATGATGCGCGGCAAACTGGGGCTGTTCGGCGAGGAGGACGGCGACGCCGCCCTGGCCGCCGACCTGCTCGACTGGATGGCCCGCCACGACGCCGACCACACCAACACCTTCCGCGATCTGATCGGCGGCGCCACGCCGCCGGGCGAGCCGTTCCAGAACGACGAGTTCGGCGACTGGCACCGGCGCTGGCAGGCGCGGCTGGGCCGCAACGGCAAGGCCGAGGAGGACGCCTGGGCGCTGATGGGCCGCCATAACCCGGCGGTGATTCCGCGCAACCACCAGGTGGAGGCGGCGCTGTCGGCGGCGGTGCGTGACGGTGACCTGGCGCCGGTGAAGGCGCTGCTGGCGGCGCTGGACGACCCCTACCGGGACCGGGGGCCGGACGACCCCTACCGGCAGCCGCCGGCGCCCGACGAGCAGGTGCTACGCACCTTCTGCGGCACCTGACTAAAGGGCGCTGCCGGCGGCACCGTCAATCAGCACACGCATGGCGCGCACCGCTTCGTCCAGGCCGGTCATCACCGCCCGGGCGATGATGCCGTGGCCGATGTTCAGTTCGTTGATGCCCGGGATCGCCGCGATCTCGCGGGTGTTGTGGTAGTGCAGGCCGTGGCCGGCGTTGACGATCAGCCCGGCCTCGCGGCCCAGCGCCACCGCGTCGCGGATACGGGTCAGCTCGCGGGCCGCCGCCTCCTTGTCGCGGGCTTCCGGCGCGGTGAGGTCGGCGTAGTGGCCGGTATGGATCTCGATGGCCGGTGCCCGGCAGCGCACCGCCGCTTCGATCTGCGCCGGGTCCGCGTCGATAAACAGGGACACTTCGATGCCGGCGTCCGCCAGCCGCGCGCAGCAATCACGGATCCAGTCTTCGTTGGCGACCACGTCCAGGCCGCCTTCGGTGGTCAGTTCCTCGCGCTTTTCCGGCACCAGACAGCTGTGCGCCGGGCCGATGCGGCGGGCAATGCCGACCATTTCCTCGGTGGCGGCCATTTCCAGGTTCATGCGCGTCTGCAGGGTGTGCGCCAGCAGCTCCACGTCACGGTCCTGAATGTGCCGGCGGTCTTCGCGCAGGTGCACGGTGATGCCGTCGGCGCCGGCCTGCTCGGCGATCAGCGCGGCCTGCACCGGGTCCGGGTAGCGGGTGCCGCGGGCCTGGCGCAGGGTGGCCACGTGATCGATGTTGATGCCGAGAAGAACGGACATGGGGGGTGCTCCAGCAACGGATTCAAAGGTTGGGGGAATGGTAGCAGAACCGCTCTAGCGGAACAGTTCGCGGCTGCGCAGGGGCCGGTCGCCGAGGTGCGGGGCCAGCGCCTCGCGCAGCAGCGCCTTGGCGGTGCGGCGCACGTCCGCGTCCCACTGGTCGCGGCCCAGGGCCAGCAGGTGCTCGCCGTAGTAGCCCTCGACGGCGGGCCGCAGGCCTTCGCCGCCTTCCCAGCGGTAGCGGCTGGCCGGGTCCAGGGGCTCGCCCTGCAGGTCGTGGTCCAGCGCCAGCCCGTAGCCGACATCTTCCAGCAGCATCATTTCGAAGCGGCGCAGGGTGATGTCCAGGGGCGTGTCGCCGGCCAGCTCGGCCAGGGTGCGTTCGTACACCGGCCACAGGTCCGGGTGGGCGTCGTCGCGGTGCAGCAGGCGCACCAGCAGCTCGTTGACGTAGAAGCCGCAGTAGAGCGCCCGGCCGTGCAGGGCCAGGCCGGGGCCGCGCGGCTCCACCTGGCGCAGGGTGAACAGCTCGCCGCCGGCTTTCAGGTCCACCCAGAGCGGCGCGAACGGCGCCAGGGAGGCATCCCGGCGGCCGCCGCGCGCCACCGCGCCGACCCGGCCCTGGCGGGGCAGGAACAGGTCGACGATCAGGCTGGTGTTGCGGAAGGCGCGGCGGTGCAACAGCCAGGCCGGGGCGAGGCCGTTCGGGCCGCCGGTCTCAGCGGTGGTCATAGCCCAGCGAACGCAGGGCGCGTTCGTCGTCGGACCAGCCGGCTTTGATCTTGACCCAGAGGGTGAGCATCACCTTGCGGTCGATCAGGCGTTCCATGTCCTCGCGGGCCTGGGTGCCGATGCTTTTGATGCGCGAGCCCTTGTCGCCAATCAGGATTTTCTTCTGGCCGCGCCGCTCCACCAGGATGGTGGCGGCGATGTCGGTGACCTTGGGGCCGTCTTCCCAGATGTCGATTTCCACGGTGATCTGGTGGGGCACTTCCTGGCCCAGCTGGCGCACCACTTTTTCGCGGATGATCTCGGCGGCCATGAAGCGCAGGCTGCGGTCGGTGAGCTGGTCGTCGTCGAACCAGAAATCCCCCTCCGGCAGGCGGCTGGAGAGCGCTTTCTCAAGCACGTCCAGGTTGTGGTCGCGCAGCGCCGACACCGGGATCACCTCGGCGAAGGCGAAGCGCGCCGCCAGGCTTTCCAGGTGCGGCAGCAGCAGGGATTTGTCGGTCAGGTTGTCGACCTTGTTGACCAGCAGAATCACCGGCGTGTCGCCGGCGCGCTGCAGCAGGCCAAGCACGTGCTCGTCGCCTTCGGTCCATTTCAGAGCGTCGACCATGAAGCAGATCACGTCCACGTCGGACAGCGCCGACTGGGCGGCGTCGTTCATTGCCCGGTTGAGGGCGCGCTCCTGGCCGGTGTGGATGCCGGGCGTGTCGGCGAACACGATCTGATAGCCGGGGCGGCTGAGAATGCCGTGGATCCGGTGACGGGTGGTCTGCGGCTTACGGGAGGTAATGCTCACCTTCTCGCCGATCAGATGGTTCATCAGGGTGGATTTGCCCACATTGGGGCGGCCGACGATGGCCACCACGCCGCAACGGGTGTCGCTCATGCTGACTGCTCCAACCAGTCCAGGGCCTGTTCCGCGGCCTGCTGCTCGGCGCGGCGGCGGCTGGCGCCGCTGGCGGTGAATTGCCGGGACAGATCCGGCAGGCTGCAAGCCACTTCGAAGGTCTGTTTCGGCGCCTGTCCGGTCACCGACAGCACTTCGTAGGCGGGTAACTCATGCTTGCGCGCCTGCAGCCATTCCTGCAAGCGGGTTTTGGCGTCCTTGCGCACGCTCTGCGGGGAGATCTGCTCCAGGCGGTCGGCGAACCATTTCAGCACCACGTCGCGGCAGGCGTCTTCGCCGCCGTCGATGACGATGGCGCCGATCAGCGCTTCCAGGGCGTCGGCGAGGATCGAATCACGTCGGTTGCCGCCGCTTTTCAGTTCGCCGCCGCCGAGAATCAGGTACTCGCCCACGCCCAGCTCCCGGGCCACTTCCGCCAACGTCTGGCCACGCACCAGGAAGGCGCGCATGCGGGTGAGCTGGCCTTCGGCGGCTTCCGGGAAGCGGTGAAAAATCTCCGAGGAAATAATCAGGCTGAGCTGGGAGTCGCCGAGAAACTCGAGCCGTTCGTTGTTGCGGCGACGGCTGACGCTGCGGTGGCTGAGCGCCAGTTGCAGCAGCGCCGGATCCTTGAACTGATAGCCGAGACGGCGGGTAAGACGATCCAGATCATCCATTACTGACCAATATTCTTGCTGAAGGTGTGGTCGAACTCCATCACCACGAAGACGTTGTAGAACATCGGCTCGCGGACTTCGTAATCGACGCCCACGGACAACTGCCCGCCGGCTTTCTGGATATCCAGATCACGCACGCCGATGGCGTTCACCTGGTTGATGGTAAAGCGCTTGCCGATGGCGTCGTAGACTTCGCGCTCGGACATCAGCGCGGTCTTGCTGTCGGAGAGCACCGAATTGATCGCCGAGCGGATGGTGTTGTATTCCATGTAGGCGGGCACCATGCGAAACGCGGCAGTGCCGAACACCGCCAGGATGATCAGCACCACCACCCAGCCGATCAGGGAAAGCCCGCGCTGACGGGAAGGACCTGTGATCATTATTCTGCCTCCACTTTATCGATCGCCCCATTACGGGAGAAGCTCGGCCAGGAGAAGATCGGGTCCCAGTGCATCCAGATCAGGAAGGCTTCCCCCACCACCAGGTCCTCGGACACCACGCCCCAGAACCGGCTGTCGTTACTGTTGTCGCGGTTGTCGCCCATCACGAAGTAGCTGCCCTCGGGCACCTGCCATTCGCCCTGGGTGCGCTCCGGAATCATGGCGTCGCCGCTGTACGGATTGACCCGCCCTTCCTGCCAGATCAAATGCGGCTGTTCGCCCAGGGTCTCGACGTATTCACGGCGCCACACCTGCGAGTTGCGCTCGCGGCCGACCAGCTCACGGGGCACCGCCTCGCCGTTGACGTAGAGCACGTTGTCACGCACCGCGATGCGGTCGCCGGGCAGCCCCACTACCCGCTTGATGAAGTTCTGCCCGGTGTCTTCCGGGTACTTGAACACCATCACGTCGCCGCGCTCCGGCTCGCCCAGCGGGATGATCTTGGTGTTGGTCACCGGCAGGCGCAGTCCGTAGGAGAACTTGTTGACCAGAATAAAATCATGAACTTTGAGGGTCGGCAACATGGAACCGGAGGGAATGGTGAACGGCTCGACAATAAAAGAGCGGATCACCAGCACGATGAACAGCACCGAAATCAGCGAATTGGAGGTCTCCACCGTGTTGCCGATCATGCCTTTGCGCTGGCGCAGTTTGAGCGCTTTGTCCGCCAGCCAGATGATTACCGTGACGAACAGCGCCAGGGTCAGCCACATTCCCACATCGATATCCATTTAGTCGTTCACCTTGAGTACGGCCAGGAACGCGGCCTGGGGGATTTCCACGTTACCCACCTGCTTCATGCGCTTCTTGCCTTCTTTCTGTTTCTGCAGCAGCTTTTTCTTGCGCGACACGTCGCCGCCGTAACACTTGGCGGTGACGTTCTTGCGCAGCGCCTTGACGGTCTGGCGGGCGATGATCTTGCTGCCGATGGCGGCCTGGATCGCCACGTCGAACATCTGGCGCGGCACCAGCTCCTTCATCTTCTCGATCAGGGCACGGCCGCGATGGGCGGACTGGTCCAGGTGGCAGATCATCGCCAGGGCGTCCACCTTGTCGCCGTTGATCAGCACGTCCACCTTCACCAGCTTGGTGTCCTGGAAGCGCTCGAAAGAGTATTCCAGCGACGCGTAACCGCGGCTGGCGGACTTCAGGCGGTCAAAGAAATCCAGCACCACTTCCGCCATGGGAATGTCGTAGGTGAGCGCGATCTGCTTGCCCAGGAACTGCATGTTGATCTGGTCGCCACGGCGCTCGGTGCACAGCGTGATCACATTGCCCACGTACTCCTGCGGCACCAGGATATTGACCCGCGCGATCGGTTCGCGGAATTCCTCGATCAGGTTGCTGTCCGGCAGCGACGACGGGTTGTCCACGTACAGGGTGGAGCCGTCGTTGAGGATCAGCTCGTAGACCACGGTGGGCGCGGTGGTGATCAGATCCAGGTCGTATTCCCGTTCCAGGCGCTCGTGGATGATCTCCATGTGCAGCATGCCCAGGAAACCGACCCGGAAGCCGAAGCCCAGGGCGTCGGAGCTTTCCGGCTCGTAGAACAGCGAGGCGTCGTTGAGCGCCAGCTTGGAGAGCGCGTCGCGGAAGTCCTCGTAGTCGTCGGCGTTGACCGGGAACATACCGGCGTAGACCTGCGGCTTGACCTTCTTGAAGCCGGGCAGCATTTCCACGTCCGGCGTCTTGGCGTGGGTCAGGGTGTCGCCCACCGGCGCGCCGTGGATGTCCTTGATGGTGGCGCTCACCCAGCCCACCTCGCCGGCTTCCAGGATGTCGGTCTCTTTGCGCTTGGGGGTGAACACGCCCAGGCTGTCGACGACGTGGTTCTGGCCGGTGGATTTAACGTGGATCTTGTCGCCCTTCTTGAGGCGGCCGTAACGGATCCGCACCAGCGAGATCACGCCCATGTAGTTGTCGAACCAGGAATCGATGATCAGCGCCTGCAGCCGCGCGTCGCGCTCGCCCGCCGGCGCCGGAATGCGCTCCACCAGCTGCTCGAGCAGGTCGTCCACGCCCAGGCCGGTCTTGGCCGACACATGGCAGGCGTCGGTGGCGTCCAGGCCGATGATCTCCTCGATCTCCTCGGCGACCCGGTCCGGTTCCGCCTGCGGCAGATCCACCTTGTTGAGCACCGGCAGCACCTCCAGGTCCTGCTCGATGGCGGTGTAGCAGTTGCCCACCGACTGCGCTTCCACGCCCTGGGCGGCGTCCACCACCAGCAGCGCGCCCTCGCAGGCGGCCAGCGAGCGGGACACCTCGTAGGAGAAGTCCACGTGGCCGGGCGTGTCGATGAAGTTGAGCTGGTAGGTCTCACCGTTACGGGCGGTGTAGTAGAGCGTCACGCTCTGCGCCTTGATGGTGATGCCGCGTTCGCGCTCCAGATCCATGGAATCCAGCACCTGCTCCTTGAGCTCGCGGTCGGACAGCCCGCCGCAAACCTGAATGAAGCGGTCCGCCAGGGTGGATTTGCCGTGATCAATGTGCGCGATGATGGAGAAATTGCGAATGTGCGTAATGTCGGTCACGTATACCCGCCAGAGCCGGAAATGAAAGAAGACACAATGGAGCGCGATTCTAGCGGATTAGGGCGCCAGTGGATAATCCTGTGCGAGCGGCCTGTGGGAGCGGGCCCGCTCCCACAGCCCCGATGATGCCGGGTCAGAGCTTGATGGCGACGAAACGGGCATTGCCGTCGCGGTTGACCAGGGCCGGCACGGTGCCCTCGTCGGGCAGGTCGGCGGCGATCTCCCGGTAGGCGTCCAGGCTGTCCACCGGCTTGCCGTTGAGGCTCACCAGCAGGTCGCCGCTGCTCAGCCCGGCGCGGGCGGCGGGGCCGTCCTGGACGCCGGTGATCACCACGCCGTGGTCGGCCTTGACCCGGGCCAGCTCGGCGGCGCTGGCGGCGCGCACTTCCAGGCCCAGCTTGTCGGACTCGCCCTGGTCCTGGTCCGGCTGGCCGGCCATGCCCGCCTGGGGGTTGTCCGGCAGCTCGCCGACGGTCACTTCCAGGGTCTTTTCGTCGCCGTCGCGCACCACGGTCATTTCCGCCTCGGTGCCGGCCTTGAGGGCGCCCACCCACTTGGGCAGCTGCGCGGAGCGCTGAATTTCACGGCCGTTGAAGGCGATGATCACGTCGCCGGGCTGCAGGCCGGCTTCCGCCGCCGGCGAGCCGCTCTGCACCTGGGCCACCAGGGCGCCCATGGGCTTGTCGAGGCCGAAGGATTCGGCCAGATCGCGGTCCACTTCCTGGATCAGCACGCCCAGCCAGCCGCGGCTGACTTCGCCGGTTTCCTTGAGCTGGTCGGCCACGTCCATGGCCAGGTCGATGGGAATGGCGAAGCTCAGGCCCATGTAGCCGCCGGAGCGGCTGACGATCTGCGAGTTGATACCGACCACCTGGCCGTTGAGGTTGAACAGCGGGCCGCCGCTGTTGCCCGGGTTGATGGCCACGTCGGTTTGAATGAAGGGCACGTAGTTGTCGGTGGGCAGGCTGCGGCCCTTGGCGCTGACGATGCCGGCGGTCACCGAGCTGTCGAAGCCGAACGGCGCGCCGATGGCCAGCACCCATTCGCCCACCTGCAGGTCGTCGGAGGAGCCGATGTCCACCACCGGCAGGTCGCTGGCGTCCACCTTGATCAGCGCCAGGTCGCTCTGCGGATCGGAGCCGATCAGCTCGGCGTCCAGTTCACGGCGGTCCTGCAGACGCACCACGATCTCGTCCGCTTCGCCGACCACGTGGTAGTTGGTCAGCACATAGCCGTCGCTGGAGATAATGAAGCCGGAGCCCAGCGACTCCGTTTCGGAGCGCGGGGCCGGGCCGCCACCGGGGCCGCCCGGGCCGCCGCCGAACTCGTCGAAAAAGCGGCGGAACATTTCGGGAAGCTGGTCCAGCTGCGACTGCTGGCTGCGCTCGCGGCGGGTGACGGTGCTGATGTTGACCACCGCCGGCGCTTCTTTCTTCACCAGGGCGGTGAAGTCCGGCAGGCCGGTGACCAGCGGCTCGCCGTCACCGGCGTCGGCGCGGGCCGGCGCCGTGTCGCGGCTGTCACTGGTGTCCTGCTTGGTGGTGTTGTCGGTGTCCTGGCCGCAGGCGGCGAGCACGCCGGCCAAGGCCAGCATCAACACAATACGATGCGTTATCCCCATGGAAAGGCTCCCTTCTACCCTGTTCTAGGTTCAGGCCGGGTCAGCGCGCGGGCCGCACCCGGATCGTGGTTTCAGCGTCGGCGCCGCCCGGGCGGCTCAGCACGCGCGGCTGATAGCGCCCGGCGCCGGCGACACGGCGACCGTGCAGGCGGGTGATCAGGAAGCCCAGCAGCAGGCCGCCGACGCCGAACAGCGCGGCGCCGTCCACGGCGCGCCCGGCCAGCGTCAGCGACAGCGCGTCGCCCAGCAGGGCGCCGCCGAACAGCAGCGCCAGCGGCAGGGCGTACACCCAGAGGGCGCCGTAGAGCACTGCTTTTTCCGGCACCCCGATCACCACCGGGTCGCCGTCGCGAAAACTGAGATCGGTGACCACCCGCAGGCGGGCGCGCTGGCCGGCGGCCTGGCGGTTGATCACGCTGTGCCCGCAGCCCTGGCGGGCCTGGCACGACGAGCAGGTGCCGGCGCGCACCGTTTCCACCCAGATCGCTCCGGGCTCACGGGCCACCACGCGCCCCTGCTCTTCTATCATGGCCGTTTGTCCGTGGCGCGAATCGCCACCGCTTCCATGATGCGTTCGGCGGTGGGCTGCGGAATTTCGCCCACCAGGGTCATCAGGTAGACGCGCTCGTCCAGGTTCTGCACCCGGCTGATCGCCACGGTGGGTCCGACGCGGCTGACGCCCTCTTCCACCTGATCGCTGGCCACGCTCTCCACGAACAGGGTAAAGGTGGCCAGGCCGTCGGTGTAGCTTTGCGCGGTGACCGGCTGGCGCAGGTCCGCCACCCGCCGCCAGTCGCGGTCGGCGGCTTCAAAGCCGGACGGCAGCCAGCCGGCTTCCACGTGCACGCGCTCGGGGCTGGCCGCGGCCACGCTCTCCAGGGAGCGCTCGGCGATCACCTTGGGCAGCTGGAAATCGGAACGCTCCAGGCCCGGCTCCAGATCCAGGGACACGAACTCGACGCGCTCCACGGCCAGGCCGCTGGCGTCCACCATTTCGGATTTCAGCAGCAGGCTGCTGTCGCGGTCCACCCACAGCCGGTAGCCGTAGCGGTGGTTGTCCAGCGGCGCCACGCGCATGCGGGTGGTGACGCGGCCGGCCACGCGGCCGTCGCCGTCCACCAGCACGTTGTATTGTTCGGGAATCGATGAGGACAGGCGGTCGCGGAACGCCAGCAGGCCGGTGTCGTTGTCATTGATGCGGGTCAGGGTGCCGTTGGGGTGCAGGCACACCACTTCATCGCCCAGTTGCAGCACTTCCACCAGGCGGCCGTCGAGGTGGGTGAGGCGCTGGTACTGCTTGCCGTCGATCACCGCGTGGCTCAGCTCCATGGTGCTCACCTCGCCGCCCAGCTGATAGAGAAAGCGGCCCCGGTACTGCAGCTGCTGGGAGGCTTCGGTCATCTCCTCCAGCAGCGCCTGGGCGGGCGTGGGGTCGGCAATCGCGACGGGTGCGGCGAGGGGGGCGGCCAGGGCGAGGCCGAGGGCGAGGGTCCGCATCATTTCGTTAGCGTGCTCCGTTGCGGGCGTCCATGCTCACCAGGCGGGCGTAGGGCATCATGCCCTGGCTGCTGTGGCGAGCGGTGAATTCACTGTGGCGCAGCAGCATGGCGTTCACCCGCGGCTGGGCGGTGTTGACGGTGCCGGTGGCGCGCTCGCCCTGGCGGGCGCCCTGCGCCACCAGGGAGGTCTCGCCGAACGGCCGCGTCAGGCGCTGCTCGGCGGCCACCGGGGTGGCGCCGATGGTGGCGCTGCCGGTGGGCGCGGACGGCGCGGCGCCGTCATTGGCGGCCATGGTGGGCGCCGCCGCGCCGTTGCCGGCGGGCACGCTCCAGTACTGCCAGCCGATCACGGTGGCGGCGGCCACGGAGGCGGCCACCGCCACCCGGGCAAAGCCGCCCATCATGCCGGCCCGCTTGGCGGGCTTCGATTCCGCCGCCAGGGCGGCGGAGAGCCGTGCGTTGAACGCCGGCGGCACTTCCCGGCTGGCGTGCCCGCGCAGGGTATCGCTGGCCAGTTGCCAGCGACCCAGGGTCGCGATATCGGCCTGGTCCAGGTCGCGCAGTACGCGCCGGGTTTCCAGTTCGTTGGTTTCGCCGTCCAGGAAGGCGGAAAGCGCTTCGTAGTCCCTGTTCATGTCCTCACCCTCTGTCGCCGCGCTGCGACCCGAGCAGGGGACGCACCGCTTCATCGATGGCTTCACGGGCCCGGAAAATGCGGGAACGAACGGTTCCCACCGGGCACTCCATGACCGCCGCGATATCCTCATAGCTGAGACCTTCGAATTCACGCAAGGTGACGGCGGTCCTCAGCTCCTGGGGCAGCTCCTCGATGGACTTGTGGATAACTGCCTCCAACTCATCGGACAACAGATGCGACTCCGGGGTTCCAATTTCATGGAGCACCTCCGCGCCACTGTACTGTTCCGCCTCGGCGGCATCCAGGTCGGAGCCCGGCGGACGGCGGCTCAACGACACCAGATGGTTCTTGGCGGTGTTCACGGCGATCCGATAGAGCCAGGTGTAAAAGGCACTGTCGCCACGGAAACGGGGCAGCGCGCGCCAGGCTTTGATAAAGGCTTCCTGGGCGACGTCCTGGACCTCGTCGTGGTCACGCACATAGCGGCTGATCAGCGCGAAGATACGCTGCTGGTACTTGAGCACCAGCACCTCGAAGGCGCGCTGATCGCCGCTCTTGGCTTTCTTGACCAACTGTTCGTCTGACACCGGGGCTCCCGTCAAGGTATCACTGTTCCCAGCCTGGCGGAGGGTAAAACGCGGTATTGTATCAGGTGTTCCACGGGCGGCTATACTAGCGCCTCCGGAAGCACCGGTTTTCACATTGGTTCAACATTTCCCCAGCTAAAGAGGCTTCATGGCCACCTTCCGCTACGACGTTCTGATCATCGGCTCCGGCGCCGCCGGCCTTACCGTGGCCCTGGGCCTGCCCGACGGCGTGCAGGCGGCGCTGCTGTCCAAGGGTGAACTCACCCATGCAAGCACTTACTACGCCCAGGGCGGCGTGGCCGCGGTGCTCGACAGCGACGACTCTCTGGAAAGCCACGTGCGCGACACCCACCTGGCCGGCGGCGGCCTGTGCCATGACGACGCGGTGCGCTACACGGTGGAAAACGGGCCGCGCGCGATTCGCTGGCTGATCGACCAAGGGGTGGACTTTACCCGCCTGGAGGGCTCGGAGGCCAATCCCCTGCCCTACCACCTGACCCGCGAGGGCGGCCACAGCCACCGGCGCATCATCCACGCCGCCGACGCCACCGGGGTGGCGATCTCCAGCACGCTGATCGACCGCGTCAAGGAGCGCGACAATGTACAGCTTTTTGAGCACCGGGTCGCCGTGGACCTGATTCTGCAGGAGCACAACAGCCCCGACGGGCAACAAGGTAAAGAGCGTCGTTGCTGCGGGGCCTATGTGCACAACATCAAAACCGGCGAAACCGACGTGATTCTGGCGCGCTCGGTGGTGCTGGCCACCGGCGGCGCCTCCAAGGTGTACCTGTATACCTCCAACCCGGACGTGGCCACCGGCGACGGCATCGCCATGGCGTGGCGCGCCGGCTGCCGGGTGGCGAACATGGAATTCATGCAGTTCCACCCCACCTGCCTGTACCACCCCAAGGCGAAGAGCTTTCTGATCACCGAGGCGATCCGCGGCGAAGGCGGCCGCCTGCTGCTGCCCAACGGCGAGCGCTTCATGCCGCGCTTCGACGAGCGCGCCGAGCTGGCGCCCCGGGACGTGGTGGCGCGCGCCATCGATCATGAAATGAAGCGTCTGGGCGCGGACTGCCTGTATCTGGACATCAGCCACAAGCCGGCGGATTTCATCATCGAGCACTTCCCCACCGTGTACGCCAAGTGCCTTCAGCTGGGGCTGGACATCACCCGCGATCCGATTCCGGTGGTGCCGGCGGCGCATTACACCTGCGGCGGCGTGATCATCGACCGCGACGGGCGCACCGACGTGCCCGGGCTGTACGCGCTCGGCGAAACCGGCTTCACCGGCCTGCACGGCGCCAACCGCATGGCCAGCAATTCCCTGCTGGAGTGCTTCGTCTACGGCCGTGCCGTGGCGGAGCATATCGGCGAGCATCTGCACGACCTGCCCGAGCCCCGCGAGGCGGCGCCCTGGGACGATTCCAAGGTGACCGACTCCGACGAAGACGTGGTGATCAGCCACAACTGGGACGAGTTGCGCCGCTTCATGTGGGACTACGTGGGCATCGTGCGCACCACCAAGCGCCTGGAGCGGGCCCAGCACCGGGTGGAGATGCTGAAGAAGGAAATCACCGAGTATTACAGCAATTACCACATCAGCAACGACCTGCTGGAGCTGCGTAATCTGGTGGTGATCGCCGATCTGATTATTCGCTCGGCGCTGCAGCGCAAGGAAAGCCGGGGCCTGCACTTCATGCGTGAATTCCCGGACGCGGACCCGGTCGGCAAGGATTCGGTGCTGGTGCCGGGACGGCCCTGATCAGCGGCGCTGCAGGTAGAGCACCTGGCGCAGCGGCGTCAGCGCCGCCGGGCCGGCCTGGTCCGGGAACACCCACACCCAGCCCCGGCGCGGGCAGTGCAGGGCCAGCCAGTGCTCGCGCAACATCACCCGGAACGGCGGCGTCAGGGTCACCCGGCGGCCGTCGCGCAGGCTCAGCCGCACGGCGCCGGGGGTGACGTCCACGCTGCGCGGCGTGGCCGGGCGCCAGCGGCGCGCCGCCACCAGCGCGGCCAGCCCGGTGAGCGCCGCCAGGCTCAGCGGCAGGCCACTGAGCAGGATCGCCGCCGCGCCCAGGCCGAGCGCGGCGCACCGCAACCGCCGCGGGTAGCGGGAGCCGGCCAGCTCAACCCTTCTGGGCCACACGGTCGAGCAACTCGGCGACGAAGGCGCGCAATTCCGGGTCCTCGGGCTGGGAGCGCCGGGTGAACCATTCCAGCAGGTCCACGTCCTCGCATTCCAGCAGGCGGGCGAAGCGGGCGCGGCGCTCATCGTCGTCGACCTCGAAAAAACGCTCCAGATAGGCGTTGAGCACCACTTCCACCTCGGAGGCGCCGCGCCGGCATTGCCAGTGGAAACGTCGCTTCTGTTCGGCGATATCAAGGGATTCCGGGGGTGTCATTGATGGCGCCTCTTTGGCTGATGGACTGACAGATCAGGGGTGGATTATCTATCATCATGGGCCTTGGTTTACAGCCATGCGCCCCAAACTCTGGCGCGGCACTCGCTATTTCCAAGCTCGATATTCTAAGGAAAGGGGCATTATGAGCACCTGGCAAGCCATTCTCGGCGATCAGCAACCCAGCGCGGGCGGCGTGCGGCAACCGGCGCTGGCGCTTTGCGACCACCTGGCGGTGATCCGCGTGACCGGCGACGAAGCCGGCGACTATCTGCAGGGACAGATCACCGCCGACCTCAAGCACATCGACGAAGGCGCCCAGCGGCTGGCCATGCACCTTTCCCTGAAGGGCCGGGGGCTGGTCAGCGCCCGGGTGGCGGCGATGCCCGGCGGCTACCTGCTGGTGGTGCCCCAGGCCCGGGTGGACGACACCCTGCGCTGCTTCGAGAAATACAAACTGCGCGCCAAGGCCGATTTCCAGCCTGACCCGGAACTGGCGGTGGCGCAGCTCAGCGGCGGCGTCGACGGCACCCTCGCCGAGGCCGGCCTGCCGGTGCCCGGCGCCGGGCAGAGCGCCCACCGCGACGGCATCACCGTGCTGCGCTACGCCCATGCGGACGTGGCGCTGCTGGTGGCGGCCCCCGGCCTGCTGGGCGCCCACTGGCAGGCGCTGAGCGCCGAGCGCGCCCTGGTGGACAGCAACGGCGCCCGCTTCCAGGACATTCTGGCGGGCGAGGCCCAGGTGTTCTCCGGCGGCGAGGACCTGTTCCTGCCCCAGGTGCTGAATTACGACGTGCTCGGCGGCGTCAGCTTCAAGAAGGGCTGCTACACCGGCCAGGAAGTGGTGGCGCGGATGCACTTCAAGGGCAAGCTCAAGCAGCGGATGCGCGCCTTTCAGTACCAGGGGCCGCCGCTGCAGGCCGGGGAAAGCCTGCGTAACGCCGACGGCAAGGCGGTGGGCGAAGTGGTCGACAGCGCCCCGGGCGCGCCGGCCCCGGTGGCACTGGCGGCGCTGCGCGTGACCCACGAGGGCGAGCTCTACCATGGTGACCAGCCGCTGCACGCCGAGCCGCTGGACCTGCCCTACTCGCTGCCGCAACCGAAATCCTGAACCGTTAGCACACCGGAGGCGCCATGGCGTTCCAAGACTACTCCTTGATCCAGGCGCCGATGGCCGGCGGCCTGTCCACCGCTGACGTCGTGGCCGGCGCCAGCCGCGCCGGCGCGCTCGGCTCGGTGGGCGCCGGCTATTTAAGCGGCGACGCCATCATGGCCGCCGCCGAGGGCGTGCGGGCGGCGGGCGGCGACGCTTTCGCCATCAATCTGTTTATTCCCGCCGAACGGGACGCCACCGACGCGGAATGGCGGGCGGCCCTGAAGGCGCTGTCGCCCTGCTACCGGCAGGCCGGCGTGCCGGTGCCGGATGATTTTCCGCCGCTGCCGGATTTCCGTGAGCAGTTCGAGGCCATGCTGGAGGCGCGCCCGGCGGTGTTTTCCTGGACCTTCGGGCGCCTGCCCAAATCGATGATGGCGGCCTGCCGGGCGCGCGGCATCACCCTGGTGGGCACCGCCACGCACCGTGACGAGGCGCTGGCGCTGGCCGGCGACGGCGTCGACGGCATCGTGCTGCAGGGCGAGGAAGCCGGCGGCCACCGTGGCGGGGCCGACCCGCAAGGCGAAGGCCAGCCGCTGGACGCGCTGCTGGGCGCCTGCCAGGACATCGCGACGCCGCTGATCGCCGCCGGCGGCCTGATGGACGGCGCCGACGTGGCGCGGGTGATGGCCGCCGGCGCGGCCACCGGCCAGCTGGGCACGGCGTTTTTGCGCTGCCCGGAGGCCGGCACCGCCGAGGGCTGGCGCCAGGCATTGGCCGACGCGGGGCCGGACGCCACCGCGGTGACCCGGGCGGTGTCCGGGCGCTGGGCGCGGGGCATCGCCAACGCCTGGATGGACGGGCGGGCGCCCACCGAGGTGGCGCCCTACCCGGACCAGCACCGGCTCACCTCGCCGTTGCGCAAGGCCGCCGGCGTCGAATGGAAGAGCCTGTGGGCCGGGACCGGAGCGCATCGGAGTCGGGCGTTGCCGGTCGAGGAACTGGTCCAAGTCATCGAGGAGGAGCGTCGGGCGGCGGGTCGGTAGACCGCCCGGTGTGACCCTCCAGGGAGGCGCCTCTGGGATCCTGCCGGCCGGCTTGCCGGCCTTTCGCGGGCGAGGCCCGCTCGCACAAGGCCACCCTCAGGCTCAGAGGTCGGCTAGGGGGTGCTGCGGCGCCGGGTTCCGGAAGAAGCCGTCGATGTATTCGGGGTCGACCTGGTCGACGTCGCGGTGGCGGAAGCGCGGTTTGCCGTCCTTGTCGATGAGCAGGGCGCGGACGCCTTCGCGGAAGTCGGCGTGCAGGGTGCATTGCACCGCCAGGCACCATTCCATGCGGAACACTTCGGCCAGGGACAGGTGGCGGCTGCGCCGCAGCTGTTCCCAGACCAGGTGGGCGGTTTGCGGGCAGCCGTCGGCGAGGGTGGCGCGGGCTTTGTCGAGCCAGCCGTCGCATTGTTTGTGCTCGAGGATGCGGTGCACCACTTCGTTGACGGTGGCGGCGTCGCAGAGGGTGTTGATGGTGTCGAGATGATCCATCACCGCCGGGGTGAGGCTGTCCGGGCGGGTGGCGAGATCCTGCAGGGTGCGGTGCAGTTGCCGGCGGTTGGCGGCGCGGTCGTCCTGGTAGTGGGTTTCGGCCAGGGCGTCGAGCACCTGCTCGCGGTCGGCGTCGACGAAGCGGTCGGCGAGCCCCAGGTCGAGGGCGTCGCGGGCGTTGAGGTGGACGCCGGTGAGGCCCAGGAACAGGCCGGTTTTGCCGGGCAGGCGGTTGAGGAACCAGCTGGCGCCCACGTCCGGGAACAGGCCGATGGTGATTTCCGGCATGGCGAGCCGGCTTTTCGGGGTCACCAGGCGGAACTGGCTGGCCTGCATCAGGCCCATGCCGCCGCCCATGACCACGCCGTCCGCCCAGCAGATCACCGGGGTCTCGGAGGTGTGCAGGCGATAATCGAGGCGGTATTCACTGGCGAAGTAGTGCTCGGTGAACGGGTTCCGGCTTTGCCCGGCGTGCTTGACCATGGCGCCGTGCAGGGCGACCACGTCGCCGCCGGCGCTGAGCGCCTTGCCGCCGTTGCCTTCCAGCCAGATCGCCACCACCTCTTCGCGGGCCTGCCAGTCGGTGATTTGCCGGTCGAGGGCTTCGATCATTTCCAGGCTGAGGGCGTTGAGCGAGCGCGGCGCGTTGAGCGTGGCGCGGCCGATCAGGTGGCCGCTGCCGGTGGGGCGTTCTTCGAACTGTACACTGTCGGTCATGCCGAAAGGGTCCTTAATGGGTCGGTGATGCGAAGGTTCACAGGGACCAGTCGATGGGGTCCTTGCCTTGTTGCAGAAGGTACTGGTTGGCGCGGGAAAAGTGCCCGCAGCCCAGGAAACCGCGATGCGCGGAGAGCGGCGACGGGTGCGGCGCGGTGAGCACGCAGTGGCGCTGGCGGTCGATCAGCTTGCCTTTTTTCTGGGCGTAGCTGCCCCACAAAAAAAACACCACGCCTTCGCGCTCGCGGTTGATGTGCTCGATGGCCTGGTCGGTGAATTCTTCCCAGCCCTGGCGCTGGTGGGAAGCGGCCTGGCCGGCGCGCACGGTGAGCACCGCGTTGAGCAGCAGCACGCCCTGGCGCGCCCAGGCGTCCAGGTTGCCGTGGTCCGGGGCCGGGATGCCCAGGTCCCGTTCGATTTCCTTGAAGATATTGATCAGCGACGGCGGCGTGCGCACGCCCGGCTGCACCGAGAAGCACAGCCCGTGGGCCTGGTTGGGGCCGTGGTACGGGTCCTGGCCGAGAATCACCACCTTGACCTGGTCGAAGGGGGTCTCGTTAAAGGCGCGGAAGATGTCCGGGCCGGGCGGGTAGACGGTCTCGCCGGCCTGCTTTTCCTGGCGCAGGAAGGCTTTCAGATTCTGCATGTAGGGCTTGGTGAATTCGTCACCGAGCACCTGCTTCCAGCCCGGCTCCAACTCCACCGAGGACTGTTCAGCCATGGGGGACCAGCTTCTCCAAAAGGTGGTGCATGCGTTTGTTGAGCGCCTTTTCGTCGGCCCATTCCGGGTGGGCGAGCAGGCGCACCTCGGTGGCGAGCAGGAAGCTGTGGATCAGCTCCGCGTCCAGTTCCGGGCTTTCCGACCCCACCGCCCGGCAGGCGTCGATCAGTAGCGACGACATTTCCTTGAGGTACAGATCCGCCAGCCCCCGCAGGCGCGGGTCGAGAATCGCCTCCTGGAAGAACGCCTGCTCGGCGATCAGATGCTCGCGGCGGTTGGTCACCTCGTCGAGGATGAACGCGGTGGTCATCGACGCCAGCGACTCGATCAGACGGGCGCGGTCGGGCTCCTGGTGGCTGGCCTGGGCCTGGAACTGCTGGATCAAGCCGAACGCCTGGTCGCGGAACGGGCGGATCACCTCTTCCAGGGCACGCTCCGCGAACAGCGTGAAGGCGTCCGCGATCAGGTCGGAGATGTCCTTGAAGTAATAGGTGGTGGCGGACAGCGGCACATCCGCCTCGCGGGCCACGGCGCGGTGGCGCACCGCGCGGATGCCGTCGGTGACGATGATGTTAAGCGCCGCGTCCAGAATGGCCTGGCGGCGTTGTTCACTGCCGGCGCGACGGGCCTTGCGGCCCTGATACTGAATGGCTGAACTCATAACGGCCTTCACTTTGTTATTCGTTAATGCGCACTGATGTCGGGCTAGCGCGGTCGCATGTGAGGAAACAGGATTACATCACGAATAGAGGGAGAATTCGTGAATAACATCACCAGACGGTCGATGCCGATTCCCTCACCGGCGGTGGGCGGCAGGCCGTGTTCCAGAGCGGTGATGTAGTCTTCGTCGTAGAACATGGCTTCGTCGTCCCCCGCTTCTTTTTCGGCCACCTGGGCGCGAAATCGTTCCGCTTGATCCTCGGCGTCGTTGAGCTCGGAGAAGCCGTTGGCGATCTCGCGGCCGCCGACGAAGAACTCGAAGCGCTCGGTGACGAAGGGGTCGTCGTCCTTGCGGCGGGCCAGCGGCGACACCTCGGTGGGGTAATCGGTAATGAAAGTGGGGTCCTTGAGGCGGTGCTCGACGGTCTTCTCGAAGATCTCGATCTGCACCTTGCCCAGGCCCCAGCCGTCCTTCACGGCGATGCCCAGCCGTTCGGCGATGCCGCGGGCGCCCTGCTCGTCGGCCAGGGTGGCGGCGTCGATGTCGTCGTTGTACTGCAGGATGGAATCGAACACCGACAGCCGCGCGAACGGCTTGCCGAAGTCGTAGACGTCATCCTGGTAGGGAATCTCGGTGGTGCCCAGCACGTCCTGCGCCAGGGTGCGCAGCATGTCCTCGGTGAGGTTCATCAGGTCGTTGTGATCCGCGTAGGCCTGGTAGAACTCCAGCATGGTGAATTCCGGATTGTGCCGGGTGCTGAGGCCTTCGTTGCGGAAGTTGCGGTTAATCTCGAACACCCGCTCGAAGCCGCCCACCACCAGACGCTTGAGGTACAGTTCCGGCGCGATGCGCAGGTACATGTCCAGGTCCAGGCTGTTGTGGTGGGTGATGAACGGGCGCGCCGTGGCGCCACCGGGGATCACCTGCAGCATCGGCGTTTCCGCTTCCACGAAACCGTGGCGCACCAGGTAGTTGCGGATGCCGGCCACCATTTGTGAGCGGATCTGGAAGGTGCGGCGGCTGTCCTCGTTGACGATCAGGTCCACGTAGCGCTGACGGTAGCGGGACTCGGTGTCGGTGAGGCCTTTGTGTTTTTCCGGCAGCGGGCGCAGGGATTTGGTGAGCAGCAGGTACTCGTCCATCATCACGTACAGGTCGCCCATGCCGGATTTGCACAGGGTGCCGCGCACGCCCACCACGTCGCCCAGGTCCCAGTGCTTGGTGTCTTTCTGCACCGGCTTGGGGGCGAAGATCTGGATGCGCCCGGACATGTCCTGCAGCACCTTGAAGGCTTTGCGGTCGAGCATCAGGCGCCCGGCCACGGCCACCTGGATGTTCTTTTCTTCCAGCTCTTCCTTGCTCAGCTCGCCGTACTGTTTTTGCAGGTCGGCGGCCAGGCTGTCGCGGCGGAAGTGGTTGGGGAAGGCGCCACCGCTTTCGCGCCACTCGTTGAGCTTGGCGCGCCGCTCGGCGATCAGACGGTTTTCGTCGGCGCCTTCGTGGGCGGCGTCGTTGGGGGTGTTCTGTTCGTCAGCCATGTGTTTAACCTTTTAAAGCCCTGCCTTCAGCGAGGCCTGGATAAAGCGGTCCAGGTCGCCGTCGAGGACCTGCTGGGTGTTGTGGCTTTCCACGTTGGTGCGCAGGTCCTTGATGCGGCCGTCGTCGAGCACGTAGGAGCGGATCTGGCTGCCCCAGCCGATGTCCGACTTGCCCTCTTCCTGCTTCTGCTTTTCGGCGTTGCGCTTTTGCAGCTCCAGGTCGTAGACCTTGGCCTGCAGCATGCGCATGGCCTGGTCCTTGTTCTGGTGCTGGGAGCGGCCGTTCTGGCACTGCGTCACCAGGGTGGTTTCCTCGCCGGTTTCCGGGTCGGTGTGCACATAGGTCAGACGCACCGCGGAATCGGTCCGGTTGACGTGCTGACCGCCGGCGCCGGAGGCCCGGTAGGTGTCGACGCGGATCTTGGACGGATCGATGTCCACGTCGATGTCCTCGTCCACTTCCGGGGACAGGAACACCGAGGCGAAAGACGTGTGGCGGCGGCCGCCGGAGTCGAACGGGCTCTTGCGCACCAGGCGGTGCACGCCGATCTCGGTGCGCAGCCAGCCGTAGGCGTACTCGCCCTCGAAGCGCACGGTGGCGGACTTGATGCCGGCCACGTCGCCGTCGGAGGCTTCCACCAGCTCGGTCTTGAAGCCGTGCGCCTCGCCCCAGCGCAGGTACATGCGCAGCAGCATCTCGGCCCAGTCCTGGGCTTCGGTGCCGCCGGAACCGGCCTGGATGTCCAGATAGGCGTTGGAGGCGTCCATCTCGCCGGAGAACATGCGGCGGAATTCCAGGTCGGCGACCATGCGCTCCAGGCGCTGCAGGTCCGCTTCCACTTCCGCGACGGTGGCTTCGTCGCCCTCTTCCACCGCCAGTTCCAGCAGATCGCGGGTGTCACCGATGCCCTGGCCGGCCTGGTCCAGGGTGGCGACGATGTGTTCCAGTTGCGAGCGCTCCTTGCCCAGGGCCTGGGCCCGCTGGGGCTCGTTCCAGACGTCCGGCAGGGCCAGTTCGCGCTCTACTTCGACCAGTCGTTCGCTCTTCTGGTCGTAGTCAAAGATACCCCCTCAGCGCATCGACGCGCTCGGCCAGGTCGGTGAGGTGGGTTCTCAGCGGATTCACTTCCATAAAGGTTCTCAGTGCGCTTTCAATAGAATGGGAAAAGCCGCGTATTCTACCGTTTCAGCCGGCCCCTGACGAGGCCGGGGCCGGCGGGCACCGGGGGTCAGTCCACCAGTTCGTAGACGTGGAAGGCCTCGGGTTTGAGGTTATCCAGGGTGGTGCCGATGTAGACGGCGTTGTTGGGGATGCCGCTGCCGGTGGCGAATACTTTGAAGCGGCGCACTTCCTTGGGGGTGTCGATGACGGTGTCGGCGTCCACTTCCACCCACATGTAGATGGCGCGTTCCTGCTGGATAAAGTCAACGCGCAGCACATCACCTTCTTCCGGCAGGCGCAGTTCCTGCACATCGGTGCCGGCTTCCAGACGGTGTTTGTGAATTGTTTTCATGCTTCCCTCCGTTAGGGGCTGCCAGACATCGCCGGCCTTTTGGGCCGCGCGAGAATCGAATCGGGTACAACACGCCGGGGCGGCGCGAACGGCAATGCTAGCAAAGTGCCCGCGGGGAGGCACCTGTTACGCGGGTCTGAGGTGCTCGAAGAGCAGCTGCGGGTTGCGGTTGCCGCGGAATTCGTTCACTTCCAGGCGGTAGACGCCGTACACCCGGCGCAGGCGGTCGCCGAGCTGGTCCAGGTCGGCGTTGAAGTGGATGCCGTCCACCACCCCGCCGCAGCCGGGCAGGCCCAGGGTGAGCTTGAGGTGGCGCTCGCCGACCACGCGGCTGTCCAGCACCTCGAATTCGCCGTCGAAGCGCGGCGGCGGGAAGCCCTGCCCCCACGGGAAGCGGTGGCTGAGGAGTTCCGCGGTGTCCAGGCAGAGATCCGCTTCCTCCAGGGCGCCGTCGGTTTCCACCACCTCGTCGAACAGGTCGGCGCCGGCCACCGCCGCCACCGCGTCCTGGAACGCCTCGGTGAAGGCCGGCAGGTGGTCGGCGCGCAGGGTCATGCCGGCGGCCATGGCGTGGCCGCCGAACTTGTGCAGCATTTCCGGGTGGGCGGTGGCCACCGCGTCCAGCACGTCGCGCAGGTGCAGGCCGGGTATCGAGCGGCCGGAGCCCTTGAGCATGCCCTTCTCGCGGGCCGGGGCGAAGGCGATCACCGGCCGGTGCACCGACTCCTTGACCCGCGAGGCGAGGATGCCCACCACCCCTTCGTGCCAGTCCGGGCCGTGCAGGCAGAGCGCGGCGGGCAGCTCGCGCTCGCGCAGCCGCGCCACTTCCAGCATGGCGGCGTCGCGCATGCCCTGCTCGATGCCGCGCCGCTCGCGGTTGATGGTGTCCAGCTCCTCGGCGAAGCGGCGCGCCTGTTCCTCGCTGTCCGCCAGCAGGCATTCGATGCCGTGACTCATATCGGTGAGGCGGCCGGCGGCGTTGAGGCGCGGCCCGGCGGCGAAGCCCAGGTCCGCCGCCACCACCTTGGCGGGATCGCGGCCGGCCACCCGCAACAGGGCGCGCAGGCCGGGGCTGCCCTTGCCGGCGCGGATGCGGCGCAGGCCCTGCTCCACCAGGATGCGGTTGGCGTCGTCCAGGATCACCACGTCGGCCACGGTACCCAGGGCCACCAGATCCAGCAGGTCGAGCACCGGGCTTTTGACGCCCAGGCGGCGCTGCACCGCCAGTAGTAAATAGAAGGCGACGCCAACGCCGGCCAGGTTGCGCGCCGGGAAGCCGTCCTCGCAGAGGCGCGGATTGACCAGGGCGTCCGCGTCCGGGAGTTGGTCGCCGGGCAGGTGGTGGTCGGTGATCAGCACGCGCATGCCGGCGGCCCGGGCGGCGGCCACGCCGTCGACGCTGGCGATGCCATTATCCACGGTGATGATCAGGTCCGGGGCCAGGGTCTCCCGGGCCAGCTCGACGATCGCCGGCGACAGGCCATAGCCGTACTCGAAGCGGTTGGGCACCAGGTAGTCCGGGCGCCGGAAGCCCAGGCCGGCCAGCCCGCGCACCATCAGCGCGGTGGCGGTGGCGCCGTCGGCGTCGTAGTCGCCCACCACGCAGATGCGCCAGTGCTCTTCGCGGGCCTGCTGCAGCAGGTCCACCGCGGCGCCCAGGCCGTTGAAACCGTCCGGGTGCGGCAGGCGGCCCAGGCTCAGCTGCAGCTGCTCTTCCCGGGTGACGCCGCGGGCGGCCAGCACCCGGGCCAGCAGCGGCGGCACGCCGGGCCAGTCGGGCACGGTGTCCAGGGTACGGCGGCGGATCTCGGGAAAAGGACGTGCGCTCATCAATTCAGCCTGGCGGAAAGACGCGGCAAGGGTCCGCATAGACGCCTCCCGAGTCAAGATACTCCGGGCCCGGCTTGCTGTATCCTCCTCATGGCTGAAAGCGCCGGTGGTTGAAAGACCCCGCCCCGCACCCAATACAGGCGGGAAGCGGGCTTGCAACGACCGGCAAGTCACAAAAAGGGACTGAATGTATGCCCTTTGCTTTCATATACTTGGCGCCCCCGAGTGAGGAACCACAGGCTCACCAAGGCGGCTGGCCGGCCGCATACTTTGGGACTGGAGAGCAAACGATATGATTTACCAAGGCAACGCCGTAAGCGTACAACTGCTTGACGACGGGATCGCCGAACTGAAGTTCGACCTTCAGGGCGAGTCCGTGAACAAGTTCGACCGTGCCACCCTGGAAGACCTGAGCAAGGCCACCGAGGCCCTCAAAGGCAACGACCAGGTGAAGGGCATCGTCGTCACCTCCGCGAAAAACGTGTTCATCGTTGGCGCGGACATCACCGAATTCACCGAAATGTTCGCCCAGGACGAAGCGGAGATCGCCAAATGGTCCCGCCAGGCGAACGACATCTTCAACGCCTTCGAAGACCTGGACGTGCCGAAAGTGGCCGCCATCAACGGCTTCGCCCTGGGCGGCGGCCTGGAAATGTGCCTGGCCTGCGAATTCCGCGTGATGAGCGAACAGGCCCAGGTGGGCTTCCCGGAAGTGAAGCTGGGCATCTACCCCGGTTTCGGCGGCACCGTGCGCGCGCCGCGCCTGATGGGCGTGGACAACGCCATTGAGTGGATCTCCGCCGGCGGCCAGCACAAGCCGGAAAAAGCCTTCAAGGACGGCATGGTGGACGCGGTGGTCAAGCACGACGACGTGCGTGACGCCGCCATCGACCTGGTGAAGCAGTGCCTGGCCGGCAAGATCGACTTCCGCGCCAAGCGCCAGGAAAAGCTGGAGCCGCTGCCGATGCCTCCGATGGAGCAGATGATGGCGTTCCAGACCGGTTCCGCCATGGTCCAGCAGCAGGCCGGCAAGAACTACCCGGCGCCCATGGAAGCGGTGAAGTCCATGCAGAAAGCCGCCGGCATGAAGCGCAACGAAGCGCTGGACGTGGAGTCCAAGGGCTTCGCCAAGGTCGCCAAGACCCCGCAGGCCACCGCCATGGTGGGTCTGTTCCTGGCCGACCAGCAGGTTAAGAAAGTGAACGGCAAGACCGCCAAGGCCAGCCGCGAGATCAACAACGCGGCGGTACTGGGCGCGGGCATCATGGGCGGCGGCATCGCCTTCCAGTCCGCCCTGAAAGGCACCCCCATCGTCATGAAGGACATCAAGGCGGAAGCCCTGGACCTGGGCATGAACGAAGCCTCCAAGCTGCTCGCCAAGCGCGTCAGCAAAGGCAAGATGGACGCCGCCAAAATGGGCAAGACCCTGTCCATGATCCGTCCCACCCTGAGCTACGGTGACTTCACCAACATCGACGTGGTCGTCGAGGCGGTGGTCGAGAACCCGAAGATCAAGCAGTCCGTGCTGGCGGAAACCGAGGAAGTGCTGGGTGACGACGCGGTGCTCGCGTCCAACACCTCCACCATTTCCATCACCCGCCTGGCGGAAGCCCTGAAGAAGCCGGAGAACTTCGGCGGCATGCACTTCTTCAACCCGGTGCACATGATGCCCCTGGTGGAAGTGATCCGCGGCGAGAAGACCTCCGACGAAACCGTCGCCACCCTGGTCAAGTACGCCCAGAAGATGGGCAAGAACCCGGTGGTGGTGAACGACTGCCCCGGCTTCCTGGTGAACCGCGTTCTGTTCCCCTACTTCGCCGGCTTCGGCATGCTGGTGCGCGACGGCGCCGACTTCCAGCAAGTCGATAAGGTGATGCAGAAGTTCGGCTGGCCCATGGGCCCCGCCTACCTGCTCGACGTGGTCGGCATCGACACCGGCGTGCACGCCGCCGAAGTGATGGCCGAAGGCTTCCCCGACCGCATGCAGCACGACTTCAAGGACCCGTCCGAGATCATGTTCGAAAACGAACGCTATGGTCAGAAGAACGGCATCGGCTTCTACAAGTACGAAGAAGACAAGAAGGGCAAGCCCAAGAAGGTGGTCGACGAGAAGACCTACGAGCTGATCAAGCCGATGGTCACCGGCGAGTCCAAGGAGTTCGACGCCGACGACATCATCGCCCGCATGATGATTCCGATGTGCACCGAAACCATCCGCTGCCTGGAAGACAACATCGTCGGCTCCGCCGCCGAAGCCGACATGGCCATGATCTACGGCATCGGCTTCCCGCCGTTCCGCGGTGGCCCGCTGCGCTACATCGACAGCATCGGCACCAAGGCGTTCGCGGAACTGTGCGACAAATACGCCCACCTGGGTAAGCTTTACGAAGCCCCCCAGATGCTTAAAGACAAGGCCGCCAAAGGCGAAGCCTTCTTCGCGTAAGGCACGGGCAAAGGAGATTTTGAAATGAGTTTGAATCCGAAAGACGTTGTCATCGTCGATGCCGTGCGCACCCCGATGGGCAAAAGCCGTAACGGCCAGTTCCGCAACGTGCGCGCGGAAAAACTGTCCGCGCTGCTGATCCAGGCGCTGATGGCGCGCAACCCCAACTGGAGCATCGAAGAAACCGAAGATGTGATCTGGGGCTGCGTGAACCAGACCAAGGAACAGGGCATGAACATCGCCCGCAACATTTCCATGCTGGCCGGCCTGCCGCGCACCAGCGCCGCGCAGACCGTGAACCGCCTGTGCGGCTCCTCCATGCAGGCCCTGCACAGCGCCGCCCAAGCCATCGAAACCGGCAACGGCGACGTGTTCGTGATCGGCGGCGTGGAGCACATGGGCCATGTGGCCATGGACCACGGCGTGGACCTCAACCCCGAGCTGTCCAAGTACACCGCCCGGGCCTCCAACATGATGGGCCTTACCGCGGAAATGCTCGGCCGCATGCACGGCATCACCCGTGAACAGCAGGACCAGTTCGGCGTGCGCTCCCACAAGAAAGCCTGGGAAGCCACCGAACAAGGCCGCTGGAAAAACGAGATCGTGCCGATCGAAGGCCACGACGCCGAAGGCCGCAAGGTACTCTGCGAAATCGACGAGACCATCCGCGCCAACGCCAGCCTGGAAGACATGGCCAAACTGCGCCCGGTGTTCGACCCGGCCAGCGGCTCCGTGACCGCCGGCACCTCCTCGGCCCTGTCCGACGGTGCCAGCGCCATGCTGGTAATGAGCGCCGAGCGCGCCCAGGCCCTGGGCCTCAAGCCCCGCGCCAAGATCCGCAGCATGGCCGTCGCCGGCTGTGACGCGGCCATCATGGGCTACGGCCCGGTGCCCGCCACCCAGAAAGCCCTGAAACGGGCCGGCCTGACCATCGACGACATCGACTACGTCGAGCTCAACGAAGCCTTCGCCGCGCAGTCCCTGCCGGTTCTGAAGGACCTCAAGCTGCTCGACAAGATGGACGAGAAGGTCAACCTGAATGGCGGCGCCATCGCCCTGGGCCACCCCCTGGGCTGCTCCGGCGCGCGCATCACCGGCACCCTGCTCAACGTACTGGAAGGCAACGACGGCCAGATCGGCCTCGCCACCATGTGCATTGGTCTGGGTCAGGGTATTGCTACGGTGATTGAGCGGGTTTAAGGATTCGCTTTATTCACTGTTGGTGATATGAAGAAGCCCCGGCGGGTTTTCCCGTCGGGGCTTTTTGTTTGGTAAAACTGATTCCTCAGATTTAATTCTCTTCAAATATTTGGTTAATCAGTTCGGCCAGATCGGTCAAGACTTCTACGGAGGTATCGGAAAGCCCTGTGCCTTCGTGAAGGTACATATTCCTAATCCGCCTTTTTCCATGAAGGGCTTTTTCAGCTACACGCATCGCTCGAAGTTCAGCGAGAATCTCCTCCTCACTGGGGGTAGGAGATGGCACTGGTTCTTTCCCCACCAGCCCGCTGTGAATCATGTCTCGAGTTAACCTTTCCCTCACTGCACTTTCTGCTACTGCCCGGAAAGACACCATTCGTTCATCCGAGACCCACCCTTCGACCAAGGCTATTTTTATATAGTCTTTAAAGCTTTTTGGGCGCCTATGCCGGAAACGAGTCCCTACAAGCTCGTATTTCTCTTTCAAGGAACTTTCTAGTGCCATGTAGCCAATAATCTCCGCTGCTTGGTGCAGCCGATATGAGTAATAAGAGTACAAAGCTATATTTTTCGCATTTTCAAATATCTGCCGAACTGAAACCGGAACGCGATCCGAAATTTTGATCTCAGCGATACAGCCGTGCCAATACTCGATACTAAAGTGCTTGTTTCTAGGATCAGGAAGATGCAAACGATCAATAGACTTCAGTGCATCTTCATCGCCAATAACATCATTCATTAATCACCCGAACATCTATTATAAATTTTCTATTACTGACATAATTATCCGGAACAAACACCAAACTTGATCGTCAAATCTGTGTTTATTCAACAATGAAACCCCAAACGACACAGCACACCGGTCTAAGACTTCATTTCTTGGGCCGATTAATGCTTGAGGCAACCAAGAGCCTGCAAGGGCATTCATAAAAAATAACGAATTTGGCGCGGTCTAACTTAATCACAGAGCTATCATGAATAGCCCATAGACCGCCACTGTCTCTACCCGATAGATGCACGGTCCCGTCAATTTGGTGGCGAAAGCGCACCGCGTTGGCGGTGCGCATTGTGATGACGACACAAGCTCTGGACGGGTGCCTCTGAGAATTTGACGACATGTTCTTGGTCACCTTATTGAAGGTGGCTTCTTCAGTGGGGCAGGCACCTTGACGCAAAGCATTGATTTCACCAAAACCACGAACATTCTAAAATGTGATTCGGTTCAGCCATCGCTTTGGACAATCCCATGGTTTGCTCCCATCCAAGTATCAGAGGTACTCTGCTTAACGCCCAGGAAAGCGATAAGGGCCAGTATAGGCATTGCACCATGTAAATTGGTTTGAACTAGGATAACGCTAATGTGATTGACGAAATTAAAGTCTCAGCTTCACTCACAACCGATAACAAAAATTCCCGATGAATTATGCAATAGATGCCTTTAATAATAACAATATTTTCAAACAGCTAATTTCCAGAAGGGGATCTTCCTTCTGAAAAAGATGGAGAAATCAATGGCTTTACCGCAAGATCAAGAAGAAGCGCTTAAAAGGTCTATTCATGGAACGCTCGTTCAGTGCCAAATACGAGATAGCAAGGTAGACATACCAAAAATATACCCCCATGTCGAGGCGGCAGCGCTGAGGGCAAAAAAAAAACGGCGGGAAAACTCAACCAAGAGGAAGCCGAAACATTAATTTTCGAACACATATTTCAGTTTGCAGCAAACAACTTTTTACGGACGCCAGTTTCGGGAAACCTGAAAGATCTAACACATCATATCATATTTGGCTCTCTAAAAGAAAAAATCGTAAATTCGATTATTTGTTCCACGAAAAAATATTCGATCTATGTACCGATATCTACCTTAGGAAAAAACATGGGGCATGATGAGTATAGTCTTTCACCGACGGCATCAATAGTATTCTGCCCTAGAGAAATAAAAAATCTTTACCAAAAAAACAAGCTTGAATCACTTTTTAGGGGACTTCAAAATCCAGAACATATTGCATTTCTGCGAATAAAAGGGGAAGGATACCTTTATCCATCTTCAGAGGTGAGACTTTATCGAGACCTGAACGATAGAGCCAGGCTCATAATCGAACTCCTTCATATTCAGAAAGTAATAAAATTCTCCAGAAGCAGAAACATACAATATGGAATAACAAAAACAAAAACCGAAACAATAAAACAGGGTTTCATTGTAAACGAGAGCGCCCAAAACGAAAAACCTGTACAATATGACATTCCAGACGACATGAATTTTTACTTGTCCAACACCACCCAAAATGAGGGATTAATACTAGATAGAAGTTTTTTTTCCAGCCTACGAGAAAACTACTTATCAGGACTAAGTAGAATAGAAAGCGGGGAAGAGCGAATATTATCAGCAGCCCTTTGGAGTTTTGAGGCACGTATAGATAGCTCCCCCACCTCGTCATTCATAAAAACATGCATTGCGTTAGAGGCATTACTGGGCGAAGACAGCGATAGGTCGAACCTCACCGATAAGTTAGCAATAAAATATTCATACTTGCTGGGGCGAAACGCCCAAGAAAGAAAAAAAATAGAAGCGGATTTCAAAAAAATTTATCACCTCAGATCAAAACTGGTCCACGGATCATTAAAAAACTCAACCCCACTAGAGAGAAGCTTAATAAAAAAAGCTCGAATACTTTTAGAATTTTCTCTGATCAAAGAATTGTAAAAGTAGCGACAATGTACAAACATAGATCATTGATGATGAATTGATAAAAAAACAAGCATCATGAAATGAGGATTCATTCCTCAGACTAGCTGTATCTCAATCAACAATTGTCATTGTGTCAGCAGCAAACGGCAGTTTATTTAGTATCGCTTTAATGGTTAAACCTTCAGATTCAAGCTTTCTGGCTGCCTTGGCCCGCCAAACCAAATCGCCGCTCCCAGGAAATTCGCCCTTCAACTCACGTATAACACCTATTGCATTTTGGGCCCACAGCAAGAAGTCTGCCAATTCCCAATAAAGAACCTCGTCGAGGTGAGGATCGGCACCAGATTTTGCCTTCGTACAAGGAGTAATAAGAATAGGATACACATCCATATCAGCCACCCCCGATAGATTTTTCTTCATCCATTTAGGGTGACCAGAAGCCTGTCTCGCCTTGACGGCCCCAAATATGGAGCCAACATCAGCTTCAGCGTGGGCTTCGAAAACCACACCTACTTGATTTCCTAACCACCATGGATCGGGTGCCGCATCTGTTTCCCGGTTACCCGAACTAAGTCCTAAGATATCGCCGAGCTGCATCAACGCCGATTCAAACTTGGTGAGATCCTGCATGCCTTGATGGATCTGAGCAGTGCGTTTATCAAATTTATTGTTGTTCACCGTCCCCAGTGACGTAAACCTTTCTTCTAGGCCTTCAACCTGAAGCAAAGTTTCAGTGTCGCATCCAGCTTCAGCGGAGTTCTCGATACCATTGATTTGCCTAGATAGTGAGCTAAGCCAAGAGATTGCTGGAGCAGCTTTTTTGGCATTACTAAAATGCTCCTTCGCTGCAGAGTCATACGGATCACCAGGTGATACAGACAGTCGAAGAGCAACAGCACCTGCTAGATAGTGCCACATCGCTCGATACCCTCTAAGACTTTCATGATGCAGCCGCCCCAAAATCTCTCTTGCGGATGCGAGTGCGGAATTATAATCTTTATTCCACATCGCCTCTTGATAAATTATCTCTCGATCAACGACGGCCTCCAGTTCAGCCATTGCTGGATACTCTTCCTGATTAAAACTTCCTATTGCGCTCCTTATTTCACCATCAGCATCAGACCAATCTTTTCCATTCTCAATAAACATCTCGAAATTTTCTAATATTCCCTCGGCGGAAATATCTTTGGATTGATCAACACCAAAATATAATTCGGCATGCAGCTCCGGAGGAAAATATCTCCAGTTCCTATCATCAGCAAGAAAATCCACTAGCTCAGTACCGGTAACGAATACGGCCGAGCGATCCTGCAAAGACCTGGTACATCTTCCCATAGCTTGAAGAACTCGAGTCTGAACTCTATCGTTATATAAAGAGGAGGCGCCCATCTTTGACATTAAAAATCGTTCTTGCAAGTTCATCGCTTTTGGGAGACCGTCTACACACAAAAGACGACATTCATCGCCGGGAAAATCTATTCCGTCATAACGATTTGCCAAAACCGCCACCGCTTTTTGCTGATTAACAAACGGTGCTTTATTTTCCTCTATGTCATCTTTAGTGAAAACTTCAAAATCATCAAGATTATCACTTATTAAACGACAGTGGTGATCTGCCTGAGGTGTGGAGGGCGTCAAAACTACCGAGCGTCCTGCTTTTTTCTGTGCATGCAGTCGAAGGTTGTCCGTCTCCTCGCCTGTTAAAGAAAGAGTTGGAAAAATAAAAAATCGACGTCCAACCCCCGAACTCTGAAAGCCGTCGGGGGCGGGTAGTCTTGCGACACTCTTCCGGCCTGTTAACCGCTCGAGGTCGCCGCCAATACCAAGAGTCGCCGACATAAAAATACGCTGGCTGGGTCTTGCAAATGGAGCATGTGTCCAAGTTGGTGGTATAACCGGTCGAATTAGAATACTTGTTGACCCAAGATATATGTGACAAGAGTCAATATGATCTCTGAGCAGAGACCACGCGAAATGAAGATTGGGCGAACTCGAACTCGCATGAGCATCTATAAGCGAAACAATGTCATCCTGAAATTTTAAAACCAAAGGTGACGGAAGCTTTTCGACCCATGTTGCATCAGCCACCTCCATCCAATGTCCAGTTAACCTTGAATGTTCTTGTGGCGTAATATGAGACCTCAAAAACTCAGTGAACTCTGCATGGAGAGCTGTGCCTGAAAAGATTTCTAATGACCACATTTTGGCGATATAGTTTTCCGCCGCATGCGCGTCATCAACAATCACAAGATCAGCGTCATCAAAAAAAGGTCGTATGTTAAATAGCCCTGAATACGTGCTAACTGCAACCTTACTACCCGTTTTATAATCCGCACGGTCTGCTGGAGAGAATTCACTTTTCTGTCCTGATAGATCAACTACATCAATACCATACTGTTCTCTTGCCTGAATAACTGTCTGCCTAACCAACTGTTTGGTCGGACACAAATATACAGATCGATCACCATTTTTTACTCGCCTCCAGTCGGCTATTAAAAGCCCAACAAGAGTCTTTCCGCTGCCAGTCGGCAATTGCAAAGCCACATCCGAGCTATCTTGGTAGTTGTCGGCGTACGCTTCTAGCATCTCCTTTTGATGTGGCATTACATCAGGATGTTGTCGCTTAGTTAGGCTTTTAAAGTGCACTGCCGGATTAGCTGATACTTTACTTTCAAATGTTTTTGATTTAAATGCCATAAATATTCTATTCCGTACTGAAAAACCCTATTTCTGGTCAAAGAAGCATCGGAACACGCAATCAATGCTGCTCCCGATCAGCGCCGTTCGCCGGGCGTCATGCCGCGAATGGTGCTCAGGCTTGGAATCACCGTGGCCATTAGGGTCAGCCCCGGCGGGCAACGGCTTCGCGGGTGGTTGTTTCAGAGCCCATAGCGGGCCGGCGGGTGCGCTCGCGGACAGACATCCCTTTCCCCCTGAATCATTGTTTTCTTCGCCTTGCCTCTCCGGGCCGGCGGTTATTATTTTGTGATGCAGGTCCGAAATTACACCATCTTGTGGCGCAAATAAAAGCAAAAAAGCCCGGGGACATTGCCGCCGGGCTTTGCAGGTAATCCGACAATCGCGCGTTATCCCTCGTCCGGAATCTCCGGATCCACCAACTGCGCAAGCTGGATCAGCGACTCCTGCCAGCCCTGGTAACACATCTCCGCCGGGATCACGTCGGGCACGCCCTCCTGGACGATGTGCAGCTCGGTGCCGCCGAGCACGGCTTTCAGGGTGACGGTGACCTGCATCTCTCCGGGGAGGTTGGGGTCGTCGAACTGGTCGGTGTAGCGGATGCGTTCGTTGGGCTTGAGCTCCACGTAGGTGCCGCCGAAGGTGTGGCGGCTGCCGGTGGTGAAGTTGGTGAAGGACATGCGGTAGCCGCCGCCTTCGCGGACGTCGCTTTCGTGCATGGTGGCGGTGAAGCCGAAGGGCGGCAGCCATTTGACCATGGCGTCGGGGTCGGTGAAGGCGCGGTAGAGGCGGTCCGGGGTCCCGCGCAGGACGCGGTGCAGGCGGATGGTTTGGCCGGTCATGGGAGTCTCCTTTTGGTTTGGATATCCCATGGTCGAACCCTGGATAGGGATTTCGACACCGGACATTCAGGGCGCGCTCCGGCGCGCCCTGAATGCTTTAAAGCACGGGTATTAAGGTTTGCGTGGTGCCGCTGCGGCCTTCGTGAATATGCTCCCAAGTCGCATCCACTTTGGGTTCCGCGTCGCTCAGGTCGATGGTGGCGTCGACCAGATAGCCGGCCATCGACATGCCCATCAGGCGGATCGTGTTATCGCCCGTGCTGACCACTTCGGCGATAACAATGTCTGCGTACTCGACGTCGTTCTCAAGCTGCTGAGAAGGCGGCCCTCCTTCAAAAGAACCGAACGGCGCGCCGTCCAGCCCGCCGCCCGCTGCGGTGTGGATCACGAAAGGAGCGTCGCTGCCCTCGCCGATGCCGATGGCCAGCGGCAGCAGATCCGCGAATTCCTGGACCAGGTCCAGGTCATAGAGCGGATCAAAGGTCAGGCGGCGGGAGGCTTCGAAACGCGGGTAGTCCTCGCCCGCCGGCTGACCGGATGCCTGCCCTTTCGCGATGGTGGCATCGATAAAGTAGGTGGCCCCGCTGCTGCCATCGATCTTGAAATCCTCGCCGGTGCCGACGGTGCTCAGCCAGTCCATTCCTTCTTCGAAGCCGGTGGCCGTGTAGCGCCCATCGACGGCCCGATTGCTGCCGTAGACGGCGCCTGCCCGGGTGACCAGGAAGGTCATACCGTTCATCGTGTCGGGCGTGTGGCGGACGGTACCGCGATACAGCCCGGCGTTGCTCAGGTGCAGGGCCATGACCACGTGATCTTGGGCGTCTATCACCGGGACCAGCGGATAGGGCCCACCGGGCAAATCGGCGGTGAGCATGTCCAGCGCGGAGGCGATGGCGGTTTCAAAGGCCACCGGATCCAGGCTGAAATCGATGGCCAGGCCCAGGTCCAGGTGCGACGCGGGATCGATCTGAATGCCGTTGGCCAGGTCCTGGTCGGCGTCCAGGCTGATCAGGAAGCGGCTGATATTGATCACGGTGTTGTCGTTTTCGTCGGCGCCGTCGCCGGCCAGGTCCGCCGGGGTGATGAACACCGTATTGCCGTTCACCACGGCCTCGCCCAGTTCAATATCGCCGATCAGAAAGCGTGCGGTGGCGCCGTCCGGGCAGCGCAGCACGCCCTGTTCGCCGGTGGTTTTGGTGCTTGAAGAGCCGCAGGTGTAGTGCAGGCCGGTGACGGCGTTGTCCACGAAGTGCGCGGTGCGTGTGGCGGTACCGCCGCCGCCGCTGCTGGAGCTGCTTGATCCGCCACAACCGGTGATGGCCAGGATCGCGACGGCAGCCGCCCCGGCGAGAAAGGTCTTATCCATGTTATCCCCCAAATTCCATGTCAGCGCGCCCTTGCTGTTATGCGGTCCTGGGCACGTCGTTGCATAAGTCTAGGGAAGGCCCACGGGAATGCTGTGACCCAAAACACACTCCGCTTACCCCATATGGGGTATGCGCGCCCTGCTCCGCCCTGGCTACTCTTGCCCGCATGGGGACGCCGGTGTCTGTCACCGGCGCATACAACAAGACGGAGCAGGACATGAAGAGACGTCATCTGATGGCGGGCCTGGGGGCCCTGATGGTGATGGGGGGATGCACGCCGTCCTCGCAGGTGGATAACGTGGCCGGCCAGGCCTCGGTGTACGAGGACCCGTCGTCCTCGGGCCGCGTTCAAGGGGTCGGCATCGAGTCCCAGGACGTGGTGGCGATGACCGACGAGATGATGCGGGACATGCTCTCCAACCGCATTCTGGCGGCGCGGGACGTGCCGCCGCGGATCATCATCGACAACGAATACTTCAAGAACGAAAGCTCTTCGATCATCAACACCAACCTGCTCACCGACCGTCTGCGCGTGGAGCTCAACCGCGCCGCCAACGGCCGGATGGTCTTTGTGGGCCGCCACTTCGCGGACATGGTGGAGAAAGAGCGCGAGCTCAAGCGCGACGGCGCCGTGGACGGCGGCACCATCCGCCAGACGCAGGCCACCGCCGGCGGTGATTACCGGCTGGGCGGGCGCATCGCCTCGCTGGACGCCATGGACCGCAACAGCCAGACGCGCTCGCGCTACCACCAGGTGACGTTCGAGATGATCGACCTGGAGCTGGGCACCATTGTCTGGAGCGGCTCTTATGAGATGAAGAAGGCGAGCCAGGACAATGTGCTTTATCGCTAAGGCCGGGGCGCCGCTGGCCGCCGCCTTGCTGCTCGCCGGTTGCGCCACCGGGCCCACCCAATACGAAACCCGCGCCCTGGACCCGGACCAGCAGGCGGTGGTGGCGAGCAAGCCCGCCGCCCTGCAGCCGCTCTACCAGGACCTGTTCGAGGAAGGCCGCCGCAACGAGGTGCTCAACCTGATGGAGATCGGCGCCGCCGCCTTCCACCGGGGGCACTACGACCTGTCCAAGGCGGCGCTGGACCGGGCCATCGCCAATATCGAAAGCGTCTACGCCGACAACGAGGCGGCCCACCGGGCACGCAGCCTGTGGTACGAGGAAGGCGAGAAGGACTTCAAGGGCGAGCCCTATGAACGCTCCATGGTGTTCTATTACCGGGGCCTGCTGTTCCTGCGCGACGGCGATTACGGCAACGCCCGCGCCAGCTTTATCAGCGGGCTGCTGCAGGACGCCTTCGCCGAGGAGGAGCAGAACACCACGGATTTCGCCTCGCTGATCTATCTGGCGGGCTGGTCCGCCAAGCTGGCCGGCAGTAACACCCTGGCCGAGCAGCACTTCGAGGAGTACCGGCAGTTCCGTCCGGACGGCCCGGTGCCCGCCGCCGACCACAACACCCTGGTGATCGCCGAAACCGGCACCGCGCCGCGCAAGCTGGCCGACGGCGTCGGCCATTACGAGCTGGTTTACCGGCGCGGCAAGCGGATCCGCGCCCAGGGGGCGGAGCTTATGCACGGTGGTGACAGCGTCGCCCTGTTCCCGGTAGAGGACGTGTTCTTCCAGGCCTCCACACGGGGCGGGCGCACCGTGGACCGCATTATCGAAGGCAAGGTGCAGTTCAAGAAGAACACCCAGGCCACCGGCGACGTGCTCACCGCGGCCAGCGGCAACAGCGCCGTGGCCGGCCTGAGCATGGCCGCCGGCGGCGGTCTGGCGGCGGGCTTTCATACCGTGACCGCCATCGGCGTGGCCGCCCAGGGTTTGTCCGCGCGTTCGCGCACCGAGGCGGACACCCGCTACTGGCAGCGCCTGCCGGACGGCCTGCATGTCACCACCCTGCGTCTGGCGCCCGGCGCCGGGCCGCTGGAAGTCCGTTTCCTGGACGCGACCTCGCAACCGCTGCCGGACGGCACCGAGACCGTGCCCGTGCATTTCGATGACCGGGGCAACGGCCTCGCCTTCGCCAGCAGCCGCCCCACAGAAGAAGGAAAGCCACTATGAAAACCCTGATCGTCAGCGCGCTGCTGGCCGCCGGCCTGGTCGTCACCGGCTGCCAGAGCAGCATGAGCAAGGAAGAGTTTCAGCAGCGTACCGAAGACACCGGCTACAACACCGTGATCTTCACCGACTACGACCTCAACCGGCGCTTCAAGGACGGCCTCACCGGGCCGGACAACGTGATGCGCCTGTCCACCACCGGCCACGGCATCGAGCGCACCGACACCGGCACCTCCCAGGTGTGGGTGGAGCTGCGCAACCACACCGACTTCAACTACATGGTGGAAGCGCGCACCTCGTTCTACTCGCAAAGCGGCCGCCCCCTGGACGCCCGCCCGGTGTGGCGGCGCATCTCGGTGCCGGCCAACGCCCGCGCCGTGTACGAAGAAAAATCGGTCAGCACCGACCGGCTTCAATACCGCGTGGAAGTGAGGCAAGCACGATGAACCGACAACGGCTGATCCGCTTCGCGGCCCTGGGGGCGGCGTTAGCGCTGGCCGGCACCGCCGGCGCCCAGACCGATCACTCCCCGGCGCCGATGATGGCCCCGGCCAAGGCCCCGCTCAGCGAAGAGGCTTACCGGGAACAGCAGGCCCCGGGCGGCCGCCGGGACGACGCCGACACCATCACCGCCCGCTTCCGCGAGCGCTTCAGCGGCGACGGCGAAGCGCGCATCGCGGTGCTGTGGAACGAGGCGCTGTCCAGCCGGGTGAGCGACTGGCAAAGCCGGCAACGGGCCACCGTGGGCGTGCGCGGCGAATTCGAAGCGAGCGGCCCGGACGGCGACAGCCAGGGCAACGCCCAGGGCCAGGCCACCGCCCAGAACGAATACCGCGACGGCGAACGCCCCACGGATAACCGCGCCGCCCACGAGCTGCAGTCCGGGCTGATCACCACCTTCCGCAGCGCCGGCGCCAGCGTGGTGGACCGCGCCCTGGCCGCGCGGCTCACCGACAACGCTCTGGAAGACGGCAGCTTCTCAAGGCTGTCGCCGGACAACGCCCGCCTGCGCATGCGCGCGCTGGCGGAGCACGCCGACTTCGTCATGGAGCTCACCGCCGGTCCCTCTTTCGAGGACCAGCCGGTCTACCAGGTGCGGGTGCTGTCCACCCGCGACGCCTCGGTACTGGCGGTGTTCACCAGCACCGGCCGGCGCGACAACGACGAAGACCCGCCCTACCAGTGGGTGGCCACGGATCGGGGCTATCAGAAACGGGTACAGCCGGTGTCCCTGGCCGAAACCGGCCGGGAACTGGCGCTGCAGACCATGGCGCGCATGGCGCCGTAACAACATCAATCAAGCAGTAGGGGAACGACGATGACTTTTTCCATAACTCACGCAACGCGGTATGTCCTGCTGGCGGCGGCGCTGGCAACCCTGGGGGGCTGCGCCACGCCGCAACAGCAGGCCCAGATGCAGGCCTGGCAACAGATACAGGCGCAACAACAGGCGCTGGCGCAGGAGTCCGGCAAGATCGGCGCGGTGTTGGCGAGCGACGCGCAGGGCCGCGTCGTGATCGGTACCCTGGTGCCCGGCGCACCTTCGGACCAAAGCGGCGAGGTGCACACCGGCGACCAGCTTCTGGCGGTGGCCGAAGGCGACGGCGAACCACAAAGCGTGGGCGGCAAATCGATGCTGGAAGTGCGCCTGATGGTCCAGGGCGAGCCGAATACGCCGGTCAGCCTGGTGCTGGCCGGCCAGGACGGCGGCGACGATCGCACGGTGACCCTGACCCGCGCGGAGATTACCCCGCAGCAGCAGCAAGCCCTGGAAGAGGTACTGCAGGCCGAAGCGCAGGCTCGGGTCGAAGGGCTGGCGATTGAGGACAACTCCGGTGAATACCTCAGCCCCTACACCAGCGACGGCGTCACCGCCGAGTGGGTGAACAAGGCGATCAACGCGAAGATGGGCTCGGCGGCGGGCTCCGCGGTGGGCGCGGCGGCCGGTGCCTACGCCGGACGCAAAGCCCTGGAGAGCGTGCCCGGCGGCAGCCTGATCGGCAGCTTCTTCGGCGGCATGGCCGGTTCCAAGGCGGGCCAGAACGTGGGCCGCGACGCCGCCATCCAGGCCTCCGGCGGCTGGGAGTACATCCGCGAGACGTCGGATCTGTCGTTCCGCTCACTCAACGACATGGCCCGTTGGATGACCACGGTGCACGGCCAGAAGAGCAACTTCCAGGAAGTGCTCAACGCCACCCTGCAGGTCTACCCGGAGCTTCAGCCGGCGCTGGCCAGCGCCCGCTAAACCCCCTGGGGCAACGGCCGGTCGTGATCAGAAGCGGCCGGTCCAGCCCAGTTCCACGGTGCGCGGCGCGCCCACGTAGACCTGGGTGGCGCTGTAGCCGGACCAGTCGGCGTAGAACTCGTCGGTGAGGTTGCGTCCGCGCAGGGTCAGGGTGCCGCTGGCCACCGGGTAGCTGACCCAGGCGTCCAGCAGGCTGCGCTCGTCCACCAGGTACTCATTGGCAGTGCCGGTGTAGAAGTCGCCGGTGTGGCGTACCGCGCCGCCCAGGGTCAGCGGCAGCGCCGCCAGGGTGTAGGCGCTGCTCAGGTTGGCGGTGGTTTTCGGCACGTTGGTGAGGCGGTTGCCGGACAGGTCCTCGCCGCCGGCGCCCAGCAATTGATCGTATTCGGCGTCGTTCCAGGCGCCGTTCAGGTTAATCCACCAGCGCTCATGGGGGCGCACCGTCAGGTCCACTTCCACGCCTTCGGCCTCGATGCCGCCGCCCTGCACGGACAGCGCCGGGTTGGCCGGGTCGCGGGTGACGATGTCGTCCTGATTCAAGCGGTACACGGCGGTGGTGAGCGTGACCCGGTCACGCCACAAATTGGCGCGTGCGCCCAGTTCGGTGGCGCGGCCGTCGCTCAGATCAAAACGCGCGTTGGTGGGGTTGCTGAGCAACAGGCTGCCGATCGGCGATGACGCCTGATTGTACTGCGCGAACACCTGCATGTTGTTGGTCAGGTCGTAGACCGTGCCGAGCCGCCAGGAGAGGTCCTCGAAGGTTTGCCCGAAGGTGTCCCGGGTGCCGGCGCTCAGGTCGTCGATGCCCCGGTCCAGTTCCAGATATTCGTAGCGCAGGCCACTGACCAGCACCCAGTTGGGGGTCAGGTTGAGGGCGTCTTCCAGGAACACCGCGCCGCCGGACACGGTGCTGTCGAAGTCGGCCCGCGAGCCGTAGTTGGCCGGGCTGTTGGGCGGCAGATCACCACGGTCCGGGTTGAACGGGTCCACCGGGGTGGTGCCGCCGAAGCGGCGGCGGCTGTCGAAATCGGTGTACTGGTATTCGGCGCCCACCACCAGGCGGTGACGGCGCTCGCCCAGGTAACCGTCGTGGACGCCGTAGAAGCGATCGGTGGCGAAACGGTGGTGGTGGTTGATGCGGGTGGTGAGCCGGTCCAGTTGCCCGGTGGCGTCGTTGTAGGTGAAGTCTTCCGAGTTGGCCCAGTCCCGGTTGGCGTTGTAAAAGCTCAGCTCGTTGACCAGCCGCCAGGTGCCGCTGAGCTGATAGTCCGCCTTGGTGCGCAGCCACTGGCTGTCGGCGGCCATTTCGCCGTCGCGCACGTTGTAGTTGTTGTCGCGGATCGCTTCGTCCAGCACCAGGCCGCCGCCGGAGACCACGTCGCTGGGGTCGCGGGCCACGTCCTCGGGCAGCAGCGGCGCGCCCTGATAGGGGGTGGCGTAGCGGTCGCTGTACAGATCCAGGGCGGCGCTCAGGGTGAGCCGGTCGCTGGCGTGGACCAGGATGCCGGCGGTCAGCGCGGTGGTCTCGGCATCGGTGTCGTCCACATAGCCGCTGCTCCGGCTGTGGCTGAGGTCGGCGCGCACCGCCACGTTCGGATTGACCACCCGGTTGGTGCCCACGCCCAGCCGCAAGCTGTCGTGGCTGCCGTACTCCAGCATGCCGTCATAGCGGTCGCCGGCCAGGTCCGGCTTGCGGGTCACCAGGTTGAGGGTGCCGCCCAGGGCGCCGGTGCCGTGCAGCACCGAGGCCGGGCCCTTGAGCACTTCCACCCGCTCCAGGTTCCAGGTGTCCAGGTTGCGCGACACCAGCGACGGGTCGGCCACACGCACGCCGTCGAACAGGTAGCCCACATCGGTGAGCCCGCGCATCGACACCGAGGCCGGCGAGCCGGGGATGTTGCCGGCGGCCACGCCGGGGGCGCTGCGGTACAGTTCGATCAGATTACGCAGGCCGAGCTGTTCGATGTCCTCGCGGTCCACGCTGCTCACCGTGGCCGGCGTCTCGCGCTCGCTCAGGCCGAGACGGCCGTCGGTGGTGGTGGGCGTCACCGGGGCGGCGGCGGCGTCATCGACGCGCACCGTCTCCAGCTGGTGGCCGGAGGGCGCCGACCAGGCGGCGGGCGCCAGTATCGTCAGGGCGATCGCCAGGGGGGCGTGGCGGGAAAAGCGGGACCGGGCAACAAACAACACTGGGGCCTCCAGGCTGGCACATCGAGAGTGTGCGCAAGCCTAGCGGCCCGGTGGGCAAAGGGAATGCGGCAAATTGTCGCGGTGCGCTCAGGCGACGCCCTGGCTGCGCAGGTAGTCCTCGTAGCTGCCGTGGAAATCGACGATGCCGGTGGGCGTCAGCTCGATGATGCGGGTGGCCAAGGACGACACGAACTCACGGTCGTGGCTGACGAACAGCAGCGTGCCCGGGTAGTTTTCCAACGCCAGGTTGAGCGACTCGATGGATTCCATGTCCAGGTGGTTGGTGGGTTCGTCCAGCAGCATGATGTTGGGGCGCTGCAGCATGATCTTGCCGAACAGCATGCGGCCCTGCTCGCCGCCGGAGATCACGTTCACGGTTTTGTTGATCTCGCTGGAGGAGAACAGCAGCCGGCCCAGGGTGCCGCGGATGATCTGCTCGTCGTCGCTCTCCTTGCCCCACTGCTGCATCCAGTCGAACAGGTTGAGCTTGTCCTCGAAGTCGGCCGCATGGTCCTGGGCGTAGTAGCCGAGGGTGGCGTTTTCCGACCACTTCACTTCGCCGGCGCTGGGCTCCAGGTCGCCCATCAGGCAGCGCAGCAGGGTGGTCTTGCCGACACCGTTGGGGCCGATGATGGCGATGCGCTCGCCCACTTCCACGCGCAGATCCAGGCCGGAGAACAGCTCTTCGTCATCGAAGCTTTTCGCCAGGCTCTTCACTTCCACCGCGTTGCGGAACAGCTTCTTGTCCTGCTCGAACACGATGTAGGGGTTCTGGCGGCTGGACGGCTTGATGTCCTCCAGCTTGATCTTGTCGATCTGCTTGGCGCGGGAGGTGGCCTGCTTGGATTTCGACGCGTTGGCCGAGAAGCGGCTGACGAACTGCTGCAGATCGGCGATCTGCGCTTTCTTCTTGGCGTTGTCGGCGCGCTTGCGTTCCAGCGCCTGGGTGGCGGCGGTCATGTACTCGTCGTAGTTGCCCGGGTAAACCCGCAGCTCGCCGTAGTCCAGGTCCGCCATGTGCGTGCACACGCTGTTCAGGAAGTGGCGGTCGTGGGAGATGATGATCATGGTGCAGTCGCGCTGGTTGAGCACGCCTTCCAACCAGCGGATGGTGTTGATGTCCAGGTTGTTGGTGGGCTCGTCGAGCAGCATGATGTCCGGCTCGGAGAACAGCACCTGGGCGAGCAGCACGCGCAGCTTCCAGCCCGGCGCGATCTCGCTCATCGGGCCGAAGTGCTGGTCCACGGGAATGCCCACGCCGAGCAGCAGATCGCCGGCGCGGGATTCGGCGGTGTAGCCGTCCAGCTCGGCGAACTCGGCTTCCAGCTCGCCGGCGCGCAGGCCGTCTTCCTCGGTCATCTCCGCCTTGGCGTAGATGGCGTCTCGCTCCTCCTTGACCTTCCACAGTTCGTCGTGGCCCATGATCACCGTGTCCACCACGGAATACTGTTCGTAGGCGAACTGGTCCTGGCGCAGTTTGCCGATGCGCTCGTTGACGTCCTTGGACACGTTGCCGGAGGACGGGTCCAGGTCACCGCCGAGAATCTTCATAAAGGTGGACTTGCCGGAGCCGTTGGCGCCGATCAGGCCGTAGCGGTGGCCGTCGCCGAATTTCACGGAGACGTTCTCGAACAGCGGCTTGGCGCCGAACTGCATGGTGATGTTGGCGGTGGTGAGCAAGGTCGGGTTCCGAATTGGTGTGGCGTGGAGGGGCGAAAAGGGGGCGGATTATGCCACAGAGCCTGGTTCGGGTCACACCGGGGCTTTGCTATGATGTGTCTTTTACATCCCGTCATAAGGACAAGCCATTGCTCACCCGCCTGCCCCGCTGGGTGGAGGTCGGCGCTTTTTTGCTGGCCTTTCTCGCCGGCAGCGTCAACGCTGTTGGACTGCTGGGTTTCAGCCACCAGTCGGTGTCGCACCTGACCGGCACCACCTCGTTGCTGGGGCTGGCGCTGGCGGATCTGGCGCTGACCCAGGCCGGCCACCTGCTGCTCACCCTGATCAGCTTCCTGGCCGGCGCGGCCCTGAGCGGCGTGCTGATCCCTAGCTCCGCCCTGAAACTGGGCCGGCATTACGGGTTTTCATTGCTGATCGAAGCCGCGCTACTGGTGATGGCGATGCTGACCCTGCAACAGGGCAGCGATCTGGGGGTGTATCTGGCGTCCATGGCCTGCGGCCTGCAGAACGCCATGGTGACCACCTACAGCGGCTCGATTATCCGCACCACCCACCTGTCGGGTATCTTCACCGACCTGGGTATCATGCTCGGCAATCGGCTGCGCGGCGTGCCGATTAACGGGCGACGGCTGTTGCTGTTTCTGTTGTTGATCGGCGGGTTTGTGGTTGGCGGCCTAGTCGGCACCTTGCTGTTTCGTGAGCTGCACTTTACCGCGTTGTTGATGCCGGCAGGGTTGGCGGTGTTTTTGGCGGTGGTGTATTGGGAGTATGCGCGGCGGTATCGGTGAGGGCTCTGGGATAGGGCTCTGGGATCCTGCCAGGCGGCTTTGCCGCCCTTTCGCGGGCGGGGCCCGCTCGCACAGGCCCACCGCGTCAGGGTTAGAGGTGGATGCCGCACTCGGTTTTCGAGGAGCCCTGCCAGCGGCCTTCGCGGCCTTCGCCTTTCCAGGTGCAGTGGCTGCAGCCGATGGAGTGGTAGCCTTCCTCGACCAGCGGGTGGAACGGCAGGTCGTGGTCGGCGATGTAGGCGTCGCGCTGCTCGCGGGTGACGTCGATCATCGGGTTGAACTTGATCATGCCACGGCGCTCTTCGAACACTTCCAGGCCGGCGCGATGCTCGGTCTGCCAGCCCATCAGGCTGGAGATCCACAGGTCGTAGTGCTCCTTGGCGTCTTCCAGGGGCTGGACCTTGTTCACCTGGCAGCACAGATCGGGATCAGTGCGCCACATCTGTTCGTCCTGGGTGATCTGGTGCTGGCGCTCGTCGGCGCGCAGGTCGATGACGTCCAGGTTGAAGCGCTCGATCAGGTATTCCTTGTACTCCAGGGTTTCCTCGAAGTGGTAGCCGGTGTCGATGAAGTGAATCTTCTGTTCCGGGCGGATCGAGGAAATGATGTGCAGGAAGTAGGCGGAGGTGGCCGCGAACGAGGAAGTCACCATGATCTTGTCCGGGGCGAAATCCTGATAGACACGGCGGATACGCGCCTCGAAGTCCAGCTCCCGGTATTCCCGGTTGAGGTCATCGATGGCGTCGCGGGACAGACCGGCGCTGTTGTTGCCGACCCGTGTGATCAACTGCGCGTTACCCATGGTGTGCCTTTCCTTCTGTCCTGACTTCGTCTGAGTAGGCAATGATAAGGGCGTTGATCCCATTTAAAAGAAATATATGGTGCTACTTTTATTCTATAAAGGAATATAACGCGCCGATGGCGGGCGCCCTGCCCGGCTTTACACAATTTGATGCCCCTGAAGGAGAAACTCTTGGCTTTCCTCCTGTCACACCTGCCAGGACGCATCGGGAAACGCGTCTTAAAACTGTATTGGATAGGAGAAGCTCCATGAAAAAGCCTCTGATGTCATTGTCCGCTCTTCTTCTCGCCGCCGGCGTGACCGGTGCCGCTTTCGCCCAGCAGGGCACACCCCAGCAACAGGGTCAGCAAGGCGCGGCTCAGCAGGGCCAACCGCCGGCGCAGCAGGCGCCGCAGGGCCAACCCAATCCGGCTCTGGGTGACGCTTCCGATATCACCGACGAGGAAGTGAAGAAGTTCGCCGACGCCCAGGCCAAAGTGGAACAGGTGAAAGGCGAGTACCAGAGCCAGGTTCAGGCGGCTTCCGAGGATCCGCAGAAAGCCATGGACGTGCAGCGTGAAGCGCAGCAGGAAATGGTCAAGGCGGTGAAGGAGACCGGCCTGGACGTGCGCAAATACAACCAGATCGCGCAGCTGGCGCAGTACGACACCGATCTGCGCGAGCGTATTCAGGAAAAGATGTAAGCCCGGTTCCGCCCGGCACCGCCGGGCCGTGACCCTTGGAACCCCGCCACGGCGGGGTTCTTTCGTTTCTGTTCACGTGCACAATGGCTTCATGCTCGGAACCTGGGGAGGGGAAGACGAATGCATGAAGACCAGGGCGACGACAGCGCCCGCCATACCGAACAACTGTCGGCGCTGACTCTGTTGATGTACCAGGCCGCGCAGGACCCGGAGCGCTGGGCGGAAATGACCGCCCTGCTCCGCGAAGCCGCCATCCCGTTCGAGGATGACCGGCTCTACCAGCAACCGAACCGGCGGCGGCGCATGCTCGACGCCCTGGTGCCCCATGTGGAGCAGGCGCTGCGGCTCGGCGAGCAGATGGAGCGCACCCGGGAAACCCGGGACCTGGCGGTGGCCACGCTGGAGCGCCTGCCCATCGGTATCGCGGTGGTGGACGCCCAGCTCAATATCATCACGCTCAACCGCATCGCCGCCGGCGCGCTCAGCGACAGCGAGGTGCTCAGCAACCACCAGGGGCGCCTGCGCATCAACAACCGCCGCCAGCATCAGGCGCTGCACGAGGCCCTGGCCCGCTGTCTGGAACAGGGCAGCCACCATGCCCTGCCGCTCACCGAGCCGGCCACCGGGGTGACCGTCTCGCTGCTGGTGTGCCCGAGCCGCACCGTGGACATGGAAGACCCGGAGCGCCCCGCCGCCACCCTGTTCATCTCCCACTCCAATCTGGACAACCTGGTGGACGAGACGCTGCTGGGCGATCTTTACGACCTGACCCCGGCGGAGAGCAAGGTGGCCAAGGGCCTGGTCAGCGGCCACACCCTGGACCGCATCGCCGACGACGCCCAGGTGGCGCCGGCCACGGTGCGCGCGCAGTTGAAGTCGGTGTTCCGCAAGACCGACACCGGTCGCCAGGCGGAGCTGGTGTCGGTGATTCTGTCCGGGCTGGCGCCGCTGGCGCCGTGCCCCGCCGAGCGCGCGCCGGCGGCCCGCCCGGAACCGCCACTGGACCTGCCGGTCCTGGACAGCACCGGCGGCGGGCAGCTCACCACCCGGGACGGTCGCGCCCTGCGCTTCCACCAGTACGGCAACGCCGACGGCACCCCGGTGATCTTCTTTCACAGCGTGCGCGGATCGCGGCTGGAAGTACCCGGCGGCGCCGACATCCTGCAGGAGCTGAACCTGCGGCTGATCGTGCCGGATCGGGCCGGCTACGGGCTTTCCGACCCGCTCAAGGACAGAAGCATCGACGACCTGGTGAGCGACCTGGAGCTGCTCACCGACCACCTGGGCATTGACCGCTTCCATTTGCTGGGCTACTCCCTGGGCGGCTTTCTCGCCCTGCATTGCGCCAGCCGCCTGGGGGACCGGGTGCAGCGGCTGGGCCTGGTGTCGGCGCTGGGCCCCACGCACCTGAGCGGCGACGCCGACCCCATGCGCGGCCTGTTCCGAATGGTGGTGGGCGTGGCCGACCGGGCGCCGGACCTGATGGAGAACGTGCTCAACCTGGTGGCGCGGGGGCTTGTCAAGAACCCGGACAAGCACCTGCGCCGCTTCGTCACCTTCACCAGCCCGGCGGACGCGCCGGTGTTCGCCCAGCAGCGCCACCGGGACGCCTACGTTAAGGCGGTCAAGGAGGCCTACCGCAACGGCTGCCAGGGTTTCGTGGAGGATCTGCGGGCGGTGGCCCGGGCGCCGGAACCGGACGCCGCCGCGCTGACCATGCCGGTGTTTCTGTGGCACGGCGAGCGGGACGGCCAGGTGCCGGTGGCCCAGGCCCTGGCGCTGGACCAGTGGCTGCCCAACAGCCGCCTGACCCTGGAGCCGGACGGCGGCCATTTCTTCGTCTACGACCGCTGGCGGGCGATCCTCACCCGCTTCACGGAGCCGGTGTAGGGGCTTAGAAGCTGACGCGCATGCCCAGCCAGTAGCGGCGGCCGTCTTCCACGTAGCCGTACTCGTCCTGGAAGATCTCCTTGTCGGCGATGTTGTAGATGCCGGTGTTGAGCGTGGCCTGGGGCGTCAGCTTAAAGGCCAGGCCGGCGTCCACCAGGGTGTTGGACGGCGCGACGATGCTGCTGCTCGACGGGCCGGTGGTGGGCTGGCTCTCTTCGCCGCGGTAGCGCACCGCCAGCCAGGGCGACAACCGGCCGGTGACGCGCCAGTCCGCCTGCAGGCTGGCCAGATGCTTGGGCACCTGGTTGAGCGGCTCGCCCTTGTACTCACCGGACTTCTGCTCGGAATCGGTGTAGGTGTAGCTGAGCGTCAGGTCCAGGGTGCGCGCCAGCGTGGTGGACACGGCGGCCTCCACGCCCCGGGTCACCGCTTCGTCCACGTTCACCCGGTAGGTGGGGTCGGAACCGAACTGGTTGGGGCCGCCGGGGCAGACGCTGGGCGGGCAGGCGATGCGGGTGATCTTGTCCTTGAAGTCGTTGTGGAACACGGTGACGTTGGCCTGCAGATCGCGGCCGGCGTTGAAGTACAGCCCCAGCTCCTTGTTCACCGAGGTCTCCGGCTCCAGGTCCGGGTTGCCGTAGACGTCGCCGCCCCGGCTCACCTGCCCCCAGTCCGGGGTGATCTCACGCAGCGACGGCGACCGGAAGCCGGTGGACACCCCACCCTTCAGAGTCCAGCGCGGCGCCATGCCCCACACGCCGTACAGACGCGGGCTCACGTGGCTGCCGTAGTTTTCGTCGTCGTCGAGACGGACCCCGCCGGTGACCGAGACGTTGCCCGGCAGCATCCATTCGTCCTCGGCGAACAGCGCCCATTTGGAGGCGTCCACGTCGGTGCGGTTGGAAATCTGGTTGGAGGTCCGGTCGGACAGCTCTTCTTTTTCGAAGTTGGCGCCGACGGTGAGCAGGTGGTCGCCCAGCGGCGCTACCAGAGCGGTCTTCGCGGAGGTGTTGGTGACCTTCATCTCGCGGGTCAGGTTTTCCGCTTCCTCGCGCTGTACGTAGGAGTCGGTGGTGCCGAAATCCCAGCGGCCGGTGTGGCTCAAAGCCAGCACTTCGCGGGTGTATTCGTTGTCGGAATCGGTGCAGCCGCCCCGGCAGCCGGTGGCCGGCGCGCTGTAGCCGATCAGGGAACGGCGGTCCTGCTTGGTCTGCCCCGCCTCCAGGGTGAAATCCTGGTTGTCGGTGGGAGTGAACGACAGGCGCGCGTTGAGGTTCTTCAGGTTTTTCTCTTCGAAGCCGTCCACGAAACGGTCTTCCTGGCGGCTGCTGGCGCGGCCGTAAACCTGCAGGCCCAGTGTGTCCGCCAGCAACGGCCCGCTGAGGCTGAAGTTGCCCTGCTGGATGTCGCCGGAACGGGAATCGTCCTGGATGATGGTGTCCACCTGCACCGCGCCGCCCCAGTCCTCGGCCACCTTGCGGGTGATCACGTTGATCACGCCGCCGATGGCGTCCGAGCCGTACAGGGTGGACATGGGGCCGCGCACCACTTCGATCCGCTCGATGGACTGCAGCGGCGGCAGCCAGTCCTGCTCGAAACCGGCACTGCCGTTGGGGCGGGTTTCGCGGGTGGACACCGGCTTACCGTCCACCAGGATCAGGGTGTACTGGGAGGGCATGCCGCGGATCACGATGTCGTTGCCGCGATCGCCGGAGCCGCCGCCGGTGATGATCACCCCGGGAATATCCCGCAGCGCGTCGGTGGCGTCCTGATAGTAGCGCTGCTCGATCTGCTCGCGCGTGATCACGCTGATCGAGGCCGGCGCGTCCTCCAGCTGCTGCGCGTGCCCCGACGCGGTGACCGTCACCTGCCCCAGTTCGTGGCCGTCACCGCTTTCCGCCAACACGGGCCCGGTGGCCAGTAGCGCGGCCGCACCCCATAACGCAAATCGCATCCCGGTACTCCTTTTTGTCCGATCCAGTTAACAGAGTCCGGAATGATAGTAATTCTTATTTGCAAATAAAGAGGATTTACAAACTATACGTTCGCGGCGGGAACTTCCGCGGCGGCCGGCAGGCTCAGGTGCACGCACAGGCCGGGGTGGCCGTTCTCCGCCCAGATCCGGCCGCCCTGGCGGTGCACCGCGCGGCGGGCGATGCTGAGCCCCAGGCCGAAGCCGCTGCCGGCGGAGCGCGCCTGGTCCAGGCGCACGAAGGGCTCGAAGATGCTGTCCAGCCGGTCGTCGGGGACGCCGGGGCCCCGGTCGCTGATCCACAGGTGCCAGCAGTCGCCTTCGCGGCGGCCGTCCAGCCGCACCGGGCCCTCCGGCGGCGAATGGCGCACCGCGTTGCGCACCAGATTTTCCAGCGCCTGGGCCAGATCGTTGAGGTTGCCGGCGACGCGGGCGTCGGCCGGCAGCCGGCACGGAAAGCAGCGGGCCGGCCAGCCGCTTTCAAAGGCGGCGTTGTCGACCACCAGGTCCCACACCGCCAGCGGCGACAGCGGTTCGGTGGCGGTGCCGCGCTGCTCGGTGTCGTGCCAGGCCAGCGACAGCGTGTCCGAGACCAGCTCGCGCATGGCGGTCACTTCCCGGGCCACGCGGCGGCGCAGGTCCTGCTCCGAGAGGTCGCCTTCCAGGGCGACACTGAGGCGGCTCAGCGGCGTGCGCAGTTCGTGGGACATGTCGTGCAGCAGCTGGCGCTGGCTGCCGAGCACCTGGGCCACCCGCTCCGCCATGCGGTCGAAGCGCCGGCCCAGGTCGCCGAACTCGTCCCGGCGCGCCGCCAGCCCCGGGCCCACCCGCGCTTCCGGGTCGTCCTGGAAGCGCCGCACCCGGGCCTGCAGCAGCCGCAGGGGCACCATGGTGCGCCAATACAGCAGGCCGCCGGCGAGCATCGCCAGCAGCGCCGGCAGCACCACCACCAGCAGGGTCTGCCACAGCGGCCAGTTGCGCCCGGGCATAAAGCGCGGCGGCAACTGCATCACCAGCCGCCCCGCCTCCGGGTTGTCGGGAAACGGCACGCCGATATAGGGCATGGAGGTGGACCGGAAGCTCATGCGCCAGTCCAGCTCGCGCTGGAAGCGCAGGCCGGCGCGCTGGCTCTCGGTGAGCGGCCGGCCACTGAGCGAATGATCACTGGCGTCCACCACCATGGCGTCGCCGGGCTCACGGCGGCGCAGCTGCTGCAGCCAGGCCGACACCCCCTCGGCGCCGCCCCGGTGCCAGGCGTCCTCCGCCTGGGCGGCGTACTCGCGCATCACCACCTTGGCCGGCTCGTCGAGCAGCACCACCTGCTCGCCCACGGTGCGCAACAGCCAGCCGCTCAGCACCACGGTGAACACCGCGCTCAGGCAGAGCAGCAGCGCCAGCTTCCAGAACAGGGAATGACGGCCGGGAATCATGGGCCCGGCGTGGAGGGCTCGGCGCCGGCCGCCTCGGTGGCCAGCGTATAGCCCTGCCCCCAGACGGTACGCAGCGGCTGGCCGGGCACGCCGGCGGCGCGCAGCTTGCGGCGCAGATGGCTGACATGCAGGTCGAGGCTGCGGTCATGGCGCCCGTAGCCGCGGTGCAGCACGGTCTGGTAGAGGAAGGCTTTGCTCAACACCTGGTCGCTCTGCTCCAGGAACACCCGCAGCAGACGGAACTCGGTGACGGTGAGGTCCAGGGCCCGGTCCCGGTAGCGGGCGGTTTCGGTGTCCAGATCCAGGGCCAGGCCGTCCAGCCGCAGAGGGCCCTGGCGGGGCCGCTGGCCGGCGCCGCGCTCCAACGCCACCCGGCGCAGCACGGCGGCCACCCGTACCGCCAGCTCGGCCATGCTGAACGGCTTGGGCAGGTAGTCGTCGGCGCCGCGCACCAGGCCGGTGATGCGGTCCTGTTCGTCGCCCAGCGCGGACAGCAGGATCACCGGCACCGGGCTGGTTTCGCGCAAACGGGCCAGCAACGCCAGGCCGTCCAGCCCGGGCAGCAGGATGTCCAGCAGCACCAGATCGAAATCGCCGTCGCGGGCCAGGGTCAGGCCCTCGCCGCCGTCGCGGCACAGCGTGACCCGGTGATTGCGGTCGCGGAAGTAGTCCCCCAGGTCGGCGCTCAATACGGGATCGTCCTCGATCACCAGCAGGCGCGACGGGCAGGTCGTTATGGCATTCATTCGCAAATAGTAAATATTATCATTCCATCAATCCACAACCTTACACTCTTTACGCGCCGCTCCATTGTGGATGGGAATCATTCCCAATAACATCCATCGCCTGATTCGCAGGCATGGCGGAGCGCGTGAACAAAAAAACCAAAGCCCGGTGGCTCAAGCAACTTCACCAGTGGCACTGGATCAGCTCCGCCCTGTGCCTGATCAGCATGGTGCTGTTCAGCGTCACCGGGATCACCCTCAACCACGCCGCGGACATCGATGCGCAACCGGTGATCAGCGAACGCGAAGCGGTGCTGCCGCCGCCGTTGCTGGAGACCCTGGCGCAAACCGAACGCGGCCCCCTGCCGGAAACGGTGCGCCGGTGGCTGGCGCGGGAGGCGGAGATCCAGGTGGACCGGCGCGACGCGCAGTGGTCCGCCGACGAGGTGTATCTGGCCCAGCCGCGCCCCGGCGGTGACGCCTGGCTGGCCATCGACCTGGGTAACGGCGAGCTGATCCACGAAGACACCGACCGGGGCTGGGTGGCGTTTTTCAACGACCTGCACAAAGGCCGCCACAGCGGCGTCGTGTGGTTCTGGTTCATCGACCTGTTCGCGGTGGCGACGCTGCTGTTCGCCCTGACCGGCCTGGCGCTGATGGCGCTGCACGCCAAACGCCGGCCGGCCACCTGGCCGGTCACCGCGCTGGGGCTGATCGTGCCCTGGCTGCTGATCGCCCTGTTCGTGCACTGACTGGAGAACGAAATGCGTCCCTGGCTCTCTCTTCTCGCCGCCCTGTTCGCCGGCGTCGCCGCCGCCAACGCGGCCGCCGCCGAGCTGCGCCTGGAGGTGGAAATACCGCGCATGGCGGTGGCGGAATACCACGCCCCCTACCTGGCGTTCTGGCTTAAACACGCCGACAGCGGCGAGATCATGCCGCTGGGGTTGTGGTACGACGACCAGGAAAAATGGCTCAAGGACCTGCGCCTGTGGTGGCGCCGCACCGGGCGCGGGCAAAGCCGGCCCTACGACGGCCTCACCGGCGCCACCCGCCGTCCCGGCACCCATTCCGTGGATTTTTCCGAGCTGCCGGCTTTCAGCGATCTGCCCGAAGGTGACTACCAACTGGTGGTGGAAGCGGCCCGCGAAGTGGGCGGCCGGGAAGTGGTGCGCCTGCCGTTCCAGTGGCCGGCCACCGGCAACAAAACCGTGCGCGCCGACGGCGAGCAGGAGCTGGGCCGGGTGCGACTGCGCCTCGCGCCCTGACCGACTATTTCTCACCAGGTTCTTTGCAAGGAGTTTCCATGAAAATCACCCCTTTCGCCGGCACCGCCCTGGCCGCGCTGCTGACCCTGAGCCCGGCGGCCCAGGCCCATAAACTCTGGCTGCTGCCCAGCCACACCGTGGTCTCGGAAGCGCAATGGATCACCGTGGACGCCAGCGTCTCCAACGACATTTTCGACGTCGACCGGCCGTTCCCGCTGCAAGGACTGAGCGTCACCGGCCCGGACGGCAAGGAGGCGCCAGTGGATCACCGATTCGAGGGCCACCGGCGCAGCAGCTTCGACGCCGAGCTCAGCGAGGAAGGCAGCTACCGCATCACCCTCTTCCGGCCCATGTACATGGCCTTTTATCAGCTCGACGGCGAACGCCACCGCCGGCGCGGCGACAGCGCCGAAGCGCTGCTGCGGGAGATTCCCGAAGGCGCGGAAGAGATGCGTCTCTCCGAAGTCATGAACCGGCTGGAAACCTTCGCCACGGTGGGCGCGCCCTCCGACTTCAAACCGGTCGGCAAGGGCCTGGAACTGCAGCCGGTGACCCACCCCAACGACCTCTACGCCGGCGAAACCGCCCTGTTCCGCTTCCTGGTCGACGGCGAACCGGCCGCCGGCGTGGAAGTGGAAGTGGTGCCCGGCGGCAGCCGCTACCGCGACAACCACGGCGCCCTCACCGCCACCAGCGACGACAACGGCGAGATCAAGCTGCAATGGCCCCAGGCCGGCCGCTACCACCTGGAAGCCGCCTACAGCGACGACCGCGCCGCGCATCCGAAAGCCGATGGCCGCCGTCTGCAGTACATGGGGACCTTTGAGGTGCTGCCGCTTTAAGGTCTCTGGGATCCTGCCGGGCGGCTTTGCCGCCCTTTCGCGGGCGGGGCCCGCTCGCACAAGCCGATAAAAAGCGTGCAAAAACGCCACGCATCCCGTATAGTCCGCACCCCTTCATACAGGGCAGCGCCCGGCACAGCTCCTAATAGTTAGCAGCTTCAGGGCCACAAGCCCGCTCACTAATAGGTCTGTACATGTCGCAAAGTCCCTCAGGGTTTTCCACCCTGGGCCTGCCCGAGTCGTTGCTCGGCGCCATCGCCCAACTCGGTTTCACCACCCCGTCACCGATTCAGGAACAAAGCATCCCGCCGCTGCTGGAAGGCCGTGACCTGCTCGGTCAGGCGCAAACCGGCACCGGTAAAACCGCCGCCTTCGGCCTGCCCCTGCTGGCGCGCCTGGACCCGGCACTGAAAGCACCGCAAATGCTGGTGCTGGCCCCCACCCGCGAGCTCGCCATTCAGGTGGCCGCCGCTCTGGAAACCTTCGCCACCGGCCTGAAAGGCCTGGAAGTCGTGCCGATTTACGGCGGCGGCGGTTACCGCGATCAATTGAAAGCGCTGAAAAACGGCGCCCAGGTGATCGTCGGTACCCCGGGCCGGGTGATGGACCACATGGAGCGCGGCAGCCTGCGCATGGACGAACTGCGCTGTCTGGTGCTCGACGAAGCCGACGAAATGCTGCGCATGGGTTTCATCGACGACGTGCGCTGGGTGCTGGAACGCACCCCGGACGCCTGCCAGCTGGCGCTGTTCTCCGCCACCATGCCGGCGGCGATCAAAACCATCGCCAAGAAACACCTCAAGAACCCGGAATGGATTCGCGTGGAGGGCTCGTCCTCCAGCACCGGCGCCAACATCCGCCAGCGTTACTGGCCGGTGGCCGGCATCAACAAACTGGACGCGCTGTGCCGTATTCTGGAAGCGGAAGAGCACGACGGTGTGATCGTCTTTACCCGCACCAAGCACGCCACCCTGAGCCTGGCGGACCAACTGCAGGGCCGTGGTTTCCGCGTGGAGGCGCTGAACGGCGACATTCCCCAGGCACAACGGGAAACCACCGTGGCCCGGCTGCGCGACAAGCGCATCGACCTGCTGGTGGCCACCGACGTGGTCGCCCGGGGCCTGGACGTGCCGCGTATTACCCACGTGTTCAACTACGACATGCCCACCGACACGGAAGCCTATGTGCACCGTATCGGCCGCACCGGCCGCGCCGGCCGCCCCGGCGAAGCGATTCTGTTCGTGGCCCGCCGCGAGCAGGGCATGCTGCGCGGCATCGAGCGCGCCACCGGCCAGCGCCTGGACGCCATGTCCCTGCCGTCCGTGGACGACCTCAACAAGCAGCGCCTGAACAGCTTCCGCGAGCGTCTCGCCAAGGGTCTGGAGCATCCGGAAATCGATGCCAACCGTGCCCTGGTGGCGGAACTGACCGCGGACCTGTCGATGAGTGAAGCGGATCTGGCGGCGGTACTGGCCAGCCTGCTGTTCCAGAAGGAGCCTCTGTTCCTGAAGGCGGCACCGGAAGGCAAGCCGTTCCAGGATGGCGGCAAGGCACCGCGCAAGGCCGAACGCAACAAGGGCCCCAAGGCCGCTCGCGATACCGGTCCGATGAAGATTTATCGGGTCGAGGTGGGCGAGACCCACGGCGTGCGCCCGGGCAATCTGGTGGGCGCGATCGCCAATGAAGGCGGGTTATCCAGCGCGCAGATCGGCGCCATCCGTATTCACAGTGACCACAGCACGGTGCAGCTGCCGGAGGGCCTCAGCACCCGCCAACTGCACCAGCTGCGTACCGCCCGCGTTTGTCAGCGGGCACTCGGGCTCGAGGCGGTCTAAGTATCCACCCGGAAGCCCACTTTCACGACCACCTGAAAGTGGGCGACCTGGCCGTTTTCCACATGGCCGCGGGTCTCCTGCACTTCAAACCACTCCACATTGTTCACGCTCTTGCCCGCCGCGGCGATGGCGTTGCGTACCGCGTCCTCGATGCTGTCCTTGGAAGAACCTACCAGCTCGAGTTTTTTATAAACGTGCTCGCTCATCAATCTCTCCTTTCTCATCCGTGTAATCCATGCCTGATCTCCAGAGTGCCTGTTTTCAAGGCGCGCCGTGGGTGAAATAAGTAAAAAGTTTGGAAAACCGTTTCGCGTCCCTCAGCGTTCGCGGCGCGGGATCATAAGCTCGGACACCGGCAGTTTTTCCGGCCGGAAGCGGTTCACCGGCTGGTCGGCGGCGAAGCCCAAAGACACACCGCACAGCAACTGGTAGTGACGAGGAATCCGGAATCGCTTCTCCAACGGTGAGCGCCACAGGCCCAGCGCGCCCTGGGCGCAACTGGCGAGCCCTTCGTCGGTGGCGGCCAGCATCAGCGTTTGCAGAAAAATGCCGGCGTCGAGAACGCTGTACACCCCCAACCCCTTGTGCACGAACAGGAACAGCGCGGTGGGCGCGCCGAAAAAGCGGAAGTTGGCGGCCATTTGCTGGTGTCGCGCCTGTTTGTCGTCACGGCCGATGCCGAGGTGCCGGTACAGCCCCTTGCCGGTGGCCACGCGGCGCGGCTGCAGGTCGTCCGGGTACTTGATCACCGGCCGGAAATCGCCGTCCGGCAGCGCCGGCGACCGGCGCACGGCGGCCAGCGCCTTCTTCCAGGCCGGCGCCCGCTGCAGCGGCGCCAGCCGCTCAAAGCGCTCGCTCAGTTCGTCGCCGAGGGCGGCCAGATCGGCGCCCTGGGCCAGGGCGATCTGATAGGGCTGGGTGTTGGACCAGCTCGGTGCGGCGGCGGCGCGCTCCAGCACGCGCTGCAGGCGGTCTTCGGGGATCGGCTCGCGGGTGAACGCCCGGGCGCTGTGGCGGGCGTTGAGCACATCAATGAATTCCATGGGCACGGCTTCCTGAGCGGTGGTAGGTCGAGAGGTGGCGCCAGTCTGGCAAATCATTAAACTGCCCCGCCATGACCACCTGGAAGGCGGATATGGAAAGAAGTGCCAATTTCTCACGCTGCCGTCGCTACCGCTACGCGCTGTGGCGGCGCTGGGCGCCCGGCGACGACTACGTCCTGCTGGTGGGCCTGAACCCCTCCACCGCCGACCACCGCCGCGATGACCCCACCATCCGCCGCTGCATCGGCTTTGCCCGTGACTGGGGCTATTCCGGCCTGTGCGTGGCCAACCTGTTCGCGTTCCGCGCCACCTACCCACGCGATCTGTTCGCCGCCGACGACCCGGTGGGGCCGCGCAACGATGCCTGGCTGCGCCGCCTCAGCCGCGACGCCGCCCTGGTGGTGGCCGGCTGGGGCAACCATGGCCGCACCGGCGACCGCGCCGAGTACGTGCGCCGCCAGCTGCCCGCGCTGCACTGCCTGCGCCTGAACGGCTCCGGCGAGCCCGCCCATCCGCTTTATCTGCCGAAAACGTTAACCCCGTTTCCCATGCCCGCTTTCACCGATGAGCCTTGAGGCGTAGCCTGAACCCGGCCCTGAAAAGATTGGCAGCCCCTTCACCCCGACGGCTTTAACCTCGACGCCGTGGATCACCAAGGGGGAACATACCGGTGTCCGACCGTTTCCTGAGACGAAATAAAATGATGGCCCGCGGTCTTGGCATCGGCGGCCTTCTCCCTTTTTACGCGCTGGCGCTGCTGACCTGGCACGACGGCCTGCGTGCCTGGGCGCTGGACTCGGTGACCGGCTACGCCGCCGTGATTCTGGCCTTCCTGGGCGCGGTGCACTGGGGCCGGGCGCTCGCCGACCTGGACCAGCGCAACCATATCGGCACGCTGCTGTTCGGCATCATGCCCGCCATGATCGGCTGGCTGGCGGTGATGCTGCCGGTGGAATTCGGCCTGCCGATGCTGATCGCCGGCCTGGTGTTCGTATGGGGCTCCGAGCAGATGGTGTTTTTCGAGGTGCTGCCCGACTGGTACCGGCACCTGCGCCACCTGCTTACCGCCGCCGCCGTGCTGGCCCTGGTGATCGCCTGGGCGGCCGCCATGATGTCCATGTTCTGAGCAGTCCGCTAAACTGCGCGGGCGATTTGAACCGGAGGGACCCATGGTCGAAACCACCCGTCTGCCCTTGCTCGGGGCCTTACTGCTGATTCTTCCCCTGCTTGCGGCCTGCGATGAAGCGCCGGCGGCGTCCGATACCCCGGCCCCCGTCGCGCCGGTGAGTTTCAACCAGCAAATCCGGCCGGTCATCGAGCAGAAGTGCATCGCCTGCCACGGCTGCTACGACGCGCCCTGCCAGCTGAAACTGGAAACCGCCGCCGGCCTCGACCGCGGCGCCTCGTCCATGTCGGTGTACGCCCAGCGTACCGAGGCGGCCGACCCCACCCGTCTTTTCGTCGACGCGCAAACCACCGCCGAGTGGCGCGAGCGCGGCTTCTTTTCGGTGATCGACAGCAAACGCGGGCTGGAGGAATCGCTGCTCTACCGGATGCTGGAACTGGGCCGGGCCCACCGTTTCGAGCCCGGTGAGCGCCTGCCGGAAGAGATCGCCCTGGGCCTCAAGCGGGACAACCAGTGCCCGGCGCCGGACGAAATGGACGACTACGCCGAGGAGCACCCTCTGGGCGGCATGCCGCTGGGCACGCCGGCCCTCAGTGACGACGAATTCAACACCCTGCGCACCTGGCTGGCCCAGGGCGCCCCTCCCGGCGACGACCGGGTCACCCTGTCCGAACGGGAGCGCGAGCAGGTGCGCGGCTGGGAAACCTGGTTCAACCGGGACGGCAAGCGCCAGCAACTGGCCGCCCGCTGGCTCTATGAGCACCTGTTCCTGGCGCACCTCTATTTCGACCAGGGCGAGGACCGCAAACCGGACCATTTCTTCACCCTGGAACGCTCCCTGACACCGCCCGGCGAACCGGTGCGGCCGGTGGCCACCCGGCGCCCCAACGACGACCCGGGCGAGCGCTTCTGGTATCGCCTGCGCCCGGTCACCGGCACCCTCGTCCACAAGACCCATATCACCTTCGCGCTCAGCGACGCCAAACGCCGGCGCATGGAAAGCCTGCTGTTCGACACGCCCTGGGAGATCGACACCCTGCCCGGCTACAGCGAAGAGGAAAAGGCCAACCCCTTTACCACCTTCGCCGCCCTGCCCGCCCGGGCGCGCTACCAGATCATGCTCGACGACGCCGAGTATTTCGTGCGCACCTTTATCCGTGGGCCGGTGTGCCGCGGACAGATCGCCACCGACGTGATCCGTGATCGCTTCTGGGCGGTGTTCCAGGACCCGGACCACGACCTCTACATCACCGACCCCGATTATCGCGCCCGGGTCTCCGGCCTGATCGCCCTGCCCGGCCAGGAAGACAGCCTGCTCAAGCTGGGCCCGGAGTGGATCAAATACACCAAGCGCCGCAACGACTACCTGCGGGAACGGGCCGAGGCCTACCGCGCCGAACAACCGCAGGGCCCGGGCTGGAACGACATCTGGGACGGCGAGGGCAGCAACCCCAACGCCCTGCTCACCATCTTCCGCCACCACGACAACTCCTCGGTGCGCAAAGGGCTGATCGGCGACTACCCGCTGACCAGCTGGGTGATGGACTATCCCCTGTTCGAGCGCACCTACTACAGCCTGGTGGCCAACTTCGATGTGTTCGGTTCGGTGTCGCACAAGGCCCAGACGCGGCTCTACTTCGACCTGATCCGCAACGGCGCGGAGCAGAACACCCTGCGTTTCCTGCCCGCCGACACCCGCAAGCAGGTGCTCAAGAACTGGTACCAGAAAACCGGCCAGCTAAAGCTGCTGGTGAGCTACGAGGACGTGGACACCGAGGTGCCCACGGCGATCGACTACCACAGCGCCACCCCCATGAACGAATTCAACGCCGGCCTGCTCAGCCAGTTCGGCGCCCTCAACGTCCGCCCTGATCCGATCAACCGGTGCGGCGGCGACAATTGCAGCCGCGCCGACGCCACCGCCCTGGAACGGGACGTGGAGCAGGCGCTCAGCGCCATCGCCTCGCAGCCGGCGGCGCGCCTGCCGGTGGTCGACCATATGCCGGAGGCCAGCCTGCTGCTGGTGGACGGCGACGGCGAGCAGGCGGTGTACTCGCTGCTTCGCAACCGCGCCCACTCCAACGTGGCGTTCATGTTCGGCGAGTCGCTGCGCTACCAGCCGGAGAAGGACACCCTGACCGTCTACCCCGGTGTGCTGCTGAGCTACCCCAACTTCATCTTCCGGGTCGCACACGATGATCTGAGCGCGTTCGCCGGGGCCATGCAGGCGGTGGAGAGCGAGAAGGATTTCACCGCCCTGGTGGAACGGTTCGGGGTGCGGCGCACGCAGACCGACTTCTGGACCCACTTCCACGCGCCGCTGCGCTACATGGAAGCCCATCAGCCCACCCAGGCCGGCATTCTCGACCTGAACCGCTACCTGAACCTGTAGAGCGGGCAAAAAAAAGCCCCGCGGGGAGCGGGGCTCGAAATTACCGTCATAGCGTGCCTGCCGAAGCAGGCTCCCGAGCCTGATGACGATATGCGACTCTGTAAGAACCAGCGCGGCTCTGTGTCAGGATGGCGCTTATGATGGCAGCGACCGCCCCGGACTGGTATTGTCGCCCATGACTTATTCATGGTGATTTACGACAAAGCGGGGCCCTACCTACGATGTACCATGTCAGCGTGCTCGCCTACGACGGCGTTTTCGCGTCCGCCCTGACCGGGGTGATGGATCTGCTCAACCTCACCGGCGTGACCTGGAACCGCATTCACGGGCAGCCGCTAAACCGCCAGTTCAAGGTGCAGATGGTGTCCCGTGGCGGCGAGCCGGTGCGCTGCACCGCGGGCATGCGCATCGCCGTGGACACCGCCCTGGAGCGGGTCGACCAGTGCGACCTGGTGGTGGTGCCCACCATCGGCAACGAGATCACCCAGGTGCTGCATGCCGAACGCGACACCCTGGAGTGGCTGCGTTTTCTGCACGCCGGCGGCGCCGATCTGGCCAGCAACTGCACCGGGTCGTTCCTGCTCGCCGAGGCCGGTCTGCTGGACGGCCGCCGCGCCACCACCCATTGGGGCTACAGCCAGCTGTTCCGGGAGCGCTACCCGCGGGTAAACCTGGACGAGCGCGAGCTGATCACCCGCGACGGTAATATTTTCTGCGCCGGCGGCGGCACCGCCTGGCGCGACCTGACCATTCTGCTGGTGGAGCGCTTCTGCGGCGCCGACATGGCCCGGGAGCTGGCCAAGGCGTTCGTGATCGACGTGCGCAACGACCCGCAGAGCGTGTACGCCGGCCTGCCGGCCAAGACCTACCACCGCGATGAGCAGGTGCAGAAGGTCCAGGCCTGGCTGCACGAGCACTACGCCCAGCCGGCCACCCTGGCGGAGCTGGCCGAGCGCGTGCACCTGAGCCCGCGCCAGTTGCAGCGCCGCTTCACCAGCGCCCTGGCCGAGCCGCCCCTGCAGTACCTGCAGCGCGTGCGGATCGAGGCGTCGCGCAAGATGCTGGAGCGCGGCGCCACCAACCTCAGCCATCTGGCGGAGCAGGTGGGCTACCAGGACGTGAGCAGCTTTTCGCGGCTGTTCAAGCGCCATACCGGCCTGTCGCCGAGCCATTACCGCCAGCGTTTCGCCCGCGTCGGCGCGCTCCGTGACTAACCCACCGCGACTGACGTAGCGCCGCGACCCTGCTAGTCTGATTCTCCATGGATAACTTCTTCGAACGACTGGACGCCGCCCTGGGGTCCCTGGTGGGGTTTCTGTGGGGCCCGCCACTGGTCACCCTGCTGGTCGGCGGGGGCCTGTTCTTCCTGCTGTACTCCCGGCTGCTGCCGTACCGGCATCTGCCTGACGGCGTGCGGCTGTTGTTCCGCCCGGCGGACAGCAAGGACGAGGGCACGCTGTCGCATTTCCAGGCGCTCAGCACCGCCCTGTCCGGCACCCTGGGCATGGGCAATGTGGCCGGCGTGGCGGTGGCCATCTCGGTGGGCGGCCCCGGCGCCATTTTCTGGATGTGGGTGAGCGCGATTCTCGGCATCGCCACCAAGTTCTACACCTGCACCCTGGCGGTGATGTACCGGGGCCGGGACAGCGAGGGCCAGCTCCAGGGCGGACCCATGTACATTATCCGCGAGGCGCTCGGCCCGCGCTGGCGGCCGCTGGCGTACTTTTTCGCGCTCGCCGGCCTGCTCGGCACCATGCCTATTTTTCAGGTCAACCAGCTCACCGAAATCATCCGCGAGGCGATCGCCGTGCCCGCCGGCTGGACCGGCGCCGACGACCACTTCCTGTTCGACCTGCTGTTCGGGCTGCTGCTGGCCGCCGTGGTGCTCGCGGTGGTGGCGGGCAAGCTGCCGCGCATCGGCCGGGTCACCGGTATTCTGGTGCCGGCCATGGTGGCCGGTTACATGCTGCTCACCGCGGTGGTGCTGGTGCTGCACGCGGACCAGGTGTGGCCGGCGCTCACCCTGATCGTGCGCGACGCCTTCACCGGCGAGGCCGCCGCCGGCGGCGTGCTGGGCGCGGTGATCATCACCGGCATCCGGCGCGCGGCGTTTTCCAACGAGGCCGGCATCGGCACCGAGGCCATGGCCCACGGCGCCGCCCGCACCCGCGAACCGGTGCGCGAAGGCATGGTGGCGATGCTGGGCCCGATTATCGACACCCTGATCGTGTGCACCTGCACGGCCCTGGTGATTCTGATCAGCGGGGCATGGAGCGACGGCGACACGAACGGCGTCTCCCTCACCGTGAACGCTTTCAATATCCTGTTCCTGGATTACAGCGGCGTGATCCTGGCGGTGCTGGTCGGGGTGCTGAGCCTGAGCACCGTGTTCACGTTCTGGTACTACGGCAGCAAATGCCTGGGCTTTCTTATCGGCGCCCGTCATCAGCACCACTATGTGTGGTTTTACCTGGTGCTGGTGGTGCTTGGCGCGGTGGGGTCACTGAGCGTCGTGATCAAGGTGATCGACAGCATGTACGCGCTGATGGCGCTGCCCACCATGGTCGCCTCCCTGCGCCTGGCGCCCCGGGTCAACCAGGCGGCGCGCGCCTACTTCGCGCGATCACGTGATGATGATTGACGGCTTCTTGACGCTTCGGGGCGGACTATGTCCGCAGGTACAGGAGGGAATGCCGTGAAAAATCTGTCCGTTTTACTGGTCGAAGACCACCGCCAACTGGCGCAGACCGTGGTCGAATTTCTGGAACAGGAAGGCGCGCTGGTGGACTACGCCAGCGACACCACCCTGGCCCGCACGCTGGTCCAGGAGCATCACTATGACATCCTGGTGCTGGACGTGATGCTGCCCGGGGAGGACGGCTACAGTTTCTGTCAGTATCTGCGCAAGGAACTGGCCCTGGACACCCCGGTGATCTTCATGACCGCCCGGGACCAGCTGGACGACAAGCTGGAAGGCTTTGCCCGCGGCGGTGACGACTACATCGTCAAACCCTTCGCGCTGCCCGAGCTGGTGGCCCGCGTGCAGGCGCTGGTGCGCCGCGAACGCCGCGAAGTGGCGCCCAACCTGCTGACGGTGGCGGATCTGCAGCTGGATCCGGCCCGTCAGGAAGTGCGCCGCGAAGGGCAGCTTCTCAAGCTGTCCCCCACCGCCTTCCGCATTCTGCGTATCCTGATGCGCGAATCCCCCAAGGTGGTCAGCCGCGAGCAGCTTGAGCACGAGCTCTGGGGCGACCTGGTGCCCGATTCGGACGCGTTGCGCAGCCACCTTTACAACCTGCGCAAGGCGGTGGACAAGCCGTTCGAGCACGCGCTTCTGGAAACCCTGCCGGGCGTGGGGTTCAGCATCCGCCCGCCACGCACCGTGTGATGTCAGTCCGCCCCCCTTGCGGACCTGGCATCTCAGGCACAGAATGGCGGCGCCATTCACGTGCTATGCGATAAGAACTATGCCTTGGGGGAAAAGACACTCTTTCACGGAATTCGTCGATACCAAGCTGCTCGATCTGCAGTCCCGGTTCGGCATGGCGATGTGGTTTCTGACCCGCCGCCGTGGGGAGGACTGGTTATTACTGAACGTCTGCGGCGAAGGGTACGACCTGAGCCGCGGGGACATGCTGGCCTGGCATGACAGCATCTGCCATCGCCGAGTAAACGAGCTCGGACCGCCGGCGTGCTCGGACGTCACCCGGCAACAAGCCTACCGCGATGCGCCTATCACCGATCAACTTTCGATACGGGCGTATGTAGGGATGCCGCTGCGCGACCATACTGGAGCGCTGTTCGGCACTCTGTGCGCGCTTGATCCCGAGCCACGGCCCGATCTGGACCACGAGAACGTCCAGGCCGCCTTGAAACGCCAAGCCCGCCTGCTGGAATCCGCCCTGGTGTGGAATCTGGCCGGGCTCGATCAGCAGCGGGTCACCGAGTTCTTCGAAGAAGAGAGCCGCGATCCGGAAACAGGCCTGCTGGACGAGGCCGGCTGGCTTCGCATCCTGGACGGCGAACGGCGGCGCGGCCAGGCTTACGGCCTCAGCTCCATGGTCCTGAAAGTGCATGGCACCCGTCTCGACGATGAGCAACGGCAACTGGTTGCCGATTCCCTGGCGGCGCTGATTCGCCACCAGGATATGGCCGCCTATCTGGGCAGTGACCAGTTCGCCATTCTGCTGCCGGAAAACACACCCAGCTGCGCCGACCAGGTGCGCGACAGGCTGCTCGATGCGCTCAACGCCAAGGGGATTCTGATGTGGTGTGACGCGGAACCGCTGGCGCTCTCGGAGGGCCGGATGCAGCCCCCGCTCACCGCCGAAGGCGGGCCGGTGCATTAACCGCTAGCGGAACCGCACCCGCACCTCGGTGCCCTTGCCGGGCCGGCTGGCCACGTCCAGGTGCCAATCAAACCGCTCGCAGAGCCGCTGGACGATGGCCAGGCCCAGGCCGTGGCCGCCTTCCTTGCTGTTGCCCCGTTCGAACGGCTGTAGAAAGCGGGCCAGTTCCTCGCTGTCCATGCCGGCGCCGGTGTCCACCACGTGCACCGCGTCCTCGGCCACCACGATGGTGACCTGTCCGGAACCGCTGTAGTTGATGGCGTTGCGGACCAGGTTGGTGAACACGATATTGAGCACGGTTTCCGAGGCGGTCAGGGTCAGCAGCGCGGTCTGTTTCACCTGCAGGCGAATCTGCTTGCGCTCCGCCAGCGGCTGCAGGCGGTCGAGCAGGTTCACCGCCACGTCGTTGACCACCAGGTCCTCTTCCTGAATCGGCTGCTGCTCGGTGCGCGCCAGCAGCAGCAGGGTCTCCACCAGCGCTTCCATGTCGTCCACGGTGTCGGACATGCGGCTGATCACCGGCCGGTCGCCCACCTGCTTGGCGAGCAGCTCCAGGTTGGCGCGGAACACCGCCAGCGGCGTGCGCAGTTCGTGGCTGGCGTCGCGGGTGAATTGCCGCTCGCGCTCCACGAACCGCAGCAGGCGGTCGGCGTAGGCGTCCAGGGCGGCCATCAGGATGCTCGCCTCGCTGTTGGGCTCCGCCTCCACCTGGCTGAAGTCCGGGCGCGCTTCCACCGGGTCGTGCACATTGGCGTGGCGCAGCGTTTCCGACAGCTGCACCAGGGGGGAGACCAGGGCGCGGGATTTGCGCCAGCCCAGGAAGGACGTCAGGTAGATCACCAGCAACACGGCGGTCAGCGGCAGAATGCCGAACAGGAACGCCAGCACCGACACCCGCTTTTCATCGAAGATCAGATATAGACGGGCGTCGCCGCGCGTTTCGATGTAGACGATCGGGTTCTGGTCGCCGATCTGCGCGCGTTGGTAGCCGTCCGGCCGCTCGGCGAGCATCTCCGGCACCGGGTCCCGGGTGTCCGGGTCCACCAGCAAACCGAGCAGATGGCGGGTATTGGGGCGGGGGAAATCGTCGTCCTCGTCGTAAAGGCTCCAGTAATGGTCCGCCTCTTTGATCAGGGCTTCCTTGACCAGCACCTGTTCGATGATCTGGGCCGTGGCCCAGACCCCGAACACGGTGGCGAAACTGATGAACAGAATCTGGATCAGGAAAACCCGGGTAAGGCGGTGCTGAACACCTTTACGCGTCATGCCAGTCTCATTCTTCTCGGCGGAACAGATAGTGGCCCACGAACCACTCTTCGCCATCACCATAATTGAACAGTTCGGCGCAGGCCATGAAAAACATCCGCCAGCGTTGCAGCCACAATTTACCCTGCCCGGCGCCGTAGCACTCTTCCAGTAGCGGGATCAGCGTTTGCCGTTTGCGGTCCGCCAGTGCCAGCCAGGCTTCCAGGGTTTTGCCGTAATGGGTGCCGTTCACCGCCCAGCGATCCTCCAGCGACAGCCGGTCCGCGCAGCGCGGCAGCCAGTCGTACGACGGCATCATGCCGCCGGTGAAAAAGTAGCGGCCCATCCAGTTGCTTTCGCCTTCGGTTTCGAACAGATAGGTCAGATTGCGATGGCAGAAAATATGCACGAACAGCTTGCCGCCGGGCTTGAGCCAGTCGTGCACGCGCCGCATCAGCTCACGGTGGTTGCGCATGTGCTCGAACATCTCCACCGACACCACCCGATCGAAGGTCTGTTCCGGCTGGAACACGGTGACGTCTGCGGTGATCACGCGCACATTGTCGAGCCCGCGCTCGGCGGCGCGGGCCATGATCCATTCTTTCTGGGTGGCGGAGTTGCTCACCGCGGTGATGCGGCTGCCCGGGTAGCGGGCGCCCATCCACAGGGTCAGCGACCCCCAGCCACAGCCGAGCTCAAGAATATCCTGGCCGTCGGCCAGCTGGGCGCGCTCGCAGCTCAGGGCCAGCATCGCCGCCTCGGCGTCCGCCAGGGTCTCGCAGCCGGCCTGCCAGAGGCCACTGGAATACTTCAGATGCGGGCCCAGCGCCTGCTCGTAAAAGCGCGAATCCACTTCGTAGTGCTGTTCATTGGCCTCGTCCTGGGCCACCGCGATGGGGCCCTGGGAGAGCGTGCGCAGCAACGCCTCCGGGTCGGTCTCGTGCTGCTTCTCCTGGGCAAGACGTTTACCCAACAGATGGCGAATGCCGCCGCGTACCAGGAAATCCGGAACCAGGCCGGACTCCGCCAGGCGAATGATCATGAAGCGGGTCTCCAGGGAATAAAGGGGCTGGTGGTGCGCTGATACTCGCGGTAATCGTCACCACGGGATTTAAGGGCCTGTTTCTCGGTATGCGGGATACCGGTGACGAACCACAGGAACAGGAACATGGCCACCGGCAACAGCCACAGCCAGCCGGCCAGGGCGGCACCCACGGCGATCAACGGGTAGCTGAACCAGTGCAGCCATTCGAAGAAATAGTTGGGGTGCCGGGAATAGCGCCACAGACCTTCCCGGCAGGTCTTGCCCTTGCTGTCCGGCCGCGCCTTGAAGCGGGCCAGCTGCCGGTCCGCCATCGCCTCGCCGACGATCGACACCACACCGATGATCACGCCCAGCACCACCAGCGGCGGCCGGAAGTCCGGCTGGCCGCCGATCACCCAGAACGGCAGGGAGAACGCCCAGGCCAGGCCGGCCTGCAGCCAGAACACCACCAGGAACACCGGCTGAGTGGCTTTGCCCAACCGTTGGCGCATGGCGGCGTAGCGGCCGTCCTCGCTGCCCTCGCCGGTGACGCGACGGAAAATATGGCTGCCCAGCCGCACCGACCAGAGCAGCAATAGGGCGCCGGCCGCCAGGCGCGGCAAGGGGTCGCCGCCGCCGGCCAGCAAGTAGGCCAGGCCGGTGAGCCCGGTACTGAAGCTCCAGGCCACATCCACGTAGCCGGCATTACCGTTGGTCCACTGGACCGCCCAGGCCAGGGTGAACACCATCACCAGCAGAACCAGACTGAAAATCAGAATTTCAGGCATAACGACCTCGTTCCTCATCGAGACGGCGCGCCAGATAGGCCAGTGCCGGCACCACCATCGACCACACGGCGCCGTAGCTCAGGGCCAGCAGCCACCAGCCCTGCGGGGTGGTGGCGGCGCCGAAGTTGATTCCCACGGTTACCGAGAATACACCGCCGAAGGCACCGAACAGCGCCGCCAGCAACAACTTGGGGCGCAGCCAGGCCAGGCAATAGTTGAAGCTCACCGCGAAACCCAGCCATAGTGCCCAGATCCAGTCCGGGGCCACCCACTGTCGCGACCAGTCGGCGTATTCAAGCAGCGACGGCGCCAGCCATAACGGCTCGAACAGCACACAGGCCACGGCGCCGGCGGCGAGCAGCGCGAGGTCCGCGCGCCAGGCGCGGTTGAGCGCCCACACGCCCGCCTGCATCGCCACCAGTACCAGCCAGGCAGCCCATCCCCACCCATGGGCGCCACCGTAAACGGCGACGAACCAGAGCAGTTGAAAACCCACGAAGTTGATCGCCAGGGCGGCGAATGATTTATTCATGCGGCGAGCTTGGGCCGCCCACCGTCAATGGTCCGTGAACCGGCTTCACGGTCGATTCACCGGTGCTGGCGGACATTGGCGTCATGAAATCGAATCCGCTACCGCTCATCGCCCTGTTACTGTTCGCCGTCACCGGCTGCGCCAGCCGCGCGGACGGTCCCTCCGGTTATGCCCACCTCTATGAACAGGCAGTGCGCGAACGGCCCGGCAGCACCCGGGTGTCGGATCAGGCCGTGGATCGCTTCGTGGCGCTGTACTCGCCGATCGACGCGGACCATATCGAGAACCACATCGAGGACGTCTACGCCGAGGACATCTACTTCAACGATACCTTGTCCACCGTCTACCGACGCGACCAGCTCAAGGCCCACTTACTGAAAACCGCCGAGCGGCTTGATTACATGAGCCTGGATATCCAGAACCGCTGGCAAGACGGTGAAGACTTCTTTCTGCTGTGGTTCATGGAGACCCGTTTCAGCATCCTCGGCAGCGAACGGGACGTTCGCACCATCGGGGTCTCCCATCTTCGTTTCGATGACCAGGGCAAAGTGATTTTTCACCAGGACTTCTGGGACAGCAGCCAGGGCCTGGACCAGCAACTTCCCATTCTAGGAGGATTCAGCCGATGGCTGCGCGAGCATCCCTGACACTGCCGCTTGCTTTGTTGGTTTCCATGGCGCTGGGAAGCGGCGCCCATGCCGCTGACTTCGAAGACATGTCGCGCTGCTCCAGCGCCGACGTCAAGGCGCTTAAAGTGTTCAACGTCGGCCAGGCGTCGCTGTTCCGCGCCGACTGCGGCGCCGCCGATCCGCTGGCGCCGCCCATGCGTCTGGCCTTCGGCTACAATCGGGAGGTGCCCGGCGACGCCTTCGCCAAGGCGGCGCGCAAGATGATTGAGCGCAACGTCGGCGAAGACACCTTCGAAGCGTTGAAAGAGCGCATCGACGCCTTTAACAGCCACTACCGGACCACCCGCGACGGCGACCGCTACACGCTGGACTACGATGAAGACCAGTCCATGGTGCTGCGCCTCAACGGCGAGAAGCTGGCTGAGGAACAGGGCGAGGATTTCGCCCAGGCCTACTTCTCGATCTGGTTCGGAGACGATCCGTACTCCGACAATCTCAAGGAAGAGCTGCTCTCCGTGGAGCAGTGACCCCGCGAGGCCTTGCACCCTCGCCCGCCAGACCGGATACTTCCCCCTTTAACCGCAGCCGTGGGGGGCGTTAATGGCCAGTGCACCGGAAGGTCGCTTCAGCCACTACACACCGGTTCTCAATTCCGACCGCTTTTTCGCCTTGCGCCTGACCGCCGTGTTCACCGTGATCAGCCTGGTGGCTTCCCTGTTGATCACCACCGTCGGCGTGCTGCTCACCGGCCAGCGGGATTGGCTGGCGGCGCTGTCGCTGGCGCTGCTGATTCCCCTGCTGCTGGTTCCGCCTTTGTGCTATCCGCTGCTGGCGAAACTGGCGGCGGTGACCCGCGACAACCGGAAGCTGCGTCAGCAGGCCCGCGAAGACCATCTCACCGGTTTGTTCAACCGCCCCCATCTTATGAGCATGCTTGAGCGGGAATTGTCGCTCAGCCAGCGCCACGATCATCCGGTATCGATTTTATTGGTGGACATCGTCGACTTCGTGGATATCGCCGATCGGTACGGACGTCACACCGGCGACCGGTTATTACGGATTTTTTCTGAACGCATTCGCGATAAAATCCGTGAGAGCGATTTGTTCGGCCGTATCGACGGCGCGCAGTTTTTACTGGTATTACCGCATACCGATTTCAACGACGCCTTGCACATGGCGGAAGGGTTGCGTTCGCTCACCGCCAGCATTCAGGTGCAGACCGACGAAGGCCTGGCGGGTTTTGAAATCCGCATCGGCGCGGCCAGCACCGAGAACAGCGGGCGCCGGCTGAACGCGCTTCTCAATGAGGCCGATTACGCTTTGTATCAAAGCCGTAACGAGCATCGTCACTCCGACCGCCACGCTTAACACTTAATCATCACACCCCACTCACAATAAAAACCTAGTTTTTACAAAAATTATTCTTTTTCACACCTTTCTTGCCGCTCCTTTGTAAATTTGTTTATTAAACTCCTTACTGGCATTTACAGTTAAGTCTCAGGGAGCAAAACTGCAGATGCTGAATTTCTGCCTACTAAAAAACAAGGAAGGAGCTATGGACGCCAAACGCTTTCTCGCATCCAGTATTGCTTGCGCATCGTTAGCCGTTGCCACTACGGCCGTTGCCGAGGACACCATTCCGGATCGGTATTTCTACCTGGGTGGTCACATCGGCCAAAGCTGGCTGGATATCGGTGATCACTACGAAGGCGACGGCTACCTTGCCGACAACGCTTTCGAAAACGACACCGTCACCATGCCCGGCGCCCAGATCGGTTATCGCTTCAGCGAAAACTGGTCCGTACAGGCCTGGTACGATCGCAACAACATGTCCACCAGCGACGGTGAAGTGTACCTGCGGAACAATTTCGCCAGCCTGCGTCGTCACTTTAACGGCGACGGCCCGATCGAAAGCTATGTCGGTCTCGGCGCCGGTGAAACCCGCACCGAGTTCAACACCGAAAGCGACGATGATTTCAAGGAAACCACCGGCGGCATCGAGTTCGGTGTACAAACCGCTCTCGCCGACAACTTCCTGATCGACGTCGGCGCACGGCCGACCTACAGCTTCCGCTCCGAGCGCTGGGACGGCCAGGTCTACGCCGCCCTGAACGTTCTGGTCGGCGCGCAGTATGACGACGAGCCGGAACCCGAGCCGGTTACCGAAACCGCCACCGACAGCGACAACGACGGTGTGCCGGATTCCAACGACCGCTGTCCGGGCACTCCCGCGGGCGCCAGTGTTGACGCTCAGGGCTGTGAGCTGGATGACGACGGCGACGGCGTCGTGAACAGCAAGGACGAGTGCCCGGATACGCCGGCACGCGCCAAGGTTGACGACAAAGGTTGTCAGGAATACCTGACCAAGGACGTGCGCGAAACCCTGTATGTTGAGTTTGGTCTCGACAAAGCGGAAGTTCGTGAAACCTCCTACCCGGAACTGGAAAGCCTGAGCGATCAGATGTACCAGTACCCGTCCGCTGACCTGGTGCTTGAAGGCCACACCGACAGCACCGGTTCCGCTGCTTACAACAAGCAGCTTTCCGAGAAGCGTGCGGATGCGGTGAAGCGTGTCATGGTTGAAGAGTTCGGCATCGACGAGAGCCGGATCACCACCGAAGGTTACGGCGAAGCCAAGCCGATTGCTGATAACAGCACTCGCGACGGCCGCGCTCAGAACCGCCGCGTGGAAGCGATCATGAAAGCGACCACCGAAGAAGCGCAGTACGACAACGACTAAGTCGTCCAGCGTTCTCTTCAACCCAAAAAGGGCCGGCATCCGCCGGCCCTTTTTTGTTGGCGTTGAAAGTTGGCCGTAGAAACAGCCGGTGGCCGCGTCGCCGTGCGCGAAAGGCAAGGGAGTCAATGAGACTCAGCCGATCTGCCTGATAATCAACCTTCATTCGTTACCACTGAATAACGGGAAGGGATCATGGCGAAAGACGCAATCGGCTTTGCCCTGAGCGCGCTGAACCGGCTGGCCGGCTCATCGATGCTCGACCGCCTGGGTATGCGCCACACCGCGGAGCGGCTTGCCTACCGCCTCACCAAGGGCGGCTTCCAGGTGATCACCACCAGCGCCCGCGCGTTTAAATCCAACAATCCGTCCGACAAGCCGCAGCGTCTCGACGCGCCGGGGCACACCACCGGCCTGTTCGACCTGGGCATCACCGACGAGCAGCAGATGATCCGCGACAGCGTGCGGGCCTTCGCCGCCGAGGTGCTGCGCGAAAACGCGGAACAGTCGGACGCCGAGCAACGCACCAGCGACGACGTGCAAAGCCAGGCCCGGGAACTGGGCCTGAATTTCTTCGCCGTACCCGAAGCCCTGGGCGGCGCCGCCGCCGAACGCTCCACGGTGACCAGCATGCTGGTGGCCGAGGAGCTGGCGCGCGGCGACATGGGCCAGGCGGTGGCGGTGCTGGCGCCGATGGGCGTGGCCAACGCCCTGACCCGCTGGGGCTCCGCCGTGCAGCAGGATAAGTACCTGTCCACCTTCGCCGGTGAGGACGCGCCCCTGGCCACCATCGCGGTGTGCGAGCCCCGTCCGCTGTTCGATCCCATGACGCTGCGCACCACCGCCACCCGCGACGGCGACGACTGGCTGCTCAGCGGCGAGAAATCCCTGGTGCCGCTGGCCGCCGAAGCGGAACTGTTCCTGGTCGTCGCCGAAACCGGCGACGGCCCAGCGGTGTTCATCGTCGAAGGCGGCAGTGACGGCCTCAGCGCCGGCGACGATCCGTCCATGGGCATCCGCGCCAGCGGTCAGCGACCGCTGCTGCTGGACAAGGTGCGCGTGCCCGACGCCAACCGCCTCGGCGACGACGATTTCAACTACCGTGAGTTCATCGATCTGGGCACCCTGGCCTGGTGCGCGCTGGCCATCGGCACCGCCCAGGCGGTACTCGACTACGTGGTGCCCTACTGCAACGAACGCAAAGCGTTCGGCGAGCCGATCAGCCACCGCCAGGCGGTGGCGTTCATGGTCGCCGACATCGCCATCGAGCTGGACGCCATGCGCATGCTCACCTACCGCGCCGTGTGCCGCGCCGAGCAGGGCAAACCCTTCCAGCGCGAAACGCACCTGGCCCGCACCCTGGTCAAGGACAAGGCGATGCAGATCGGCACCGACGGCGTCCAGTTGCTGGGCGGCCACGGCTTTACCCACGAATACCCGGTGGAACGCTGGTATCGCGATCTGCGCGCGATCGGCGTGGTCTTCGGCGGCCTGCACCTGTAACGCCGCCCGCACCCATAACGGAAGAGACAGCATGAACATCGAGATTCCGAAGAAATTCAAACCGGTGATCAACAATGCCCGGCAGGTGGCCCTGAACACCTTCCGGCCCATCTCCCGCAAATACGACCGTGCCGAACACCAGCGCCCCAAGGAGCTGGACATGGTCGCCTCGGTGCTGGACGGCTTCAACGAAGGCGACCCGGCCAACTCCGCCGGCGCCAGCCAGACCGGCAAGGGCAAGGTGCAGGAAGACGGCGGCGTGAAGAACGGCGCCAACATGATGACCTGCCTGGGCGCCCTGGAATTCTGCTACGGCGACACCGGCTTTCTGCTCGCCATGCCGCGCCAGGGCCTGGGTAACGCGGCCATCGCCGCGGTCGCCACCGACGAGCAGCTGGAGCGCTTCAAGGGCAAATGGGCGGCCATGGCGATCACCGAACCCGGCGCCGGCTCCGACTCGGCGGCGATCCGCACCACCGCCAAGGAAGACGGCGACCACTATGTGCTCAACGGCGAGAAGATCTACGTCACCTCCGGCGAGCGCGCCGACTGCGTGGTGGTGTGGGCCAGCCTGGACCCCAAGCTGGGCCGCGCGGCGATCAAGTCGTTCGTGGTGGAATGGGGCACGCCGGGCATGGAGCTGGCGCGTCTGGAGAAGAAGCTCGGCATTCGCGCCTCCGACACCGCCGCGATCACCTTCAACGATTGCCGGGTGCCCAAGGAGAACCTGCTCGGCAACCCCGAGGTGGACACCAAGGGCTTCGGCGGCGTGATGGAAACCTTCGACAACACCCGGCCGCTGGTGGCCTGCTTCGCCCTGGGCGTGGCCAAGGCGTCGCTGGAACGGACCCGGGAACTGCTCAGCGAAGCGATCGAGTACGACTACGGCAAGCCGGTGGACAACGCCAGCGCCGCCGAGGCGGAGCTGTACCGCATGGAAGCGGAATGGGAAGCGGCCTACTGGCTGGCCATGAAAGCGGCCTGGATGGCCGACAACAAGCAGTCCAACTCGGTGGAGGCCTCAATCTCCAAGGCCAAGGCCGGCCGCGTGGGCAACTACGTCACCCTCAAATGCGTGGAACTGGCCGGCTCCATCGGCTACACCGAGGACGAGCTGCTGGAGAAATGGGCGCGGGATTCCAAGATCCTCGACATCTTCGAAGGCACCCAGCAGATCCAGAAGCTGATCATCGCCCGCCGCGTCCTCGGATTGACTTCCAAAGAGCTAAAATAAAAACCACCTTGTAGGAGCGGGCCTCGCCCGCGAAAGGGAGCGAAGCTACCGGCAGGATGCCAGAGAGATTTCTAACGACAGCACCAACACCCTCTCTGGAATCCTGCCGGCCGGCTTTGCCGGCCTTTCGCGGGCAAGGCCCGCTCCTACGAGCGCGCGGCTAAAGCCGCGCGGCAAGCTCCGACCCTTGCTTGATGGCGCGCTTGGCGTCCAGCTCGGCGGCCAGGTCGGCGCCGCCGATCAGATGGTGGTTGGCGGCGCCTTCCTGGTACAGCTCGCGCAGGGACTCCTGCCCGGCGCAGATCACCACCTGGTCCACTTCCAGCAAACCCTGCTTGTCGTTCTGCGTGATGTGCAGGCCATGATCGTCGATACGGTCGTAGCTGCAACCGGGCAGCATCTCCACATTGCGGTGCTTGAGCGTGGCGCGGTGCACCCAGCCGCTGGTTTTGCCCAGCCCCTTGCCCGGCGTGCTCTCCTTGCGCTGCAGCAGGTAGATTTTCCGCGCCGGGGTTTCCGGGTGCTTGTCCACCAGGCCGCCACGGGTGTCCGCGTTGAAATCCACGCCCCACTCCGCCAGCCATTCGGGCAGCGGCTGGGCGCCGTCGCGGGGCGCTTCGGCCAGGAATTCCGCCACGTCGAAGCCAATGCCGCCGGCGCCGATGATCGCCACGCGTTCGCCCACCTGCACCTTGCCGCGCAGCACGTCCACGTAGGACACCACCTTGGCGTGGTCGATGCCGTCGATGCCCGGCCGGCGCGGGGACACCCCGGTGGCGATGACGATTTCCTGGAAGCCTTCGCGCTCCAACTCGTCGCTTTCCACGCGCCGGTTGAGCACCACCTTGACGCCGGTGCGCTCGATGCGCTTTTGAAAGTAGCGCAGGGTCTCGTGGAACTCTTCCTTGCCGGGGATCACCTTGGCCATGTTGAACTGACCGCCGATCTCGCCGGCCTGGTCGAACAGGGTCACGTCGTGGCCGCGCTCCGCCGCCACCGTGGCGCAGGCCAGCCCGGCGGGGCCGGCACCCACCACCGCCACTTTCTTGGGCGTGGCGGTGCGCAGATAGACCAGCTCGGTTTCGTGGCAGGCGCGCGGGTTCACCAGGCAGGAGGCGCGCTTGAGCTCGAAGGTGTGATCCAGGCAGGCCTGGTTGCAGGCGATGCAGGTGTTGATCTCGTCGGCGCGGCCTTCGGCGGCCTTGTTGACGAACTCCGAGTCCGCCAGCAGCGGCCGCGCCATGGACACCGCGTCCGCTTGGCCGCTGGCGATGATGCGCTCGGCGGTGTCCGGATCGTTGATCCGGTTGGAGGCCACCACCGGGATCGACACCACGTTTTTCACCTGGCGGGTGACTTCCGCGAACGCCGCCCGGGGCACCGAGGTGACGATGGTGGGCACCCGCGCTTCGTGCCAGCCGATGCCGCTGTTAATCAGGCTGGCGCCGGCTTTTTCGATGGCGCGGGCCAGGTCCAGCACCTCCTCACGGGTGCTGCCGTCGGGCACCAGATCAATCACCGAGAGGCGGTACATGATGATGAAGTCCTCGCCGCAGCGGCGGCGGGTTTCCTCGACGATCTCCACCGGGAAGCGGCGGCGGTTTTCGGCGCTGCCGCCGTACTCGTCGCTGCGCTTGTTGGTGCGCGGCGCGGTGAACTGATTAATCAGATAGCCCTCGGAGCCCATGATTTCCACGCCGTCGTAGCCGGCTTCCTTGGCCAGCTCGGCGGTGCGCGCGAAGTCCTGCACCGTGGAGCGCACTTCGCGGGTGCTCATCGCCTTGGGCTTGAACGGGTTGATCGGGCTTTTGATCGCCGAGGCGGAGCGGGAGAACGGGTGGTAGCTGTAGCGGCCGGCGTGCAGCACCTGCAGCGCGATCTTGCCGCCTTCGCGGTGCACCGCCTCGGTGATCTTGCGGTGGTTGCGGATATCCAGCTTGCTGTTGAAGGTGCCGGACAGCGGGTAGAACCAGCCGTGGCGGTTGGGGTTGATGCCGCCGGTCACGGACAGGGCCACCCCGCCCCGCGCCCGCTCGGCGAAATAGGCGGCCAGCTTCGGATAGTGCCAGAAACGGTCTTCCAGGCCGGTGTGCATGGACCCCATGATCACCCGGTTCTTGAGCTGGGTATGCCCCAGATCCAGGGGGGAAAGCAGGTGGGAATAACCGTTGGCCGCCATGGTGTTCTCCTGTGTGGGCTGGGCGGGCCGCGCAACGTCGTGCGCGGCGGCCGCCTGGCTGCAATCTGGACGCCGTCAAGATAGGGTGCTATGTTGACGCTGTCAAGATAACATCCGTGACTTCGAAAGACAGGCAACCACCATGACGCAACCGGGCCGCTACCATCACGGAGACCTGCACGCCGCCCTGCTTCGCGAGGCCGCCGTACTGCTGCGCGAACAGGGCGTGGAAGGGCTGTCGCTGCGGCGCCTGGCGGAACGCGCCGGGGTGTCGCGCACCGCGCCCTACCACCACTTCACCGATAAGAACGCGCTGCTCTGCGCCCTCGCCGAGGACGGCTTCCGCCGGCTGGACCGGTTGATGGAAGAGGCCGACTTCCGGGCGGACGACCCGGAGCCCGGGCTGCGCCGTTTCGTGCGCGGCTATCTGCGCTTCGCCTGCGACGACCCGGAGCAGTACGAGCTGATGTTCGGGCGCACCCTGTGGAAGACCGGGCGCCCCACCGAGTCGCTGACGCGGGTGGCGCACGGCTGCTTCCGGCGTTACGTGGATAAGCTGCAGGCGGACGGCATCGGCGCCCACCTGCCCGGCGGCACCGACGCCCTGCGCGTGGCCCAGGCCAGCTGGGCCACGCTGCACGGCCTGTGCCGGCTGTTGCTGGACGGCATTTATGTGGACCGGCAGGACATGGAGGCAGTCAGCGACCAGGCGGTGGCGCTGATGCTGGCCGCTGTGCGGCCTGCTCAGTAGCTCGGCTTGTGGGAGCTTGCCTGCAAGCGAAAGGCCGGCTTTGCCGGCCGGCAGGATTCCAGAGAGTGTGTTGGTGCTGTCGTTAGAGGTGTCTCTGGCATCCTGCCGGGAGCTTCGCTCCCTTTCGCGGGCATGGCCCGCTCGCACAAGGCAAGCTCGCACAAAGCCGGCCTCGCAAGCCTTTAGCGTTGCGCCGCCAGGAAGTCGGTGAGGGCTTCGATATAGTCGTCGTAGGCCTCGTACTGGGGGACGTGGCCGATGCCTTCCAGTTCCACCAGCTTGGCGTCGGGAATGGCTTCGGCGGCCTTGTCGCCGAGACGATCATAGCGCCCCAGTTCTTTCTGCTTTTCTTCCGGCGCGCGATTGCGGCCCAGGGCGGTGCGGTCGCGGTTGCCGATGATCAGCAGCGTCGGCGCTTTGACGTCGGGGAACTCGTAGACCACCGGCTGGTTGAAGATCATGTCGTAGTGCAAGGCCGAGTTCCAGGCGATGCGCGGGTAGTCCGGGCCGCGCAGCCAGCCCTGCTGGATGGTCAGCAACGGCGCGTACTCTTCCTTCCACTGACCATCGAAGTACGCCTTGGTCATGTAGGCCTTGATGTCTTCGGGTTTCTTTTTCAGCTCACCCTGGTACCAGGCGTCCACGGACTGCCAGGGCACGTCCTGGCGCCAGTCTTCCAGGCCGATGGGATTGACCAGCACCAGGGCGTCGCTGCGCTCGGGGAACATCAGCGTGAAGCGGGTGGCGAGCATGCCGCCCATGGAGTGGCCCACCACGGTGGCGCTGTCCACCTTCAGTGTGTCCAGCAAGGTGCGGGTGTGATCGGCCAGGGTCTGGAAGGAATACTGGAAGTGTTCCGGCTTGCTGGATTTGCCGAAGCCGATCTGGTCCGGCACCACCACGCGGTAGCCTTCCTCGGTCAGCCGCTCGATGGTGGTTTGCCAATAGGCGCCGGAGAAATTCTTGCCGTGCAGCAACAGCACGGTGTCGCCGTTGGGCTGCTCCGGGCGCACGTCCATATAGGCCATTTCCAGCGTCTGCCGCTGGCTGTCCAGCTTCAGGGTATGCACCGGATGGGGGTAGTCGTAGTCGCTGAGGCGGGCGTCGAAGGCGGGTTTTTCCGCCGCCATGGCCGGGTTGCCGAGCGCCAGCGCGCACAGCGCCAGCAAGGATGTGAATACGCGCATGATTCCCTTCTCCTGTTGATACAGCCGTTCAGGGGTGGAGACCCGCATGACGGGAAAGTTCCGCGATTCAGTCCGGCAGCGGCAGCGCAAGCCGCACCCGCAGACCGCCCAGCGGGCTGTCGGTGAGGGTCAGCTGTCCGCCGTAGGCGGCCACCGTGTCACTGACGATGGCCAGACCCAGGCCGTCGCCGGCGACCCGCTCATCCAGGCGGCGGCCGCGCTGCAGCACCTGCTCGCGGCGTGATGGCGGGATGCCGGGCCCGTCGTCGTCCACGGTGACCGTCAACAGGCCGCCGTCCCGCGCCAGTGTCAACCGTACCTCGCCGGCGGCCCATTTGCAGGCGTTGTCGAGCAGATTGCCGAGCAGTTCCAGCATGTCGCCGCGCTCCACCGCCAGCGGCGGCAGCCCGGTGCCGTGCACCACCAGGTTGAGCGGCTTGCGGTGGGCGCGGCGCAGGGTGTCGGCCAGGGCTTCCAGATCCTGGCCCGGTTCGAAGCGGGTGGCGGCGGTGGCGCCGGCGGCGACGCGGGCGCGGCCCAGGGCGCGGCGCACATTGGCTTCGATCTGGTCCAGTTGCGCCAGCAGCAGGACGTGCAGTTCCGGGGCGCGCTGGCGCAGTTCCGTGTCGCAGCGGTTGCGCAGCACCGCCAGCGGCGTCTTGAGGGCGTGCCCCAGGTCGCCCAGGGCGTGACGGGAGCGGTCCAGCTGCTGCTCCATGTGCCGCTGCAGGCGGTTGATCTCGGTGACCAGCGGGCGCAGTTCCCGGGCCACGTCCTGGTCCAGCTCGGCGCGCTGGCCGCCGCGCAGCTGTTCGATCTGCCGGCGCGCCGCGTTGAGCGGCTTGAGGCCGTGGCGGATCAGCCATTGCTGGACCAGGGCCAGCGCCGCCAGCACCAGCACCCAGGCCAGCAGGGCGGCGGTTCGGGTATCGCGGAAACTGGCCTGTTGCGGGGCGTAGTCCTGGGCCACCACCACGGTGAGGTCTTGGCCGTCGCGCCGGAAACGGGTGCGGTAGCGCAGCAGGCTCTGGTCGTTGGGGCCGGGCAGCAGCTCGGTGTCCATGCCCGGGTTGTCCGGCAACGGCAGGCGCGCGTCCCACAGCGAGCGGGAGCGCCAGCGCTGGCCGTCGATCAGCACCACGAAATAGCGGCCGGACAGCGGCCGCCGGTAGGCCGGGTCGAGCATTTCCTGTTCCAGCACCAGCCCGTCCGGGCCGGGCACCATGGCGGCCAGCACGCTGGCGGCCTCGTCGCGCAGCTGGCCGGCGCTGATCCGGCGCTGTTCGCGCTCCAGCCACCAGAGCGCCCCCTGCCCCACCAGCACGCCGGCCAGCAGCAGGCTGACGAACAGGCTGACCCCCAGGCGCGCGCCGATGGAGCGCATTCAGCCGCGCCCCGTGAACAGATAGCCCTGGCCGCGCCGGGTCTGGATCACCTGGCCGCCGAGCTTGCGGCGCAGGCGGTTGATGTGCACTTCCACCACGTTGGAATCGCGCTCGCTCTCGCCGTCGTAGAGGTGCTCGCTGAGCGCGATCTTCGACAACAGCCGGCCCGGGTTGAGCATGAAGTAACGCAGCATGCGGAATTCCGCGCCGGTCAGTTCAACCTCCTGCTGGTCCAGCCAGGCGCTCTGGCGCTCTTCGTCCAGCTCCACCCCGCAGGCGCGCAGGCGGCTCTGGTTGGCGCTGCCGTGGCTGCGCCGCAGCACCGCCTGCACCCGCAGCAGCAGCTCCTCCGGGTGGAAGGGTTTGGTGAGGTAGTCGTCGGCGCCGGCGCGCAGGCCGTCGACGCGCTCCGCCCAGCTGTCGCGGGCGGTGAGAATCAGCACCGGCATGCTCAGGCCCTGATCCCGCCAGCGCCGCAGCACTTCCAGGCCGTCCAGGCCGGGCAGCCCCAGGTCCAGAATCACCAGGTCGAAATCGTCGTCGTGGGCACGCACCAGGGCGTCGCGGCCGTCCGCCAGCCAGTCCACCGCGTAGCCATGATCGCGCAGCAGCGGCAGCAGCTGGTCGGCCAGGGCGACGGTGTCTTCCACCAGCAGCAGGCGCATCAGTCGTCCACTTCGTCTTCGAGAACACGCCCGGTGCGGGCGTCGATTTCCAGCTCGCGGACCACGCCGTCGCCGGTCAGCAGCTCGATTTCATAGATAAATTCACCATCGTCGTCGTCCAGCTCCGCTTCCAGCAGACGGGCGCCGGGGTAGCGCTCATCCGCCTGGCGGAGGATCGCCTGGAACGACAACACCTCCCCGCTTTGCCGCAGCCGCAGGGCCTCGTCCTGATCCACATCCAGCGCCAGGGCGGAGGTCGCCCAAGCCAAGGAAAGGGCGACCATGGCCGCCCCTCCGAGTAACACACGCATTAGTCGTCACGCTCCTCGCGCAGGATTTCACCACTGGTGGCGTCCAGCTCCAGGTCCCATTCCTGGCCTTGGGCGTCGCGCAGATCGACCTGATAGATCAGGCGGCCGTATTCGTCTTCCAGCTCGGTGTCTTCCACGGTGGCCTCGGGATGCTTGGCCAGAGCCGCTTCGTTGAGCTTTTCGAACGACAGGATCTTACCGTCCTGCACCAGCTTCATCGCCCGATCCGGGCCCACGTCGTCCGCGTGCACCAGGGTGGTGGTACCGGCGAAGCCGATCAGGGTAGCGAGCAAAGTCTTTTTGATGGCGTTCATGAGTCTCTCCTTTGTCCTCATTGCGTTGGGTACGGGAGTGACTCTACGCCGGCCAGCTTAATTCTCCCTGAAGCCCGCCTTAACGCAACCTTAAAGCGCGCGCAAGGACCCGGACGGAGACCCGGGGCCGCAGGCGTGCTTGCAAAACGGCGCGTCTAGGGCCAACTTATGCTTTTTAAAATTGACTTCCATTATTCGAAAAACACGTGGGTAAACCCGCGCGGTTGAAACAAAAGGACGCTCCATGGACACCGATCTTTCCGACCTCCTCGCCCTGCTCGACCTCACCTCGCTGGATGACGACCTGTTCCAGGGCGAGAGCCGCAACATTGTCGGACCCCGAATTTTCGGCGGCCAGGTGATCGCCCAGGCGCTGGTGGCGGCGGCACGCACCGTGCCCGCGCGCACCGCGCACTCCCTGCAGGCGTACTTCCTGCGTCCCGGCGATGCCCGGGAACCGGTGCTGTACCGGGTGGAGCGCATCCGTGACGGCGGCACCTTCAGCACCCGCCGGGTGGTGGCGGAGCAGCGCGGCCGCCCGATCTTCGATTTCGCCGCCTCCTTTCACAATGCCGAGGACGGCCCGGCCCACCAGACCGCCGCTCACAGCGCGCCGGACCCGGAAGGCCTGCCCGACGAGCAGACCGTCACCGCCGACTTCCTGAAGGACGAGGACATTTCCGAGAATTTCCGCGCCGCCCTGCTGCGCCGCAAGCCGGTGGAAATCCACCCGGTGACCCGGCGCCACCCGCTGCGCCCGGAGAAAGCGGAGCCGATCCGCCAGGTGTGGCTGCGCGCCGCCGGCGAGGCCGGCGACGACCCGCTGATCCACCAGGCGCTGCTCGCCTATGTGTCCGACCACAGCCTGATGGGCACCGCCCTGCTGCCCCACGGCATCACCTTCCTGGACCGGGACATGCAGGTGGCGAGCCTGGACCACACGCTGTGGTTCCATCGGCCGGTGCGGCTGGACGACTGGCTGTTCTACGACATGGAGAGCCCGATCGCCACCGGCGCGCGGGGCTTCAATCGCGGGCAGGTGTTCAATCGGGCCGGGGAACTGGTGGCTTCGGTGTGTCAGGAAGGCTTGATGCGGAAAGCTTGAATTTGTAGGAGCTTGCCTGCAAGCGAAAGGGCGACTACGTCGCCCGGCGGGATTCCAGAGAGGCTGTCGGAGCTACCGTTAGAGACCTCTCTGGCATCCTGCCGGCAAGCGCTGCTTGCCTTTCGCGGGCTGGGCCCGCTCCCACAGGGCCCGCTCGCACAGGCCCGGTCCTGCATCGGCAGTGGTTACTTCTCGACGATGGCGACGACGCCCTGGCCGCCGGCGGCGCAGATGGAGATCAGGCAGCGGCCTGAGCCCTTCTCGTTGAGCAGCTTGGCGGCGTTGGCCAGGATGCGCGCGCCGGTGGCGGCGAACGGGTGGCCGGCCGCCAGGGACGAGCCCTTGACGTTGAGCTTGGTCATGTCGATTTCGCCCAGCGGCTTGTCGCGGCCCAGACGTTCCTTGCAGAAGGTTTCGTCGTTCCAGGCTTTCAGGGTGGTGAGCACCTGGGAGGCGAAGGCTTCGTGGATTTCGTAGAAATCGAAGTCCTGCAGGGTCAGGCCGGCGCGGTCGAGCATGCGCGGCACGGCGTAGGCCGGCGCCATCAGCAGGCCTTCTTTCTTGCCGATGAAGTCCACCGCCGCCACTTCGCAGTGGGTCAGGTAGGCCTGCACCGGCAGCCCGCGTTCCTGGGCCCAGTCCTCGGACGCCAGCAGCACGGTGGAGGCGCCGTCGGTGAGCGGGGTGGAGTTGGCGGCGGTCATGGTGCCTTCGGAACCGCCGAACACCGGCTTCAGGGTGCTCAGTTTCTCGATGGTGGAGTCGCCGCGCATGTTGTTGTCGCGCTCGAGACCGTGGAACGGGGTCATCAGGTCGCCCTGCCAGCCCTCTTCATAGGATTTCGCCAGGTTCTGGTGTGAGCGCCAGGCCAGCTCGTCCTGGGCTTCACGGGAAATACCCCACTCGGCGGCGGTGATCGCCTGGTGCTCGCCCATGGACAGGCCGGTGCGCGGCTCGCCGTTCTTGGGGATGTCCGGGATCATCAGCTTGGGGTTGAGCAGCTTGACCGCCTGCTTGAGCTTGTCACCGTTGCTCTTGGCGCGGTTGATCTCCATGAAGATCTTGCGGGCCTGCTCGTTGACGCCCAAGGGCGCGTCGGAGGTGGTGTCCACACCACCGGCCACGGCGCAGTCCACCTGGCCGAGGGCGATCTTGTTGGCCACCAGGATGGCCGCTTCCAGGCCGGTGCCGCAGGCTTGCTGCAGGTCGTAGGCGGGGGTTTCCGGCGCCAGCTTGGAGCCCAGCACGCACTCGCGCACCAGGTTGAAGTCCTTGGCGTGCTTCATCACGGCGCCGGCGGCCACTTCACCCATGCGCTCGCCGTGGAGTTTGAAACGATCCACCAGGCCGTTGAGCGCGGCGGTCAGCATTTCCTGGTTGTCGACCTCGAAATAAGCGGTATTGGAGCGGGCAAAGGGAATGCGGTTGCCGCCCACAATGGCCACCTTGCGTACGTTGTCGCCTGCCAGCATAGTAATTCCTCCACAGTGGCGTCGGGGAGGCCGGAGTGGCCGGCCCGAGTGCCCAGGTTAACAGATGAGCGCAGTCTATCGCCCAACGGGCGGGCCTCATTGGCTTCGGCGCCTCCCGGCCTTCCCGTGCCGGTCAATACACCCTTCACACACGGGTGCTTCAATACGCCCCCTACGAATGCTCGGCAAAGGACACGACCATGAGCGATACCTATCAGGCAATTGCCAACTCCCCCATGGGCAAGGCCGTTTTCAGCGCCATTAATCTGCCCATCCCGGTGATTCTCGAACGCTGGCAGCCCGGCCAGAAATCCTTTATCAGCGGTGGCGTGCTGGTGGGTGCCGCGCCCGGATCCAGCGCCGTGGACACGGTGTTCGCCACGCTCAAGGGCGCCCCGGAGGCCAAACCGGCGGTGTTGGCCAACACCCGCAACGCCAACGACCTGCAGAAGCAGGCGGCGGCGGCCGGCCTCAACACCGACAACTACACCGCCACCCGCGAAGACGACAGCAAATTCAAGGCGCTGGTCTTCGACGCCACCGGTATCGAAAGCCCGGATGACCTCAAAGCGCTGTGGGAATTCTTCCAGCCGGTGATCAAAAAACTGGATAAATGCGGCCGTGTGATCGTCATCGGGCGCACCCCGGAAACCCTGAGCGGCGCCGCCCGCGTCGCCCAGCGCGGCCTGGAAGGCTTCACCCGCTCGGTGGGCAAGGAAATCAAACGCGGCGCCACGGTACAGCTGGTGTACTGCGAAGCCGGCGCGGAAAGCCAGCTGGCCTCGCCGCTGCACTTCTTCCTGTCGCCGAAATCCGCCTATGTGTCGGCGCAGGTGGTGCGCGTGGGCCCCGCCGGCTTCGACGCTCAAAGCTTTGACTGGGATAAGCCGCTGGCCGGCAAGAAAGCCCTGGTCACCGGCGGCTCGCGCGGCATCGGCGCGTCCATCGCCCGGGTGCTCGCCCGCGACGGCGCCGAAGTGACGGTGCTGGACATCCCGCCGATGGCCGAAGACCTGAACAAGGTGGCCGAGGAGATCGGCGGCCAGAGTCTGGAACTGGACATCACCGCCGACGACGCGCCGCGCGTGATCGCCGACGCCGCCAAGAAAATGGGCGGCCTGGATATCCTGGTGCACAACGCCGGCGTCACCCGCGACAAGATGCTCGGCAACATGCCCGAGGGTCACTGGGACATGGTGATGAACATCAACATCGCCAGCCAGCTGCGCATCAACGAGCAACTGGTGGCCGACGGCGCCATGGGCGAAGGCGGTCGCATCGTGTCGATCAGCTCCATCGCCGGCATCGCCGGCAACCTGGGCCAGACCAACTACGGCACCTCCAAGGCCGCGGTGATCGGCATGATCGACACCTACTCCGAGGAGTACGCGGACAAGGGCATCACCGTGAACGCGGTGGCGCCGGGCTTCATCGAAACGCAGATGACCGCCGCCATCCCCTTCACCATCCGCGAAGCCGGCCGGCGCATGAACGCCATGAGCCAGGGCGGCCAGCCGGTGGACGTGGCGGAAACCATCTCGTTCTTCGCCAGCCCCGCCTCCCAGGGCCTCACCGGCAACGTGGTGCGCGTCTGCGGCCAGATGATGCTGGGCGCCTGATCGGCCTGGCGTAGAAAGCTTGTGGGAGCGGCCCCGCCCGCTCCCACCTCCTTTTCGACTTGAAACTCCCCTTCCCCACCGCCATCTAACCTTGAACGGCACTCACTCGCCGCAATGAATTTCCGAGGTTTCGATGGGTTTCGGTCGCGTTTTCCTGACCATTTTCGTGCTCGCCCTGGTGGAGGTCATGGTATTGGCCGCCGTGGCGGACTTTATCGGCTGGCCGATCACCATTCTGATGGTGGTGGTCACCGCCCTGCTGGGCACCGCCCTGTTCCGCAGTCAGGGCCTGCAGACCTGGCAACGGCTTAACCAGCGCATGAACCAGGGTGAAATGCCCGGCCGGGAGCTGGCCGAAGGCATGATGCTGCTGCTCGGCGGCGCCTTCCTGATTACCCCCGGGTTTATCACCGACGCCCTGGGCTTCGCCCTGCTGCTGCCGTTTTCACGGCGCGCCATGGCGGACTACCTGGTGCGCAAGGGCACCTTGCAGACCTTCACCGCCCGTGGCGGCCAGGGCGGCGGCGCCTTCTTCTATCAGAGCCGCACGGTCTATCCCGGCGGATCGCGGCCCGGCCAGTCCGGGCCCGGCTCCGCCAATGACCCCGCCCACCGGCCCGGCCCCGGCGAGCGCCCCGGCGTCACCATCGAGGGCGAAGCCGACGAGCCCGACGACCCCCGCCGATAACGAGGTGCGCCTTCCCTAGGCGGGCTCTCTCCAGCCGGGGACGCGGGTCTGTGTGCGGCCCTTGTGGGAGCGGGCCCTGCCCGCGAAAGGGAGCGAAGCTCCCGGCAGGATTCCAGAGACCTGGTTCTTCGGGTGTTCGGTGCTCCGTATCCGAGACGCGGTGCAATGGTGGTGCCTTCCGGGACCGCTCAAGTCGTCCCTGATCGCTGTTAGTTTGGCCGTCCCTGGCCAAACAGCTCCCTCCAGGCACCACCATTGCCCCGCTCACTGGGTAGCGTCACCGCCACGGGTCAGATCCACCCTTTCAGAGAGGCGCTAGGACCTTTCAATTTCCAAAGGAGCACCGGGATCGGGTGGGCCCGCTCCAGCAAGAATCAGAGTTTGGCGGCGGCTTCGGCGGCGTCTTCTTCGGCTTTGAGTTTGCGGTACTCGATGGGGGTCATGCCGACCCAGCGCTTGAAGGCGCGGTAAAAGGTGGAGGGCTCGGAGAAGCCGGTGAGGTAGACGATTTCGTCGATGGATTCGTCGGTGCCGGCCAGCAGGCGCTTGGCCAGCTTGCAGCGGTAGTCGGCCACCAGCTGGTTGAAGTTGGTGCCGGCGTCGGCGAGCCGGGTGCGCAGCTGGCGGGCTTTGATGCCCAGGCGCTCGGCCACTTCTTCCAGGTTGGCGTGGCCGGATTCCAGCAGCTCGGCGATCAGCCGGTTCACCTGGGCCACCAGGTCCTGCTTCTCCAGGCGCGCCACCTGCTCGCTGGCGAGCTGCTCGTGCAGACGCAGCAGCTCCGGCTCGTGGTGGGCGGAGGGCAGCGCCATCAGGCGGGAGTCGAAATAGACGCCCACGGACGGCATGCCGAATTTCACCGGGCAGCCGAAGGCGCGCTCGTACTCGGCCTTGTCGGCGTGGTGTTCGTGGCCGAAGTGGACTTCCAGGGGCTCGAAGGCGTCGTCGGTGACGAAGCGGAAGAACTTGATCAGCCCCATCATCACGCATTCGTTGAGGTGCGCCAGGCGGCGGCCCCAGAACGGCTGACGCAGGAAGACCCGCTCGCCCTCTTCGAACAGTTCGGCCCGGGCCGCGTCGGAGAGCAGCCGCTGGTAGCTGAGCGCGCGGTGCAGGCCCTCGCCGAAGGTGGGGCTGGAGAGAAACAGATACTCCAGCACCTGGCCCTTGTAGACGGGCATGTGCTTGCCCAGATGCAGGCCCACATGCTCGTCGTTGGAGACCTTCGCCAACGCCTCCCAGAACCATTCCTGGCCATCGTGGGGCGTGCGCAGATCCGGCACGTTCAATATGGACGGGTCCAGGCCCAGCTCGGCCAGTACCGCGTCGGCATCAATGCCGGCGTTGAGCATGGCCCGGTAGGCCATGCGCAGAAGCACGCCGGAATCGGTCAGTTCTGCCATCCTGTTGCGACTTCCCCAAACGGTAAATACCAAGTGGTGAGACTAGCACACCGTCCGGGGACCCGGAACCGCTTCACACCGTGGCGTTTTTCGGCTTGCGCCGGGACGGCAGCGCCAGGCGGTTAATCCGCTTGAGCACGGTGCCGAACTGGCGGCTCAGACGGCCGCTGTTGTAGTGCAGACCGTAGCGCTCGGCGATCTCGCGCACCTTGGGCGCCACCTGCTTGTAGCGGTTGGACGGCATGTCCGGGAACAGGTGGTGCTCGATCTGGTGGCTGAGGTTGCCGGACATGATGTGGAACAGCGGGCCGCCTTCCAGGTTCGAGGAGCCCAGCAGCTGGCGCAGGTACCATTGGCCGCGGGTCTCGTTCTCGATTTCCGCCTCGCTGAACATTTCCGCGTGCTCGGTGAAATGGCCGCAGAAAATGATCAGGTACGACCACAGGTTGCGGGTCAGGTTGGCGGTGGCGTTGCCCGCCAGCACCCAGGGGGCGAACGGGCCGGCCAGCAGCGGGAACAGCAGATAGTCCTTGCCCACCTGCTTGCGCACCTTCTTCATGATCTTGCGGCGCTGCGCGCGGTATTCGGCGAAGCTTTTCTCGCCCTTGAGCACGCGCTCCACTTCCAGGTCGTGGAACGCCACGCCCCACTGGAACAAAGAGGCCAGCACCCAGTTATAGGCGGGCTGGAACAGGTAGGCCGGGTTCCAGCGCTGCTCTTCGGACATGCGCATGATGCCGTAGCCCACGTCCCGGTCCTTGCCGACCACGTTGGTGAAGGTGTGGTGCATGTAGTTGTGCGAATGCTTCCACTGCTCCGCCGGGCAGGTGTTGTCCCAGTCGTAGGTGGAGGAATCCAGCGCCGGGTCACCCAGCCAGTCCCACTGGGCGTGCATCACGTTGTGGCCGATCTCCATGTTTTCCAGAATCTTCGACACCGACAGCAGCGCGGTGCCGGCCAGCCAGGCCGGCGGCAGCACGCCCAGGAACAGCAGGCCGCGGCCGGCCAGCTCCATGCCTTTCTGGGTGCGCACCAGACGGCGGATGTAGCGCGCGTCCTGCTCGCCCAGATCCACCATGATCTCTTCACGCAGGGCGTCGATTTCGCGGCCGAAGGCGTCCACCTGGGAGCGCGTCAGCGTCACGCCCGGGCGTTCGAATACGATGGGGTCGAAATGATCTACTTTGGCATTCATAGCGTGCCTCCTTAGAGATCCAGTTCCACGTCGCCCTCGGCGGCGTGGACACAAATACGAACTTCCTGGCCGTTCAACTCGCGGCTTTCGCCGCTCTGCAGGTCGCGCACCCGGCCCTTGCTCACCTTGCACTTGCAGGTGTGGCAGATGCCCATGCGGCAACCGTGCTTGGGCTTGAGGCCGGCCTGCTCCGCCGCTTCCAGCAGCGACACCCCGGCGGCGGCCTCGGCCTGGCCGCCGGTGCGCGAGAAGTGCAGCCGGCCGCCTTCACCGGCCACCACCGGCGCCGCTTTGAAACGCTCATGGAACAGCGGCGCGCGGCCGTGTTCGCCGTGCCAATCCATCACCGTGTCGAGAAAGCCGGCCGGCCCGCAGGTGAAAACGGTGTGCGCGGCGGCATCGGCGATGTTATCCGTGAGCCAGTGTTCATCCAGACGGCCGGCCTGGTCGCCGTCGCGCGGGCTGTCGCCGCTGAGGACGAGACGCAGGTCGAGGCGCGGATCGCGGCGCAATTGCGCCAGGGAGTCGCTCAGCATCAGGTCCCGGTAGCGGCGTTCGAAGTGCACCCAGGTCACTTTGCCGTCGAAGTTGGACGCGAGCAGGGACTTCACGATACTGTGAACAGGTGTAATCCCGGAGCCCGCAGTGACCATCAGAAGGCGCTCCGGCACCGGGTCCGGCAGCACGAATTCGCCGGCCGGTTCGGCCAGGGTGAGCAGGTCGCCCTCCCGGCAACGGTTGACCAGATGGTCGCTGACGCCGCCACGGCCCTGGCGCTTCACGCTGATGGTGGGCGCGCCGCCGGGGGCCGAGGACAGGGAGAAGCAGCGTTGATGCCGCACGCCTTCGATCTCCACGCCCAGCAGAACATGCTGACCGGCGCGGTGGCCTTTCCAAAGGCGGTTGGGTTGCAGGGTCAGGGTCACCGCCTGGTCACTCTCGCGCTGCACGCCGATCACCCGGGCGCGTATTTCGCGGGCGGACTGCAGCGGATCGAACAGGGCCAGATAGTCCTCCGGGTCGAACGGCGTGCTGAGCGCCTTGCCGAGACGACGGATCAGGCCCGGAGTACCGGATTGTGAATTTGAAGCGGTGATGACGTTCATGCCAACTCCCGTTTGTGTACAGTTGTGCACTTTGTACCGAAGCGGGGCGCCAATGTCAACACATGTACACTTATACTTTTTTACACAGTAAAATCAACCAGTTGTCTGTATCCGGCCGGGGATTTTCAATAACATGGCGAAAATGCGGAGAATAAAAACGATGACTCGGGAGCAAAAACCATGAGCAGAGAGACTCCGACTCGGGGACGGCGGCCCAAGAGGGGGCGAACTCGCCAGGCGCTCATGGATGCGGCCCTGGATCTGGTGGCCAAGAAAGCCCCGTTCTCTTCCTTGAGCCTGCGTGAAGTGACCAAACGCGCCGGGGTGGTGCCCACCGCCTTTTATCGCCATTTCCCGGACATGAGCGCCCTGGGCCTGACCCTGCTGGACGAGTCCTTTCGCACCCTGCGCCAGATGATGCGTGAAGTGCGCCAGCAGGAACTGCCCAACGAACGCATGATCCGCGGGTCGATGGAGACCTTCTTCACCTACGTGCGCAATAACCGCACCCATTTCCTGTTCGTTTCAAAGGAGCTGTACGGCGGCTCGGCCACCATGCGCCAGGCCATCCGCCGTGAAATCCGCTTGTTCGTCAGTGAGCTGGCGATGGATATGGCGCGCTTTCCGTTCCTGGTGCGGGTCAACGCCGAGGACCTGCAGATGATGGCGTCCCTGGTGGTCAACAGTGTGGTCGCCCTGACCCAGGAAATGCTGGAGCTGGACGAAGACGACGACGCCGGCCAGCACGAGATGCTGATCATGGCGGAGAAACAGGTGCGCCTGATTTACTTCGGGGTGGCCCAGTGGCGCTCCGACACCCCGCCGCGCACCTGATCCGCCGGGATTGATAGGCCTGCTCGGGGGCTCCCCCAGGCGATACGGCCAATCCAGGCCGCTCTTCACACTGCCTATACTGTCCCCAATTTGCCGACGCCGCTGTTGTCACGCGGCGTCGGCCGTATTGGAGAGATCAAGGACGCTGTTATGAGTGACGTGAACTTCCGCGAGCTGCGCCACGCCCCGGCAATGCCGGTCAATTTCGCCAAGGCGGTGATGCGTGCCCGGGTGAAGCCCGGCAAAAACCCGCAACTGCCCAATGTCGGCCTGCGCCTCAACGATGTGGGCCTGGACGCCGGGCACCTGGCCGCCTACCGCAAGGTCTGCGGGTTCAGCGACGACGGCCGCCTGCCGGTCACCTACCCGCACATCCACGCCTTTCCGCTGCACATGGCGCTGATGATGGAGGACGGCTTCCCGTTCCCGGCCATGGGCCTGGTGCACGTGCGCAACAGCATCACCCAGTACCGCCCCATCGCCGAGCGCGAGCAGCTCAACATCAAATGCTACCTGGGCAACCTGACCCAGGTGGAAAAAGGCTACGAGTTTTCCATCTTCACGGTGGTCAGCACCGGCGGCGAACGGGTCTGGGCCAGCGAATCGGTGAACTTCTTCCGCGGCGGCGGCAGCGGCGTGAAGGCCGACAAGGGCTCGCGAGGCACCCCGGAACCGGTCACCGACGCCATTGAATGGAAGGTCCCCGGCAACACCGGCCGCCGTTACGGCGCCGTGTCCGGCGACCGCAACCCGATCCACCTCTACCCGCTGACCGCCAAGCTGTTCGGCTTCAAACGCCAGATCGCCCACGGCATGTGGTCCAAGGCCCGCGCCCTGGGGCAGCTGCAACACGAGCTGCCCGAGGAAGCCTTCACCGTGGCGGTGCAGTTCAAGGTGCCGATGTTCATTCCGGCCACGGTGAAGTTCGCCCGCAAAGAAAAGGACGGCGGCCTCGATTTCCGCGTGGTCGCCAAGGACGGCGTCAAACCGCACCTCACCGGCCAGCTGCGCCCGGCCTGAGCCTTGTAGGAGCTTGCAGCCAGGGACGGCTCAGGCTGCTAGAATCTCCCGCCATGGACGACACTCGAGACTACGCCGGGCTGTTTCTCGGCGACATTCCCTTACTGGACGTGCGCGCGCCGGTGGAATTCGCCAAGGGCGCCTTCCCCACCGCCAGCAACCTGCCGCTGCTCGACGATGACGAGCGGCACCGGGTGGGTATCCGCTACAAGCAGCAGGGCCAGCAGGCGGCCATCGATCTCGGCAACGAACTGGTCAGCGGCCGCAAGAAGAGCGCCCGCCTGGACGCCTGGCAGGAGTGGCACCGCGCCCATCCTGACGGCTATCTGTACTGTTTCCGTGGCGGCCTGCGCAGCCGCACCACCCAGGCCTGGCTGGACCAGGCCGGCGTGCATGTGCCGCTGGTGGTGGGCGGCTACAAGGCGATGCGCCGCTTCCTGCTCGACCGGCTCAAGCACAACCTGCGCCACCTGCCCATGGTGGTGCTCAGTGGCCGCACCGGCTGCGGCAAGACGCGTCTTATCGAACGGCTGACCGACGCCATCGATCTGGAAGGGATGGCCCACCATCGCGGCTCGGCGTTCGGCCGCCGACCGGCGGGCCAGCCCAGCCAGATCGATTTCGAGAACCGCCTGGCCATCGCCCTGCTCAAGCATCAGCACCGGGGCCCGGCGCCGGTGGTGGTGGAAGACGAAGGCAAGCTGATCGGCCGCTGCTATGTGCCGGACGATCTGCAGGCGCGCATCCGCCAGTCGCCGCGCGTGGTCATCGACGAACCGCTGGAAGCCCGCGTGCGGGTGACGCTGGAGGACTACGTCACCGGACCGCTGGACGAATACAGCCGCCACTACGGCGAAGCGCAGGCGTTCGAGCGGCTGGCCGAGGCGCTGCTCGCCGCCCTCGACCGCATCCGCAAACGGCTGGGCGGCGCCCGCCATCAGTATCTGCGCGGCGAATTGGAAGCGGCGCTGGACCAGCAGCGCCACGGCGGCGACGTGGAGCGCCACCGGGTGTGGATCCGCGAACTGCTGAGCGGCTACTACGACCCCATGTACGATTACATGCTACAACGCCGGGACGGCCCGATTCTCTTTCAGGGCAGCCGGGCGCAAGTGATGGAATATCTGAGCCACCGCGGATAGCCGGACACGCGGCGGTGAAGGGCCTGTTCACACCGGCCCTAGTACGTCCGGTAATACTCCCTATTGAACGGAGCCGACAATGATCAAACCCCTTCTGGCCACGGCCTGCGCCGTGCTGCTGCTGGCCGCCTGTGATTCCCGCGAACCGGCGCAAACCTTCACCTTCACCGCGATCCCCGACCAGGACGAGTCACGCCTGGAACAACGCTTCGGCAAAGTGGCCGAGCACCTGGAAGAGGCGCTCGGCGTGCCGGTGAAATACGTGCCGGTGAAGTCCTACCCGGCGGCGGTCACCGCCTTCCGCAACGACGAAGTGCAGATGGCCTGGTTCGGCGGCCTGTCCGGGGTTCAGGCCCGGCGCCTGGTGCCCGGCTCGCAAGCCATTGCCCAGGGCCAGGAAGACACCGCCTTCAAATCCTATTTCATCGCCAACAGCAGCACCGGCCTGGAGCCCGGCGACAGTCTGCCCGACGCCTTCGCCGAGCAGCCGTCGTTCACTTTCGGCTCCAAGGGCAGCACCTCCGGCCGGCTGATGCCCGAGTACTACTTCCGCGAACGCTTCGGCGCGCCGCCCCAGGAGCTGATCGACAAGGTCGGCTTCAGCGGCGACCACAGCCGCACCCTGTCGCTGGTGGAAAGCGGCGCCTACGCCACCGGCGCGCTCAACTATCAGGTCTGGGACCAGGCCCTGGCGGACGGCGACATCGACACCGACAAGGTGCAGGTGATCTGGGAAACCCCCGCCTACCCGGACTACCACTGGACCGTGCGCGGCGACCTGGACCAGCGCTTCGGCGACGGCTTCAGCCAGCGGGTCACCGAGGTGCTGCTGGCGATCGACGACCCGGAGCTGCTCGAGGCCTTCCCGCGCAGCGCCTTCGTGCCCGCCGACAACGATGACTACCAGGCCATCGAAGACACCGCCGAAAGCATCGGCCTGCTGGATTGAACCGCTGTGAACGCCAGTGAAGCGCCGGCGCCCCTGTTCCACTTCCGGGGCGCCCGGCTCGGCCACGGCCGCGAGACGGTATTCCCCGCCCTGGATCTGACCGTCCGGCGCGGCGAAACCGTGGCCCTGCTGGGCCCGTCCGGCAGCGGCAAGTCCACCCTGCTGGCGGCGCTGCGGCGCCAGCGGGAAACGCTGTGCGCCTGGTGCCCCCAGGAGCAGGCGCTGGTGCCCATGCTCAGCGTGTTCCACAACATCTACATGGGCGGCCTGCACCGCTTCGGCACCTGGCGCAATCTGCGCGCGCTGGTGCATCCCACGGCGGCCCAGCGCGACAGCGTCGCCGCCGTGGCGGAAAGCCTGGGGCTGGCCGAAAAGCTGTTCACCAGCGTCGACCGCCTGTCCGGCGGCCAGGCCCAGCGCACCGCCCTGGGCCGGGCCCTGTTCACGGAGCGGCCGGTGCTGCTGGCCGACGAACCGGTCTCCAATCTGGACGAACACCAGGGCCTGGCGCTGCTCCGCGACACCCTGCGCCGCCACGACAGCGCCGTGGTCGCCATGCACGACCGCGCCCTGGCGCTGGCCTGCTTTGAGCGGGTGATCGGTCTGCGCCATGGCGAGACGGTGCTGGACGCGCCCTCCGCGTCACTGACGCTGGCCGACCTGGACCGCCTCTACCTGCCATGAACCGCCCCGACCCGACCTTCACCACCACCGCCGCCGGCTGGCGCCGCGCCAGCGGCTGGCTGGGGCTGGCCGGGCTGATCGCGTTCGCCTGCGCCGATCTGGAAGTCACCCGCGGCGACCCGGGCGCGGAAATGATGCGCGTGGGCCTGGGCCTGCTGCGCCCGGACTTCCTGGCCACCGAGGGGCTCGGCCGGGCGCTGGCCAACACCCTGGCGTTCGCGTTCCAGGGCGTCGCCCTGGGCGCCGCCGCCGGCTTTTTGCTGGCGTTGTTCTGGCACCGCCGGGCGGTGCGCGCCGGCGCCGCCTCGGTGCGCGCCGTCCACGAGCTGTTCTGGGGGCTGCTGCTGATGCAGGTCACCGGCCTGTCCACGCTCACCGGCGTGCTTGCCATCGCCCTGCCCTACGCCGGCATCTTCGCCAAGGTGTTCGGCGAATTCCTGGAAGAAGCGGACCCGGCGCCGGCGGTTGCCCTGCCCGACGAGCGGCGCCGCCTGGGCCGCTTTTTCTATGCCCGCCTGCCTTTGATCTGGGCGTCCTGCAAGGCCTACACCGGTTACCGCCTGGAGTGCGCGTTGCGCGCCTCGGCGATCCTCGGCTTTATCGGCCTGCCGACCCTGGGCTTTCACCTGGAGACCGCGTTCCGCGAAGGCCATTACGGCGAAGGCGCGGCGCTGCTTTATCTGCTGTTTATGCTGATTCTGACTCTGCGCTTCTGGCTGCGCCCGCTGCTGCTGCCGGTCTACCTGCTGGCCGCGCTGATCTGGGCGCCGCCGGTGTGGACCGGCAGCCTGCAAACGCTGGTGCGCTTCGTCACCGAGGACCTGGTGCCCGCGCCGCTGAAAAACGACGGCGGTGTCGCCGAGCTGTGGGTGTGGCTGGGCACGCTGTGGTCCGAACAGATCGGCCCCGGGGTCTGGCACACCCTGGTGCTGGGCCTGGCCGCCCTGCTGCTGACGGCGTTGCTGGCGCTGGTGCTGTTTCCGCTGCGCTCACCGCTGTTCGGCAATCGCGTCAGCCGGGGGCTGGGCCATTTCATTCTGGTGGTGTTGCGCACCACGCCGGAATTCTTCCTGGCGTTTTTCTTTCTGATCATGCTGGGCCCGTCCATGCTGCCGGGCATCCTCGCCCTGGGCCTGCACACCGGAGCGATCATCGCGCACCTTACCGCCCGTTTCAGCGAAGGGCTGACCCTGCGCGACGACAGCCCCCGGGGGCTCAACCGCTACGCCTTCGAGGTGCTGCCCCGGTTGTACCCGAACTTTCTCGCCTTTTTGCTCTACCGCTGGGAGATCATCATGCGCGAGACCGCGGTGCTGGGTATCCTGGGCATTCATACCCTGGGTTTTTATATTGATTCCAGCGTCGCCGAGTTCCGCTTTGACCGCACCCTGGTTTTGATTCTCGCCACCGTCGGCCTGAATCTGGGCGTGGACGCCTTCTCGCGCTGGTTGCGCGGGCGCCTGCGCCTGTCCACCCGTGGCCAGCCCGTGGAATGAATGAGCAATGAGACGCACCGCCATGACCGACAGGAGAACCGCATGCTGACCCCTTCCGCCACCCAGGATCTGATCATGGTCGGCGGCGGCCACAGCCACGCGTTGGCGCTGCGCATGCTGGCCATGAAACCGGTGCCCGGGCTGCGTCTGACCCTGGTCTCCCCGGACAGCCTGAGCGCCTATTCCGGCATGCTGCCGGGGCTGGTCGCCGGCCACTACCGTCTGGAAGAGACGCACATTGATCTGCAGCGTCTCTGCCAGGCCACCGGCACGCGCTTTATCCGCGCCCGCGCGGTACGGCTCAAGCCCGAGCAGCGGCGGCTCTACCTGGACGACGGCACCCACCTGGAATACGACCTGGTGAGCCTGGACGTGGGCGCCACCCCCAATCTCACCGCCGTGCCCGGCGCCGAGCAACACGCGGTGGCGGTGAAACCGGTGGCGGATTTTCACCGCCGCTGGCAGGCGTTGCGGGACGAACTGGCGGAGCGGGACAGGCCGGCGGCGATCACCGTGGTGGGCGGCGGCGCCGGCGGCACCGAGATGGCGCTGGCGGTGGCCCACGCCCTGGGCGACCGCGCCGGCGTCAGCCTGGTCACCGCCGGGGCGCTGCTGCCGGGCTTTCCCGCCGGCGTGCGCCGCCGCATGACCCGGCGCCTGGCGGCGCGCGGCGTGACCCTGCACAGCCACACACCGGTGCGGCAGGTGCAGGCGCAACGCCTGCTCAGCGATGACCGCGAGCTGCCGCACGACTTTCTGCTCTGGTGCACCGGCGTGCGGGCCGCTTCCTGGCTGTCGGACAGCGGGCTGCCCTGCGACGACCAGGGCTTCGTGCGCGTCAACGACACCCTGCAAAGCCCGGCCGACGCGCGGGTATTCGCCGCCGGCGACTGCGCCGCCTTTCCCGGCGATCTGCCCAAGGCCGGCGTTTACGCGGTACGCCAGGCGAAAATCCTGGCGCGCAATCTGGCCGCCGCCGCCCAGGGCCAGCCGCTGGAGCCGTACCGCCCGCAACGGCGTTTTCTGTCGCTGCTGTCCGCCGGCGGCCGTGACGCCGTGGGCAGCCGGGGCGGCGGCCCGGCGCTGGCCGGCGGCTGGGTGTGGCGCTGGAAGGACCGGCTGGACCGGGACTTCATGGACAAATTCGACCGCCGGCTGCCGCGCATGGACGCCGCCGCCCGGGCCGGCGCCCCGGACGACACCCTGCACTGCGCCGGCTGCGGCGCCAAGGTGGGGGCGCAATCGTTAAGCGAGGCCCTGGCGGCGCTCGACCCGGTGATCCGCGAGGACATCGAGGCGGGCGTGGACCACGCCGACGACGCCGCCGTGATTCGCTGGCCGGCGGACCAGCGGCTGGTGCAAAGCCTGGACTATTTTCCCGCCTTCGTGGACGAGCCCTATCTGTTCGGGCGCATCGCCGCGCTGCACAGCCTCAGCGATCTGTTCGCCATGAACGCGGCGCCCCACTCCGCCCTGGCCACGGTTTGCATGCCGCGCCACCATCCCCGCCTGCAAAGCCGCGATCTGCACCGCCTGATGGCCGGGGCGCTGAAGGAATTGAACGCGGCCCGCTGCACCCTGGTGGGCGGGCATACCATCGAAGGGCCGCAGATGGCGGCCGGGTTCACGGTCAACGGCGCCGCGCCACCGGCGGACCTGTGGCATAAAAGCGGCGCCCGGCCCGGCGACGTGCTGATTCTCACCAAGTCCCTGGGCACCGGCATTCAACTGGCCGGCCTGATGCACGACCTCAGTCGCGGCCCCTGGCTGGACGCCACGCTCGACAGCATGCTGCGCAGCAACGGCCTGGCCCGGGACGCCATGGCGCCGCTGGCGCCCAATGCCTGCACCGACATCACCGGCTTCGGCCTGCTCGGCCACCTGCTAGAGCTGTGCGAGCAAAGCAACCTGGACGCGCGCCTGGACCTGGACGGCCTGTCGCTGTTGCCGGGCACCGAAGAGCTGGTGGCGCGGGGCGTGGTGAGCACCCTGAAGCCGGCCAACGACCAGGTGCTGACACGCTGCGAGCACGGCGACATCGCCGACGACGATCCGCGTCTGGCGGCGGCCACCGATCCACAGACCAGTGGCGGCCTGCTGTTCTCGGTGGATCCGGGCCTGCGCGACGCCGCCCTGGCGGCTTTGGCACAGGCCGGCGTGAAGGCGGCGGTGATTGGTGAAATGAGTGTAAAAGATCACAAAGCTTTAACTTGCATAACCCTGAACAGGAACGCGCCGTGCTAGCCTTGAGCCACGTTTTTTAAGTGGAGCGATGTCGATGAAAAAGCAAATTACAGGCGTCCTGACGGCGCTGGTTATGTTGTTTACGCAAGGCTTGTTCGTACCCGCGGCCCACGCCGCCATGGTCACGACCGATGGCATGGTTTCCAGCGAGCAGCGGGCCGCCACCGAACGCAAAGTCATGCGGCTGATGAATCATGAAGCCGCCGCCAAGGTGCTGGCCAAGAACGGCGTCACCCCCGGCGACGTGGAAAAGCGTCTGGGTCGTCTCAGCGACCGGGAGCTGAACCAGCTCGCGCAGAAAGCGGAACAGATGCCCGCCGGCGGTAGCGTGGTGGGTGTGATTCTCGCCGTTATCCTGATTCTGGTGCTGCTGGATCTGCTCGGCGCCACCGACGTATTCCCCGTCATCGATCCGATCGGGTAAATGATCGCCTGCCCGCGCGGCGGCCGCCCGGCCGCCGCCTTGCTGTTTCTGCTACTGCTCACCGCCTGCCAGACGGTTCCGCCGCCGGAACGGGCCGACGCGCGCCCGCAGCAGCGGCTGGACGTGCCCTTTATTCCCCAGGAAGCCTACCAGTGCGGCCCCGCCGCCCTGGGCATGATGCTGCAATGGAACGGGCTACCCGGCGACAAGACCGAACTGGTCGACGAAGTCTGGCTGCCGGAGCGTCAGGGCGCGCTGGGCATCGAGCTGGTGGCGGCGGGCCGGGCCCGCGGCCTGCTCGCCTATCCGATCAACACGCCGACGGCGTTGATCCAGGAGGTGCAGGCCGGCCACCCGGTGCTGGTCTTGCAGAACCTGGCGCTGCCGCAATGGCCGTTGTGGCACTATGCGGTGGTGATCGGCTACCGCGACGGCGGTGAGCGCATTATCCTGCACAGCGGCACCGACCAGGCCACGGAAAGCCGCTGGAACCGCTTCCTGCGCACCTGGGCTCGGGGCCGCTACTGGGGTTTCGTGCTGCTGCCGCCCGGCGACCTGCCGGACAGCGTGCAACCGGAACCGCTGTTGCAGGCGCTGGCGCCGATGCAGACCGGCGCGCTGCCCTATTGGGAAGCCGCCGTGGCGCGTTTTCCGGACAATGGCCGGCTGCGTTTCGGCTACGCCAACGCGCTCTGGCAGGATGGCCGGACCGACGCCGCCCTGCGCGCCTACCGGGCCACCGTGGCGCGCGCCCCGGATCTGGCGCCGGCCTGGAACAACCTGGCCTACGCACTGCGCGACAGCGGCCAGCCGGACCAGGCCCGGGAGGCGGTGTGCCGCGCCCGGCAACTGGCGCCGGAGGACGACAACGTGGCGGACAGCGTCGCCGAGATCACCGACGGGCGGGGCTGCTGATCACGGAATGACGGCGGCGGCTATGCCGGGACCCCGGCCGTTGCTAAGCTTGCAAAAAACCAAAGGCGCTTTCCGTGTTGGCTGTATTGATCAGACTGTTCCGTTCGTTACCACTGGCCCTGTTGCTCGCGTTGCTGCCGATGGCGGCGGCCCAGGCGCAGACCGGTGCGTTCTCACTCCCCGGCATCGGCGACCTGGAGAAACAGCTCTCCGGTGACGGTGGCGAATCCGGCGACGGCGCCGCCGATACCGCCGACGAGGACCCGGAACGCGAAGAGCTGCAGCAGACGCTGACGTTGCGCCGCGAGATCGACAGCAACCGGGAACAGATCGACACGCTTTCCGACCGCAGACGGCAGGCCCCGGTGGACCGCAACCGTCTTCAGGAGCAGCTGGCCAAGGCGCGCCAGGACGCCGAGCTGGATTGGCGCGCCCGCTACCAGGACCTGTCCCTTGCCGCGCTTGTGGAAGAACTCGGCCAGCAACTGGAAGCGCTGGAAGAAAACCAGCAAACCCTGGCCAAGGTGAGCGGCGAGCTGACCCGCGCGCAAACCCTGCCCGAGCGTGCCCAGAACACGATCAGCGACAGCCTGGCCCGCACCGACGAAATCCGCCGGCGTCTGAACCAGGAAAACGATACCCTCTCCGAGGCCGAAACCACCCGGCTGCGCACGGAACTGGCGGCGCTGGAAACGCGTATTGAACTGCGCAATCAGGAGCTGTCCGTGGCCAGCACCCTGGAAGAGCTGGCCCGCCTGCGCAAACGGGTGCTGGAAGCACGGACCGAGGTGATTCAGACGCGGCTGGACGTCCTCCAGCCAATGATCAACGAACGCCGCGGCGAGTCACTCAGCGCGGAAATCGGCGACGACCAGCTCGACCTGCCGGAAAGCCTGGTGAGTCATCCACTGCTGGACACCGCGCGGCAGCGCAACGAGGCGGTGCGTGACCAGCTCAAGGACACCGCCAGCGACGTGAACAACCTGATCCGCGAGGTGATCAACGCGGAGACCCAGTTGGACCGCGCCCGTTCGCTCTCCAGCACCGTCAACGATCAGATCGAGATGCTCGACGGCAGTCTGCTGTTATCGCGCATTCTTTACGAGCAGCAGAAAAGCCTGCCGCAGTTCACACCCCGGGAAGGCCTGGACAAACAGATCACCGAGGCGCGCCTGGCCCAGTTCGACATCCGCCAGACCCTGCAGGAACTGGAAAACCGGGATCTCAAGCTGCCCGAGGACAGCGGCCTGGACGATCAGCAAAAAGCGCAGCTGCGCGACGGCCTGCAACGCCTGATTGACAACCGGGTGGACCTGCTCAATCAGCTCGATCAGGAGCTGGGCCGCAAGCTCAATATCCTGGTGCGCCTGAATCTGTCCCAGGAGCAACTGGACAAGCTGACCCGCAATCTGCACGACATCATCTCCGAACAGACCTTCTGGATGCCCAGCACCCAGCCGCTGTCCCTGGCCTGGTTCGCCGAATTCCCCGGCCAGGTGGCGGACCAGATCAACACCATGCCGTGGCGGCGCATGGTCACCAACGCCACCGACATTCTGCAAAGCAAGTGGCAATGGCTGTTTCTGCCGCTGGTGCTGGCCGGCGCCCTGTGGCTGGTGCGCCCGCGCCTGCGTAAACGTATCAAGTCGCTGAACGGCGATATCGGCTTTCTGAAGCGGGACAGCCAGCGCCACACGCCCCTGGCGATCATCTACACGACGCTGCTCTGCGTGCCCGGGCCGCTGGTGCTGAGCCTGCTGGGCTGGGGGCTGTGGGTGCAGCCCGGCACCCTGAGTACGGTGCTGGGCGCGGCGCTGGCCAAGATCGCCCTGATCTGGCTGGTGTTCGAGCTGTGCTACCGGCTGCTGTCGCGCAACGGCATCGCCCAGCGCCATTTCCGCTGGACCGAGGACAATAACCGGCAACTGCGGCGGCGCCTGCTGATCATCGGCCTGACCATGGTGCCGATGACGCTGGTGATCGCCTTCGGCGAGGAGTGGCCGGCGCAGTTGAGCAACGATCGTATCGGCCTGGTCACCATGGTGGCCGGGCTGGCGGTGATCAGCGTGATGCTGGGGCGCACCGCGCTGGCCTACCCGATCCAGCACTATTCCCGCACCCTGCGCTCGGTGATCACCTTTATCAGCGCCGGCGCGCCGCTGGTGCTGGTGGCGTTGATCGTGGCCGGCTACTACTTCACCTCGGTGCGCCTCTCCGGCCGCCTGATCGACACCTTCTATCTTGCCCTGCTGGTGATCCTTATCGACGCCACCGCGGTGCGCGGCCTGGCGGTGGCCGCCCAGCGCCTGGCCTATAAACGGGCGGTGGCGGAGCGCGAGGCGGAACCCAAGGAAAACGTGGAAGGGGTGGAAGTCGAGGAGCCGCAGATGGACCTGCAGCAGGTCAACCAGCAATCGCTGCGGCTGGTGCGCCTGGGCCTGGTGGTGCTGTTCGGCGTGCTGCTCTACTGGGTATGGGCGGACGTGATCAATGCGTTCTCCTACACCAACACCATTGTGCTCTGGGAGAGCACCGAAGGCAGCGGCGCCAACGCCACCAACTCGCCGATCAGCCTGGGCGATGTGATCACCGCGCTGGCCATCGGCATCGGCACCTTCGTGCTGGTCGGCAACCTGCCCGGCCTGCTGGAAGTGCTGCTGCTCTCACGGCTGAGTCTCAAACAAGGCTCCAGCTACGCGATCACCACCCTGTTGTCCTATGTCATCGTCATGATCGGCGTGATGATCACCCTGGGCTCGCTCGGCTTGTCCTGGAGCAAGATGCAGTGGCTCGTCGCGGCGCTGGGTGTCGGGCTGGGCTTCGGGTTGCAGGAGATCTTCGCCAACTTTATCTCCGGCATCATCATTTTGTTCGAGCGGCCGGTGCGCATCGGTGACGTGATCACCATCGGCGAGCTGTCGGGCACCGTCAGCCGTATCCGCATCCGCGCCACCACCATCATCGATTTCGACCGCAAGGAAATCATCATTCCCAATAAGGCGTTCGTCACCGAACGGCTTATCAACTGGTCTCTCACCGATACCGTCACCCGCGTCACCCTTAAAGTGGGGTTCGCCTACGGGTCCGATCTGCAGGCTTGTCACGATGTCCTGGCCAAAGCGGCGGCCGACAACCCCCGGGTGCTGCAGGATCCGGAACCGCTGATTCTGTTCATGGCGTTCGGCGCCAGCACGCTGGATCACGAGTTGCGCGTCTATCTCGGGGAAATCGGCGACATTCTGTTCGCCACCAACGAGTTGAACCGCGCCATCGATACCCTGGCCCGCGAGCACGGCGTGGAAATCGCCTTCAACCAGCTTGACGTTCACCTGAGATCCGCCGCCGACGGTCTCCTGTTCGACAGCGGCAACAATGGCCGCCACGGAGACACCCGGGGGCATTATGGAGAGACCAAAACCCACTATCACGACGGCGGCCGCGATCGCGACGACGACGGCGGGGAGCGCTGAGATCACCGGGCCGATCCAGCGGATCGAAATCCGATAATTGCCATAGTGTAAATGTTACACTCGCCGCCTCATTTCAACGCGACGCGCTTTCATGTCCCTGATCACGCTGCGACAGATTCAACTGCACTTCGGCGAGCAGCCCCTGCTCGACAATGTCGACCTCACCATCGAAGCCGGCGAGCGGCTCTGTCTGGTGGGCCGCAACGGCTCCGGCAAGTCCACCCTGCTCAAGGTCCTGGCCGGCGAGGTGCAGGCCGACGACGGCCAGATCGAGAGCACCCAGAACCTGATGATTTCGCGCCTGGAACAGGAAGTGCCCGAGGACCAGGACCACAGCGTGCACGACATGGTCGCCGAGGGCCTGGGCGAGCTGGGCACGCTGCTCAACGAGCACGACCACCTGAGTCGCGCCCTGGGCGATCCGGACCAGGCGGAGCGCATGGATGAGAACCTGGCCCGCTTCGAGACCCTCAACAATGAGATCGAGGCGCGCGGCGCCTGGCAGCTGTTCCAGCGCGTGGACACGGTGCTCTCCAAGCTCAACCTGAACGGCGAACAGAACTTCGCCGGCCTGTCCGGCGGCATGAAGCGCCGTGTGCTGCTCGCCCGGGCGCTGGTCCAGGAACCGGACATCCTGCTGCTGGACGAGCCCACCAACCACCTGGACCTGGACGCGATCCGCTGGCTGGAAACCTTCCTCAAGGGCTACTCCGCCACCCTGGTGTTCATCTCCCACGACCGCGCCTTCATCCGCTCGCTGGCGACCCGCATTATCGAGCTGGACCGCGGCAAACTGACCAGCTGGCCCGGCGATTACGACAAGTACCTGGCCGGCAAGCAGGCGGCGCTGGAAAACGAAGAGCGCGCCAACGCCGAGTTCGACAAGAAGCTCAGCCAGGAAGAGCGCTGGATCCGCCAGGGCATCAAGGCGCGCCGCACCCGTAACGAAGGCCGGGTGCGCGCCCTGAAGAGCATGCGCGAGGACTACGCCCGGCGCCGTAACCGCCAGGGCACCGCCGGCCTGGAAATCCAGCAAGGCGACAACTCCGGCAAGGTGGTGATCGAAGCGGAGCATCTGCGCTACGCCATCGACGGCCTGCCGCTGCTGCGGGATTTCTCCATCACCCTGCTGCGCGGCGACCGGGTCGGCATCCTCGGCCCCAACGGCTGCGGCAAGTCGACGCTGATCCGTCTGCTGCTGGACCGGCTGACCCCGGACGCGGGCACCGTCAAGCACGGCACCCAGCTCCAGGTGGCCTACTTCGATCAGATGCGCGACACCCTGGACAGCAATAAAAGCGTGCTCGACAACCTGGCGGAAGGCTCCGACGTGGTCGAGATCAACGGCCGCAAGAAGCACGTGATGGGCTATCTGCAGGACTTTCTGTTCGAGCCGGCGCGCGCCCGCCAGCCGGTGCGCTCGCTGTCCGGCGGCGAACGCAACCGGCTGCTGCTGGCCAAGCTGTTCACCAAACCATTCAACCTGCTGGTGCTCGACGAGCCCACCAACGACCTGGACGTGGAGACCCTGGAGCTGCTGGAAGAGCAGCTGGTCAACTATCAGGGCACCCTGCTGCTGGTCAGCCATGACCGGGAATTCATCGACAATGTGGTGACCTCCACCCTGGTGTTCGAGGGCGGCGACCCCAACGCCTATGTGGGCGGCTACCAGGACTGGCTGCGCCAGCGCCCGGAACCGAACCGGGGCGACGACGTCAAAACCGGCAAGCTCGCCGCGCCGTCCAACAAACCGAAACCGAAAGCGAAGGACAGCGGCGGCCGCAAGCTCTCCTACAAGGAAGAGCTGGAACTGCAGGCGCTGCCCGAGCAGATTGAAACCCTGGAGGCGACGCTGGGCGAGGTTCAGACCGAACTCTCCGACCCGGACTTTTACAAGCGCCCCCAGGACGAGATCGCCGACGCCCAGCGTCGGCTGCAGGAACTGGAGCAACGCCTGAACGAGCACTATGCGCGCTGGGAGGAACTGGCCCAGCGAGAGTCATGAAACGGTCCTAAAAGGAAGCTTCCGTGTCGCGTATTATTCCGCTGATTACTCTGATCCTGCTGGCCCTGGCCGGCACCGTGACCGCCAACGAACGCGAAGACGACGTGGCCGCCGAGGCGCCCGCCGCCGACAGTGACGACGCCCCGGAACAGGACGAGGCGTCGTCCTCCGAGGCCGAGGAAGAGGACGACGCCGACACCGTCAAACCCCTGGAACTGCTCGGCAAGACGGTGCAACCGGGCACCTTCGAAACCCTGCACTGGGCCCCGGACCAGTCGTTCCGCTCCATCGCCACGCCGGTGCCGGTGCTGGTGGCCCACGGCAACGAGCCGGGCCCGCGCCTGTGCCTCACCGCCGCCGTGCACGGCGACGAACTCAACGGCATCGAGATGGTGCGGCGCCTGATGTACGAACTGGAACCCGCAGAGCTGGCCGGCACCGTGGTGGGCGTGCCGATCGTCAACCTGGACGGCTTCCGCAACGGCTCGCGCTATCTCAGCGACCGCCGCGACCTGAACCGCTACTTCCCCGGCCACGAAAAAGGCAGCGCCGCCAGCCGGCTGGCGTTCTCCCTGTTCAACAACATCGTGCGCCAGTGCGATTACCTGGTGGACCTGCACACCGGTTCCCAGAAGCGCATCAACCAGCCGCAGCTGCGCGCCGACCTGGACAAGTCCGAGGTGGTGGCGTTCGCCAAGCACTTCGGCGGCATGACCGTGCTGCACAGCCCGCCGGGCGACGGCATGCTGCGCGCCGCCGCCGTGGAAGAAGGCATTGTCGCGGTGACCATGGAAGCCGGCGGCCCCAACCGTCTCGAAGGCGAAGCGGTGGACTACGGGGTCCAGGCCCTGGAGACGCTGCTGGAAAACCTGGACATGCGCAAAGCCAGCCGCTTCTGGGGCGCGCCGCAACCGGTGTTCTTCGAATCGGAATGGATCCGCGCCGGCCAGGGCGGCATTCTGCTGTCCGAGGTGGAGCTCAACGATCAGGTGCGCAAGGGCGAGATCCTGGGTACCGTCACCGACCCGATCAGCAACACCGGCAGCGCCATCATCGCGCCCTACGACGGCCGCGTGCTGGGCATGGCGGTGAACCAGGTGGTGCACGCCGGCTTCGCCGCCTACCGGATCGGCGAGGAGAAGAGCGCCGAGGAAGTGGAAGCCAAGGCGGAGCTGTCGGACCAGACGCTCGAGGACAACGGCGTCAAGCCGGAAGAGCCGGCGGCGCCCAAGGAAGAAGAGGAAGCCGCTGACGCCCCCCGGGAAGAGGACCCCGCGCCGCCGGCGGACGATACCGAGTAACAGCGGACCGTCGTTTCTCCAGCAGGGGCAAGCGGCTGTGCCGAACCTTTCTACGAAGCTCGGTTTGTGGGAGCTTGCCTTGCAAGCGAAAGGGTGGCTTTAGCCACCCGGCAGGATTCCAGAGACGCTGTTTGTACTGCCGTTAGAAAGGTCTCTGGGATCCTGCCGGGGCTTCGCCCCTTTCGCGGGCGAGGCCCGCTCCCACCAGGCCTGCTCCTAGAGATCAGCGATTGTTGAGACGACCGCACACTCGCTCGAAGCCGGCCACCACGAAGGGGATCATGCGGTCGTAGGCGGTCTGGAAGTCGTCGGACCGGCACAGGCCGCCGGACATGGCGTTGATGCGGCCGGTGTTGGCGAAGGTCAGTGTCATCGCCCCGGACATAAAGTGGTAGCACCAGTAGAGGTCGGCCCGCTCGGTGTTGGGCAGGGCGGCCGACAGCGCTTCCACGAAGGTTTCCATGGGCGCGTCGAAGTGACGGCTCATCAGCACCGGGCCCCACACCGGGGAGGTGTTCACGTAGGCCAGCAGGGCGCAGTAGTTACGCCAGCCCTGGTCCTCGCTTTCCTGGGCCATTTCCAGCGGACGCAGATAGGCTTCGATGATTTTCTCGAGGGGCACCGGGTCGCTTTCCGCGCGGGCGGCGTTGAGCGCTTTCAGCCGGTCGTCGTTGAGGATGCGCGCGCGGCGCTGGAACACGGTGTCGAACAGTTGCTGCTTGGGGCCGAAGTAGTAATTGATCAGCGCCAGATCGACGCCGGCCTCGCGGGCGACGGTGCGCAGGGTAACGCCGTCATAGCCGTGACGGGCGAACAACCGCTCCGAGACATCAAGAATGGCGGCGCCACGATCGCCGCTTTCACCGTTACGGCCACGGGGCCGTCCCACCGGTTTCTTCGCCATCCGTTCCTCCCCTGGGCGATACGCGCCCGGGGCCGGGCGCGCATCGGATGGTACGCAAGGGGAGGAAATTCAACAAGATGGACAATCAGGGGCAGGCGCCCACCTGCCACACGGTGCCGCCGTCGGTGCTGTGCAGCTCGGTGGTGCCCCAGGTGGAGCCGGCCATCGGCTGGTCACTGCCCTGGGCGAAGTAATCCGGGGTGTAATAGTTCCCGGTGCTGTACGCCCGCCCGGCGGTCTTGTGGTAGTAGTTGTAGGTGGTTTCCGCCTGGCAGCCGTCGTCCGGATCGGTGGGCGGATCACCGCCGTCGTCGCCGCCGTCATCACCACCACTGCCGGAACAGGCCTGCAGCGGCCCCACGCAGCTGGCGTCACCGTCCTGCCACTGGCACTGGCCGCCGGTTTCGATTTCATTCAGCTTGAAGGCCTCGGTGCTGTATTCCAGGTAGCAGTTGGCGTAGTTGGTGTAGTCCAGACGGCCGGCGCTGATGTGCTGGTCCAGGGTGGCCACCTGGCCCGCGTCGATCACAAAATCGATCTGGTCGCTGGCGCTCAGGCCGCCCTGGTCCTCGGCCACCACGGTGGCGCTGTTGGCGCCGCCGGACAGGCCGCAGGCGCGGGCGGTGTAGCGCACGCCGTCGAGATCGGCGGCGGTGGCGCCGGTGGAAAAGGTCACCGTGACACTGGCCAGATCCTGGTTTTCGTCCACCACTTCACCGCTGACGGTGGCGCACTGCCCGTCCAGGCTGACGCCGATATCACTGAGCACCGGCGCGCTCGGCGGCGGCTCCGGACCTACTCGCACGGTGTCCACGGTCGGTTCGCTCTCGCCGTCATCGTTGTCCACCGCGACCACCGCCACGGCATAGAGGCCGTCGACCAGAGGAGCGCTGGCGGCCTGAAAGAACCCGCTGCCGTCGACCCCGGCGGTGAGGTTGTCGCCGCCACCGTCGAGGCCGTCGATCACGACATCAACACGGCTCACGGTGCCGTCCTCGTCGTCGGCGTAACCGCTGACCTGAATGCGGTCGCCGTCCGGCGCGGCACTGACCTGGGACAGCGAGGGCGCCAGGTTGCGGTCGACCCGGGCGTTGTTATTGCTGAAGAACTCACCCAGGTAGCGCGCGTAGTTGATGCTGGCGCTACCGATATAACTGCCGGAGGCACCCTGTCCGCCGGACCAGGAATGATCGAGACCGTTGAACCACAGCATCGACACCCGGCCGTCCTGCCACAGGTACTCTTCCGCGCTGCCGCCGTCCTGGTTCAGGGTGGTGCTGCCGGCCAGCTCGCTGACCCCGTACAGGCCCGCCATGCCTTCGGCGTTTTGCCGGTTATAGCAGGTGTTCACGGTGGTGTCCGCGTCGCCGTGGGCAATGGACGCGACCTGGGTATCGAAGGCGCTCTGGTAGGCGCCGCCCAGATTGCGGCAACGGCTCTCCACGTCGGCCTGTTCGCAGGGGCCGATGGCGCCGCTGGAGCTGGTACCGACGCTGGGCCCGGCGCTCACGCCGACCCCGGCGAACACGTCCGGCGCCAGACAGGCGGTGGTGTTGGCGAAGCTGGCCCCGGACGACAGCCCGGCGATGTACACCTGGTTGGGATCAATGCCCCGGCCGCTGTCCGAAGAGAGTTCGTTGGCCAGATCGATCAGATTCTTATAGTCGCCGGCGCTGCGCGACTTGGTGCCCTGCCAGTAGGACCAGCAGCTGAAGCCGGCCTTGTTCATGGCGTCCGGCACCGCCACCACCATGCCGAATTCCTCGGCGGCGGTTTCCAGGTTGGCGGTTTTGTAGGCGTTGATGGATTGGGTACAGCCGTGCAATACGATCAGCAGCGCCTTGCCGGTACCCACCGGAGAATCGGTGTCCGGCGTATAGAGATGGACGTTGTTGAAACCGCCCAGTGATTGGTTGTCCTGCCAGGATCCGGCCTGGGCCGGGCCCGCGCACAGGGCGGCGGTGAGCAGCGCGCCCGCCAGGGCGGCCAGTGTTGTTATACGCATTATTGTTCTCCCGTTTTTGCTTTTATTCTGTTATTCATCACCTGATGAATAAAAACTATACAACCGTTGAATATTTCCCGTCCACCCTTGTACCGGTGGCGAAATGTATAATTTTTGAACCGCCGGGCCGCCCGGGGTGGCGGTGGCTTGGGCGCCTGCTAGGCTACGCGGATGCTTATACGACACCGCGTTTATCTCATCTCCGCCGGCCTGGTGGCCGTCCTGGTGGCCATCGGCGCCACCGCCCCCAACCGCTTCCGGGACGTGGCCGAGGCCACCCTCAATACTCTCGGGCACTACTTCGGCTGGTTCTATCTGATCAGCACCTTCGTGTTCGTGATCTTCCTGCTGGCGCTGGCGATGAGCCGCTACGGGAAAATCCGGCTCGGCCCCCAGGACTGCAAGCCGGACTACGGGGTGTTTTCCTGGTTGAGCATGCTGTTGTCCGCCGGCTTCGGTGTCGGCCTGGTGTTCTACGGCATGGCGGAGCCGATCCAGCACCTCATGGAGCCACCCCACGGCCAGGCCGAACCCGGCTCCACCGCCGCCGCCAGCCTGGCCATGCAGTACAGCTTTTTCCATTGGGGGGTCAGTCAGTGGGCGGCGTTTTCCCTGGTCGGCCTGATCATTGCCTTCTTCCAGTTCCGCAAGGACCGCCCCGGGCTGGTGTCCACCATGGTGGAGCCGGTCACCAAGAACCTGCCCAAGCGGCAACTGATTTCCGATTCCCTGGACGTGCTGGCGGTGCTCGCCACGGTGATGGGCGTGGCCACCTCGCTGGGGCTGGGCGTGCTGCAGATGAACGGCGGGCTGGAAACCGTATTCGGCTGGCCGGACAACCTGTGGAGCAAGGTGGCCATCCTCGGCGCCATGTTCCTGTGCTACATGGCCTCGTCCTACAGTGGTCTGGACAAGGGCATCCGCCTGCTCAGTAACCTGAACATGGGCCTGTGCCTGGGCTTCATGGGCTACATGCTGTTCACCGGCCCGACGGTGTTGATCCTGGATAACTTCGTGAACGGTCTGGGCAGCTACCTGGGCAACTTCATCAACATGGCGCTGAACATCCCGCCGTTCGAAAAATCCGACTGGATGAACCGCTTCACCCTGTTCTACTGGGCCTGGGTGATCGCCTGGTCACCGTTCGTGGGCACCTTCGTGGCGCGCATCTCCCGCGGCCGCACCATCACCGAATACGTGCTCGGCGTGCTCCTGGTGCCGCCGCTGCTGGCCTGTGCCTGGATCGCCGTGTTCGGCACCACCGCCCTGGACCTGCAGCTCAACGGCGGCGTGGATCTGGCCGGCGCGGTGTCCGATAACGTGGCCAACGGTCTGTTCATGATGTACGAGGTGTTGCCGCACAGCACCTTCCTGTCGGCGATCACCATGGTGATCCTGTTCGTGTTCCTGGTCACCTCGGCGGACTCCGCCTCCTACATCGTGTCGCAGATGACCGACCACGGCTCGCTCAACCCACCGCTCTACAAACGCCTGACGTGGGGCGTGCTGATCTCCGCGATCTGCATCACCCTGATCGTGGCCAGCGGCCTGCGCGGGCTGCAGTCCGCCAGCCTGGTGGCGGCGCTGCCGTTCGCGGTGGTGCTGTTTCTGATGATGGGGGTGCTGATGTGGGAGCTGCGCGCCGACCGCCGCGCCATGCTGATCGAGCTGTTCCACCGCAACGACGACACGCCGGTGGGCGCCGATCTGTTCGAGGCCGACGACTTCTCGGACCTGACCACCGAGCAACGCATCCGCCGCCGCATGCCGATCCAGCGCCGCCGCTGACGCGGTGGCGGCTGTAGCAGCGGGCTGTGGGAGCGGGCCCTGCCCGCGAAAGGGGCGAAGCCCCGGCAGGGTCCCAGAGACCTGGTTTTTCAGATGTTGGGTGCTCCGAATCCGGGACGCGGTGCAATGGTGGTGCCTTCCGGGACCGCTCAAGCCATCCATGGCCGCTGTTAGTTTGGCCCTCCCTGGCCAAACAGCTCCCTCCAGGCACCACCATTGCCCCGCTCACTAGGCAGCGGAACCGCCACGGGTCAGAACACCGCCTGCACCTTTCTACGAAGTGGGGTTTGTGGCGGCGAATCTCCCAAGGAGCGCCGGGATCGGGTGTGCCCGTCCAGGACCGTGTTTGGCCAGGGATGGCCAAACGCCGAGCCTACAGGGATGTACTCGTGGCGTGTCCTGGACGGGCACACCCGATCCCGGTGCGGACTCTCTGGAGAGAAAAGCCTCTGGAATCCTGCCGGGTGGCTGTAAGCCACCCTTTCGCGGGCTGGGCCCGCTCCCACAAATCCCTCAGCGGGCGAAGGCGGTGACGGCGTCGGCGACGGGCTGGTCGCCGGACAGCAGGTCGAACTCGCGGCCGGCGGTGGCCGGGTTTTCGAGCACCGCCTGCAACACCGTCGCCACGTCCTGGCGGGGGATCTCGCCGAAGTCCTCGAAGCGTTCGGCGAGGCGCACCTGGCCGGTGCCGTCGTCCTCGGTGAGCTTGCCGGGCCGCACGATGGTGTAGGCCAGCTTGCTGGCGCGCAGGTGGTTGTCGGCGTTCTGCTTGGCGATGAAGTAGTGGCGCATTTTTTCCGGGCCGCTGTCCGGCTCGTCGGCGCGCATGGAGCTGACGATCACGAACCGCTCCACGCCCATGTCCTGGGCCTGGTCGATCAGATTGATGGCGCCGTTCTGGTCCACGTCCACGGTTTTTTCCGGGCCGGTGTGGGGGCCGGAACCGGCGGTGAACACCACCGCGTCGCAGGTGATCAGCGCCGCCCGGCAGTCACCCTCCAGGTCCGCCACCACCACTTCGTCGGCGCCCAGCTGGCGCAGCTCCCACTCCTGGGCGGGGTCGCGGACCATCGCCCGGCAGATATGCTCACTGTTCGCCAGGCCGCGTACCAGATGGCGGCCAATCTTGCCGTTGGCCCCGGCAATCAGGATTTTCATCAGGGTCTCCTTCACTCCGGTGGGCTTTCACCCTAGGAGGATGGGGCCGCCCCGGCAAGCTTCAAGCGCTCACCGGCGGAGGATGGCTCACCAGCGTTGCGGGACGCGCTGGATACGACTGGTGTCATAGCCGCGGTCGGCGGCGACCTGAATCAGCCGCTGCAGGGTATCCTCGGACACTTGCGGGCGGCGCGCCATGATCCACAGATAGTCGCGCTTCTGGCGACCGATAATGGTGGTGCGATAGGCGTCGTCCACATACAGCACCCGGAAATCGGCGCGGAACGGCCAGATAAAGCGCATGCCCCAGATGGCGTTGCTTTGCTCGCTGACAAAGCCGGTGGGCGTCATGGTCTTACGCTCGCCGTCAAAGCTGTCTTCGTTGAAAGCGAAGGTGACGCCGATCTTGTCGTCGCCAAGCCGCTCGTAGCTTTCCACGGCGTTGTGGGCGCCTTTCTCCGGCGGCGTGGGGATGTTGGCGATCACGTACCAGTCGCCCATGAAGCGGTCCAGGTCCAGATCATCCACGGTCTCCACCGGCGGACGGTCGGGGCTCAATTGACAGGCGGCCACCAGCGCGGCGGCGGCGAGAATCACGATTACGGTGCGCATGGCGTCTCCTTGGCTGCGCGCTCAGTGTCGGAGAGCCGTGGCGAATGGCGGGTGAAGACGGCGGGTCAGTGATCGCCCAGCACTTTGAAACGGCGTTGCAAGCGGAAGCCCTGGTCGTCCACCAGGGTGAGGGTGTGCCAGCCCGGCGACGCCCGCAGGGCCCACTCATGGAAGTGGTCGGTGCGGCCCAGGTACTGGTCGTCCAGGTGCCAGAACAGGCTGGCGCCGGGCCGCTCGTGGACCACCCGGAATACCGCCCGGCCGCGCTCGCCGCCCAGTTCGCGGGGGATGAACAGGCCGGCGCCGGCGTGCGGGTAGATCACCGCCATGGGCGGCGTGGTGTCCAGGGCCCGGGCGCCGGCGGCGCAGTCCGCCCGCCAGGCCGGCAGGGGCCGGTAGTCCGGGTGGCGCTGGCGATAGAACCAGGCCTGGGCCGGCGGCAGCACGAACCAGTCCCGCGCGCGCATATTGGCCACCGACTCGCAGCCGCTGTGCACGCGCTGGCCGTTGGCGTCCAGGTGCACGCGGCGGTGGTGCGGGGTGACGGTCTGGAAGTGACTGTGCAGGGGCGCCAGCACGTCTTCCGCCCGGCAGCGGCCGCCGGCCAGATAGCCGTCGTCGACGCAGGCGCGCACGGTTTTCAGATCGTTGAGCGGCGCCGCCGGCCAGGGCTCGGTGCCGAGCAGGCTGAACACGTCCAGCATCAGCGGCGCGGCGGTGTCCGCGCCGCCCAGGTGCGGCGCCGGTTCGCCGTTGCCGTTGCCGGCCCACACGCCCACCGTGTAGCGGCCGTTGCTGCCGATTGCCCAGGCATCGCGCAGGCCGTAGCTGGTGCCGGTCTTCCAGGCGATCGGCTGGCTGGAGCGGTACAGCCGCCATTGCCGGGCGGTGCCCGGGCGCGCCACCTCGCGCAGGGCGTCCAGGGTGAGCCAGGCGGCGCCGGGGCTGATCGGGAACGGCGCCGCCACCGGATGCACGCCGGACAACAGCGCCGCCGGCGGCGCGGCGCCGTCCCGGGCGGTGGCGATCAGCCGCGCGTAGATGCCGGTGAGTTCCATCAGGGTGCCTTCCGCGCCGCCCAACACCAGGGTCAGCCCGTAGCCGTCGGCGGGCCGGAACAGCGTGGTCATGCCCAGCGCCCGCAGCTGATCGTGGAACCGGCCCACCCCGTAGCGGCGCAGCATGCGCACCGCCGGCACGTTCAGGGAGCGGGCCAGCGCCTCGTGGGCGGGCACCGCGCCGCGGTACTCGCGGTCGAAGTTTTCCGGGCTGTAGCCGCCGTAATTGGTGGGCAGGTCGGACACCAGGGTGCCCGGCAGCAGCTGCCCGGCGTCCAGCATCGAGCCGTACAGCAGCGGCTTGAGCACGCTGCCGGTGGAGCGCGGCCGGGCGGCGATGTCGACGGCGGCGCCGTAGGTGAGCGGGTCGCCGTGGTTGACGTTGCCCAGGTAGGCGCGCACCGCCATCGCCCGGTGGTCGATCACCACCACCGCCAGGTTGTGCACGCCCTGGCGCCCCAGCCGCTGGCCGTGGTGGTCGGCGAGGTCGCGCACCCGGCGTTGCAGGTCCGCGTCCAGGGTGGTGCGCAGCAGCGGCGCGCCGCCGCCGGCGGTGAGCGTATCCAGCAACCGGGGCGCCAGCGACGGCAACGCCTGGACCCGGGGCAGCGGCTCGAGACGGGCCAGGGCCAGGTCGTCCCGGTCCAGCGCGCCCTGCTCTCGCAGCGTTTCCAGCAGACGGTCGCGCTTGGCGCGCAGCCGTTCCCGGTCGCGCCCGGGATGAATCAGCGCCGGGCTGTTGGGCAGCACCGCCAGCAACGCCGCTTCCGCCCAGCTGAGCTGCTCCGGCGGCCGCTGAAAATAGCGCCAGGCGGCGGCGCGCAGGCCCACGGTGTTGCCGCCGAACGGCGCGCGGCTGGCGTACTGGCGCAGGATCTCGTCCTTATCCAGGTGCCACTCCAGCTGCAGCGCTAGCACCGCTTCGCGGGCTTTTTCCGGGAAGGTGCGCGGCGGGTCGGCGCGCAGCAGGCGGGCCAGCTGCATGGTCAGGGTGGAACCGCCGCTGACCACCCGGCCGGCGGCCAGATTGTCGCGGGCGGCGCGCAGCACCGCCAGCGGGTCCACGCCGGGGTGGGCTTCGAAGCGGCGGTCCTCGAAGGTGAGAAGCGCCCGGCGATACTTGTCCGGCACCCGCGCCACCGGGGCGAAGCGCCACTGCTGGTCGGCGGCGATGCGCGCCGCCAGCGGCCGTCCCTGCCGGTCCAGCATCAGGGTGGCGTAGTCGCCGGCCCTCAGCGCGGCGGGCAGCGGCGCGAACTGCAGAAACGCCAGCCCGGCCAGCAGCGCCAGGGCGGCGCCGGCCAGGGCCCACCGCCGGAGGCGGCCTGTAAAACGCCCCTTAATCGCGGATCACCTCCACCCACTGGCCTTTATTGCGGGCGCGGGTATCGCCCTGGTACATGGCCTCCACCTGCCAGCCCGGCAGATAGAAACGCCCGGCGAAGGTGGCATTCAGCCCCAGGGTGTATTCCCGCGCCTCGCCGGCGGCCAGCGAGAAGTAACTGAGCACCCGGTCGTCGCGGATGTCCCGGTAATCCAGCGGCGCCGCCTGTTCATCGCCGGCGAGACGGCTGTCGGTGATCTGCCAGCCGGACGGGATCACCTGGGTCAGGGCCAGGTTGTCCAGGTCGCGGCCGCTGTTATTGACGACGCGCACCCGGGCGCGGAAATCAGTGCCCTGGGACAGGCTGCCCGGATCCAGGGGCCGGCCGTCCAGGGTCAGGAAGCGGGCCTCAAGCCCGAGCCCCTGGGCGGCGGCCTGCTCCTGGCCCGGCGCCGGCGTGCCCCGGGTGGTCACCGAGGCGAACAGGCGGCGTTCGCTGTCGTTGCGCACCGCCAGCTCGACGCCCTCGCCGTCCAGCGACAGCGTCTGGCGGAACACCGGCGCCTGGGATTGGATTTCCTGCCAGTCACCGTCGCCCCGGCGCCACGCGAACCGGTAGCCGTCACCGGCGTCGCCGGAGCCGGCGAAGCGGGCCATGGCCATCAGCGCCCAGGCGGTGCTCTGGGTGGAATACCACTGCTGGGAGGCCAGCCGGCCGGCGATCGCCTCGGCCTGGCGCCAGGCGCCGTCGCTGTCGCCGCGGGCGTCGCGCACCAGCAGCTCGATGGCCTGGTCACGCAGCGCCGAGCCATAGGTGGGGCCCGGGCGGTCGTAGTTCGAGGGCGCGTCGGCGTCGGCGATCAGTTCGCCGGCCACGTCGTTCAGACCCATCTGTTGGTAGGCGGCGGCCAGCAGCCAGCGCGCGGCCTGGTAGCCGGGCTGCCGGCTGTCGCCGTCCGCCCGGGCGGACAGCGCTTCGCGCAGGCGGTTCTGGGCGCCCACCTCCGGCTCGCCGGCCAGCGCCAGGGTGTAGAGGCGGTAGGCCTGGCCGGCCCACTGCCAGGGCTCGCCGCCCGGGTTGCGTCCCACACGGCGTTGGTAGTCGGCCCAGTCTTCCAGCATGCCGGCGGGCACCGCGAAGCCCTGACGGCGCGCTTCCAGCAGGAAGTGACCGGCGTAGGAGGTGCCCCAGTCGTCGGCCACGGCGGCCCCGGGCCAGTAGGCGAAAGCGCCGTCACCGAGCTGGAAGCGGCGCAGCCGTTGGATGGCCGCTTCCACGTTGCTCTGAATGCGGGCGCGCTGCTCGTCGTCGAGGGCGATCAGCCGCGACAGATAGAGCTGCGGCAGGGCCGCCGACACGGTCTGCTCCACGCAGCCGTGGGGGTAACCCAGCAGGTATTCCAGGCGCCGTTCCAGGCCCATGGCCGGCAGGCTGCTCACGGTCAGCCGGCTTTGGTTGGTACCGGGCAGACCGTGGGCGCGGTGCCGCTGCGACCAGGTCTCGCCGGCGGCCAGCAGGCGCCCGGCGTCACGGACGGTGGGCGGGTTGGCGGCGCGCACCGGCAGGTGCACGGTTTCGCTGGCGCGGTAGCCCTCGCCCTCATGCTCCTTGGCACGGGCGGACACGGTCACCGTGGCGGTGCCGGTACGCTCGTCGGTTTTCAGGCCCAGCTCGGCGATCCGTTCGCCGCTCTCCTGGAAATCCAATTCGGCGCTCTGCTCGTCCGGCCGGTCGCTTAACGAGATCGGGCCCTCCACGTCGGCGGACACTGTCACCGGGCCCAGGCCGTCTTCGGCGGCGAACAGGGTGACCGGCAGGGCCAGGGTTTCGCCCGGCCCCAGCACCCGCGGCAGCGACGACAGCAGGGTCAGCGGCTGAGTGACGGTGACGTTCTTGTCCGCCTCGCCGTAGGCGTGGCCGTCGCCGGCCACCACCATCACCCGCACCTGGCCCATATAGGCGGGCAGTTCGATGTCGTGGTCGGCGGTCTCGCCCTTGGCCAGTTGGAACGGCCCGCTGAAACGGACCACCGGCGGGAAGCGGCGGCGCTGTTGCTCGCTGCCATCGCGCAACGCGTCGGAACCGCCCAGCGCCAGCATCTGATCCAGTTCGCCGCCGTAGGCGCCCACCACCTGATCGAACAGGTCCCAGGTCAGCACGCCCAGGGCCTCGCGCTGGTAAAACGCCTGGTGCGGGCGCGGCGTGGCGAAACCGGTGATGCCCAGCAGCCCCTCGTCGACCACCGCCAGGGTGTAGGTCATGGGCCGTCCGCGGCGCTCGGAGACCGCCACCGCCAGGGTGCTTTCCGGGCGTACCTCACTTTCCGCGCGGATGTCCGGCATCAGGCGGGTGGCCGGGTCGTCCACCAGCAGCGGCGCGATGCCGTAGAGGCGGATCGGCCGGTCGTTGTCGCGTCCGGCGTGGGGCTGCAGCAACGCCACGTGGACATACACATTGGGCGCCATGGCGGCGGTGACCGGCACTTCCAGAGTCAGGGTGTCGCCCTGCTCGCCGGCTTCCAGCCAGTAGTGGTCGAGCACCCGGGCGCCGTTTTCCAGGCTCACCAGCAGGCGGCCCTGGCCGCTCACCGGCACCTGCACGCGGGCGGTGTCGCCCACCTGATACTGCTCCCGGTCGGTGCTCAGCGACAGCCGGGTGGCGGCGTCGCCCTGGGCGCCGCGTTCGCCGCTCCAGCCCAGATAGAGGGTGCGGCTGACGCAGTGGCGGCCGTCGCTCTGGCAGACCCGCAGCAGGTGCCGGCCCCATTCGTAATCGGCGCCGGCCAGGGTCCACTGGGCGCGCCCGTCGGCGTCGGTGGTGAGGGTGTCCTGGCGCAGTTTTTCGGTGTGCGGGTCGCTGATGAAGTTGGTCAGGTTGTCGTCGCCGCGGTCCCACCACCAGCGCCAGTCGATGCGGTAGAGGCTCAGGGTCAGGTCGCGGCCGGCCTCGGGCTTGCCGTCCTGGTCCAGCGTCAGGAAGCCGATCTCGTGGTCCCGGTCGCGGCCCAGGGCGCCGCCCCAGCCGTCGCCTTCCGGCACGCGCATGCCGACCCAGTGCCGGTAGGGGCGCACCGGCACCCGGCGCACCTGGGTGCTGTAGTCGCCGCTGTTTTCGAACACCCGGGTGGTGAGCGTGGCGGCGGCCATGCCCGGCGGGGTCAGCTCCGGCAGATCGAGCGGGAAGCGCGCGTCGCCCTGGTTGTCGAGCTTGCCTTCAAAGGCCGTGAACGGCTCGGCGCCTAGGCTGCGGGTGGGGTCGTCGAAGGCGAAGCCGTCGTAGCCTTCAAAGGTGGTGGCGGCGTTGCTCAGGCTCGCTTTGACGTCGGCTTTCAGGCCGCCGGCGCGGGCGCCGTTGAGCCACTGGCTGTGCAGGGTCACCGGGTTGACGGTGCCGGCGTCCAGGGCGTCGGGCAGGTCCAGCTCGATGCTCAGCCGGTTGGGCTTGATCGCCTCGACCCGCAGTGCGGTGTCGAAGTAACGCTCGCCGACCCGCGCCACCGCGCGCCAGTTGCCGGTGGGCGCGTCCTCGGCGGTGCTCAGGGTGAAGGTGTAGAACTGCCCCACCGGCTCGCTGTTGGTGTATTCGGCCACCTTGTCGCCGCGCGGGTCGAACCAGTCCAGGGTCAGCGGGTGGTCGTCGGGAATACGATCGTCGGCGTCGTCGAGCATAAAGGTGAGATGGATGTCGTCGCCCGGGCGCCATACGTCCCGTTCGCCGTAGAAGAAGCCCTTGAGGCCGTCGCGCACCCGCTCGCCGCCGGTGTTGAACTGGTTGGTGGGCAGCGCCTGGTTGCGCGCCAGTTTCAGGTAGCCGCGGTCGTCGCCATGGTGGGCGACCAGATAAAACGGTGTGCCGTCCACGCCCAGGGTGGCTTCGCCGTCGCTGTTGGTGGTGCCCTCGGCGAGCTGCTGGTGCTGGTAGTTGTGCACGGTGACGCGCACGCCGCTGGCCGGCGCGTTGCTGTCCAGATGGGTGGCCACCACGATCAGCCGGTCGTCCTCGCCCTGCTTGGCGATCAGGCCCAGGTTGGAGGCCAGGAAGGAACGCGAGGATTCGGCGCGCTCGTTGTACTGGTAGTAGGCGTCGGCGCAGGGGTTGTCGCGCTCCTGCCAGCTCAGGTAGCCGGCGTTGTCGTAGTAGCGGCGCAGGCGGTCACCACCCTCGTCCTGGCCCGGTCCTTCGAAGTTGTCCGGCAGCTCGGCGGTGCGGCTCGGCCCCTCGCCCTGACATTGGTAGTCGATGGTGTCGGCGTCGATCTTCAGGGTCAGGCGCACCAGACCGTTGGAGTGGCGCGCCATCAATTCGCTGAGATCCAACCGGTAACGCTGCCAGTCGCCGTCGCCGTCCGGCGGCAGGCTCAGGGTCTTCTGCCACAGGTAGCGGCCGTGGCGGGTGTCCGCGTAATCGGCGTTGAGGTCGTTGTTCTGCAGATAGCCGGCGATGTTGTCGGCGAACACTTCGAACGCCTGCACCTTCACCGCGCGGGTGCCCACCGCCTCGAACGGCACGCTGAGAGTTTCGCCGGCGGGCAGGATCACGCCGTCGCCGACGAAGCGAACGCCGGGTTTGGCCACGCGCAGCACCAGATCCTGGCTGAACTCGCGGTCCAGGCGGGCCCGTGACGCGTTGCGCAGGCCGGCGCCGACGGTCAGGGTTACGGCGCCGTCGTCTCCGGCCTCGCCGCCGGGGTAAACCAGCAGCCGGCTGCCGTCGATGCGCACGCGGGCCTCCTCGCCGTTGACTTGCACCAGACCGGCGGTGTCCTGGCTGCCCATCAGCGGCTGCGAAAACTGCACGCGGATGTGCGGCTGCGGGTAACTGAGGGTGCGCGCGGCGGTCACCAGGAAGGCGCCCTCGGCCGGTACCGGGTACTCCCGTTCACCGCTCTCCTCCACCGCCAGCGGCTCGCCGTCCCAGCGCAGCACCACCGGCGCCGGTTCGCCGTCGCGGCGAATACCGCCGATCCGGAACCCGTGGCTGAGCCCGGCGGCGCCGTGGTGCCATTCAATCTCCAGGCGCCGGTCCGCCTGGGTGGCGGTGACCGCCGACTGGACCGCCAGCGGGTCGGCCTGATCGGCGGTGGTGAGCTCGCCGTCCAGCCGCATGCGGGCCGGCGCCTCGTCCACCGGCGCCAGGGCATCCACCCGCAGGCTCAGTTGCTGGCGCAGTACGGTCAGCGGCAGCTTCAGCGGTGGCAGGCCGTCGTCAACCCCGGACAGCTCCTGGGGAAACAGCGTCAGCGTCAATTCCCGGCCCCGTTCCAGCGGCGCGTCGGGGCGGATTTCCAGGCGGTCGCGGGCGGTGAACACCGCCTTGAAACCGACCTCCGGCGCCAGACGGGCGACGCCTTCGGCGGGCTGTTCCAGTGCCTCCTCGGCGACCACCGGGTGGGTGAAACGCACCACCAGCGGCGCGCGGGCGCTCACTGCGCCGGTGGGCCAGCTGTCCAGGTGGCTGCGCCAGCGGCTGTCCATGGGCGCGGCGTCTTCGCCGTCGCTGGCCGGGGAAGAGGTTGCCGGGGAAGCCTCCCCGCTGGAGGACGCCGGGCCGGGTTCCTCGGCGGTGTCGCAGGCCAGCAGGGAGAGGGCCAGAAACAGCACGCCTAAGTGTTGTAATCGCATTCCTTTGACCGCCTTGGGCTTATTGTTACGGGGCACGTTTTGTCACGGGGAGAGTGTTTCCGGAAAAGGTAGCACAGTTGCCAAAGGCCGCCCTCCTCGCACAAGGTAAAATCGTACTGAAATGCAGCGGGACCCGCGCCCCATGACACAGACCGCGCCATGAAGAAAACCGTATTGGCGGTTGCGCTGATCGCCCTGGCGGCCACCGCCGGCCTGGCGCTGTGGCCCGAAGACCCGGTGGCCGCCCGCTGGCAGGACTACCTGGCCCGCCTGGAACGCCTCACCCGGCAGCCGGTGCCGCCGGCGGCCGCCCTGGAGCTGCGGCCCTACCCGGGCAACGCGGCGCTGCGCCGCCCGCTGCCGGACCTGCGTACCGGGCTGCTCAACTATCTGGGTTTGCGCCATTGCGACCTGATGTCGCTGGTCAGTGAGCGCAACAGCGCCCTGGGCAAGTTGCGCAGCGCCTCCCTGCGGCTGGATTACGAGCTCACCTTTATTGAACGGGGGCAACGCTGTCTGAACGGCGCAGCCCTGGAAGACCCGGAACTGATCGGCCTGTTGGAACGCACCCTGGAGGTAAAAAGAGAGAGCCTCGGCGACCTGTTCTGGAACGCCACCTGGGCCAGCGATGAGTTGCGGGGCTTTCTGAACCAGTCGCCGGGCCCGGCCGGCGATTCCGCCCTGGGCCTGGAAGCCCTGGGCGGCCTGGCGAGCGCCGGGCGGGCGCTGCGTGAGTCGCCGCCGCCGGATGCCCTGCCCGACCTGGAACGGCACCTGGCCACCCTGGCCGGTGGCGCCGCCGGCGGCGCGGTGCTGCGCGAGATCGCCGCCGCCCGGGTGGCCCTGGGGCAGGCCCTGGGCATGCTCGAGTCGCTGGACGAGGACAGCCTCTGCCCGCGGGGCCGGGCCAGCCAAAGGGCGCGCTACCTGCGCAACCTTTTGGATAGCGTCTACGGACAGGAGGTACAACCGTATCTGGCGGAACTGGACCGCCGCCAGCGCCGTCTGGGCGAGCGCCTGCGGGCGCTGCGGGCCGCCAGCAGCGGCACCAACCCGGCGCTGGACCGGTGGCTGGACCACTATTTCGGGCCCCGGGGCCAGTCGGCGCGCCTGGACCGGGCCCTGCGGGCCCACACCGAGCGCTGGCAGACCGTGCTCGGGGCCTGCGGCCTGATGCCCGGCGGCGGCTGATCAGCGACGGTGAATTATTGGCCAACGAAGCGTTTGTGAACGGCTGCACAGCTAATGTTTTTGAAATCGGTCACAGACATACTCTCATTCGTCGGCGAGGTCCCATCCGTCGACTAGCGGAGTACTGCTCCGTGATAGCTCTCCCGAGCCAAACGATTCATCGGCGTCCTCTGGACGCCGTTTTTTTTGGGTGGCTGATGGAGACAAGAGCATCGCCTGTCACAACATCCGGCTGTTCTTGCCGAACTGGCTGCGCAGGAACGCCATCTGATCGCCGCGGATGCGGTGGCTGTTAATCAGCGCCAGGTATTCCGCCATGTTCGGCACATAGGGCAGCGCCAGCAGTTCCATGTTGATCTCTTCCGGCAGGCGGTCGCCTTTGTGCTGATTGCAGCGCCGGCAGGCGGCGACCACGTTGAGCCAGTTGTCCTTGCCACCCCGCGAGGTGGGCCGGATATGGTCGCGGGTGAGCAGGGCTTCCGGGTAGGGTTTGCCGCAATACAGACAAAGATGCTGGTCACGACGGAACAGCGCGCGGTTGGTGAGCGGCGGGCGGGTGCGGCGGCGCGGGCTGGCGATGCCGTCGCAGGCGATGATGGAGTGCAGGGACAGCCGTGACCGGTCGCCGGTCAGGCGGCACATGCCCCCGCGCAGGTTGTAAATCACGTCGCCCAGGGTCCAGGTCACCAGACCCCGGGCGTAGAGCACCGCGGCGGCCTGCCAGTCCAGCCACTCCACCGGCGTGCCCGCCTTGTCCAACCGCAAAATACGCTCACTCATAGGCACCTTCGCCTGTTCCGACGTTTTTCTTCCGCGTTCCGCGGAGTCATGAAAGTCTTTAAGCGTGACGATTCTGCGACAGGGGGCGGGCGGCGGTGAGAAAAGGCACCGGCGCCAGGCCTCGAAAGCACGCGCCGGCGGGTGGCGCGGGTACTGTCCTGATCTCTGATTAATCGACCCCGGCCGGCTAATCAGAAAACAGGTAAGGAAAAACGACTGCCTGAATAATAAACAGCCTTAATCCGGATCCGCAACCGTGATTACCGTTCAGGGGGCCGGGCGTGTTGCGGCTGAGCGGAAAAAGAAGGCAGTTCATAGCAGGCTTCTGCGACCACGCCGGTGTTGTCGGTGTCGGTCATGATCGCCACCGCGTCCACGCTGTCCACTTCCATATCGTGGAAGCGCTTGAAATCAGCGGCCACGTCGCGGCTGAACCCGCGCCACGGCCCGGCTGCGCCGTCCGGCCCCTGGACCACCACCATTTCCGCTTGCCCGGCATAGGGGTTGGGCCAGTGGCTGCCCGGCGGGTGCGAGCGCGACCAGACGTAATTGATCGCCCGGGTGCGCCAGGGCACCCAGCCCTCCTTGATCACATAGACCCGCGCCAGAAAATCATCGCCCTGCTTGCTGCGCTCGTCCGCCGCCGGCCAGGCCGGCGTTTCAGCGGCCCGCCAGCGCCAGTTCAACCAGGGCGTGCGGGCCAGATTCACCGCCTGTTCGCGCACCAGACCCGAGGCGCTGGCTTCCGCCCTGGCCCGCCAGCAACCGGCATCGGTGAGCCGATAGCGGGTCTCGCCCTCGAAGGCCACGTGCCGCCAGTCCGGCGGCGGCTCCGCATTGGCCGTGGCGCGGATACACAGGGTCAATAACAGGAGCGCGCTACAGGCTGTATAGTGGTTGAAATAGGCATTGAACATAGGCGAGCGGCATGCAGTTTGATTATGTGATCGTGGGCGCCGGCTCCGCCGGTTGCGTCCTGGCCAACCGGCTGTCCGAGAACCCCAACACCCGTGTTTGTCTGCTGGAAGCGGGCCCCGCGGACAACAGCCTGTTTATTCGCATCCCCGCCGGGATCATCTGGCTGATGCGCTCCAACGCCCGCAACTGGCGCTATTACACGGTACCGCAGAAAGCGCTCAATAACCGTGAAATTTATATTCCCCGCGGCAAGACCCTGGGCGGCTCCTCGGCGGTGAACGCCATGTGCTACACGCGCGGCCACCCCTGGGATTACGACCACTGGGAATCGCTCGGCAACCCCGGCTGGGGCTACAAGGACGTGCTGCCGCTGTTCAAGCGTTGTGAAAACTACGAGCCCGGCGGTGAAGGCCCGTTCCACGGGGTCAACGGCAACCTCAACATCGCCGAGCTGAAATTCCGCCACCCGGTCAGCGAGGCGTTCGTGACCGCCGGGGTCCAGGCCGGCCACCCGGCCACCGATGACTTCAACAACGACACCCAGGAAGGGATGTCGATGTACAAGGTCAACCAGAAGGACGGCGAACGCTGGGGCGTGGCCCGCGGCTATCTGCACCCGGCCATGGAACGGGACAACCTGACGGTGATGACCGGGGCCCTGGTGCACCGGGTCCGCTTCGACGGCAAACGCGCCACCGGTGTGGAGGTGGAGCACAAGGGCGGCATGCACACCATCGAGGCCGGCGAGGTGATCCTGTCCGGCGGCGCCATCAACTCGCCGCAGTTGCTGCAGCTGTCCGGGGTCGGCGATCCGCAGGAACTGAAACGCCACGGTATCGACCCGGTGCACGAGCTGCCCGGCGTCGGCGGCAACCTGCAGGACCACCCGGACGTGTTGGTGATCCACCGCAACCGGCGCCGCGACACCTTCACCATGGGCTCCTGGGAGCTGCCGTTCACCGGCGCCAAGGCGGTGTGGGATTTCTTCACCAAACGCAGCGGCCAGTTGACCTCCAACGTGGCGGAGGCCGGCGGCTTCATTAAATCGCGGCCGGAGGAAGAGCGCCCGGACCTGCAGTTGCATCTGACCGCCGCCAAACTGGACAACCACGGCCTCAACTGGATGTTCAGCATGGGCCACGGTTACTCCGGCCACGTCTGCATTCTGCGCCCGAAGAGCCGCGGCACCATCCGTCTGCGTGATGCGGACCCGCGCAGCCCGGCGCTGATCGACCCGCGCTTCCTGGAGCACCCGGACGATATGGAAGGCATGGTGCGCGGCGTCAAGGCAATGCGCGAGATCATGGCCCAGGACGCGCTGGCGCCCTGGCGTGGCGAGGAACTGGCCCCCGGCGCCGACGTGCAGAGCGACGAACAGATCCGCGCCTTCCTGCGCCGCAAGTGCGACAACATTTACCACCCGGTGGGCACCTGCAAGATGGGCGTCGACGACCAGGCGGTGGTGGACCCGGACCTGAAAGTGCACGGCCTGGAAGGCCTGCGCGTGGTGGACGCCTCGATCATGCCGACGCTGATCGGCGGCAACACCAATGCGCCCACGGTGATGATCGCGGAAAAAGCCGCCGACAAGATTCTCGGCGTCTGATTTCATCGCACTGTAACGCCCTCCTCCCAGACTGCGTTCCCTGCAATGGGGAAATCCGTCCGGGGAGGGGGCATCATGAGTGGCGAATCGTCACCACGGGCACAGCTCGTGGAACTGCTGTGGCAACTGAAACAGAACTACGATCAAAGCGGCGACGGCTCGCTGCGCTTTATTCACTTCAACACTCTCCTCAACGACTCGCAGTACCGCGCCGAGGTGATCGAGAAGGCGCTGTCCAGCGAGCACCCGCGCATCCGCGAACTGGGCCGCAAGCTGAAAGCCGCCAACCGACAGGGCGGCCTGCTGCATAAAACCAGCGCCCCTGCCACGGCCAGTAGCGACACCGCCCCCACCCCGCCCCGGCCCGCGCCCCGGAACGACGCCACCCCACAACGCTCATCGAACTTATGGTGGCTGGGCCTGGGCACGCTGGTGCTGGTGGGGGTGATCGCCGCCGGGGTGCTGTTGCAGCCTTCCATCGGCGGCCTGCTCTCCGGCCGCCAGGTGGTGGCCGGCCCGCTCACCGGCGAACACCGCTGGTCCGCCGACCGCACCTGGGTGCTGGACGGCATCGTCTATGTGGAGGACGGCGCACGCCTGACCATCGAGCCGGGTACCCGCATTGAAGGGCGGCCGGGGTCGGCCCTGGTGGTGACGCGGGACGCCAGCCTGCACGCCGCCGGCAACGCCGACATGCCGATCGTGTTCACCAGCGGCCAGCCGCAAGGCACCCGCGCCCCCGGCGACTGGGGCGGCGTGGTGCTGCTCGGCTCGGCGCCGGTGAATCAGGCCGACGCGCACATCGAAGGGGTGCCGGCCAATGATACCCGTGGCTCGTTCGGCGGCGACGACGCCGACGGCAGTTGCGGCGTTCTTGAGTACGCGCGCATTGAGTTCGCCGGCTTCGAGGTCTACGCCAACAACGAACTCAACGGCCTGACCCTGGGCGGCTGCGGCAGCGGCACCATCGTCCGCCACGTGCAGGTGCACCGCTCCCTGGACGACGGCGTGGAGATGTTCGGCGGCACCGCGGACCTGCGCCATGTTCTGATCACCGGCGCCGGCGACGATTCCCTGGATTGGGACTGGGGCTGGCGCGGTCGGGTCCAGTTCCTGATTGCCCAGCAACACCCCAACAGCGGCGACAACGCCTTCGAAGCGGACAACAACGGCAATCAGCACGACGCCGAGCCGATGTCGGAACCGGTGATGTACAACGTCACCCTGGTGAGCCCGCGCAGCCACACCCGCCACCACCGCGCCATGACGTTGCGCGAAGGCACCGGCGGGCACTTCCACAATCTGTTCATGCACGGCTTTTCCGGGGAAGCGGTGGACATCAAGGACGCGGTGACGGTGGGCAACCTGGACAACGGCCGTCTGTCGTTCGAGGCCCTGGCGATCAACGACATCGGCGGGCGCGGCATCCGCTTTTTCGAGGACGAAAGCGGCGACGCGGACGATGACGGCGGCCTCGATGAGGCCGCCTACTTCCGCGACACCGTGGGCGCGCGTTTTGGCGTGGACCCTCAGTTCAGCCGCGACGTGAGCAGCACCGTGAACCCGGACTTCGCCCCCGGCGGCACCTCGGGCCTGCGGGACGGCGCCGTGGCGCCGCCCCAGGGGGAGTTCTGGGACGAGTCCGCGCTCTATATCGGCGCCATTCGGCCCGGCGCCGCCCGCGACTGGACGGATGGCTGGACCGACTTTCCGCTGAACTAGCGCCGGCCGCTCTTTGTGGGAGCGGGCCCTGCCCGCGAAAGGGTGGCGCGAGCCACCCGGCGGGATCCCAGAGACCTGGTTAGTGCCCGCTTTCAGACGTCTCTGGCATCCTGCGGGGCAACCTTTGCCGGGAGCTTCGCTCCCTTTCGCGGGCTGGGCCCGCTCCCACAAGGCCCGTTTCAACGAGCCTTAGCGGACCACCGCAAAGAACACTCCGCCTTCACGGTTGATGCGCAGCAGCAGGGCGGCGTCCTTGTCGGGGACGGCGGCGCGTAACTGCTCCAGGTTGTTCACGTCTTGCCGGTTGACGTTGACGATCACGTCGCCGCGTCGCAGACCGGCGCGCCAGGCGGCGGAACTGCGCGCCACGTTTTCCACCAGTACACCGCGCTGGACGTGGTCGAGCTCGCCTTCGCGCAGGTCACGCAGGCTGGCGCCTTGCAGGTGCGACGAGACGCCGTCGCCGGCGTCGGCGCCGAGGCCGGATTCGCTGATCTCCGCGGTGACCGTCTTGCGGCGACCGTCACGCTGAATGGTCATCTCGATCTTCTCGCCCACCGGCGACAAGCCGACTTTATTGCGCAGGTCCGAGACCCGGTCCACCGGCTGGCCGTCCACTTCCAGCACCACGTCGCCGGCCTTGAGGCCGGCTTCATCGGCGGCGCTTTCCGGCAGCACATTGGTGATCACCACGCCCTTGCGGCGCTCCACCTTGAAGGCGTTGGCCAGTTCCTCGGTGAGATCCTGGATAGTGACGCCGAGCACGCCGCGACGCACTTCGCCGTGCTCGATCAACTGGTCCATTACGTTCACCGCCATGTTGGTGGGGATGGCGAAGCCGATGCCCACATTGCCGCCGGCGGGGGCGAGAATGGCGGTGTTGATGCCGACCAGCTCGCCGTTGAGATTGACCAGCGCGCCGCCGGAGTTGCCCGGGTTAATGGAGGCGTCGGTCTGAATGAAGTTCTCGTAGCCCTCGATACCCAGGCCGGTGCGGCCCAGCGCCGACACGATGCCGGAGGTCACCGTCTGGCCGAGGCCGAAGGGGTTGCCGATGGCGACCACGAAATCACCCACCTTGAGGCCGGCGGAATCGGCGATGCGGATTTGCGTCAGGTCTTCGGCGCTTTCCAGTTTCAGCACCGCCAGGTCCACTTCCTCATCCAGGCCCACCAGTTCCGCGGACAGCTCACGGCCGTCGATCAGGGTCACTTCGATGTTGTCGGCGTTGCGCGCCACATGGGCGTTGGTGAGCACATAGCCCTGGTCGGCGTCGACGATCACGCCGGAGCCGGCGGACACCGCGCGGCGGCTGGGCGCCTGATCCGGCATGTCGAAAAAGCGGCGGAAGAACGGGTCCTGCATCAGCGGGTTCTGGGCTGCCCGCACCCGGGTTTCGATAGCGATATTGACCACCGCCGGGGCGGTCTTTTCCACCATCGGCGCCAGCGACGGCAACTCCTCGCCGCTGGCGATACGCGTGGGCAGCGCGGCGCCGGCGGACGCCGACAGCAGACTCATTAGAACCACGGCGCTAATCAGATCGAGAGGTCTTTTCAGAACGGTGCGCAAGGTCAAACCCTCCTGTGAACGATACGTAACGGGTGTTTCGACCGGTGCCCGGGATCAGGGTTCCGAAGCGAAGATTCTCACCCGGTTGTACTCACCGGCTTCGCCGAGATCCGGCCAGGTGGACGCCTGCCAGGTGCCGAGCAACGTCAGCCCCGGCGGATCAAGATCGGGAATCCGCGAGTCCGCCAGCAGGATCGGCAGGCCGCTGCGGTGGAAGCGTTCCAGCAGCGGCAGGTTGTCCCGGTCGTAGAGAATGTCCGCGGCGCTGACGCAGTCGGCCTCGGACAGACAGGCCTCCAGGTCGTCACTGAGCGCCACCCGGACGCCGTTGAGCGCGGCGTTGGCGGCGGTGGCGGCAAGCGCGTCCGGGTCCAGGTCGCAGGCGATCACCCGGCGCGCGCCGGCCAGCGCGGCGGCGATGGCCACCACCCCGGAGCCCGGCCCCACATCGACCAGGGTTTTGCCGCGCACCCACTCCGGGTGCGCCAGCAGATGCCGCGCCAGCACCTGGCCGGAGGCCCAGCACAGCGACCAGTATGGCGGCGCCTCCATCAGAGCGTTGGCCACCTCCTGGTCAAGCCGTTCGTCGACCAGCTCGTCGAGCAGCCACAGCCGCAGTTCCGGCACCAGGGGCAACGGCGTGGCCAGCAGGCGGATGTTGGGAAGCAGGCGGTTCAGGCGCGCTTGAAGGTCGAGGGGCGGTTTGGGGTCAAGCGTCTTCGCCACGGCGGACAGCCTCGCTGAGTAGAAAGTCGAAACGTCGCGGCTCGGCGATGCGGCCTTCGTCATCCAGGGCCGGGTACGGCACGCCGTAACGTTCACAATAGGCCGCCAGGCGCGGGTGCGCCCAGCGGAAGAAGGCGTGCTGGTAACGGGCCTCGCTGAGCCGCCGCTGTTGGTAGAGCCCGGCCGCGCGGCGCTGCTCGCAGGCCTCGGAGAGAATGATCGCCGCCGCCACGCTGACGTTGAACGAGGACACCATGCCCATCATCGGAATGATCACGTGCTGGTCCACGGCGGCCACGGTGCGTTCGGTGATGCCGAACTTCTCGGTGCCGAACAGCACCGCCGTGGGGCGGGTGAAATCCACCTCCCGGTACGGCACCGCGGTATCGGAAAAATGCGCCGCCAGCACCTGCTGCCCCTGGGCCCGGGCGGCGGCCACCGCGTCCGGGCCGCTGTCGTGCTCATGCACATAGACCCAGCGCTGCGAGCCCATGGCGCTGCTGGCCGAGGCGCGGGCGCGGTTTTCCGGCAACACCGCGTGCACGTCGAGCACGCCCACCGCGTCGCAGGTGCGCACGATGGCGTTGATGTTGTGCGGCTTGTGCACCCCTTCCAGAATCACGGACAAGTCCGGCTGGCGTCGGTCCAGGGCGGCGCACAGGCGCCGGTGTCGTTCCGGGGTCATCGGGTCTCCATGGGTAGCGGGCACAACGGCGGCGATTGTAGCATCGCCACGCGCCTCGAGCGGACAACGCCGCCGGCCTTGAGGCACACTAACCTCCTTTGAAAGACAGCAAACACGCAACGAGGACCGTCCATGAACCAACGGGCATTGCCGCTGGCCGGCGTTAAAGTGGTGGAACTGGGGCAATTATTGGCGGGCCCCTTCGCCGGCACCCTGCTGGCCTATTTCGGCGCCGAGGTGATCAAGGTGGAGCCGCCCGGCGGCGACCCGATTCGCGGCTGGCGCACCCTGGACGACACCGGCACCTCGTTCTGGTGGCGCAGCCTGGGCCGCAACAAGCGCTCGGTGACGCTGGACCTGAAGAGCGACGCCGGCCGCGAGCTGGCGGCGCGCCTGATCGACGACAGCGACGTGCTGATCGAAAACTTCCGCCCCGGCACCCTGGAAAACTGGGGTCTGGGCCCGGAACGCTTCAAGGAGAGTAATCCGGGCCTGATCTACACGCGCATTTCCGGCTACGGCCAGGACGGCCCCTACGCGGACAAACCGGGCTATGCGTCGGTGTGCGAGGGCATTGGCGGCCTGCGCTACGTGAACGGCTTCCCCGGCGAGCGCCCGGTGCGCCCCAACCTGTCCCTGGGCGACACCGTGGCCGGTCTGCACGCGGCCCTGGGCATCGCCCTGGCGCTGCTGGAGCGGCACAGCAGCCAACAGGGCCAGGTGGTGGATGTGGCACTGTTCGAATCGGTGTTCAATCTGCTGGAAGCGGTGATCCCGGAATTCGACGGCGCCGGCGAGATACGCCAACCCGCCGGCTCCACCGTCACCGGCATCGTGCCCACCAACACCTACCGCTGCGCCGACGGCAAATACGTGATCATCGGCGGCAACGGCGACTCGATCTTCAAGCGCCTGATGACCACCGCCGAGCGCCCGGACCTGGCCGAGGACCCGCGGCTGGCGAAGAACCCCGGGCGGGTGGAGAACGAAGCGGAAATCGACGGCGCCATAGAAGCCTGGTGCGCCACCCTGCCCAGCCCCGAGGTGCTGGCAAAGCTGGAAGCGAACCGGGTGCCCTGCGGCCCGATCTACAGCGCCGCCGACATGATGGCGGACCCGCACTTCCAGGCGCGCGGCCTGTTCCAGCAGGTGGAGATCAACGGCGCGCCGCTGAAAATTCCCGCCATTATGCCGCGCCTGGGCGGCACCCCCGGCGGCACCCGCTGGCCCGGCGGCGACGCCGGCGGCGACACTGAATCCGTGGCGCGCGGCGAACTGGGTCTGTCCGAGGAAGAATTCCAGCGCCTGAAAGCGCAGGGCGTTTTCGGCGCCTGAACTCTCCCGCTATCGCTGGGAGAGCTGTCGGTAGAGGTTGTCCATGACGCGGGCGGCGAGCAGGCGGGCGCGGTCGGTATTGGGGCCGCTGAAGTGTTCCTGCAGGTTGGCGGTGAACAGGGCCAGCCAGCGCTCGTGGTGGGCGCCGGTGAGCGGCTGCTTGTCGTGCACCGCGCGGTGCTTGGCGATCATGTGCCGGTCGTAGGCGGTGTCGCCGAGCAGCATCTTCTTCCAGTAGGCGGCGATCAGCGGCAGATGCTGGTCGAGGTCAATGCGCGCCACCTCCAGAAACACCGGCGCCAGCAGCGGGTCGTCCAGCACCCGCTGGTAGAACGCGTCCACCATTTCCTCGATGCGCGCCGGGCTGTCCAGGTCCGGCTTGTCGTCGCGCCGGGCCGGCGCTTCACCGGGGACGAACCGCTGCGCCACGGTCACCAGCGGATACGCCCGGTGAGGATGTCCTTAAACATCACGAAGTCACCGGCCAGGCTGTACCAGGGGTGTTTGAAGGTGGCCGGGCGGTTGTGCTCGAAGAAGAAGTGGCCCACCCAGGCGAAGCCGTAGCCCACCACGGGCAGCAGCAGCAGACCCCACGGATTGCCGGTGATGATGACGCCGGCGAGGACCGCGAACAGCCCCAGGGTGCCGAAGAAGTGCAGCCGCCGGCAGGTGGGGTCGGTGTGCTCCTGCAGGTAGTAGGGGTAGAACTCCTGAAAGCTCTCGAATCCGGATTGCTTGATCTCGTTCATGGTGCTCACCTCTTGCCGCTACGTCTTTATTATACGCTGTTCCGACAACTGGCAGAGCCGCCGCCGGAGTGGTTGTTTCAGCCATTGTCCACGATTGGCGGCCATGGACAATGGCCGGATCAACCACGGATACCGGATTGCCCATGGCCCTACGCCCCCGCCTCAGCCGCCTTCTTTCCCCGCAACGCACCCCGATCCCCCGCGATCTGGCGCCGATCACCGCCCGGGGCAGCGAAGCGCCCGCCGCCGAGGCCGGGCTCGACGACGACCGGGTCGAGGCGATCTGGCGGGCCACGCGGCGGCTCTACCGGGGCGGCATGAGCCCCGGCATCGCGCTGAGCCTGCGCCGCCGGGGCAGCGTGTTCCTGGACCGGGCAATCGGCTACGCCGACCCGGTGAGCGAGCGCCTGCTCACCACCGAGACCCCGGTGTGCCTGTTTTCCGCCTCAAAATCGATCACCGCCATGCTGGTGCATCATCTGGCGGAACAGGGCCAGCTGCATCTCGACGACCCGGTCAGCCGCTACCTGCCGGCGTACGGCTGCCACGGCAAGCAGAACACCACCCTGCGCCATATGCTCACCCACCGGGCCGGCATTCCGCGCCCGGAGCAGGCGGTGGAGCCGGACATCCTGTACCGGCCCGACGAGATCGTGAAGCTGCTCTGCGAAGCCCGGCCCAGCACCCTGGGCAACCAGTCCTACCACGCCATCACCGCCGGTTTCATCCTGGGCGCGGTGGTGGAGAAGGTTACCGGCGAGGGGCTCAACCAGACCCTGGACCGGGTGGTGCGCCAGCCCATGGGCATGCGCTACTTCACCTTCGGCGCCACCGGCCCCGAGCGCGCCCGCGACGTGGCCACCGGGGTGCCGATGAAGCTGGTGGACCTGTTTCTGAACTACGCGGTGGGCGGCACTTTCGATGAGGTGGTGGAAGTCACCAACGACGAGCGCTTCCAGCAGGCGGTGGTGCCCGCGGGCAACCTGTACGCCACCGCCGAGGAGGCCAGCCGCTTTTTCCAGATGCTGCTCAATGGCGGCCGCTGGGGCGACCGGCAAATCTTCAAACCGGAGACGGTGGCGGCGGCGCTGGCGCCCGCTTCGCGGCGGCCCCGGGTGGACCGCACGCTGATGCTGCCGCTGACGTTCTCGCCGGGCTTTATGCTGGGCAATCGCGGTATCGGCCTGTTCGGCCCGGCGGCGCCGCGCGCCTTCGGGCACCTGGGGTTCATCAGCATTTACTGCTGGGCGGACCCGGACCGGGATCTGGCCGGCGCCCTGTTGACCACCGGCAAGGGGTTGATCGGGCCGCATCTCCCTGCCCTGCTCAATCTGCAGTACACCATCAACCGCCACACCCGATAAGCCGCGACGCTCGTATCTCTCCAGCCTGGGTCGCGGATACGGAGCACCGAACACCGGAATAATCAGCGGAAAAAAAAAGCCCGGCGCTGAGGCCGGGCTTTTTTCTTGCGGCTTGCGGGAAGCCTTCAGGGGTTGGCGGTCATCAGCTTGCGCTCCGCCGACAGGCCCTTGTAGAGGCTGAAGCACATCACCAGCAGCACCACCGTGAACGGCAGGCCGGTGGTAATGGCGCCGGCCTGCAGCGCGTTCAGCGCCTGCTCGCCACCGCCGTACAGCAGGGCACCGGCGATCAGGCCTTCCATGATCGCCCAGAACACACGCTGGGGTACCGGCGCGTCGAGCTTGCCGCCGGCGGTGATGGAGTCGATCACCAGCGACCCGGAGTCCGAGGAGGTGATGAAGAACACCAGCACCAGCACGATCGCCAGGAAGGAGGTGATCGCGGTGAGCGGCAGTTCCGCCAGCATCTGGAACAGTGCCAGGGAGGAATCGCCGACGCCGTTGGCGAGCTCACCGATGCCGTTGATGGTCTGATGCAGGCCGGAGCCGCCGAAGGTGGCCATCCACACCACGGTCACCAGGGTGGGCACCAGCAGTACCGCGGTCAGGAACTCACGAACGCTACGGCCATAGGAAACGCGGGCGATGAACATGCCCACGAACGGTGACCAGGAAATCCACCAGGCCCAGTAGAACACGGTCCAGTCGTGCAGGAAGCCCTGGTCTTCACGGCCGACCCAGTTGCTCAGCGGAATGATGTTGACCACATAATCCACGGCGGTCTGCCCCATGCTGGTGAAGATCAGCAGAGTGGGGCCGGCGATCATCACGAACAGCAGCAACAGCGCCGCCAGGCCCATGTTGATGTTACTCAGCAGTTTCACACCACCGTCCAGGCCGCGCATTACGGAAATCACCGCCGCGGCGGTAACACCGACGATGATCGCGATCTGCACGTTGATGGCGTTGGGCGTGTCGAACAGGAAATGCATGCCACCGGCGGCCTGTTTGGCGCCCAGGCCCAGTGAGGTGGCCAGACCGAAGATGGTCGCCAGCACCGCCAGCACATCAATGACGTGGCCGGCCCAGCCCCAGCAGCGTTCGCCCAGAATCGGGTAGAAGGCGGAACGGATGGTGAGCGGCATGCCTTTGTTGTAGGCGAAGAACGCCAGGGACAGCGCCACCACGCCGTAGATCGCCCAGGGGTGCAGACCCCAGTGGTACATCACCGCGCCCAGCGCCATGTCTTTCGCTTGCGGGGTGTTGGGCTCCACGTTCAGAGGGGTGCCGAACCAGTCGGTGTAGTAACCCACCGGCTCCGCCACGCTCCAGAACATCAGGCCGATGCCCATGCCGGCGGCGAACAGCATCGCGAACCAGGACAGGGTGGAGAAATCCGGCCGGGCGTCCTTGCCACCCAGGCGGATCTTACCGACGGGAAGAAAAATCAGGGCGATACAGAACAAAACGAAAATATTGGCGCCGACCATGAACAACCAGTCAAAGTTGTCGATGGTCCAGCCCTTGGCACCGTCGAGGGCCGTCTTGGCCTCGGCGGGAAAAATAATGGTACCGATCACGAATACCAGGATCAGTACCGCACTGATGAAGAAGACCGGATTGTGCATGTCCATGCCGAGGACCTGCACATTATCCTGACCCACTTCATAGTCTGTTTCGTATTCCACGCTCATGGCATAGCTCCATTTTCCGTGTCACGCGGCGCCGGCTCAGAACCAGACAGGCGGCGCCGCGCGGTCGGTTCGGCGGGGCCGAACCCTGAAGCCGGCCCGCGGCCGGCTTGACGGCATTGGATTCAGAAGTAGAAATCGAAGGCGACGTAGACCGCATCGAAATCCGATTCGTAGACATCGCCATAGGCATTGATGTCGCCGTCGGACTGCAGGTATTCGAAGTAGATCCAGCCGGGACCGTACTGGTAACGAACACCGGGGGCGATGAACTGGACGTCATCGGCGTCGTTGCCGGTGGTGTCGGTGCTGGCCACACCGGCGTCCACATAGTAGAACCAGTTGTTGTGGTTGTAGCCCACTTCCACCACGTGACGCTGGTTTTCGATCTTGTCGTCCACCGGTGCGTCAGCGGAGGCAAGCAGCGCGTCCATGCCGTCGAAATCACGCTCGACACTGATGAAGCGGTACTTCGCGGACCAGTTGTCCATCTCGAACATGTAGTGCAGATCGTAGGCCTGGTGAACGCCTTCGTCGTTACTGGCGGACGGATTACCGGCGGCCACCGGCACCAGGTCCTGCATGCGACCGTACTGGGCGGAGGCGCCGACGGTGTGATGCTCGAGGAAGTTCCAGTCGACGTTCAGCACGCCGGTCTTGATCTTGCGGTAGGTGGCGCTGCTGCCCCAGTGACCGTTGTCGTCAACGGTGTCGGTGCTGTCTTCGCCCCAGTCGTCCTGGTGATAATAGGCGGCGTCGTAATGGATGGCGCCGGCGTCACCGCTCAGTTTCAGGCCCACGTCCATCTGGTCGCCATAGCCGCCTTGCAGGCCGTCGCCGGGCCAGAAATTAGCGGTTTTCCAACCGAACGGCACCTGGCTTTTACCCAGCTTGAGACTGGCGTCCTCGGTCAGGTCGTAACCGATCCAGGCTTTGTGAATGGTAAAGTTGTCCCCGCTGTTGTTATTAGCAGGGCTGGTAAAGGAACCGGTACCAATGCGGGTTTCCGCGCTGAAATGCCAAGGACCGTGACTGCCGTCGTCATCGGCATACAGAATCAGCGCCGGATCGGCGAAGTTGCCGCCGGTTTCGTTATCGAGATCCTCGCTGAACGAGGCCGAATTGAAATCAGAATTGGTTACGTTCTGATAAACCCACCAAACGCCGGCGCTCAATTCCGCCCCGGCGGTGGCCGTGATCGGTGTGCATACGGCGGTCGCCGCGAACAAGCCCAGTGCGGACTTCGCAAAAATAGACTTTCTCATTATGGTCTCCCCAGCAGAAGTCATTACGCAGCCTAAAGATCACTGACCTGATGTCAAACCGATGACCTTCTTCTTGCTCAGACTTTCGCCAAAAAACCCTTATTGTCTCTGGCTTTCCAGCAATATAAAAAAATTGAAAAATCCAATGAACTTATTACCGCAGAGCGTTCAAGGATGCTTTATATATCCTCCATTCGGTGTCAGGTTTCAAGGCCGAGACTGAATTCGCTTGTGCAAAAAACAGAAAAGGCGCGGCCCTTTCGGTGCCGCGCCTCCTTTTAAAAGCGTCCCTTCAACGGACGCCGGATGATTTTAACCGCGCTTCACATATTCTTGACGATGGCGTCACGAACCGCGTCCAGCTCCGCATCGATGGTCACCATACGGGAATCCTTGCACTGCTCGATGGCGGTGTCCGGATCCTTGAGGCCGTTACCGGTGAGCGTGCACACCACGGTGGACCCTTCGGCGATCTTGCCGGATTTGATGTCTCGCATGGCACCGCCGATGGAAGCGGCGGAAGCGGGCTCGCAGAAAATACCCTCTTTCTCGGCGAGCAGCTTCTGGGCGGCGAGAATTTCCTCGTCGCTGAGTTCGTCGAACCAGCCGCCGGACTCTTCCTTCACTTTCCAGGCTTTGTCCCAGGACTGCGGGTTGCCGATACGGATGGCGGTGGCCACGGTTTCCGGGTCGGACACCCGCTCGCCGCGCAGGAACGGGGCGGATCCCGCCGCCTGGTAACCCACCATCTTCGGCCGGTCGCCGATCATCGGGCCGCCGGCGTAGCGACAGTGGCCTTCGCAGAACGCGCACGCCTCGGTAACGATGTCGGTTTTGCTGGACGAGTATTCGCAGTAACCGATCCAGTGGGCGGTGATGTTGCCCGCGTTGCCCACCGGCAGGCAGTGGTAGTCGGGGGCGCGGCCGAGCTCTTCGATGATTTCGAAGGCCGCGGTTTTCTGACCCTGCAGGCGGAAGGGGTTGACCGAGTTCACGATGGTCACCGGCGCCTTCTCGGCCACCTGCTTGACCAGTTCCATGCCCTGGTCGAAGTTGCCGCGAATCTGCATGATTACGGCGCCGTACATCATCGCCTGGGCCAGTTTGCCCATGGCGATCTTGCCTTCCGGAATGATCACGAAGGCGGTGATGCCGGCGCGGGCGGCGTAGGCCGCCGCCGCCGCGGAGGTGTTGCCGGTGGACGCGCAGATGATGGCATTGCTGCCCTCTTCCACCGCCTTGGTCACCGCCATGGTCATGCCCCGGTCCTTGAACGACCCGGTGGGGTTGAGACCTTCGTATTTGACGTAGATGTCCACGTCCTTGCCGAGCAGGCGGGGAATGTTTTTGAGGCGGATCAGCGGCGTGTTGCCCTCGCCCAGGCTGATCAACGGCGTGTCGTCGTTAACCGGCAGGTGGTCACGGTAACGGTTGATCAGGCCGGTATAGCGGTCACGGAATGGCATGTCGTATCTCTCTTAAGCGTCAGGCGTCCAGCGTTTCCACGCGGATGCGCATAATACTGTTATCAACGGTGTCCAGGGCGGCGATCGCCGCCAGGGCCGCGTTCATATCCCCTTCCAGCACCTTGTGAGTCATCATCACGATCGGCACCAGGCCTTCCTCGGTTTCCTTCTGCACCATGGCTTCGATGCTGATGTGGTTGTCGCTGAGGATACGGGTGATGTTGGCCAGCACGCCGGGCTTGTCCTGAACGTGCAGGCGCAGGTAGAAGCTGCAGGACACATCGTCGATGGTCAGAATCGGGTCGTCGGACATCTGGTCGGCGTGGAAGCCCAGGTAGGGCACCCGCTCGTCGTGGTCCACGGTCAAGGCGCGGCCCATTTCGATGATGTCCGCCACCACCGCCGAGGCGGTGGGTTCGGCGCCGGCGCCGGCGCCGTAGAACATGGTCGGGCCGACGGCGTCGCCGTCGATCATGATCGCGTTCATCACCCCGTTGACCGCCGACAGCATGGTCTCGCGGGGAATCAGGGTGGGATGCACGCGCAGCTCAATGCCGTGGCCGGTGTCCTTGGCGATGCCCAGGTGCTTGATGCGGTAACCGAACTGGGCGGCGCTCTTCACATCCTCGATGGTGATGCGGCTGATGCCTTCCATGTACACCTTGGAAAACTGCAGCGGAATACCGAAGGCGATGGAGGCGATGATGGTGAGCTTGTGCGCCGCGTCCACGCCTTCCACGTCGAAGGTCGGGTCCGCTTCCGCGTAGCCCAGGCTTTGCGCTTCTTCCAGCACTTCCTGGAAGGCGCGCCCGCCCTGCTCCATCTCGGTGAGGATGTAGTTGCCGGTGCCGTTGATGATGCCCGCCACCCAGTTGATGTGGTTGGCGGCCAGGCCTTCACCCAGGGATTTCAGAATCGGGATGCCGCCGGCCACCGCCGCTTCGAAGGCCACGTCCACGCCGTTCTGATGGGCGGCCTGGAAGATTTCGTTGCCGTGCTCGGCGATCAGCGCCTTGTTGGCGGTGACGATGTGCTTGCCGTTCTTGATCGCGGTGAGCACCAGCTCGCGGGCGGTGTCGGTGCCGCCGATCAGCTCCACCAGAATGTCGATTTCCGGGTCCGTGGCCACCGCGAAGATATCCCGCGACACGCGGATACCGTTGATGTCGCACGCCGGATTGTCGCGGCGGGCGCCGATATGCGCGATCTCGATCGGGCGGCCCACGCGCCGGGCGATTTCCCCGGCGTTACGCTGCAGAACGTTGACCGTGCCGGAGCCCACCGTGCCCAGACCTGCTATGCCGACCTTTACCGCATTCACCTTGGCATCCTCTCTCTTCATTCGCCGGACACGCCGTCGGCGCGGAACATCTTCTTGATGCCGCGCAACGCCTGCCGGGTACGTTGTTCGTTTTCGATCAGTGCGAAGCGCACATGGTCGTCGCCGTATTCACCGAAGCCGATGCCCGGTGACACCGCCACGCCCGCTTCCTGAAGCAGCTTTTTGGAAAATTCCAGCGAGCCCATCGCCCGGTAGGTCTCGGGGATGCGCGCCCAGACGAACATGGTGGCGCGGGGCTTCTCCACCGTCCAGCCCAGTTCGTTCAGGCCGTCGCAAAGCACGTCGCGGCGCCGCTGGTACATGTCGCGGATCTCGCCCACGCAGCTCTGGTCGCCCTCCAGGGCGGCGATGGCCGCCACCTGGATGGGCGTGAAGGTGCCGTAATCCAGGTACGACTTGATCCGGCCCAGGGCCTGGATCAGTTGCGGGTTGCCGCAGCAGAACCCCACCCGCCAACCGGGCATGTTATAGCTCTTGGACAGGGAGAAGAACTCCACCGCCACGTCACGGGCGCCTTCCACCTGCAGAATCGAGGGCGCCTGGTAGCCGTCGAAGACAATGTCCGCATAGGCGATGTCGTGCACCACCCAGATGCCGTACTCGCGGGCGATGGCCACCACCTTCTCGAAGAACTCCAGCTCCACGCACTGGGCGGTGGGGTTGCCCGGAAAATTCAGCACCAGCAGTTTCGGCTTGGGCCAGGCTTCCTTGATGGCGCGCACCAGCTCCTCGAAGAAATCCACACCGGGCACCAGCGGCACGTGGCGGATGTCCGCGTTGGCGATCACGAAGCCGTAGGGATGGATCGGATAGCTGGGATTGGGCACCAGCACGGTGTCACCGGGGCCCATGGTGGCCAGCGCCAGATGCGCCAGGCCTTCCTTGGAGCCGATGGTGACGATGGCTTCGGTTTCCGGATCCAGGCTGACGTCGTAGCGGCGCTGGTACCAGTCGGTGATCGCCTTGCGCAGACGGGGAATGCCCTTGGACTGCGAATAGCGGTGGGTATCACCGCGCTGGGCGGTCTCGGTGAGCTTGTCGACGATGTGCTTCGGGGTGGGCTGATCCGGATTGCCCATGCCGAAATCAATGATGTCCTCGCCGCGCGCACGGGCCGCCATCTTCAACTCGCCGACGATGTTGAAGACATAGGGGGGCAGGCGCTTGATGCGCTGAAAGTCAGCTTCCACGGCGTCACCTTGGGCGGGGTCATTGGAAGCCGGACACATTAACGGCGCAACCCTGCGCCGTCAATGTAAAGAACCGGTGAACGGCGCCGCAAAGCGCCGTATGGCGGGGCCTGGAGCGGGCGGCCCGGCTACAGACCGAGGCGCTGGTTAAGCTGCTGCGGGGTCACGTAGCCACCCAGCTGGGCGCCTTCGGCGGTGTACACCGCGGGGGTGCCGCGCACGCCGAATTCCAGCCCCAGCTGGTACTGTTCGTCCACGGCGGCGGCGCACTCGGCCAGCTCGGAGTCGGAGATGGTGTTATTCAGCTTGGCGGCGGTGAGCGCCTCGTCGGGGTTGGCGTCACACCAGATGTGGCGCATGTCCTCGGCGCTGCCGGCCTGCGGGCCGCCGCGGGGGAACGCCAGGTAATGCACGGTGATGCCGGCGTCGTTGTATTCCTCGATGTGGCGGTGCATCTTGCGGCAGTAACCGCAGGTGATGTCGGTGAAGGCGTAGATCTCGGCCTTCTCCTTGCCCTTGGCCGGATAGGTGATCAACGCGTCCGGGTCCAGGTCGGCGAGACCGGCGTTGCGCACTTTCTGGTAGCGGGCTTCCTTGAGGTTGACCGGGCCGGTGTCGCGTAGCTCGATCACGTCGCCGGTGAACACCAGGCGGCCGTCATCGGAGGCGTAGATGATCTCGCGGCCGTTCAGCTCCACTTCCACCAGGCCCTCGGCGGCGGGCTGGATATCGGTGATTTCAGTGCGCGGAAAGGCGTCCTGGAAGTTGCTCTTGAAGGTTTTCTCGTCGATCTCCCCCGCGCCCTGGGCGACGGCGGATACGGCCAGCAGCGTGGCCGCCAGGGTCGCCATACGGGCACTTACAATCGCTTTCATCATTGTTCTCCAGTTGTTCGGGTCCCAGGCCAGTTGGAGCCCGGGGCCGCCCTCAGGTTCCCGAGCGCGGGTGGTGTTGTTGGTACACCTCTTGTAACCGCTGTTGCGCGACGTGGGTGTAAATCTGCGTGGTGGACAGGTCACTGTGCCCCAGCAGCATCTGCACCACGCGCAGATCGGCGCCGTGGTTGAGCAAATGCGTGGCGAAGGCATGTCGCAGTGTATGGGGCGATAGCGGCTTTTGCACCCCGGCGCGCACCGCCAGCTGCTTGATGCGGTGCCAGAACGTCTGGCGGGTCATGAAGCCGCCGCGCCGGCTCGGGAACAACACTTCGCGGTGCTCGCCCAGCAGCGCCGGCCGGGCATCGCGCAGGTAGCGTTCGAGCCAGTGCAGCGCCTCCTCGCCCAGCGGCACCAGCCGTTCCTTGTCGCCCTTGCCGATCACCCGCACCAGCCCCTGGCGGGGGTTCACCTGGCTGAGTGTCAGGCCGACCAGCTCCGACACCCGCAGCCCGGACGCGTACAACACTTCCAGCATGGCGCGGTCGCGCAGGCCCAGGCTGTCGTCCAGGTCCGGGGCGCGCAACAGGGCCTCCACGTCGGCCTCGGAGAGGGTCTTCGGCAGGGCCCGGCCGGTGCGCGGGCGGGCCACGTTCAGGGTCGGGTCCTCGGCGATGCGCCCCTCCCGTTTCATCCAGCGGAAAAAGCTTTTCAACGCGGACAACTGGCGCGCCACCGAGCGTGCGCCGACGCCCTGGCGGTGCCGGTCGGCCAGGAAGCTCAGCAGGCGTTCCCGGTCACAGCCCCCCAGGCTCCGCCCGCCGCCGGCGAGCCATTCGCCGAACTGGCGCAGGTCACGGCCGTAGCTTTCCAGGGTGTGGCGGCTCAGGCCGCGCTCCAGCCACTGGTTGTCCAGCCAAGCGTCGACCAGGGTCCGGTCGGTGTCGCTGAGGGGCGTGCGGGGAGAGTTCATGCCGCGAGTATTGGCAATCGCGGCGGAAAACACAATCGCCGTCCTCGCGCTCTTTTCACGTTCCGGTTTTACCTTTTATTACCGGCCCCACCGGGCTTGCGCAGGCATACTGAAAGTGATCAATGAATCGGCCAAGGAGAACGTTTTATGGGCATTTTATCGTGGATCGTACTGGGGCTTTTGGCGGGCATCATCGCCAAATGGATCATGCCCGGCCGCGACGGCGGGGGATTTATTCTCACCACTATTCTCGGCATTATCGGCGCGATCGTCGGCGGCTGGCTGGGCGCCATGGCCGGCATCGGCGGCCCGGTGGGCTCGTTCAGCCTGGGCGGCCTGGTGACCGCAGTGATCGGCGCTCTGGTGATTCTGGCGGTGTTCCGGGCGGTGTCTAAATAGAGGCAGCCGCAAGCCGCATAAAAAAGGGCCACCCTGGGGTGGCCCTTTTTTTGGGAGCGTCCGCCGGACCAGAGGTCGTCTCCGAATTGCCCTACAGCAAAGGCTGAGACGACATGGCTCGCGGCGGCACAACCGCAAGTTCGATTACTTGCGGATTTTTTCCTTGATCCGCGCGGACTTACCGGAGCGGTCACGCAGGAAGTACAGCTTGGCGCGACGCACGTCGCCGCGACGGTTCACTTCGATGGAATCGATGATCGGGCTGTGCAGCTGGAACACCCGCTCAACGCCCACGCCGTGGGACACCTTACGCACCGTGAAGGCGGAGTTGAGACCGCGGTTACGGCGGGCGATGACCACACCCTGGAACGCCTGCAGACGCTCACGGGTGCCTTCTTTCACTTTCACTTGCACGGTGACGGTGTCACCGGCGCCGAACTCGGGCACATCGGTTTTCAGCTGTGCCTGTTCGATTTCCTGAATCAGGGGTTTTTTGCCGCTCATGGCAGGCTCCTCGGTTCATTGATCGCTGTATTGCTGCCCGTCGTCCCGCGCTTTGAACTCGCGGATGTATTCGTCGAGCAACTCGCTCTCTTCCTTGCTCAAGCCCCGCTCCCGGCGGGCCTCCAGCAGTTCGGGACGCCACCGCCAGGTGCGTCCCAGTGCCTGCTTCAAACGCCAGCGGCGGATCCGTTCGTGGTCGCCACTGAGCAGAACTTCAGGCACCGACCGGCCCTGATACAGCTCGGGCCGTGTGTAGTGCGGGCAGTCCAGCAGGTTTTCCATATCACCGGAAAACGAATCCTGGGCCGCCGAATCCTGATGCCCGAGCACTCCGGGCAGCAGACGCGTCACCGCGTCGATCAGTACCAGCGCCGGCAGTTCACCGCCGCTGAGCACGTAGTCGCCGATGGAGATCTGCTCGTCCACCGACGCTTCCAACAATCGCTCATCGACCCCTTCGTAGCGACCGGCAAGCAGAATCAGTTCCGGCTCCGCCGCCAGCGCTTCGGCTTTCGCCTGGGTCAGCGGCCGCCCCTGGGGCGACAGGTAGATCACCCTGCCACCGCCGGCCCGTTGCCGGGCGTGGGTGAGCGCCTTTTCCAGCGGCGCCACCTTCATCACCATGCCGGGGCCGCCGCCGAAGGGGCGGTCGTCCACGGTGCGGTGGCGGTCCTCGGTGAAATCCCGCGGGTTCACCGTGTCCAGCACCAGCTGGCCGTTCTCCACCGCGCGCCGGGTAACCCCGAAGTCGGTGACCGCCCGCGCCATCTCCGGGAACAGGGTGATCAGCGTTATCCGCATGGCCGTGCCCCCGTTAGAGCCGCTTCGCTAAAACTCCGGGTCCCAGTCCACCCGCATCTCGCCGTGCTCCAGATCCACATCCAGAATCACCTGCTCGGGCAACCAGGGGAGCAACCGCTCTTCCCGGTCGAGACTGTCGCCGTCGCCGCGCACCACCAGAACATCGTTGGCGCCGGTTTCCATTAAACTGTGCACCCGGCCCAGATCCCGGCCGTCGGCGAGTTTCACCCGCAGGCCGATCAGATCGCGCCAGTAATAATCGCCCCCGCCGGAGCGGGGCAGCAGGTCGCGGGGGACGGCGATGTCCCGCCCGACCAGCTCTTGCTGGGCCTGGTCCCGGTCGTTGCAACCTTGCACGCCGGCCACCAGCCCCTTGCCCTGCCGGCGCTTGCCGGTGAGCGTCACCGGCAGCCAGTGCTCGCCGCGACGCATATACCAGGGCTGATACTCGAAGATGTTTTCCATCGGGTCGGTGTGGGAATACACCTTCACCCACCCCTGGACGCCGTGGACCGCCATTACGCGGCCCACCACCAACACCTGCTCGGATGTCAGGGCGTTATCGGCTGCCGCCATCTTCAGGCGCTCGCTACGCGCGCCTTACGCGCTTTTCTCGGCTTCTTTCCGGGCTTTCTTGACCAGCGCCTTAACGCGCTCGGAGGGCTGAGCACCCTCGGCGACCCAGGCGTCAACCTTGGCCAGATCAATGCGCAGCGGGATTTCGCCGCCACGGGCGATCGGGTTGTAGAAGCCCAGACGTTCGATGAAACGGCCATCGCGGGAAGTGCGGCTGTCGGCCACGGCGATGTGATAGAAGGGACGTTTCTTGGCGCCACTGCGGGCGAGACGAATAACTACCATAATTCAATTACCTTAATTCAATCCGGTTTCCCGGCCCGCGGCGCCCGCCGCTGGCCATCGTATCCGCTTGAAAACCCGCCCGGCGCCATGAAAAAGGCCCGGTCGGGTCGCGAAGGGTGCGGATTGTACGCCCATCCGCAGCCGAGATAAAGCCCTAGCGGCCGCCTCCCATGGGGGGCAGACCACCGCCGCCACCGCCCATGGGCGGCATGCCACCGCCGCCGCCCATGCCGCCCGGGGGCATGCCGCCGCCGGGACCGCCGGAGCCGCCGCCCATCATGCCTTCCATGCCGCGCATCATGTTCTTCATGCCGCCCTTGCCGCGCATCTTCTTCATCATCTTCGCCATCATTTTCTGCTGCTTCATGAGGCGGTTGAGGTCCTGGATTTCCAGGCCGGCGCCGGCGGCGATGCGCTTCTTACGCGAGCCCTTGATCACGTCCGGGTTGCGGCGCTCCTTGGGGGTCATGGAGTCGATCAGGGCTTCCATGTGCTTCATCTGTTTCATGGAGGCCGGGTTCTGGGCCGCCTCCATCATGCCGCCCATGCCGGGCAGCTTGTCGAGCAGGCTGGCCATGCCGCCCATGTTGCGCATCTGCTGGAACTGGTCCTTCAGATCCTCGAAGTCCATCGCCCGGCCTTTCTTGAACTTCTTGGCGATCTTGTCGGCTTTCTTCTTGTCCAGGGTGCGCTCGGCCTGCTCCACCAGCGACAGCACGTCGCCCATGCCGAGAATGCGGCTGGCGATCCGGTCCGGGTGGAAGGGCTCCAGGGCGTCGGTTTTCTCGCCCATGCCGATGAATTTGATCGGCTTGCCGGTGAGGTGGCGCACGGACAGCGCCGCGCCGCCCCGGGAGTCGCCGTCCGCCTTGGTGAGGATCACGCCGGTGAGCGGCAGCGCCTCATTAAAGGCCTGGGCGGTGTTGGCGGCGTCCTGGCCGGTCATGGCGTCGACCACGAACAGGGTCTCCGCCGGGCTGATGGCGCCGTGCAGACGGCTGATCTCGCCCATCATCTGCTCGTCCACGTGCAGACGACCGGCGGTATCGACGATCAGCACGTCCATATATTTGCTGCGCGCCGACGCCAGGGCGTTGTTGGCGATGTCGACCGGGTCCTGGTCACCGGTGGAGGGGAAGAATTCCGCCTTCACCTCGCCGGCCAGGGTCTGCAGCTGGTCGATGGCCGCCGGGCGGTAGACGTCGGCGGACACCACCATCACCTTCTTCTTTTCCCGCTCCTGGAGGAAACGCGCCAGCTTGGCCACCGAGGTGGTCTTACCGGCGCCCTGCAGGCCCGCCATCATGATCACCACCGGCGGCTTGGAGGCCAGATTCAGGGCGTCGTTGGCGTCGCCCATGGTGTGCACCAGCTCGTCGTTGACGATCTTGACGAACGCCTGGCCCGGGTTAAGGCTCTTCAACACCTCCTGGCCGAGGGCCTTTTCCTTGACCTGTTCCACGAACTCCTTGACCACCGGCAGGGCCACGTCGGCCTCCAGCAGCGCCTTGCGCACCTCGCGCAGGGTGTCGCGGATATTGTCTTCGGTGAGCTGCCCCTGGCCGGCCAGGCCTTTGAGTGACTGGCCCAGGCGGTCCGTGAGATTCTCGAACATGATCATCAACCTCCAGATTTCGAGCGCTCGGCGGCGCTGACCGCGCACGCCGAGACGACAGGCCGCCGATTATAGGGCACCGATGCCCCGCCCGTCATGGCTGGCGCTTCAAAAGCACCGGGACCTGTGCCAGACTTCGGCGGCTTTTTCGGAGAAATCGCACCCTATGACTGCTGCCGAGGCCCTGGGCCTGATCGCCACTTTTTTATACGCGCTCTCGTCGCTGCTGCTGTACCGCCAGTTCCGCGGTCAGGCGGCGCCGTCACGGGCGGTGCTGATGCTGCCCGGCGGTCTGGCGGTGGCCACCCACGCCGTGGGGCTGTATTTCCTGCTGGTCACCGACCAGGGGCTGCGCCTGGGCCTGTTCTCGGTGGCCTCCTGCATGGCGGCGGTGGGCGCCGGGCTGGTGCTGGTGTCCAGCCTGTACCGGCCGTTTCAGTGGATCGGCGCGCTGGTGTTTCCGTTCGCGGCATTGATCATCCCCGCCAGCCTGTGGATCGACACCGGTTACAACGCCCATCCGCTGGAGCACGGCATCGGCCTGCATGTGCTGCTCTCGATCCTCGCCTACGCGGTGCTGGTGCTGTCCGCCTGCCAGGCCCTGCTGCTGATGGTCCAGGACCGCCAGCTCAAGGACGGCCATATCCGCGGGGTGATGCGCCTGTTCCCGCCCATGCAGGTGATGGAGTCGATGCTGTTCGACACCATCTGGCTGGGCCAGAGCCTGCTGACGCTGGCGATTCTGTTCGGCTTTATGTACGTGGACGACCTGTTCGCCCAGCACCTGGTGCACAAGACCGTGCTGACGCTGGTCTCCTGGGTGATTTTCGCGGTGCTGCTGAGCGGCCGCCATCTGCGCGGCTGGCGCGGCCGCACGGCGGTGCGCTTCACCCTGGCGGGCTTCGCGGTGCTGGTGGTGGCGTTCTTCGGCTCCCAACTGGTTTTGGAAGTGATTCTCGACAAAACCTAGGGAGGGCGGGATGCACATCGATGAGGAGACACGGACCGCCATCCACCGCCTGTGGGACGAGATGGCCGAACTGCCCGCCTCCGCCCCCGAAGTCTGCCTGAACAAACTGTTCACCGAGATCAGCGCGCTGATCGACTCACGCCACGGCCTGTGGCTCTCCTCCCTGCGCCTCGCCGACGACGCCCACAACGACCCGCTGCTGGGCTGGCGGGCGCGTTCGGTGTTCTTCCACGGCGAGCTGCCGGCGGACCAGCAGGCCTACACCGGCGCGGTGAAACGGCTCGACAAAGGCATCCCGGACGAATCCACCTACAACCATGTGCGCCGTGCCGGCGACTTCCGCGCCACCCTGCTGGTGGACCACGTCTCCGAGGGGTTCTACTCCGGCGACCACTACATCCACCATTATCTGGGGCGCGGCATCACCGACCGCCTGTTCGTGGTGATGCCGGTGAACGAGGACGTGGAAAGCTACTTTATGTTCGACCGGCTGCGCGGCCAGCCCGATTTCGCCCCGCAGGACCTGGACGTCGCCAGTTACGCCCTGCGCAGCCTGGGCTGGCTGAACCGGCAGATCCACCTCAGCTACGGCCAGCTGATGGCCGACGCCCCGCTCACCCCCACCGAGCGCGGCGTGCTCAAGCATATGCTGGCCGGCAGCGCCGAGAAAAACATCGCCGAGGCCATGGGCCAGAGCCCGCACACCACCCACCAGTACGTGAAAACCCTGTTCCGCAAATTCAATGTGCGCAGCCGCGCGGAGCTGACCGCCCTGTGGCTGGGACACAGTTGACAGCCCACCGCCGACCCCAAACAATGTGCTGCCAATAAGCAACGAAACGACTTCCTCTTGGACAGTTTCTCCGACGGGTGGCTGATCACCGCCCTGATCATCCTGATTCTCGGCTCCGCCTTCTTCTCCAGCAGTGAAACCGGCATGGTGGCGATCAACCGCTATCGCCTGCGGCATCTGGCCCGCCAGGGGCACCGCGCCGCCGTGCGGGTGGAGAGCCTGCTGCGCCGCACCGACCGCCTGCTGTCGGTGATCCTGATCGGTAACAATTTCGTCAACAACTTCGCCGCCACGGTGGCGGCGATCCTGGCGATCCGCTGGCTGGGCGACAGCGGCGCGGCGGTGGCACCGGTGGTGATCACCCTGGTGATGCTGGTATTCGCGGAGATCACCCCGAAAACCTACGCCGCGCTCAAGCCGGAGCGCATCGCCTTCCCCGCCAGCGTGGTGCTCAAGCCCCTGCAGGTGCTGCTGGCGCCGCTGGTGTGGCTGGTCAACGGCATCAGCATGGTGTTCCTGAAGCTGGCCGGCGCCCAGACCCGCAACAGCGACGACGACCACCTCAGCCCCGAGGAGCTGCGCACCGTGGTCAACGAGGCCGGCGGCCTGATCCCGGAAAAGCACCAGAAGATGCTGCTCAATATCCTGGATCTGGAAAGCGTCACGGTGGAAGACATCATGATCCCGCGCAACGAGATGGTGGGCGTGGATATCGACGACGACATGGACGAGATCATGTCCACCCTGCGCGCCAGCCAGCACACCCGGCTGCCCGTCTACCGCAGCGACCCCAACAACATGCTGGGCCTGCTGCACCTGCGCAAACTGAGCCGGCTGCTGCTCAAGGAAGACATCAACAAAGCGGAGCTGATGCAGCACACGGTGGAGCCCTACTTCGTGCCGGAAGGCACGTCGCTGAACCGTCAGCTGATCAATTTCCAGAACGCGCGGCGGCGCATCGGCATCGTGGTGGACGAATACGGCGACGTGCTGGGGCTGGTGACGCTGGAGGACATCCTCGAGGAGATCGTCGGCGAATTCACCACCGACCTGGCCGCCACCAGCCAGGACATCCACCCCCAGGAGGACGGCAGCCATGTGATCGACGGCGCCACCCACCTGCGCGAGATCAACCGCTCACTGGACTGGGACCTGCCCACCGGCGGACCGCGCACGCTCAACGGCTTGATCCTGGAATACCTGCAGGACATCCCCGACGCCAACATCTCGATCCGCATCGGCGACTACCTGATCGAAATCCTGCAGGTGAAGGACAACATGGTGAAGGCCGCCAAGGTACGCCACGCCTCAAACGAGCCCGAGGCCCCCTAAAACCGGCACCCCTGTGCGAGCGGGCCCCGCCCGCGAAAGGCCGGCTGCGCCGGCCGGCAGGATCCCAGAGACCTACACTCTGTCCGCGTCCGGCGCCCCCACCCAAGCAAAAATATCCCCCTCATGCCGCTCCACCAGCCGGTAGCCCTCATCAATGGCTTCCCCGGCGCGGTGGAAGTCCATCAGGGCGAAATCCTCCAGCAGCGGAATCAGGGTGACTTCCGGCGGATCGCCGGCCATCCGCGAGCGGGTGATGCGGTCCTGCATGATATTGACGCTGGACGCCACCACATCGAAGAAGCCCGGCGGGCCGCCGTCCTGGGATGAGAAGTAGTGGGTCATCTTCTGCCACAGGCTGCGGTCCTCGTCGCTGTCGCCACCCTCCGGCGGTGTCTGGCGGGACAGGTGCGCACCCACCAGCTGGGCGTTCAGGTTCACCGCGATCACCACGTCGGCGCCGAACGCCCGCGCCGCCGACACCGGCACCGGGTTGACCAGGCCGCCGTCCAGCATCCAGCGCCGCTGGTGCTGCAGGGGCGAGAACAGCCCGGGCAGCGCGCAGGAGGCGCGGGCGGCGTCCAGCACCGGCCCCTTGCTGATCCACACTTCGCGGCCGCTTTTCATGTCCGTGGCCACGGTGACGAACCGCTTTTCCAGGTCTTCGATATTGGGGTTGCTGTGCAGCTTCTCGAAAAAGCCGAACAGCTTTTCCCCCTTCACCACCCCGCCGGAGAAAGTGAAATCCATCAGTCCGAAGACGTCCTTGGTGGTCAGGGTGCGCACCCAGTCACCGAACTCCTTCAGCGCGCCGCTGACGTAGGCGCCGCCCACCAGGGCGCCGATGGAGGTGCCCGCCACCACGTCGATTTCGATGCCGCGCTCTTCCAGCGCCTGAATAATGCCGATGTGCGCCCATCCCCGGGCGGACCCGCTGCCCAGCGCCAACCCCACCCGGGGACGGGCGGGCAATAACGGCTGCTCCGTCTCGCTCACGGCTGCTCCTTCGTCACCATGCACGGCGCCGGTTCGCCGGCCATGCGCTGCTGGCAGCGGACCAGCACCTCGCGGCGCTCTTCCACGGGCAGCAGGCCCCAATAGCTGATCTCGCGGCCGGTGCGGAAGCACCCCACGCAGATATCGTCCCCGTCCAGGGCGCAGATCGATACGCAGGGCGACACCGGGGCTTCCGGGAATTCCGGCCGGTTATTGAAAGCGCTCATCGACTTCCAGGTGCTCATCGAAGTGTTTGGCGTGGGCGGCGTAGTGCTGGCTGCTCATGGTCAGCATCGCCTTGTGGCCGTCGGAGATCTCCTTGACCACCTTGGCCGGCGCGCCCATCACCAGGGAATTATCGGGGATTTCCATGCCCTCGGGCACCAGGGCGTGGGCGCCGATGATGCAGTTCTTGCCGATTTTCGCCTTGTTCAGCACCACCGCGTTGATACCGATCAGGCTGTTATCGCCGATGGTGCAGCCGTGCAGCATGACCTTGTGACCGACGGTGACGCCGTTGCCGATTTTCATCGGCACGCCCGGGTCCACGTGCAGTACGGAATTTTCCTGCACGTTGGTGTTGTCACCGATCTCGATCAGGTCGTTGTCGCCGCGGATCACCGCGCCGAACCAGACGCTGCTGTTGGCGCCCAGCACCACCGAACCAATCACCGTGGCGTTGGGCGCCACCCATTGGCCTTCACCCCGCATTTCCACGCGGCGGCCTTCCAGTTTATAGATCATTTTTCACCCGTCAGGTCGAAACGCACATCGGCGTCGTACACATGATTGATCAAATCCAGGATCATAAAGGCGGTCAGCCCCCAGATCCGCTTGTCCTCGTAATAATAACTGGGCATGCACAGGCGGCGGCCGTAAAAGTCGATCGGCGGCGACAGCTCCGGCTCTTCTTCCAGGAAGAAGCTCAACGGCACCTGGAAGATGGTCTCGATCTCGCCGGGCTCGGGGGTCAGATCCACCCCGGCCCGCACCACGCCCACGAACGGGGTCACCTTCATGCCGAACCGGGACGCCAGCGGCGACAGCTGGCCGATCACCTCCACTTCACGCTGGGCCAGCCCCACCTCCTCATGGCTTTCACGCAGGGCGGTGTGCAACAGATCGCGGTCGCCGGGGTCCCGTTTACCGCCCGGAAACGCCACCTCGCCGGCGTGGGTGGGCATGCCCTGGGCGCGGACGGTGAGAATCAGTTCCGGGTCGGGCTGGTCCACGAACGGCATCAGCACGGCCGCTTCCGGCAAATCCACCGGTAAATCATTGAAAGGGTAGGCCGACATGCGCTGCCGGAGTTTTTCTAGCACGGGGTACTCCCAGTTTTATTTCAAACACCAGTTTGAACAGGCCTCGCGCACCGGGCAAGGCCGGATGCCCTCTATTCACGGCGGAGCCCGTGAAAACGCCCTAATTGCCGATCCACCGCCAAGCCATTAGGCTGTCGTTTCCTCATCATGCCGGCCGGCGGCCAGGCGCCCCGATGAGGTTCCATAAGCAGGCGAGAGCATCAATGAAATATTGCAGCCATTGCGGCGAAGAGATTCTGTTCTCCATCCCCGAAGGGGATAACCGGCCCCGCTATTGGTGCAACCACTGCGGCGTGATCCACTACCAGAACCCGAAGATCGTGGTCGGCGCGATCCCGGTCTGGGAAGGCCGCTTCCTGCTCTGCAAACGCTCCATCGAGCCGCGGGTCGGCTACTGGACCCTGCCCGCCGGCTATATGGAAAACGGCGAGACCCTGCAGGAAGGCGCCGCCCGGGAAACCTGGGAAGAAGCCTGCGCCACCGTGGCGATCGGCGACCTGTACACGGTGTTCAACCTGCCGCACATTAACCAGGTCTACATGTTCTTCCTCAGCGAGATGGTCAACGGCGACTACGGCGTGGGCGACGAAAGCGCCGACGCCGGCCTGTTCTCCGAGGATGAGATTCCCTGGGACGAGCTCGCCTTCCCCACCATCGGCCGGACGCTGAAGTTCTTTATCCAGGACCGCGCGAACGGCAATGAGTTTCCGGTGCGCACCCAGGACATCCCGCCTTTGAAGCGCAAACCTTCGCTGGACGGCTGAACTTGTGGGAGCGGGTCTGCCCGCGAAAGGGCGACCCAGGTCGCCCGGCAGGATTCCAGAGACCTTGTTTGTGCTGCCGTTAGAGAGCTCTCTGGGATCCTGCCGGCCGGCATTCGCCGGCCTTTCGCGGGCTGGGCCCGCTCGCACAAAGCCCGCACGCTGGTCCGAACCTAACCAGGCAGGTCCTCGAGCCGCCACAGGTCGATGGCGGGCTCTTCGTAGGGGTGGGCGAGACGCAGAGCGCTGAGGGCGGCTTTGAGGTGGTCTTCCATGCAAATGGTTTCCACCCGGAATTCGCGCACCGTTTCGATCTCGCCCTGGCCGCCTATGTAGGGGTCGCTGCCTTCCAGGGGCCGGAACTGCCCCTGGCCGGCAACCTGAAAGCTGCAGCAATCGTAGTTGCCGATGCGGCCGGCGCCGGCCTCGAAGACGGCGTTCTTCACCGCTTCGGCATGCTCTTCGGGGACGTAGAAACAAAGCTTGTAGACGGTCATCGGGCCTCCCTGGCGGACCGCCCGGGTTCAGGCGGTCTCGCGGTCGTTGTCGGCGGGCTCGGCCAGGTGCGCATAGGCGTCGCGCAACTGATAGTTGCCCTGGGATGAAATCCACACGCCGGTGGCGGACACGGTCTGGGTGTCGCCGGCGAACACCTTGGCTTCGGTGAGCAGCTTGCGGCCTTCCACTTTGGTCACGCGGGACTCAAAGCGGATCTCCGTATTCAGCGGCGTGGGCGCCATATAGCGGATGTTGAGCGTGCCGGTCATGCCCAGGCCGGTGACGAAATCCTGACACTTGGCCATCAGCATATCCAGGGCCAGGGACAGCACGCCACCGTGCACCTTGCCCGGCGGGCCCATGAACAGCCGCCCGAAGGTGGCGCGGCCGCGCACGGTGTCGCCGTCCAGCCACAGCTCCAGCGGCGGCGACAGCGGCGTCGCCTGGCCGGTCAGGATTTCAAAGTCGGCCATATCCAGCGCGTCCTGGCGGCTGCCCTTGCCGACAATCAGCCGGCCAAGAATATCGCGCATGCTGCGATGGCCATGTCCTTCCAGGCGTTCACGCAACGCCCGCGCCTGCTCAGTGTACTCCGCCAGCGCCGCCTCATCCGCGTCCAGACGTATCAACTGCTCACTGATCGCCTTCAACTCGCTGGCCAGCTCCCGACGCCGCTCGGACACCGCCGTCGGCTCCGGCGACTCCGCGATCAACATATCAAAATAGTTATACATCTCGTCCGCCATACTCCCCCACTCCAATCCCGCAAAAGCGCCCAGTCTTTTGACTTCGCTTTCCACTGTTAACTATTAACTCTTAACTATTAACTGCCTTCACCCGACCCATTTCCGGGCGTTGGCAAACAACCGATACCAGGGCCCGTTCTCAAACCGGCGCCAATCATCCGGGATCCAGCTGTTCTGCAGCACGCGGAACACCCGCTCCGGGTGCGGCATCATGATGGTGGCCCGGCCATCGCGGGAGGTGAAGCCGGTGACGCCCTGGGCGGAACCGTTGGGGTTGGCGGGGTACTGCTCCGCCGGGTTGCCCAGGCTGTCCACGTAGCGCAATGCCAGCAGCCGCTGTTCGATGTTGCGGTTGAGGTCCTGGTCGCTGATCTCGGCGCGGCCTTCGCCGTGGGCCACGGCGATCGGCAGGCGGGTGCCGGCCATGTCACGCAGCAATACGGACGGCGAGTCCTGGATCTCCACCAACGAGGTGCGCGCCTCGAACTGCTCGCTCAGGTTGCGCACGAAGTGCGGCCAGTGCTCGGCGCCGGGGATCAGATCCTTGAGGTTGGACAGCATCTGGCAGCCGTTGCAGACCCCCAGCGAGAAGGTGTCCTCGCGGAAGAAGAAGCGGTTGAAGGCGTCGCGCAGACCCGGGTTGTAGAGAATGCTCTTGGCCCAGCCCTCGCCGGCGCCCAGCACGTCGCCGTAGGAGAAGCCGCCGCAGGCCACCAGGCCTTTCATGTCATCCAGGCTGACGCGGCCGGCGAGCAAGTCGCTCATGTGCACGTCCATGGCGCTGAACCCGGCCCGGTCGAAGGCGGCGGCCATTTCCATGTGGCCGTTAACGCCCTGCTCGCGCAGAATCGCCACCTTGGGGCGGGCGCCGGTGTTGATGAACGGGCTGGCCACGTCCTCGCTCATGTCGAAGGTGAGCCGCACGTTCAGGCCCGGGTCGTTGGAATCGGCGATCGATTCGAACTCCTGGCGGGCGCAGTCCGGGTTGTCGCGCAGCGCCTGAATCCGGTAGCTGGTTTCCGACCACAGCCGCTGCAGGCCCCAGCGCGGGCGTTCGCGCAACACCGCGCCGCCCAGGCGCAGGCGCACCACGTCCTCGTCGTTGACGGTGCCGACGCTGTGCACGCAGCCGCCCAGACCGGCGTCCTGGTAACGCTGGCGCACCGCCTGCACGTCGGCGGCGCGCACCTGGATCACCGCGCCGGCCTCCTCGGCAAACAGCGCCGCCACGGCCTCAGGGCCGTCACCGGCGATGTTGTCCAGCACGATGTCCACGCCGGTGCGGCCGGCGAACGCCATCTCCGCCAGGGTGGTGAACAGGCCGCCGTCGGAGCGGTCGTGGTAGGCGAGCAGGCGCTCTTCCGCCAGCAGCCGTTGGGTCACTTCGAAGAAGGCGATCAGATCGTCGGCGTCATCCAGGTCCGGCGCCACATCGCCGACCTTGCCGAACACCTGGGCCAGCGCCGAGCCGGCCAGGCGGTTCTTGCCGCGGCCCAGGTCGATCAGCAGCAGCTCGCTGTCCAGGCCGGTTTTGAGCTGCGGCGTGGCGGTCAGGCCGATGTCGGTGACGTTGGCGAAACCGGAGACGATCAGCGACAGCGGCGCCACCACGCTCTTGTCGATGCCTTTTTCCTGCCACAGGGTGCGCATGGACAGGGAGTCCTTGCCCACCGGGATGGCGATGCCCAGCTTCGGGCACAGCTCCATGCCCACCGCTTTCACGGTTTCAAACAGGGCCTGGTCCTCGCCCGGGTGGCCGGCGGCGGCCATCCAGTTGGCGGACAGGCGGATCTGGCCCAGCGAGCCGATGTGGGCGCCGGCCAGGTTGGTGAGGGTTTCCGCCACCGCCATGCGGCCGGAGGCGGCCGCGTTGACCAGCGCCACCGGGGTGCGCTCGCCCATCGCCATGGCTTCACCGGTGCGCTGGTTGTAGCCGGTGGCGGTCACCGCGCAGTCGGCCACCGGCACCTGCCAGGGGCCGACCATCTGATCACGGTGCACCAGGCCGGTCACCGACCGGTCGCCGATGGTGATCAGGAAATTCTTGGAGGCCACCGTGGGCAGGCGCATGACCCGCTCGATGGCGTCCTTAAGCTCAATGCCTTCGGTGGTGAACGGCTGGCGCTCGAAATCTTCCCGGTCGTAGCCGCGCTGCATTTTCGGCGGCTTGCCGAACAGCAGATCCATGGGCAGGTCCACCGGCGCATCGCCGAAGTGGTCGTCGGCCACCTCCAGGTGTTCCGCTTCGGTGGCCTCGCCGAGCACCGCGAACGGCGCGCGCTCGCGCTCACACAGCGCCTCGAAGCGCTCCAGGTCCTCCGGCAGCACCGCCAGCACATAGCGCTCCTGGGCTTCGTTGCACCAGATTTCCACCGGGCTCATGCCCGGTTCGGCGCTGGGGATGGCGCGCAGCGACAGTTTGGCGCCCCGGTCGTGGTCGTGGACCAGCTCCGGCAGCGCGTTGGACAGGCCGCCGGCGCCCACGTCGTGGATCGACACAATCGGATTGTGCTCGCCCAGCGCCCAGCAGCGGTCGATCACTTCCTGGACGCGGCGCTCGATTTCCGGGTTGTCGCGCTGCACCGAGGCGAAATCCAGCGCTTCGTCGGATTCGCCGCTGGCCATGGAACTGGCGGCGCCGCCGCCCAGGCCGATCAGCATGGCCGGGCCGCCGATCACGATGATCTTGGCGCCCGGCGGAATCGGTTTCTTGTGCACGTCGCCGTCGCGGACGTTGCCCAGCCCGCCGGCGATCATGATCGGCTTGTGGTAGCCGCGGCGCTCGTCGCCGGCCACGCCCGGCGCCTGGATTTCCAGGGTGCGGAAGTAGCCGCACAGGTTGGGCCGGCCGAACTCGTTATTAAAGGCGGCGCCGCCCAGCGGCCCGTCGATCATGATGTCCAGCGGCGAGGCGATGCGCCCGGGGCGGCCGTAGTCGTCTTCCCAGGGCTGGCGGAAACCGGGGATGCACAGGTTGGACACGGAAAAGCCGGTGAGGCCGGCCTTGGGCTTGCCGCCGCGGCCGGTGGCGCCCTCGTCGCGGATCTCGCCGCCGGCGCCGGTGGCCGCGCCGGGGCGTGGGGCGATGGCGGTGGGATGGTTGTGGGTCTCCACCTTCATCAGCATGTGCACCGGCTCGTTGCGGTAGCGGTACTCACACGGGTAACCGGCGTTGCCCGGGTCCGGGTAGAAGCGGTCCGCCACCGGCCCGGCCACCACCGCCGCGTTATCGCTGTAGGCGCTGAGCACGCCCTCGCTGGCGTGCTTGTAGGTGTTGCGGATCATGGCGAACAGGCTGAGGTCCTGCTCCTGGCCGTCGATGGTCCAGTCCGCGTTGAAGATCTTGTGGCGGCAGTGCTCGGAATTGGCCTGGGCGAACATCATCAGCTCGGCGTCCGAGGGGTTGCGCCCCAGGGCGGTGAAGCGCTCCGCCAGGTAGTCGATTTCATCCTCCGCCAGCGCCAGGCCCAGCTCGCCGTTGGCGGTGGCCAGCGCCTCGCGGCCGCCGCCGATCACGTCCACGCTGGTCAGCGGGCGCGGCCGGTGGTGGGTGAACAGCACCTCGGCGTCCTCCAGCCGGTCGAGCACGGCTTCCACCATGCGATCGTGCAACGCCGCCGCCAGCTCGCCCCGGTCCGCCGGACCGTTGAGCTTGAGCCGGTACTCAATGCCGCGCTCCACCCGCGCCACCTTGGCGAGGCCGGCGTTGTGGCAGATGTCGGTGGCCTTGGACGACCACGGCGACACCGTGCCCGGGCGGGGCACCACCACGAAGGTTTCACTGCCGCTCTCTTCCACGGCCGCGTCTTCCAGGCTGGGGCCGTATTCCAGCAGGCTGTCGAGCACCTGGCGCTCGCGCTCATCCAGCCCGGCGTCGCCCTCCGTTGGAGACAGCTCCACGAAGTGCACGAAACGGGCGGACAGAGCCTCTGCCTGGGGCAGAGCCTCCAGCAGTTTTTCCTTTCTAAACGCGGATAGGGCCGGGCTACCGGGGAGGATCAGCATGGGGTCGGCTTTTCCTTTACGTGCAGGGGGAGAAATAAGGATCGCAATGATAAGGGATGGCCGCCCGAATTCCTATGCGCGCGCCGCGGGGGCCGCAAAGATGCAAGCAAATATGATTGTTGGACAAAAATGATGGATTTTTGACCAGTTCCGATGGTAGATTCGCCGCGCACACGTGATGTAGGTCACAGCCGACCCGGGGGCGAGCGCCCCGATTTCCGGGTCCGGCGATGGACGGCACGGGCCGTACCGACCTGTCTGGAGTACACCCAGCAGAGGTATCAACGGATATGACAGTGCTACAACGGCTTCGCGGTTTCCTCCGCCCCGGCCGACAGCTTATCGCCCCGCTCGCGCTGCTTGGCGCGGTCGGGCTGATGGTGGCGATGCGCCCCACCCCCACCGCCCTGGAACGTGTCCAGGCGCGGGGCGAGCTGGTGGTGGCCACCCGGCCCTCACTGACCACCGTCTACCGTGACCCCAACGGCCTCACCGGCATGGAATACGAGCTGGCGCGCGGCTTTGCCGAGCGCCTGGGCGTGGAACTGCGCCTGCTGGAGGTGGACAGCACCTCCGACCTTAAGTACGCGGTGCGCCGCGGTAAGGCCGATCTGGCCGCATCCGCCCTGCTGGCCGGCCACGACGGCGACCAAGCGCTGCGCTACAGCACCCCCTACCAGAACGTGGACACCCTGGTGATGTACCGCCTGGGTGACCAGCGCCCCGCCGAGATCACCGACCTGATCGGCAAGGAGGTGCTGGTGCGCGCCGGCAGCCGCCACGCGGACATGCTGGTGGCGGCGCAGCTGGACCACCCGGAACTGAGCTTCGAGCAGGTGGAGAACGCCACCGCCGAGCAGTTGCTGGCCCTGGTCGAGCAAGGCGACGGCGACTACGCCCTGATCAACTCCAACGCCTATGCGATCCACCGCTCACTGTTTCCGGACCTGGCGTCCGGCTTCACCCTGAGCGTGGATCAGGGCCTGGCGTGGGCGTTCCGCGCCAACGACGACCGCAGCCTCTATCTGGCGGCGCAGCGCTTTTTGACCCAGGCCAAGGCGGACGGCACCACCACCCGGCTGGCGAACCGTTTCTACGGCCATGTGGACCAGTTCAACCTGTACGCGGCGCGCAGCTTTATCCGCCATATGGACGACCGCCTGCCCAGCTACACCGCCCAGTTCCAGGAAGCGTCCGTGGACGCCGGCTTCGACTGGCGCCTGCTGGCGGCGATGGCCTATCAGGAATCCCTGTGGGACGCCCAGGCGATCTCCCCCACCGGGGTCGAGGGCCTGATGATGCTGACCAACCGCACCGCCCGGGAAATGGGCGTCTCCGACCGCACCGACCCGGCCCAGAGCATCCGTGCCGGCGCCGCCTACCTGCGTAAGCTGCACGACCGGGTGCCGGACCGCATCCAGGAACCGGACCGCACCTGGATGGCGCTGGCCGCCTACAACATGGGTATGGGCCACCTGGAAGACGCCCGCGTGCTCACCGAGCGCCAGGGCGACAACCCGGACCTGTGGCAGGACGTGAAAACCCGCCTCACCCTGCTCGACGACCCGGCCTACGTGAACCAGCTGCGCTACGGCGCCGCCCCCGGCGGCCAGGCGGCGGTATACGTGCGCCATATCCGCCGCTACTACGACCTGCTGGTGTGGGCCAACAACTCCGACCGCCACCGCGCGAACATGGTGGCCCTGGCGGACTAGCGGCGCTGCCGAAAGAAGTCGCGCAGCAATTGCGCGGCTTGCTCCGCGCAAACGCCGCCGGTCACTTCAATGCGGTGGTTGTAGAAACCGCGCTCGGGCAGACCCAGCTGACTTTCACAGACCCCGGCCCGGGGTTCCCGGGCGCCGTACACCAGCCGCGCGATGCGGGCGTGCATCAAGGCGCCGAAGCACATGGTGCAGGGCTCAATGGTGACGTACAGGGTGGCGCCGGACAGCCGGTAATTGCCCGCCCGAGCGGCGGCGTCACGCAGGGCGTTCACTTCCGCGTGGCCGGTGGGATCATGGGCGATGATCGGCCGGTTCCAGCCTTCGCCGATCACCTCGCCGTCGCGCACCACCACCGCGCCCACCGGCACCTCCCCTTCCCCGGCGGCGCTTTCCGCCAGCGTCAGCGCCCGGGCCATCCAGAATTCATCGTCTTGGGCCATCGCGGGCTTCTCCGTTTCAGCTTGCCGACATGGTACGGTTCCTGGTCGCCGCCCGGAAGCGGCAAGCCTCGCATGCATGACGGGCGAGGCTATTGTGGGAGCGGGCCCCGCCCGCGAAAGGGTGGCACTAGCCACCCGGCGGGATTCCAGAGGCCTGCTTGGTCGCTCTAGCAATGTCTCTGGAATCCTGCCGGCAAGCTTTGCTTGCCTTTCGCGGGCAGGGCCCGCTCCCACAAGGCACTCCGTAGCTTGAAGCTAAAAAAGCTGCCGCTTTCAGCTACAATCATGCCTCGATGCGCCCCCGGGCGACGCAACCCTATGCAAAAAGGAGCCGCCACCATGACCACTCTGGGCACCCCCCATGCGCCCGGCGCCACTCGCGTGCTGCTGCTGGGCTCCGGCGAACTGGGCAAAGAGGTCAGCATCGAGCTGATGCGGCTGGGCTGTGAAGTGATCGCCGTGGACCGCTACGCCAACGCGCCGGCCATGCAGGTGGCCCACCGCAGCCACGTGATCGACATGCTCGACGGCGCCGCGATACGGGGCGTGGTGGAACAGGAGCGGCCGCACTTCATCGTGCCGGAGATCGAGGCCATCGCCACTGACGAGCTGCTCAAGCTGGAGCAGGAAGGCGTCACCGTGGTGCCCACCGCCCGCGCCGCCAGCCTGACCATGAACCGCGAAGGCATCCGCCGGCTGGCGGCGGAAGAGCTGGGCCTGAACACGTCGCCCTACCGTTTCGCCGGCAACCGGGAGGAGTACCTGGCGGCGGTGCGTGATATCGGCCTGCCCTGTGTGGTGAAACCGGTGATGTCGTCCTCCGGCAAGGGCCAGAGCCTGGTGAAACAGGAGCAGGACATCGACGCCGCCTGGGACTACGCGCAGTCCGGCGGCCGCGCCGGCCAGGGCCGAGTGATCGTGGAAGGGTTCGTGGATTTCGAATACGAGATTACCCTGCTGACCGTGCGCCACCGGGACGGCACCTCGTTCTGCGCGCCCATCGGCCACCGCCAGGAGGACGGCGATTACCGCGAGTCCTGGCAGCCGCAGCCGATGAACGACGCCGCCCTGGTGGAGGCGGAACGGCAGGCCAAAGCGGTCACCGACGCCCTGGGCGGGCGCGGCCTGTTCGGCGTGGAGTTCTTCGTCAAAGGCGATCAGGTGTGGTTCAGTGAGGTGTCACCGCGCCCCCACGACACCGGCCTGGTGACGCTGATGTCCCAGGACCTGTCGGAGTTCGCGCTGCATGCCCGCGCCATTCTCGGCCTGCCGGTGCCGCTGATCGAACAGCGGGGGCCATCCGCGTCCTCGGTGCTGATGGTGAAAGGCGAGTCCACCGACATGCGCTACGGCAATCTGGACGAGGCCCTGGCGCAGCCGGATACCGACCTGCGTCTGTTCGGCAAGCCGGAAGTCAGCGGCAGCCGCCGCCTGGGCGTCGCCGTGGCCCGCGCCGACAGCGTGGAACGCGCCCGCGTCAAAGCGAACAAAGTGATTGCCGCCATCAAGGTCGAGCTATAACGGCCCGGCGTTTTCAATTCAACGGAGAGGTTTTTCATGTATCGGGATACGCACAGCAAGATCATCGGCTATCTGCTCTGGATCTTCGGCTTCATGGGCGCCCACCGTTTCTACTACGGACGGCAGATCACCGGCACCATCTGGTTCTTCACCCTGGGCCTGTTTTTTATCGGCTGGATCATCGACCTGTTTCTGATTCCCGGCATGGATGAGTCCGCGGACATCCGCTACCGCTCCGGGCCCACGGACTACAACATCACCTGGATTTTGCTGACGTTTCTCGGCGTGTTCGGCCTGCACCGGTTCTACATGGGCAAATGGATCACCGGCATCATCTACCTGCTGACGGTGGGTCTGTTCGGGCTGGGGATTCTCTATGACTATTGGACCCTGAACGGGCAGATCAGCAGCAAGAACATGATGCACGGGTCGCTTTAAAGGGGGTATGCAGGCCGGCGGGATTCCACGCGTCTCTGGAATCCCGCCGGGTGGCTCTTGCCACCCTTTCGCGGGCGAGGCCCGCTCCCATAATTTTTTTCTTTCAGTTTTTCATGGCGTATTTGCCGGAGCCGAGGAAGAACAGCGCCACCGCGTTGAACAGATAGAACGCCTGCAGCTCGATCGCCCAACCGCCGGTTTTGCTGAGCGCGAACAGTTCGTTCATGTGCGCCATCAGCAGCGCCACCAGCATGTTGCCCACGATCAATACCGCGCCGATCCGGGTGTAATAGCCGATGATGATCATCACCGGGGCGATCACTTCACCGATAAACACCCCATAGGCGAGAAAACCCGGCAGCCCATAACCCTGCAACGAACCGGAAATCCAGCCCACGCCGCTTTCCAGCTTGGCGATGCCGTGCAGCAACAACAGCAGCCCCAGGGTCAGGCGCAGAATCAATTTGCCCAAATCGGCGTTTTGCATATTCCCTCCTCGCTTTTAGAAGTCATCGTTATTGCCACCTATTGAACGGTTTTGCCGGAGAAAAGAAAAGCAGCCGGCCCACACTTTCGCTATTCATGCACAGTCCGGTCTCAGTCCGTCGGCGCACTTTTCTTCACGCGGCCTATTTACATGATGGTCATCATCATTATATAAATGACACCCATCATCAAAAAGCGACCGCCAAGCGCAAGAGGTCCAGCATGAGAGTCAGCAAGGAACAGGCCGCCGCCAACCGTGAGCAGATTGTCCACCAGGCCGCCCGTTTGTTTCGCGAACGGGGCTTCGACGGCATCGGCGTGGCCGAACTGATGAAGAATGCCGGCCTGACCCACGGCGGCTTCTACGGCCATTTCGACTCCAAGGAACAGCTGATGGCGGAAGCCTGCGAGTACGCCATCGGCGTCACCGGGCGACGCTGGCGACGGCTGGTCAGCGACAGCGACGGGCCGTCCATGGACACCCTGGCCCGCCGCTACCTGTCCAAACGCCACCGCGACGCCCCCGGGGATGGCTGCGTGCTGGCCGCCCTGGCCGGCGATGCCGCGCGACAAAGCCCGCCGGTGCGCGCCGCCTTCACCGGCAGCGTAAAGCGCTTTATCGACCTGCTCGGCAATGCCCTTCCCACCCGCGCCAAAGCCGCCCGCCGGCAGAAGGCGGTGGCCGCCTGCGCCGCCATGGTGGGTGCGCTGGTGCTGTCCCGGGCGGTGGACGACCCGGCGCTTTCCGAAGAATTCCTAGACGCCGTGGCCGCACAGCTGCCCGGCACGCACTAACCCCGGATTTTTTAACTCGAACATTGGAGTAAAACCATGAGCGAAGCCGCACTGAACGGCCTGGAAACCCTGCAAATGCTGATGCGGGAGAAGCGTAACCCGGCCATCGGCGACACCCTGGATTTCACCCTGGTGGAAGTGGAAAAAGGCCGCGCCGTGTTCGAAGGCACGCCCTCGGAGAAAGTCTATAACCCGATCGGCTCGGTGCACGGCGGCTACGCCGCCGCCCTGCTGGATTCCGCCTGCGGCTGCGCGGTGCACGCCAGCCTGGACGCCGACCAGGCCTATACCACGGCGGAACTGAAAGTGGCCTACCACCGGGGCATGACCAAGGACACCGGCCCGGTCCGCGCCGAAGGCACGGTGATCACCCTGGGCCGCCGCCTCGGCTTCGCCGAAGCCCGCCTCACCGACCGCAATGGCAAGCTCTACGCCAGCGCCACCTCCACCCTGTTGATCATGCAGCGGTGACCACCGTGAACCAGGCCGCCACCCTGAGCCCGCCGCGCGCCCTGCCGAATGCGCGCACCCGGATGATTCTGGAGGCGCCGGTGCTGCCCACCCTGCTGGCGCTGGCGGCCCCCAACCTGGTGGTGATGCTGGCCCAGGCACTGGCCAATTTCCTGGAAAGTTACTACGTCGGCCTGCTGGGCGTGGACGCCCTGGCCGGCGCCGCCCTGGTGTTTCCGCTGGTGATGCTAATGATGATGATGTCCGCCGGCGGCATCGGCGGCGGCATCTCCTCGGCGGTGGCGCGCTCGCTGGGCGCCGGCGACCAGGACAAGGCCGACGCCCTCGCCCTGCACGCGGTGGTCATCGTCGGCGTCTTCGGATTGGTGTGCTCCGCCATCGTTATCGGCCTGGCTGCTCCCATCTATGCCCTGCTGGGCGGCGAAGGGGCGGCGCTGGGCGCGGCGGTGGCCTATTCCAACGCGCTGTTCTCCGGCGTGGTATTCCTGTGGCTGATGAACGGCCTGTCGGCGGTACTGCGCGGCGCCGGCAATATGCGTCTGCCGGCGCTGGTCATGGTGGGCGGCGTGCCGTTGCTGCTGGTGCTCTCGCCGGTGCTGATTTTCGGCTTCGGCCCGGTGCCGGCACTGGGTATCACCGGCGCCGGTCTGGCGCTGGCCGGTTATTACCTGATCGCCACGGTGATTCTCGCGGCCACGCTGATCCGTGGGCGCGGCGGCGTGCGGCTGAGTTTGCACCATTCTCTGCGGCGCGCCCTGTTCGGCGAGATCCTCGGCGTCGGTCTGTGGTCGTCGTTGAACACCGTGCTGTCGAATCTGTGCGTGGTGGTGGCCACTTTCTTTGTGGCACGCACCAGCATGGAAGCGCTGGCCGGTTTCGGCCTGGGCATACGCATCGAGTATCTGCAGATTCCCATCGTGTTCGGTTTCGGCACCGCCCTGGTGGCAATGGTGGGCATGAACCTGGGCGCCGGCCAATTCCAGCGCGCCCGGCGCATCGCCTGGACCGGCGCGGCGGTGGCGGCCATCACCACCGAAACCGTGGGCGTGGCGGCGGCGCTGTTCCCGCACGCCTGGCTGGGCCTGTTCACCGACGACCCGGAGGCGATCGCCACCGGTGCCTTATACCTGCGCATCGTCGCCCCGGCCTATGCGTTTCTGGGCGTGGGCCTGGCGCTGTATTTCGCTTCCCAAGGCGCCGGCCGCATGGGCTGGCCGCTGTTCGCCAGCGTCGTGCGGCTGACGGTGCTGGCCCTCGGTTGCACACTGGTGGCCGGCTGGCTGCCAGGCAACCTGGCCGCGCTGTGCGCGGTGATGGTGGCCGCCCTGGTGGCGCTGGCGTTGTTCAATGGTTTGCCCTGGTTGCGACAGGCGCCGGGCGCACCGCAAACAGGAGAGACACCATGAAAGCTGTCATCGCGGGCTATGCCCGATCCCCGTTTCACTTCGCCAACAAGGGCCTGCTCGCCGGGGTGCGCCCGGACGATCTCGCCAGCCAGGTGGTCAAGGCGCTGCTCGCCCACACCGATCTGGACCCGGCGCTGCTCGAAGACGTGATTCTCGGCTGCGCCTACCCGGAGGCGTCCCAGGGCAATAACTTGGCACGCATCGTCGGCCTGCTCAGCGGCCTGCCCCAGGACGTGGGCGGCATGACCGTGAACCGCTTCTGCGGCTCGTCCATGTCGGCGATACATATCGCCGCCGCCAACATCGAGGCCGGCCTGGGCGACGCCTTTCTGTGCGTGGGCGTGGAATCCATGACCCAGGTCCCGCAGGGCGGCTTTAATTTCTCACCCAACCCCTGGCTCCAGGAATACACCGACGCCTATGTGTCCATGGGCCGCACCGCCGAGAACGTGGCGGAACGCTACGGCATCCCCCGCGGTGAACAGGAGCAAATGGCGCTGGAATCCCACCATAAGGCCGCCGACGCCCGGGAGCAGGGGCGCCTGCGCGACGAGATCGTGCGCATCCAGACCGGTACCGGCGAGTGGGTCACCGAGGACGGCTGCATCCGGCCCAACACCTCCCTGGAAGCCTTGGCCAAGCTGCCGCCGGCGTTCGATGAAAACGGCGTGGTCACCGCCGGCACCTCGTCGCCGCTCACCGACGGCGCCTCCGCCGTACTGGTCACCAGCGACGACTTCGCCGCCCGCCACAACCTGACGCCGAGCGCGCGCATCCGCGCCGTGGCCAGCGCCGGCTGCGACCCGGCGGTGATGGGCCTGGGCCCGATTCCCGCCACCCGCAAAGCCCTGGCGCGGGCCGGCCTGAACGCCGACGACCTGGGCGTGGTGGAGATCAACGAGGCGTTCGCCTCCCAGGCGCTGGCCTGCATCGGCGACCTGCACCTGGACCCGGCCACCGTCAACCTGGACGGCGGCGGCATGGCCATCGGCCACCCGCTGGGCGCCACCGGCGCGCGCATCACCGGCAAGGCGGCGGCGCTGCTGCAACGGGAAAAGGTGAAGTACGCCCTCGCCACCCAGTGCATCGGCGGCGGCCAGGGCGTGGCCACCATTCTGGAAGCGCTGTAAATGCGACGCTGGCACTACGCCTGGGTGATCGCCGGCGTCACCTTCCTGACCATGCTTTCCGCCTCGGCGGCGCTGGGTTTGCCGGGGGCGTTTCTGCGCCCCCTGGGGGAAGAGTTCGGCTGGAACACGGAGCAGATTTCCACCGCGCTGGCGATCCGCTTCGTGCTGTTCGGGCTGATGGGGCCGTTCTCGGCCCTGTTTATAGAACGCTTCGGGCTGCGCCCGATTATGGCCGGGGCGCTGCTGTCCGTGGCCGGCGGGCTGGGCCTGTCCACGCAAATGAGCGAAGTCTGGCATCTGATTCTGCTGTGGGGCGTGCTGCTGGGCCTGGGCTCCGGGCTGATCGCCCTGGTGCTGGGCGCGGTGGTCGCCAACCGCTGGTTCGAGCAGCGGCGCGGCCTGGTGCTGGGCATGCTCACCGCCAGCGTCGCCACCGGCCAGTTGTTGTTCCTGCCCCTGGCCACCTGGCTGATCGAGGTGGTGGGCTGGCGCTGGGCGCTGATGCCGGTGGTGCTGTGCTGCCTGCTGGTGGCGGCGCTGGTATGGCTGCTGGTGCGCGACCATCCCCGCGACCTGGGCCTGCGCCCCTTCGGCGCCCATGCCGACACCTCGGTGGAAGCGCCGCCCGCCGCCGGCGTCGCGCCGATGTCTTTCCTGGAGCCGCTGCGGCTGCTGCGCGGCGCGCTTAAGAACCGGGTGTTCTGGGTGCTGTTCGGCACCTTCTTTATCTGCGGGCTGAGCACCAACGGCCTGATCCAGACCCACTTCATCGCCCTGTGCGGCGACTTCGGCATGGCGCCGCTGCCCGCCGCCTCGGTGCTGGCGATGATGGGCGCCTTCGACCTGGTGGGCACCATCCTCTCCGGCTGGCTGTCCGACCGCTTCGACTGCCGCAAACTGCTGTTCTGGTATTACGGCCTGCGCGGCCTGAGCCTGTTCTGGCTGCCCTACTCCGACTTCACCCTGTACGGGCTGGGCCTGTTCGCCATGTTCTACGGCCTCGACTGGATCGCCACCGTGCCGCCCACCATCAAGCTGGCCGGCCAGGCGTTCGGCCCGCAAAAAGCCGGCATGCTGTTCGGCTGGATCTTCGCCGGCCACCAGCTCGGCGGCGCCGTGGCGGCCTACGGCGCGGGCCTGTCGCGCACCCTGCTGCTCACCTACACCCCCGCGCTGTTCGCCGCCGGCGCCGCCTGCGTGCTCGCCGCCCTGGCGGTGTTCCTGATCCGCAAATCGGAAACCTCGCCGCCCCCGGCGTACACCAAGGGCGCCGGATAGGCGATACTGCGGCGGAGCCCAGAAACAGGAGAACCTTGTGTCCGCTTCCCCGATCCTTGTCGAAACCGACGGCCCGGTCCGCACGATCATTATTAACCGGCCGGACAAGCGTAACGCCGTGGACCGCCCCACCGCCGACGCCCTGCGCGACGCCTTTCAGGCGTTCGAGGACGACGACACCGTCAGCGTGGCGGTGCTCGCCGGCGCCGGCGGCAACTTCTGCGCCGGCGCCGACCTGGCCGCCCTGGGCGACCCGCAACGCCGCAACGAAGTCGAACCGAAAGGCACCGGCCCCGGCCCCATGGGCCCGTCGCGCATGTTGCTCAGCAAACCGGTGATCGCCGCGGTCTCCGGCTACGCCGTGGCCGGCGGCCTGGAGCTGGCGCTGTTCTGTGACCTGCGGGTGGCGGAGGCCTCCGCCGTGTTCGGCGTGTTCTGCCGACGCTGGGGCGTACCGCTGATCGACGGCGGCACCGTACGCCTGCCGCGTATCGTCGGCCAGGGCCACGCTATGGACATGATCCTCACCGGCCGCCCGGTGCACGCCGACGAAGCCCTGCGCATGGGCCTCGCCAACCGCGTGGTCGACGACGGCGAAGGCCTGGAAAGCGCCCAGGCCCTGGCCCACAGCATCGCCGGCTTCCCACAACGCTGCCTGCGCGCCGACCGGCTCTCCGCCTACCAGCAATGGGACCAGCCCCTGGCGGACGCGCTGGCCCGCGAAGGCGCCGGCGGCTACCCGATCGTCTTCGAAGAAGCCATCGCCGGCGCCGAACGCTTCGCCAAAGGCGCCGGCCGCCACGGCGAGTTCGAATAAAACCCCGAAGCAGCCGACACTCAGCAGTCGCCGATGCGCTTGCCGCTCAGCTCCATGCGCATGTTCATCGGCCCCATGGGGCTCTTCATATCACCCGTCATGGTGCCCTCCATGGTGTCGCCCTGGAGCTTGAGGTCCGCCGACATCGTATAGGGCGAACCGTCCGGCCCCGGACAGCTCAGCGTATAACGCAACCGTGACCGGCTCTGCTCCAGCTCGGACACCTCACAGTCCTTCAGCTCATCACCGCCGAACAGGTCCGGATCGGTCACGTCTTCCTGGCGCACGCAGTCCTTGTTCTTCATGGTCCGGGCCGGCATCGCCTGGCCACCGGCGCTCATCGTCATGGTGGTCTCATATTCCCACTGGCCAGGGTTAATGTTGGGCGTTTCCGCCGAAACCAGTGCAGGCGCAGTGATCAGCAGGGCCACGACACAAGCCTTTGAAATCGACATCCTCATGGTTGTTCTCCTTTCGGTATATCATGTAATCAATCGTAGGTCCGCCGAACGTCGCATAGTATCCCCCGAACGAGGCAGCCCACGTGCGGAAAACGTCTGTCCCACACGGCTCCAATGGCCCTTCATGACAATAAAAATATAAATGGAGTCACGATATAGCCGAAAATGGCAGCTCCCAAAAAGAACCAAAATGTCCTCTGGTCCTGCCTTAGATAGCTGATATTCGCACTGACCGGGCAAACGAATACACGATCTGGCATTTCCGCTTCCTCCGCCTTTTCTTTTGATGAAAAGGGACGTCCTCCAAAAAGAAAATACGTATTACCTTCGTATTTTTCACCTTGATGAAAATAGTGGTATTTAACAGTAACAATCCAAACCCTACGATCACCAACCTTCACCTCGTTTACTAATTTTTCAGTGTCTTTACTTGGAACCCTGGGCCAGAATCTAGCCCAGCACATAGTCATAAAAATCACGAGAGAGAGTGAAGAAATGGCCGCCAAAAAAAAAGCGATTATTTCGTATATCACGCATAACCTCTGAAAAATCTAATATGATTAGACGAAAAATACCTACTATTAAAGTTAATAAGAAGCACTGTTATGATAGCAGCAAAGACTAGGCCCGCGATCGCAGCAGCAACAGGCCCTCCAATAACACTAAACGCAGCCGCCGTCACAATGGATGTTGACGCATAAGCAAACATCGCGGTTGAAATACGACCAATCTTGCTAGAAATACTTAACGAATCATCCCCCAGCGCGCCCAAAGTCTCGACAAAAAGGGATATCACTCCGAGTATAGAAACGTATCTTGCTTGCCTAGCCAAAGTCCTTAGTCTTTCTGAGAAAACTGGCTGGCCAGTTTTTCCACTCATAGTAATCCCCCCTAAGAAACCCAACAGAGCAGCTATGATTACAGATAGGAATCCGCCGTTCTCGCCGCCGGCGATAAGGTAGCCGCCGGCGCCGGTTTTGGGGTCGATGACCATGTAGCCGGCGGAGGGACGGCCGTGGAAGTTGATGGTGTCCTCGTGGGCGGTGACTTCCTTGCCGGTGCGGACGGCGTTGCGGATGTCTGCTTCCACGGAGCTGCTCAGGTTGAGGGCGGCCATGGCCTGACTCAGGTTGCTCTGGGTGATGGTCCATATTTTCTGGCCTTCCGCCGCGGCCAGCTGTAGGGCTTTTACGGCGCTGATGCCGTGGGCCGGGTTGTCGTCGGTGCTGTACATCTCTTCCGGCACCAAGTGCTCCATGGCGGACATGCGGGCGCCATTGGCGCGGTTCACGGCGACCCAGCGGTCGCGGTTATTGTCCTTGTCGACGCGGATGCTGCTCATATGGTCCACATCCATGGTCAGGCCGCTGGCTTTTACGTCGCGGGGCATGCCGAACCAGTATTGCGGTTGCAGGCTGGTTTTGAAAAGGCCGTAGCTGGGCGCTCTGTAGCCGACGCTGTTGGCTTGCCGTTCGCCGATCTGGTCCTGCATGTCGTTGAGTGCGAAGTAGCCGAGGATGGTGCTGTAAAGCATGTCACCCACCAGTTGTTGCTTGGTGAGGCCGGCGTAGTCCTCGGCATCCAGCTTGGCCCGGGTGGCTTCCAGGCTGGTTTCGAGATCGTCCGCGGCCTGGGCGCTGATGCCTTGCAGGTCCAGGGCGAGCGCGCGGTATTCACCGGCGACCGGGTTGTTTTCCGAGGTGTCCCAGCCCCGGCCCGGTTGCCAGTAGCCCATCTCGGAGATCAGGCCGGAGCCCATGGTAACTTCCACGTCCGGGTTGACGACGATGTCTTCGTCGACGGCGAACTCGGCTTTCAGGTTGATCAGGTAGCCGGGCAGGGTCTCCGGAAGTTCACCCGGGTCCAGGTCGCCGTTTTCATCCGGTTGCGGCAAATAGCCGGCCAGGGTGTCTTCGTCCTCCTGCGTGGCCGGGGAGAACGATACGGAGAGCTTTCTGCCGGCGAGCCCCACGGTGGGCTCCTCAATAGTGAACAGCTCGGTGCCTTTGTAGCCGTTGGCGTCGGTGTGCAGTTGGTACTTGAACTTCCAGCGCAGTGAATCCGAGAGTTCCGGCGTGGTCAGTTGGCGAGTGATCCGCTGGTAGGGCAGTGAAGGGGCCAGTTGTTCGTGAATCACTTCCTTGATGCCTTTGCTCCCCAATACTTCACCTACGGTGGCGTCCGGGGCCTGGCTGTCGATGTAGGCTTCCACTTCCGCGCGATAGTCTTCGAGGCTGTCTTCAATGGCGCCGCCGGGCACGCCCTGCACCCAGCCTTCTTCTTCGTTGATGGTGCTTTGCTGTTCGATGGTGTCGGCCAGCGCTTGTGCATCGAAAGGCACCTCCTGGTCCAGCGCCATGCCGTCACCGTAGTCGTACTGCTTGAAGCTGGCATCCATTGGGATCCAGCTATCGCCCTGGCGATGGTCCGCGCCACGGCTCGGGTGGAAGTCCACCCAGGCTTCCACCCAGACATGCTCCAAGCGGAAGCTGTCGACACGGCCGCCACGGGTCATGGCTGTATTCGGGATGCCGCCCTGGCCGAGCAGGTTGCCGGCCGCGCCGGGAGCACGGACGCCACCCACCCAGTTCATTACCTGGTCCGCGGGTATTTCCACGGTGCCCATGGCGTAGCGCGCCGGTATTTCAGAGGCACGCAGCAGCGCAATCAGAAGGCTGGCGGTGTCGAAAGCGTTACCGCGACGGCTTTCCAAGGTGTATTCGGCACCCTGGATGGAGCCGTAGCTGGGAACGAACTCGATGTTATTGCGCACCCACTGGTAGATCGCCACGGGCTCGTGATTCAGCTCTTCCGCCAGCGCTTCGATGGCCGGCGTGATATCCGCGTCCAGGGTGCTCGCCAGATGCTCCTCGTCGGGGGCCACCGCGCTTTCCAACAGGATGCCGTCCATGGACGCCGATGAACTGGCGACCTGGGTCCCCATATCGAAAAGGGGCAGCCCGGTTCTGCGGCTTAACTCGGAAGCGCTGTTCGCGGGGGCGCGGGTCTGGTCCGGGTCCGGGGTTCGCCAGGGGAGCTTGTTCGGGTCGAAGGGGTCACGGGGCTTCTCCATGCGGAACGGCTCCAGGAAACCGACCAGCTCCGCGGCGGCGTCGCTCTGGGCGGCGAGTGACGCTGAGCCGGTTACCGACCGCAGTTGCTCCTGCAAACGTTGATAACGCTGGCGATAGTCCGCCACTGCGCGCTCATGCCGGTCGCGAATTCGAGCACTGGCGTTGGTTTTCTCCAGCCGGGCCCCGGTTTCTTCAAAACCGGCCAACGCTTGCTGGTGCATCACCTTCGCTTTTTCCTGCAGCCAGACAAGGCGCTCCGTAGCCAGCGCTTCGTCGCCAAGCCCCAGCGCCCGGGCAGCGCGTGCCATGATTCCGGAGTTCTCGCCGAGTCGCTCGTTGATAGTCTGTTGTTGCTCACGCGCCTGGTCACGAATGCCGCGCAAGACCTGATCGAAGGTTTGATGCCGGGCTTCCCAGCGGGCCTGTTCCTGCTGCTCCTTATGGCGCTCGGTTTCGATGGCGATCGCCCAGGACGGCCAGATCACGGCGTTAAGTAGCAGAATAGTGGTTGCCAGGGCCACGGTGCGGCACAGCGCACCGGCGCGACGAATCTGTTCCATGATGGTCTCCCCCAGAGAAGGTCCTTTTCCGTATGTGGTTTTCATGGGCGAATCCCCCGAATCGCCCGGTCGAGCTCAAGCCGCAGCGCACTGGCCTCCGAATGGTGTGACGCCGCCAGTGACGAGGTGGCTTTCAGTGCGAAGCGCAGCGCCTTATCCCGCTTTCCGTGGTGCAACGCATGCTTGGCGGCGCCCAGTTCCATCAGCGCCTTCTTCAAAGCGATGTCCCAGGGCCTCTGCCAGTACGCGGTACCAACGTCTCGATAGACCTGCACAAGGCTGGCCTCACTGTCGTCCAACGACAGGGTGAGCTGCTCTGAAGCCGTCACCGAGTTGCCGGATGCATCTTGGCCTTCAAAGACGGCTTCAACCTGGACATGTTCATCATCCTTGCCGGAGCCGATCCAGGCTCGCAGGACACGGCTTTCCCCGGCGGCCAGGTCGAAGTGCCATTGGTTATCGCTACCCATGGCGGGCACGGCGTCCAACAACTCAGCGCCGTTGTCCCAGGCCAGGCTGACGGTCATAGCCAGGGCCGCGCCGGTGTTCTCAACCGTCAGACGCACCGGCAACGGCTCACCGGCCACAGGTTCTTGGATTGACGGCGCGGTGTGGGCGAGGGCCTGCTCCATCAATGCGGTCATGGCGCCGGGTTCATCGCCGGTGGGGTCGGAGGCAGTCATTTCCGCGAGCCAGTCAAAGGCCAGGAACACCGTGCGCCCTTCCCCGTATTCATTGAGCGTGACCGCTGGGGTGTTGGGATCCGGATGCGGCCAACCGTGGTGATGACCGCCGTGACGTCCTTTGTGATGCGATGACGACTTGAAGTAACCGGCCAGATCCGCCCCGCGCAGACGGGTCGCCGGCACCTGGCGCTGCAAAAGCAGTGGCAGCTCACCGGCCTGGGCCAGAGCGCTGTCCAACAAGGTGATGGTGTGGGGGCGATGCGGCTTATGGCCCGGCCCGTGACCGGACTTCAGGCCCAGGGCCGTGGTCAGAAGCAGCGGGTGCGGCCGGTCGCCGGAAGCCTGGATGACGCCCTCGCCGCGGTTTGCCGCTTCGCGCAGGTACTTGGCGTCCCAGTGATTCAGCGGCACACGATCGGCGAGCAGTAGATACTGGTGGTGCTGACCGGCATGGAGCTGCCGCCGGAACGCCTTTGATGAATCCACCAGGGTATGTGCGCGGCTTGCCAGGAAGGTGTCCAGACGGGCGCGCTGCTCGGCGAGCGCGGGTTGCTCCAGCTTATTGTCGCGCTGATCGTTCCTGGCGCGTTCCTCCAGCGAGACGTCCACCACCTGGAAATCGCCCAGGTTATCGCCGGGCTCCGGTGGTTTGCCGCAATGAAACTTCCGCTTTCCGGTGGTCAGAGTGTTCCGGAACCAGAGGAAGCGCGGGTAATCCACCATCACCTCAAGGCTGTGCTTGCTCTCGAATCGTTCCACCAGGTCCTCACCCTCGATTCGCACCTCAACGCCCTCGGCATCGAGATCGCTGATCGTCAGATCAAGGCGGCGCTCGCCGTCGTTATCCATCTCGCCGTCGAAGAAGCGCGGGGTGGCGGTTTCCAGGTCCCGAATCAGGAACGGACTTTCCAGCGCCTTGGCGTTAACCGTATCCAGCGGCCGGACCGGCTGTTCGAAATCCGCCTTCAGAGTGATACCGGTGACGGCTTCACAGGTGGAACGAACCGGATCCGCCAGCACCAGCAGTCGTGGTGCATCGGAGGCGTATAAACCGGTCTCGATCGACAGCGGCTTCTCCTTAATCTGGAACAACGCCTGATCCAGTTCCCGGACCTCGCCGTCCAGGCTTACGCTCAATGCACAGGCATGCCGGGTCAGGGTTCGTCCCGCGGTACTGAACGAATCCGTGAAGGTCAGAGGTTCATCGCCACTCAGGGTGACCGAGGCGCTTTCAGTAGCCAGGGTTTCACGGTTGTCCACATCAAGTCGGGTGCGCGTGACCGTCACGGTGCGGAGATCGGCGCCTTCGGGGAACGAGACACGGTAGCGGCAGGTCTGGCTGTCGCCCTGATACACCCACTCTTGCGCCAGGGTGACTTCGCCGGACACGGCAGCCAACGGGTCCCTGACCACATCAAACGTCGCCTGATCCCGCGCCAGCGTTTCCCCATCGGCGTTAAGCAGAGTCCCGGCTACGCTGTGGGTGCCGGGTTGCGTGTTATCCAGCGACACCGCGTCGCTGAACGGCAGCACCTGCGCCACGGCCAGGCTACTTACCGGTCGCTCCTCGTTGAGAAGCACGGCACCATCAGGGCCGCTGACCACAAGCCGATAGCGGGCATTCTGGATCAGGGTGCTGGCGCTGGTATTTTCGAGCAGACTCTCCAGAGCGGCGGTCTCGTCCAGCCGGTAGGACGCCCGCTCGGCACCCACGCGCACATCAGCCACCGGCACGGGTGAGTCACCGCCCTCCCGGATCACCAGGTCCGCGCTGTCGGTATCAAGCGTGCGGCCATCGGCCGCGTAAAGAACAGCCACCGCGCGGTAAGGGCCGGCCACGGTAACGCCGGTGTTCCATTGATCGACCACCCGTTGCGCCTCGCCGGCGGCGAGCTCGGCGACCCCTTGTTCCGGGAAGCCGATCACGCGGACGCCGTCGCTGTCCTCGATATGCAAGGCCACCTGGTAGCCCGCCGGCAGCGCTCCGCTGTTGGTGACCAAAGCGTCCAGCTCCAGCTGCTCGCCCGGCGCCAGGGTGTGGCTCGACAACATAAGCGAGACCTCGCCGAGGCGCGCGGACACGGTCTCGGAGGCGGTATTGTTGCCGGTGTTGCACTCGGAGACCTCTCCGCTGATTTGCGCGCGGACCTGTACCTCGTCATCGGACAACAGGGTCGCGTCGATATCCTCCAACACCACCGTCTGACGGGTACCGGATTCCAGGCCGCCGGTATACTCAACGTCACCGATCACCTGCCCTGCCGATGGATCGCCGTTGTAGAATGTCAACGTGACCGTTTCGGAGATATCCGCCGAGCCGGCGTTGCCCAACACGGCACTGAGGCTGACGGTTTGCCCGTTACCGTTGTCGAGGAGGGTCAGCGCACCCACCGTAAGGTCGGCGATGCGCGTCTCTCTGGAAATCTTGCCGGCGATGCCTTCCATGTACTCTTCATAGCCATCCACCGTGAGGACGAAACCACGCTCGCCGCCCGCGGGCTGGGGGAAGACAATAGTGTTCAGCAGATTTTCGTTCGCACCAGACCCCACGCCGATTGCGTTTAGCACACTAATACCAGCCTGGCGGGCACGCTCGGAGGCAGCCACCGCACGGGACTGGTTGGATTGCCCGTCCGTGGAGACATCAATCACACGCAATGGGGCCGCCGGGCTCGCGTTGGTAATCAGGTCCGAAGCACGATCGATACAGCTGTGGATGCTGGTCCCGCCGCCGCGCTTGTTGATCGCGCGGATCGCATCGCCCACTTCGGCGACGTTGTCTTCTTCAACAATGACCGGATCCAATTCCACGTAGGCGCCGCTGGCGAACTGCGTCACCGACACCCGCACACTGCCATCCCGGGGCACAATATCCGCGTCTTCGATGGCCCGCGCGGTGCCCTCGAGTTGCAGCTGGAACTCCGAACGGCTAACGCTGCCGGAGGAATCCATGCACAGCCCCAGGTCCAGATAGGGCTTTTGATTGTTCACGCACTCGCCGGCGGTGCTTTCCAGGTTATTGCTTTCGGAAAGTTCGGTGATCGATTGCTCTGAATCCAGCATCACCGAAATCGGCGCGTCCCTGAACGGCAGATCCCCCTCGATGGCCAGTTCCAGGTCCAGGGCGGTGTCCACTTCCACCGCTTCGGCGACAACCAGGCTGCCCAGTACGGGCTCGTTATCGACACCCCAGACGCCGTCGCCATCCAGATCACTGAACGCGATCACTTCGAACGGTTGGGTAAGATCGCTGTTACCCCGGTTAATCAGCGTGACGCCCAGCGTACCGCCGGCGGCGAAGGTGGCTTGATTCGAGGTCAGCGCGGCGGTATCCAGGCCCTGTACGGCAAGATCCGGAAGCAGCGCATCGACGCCGGGATGACGCATGCGGATTTCACCCAGATCAAGCGTGCCGCCGGTGGTCATCACCAGTGGGAACGCCTTGTCCTGATAGTCATCCAGGGAGAAGCGGATTTCATAATCCGCGAGCAGCAGTCCCGGCACCTCGAACGCACCGTCCTGGCCGGTGAGCCCTTCGCCGTTCACTGTGGCACTCCCCGGCGGCCCGACCTGCACCAGCACGCCTTGAAGCGGATCACCGGTGCGCACGTCCACCACACGGCCGGTCACGCTGTTCACCGCTTCGTCCCGAGGCGTGATGGCCACTTCACCCAGATCATTGATGAAGCCGGCCTCCACCGCACCGGATCCGGTCAGTGGCAGGTAGCCATCCATGCTGACTTCCAAACTCACGTCACCGCTCGGCAGCCCTGCAAGCTGGAAGCCACCGTCCTGGTCGGTCAGGCTTTCTTCCTGATAGCTGTCGCCTTCCACCAGCACCCGGGCGCCTTCGATGCCGCGCCCGGTGATGGCGTCCACCACCGTGCCGGTAAAGCCGCCGGGCTGTTCGCCGCCGGGGGCGCCTTCCTCGACGAGGCGCGGAGAAAAAGTGATGTCGGCGCCCGGTGAGGCCTGCGCCACGCCGGACGCCGGCTGAAAGCCACCGGCGCTGACCGTCACCGTCAGTTCGCCGTCGTTCAGTTCGTCCAGCTGATAGAAGCCGTCGGCGCCGGTGGTGGCGCTTTTGCTCTCGTTACCGACCTGAGCCGTTACCATCGCCCCGGCGACAGGCTCACCGCCCTCTTGCGCGGTCACCGTACCGGACAGGGTCACATCACCGTCTGGCTGGGGATCCAGAGCCGGGGAAAAAATCAGTGTCTGGCCGGCCACCACCTCGGCCTGGCCCTGGGCCTGCCCGTAACCCGGCGCCGAGGCGGACACCGCAACGCTTCCGGCGGCGACCTCGTCCAGCAAATAGCGTCCATCCGCGCCGGTAATCACCGACGTGCCACCGGCCAGAGCAATGGTTGCCCCGGACAGCGGCGCGCCACTGCGGCGGTCGGTAACCTGCCCGCGTATCAGCCCGGTGGTCACCGGCTCGCCGGTGTCCGGGTCGGTGGCACGCACATCCAGTCGGATCTCGCCAAGGTCACGCTTGTCACCGGTCTCCAACACGGTGTTAAGAATCAGCGTGCGATAGCCGGAACGGGATATTTCTACGCGGTAATGGCCGCGCTGAAGATCGGTAAAACGAAAGGCGCCCGCCTGGTCGCTGCGCGCGTCGATGTCCTGTGGACCTTGCAAGGCGATCAGCGCATCGGGCAAGGGCTGGCCGCTGTCCGCGTCGACAATCGTGCCGTTCAGCACCGTGAGATCGGCCGGCGGTTGCGCCGACAAGGCCAGCGCCCGAAGCGCCAGAGCCGTGATGTAGGTGTCACTCTCAAAGTCGCCGGCGGGGTTCTGCCGGCTCGTCAGTTCCGCCACCCAGTCATCGTAAGGGGACCGGTCCACCGCTTCGTTCAGTAGCGGAATCAGTACTAGGGCCAGGCTCTCCGTGTCGGTCACGGCGCCGTTGGCCAGACGGTTGCTTAAGAACCCACGCGCCTCGGAAAGCGCGCCGGCGATATTGAAGTCACGCCGGAACTCCCACAGCGATTGCATTACCAGGGCACTGGTCTGGACCTGGGAGCTTTCCCCGTCCAGGCCCCAGCCACCGTCTTCGTTCTGGCTATCAAGCAGAAAACCGATGGCCTGGGCCGCCGGCTCACCGGTGATGTTGTACTGCCGCAGCGCGGCGAGAGCGAACGCCGTGCTAAGCGGATCGGGCTGGTAGCCCGGGAAGGCACCGAACCCGGAACGCTCGCCCTTGCGGCGCAGCAGTCGATCACGAAGGTCGCCATCGACACCGTTGGCAGCGAGCCCCATGAACAAACGCCGCGCCAGATTTTCCGTGCTGGCGTCCGCTTCCGCGGTTTGCAGATAGGCCGGAAGGCCATCGATTAGCGCACCGCCGGACCATTCCGCCGCGCGCCACAGTGCCACCGCCTCCGAGGTGGCCTGAAAACCGATAGCCAGGCTGGCGTCTCCGGCCATGCCGCCATTGTCGGTGACCTGACTGGCCAGCCAGCTGCGGCCTTCCGCCAGACCAGCGTGCGCCGGTGATGACGTTGCTACCGTCATCAGGACGGCAAAAAGAAAAAACACAACACGAAACCGGAAGCCAGGTCCGGCAAAAGGCGTCTCCATGCCCTACCCCCAAATTGCTATTCCTTGCGCTTTTGATCCCCCACGGACCGAGAGCGGCAAACCTAGAGCCGCCAAAACTAGCAAAGCTAACCAACAAGATGCATAAGAGATCGCTTACACCGGCTGTAAGAAATCAGCCAGTCGGCAACGAAGTGTGAACTCGGTTCCAGAATGCTCTGGCAGCGGGTTACTGCACCGTCCACCACACCGGCAGCAACGCCTTCACTTCGCCGCGTGCGAAACGGTCGTCGATCAGGTGCACCACGCCCCGGTCGGTTTCGGTGCGGATCACGCGGCCGGCGGCCTGCACCACTTTCTGCAGGCCGGGGTAGAGGTAGGTGTAGTCGTAGCCGTCGCCGAACAGGGCCGCCATGCGTTGTTTGAACTGCTCGTTGACCGGGTTCATTTGCGGCAGGCCGAGGGTGGCGACGAAGGCGCCGATCAGGCGGGCGCCGGGCAGGTCGATGCCTTCGGCGAAGGCGCCGCCGAGCACGGCAAAGCCGATGCCCTGGCTGTGGGCCTGGAAGCGTTCCAGGAAGGCGTCGCGGGCGGCTTCGTCCATGCGCCGGTCCTGGGCCCAGACGGTGAGGTCCGGGTGGCGCTGGCGCAGGGTGGCGAGGGCCTGGTCCAGGTAGTCGTAGCTGCTGAAGAAGGCCAGGTAGTTGCCGGGCCGTTGCTGGTATTGATCGGCGATCAGGTCGGCGATGGGGATCAGCGAGGCCGGGCGGTCGCGAAAGCGGGTGGAGATACGGCGCGCCACGCGCACTTGCAACTGATCGGCCTGGAACGGCGACGCCACTTCGCTCCAGGCAGTGTTGTCCGGCAGGCCGAGCAGATCAGCGTAGTAACGCGGCGGGCGCAGGGTGGCGGAGAACAGCACCGTGCTGCGGGTGCTTTCAAAGCGCGGGCGCAGCAGCGCGGCGGGGACCACGTTGCGCAAACAGAGACGGCTGGCGCGCCGGCCTTTCAGGCTTTGATGCCAGGTAATATCGAACAGAAAGGCGTCGTCATCGAACAGTTCCGCCACCCTTAAAAAGTGCAGCGCATCGAAATAAAAACGGGTGAGATCACTGTCCAGGGCGAAGGGTTGCTCGGCCAGGTAATCGGTGATGGCGGCGGCGGTGCTTTGCAGCGTGTTCAGAAAAGCGATGGGCGGTTCCGGCTGCACCTGATAGTCGCTGTGCGGGTCGTCCGCTTCGCTGTCCCGGTTCAGGCTGTTCCATTGCCGGTGCAGTTTTTCGAAGGCTTTTTTGAGCGCCACCGGCGCTTGTTTTTTGACGGCGCGGAAAGCGCCCTGATCCAGCTCGGCGGAGTACATGCCCCGGCCCCGCTCCACCAGGTTGTGCGCTTCGTCGGCGAGCACGGCGACGCGCCATTGGTTGCTGGTGGTGAGGCCGTGCAGCAGCGCGCTGAGGTCGAAGTAGTAGTTGTAGTCGCCCACCACCAGGTCGCTCCAGCGCGCCATTTCCTGGCTCAGGTAGTAGGGGCAGACGCTGTGTTCGAGGGCCAGTTCGCGCAGGCGCCCCTGGGTCAGCCGGGTTTCTTTGGCGGCGGCGGCGCGGGCGGCGGGAAGCCGGTCATAGAACCCCTGCGCCAGCGGGCAGGATTCGCCGTGGCAGGCTTTGTCCGGGTGTTCGCAGCTTTTGTCGCGGGCCACCAGTTCCAGCGTGCGCAGGGGCGCCGGGTCCAGGGTTTCCAGCGCGTCCAGTGCCAGCTTGCGGCCGGGGGTTTTGGCGCTGAGAAAAAAGATTTTATCCAGTTTCTGGCCGGGCATGGCTTTGAGCAGCGGGAACAGGGTGCCGACGGTCTTGCCGATGCCGGTGGGCGCTTCGGTGAGCAGGCAGCGGCCGGTGCTGGCGCTTTTATACACCGCTTCCGCCAGTTCCCGTTGCCCGGGCCGGAAGCGTTCGTGGGGAAACGCCAGGCCGGTTAGGGCCTGATCGCGGGCCTCGCGGTGCGCCAGTTCCTGGTCGGCCCAGTGAATGAATATCTCGCACTGGGTTTCAAAGAAGGCGCGCAGGTCTTCCGCGCTGTGGGTTTCGCGCAGCGGGGTTTCCTTCTGTTTGACGATGTCGAAATAGACCAGCGCCAGTTCCAGTTCGTCCAGCCCCCGCTCGGCGCACAGCAGCCAGCCGTAGATTTTCGCCTGGGCCCAGTGCAGGGCGCGGTGGTTGGCGGGCATCAGGTCGAGATCACCGCGGAAGGTTTTCACCTCTTCCAATCGGTTGCGCTTGGGGTCGTAGCCGTCGACGCGGCCGCGCACTTTCAGGTGTTTGAACTCGCCACTCAACGCGACCTCGTTTTCGTAACCCTCGCCCCGGCGGCCGGCCACCACGGCGTGGCCTGCGATGCCTTCCTGGGCGGTGGGCGACGGCGTGAACCGCAGGTCCAGGTCGCCGGCCTTGGCGGTGAACTCGCACAGGGCGCGCACCGCCACAGTGTAGGTGTTGGGCGTCCCGATGGCGTCGGTCATCGCCACGTCACCTGGCAGACCGCCACCGGCAGGTCGCGGGCGATGAAAAAATCCAGCCAGCGGCGCTGGTTGTCCTGGAGCCGGTCGCCGGGGCCTTTCACTTCCACCATCCGGTAGCGACGCTGCGCCGGCCAGAACTGGATCAGGTCCGGCAGGCCGGCGCGGTTGGCGGCGATGTCCGCCAGCAACCGTTCAAAGCACAGGGCAAGGTGATCGGCGGGCAGGCAATCCAGCGCCTGTGCCAGCAGCGCTTCGGAGAGCCGGCCCCAGTGCACGAACGGCGACAGGCGACCGAACTTTTCCCGGTAGCGGGCCAGGATCCGCGCCCGGTGCTCGCCGTCCGCCAAGGCCTGGAAGCCGGCGTCGAATTCGGCCCGGCGGCGATGGCGAAACTCCGGGTGGTGCAAATCCGCCGGGCCGCTCTGGAACGGGTGGAAGAAGGCGCCGGGCACCGGCGCGAAGATCGCGTCCCAAAACAGCAGCCCGAACAGCCCCGGGATCAGGCTGTTCTCCACGTAATGGACCGGCGCCTCGGGCGTGGCCAGGGCGAGCGCCGCCGCCTGCTCCACACTGGCCGCCGGCGGCAGGGACAGGTGCAGCACCTGGGGCCGGGCCGGCGCCGCCGGGGTTGGCCGGGGCAGGCCCAGCTTGCGGTGCAGCCGGGGCAGTAGGCGCCGCAGTTGCTGGCGCTCCGCTTCGCTTTCCGGGGCCTGGTCCGCTTCCCGGGCCAAGGTCAGGGCGGCGTCATACTGTTCCCGGCGCTCCAGCACCCGCAGGTGCCGGCCCCGGGCGCCCGGGTGGCGGCAGTGGTGATACAGCGCGCCGGCCCGTTCCAGTTCGCCGGCCCGCTCCCACTCCCGCGCCAGCTTGAAACACAGCCGGTCCCAGCGCTCCCGGGCCCAAGGGCTATCCGGCGCCGGCGGCAGCGCCGCTTCCACCTCCTCCAGGGCGTCGCCCGCCTGGAACCGGTCCCGGCAGGCGTTCAGGTGCAGGTAGGCGTCCACGTCCCGCCGGCTCTGAAACGGCCGCACGCCCTGGCTGAAACTCACCGGCTCGTACTGGAAGGTGCCCAGATCGCTGAGCACGAACTCGGACCACTCCTGGTAAAGATTGCCGAAGAACATCAGCCGGAAGCGGTCGCACAGGGGCATCAGGGTGAGGCGGTACACCGGCGTGTCCGGCGGCGCCAGGTACAGCTCTTCGTGCGCGGAGAGCGCGTCCAGCCAGTCGGCCTTGCGCGCCGAGGCCGGCACCCCGGCGGCGGCCAGCGGCTCACGCAACAGAGGGCGCAGTTCCGCCTTGGTGAACAACCGGAACAGGGTCGGCAGGTCCAGCGCCGGGGCCGGGGCCAGCCAGCCGTGATCGATCAACGGCGCGGCGGCGCTGAGGGTGTCGCCGATCTCCGGGTAAACCAGTTTGTCGGCCCGGAAGTGTTCGCCCTTGCGCATCACCATGCGCACCAGCAGCGCCCGGGCCGGCCGGGGCAGTGCGCCAAACGCCGACACGAAGGCCAGCTCGTCGTCGTTCAGCAGATCGCCATGGCGGGACGCCACCCAGCTCAGCACTTCGTGGAAGTGGTGCAGGTAGTAAAACGGGTCGTCCAGGGTGACGTTGGCGATCGGGGCACTGTCCATTTGGCTAGCATACCAATGGACAGTGCCCGCTCCAATCAGTCCGTTCCGGTCAGATAACGCCGTCGCGCCGCAGCTGTTCGATGGCGGCCGCGTCCAGGCCCAGCACCTGGCTCAGCACGTCGCCGGTGTGCTCGCCGAGCAGCGGCGGTGCACTGGCGTAACGCACCGGCGAGCCGGACAGGCGCAGGGGGCTGCCCACCAGGGGCACGCTTTTCGTCAACGGGTGAGACAGATCGATGCGCAGCCCCCGGTGTTGCACCTGCGGGTCCTGAAATACCTGCTCGATGGTGTTCACCGGGCCGCCGGGCACGCCGGCTTCCTCAAGCAGGCGCAGCCACTCGGCGGTGGTCTTCATCACCGTGGTCTGGCGCAGGGCCGGAATCAGCGTATCACGGTTGGCCACCCGGGCGGCGTTGGTGGCGTAGCGCTCGTCGCTGGCCCACTCCGGGCGGCCGGCGACCTCGCAGAAGCGGGCGAACTGGCCGTCGTTGCCGATGGTGAGAATGATGTCGCCGTCGGCGGCGGGGAACGTCTGGTAGGGCACGATATTGGGGTGGGCGTTGCCCATGCGCCCGGGGGCGGTGCCGCTGGTGAGGAAGTTCATCGCCTGGTTGGCCAGGGTGGCCACCTGCACGTCCAGCAGGGCCATGTCGATGTGCTGGCCCTGGCCGGTTTGGTGGCGATGGTTCACCGCCGCCAGCGCCGCGATGGCCGCGTACAGGCCGGTGGTGATGTCGGTGAGGGCGACGCCGGCTTTCACCGGACCGCCGCCGGGTTCGCCGTCCGGCTGGCCGGTGATGCTCATCAGGCCGCCCAGGCCCTGGATCAGAAAGTCATAGCCCGGCCGCTCCGCGTAGGGCCCGTCCTGGCCGAAGCCGGTGATCGAACAGTAGATCAGGCGCGGATTGATCGCCGCCAGGGACGCATAATCCAGGCCGTAGCGCTTGAGGCCGCCGACCTTGAAGTTCTCCAACAGCACGTCGCTTTCCGCCACCAGCTCTTTCACCAGCCGCTGGCCTTCCGGGCGGGTGATGTCGATGGTGACCGACTGCTTGTTGCGGTTGGCGCTCAGGTAGTAGGCGGATTCGGAGGTGGGCGCGCCCTGGCCGTCGTTGAGATAGGGCGGGCCCCAGGCGCGGGTGTCGTCGCCCCGGCCGGGGCGCTCGACTTTAATCACTTCGGCGCCCAGATCGCCGAGGATCTGACCGGCCCAGGGGCCGGCCAGCACCCGCGACAAATCCAGGACGCGGAGGCCGTCCAGGGCGCCCTTGGCGGCGCCCGTTTGCGTCCCGGTCATTCGCCGGTGAAGGCCTGCAGGCCGGTCTGGGCGCGGCCCAGAATCAGCGCGTGCACGTCGTGGGTGCCTTCGTAGGTGTTGACCACTTCCAGGTTCACCAGGTGACGGATCACGCCGAACTCGTCGGAGATACCGTTGCCGCCGAGCATGTCGCGGGCCATCCGCGCGATGTCCAGGGCCTTGCCGCAGGAGTTGCGCTTCATGATGGAGGTGATTTCCACCGCCGCGGTGCCTTCGTCCTTCATGCGGCCCAGGCGCAGGCAGCCTTGCAGGCCCAGGGTGATCTCGGTCTGCATGTCAGCCAGTTTTTTCTGGATCAGCTGGTTGGCGGCCAGCGGGCGGCCGAACTGCTTGCGGTCCAGGGTGTACTGGCGCGCCTTGTGCCAGCAGTCCTCGGCGGCGCCCAGCGCGCCCCAGGAGATGCCGTAGCGGGCGGAGTTCAGGCAGGTGAACGGACCTTTCAGGCCGGTCACTTCGGGGAACATGTTCTCTTCCGGCACGAACACATTGTCCATGACGATTTCACCGGTGATGGAGGCGCGCAGGCCCATCTTGCCGTGGATCGCCGGGGCGGACAGGCCTTCCCAGCCTTTTTCCAGAATAAAGCCGCGGATCTTGCCGTCTTCGGTCTTGCCCCACACCACGAACACGTCGGCGATCGGGCTGTTGGTGATCCACATCTTGTTGCCGGTGAGGCTGTAGCCGCCGTCCACTTTCTTGGCGCGGGTGGCCATGCTGCCCGGGTCGGAGCCGTGGTCCGGCTCGGTCAGGCCGAAGCAGCCGATCCACTCGCCGCTGGCCAGCTTGGGCAGGTACTTCTGCTTCTGCTCTTCGCTGCCGAATTCGTTGATCGGCACCATCACCAGGGAGGACTGCACGCTCATCATCGAGCGGTAGCCGGAATCCACCCGCTCCACTTCGCGGGCGATCAGGCCGTAGCACACATAGTTCATGCCGGCGCCGCCGTAGGCTTCCGGGATGGTGGCGCCGAGCAGGCCCAGCTCGCCCATTTCGCGGAAGATTTCCGGGTCGGTCTTCTCATGGCGGAAGGCTTCCAGGACACGCGGCGCCAGCTTGTTCTGGGCGTATTGCTCGGCGGTCTGGCGCACCATGCGCTCGTCTTCGGTGAGTTGCTGGTCCAGCAGCAGCGGGCTGGCCCAATCAAAAGATGCGTTCTGTGCCATGGAATTCGTCCTCTTCATTCCGAACCAAAGTCGGCCTGTCACGCCCCGGGGCGCCGCAAACCGGTGTCATTATTGGATTTGGGCGTCATCCTAGGGAGAACGGCGCACCGCTTTCAAACGATAAAATTGCACCAACCTGTGCTATTTTGTCACTTGTTGATATCAAGCGAGTGAATCATGCGCCGAAAAATCCCCGCCACCACCGCCCTGGTCGGCTTCGAGGCCGCCGCCCGCCACCAGAGTTTCACCAAGGCGGCGGAAGAGCTGGCCCTGACCCAGAGCGCCATCTGCCGGCAGATCGCCAACCTGGAGGACTTCCTGGGCGTGAAGCTGTTCCGGCGCACCCGGCGCGGCGTGCAGCTCACCGAGGCCGGCCGTACCTACAGCCGCCGGGTCACCGCGCGCCTGGACGATCTGGAGCGCGACACCCTGGCGGTGATGGGCCAGCACGGCCCCGGGCAGACCCTGGAACTGGCGGTGGTGCCCACCTTCGCCACCCGCTGGCTGCTGCCCCGGCTGCGCGGCTTCCACGACGCCCACCCGGGCATCACCGTGAACCTGACCAACCGCACCCGACCGTTCCTGTTCGCGGACACCGAATTCGACGCCGCCATCTACTTCGGCGACGGCGAGTGGCCCGGCACCCGCACCACCGCGCTGATGCACGAAGAGCCGGTGCCGGTGTGCAGCCCGCGCCTGCTCAACGCCAACGGCGTGCGCACTCCGCAGCAGCTCGCCGAACAGACCCTGCTTCAACAGACTACGCGCCCCTACGCCTGGCGGGAATGGTTTGATTCGCTGGGCCTGCGGGTGGACCAGGACATGGCCGGCCCGCGCTACGAGCTGTTCTCCATGCTCGCCGAGGCGGCCATGCAGGACATGGGCGTGGCGCTGATTCCGCCCTTCCTGATCCGCCAGGAGCTGGAGGCCGGGCGGCTGGTTGTGCCGTTTCAGCACAGCTACCGCACCGCCAAGGCCTACCACCTGGTATTGCCGGAGCGCAAAGCGGAAGACCCCAGCCTGAGCGCGTTCAGCGACTGGCTGGTGGCGGAGGTTACCGCGTTTAAGGAGACGGCGGCGCTGTAACGGCCTCGGGCAGCGGCGCGCTGTTCAGGGTTTTCAGGAAGGCGACCAGATCCGCCACCTGGCGGTCGGTGAGATCGGGGATCAGGTCCAGGGTGTCTTCGCGCTTGCCCAGGGTGTCGCCGTCCGGTGGCTCCAGGTAAAACCGCACCGCCTGTTCCAGCGTGGCGAAGCGCCCGTCGTGGAAATACGGCGCGGTGCGCGCCACGTTGCGCAGGCTGGGAGTCTTGAAGGCGCCGCGCTGGCTTGCCGGCGGTGGCAGGAAACGCAGACGGTCGGCGTCGCCGTCATCGCCCGCGTAGGGCCCGGCGGCGTTGAACGGGCTCGCGGCGAGGCGCCGCAGCCCCTGCTCCCGGCCGGTGTCCCGGTGGTCCGTGACCGGCACGCCCAGGTTGTGGAACGCCTGGTTGCTGAAATCCGGGCCGCTGTGGCAGAGCGTGCATTGCGCCTCGCCGACGAACAGCTTGAGCCCGCGCCGGGCGGCGGCGGGGAAGGCGTCGTCCGGCGGCGGGTCCGGGTTGTCGGCGAGCGCGGCGGCGAAGCGGTCGAACGGCGAATCATAGCGCACCAGCCGCCGCTGCCAGGCGGCCAGCGCCACGCCCAGATTGGCCATCACCCGGTTGACCGCCTCCTGGTCCGCCGCCGCCATGCGCCGCCAGGCCCGGCCTTCGGGCGAGTCGGATGCGGCCTGGGGCGAGCCGTGGGCCGGGAAACGCGTGCCCTCGGACATCGGCGGCAGGGGGCCGAAGCGGCGCCGGTAGGCGGCGCGCAAATCCTTATTTCGATACAGCGTATGCGCCAGGTTCAGACGGTCGTTATCCAGCTCCCGAGGGTTCTCAATCACCAGAAGCATTTGCGACCAGAGGCTGTCGGCGGCGCCGTCCCATTGAAACCAGGGGTTGTCCGCCACGTTGATCAGAGTCGGAGTATTGCGGTGGCCGCGCCCGGCCGCCTCCGGCAGGGCCAGGCCGTCCGTGAAGGCGCGTTCCGGCTGGTGGCAGGAGGCACAGGAAAAACGGCCGTCCCCGGACAGCCGGCGGTCGAAGAACAGGCGCTGGCCGAACTCCGCCAGCGCCGGGTCCGGAACTTCCGGCGGGGTGTGGCCCGGCGGCACCGCCAGCGCCCGCACCGCGGCCCGCTCGGCGTCCGTGAACGCGGTGTCACCGGCGCCAGCGGCGGCCAGCCAGGGCACCGTCACGGCCAGGGCCAGCGCCGCGATCAGGGCGGCGCCTCTCAAGGGCCGGCTCATCCCCCGCAGCAGGGCAGCGTCAGCCAGGCCCGGTCTTCGCCGTCGTCACCGTCGATGGCGACCTGCAGGGTCCAGGCACCGCCCATATGGAAGTACAGCCCCTCCACCAGGATCAGGCCGTCGCGGGCGCTCACTTGCGGTTCGGACTGCATGCCGTGGGCGAAGCCGTCTTCACGGCCGTGGCGCATGCCCGCCTCGACGGAGACGGCGGAGGCGTCCAGGGGCGCGTCGGGGTTATCCATGCTCACCACCCGTAACCCCAGGCTGAAGTGCTCGCCCTCGGGCAGCGGCTCGGGCACCTGGCGCACTTCCACCCGGTAACGTCCCTGCTCGCTCAACACCTGGGCGGGCACGGCGCCGGCGGCGTCATCGCCTCCGGCGGCCAGTACGGACGGCGACCAGAGGATCGCGAAGAGCAAGGCCAAAAGGGGCAGGCGGCGCGCTGTTATCATTATCGGGCTCCCGGTGATCCAAACCCGTCATCGTCGTCACGGCGGCGTGAGCCTTCCGTGAAACGCCGTGTTTACCCTGGCGGTTTTCGGCGGCCCGGCCGGCGCTTCAAGAGCGCCGCGCCGGGGCCTCCGGATCCGCTTCCCGGCGCCGCTGGGCCCGCCCCAGCAGAAAGCCGGTGCCGGCCCAGGTCAGGGCAATGCCGGCGCCGATGAACATGGCCAGCCCCGGCAGCTCACCGAGCAGATCCAGCGCCCGTTTGACCCAGCCGCTGACCGCGTCGCCGCCGCGATAGACCACAGTGTCGATGAAGTTCTTGGCTTTGAACTTCTGCTGCGGCGGCACCACGGTGTAGAGCATCTCCCGGCCGGGCCGCACCAGCGCGTATTCCCCGGCCCGGCGCGCCACCATGATCACCACGAACACCGCGAAAGTGGGCGCCAGCGCCAGCCACAGGAAGCCGGCGGCGATCACCACCGGCACCGCCACCAGCAGCACGCCGATGCCCAGGCGCTGGGCAATGCGCCCGGTGAGGAAAATCTGGGTGAGAATGGCGAGCCCCTGGACCACGGTATCGATCAGGCCGAACACCTGGGTCTGCCGGGTGGGGTCCGGGAAGTGCTCCGCCACCAGCCGCGCCTGCTCGAAGTAGAGAAAGGTGCTGACGCTGGCCAGCAGCACCACGAACACGGCGATGCCGATCAGAAACGGGGTGCGGGCCACCTCGGCGGCGCCCTCGAAGGGGTTGCCGCCGAGCGGCACATGGCGGCTTTCCTCCTGCGACCGCGTCCCGGCCGGCAAGGGATTGCGGTCGCGCCAACGGTACAGCCATACCCCGGCGCCGGCGCTCGCCGCCAGCAACAGGGCCGCCAGCATCAGCAGGCCCACATGGCCCACCGGCGCCACCAGCAGCGCCCCCAGGCCGGGCCCGGTGAGCCCGCCCAGGCTGGCGCCGCCGGCGATCATGCCGAACAGGCGCTTGGCCTGGGTGGTGGAGAACACGTCGGCGAGCACGCTCCAGGCCAGGGAAATCGCCACCAGGTTGAACACCGACAACCAGATATAAAAACTGCGCGCCGCCCAGGGGTTTTCCGGCCAGCGCAGGAAAACCGCGGCGAACAGCAGCAGGTTGGCGACGAAAAAACCGTAGGCCCAGGGCATGATGCGCCGCCGCGCCACTCTCGAGGCCAGCCAGCCAAACAGCGGCAGCACCGCCAGCGTCGCCACGAAGGTGCCGGTGAACAGCCACTGCAGGTTGTCCACGCCGCCGGCCACGCCCATGGTCTCGCGCACCGGGCGCAGCATGAAATAACCGGTGAACAGCAGGAAGAACATCAACAGACCGGCAAGCACCGAAGGCGCTTCCCGGCTGTGCAGATTGAACAAGCGGGCGAAGGTGCTCACGCCGCTACAGGTCCATCGCGATCAGTTCCCGGGTTTGTGCCTCGCTGAGCAGCGGCCCGTAGCCGGCCTGCAGGTTGTCCTTTTGATGCTTGGGTTTGCTGGTGGCGGGGATCACCGAGGTCACCGCCGGGTGGCTGATGGCGAACTTGAGGAACATCTGCGCCCAGGATTCCACCCCTACTTCCGGCGCCCAGCCGGGCAGCGGCTTGTCCTTCACCCGGCCAAACAGCTTGCCGTCGTCAAAGGCGCGGTTGATCAGCACCGCCACACCCTTGTCACGGGCCAGCGGCAGGACGGTTTCCGCCGCCGCCGGCGCGTTGATGGAGTAGTGGATCTGGATAAAATCGAGCGGTTCGCTGCGAAGGATCCGCTCCATTTCGTCCAGGCCACGATCCAGGTAGTGGGTGACACCCACATACTTGGTTTTGCCCTGCTCTTTCAGCTCGCGGGCGTAAGGCAGCTGGGTTTTCCAGTCGCGCAGGTTGTGCACCTGCAGCAGTTCCACCTTGTCGGTGCGCAATGCCTTGAGGGATTCGGCCCACTGCCGCTCGGCCTCGGCGCGGCTGTCGGCGGCGATCTTGGTGGCCAGGAAGCATTGGTCCCGCCAGCCGCCCTCTTCCAGCAGCGCGCCCAGCACCTTGTCCGCGCCGCCGTAGTTGGGCGAGGTATCGAACACGGTGGCGCCGCTGTTGAAGAAGATCGCCATGACCTCCTTGAGGCGCTGGTACTTCTCCGAGCCGATCTCGGCCACGAAGCTGCCGGAGGTGCCGGCGCCGACCACCGGAATTTGTTCGCCGCTGGCCGGGATGGCGCGGGTGCGCAGGCTTTCGCCAGCGGGCAGCGCGCCCTTGTCGTCCGCCGCCAGTGCCGCGCGGTGCACGCCCAGGGCCAGGCCGGCGCCGGCCCAGAGGCTGGTATTGAGGAAATCACGACGTGAAACCCGGATTGTCGAAACGGCGGCCGCCACGACGACTGTGAGACGACACACTTCCGTTAACAGGAGCGAACATGAAATATCTTTGTCTGGCTTATGAAGCGGAACGGGACCTCAAGTCCCTGAGCCGCGAGGAGTGGCTGGCACTGCGCCAGGAAACCCTGGATTATGTGGCGGCGCTGCGCGAGCGCGGCGAGCTGCTCGACACCCAGGCCCTGCAAAGCCCCACCCGCGCCAGGGTCGCCCGCGTGCGCGACGGCAAAGGTTCGGTGACCGACGGTCCGTTCGCGGAAACCAAGGAGCAGATCGGCGGTTACTTCCTGATCGAAGCCCGCGACGACGAGCACGCGCTGGAGATCGCCGCCCACTGGCCGTCGGCCCGCATCGGCGCTATCGAAGTGCGGCCCATCGAGGCCGAGTTGCGCGAAGAAGGACGTTACTGAAAGGACCCCACCATGCCCCCCGCTGTACCCGATGAAATCACCGCGACCCCGGCGACCCGCCGCGAATGGCTGGGCCTGGCGGTATTGATGCTGCCCACGGTGCTGCTGGCGCTGGATATGACGGTGCTGCACCTGGCCGCGCCGCATCTCAGCGCCGACCTGCGGCCCACCAGCGATCAGTTGCTGTGGATTCTGGATATCTACGGCTTCATGATCGCCGGCTTCCTGGTGACCATGGGCACGCTGGGCGACCGCATCGGCCGCCGCAAGCTGCTGCTGGCCGGCGCCAGCGCCTTCGGGCTGGCGTCGGTGATGGCCGCGTTCTCCGAGAGCGCGGAAACCCTGATCGCGGCGCGTGCTCTGCTGGGCGTGGCCGGCGCCACGCTGATGCCGTCCACCCTGTCGCTACTGCGCAATATGTTCCAGGTGGAGCGCGAGCGCACCCTGGCGATCACCGTGTGGATGACCGGTTTTATCGTCGGCAGCGCCATCGGCCCGCTGGTGGGCGGCGCTTTGCTGGAATTCTTCTGGTGGGGCTCGGTGTTCCTGCTGGGGGTGCCGGTGATGCTGCTGTTGTTGCTATGCGGTCCCTGGTTGTTGCCGGAGTTCCGCGACGAGAACGCCGGCCGCCAGGATCTGCCCAGCGCCCTGCTGTCGGTGGCGATGGTGCTGGCGGTGATCTACGGGCTCAAGGATCTGGCCCGCAACGGCGTGCACGCGGCGCCGTTCCTGTCGATGCTGCTGGGCCTGGCCCTGGCAGTGGTGTTCACCCGGCGCCAGCGCCGTCTCAGCGAGCCGATGTTCGACCTGAGCCTGTTCCGCAGCCGCCATTTCAGCACCTCGGTGGCGGCCATGATGCTGACCATCCTGGCGCTCTCCGGCGCCTGGCTGATGGTGTTTCAGTACCTGCAGGGGGTGCTGGGGTTGTCGCCGCTGCAGGCGGGGCTGGCCATGCTGCCGCCGGCGGTGGTGCAGACGGCGGCGTCGTTACTGATTCCGGCGGCCACCCGTTATATACCGCATTCGCGGCTGGTGAGCGGCGGCCTGGTACTGGCCGCCGTGGGCCTGGCGGCGCTGATGCGGGTCAACGATATCGACGACCTGATGCTGCTGGTGGTGGGCATGACGATCATGGGCATGGGCGTGATGCCGATGATGATCCTCGGCACCGACATGGTGGTGAGCGCGGCGCCGGCCACCAAGGCGGGGGCCGCCTCGGCCACTTCGGAAACCGCCACCGAGCTGGGCATGGCCCTGGGCATCGCGGTGATCGGCAGTGTCGGCGCGGCGGTCTACCGGCGGCATATGCTGGACGCCATGCCGGCGGGGCTCAACGACGCCCAGACCCTGGCCGCCGGCGATACGTTGGGGGGCGCCATCGGCGCCGCCGCGCAACTGCCACCGGCGCTGGCCGCCCAGGTGCTGGAAGCGGCCCGCGCCGGCTTCAGCGCCGCCCTGCACACCAATTCCGCCATCGGCGCGGTGATCATCGCCGGCACCGCCCTGATGACGGCGCAGCTACTACGGGGCCGGCCGGCCAACGGCGCCGCCCCGGCCAGCGCGCCGGAAACCGTGGAGGAGCAGCCCTAGGGCCGCCCCTTTACTCGAACTCATCGTCCTGGCTGGCGAACGCCACGAACAGGCAGCCGGCGCCCACGTTGATGGCGCCGGTGGGGCTCATGGTGGAGACCAGCAGCTGCACATCGTGCTCGCGGGCGGCGGCCTCCAGCTCGGCATAACCGGGCATGGTCGGCACGCGGGCGGCGTCGCCGGCGTAGCTGAGACAAACGTGGCCGGACATCAACTTTCCGGCGCGGATCTGCTTGGCGACGTGCTCCAGCATGCGGCGCACGGACTTCTCGTAGCTGCGGTTCACCGTGGCCGGGTTTTCCTCACCGCCGTGGATGCGGATCACCGGGTGCATGGACAGCGCCGATCCCACGGTGAGCGCCACGCCGCGCATGGAATCGGAAAAGCTTTTGCGCTCGCCCTTCTTGAAACCCCGGTCGCGCACATAGGCCAGTTTCTCCGGCACCATATAACCGCAAATGTGCGGCAGCATCTCATCGATACGCAGGCGGATCGCATTACGGTTGGCGCCCTGCTCGATCATTTTAGCCACCTCGCACACCAATACCGCGGTGCCGGAAAACAGGGTTTTACTGTCGATCACCCGCATCGAGAAAGGGCCGGGCACGCCGGCGTCGGCGCGCACTTTCTGGTACTGCTTGAGAATCGAGAACGAGGCCTTGGTGGCGTTATCAAAAATCAGGCTGCGCTTACCGGATACGGTAATGCAGAACACCAGGTCATAATCGATGACCAGCTGCTCCAGAAACACCGCCTGAATCTGATCCACGGAATAAGGAATGGATTCCGCGTGGATGCCTTCCGAATCCAGCTGCTCCTGGTAGAACCGCCGCGTGGCCTGCGCGTCGCGCTTGTCGACCAACAGTTCGTCGCCCAGGCGAATGGAGATGGGAAGAATCTGTATATTATTTTTTTCGAAATAGGATTCCGGTAAATCGCAGGTGGAATCCACGACAATACCAATGCGCATTGTTTACCCCATTAATTATGTTTATTTTTATTTCGGGCAAACTTAGCATGACAAAGGGCGCGCAACCACATTGTTAATGTAATTGCGCGCCACAAATTAAAACCGGTTCTTCACGGATCCTTGCTGCCGCCCGTGCCCGCCTGGTCAGCGTCCCGGTAGGCCTTGGTGTCGATTTTCTCCAGGGCTTCGCGCACCGCCTGCTCGCTCTGCGGGCGCACCAGACGCGCCACTTCCTCGCCCTCCTGCAGGAAGATCAGTGTCGGCCATTGTTTTACCTTGAACGCGCGCCCGAGCAACCGGCCCTTGGCGTCCTCCAGTTTCAGGTGCACCACCCCGGTAAAATCGGCGAACGCCGCCTTGATCAGCGGCGCGGCGGCCTGGCAGTGGCCGCAACCGGGCTGGCCGAATTCCACCACGGTGGGCTCGCGGATGGCTTCCACCTCGTCCCGGGTGGGGTGATCGGTAGCGTACTCCGCGCTATAGGTCATGGTGCTCTCCTTGCCATTGGGCGTGTATGAACGAGTTCCAGTGTAGACACCCGGCCGGCGGCGCGGATACGGCGCGAATGCAAAATCCGGTTAGAGCTCACCGGATACGCCGTGCCAGTGCCGCGATCACCAGCGAGGCCAGCGCGCCGACCGTGGCCAGTGCCATGTCCTTCTGGGCGTCCCAGGGGTCGCCCTGGGTGCCGAGAAAGGCGGTGCTGCCGTCCCCCAGCGCCACGGCGGCGCCCCACTCAATCAGCTCATAGAGCAGCGACGACGCCAGTATCAGGCTGAAAGCGAACAACGCCGCGCCAGGCCGCCGCAGCCCGCCCCATTCCCGGCACAGCTCACTCAGCGGCAACACCAACAGCACGCCGTAAAGCAGATGTAGAAAGCGGTCGTACTGGTTACGCCGCCATCCCATCACCGCGTCCGGACTGAAACCGAAGAGCGTATGCAGGGTCTGGTCGTAGGGCACATGGGAATAGGTGTAGTGGGCGCCGATCTCATGCAGCGCCAGAAACGAGAACATCATCAGGTAGGCGCTGCGCGAGAACCGGAACCAGCGGCGCGTCGCCCACAGGCCGATGACGAACAGCACCGCCACGGCGTTTTCCATCGCCCAGGTCGCCGGCTCGCGGGGCGCCACCGCCAGCACCGCAAACAACACCACGAACAGCGCCATCAGCACACCGAAACAACGCCGGTTGGACATCCCTTTTCCTCTTTCGCCACGACACAACGCCGAAGCCGTCTATAACGTCACAGGAGGCCTCACCATTGCAAGCGCGCCGAGCCGGCAAGGGCGCATTGACAGACTGTCGGCGCCACGCGCATTTTGGTCCGATCAGAACAACAAGATGACACCGGAGCCCCAACATGAAACCAGAGGTCCGTGCAGACCTTCACCGGCGCACCCTGGAGGCGCTCAACGGGACGCGGCCGGAAGGCCGGGCCGCCCCCGGCGAGGTGCCGGTGGACCGCTATCTGGACCGCGGCCGTGCCGACCGGGAGCGGGCCCTGATGCGGCGCCGCCCCCAGGCGGTGGCCGCCAGCAGCGAACTGCCCGCCGCTGGCGCCTGGCTGGCCCGCGACCGGCTGGGCGTGCCTTTGCTGCTGGTGCGTCAGGAGGACGGCGCCTTGCGGGCCTTCCTCAACGTATGTCGCCACCGGGGCGCCCGCCTGCTGGACGAAGGCGCCGGCCACAGCGCCCGGACCTTTGTTTGCCCTTACCACGCCTGGACCTACGCCCTGGACGGAAGCCTGAAGGGGCTGCCCCAGGCGTTCGGCTTTCCCTGCCTGAACAAGGCGGAATCCGGGCTGCGGCGCCTGGCCGTTCGGGAGCGCGGCGGCCTGGTCTGGGTAGTCGCCGACCCGGATCTCGCGAACAGCGATATCGACAGCCATCTCGATCCATTGATGGGCGAGCTGGAAGCCCTGGATCTGTCCGCGCCCGTGGCCTACGCGCCGCGCCACTATGAGGTGGCCGCCAACTGGAAACTGCTGGTGGACGGTTCCCTAGAGGCCTACCACTTCAAGGTGGCGCACCGGAATACCATCGCGCACCTGTTCACCGACAACCTCCAGATCATCGACGAAGCGGGACTCAATCGCCGGCTGTATTTGGTCAAATCCAACCTGGACCCGGCCAACCCGCCGGACGCCGAAGGCTTTGAACCGCGCCGGCACGGCAACATTCTGTACTTCTTTTTTCCCAACACCACCGTGCTGGTGCAGCCCGACCACGCCCAGTTCAGCACCCTGGAGCCGCTCGGGCCGAACCGTACCCGTGTCCACGAGATCACCCTGCTGCCCGCCGCCCCGGACAGCGACAAAGCGGAGCGTTACTGGCAAGCCAACGTGGACCTGTACCGGCGCACCCTGGCCGAGGACTACAACCTGTCGGAATCGATCCAGAAGGGACTGCCGTCCGGCGCCAATCAGGTACTCACTTTCGGCACGTTTGAGTACAGCGCGCCGCGTTTTCACCGGCAATTGGAGGCGGAACTCAACGCCGCCGGCCGAGCGCCGTGAACCACCCCCTCCACCAGGGGATGCCCGCCATCGGCGAATAGCGTATAAGGGCGGCATGAAAACCCCGAAACGGATACAACCCCTGGTCGATGACGGCCTGGTGGACGAAGTGATCAGCCGGCTGATGAGCGGCAAAGAGGCGGACATCTATGTGGTCCGCTGCGGCGACCGGGTGCAGTGCGCCAAGGTGTACAAGGAGGCCGCCAAGCGCGGCTTCAAGCAGGCGGTGCACTACCAGGAGGGCCGCAAGGTGCGCAGCACGCGCCGTGCCCGGGCCATGGAAAAGGGCTCCAAGTTCGGCCGCGATCAGCAGGAAAAGGTCTGGCAGACCGCCGAAGTGGACGCCCTGCGCCGCCTGGCGGACGCCGGCGTGCGCGTGCCCCGGCCCTACGACATGCTGGAAGGCGTACTGCTGATGGAGCTGATCACCGACGACGCCGGCGACGTGGCGCCGCGCCTGTGCGACGTGGTGCTCACCGAGGAACAGGCGCTGGAAGACCACGCCCTGATGATGCACTACGTGGTGCTGATGCTGTGCGCCGGGCTGGTCCACGGCGACCTGTCCGAATTCAACGTGCTGGTGGACGCCTACGGGCCGGTGGTGATCGACCTGCCCCAGGCGGTGGACGCCGCCGCCAACAACCACGCCGAAGCCTTCCTGCTGCGCGACGTCAACAACATGACGCGCTACTACGGCCAGTACGCCCCGGCCCTGGTCGGCAGCCGCTACGGCGAGGAGATCTGGGCGCTCTACGAGGCCGGCGAACTGCACCCGGAGGTGTCACTCACGGGCGTATTCGAGGACTCCGGCGAAGCCGCCAACGTCGAGGACGTCCTGGCCGAAATCAAAGCCGCCTTTGAGGAAGAACAGGAGCGACAGGAGCGCCTCAACGATTCCGATTAGAGCGAGAGCCGTCAGTCGTGGCCGTCGCTGAGGATGTGGTGCAGTCCACCGCAGTCGACCATCGGGTCCTCGCAATTGACCACGGTTCTGGAGTGCGCCAGCACGTAGCTTTTGCCGGTGATGGTGTTTTCCACCACCTCGTGGTCTTCCTCCCGGCGGGTGTCGATGAACTCGCCGATAAAGCCGGAGCCGCGCAGGGAGACGGTCTCCAGACGGTCGCCGGGTTTGATCCTGCCTTCATGGTGCATCAGCGCCAACCGCGCGGAGGTGCCGGTGCCGGTGGTGCTGCGGCAGATCACGCCGGGGTGCACATAGGTGGCGGAGCGGGAGCGGTAGAAGTGATCCCCCACCTGCTCCACCGGGCCCATGAAGTGCAGGAACGGCAGCGGCCCCACGTCGCCCAGGGTGTAGTGGGAAAAGCCGCGCTCCGCCTGAATCGCCTCGACGATGGCGCGGGCGCAGCGCGCCAGATCCGCCTCCTCATCCAGGGTCAGATGAAAGCCCAGCTCGGTGGCGTCCACCAGAGCGTAGAACCCGCCGCTGTAAGCCACGCTGTAGGTGACGTTGCCCAGCGACGGCACATGGATGGTGGCGCGGTGGGTGTCGATGTAGCTGGGCAGGCCGCCGCAGGTGATCGATTCCACCACGCCGTCGTGGACCTGGGCCTCGATGTGCACCAGCCCCGCCGGCGATTCCATCATAAAGCTTTGCCGGCCCTCTTCCTTGGGCACCAGCCCGCTTTCCAGCACCGCCGTGGCGGTGCAGATGGTGTTGGAGCCGGAGTAAATCGCATAGCCCATCACTTCCATGATGATGTAGCCGACGCTGGCGTCCGGGTGGGACGGCGGCACGATCAGATCCACCGACATTTCCGGAATGCCGTAGGGCTCCTCCAGTAAAAGCCGGCGCAGGCCGTCGGCGTCGTCGCGCAGGTACTCCATTTGCTGGCGCACGGTTTTACCGGGCAGCGGATCAATACCGCCGAGAACAATGCGACTGACATCGCCGCCGGCGTGGGTGTCCATGAGGTTCAGGCTTAACTCCTGGCGCATCAGGTTGTCTCCTTTAACGCGAAGGGTTCGCCGAAGTCCGCCCACTGGCGGTCGGGGACGATGACGATCTTGCCGAGGAAGTTGTTGCCGCGGCTGACGAAGTAGTCCTCCGCGCGGTGCAGGTCGGACAGTTTGAAAGCCGCGTGCAGCACCGGTTTGAGCTCGCCGGAACGGATCCAGCCGATCAGCTGTTCCGCCTCTTCCCGGGTGCCGTGGGAGACGCCGAACACCTGCACCTGATAGAGGTAGATGCGCGTCCACATGATCTCACTCAGGTTGCCGCCGCTGGCGCCGGCGATGCTCAGACGCGGGTAGCTGTTGCGCGCTTTCATGTCGAAGATCATGGCGTCGATAAAGCGGTCGGTCATGTCGCCGCCGACCAGATCCATCACCGCGTCCAGAGGCGCGCCGCCGGTCAGCTCGCGGACCCGGTCGGTGAAGCCGTCCATGTCGGAACGGTCGAGCACCGCTTCGGCGCCCAGCTCACGCAGGGCGCCCGCCTTGTCCGGCGTGCTCAACGCATAGGGAATCGCGCCCAGGACCCGGCACAGCTGGATCAGCGCCGTGCCGACACCGCCGCTGGCGCCGGTCACCAGCACCCGCTCCCCGGCGACGACATTGGCGGAGGTGAGCATGTGCAGGGCGGTCTGGTAGGAGCACATGCCCATGGCCGCCAGTTCCGCGTCGGCCAGGTCCGCCTTGTCCACGGTGTGGAACTGGTCCGAGGGCACCGCCACGTACTCGGCGAAGCCGCCGTCGGCGCCGTGGCCGTAGTAGTCCGGCGTCAGGTTGATGTCGCGGCGGTCGTCCGGATAAAGATTGAAATCCAGCAGGCCGCGCTCGCCGAGGCGTGCCGGATCCACGCCTTCACCGACCGCGGCAACCCGCCCGGCCACGTCGGCGCCCTGAATACGGGGGAAGGTGAGCGTGGCCGAACCACCCATCTGAAAGGACGCCACCTCGTCCTTGTCCTTGGTGGGATACAGGCCTTCACGGGCCTTACGGTCGGTGTTGTTCTTGGCGGTGGCGGTGACGCGCACCAGCACTTGGCCCGGCGCGGGTCGAGGCACCGGCACATCGTCGCGGTGAACCAGCTTATCCACGCCACCGTGGCCGGTGAGCACCATGGCCGACATGGTGCCAGGGACAGCCTGCGAATGATGATCGTCGTCCATGGCTTGTCTCCTTGTGTTGTTTACCTATCACCCCTGCGTGGCGATGGAAAGTGGGATTTAAAGGGCCCCACCAACAATCGATTACGGTTTACCCCATATGGGGTATGTGCCCATTTAACAAACGCCCTAGGCTCGATCCAACCTGATTGGACATCGGAAGGGCAACCATGAAGAAAGCAGCGTTATTCCTCATTGCATGCGTGGCGTCGGTCACGATTCTGGCGGGGTGTGGGGGCAGCTCCTCCTCATCCAGCGACGATGCCGGCGGCGGTGGCGCCACCTCACGCACCATCAGCGGCACCGCCACGGCACCGGCCGGCGCCGTGGCGTTTCACGAGGCCCCAAGCCTGTTCGAATTGGCGTTGAACGTGCTGATTCCGCCGGCGCACGCGGCCATCACCGGGTTGGATCCGGTCGGCGGGGCGACCGTCGAGCTACTGCGGGTGGATAACGCCGGCAACCCGGTGGGCGAGGTGCTGGCGGAAACCGTCACCTCGATCACCGGCGACTACCGTCTGACACTCCCCGACGGCGTGAACCTGGCGGGCAATTTAATCGTACGGATTACCGGCACCGGCACTGAAATGCGGGCCCAGGTGGTCGATCAGGCGGTGAACATCAACCCGGTATCGGAATTCGTGCTGCGTAAGTTCATCGAGGAAGGCACTGACCTGGACCAGTTGGTGGCCACGGACGTAGTCACCCTGAGCGGCAAGGTGGACACCTTTGACCTCACCGCCGGCAACGATCTCAGTGACATGCTCGCCAAACTGGACCAGGAAGTCGGCGAGTTCGTGGAACAACAGGTGGCGGTGATCAAGGCGCAACCCGGCGACGCGGATAGCGTTACCGGCGACTACCGAAGCGCGGCGTTCAGCCTCGGCCTGCATGACAGCGACAACGACAACTTCGGCACCTTCGCCAACGATATGTGGCGCGGCCAGTTCGACTTTGCCGACGGCGGCGGCAATACCGTGGCGATCACCCTGGAAGGCGAAGAAAGCGCCTACTCGAATTTCTCCGGCATGAGCGTGGCGACCGGATCGATCTACTATGAAACGGACATCGACACCGAATCCGAGAACCTCTCCGGCACACTGACCGACTCCGGCATACTGTCCATCGAAGGCGCGTTCGAGGAAGAGATCAACGGCGACAACGCGTTCCGCTATCCGTCAGTGATCTACAACCTGCAACAGGTTCAGAATACAGGTCTGTTCTTCCTTCTTTCTCAGGAAGCGGCGGTTCGCTACGGCACCACCGACACTAACGGCGACGACGAACCGGACGCTCTAAATCCGGACGATCGCCAGGGTGATGAAGTATTCCGCGCCCTGGAAGTGTTCGCCCGCTCACCGTCCGGGATGAGCGATTCGGATCTCAGCGGCGCCTTCGGCCGCGTGTTCCTGGAAACCTACGCGCAAACCGGTGTGATCGAACTGCAGACCGAGGTCAACGTGGTCACCTTCAATGGCGACGGCACCTTCGATTACGGCGACGCCACCGGCCACCGGGTAGGGCTGGAAAGCAACGGCAGCACCTATCAGACCCTTTCCGAAACCGGCAGTACCGGCGACGCCATCAACGTCTCAGCCGACGGCGACATCATTTCCGCCGGCACCGAAGACGGCCAGCCCGTGCCCACTGATGGCTTTATCAACGACACCTTCGATTTCATCGCCTTCGCGGAAACCGAAAACAACGAGAACATCTGGGCCCAGTTCAACAAAACCCTGATGGTCAAACTGCCCGATAGCGCGCCGGACGTCAGTGGCAAGCGGTACCGCCTGATGCTGTTGTCCGTGGCCCTGGATGGCGTGGGTAATGGCTCCAGCGATATTGAAATGATCAACAGCCAGTTCAACAGCTACGTCAATCTGACCAGCAACACCGCCGGAACGCTCAACGGCAGCTTTACGCTGGTCGAGAAAACCGGCCTGGGCGGCGACCTCGTCGTCGAGCAGGACACCGTCGACGAGCCGCTGACCGCCAGCATCGCCGCCAACGGCGCCACCACCCTGACCCTCGCCGGTCAGGACGGCAGCAATATCATGGAGGGCTTTTTCAACCAGGACGCCAGCCTGGGCGTATTCACCACCCGCTGGGTGCCGCAGGGCGGCGACCCCAACGAGCTGGGCCTGGTGGTACTGATCGACGTCACCGAGTAACCGCTTCACCCCCGAACGCCGCAAGGCGTGCCCCTGCGGCGGGCTTCGGCCTCGCCGCACCCTTTGACCCCGGCCCCCGGGGTCTTTTTCGTTGCGCTCCCGACGCGCGCTTCCTATGATCCGGACAACCACCTTGCCGAACCCGGGGCCGACGCCTTGCAGGATGAGAATAACGACCTGATCGGTCGGATCTACGAAACCGCCTTGTCCCCCGGCGACTGGATGGACCTGCTCGATACCATCACCGGCTGGACCGAGGACAGCCCGTCCGGCGACGCCAACGACGCACCCATGGAAGTGGAACAGTTGATCGGGCACCTGGAACGGGCGGTACGCAGCAGCGCCTATATGCACGCTCTTGAGGACCGCACCCAGATTCTCAACAGCATGTATAACCAGATGCCCTGGCCCATGCTGATGCTCGACGAGCGGATGCGCGCCCTGGAATGCAATCCGGCGGCGCGGCAGGCACTCACCCAGGCGCCCATCGAGTTGCTCCCGGACGGCACGCTGCGTTTCGCCGACCGGACCTTAAAGGAGGGCTTGAAACGGGTTCACAGTCTTGCCGCCGGCCGCCACACTCAGCTACTCACCTCCCAACGTGACGCGGTGACCTTGCTCTGTCTGCCAGTCAAAAAATCCGATGCACCAGGCACCATCGCGCGGGTCCGAACCATTGTCTGGGTGCTGGCCGGCCACAGTGTGGTGACGCCATCCCCGGAATCCCTGAAGGCCATATTTCCGATCACGCACGCAGAATCCCGCCTGCTGCATCTGCTCTGCAAGATCGGCAACCTCAGTCAAAGCGCGGCGCTGCTCTCGATCAGCGTGCACACCGCGCGCAGTCAGCTTAAGTCGACCATGGCGAAGCTGGAAGCCAACAGTCAGGTGCAGTTAGTCAGTCAAGCGATGGGGCATGCCTTGGTCCAGGCGGCCCAGCCCCCGGCCCTGAGCCAAACGCCGGAACACACCCTGACCCTGCCCGATGGCCGCGTGTTGAGCTGGTTCGAATACGGTGATCCGTCGGGACGAGCGGTGCTGACCCTCGACAACCTGGGCAGCGCCCTGCCCGACCACCGCCTCTTCGATGAGTGGTACCGGGCGAACGGCCTGCGCATGATTCTGATCGTACGCCCCGGCTACGGACTGTCCACTGCCCGAGCGGACATGGAATTCCGCGACTTTGGCCCGGACATCCGCGCCCTGTGCCACCATCTGGGCCTGCAGCGACCGCCGATGGCGGCGTACTGTGGCGGCGGCCCCTATGCGCTGTGCGCGGCGGCGCTGCATCCCGATCTGTTCGACCGGCTGGGCCTGCTAGCCAGCACCGTGCCGATTGAGCACTTCGAACTGGACAAGCTCGACCGCATCCACGCCATGTTTCTGCGCATCTTCCGCAAGGATCCGCGACTGTTCGTGCTGGTGGGCCGTCTAGCGTTGCGTGGCGTGCGGCGTTCCCCGGAAAAATACCTGGCCCGCCTGGCCAAGTCGCTGTGCCCGGAGGATCAAGCGGTGCTCAACGATCCGGACCTGCTGGCGCGACTGATCGAGCGCATGCACGCCAGCCACTTCCAGGGCGCGCGCATCCTGATCGACGAATACATACGCATGCAGCACCCCTGGCTGGTGGACCTGAAGCAAATCAAAGTACCGATCCTGCACTGGCACGGTGAGGACGACCGCATCATCTCCATAGGCAGCGCCCGCGGGCTGGCAGGGGATTTGCCCAACGCGCGCTTCCGCAGTTTCCCCGGTCTCGGGCGTTTTATGATTTATAAAGTCTGGCGGGAATTTCTCACCGAGTTGCTGGAGTTGCCATCCGAACCGGCACCCGGGCCCCGGCGCGTTGCGGCCTCGGCCGGGACGCGCTGACTCGGCCGGCGCCTCTCTCGTGATCAGGCGTCGGAAACGCTGTCCAGGCAATCGCGAAACAACGCATTCAGACGGCTCAAGTCGCCACCGCCCGGCGCGGCGTTACCCGGGTAGCGCGACAGCCGGGACAGTTCTTTTTCAATAAAATCGTTCAGCTCCGCCATCACCGGAACAAATTCCTTTTCCTCGCTGCGCTGTTTTTTCGCCAACAGGCGGGTAATTTCTTTATCCACCGTTTCATCGTCGGCCACCAACGGTCGCAAGCGCTCCAATTCAACCGGCGCGGGCGAGCGATAACGTTCCAGCCAGCGGATCGCCAACAGGGGGCGCAGGACATAAAAGTATTTCTTCAGCGGCACCAACTTCGCTTTCAGATAGCCGCGGTAGTTCTTGTCCGCCATGCTCCAATAATGATGCACACCTTTGTTCACGTCGTAGATGTCAGGTAGCAGCGCCCTCGCACGGTCGGCAAAACCGGCCTCGTCGCGATAGACAATAGGGGAATGCAGCCACTCCACGAACGACGGGTTGGACTGCCAGAATAATTTCAGGGCCTTGCGAATATCCCAGCCGCTGAGATCGATGTCGTCGACGATCTCGCATTCGATGACATCACGGCGCTCTTCCAGATCCAGCGACAGGTACCACTCGCGGGGATGGGCGTAAATAAAACGCACATCGTAATCACTGTTCGGTGAAGGAAAGCCCCAGGCCCGGCTGCCGGACTCCACCGCGAACAGCACGCGCACGTCGTGCTCTTCTTCGATGGCCCGCAGGCGGCCCTGGATATCCCGCCGAACGTCCTCGCTGATCATAAAGCCGTCCCTGTTCAGGTACCGCTGTCCTCAAACAACGTGTGCATGTGCTCAAGCAGCTCCGGGCCACCAGGCTCGCCGTGGCCGGGAATCACGGTCTCGGCTTGCGGATACGCCGCCTGGGCATGACGAATCGCTTGCGGCCAATGGGCCAGGTCGGCGTCGGCGGTATTCCCCAGGTTGTCGGTGACCAGCTCGCGTACCGCGCAGCCACCATAGAGCATCTTCCGCTCGGGCAGCCAAACCATGATGTTATCGCGGGCATGGCCGCCGCCGGGGTAGAGCACCTCCACGGAACCGAAAGCGGTGGTGTTGCCCGCGGTGTCCAGACCGCTCAAGGCATTGGCCGGCACCGGGTTGCCCGCTTCCGCGCTCAGGCGCTGCGTCATCGGGTGCGACCAGACCGGGATGCCCGCCGCTTCCAACACCGCCGCGCCGCCGGTGCGGTCGCTGTGAAAATGCGTGGACAGCGCCCGGTCCACCGGCAGACCGATCTCCTTGTCGATCCACACCAGTAACGCTTCGGTGGCCTCGGCGCCCCAGGCGGAATCCAGCAGCACCAGATGATCGTCTTCCCGGACGATCAGCCCGTTGGAAGGGTAAACCACGCCATTGAAGGTGTTATAGGAGGTGTGCATCCAGACGCCGGGTTCAAGTTGCTCGACCTGAAGACCCGGGTTGCCGGGCAGGGAATGGCGATGATGGCTTTGGCATCCGACCGTCAGCAGACCGAGGAGTAACAACCAGGTTGCGTAAAAGGCGTGGTGTTTCATGCAAGGAATCCGGCTCGACTGGCGAAGACACCGAGATTAAACCGCCAGCAGCGTCCGCGCTATGAACGGCTCGGCAATCCTGGGGGCCGCGCGGCGGGAACCGGAACCCCTCTCTTGCCTCTCTCATAAACAAGCTGTATACCTTTGCGTCAGGAGGGCACGTTTTATGGACAATCATCCTGTCCCCGACCACCGCCGGGGCTTCGAGAACTTGGAGCGGGAAGTCAGCCTGCGCATCACCAACGGTGAAATACGCGGTAAGATACCGGACGCCGTGCGCGGCACCTTCTTGCGCATCGGCCCCGGCCGCAACGAGTTGGCCGGGCGGACCTTCGGCCATTGGTTCGACGGCGACGGCATGGTGCATGCGCTCACCTTCGGCGAAGAGGGCGCCCGCTACCGCAACCGTTTCGTGCGCACACCCAAATACCGGGCCGAAACCGCCGCCGGCCACATTAAAAAACGCAGTTTCGGCCACAACGCCCCGGGCGGCATCCTCGCCAACATCGGCCGGCCACCGGCCAACGCCGCCAACACCAGTATCGTTCAGCACGGCGACCGGCTGCTGGCGCAATGGGAGGGCGGCCGCCCCTGGGGCCTGGACCCGCAAACTCTCAGGACCCTGGGCGAAGCCAGCTTCGCCGGCGGCCTGAAACCCTTCGAGCCCTTCAGCGCCCACGGCCACCATCACCCGGACACCGGGCGCTACTACAACCATGGCGTCAGCCTGGGGCGGCACGGCCCGCAGGTGAATCTCTACCAGATCGGCCCCAGCGGGCGCATGGAACGGCGCGGGCGTTTCCCGCTGCCGCGCTTGACGTTTCTGCACGGCTCCGCCATGTCGAAACGTCACTGGTTGTTCCTGGAGCAGCCGGTGGCCATGACAGGCATCAGCAAAATGATGCTCGGCCTGCGCACCGTCGACCAGTGCATGAGCCATGATCCGGCCTGGGGCATGCGCGCCCATGTGATCGACCTGGATTCCCTGGAGCGCACCCACACCTTCGAACTTGACCCGTTCGTGGTGTTTCACTTCGGCAACGCCCGTGAGACCGGTGACGAATTGATCGTGGAGCTGGTGCGCTTTCCCGATTTCACCATCAACCAGGCCCTGCGGGATTTCACCCGCCACTATCAAAGCGATGCCGGCGAACCCGGACAGCTACGGCTGAATCTGCGCACCGGCAAACATACCTACCTGCCATTGCCGCACCAGGCCGGCTGCGAGTTCCCCACTTTCGATAACCGCTATCAGGGCGAGCCCAGCCGCTTTCTCTTTAATACCGCGCTTGCCGACCAGGGCGGCTTCTTCAACGCCGTGCAAAGACTGGACACCGAGAGCGGCCACACCGCCCTGCATAGGATGGGGCCGGGACGCTTCGTCTCCGAAGCGGTATTCGTGCCGGAAGGTGAACAAGAAGGGGACGGCTATTTATGCACCGCCGTCTACGACGCCAATACGCATTGCAGCGAGATCGTGCTGCTGGACGCCCGTAGCGAGACCCTGGAAGAGGTGGCGGCGGTGCCCCTGCCGCATCATATTCCACACGGTTTTCATTGCGGCTGGATCAGCTCGGGTTAAAGCGCGGCCGCGCCGCGCACGCCGGTCCCGGTGAAGGTCACTCGCAACACATAACCCGCACGTTATTCCGATTACGGCTATAGGACGGTGGCTGGCCAAACCAGCGTTGGTAGGTACGCGACAAATGCGCGGAATCGGTGAAGCCGGCCGCGTGGGCAATCTCGGTGATACTGCGATTGGAATGCAGCAGATGGAAAACGCGCTGCAGCTTCTGCCAGGATTTATAGTCACGCAACGACATACCGAACACATCGCTCATCAGGCGGGACGCCCAGAAGTACGACGTGCCCAGCTCCCGGGCCAGCTCGGTCAGCGTCAGGTCCCGGCGGCGCTCCAGCAGTTCCCGTATCAGCGGCTCGCGGGGGTCCAGCCGAGCCTGGGGCGTCAGGTGCCGGAACGGCACACTCAGGGCCTGTTCGTAGATCGCCGGCGCCAGAGCCGGCTCCAGGCGCCCCTGGTAGAGCGCCTCCAGCGAAGCGTCGAGTTCCTGGAAACAGTCGCGCTCAAGCAATGCCACGCCGCCCGGCGCCAACGCCCTGAAGCCGGCGTAACGCGGCGACCCCGGCGTGATGTGGAAACACACCAGCGGCACCTCGTGGGCGCCCAGGCCACGCGCCAGGAAAGGCGGTATCACCGCCGCCCGGGTCGACAGCGCCTTGCCTTTCACCGTGATGCGAAACGGCGCCGCCCCGGCGGAAACAATCAGCGCGGCGGAAGGCGGTCGGGTTTCTTCGCTGACGATCGAAGCGGCGGTATAAATAAACCCGGAGCAGCCCACGATGTAGACATTGTCCAGCGGGCGGTGCGCCGCGTTGTCCGGTAATGCGTTTTCTTGTTCTCGGTACTTTAAACCCATGGGATCTCTCCTGCCCTCGGCGGCGCGCTCACTACATAGCGCCTAGACACAGCTCCCCTTGTTACCCACCACGATCATAGCCCATCGCTTCGATAACCCGGCTTGTACGTTTTTGCGGTGACGCGGCAAAAACATTCAATCCTTCAGTCCCGACTCTATAACACCCTGAAAACGTGAGTTTCAGAATAAAAACACCTCGGGAGAACCCTATATGAAAAAACGTGACAGCGCTCACGCCCCGCGCGTCCGGTTGACCGCCTCCGTGGCGTTACTGTGCCTATCGCTAGCCGGATGCGGCGGCTCGTCGTCGTCGGACTCCGACACCGGTCAGGTGTGGCGTACCGGCACCTTCGGCAGCACCGCGGTCTCCGGTCTGGATTACCGAAGCGGTGACTCGGCCATGGGCAGTACCGATGAACACGGCCGCTTCCGCTACACCGGCGGCCAGACGGTGACCTTTGCCCTTGGCGAGCTGGCCCTGGGCGCGGCACCGGGCGCGCAACGCCTCAATGTGCTGGAGGTCAGTGGTGATGGCGCCGCCGCCAGCGACCCCGCCGTGACCAACAAGCTAGTGCTCTTGCAAACGCTGGACGCGGACGGCGACCTGAACAACGGCATTCAAATTACGCAACAGATCCGCGATGCGGTTTCCACCCACGCCGGCGAGCTCGACGTCGAGCAGCCCGCCGCCGCGTTCAACAGCGCGCTTCAAGAGCGGATCACCGCACTGGACAACGCCGGCGCGTTCTCGGACACGGACCCGCGCCCCCGCCGTCTCGTCGCCGCCAGCGACGCGCGGGAGCAATTCGCTCGTGCCAGCAGCCCGCGACGGATCGTGGAGACCACGGACGGACGGCTGAGCGGCTTCCAGGCGGACGCCAACACCTGGCAGTTCCTCGGCATTCCCTACGCCCGGCCACCGCTCGGCGATCTGAGGTGGCGGGCGCCGCAACCGGTCGTCCCCTGGGACGACGTTCGCGACGCCACCGCCTGGAGCGACCAGGCGGCCCAGAACGCGGCCCTGGAACGGTTTGGCGAAGGCGGTATGAGCGAGGACTCGCTGTACCTGAACGTGACCGCCCCCAAGAACGCCGACGGCCTGCCGGTGATGGTGTGGTTCCACGGCGGCGGCTTCACCGCGCTGACCAGCAACACCAAACCCTTCAACAACCCGAAAGCGGTGGCCAGTAAGGGCGTGGTGCAGGTGTCGGTGAACCACCGCCTGGGGCCGTTCGGCTACATCGCCCATCCCGACCTCAGCGCGGAAAGCGGCTACAACGGCTCCGGCAACTACGGCCAGATGGACCTGATCGCCGCGCTGGAGTGGGTGCGGGACAACATCGCCGCGTTCGGCGGCAACCCGGACAACGTCACCGTTTTCGGTGAATCCGGCGGCGGCCGCAAGGTGTTGTCGCTGATGGCGTCGCCGCAAGCGGCGGGGCTGTTCCACCGCGCCATCAGTCAGAGCGGCACACTGATTCCGGATACCCGCGGCCTGGCCGACGCCGAGGCCATCGGCAGCGATCTGCAGACCAATCTCGGGGCCGCCTCGGTCACGGAAATGCGCGAGAAAAGCTGGCAGGAAGTGGTGGCCGCCGCCGCGACCCTGGTGCCCTACACCAACGTGGACAATCACTACCTGCCCTACACGGAGCGGGTCGCTTTCGAATCCGGCAACCAGAACGACGTGCCGTTCATGTTCAGCATTAACGCCAACGACACCCCGGACCCCACGCAGACCGCGATCAACGTCTTCCCCTGGATGGCGCCGCTGTGCTCGGCCAACCACTACGCCACCTATTTCACCCACCAGCCCGCCGGCTGGAAGGCTCAGGGCGTGGAGGCCTACCACGCCGCCGAGCTGGCCTACGTATTCAACATGCCGGAAAGCGTGATCACCCATCACCTGCTCGGCCTGGTGATCGACCCGGCCACCGGGGACTCCCTCGAAATCGGCGACTTGAACGGCAACGGCGTGACCGGCTCCCAGGGCGACCCGGTGGATATTTTCGCCTCCGCCGGTTTCGATGCCACCGACGAGCAGGTGATCGACCGCATGCTCACCATCTGGACCAATTTCGCCAAGACCAGCAACCCGAGCATCGACGGCGAGATCGATTACCCGCTCTACGACGCGGCCACCGAAAGCTATGTGGAAATCAGCGACACCGCCGAGGTGAAAACAGGCCTGGGCGACGTCCTGAACGACTGACACCAACAACAAACACTGAGAACAACAAAGGGAGAGCACCATGACACACCCAAACCGACACGGCGCCCGGCCAGCCTGGCTGGCCGCCGCCATAACGCCTCTGCTGCTGGCGCTGGCCGCCTGCGGCGGCGACAGCGACAATGACCACGGCGGTTCATCCGGCCCGGCCACCCGCACCGGCACCTTCGTGGACAGCCCGGTGGCCGGGCTCGACTACGCCGGCACGGACAGCGCCAGCGGCGTCACCAACGACGCCGGCGAATTCCGCTACCGGGACGGCGAGCCCCTCACCTTCTCCATCGGCGACCTGCCGCTGGGCAGCGCCAAAGGCGCCCGGCAACTGACCCCGTTGACGATCACCGAGGGCGCCGACAGCCCCGAGGACGACAGCGTCAGCAACAAGCTAGTTCTGCTGCAAACGCTGGATCAGGACGGCGATCTCAACAACGGCATCCAGATCAGCGAGGCCATTCGCGCCCTGGTCTCGGAGAACGCGGCGGGCATTGATTTCGACCAGCCCACGGACAGCTTCCGCACCAGTCTGGCGCCGCTGATGACGGCGCTGGAGGACAACGCGTTGTTCACCGACACCGACCCGCGCGCGCGCCGGGTCCGTGAGGCGGCCGACGCGCTGGCGCACTTCGGCCGGTCCACCGGCGCACGCGCGGTGGTCAGCACCACCGGCGGCGAGCTGCGCGGCTTCGAAGCCAACGACAGCACCTGGCAATTCCTGGGCATTCCCTACGCCAAACCGCCACTGGGCGAGCTGCGCTGGCGCCCGCCGGTGGCGCCTGAGCCCTGGAGCGGCGTGCGCGACGCGGTGGAGTGGGCGGACCAATCCGCCCAGGACCGGGCGCTGGAGAGCATCAACGAAGGCGGCATGAGCGAGGACTCACTGTACCTCAATGTCACCACACCCAAGAACGCCGACAACCTGCCGGTGATGGTCTGGTTCCACGGCGGCTCGTTCGCGATCCTGTCCGCCAATTCCGAGCAATACAACAACCCGGACAGCCTCACCCAAAAGGGCGTGGTGCTGGTGACCGTCAACCACCGGCTGGGCCCGTTCGGCTACATCGCCCACCCCGAACTCAGCGAGGAAAGCGGCTACGGCGGCTCCGGCAACTACGGGCAGATGGACCTGGTGATGGCCCTGGAATGGGTGCGGGACAACATCGCCGCCTTCGGCGGCAACGCCGACAACGTGACGATCTTCGGCCAGTCCGGCGGCGGCGGCAAAACCTACTCGCTGATGAACTCGCCGCAGGCCACCGGCCTGTTCCACAAGGCCATCGTCATGAGCGGCTTCGCGCCCATGGACACCGACAGCGTGCCGGCGGACTCCCTGGCGGAATCGGAAGCCATCGGCAGCGCCCTGTTCGACCGGGTCGGCGTGGACTCCCTGGAGGAGGCCCGGCAACTGCCCTGGACCGCCTTCACCGACGCCGACGCGGAGAATAACATTCCGCGCCAGACCTACCGGCCCAACGCGGACTATTACTACCAGCCGAAAACCTACTACCAGAACGTGCTCGACGGCATGCCCAGCGACGTGCCGCTGATGGCGGGGGTCACCGCCGGCGACTACACCAGCCTGCGCGGCGCCCTGCCGGTGTGGCTGGAACAGCGTTCCCAGGATTACCAGCCCGACCAGTACGTTTATAAGTCCACCCGGGTACCGGAAGGCTGGGAAGCCCTCGGCCTGCAGAGCTGCCACGGCTGCGAACTGCCCTACCTGTTCAATCATCCCACCGGGCTGGTGCAGAACTTCCTGCTCGGCCTGGTGCTGACCCCGGAAGGCAACCAGCCGGTAATCGGCGACCTGAACGGCAACGGCGTGACCGGCAGCGATGGCGACCCCCAGGATATTTTCCTGTCCATGCAGTACGGCGCCGACGACGCCACCGTCAGCGAACTGATGATGACGATGTGGACCAACTTCGCGAAGACCGCCAACCCCAGCCCACCGAGCCTACAATGGCCGGCTTATACCGAGGCCAACGACACCTACCTGGAGATCCGACAGGATACGGAAGCCTCAGTGGAAACCGGCGTCGACGCGGCCATGGGGTTGGATTAGGCATCCGCCTGGATCACAACAAACAGCCGGCTCCTGGCTAGCGCCAAGAGCCGGTCTACCCCGTTACGCCTCCGAGACACACAAACGATCACGGCCACTTTGCTTGGCCTGATATAAAGCGCGATCCACACGGTTGAGCATCGATTCCAGAGTATCCCCCGGCTGCAGCTCGGTCAGGCCGGCGCTTACCGTGACGGTGACCGATTCGCTACCCAAAACCGACATGGGCGTCTCGGCCAGTCGGCGGCGCAGGCGATCGCCGACTACCGTGCCCCCGCCAGCGTCGGTATCCGGTAGCACCACGATGAATTCCTCGCCGCCGAGGCGGCCGCACAGATCTACTTCACGGGTCACCGCGCGGAGCAGCCTGGCGAACCCCAACAGCACCTGATCCCCACCGGCATGCCCCCAGGTGTCATTGATACTCTTGAAATAATCCAGATCCAGCGACAAGACAGCCAACGGCACGCCCGAACGTAACGAATACGCCATTTGCCAGCGTAGCGACTCCATGGTGGCACGCCGATTGGCCAGCCCGGTCAGCTCGTCGGTACGCGCCAGCAGGCTGAGCTGATCGCGCATGGCATTTTGGTGAATCTCGTAGCCCACCGTGTCCGCCAGCAGCTGCATGAACACCAGATCGTCACGGGAAAAGGGCTCACAGGCCCGCACCGAGGAAAAATTCACCGTGCCGTACAGCTTGCCGTTCACCTGGATTGGGCTGCCGATATAGGCCTCCAGGCCGAAATCGCGGTAGCACGGATGGGTGCGGATCTCACTCTCCCCGGCGTGATGAAAGCCCACCGGGCCGCCCGCCTCCAGGGCGTGCACGCAATAGGTACCGCCAAGATCAAAGGTGTTGCCCGGCGACACACCGCCGGCCGGGTCGTGGCAATGCTCGACCCGGTACACGTCATCCTGGATGCTGGACAGAATCGCCAGTTCCAAGCCAAAGTGCCGCGCTCCCAGCTCAAGGATAGCGGCTAGCCTGGCGCCATGATCCCGTTCGGTATCGGCGGTGATGGAATGCAACCGTTGCAAGGTATCAACGGATTGCTCCGCGGAACGCGCGGGCCGAACCAACGCCAGGTATCCCTGGATTTCACCCGAGGCGCTGGGCAGCCCCCCGGCGGACGTTTGCCCCAGAAACGTGGCGCCGTCGGAAGAGCGATATAATACCCTGTACGCTGAAAAGACCGGGTCCGCCTGTGGGTTATAACGCTCCTTGCCCAGGTTCAGGAAGTCGGTCGGGTCCGCATACAGAATTTCGGTCTTCCGGCCCTGCAAGTCTTGCAGACTGTACCCGAAGAGCGTCACCGCCGCCGTATTGACATACCGCACCCGGCGCTCACGGTCCGCCACTACCACGGCCTCAGGGAGCGAGTCGAACAGGGTCGCCAGCGAGAACAACGACCACTCCGTTAAATCATCGCGGTTCGCGGTTTCGGCGTGGTGCGCCTGATCGTGGGAATAAGGATCAGTGGGGGGCATGGCCTATCTCATCGTCGGCGTCAAAGACAGCTAGAAGTGTAGAGTAATCACCGTACAACGCCACCCCGTGGGCCAGCCCCCCCATCGCCCGGACGGGCCGGCGCTGTTACTTCTTCAACTGGCCGCTGTCGACCAGCTGCTGGAAGAATTCGTTCAGGGACTGGTCCAACGGGCGGTACTGGATGCCGAGCTGCTCGCGGCTACGGCTGTTGTCGGCTCGCCACGGGAGATTGACGTTACGGCTGACGAACTTGCGGGTGAGGGTTTTGTTCACCACGGGCCCGACCAGCCACACGGCGGCCTTGGGCAGGGTGCGCTTGGGGATCGGGTATTTTTTGCCGAAGCGGCGGCGCAGCACGGCGGCCATCTCCGGGAAGTCGGTGTCATGGCCGGAGAGGATATAGCGGCCATTGGCTTCAGGCAGCCAGGCGGCGCGCAGATGCGCTTCGGCCACCTCACGCACGTCCACCACGCCGATGCCCACATCGGGCACGCCGGGCTTCGCGGTGCCATCGCCGAACTGACGCAGAATATCGAAACTTTCCGAGGTGGCGTTCGGGTTAATACCCGGCCCCACCACCAGGGACGGATTGATGGTGACCAGATCCCAGCGGTCCTGGGCGTCGGCGATTTTCCAGCCTTCTTTTTCCGCCACGGTCTTGGAGTAGGCGTAGGGCTGATGGCTCAGGGACGAACTGGTGTTCCAGTCCGCTTCGGTGAACACGCCGTTGGTGGTGTGCTTCAGGTCCGCGTTGTCGCCGTAGATCGCCGCGCAGCTGCTGGTCAGCACCACCCGCCTCACGGACGGGGTGTCGTTGACGGTCTCCAGCACATTGCGGGTGCCCAGCTGCGCCGGTTCCACCAGCTCTTTCTGCGGGTCCTTCACCGTGGTGGTGAACGGCGACGCGGTGTGAAACACCACCGAACAGCCGGCCATGGCCTCCGCGTAGGAGCCGGGGGAGAGCAGGTCCGCCTTGAAGTAGCGGATACTGCCCGGCGTCTTTTCAGCGATGGCGTTCAGATACTGAAGCTTGTGGCTGTCATCCGGGTTGCGCACCGCTGCGTGCACGGTGACGCCCTCTTCCAGCAAACGCTCCACCAGACGGCCGGCCACGTAGCCGGTGGCGCCGGTGACCATCACCGGCGTGCTCGTATCGATTTGCATAGTCAGCCCCTTTACCAAGTCGGCCACCATCATGGCGCCGGCGGGCGGACCTGTAACGGGCCTTTCGTGCCAAACAAGGTGGACATTAGGTTACCCGGCACGCCACAGGGTTCACTCGTGCTGCAGGATATTGAGCAGCTTGCCGAACGGATCACGCACATAGAAGCGCCGCACCCCCCAGGGCTCGCTGACCGGGCCGTACTCAATCGGCACCCCGGCCTGCTGGAACCGGGACAGGGCGCCTTCCAGATCGTCCACCTCGATGGAAAGGTCGGGGACCGGGGTGCCCGAACCGCCCTCGGACCCGAAGCTGACCTGCACCATCATGGTTTCATGGGAGCCATAGGTGCGGAACCAGCCGTGGTCCATTAGCCGTTCCAGGCCAAGAATGTCGCCGTAAAAGCGGTCGGCCTTGTCCAAATCGGAAGTGGCCGTGTTGGCCATGATACGTTTCACTTTCATGGTCTACCTCGCGCGTCACGCGTTCGTTCAACACTGCTAGACTCAGGGCGGTTATAACAGGCGGAGACAGATGGTGGCACCCCTATGGATTCGCTGATTTCAGCGGCGGCGCGGGCCCTGGCCGGCGGCGACCCGTTGCGGGCGCTGAACCATGTCTCGCTGCGCGACGACGCGCCGGCGCTGGCGTTGCGCGGCATCGCCATGGCGCAGCTCGGCGACCTGGCCCGCGCCCGGGCGCTGTTGCGGCGCGCGGCGCGGGCCTTCACCACAAAGGAAACGGTGGCGCGCGCCCGCTGCGTGGTGGCCGAGGCGGAGGTGGCGCTGGCCGCCCGCGACCTGCACGCCTCCTCCAAGGCGCTGGACGCGGCGCGGGAGACCCTGCAGCGCCACGGCGATACCGTGAACGCCGCCCACGCTCGCTACCTGGCGATTCACCGTCTGTTGCTGATCGGCCGGCTCGACGACGCCGAGCAACAGCTCAAAGCCCTCAATACCGACGTCCTGCCCCCGGCCTTGCAGGCCACCCACCAGCTGGCCGTCGCCGGTATCGCCCTGCGCCGACTCGATACCGCCACCGCACGCACCGCCCTGGGCCACGCCGGTCAAGTGGCGCGACGCTCAGGCATCGCCGCCCTGATCAACGAAGTGGACAAGGCCGCCCGGGTGCTGCAGGCGCCGGCCGCCCGACTGGTAACGCACGACGAAGATCGACCGGTGCGGCTTGATGAAGTGGAAGCGCTGTTCGCCTCCCCCACCCTCGTGGTGGACGCCTGCCGCTACAGCGTGCACCAGGCCAGCGCCGTGATCGAACTGGCGACACGGCCGGTGCTGTTCACCCTGGCGCGCACGCTGGCCGAAGCCTGGCCCGGCGACGCCCGCCGCGACACCTTGATCGAGCGCGCCTTCCGCCTGCGCCAGGTGGAAGAATCCCATCGCGCCCGGCTGCGCGTGGAAATCGGCCGGCTGCGCAAAGCACTACGGCCCCTCGCGCGGCTGCACGCCACCCGCCACGGCTTCAAGCTGAAGCCGCTGACCGGCGACGTGGCGGTGCTGGCCCGACCGGTGGAAGACAAGCACGCGCCGATACTGGCGTTTCTTTCCGACGGCGAAGCCTGGTCCAGCTCCGCCCTGGCACTGGCGCTGGGCACCAGCCAGCGCACCGTGCAACGGGCGCTGGACGCTCTGGCGAACGCCGGCAAAGTGGAAGCCATCGGGCAAGGCCGAGCGCGCCGCTGGGTGGCTTCGCCGGTGCTCGGATTCACGACAACCTTGTTACTCACCGCGCCACTGCCCGGCGGCTAGGATGGCCAGAACCTACAAGGAGGGCATCACCATGAAACAATCACAAGCACGAATCATTCGCGAGTACGGCCCCTTCCCCGGCGCATCAACCGTCGGCGGCGTGGACTACGACGGCCGTTACGTGTGGCTGGCCACCGGCGACAAACTCCAGGCCCTGGACCCGGCCAGCGGTGAAATACAAAAAACACTGGACGTGGCGGCGGACGCCGGCACCGCCTTCGACGGCACCCACCTCTACCAGATCGCCGAAAAGCGGATTCAAAAGATCGACCCGAACACCGGTGAGATTATCGCCACCGTGCCCGCCCCCGGCGACGGCGAGGATTCCGGCATGGCCTGGGCGGAAGGTTCCCTTTGGGTCGGCCAGTATCGGAAACGAAAGATCCATCAAGTGGATCCGCAAACCGGGGCGGTACTGCGCACTCTGGAATCCGACCGCTTCGTCACCGGCGTCACCTGGATCAACGACGAACTCTGGCACGGCACCTGGGAAGGCGACGACGCCGACCTGCGGCACATTGATTCGCGGACCGGTGACGTGCTCGAGCGCATCGACCTGCCCGAAGGCGTTCATGTGTCCGGGCTGACCTACGACGGCAACGGCAGCTTCTACTGCGGCGGCGGGCCCAGTGGCAAGGTCCGCGCGGTCAGCCGGCCCGAGTAATAGCCGACCGGGGGGCGCTAAGCCCCCCACTCCACCTCACGCAGCGTCTGAATAACTTCATACATGTAATAGGCCGGCTCTTCCGGGTACCCCATCTCGCGAATGGCGTCATTATTCCGGGACACCTCATCGAGAAACGCCTGGCATCGCGCCTCATCTTCAAACCCGCAGAGCACGACGGTCTCGATCCGGGACGCGGTTGGAAGCCAGAACAGGGAGCGGCGAATCACGGCGGGGTGCGCCGGATGCGACGCCGGTGTGAAAGCCCACAGCCAGCGATCTTCCTCGGTCATCTTCACCGCCACCAGCCAGCCATTGGCGTCGTAGCGCTGAAAATCCGGATCTTCCGTGGTGAAGTGCCGGAGGCACTCAATGCGACACTCCTTCGGAGAAACGCCTTCGGCGCATTGGAACGACTCGATCTTCGCCGGTTGCGAGGTGCAGCCCGAAAATAGCGCGGCCAGCGCCAGATATTTCCATTGGCCCATATATTTCTTCCTTGAAGTCTTTGCCTTAACGGACGCGCAGCAGATCGTCGTAGCCCGGCGCCATCTGGTCGAACAGGGCTTTCAGCCGAACGGCCGCACGCCGATCAGGGCGCCATGCAACCAGAACGCGAACAGCGCCCAGGCCACCACGCCCACCACCACGGTGATAATGTCGCCCTTGAGGGTACCGGGCGCGTAGGTTACGCCCTGGGCACGGTCACGCCGACGCAGCCGGGCGAACGCCACGATCGCCCACACCAGGAAAGCGCCGAACAACACCACGTCGTGCAGCAAGCCGATGGAGAGCAAATGGCCGAACGCCCACACCTTGGTGGCCACCACCATGGGGTGACCGATGCGGGCACGGAGACGGTTGCCGGGCACATAGGCGGCGGCCAGCAAAACGAACGCCACCAGGGTGAACAACGCATTCAGGTGGCCCAGCCACGCCGGCGACGTGTACAACACCATCGGGGCCAGCCGGGCCCGCTGGAAGCCGAGAATAATCAGCACGAAACCGGCCAGGGCGATCAGGCTGTAGAGCCCTTTCCAGGGCAGCAGGCCCATACTGTCCACGCGGCGCTGCCGCCATTCCGGGGCGAAGCCCACGCAGTGAATACCCAGGAAAATCAGCAAACCGAGAATCAGCATTATCATTGTTGTGTGTCTCCGTGCGCGAAAGGGGTGGCCCTATAGTGCCGCAATCCGGATGGCGGGAACATGACCCGCGGCGGTTACGCCTCGGCCTCGGGCGCGCTCAGGGCCTTGCTGTAGAACCCGGACGGATCGAAGCAGCAGACCCGCTTTTCGCCGGACGCCAGCTTGTCCAAGGCGTCGTTGATCCGCTTGGCGCGGGTCTTTGCCTGCTTGGCGGTGACCACCCAGTGAACCCAGTCCACCCGCGCCAGGGTGGTGGTGGCTTCCCAGGTGGCAAGGGCGTCGGGCGACGCCTGCAACGCTTGCCGCAGATCTTCAGGCACCTCTGGTTCCGGCTCCCGCACCACGGGCGCGATCCCGAACTCGGCAACGTCGCCCGGCGCGGTGTGGGACGCGGCCATCAAGGCCTTGTCGATGCGCAACCAATGGCTCTTCCGGCCGTCCGGCTCCAGCAACAGAGCATTAAAGGGCTGGCCGTTGAGGGTGCCGTCCACGGAAGTGCGGCCACGCCGGGGCAGCTTGGCACTGGCCTCCTTGGGCAGCACCACGAAGGCCCAGTCTTCGCCGTCACCCGGCTTTTTCGGGCGAAGCAATTTGGCGCTGAACGTGGAGCGGGTTTCTTTATTCGCCATCGTCCATTACAGCCTTTCGATTTGGAGGGGTGCTTCGAAGCGTGCCAGAAGCACGGTCACTGTTCTACCGGCACCGTCACTGTCCCGACCTTACCTCAGCTTGCGGTAAACCCGACCGCCGTCTTTCTTTTCTCCGGTGTCCTCGATGCCCTGGAAGCGGCCCTGCCGGACCAGCCTCAGAAAGTCGTTGCCGAGCTTAACGCGATCACCGATGTACAGCTCACCCCAACCCCGGCCGTAGATCTCCGGGAAATGGAACAGGCCGGGCGCCTGTTCGCGTAGCGTCCGTTCCAGCCGCTTCTGTAACGCCGTGTCCATGAAAACACTCCTTTGCGATCGTGGCCGGTGATGAGGGTCATTGAAACGCCGGCGCGGACCGGTGGGCAAGCGCACCAAGACGCTAGTGCCGGGCCGGCTTTCTATGCTTTCCTGGTGACTCATAACAGGAGCGAACATGGCCCGCGATATTCTGGTTCTGGGCGCCGGCATGGTCGGCGTCTCCACCGCCTGGCACCTGCTGCAACGCGGCCACCGGGTTACCCTGGTGGACCGCAACGCGCCGGGGCGCGAGACCTCGTTCGGCAACGCCGGCATCATCCAGCGCGAGGCCGTGCGGCCCTACCGCTTCCCGCGCGATCTGACCACGCTGACCCGGGTGCTACCCAACCGGCGGGTGGATATCCGCTATCGACCCTCCGGCATGGCGCAAGCCGCGCTGCCCCTGTTTCAGTACTGGCGCAATTCGGCGCCGGATCGCTACGCGCGCATCGTCCCGGAATACGCGGCGCTGATCACCCGGGCGCGGGATGCCCACGCGGCGATAATCGACGCCGCCGGCGCCGACGACTTGATTCGTCAGGAAGGCTACCTGGAAGTGTTCCGCACCGCCGACGCCTTCGACGCGGAATGCCGGCAGGCGGAACAGGACGCCGACGAGTACGGCGTCACCCACGACATTCTGGATAGCGACACGCTTGCCCAACGGGAGCCGGACCTGGCGCCCCGCCTCGCCGGCGCCATCCACTGGACCCAGCCCTGGACCGCCACCGACCCCGGCGCCCTGGTGGCCGCCTACGCCGACCACTTCCAGCAACAGGGCGGACGCTTCGTCCAGGCGCCACTGGAAACGCTGTCGCGCCACGGCAACGGCTGGCAGGCCGTGGCCGGCGGGGACACGTTCTTCGCCGAGCAGGTGGTGCTGGCCCTCGGCCCCTGGTCCACGCAATGGCTCGACCAACAGCGCCTGCATGTGCCGCTGTTCGTGAAACGCGGCTACCACATGCACTACGGCGCCCGCGACAACGCCCGCCTGCGCCACTGGCTGATGGACTCCGAAACCGGCTACCTGCTCGCCCCCATGCGCGCCGGCATCCGCCTCACCACCGGCGCCGAGCTGGCCCGCCACGACGCCCGGCCCCACTACCGGCAACTGGCCGCCGCCGAAGCCGTCGCCCGCACGCTCTTCCCTCTGGGCGACCGGCTCGACCCGCAACCCTGGATGGGCGCCCGCCCCTGCACCCCGGACATGAAACCCGTGATCGGCCCGGCCCCCGGTCTGCCCGGGCTGTGGCTGGCCTTCGGGCACGGCCACCAGGGCTTCACCATGGGGCCGATTACCGGCCAGCTGCTCGGACAGATGATGGATGGGGAGCCGACCGAGGTGGATATGGCGCCCTATCGGGCGGACCGGTTTTAGCGGCTGCCCGACCCCCTCCTACCCCAGCACTTCGATAGCCTGCTCCAACTCGGACAGGCCCTGCCGGGCCAGACGGTGCTCATTGAGGCTGTAGCCGCGGGTCAGGTGGTGGCGCAGGACCGTGATGGCCCATTGGCGGAAGCGAGTGGCACGGTGGGAGTTCACCCGGTAGCCGACCGAAATGATCGCATCCAGATTGAAATGCTCTACCTGATAGATTTTGCCGTCAGCCGCAGTTGTTGCATTTTTTGCAACAACTGATTCCCGCTCCAGCTCGAAGTCTCTGAAAATATTGCGTAGATGCCTGGATATGACGGACTTGTCCCGACCAAACAACTCGGCAAGCTGCGACAATGTCAGCCAGACGGTTTCGCCCTCCAGCCGTACTTCAACCTTCTGGGCGTCTTCCTCGAAAATCACGATCTCGCTCATGCCGGCTCCGTTCACAGGGAATGAGCCGGCATGCTCGCTCTGTACCCCCGGTGGGACAGTCAGCGAGAACGGAAGATCGTGTGAGCTGAATGCTCTGATGGATGTAGGACAGGACTGGGGCGCTATTTGACGCCGTCCAGGCTGGACAGGGCGGCGCCGGGTTGGCCGGCAATCACGCTGAAGGAGCCGTCGGTTTCCAGCACCACGGCGGCGACGTCGCCGAGGGCGCCGATACCCGAGGAGCGCACCGCCGCGTGTACTTCTTCCCGGGTCACCCGGGCGTCGCGCAGCGCGTCGTCGAGCATGGCGCCGTCGCGCAACAGCAGGCGCGGTTCGCCGGTGACGACCCGGCGCAGCCACGGCATGCGCGTGCTCGACCAGGAAATGGCGAACTGCATGCCGATCAACAGCGCCAACGCCAGGAGACCCTCCGCCAGCGCCACGCTCTTGCTCAGCACGATGGTGGCCAGGGTCGAACCGATCGCCACCGTGACCACCAGATCAAAGGCGTTCATCTTCGCCAGCGTCCGCTTGCCGGACACCCGCAACATGAACACCAGCGACACATAGGCCAGCACGCCAATCAGCAGTGTGCGGCCCAGCACCGACCAGCCGTTGAAAAAGATCGCTTCCATACCCGCTAACTCCCTGTAACTTCTACGCCCTCATCAGGCTTGCCCATCTCGGATTGGCGCTTCATCTCCTTGAGGATGCAGTGCGCCGAATAGGCTGACCGACTTGATATAACCATGGCCCAACCCACGACGCTGAATAACAACCAGGTACTCCAAGGTACCCATGGCTCACTACCCAGTAGGAACACCCAAAAGAGGGTCATGAAAAGCAGTGCGAGGGAGAAGGCGAACAAGGGGATACCAACACTCAGACCCAACCGCATGAGCCAACGCTCAAAACGGCCAAGCCGCACCTCAAAACTGCCATCCTCATAGTGAAAGTATGAGGCGGCACGCTTAAAGTGAACAAACTGCACGCGCCCGCCGCTGCGCTCGTAGATTCTGAGCAGCCTCTGACGCGGCGCGGTCTCCATCATGATGCCCGTGGCCGCATAGAAATGCTCCGTGGCGGCCCGCTCTTTCAAACACTCCCTTTCCAAGCCTTGCACATGCTCGGATTGTAGAGCGGCCTCCACGCTCTTTAGCCGGTGCCGCTTACGCTCCAGAAGAAAGGAGGAGAGTTTGTGGACATTCATGACCACGAGGACAAGGGTCGCCGCGATGACCAGCAGGACATCGCCCTTTTCCAGCCCCTGAGCCAGAATCTTACTGAATTCCCACATCTTGCCTCCCTGTGATGTGGAACGGGCCGGTCAATCAAACCGGCCCGTTCCGGCGGCCAATTCCATGCCGATAAGGTTTTACTTTACGCGGTAGAGCCCGCAGAGCTTATTGCCGTCCGGGTCGAGCACGTAGCTCAGATGCATGGCGCCCATGGCGCTTTCGCGCAGGCCCGGCGGATCTTCCACGGAGGTGCCGCCGTGGGCCACCGCCACGTCGTGCAGCTCTTTCACCTGTTCCGGGGAGTCGCACTTGAAGCCGATGGTGCCGCCGTTGGCGCCGGTGGCCGGCTGGCCGTTGAGCGGCTGGGTGATCGCCAGGGTGTTGCCGTCGTGGCGGTAGAACAGCCGCACGATGCCGGAAGCGGTCTCGTTACGGATCGGCTCGCCGGCGCCGAGCACGCCGAGTACCGCGTCGTAGAACCGCTTGGAACGTTCGATATCGTTGGAACCGATCATGATATGGTTGAACACGTGATTTCTCTCCCTTTTTTGCCGCCGGCGTTGTGCCGGCTTCATTGTTTTATTGGCTGGATGGCGCAGGCCCGTTGTACGCGCCTTCGTCCTCCACCGCCAGCAACGCCAGCAGGGCCCGGGTGGCGGGTGAGGCGGTCTTTGGCCACACCACGCGCACCGAGCGCTGCGGCGCATTGTCCACCCGCCGGGTGCTGACGTCCGTCAATTGGTGCGACAGGCTTTGCGGAATCAACCCCACCGCCAGCCCCTGGCGCACGATCGCCACCAGATGCTGCACGGTGCTCACCTCGAACTGGACGTTATATTCCAGCCCCTGGGCGGCGAAGGCCTCCGCGGACTGGCGATGCGCACTGCTGCCCACGGGGAAATCCACCACCGGGCAGGACGCCAGCTGGCCCAGGGTCACCGTGTCGTGGGCGGTCAGCGGATGGGACGGCGACATCAGCGCCACCAGCTCTTCGTTACACAGCGACCGGCTACAAAGGCTACTGGGCACCGTCTCGCCCGGCCAAACTCCGATAAACGCCACATCCAGGCGGCGCTCTTCCAGTTTGGCCAGCATCTTTTCACTGCCCTCCATGACCAGCTCCACACGCACGTGCGGGAAGCGGCGGTGAAAGCGCGCCAGCAGCTCGATCGGGTCCGGACTGGTGAGCGTGGAGATGGTGCCCATGGAAAGGCGCCCGCGCACCTCGCCGGTGGACGCCACCACCTCATCGGTGATGCGCTGCACGGCTTCCAGCGCCTGGCGCCCCTGCTGAACGAACACCCTGCCCGCCTCGGTCAGGCGCACCGAGCGGGAGTTGCGCTCAAACAGCGTCACGCCCAGCTCGCTTTCCAGTTGAGCGACCTGATGGCTGAGCGCGGACTGGACCGTATGGCACTGTCGGGCGGCACCGGTGAAGCTGCCCGCCTCGGCCACCGCCAGCACATACTCCACCTGCTTCAGCTTCATGGCATGCATCTCGAAAAACGATAGTTGGCATCATAATAATACATTTGCCCGATGGCACCGAGTCGCCGACACTGCCCGCCTCACCGGAAGGAGGCACCATGACGCACGCCGAGCGCACCACCGAATCCGCCCTGAGCACCTGGCTGATCCTGCTGATGGCCACCACCACCGGCCTGGTGGTGGCCAGCAACTACTACGCCCAGCCGCTGCTGCACACCATCTCGGATCAGCTCGGCCTGTCCTACGCCCGGGCCGGCATCATCGTCACCGTGGCCCAGGCCAGCTATGCGCTGGGCCTGATCCTGCTGGTGCCGCTCGGCGACCTGGTGGAGCGCCGGCGGCTGATCGTCACCATGATGCTGTTCGCCACCGCCGGCCTGCTGGTGAGCGCCACCGCCGGGTCCCTGGCCGCCCTGCTGGTCGGCACGGCCATCACCGGGGCGTTTTCCGTGGTAGCCCAGGTGCTGGTGCCGTTCGCCGCCACCCTGTCGCCGGTGGCGCAGCGCGGCAAGGTGGTGGGCACGGTGATGAGCGGCCTGCTGCTGGGCATCCTGCTGGCCCGCACCGTGGCCGGCGCGCTCTCCAGCCTGGGCGACTGGCACACTGTCTACTGGGTGGCGGCGGCGCTCATGCTGCTCAACACCCTGGCCCTGTGGCGCGCCCTGCCCCGCTACGCCCAGACCACCCGCATGCACTACGGGCAGCTGATCGGTTCGGTGTTCGCCCAGTTCGCCCGCTACCCGCTGCACCGGCAACGCTCCCTGCTGGGCTGCCTGATCTTCGCCATGTTCAGCGTGCTGTGGACCTCGCTGGCCTTTTTGCTGTCCAGCGAGCCCTGGTCCTATTCCGACGCCACCATCGGCCTGTTCGGCCTGGCCGGCGCCATGGGCGCGCTCTCCGCCCGCCACGCCGGCGTACTCACCGACCGGGGCCACGGCGCCCGGCTCACGGTGCTCGGCGTGGTGGCGCTGCTGGTGTCCTGGGGGCTGCTGGGGCTGGGCGCGTATTCCCTGATCGCCCTGGTCGCCGGCATCGTGCTGCTGGACCTGGCGCTGCAGGCGGTGCACATCACCAACATGAACATGATCTTCAACCTGGACGAGGCCGCCCGGAACCGCCTGAATTCCGGCTACATGTTCCTGTACTTCGTCGGCGGCGCCCTGGGTTCGCTGGGCTCCGCCGCCGCCTACCAGCAAGCCGGCTGGCTGGGTGTGTGCCTGCTGGGGGGCGGGCTGGGTGTGTTGGCGGTGGGCTATGGGGTGTGGATTACCCGCTTCAGTCCACGCTCTCAAACACCGCCGGGTTGAGAAACATTCGCTGACTCAAGAGCCGGCGATCCACCTCGCTGAGCGTCGCTTCTTCCATTACAGCCGGGAGCTTTTCGCGGATACCGGCGATCTGCTCGCCAATGATCTGGTTGGCGCCATCTTCGGACAGTAGAAAATGTTTCGCCGCCCCACGGCAGATATTGAGGTTGCTGAGGCGCCGGTCTCCGTCGATCAGCATCGCCTGGGAGGCCTCGTTGCCGGTCCGTGCCTGAGGGCAGATGTCATAGGCCGGCGTCAGCGTGAGCGAATCGCCGCTCCAGAAAGCGGCGTGATTACGCGCGTGGTCATCGGTGTTGCCGCAAAGCACGTTGAACACCAGTCGCCGGAACAACTCACGCAGGGTGGCCGTAGGCTCGGTAAACCGATGGCGGATAATCTCGGTCAGGGTTTCGTAGCTGGCGTAGCGCGCCATTATCTCATCAAGCTCGAACAAGGTGAGGGCCGACACCATCGCCTTGCGGGCCCAGCCGTTGCCAACCCTGCTACGGTCGAAGCGTTCAACCAATAACACGTTCTTGCCGGCGACACGCTTCAGTTGCACAGGAGCAACTTGTAGCCCGAGCTCCGCCGCCAAGCGCATCGCCACATACTCCACCTTCACCACATCGTAGGTGTCGGTGCTGGATGAGAACTTGGCAATGTACTTGAGGTCCCCGCTTTCAATCTCGGCCTTGGGCCGGGCACCGCCCAGGGAACTGCCGTGGAACAACGCCTGATCCAGCGCCGGCGGCAAGGACTTGCCCGCCTCCACAAAAGCCGCCGCTTCGAGGAGTTGTTCCAGAGACGCCCCACCGGACTGACGCGGCACATACTCCGAAGCCGAGCGCTGAAAATCCAGCGCCCCCGGGCGGTCCGAACCGGAATTAAGCAGATAGGTGAGCTCGCCGAGCTGCCCGGGGTCCGTATCACGTCCCGGACGGCCCAACAGCCGATTCAAAACCACCCGGCGGCCCCAGGCATCCGGCGCGCCGTCACGCAAACAGCCCGACATCGACAGCCCCGGCAACGGGGCGATGGCACCGCGCCGCAAAGGCAGCTCAGGCAGGTACAACGGGATAGCGTCATCACGGTCCAGATAGCTGCGGCCGTAATTAAATGCCAGCCGAGCCCCTTCCTGATACAGGCGCCCCGCCACCACCGGCTCGCTCCGGCCGGGCAGCCACACCCAAACGTAGGCTTCGTGATCGTTAGAAGTCATCCTTCACATCCTTGTCGGACGTCCGCACCGACCGGGGCAGCAGCCGCAGGGTGTACTCCGTCTCCGCCACCCGGGACGCCAACTCCGCTGGCGAGGCCTCGAACAACGGCACCCCGACAATCGCCGCCGCCTCGAACACGGCACCGATGGCGCACCCCATTTCCCCTCGCTCAATGCGCTGCACCAGCCCGCGCGAGATCCCGGCGCGCTCGGCCAGGGCCTCGGCGGTGAGACCCTGCTCGATGCGAGCACGACGAATCAGCCGGCCCAGAAGCTGGGCGGCATCGCGACTGTAGCGTGAATATGGGCGATTATCGGGCTTGGCCATGATCCATTAATAAGTCATAAATAAAGTCAGTGATTACTTTATAGACCATTCCTAGCGTAAGCAAGAACGGAGCTTCAGGCTGTCGATGCCTGACCGGTCGGATCGACTATCGGGCACACAACCGATAGGAAGCGAACCATGCCCAACCAACACGGCGAATTTATCTGGTACGAACTGGCCACCGACAACGCGGACGCCGCCCAGCACTTCTACAGCGCCATTCTCGGCTGGCGGGTCACCGACAGCGGCCAGCCCGGCGTGGATTACCGGATTCTCCACGCCCCCGACGAGGACACCGGCGAGTGGCGCCCCATAGGCGGCGTGATGCCGCTTAGCGAAGAGATGAAACAATGTGGCGCCCGGCCAATATGGCTGGGCTATATCGGCGTCGACGATGTCGATCAAACCGTTGCCAGGGTCACCGCCCTGGGCGGCAGCGTGCAAATGCCCGCCAGGGACATCCCCGACGTGGGCCGGCTCGCCATGGTGACCGACCCGCAGGGCACGCCCTTCTATATGATGCGCGGCCACAGCGACCACACAAGCCTGGCGTTCGCCTCCGACCGCCCACGCGTGGGCCACTGCGCCTGGAACGAACTGGGCACCACCGACCCCGGCATCGCGAAAGCCTTCTACTTCGAGGCGTTCGGCTGGACCAAGGACGGGGAGATGGACATGGGCCCGATGGGCGCCTACGAATTTATCCGCCATAACGGCGTGATCGGCGCCATCATGCCCAAGCCCGACGACATGCCGGTGCCGATGTGGCACTACTATTTCCGAGTCGCCGACATCGACGCCGCGCTTAAGGCCATCACCGAACACGGCGGGCAAATCCTTCACGGTCCGGATGAAATTCCCGGCGGCGACTTCGCCCTCAAAGGCGTCGATCCCCAGGGAGCCAGGTTCGCACTGGTGGGCGCCCGGCGGTCGTGATCACCCCTGGCATGCCGGCCAGTGCGCACTGGTGTCTTCCGGGCTGTACTTTCAGGCCAATGCCTTTCACGCGCGGGGCACGGCATAGTGGGATCCTCGGTTTGCCGCCCAACCCAACGCGAGGAAACAGCATGAGCACCGCACTGATCACCGGCGCCTCCAGTGGCATTGGCCTGGACATCGCCCGGCAACTGGCCGCGCGCGGCCTGAACCTGATCCTGGTCGCCCGCCGCAAAGAGCTGCTGGACCAACTCGCCGATGAACTGGCCGCCGGCCACGGCATCACCACCACCGCCCTGGCTTGCGATCTGGCCGACCGGCAGAGTCTGGGGGCGCTGTTCGACGACGTGGATGCCACCCTCGCCAAGCACAACGAACACCTGACTGTGCTGGTCAACAACGCCGGCACCGGCTTCTGGGCGCCGTTCGCCGACCAGGATCTGGCCGGCCTGCAGCGGGATATCGACCTCAACGTCACCGCGCTCACCACCCTCAGCCACGGCTTTATCAACCGCGCCCGCGCCCACGGGCAACGCAGTTATCTGATGAACGTGGCCTCCCTGGCCGGCATCCTGCCCACGCCCCAATACGCCACCTACTCCGGCACCAAGGGCTACGTCCGGTTCTTCACCGAAATCCTGGATTACGAGCTGCGCGACAGCCCCATCAGCGTCACCGCGGCCTGCCCCGGCGGCGTGCTGACGCCCTTCCTGGACCAGGCCGGCCAGACCGTGAAGAAACAAACCGGCATCATGACCGCCCCTGAGGTGGCCAGGCTCTGCGTGGACGCCATGTACGCCGGCAAGGTGGTGTACGTGCCCGGCCTGCTCAACAAGGTGGCCGTCTACACCAACCTGCTGCCCCGACGTCTGCGCGGCTGGCTGCTGGAGCGCAGCATGATGGTAAGCGTGGAGGCGCGGCCGGATGCGAGCCGCTAGAAGTGTCGTGCGCGTTTAGTTTCTTTATTTATATCGTAGCCCGGCTACGACAACTAGTGCTTTCGCAAATCACGAGCAAATTGCAGCCCCATGACCGAACCACTGGCGTTCCGGCGTCTCTGAAGTGAAGCCCGGCAATGCCAGATTAAAGGACGCCTTGCCGAAGAACTCGAAGCGTTCCTCTGTCGGCAGCTTCGCGCCCACACGCCTGACCATCAAGTCGAGCAGGTGAGGCGCCCCTTGACCTATTTTTTTGCAGCTTTATCTGCATTTTTTGAAATTGCCTTCATTCCCTTACTGAGGCACTCGCTGAGATGCCCCAATGGGACGTATTTATTCAGAGTTTTATCAAGATGTTCAGCTTCTGGATGGCGATATATTATTGAGATATACCTTTTTAGCTTATCCGGCTTTGTCGTAGGTCTTTGCAGCTCCTTCTTTAGACGCTCTTGAAAAGACTCTATTTCCCTGTCGTTGTCTACGTCGTGAATCTCGGTATAAATTTTTCTAGCAAGTAGATTCTGCGACCATCCCAACTCCCTAATCACCTGCTTAATTTCCTCTTGCAGCTCTATTGTCTCGTTTTTTGTCCCCATATGTCTTTTTCACCTCTCTAACATCACTAATGTCCCAGCGGGGACAATCGTAAACGATTCATTTAGGAGAAAATCATGACAAAGCCGATGAACAAAGCCGCTGCATCTCGCGTTCAGTCTGCTACTGCCAAAACGAATGGTGGTGCGGTGCCAAGGGGATCGTTCGCCGCGCGAGCGCAATCTGCCGCAGCCAAAAAAACACCACCGAACGGGCCCAGCAAGAGCAGAAGCCCCTCTGGTAAAGGTCGCGGGAACAACCCACCCAAGCGGGCATAGTTAACTACAACTAGTAATATTGTTGCGAAAGCGAGCCAGGAACCCTGACTCGCTTTCCTTCATGTCCTGGAAAGACATCTCGCTCATCGTCTCTTTGAGGGCACAAATACATAGTTCCGTTTTATTAGTTCTCATATAAGTGCTCATAACGCTGCCAGACGAATTGGTACAACCATCAATTAATTCATATTCGACGCCAACAGGGTATCTGTCTTCTCCAATGAGTCCAGTTTCCATCTTATATGCGCCATACCCTCCAATTAACAGTACGGTGGCTGCTGAAATGAACGGCTTCTTAAATCGCTTATACGTATGACCAGCAAGCGTTTTTTTACACTCTTCACAGGCGATATTTTCCGCATATTCAATTTTGTTATTAGACGAACAATACGGGCAAACAATTTGCATATTAACCCTCTAAGCCTGACAGTAAAACGGCAGTTACACAGCTACTGACCCAAAGTCGTGACCAGCTCGCCAACAATACGCAGTTCTTCCGCCACGTCTTCCGTCAGCTCGATATTCCGGTAGCCGAACAGGCGGCTCTCCGGCTTCAGCACGATGCGGGTGTGGTACCACTGGCCCTCGTCGTCCTCTGACTTCTCGCTGTGGTAGCGCTTCACGGTGTAGCGCCCGCCGGTGTCGGCGTCCTGAATGTCGCGGTGGGACACCAGCACGATTTTGCCTTCACGGGTGCCGGCGGGGTTGGCGCGGAACACGCACCAGGTGCCGCTGGGAATGCGCTGATTCATGGATTCGCCCACCACGCGGGTGACGAAATGGCCCGGCTCCGCCTTCAGCCAGTCCGGCAGCTGCATCCAGTCACAGTCTTCCACCGCCTGCGGGTCGCTGAATTCGCCGGCGGCCACGGCCAGGTCATACACCGGCAGGGCGTTTTCGAACGGCACCACCTCCTCCGGATCCAGCAGCGGGTACGGCAGGGCCTCGTAGTCCGCCGCCCGCATCACCGGGTTAGCGGAAGGCGTCTGTATCTGCTCCCGGAACCAGGCGTTGGTCTCCGGGTCGGTACAGAACACAAAGCAGCCTTTCATGCCCCGGGTCATCAGCGTGCGGTAGGTGTTCTTGATGATCTCGTCGGCTTCGCGCTTCGCCGTCTCCGGGTCCTCTTTATAGAGCTTCCGGATGCCCCGCACCGAACGGTCCATGGATGATCGCTTGCGACCATCGGTCTGGATCTCGCCGTCGCGCACGATCAGGTCCGGGCCGATGATCACGCCCACATAATCCAGTTCGAGGCCCTGGATGGTGTGGATACAGCCGATCTGCTCCACCGAGTGCTCCGCCAGGGCCCACAGGCTGCCGTCCCGGGTCAGGTTCCACTGCGCGGCGAAATCGTGCTCCGGCAGTTCGATATCCATGGCGCTGGCGTCTTTCTTGCTCTTCCAGTCCCAGCAATAGCCGGCCACCATCCGTGCGCGGTTGTTGGCGTTGCGCGACACGATCGCCTGGCGCAGCGCCTGCGGCGAGTCCACCACCTGGATGTCGTAGTCCACGGACTCGAGGTCATCGTTGGCGGTATCGCGGATTTGCAGCAACTGGTCGACGAACGCCAGATAGCCGTCCGAGCCGCCGCAGCGGAACTGCGAGGCGAGGCCCAGCTCCGTAACCTCGGCGCCCAGTCGTTCCGCCCAGCGCCGAATCTCCGCCCGCGAGCCCACGTCTTTCAGGGTGACGCGCTGCGCCTCGTCCACGAAGAACACCGACAGCCGCGCCGCCTGCATGATTTCCTTGATCTGATGCTCGCCCTGGTTGCCGTACAGGCCGCTTTTCTCATTCAGGCGGTGCGCCTCATCCACCAGCAACGCCCCGAAGCTGTCCGGCGCGGCGTCCATAAACGACCCGGAGCCACGGAACATATTGCTGATGCGGCTCTTCTTGAACGAGCCGGTGAGCTGGGCCTCGTACACCGCCCGGGGCGCCGCGTTCCGAGAGACGTATTGGGTGGCCATATCGCGGTCGGTAAGGCGTGCCAGCAGGTTGATGGCCAGCACGGACTTCCCGGTACCCGGGCCTCCCTCAACGATCAGCACCTGCCGCTTACCCTGTTGCGCTCGGTGAGCCAGCTCCAGGGCGGTCTCGAACGCCACCTTCTGATCGTCGATCATAACGAAGGCGTCGTTTCCCTGAAGCATGGTTAGCACCGCATCCGCCAGGCTGCGCGACGGGCGAATGCGGCCATTCTCAATCCGGTAAAGGAGATCGCGCTCATCGCCATAGCGCACATGCTGCTTCAGAAAATCGGCCAGACGTTCGGCGTCCCGGGAAATAAACACTGGCGCCCGGCTCGTGTGGGGCGCGTACACCGGATCGTTCACCGCACTGCCGTCGTCCATATTGTGCAGGTAGGCACAGGGCACCAGGCGAATGGACTCGGCGCGAACGGTTTCGTTGTAGTCTTCGATCAGGCTCGCGTAGGTCCACGCCTGATAAGACGGGTGGCTGGTCTCGCGCCAGCCGCCGCCCAGCGTCGTGCGAATAATACCGTCCTTCTGCAACGGCTCGGCCTGCTGCCACTGCTTGAGCTCGACGATCACGGCGGTTTCTTCGCGCTGCGCGTTGGCGCCGCTGAGAATGAAGTCGATGCGCTTACTGGTCAGCGGGATGTGGTATTCCAGGGAAACGCCGGCGTCATCCGGAATCGCCTGGTCCAGCATCAGGTTGGACATGAACTGAAGCGAGTGGCGCCAGGAATCCACCTCCTTGGCCGCCACCGAGCGTGACAGCCGACGCCGGAATTCGAGCAGAATCTTTTCATGAATGCGATTCAGGCGGACGTCTTCAATGAACGTCTTCTTCTTAGCGGTATAAACAATCATGAACCGTTGTCGTCCTTGTTCTGGTAGGCCGTGTACTTACGCGCCGAACCGCGCGCCTGGTCGGCGGGATAACGGGCTTCGTTAATGGCCATCTTCTCTTCCACGGCTTTCGGGATATCCACGCCCAGCTTGTCCGCCAGTCGCAACAGGTAAATCTGCACATCGGCGATCTCATGGGCGGCCGCGCGATGCTGCTCCGGCGTCAGCTCGTAGGACTGCGCCTCCGTCAGCCACTGGAACAGGTCCAACAACTCGGACACCTCGCCACCCAGCGCCATGGTCAGGTTCTTGGGCGAATGGAACTTGTCCCAGTCGCGTGCCTCGGCGAAGGCGCGCGCTTTGTCGCTGAGGCGCTGGAAGTCGGACATGGTGGTTCCCCGTAACGTTAAAAGTTGGCTCAGCGCCCGCTGGCTCAAGCGCTAAGCGGCGTCCAACGGCGTAATCCGCGACACCTCATCCTTAGCGGATTGCGACGCGGCCCATAAATCCACCGCGCGCTGCGCGTTAAGCCAGAACTCCGGTGAATTGCCGAACAAACGACCGAGCCGCAGCGCCATCTCCGGGCTGACAGCGCGGCGCTCGCGCAACAGTTCATTCACCGACTGCCGCGAAACACCCAAACGCTCAGCAAGCTGCGCCACCGTCAGCCCATAGTCCGGAACGAAGTCCTCTCTCAGCATTTCGCCGGGATGCGTTGGCTTACGCTGGATGCCGGCGGTATTGGAAATCGTCATGTTAACCACCTCTCTTTAATGGTAATCGAGCAACCGGGTTAACGGGAATGCGCCGTGACCAAACTCTCCCTCGAAATCGCCCCAATCGCCCGTGCCCCGGTCAACGTCATCGCCACCTTCATCTCGCTGGCGATCAGGTCCAGCAGGTGGGCCACGCCCTGCTCGCCGGCGGCGGCGAGGGCGTAGACGAAGGGGCGGCCGAGCAGCACGCCATCGGCGCCCAGGGCGAGCATGCGCACCACGTCCAGGCCGGAGCGGACGCCGGAATCCGCCAGGATCGTCAGGTCGCCCCGCACGGCGTCGGCGATGGCCGGCAGGGCCCGGGCCGAGGAGAGCACGCCATCGAGCTGGCGCCCGCCGTGGCTGGAGACGACGATGCCGTCCGCGCCGAACCGCACCGCCTCGCGGGCGTCCTCCGGGTCGAGAATGCCCTTGAGCACCATCCAGCCTTTCCAGGACTCACGAATTCATTCCAGATCCCGCCAAACAGCTTCATTCTGAGCAAGCCATCGAAGCCATACCTGCTTCTAACAACCGCCAGTATTTTTTATAACACGACCTCGCATTCAGATATTGCTGCAGATTCATAATGCGCGCCTCCTCCATATCAAGCGCAGGGGTGCCGCCAAACCCGTATGCCACCGTCCACTCCCCAGGCATCGGTGTAGATATATAAGTTCCGCCATCCTGCTTCACTAGTTCAGTGGATTGAACAACTGAACGAACCACCTTATGCGTAACACCAATCGCCAACCGAGGACCGATAAAATGACTGTTTCGGTTGCGATAATCAGATGTGTTAGTCCGATACTCCGGACTATCAATCTCTCGCAATGAAGTCATAAACCCTTCGCCTTCCGGCCATTGGGACACTAGCTTCTCTAAGCGCCTCTCTTTCTTATGGCGAGACAAGTACCTCACGCGCTTATCAAACCTTTTTGGCTCCCCTTCCAGATAGTCTTTATAACCAGATTCTGATGCTAACCTAACTTGGTGCATGGCATTTGTCGCGACAGCACCCATCGTATCGCGGACCGAGCTAGGCCTAAGCATACATTGATGAGCGAGTGCCAGAAGGAATTCTTCCCGCAGTTCCCATTTGGCACTTTCGCCATAGTGCTCTATAACGTCGTTCCAGGCCTGCCATTTATGTAAAGCTTCATGCCAATGGTTTAGAATATTAGTTAATTCACGCACCTCGTCCTGAACCATAGCACCGCCCCACATGTGCCACTTAACACCACCGATAGCAGAGAAGTCATAAGAAAGGTATGCATAAGACGGCTGGAAGCGCGCGCCACGGCGACGCTCGAGATACCGGGAGAAAGCATTGCGGAATAGGTTCTCTAGATCATCTATCATATGGTCCAAGTCAGCCAAGCCAGCATCCCGATAAACCTCATTCCGGCAAAACATGCCCTCAGGGTCTAAGGCGGTTTACCGCCAGCACCACCGCGACAAGCTCCCCCAACAGATCCATGCTTTGAATTCGGGTGGGCGTCGGAATATGCGCACCGGGGGTGAGCGTGAGCGTGCCCCACCTCACCGGGCTCTTTCCTTCATACACACCAAGCGCATGCCATGCATTCCGATAATGATTAAGAAAGCGAATCGCACCAAGGCTTTCAGAGGAAATAGTTGTGTTATCGTCAAGCCAGGCAACCAGCTTACCTGCATTGTATGGAGGCTCTTTCCCAAGCCGCTTAATCACAAGCTTAGTAAAACTCTCAAAGAAAAAAAGAGCAGCCACAAGAAAAGCGAGGGAGCCAATTATATTTCGCGTATAATCAAACGAGGCACCCTCCCACGCGCGAAGCGTTGCTATCTCATCATAGTAGGTAAAGGCGTCACGCTTGGTGATGGCTTTCGGTAGCTTTTGATAACTTATGGCATTTTCGATCTGGTTTTCAGCGACAGCGCCTGAGTAAAACAAGTGAGACATCGCAAAAAGAGCAGAGTCGAGGCGATCGTCGAGGTCGGAGCTTTTTAACTGCACCTGTATCCTAAACAAGTTTACCTGGTCTCGAAGCTGTCGCCCGAGCTCAATTAACGCGTTTACCGTCTCGTCCGCAACATGCTGTGAATCCATTCTATTAAGCAACCTCTCGCGCTGCTGGGCCTATTGCCACTCGATCTTAAGATCCTTATGGGACTGAGCGCAGTCCCGCAGATAAAGGTTGATCAGGCTCTGATACGGCAGATCCTTCTTCTCCGCCAGATCCTTGAAGTAGTCGATAGTGTCTTCGTCCAAGCGGATCGTGACCTGCTTCTTGAGCTTCTTGGCGTAGGGATTCTTGGTGGACTTGGAAAAATCGTAGTCGTCACGCATGGCGGTATTCCTCATAGGTGGTTCGCTCGCGCCTGTTCGCCTTACGGGCAGAGATGATGCGGATGGTGTCCGCCTCTCGGACGCAATGGCAGACCACCAACAGGCGCGAATGGATGCTCGTGCCGAGAAGGATGAACCGGTCCTCCTCATTAGAATGGTCCGGGTCCCCAATCACGCGGGCGAACTCGTCGGTGAATGCCGTTTTGGCTTCCTGAAACGAGACGCCGTGCTTGCGCTGATTGGACGCTTCCTTTCGCGGGTCCCATTCAAATTCCAGATGGCTCATGCATTACAATGTAGTTATTCTCTAGTTTGTGTCAAGCAGGCGTGCCAAACCCGCTCGCTACCGGCGTCAGGCCCGCACCAGGCTCTCCCTAGAAATCTCCCCAACCGCCCGCGCCCCGGTGAGCGTCATCGCCACCTTCATCTCGCTGGCGATCAGATCCAGCAGGTGGGCCACGCCCTGCTCGCCGGCGGCGGCGAGGGCGTAGACGAAGGGGCGGCCCAGCAGCACGCCGTCCGCGCCCAGGGCGAGCAGGCGCACCACGTCCAGGCCGGAGCGGACGCCGGAATCCGCCAGGATCGTCAGGTCGCCCTGCACGGCGTCGGCGATGGCCGGCAGGGCCCGGGCGGAGGACAGCACGCCGTCGAGCTGGCGCCCGCCGTGGTTGGAGACCACGATGCCGTCCGCGCCGAAGCGCGCCGCCTCGCGGGCGTCCTCCGGGTCGAGAATGCCCTTGAGCACCATCGAGCCCTTCCAGAACTCCCGAATCCATTCCAGATCCCGCCAGCCGATGGCCGGATCGAAGTTCTCGCCCAGCCAGCCGATGTAATCCTCCAGGTGGATGCGATGGCCCAGATAGGCCGACACATTGCCCAGATCATGCGGCCGCCCGCGCAGGCCCACGTCCCACGCCCAGCGCGGGTGCGTCACCGCCTGCAGCATCCGCCGCCAGGCCGCGAAGGGCCCGGACATCCCCGAATGCCGATCGCGATAGCGCGCCCCCGGCACCGGCATATCCACCGTGAACACCAGGGTCCGCACCCCCGCCGCCCAGGCCCGCTCCAGCGCGTTCTTCATGAAACCGCGGTCGCGCAGCACATACAACTGAAACCACATCGGCCGCGTCAGAGCCGGCTGCACCTCCTCGATGGGGCACACCGACACCGACGACAACGTAAACGGCACGCCCCGCGACGCCGCCGCCCGCGCCGCCTGCACCTCGCCCCGCCGAGCGTACATCCCGGTGAGCCCCACCGGCGCCAACGCCACCGGCAGGCTCACCGCCTCCCCGAACAGCCGCGCCGACAGATCCACCTCCCCCACCTCCTTCAACACCCGCTGCCGCAACGCCAGAGCACGCAGATCCGCCACATTGCGCGCCAGGGTGTGCTCGTCGTACGCGCCCCCGTCGATGTAGTGGAACAGGAACGGCGGCAAGCGGCGCTTGGCGGCGAGGCGGTAATCGTGGGTGGAGGAGATGATCATGGTTGTCTCCTGGTGGGTGGCGAACCGGGGAGCCTGGAGAGGAAGTATTCGAATTGTGTACGAACTAAAGGCCGGCCTCATCAAACAATTGCGCAGCAGAGACGTTCAACGCCCTGGCGATACGCAGAATGTTCGCCAGGGAAACGTTGCGTTCACCTCGCTCCACCGCGCCAATGTAGGTGCGATGAATGCCGACCTCAGTGGCGAAGGCCTCCTGGGAAATACCGGCAGCGCGTCTACGCTCGCGGATCACGGAACCCAGCTGTTTCTGTGCGTCATTAATGTGAGTAGTCATATTTCAAATTTTTCTTATGGATGACTATAAATCTACACACTATAAGTAGCACACCCGGCGATCATGCTCTATGATGACTTTACGTATCGTTGAAGCTCATGGAGGGAATCATGAAAAAGCGCAAGCCGCACATTGAGATTGGGCACTATCGTGGAAGCCGCTACTGGGCCGTTTGGGTGGATTCCGAACTGCTTGCAGTGGTCTGTTATCGGAAAGGCGCGGAGGCAATCAAATCTGCTTTGCTGAATCGTTAAAGCTTCAAACGACAAACTGGCTAAGGGGCATGACCAGCCTGCCCACTTTGTAACGCTGAAGTAACGGGCGCGAAGCCACGTCGTGGCGGAGTGTCCGATTGACTGACTTGTAGGCCGCCGCCATTTTTTTACCTTCACGCGGACGAACACCATCCTAGTATTCGTTGAAGTCAGGCTCATATTCGGGCATCTCTGCCCTAGCTTCATCCAAATCGTCTTCCGTATAAAGGTCGAAGAATTCGGCCGCGGTATAAATCGTTTTTTCTGAAAAAGCATTGCCCAAGCCGCATGCGGACAACTTTGAGTAACCTGTTATCTTTAGACCGCAGGCAACACACTCGAAAGAAGAAGGCAGCATCGTCTGCCTCTGCACCACCTCATCATCTCCAACGTTTGTCGACACCGGCCCGCTCGCGGTACCGTAAAGTAGGGCTTGGGATCCGCAGGAGGGGCACTCCACGCGATGACCTTTGTGTCGGCTTGCCCAAGTAGCGGCTTGGGTGCTCGCCGTTTCCTTATCCTTATCCTCCTTGTTAGACCAAACCTTTGAATGGGCGCTAATGTCCTGTTGAACAGACTTAGCTGCTGCGTCCTCTAGAGAGTCGATCATTTCGTTTGCGTTATTTGAATCTGAAGTAAAATCAGCTAGGTCTTTTCCCATTGATTCGAGCAGCGTTTTTGCCGATTTATAGAATCTAGGCAGCCACTCTGCAGTACCGATATCCGCGAACACAGCCTCGCCTGAATGTAATTCAGCATTCCTTCGCTCGACATGCTGATTGCAGAACCCAGCAAGCTCATCAGTAAATTCAGGCAACAGCTCTGATAACCGAGCAAGGACCTCTTTAGTTGGTATGGATGTGGGCGAGAATTTTTTCGCAGTTGGTGCGCTACCAAGGGCATGCATCAGGTTACGCCAATTTTTAGGGTCAGCGAGAAGCACAGGCGAAATGTGGGATAGCGCTGCCCTTGAAAGCAGCTCCAAACAAAGCGCTGACCAGAGGCCGAACTGCCAGTCATCCGCAACAGTATTTTCCATCTGTCCCATGTAGACTTGCGCTTTCGCCAACAACGCGTCCTCTGACCATGTATTACTCGCGACCGTAGCACTCATCATCATACCCCTTAATCTCGTCTAAATAGATGCGCTCTAACTTCCGTTCGGTTGACTTTGCATCGATAGCAGACCGACCATGCAGAATGCGCCAATTGTCGACAATTAATGTATCACCTGGTTCTTCCAGAACAACGGACCGCAGCAATTCTCCCCAACGCTGGTTATCTAGCGCGAGCCCAACTGCCACCGCCGCGTCGTTGTACGGCCTCAAAAATAGCGGATCCCACCTGATCCCGGCGACTTCACCTCTCTGAAATGAGAGAGGCAACAGACAATAATGTGCATTTGGCATACGCGCTCTTGGAAGGAGCACGGCCTTCCTCAGCAAGCTGACATCAATCGCCTCGGTTATTTTATCGATATGCAGGAGTTGAGTGGCCACCGTAGGCGATCCTTGGATGCAGCGAAGCATGAAATAACGGGGCGGAACCGACCAGTGCGCCAGGTCTGAGTGAAAAGGAAACTCTCCAAGCCCAAATGTGCCGCTATACTGATTCTTAGGTGCAAGATCCGTACTCTTGGGAGTAAGTGTTTGAACATTCGGAATACCACTCTTCGGCAACCGTGTGGCGATGTCGATGGAGATGCCGAGAGCGCCGGCGGTTTCTTCCGTTGTGAGCTCTGGCTCCCAGCCCTTAAGCAAAACATAACCAAACGCACTCAAGTTTTCTTGAAGACTTATCATGTCAGTAAGAGCCATCACATCCATATCGCCCACCCCTTGGCTCCGCGGCGCGCCGGAGCGCAGCGTAGGTCCGCCAACAGCCACTGGTTAAATAATCTCGAGCTCCCTTCGAATCTCCCAGAAAATCGCGTCCTTGATCCCTTTAGCTTTATCACCCACGCCTAACTCAAGGCCTGCATAAACCCAGTAATCTCCTTCGAGATAGCTGAATTTGCACGCACGAACCGTTCGGGGTTCTGATTCAAGGATCCCATAAACGTAATGGTCTCGTTCTGCACTTGTTCCAACGCTTCTGTGTAGCTATCGAGCAGTCTCAAAAGATTGTCACCAGCTTCGAGTCGCAAGCCATCAATCTCGGTTTTAAATTTGAGAAATCGATCACCAATATCCTTCTGGCTTATCAGAGTTGATTGAACGTACGCGATTGTATTTTCCTCGCTCGGATTTATTATAATATCAAGCTTCTTTTCGCCAAGGTCGAAGAATATCTCATTGCGCGCGGCCTCTGAGCTCTCATCAATGTACTGAAAATATTTTTTATACTGGATAGCTTTCCCTCGCATAGCCTTTTCTTTTTGTCGAGTTCAAGCTCTAGATCATGTCTGAGCTTTTCCATATCAACGTCGTATTCGTGTTTTATCGAGCGAGACAGACGCTCTTTCAGCCAATACCACGCAACAACCTCCACTGCGATAGCCAGAGTTCCGAATGCCGCAACTGTCAGAAAGTCCATGTTTCGTCACCTTGACATTTAACGCGCGACATAAACGGCGCGAGCAGCGAGCGTCCGGCGATCGAAGGGAGCGAGTTTGGCTGCTTTATTATATGCCATTTTCAAGATCTGAAATTAGGTCTAAGCATAGCGACTTGAAGTTCTTCACGACCTTCGGCTCGACGGCTATTGAGTAATATTTTAGCAACGCAAGAGAGAGTGAAGAAAAATATAACCATAACCAGTCATCATCCGGTAAATTGACATCTTTCACAGTCGCCGACCAACGCCCGTGAATAGGTGGATGACTATCTGAACCAGCGAACTGCCCTTTCCCTGTTGTGAAAAGGATAAAGGCGGATGCTAGAGCAATCCCCATCATACGCTTCATCCTAACCTTCTCCTCAGGATACCCACTGGTGGCGGCGTACCGATCAACTTTAGATATCATCATCTCCTTGGCAAACTGATCGCATTGATATTCTTCGACTTTCGAATCTCCGGGCGCATTTCCATCCACATAAAAAACAACGTGTTTCAATTCATGCAAAAACACATATGCTGTCGCCATGCAGGTTAGATCATATACTGCAGCGCGCTCCACATCTGATGGCCTCCCTTTCTCGGGCTCCGGTACATCCACAGGCCATTCAAAGTCATCTTCGTGAAATGCGGCGTTTAGCTCCTTCACGGAATCAAGTATCGTCTTGAAAGCATCGTCTTCAGCCGCCTGATCTGGAATCTTATTGATTTCATTAATGTCGAGAGTGTCGCCGCGTGATTTCAGCGAAACTATTAACGAAGAATAACAGTGCAACGCTTGCCTTCCCGCATACCCAAAGAGCCACATTTGACGTGTTGATCTGCCGGTGTACTGAATCGCGGAGAATCCATTATCTAAATTGAACCCTTCTCGGTCGCCGACCAGTCGAAACTGGGGGCTATATTTATTCGTGATAGAATCAATTTCTGACGCTCTCTCAGGAACAACACCGTCAAATAGTTTACGAACAATGTTTGTCGTTTCCACCACTCCTCCTATGGCATATAACGCTTGGCATAGCGGGCGTTTTCGAGCGACGCAGGAGCGGAAAAACGTTCCGGCTGCTGCCACTTGTTAGCGTATAGCTTAGAACGGAATATCTTCGTCGAACGCATCTGAAACCTTTGCATCCATTTTCTCGTTTGCTTTGTGAAGCAAATCTTCATTCTCCAACAGGTAATCTATCCCGTCAGCCGTTATTGAAAATGCGTAATACTCAGAGTCATTATACTCGTGGTCTATAGCAATACTCTTATCTAAGAACCCCACCCGCTCTAGTTTAATCGCCGCCAAGCTCAGTATTCCTTGCTCAACTCTCTTTAGATCATTGAACGCGCTCCATACAGATACACCATCTGGAGAACTTGCGTAGCTTTCAAGCACCTTCGCAAGTAAACGATGTTCAACGTCACCAAGTTTGTAATTGTATCCCGCTTTTCGGCGAGGCTTTGTCTGAACATTTAGATCCTGCGAAAGCAAGCCTAAATTTGCTACTTCCTTCTTAATCAGTACACATGGGTGATTTACAGCTGCCTCTAAGTTTCCGTCTGATCTCCCGCCATTGTAATCTGCGGGCGTAAGGCCCAATAGATCTGTCGGAAAATGTAGGTCAGTGTCTCGCGGCTTAACGATAAAGCATCGTTCTTTACCTAAAGTCCCTACAAACAGACCAAGCTCAAAAACTACGTTATCTCTGACAATGTGTTTTTGTTGGTCTCGGATTTCTACAATGTCATCTGGAGTAAAAATAAAAATGGCGAAATCCACTGACTCCGCCATTTTTACCAGAGAATCAATCGTATTTTGAGAGAGATTAAACCCATGCTTCCAGACGGTGACCTCAGCCTGATGATCAAGGTTGACGTTGAACGCATCAGCCACATCGAGGCTTTCTAACGCTGAGGCTATAAATATTCTCGGCTTTCTCATGTGACTTCCTTAAAAACTAGGCTCAGGCTGACCGCTAACAGGTATTAGGACGAGGCGCAAATATCCAATGAACGCGCCTGCATCATATCACTTTCCTTGAATTGCCCTAGTGCAAAAATAAAACCAGAAAAGTCAGCCACTTACAAACTCAAACGGGCAGGCCTCCTTCTGATACCGTGACCGGCTCTCATTCCAAAAGGCTACCGACGCTTGCCTGCCGGCTGCCTTTGAGGCGGCAACTCTGGGTGAAGCGTTCACAGAGGACGAGGGCGGTCCATTGGCGCAAGCGCATCGCACACCAGGAGTTGATGCGGGCGCCGACGGTCAGCATGCCGGACTGCATAGATATGCCTTTAGTCTTCATCCCAACGGTGGTGGTTGCCATCAAGAAGCCTTTGAGTTCGTCGTCACTTGCGGCGGACTCGCGGCCTTTCGCCAATCGCCTATGCGCAACATTAACTGCGCATAACATTGATAGCTGCGCATAGGCGTGCTTAAATTGCGCATAAACCCCAATGCGCAACATATGCGATCATGGCTAAGCCCATACCTGGAAAGGAGCTACAAGACATTGAGGCGGTGGTTTCCGCCCCCCCCCTCGAGACAAACCGAGCGCACCGGTCACGCGGCTTTTCAGCCTATTGAGGGAGACCATCGGCGAGGGCAACTGCCGCAGTTCTGCCGCGACGCCGGCCTGCCTACTGAGGCGAGCAAACCGACCAGGAGAATACCCGGTTTGGCGGTCTCAATCGGGAAGACGACTTTTCCGATCTGAATGTCACCCGGCTGGTGAGCGAGCAGGCGACTTACTTTAACGAAAGAGATCGCATAGAGCTGCTACTATTGAGTAGCCTCAAAGCTTACATCTTTTTATAACTTTTCTCGCAGAAACGCTTCTACAGAAGATATACCCTCCGCAACGCCACAACCCCATACGATGCTAACCGTCCACCCCGCCGCCTCTAGCTCCCCTATCACCCTATGGTCCCTTTTTTTATTAGACAAAATCTTTGCTTCCCAAAACTCCGTGTTGGTTGTCGGTAATTTACCGCTTTTGCAGTCATGTCCATGCCAAAAGCAACCATGAACAAAAACGACATGCTTGTACTTGGGCAGAACGATATCAGGCTTTCCTGGAAGGTCTCGACGGTTAACCCGAAAACGAAACCCATCTCGGTGAAGCATTCTTCTAGCCTGAAGCTCAATATTAGTGTTGGAACTCGCAACGCGAGACATACATCTACGTCTTTGATTGGCACTCAACACATCAACCATACAGTCTTCTGTCCTCGGGGATGGGTCCAAATTGATACTTATAGTATGTCGTCCTATAAGTATCAATTTATGATAATAGCAAAATGAAAACACAATTCCGAGTAGCCCTCGGGCAAACTATAAGAGCTCTTCGAAAGGAGCGCGGCTTGAGCCAAGAGGCCCTATCGGAGCTTACGGGGCTGCATCGCACCTACATAGGCGGCATAGAAAGAGGTGAACGCAACTTGGCAATAGACAACCTTGAGCGGATCGGAAAAGGGTTGTCTATAGAGATGTCAGCGATACTAAATAGGGCAGAAAATCTTTTAGGGTCTTCATGAACGAAGAAAAGCTATACGATATTTTAAAAGAAGCCTTTACCGGCCTTAATCGTGAACAAGCTCATTTAGTAAAGGAGATCGCACAATCTTTAGCACAAAATGTCTACTCGAAGATTAGCCCTCATTCGGACATTTGCTCTGAACGCTTCTGCAGTGAGTTCGAAACACGTTTGAAGCTCTACCACTCGCTCAACAACGATGCACTAAAGAAAAAGACGTTTGAATACACTTTTGCGTTATCATCTAGAAAAGACTTGAAAGTAGCCGACATCCAAGAGAATTCAGTTCATGCCGGCGCTGACGTCATTGTTAACGGTATCCCCTTTTCTTTAAAGACAGAAGCATCCAGATCCATATTGGCTAACAGAATCAAAATATCGAAGCTTATGGAGGCCCGCTGGATCAGAGAGTGCTCTTCAACCGTTGATATAGTCGAAGGTCTTCATAAGAGAGTTGTACCTCACTTAGAGAAGTATGAACGCATAATTGTTTTACGCGCTATAAAGTACCATGAAAATAGTTACCAATATCGGCTCTTAGAAGTCCCTAAAAAGGTACTCCTTTTGGTCGAAAAATTGTCATCTGACGACTTTACACCAATCACGAAAAACGGAAGCAGTCGAGCTGATGTATATGAGAACAACAAGAAGCTTTTTAGAATAAGGATTGACGGCAGCGTGGAAAAAGTAACGATTGAGCATCTACTTGAAGACTGCTGCGTTTTCCATGGAGAGTGGATTATCCCTTTAAAAGACCTAACTCAGTCCGAACTTTAAGCAAGCTAAATCCTTCTTGCTAGGAAATATCGGCTACGGATAGGTGGGTTTTCGGCAAAATAATCTCTTTAAGACTAGGCTTCCTACCGGTAAGTATCCACTTGGCGACGGCCGCAATCTGGAATGATACTAATGGTGGAACAGCATCGCCGACGTGTCTATACATATTAGATAAAGAGCTAGCCTCAAACCTGTAGTCATTTGGAAAGCCTTGCAGAATCCCAAGTTCCCTCACCGTGCACAGACGGTTCTGTTCCGGGTGTGCGTAACGCCCATTTCCTGTGTGAGAACATTCTCTTTTTATAGTCACAGCCGGCCGGTCCCATGCAAGACGCCCGTAAACGTCAGGATGAGGTCCCACACGGCCTTGTTCCACATACTTGAGCATAGAAGGAATTAAATAACCAAGCCCACCTGAAACCTCCAAAAGATCGAACCATGATCCTCCGTCTGGCGGAATCATGGATAGCCGCTCCAATCCCTTTTCAGAGAAATTTGGGGATATATGGCAAGGATCGCTGGGATCTATTGCTCCTGCAGCCAATCTCGGAAGGTGAGCAATCGCACGCCGAACTGTAATTGCGTCTTTAGCTATGGCGCGACCTGCCCAGAGGTTAGACATTGTCCTTAAAGTGAATTCGTTCCTACACGCAATGACGAGAGATCTAATCCGGGTCTGAGGAAGTCCAAAGTCACTCAACGTATGGACTTCTGCAGAAACGGAATACCCTAATTTCTCCAGCTTTTTTGTAAGAGACTCAAAGTGATGAGAAAACTTTCCGCGAAGCAATTCGCCGACGTTTTCCATAACAAATATCTTTGGTCTAAAATGAGCAACAAAGTCTGCGCTTCTTGAAACTAATGAGTTGCGAGCGTCATCCTCGACCAAGTTTTTTCTAACGGTACGAGAAAACCCTGTACACGGAGCGCAAGAGATCAAAACATCGACGTTGGCAACACCCGATGTATCGATTAGATAATTTTCAATCTCATAAGGAGACACCTCCGAAAGATCTGCTTCTAAAGGCTCAATACCAATATTGGCTTTATAGGTTTTATTACATTCCAAGCGACCTTTACCGCTACTCGGTTTACCGTTTTGGGCATCAGCCGCGCCAATTACTCGGAATTTGGGGGAAGCATGAAATCCATAACTCATTCCCCCCGCCCCCGAGAATAGGTCAAGAACTGTAAATTGCTCTTTCACTGTATAGACCTTTTCTTTAATGGTACTTATAAGTACCATTATTTTGAGCTAAAATCAAACCTAAAGTACCGATCTCTCAGAAGCTCTTACTTACTCCCACTCAATCGTAGCCGGCGGCTTCGACGAGATGTCATACGTCACCCGGCTGATCCCCGGAATCTCGTTAATGATCCGGCTGGAGACCTTCTCCAGGAAGTCATACGGCAAATGCGCCCAGCGGGCGGTCATGAAGTCGATGGTCTCCACGGCGCGCAGGGCCACCACGTATTCGTAGCGGCGGGCGTCGCCGACGACGCCGACGGATTTGACCGGCAGGAAGACGGCGAAGGCCTGGCTGGTTTTGTGGTAGAGGCCGGCGGCGTGCAGTTCCTGGATGAAGATGTGGTCCGCCAGGCGCAGGGTGTCGGCGTATTCTTTCTTTACTTCGCCGAGGATGCGCACGCCCAGGCCGGGGCCGGGGAAGGGGTGGCGGTAGACCATGTCGTAGGGCAGGCCGAGCTCGAGGCCGATTTTGCGGACTTCATCCTTGAACAGTTCACGCAGGGGCTCGACGAGCTTGAGTTTCATGTGCTCGGGGAGGCCGCCGACGTTGTGGTGGGATTTGATCACGTGGGCGCCGCCGGTTTTGGAGGCGGCGGATTCGATCACGTCCGGGTAGATGGTGCCTTGGGCGAGCCAGTGGGCGTTTTTGAGTTTGGCGGCTTCGGCGTCGAAGATGTCGATGAAGGTGTTACCGATGATTTTGCGCTTCTTCTCCGGGTCGGCTTCGCCGGCCAGGCGGGAGAGGAAGTGGTCTTCGGCGTCGACGCGGATGACGCGCACGCCCATGTGGTCGGCGAACATTTCCATCACCTGGTCGCCTTCGCCGTGGCGCAGCAGGCCGTTGTCGACGAACACGCAGGTGAGCTGGTCGCCGATGGCTTTGTGCAGCAGGGCGGCGACCACGGAGGAGTCGACGCCGCCGGAGAGGCCGAGGATGACTTCGTCGTCGCCCACTTGCTCTTTGATGGCGGCGACGGCGTCGTCGATGATCTTGGCCGGGGTCCAGAGGGCGTCGCAGTCGCACAGCTCGCGGATGAAGCGTTCAAGGATGCGCCCGCCTTGCAGGGTGTGGGTGACTTCCGGGTGGAACTGGATGCCGTAGAAGCGCTTTTCGTCGTTGGCCATGGCGGCGATGGGGCAGCTGTCGGTGGTGGCGGAAACGACGAAGCCTTCGGGGATGCTGCCGACGCGGTCGCCGTGGCTCATCCAAACGTCGAGGAATTCCTGGCCGCCCTCTTCGTGGTCGACGATGCCGTCGAGCAGGCGGTTGCCTTCACCCTTGGTGACGCGGGCGTAGCCGAATTCGTGCTTGTCGCTGCTGATCACGGAGCCGCCCAGTTGCTCGGCCATGGTTTGCATGCCGTAGCAGATGCCCAGCACCGGCACGCCCTGCTCGAACGCCGCCTGCGGGGCCCGCGGGGTCTCGGCGGCGGTGACGGATTCCGGGCCGCCGGAGAGGATGATGCCCTTGGGGTCGAACTCGGCGATGTCTTCGGCGGTGGCGTCGAAGGCGCGGATTTCGCAGTAGACGCCGATTTCGCGCACGCGGCGGGCGATCAGCTGGGTGTACTGGGAGCCGAAGTCGAGGATCAGGATGCGTTGGGCGTGGATGTCTTGCATGGCTTTGTCCGCTTCACACCAGGCGGCGCCCGGCGCTTAAAAGGTCATTGTTTAGTTGAGCCGCTTTTAGTGACTGTGATTGCACCTAGGAAGCGGCATTGCTGTCACATGCGATCTGCAAAATAGTTTGGCCGGCGTCAAGCCGGCCAAGATGATTCGCATATCTGCCGGGCGGCTTCGCCGCCCTTTCGCGGGCGAGGCCCGCTCCCACCAGGGAGCCGCCTCACCACCCAGGCCTTACCCGACGGGATAGTTCGGCGCTTCCTTGGTGATGGTCACGTCGTGCACATGGCTTTCTTTCATGCCGGCGTTGGTGACTTTCACGAAGTAGGGCTTGGTGCGCATTTCTTCGATGTTGGCGCAGCCGGTGTAGCCCATGGAGGCGCGCAGGCCGCCCATCAGTTGGTGGACGATGGCGCTCATCGGGCCTTTGTAGGGCACCCGGCCTTCGATGCCTTCGGGCACCAGTTTTTCGATGCCGGCGGCGGCGTCCTGGAAGTAGCGGTCGGACGAGCCGGTTTTGCCGGACATGGCGCCCAGCGAGCCCATGCCGCGGTAGGCTTTGTAGTAGCCGCCCTGGAACAGTTCCACTTCGCCGGGGGCTTCTTCGGTGCCGGCCAGCAGCGAGCCGATCATAATGGCGTGGGCGCCGGCGGCGACGGCCTTGGCGATGTCGCCGGAGAAGCGGATGCCACCGTCGGAGATCAGCGGCACGTCGGTGCCCTTGAGGGCGGCGGCCACTTCGGAGACGGCGGTGATCTGCGGCACGCCGATGCCGGCGACGATGCGGGTGGTGCAGATGGAGCCCGGGCCGATGCCCACTTTGACGCCGTCGGCGCCGGCTTCCATCAGCGCGATGGCGGCTTCGGCGGTGGCGATGTTGCCGCCGATCACGTCCACGTCCGGGAAGTGCTTCTTGATCCAGGCGACGCGGTTGAGCACGCCCTGGCTGTGGCCGTGGGCGGTGTCCACCACGATCACGTCCACGCCCGCTTCCACCAGCGCGGCGACGCGCTCTTCGGTGCCGCCGCCGGTGCCCACGGCCGCGCCGACGCGCAGGCGGCCCTGGCTGTCTTTACAGGCGTTGGGGTAGCGGGTGGCTTTTTCGATGTCCTTGACGGTGATCATGCCGCGCAGCTCGCCGGCGTCGTTGACCACCAGGATCTTTTCGATGCGGTGCTTGTGCAGCAGGGTCTGCACTTCGTCGGCGCTGGCGCCCTCTTGCACCGTTACCAGGCGGTCGCGGCCGGTCATGATGTCGGCCACGGACTGGTCGTAGTCGGTAATGAAGCGGGTGTCACGGCTGGTGACGATGCCCACCACCTGCTGGCCTTCCACCACCGGCACGCCGGAGATGTTGTGGGCGTCGGTGAGGTTGATCAGCTCGCGCACGGTGGCGTTGGGGCTGATGGTGATCGGGTCCTTGACCACGCCGGACTCGTATTTCTTGACGGCGCGCACCTGGCGGGCCTGATCGTCCACCGGCATGCTTTTGTGCAGGATGCCTATGCCGCCTTCCTGGGCCATGGTGATCGCCAGACGGTGTTCGGTGACGGTGTCCATGGCGGAGGACAGCAGCGGGACGTTCAGCTCGATGTTGCGCGTCAGGCGCGTCTTCAGCGATACCTCATTGGGCAGCACATCGGAGTGGGCGGGCAGGAGCAGAACGTCGTCGAACGTCAGTGCTTCTTGGGCGATTCTGAGCATGTTGCACCCCTTGGCACACAGAGAAACTGAGGGGAGTCTGGACCCCGGGGCGCCGGGCTGTCGCCGGCCGGGAAGCCGGGTCGGGCAGGTAGGAGCCGGCGCAAGGGCGAACCAGGGGCTCCGTTAAATTAAGCCGAACATTATAGAACAATACCGCCCTCAGCAGCAATCGGGTCACCGGCTAAAACCTCCCTGTGGGAGCGGGCCCCGCCCGCGAAAGGCCGGCAAAGCCGGCCGGCAGGATTCCAGAGGCGCTTGCTGCTGGCGCCCTGGCGCCGTAAATTGCGCGGCATGACTTCTTCGCGCACCGAACCGTATTCCGTCAGCCGCCTGAACCTGGAGGCCCAGGGCCTGCTGGAGGGCAGCTTCCCGCTGATCTGGCTGCAGGGCGAGATCTCCAACCTGGCGCGGCCGCGCTCCGGGCATATCTATTTCAGCCTCAAGGACGACCGCGCCCAGGTTAACGCGGCCATGTTTCGGAACCGTAACAGCCTGCTGCGCTTCCAGCCCCGCGACGGCCAGCAGATTCTGGTGCGCGCCCGGGTGACAGTGTTCGTGCCGCGGGGCGGTTTCCAGATCATCGTCGAGCACATGGAGGAAGCGGGTGAAGGCGCGTTGCGCGCCCAGTTCGAGGCGCTCAAGGCGAAGCTGGAATCCGAGGGGCTGTTCGCCCAGGAACGTAAGCGCCCACTACCGGCGTGGCCCAGGCGCATCGGGGTGATCACCAGCCCCAGCGGCGCGGCGATCCGCGATGTGCTGCAGGTGCTCAAGCGCCGGGCGCCGTCGATTCCGGTGCTGATCTACCCCACCCCGGTGCAGGGCGCCGAAGCGCCGGCGCAGATCCGCCGGGCGCTGGCCCTGGCGATCCAGCGCAACGAGTGCGACGTGCTGGTGCTGGGGCGCGGCGGCGGCAGCCTGGAAGATTTGTGGGCGTTCAACGACGAGGCGCTGGTGCGCGCGGTGGCGGACAGTCCGATTCCGGTGGTCAGCGCGGTGGGCCACGAGGTGGACGTGTCGCTGTGCGATTTCGCCGCCGACGTGCGCGCGCCCACGCCCTCGGCGGCGGCGGAGCTGATCAGCCCGGACGGCGACGCCCTGCTCGCCCGCCTGGGGGTGCTGGGCCGCCGCCAGCGGCATTTGATGGTCCAGAACCTGCGCGGCCAGCGCCAGCGGCTGGAGGGCCTGGCCCGGCGGCTGCACGCCCGCCACCCCAACCGGCAGCTGGAGCAGACCCGCCAGCAGGTGGACGAGCTGCAGGCGCGCATGGCGCGCACCCTCAAACACAACCTGGCGCTGCTGCGCGGGCGCTGGCAGCCACTGGACGTGCGTTTGCGCCAGCAGTCGCCGGCGTCGCAGGTGGCGCGTCAGGCGCAGCGGTTGCACGAGCTGCAGCGGCGGCTGCCGGTGCCGTTGCGGCATCAGCAGCGGCATCTGGCGCAGCGCCTGGACGGCGCGGCCCGGCGGCTGCACACCGCCAGCCCGTTGGCGACCCTGGATCGGGGCTATTCGTTGACGCTGGTTGAGGGGCAGCCGCTGCGGTCGGTGGACGCGCTGAAAGAGGGGCAGACCGTGGAAACCCGGCTCGCCAAGGGGTCGTTTGAGGCGACTGTGACTCGGGTTAAGCCAGAGGAATAAAAACCGGCCTTTGGGGAGCGATCCTTGTGCGAGCGGGCCCTGCCCGCGAAAGGCCGGCAAAGCCGGCCGGCAGGATTCCAGAGACCGTTCTAACGGCAGCACCAACAGCGTCTCTGGCATCCCGCCGGGTGGCTAAAAGCCACCCTTTCGCGGGCGAGGCCCGCTCCCACAGCCCGCCCCCATAAGGCCCTCCCCAGCCCCGGCTTGGTTTACAAATAGCGGCTGAGGAGGCGGGCGAGGCGGCGGCGGCGGAAGGGTTTGGCGAGGTGGGCGTCCATGCCGGCGGCGAGGCAGCGTTGGCGTTCTTCAAACATGGCGTTGGCGGTAAGCGCGATGATCGGCACCGGGTCGCGGCCGGCTTCCCGCTCGCGGCGGCGCAGGGCGCGGGTGGCTTCCAGGCCGTCCATCACCGGCATCTGCACGTCCATCAGCAGGCAGTCGAAGTGCTGCTCGGCGCACATCGCCAGGGCGGTGGCGCCGTCGCCGGCGGTGGCCACTTCCAGCCCCAGGTGCTCGAGCATGCGGCAGGCCACCAGCCGGTTGACGTCGTTGTCCTCCACCAGCAGCACCCGGCCGCTCAGTTGGGTGACCTCCTTTTTCGGCTCCGCCACCGCCGGCTGCTCCACGGCGCGGCTGCGTACGCGCAGCGCCAGGGAGAAGCAGCTGCCCTGCTCCGGGTCGCTGGTGACGGTCAGGTCGCCGCCGAGAATCTGCGCCAGGCGCCGGGCGATCACCAGCCCCAGGCCGGTGCCGCCGAAGCGCCGGGCGCTGGACGAATCCAGCTGCGAGAACGCCTGGAACAGCCGGTCGAGCTTGTGCTCGGCGATGCCGATGCCGGTGTCGCGCACGTCGATGGTGAGGTTGAGCATGTGGCGCTCGTCGTGGCGCACGTCCACCCGCACGCGGATGCCGCCGGCCTCGGTGAATTTCACCGCGTTGGAGATCAGGTTGCTGAGGATCTGGCGCAGCCGGGTGGCGTCGGAGCGGATCTCCAGGCCGGCCAGCGCCTCCGCGCCCTCCATTTCCAGGTACAGGCCCTTTTCCCGGGCCAGGTAGCGGAAGGTGCCCACGCAGTTCTGCAGCAGCGGTTCCGGGGCGAAGTAGCTCTGGTCGATCTCCATGCGCCCGGCTTCGATGCGCGAAAAGTCGAGAATGTCGTTGATCACCGCCAGCAGGTGGCCGGTGGATTCCAGGGCGGCGTCGGTGTATTCGCGCTGCTCGTCGTCCTGGTGGGTGGTTTCCAGCAGCTGCAGCATGCCGAGCACGCCGTTCATGGGGGTGCGCAGCTCGTGGCTCATCATCGCCAGGAAGTCGCTCTTGGCCTGGCTGGCGTGTTCGGCGCGGTGGTGCGCCTCGCGCAGTTCGGTCATGGCGACCTGCTGATCGCGGCGGGCCTGATCCAGGCTGGCGGCCAGTTCGTTGATGTCGATCTGCAGGTGGCCCAGCTCGCCGCTGAGCGGGCGCACCCCGCGCACGTGGTAGTCGCCGCCGCGGATCACCCGCACCAGCCCGGACAGGTAGCTGATCGGGTCGGCGATCTGCCGCGCCAGGTAACCGGCGCTGAACAGCCCCACCACCATGGCCAGCAACGCCGGCAGCAGGCTGGTGCCGATGATCTCCTTCTGGCGGGCGAGGATGCGCCCCCGGGACACGCCCAGCACCACCTCGCCGATGCGGTCCGGCCGCGCCGAGCGGCCTTCGCCGAAGGCCGGGTCCAGGGCCACCGGCTGGCGGTAGATGCCGGCGTGGAATTCCAGCACGTCCTCGCCCACCACCCGGTCGGCCTCCAGGCCGGCGCGCAGCAGCGGCTCGCCGTCCTGGTCGCGGAACTGCACGTACTGCACATCCGGCCGCGCCAGCACCATGTTGGCCTGGCGGCGCAGGTCGGACAGATTACCGCTGAGCACGCCGTATTCGGCGCTGCCGGCCAGTTGCTGGGCGAGGAAGCCGCCCAGCTGGCGCACTTCGTTGTCGGCGTCCTGAAAACGCTGCCAGGTGAGCGATACCAACACCAGGATCAGCATGATCAGCGCCGGGATCACCCCCAGCCATTGCAGTTGCCGGCGAATGCCGCCGCGACGTGTCATGGCGTAGCCTCCAAAATCCGTTCCAGGGGCGCCCGATCCACCGGGCCCAGGTCGTAGGCGCCGGCCACGTGCTCGTTCACGGCCAGGGAATAATGACCGGCGAAGCCCGGCGCGGGCCAGTGGCCGAGCCGCTGGTGGACATCCACGGCGTCCCGCGCGGCGGCGGCCAGATCCGTGAGCCGCACGCGGGCGCTGGCGACGCTGCCGGCGCGCACGTAGGCGCCGTCCGGCCCCACCACCGGCACCCGCTGGCGGTAGCTGGTGAGCAGCACCAGCCGGGCGGCGCCGCCGTCGAACAGGGCGCCGTCCTCGGGCAGCAGCAGCGCATCCCATTCCGGCAGGTGGCGGCGCAGCAACACGCCGAGCTGGTCCGGCTCGGGGACCGTGACCGCCTCCAGGCTCAGGCCCGGCGGCGCCGGCGGCAGGGTGCGCCAGACGCTGTGCGGGGCGCGCAGGATGCCGATGCGGCGCGCCTCCGGCAGCAGCGCGCGCAACAAGGCCAGCTGGGTGTCCAGCGGCACGCCCTGCCAGATGGCGCTGCAGCGGCAGTGGTCGGTGATCAATTGGTCGGCGGCCCGGCGTGGCACCGCCAGGCCCAGCACGGGCGGCCCGTCGGCGGCCAGGGCGTCGCGGAACGCCTGCTCGCCCAGGGCCAGCACCAGATCGGCGTCCTCTTCCACCAGACTCAGGGTATCGCCGGCCAGGGCGCGCAGGGCGCCGGCGAAGGCGGCGGCGGCTTCCGGGGAAGGCGCGCGCACCGCCAGTCGCACGGGGGCGCCCTGCTCGCCGCGGTCCGTCGCGTAGGCGCCGAACGCAGGGGCGCCCGCGGCGGCGGTTCCGGCCACCAGGCTCAACAGCAGTAAACCTATCCCCCAGGCGTGACGCATCCTAGCCGCCGCGCCTCCGGGCGCCGTCTGTGTTGCTGTTATCGTGCCGCATGGGCTGCGATCCCCCGCTTCTGATCCCTAGAAAGTGACCGTGGCGCCGATCCAATAGCGCTGGTCGTCCTGGTACTGGTTTTCGACAAAAACCACCGGTTCTTTATTGAGCGGGTGTTGGACCACGAAACGCCATTCCACTTCTGTCTGATGCAGACGGTGCCGGAAACCGAGCTGCGCATCCAGCCGCTCGAAGGGGTAGTCGTTGTAATCGCGGGCCAGGTAGTAGGCGGTGGACCAGGACCAGCCGCCACCGAGGCGCCAGTGCCACAGGGCGCTGGCGCTGTCGCGGGCGGCGAAGCGCTGCTCGGTGCCGTTGTCGGTGTCGGTGTGTACGTGGGCGCCGGTGACGCGCAGCAGGTGCTGGCCGTTGGGCCGCCAGCTCAGCTGCGCCTCGGTGCCGCGGTGCTTCACCTCGCCGTCGTTGGCCGGGTCGAAATCGAACGGGTTGAGGGCGCCGCTGACCAGATCCCAGAGCTCTTCGCGGAAGTAGCGGATGTCCAGCTCGAAGCCGCCCAGGGCACCGGCGAAGAAGCGCCCGTAGTAGCCCAGCTCGCGGGAGCGGATGCGCTCCGGCTTGAGCATGCCGGGGCTCTGCTGGGTGACGAAGAAGGAGGCCGGGTTCCAGCCCAGCAGCGCTTGCTCGTTGCCGGCGAAGGGCGCGTTCAGGTCGGTGATCGGCAGGTTGATGCGCGCCTGGTCTTCGTAGATGTCCGGGGTGCGCAGCGCGCGGGCGTAGGAGGCGCGCAGGGTGTGGCCGCGCACCACCTGCCAGTTGATGCCGGCGCGCGGGCTGAAGTGCTCGCCATTGATGTCGTCGTACTCCCAGAAGCCGCCCAGGCTGATGGTCACCGGCGCCACCGGCTTCACCGCCAGGTTGGCGAACAGGCGCCGGCTGACGTTCTCGCCGGTGCCGGACAGAAACGCCTGGGATTCGCCCCGGTCGTGGCGCAGGTTGGCGCCGGCCACCAGCCGCGCCCAGTCGGTGACCTGCAGGGTGTCCTGGATTTCCAGGTCGTAGCGGGTTTCCTGGGTGTCCAGCCAGGCGCGCCCGCAGAACGCCTGGGCGCCGCTGGCCTGCAGGGTGGCGTAGCGGTTCTGGATGCCCGGGTCGGCGCCGGCGGCGGCCAGGGTCTGGCCGATGTCGCTGTTGTTGGCCAGGTACAGGTCGCGCAACTCCTGGGAGAAAAACAGCCCGCCGCCGGGCCCCTGGGCGCCGGTGAGCGGGTCGCGGAAGCACAGGTCCAGGTTGTTGTCTTCGTTGGTGTACTGGCCGTAGGCGCTCACCTTGAGCTGGTGGCGCGGGGAAAACTGGCGCTGCCAGTCGAGGCCGAAGAAGGCGCGCTCGCCCACCTGGTGGGTGTCGTCGTAGTAGTCGGCCAGTTCCTGAAGGCCGGATTCCGGCGGCCGGTCCAGCCGCGAGCGGCTGCCGCCGGCGTGCACGGTGAGGGTGTCGCGGGGGGACAGCTCGAACACGGTGCGGCTGTTGAGCTTGTCGACGCGCTTGGCGTCGCCGTTTTCCAGCGGTGTGATGCCGGCGTCGTAGCCGTCGTCGCGCTGGCTGCTGACGCTGACGCGGAAGGCGCCGTTTTCGAACTGGTGGCTGGCGCCCAGGCGCGCGTCGCGGATGCCGTTGTTGCCGGCACGCACGCTGACCCGCTGGCCGACACTGTCGCGGGGGTCGCGGGTGATGATGTTGATCACCCCGGTGAAAGCGTTGGCGCCGTAGGCGGCGGAGGCCGGGCCACGGGTGACTTCGATGCGTTCCACGTCTTCCAGGCTGACCGCCAGATCGTTCCAGCTGACCCGGGCGAAGCCGGGCTGGTAAACGCTGCGCCCGTCGATCAGCACCAGCATGCGGCGGGTGTCGCGGGCCTGGGTGCCGTGGTAGGAAACGGTGGGCACGTTGCCGTCGGCCTTGGCCACCGCCATGCCCGGCACCAGACGCAACACCTCGTGCAGCTCCCGGGCGCCGCTGGCGCGGATCAGTTCCCGGTCGATGACGGTGACGCTGGCGGGCACTTCGGAAATGGGCTGATCCAGGCGCGCCGGGGTGAGTACCCTCGGCACCTCGCTATCGGAGTCGAATGGCGCGTCCGCCCGGGCGGACAGCGCCAGCCATGGCAGAAACGCCAGTAGTAAGGTCTTGTGCCCCCGCACTTCCATCCCCCAAATGATGTCGTTCTTGTGGGAGCGGGCCTTGCCCGCGAAAGGGTGGCGCCGGCCACCCGGCAGGATCCCAGAGGCCTGATTCAGTGAGATTAAATCAGGTCTCTGGGATCCTGCCGGCAAGCTTTGCTTGCCTTTCGCGGGCTGGGCCCGCTCCTACAAACCCCGCGACCCCGCGGTTTATTTCTTAACGTGCTTCATCATGCGGCGTTTGCGTTTGATTTGCCGTTCGGTGAGCTGGGTCTTGCGGCCCTCGTAGGGGTTGTCGCCGGACTTCAGCTCCAGCCGGATCGGCGAGCCTTCAATCTTTAGCAGCTCCCGGAAGCGGTTCTCCAGGTAGCGCTGGTAGCTGTTCGGTAACGACTCGGTACGGTTGCCGTGGATCACCACCGTGGGCGGGTTGGAGCCGCCCAGATGCGCGTAGCGCAGCTTGGCCCGGAAGCGCCCGGCGCGCGGCGGCGGGTGCGAGTGGGTGATGTCCTGCAGCATGCGGGTGAGCGCGTTGCTGCCCAGCTTGATGAAGGCGGAATCCCAGGCGCGCTCGATAAAGCCGAACAGGTCGCCGACGCCGGTGCCGTGCAGCGCGGAAATAAAGTGCACCTTCACCCAGGGGGCGAAATGCAAGCGCCGTTCCAGCTCGCGCTTGACCCACTGGCGGTGGTCGGCCTCCAGGCCGTCCCATTTGTTCACCGCGATCACCAGGGCGCGGCCGGTTTCCAGCACATAGCCGAGCAGGTGCAGGTCCTGGTCGGTGATGCCGTCGCGGGCATCGATCACCACCATCACCACCTGGGCGGCGTCCACCGCCTGCAGCGCCTTGATCACGGAGAATTTTTCGATGGTCTCGTGGACCTTGCCGCGGCGGCGGATGCCGGCGGTGTCGATCAGCACGTAGTTGCGCTCGCCGTCGCCGTTGCGGTCCTGGCGCACGAACGGCACCTCGATGGTGTCGCGGGTGGTACCGGCCTGGTCGAACACCACCACCCGCTCCTCGCCGAGGATGCGGTTGATCAGGGTGGATTTGCCCACATTGGGGCGCCCCAGCACCGCCACGCGCACGGTGTCCGGATCGGCGGGCTCGCCGTCGTCCTCGTCCGCTTCGGGAAACTCTTTGAGCACCTCGGTGATCATGCCGCGCACGCCACGCCCGTGGGCGGCGGCGATCGGGAACAGCTCGGTGAGGCCCAGGCCGTAGAAGTCCGCGAGGGCGGTGTCCGGGTCCAGGCCGTCGGTTTTGTTGACCGCCAGGTAGACCGGCTTGGGCAGCTTGCGCAGCTCCGAGGCCACCTGCTCGTCGGCGGCGGTGAGGCCGGCGCGGCCGTCCACCAGGAACAGCACCACGTCCGCTTCGCCCACCGCCTGCAGGGCCTGGTCGGTCATCGGCCGGTCGATGCCCTCTTCGCTTTCGCCGATGCCGCCGGTGTCGACCACCGTGTAGGGGCGGTCGCCCAGGCGGCCGTCGCCGTACTGGCGGTCCCGGGTGAGGCCGGGGAAGTCCGCCACGATGGCGTCACGGGTGCGGGTAAGGCGGTTGAACAGCGTGGATTTGCCCACATTGGGGCGGCCCACCAGGGCGATCACGGGTTTCATTGGGGCTCGGTCGGAGTGGCTGTGGTGATTTAGGGGGCAGGATACAGGCGTGCGGGGTTTCTAGCTACAAATGGCAAGCTACAAGCCCGGCGATGCGCGGGGCTTGTAGCTCGGGGCTTGCGCCTAGTCGTCCGCCTCGATGCGGTAGGCGGCGAGCTTGCCGTCGGCGCTGAGCGCGTAGAGCACGTCGTCGACCACCACCGGCGTGGACGAGAAGCCGTCGCGGTCGTGGCGGTAGCGGGCCACCAGCTTGCCGGTGTCGGCGTCCATCCAGTGCAGGTAGCCTTCGAAGTCGCCAACCACCACCAGGCCGTCCTGGACGGCGGTACCGGTGAGGCGGCGGCCGTAGAGCTTGTCCTGCTGCCACAGGAAGCTGCCGCTGCGCTGCTCGGCGGCGCGCACCAGGCCTTCGTCGTCGGCCACGAACAGGGTGCCCAGGTAGGAGCTGATGGTCTGGTGGCTGGACAGGTCCTTGCTCCAGTAGGGGCGGCCGTTCTCCCAGTCGAGCACCGACAGCTGGCCCTGGAAGGTGGCGGTGAAGACGCCGCCGTTTTCCACCAGCATGTTGGCGTTCACGTCCACCAGGCGGTCCAGCTCGGAGCGGCCGGAGGGCTCCGCCACGCGGCGCTCCCACAGCGGGGCGCCGGTGTCCGCTTCGATGGCGGCCACCTTGCCGCTGGCGAAGCCGGCGTAGACCCGGCCGTTGACGATCACCGGCTGGGCGCCGCCGAGCAGGGTCAGGTTGGGCACCGTGGTTTCGTAGTCCCAGATTTGCTCGCCGCTGCTGCCGTCCAGGCCCAGCACGTGGCCGTCGATGGTCTGAGCCACCACCAGGCTGCCGTTGCTGGTGGGCGCGGCCAGCACTTCACTGCTCACTTCGGTGCGCCACAGCGGCTCGCCGTCGTCGCCGTCCAGGGCCACCACGTCGCCTTCGCGGGTGCCGTAGAGCACCTGGCCGTAGCCGGCGTAGAGGCCGCCGGAGATGCGGTCCTCGGTTTTGCTGCGCCACTGGCGTTTGCCGTTTTCCCGGTCGAAGGCGTAGACGCGGCCCTGGATGTCGGCGGCGAACACCTGCTGGTTGGTCACCGCCGGGGTCAGCGTCATGGCGGTTTCGTCGACGCCGTCACCGGCGCCGGAGCGCCACAGGCGGTCGACGTCGTAGCGGGACTCGAACTCCGGCAGTGGGTTGGGTTCGATGGCGTTGGGGTTGCTGCTGCAACCGGCCAGCGCCACCAGACCGAGCAAAAACGGGGCCGTGAAGGCTTTCAACATAGGGTTCACTATAGGGACTTCATGTCGTCGAGTTTCATTTGCACGCGGTCCTTGGCGGCGCCGTTATCCAGTGCCTCCAGCGCGCCGGTGTAGGCGTCGCGGGCCGCGTCCCATTTTTCCCGGGCGCCGGCGATGTCCCCTTTCAACTCCAGCGCCTGGGCTTCCCAGGCTTCCGGGAAGGTGCGCGAAATCTGCTGTTCCGCGGCGTCCAGATCCCCCTGTTCGATCTGCACCCGCGCCAGGCGTACCCGGGCGGTATATTCCAGTTCTTTGCTGGCGGCGTCTTCGGCCACCGCTTTGAGCTGCTCGGCGGCGCCGTTGAGGTTGCCCTCGTCGGCGGCCAGCTTGGCCAGCGCCAGGCGGGCGTAATCCGCGTAGGCGGTGGACTCGAAGTCTTCCAGCAGGGTGTCGGCGGCGCTGCGCACCTGCTCGGCGTCACCGCCCTGGCCCAGGCCGGCGACCAGGGATTCGTACACCTTGGACGCTTCTGCGGCCTGACCGCTGCTGTGCTCCTGCCACTGGCGCCAGCCGATCATGGAACCGATCGCCAGCACGATCACCACAATCGTGGCGGTGCCGTTCTTCTGCCACCATTCCTTGAGGCGTTCCGCCTGTTCTTCTTCGTCCCGGATGTAATCTGCCACCCCAATGTCTCCTTATTCGCTTTTTGGCGCGAGGCGCGCGGCCAGCCATTGGGCGACCTCGTCCTCGGACAGTTGCTGTTGTTCGCTTTGATCACGCAGCGGTTTCACCGCCACCTGTTTGGCGGCCACTTCGTCTTCCCCCAGGATCAGGGCGAAGCGGGCGCCGCTGCGGTCGGCTTTCTTCATCTGGCTTTTGAAGCCGCCGCCGCCGCAATGGCACTGAATGCCAACACCGGGCAGGGCGTCGCGCAGTTTCTCGGCCAGCACCAGCGCCTGGGTCTGCACGTCGCCCATGGCGGTAATATAGATCGCCACCGGCGCCGGCAGTTCCGGACGCTTTTGCTCGAGTAGCAACACCAGCCGCTCCAGACCCATGCCGAAGCCCACCGCCGGGGTCGGCTTGCCGCCCAGTTGCTGCACCAGGCCGTCGTAGCGGCCGCCGGCGCAGACCGTGCCCTGGGCGCCGAGCGCGGTGGTGGTCCACTCAAACACGGTTCGGCCGTAGTAATCCAGCCCGCGCACCAGGTTGGGGTTGATCACATAGGGCACGCCGGCGGCATCGAGCAGCGCGCGCAGCCCGTCGAAGTGGGCGCGCGCCTCGTCGCCCAGATGGTCGGCCAGGCGCGGCGCGTTTTCCAGCACCTCGCGGGTGCCCGGGTCCTTGCTGTCGAGCACGCGCAGCGGGTTGCGCTCCAGGCGGTTTTGCGAATCCTCGTCGAGCCGCTCGCGGTGCTCGCGCAGGAACGCCACCAGCGCCTCGCGGTAGCGGGCCCGGTCGTCGTTGTCGCCGAGGGTATTGAGCTCCAGGGTGACCTGGTCGCTCAGGCCCAGCTCTTTCCACAGCCGGGCGGTGAGCAGGATCACTTCCGCGTCGATGTCCGGGGTGGCGATGCCGAAGGTTTCCACGCCGATCTGGTGGAACTGGCGGCTGCGGCCGGCCTGGGGGCGCTCGTAGCGGAACATCGGGCCGGTGTACCAGAGCCGCTGGGTCTGGTTATAGAGCAGCCCGTGCTGCTCGGCGGCGCGCACGCAGCCGGCGGTGCCTTCCGGGCGCAGCGTCAGGCTGTCGTCGTTGCGGTCGGCGAAGGTGTACATCTCTTTTTCGACGATGTCGGTCACTTCGCCGATGCCGCGCGCGAACAATTCAGTGCGCTCGACGATGGGAAGACGAATCTCCTGGTAGCCGTAGGCCGCCAGCACCGCCCGGGCGCGCTGCTCCAGCCACTGCCACAGGGGCGTCTGCTCGGGCAGAACGTCGTTCATGCCACGAATCGACGTGATCTTGTTGCTCACCGGTTCTCCTTATTTAACGTCTTGCGGGGCGTTATTCGCTTCGCAGGATCACGCCTTTCTCTTCGTCCTCGCGCTGGCGGGCCACCTTGGCGCGCACCATGCGCTCCAGCTCGTCGACCAGGTTCTCGGACTTGATGTGGTGGCTCTTTTGGCCGTCCGCGTAGGACAGGTTATTGGGCGTGCCGCCGGTGAGGCCGACATCGACTTCGCGGGCTTCGCCGGGGCCGTTGACCAGGCAGCCGATCACCGCCAGGTCCACGGATTCGTTGATGTCTTCCAGGCGCGCTTCCAGCTCGTTGACGGTCTTGATCACGTCGAAGTTCTGCCGTGAACAGCTCGGGCAGGCGATGATGTTCACGCCCTTCTTGCGCAGGTTCAGGCTTTTCAGAATGTCGAAGCCGACGCGAATCTCTTCCACCGGATCGGCGGCCAGGGAGACGCGAATGGTGTCGCCGATGCCTTCCATCAGCAGCCCGCCCAGGGCCACCGAGGACTTCACCGTGCCGGAGCGGAAGGTGCCGGCCTCGGTGACGCCCAGGTGCAGCGGCTGCTCGATCTGGCTGGCCAGCTTGCGGTAGGCCTGCAGGGTCATGAAGACGTTGGAGGCTTTGACGCTGACCTTGAAGTCCTGGAAGTCGTAGCGGTCGAGGATCTCGGCGTGGCGCAGGGCGGATTCCACCAGCGCGTCGCTGGTCGGTTCGCCGTACTTGCGCTGCAGCTCTTTTTCCAGCGAGCCGGCGTTGACGCCGATGCGGATCGGCACGCCGTGGTCGCGGGCGGATTCGATCACCGCGCGCACCCGGTCCTCGCGGCCGATGTTGCCCGGGTTGATGCGCAGGCAGTCGGCGCCTTCGTCGGCCACTTTCAGGGCAATCTTGTAGTCGTAGTGGATGTCCGCCACCAGCGGCAGGCTCACCTGCTTGCGGATTTTGCCGAAGGCCTCGGCGGCATCCATGGTGGGCACCGAAACGCGCACGATGTCCGCGCCCACGCCTTCCAGAGCCCGGATCTGGGCGACGGTGGCGTCCACATCGCAGGTGTCGGTGTTGGTCATGCTCTGCACGGAGATCGGCGCATCGCCGCCCACCGGCACGGAGCCGACGTGAATCTGACGGGATTTACGGCGCTTGATGGTGACTTCCGGTTCCATGCTAACTCCTGAAACGACTAGGGCAGCGTGACGCGGACCACGTCACCGGAGCGTTGGCTGGGCAGGCTGACCGCGGAGCCGTTGATGCGTACCGCGCTCACTGCCGCCGCGTCGCCCAGGGTAACGCGGAACGGCGCCTCGCCGTCCAGATTGACGCTGCCGCCGGCGTTTTGCTGGCCCTGGGTGAGCGTGGCGCCGGTGGCGTCCACCACTTTGATCCAGCAAACGCGGGAAAATTCCAGGGCCAGGCTGTCGATGCCGTCTTCGCCGGGGGCGGCGGCCAGCTCGGTCTGCGAGGCCTGGCTTTGCGGTGTCTGTTCCGCCAGCTCCGGGCGGGACGCGGGTTCACCGCCGGAGGAGCCGTCGTTGGACTGTTCGGAGGGCGGCTCGCCGCCCTGGTCGCTGTCGCCGTCGCTTTCCGGCAGCGGCTGCAGGCTGTCGTCCACCGGGTCGGTGGGTTCGATGGTTTCCGGCATGGCCGGCTCCGGGGCCTGCGGCGGCGCCGGGCTGTCGAAGGTTTCCTCGCCGCCACGGCCGCCGTCGTCCACGGACGGTTCCGGCGCGCTCATGTCGCCGCGGGGCCACAGCCACCAGCCCACGGCCACCAGCAGCACCGCCACCAGCACCGCCAGGGCCGGCAGGCGCCATTCGCGGTTGCTGGGGGCTTCGTCCAGGGCGGCCTGCTCGCGCTCGCGCTCATCCTGGCGCATTTCGTCCACGCGCTGCTGGAATTGCCGAGCCAGCTCTTCCGCCGGCAGGCCCAGAAACCGGGCGTAGTTACGCAGATAGCCCTTGATGAAAGGGGCTTCGGGCAGGCGCTCGTAATCGTCTTGTTCCAGGGCCCGCATGTAGGAAGTGGACAGCCGCAGATGCTTGCAGGCTTCCTCCTGGCTGAGACCCTTCTCTTCCCGGGCCCGGCGCAGTCTCTCGCCGGGTAATACGGTCTCGTTGGCGCTCATTGACGTCCCTCCTGCGCGCTCCGCCATTCCTGCCAGAGCTTGTGCTCCCGGGTACCGGGATAGAGATTCTGCAAGGCCAGCTCATAGCTGGACTGCTGATCCTGTAAGCCGAGGGCGGCGGCCAGTTGAATGCCGGTCCACAGCCCTTCGGCGCTCTGCCGGCCGATGCGGCGCTCGTACTGTTTGTAGTAATCCCAGCCCATCTGATGGCGGCCTTCCTCATGATAGAGCTTGGCCAGTTGCAGGGTGGCGTGGGTGGAGCGGCCGTTGAGGCGCAGGGCACGGATGAACGCGTCCTTGGCGTCGCCGGGCCGGTCCAGCGCCGCGTAGCTTTGCCCCATGTTGCTGAAGGCGCTGGCGCGGCCTTCATAGTTGGGGTCGTTGGCGGCGCGCTTGAATTTCTCCAGGGCCTCTTCGTAGCGCCGCTGGGTGTACAGCAAGGTGCCGTAATTGTTCAGTGCCGGGGCGTAGTTGCGGTCGGCGGACAGCGCCTTGCGGTAGTGGTATTCCTCTTTCTCCGCGTCGCGCTCGTAGTTGTACAGCAGCGCCATGGCGTTGTGGGCGGCGGCGCTGTCGTCGTCGATGGAGAGCGCGCGGGAGAAATGGCGGCGGGCTTCGGACGGGTCGCCCATCTGCAGATACTGCAAACCGGCGGCGACCCGGGTGCGCACCGCTTCCTTGGGGTCGGCGGCGGGCCCGCCGCCGGTGGTCGTGGTGGTGCAGCCGGCCACCGCGACGGTGGCCACCAGAATCAGAACGAGCTGTCGAAGCATTGGGTTCATTGCACGGATGCTGTTTTGCTGTCGGGCTGTTCCGAGCGATGGAAAATGGATTCCTTCCATCGTTCGCTGCGACGGGTACGGTCTTTCACTTCGCCCACCAACTGGCCGCAGGCGGCGTCGATATCGTCGCCGCGGGTGGTGCGCACGGTGGTCATGACGCCATTGTCATTCAGGAATTTGTGGAATGCCAGAATGTCGCTTTTGCGCGAGCGTTCATAGCCCGCGTGGGGAAACGGGTTGAAGGGAATCAGGTTCACCTTCACCGGAATGCCGCGCAGCAGCTTGACCAGCTGGCGGGCGTGCTCCGGTTTGTCGTTCACATCGCGCAGCATCACGTATTCCATGGTGATGGTGTTGTGGCGATGGGTGATGTTGTCGCTGTAACGCTTGCACGCCGCCATCAGCTCCTTGAGCGGATATTTGCGGTTGAGCGGCACCAGTTCGTTGCGCAGCTCGTCGTTGGGGGCGTGCAGACTCACCGCCAGGGACACGTCCAGGTCGGCGCTGAGTTGATCAATCTTGGGAATCACCCCGGAGGTGGACAGCGTGATGCGGCGCTTGCTGATGCCGTAGCCCAGGTCGTCACGCATCAGGCGCATGGCGGCCAGCACCGGCTTATAGTTCAGCAGCGGCTCGCCCATGCCCATCATCACCACATTGGTGATCGGGTGCTCGCCCAGGTTCTTGCGCGGGCCGAACGAACGGCTCGCCTGCCACACCTGGCCGATGATTTCCGAGCTGGTGAGGTCGCGCTGGAAGCCTTGCTTGCCGGTGGAGCAGAAACTGCAGTCCACGGCGCAACCCACCTGGGAAGAGACACACAGGGTGCCGCGGCGACCGTCGGGAATAAAGACGGTCTCCACGGCGCCGCCGTTGTCGGCCTCGAACACCCATTTACGGGTGCCGTCCCGGGAGATGCCCTCGTGGAGCACCTCCGGGCCGCGAATTTCCGCCACACGGACGAGTTTTTCACGCAGGGCCTTGCCCACGTCGGTCATCTGCTCGAACGAATCCACCTGGTGGTGGTGGATCCACTTCATCACCTGCTGGGCGCGGAATTTCTTCTCGCCCATGTCCAGGAAGAAGGCTTCCATCTCGGGGTAGGTGAGACCGAGCAGATTTACCTTGTCGGGGGCACTCATTGCTTCGCTCCTTGCAGCCCTTAGCGGGTGCGCGGGCAGACTTCCTCGTCGGCGAAGAAGTAGTCCACTTCACGGGCGGCGGATTCGGTGGAATCAGAACCATGGACAGCGTTTTCGTCGATGGTTTCCGCGAAATCGGCACGGATGGTGCCGGCTTCGGCGTCTTTCGGGTTGGTGGCACCCATCAGATCACGGTTTTTCTTGACCGCGTCCTCGCCTTCCAGCACCTGTACTACCACGGGGCCGCTGGTCATGAAACCGACCAGGTCGCCGAAGAAGGGACGCTCTTTGTGCTCGGCGTAGAAGCCTTCGGCCTGCTCTTTGCTCAGGTGCAGCATCTTCATGGCCACCACGTTCAGGCCGGCCTTTTCGAAACGGCCAACGATCTCGCCGATCGCGTTCTTGCCCACGGCATCAGGCTTGATAATAGAGAGGGTACGCTCAACAGCCATCTGTCTGATCACTCCAGTTGGGGGTTCCTGAAACCGGCGGATTATACGCACGAAGGGCGAAATATGATACCGTTGCCGGCCCTATCGGGGCCATGGGCCGCGCTTTCACACCCCGGATTCCCCCTCGCCGTCATATACCGTATAATACCTGAGTAATTTACTCTGGTATTCCGCTAATTATGAGCACGCAAGCCGAACTCGACAAAGTGATCAGCTCCGAGTACGAGGCGGGTTTCACCACCCTGGTGGAGTCCGACACCTTGCCTCCGGGCCTGAACGAGGACGTGATCCGCGTCATTTCCGCCAAGAAGGGCGAACCGGAATGGCTGTTGGAGTGGCGTCTGGACGCCTACCGCAACTGGCTGGAGATGGCCGAGCCCAACTGGGCCCACGTCACCTACCCGCCGGTGGACCTGAATTCCATCTCCTATTACTCCGCGCCCAAGAGCATGGAGGACCGGCCGCAGAGCCTGGACGAGGTGGACCCGGAACTGCTGGACACCTACAAGAAGCTGGGTATCCCGCTGCACGAGCAGGAAATGCTCGCAGGCGTGGCCGTGGACGCGGTGTTCGACTCGGTCTCCGTGGGCACCACCTTCAAGGCCAAGCTGGCGGAGGCGGGCGTGATTTTCTGCTCGATCTCCGAGGCGGTCCACGAGCACCCGGAACTGATCAAGAAGTACCTGGGCTCCGTGGTGCCCAAGGGCGACAACTTCTTCGCTGGCCTCAACTCGGCGGTATTCACCGACGGCTCCTTTGTTTACATCCCCAAGGGCGTACGCTGCCCGATGGAGCTGTCCACCTATTTCCGCATCAACGAGGCCAACACCGGCCAGTTCGAGCGCACCCTGATCGTCGCCGACGAAGGCAGCTACGTGAGCTACCTGGAAGGCTGCACCGCGCCGCAGCGCGATGAAAACCAGCTGCACGCGGCGGTGGTGGAGCTGGTGGCCCTGCCCGGCGCCGAGATCAAGTATTCCACGGTGCAGAACTGGTACCCCGGCGACAAGGACGGCAAGGGCGGCATCTACAACTTCGTGACCAAGCGCGGCGTCGCCCACGACAACGCCAAGATCAGCTGGACCCAGGTGGAAACCGGCTCGGCGATCACCTGGAAGTACCCGTCCGTGGTGCTGCGCGGCGACAACTCCGTGGGTGAGTTCTACTCGGTGGCGCTGACCCGCCACGCCCAGCAGGCGGACACCGGCACCAAGATGATCCACCTGGGCAAGAACACCCGCAGCACCATCGTCTCCAAGGGCATTTCGGCGGGCAAAAGCTCCAACGCCTACCGGGGCCTGGTGCGTATGGGCCCGCGTGCGGAAAACGCCCGCAACTTCACCCAGTGCGATTCGCTGCTGCTGGGCGACAAATGCGGCGCGCACACCTTTCCGTACATCGAGTCCAAGCACCCCAGCGCCACCATCGAGCACGAGGCCACCACCTCCAAAGTGAGTGACGACCAGCTGTTCTTGTGCCGGCAGCGCGGCATCGACCCGGAAAAAGCAATTTCCATGATCGTGAACGGCTTCTGCAAGGAAGTGTTCAAGGAGCTGCCCATGGAGTTCGCGGTGGAAGCCGGGAAGTTGCTGGAAGTTAGCCTGGAAGGAGCGGTTGGGTAAATCGCGACCGAAGCACTGCTTCGCAGCGCGATTTACGACCGGCCAGGGAAGGCCGGGCCGGGCGGCCTCAAAGGCACCGGCGTCGCGCCAGGGATGGCGAGGAAAGCGTTTTATCGTGAGCCGCCCATCGGGCGCCACGGATCAAGTCAATCGAAAGGCGTTTTACACATGCTGGAAATTCGTGATCTGCACGCCGCCGTAGCCGGCGAACCCATTCTCAAGGGCCTGAACCTGACCGTGAACGCCGGTGAGGTGCACGCCATCATGGGCCCCAACGGCTCCGGCAAATCGACGCTGGCCAATGTGCTGGCCGGCAAGGACAACTACGAGATCACCGGCGGCGACGCCCTGTTCGAGGGCAAGAGCCTGGCCGATCTGGAGCCCGAGGAGCGCGCCCAGCTGGGTCTGTTCCTGGCGTTCCAGTACCCGGTGGAGATCCCCGGTGTGTCCAACATGGAATTCCTCAAGGCGGCGCTGGAAGCCACCCGCAAGGCCCAGGGCAAGGAAGAGTGGGATTCGGTGACCCTGCTGCGCAAGGCCCGCGAAACCTGCAAGCAGGTGGACCTGGACCCGCAATTCCTTAAGCGCGGCGTCAACGAAGGCTTTTCCGGCGGCGAGAAAAAGCGCAACGAAATCATGCAGATGCTGCTGATGGAGCCGAAGCTGGCGCTGCTCGACGAGACCGACTCCGGCCTGGATATCGACGCCCTGCAAACCGTGGCCCGGGGGGTCAACTCCCTGCGCAGCCCGGAGCGCGGCATCGTGCTGGTGACCCACTACCAGCGCCTGCTGGACTACATCGTGCCGGACTTCGTGCACGTGCTCTCCAACGGCCGGATCATCAAGTCCGGCGGCAAGGAGCTGGCCCACGAGCTGGAAGAACACGGCTACGGCTGGCTCACCGGCGACCGGAACGACGGTAAGGACCAAAGCGCATGAGTGCATTGCTTTCCCCGGAGGACCTCAAACGCCAGGCGCTGGCGAATGTCCAGGACGCCACGGAGAGCAACGCGGAGAACCCGGCGTTGACGGCATTGCGCGACAGCAGCCTGGCGGCGCTGAAGGCGGCGGTGTTCCCCGGCCGCAAGACCGAGCAGTGGAAATACACCTCGCTGCAGCCGCTCGCCGACGGCCACCTGAACCGGCGCGCCGCGGCCGCCGCCACCCCGGCGGATTTGCCCAAGCTGGGTGACTACCGCCTGGTGCTGGTCAACGGCCGCCTGGACGAAAGCACCAGCGCCCTGCCCGACGGCGTCACCCTGAAGCGGGAAGCGTCCCGGCTGGAGGGCCTGACCACGCCGTTCGCGCTCTACAACGGCGCCGCGCTGGACGACGCCGTGACCCTGGAAGTGGCCGCCAACACCGACGTGGCCGGCACCGTGCAGGTGATCCATTACGCCGACGGCGACCAGCCGGCGCACTGCAACACGCGCCTGGAAGTGGTGCTCGGCACCGGCAGCCGCATGACGCTGATCGAGCAGTACCTGGGCCGGGGCCCGGTGCTCACCAACGCGGTGACCGCCATCGAAACCCGCGACAACGCCCATCTCAGCCATTACCGGCTGCAGAGCGAAGCCCGCGACAGCCTGCACATCGGCACCCTGCTGCTGCGCCAGAGCGGCGTCAGCCGCATCGACAGCTACCAGCTGATGGCCGGCAACCGGCTGCGCCGCAACGACGTGCGCGCCTTTATCGACAAGAGCGGCGCCGAACTGAACATGAACGGCATTTTCGTGGCCCGCGACCGCACCCACATCGACAACCAGCTGTGTGTCGAGCACCGGGTGCCGGACTGCACCTCCAACCAGGTGTACCGGGGTCTGGCCGGCGAGAAAGGCAAGGCGATCCTCAACGGCCGCATCCATATCCACCCCGGTGCCAGCGGCACCCTGGCGGAGCTGAGCAACAAGAACCTGTTGCTCAACCCGGGCGCCGAGATCTACACCAAGCCGGAGCTGGAAATCTACAACGACGACGTGAAGTGCGCCCACGGCGCCACCGTCGGCCAGCTGGACGCCGGCCAGCAGTTCTACCTGCAGGCGCGCGGCGTGCCGCTGGCGGAAGCCAAGCGCATGCTCAGCCTGGGCTTCGTCAACGAGCTGGTGATGGGCCTGCCCGACCAGACCGTGGCCGACTGGGCCCAGCCCTGGCTGGCCGGCGAGCTGGGCCAGAGCCGGGGCGCCGACGAGGAGGCCGCATGAGCCTGGACGTGAACGCCCTGCGCGCGCAGTTCCCGGTGCTCCACCAGGAGGTCAACGGCAAGCCGCTGGTTTATCTGGATAACGCCGCCACCACCCAGAAACCGCAGGTGGTGATCGACGCGGTGAGTGAGTACTACCGCACCGTGAACAGCAACGTGCACCGGGCGGCGCACTATCTCAGCGACCACGCCACCGCCGGCTTCGAGGCGGCCCGCGCGGACCTGGCGGCGTTCATCAACGCCGCCCGCGAGGAAGTGATCCTCACCAAGGGCACCACCGAAGGCATCAACCTGGTGGCGCAGTGCCTGGGCCGCGAACGGCTGCAGGCCGGCGACGAGATTCTGATCACGGCGCTGGAGCACCACGCCAATATCGTGCCCTGGCAGCAGGTGTGCGAGCGCACCGGCGCCACGCTTCAGGTGACGCCGCTGCGCGAGGACGGCAGCGTCGACACCGACGCCTTCCACCAGCTGCTCAGCGAGCGCACCCGCATCGTGGCGCTGTCCCAGGTGTCCAACAGCCTGGGCTCGGTGACCCCGGTGGCGGAACTGGTCAAGGCGGCCCGCGAAGCCGGCGCCTGGACCCTGGTGGACGGCGCCCAGGCGGTGGGCCATTACCCGGTGGACGTGCAGCAGATCGGCTGCGATTTCTACGCGTTTTCCGGCCACAAGATGTTCGGCCCCACCGGCGTGGGCGTGCTGTTCGGCCGCCGCGAGCTGCTCGACGCGATGCCGCCCTATCAGACCGGCGGCGAGATGATCGAGACGGTGAGCTTCGAAAAGAGCACCTGGAACCAGCTGCCCTACAAATTCGAGCCGGGCACGCCCAATATCGCCGGCGTGATCGGCCTGGGCGCCGCCACCCGCTGGCTGCAGCAGCAGGACCGTACCGCCCTGGCCACCCACGAGGACGCGCTGCTGGCCTCCGCCAGCGAGCAGGCGCGGGCCTTCGACGGCTTGAAAATCATCGGCGACGCCGCCACCAAGGTGGGTGTACTTTCCTTCTTGCTGGACGGCGCCCACCCGGCGGACGTCGGCACCCTGCTGGACCAGCAGGGCGTGGCGGTGCGTACCGGCCATCACTGCTGCATGCCGCTGATGGACCGGCTCGGCATCCCTGGCACCACGCGGGCGTCGTTCTCGATTTATAATACCCTGGAAGAGGTGGACCAGCTGTTCCAGGCACTGCACAAGGTCCGCTCCTTTTTATAGGGGCGTTATTCAGAACTCTCCGGAGGCGATCACTATGACGGTACAGACATTCGTACCCGGCCAGGTCGAGATCAAGATGACCGAGGCCGCCCGCAAGCAGGCGCAGCGCGAACTCGAGCGCGCGGCGGCCGGCGGCATTCGTCTCGACCTGGATGAATCCGGCTGCTCCGGCTACATGTATGAGCTGGAATTCGTCGACCAGCCGGTGGCCGGCGACAAGCACTTCGACGTGGAAGGCGTGCCGCTGTACGTGCCGGAGAAATGGCTGGCAATGCTCAACGGCCTGGAAATCGACTACGTGAAGGAAGGCGTCAACAGCCTGTTCAAGTTCCGCAACCCGAACGCCACCGGCGAATGCGGCTGCGGCGAGAGCTTCACCGTCGAAGACATGGACGAGGTCTGATTTGGCCAACGCATCCACTGAACAGCGCACCGTGGTGGTGAGCCGCGACGTGCCGGCGCGCCTGGTGCCGGACGGCACGCGCATCACCATCCACAAGAACAGCTTCGTGAACCTGCGCCAGGCGCTCGGCGGCACCTACACGGTGACCCTGAACGGCAATATGGCGCGCATCGACGGCACCGACGCGGACGCCATCGGCCAGGCGCCGCTGGAGCTGGACTTCGATCCGCCGGAGGCGGACGGCAGCGTGCGCGAGGCGGACCTGAACACCGCGCTGGGCACCATTTTCGACCCGGAAATCCCGGTGAATATTCTCGACCTCGGTCTGGTATACGGCTGCGACGTGATCCGCCGCGAGGACAAAAACGTGGTGCAGGTGCGCATGACCCTGACCGCGCCCAACTGCGGCATGGGCCCGGTGCTGGTCGGCGACGTGGAAGACCGGCTCGCCAAGGTGCCCAACGTGGATGAGGTGGAAGTGGCGCTGCTGTTCGACCCGCCCTGGAGCCGCGACATGATGACCGAGGAAGCCCAACTCGAATTGGGATTGTTTTAATGAGTGAATTCGATATCCGCCAGATCAAACTGGGTGAAGACGTGACCGCCGAGGCGATCCACGAGGACCTGGAATTTCTGGACGATTGGGAAGAGCGCTACCGCTATATCATCGACCTGGGCAAGCAGTTGCCGGCGATGCCCGAGGACCTGCGCACCGAGGAGCGCTTCGTGCGCGGCTGCCAGAGCCAGGTGTGGCTGCTCACCGACTACGACGAAGACCAGGACAGGCTGTACCTGGCGGTGGAATCCGACGCGGTGATCGTGCGCGGCCTGGCGGCGATCATCCTGGCGGCGCTCAACCGCAAGACCCCGTCGGAAGTGGCCGCCTACGACATGGACGACTTCTTCCAGCAACTCGACCTGCTGCGCCACCTGAGCCCCACCCGCGGCAACGGCCTGCTGGCCATGGTCGGACGCATCAAGCAGGAGGCCGCCTCCCTGGCGGCCTGACTAGACCGCCGACAGCGACGCCTTGCGCTGCGCCGGCACCAGACGCACCACGAAACGGCGCTGCCCTTCCCCGGAGGCGTCTTCCATCAGCTCCGCGGTTTCCCCGAAATAACCGGCCACGCCGTGCACCGCGCCGAGCGCCAGCGCGCTCATGTCCCGGTGTGACCGGTAGCCGATTTCCAGCACGCCGGGGGCCAGCTCCCGCACCTCGATGCGCGGCGGCCGGGCTTCCGGGTCTTTCAGGCGCACCACCTTCTGATGCACCTGTTCTTCCACGTTGAGCAGGAAATCCCGGGCGTTCCAGTGGCGCGGGATCAGCGCCCGGTACATATTGATCAGCGGCGGGATCACCCATTTGCCGAACGCTTCGAGCAGGTCGTTGCGGTGCAGCGCGGTCTCGTCCTCCAGGGCCGCCACCAGGGCGTCCATGTCACCGTCCGGATAGAGCCGCACCGGCACGTAGACCTGGTCTTCCAGTCCGGCGGCGGCCTGGGCGTTGTCCCAGCAATCCGGACCGAACCGTTCCACGGCGAATTGCCGCAGGTGATAAAGAATCACCCCATGCATGCGTTGCTCCTGTACCTTTTTCGCTTTTTTTACAGAGAGTCTTTACAGAGAGTCTTCACGTAGACAAAGCAAGGGGCGGGCCAGCCCCCGGGTGGGACGGAGCGCCCCGGCGCCCCGACAGGCGGGCGTTGTCAGGCGCGGCTGCGGGCCGCGTCACGGAGCCGGGTGACGGCCTCCGTCACATTCTGCCCGGCCCGGTCCACCTCGTCCTCGCCGGTGAACCGGCCCAGGGACAGCCGGATCGCGCCATGGGCCAGGTCGTCGGCCAGCCCCATGGCCTTGAGCACATAGGACGGCTCCAGGGAGGCGGAGGTGCAGGCGGAACCGGTGGAGACGGCCACCTCGGTGAGCGCGGTGAGCAGCATCTCGCCGTCCACGCCCTCGAACGCCACGTTCAGATGGCCGGCCAGGCGCGGCGCGTCGCGCCCGTTGAGATGCACGCCGGGCAGCGTCGCGATCCGGTCCCAGAGCCGGTCACGCAGCCCCGCCAGGCGCGCCTGCTCGGCGTCGCGCTCGGCCACGGCCAGCGCCAGGGCTTCGCCCATGCCGACGATCTGATGGGTGGCCAGGGTGCCGGAGCGCATGTTGCGCTCGTGGCCGCCGCCGTGGATCTGCGCGCTCAGGCGCACGTCCGGATGCCGGCGCACGTACAGCGCGCCCATGCCCTTGGGGCCGTAGAACTTGTGCGCGCTCAGCGACAGCATATCCACCGGCGTGGCGCGCACATCCAGGGGCAGCTTGCCGGCGGTCTGGGCGGCGTCGCTGTGGAACAGCACGCCGGCCTCGCGGCAAATCGCGCCGATGGCGTCGATATCGTTGATCACCCCGGTTTCGTTGTTGGCGTGCATGATCGACACCAGCACGGTGTCCTCGCGCAGGGCGTCCGCCACCGCCCGGGGGTCGATGCGACCGTCCGCCCCCGGCGCCAGGTAGGTCACCGGCACGCCGGAACGCTCCAGCCAGCCGCAGGGATCGAGCACCGCCTTGTGTTCGCTGGCGGCGGTGATCACATGGCCGCCGCCGCGCTGCTCCACCACGCCCTTGATGGCCAGGTTGTCGGCCTCGGTGGCGCCGCTGGTCCAGACGATTTCACGGGGGTCCGCGTTGAGCGCGTCGGCCACCTGGCGGCGGGCGTTTTCCACCGCCTCTTCCGCCAGCCAGCCGTACAGATGGCTGCGTGATGCCGGATTGGCGAAGGTGCCCTCCGGGCCCAGGTGGCGCATCATCACCTCCACCACCCGGGGGTCCACCGGGGTGGTGGCGGCGTAATCCAGATAAACCGCTTGCGACATGGTCGGTGACTGCTTCTCGAAAGGTAGGTTAAAGCGTGCTGATCGGTACCCGGTTCTGGTACGCGCTCTGGTGCGCGTCCTGACGCTGGGCCACCGCTTTCACCTCATGGCGGGCGACCAGCTCGCCCAGGCTGATGCCGGACAGGAAGTCCTGGATCTGATCGGACAGATCGCACCACAGATGGTGGGTCAGGCAAGTGTGCCCTTCCTGGCAATCGCCCTGGCCGCCGCAGCGGGTGGCGTCCACGGATTCGTCCACCGCCTCGATCACCGCCGCCACGTCAATCTGGCCGCCCGGCCGGCTGAGACGGTAGCCGCCGCCGGGACCGCGCACGCTGGTTACCAGCTGGCGCCGGCGCAGCTTGGCGAACAGCTGCTCCAGATACGAAATGGAAATGCCCTGGCGCTCGGAAATGTCCGCCAGGGATACCGGGCCGGCATCCGCGTGCAGAGCCAGGTCCAGCATGGCGGTGACCGCGTAGCGGCCTTTGGTGGTCAGACGCATACCCACACCTTTGGTACGTGAATATTCGGTTAGCGTAGTAAAAACCGACTAAATCGGTCAAGTATTATCTCACAATAATTGATAATTATTCTCATGTAAATGCCGCCCGGCCCGGCGCACGAAGTCCCGGCTGCACAATAATTCGTCGGCCGGACCGGCCGCGCCGGGGAAACGGGCTCTGCATTCTTGACAGCGCCGGGGCGCTCGCGGACAATTCGCGGCCTTGAAGGAACCCTGGGTTCCAGAGTTTGATGGCAAGGTAGCTCAGCTGGTTAGAGCACAGCACTCATAATGCTGGGGTCGGCGGTTCAAGTCCGCCCCTTGCTACCATCTACGAAGAAGGCCGCCCAAACGGGCGGCCTTTTTTGTGCGCCCCTCTTCTGGGATCAGATCTTGTGGGAGCGGGCCCAGCCCGCGAAAGGGTGGCTTTGAGCCACCCGGCAGGATACCAGAGGCCTCTTTTTCCAGTGTCCGGCGCTCCGTATCGGAGACGCGGTGCAATGGTGGTGCCTTCCGGGACCGCTCAAGCCATCCATGGCCGCTGTTAGTTTGGCCCTCCCTGGCCAAACAGCTCCCTCCAGGCACCACCATTGCCCCGCTCACTTGGCAGCGGAACCGCCACGGGTCAGCTCCACCCTTTCAGAGAGAGCGCCCGGACCTTTCTACGAAGCTCGGATTGTAGGAGCTTGCCTTGCAAGCGAAATGCCGGCTTGCCGGCCGGCTGGATCCCAGAGGCTGATGGTGCTGCTGTCAGACATCTCTGGGATCCTGCCGGGAGCTTCGCTCCCTTTCGCGGGCGGGGCCCGCTCCCACAAGGCCCACCCGCACCAGGATGCCCGGTTAGGGGCAGCCGGTTAAAGGATAACCAGGTGATTGGGCAGCTCGTTTTTCTTTTCGGTGGCCGGCACCTTGATGATCAGCTGGTCGCCGCAGGAGGCGATGCACTCCAGGAAGCCGTTGAGCACCTCGCCCTGCTGGACGTGGGCGGTGAAGGTGTCGACGATCTTCTTCCAGGTTTCGTCCGGCACATGCTGGGCCACGCCTCGGTCGACGAGAATCTCCACGTAGTGCTCCGCTTCGCTGACGAAGATCAGCACGCCGTGGCCGCCACGGGTGTGGTGCAGGCCCTGGTCGAGGAAGGTGCGCCGGGCCAGGTTGGCGGCGCGCCAGTGCTTCACGCGCTTGGGCACCAGCTTCATCATCAGCGGTGGCCAGCGGAACAGCACCGCCAGCACCACCAGCACGGTCCACTGGGCGAGCAGGGTTTCCAGGGCGTCCAGGCCCACCGGCATGAACGCCAGCGCCAGGGGCACCAGCAGCGACAGCAGCGCCGCCCACATCATAGGGATGTAGCGGTAGTCGTCAGCCTGGCGGGCCAGCACGGTGACCACCTCGGCGTCGGTGTCTCTTTCAATGGCGGCAATCGCCCGGGCGACCCGTTTCTGGTTCTCTTCATTCAATAACATTACCAACCTCCCGAGGCGCCACCGCCTCCGAAACCGCCACCGCCGCCGCCGAAGCCGCCGCCACCGAAACCACCGCCGCCTCCGCCGCCGAAGCCGCCCATGCCCATGGGCAGGAACATCAGGCCGGCGCCGCCGCGGCGGCCGCCTTTACGGCCCAGGCCACCGAACGACAGAAAGAAGGTGAACACCACCAGGCCGATCAGGTAGAGCAGCGCCTGCAGGCTGGAGGCTTCTTTCCGGTCGGCGTCGCCGCCACCGGCCGGGGCCTGATACTCGCCCTGGATGGCGGCGAAGATCGAGGTGAGGGCCGCGTTGATGCCGCCGGCGAAATCCCCTTGCCGGAAGGCGGGCTGGATGTCGTTGCGGATGATGCTGGAAGAGGTGGCGTCGGTGAGCGCCCCTTCCAGGCCGTAGCCCACTTCGATACGCACCTTGCGCTCGTTGGGCGCGACGATCAGCAGGGCGCCGTTGTCGGTGCCCTCCTGGCCGATGCCCCACTCGCGGCCCAGCCGCACGCCGTAATCGGCGATGTCATAGCCCTGCAGGTCCGCCAGGGTGACCACCACGATCTGGTTGGAGCTTTGTTGCTCTTCGGCGGCCAGCCGCTCGGTGAGCGCCTGTTCCTGGGCCGGCGACAGCAGCTCGGCGTTGTCGACCACGCGGCCGGTGAGTTCCGGGAAGTCCGGGGCGGCGGACACCGGCAGCGCCAGCGCCGCCAGCATCAGCAGGGCGCCGAGCCGCAGCGCGGCGCCGAGACGGTTGGGGGTCAGCGCGGTACTCATTCGAAGTTAACGGAGGGCGCCTGGTCGGCGTTCTCCGTGGTGGCTTCGAAGTTTTCGCGCTGTTCCAGTTCGCTGTACAGCACGCTGTGCCAGAGGCGGCCCGGGAAGGTGCGGATCTCGGTGTTGTACTGCTGCACCGCCTGGATGTAATCCCGGCGCGCCACCGCGATGCGGTTCTCGGTGCCTTCCAGCTGAGCCTGCAGGGTCAGGAAGTTCTGGTTGGATTTCAGGTCCGGGTAACGCTCCACCACCACCATCAACCGCTGCAGCGCGGAGCCGAGCTGGCTCTGCGCCTGCTCGAACTGCTGGAATTTCTGCGGGTCGTCGAGAATGCTCTCGTCCATTTTAATCGAGCCCACCTTGGAGCGGGCCTCGGTGACCTCCACCAGCACTTCGCGCTCCTGGTCGGCGAAGCCCTGCACGGTGTTGACCAGATTGGGCACCAGGTCGGCGCGGCGCTGGTACTGGTTCTGCACCTGGGACCAGGCGGCCTTCACCTGCTCGTCGTAGGTGGGAATATTGTTGATGCCGCAGCCGGCCAGCGATACCGCCAGCCACATCAGCATGAAAGCACGCCAAAAGTTCATTCCGGGTTCTCCAATTCAGAAGTGGACGCAGTCAAGCAATTCCCCGGTGGATTAGCAACCGAAACCCCGGTGACCGCCTGAATCAGTTTTTCCTTGCGCGGGCGGGACAGGGCCTTGAGGCGCACCTCCAGGCGGCCGGCGGCGGCCCGCCCGGGCACCGCCACGCACATCACCAGGGCCACCGGCCGCCGGGCGCGGGTGTAGCGGGCGCCGCGCGGGCCGTCGTTGTGTTCCTGCCAGCGGCGCAGCACGTCGGTGGTGACGCCGGTGTACAGGGAGCCGTCGGCGCAGCGCAGCATGTACACCCACCAGTCGCCGGCCGCCGGCGCCGTGCTCTGTTTCACGGTTTTACACCTGTTTTCCCGGGAGTTGCTATCATCAATGGATATCTTCGCATTGAAACAACAATAGCCTGAAACAAGGAGCTTCGCATGATCACCTACCTTTATTGGCTGCTGGTGGCGGCCGCTATCTTCCTGGCCCTGTTCGGCATCGGCGTCCGCATGGGCAAGTGGAAACCGGCGCTCATCACCGCCGTGGTGATCTGGCTGCTCAGCACCCTGCTCTACTATTTTTGGCTGGAACAGATTTTCGTCAAGCGCCTTGGCGGCACCATGAACGTGACCGTGGAAGAAGGGCACCAGCACGTGGCGGCCACCTGGAAAGGCGACAACCTGTGGATCGAAAACTACGACCCGGAGACCAACCGCTGCATCTTCCAGGAATATTCACGGGGTAACGTGCTGGAAGGCAAGGTGGTGATCAAGAACTGCAACCCGCTGCGCGCCGGCGACACGCCCGCACCTTCGGAGACCCTCGGCAAGGGCCTGTAAGCCTCCCCGGGCGCGAGGCGACCCCGCTGAAAACGCCGGCGGCGGCCGCCTTCGCGCCGCCTTGACCCGGCGCCGACCACTATTCCCGCACACATCAAGGGGGAGGTGGTTATGATCCGATATTCAGTGCTGGGGCTGCTTATGCTGGTGGCGGGCATGGCAAGCGCCGGCGAGCCGCCGCGGCTGCCCTCCCTGGACGCCGCCGATGAAGAAACCGAGTCCCAGGACAGTTGGCCCTCCGGCCGGAATGTTCCCACCGGCATCCGCGCCAACCAGGGCCTGCCCCTTCCCGATGTCGCCGGCGCCACTGTCTATACCTTTTAGGCCCATCGGGGCCCGGCGTCTTCTCGCCCCTGCCTTGCACTGCTATGGTGGAAGGCTACTTGCCCGATCCCCCCGACCCGATGAAAGTCCGCAATAGTAAGGAACAGCAGCGCCGGCGCCTGCAACGGGATATGGAGCGTTTCCTCTCCCACGGCGGACGCATTAAGGAAGTGCCGCACGGCGTTTCCGGCAATGACCCGGCGCAGCCCCAGGGAAAGCGTGCTTTTCCGTTTTCCCAGGCGCCACGCGCCACCCGCACGGACATTTCAGCGGTGGCGGCGGCGATTGACGCGCGCAAACGCAAAACCACCCGCCCCACGCACAAGCGCCGGCCACGGCGCAAACTGATCTATGACGATTTCGGCGAACCGTTGCGCTGGGTGTGGGACGAGTGAGATCACCACCAACCAAGAAGGATGCGACCATGAAACGACTGAGTATTGTGCTGGGCCTGCTGATGCTGAGCGGTATCGCCATCGCGGACGTGGCGGAAAAGACCGTGAAACTGCCCGGTGGTCTGGGCAAGGGCGTGCTGTTCATGGACGAGGACCTGGACCGCACCACCGCCGGCGTGATCGTGGTGCACGAATGGTGGGGCCTTAACGACTACGCCCGCAACCGCGCCCGCCTGCTCGCCGAGGAGGGCTATGTGGCCCTGGCGGTGGACATGTACGGCGACGGCCAAGTGGCCAGCCACCCCAAGGACGCCAAGGCGTTCATGGAGCAGGCGTTGTCGGAACCGGAAAAACTGACCGCGCGCTTCAACGCCGCCAAAACCATACTGCGTGATCAGCAGTACGTGGACGACGAGCGCATCTTCGCGGTGGGTTACTGCTTCGGCGGCGGCGTGGTGCTGGAGCAGGCGCGCAAGGGCAACGACCTGGCCGGCGTGGCCAGCTTCCACGGCACCCTGGGCACCAACCAGCGCGCCGGCGAAGGCGACATCGACGCCCGCGTGCTGGTGGCCACCGGCCAGGCCGACCCGATGGTGCCGGCGGACCAGGTGAGCGCCCTGGTGGAAGAGCTCACCCAGGCCGGCGCCCAGTTCCAGCTGCTCAGCTTCCCGGGCGTGCAGCACGGTTTCACCAACCCCAAGGCGGACGAAACCGGCAAACGGTTCGAGCTGCCGCTGGCCTACGACAAAGAGGCCGATCTGGTGAGCTGGGAAGCCCTGATGGACTTCATCGAGCAGCCCTGATTCCCACCCCGGCGCCCCACCCTGGGGCGCCGGGCACCAATAAAGCGCACACCACTGCCCCAAAACGACCCCGTCACGCCCCGCCTGCGGGCGCCAGCCCTTACAAAACAACACCTTGGCCACCCTGGCATCGGTTTTGCTGTATCGATGTCAGGAATCGAATGGCCGGTTTTGCCATCACGACTCGACAATTTGCTATCAATGGATCGCTAGGGTTCCGGTCGGCAACGCCGATGCCTGGTCCGAGAGCGGTCGACCTTCGCCCGGCGCGCCGGGGAGGTTACACGGCGGGACAAAAGCCCGGGAGGACATGGTGACGCCCTGTCATTGGATTCCTCATCGCCTGTAACCAAGGAGGTCGCCATGAAGAAACTGATCAACCGCCAGGCCGGACCGGTGGGCCGCTGGGCCCTCGGGCTGCTGCCCTTCGTGATCCTGGCGGTGTTGTACCTGGTCGCCTCCGACGCACGACTGGACGCGAACCCCAACGACAAACTGCTGCCTTCCCTGAGCAGCTTCTCCGACGCCATCGAGCGCATGGCCTTCGAGCCCAGCAAACGCAGCGGCGAGTACACCCTGCTGGTGGACACCCTGGCCAGCCTGCAGCGGCTCGGCATCGGCGTGGCGATCAGTGCTCTGATCGGCCTGGTGGTGGGCATCGCCACCGGCTCGCTGCCGCTGTTCCGGGCCGGCATCTCGCCGCTGGTCACCGGTATGTCGCTGGTGCCGCCGCTGGCGATTCTGCCGATCCTGTTCATCATTTTCGGGCTCGGCGAGCTGGCCAAGGTGATGTTGATCATCATCGGCATCACCCCCTTTCTGATCCGCGATCTGCAGCAGCGGGCGGAGGAAATCCCCACCGAACAGATCATCAAGATGCAGACCCTGGGCGCCAACACCTGGCAGATCATCACCCGGCTGGTGTGGCCGCAGATCATGCCGCGCCTGCTCAGTTCCGTGCGTCTGTCACTGGGCTCCGCCTGGCTGTTCCTGATCGCCGCGGAAGCCATCGCCGCCACCGAAGGCCTGGGCTACCGCATCTTTCTGGTGCGCCGCTACCTGGCCATGGACGTGATTCTGCCCTACGTGGCCTGGATCACTTTCCTGGCGTTCGCCCTCGACTTCGCCCTCAAGCGTTACTCCCAGTGGCGCTACCCCTGGTTCCACGGCGCGCAATAAGGAGACCGATATGGCTGCCATCGAGATCAAGAATCTTTGGAAGGAGTACGGCCAGGACGTGGTCCTGGAGCGCCTGAACGCCAAGGTGGAAGAAGGCGAGTTCGTCACCGTGGTGGGCGCCTCCGGCTGCGGCAAGACCACCTTCCTGAAAATGATGCTGGGCACCGAAAGCCCGACCCGGGGCCAACTGCTGCTGGACGGCAAACCGATCCCCGACGAGCCGGACGAGACCCGGGGCATCGTGTTCCAGCGCTATTCCGTGCTGCCCCACCTGACAGCGGTGGAAAACGTGATGTTGGCCGGCGAACTGGAAAGCAGCCGCTGGCTGGGCCGCGTGTTCGGCGGCAAACGCCGCGCCCTGCGCGAGCAGGCCGAGGAAATGCTCGCCTCCGTGGGGCTGGACCACGCCCTGGGCAAATACCCCCACGAGCTGTCCGGCGGCATGCAGCAACGCCTGGCGCTGGCCCAGGCGCTGATCAAGAAGCCGCGCATTCTGCTGCTGGACGAACCCTTCGGCGCCCTGGACCCGGGCATCCGCCGGGACATGCACGAGCTGGTGCTGGACCTGTGGCGCAAACAGGACCTGACCGTGTTCATGATCACCCACGACCTGGCGGAGGGCTTTTTCCTCGGCACCCGCATGTGGGTGTTCGACAAGGAACGGCTGGACCCGCAGACCCCCGGCAGCTACGGCGCGCGTATCACCTACGACCTGCCGGTGGGCAACAGCGACAAAGGCACCCTGCAGTCGATCACCCAGAGCGTGGATTCCACCGCCCGGGTGCTGGGCGCCTGATACCGACCCCGTAACCAGAGAACGAGGAGCAACCCCATGCAAACCCCGCTCTACCAATACACCCTGCCCGGCGGCGCGCACTGGTCCTTCCGGATGCGGCGCGGCACCGCCCTGCGTCTCACCGACGTGGAAGGCGGCGCCAACGTGGGCATGCTGTTCTACAACCCGGAGGAAAAGCTGGAGCGCTACAACGCCCCGGACAGCCTCAAGGGCCAGCACACCTTCAAGCTCACCCGCGGCAACTGCCTGTACTCGGACATGGGCCGGGTGTTCGCCTCCATCGTCGAGGACAGCTTCGGCTGGCACGACACCGTGTGCGGCAACCTGCATCCGGAACAGATGAAGGAGAAGTACGGCGAGCACCGCTACCAGGACCACCACAACGACTGGTACCTGAGCGGCCACACCAGCTTCCTCACCGAGCTGGCCAAGTACGGCCTCACCGAACGGGACCTGGCCGCCAACCTCAATCTGTTCAGCAAGGTGGCCACCGACGACGACGGCAAGATGTTCTTCGACCCGTCCGCGGCGAAGCCCGGCGCCCGGGTCACGCTGCGTTTCGAGATGGAAACCCTGGTGGTGATGCATACCTGCCCGCACCCGCTCAACCCGGCCACGGAATACCCGAAGAAGCCGGTGCACGTGGAAATGCTCAAGGCCGACCCGGTGACGGCGGACGACTACTGCCTGAACTTCCGCCCGGAGAACGGCCGCGCCTTCGAAAACAACCGGCTGTACTACCTGGACGAAGCCTGAGCCGTAAGGAGGACAAGATGATCAAAGAAAGCATTCTGAAACCCGAAGACGCCACCTTCCGGGAGACCGTCCCCGCCGGCGACTACTTTCTGAAAGTGGTGAAAAAAGGCGAGACGGTCCGAATCCTGGATCTGGAAGGCAACCAGGCCGCCGACACCCTGTTCTTCAACGCCGACGACAGCGCCGAGCGTTACAGCGCCATGGACACCATCCGCGAACAGGGCAACGTCTACCTCACCGCCGGCACGATGCTGCGCTCCAACCGCAACAACCCGATGCTGGAAATCACCGCCGACACCTGCGGCCGGCACGACACCCTGGGCGGCGCCTGCGCCACCGAGAGCAACACCGTGCGCTACGACCTGGAAAAGCGCTGCATGCACGCCTGCCGCGACAGCTGGATGTTGGCGGTCAACGAGCACGAAGAGTTCGGCCTCGGCAAACGGGACATCACCCACAACATCAATTTCTTTATGAATGTGCCGGTGACCGCCGACGGCGGGCTCACCTTCGAGGACGGCATCTCCGCGCCGGGCAAGTACGTGGAACTGAAAGCACTGATGAACACCACCGTGCTGATTTCCAACTGCCCGCAGCTCAACAACCCGTGCAACGGCTACAACCCGACGCCCATTGAAGTGCTGATCTGGTAACGGCGTTCACCGAAGACGCCCCCGGGGACGACCCCGGCGCAAGGAAACACAACGGCGGGACGGCCCGCCCTCGCAAGAGAGCCGACGTCATGTTCAACAAGGTTTTGATCGCCAACCGCGGCGCCATCGCCACCCGCATCATCCGTACCCTCAAGGATCTGGACGTCACCAGCGTGGCGATCTACGCCGACGCGGACACCGAATCCCGACACGTGGCCCTGGCGGACCAGGCGCTTTACCTGGGCGACGGCAACGCCGCGCAGACCTACCTGAACCAGGACAAGCTGTTCGCGCTGATGGCCGAGCACGGCATCGACGCGGTGCACCCCGGCTACGGCTTTCTCAGTGAAAACCCCGAATTCGTCGAGCGGTGCGAAAACAACGGCATCGCTTTCATCGGGCCCACCGCGCAACAGATGCGCGACTTCGGCCTGAAACACACCGCCCGCGCCCTGGCCGAGGACAACGACGTGCCGCTGCTGCCCGGCACCGGCCTGCTGGATGACCCGGCGGCGGCGCTGAAAGCCGCCGCGGAGATCGGCTACCCGGTGATGCTCAAAAGCACCGCCGGCGGCGGCGGCATCGGCATGCAGATCTGCCACGACGACGCCGGCCTGGAAAAAGCCTGGGACAGCGTGCGCCGGCTGAGCGCCAACAACTTCTCCAACGACGGCGTGTTCCTGGAAAAATACATTGAGCGCGCCCGCCACATCGAAGTGCAGGTGTTCGGCGATGGCGCCGGCGGCGCACTGGCCCTGGGCGAGCGGGACTGCTCCGCCCAGCGCCGCCACCAGAAAGTGCTGGAAGAAACCCCGGCGCCCAACCTGCCCGACGAGGTGCGCGCCACCTTGCACGACACCGCCCGCCGCCTGGTGGCGGCGGTGGATTACCGCAACGCCGGCACGGTGGAATTCATCCTCGACCAGGACAGCAACCGCTTCTACTTTCTGGAGGTGAACACCCGCCTGCAGGTGGAGCACGGCGTCACCGAGCAGGTGTTCGGCATCGACCTGGTGCGCTGGATGGTGCAGCTGGCCGCCGGCGAGCTGCCGCCGCTGGCGGGCCTGGGCGAAGGTCTCACGCCGCGCGGCCACGCACTGCAGGCGCGCCTGTACGCGGAAGACCCCAACAAGGACTTCCAGCCCAGCGCCGGCCTGCTCACCACCGCCGAGTTCCCCGAGGCCGACGGCGAGAAGCTGCGCATCGACCACTGGATCGAACCGGGCCTCACGGTCTCGCCGCTGTACGACCCAATGCTGGCCAAGCTGATCGTTTTTGAAGACGACCGCGACGCGGCGCTGGCCGCCCTGCAACGCACCCTGGAACACACCTGCGTGGAGGGCATCGAAACCAACCGCGACTATGTGCTGGCGATCCTCGCCGACCGGGCGTTCCAGAACGGCGAGATGACCACCCGCTACCTGAACGATTTCGACTACCACCCCACCACCCTGGACGTGCTCGCCGGCGGCACCCTGACCACGGTGCAGGACTACCCGGGCCGGCGCGGCTACTGGCCGATCGGCGTGCCGCCGTCCGGCCCCTTCGACGCGCTCAGCTTCCGCCTCGGCAACCGCCTGCTGGGCAACGACGAGGACGCCGCCGGCCTGGAGTTCACCCTCAACGGGCCCACCCTGCGCTTTAACCACGGCACCCGCATCGCCCTTACCGGCGCCGACATGGGCGCCACCCTGGACGGCGAGCCGGTGCCCAACTACCAGGCGGTTTCCGTCGCCGCCGGCCAGACCCTCAAGCTGGGCAAGGTGCGCGGCGACGGCGCCCGCGCCTACCTGACCCTCGCCGGCGGCCTGCAGTGCCAGCCCTACCTGGGCTCGCGCAGCACCTTCACCCTGGGGCAGTTCGGCGGCCACGGCGGGCGCGCCATCCGCACCGGCGACGTGCTGCACTTCGGCCCCCCGGCGGCGGACACGGCCCCGGTGGCGGTGCCGGACAGCCTGAAACCGGCGCTGGGCGACACCTGGGAGCTGCGCGTGATTTACGGCCCCCACGGCGCGCCGGACTTTTTCACCGACGACGACATGGCCACCTTCTTCAGCGCCGACTGGCAGGTGCACTACAACTCCAGCCGCACCGGCATCCGCCTGGTGGGCCCGAAGCCGGAGTGGGCGCGCAGCGACGGCGGCGAAGCGGGCATGCACCCGTCCAACATTCACGACAACGCCTACGCCGTGGGCACGGTGGACTTCACCGGCGACATGCCGGTGATCCTGGGGCCGGACGGGCCGTCGCTGGGCGGCTTCGTGTGCCCCGCCACGGTGATCTCGGCGGACCGCTGGAAACTGGGCCAGCTCAAGGCCGGCGACCGCCTGCGCTTCGTGCCGCTGAGCCTGGAGGACGCCGACCGCCTGGCGGCGGAACAGGACGCCTGCCTGGCCGGCCTGAGCGCGCCGACGCTTTCCCCGGCGGCGGCGCCGGTCACCACGCCGATCCTGGACCGGCTGGAAGAAAAGGAAGACGGCCCGGAGGTGGTCTACCGCGCCGCCGGCGACCGCTACCTGCTGGTGGAATACGGCCCGCTGGAGCTGGACCTGCGGCTGCGGTTCCGCGCCCACGCGCTGATGCTGTGGCTGGAAGAGGAAAAACCCGACGGCATTCTCGAGCTGACTCCGGGCATCCGCTCCCTGCAGGTGCACTTCGAGCCGTCCGTGCTGCCGCGCCGGGATCTGCTCGAAATGCTCAAACGGGCCGAGCTGACCCTGGACAAGCAGGACGACCTGGAAGTGCCCTCGCGCATCGTCCACCTGCCGCTGAGCTGGGACGACGAAGCCTGCCGCCTGGCGATCGAGAAATACATGCAGTCGGTGCGCAAGGACGCCCCCTGGTGCCCCAGCAACATCGAGTTCATCCGTCGCATCAACGGCCTGGACAGCATCGACGAGGTGAAGAAGATCCTGTTCGAGGCCAGCTATGTGGTGATGGGCCTGGGCGACGTCTACCTGGGCGCGCCGGTGGCCACCCCCTACGACCCGCGCCACCGGCTGGTGACCACCAAGTACAACCCGGCCCGCACCTGGACCGCGGAAAACTCGGTGGGCATCGGCGGCTCCTATCTGTGCGTCTACGGCATGGAAGGCCCCGGCGGCTACCAGTTCGTGGGCCGCACCATGCAGATGTGGAACCGCTTCCACCGCACCGAGGCGTTCACCCAGCCCTGGCTGCTGCGCTTCTTCGACCAGATCCGCTTCTATGAAGTGAGTGCCGAGGAGCTGCAACGGATCCGCCGCGACTTCCCCAAGGGCCGTTATCCGTTCCAGGTCGAGGAGACCACCTTCAACCTGGGCGAGTACCAGCGCTTCCTGGAAGACAACGACGCCGACATCCGCGCCTTCACCGACGCCCGCAACCAAGCCTTCGACGAAGAACTGCAACGCTGGGTGGAAAGCGGCCAGATCAACTTCGAATCCCAGCAGGACCTGAACGCCGAGGAAGCGGACAGCCTGCCGGAAGGCACTCCGGTGGAATCCCCCACTGCCGGCAACATCTGGAAGCTCACCGTGGCCGAAGGCGACCGCGTGGAAGAAGGCCAGGTGGTGGCGGTGCTGGAGTCCATGAAGATGGAAATCGAAGTGGCCGCGCCGGAAGCCGGCAAGGTGGTGCACATCGCCCGCCAGGAGGGCCAGCAGATCAATGCCGGCCAGGCGGTGATGATCCTGGGTTGAACGGCCCGGGCCTTGCGACCACCGCGATGACAACGCACAGTGCGGGCATCAGGCGCACGACGACGAGGCTCTTATGTGGCGCACCGGCCGCACCCCTCCATGGGCGCCGGCACTGGTCGGCGCCCTGCTCCTCTTGCTCGCCACGCCGCTCTGGAGTCAGCAGGACGGCGGCATGGATTTCGATCAGGTCACCGGCGGCGCACCGCCGCCGGCGCTGCACAAGTACCAGGCCCGCGACGGCACGCCCTTGCACTACCGGGAATATGCCGGCACCGGCGACGCGGCGCGGGTGATCGTGCTGCTGCACGGCTCCGGCTACCACAGCGGCTACCTGCAACCGCTGGCCTCCGGCCTGGCGGAAAGCGACGACGTGCGCGTTTACACACCGGACCTGCGCGGCCACGGCCCGGACCCGGTGCGGCGCGGCGACGTGGACTACATCGGCCAGCTTGAGGACGACCTGGACGACTTCCTGGGCTTGGTGCGCCGGGCGCACCCCGAGGCGGCGTTGTTGCTGGCCGGCCATTCCAGCGGCGGCGGCCTGGCGATACGCCACGCCGGCGGCGACCCGCAGGTGCCGGTGGACGGCTACATCCTGCTGGCGCCCTACATCCATCACAGTGCCCCCACCAGCGCGGAAAGCAATTCGGACTGGGCCGACCCGAAATTACTCCGGCTGATCCTGCTGGGCCTGCTCAACGGCGTCGGCATCACCGGCCTGAACGACCTCACCGTGATCGAATTCAACATGCCGGAAGCCGTGCGCGACGGCACCGAGACCCTGGCCTACAGCTACCGTATGCAGACGTCGATGCACCCGCGCGACGACTACGGCACCGACATCGCCGCGCTGAACGCGCCCACCCTGGTGCTGGCCGGCAGCGCCGACAGCAGCTTCAACAGCGACGCCTACGCGCCCCTGTTCCGCGAGCACACCGACCACGCCGAAGTAAAGGTGCTGGAAGGGGTCGGCCACCTGGGCCTCATCACAAGCGCCGACACGCGCGGCGCGATCCAGCAATGGCTGACCGGCCCCGTGCGGCGTGACTGATATTGAGGTAGCGGATTAGTTGTCTTCCGGACCGACCCAGAACTCCGGGTTATGGGCCACCTCCCAGAGGAAGCCGTCCGGATCGGAAAAGTAGCCCAGGTAGCCGCCCCAATGGGCTCTGTGCCCGGGTTTCACCAGGGTGGCGCCGGCCGCCTCGGCCTGCGCCAGCACCTGATCCACCTCCTGCTCCGAATGCACGTTGTGGGCGATGGTGAAGCCGGCGAAGCCGCCGCCGTCATCGGCCACGCCGGCTTCCTCGGCCATCGCCTGACGGCCGTAGAGGCCCAGCCAGGTGCCGTTCAGCGTAAAGAACGCCACTTCCGGCGGCGACGGCATGCGCGGCAACCCCAAACCCTGCTCGTAGAACCGCACCGAACGCGCCAGATCCCGCACACCGAGCGTCAATAAACTCATTCTTGGTTTCACGATACCTCTCCACTCTGAAAACTGTTCTTTTGGACAGTATTTAAAAGCACCCTTGCGCACAAGATGGAGCAACCGGGAAGCGATCAGACCGGCTGGGGCAGCGGTACCGACAGAGCGACCGGCGGGGCAAAACCGAAGGCGCGGAAACCGTGGGTCAGCCCCTCGGGGCGCGGGTCGGTGGCCCAGGCCGGTGCGAGATGTTCAGGCTGGCTTTCCAGCGGCGCGCCGGCCACCTGCGCCACGCGGCGGGCGATGGCGCTGCCGGAGTCCACCCATTGCAGCGGGCGCGGGGCGCGGGCGTCGAGCCGGTCGCGCAGCAGCGGGAAGTGGGTGCAGCCGAGCACCACGGTGTCCAGGGTCGGCGCGCGCCACAGCGGCGCCAGCCCGGCGTCGATGACGGCGTCGTCCACCGGCTCAGCGGCAAGCAACCGCTCGGCCTGCTCCACCAAACCGTCGGCGGCCACCCGCACCACGGTGCAGTGGCCGGCGAAGTCGTGGATCAGCTTGTCGGTGTAGGGGCGAGTGACGGTGGCGGAGGTGGCCAGCAGGCCGATCACGCCGCTGCGGCTGAGCGCGGCGGCGGGCTTGATGGCGGGCACCGTGCCCACCACCGGGATGGCCAGGGCGTCGCGCAGCGCGTCCAGCGCCAAGGTGCTGGCGGTGTTGCAGGCCACCACCAGCACCCGGGCGCCGCTGGCGGCCACCGCCGCCCGGCACACCTGGACGATGCGCCGCACCAGCCACGCGTCCGCCTTGGTGCCGTAGGGCAGCGCCGCGTTGTCGCACACGTAGGCGAGTGGCGCGCCGGGCATTTGCTCGCGCAGCGCCTTGACCACGGACAGGCCGCCGACCCCGGAATCGAAGATCAGAATGGGGCCGCTCACGGGCGGGCTCCGGGCGGGACGGTTGTGGTGACGGCGGAATGGCGGGCCATACGGTTACGGTCGGGTGGTTGCCGGGCGAAGGGGCAAGATTACCGCTATCGCGGGCCGGCAACAAAGGGCGTGACCAGATCGGCCACCAGCCGGGCCTGACGGGCCCAGCGGAAATGATCGGCGCGGTCGCCGAGCTGGTCGGCGGTAATCACCTGCTGGCGGAGCGGGGCGTTGCGGAATTTGTCCGTCACCGCTTTCACTGACGCTTCCGGGGCCAGGGCGTCGTCCGCCAGCCGCACCGCCAGCACCGGCCCGGTATAGGCGGCGACGGCGGCGTCCAGGTCTTCGTCCAGACCCCGGGCCTGGTAGCGGTTGTGCTGCGCCAGGGTGCGCCAGTCGTTCATGACGCCGCGCGCCTCGTTGCCGCCGAAGCCGATGCGCTCGCCGGGGAAGTAACCGAGCAGCAGGCCGGCGGCGGGAATCAGCCGGATCAGCCGGCGCACGCTTTTGGCGTCGGGCCGGGTGCGCGCGCCTTCGAACGCTTTCCACCAGGGGCTGCCGGTGGCCACCAGAATTAAACCGTGGATGCGTTCGGCAAAGCGCCCGGCGGTGATGGCGGCGAAATGGCCGCCCAGGCTGTGGCCCATCAGGTGGAGCGGCGCGCCGGGCCGCCGCGCTTCGGCCCAATCCAGCAGCGCCGGCAGGTCGTTGTCGAGCACCTCGGCGAAGCCCCAGTTCTGACCACGGCCGGGCCGCAACGCGCTGTCGCCCTGGCCGCGCTGCTCCATCACCGCCACATTGAGCCCGCTCCCGGCCAGGGTGGCGGCGAGCTTGTCGTAAAAGCGCGCCGCCACGCCCAGCGCCGGCAGCAGCACCACCGTCGGTGTGTCCGGCGCGCCCGCGTACCAGGTCACCGGCACCCGGTAACCGCTGGCGGTATCGACCTGATGGCCGGCGCCGGCGGCGGCCGCGCTCACGCGGTTTCCGCCCCTTGCGGACGGCGCGGCCGGCGCACCAGCTCACCGCCGCAGTTCGGACACAGCCCGCCCAGGGCGGTGCAGCAGTCCACGCAGAAGGTGCATTCGTAGGAACAGATATAGACTTCGCCCTGCTCGATCAGCGCGTCGTGGCAGTGTTCGCACTCGGTTTTCATTTCCAACATGTCGGTGTATCTCCTAGCGCGCTTCGACTTTCTGTTTGCCACAGCGCTCGCACTGGTAACGGGTGACCAGTTTGCCCTGCTGGCTGTCGAACCGGGTGTTCTTGACCACTTTCCATTTGTGGAAGCCGTGCTGGCACAGGCCCTTTTTGGGTTTCTTTTTGGCCGGTTTCTGGAAGGGGACCACGTCGCCCATGGTAATACCCTTGTGTTTCTGTGGACCGGTACAGGTTACTCGAATTTTTTCCGGGTGGTGTCAATTCGGTTGTGCGGGCTGTGGTGCTCCGTATCGGAGACGCGGTGCAATGGTGGTGCCTTCCGGGACCGCTCAAGCCATCCCTGGCCGCTGTTAGTTTGGCCATCCCTGGCCAAACAGCTCCCTCCAGGCACCACCATTCCCCCGCTCACTTGGAAACGGAACCGCCACGGGTCAGAAACGCCGCCCGGACCTTTCTACGAAACCCTGGCGGCGAATCTCCCAAGGAGCGCCGGGATCGGGTGGGCCCGCTCCCACAAACCGGCGCCAAGGTCAGAAGCTGGCCGGGGCGGGTTGGGGCTGGCGCAGGCCGCGCCACTGGCACCAGACCAGGAAGGCGGTGAGCAGGGCCAGGTCGGCGAGCAGGAACTGGCCGAGGGTGGAGAGCAGCGGCGCAGCCGCGATCATCGCCACGGGGATGGCGACCACGAAGGCGGCGTCGGCCAGGGTGAGCAGCTTGGCCAGTCCTTGGGGGATCGGCTTGCGGGTGCCGACGAAGGCCAGGTCGGCGGCGAACAGCAGGCAGACGACGCCGGCCACGGTGCAGATCAGCGGCGGGATGGCGCCGGCGTGGGCGCCGAGCAGGCCGGCGATGATACCGGCGTCGACGATCATCAGCAGGCCCAGCAGGGCGGTGCCGACGGCGTTGAAGAGCAGAGCGTGTTTGAGTGATTTCCAGGGCATGGTCTTTCTCCTTCAGGTTTCTGATAGAGTCAGAATCCCCGTTGCGGGGAAGCGAAACAATTACCCGTGAGGTAATGGGAGGCGACAGTGCAGGCGGGACATTTGTTATCGGAGTGGCGCCGCAACCGGCGTTTGAGCCAGCTGGATCTGGCGGTGCGGGCGGAGGTGTCGAGCCGCCATCTGAGTTTCGTGGAGACCGGCCGGGCGCAGCCCAGCGCCGGTTTGTTGCAGCGGCTGGCGGAGGCGCTCGATCTCAGTTGCCGCGACACCAATCACTTGCTGGTGGCCGCCGGCCATCCGCCGCGCTTCTCGGAAACGCGGCTGGACGATCCGGCCATGGCGCCGGTGCGCCGGGCCCTGGAGGTGATGCTGGAAAACCATTCGCCCTATCCGGCGGCGGTGCTGGACGCGCACTGGAATCTGCTACTCGCCAACCCGGCGCAGCAGGCGCTGATCCAGGCGGTGGTGGCCGAGGGCGGCCCGCTGCCGCAGACCGGTAACATGGTCGAGCTGGTGTTCCATCCGGAGGGGTTCCGCCCGTTCATCGCCAACTGGGAGACGGTGGCCGGCTTCCTGTTGCGGCGTCTGCGGCGGGATCTGGATACCCGCCCGGATACGGTGTTGCGCGCGCTCTATCAACGGCTGAGCGAGCTGGCGGACGTGGACGCCCTGCTGGAACACACGCCGGCCAGCGTGGAGCCGATGCTCACCCTGGAGCTGGATATCGCCGGGCGGCGCCTGCGCACCTTTTCCACCCTGGCCTGTTTCGGCACCGCGGTGGACGTGGTGGTGGAGGAGCTGCGCATCGAACATTACTTCCCCGCCGACGACGCCACCCGGGCGTTCTTCGAGGAAGCGGGCGGCTTTGATCGCACTGAAGGCCCCGAATCCGTATAATTCCGCTCCCGAATCCACCGGCCACAGGATATCTATGACCGACTTTACCCCCGGCCAGCGCTGGCTCAGTGAATCCGAGACCGAACTGGGCCTCGGCCTGATCAAGGAGGTGGATTACCGTCTGGTCACGGTGCTCTATCCGGCCGTGGAAGAAGAGCGGACCTACGCCAAGAACAACGCGCCCCTGTCACGCATCACCTTCGACGAGGGCGACACCCTGACCACCGGCGACGGCCTGGAGCTGGTGGTGCAAAGCGCCGAGGATCACAACGGGCTGATGGTGTACCACGCCCACCCCGCCGGCGAGCCGGACAATGTGCAGCCGGTGCCGGAATCCCTGCTGGGCCATCAGTTGCGCCTCAGCGGCGCCATGGACCGTTTGCTCACCAATCAATTGTCGTCGAACCGCTGGTTCGAGCTGCGGCTGTCGGCGCTGCGCGCCCGCGCCCAGCGCGAAGGCTCCGAGATCGAGGGCCTGCGCGGCCCGCGCATCGACCTGATCGGCCACCAGCTGTACATCGCCGACCAGGTGGCGCGGCGCTACGCGCCAAGGGTGTTGCTGGCCGACGAAGTGGGCCTGGGCAAGACCATCGAAGCGGGTCTGATTCTCCATCAACAGCTGCAGACCGGCCGCGCCGGCCGGGTGCTGATCGTGGTGCCGGACGCCCTGGTGCACCAGTGGTTCGTGGAGATGGCGCGGCGCTTCAACCTGCGTTTCTCGATCTTCGACGAGGAGCGCCTGGAAGCCCTGGGCAAACCCAGCGCGGAGAGCGTCAAGGACATGCTCGCCGACCTGATCGCCGAGGAGCTGGGCGAGGCGGACGCGCCGGAAGTGGTGGACAACCCCTTCCTGTCCGAGCAGTTGATTCTTTGCAGCACCGCCTTCCTGGAAGGCTGCGACATCGACACCCTGGCCGCCGCCGAGTGGGACCTGGTGGTGGTGGATGAAGCCCACCACCTGGAGTGGTCCGAGGACGCGCCGTCAGAGGCCTATCAGCGCGTCGAGCGGCTGGCGCGCACCAGCCCCGGCCTGTTGCTGCTCACCGCCACGCCGGAACAGCTGGGCGTGGAGAGCCACTTCGCGCGCCTGCGGCTGCTGGACCCGGACCGTTACCCGAGCCTGGACGCCTTCGTCGAGGAACAGGGCCAGTACCGGGAAGTGGCGGAACTGGCCGGCGAACTGCATGACCGGGACACCTGGCCGGCGGCGCTGAAAGACCGGGCCGCCGCCCTGCTGCCCGGCGAGACCGTGGACGAAGACCACCGCGACACCGTGCTGGCGGAGCTGCTGGACCGCTTCGGCCCGGGCCGGGTTCTGTTCCGCAATACCCGCCACAACATCGCCGGCTTCCCGGCGCGCAAGGTCGAGGGCTATCCCCTGCCCTTGCCCGGCAACTACGAAGTGGACGACGACGAAGCGGAGCTGCGCCTGTACCCGGAGGCGGGCTTCCCGGACGACCGCTGGTGCGCCGAGGACCCGCGCGTCAACTGGCTGGAAAAATTCCTCAAGGCGCAGCGCGGCGAGAAAGTGCTGGTGATCTGCGCGCGCCGCGACACCGCCATCGACCTGCACGCCTACTGCGGCTACAAGCTGGGCATGAGCGTGGCGGTGTTCCACGAAGGCATGGATCTGATCGAGCGGGACCGGGCGGCGGCCTACTTCGCCGACAGCGAGGACGGCGCCCAGGCGCTGATCTGCTCCGAGATCGGCTCCGAGGGCCGTAACTTCCAGTTCGCCCACCACCTGGTGCTGCTGGACCTGCCGCTGAACCCGGATCTGCTCGAGCAGCGCATCGGCCGCCTGGATCGCATCGGCCAGAGCGAAGAAATCCGCATCCACGTGCCCTACTTCGAGAACCATGGCCAGGAGGTGCTGTTCCACTGGTACCACCAGGGCATGAACGCCTTCGAGCAGACCAACCCGGCGGGCCACGAAATCCGCCTGCGCACCCAGGACACCCTGGAGGCGGCGCTGGCCCTGCCCGGCGACGCCGACACCCGGCAGCGCCTGATCGAGGCCACCCGTACCGAGGCGGCGCGCCTGCGCGAGCTGCTGGAGAGCGGCCGCGACCGCCTGCTGGAGCTGGCGTCGTTCGAGGCCGAACGGGCGGAAACCCTCAAGGACAAACTGCGCGAGGCGGACGCCCACAGCCCCTGGCCGTTCCTGGGTCGCCTGTTCGACCACTACGGCGTGGATCAGGAAGAGCACTCCGAGCAGGCGTGGATTCTCAAGCCGGGCAATCACATGCGCGAGCCGTTCCCGGAACTGCCCGATGACGGCGTCACCGTCACCGACGACCGCGCCACCGCCCTGGCCCGCGACGACATGCAGTTCCTCACCTGGGAACACCCGCTGGTGACCGGCGCCCTGGATATGATTCTCGGCTCCCACCGGGGCAAGGCGTCGGTGAGCCTGCTCAAGAACCCCAAGGTGAAAGCCGGCACCCTGCTGCTGGAGCTGGCCTACACGGTGGAAACCGTGGCGCCCAAACACCTGCAGGCGGACCGCTTTCTGCCGGTGACTACCATCCGCCGGCTGGTGGACGGCCGCGGCCGGGATCTGTCCGCGGCGATCAGCCACGAGGCGCTGTGCAAGCAGTGCCACAAGCTGGAAAAGCCGCTGGCGCGCAAGATCGTCGCCAGCCAGAAAGCCCTGCTGGAACAGCTGCTCAAGGACGACGAGAACAAGGCGCGCGGCGAAGCGGACGAGATCATCCAGACCGCCCTGGCCGCCATGCGCGAACAGCAGGACCTGGAACTGCGCCGCCTGAAAGCGCTGCGGGAAAAGAACCCGCTGGTGCGCGACGAAGAGATCGACTTCCTGGAGCGGCAGACCGCCGCCCTGGAAACCCACTTGCAGGACGCCCGCTACCGCCTGGAGGCGGTGCGGGTGATCGTAGCCGGAGACTAGAATGAGTTATTTGCCCTGTGTGGAAATCGAACCGCAACAGCCCGCCGTCGCCAGCGTGATCTGGCTGCACGGCCTGGGCGCCAGCGGCCACGACTTCGAGCCGGTGGTGCCGGAGCTGGGCCTGCCGGCGGACCTGCCGACGCGCTTCGTGTTTCCGCACGCGCCGCAGATTCCGGTGACCATCAACGGCGGCATGGTGATGCCGGCCTGGTACGACATCGTCGGCCTGGGCGGTGAAGGCCCCACCGACGTGGACGGCATCCGCCGCTCCGCCGACCAGATCGACGCCCTGATCGAACGGGAAATTGAGCGCGGTGTACCCAGCGAGCGCATCGTCATCGCCGGCTTTTCCCAGGGCGGCGCGGTGGCCTACGAAGTGGCCCTGCGCCACCCGAAAAAGCTGGCCGGCCTGATGGCGCTGTCCACCTATTTCGCCACCCAGGACAGCGTCGCCCTGAGCGAGGCCAACCAGGGGCTGCCGGTGTTCATCGCCCACGGCCAGTTCGACCCGATGGTGCCCGAAGCCGGCGGCAGCCAGGCGGCCCAGGCCCTGGAAGGCAAGGGCTATCAGCCGGCCTACAAGACCTACCCCATGGAGCACGCGGTGTGCCTGGAGGAAATTCAGGACATCGCCGCTTTTCTGAAGCAAACGCTGGCCTGAAACACCCGAGTCTCCTTCTACGAAGCCCGCTTTGTGGGAGCTTGCCCTGCAAGCGAAAGGCCGGCAAAGCCGGCCGGCAGGATTCCAGAGAGCTTTTCGGGGCTGGTATTAGAAAGGTTTCTGGTATCCTGCCAGGAGCGTCGCTCCCTTTCGCGGGCGAGGCCCGCTCCCACAAACCGGGCTTCATAGAAAGTAATGAGGGACAGAACCATGAGCGAGATTAAAGCCTACGGCGCGCAAAGCGCCGATTCCGGCGTCCACCCCATGTCCATCCAGCGGCGCGCACCGCGCCCGGATGACGTGGCGATCAAGATCGATTACTGCGGCGTCTGCCACACCGACATTCATTTCGCCGAAAACGACTGGGGCCGCACCCTTTACCCGGTGGTGCCCGGCCATGAAATCATCGGCCGCGTCACCGCCGTGGGCGACGACGTCAGCGGCTTCAAGGTCGGCGACGTGGTGGGTGTCGGCTGCATGGTGGACTCCTGCCGCCATTGCGAGGCCTGCGAAGACGGTCTGGAACAGTACTGCGTGGAAGGCATGACCGGCACCTATAACGGCCGCGACCGCCACGACAAGAGCGTCACTTTCGGCGGCTACTCCGAATCGGTGGTGGTGAGCGAGCGTTTCGTGGTGCGGGTGCCGGAAAAACTGGACCCGGCCGCCGCCGCGCCGATTCTGTGCGCCGGCATCACCACCTACTCACCGCTGCGCCACTACGGCGTCAAAGCCGGCGATAAAGTGGGCGTGGTGGGCATGGGCGGCCTCGGCCACATGGGCGTTAAATTCGCCAAGGCCCTGGGCGCCGAGGTGACCCTGTTCACCCGCTCGGAAAGCAAGGTGGGCGAGGCGAAGAAACAGGGCGCCGACCACGTGGTGGTGTCCACCGACGCGGAGCAGATGGCGGCAATGACCGGCAAGCTGGATTTCATCCTCGACACCGTGCCGGTGCGCCACGACCTCAACCCCTACCTGAACGCGCTCGCCTACGACGGCAAGCACATCCTGGTGGGGCTGCTGGACACGGTGGAGCCGCCGGTGCACGCCGGTGCCCTGATCGGCAAGCGGCGCATCCTGGCCGGCTCGCTGATCGGCGGTATGCCGGAAACCCAGGAAGTGCTGGATTTCTGCGCCGAGCACGACATCAGCTGCGATGTGGAGATGCTCGACATCCACAACATCAACGAGGCCTACCAGCGCATGAAAGACGGCGACGTGAAGTACCGCTTCGTGATCGACATGGCGACCCTCAGCACCTAGAAACCCGAGGGCTAGCCGAACACCTCGTCGAACAGGTCGTCCATGGCCGCGAACGCGCGGCGGGCAACCTTGGCGTCGTACATCGCCCGCCCGGGCATGTCCGCGTTGGGCGCGGTAAAGGAGTGCACCGCCCCGCCGAAGTGGGTGAGCTGCCAATCCGCGTTCACCGCATCCATTTCCTTCTTGAACGCCACCAGGGATTCGTCGCTGACCATGGGGTCGTCGGCGCCGTTGAGCACCAGCACCGCGCCCTTGATCGGGCCGGCGGCGGGTCTCGGGGTGTCGAGCAGGCCGTGGAAGCTGACGAAGGCGCGCAGGTCCGCGCCGGCGCGGGCCAGCTCCAGCACGCAGGCACCGCCGAAGCAGAAGCCGAAGGCGGCGAGACGGTCGGCGGGCACGCCCAGGGCACCGGCTTCCCGGGTCAGCACCGCCAGCGCTTCGGCGAGCCGGGCGCGCAGGGCATCGTTGTCTTCCCGGAGAGCGCCCATGGCGGCCATGGCCTGCTCCGGTGTCTGGGGCCGGCCTTCCACGCCGAACGGGTCGAATACAAAAATCACGCTGTCGTCGTCGAGCAACTGCTCGGCCTGGTCCAGCGCCCGCTCGGTGACGCCGAAGAAATTGGGCGCCATCAGCAGACCCCGGCCGGGCGTGGCGCCGCGCCGGTACAGCAGATGGCCCTGAAAGGCCTTGCCGTCCACCTGGTAGTCCACCGTTGTATTGATCACTTCGCTCATGGTTGCTCTCCCATACTCTCCGTTACGGTCCCGAAAACGCATCAAAACAGCGCCCTTTACCGTATAGGTCCGGTTACAGATGGCAAGCGACGAACGCGATAACATCACGGAATCCGCGCCGCCAACCGTGGTCTACTGAGGATCACACCAGTAAAGAGGGACTTTTATGAACTATCGCCCGTTAGCGCTGATGATCGGTGCCCTGGCACTCACCCCGCTGTCCACCATCGCGGCGCCGCCGCCCTGGGCCGGCGGCGCGAAAGCCTCCCAGAACGCCGCCGGCGGCGAACAGCACCGGCAATACCGGCAGTTCAACGACGAAGAACGGCGGGCACTGCGGGAATTCGGCAACCGCTACCGCGCCGGCGACCTGCCACCGGGGCTGCAGAAGAAAGTGGCGCGCGGACAGTCCCTGCCGCCGGGCTGGCAGAAAAAGCTCAACGAGGGGCGGCGCCTGCCGGACGACCTTTACTACCAGGGCTACCCGCTGCCGGATTCGGTGCTGCGCACGCCGGGCGGCTATTCCGATGTGGTGATCGACAACGAGGTGGTGCGCATCCTGGACGCCACCCAGACCATCATGGACGTGTTCCAGCTCAATAACTGAGCCGGCTTTCATGGATGTTTCGCGGAACCCTGCCAGCATTCGGTTCTCAAAATGGGGAAGCACCGCCCCGTCACGCCGGATTCAGGGAGCCGACACCATGACCAAGCTTGCTATTAAAGGCCTGCTCGCCATCACCACCGCCCTGTGGCTGCCCGCCCACGGGGCCGGCAACACCGCGCCCTGGTTGCCCGAAAGCCAGAAGGAAAACCGCCACGACGACAGAGGCGACAGCGTCGCGGAAAACAGCAGCGTGCTGCTCCCCACCCGCCCGGAACCCGGGGATTCGCGCTGATTGTGTTAAATACGAAAAACCCGCGTGCGCTGGTTCACAGCCGTACTCCAGAGGGGTGAACGCCGGCGGCCGTCACCACTCATACTTCACGTTATCGGCGATGCACTCGTCGGTAGCGGACGAAGGGCCCAACAGGAGGGCCAGGGAGCAAGGATGCACTTCGTCAAGGGCGAAGGGCCGACCAGGAGCGGCCAGGGAAGCAGGATGCGCTTCGCCCGGGCGAGAATGCCTAAGGATGACGGCTCAATAGCGCAAGGACGCTGATCGCCCCTCGAATTTGGAACAGCGCGGGGAACTTTCCCGCGCGGCGGAACACTAAACCTCTGAAGTCTCCCAGTACAATCAGGCAACCCTCAGGGCGTTCAGCGGCAAGCGGACGCCCTTCTTTTTGCCCGTGCGAGCGGGCCTGCCCGCGAAAGGCCGGCAAAGCTGGCCGGCGGGATTCCAGAGACCTGGCCGGACGTCGCCGGAAGAGTCTTGGCTATTTCTTGCCACCGGGGCCGAAAGGCAGCGGAAACGCGGTCACATTGCTGCCCGCCTCAGTAATTTTACCTACACCCTCTTTCTCCACCTCATCAATCCGGATGATGGCATTGACCGGGATGAACGAGCGGTGCACGCCGGCGAACTGGTTCTTGAGCTTCTCCTCGGAAGGATCCACCACCACCTGGGCCCGCTCGCCGAACAAAAATTCCTCCACCTCCAGGAAGCCATACAGATCGCTTTGGAAGATCTCACCCACGTAGATTTCGTAGATCTGGCCCTGATTGAGGAAAATAACCCTGTAGATTTGACGGCTTTTCGACATGACCGAGGATATAACCAAGAGCTGAAAGGGCGCGCAGTCTAGCACAATTCGGCTCGGCGGTATCTCCCGAAAGGCCCGTTCCAGGCGGCTTTCCGGCTGGACTTTGCCCCCTTGAATGACTAGAGTTACCGCCCACAATGTCGTGGGGCATTTTGCCGCAGTCCGGAGACACGCCTTCCTTTCCCTTACTTACTGTAAGTGATTGTTTTGGCGCGTATTTCCCTGAAAAGCTAGGCGGGCTCAAGGCCACCCCCTTGGCCGCCCGCTCGTCTCGGGAGGGACCCGGCGGGGCACCACGGCATCACCAGGGTTACCTAGCCCTATTCCTGAAACTCGCTTTCCAGGTGCCGGTGACGGCAAGAATAGGCGCGGCCCCTTCTTCCGGGGGGTTCACGCTGGGGAAAACAGGGAGCTAACGCATGCAGTCAACTCTGTTCCACCGCGCGGCGGTCGGCCTCACTTCGCTGATGATCAGCGGAATGGCCGTGGCCAGCGATTGGACTGAACGTTCCAACGAAAACCTGCGACCCGGTGTCACCGGCGTCAGCCAGGAAGTCTACGACCTTCATACCACTATTTTGTGGATTGTGACCATTATTGGTCTGCTGGTATTCGGGCTCATCCTGGTTTCCATGATCCGCCACCGCCGGTCCAAGAACCCCACCCCTTCCACCTTCCACGAGAACGTGCTCCTGGAAGTGCTGTGGACGGTGGTGCCCTTCGTGATCCTGATCGCGATGGCGGTGCCCGCCACCCGGGTGCTGATCGAGCTGGATGACTCCTCGAAAGCGGAGCTCACGGTGAAGGTCACCGGCCACCGCTGGAAGTGGGAATACGAGTACCTCACCTACGAGGACGACAACAACATCGGCGTGTCCTATATGTCCAACCTGGCCACGCCCGCCGAACAGATCAACAACCCGGTCCTGGCCGGCGGTCTGTTCCCCTACGGCACCGCGCAGGACGCCGTGGGCAGCGAGTTCCCGGAGAAAGACAAGAACTACAACCTGGAAGCGGACAAGCCGCTGGTGCTCCCGTCAGGCCAGAAGGTGCGCTTCCTGATCACCGCCGCGGACGTGATCCACTCGTTCTGGGTCCCCGACTTCGGCGGCAAGAAAGACGCCATCCCGGGCTTCGTCAACGAGACCTGGACCATGGTACCCGAGGGCAAGGAAGGCACTTACTATGGTCAGTGCGCCGAGCTGTGCGGCAAGAACCACGCCTTCATGCCCATCGAGGCCGAGGTGGTAAGCCAGGAAGAGTTCAAGACCTGGCTGGCTGAGAAGAAGGAAGAAGCCGCCGCGGCACCGGACCTGACCCCGTTCGCCGACCTCGACGAGGCCATGGAACTGGGTGAGCAGACCTACGCCGGCGCCTGTGCCGTTTGCCACGGCAACAACGGTGAAGGCGGTGTCGGCGTTGCCTTCGCGGGCAGCGACTTCGCCACCAACGAAGAACACCTTGATGAGCACATCGACGTGCTGATCAACGGTCGCGCAGCCATGCCCGCTTTCGGCGCCCAGCTGTCGCCAAGGGAAATCGCCGCCGTGGTTACTTATGAGCGTAACGCTTGGGGTAACGACACCGGTGATTTGATTCAACCCCAAGACGTTCAAGACCACGAGTAGGGAGGGGAGAGCGATGAGTACCGCCGCAGCACACGATGACCATCATCACCACGCCCCCACAGGCCTGAAGCGATGGCTGTTCAGCACCAACCATAAGGACATCGGCACCCTGTACCTGTGGTTCAGCTTCGCCATGTTCCTGGCCGGCGGCCTTCTGGCCATGGTGATCCGTACCGAATTGCTGGAACCGGGCATGCAGTTCGTGGACCCGGAATTCTTTAACCAGATGACCACGGTTCACGGTCTCGCCATGGTGTTCGGCGCCGTTATGCCGGGCTTCGTGGGTCTGGCCAACTGGATGATTCCGCTGATGATCGGCGCGCCGGACATGGCGTTGCCGCGCATGAACAACTGGTCCTTCTGGATCCTGCCGTTCGCGTTCCTGATCCTGCTCAGCTCGGTGTTCATGAGCGCCTTCGGCGCCGGCAACCCGGCCGCGCCGAACTTCGGCTGGACCTTCTACGCGCCGCTCTCCACCGAGTACGGCCCGGCTTCCACCGACCTGTTCATTCTGTCGGTTCACATGATGGGTATCTCCTCTATCATGGGCGCCATCAACGTGATCGTGACCGTGTTCAACCTGCGTGCGCCCGGCATGACCCTGATGAAGATGCCGCTGTTCGTATGGACCTGGCTGATCACCGCCTTCCTGCTGATCGCGGTAATGCCGGTTCTGGCCGGCGCGGTGACCATGATGCTCACCGACCGCCACTTCGGCACCAGCTTCTTCAACGCCGCCGGCGGCGGTGACCCGGTACTGTTCCAGCACGTGTTCTGGTTCTTCGGGCACCCCGAGGTGTACATCATGATTCTGCCGGCGTTCGGCATTATCTCGGCGATCATTCCGACCTTCGCGCGCAAGCCGCTGTTCGGTTACGCCTCCATGGTCTACGCCACCGCCTCCATCGCGCTGCTCAGCTTCGTGGTCTGGGCCCACCACATGTTCACCGTGGGCATGCCCCTGGCCGGCACCCTGTTCTTCATGTACATGACCATGCTGATCTCGGTACCGACCGGCGTGAAAGTGTTCAACTGGGTGGCCACCATGTGGCGCGGCTCGATGACCTTCGAGCTGCCGATGAAGTGGGCGATCGCCTTCGTGATCCTGTTCACCTGCGGCGGCCTGTCCGGCCTGATGCTGGCGATCACCCCGGTGGACTTCCAGTACCACGACACCTACTTCGTGGTCGCGCACTTCCACTATGTGCTGGTGTCCGGCGCGGTGTTCAGCATGTTCGCCGCCGCCTACTACTGGCTGCCCAAGTGGTCCGGCGTGATGCCCAACAAGCTGCTCGGCGAGCTGCACTTCTGGAGTTCCCTGATCTCCGTGAACCTGCTGTTCTTCCCGATGCACTTCGTGGGCCTGGCCGGCATGCCGCGCCGCTACGCCGACTACGCGCTGCAGTTCGCGGACTACAACTTCTGGATCTCCATTGGCGGGTTCTGGTTCGGTCTGTCGCAGCTGCTGTTCCTGGCGGTGTGCGTGCTGTGCGCCATGAAGAAAGGCGAGAAAGCACCGGCCCGTTCCTGGGAAGGCGCCGAAGGTCTGGAATGGGAAGTGCCGTCACCGGCGCCGTTCCACACCTATGACACCCCGCCGGTAGTCAAGTAACGGAGTTCGGACGGCACTATGAGCGAACAGAACCTGCAACAGCGCAACCAACGCACGCTCAGAAAGCTGCTTATCTGGGCGGTGGCGATGTTCGGTTTCGCCTTCGCGATGGTGCCGTTTTACGATGTGATCTGCGATATCACCGGTCTGAATGGAAAAACGTCCACGACGGCGAGCACCGAAGGCCCGTCACAGGTGGTGGAAGACCGCACCGTCACCGTTGAATTCATCACCCAGCGGGGTGAGGGCGTCAACGGTGATTTCACTTCGGCGACGCGCCGGGTGGAAGTGCACCCCGGAGAGATCACGCTGGTGAACTTTTTCGCCAGCAATCCCAAGTCCAGCGACATCATCACGCAAAGCATTCCCTCGGTTTCCCCCGGGGAAGCGGCGCGCTACCTGCACAAAACCCAGTGCTTCTGCTTCGATCAGCAGTCGCTGGCGGCGGGCGAGCGCAAGGAAATGCCGATGATTTTCTACCTGGACCCGGAATTGCCGCGTCATATCAATACGCTGACGCTGTCCTACACCATTTTTGACGTTACCGACCGCGTCGCCGCGACGAACAAATAACGGCCGGTTGTACAGGAGACATTTTCAACATGGCAACGGAAAAGTATTACGTACCCGAGAGCAGCCCCTGGCCCCTGGCGGCCTCCGTGGGCCTGTTCCTCACCGCCGTGGGCGGTGCCAACTTCATTCAGCAGGCCACTGACCCGGATACCTTCCAGGGCAGCTGGGGCATGCCGCTGTTCTTCGTCGGCCTGGCCACCCTGCTGTTCATCATCGCCATCTGGTGGCGCGACACCATCAAAGAGTCCGTGGGCGGCCTGCACAGCAACCAGCTGGGCATCTCCTACCGCCAGGGCATGCTGTGGTTCATCTTCTCCGAGGTGATGTTCTTCGGCGCCTTCTTCGGCGCGCTGTTCTACACCCGCTGGCTGATCGTGCCCTGGCTGGGCGGCGCCGGCAGCAACGCCATGACCCACGAGCTGCTGTGGCCGAGCTTCCAGGCCATGTGGCCGCTGGTGAAGACCCCGGACGGCACCACCACCCAGGCCATGGGCGCCTGGGGCCTGCCGGCGATCAACACCGCCATCCTGCTGACCAGCTCGATCACGCTGACCATTGCCCACCACGCGCTGCTGGAAGGCAAGCGCGGCAAGCTGATCGGCTTCCAGGCCGCCACCGTGCTGTTGGGCATGATCTTCATGGGTCTGCAGGTGGAAGAGTATATTCACGCTTACACCGAGATGGGCCTGACCCTGGATGCCGGCATCTACGGCAGCCTGTTCTTCATGCTGACCGGTTTCCACGGTGCCCATGTGACCATCGGCACTATCTTCCTTCTCGTGACCCTGCTGCGCGTGATCAAGGGCCACTTCGACGAAGAAAACAATTTTGCCTGGGAAGCGGGGGCCTGGTACTGGCACTTCGTGGACGTGGTATGGCTGTTCCTGTTCGTGGTGGTGTACTGGCTGTAACCCGCGCCACACCACCCTGGAAACGAAAAGCCCCGGTCACAAGCCGGGGCTTTTTGTTTTGTGGCGGGCCGTTATTGCTGCTCGATGGGGGCACCTTCACGGGTGGTGGGGTTCACATCGTGAGGCTGGATCCAGCCCATCAGCATGCTCACCAGGATGAACACGAATACCATCACCGAGAACCCCACCCGCCAGGCCAGCGCTCGCATGGTCTTACCGCTTTTGCCTTCGTTGCGCACCAGGGACATCAGGGCGCGCGCCAGCGACACCACCGCCGCGATAAGAAGAACGATTACGATCAGCTTGACCCACCACATAATTCACCTCGACGGAATACGGTTGTCGGTTACAATACGCGCCCATTGTAGCCACCGCCCCCGTGAGTGCACGTAAAGATATGCCAAACCGCAATGCGCGCCGGTCGTTGCTGGGACTGGTTCTGACTCTGCTGGTCGTCGACCTCTGCCTGAGCCTCTCCTGGTGGCAGTGGCAGCGCGCCGGGGAGAAACGCGAATGGCTGGCCGACCAGGCGGAAAAGGCCCGCGCGGCCCCGGTCACCCTGGAGCGCGCGCTCGATCTGGATGACCCGCAACACCGCCCGATACGGGTCAGTGGCGAGCTGGATAACCGCCGCTCGGTGCTGCTGGACAACCGCACCTGGCAGGGTGTGGCCGGCTATTTCCTGCTGACCCCGCTGCGCACCGATGAGGGCCGCTGGGTGCTGGTCAACCGGGGCTGGCTGCCGCGTGGCGCGGACCGGGCACGGCTGCCCGACGTGCCCCCGGTGGACGGGCCGGTCACCGTCACCGGCAACGCCTACCAGCCCTCGGCGCAGACCTTCGTGCTCAAGGACACCCCGCTGCCGGAGAATCAGTGGCCGTTGCGGGTACAAAAGGTGGATTTTGCAGCCATCGGCCATCGACTTGGGGTAGAATTAGCGCCCTTCGAGATACGGGTGGCCCCCGATCAACCGCTCGGCGACGCCGCGGCGCTGCCGCGGCCCTGGCAGGACGTCACCACGGTGATGAGCCCGCAACGCCACCAGGCCTACGCGCTGCAGTGGCTGGGTTTGGCGGTGGCCGCCCTGATCATGTATCTGATCGCGCGCCTGCGCGGGCGCCGTCGGCACCAACCGGACGCTTGAACTGATGTCTCCACGCAACAAAAACAGGCTGACCTTGCTGGCCATCGTCGGTCCCTTTGTACTGTTCTTCATCGCCGGTCGCTATTTCGTCGACCCCTGGGAACTGCCCCGCGAAAACAAGGGCGAGCTGCTGATTCCGCATATCCAGCTGGGCACCCTGGCGCTGCGTGACGACAGTGGCGAACCCTACGACGGCGAGGACACCGCCGGCCTCTGGACGCTGATGTACGTGGCCGGCGCCGAATGCGGCAAGGCCTGCAAGAACGGCCTCTACTACCAGATGCGCCAGGTCCAGCAGACGCTGGGCGAAAACATGGAACGGCTGCGCCGTGTGATCGTTCACACCGCCCCGGCCAATCCCGAGTTAAGCGCTTTCCTGGAGGAGAATGTGGCCGGCACCGTGGAAGTGGACGGCGACCCGCAAACCGTCCGCGAGGCGCTGGCGCCGGCCACGGACACACCGGTGGGGGATATTTTCGTGGTCAGCCCGGACGGCCAGATCTTCCTGCGCTACCCCACCCACGAAAGCATGGATGCCACCCTGGAAGAGGCGGAGAACATCCGCCTGGATCTTGAGCGCACCCTCAAAGGCTCCCTGATCTAAGGTCCCGATAACCATGCATCTCAACGCACACCGTTCCGACCTCAACGACGCGCCGACGCGCTCGCAAATCTGGATGCGCCGCCTGACCGTTCTGGCCCTGCTGATGGCCGCCGGCGTGATTATCCTGGGCGCCTGGACCCGGCTCTCCGACGCCGGCCTGGGCTGCCCGGACTGGCCCGGCTGCTACGGCCATCTGGACGTGCGCAAGGCGATTTCCCACGTTAACGAACAGAATGAGATCGCCCCGGGCGCCCTGCGCGAGGCCCACAAAACCGTGCCGGAAATGGTGCACCGCTATTTCGCCTCCGCCCTGGGCCTGATGATTCTGATCATCGCCGCGCTCGGGGTGGCCAACCGCAAGCGCGTCAAACAGCCGGTGAAGCTGCCGCTGTTCCTGGTGGCGCTGGTGATCTTCCAGGGCATTCTCGGCATGTGGACGGTGACCATGGGGCTGCAGCCCACCATCGTGATGCTGCACCTGCTCGGCGGCTTCACCACCTTCACCCTGCTGGCGCTGTTGGCGGCGCGTCTGTACCGCTGGCCCAGCTTCCTCAACGACTGCGACGTGCGCAGCATGAAGCCGCTGGCCTCGATCACACTGGCGGCGCTGGTGCTGCAGATCGCCCTGGGCGGCTGGACCACCGCCAACTACGCGGCGGTGGTGTGCACCGAGCTGCCGGTGTGCGAGGACGGCTGGACCGACCACCTCAATTTCGAGGACGCCTTTGTGTTCTGGGGCCACGAGCACGACAAACCGGACTATGAGTTCGGCGTGCTGCAGAATGACGCCCGCACCACCATCCATGTGATGCATCGCTTCGGCGCGCTGCTGGTGACGGTGCTGGGGCTGCTGCTGGTGGGCCGCATCCTGCTGCGCGCGCGCAGCGTGTTCTTCCGCAACTTCGCGCTCACCATACTCGGGCTGCTGACCGTGCAGATCGGCCTGGGAATCAGTAATGTGGTGTTCGCGGTACCGCTGGCGGTGGCCGTGGCCCACAACTTCGGCGCCGTGGTGTTGCTGGTGTCGCTGGTGTTGTTTATCCGTGCCATCAATGTGAAGTGCGCCGCACGCCACCCGCAATCCGAGGAGAGTGCGCTTTGAGCGAGAAATCCGCCGTAAGCGAACAGAACAACGGCACCGGCACGCCCCACTGGCGTGACTATCTGGCGCTGACCAAGCCCGGCGTGGTGATGCTGCTGATGGTCACCGCGGTGGCCGGCATGTTCCTGGCCACGGACCCGCCGGGCATGGTGCCGCTGTCCACCTTTATTCCCGCCTTCGCCGGGCTCTACCTGGCGATGATGGCGTCCGCGGCGATCAACCAGATCATGGATCAGAAGATCGACGCGATCATGAAGCGCACCGAGAAGCGGCCGCTGGTGGCCGGCAAGCTGTCGCCGAAGGCGGCGATCACCTTCGCGGTGGCGCTGGCGCTGGCGTCCATGGCGATGCTCTATTTTCTGGTCAACCCGCTCACCGCCGGGCTTACCCTGTTCGGCTTCGTCGGCTACGCCTTCGTTTACACCCTGTACCTGAAGCGGGCCACTCCGCAGAACATCGTGATCGGCGGCATCGCCGGCGCCATTCCGCCGCTGCTGGGCTGGACCGCGGTCACCAACGAACTGCACCCCTACGCCTGGCTGCTGGTGCTGATTATCTTCGTGTGGACGCCGCCGCATTTCTGGGCCCTGGCGATCCACCGCGCCGACGAATACGCCAAGGCCGACGTGCCGATGCTGCCGGTGACCCACGGCATTCCCTTCACCCGGGAATCGGTGCTCTATTACACCATTCTGCTGTTCATCTGCTCGCTGCTGCCCTACCTCACCGGCATGAGCGGGCTGATCTATCTGGTCAGCGCGGTGATTCTCAGCGGCATCTTCCTGGTTCACGCGGTGCGTCTGCGCTTCAGCAAGGACCCGAAGCTGCCGATGAAAACCTTCGGCTATTCCATCGTCTACCTGTTCGTGCTGTTCACTGCCCTGCTGGTGGACCACTACATCCCGGTTCACCCCGGGAGTTTCTGAGACGCGCCTTAGTCGCTTGACGGGAAACCCGCCCCGGTATCCAATCCCATGGCTAATAAATAAAGGGGAAGGGAACCATGGGGACCTGGCTGTTTTTCGGCGTACTGATCGCCATCGGCGTCGGGCTGGTGGTTATTTACAACCGGCTGGTGAGCCTTAAGAACCGCTTCAAGAACGCCTTCGCGCAGATCGACGTGCAGCTGCAACGGCGCCACGATCTGATACCCAACCTGGTGGAAACCGCCAAGGCCTACATGGACCATGAGCGGGAAACCCTGTCGCGGGTCACCGAGGCCCGCAACCAGGCGGAGGGCGCGCGCCGCGACGCCGCCGCCGACCCCGAGGACGGCGCCGCCATCGGCCGCCTCGGGCGGGCCGAATCCCTGCTTTCCGGCAGCCTGTCGCGACTGCTGGCGGTGAGCGAAAACTACCCGGACCTCAAGGCCAACCAGACCATGGCCGAGCTGATGGAAGAGTTAAGCAGCACGGAAAACCGCATCGGCTTCGCCCGCCAGGCCTTCAACGACGCGGTGATGCACTACAACACCTACCGGGAACAGTTTCCTAACAACCTGGTCAGCGGCCTGTTCGGGCCGTTCCGAGCAGCGGAGCTGCTGGAGATCGACGACCCGCGGGCGCGTCAGGCGGTGAACGTCACCTTCTGACGCCGCGCCGATGAACTTCTTCCAACATCAGGAACGGGCCCGGCGGCGCACGCTGCTGCTGGCGCTCTACTTCCTGCTCGCCCTGGCCGCTGTGGTGGCGGCGGTGAACCTGGCCTGCTGGCTGGCCTGGCAATGGTGGCCGCTGCCGGGGGCGGCCGCCGGCGGCTGGTTCGCCGGCGACGCCTTCTGGTGGGTCACGCTGGGCACCCTGGGGCTGTTGTTGGCGGGTTCCCTGCGTAAGGCCTGGCAACTTCGCCACGGCGGCGAGAGCCTGGCGGCAATGCTCGGCGCCCGGGAAATCGCCAGCCACAGCGGCGACCCGGCGGAGCGCCGCCTGCGCAATGTGGTCGAGGAGATGAGCCTGGCCGCCGGCACCATTATGCCGCGCACCTATGTGTTGCCCGGCGAGACCGGCATCAATGCGTTCGTGGCCGGGCCCACGCCGTCGCGGGCGGTGCTGGTGGTCACCGAAGGCGCCCTGGCGCAACTGGACCGGGACGAGCTGCAGGGCGTGGTGGCCCACGAATTCAGCCATATTCTGAACGGCGATGTGCGCATCAACCTGCGGCTGATGGCGGCACTGGCCGGTATTCTCACGGTCGGCAAGCTGGGCGAGTTCCTGCTTCATATGTCGCCCACCAGCGACCGTCGCCGAAACGGCGGCCTGCTGATTCTCGCCGGCCTGGTGCTGATGGCCATCGGCTACGCGGGGCTGTTTTTCGGGCGCCTGATCAAGGCGGCCATTTCCCGCCAGCGGGAGCGGCTGGCGGACGCCAGCGCGGTGCAGTTCACCCGGCAGCCGGCGGGCCTGGCCGGCGCCCTGATCAAGATCCGTAACGGCAACGGCTCGCACCTGCGCAGCGTGCACGCCGAGGACCTCAGCCACATGGGCTTCGCGGAAACCCTGGCGTTTCGCCTGCGCCGCCTGCTCGCCACCCACCCCACCCTGGACCAGCGGCTGCATACCCTGGGCGCCCACTGGGCGGCCCGCGCCCGGGTGCGCGCCCGGACCGACTCATCGCCGTCACCCGCGCCCGTTCCCTCGGAACGCATCGGCCGCCTGGACGATGACAACCTGGGCTACGCCCGGACGCTGGTGGACACCCTGCCCGCCGGCCTGTACCAGGCCCTGCACGCCCAGGAAGGGGCGGAATGCGTGCTCTACGCCCTGGCGCTGGGCGACGTTCGCCCGCCACCGGCGCTGCGCCGTGGCCGGCGCGCCGCGCTGGTCGATCAGGTCGCGGCGCTGGGCACCCGGCTGCGTCTGCCGCTGCTCGATCTGGCCCTGGCCACCCTGCGCCAGGCCCCGCCGGAGCGCCGCCCGGTGATCCTCAAGCAGCTGCGGACGCTCACCGCGCGGCGGCGCGACCAGGACCTGCTGTGCTGGGCGCTGACCGCCATCGCCGAGCGCCATCTGGGGGCACCGCACCGTGCCCTGCCGCGCCCGGACATCCACCGCCTGGCGGCGGTGGCCAACGACATCCAGGTGGTGTTTTCCGCCCTGGCCTGGGCCGGCGACTCGGCCCGGGGCACCGCCCTGAGCGGCTTCCAGCGTGCCACCCATGGCCTCCTCCCGGCCGGCCGCCTGCTGCTGGCGCCGGAGCGCTGCACGCCCAACCGTCTGGACTCGGCGATCACGCGGCTGGCGCGCCTGACACCCCTGCTCAAGGCGCCGCTGATCGACGCCGCCGCCGACCTGGTGCTCGCCGACGGCCAGGTGCAGGTGGCGGAGGCCGAGCTGCTGCGTGCCCTGTGCACCCTGCTCGACAGCCCCATGCCGCCGCTTTTTCCATCGAAAGGCTGATACCCAAACCCGACGATAGCCGCTAGAAAGGGGGCTATCTCCCAGGGTTGGCTAGTTTTTAAACTGTGATAGAGTTCGCATTGTCGGCTCTGGGGGAGCCGGGGGACGACGGTTCGGGGGAACCGTCACGAGGGACACTGGGAGACACACATCCATGGAGATCACCAAGAACAGCCACCGCAACACCTGGCAAGCGGTTCATGAAACCACACGGGCTATCCGCGAAGGCCGCCTGGACCCGGCGCTTACCGATTGGCTGAGCCGGCAAGGCGTGCGTGTGGAAACCGCCCTGTTCGCCAGCGTGCGTCAATGCGACCAGCGTCTTTACATGGGCACCCTGGTGGACGAGAAAGGCCGGGTGCTGGAATACCTGGCCAACCTGGACCTGCCGGAGGACGACGCCCTGGACGACGTCACCGCCGAGCTGGGCCCCAAGTGCTCCTACCACCACCGCCACGATCCCTGCGATCCGGTCACCATGGCGTTGATGATCCAGCGCGGCCAGGCGCCGGCGCTCGCCGCACAGCCCGCTTAGAGGACGCCCGTCCGGTACGGCAGCAAGCCGCGCGCCTCCTCCCGGTAGGCGTGCACGTGGCGCGCCTCGCGCTGGCAAAAGTCCGCCACCGCATCCTGAAAGGCGGGCTCCGCCAGCCAGTGCAAAGAGTAGGTGAGCACCGGCTCGAAACCGCGCAGAATCTTGTGCTCGCCCTGCACGCCCGGGTCGAATTCCGCCAGGCCCCGCTCGATGGCGAACTCAATGCCCTGGTAGTAGCAGACCTCGAAGTGCAGCGCGTCGTACTCACGCACGCTGCCCCAGTAGCGGCCGTACAGCGCCCGGTCGTCGAACAGATAGAGGCCGGCGGCCACCGGTTCGTCGCCGTCGCTGGCCACCACCAGCAGCACCTGATCCCCGAGCTGTTCGGCCAGGCGCCGGAAGAACGCCTCGCTGAGATAGGGCAGCTGGCCGCGCACCAGATAGGTGTTGGCGTAGCAGTGGAAAAAGAAACGCCAGCTTTGCGGGTCGATGTCGGCGCCGGTGAGGCGCGTGACGGTGAGCCCCTGTTCGGCCACCCGCCGCCGTTCGCGGCGCACGCTTTTGCGCTTGCGGGAGTTAAAGCCGGCCAGGAACTCGTCGAAATCACGATAGCCCCGGTTGAACCAGCGGAAGTGGCAGGCCTGCCGCTCCACCAGGGGCAGCTCTTGCAGGGCTTCCCGCGCGGCCTGATCCGGGAACAGCAGGTGCCAGCCGCTAGCACCCTGCTCGCGGATCCGCTCGCGCACCCCTTCCCACAGTTGCTGGGGCCGCCAGTCGCCACGCCAGCGCGGGCCGACCACCGGCGTAAACGGAATCGCGGTGACCAGCTTGGGGTAATAGGCCAGGCCGTTACGCTGGTAGGCGTCCGCCCAGGCGAAATCGAACACGTACTCGCCGCGCGAGCCGTCGCGGGCGTAGATCGGCATCAGGGCGTCGCCGTCACGCAGGTGACAGGGCCCCCAACCACGGCTCGGCGTGGCGGCGCCGGTGTCTTGCAGGGCGTTGAGAAAGGCGTCGGTGAGAAAGGGAAACTCCATGGCGACAGGATACTGACCCCGGGGCGGCCAGGCGAGGCCAACGTGAACATGAGATTACCGTGCCGCTTCGTTACAATGGCGGCGCGGCGATAACGATAATGCGGGAGCCTCCCGAAGCCGCTCGCCTCTTTGCACGGCGATTTGTTTCCTTTTTTCGAGTCACCAACAAGGTCCGTCGATCAATGAAAGTTTCCAAACCCCTGGCGGCGTTCTACGTCCTGGCCGCCCTTTTGCTTGCGTTACCCGGTGCCTGGCTGCTGTTCGCCCCGCACGCCTTTATTCTTTTCGTGCACGGCGGCGATCAAACATTGCTGGTCTCTCCCCTGCTCAGCCAGCAAACCGGCCTGGGCCTGCTGCTGGCGGCGGCGGTGAATCTGGTTTGCCTGGCCGGCGGCCGCACGCGCACCGCCCTGCACGTGGCGGTGTTCTTCTATCTGGCCGGGCTGGTGGCCAGCCACGGGGCGCCGGTGTTCACGCTGGACGGCGCCTGGTTGTGGGCCCCGGTGCTGGTGTACCTGTTGCCGCTGGCGCCCTGGGGCCGTCTCGCCCGGGACGGCCGCCGCCAGGGCGAGGTGAAGTGGTTCAACCCCAATAAAGGCTTCGGCTTTATTCTCGACGATAGCGGCGAAGAGATTTTCGTCCACTTCAAGGCGGTGCGGAACGGCGGCCGCCGCAGCCTGCGCACCGGCACCCGGGTGCGCTTCGTGATTCGCGAGTCCGAGCGCGGCGACCAGGCCGACGACGTGTACATTCAGCAATGACCCTGTCGCTGCTCGACTGGGCGGTGCTGCTGGCCTATCTAGCGGTGGTGCTGCTGATCGGGTTTTACTTCGCCCGCCGCAATACCAGCACCGAGGAGTATTTCGTCGGCGGGCGGCGCTTCCGGGGCTGGGTGATCGGCCTGTCCCTGGTGGGCACCTCGATCAGCTCGATCACCTTCCTGGCCTACCCGGCGGACGCGTTCAAGACCGGCTGGCTGCGTTATCTGCCCAACCTGGCGCTGCCGGTGGCGCTGTTCGTGGCCGCCTATGTGTTCCTGCCGTTTTTCCGGCGCGGCAACATGACCAGCGCCTACGAGTTTCTGGAACAGCGCTTCGGCCCCAGCGTGCGGGTGTACGGCGCCCTGGCGTTCATCGTCGCCCAGCTGGTGCGTCTGGCGATGATCCTGTGGCTGTTGTCGTTGCTGATCCAGCAGCTGGTGGACGTGACGCCGACCACCGCGATCATCGGCGCCGGCCTGTTCGTCGGCCTGTACACCATTATCGGCGGCATCGACGCGGTGATCTGGACCGACGTGCTGCAGACCGTGGTGTTGATGATCGGCGGGCTGCTGTGCATCTGGGTGGTGGTGGAAGCGCTGCCCGGCGGCCTGGGGCAGGTGTTCCGGGAAGCCTCGGCGGCGGGCAAGTTCGCGCTCGCGGAGTTCGACGACGGCACGCCGCGGCCGGTGCGCTGGCAGCCGTCGCTGAGTGAGAAGACCGTCACCATGATGCTGCTGATCGGCCTGACCAACTGGCTGACGGAATACTCCAGCAACCAGAACACGGTGCAGCGCTACTGCGCCTCGCGCTCCATGAAAGAGGCGCGCCGGGGCCTGTGGGTGTACCTGTTCACCGCGCTGCCGGTGTGGGCGTTCTATATGTTGCTGGGCACCGCCCTGTGGGTGTTCTTCCAGCACTACCCGGACCCCACCGCCGCGGCGGTGCTCACCGGCGAAGCCCGGGCCGAATCGATCATGCCCTGGTTCATCACCGAGTACCTGCCGTCCGGCATCGCCGGCCTGGTGGTGGCGGCGGCGCTGGCGGCGGCGATGAGCTCGCTGGATTCCAGCATCAACTCGGTGAGCACGGTGTCGATCGTCGATCTTTACCGGCGCCACCTGCGCACCGGGCTCAGCGATAAACACTACCTGACGGTGGCGCGCACCGTGGCGGCGCTGGTGACGGTGCTGATGATCCTCGGCGCGCTCTGGCTCAACGGCGCCAGCACCCACACCCTGCAAGACACCTCGACGATTCTGGTGTCGCTGTTCGGCGGCGGCATGCTGGGGTTGTATCTGCTCGGCTTCCTGACCCGCGTCGGGGACGCGCGCGCCGCCTGGTGCGGCATCGGCATGACGCTGCTGTTCACCGGCTGGACGGTGCTCACCAACAAGGGGCTGATGCCGGCGGCGCTGAGCGCGCCGTTCGATCTCTACTACACCGGCTTGATCGGCAACCTGGTGATGTTCCTGGTGGGCTACGGCATGGCCCGCCTGTTCGACCGCCGCCCGGCGGCGGCCTGAGGCGGTACCGGCAGGCTCAGGAGCGCGAGCCGGCGGGCTCGGACGCGGGGCCGGGCGCCTCGCCGGCGCGGGTCGCCGCCTGGCGGCGCGCGGCGCGTACGTCGCGGCGCACCACCAGGCGGTCACGCACCAGCCAGCCGGTGGCCCAGAACACCAGCCAGGGATCGATCAGATAATCCCAGAGATTGTCCGAGTGCAGCAGATTGAAGTAGAACGCCCCCTGGGCCGCGATCAACACCACGCAGGGCGCGTAGGCCCGGTTCATCCAGGCGAACAGGCCGATCAGCAGCAGCACGCTGCTGAACAGGATGTCGCCGAAGCCCAGCGCGTAGGGATCGGCGTAGCTGGACCCCAGGCTCATGGGGTAGAAGAACAGGGCCAGCGCCACCAGCATCACGCACACCGCGCGCAACTGCCCCACCGGCAACCAGTAACGGCCGCGCAGACGGTGCTGAATGGCGGCCAGCGCCAGCAGGCCCGAAGTAATGCTCAGGTGGCTGAAATAACTCATCACCCAGCCGGCCAGCCCGACCGGAAACGGCAGCAACGACCAGACCACCAGCGCGACCGCCAGCCCGCCGCGCACCGGCAACGGCAGACGAGCGCTCAAACGCAGCCAGATGGCCGCCAGCACCAAGGCACAAATAAGGCTAGAAATCACCGGCCATCCCCCCCAATAGCGGCTGATCCTCAGGAAGCCAGGCGTGTCGAATCGCCGACTTGTTCCAAGTGTAGAGGATATGCACGTCACCGTTGGCGGCTTGGATCACATACGGATAGTCGTACTGAAACTCGCAGCCCTGTTCCTCGCACTTGTTGCGCTCCACGCGCTGACGCAGCAACGCCGGGCTTTCGGTTTCCAGGGTGCCGGCCACCTCCTCGGAAATCATTTCCATGTACTCGGTCTGCGGCACGTTGCCTTCGCGCCATTGCGCCCGGTTATGGAAGAAATAACGCCCGGACCAGGTCTTGCCGCCATCATGGGTTTCGCGCATGCAGAGATCGTCGCGCTCCATCGGGTTGCAGTTCGCCACCAGCAGCCAGTGCCCCGGCGACAGCACCACGCCACCCACCGCCGATGACGGGTTCTGCAGCTGCGACGGGCGCAGCGGCGACCAGTCACCGCCGCCGTCGCGGGTCTCACTGCGGTACAGGAAGCCGGGGTGGGTATCGGTTTCATTACGCAGGAAGGCGGTGGCCCGTTTCGGCCCGTCCACCAGCACCAGCGGCTGAATCGCCTTGCGGCCGTGGCCGATACGCTCCTTGTCGACGATCCGATTGTGATCGTCCAGGCGCAGTATTTCGCCGAATTTACCCACCATTTCGTGGTACACCGGCAGGCCCACGGTGCCGTCCTGGTAGCGGATCGGCGGGGTTTTCACCAGGGTGCTGATGTTCAGAAACGGAGAGGTGACCAGCGCCTCGTCGAACCGCCAGCTGGCGCCCATGTCGTCGGACTCCAGCACCACCAGGCGGCTCGCCGCCCAGCCGCCGAAACTCACCGCCACCACGAACAGCCGCATGCGACCGTTGTCGTCCAGCACCGGCACGGCATTGCCCAGCTTGCGCACGTGCCGGCCCCACTGCAGGCGGATCTGCTCGCGGGTGACAACCCGCTCTTCCTCGCTCCAGGCACCCTGTTGCGGGTCGAAAATCGCCGAGTGGATGGCCACGTCCGGCCCGCCTTCACGCTTGCCGGCGAACCAGAACGCACGCAGGCGGCCGTCCGGCAGCGCCACCATGGAGGGCGCGTGCACCAGCGGCGTCTCACCGTCGGAGGCGAAACGCATCTGCCATTGACCGTTCAACCGGTCGTGGCCGGGCACGTAATCCGGCTTGAATTCAGGCTTGGAAACCCGTTCCTGGTGTTCCGGCAGCACCGCCACGAAACTCACCAGCAATAAAGCGCCAAGCAACCAGTGAAAACCACGTCTTGCCATGGGCATTCGGCATCCGTTTGTCAAGGTGCAAGGAAAGGCACGAAGTCTAACACCGGCGTACGGGGATTGCCCCTACCCGGCGAAGACAAGCGACATCGATGATGGCATAATGCATCTACGACTTTCGGGTGACTTTTATATGCAAACCTCTCTCCGGGCAATCCCCTACCTGGTTCTGCTGGCGGCGTTGCTGACCGCCGGGCGGCTGCCCGCCCAGGCCGGCGCCTGGCAACTGGTCAGTGATCGCAACGGCATTCAGGTCTACATGCAACATGGAGACCGGACGGCGCTGAAAACGTTCCGTGGCGTGACCCGCTTCCCGCTCGACGATGAGTACGCCATGGTGGCCCTGCTCAACGATTACCAGGCCTACCCGGACTGGCTGCACTTCGTGGACAGCGCCTGGGAGCTGGGCCGCAGCAACGAACAGGTGCGCCAGCTGCACTTCACCACGCTGTTGCCCTGGCCGCTGGCCGACCGGGAGGCGGTGCTGCAGACCCGGGTGATACAGGCCAGCGACCCGACCAGCGAAGAAGTGGTGGTGGACCTCAGTAACCGCCCCACCCTGCTGCCCCCCAACCCGGAGTACGTCCGCTTCCCGCACATGGAAGGAATGCTGCGCTTCCGCCGCGTGGCGCCGGGCGAGGTGGAGGTGGTCTACCAGCTGGAATTGAATCCCGGCGGCTACATCCCCGCCTGGCTGGCCAACATCCTGCTGCGCGACGCGCCCTATTTCACCCTTGAGCGACTGCGCCGGGTGGTGCACCGCGCCGAATATCAGGGGCACTATTACGACTGGCTGGACCTGCGCGGCCCGGGCCGTCCGGAGCCGGCCAAAAACGTAACAAAAAATCCCTGACACCTGTCATATTCGGCCCTTTTCGCTACCATTGATGTGGATTTTTTCCGATGCCGTCCGGGGGAGACCACTGGCATGGTGAACGCGCTTTTCTTTATCTACTCCTGGTTTATTTTCGTACCGCTGATGCTGCTGGCCACGCTGGTGGCCGGTGCCGTGTGCCTGTGTCTGGTGCCGTTTCTCGGCCCGCGCCGGGTGGCGCGCCTGAGCGCCGTGCCCTGGGCGCGCCTGGGGCTGCTGCTCAGCGGCGTGCAGGTGCGCGTGCACGGCCTGGAGAACGTGGACCCGTCGCGCAGCTATGTGATTGTCGCCAATCACCTCAGCCAGTACGACATCTGGGTGCTCTACGGGCACCTGGAGCAGGATTTTCGCTGGGTGATGAAACAGGAACTGCGGCGCGTGCCGGTGATCGGCGTGTGCTGCGCCCTGCTCGGCCATGTGTTCATCGACCGCCGCGACCGGGCCTCCGCCCTGGCCAGCCTGGAGCAGGCCAAACAACGCCTCACCGGCGGCACCAGCATCCTGTTTTTCCCGGAAGGCACCCGCAGCCGCAGCGGTGAGCTGCGCCCGTTCAAGAAGGGCGCCTTCCGCATGGCCCAGGACCTGGACCTGCCGATTCTGCCGGTCACCATTATCGGCACCCGGGAAATTCTGCCGGCGGATTCCCTGCGCATGCACCCGGGCACCGTGGACCTGACCGTGCACGCCCCGGTGGCCGTCACCGGCAAGGACGACGCCGCCGTGGAAGACGCCATGGCGCGCAGCCGTGCCGCCATCGCCAGCGTCGGCGAAGGCTACCTGGAGCTGACCTGACGCCGCTCTGTTACCCTGGCGTCGCCCGGCGCCGGCGGCGTGGCCAGCTTCGACGTTGGAATTGGCCCCTTTTGCATGTCCGATGCCGCTACACTCCGGCCATTCAGACGGAATCGGAACAGCAACTATGAAAGACTTCCAGAATAAAGTAGCAGTGATCACCGGCGCCGGCTCGGGCATCGGCCGGGCCCTGGCCCGGGATCTGGCCGCCGCCGGCGCCCGGCTCGCCCTCAGCGACGTGAATCAGGTCGGCCTGCAGGAAACCGCCGACAGCCTGGGGCTGGGCAGCGACCGCCTGATCACCGAAGCCTTCGACGTGGCCGACCGCGACGCCTTTTACGCCTTCGCCGAGCGGGTCACCGGTCACTTCGGCGCCGCCCATCTGGTGTTCAACAACGCCGGCGTGGCCCTGGGCGCCACCGTGGAAGACATGAGCTACGAAGACTTCGAGTGGTTGATGGGCATCAACTTCTGGGGCGTGGTGCACGGCACCAAGGCGTTCCTGCCCCACCTGAAAGCCGCCGGCGAAGGGCACATCGTCAATGTGTCCAGCGTGTTCGGCCTGATCGGCGTGCCCACCCAGTCGGCCTACAACGCGTCCAAGTTCGCGGTGCGCGGCTTCACCGAGGCCCTGCGCCAGGAGCTGGAAATGGAAGGCGGCCGGGTGTCCTGCACCTCGGTGCATCCGGGCGGCATCAAGACCAATATCGCCCGCAACGCGCGCATGGGCGCCGGCGTCGAGAAAATCACCGGTGCTGACGCCGACAAGGCGCGCCGCGACTTCGAGAAGATGTTCCGCACCACCCCGGAAGAAGCCTCACAGACCATTCTCAAGGGCGTAAAGGGCAACAAGCGCCGGGTGCTGATCGGCTCCGACGCCCGCGCCATCGACAGCATGCAGCGCCTGATGCCCACCGCCTACCAGCGTATTATGGTGGCCGGACAGAAAATGATGCGGAAATAACCATGAAACCTTTCTCCCAGGCAGCCGAGAACAACAAGGGTCCGATCCTTGATGTACTGCGTGACTATCTCACTGCCCCGGGTGATCTGCTGGAAATCGGCGCCGGCACCGGCCAACACGCGGTGTGGCTGGCGCCGCACTTCCCCCAGGTGCGCTGGACGCCCACCGAGCTGCCGGAAAACCTGGACGGCCTGTCCCAGTGGCTGGCCGACGTCCCCAGCGACAACCTGGCCGAACCGCTGGCGCTGGACGTGGAAGGCGACTGGCCGACGCAGGCCTACCGCTACATCTTCACCGCCAACACCTTTCATATCGTCTCCCGTCCGCAGGTCGAGCTTTGCATCCGCCGGGTGTGCGAGACGTTACTGCCGGACGGTCGCTTCCTGGTGTACGGCCCGTTCAATTATCACGGCACCTACACCAGCGACAGCAACCGGGAGTTCGACCTGTCGCTGAAAGCCCGCGACATTGCCATGGGCATCCGCGACCAGGAGTGGGTGGTGGAACGCTTCGCCGAACACGGCCGCGAGCTGATCCACGACCACGCCATGCCGGCGAATAACCGCATTCTCGTGTTTGGCTGAGACACAACCCGAGATTCCTCTGACAGTGCTGCCCGCTTTTTATACACTAGGTTCCCGTTCCCATGGCCGGGCCGTTTTCCGCAGCACCCAAACCGAGCGAATCCATGCAAAACGAAACCACCAGCGAATGGAGCCTGGAGCAGTTCCAGGTCCCGGAAAAAGAAGGCGAAACCCGCTTCCACGACTTTGACCTGGAGCCGGCGCTGATGCACGGCATCGCGGACGCCGGTTTTCAGTATTGCACGCCGATCCAGGCCCAGGTGCTGACCCACGCGCTGGCCGGCGCCGACACCATCGGGCGGGCGCAGACCGGCACCGGTAAGACCGCCGCCTTCCTGATCACCATCATCAACGACCTGCTGCGCCACCCGATCACGGTGCCGCGCTACGCCGGCGAACCGCGGGCGCTGATCGTCGCGCCCACCCGGGAGCTGGCGATGCAGATCGAGAAGGACGCCAAACTGCTGGCCCACCACACCGACCTGCAGGTGATGAGCGTGGTCGGCGGCATGAACTTCAACCGCCAGCAGGAACGCCTGCAAACCCGGCTGATCGACATTCTGGTGGCCACCCCCGGACGCCTGCTGGATTTCGCCAAACGCCGCGACCTGTGGCTGGACCGGGTGGAAGCCCTGGTGCTCGACGAGGCCGACCGGATGCTGGACATGGGCTTCATCCCCGACGTCAAACGCATCGTCAACATGACCCCGAGCACCCGCTACCGGCAGACCCAGCTGTTCTCCGCCACCTTCAACGACGACGTGATGAACCTGGCCGGGCGCTGGACCGAGGCCGCCCAGGTGGTGGAGATCGAGCCCACCCAGGTGACCACCGACACCGTCGACCAGAAGGTCTACATCACCGCCACCCAGGACAAGTTCAACCTGCTCTACAACCTGATCACCCGGGAGAACATGTCGAAGGTGATCGTGTTCGCCAACCGCCGCGACATTACCCGGCGGCTCAACGACCGGCTGCATAAGAAGGGCCTGAACGTGTCGCTGATCTCCGGCGACGTGCCCCAGAACCAGCGCATGAAGACCCTGGAGCGGTTCCGCGCCGGCGACCTGCAGGTGCTGATCGCCACCGACGTGGCCGGGCGCGGCATTCACATCGAAGGCGTGTCCCACGTGATCAACTACAACCTGCCGGAAGACCCGGAGGATTACGTCCACCGCATCGGCCGCACCGGCCGCGCCGGCGCCAGCGGCGTATCGATCAGCTTCGCCTGCGAAGACGACGCCTTCCTGCTGCCCCAGCTGGAGCAGGCCATCGGCATGAAACTCAACTGCGTGCACCCGGAGACCGCGCTGGTCGCCGACCAGTAGCCCGGGAAGGAAAAACCATGGCGGAACGTATCAGCCCGGAAGACGGGGTCATCAAACTACAAAGCGGCGACACCCTGTTCGTCGACGTGCGCGACCCGGCCAGCCACCAGGAAGCCCGCATCCCCGGCTCCCTGCTGCTCAACCAGAGCAACCTGGAAGATTTCCTCGCCGCCACCGACCGCCAGCAACCGCTGGTGGTGTACTGCTACCACGGGCACTCCAGCCAGGGCGCCAGCGACTACCTGGCGGAGCAGGGCTTCCATTCCGTGGTCAGTCTCGACGGCGGCTTTGAATACTGGCGCCAGGCCCACCCGGAACACGTGGACAGCGAGTAGCCGGCTCAGAACGCGCGGCCCATGCCCACCATCCACACCAGGGGATCGATCGCCACATCCACCTTGTCCACGGTGGTGCCGTTCACCGTAAGGCGCGCCTCGGTATCCAGGTCCATCTTCCAGGCGGAGAGGTTCAGGAACCAGCCCTCACTCAGCGCCACGTCGACCCCCAGCTCCGCGGCCAGCCCCCAGGAATTGGAAAGATGCAGATCCGCGTCGGCGCCGCCGATCAGCGGGCTGACCACGCCGTCGTCGATGCGCTCGCCGAAGAAGCGGGTGTAATTCACCCCGATGCCGGCATAGGGACGAACGCGGCCGTACCCCGGCAGCGAGAACTGGGCCAGAACCGTGGGCGGCAGATGCTTGGTCTCGCCGATGCGGGTGCGCCCCAGCGCGGTGTCCTCCAGATAGAGGTCATGCTCGAACGGCGTGGCCGCCAGCAGCTCGATACCGAACCAGTCCTTCAACATGTAGGTGACGGTGACGCCCGCCTGGGTGTCGCTGTCCACATCCACGGTACCGCCGGTGAGGGGCGCCACCGCGAAGGCGTCGCTGTCCACGTCCGGCTCCACGGTGGCGGCGCCAAAGCGCACCACCCAGTCGCCGGCCTGATGCGCCTGGGCCCCGCCGCAGGCCATGCCGGTTAGCGCCAGCGCCAGGGCGATTTGTCGCGATAGTTGCATGCTCTTGTCCTTTGTTGGCTCATGATAGGTGCCCATTAAAAGACGAGGCGCCGCCACGCTCCTTGCCTCAGATCAACGGAACAGACCGGATAAAAAGAGGAACGCCATGAACGCAGCCCAACTGGCCGACGCGCTCAAAAACGCCCATGTGGAACACGCCCGCCTGCGCCTGCAGGAAAAGCGCTACTGGCAGCAACAACTGGACGACGGCGTTAAAGCGCTGGGCAAAACCCCGGTGGGCGCCCTGGTGGACCCGGACGCCCTGGCCAAGGTGGTGGACGACTGGCTGGCCAGCGTGAACACCGCCCAGGGGCTGCGGCCGGTGATCATTGAGGTGAGCGAAGCGATTCTGGAACAGGCCGGCGACGACCCGGCCACGGTGGGGGAGCTGCTGAACGAGGCGCACTTCGAAGCCATCCTGGAGCAGGCCCTGCGCCTGAAAACCCTGCGCGAAAAAGCCATCCACGCCTGTCTCAACCATCCGCTGGTCAGCGACATGGTCAGCGAGATGCTCTACACCGGCATCAAGAACTTCCTGCTGGAAGAAAACGTGCTCGCCAAGCTGCCCGGCGTCAGCAGCATGATGAAGCTGGGCCGCAAAAGCGTCGGCAAGGCCATGGGCGGCCTGGAAGACAGCATCCGCGACTACCTGCGCCACAACACCCGCGCCACCCTGAAAACCGGCGAGCAGTGGCTTAACCGCCAGCTCACCGACCAGCGTATCGCCGAACTGGCCCGCGACGGTTACCGGCGCCTGGCGCCGCTCAAGCCGGCGGACGTCATCAAGACCGCGCCCAAGGGCCTGGCCGGCGACGTCGCCACCCACGCCTGCGTGATCGCCGACGAAGCCGCGCGCCTGGACTACAGCCGCCGCCTGGTGGCCGCCGGCATCCAGGCGGCGGTGCAATCGCTGCTGGAAAAAGACCTGCCCGCCCTGCTCAAGGCCATGGGCACCACCCCCAAAAAACGCAGCCAGGCCCTAGCCCCCGCCCTCGCCACCGGCGCCGCCGTGCTCGACCAGCAGGGCGTCCTCACCCCCTGGATCGAGCAAGCCCTCGGCGACTTCTACGACAGCGACGCCTGTAAGGATGTCCTCGAGAAAGCCCTGTCGTGATCGGAACTCCGTAGCCCGGCTCGGTCTTGGTGCCCGGCGTCCAGGACCCGCCGTGAATACGTCCCTGTAGGCTTGTGTTCGGCTCCCTGCCTCACACAGTCCTGGACGCCGGGCACCAAGACCGAGCCTCCCAATGGAGCAAGCCTCCAACAGCGGCTACGAAGTAAGCTCTCTGGGATCCTGCCGGGAGCTTCGCTCCCTTTCGCGGGCAAGGCCCGCTCCAACAAACCCAGCTTCGTAGAAAGGTCCGGGCGGTGTTATGTCCCGTGGCGGTTCCGCTGCCAAGTGAGCGGGGCAATGGTGGTGCCTGGAGGGAGCTGTTTGGCCAGGGAGGGCCAAACTAACAGCGGCCAGGGATGGCTTGAGCGGTCCCGGAAGGCACCACCATTGCACCGCGTCTCCGATACGGAGCACCGGACACAGGAAGCACAGAGGTCTCTGGGATCCTGCCGGCCGGCAAAGCCGGCCTTTCGCGGGCGAGGCCCGCTCCCACAAACCTACAACCAGGTTTCGGCATACTCCGCCAGGAGTGAGCGCGGCACCCCGTTAAGCTTCACCGAGCCGCCATAGACGAACCCCTTGAAGCGCTCCGTCATATAAGTCAGTCCGGAACTGGTGGGTGACAGATAGGGCGTATCGATCTGCGCCAGGTTGCCCAGGCACACCACCTTCGAGCCCTCCCCCGCCCGGGTGATGATCGCCTTCATCTGATGCGGGGTCAGGTTCTGGCTCTCGTCGATCAGGATCAGGGATTTCTGGAAGCTGCGGCCACGGATGTAATTCAGCGCCTTGAACTGAATATTGGCGCGCTCCTTAACATACAAAATACTGCCGGACGGGTTCTCGTCGTTGAGATGCAGCGCCTCGATGTTGTCGTTGATCGCGCCCAGCCAGGGGTCCATTTTTTCTTCCTCGGTACCGGGCAGGAAACCGTGCTCCTCGGCCAGCGGCGGTGTCGAGCGGGTGGCGATGATCTTATTGAAGCGCTTCTGCTCCACCGTCATCTCGATGGCCGCCGCCAGCGCCAGGATGGTTTTACCGGAACCGGCGGCGCCGGTCAGCGTGACCAGATGGATGTCCGGATCGAGCAGCAGTTGCAGCGCCACCGCCTGCTGGATGTTCATCGGCCGCAGGCCCCAGGCCTGCTGCTCCATCAGGGTTTCGGCCTTGTGATGGCGCAGCGTGACCACGCCGCCTTCGACGCTGAGAATGCGCCCGACGAACCCCTGTTCATCGAGAATGTACTGGTTGGGATAGACCTCCTCGCCGAGAATGTCGCCCACCACCAGGCCATGGGGCAGCCGGTGCAGGGTTTCCGCGCCGACCTGTTCGGTGTCCACCTCGGTGACCTGATCCCAGAAGGAACCGGGCACTTCGAAATAACCACGCGTGAGCTGCTTGATATCCGAGACCAGCTGGTCGTTGTGATAGTCCTCCGAATCGATGCCGCAGGCGCGCGCCTTGAGGCGCATGTTGATGTCCTTTGTCACCAGCACGTAGCGGGTGTCCGGGTCGGCCATCTTCATGGCCATCACGTCATTGATGATGCGGTTGTCGTTGAGGTGGTCGGGCAACGCGGAGCCGCCGGCGCTGCCGCGCGGCATCAGCACGGTGAGCGTGCCCTGGGTGTAGTTGCCCCGGCCGATGGGGATGCCCGCTTCCACTTCCGCCGGCGTCGCCTGGCCCAGCACCCGGTCGATCTGGCGAATGGCGGCGCGGCAATCCGCGGCGGTGTGCGACTTGCCGGTTTTCAGGCGGTCCAGTTCCTCCAGTACGGTCATCGGAATCGCCACCCGGTGCTCTTCGAAATTAAGCAACGAGTTGGGATCGTGGATCAGAACATTGGTATCAAGAACGTAGGTTTTCGGAGTGGTATCGGGTTGCCCAAAGCGCTGGTCGGATGAGTGGCTGTCGGATGTGGCGGAAACGGAATGCAAGGTGGCCGCTCGCTCTTCCATGCGTATCCCCTATTTGCGTGACGTTAGGGCGGCGGGATACGGGCACGAGAGTGACGCCTGCTCCTGCCGCCGTTTACAGTGCTACCGGCGGTTGCTGGTTAGCTTTCAGCTTCGGATCGCGATCACTCCCGCAAGGGCGGGATGTAAATTACCATAACCCAGCTTTTCAGACCTGACAACGAGAGTCGTCAACGAATTAACGAGAGATCGTCATGCCATTGGAACATCCCGAAATCCGTATGCCGCCACCCCTCCTCCACCTGGGCGGCCTGCTGGTCGGCTACGGCCTGGATCAGGCGCTGAGCTGGTCGTTGCCGGCGTTCACCGGCCGCCAGGGCATTGCCGCCACCCTGGCCCTGATCGCGATCGCGGTGTTGCTCACTGCCCTGCTGCAATTGGCGCGCGCCCGTACCACGGTGATGCCGCACCGCGCCGCCCGGACGCTGATCACCGGCGGTGTGTTCCGGCTCAGCCGTAATCCGATTTATCTGGCGTTCGCGCTGCTGCATCTGGCCTGCGCGCTGAGCCTGGGCAGCCCGGGCATGCTGCTGATGCTGGTGGCGGTGCTGTGGGTTATGCATAGCCACGTGATCGCCGCGGAAGAAGCTTTTCACGCGCAGCGGTTCGGGGCGCAGTGGCAAGCGTATCGGCAACGGGTGCGGCGCTGGCTTTAGGCGGCTCGGTGGCCGGCCCGCGCCGGCCCCGTTTAAGGAATTGCGGCGGCAGCAGGGTGCCGTCGAGCAGGGTCAGGCGGGTGGAGCCGAAGTGCCCGGGCACGAAACCGCTGACCCGCACATCCCGGGGCAGCCAGCCCAGCCGCCGGTAGAACTCGGCGACCAGCTCCGAGCAGAACCAGCCACGCCGGTCCGGCGCACGGGTGAAGCCGGTGAGCAGGTCCCGGACGTTGCACCAGAGGTAGTTCTTATAGGGACGGTGCAGCAGGCGCGCCACCAGGCGCCGGGCGAGTCGCTGGCGGGCCTCGCTGAGCGGCGGACCGAGGCGGCGGCGCACCGCCACGTCACCGGCGTAGTTGGCCAGCTTGCGCGCCAAGGGCACCAGGGTGACGCCCGCCACCGGCCGGCCCAGATGCAGGTCGGCGGAATCGCCGCCGCCGGCGGCTTCCAGCACCAGCGGTTCGGGGTAGCCGGGCAGCCGCACCACCAGACCGATGTGGCTCCAGGGGCTGCGGGTGAACACACGGATCACCGAGCTGACCGGCCCGCGCCCGGAAAACAACAGCACATCGCCGGTTTCCAGGGTCAACAGATTCAGGTCTTGAACATCGGTCACGGCAGCGGTCCGCAGGCCAGGCTCGAAGCAAGCCTGACCGGGCCGGGTGACAGTGCGCTGACAGTTTGATCACGCTTGCGTGACCTTCGCGGCGTCGGCGGATTGTCATAAAACCGTGACAGTGCGCGGTTAGTCTGGGCGTTCCGACGACGGCCGGACCTATGGAACAACACCTCTACCAGCTACAACGCCACCTGCCCGAGCAACTGCATCTGGACAACCTGATACGCCTGGGGGAACGGCACCTGCGCGTGACCGAGGTACTGACGGTGCCGCAGGGCGACCTGCGCCTGCCGGTGCGGGTGATCGAGATGGGCAGCCAGGCCGCCGGCGCCCCGGCGATCGGCTTCTTCGGCGGCGTGCACGGCGTCGAGCGGATCGGCACCCAGGTGATTCTGTCCTGGCTGCACAGCCTGATTCACCGCCTGCAGTGGGACGACCAGCTGCACCGGCGCCTGGAGCATATCCGCCTGGTGTTCATGCCGATGGTCAACCCGGGCGGCATCTGGCGGCGCACCCGCAGCAACCCCAACGGCGTCGACCTGATGCGCAACGCCCCGGTGGAGGCCGACGGCCGGGTGTCGTTCCTGGTCGGCGGTCAGCGCCTCAGCCGGCACCTGCCCTGGTTCCGGGGCCGCGCCGGCGACCCCATGGAAGCGGAAGCGCAGGCGCTGGTCCGGGTGGTGGAAGAAAAGCTGCTGCGCGCGCCGGTATCGCTGAGCCTGGACTGCCACAGCGGCTTCGGCCGGCGCGACCGCATCTGGTGCAGCTACGCGCGCACCCACCAGCCGATCGCCCACCTGGCCGAGGTGTACCGGCTCAAGCAGGTGCTGGAGGCCACCTACCCGCACCACCACCCCTATCTGATCGAGCCCCAGTCCTTGAACTACACGACCCACGGCGACCTCTGGGACTATCTCTACGACCGCGCCCGCGAACACCACCCGGAAAAGATGTTCCTTCCGTTCACCCTGGAAATGGGCTCCTGGCTGTGGGTGCGCAAGAACCCCCGCCAGATGCTGGATTTCTTCGGCTTCTTCAATCCGGTGATCGGCCACCGCCACCACCGGGTGCTGCGCCAGCATCTGCCCCTGCTGGAATTTCTCACCGCGCTCACCGCCAACGCCGGCAACTGGCTGCCCACCGGCCCCCGCCGGGAGGCGCTCACCCGCGAGGCGATCCGCCACTGGTTCGGCGGCGACCCGGCCTAGTCCTCTGGTGGTCCTATTCTTGCAGCCCTACACTGGCGATATTCATTCAGAGGACCTTCGATTATGAAAAAAACGCTGTTGCTCCTGCCCGCCCTGATGCTGGCGGGCTGCCAGATGCTCAACTACCAGGAACCCACCGGCGAGGACACCGCCGCCGTGGTGTTCACCGGCAACGAGGCCGCCCAGCCAGTGGTGTGCGTGCCCGGCCGCGGCTTCAAGGACACCAAGATATCCCTGGCGGTGAAGCCCTGGGACACCAATGCCTTTAACGAGCTGTTCAAAACAATGAGAAAAGCCGAACAGGTACCGGTGACGGTGGCCGCCGACGGCCAGACCCGCATCGGCGTGGTCTACAACGAGCGCGACACCGACATGCGCCGCAATCACTGCCGGGTGGCCGTACAGTTCAACGCTCAGGCGGATACCCGTTACTTCGCCCACTTTACCCGCAACGAGGCCGGCCAGTGCGGCCTGGAAGTACGCGGCGAGGAAGGCGTGCAGGCCGACGCGGTGCCGGTGGACTGGGACTGCCCCTGATAAAAGCGCCGTTTTGGTGCAAGGCACTAAAACAGCGCACAGCCGCCGGGCCCTTTACCGGCTTTACCCCGACCCTCTTTTCGCCTCTCCCCCTAAACCCCTGAAAAATCAGGGGTTTTTATTTTTGGCACGCTCCCTGCTTTATACCGATACGAGCCTCCCAGGCCGGTGCGCCAGGAGCGCACAAACCACAGAACATTTGTTATTTGCAAAGAGGGTTGCACATGAAACACGTATCTGGGATCAAAAAGACCGTTCTGGCCGCCAGCGTGGCCGCCACCATGGCAGCAGGCCTGGCCGCTCCTTCCATCGCAGTGGCCGAAATCAGCGGCACCGCCGGTGTCTCCAACATGTACTTCTGGCGTGGTGTGGATCTGACCGAGGGTAACGCCCAGGTGTTCGGTAGCCTGGACTATGCTCACAGCACGGGGCTTTACGCCGGTGTCTGGGGCAGCTCTGAAATCGGCGGCAGCGAGTACGACCTGTACGCCGGCTACGCCGGTTCCCTGGGTGATTTCAGCTACGACATCGCCTACGTGGACTACAACTATCCGAACTCCAGCACCTACACCCAGGACGAATATCGCGATTTCCAGGAAGTGATCCTCAACCTGGGCTTCGCCGGCTTCAGCGCCGCGGGTTACTTCGGTGTGGGTGACTACGGCCGCGGCGACGATTCCGTGGACAACGAAGACAACTACTACACCCTGGGTTACAGCTACGACAAATACGGCGTCACCGTCGGTACCTGGGACTTCGAAGCCGATGACAGCAACTACACCCACGTTGATCTGAGCTACGCGCTTACCGATGAACTCGGGTTCACGGTCTCCAAGATCGTTGATTCCGAAGCCGGCAACATGGACGACAACGACGACACCCTGTTCGTCGTGACCTACGCCCTGTCGTTCTAAGAGCGTCAAGAACACGGGGCGGGATTCTCCCCCCGCCCCTTATTTTCACACCGTGGGGCCCTCCCTGGTCCTCGCTGGAAACGCAAGCAGGCCCCACGGTGTTTTTTACGCGAGTCCCCGCCTACTCAAAGTACGTCACCAGACCATCATGGTCGGACACCACCTCGCTACCGTCACTGCCGTAAAGGCGATCGTAGCGCCCGGCATTGCCCCGGCTCACCGCCACACCCTGTAACTCCGCCTTGAGCGCCTCCGACAACCAGACGTAATCCAGCGTCTGCGGCCGGCAACGGTGGCGGTAACTGTAGCGCTCCGCGCTTTTCACACGGTCCCAGCTGTTATAGAGCCCGCTCGCCGCCATCACCGTCAGCGGCTCGCTGAAGGCGCCGCTGTCCGGCGCGCTGTTGAAGTCGCCGACCACCGCCAGGGCGGTGTCGCTTCGGGCCCGGGACCACTCGGCCAGCCGTGCCGCCTGGCGGCGCCGCTTCTCCGCCACCCAGGGTTTCTCGCCGAGGCCGTTGGCGCTGCGCAGATGCACGATCACCAGGGTCAGCTCGCGGGGCGCGGTCAGGGAGACCGCCAGCGGCGGGCGGCTGAACAGCGGCTGGCCCCGGAAGCGCTGGTCGGCGAACAGGGCGCGGACGCCGCCGACTTGCGCCGGGGCCCGGTGCAGCAGTGCCACATCCATGCCGGCCGGGTCGTGGCCTTCCAGCAGCCGCGCCCGGTAACGCGGCCCGCCTTGCGCGGTGACCCGCTCGGCGAGCTGCTCGAGGATGGCGATGTTCTCCACCTCCTGCACCGCCAGCAGCACCGGCGCCTTGAGGGTGTCGACGATATAGCCGGCCAGGGCGTCCAGGCGCGCCTGATAGACGGCGTCGTCCAGGGGGCGGTCGATGGGGCTGTTCTTTTCGGTGTCGCGCAGGCGCCAGAGGTTGAAGGTGGCCAGGCTCCATTGCCCGTCGGCGGCGGTGGGCACCGCCCGGGGCGCGGCCAGATCCCGGCAGTCGGCGCCCGCCGGCCCGGCGGCGAGAGCGCCGAGCAGCAGCCAGAGCGCGGCGCCGCGACCGGAGGTCACCCGTTCAGGGGGCGTTATGACGCACCGGGAAATCGGTGCAGAGGTCGTCATGGTTGGCGAAGGTGAGGCACACCTCCACGCTTTCGCCGGCCTCGGGCACCTGGCTCAGCTTCATCAGCATCAGATGCTTGCCGCCGGGGGCGAAGCGCACCCGGTCGCCGGGATCCAGGCGGACGCGGTCCAGGTGCACCATACGCCGCTGGCCGTCCTCGCCGGTGCGGCTGTCGTGCAGCATGGCGCCGCCGGCGAAGTCCACGTCCGCGCCTTCCAGCTTCACCACCCGGTCGCCGCGATTGCGGAGCTCGAAATAGCCGGCCATGGTCGGCGACACCGGCGGCACCGCGCGCAACCAGGCGCCGCTGATTTCCAGATCGCCGGCGGCGGCCGGCGTCGCCGACAGCGCCAGCAGGGCCGCCAGGGCCACGGGCTTAAAGAAGGCTTTGAACATCATTGACCACCTCGTCGATGTCGAAATCCGCCGGGTAGAGCTTGCGCACCCGGCCCTGCCGATCCAGCAGGTAAATATAATCACTGTGGGTGAAGTCGTAGGCCTCATCCTGGCCGTCCGTCTTCAGGAATACCACCCCGTACTGCTCCGCCACCGCCTCGATCTCGGCCACGCTGCCGGTGAGGCCGATGATGTCGGCCTTGAACCAAGGCAGGTATTCGCGCAGATGGGCCGGGGTGTCCCGCTCCGGGTCGAAGGTGATGAACACCGGCTGCACCGGCCCGGCGTCGCCCTGCTCGTCCAGATTGCGGTAGGCCTGGGCCACCCGCGCCAGCACCGCCGGGCAGATGTCCGGGCAGTGGGTGTAGCCGAAGAACAGAATCACCACCCGGCCTTCCAGGGACGACAGCCGGAACGGCTCGCCATTGTGATCGGTGAGTGTGAAATCACCGCCAAGGCGGGTGTTCACCGGCAGATCGCTGCCCGGGTCGTCCCCGCAGCCGGCCAGGGTCAGGGCCGCCAGCAGCAGCGCCAGCCCGATTCGAATCCTCGTTTTCATCCTCTCTCCCGCGCGCCGCGCGCGCCTTGAAAACCGCGCCGGGGCGCGAACGGCGCCGATCATAGCGTTTCGGGGCCGCCGCTCCCAGCCCGCCGGGCGCGGCGATTCGCCGCGCCCGGCCGCGCCGGTGTCCAGGGGCGCTTTGCGGCGGTATAATTCGCGCCCGCCACATTTCCAACAGATAGGGCCGGCCGCGCGCAACGCCGCCCCAGAGGTCACGATCCATGGCACGCAAGCTCTTTATCCAGACCCACGGCTGCCAGATGAACGAGTACGACTCCACCCGCATGGTCGATCTGCTGGAGTCCACCCACAATCTGGAACCCACGGACAATCCGGAAGACGCGGATGTGCTGCTGCTCAACACCTGCTCGATCCGCGAAAAAGCGCAGGAGAAGGTGTTCCACCAGCTGGGCCGCTGGAAGCGCCTCAAGGAGCGCAACCCGGAGCTGATCATCGGCGTCGGCGGCTGCGTGGCCAGCCAGGAAGGCGAGGCGATCCGCGAGCGCGCCCCCTATGTGGACGTGGTGTTCGGCCCCCAGACCCTGCACCGCCTGCCGGGCCTGATCACCCAGGCGGCCAGCACCCGCTCGCTGGCCATCGATGTGACCTTCCCGGAAATCGAAAAGTTCGACAACCTGCCCGAGCCCAGCGTGGACGGCCCCAGCGCCTTCGTGTCGATCATGGAAGGCTGCTCCAAGTACTGCACCTTCTGCGTGGTGCCCTACACCCGGGGCGAGGAAGTGAGCCGCCCGGTGCAGCCGGTGCTGGATGAGATCCGCCACCTGGCGGACATGGGCGTGCGCGAAATCAACCTGCTGGGCCAGAACGTGAACGCCTACCGGGGCCAGGGCGCCGGCGGCGAGACGCTGGATCTGGCCGACCTGATTCTGCTGATCCGCGATATCGACGGCATCGACCGCATCCGCTACACCACCAGCCACCCGGTGGAGTTCTCCGACGCCCTGATCCAGGTGTACGAGGAAGTGCCGGAGCTGGTCAGCCATCTGCACCTGCCGGTGCAGTCCGGCTCCGACCGCATCCTGGCGATGATGAAGCGCAACCACACGGTGCTGGAGTACAAGTCCAAGCTGCGCAAGTTACGCCGCATCCGCCCGGATATTTCCTACAGCTCCGACTTTATCATCGGCTTCCCCGGCGAAACCGACGCCGACTTCGAGGCCACCATGAACCTGATCGGCGATATCGGCTTCGACACCTCGTTCAGCTTTATCTACAGCGCCCGCCCGGGCACCCCGGCGGCGGAGCTGCCCGACGACGTGCCGCTGGCGGTGAAGAAGGAGCGCCTGCGCATCCTGCAGCAGCGCCTCAGCCAGAACGCCCAGGACATCTCCCGCAAGATGGTGGGCAGCACCCAGCGCATCCTGGTGGACGGCTTCTCCAAGAAGGATCCGGGCCAGCTCAAGGGCCGCACCGAGAACAACCGGGTGGTCAACTTCGCCTGCGACGACATCGACCTGATCGGTGATTTCGTCGACGTGGAGATCGTCGAGGCGCTGCCCAACTCCCTGCGCGGCGGCTTGCCCGTCACGGCCTGATATTCATATTGAAATTCAAAATCAGTCTAGGCGGCCTGTTTCATTAAACATTCGGTTATATAAACTAGGTCGCCTCATTGGCTTCGACGTTTAAGGAATAACGGACATGCGTGTTTGGCTCTCTCTGATTCTGCTGGCCGCCACTTCCGTGGCCGCAGCCCAGCAAACCATTCTGAACAGCTCCTACGACGTCGCCCGTGAGCTGTTTCAGACCTATAACCCGAAATTCCAGGCCTACTGGAAAGCGCAGACCGGTAAGGACATTACCATTCAGCAGTCCCACTCCGGCTCGTCCAAGCAGGCCCGTGCCATCCTCCAGGGGTTGGAAGCGGACGTGGTGACGTTCAACCAGGTCACCGATGTCAACGTGCTGCACGAGAAGGGCAACCTGATTCCCGAGGACTGGAACCAGCGGCTGCCCAACAACGCCAGCCCGTACTACTCCACCACCGCCTTCCTGGTGCGCAAGGGCAACCCCAAGGACATCCAGGGCTGGGGCGATCTGGCCAAGGACGGGGTCGATGTGGTGTTCCCCAACCCCAAGACCTCCGGTAACGGCCGCTACACCTATCTGGCCGCCTGGATGGCCGCGGAAGAGCAGTTTGGCGGCGACGAGCAAAAAATCCGCGACTACATGACCCGTTTCCTGGGCAACGTGGCGGTGTTCGACTCCGGCGGCCGCAGCGCCACCGTCACCTTCGCCGAGCGCGAGATCGGCGACGTGCTGATCAGCTTCGAGTCGGAAGTGAACAACATCCGCAAGGAGTACGGCACCGGCGACTACGAGGTGGTGGTGCCCAAGACCTCGGTACTGGCGGAATTCCCGGTCAGCGTGGTCGACGACGTGGTCGACGAGCGCGGCACCCGCGAGGTGGCCACCGCCTACCTGGAACACCTCTACGACAAGGAGATCCAGGAGCTGCTGACCACCTTCAACTACCGTGTGCATCACCCGGAAGTGGTGAAAGCCACCGAAGACCAGTTCCCGCCGGTGAAGCTGCTCAAGGTGGAGGACTACTTCGGCTCCTGGCAGAACGCCCAGGACACCCACTTCGCCTCCGGCGGCGTGCTCGACGAACTGCAGGCGCAGGCGCGGAGACGCTGATTTGGCCATCCTGCGCACCCGGCACTCGGTATTGCCCGGCTTCACGCTCAGCTTCGCGCTGAGCGTGCTGTTTATTTCGCTGGTGATCCTGGTGCCGCTGTCCGGGCTGGTGCTGCACGTCAGCGAGATGACCTGGGACCGCTACTGGTCGGTGATCACCAACCCGCGCAGCCTGGCCAGTTTCAAGGTCACCCTGCTGGCCGCTGCCGGCGCCAGCGCCATCAACGCGGTGGTGGGGTTATTGCTGGCCTGGGTGCTGGTGCGCTACCGCTTCCCCGGGCGCCGCGTGATGGACGCCCTGGTGGACCTGCCCTTCGCCCTGCCCACCGCCGTGGCCGGCCTCACCCTGTCGGCGCTGTTCGCCGCCAACGGCTGGCTGGGGCAGTGGTTCGAAGCGATCGGCATTCCGGTGGCCTACACGCCGCTGGGCATCATGATCGCGATGAGTTTCACCAGCCTGCCGTTCGTGGTGCGCGCGGTACAGCCGGTGCTGGAAGACCTGACCCCGGACGTGGAAGAAGCGGCCGCCACCCTGGGCGCCACGCCCATGGCGTCGTTCTTCCGCGTGGTGCTGGCACAGTTGATGCCGGCGCTGCTCACCGGCACCGCCCTGGCGTTTACCCGCAGCCTGGGCGAGTACGGCGCGGTGATCTTTATCGCCGGCAACATGCCGTTCGAAACCGAGATCATCTCGCTGCTGGTCAACATCCGCCTGGAAGAGTACGACTTCGCCGCCGCCAGCGCCCTGGCCTCGGTGATCCTGGGCGCCTCCCTGGTGCTGCTGTTCGGCATCCAGATGGTGCAGGGGCGGCTGATCCGCCGCTGGCAAGGCGGCTGAGTACAGTTAACAGTGAATAGTTAATAGTTAACAGTTACGCGGGAGGGGCCTGTGGGGCGTGGACGCCGTGCCCGCGAAAACAGGCCGTGCCGGCCGCGGGCCGCGGGCCGCGGGCCGCGGGCCGCGGGAAAGCCAACCAGCCTCCCCCCTAACTGTTAACTGTTCACTGTTAACTCTTAACTGTTAACTGCTTTTTATAGTGCGACTGCGCGGCCGATAAAGAGCACCGGGCCGGTGGGCCGGGGTTCCGGTGAGCCGCCCGGCGGCTCCAGGGTGAGTTCGAACAGCTGGCCGCTTTCCACGCCGCCGACCTGCTCGGCGGGGATCACCAGGCTGCGGCCCGGCTCCACCAGCCCCAGGGAGCGGGGGCCTTCGGCGTTATTTTCCAGGGTCCAGAACTGCACGCTGCGGTCGGCGCGGTAGTCCGTCTGCTGCGCCAGGGGCGTCAGTTGCAGGTCGCCGTTGTCCGCCACGGTGATCCGCCAGCCCGGCTGGGCCGCTTCGCCCGGCGCCTGAAGCACCACGGTGTACACCGGGGCCGGCTGGCGCAGCGGGCCCACCGCCAGCACCAGGGCCACCAGCAGGGCGGCGCTGGCGAAGCGCCAGGCGGGCGTGCTCTGCCACAGGCCGCGCCACCAGGACACGGCGATGCCGGTCTCGCGGGCCAGGCGCCGCCACAGGCCGGGCGGCAGACGCGCCGGCTCCAGCAGCTCGGCGGCGCCCACCCAGTGTTCGCGCCAGTACGCCGCCTGCCGCGCGGCCTGCTCGTCTTCCGCCAACCAGCGCTCGATCTCCACCGCCTGCTCGCCACGGTGCAGACCGAGGACATACTCGGCGATCAGCAGACGCTGTTCTTCCTGGTTATCGGGAATCATAGCCGCAGACACTCCTGAAGCCCTTTAAGCCCGGTGCGAACCCGGCTTTTGATGGTGCCCAGGGGCACCGCTAATGTTTCGGCGATCTGCTCATAGGTGAAACCCTGATAGAACGCCATCAATATCGGCCGGCGCCGGTCGCCCTGCAAACCGCGCAGGCACTCCTGCATGGCGCGCCGCTGGTCGGACTGCATCGAGCACTGCTCCGGGTTGGGCCCGGGATCCGGCCAGTCGTCCCCCGGCAGCGCCTGGGCGTCGTCACGTTTCGCCCGGCGGTGCTGATTGATCAGCCGATAGCGCAGCAGCGCGTACAACCAGGCCCGGGCGCTGCCCTTTTCGGGATGAAACCGGACGGCGTTACGCCACACCTGCACGAACGTATCCTGCAGCGCCTCTTCCGCCAGCTCCGGGTCGCCGCTGAGCCGGCGCGCCAGCGCCAGCATCCGTGGCGCCTCCAAACGGTACAGCCGTTGAAACGCCTTGGCGTCGCCTCGGGCACAGGCCAGCAGTAAAACCGTGGCTTGCTCCAGTTGGTGATTCGACTCGTCCATGGGATGTCCGGCGCGATGTGAATAAAACGCGATGGTCCATCGCGCCGCGAGAAGACCGTGTCAATGTCGGCTGCAAAGCCAGTTTTGTAGGAGCGGGCCTGTGGGAGCGGGCCCCGCCCGCGAAAGGGAGCGAAGCTCCCGGCAGGATTCCAGAGACCGGTCTAACACAGGCACCAACAACGCCTCTGGCATCCTGCCGGCCGGCTTTGCCGGCCTTTCGCTTGCAGGCAAGCTCCCACAAAACTGACTTCGTAGAACGCTTTGTTGCTCACTCCTGGAAGGGAGCCGCCGCAAAGGCGGCTCCCTTGGAGCTACGTACAGCTTATTCGGGCGCGCGGCCCAGGTAGTCGGCGATCAGCACCACGGATTCCGGCGCCGCCTGGGCGATGGAAGCGTCCGGGCTGACGTCGCCGCCGGCGGAGCTGAGGATGTTATCGAAACGCAGCACCATGCCCTGGGACTTTTCAGCCACATAGAGGTTGGCGCCGTCGAAGGCGATATCCACCGGGTTGCCGAGCATGGTGTTGCCGACCGCGTTGTTGTCCTCGTCGTCGATGCGCACCGCCACGTTGGTGATGCCGTCGGCGCTGGAGGCGTTATCCAACACGTACAGCTTGCCGTCGGTGGGGTTGGCGCCGCTGCCCACGTCGGACAGGATCAGCTTGTCGCCGTCCGCCACGTGCACGATGCCGTGCAGGTTGGTGGGTGCCGCGAAGGCGTTGCCGCCTTCCCCGGGGACGATGGTGCGGTCGGCGCCGCCGGCGCCACGGTCGGTGCTCAGATCGTCATAAACCGCCACGGTGCCGTCGGTAAGCGCCACGTACAGGCGGTCACCTTCGGGGTCGTAGTCCAGATCCCAGGGCTGCACGGTGAGGTCGATGCTGAAGATCGGGGCCACATCGCCGTCGGCCTGGGCGCCGAACACGCGCACGGAACCCGGCGCGCTGTTTTCGGTGACCAGCACCCAGCCCAGCTCGTCGGCGATATCAAAGCCCTTGGGCGCCGACAGGCCGGTGTTGGCGCCGGAAATCAGACGGTCGCGGCTCATGTTGAAGCTTTCACCGTCGCGGCCCACGCCCACCCGGTTGAGCACGGCGATGCCGCTGTCGTAGGTGGCGTAGGCGTCGCCGGTCTGGTTGACGCTGATGCTTTCCACCGGCTGGCCGACGGAGAAGTCGCGGCTCTGGGCGGTGAGGTCGGTGTCATAGACCAGCACGTCCGGGTCGGCGTTATCCGGGTCCGGGTTGCGGGTCACCATGACGCCGTTGATGGTCACGGAAGTGTCTTCCAGGTCGGACAGGTCGGGCTGCACCGGGCTGTCCATGATCACGGCCAGGGACTCGGGCTTGACGCTGTCCACCGTCTTGTCCGGAGCCACGTCGCCGGACGGACCGCTGAACACGCTGCGGTAAACCAGGATGGCGTCGTTGGATTTTTCCGCGATGTAGGCGGTGCTGCCGTCGAGCACCAGGTCCACCGGGTTACCCAGCATGGTGTCCGGGCCGTTGACGGTGCGGGCCGGGGTCACGGTGCCGTTGGCGGTGGAGGCGTTTTCGATCACGTACAGGCGGCCGTCGTCGGCGATGGCGGCGTCACCCACGTCGGTGACCACCAGGGTGTCGCTGTCGGCGTCGTAGCCGATGCCGTGCATGTTGGAGGTCATGCCGGCACTGTCCGGGGTGATGACACGGGCGCCGGCCACGCTGAAGCCGTTCGCCACATAGTCGTCGGCGACCAGGATGGTGCCGTTGGTCATGGCCAGGAACACCCGGTCGGCGTCTTCGTCGTAGGCCAGATCCCAGGCGTCGCCGGCCAAGGCCGTGGAGGCCAGCGGCGTGGCGCCGGCGCCGGCGGTGGTGCCGTAAATCTCGATGCTGTTGCCGTTGATGTTGGCGGCCATGATCAGGCCGGCCTCATGGGCGATCGCCACGCCTTTCAGGTTGGACGAGCCGGTGGCGGTGAAGGAGCGGTCCAGGGTGGCCACCGGGGAGGCGCCGTCCTGGCGGTCGAGAAGTTTGTGCAGGGTCTGTACGCTGCTGGGCACCGCGGTGTCGTCGGCGGCGTGCACGTTACCGAGCAGATCCAGCACGATGCCTTCGTTGGCGTCGGCGTTGAAGGTGGACTGAACGCGCAGACCGCTGTCGAGCTGGTCGATCTGGCCGACGCTGCCGCCGCCGTTGTGCATCACCAGCAGGGGCGAATCCTGATTGCCGCCGTTGTTGTTATCCGGGACGAAACTGCTGCCGCCGTTGCCACCGCAGGCGGCCAGGGTCACGGCCAGCGCCAGCGGCGACAGCCAGTAAAGACCATTGGTATTCAAGTTCATGCTCTCTCTCCTTGCTTCATCATGAAGGGGGCGGCCGGAGGTCGCCCGAACCGGGAATCGAGATCCCGTAAGGGGATACCCGCCCCGGGACGGCCCGGATGTAGCGAAACGTAACGATTTGTACGCGCCGGGAGAGTCCCGCGATCTAACGGCATGGCGAAAGGATATAAATGAGCGCTTTATTTTGCCGTTCCGGAATATAGAATCATCACCTCCCACAAACACCGTAAGGAGCCCGCCACCCATGTCCTCCGCAAACCGGCCCCACAAATGGCACCAATGGACGCTGGTCGCCGCCGCGTTCGCCGCCGTGGTGGTGTTGCTGGTGTTGCCGCTGGTGGTGATCTTCGCCGAGGCCTTCGCCCAGGGCGCCGGCATGGTGGTGGACAACCTGACCAGCGACGACATGATCGGCGCCATCCAGCTCACCGTGATCGTGGCGCTGATCACGGTGCCGGTGAATCTGGTGTTCGGCGTGCTGCTGGCCTGGTGCGTGACCCGCTACGAGTTCCGCGGCCGCAAGCTGCTCAGCACCCTGATCGACATTCCGTTCGCCATGTCGCCGGTGGTCGCCGGCCTCTGCTATCTGGTGGTGTACGGCGGCCAGGGCCTGGTCGGGCAGTGGCTGGACGACCGTTTCGACGTGCAGTTGATGTTCGCGCTGCCGGGCATGGTGATGGTCACCGTGTTCGTGACCTGCCCCTACGTGGCCCGGGTGCTGATTCCGCTGATGCAGTCCCAGGGCACCGAGGAAGAGGAAGCGGCGATCCTGCTGGGCGCCTCCGGCTGGCAGGCGTTCTGGTACGTGACACTGCCGAGAATCCGCTGGGCGCTGCTGTACGGCGTGGTGCTCACCAACGCCCGGGCGGTGGGTGAATTCGGCGCGGTGAGCGTGGTGTCCGGCCTGATCCGCGGCGAGACGCTGACCCTGCCGCTGCTGATCCAGATGCTCAACGAGGACTACAACACCGTGGGCGCCTTCACCGCCGCCGGCCTGCTGGGGGCCATGGCGCTGGTCACCCTGCTTCTGAAAACCGTGCTGGAATGGCGCCAGAGCAGCAAACTGAACGCCGCCGAGGAGACCCTGACATGAGCATCCGCGTTGACGGCATCCGCAAGACGTTCGGCGGCTTCGCCGCACTGGATGACATTTCCCTGAACGTGCCCCAGGGCGAGCTGGTGGGCCTGCTGGGCCCGTCCGGCTCCGGCAAGACCACCCTGTTGCGCATTATCGCCGGCCTGGAAAAACCGGACCGGGGCCGGGTGCTGTTCAACGAGCGCGACGTCACCACCCTGGACGTGCGCCGCCGCAAGGTGGGCTTCGTATTCCAGCAGTACGCCCTGTTCCGCCACCTGACCGTGGCCGACAACGTCGCCTTCGGGCTGCGCATGCTGCCGCGCGGCGAGCGCCCCGGCCGCGACGCGGTGCGCGCCCGGGTTCGTGAGCTGCTGGAACTGGTGCAGATGGACACCATGGCCGGGCGCTACCCGGCGCAGCTGTCCGGCGGCCAGAAGCAGCGCGTGGCGCTGGCCCGCGCCCTGGCCCTGGAACCGGAGGTGCTGCTGCTCGACGAGCCCTTCGGCGCCCTGGACGCCAAGGTGCGCAAGGAGCTGCGCCGCTGGCTGCGCCACCTGCATGAGCAGATTTCGGTAACCAGCATCTTCGTCACCCACGACCAGGAAGAGGCCATGGAAGTGTCCGACCAGGTGGTGGTGATGAGCCAGGGGCATATCGAGCAGATCGGCAGCCCGCTGACCGTCTACGAACAGCCGGCCAGCCGCTTCGTGTTCGACTTCCTGGGCCATATCAACGCCCTGGAGGGCCTCTACGACGGCGCCGTCTGGCAGTCCGGCGAGGCGCGCCTGCGCCTGGACACCCACGGCGCCTGCCCGGACGGCGCCCTGACCCTGTACCTGCGCCCCCACGAGGCGACCCTGGCCAAGGCCCCGGTCGAGCACGCCCACCTGCCGGTGAAACTGGCGGCGCGCAGCGTGTTCGGCGGCACCGTCACCCTGGAGCTGGAGCCGCGCGGCTGGGGCGCCGGCGTGCTGGAAGTGGAGCTGGACCGGGACACCTGGGCGGCCCTGGCGCCGGGCCGCGACGACACCCTTTACCTGCTGCCGCGCAGCCTGCAGACGGTGACCTGCGACGGCGATCTGGGCCCGCGCGTGGCGCCCGCCTGAGCGGCGCTGTCCGACAACCCGGCCACGGCGCTTGCCCCGACGCCGGGGGCCGGGCTAGAGTGCCGGCTGAGAGGGTTCCCCAGCGGGGCCCTTGAGAGTATTCTGAATTCATCGCCAACTGCCCCAGGGGCCATCTCTCCCAACTTGGACACACCAGCCGCTTCCCAGCAAGTCAGTCTTGAACCCTACGACTCCCGCCGTCTGGCCAGCCTGTGCGGCCGTCTCGACGAGCATATCAAGCAGATCGCCGACCGCCTGCAGGTGGATATCCGCAACCGCGGCAACCTGTTTCATCTGTCCGGCGACTCGCGGGCGGTGCAGGCCGCCTCCACGGTGCTCAACGACCTCTACGCCCAGACCGCCGACACCGAGGACCTGACCCCGGAAATGGTGCACCTGCATCTGCAGCAGTCCGAGCTGTCCGAGAAAGTCGACAACACGGTGGCGTTCCCCAGCGACGACGTGGTGATCCGCACCAAGCGCGTGCGCATCAAGCCGCGCGGCGGTCACCAGCGCGAGTACGTGAAAACGATCCGCCGCTTCGACATCAATTTCGGCATCGGCCCGGCCGGCACCGGCAAGACCTGGCTGGCGGTGGCCTGCGCGGTGGACGCCCTGGAGAAGTCCGAGGTGCAGCGCATTCTGCTGGTGCGCCCGGCGGTGGAGGCCGGCGAGAAGCTGGGCTTCCTGCCCGGCGACCTGGCGGAAAAGATCGACCCCTACCTGCGGCCGCTCTACGACGCCCTCTATGAAATGCTCGGCTTCGAGAAAGTGGCCAAACTGATGGACCGGCTGGTGATCGAAGTGGCGCCCCTGGCCTACATGCGCGGGCGCACGCTCAACAACAGTTTCGTGATCCTCGACGAGGCGCAGAACACCACCCCGGAACAGATGAAGATGTTCCTGACCCGCATCGGCTTCGGCTCCAAGGCGGTGATCACCGGCGACGTCACCCAGGTGGACCTGCCGCGCCATCAGAAATCCGGGCTGGTCAATGCCCTGGAGGTGCTCGCCGGCGAACAGGAAATCGGCGTCACCCGTTTCGACAGCCGCGACGTGGTCCGCCACCCGCTGGTGCAACGCATAGTAGAGGCCTACGACCGTCATGAGCGGGATACCGACCCCCAACGTTGAAGTCCAGTGGGCCAGCGACGCCCCGGACGCCCCCGACGAAGCCGACTTACGCGCCTGGGCCGTGAAAGCCGTGGCGGTGGCCGGCGGCGTGGTCGGCGACATCACCCTGCGGGTGGTGGACGACGCGGAAATCCAGACCCTGAACCGGGAGTACCGCGGCAAGGACAAGCCCACCAATGTGCTGTCCTTTCCTTTCGAAATGCCGGAAGGCCTGCCCGAGGACGCCTGCGCGCCGCTGCTCGGCGACATCGTGATCAGCGCCCCGGTGGTGCGCCGCGAAGCCGCCGAACAGCACAAACCGCTGGACGCCCACTGGGCGCACATGGTCACCCACGGCGTGCTGCACCTGCTCGGCTTTGACCATATCGACGATGACGACGCGGACGTGATGGAAGCCCTGGAAATCCGCGCCCTGGCCGAGCAGGGTTACCCCGATCCCTACACTGTTTCCCATTCAAGCAAGGAGTTGCATCTCTAATGTCGGACGACTATTCCGATAATGGCACCAGCCGAAGTTGGCTGGAGCGCGTCGGCCAGTTCTTCACCTCCACCCCCGGGTCCCGGGACGAGCTGCTGGACCTGATGCGCTCCATGCGCGACAGCGACATTATTGACGGCGACACCCTGGGCATCATCGAAGGCGCCATCTGCGTCAGTGAGATGCAGGTGCGCGAGATTCTGATTCCCCGCTCACAGATGGTCAGCATCCGCGCCTCCGACGACCCGCGCGACTTTCTGCCCACCATCATCGACTGCGCCCACAGCCGCTTCCCGGTGCTCGGCGACGACCCGGACGAGATCATCGGCATCCTGCTCGCCAAGGACCTGCTGGCGCTGATCCTGGAGCCGGCGCGCATGGAGCGCTTCGTGATCAAGGATCACGTGCGCTCGGCGATGGTGGTGCCGGAATCCAAGCGGCTGGACTCGCTGCTGCGCGAATTCCGCATCACCAAGAATCACATGGCCATCGTGGTCAACGAATACGGCGGCGTGGCCGGCCTGGTGACCATCGAGGACGTGCTGGAACAGATCGTCGGCGAAATCGAGGACGAACACGACATCGATGACGACGACTACCTGATCAAGGATCTGGAAGGCGACGACTTCACGGTGAAGGCGATCACCCCCATCGATGAATTCAACGAGCACTTCAAAACCCAGTACCGCGACGATGAATTCGACACCATCGGCGGCCTGGTGATGCAGGCCTTCGGCCACCTGCCCCAGCGGGAAGAATCCGTGGATATGGGCAACCTGCGCTTCACCGTGCTCAGCGCCGACGGCCGCACCATCCGCCTGCTGCGGGTGGCACCGCTGGACGCGGACAGCGACAGCGAAACCACCGACGGCTGATGACGTGACCCCACGCCGCGCACCGGCATGACAGGGCCTTATGCCCCATTCGGGGGATGAAACGGCGCGGCGGACTGCTATTCTCTCCAATTGTAAAATGGGCTCCTCGCCCACTAATAACAACATCGTCAACGTGGCTCCTTCGGCGTGCCGAACGGGCCAACGTCAAGGAGAGACGCCATGCGTTATTCAGGACTTGCCTCACTGTTATTGCTGTTGCTCGCCGGCTGTGCCACGCCGCCGGCGGAAAACAAGATGTCGGTTGCCCGGGAAACGGAAGCCGGTCAGGAAAAAGTCACATCACCGCCTTGCCCTTCCGTCTCAAACCGACCTCTGCGCCGCACCCGCGCCATCGACGATCACATTGTCCGGGTCAGCCCCGACGGTCTGATGGTGGATCCGGAGCAGGCCGGCCGCCCACTCGATCAAGCCCAGGCCCAGCAAGGCTTCCAGCACATGCTTTGCGAAGCCACCCGCCTCGCCGAGCATCACGGCGGCGACCGGCCCCGCCTGCTGGTCTATGTGCACGGCGGCCTCAACAGCTACCAGCACAGCGATCAGAAAGTTCACGACGGCCTGGCCTGGCGGATCATGAACGACCCACAGGACTGGCATTACCCGATTTTCATTTCCTGGAAATCCGATGCGCTGAGCACCTGGGGGGAACATATTCTGCGGCTGCGTGAAGGCAAAAAAGCCGGAGCCGTGGTCGGCGCCGCCAGCGCGCCCTTTATTCTGGTCGCGGATATCGCCACCACCCTGGGTCGCTTTCCGGCCACGGTCTACTACCAGCTCAGCAATGAAAAAGACCGCGCCGCCAGCCGCGGCGTGCTGATGCCATCGCGCGCCCTGTCCGGCAGCTGGAAAACCGCCAACCATAATTTCTGCGGCGAAAACGCCTGCGCCAATCCCGGCACGCTTCGCTACCAGGGCGAGCAGTCCGGCCTGACCGCCAACCTGAGCCGCTATAAAACCAGCTTTCTCAACAGCACCGGACGGGGCAGCGCGCAGATTGCCACCGTTCCGCTGCGTTACACCGTGGGCAGCCTCTGGCACAGCGCGGTTTCCGCCTCCGCCTGGGACGTCATGAAACGCCGCACCCAGACCCAGTTCTTCCCCGCTTCGGACTTCGACGGACGCTGGCAGCCCCGTGATCTGAAGCCGGTGCCCGGCGGGCACCTGTTTACCATGCTGCTGGCCCACGCCCGGTCCCGACCCGGCGCCCAACCCGATCTCACGCTGGTCGGGCACAGCATGGGGACCCTGGTGATCAACCGCGCACTGGAGCGTTTCCGGGACCAGTGGGCCGCCACGGACCTGATCGATAACCTGGTCTACATGGCCGCCGCCGCCAGCATCGAGGACAGCCTCAACGCCCTGGCGCCGATTCTGGCCGATGCGCCCCGGACCGGGGAAACGCCGGTAAACTTTTATAACCTTACCCTCAACCGCGTGGCGGAAGTCTCCGAGATGCATTACGGCGGCATTATCCCCACCGGCTCGTTATTGGTTTCCATCGACCAGCATCACGAACGACCCGAGCACGCACTGCGACGCACCTTCGGCTCCGAGGTCAACGTGCTCTCCTCGATCCAGATTGTGGATCAGGCACTCCGCCACAGCCGTGGCGATCTGGTGTTCAAGGCGTTTGATCGTCAGGTCGGCGCTCCGCCGTCGTCGCACGGGGATTTCGGTGACATCCCCTTCTGGCGCCAGGAAACCTGGCGGCTCAGCCAGCAGCCTTGAAGCCGGTTTGGCGCGCGCCACCCCGCCGGGGCGGCGCGTGCCATGGATTGCCGGCGCTAACTTGCGTATAACAAGGCTTCGCCTACCCGGCCTCCTTTTGTCTTTTTGCAATCGTGATCCTGCTTATGCGCAATCTATTTCTGGCCCTGATCGCCGGCCTGCTGTTCCCCTTGGCGTTCGCTCCCTACGGTCTGTGGCCGTTGCTGCTGGTCAGCGTGGCGCTGGCCTACTGGGTGCAGGCCAGCGCCGGGTCCGCCAAGGCGGCGCTGCTGGGCGGCTGGGTCTATGGCCTGGGCATGTTCGGGTTCGGCGTGGCCTGGCTGCAGGTGTCGATGACCGACTACGGCTATATGCCGCTGTGGATGGCGGTGCCGGCCACCGCCGCCTTCGCCGCGCTGCTGGCGTTGTTCTACGGCCTGGCGTTCTGGCTGACCCGCCGGTTCGGCGGCGGCGGCCTGATGTTCGCCGGCGCCTGGGTGCTGGCGGACTGGTTGCGTGGCTGGCTGCTCACCGGCTTCCCCTGGCTGTACGGCGGCTACGCGCTGATCGACACGCCGCTGGCCGGGCTGGCGCCGCTGGGCGGCATCTGGCTGATGACCCTGGCCGCGGTGATTCTGCCGGTGACCGCCGTGGAACTGGTGCTGCGCCGGGGCCGGGGCACCGGGCCGCTGGTGTTGTCCCTGGCGCTGATCGTGGCCGGGGTGGTGGGCGGCCAGTTCAGCTTTACCCATGCCGAGGGCGAGCGGCAGCAGGTGGCGCTGGTGCAGGGCAATGTGCCCCAGGACCTGAAATGGCTGGCCACCATGCGCAAGGAAACCCGCGAGATCTACGCCGGCCTTACCGAGGGCCTGCCGGAGGGCACCCTGGTGGTGTGGCCGGAATCGGCGATGATCGAGTTCTACCAGGACATCGACGACTTCGTGGACGACCAGGGCGAAGCGGTGGCGGCCAAAGGCGGCGCGCTAATCAGCGGCCTGCCGTGGCGCGATGAAAGCCGCTCCCCGACCACCTACCACAACAGCATCGCGGTGGTGGGCACGGACAGCGATGACGGCGTCTACCACAAGCAGAAGCTGGTGCCGTTCGGCGAGTACGTGCCGCTGCAGGGTCTGATTCGCGGGCTGATCCCGTTTTTCGACCTGCCCATGTCCAGCTTCACGCCGGGCAGTCCGCGCCAGCCCAATCTGTATGCCCTGGGCCATGAGATCGCGCCCTTCATCTGCTACGAGATCCTTTACCCGGAGCTGGTGGCGAGCCGTACCGGCGGCGCCGACGTGCTGCTGACGATCAGCAACGACGCCTGGTTCGGCACCTCGGCGGGGCCCCACCAGCACTTCCAGATGACCCGGCTGCGGGCCCTGGAAACCGGCCGCTGGCTGCTGCGCGGCACCAATAACGGCATCACCGCGGTGGTCGACCACCGCGGCAAGGTGGTCGACCGGCTGCCCCAGTTCGAGCGCGACGTGCTGGTCGCCGAGTACCAGCCGCGCCGGGGCGAGACCCCGTTCATGCTGGCCGGCGTCTGGCCTACCCTGCTGCTGGCGCTGGCATTCGTGGTGCTGGGCCGGGGCCGCCGGGCGCGCGGTTTGCTGGAATCATTCTGATGCTGACGACATATACCTTTTAGGAATAAGCTTATAATCTAATTTGACAGGACCTCCTGGCCAACCTATAACGGAAGCCGGGCGCGACGCACGCCCGGCTGTTTTTTCCGTTCAGGAGGTTTCATGTCCCCGTCCGCCGCCGGCATCCCGCAGGTAGAGAGTTTTTTCGATCCGGTCACCAACACCGTCAGCTATGTGGTTATCGACCCGCAAAGCCGGCGCTGCGCGCTGGTGGACTCGGTGCTCGACTACGACGCCGCCTCCGGGCACACCAGCCACGCCGGCGCGCAAAAGCTGGTGGACTTCGTGCGCGCCCAGAACCTGACCGTGGACTGGCTGCTGGAAACCCACGTGCACGCCGACCATCTGTCCGCCGCGCCCTGGCTCCAGGAGCAGGTCGGCGGCAAGCTGGCCATCGGTGATCACATCCGCACCGTCCAGGACACCTTCGGCAAGGTGTTCAACGCCGGCACCGACTTCGCCCGCGACGGCAGCCAGTTCGATCACCTTTTCCATGACGGCGACCGCTACCAGGTCGGCGAACTGCAGGCCCGCGCCCTGCACACCCCAGGCCACACGCCCGCCTGCATGAGCCATCTGATCGGCGACGCCCTGTTTGTCGGCGACACCCTGTTCATGCCCGACTACGGCACCGCCCGCTGCGACTTCCCCGGCGGCGACGCGCGCACCCTGTACCGCTCGATCCGCAAGCTGCTAGCGCTGCCCGACGAGACCCGCGTGTTTCTCTGCCACGACTACCTGCCGGAAGGGCGCGACCGGTTTTGCTGGCAGACCACCATCGGCGAGCAGCGCCGTCACAACATCCATGTGCACGAGGGCATCAGCGAGGCGCAGTTCGTGGCCATGCGCGAAGAGCGCGACGCCACCCTCGGCATGCCGCGTCTGATTCTGCCCTCGGTGCAGGTGAACATGCGCGCCGGGCATTTGCCGCCGCCGGAGGACAACGGCGTGCGCTACATGAAAATTCCGTTGAACCGTCTCTAGGAGCAGCCGATGTCGGACTACAAACGCCTATCGCCCAATCTGGCCGTGGCCGGGCAGATCCAGCCCGGTGAGCTGGAGGACATCGCCCGGCAGGGTTTCCACACCGTAATCAACAACCGCCCGGACAACGAGGGCGACGACCAGCCCAGCAGCGAGACGCTGGAGCAGGCGGCCCGCGCCGCCGGGCTGGCCTACTACCACCTGCCGGTGACCCCCGGCGAGATCAGCGATACCGACATCCTGGGGTTCGCCGGGCTGATGCAGCAATCGCGCGGGCCGGTTCTGGCGTTTTGCCGCACCGGTAACCGCAGCAGCTCACTGTGGGCGCTGTCGGAAAGCGCGCGCACCGACCCGAAAACGCTGATCGCCACCGCCGATCAGGCGGGCTACGACCTGAGCAAGCAAGAAGCGCGGCTGCAACAACGCTGGCGCGCCGGCCCCGCGGCACAGCCGCACCCCGGCCATTCCGCGGCCACCACCTGGGACGTGCTGGTGGTCGGCGGCGGCGCCGGTGGTCTGGCGGCCGCCGCCAGCCTGCTCAAACGCCGGCCGTCACTGACCATCGCGGTGATCGAGCCCGCCGACACCCATTACTACCAGCCCGCCTGGACCCTGGTGGGCGGCGGCGCCTTCGACCCCGCCGACACCGCCCGGCCGATGGCCTCGGTGATGCCCCGCGGCGTGAAGTGGATCCGATCCCGGGTGGAAGCCTTCGTGCCGGAACAGAACCAGGTGGTGCTGGACGACGGCGGCCGGGTCAGCTACCGCATGCTGGTGGCCGCCCCGGGCCTGGAGCTGCACCTGGACGGCGTGGAGGGCCTGCGCGACAGCCTGGGCCGCAACGGCGTCACCTCCAACTACCTGTTTGAATACGCGCCCTACACCTGGCAGTGCGTGCGCGACCTGCACCAGGGCCGCGCCCTGTTCACACAGCCGCCGATGCCGATCAAATGCGCCGGCGCGCCGCAGAAGGCGCTCTATCTGTCCTGCGACCACTGGCGCCGCCACCACCGGCTGAGCAACATCGACGTGCAGTTCCACAACGCCGGCGGCGTGCTGTTCGGGGTGGAAACCTTCGTGCCGCCGCTGATGGAATACATGCGCCGCTATCAGGTGGGGCTGAACTTCAACAGCACCCTGAAAGCGGTGGACGCCGGCGCCCGTAAAGCCTGGTTCGTGGACACCGATGCGGACGGCAACCGTCAGGAGCGCGAAGAAGCCTTCGACATGCTGCATGTCACGCCGCCGCAACGGGCGCCGCGCTGCGTGCGGGAAAGCGCCCTGGCCAACGACGCCGGCTGGTTGGACGCGGACCCGGAAACCCTGCGCCATAACCGTTTCGAGAACGTGTTCGCCATCGGCGACGCCAGCGGCACCGGCAACGCCAAAACCGCCGCGGCGGTGCGCAAACAGGCGCCGGTGGTCGCCGCCAATCTGCTCGCCACCCTGGACGGCAAGCCCATGGGCGGCCGCTATCAGGGCTACGGTGCCTGCCCGCTGACGGTGGAAAAGGGCAAGGTGATCCTCGCCGAATTCGGCTATCAGGGAGCGCTGCAACCCAGCTTTCCGCTGGATCCGACCAAGGCGCGCAGCAGCTACTGGTGGCTGAAAGCCAAAGCCATGCCGCGCATCTACTTCGACCTGATGCTGAAAGGCCGTGAATGGCTCACCGGCTGACCCTGGTCCCCTGGCTGAAAGGCTACCGGCCCGGCGACGCCGCCGCCGACGGCATGGCGGCGCTGATCGTCACCCTGATGCTGATCCCGCAGAGCCTGGCCTATGCGCTGCTTGCCGGGGTGCCGGCGCAGATGGGTCTGTACGCCAGTATTCTGCCGCTGATCGGCTATGCGCTGTTCGGCTCCAGCCGCACTCTGGCGGTGGGGCCGGTGGCAGTGGTGTCGCTGATGACGGCGGCCGCCGCCGGTCAGGTGGCCGGCGGCGACAGCGGCGCCTACCTGGCGGCCACGGTGATACTGGCGCTGCTCTCCGGCGTCTTCCTGGTGGCCATGGGCCTGCTGCGCCTGGGCTGGATCGCCAACCTGCTCAGCCATTCGGTGATCAGCGGTTTTATCACCGCATCCGGGCTGTTGATCGCCGCCAGCCAGCTTAAGCACCTGCTGGGCATTCCGATGCAAGGCGACACGCTTTGGGAACTGGCGCTGTCGGCGTTCCGCGAGGCCGCCGGCGTCAACGGCGCCACCCTGCTGGTGGGGGCCGCCGCCCTGCTCTTCCTGCTGTGGGCGCGCGGTCCGCTGAAACGGCTGCTGGCGCGCACGCCGCTGCCGCCCATGCTGGCCGATCTGCTCGCCAAGGCCGGGCCGGTGCTGGCAGTGATCGGCACCACCGTGGCGGTGGCGGCCGGCGACCTGCAGAGCCGGGGCGTGGCGGTGGTCGGCGCCATCCCCGGCGGCCTGCCGGCGCTGTCGTTGCCGGCGTTCGACGCCGGCGTGTGGGGCCAGTTGGCGCTGCCGGCGCTGCTGATCAGCCTGATCGGCTTCGTGGAGTCGGTGTCGGTGGCGCAGACCCTGGCCGCCAAGCGGCGCCAGCGGGTCGACAGCAACGCCGAACTGGTCGGCCTGGGCGCCGCCAATCTGGCCTCCGGGGTGAGCGGCGGCTTCCCGGTCACCGGCGGGTTTTCCCGCTCGGTGGTCAATTTCGACGCCGGTGCCCGCAGCCCCATGGCCGGCGTGTTCACCGCCGGCGGCATCGCCCTCACGGCGCTGTTTTTCACCCCCTGGTTTTACTACCTGCCCAAGGCCACCCTGGCGGCGACCATTATCGTCGCGGTGCTGACCCTGGTGGACCTGGGCGCGCTGCGGCGCGCCTGGCGCTACTCCAAGGCGGATTTCACCGCCATGCTGGTGACCCTGGCCGGGGTGCTGCTGGCGGGGGTGGAGATCGGCGTGATCGCCGGGGTGGGCGCGGCGCTGGCGCTGCACCTGTGGCGCACCAGCCAGCCGCACATGGCGGAGCTGGGGCAAATGCCAGGCACCGAGCACTTCCGCAATGTGCGCCGCCACCCGGTGATCACCTCGCCCCGGGTGCTGTCGATCCGGGTGGATGAATCCCTCTACTTCGCCAACGCCCGGCGCACCGAGGACGCCATCTACGACATGGCGCTGAATTGCGACGGCCGCCGCCATGTGGTGCTGCTCTGCTCGGCGATCAACCACATCGACGCCAGCGCCCTGGACAGCCTGGAAAGCCTGAACCGGCGCCTGCTGGACGCCGGCGTCACCCTGCATCTGTCGGAGGTGAAGGGCCCGGTGATGGACCAGCTGAAACGCAGCGACTTTCTGCGGCATCTCAGGGGAGAGGTCTTTATGACCCATTACCAGGCGCTGGCAGCCTTGGATGCCGAAACCAGCGAACGGGCTTCAAGCCTCAAGCCACAAGCTGCAAGCAGGTCGTGACCGCGGAAACGCCGCGACATGGAAGGGACCCGCCGCATCTCCCGCCGGCCCCCAGGCACGACACCTGAACCGGCACGGCCAGCCTGCGGCTTGTAGCTTGCAGCTACCAGAAATAGCGCAAGTAATACCAGATCAGCGCGACCCACTCGCGCCAGATCACCGGCACCTGCGACAACGCCCCGGCGGAGGGCGCCCAGGCCGGCTTGGGCAGGGATTCCAGCGCCACCGCCTCGACCCGCAACCCGTGGCGCTGGAAGCAGAGTATCGCCCTCGGCATGTGGGCGCGGTCGGTGACCACCACCACCGACTTCACCCCCAGAGGACGCAGCAGGGCGGCGGTGTTGCGGGCGTTTTCCCAGGTGCTGCGGCTGTTCGGTTCGATGTGGGTGCGGGCCTCCGGCCAGACGCGCAGCACTTCCTGCGCCATCATCGCCGCTTCGGAATCGTCCGGGTCGGCGGGGGCGTGGTCCTCGGCGCCGCCGCTTAACACGATCGGCAGGTCGCGCTGCCAGGCCTCGCGCAGCCCGGCCTGGACCCGCCGCAGGCCGGTGGGGTTGAGCCGGTAGTCCTGGCCGTCGCGCTGCCGACCGGCACCCAGCACCACCACCGCGCCCGGGCGCGCACCGGGCTCCTTGGCCGGTAACGGCGGATAGAACTGCCGCACCACCGCCGGCAGGGTGGCGCCGATCAGCACCAGTGCCAGGGCGGCGGTGATCAACATACCGCGCATCCGCTGTCTGCCCGCCTTATGCTCATGTATCCTAGGCCCCTTGCAGATATCATCCCGTTTATTAATTACCCGCTTATCAATTAAGAGAGCCGATGGACGCACAGTATCGCCCCGACCAGGTAGAACAGGAAGCCCAGCAACACTGGGACACCGCCCGCAGTTTCAAGGTCACCGAGCAACCCGGTAAAGAGACCTTCTATTGCCTGAGCATGTTCCCCTACCCGTCCGGCCGGCTACACATGGGCCATGTGCGCAACTACACCATCGGCGACGTGATCAGCCGCTATCAGCGGATGCTGGGCAAGAACGTGCTGCAGCCCATGGGCTGGGACGCCTTCGGCCTGCCGGCGGAAAACGCGGCGATCAAGAACGACACCGCGCCGGCGCCCTGGACCTACCAGAACATCGACTACATGCGCGGCCAGCTTAAGCGTCTGGGTTTCGGCTACGACTGGGACCGGGAGCTGGCCACCTGCACGCCGCAATACTACCGCTGGGAACAGTGGTTCTTCACCCAGCTGTTTGAAAAAGGCCTGGTGTACCGCAAGCAGTCCACCGTCAACTGGTGCCCCAACGACCAGACCGTGCTCGCCAACGAGCAGGTCATCGAAGGCTGCTGCTGGCGCTGCGACACCCCGGTGGAGCAAAAGGACATCCCCCAGTGGTTTATTAAAATCACCGACTACGCCGACGAACTGCTCAACGACCTGGACCAGCTGGACGGCTGGCCGGAGCAGGTCAAGGCGATGCAGAAAAACTGGATCGGCCGCTCCGAAGGCGTGGAGCTGGACTTCGCCATCGAGGGCCCGCAGGGCAACGAGCTGCTGCGCGTCTACACCACCCGCCCGGACACCCTGATGGGGGTCAGCTATATGGCGGTGGCCGCCGGCCACCCGCTGGCCAAGGCGGCCGCCGAGCGCGACCCGGAAGTGGCGGCCTTCGTGGACGAATGCCAGCACGCCGGCGTGGCCGAGGCGGACATCGCCACCATGGAGAAGAAAGGCATCTTCACCGGCGTGTATGCCCGGCACCCGATCACCGGCAAGGACGTGCCGGTGTGGGTGGCCAACTTCGTGCTGATGAGCTACGGCACCGGCGCGGTGATGGCGGTGCCCGCCCACGACCAGCGCGACTTCGAGTTCGCCCACAAGTACGGCCTGCCGATCAATCAGGTGATCGAGCCCGCCAACGGCGAGACCCTGGACCTGGACAACGAAGCCTTCACCGCCAAGGGCAAGCTGGTGAACAGCGGTGAATTCGACGGCCTGACCTCCGAGCAGGCGTTCGACGCCATCGCCGCCTGGCTGTCCGAGCGCGGCCTGGGCGAGAAGAAAGTGAACTACCGCCTGCGCGACTGGGGCGTGTCCCGGCAGCGCTACTGGGGCGCGCCGATCCCGATGCGCTCGCTGGAGGACGGCACCCAGGTGCCGGTGCCGGAAGACGAGCTGCCGGTGGTGCTGCCCGAGGACGTGCGCATGGACGGCGTCACCTCGCCGATCAAGGCCGACCCGGAGTGGGCCAAAACCGAACACCAGGGCCAGCCCGCGTTCCGCGAAACCGACACCTTCGACACCTTCATGGAATCGAGCTGGTACTACGCCCGCTTCACCTGCCCGGACGAAGACCAGGCGATGCTGGACCCGGCCCGCGCCAATTACTGGCTGCCGGTGGATCAGTACGTGGGCGGCATCGAGCACGCCATCCTGCACCTGCTGTACGCGCGCTTCTTCCACAAGCTGCTGCGCGACACCGGCCTGGTGGAGTCCGACGAGCCGTTCAAACGGCTGCTCTGCCAGGGCATGGTGCTCAAGGACGGCGCCAAGATGTCCAAGTCCAAGGGCAACACCGTGGACCCGCAGCAAATGATTGAGGAATTCGGCGCCGACACCGTGCGCCTGTTCATGATGTTCGCGGCGCCGCCGGAGCAGTCCCTGGAATGGAACGATTCCGGCGTGGAAGGCGCCCACCGTTTCCTCAAACGGCTGTGGCGGCTGGTGGCGGAACACGTGGAAGGCGGCCCGGCCCCGGCGCTGGACCCGGCCGCCCTGGACGACAGCGGCAAAACGCTGCGCCGCAAGACCCACGAAACCATCCAGAAGGTCAGCGACGACATCAGCCGCCGCTACACCTTCAACACCGCCATCGCCGCGGTGATGGAACTGAGCAACGAAGTCAGCCGCTCGTTCAACGAGGGCGGCGACGAAGGCCCGGCCCGGGCGGTGCGCCAGGAAGCCCTGGAAGCGGCGGTGCTGCTGCTGTCGCCGATCGTGCCCCACGCCGCCCATGCCCTGTGGCACGCCCTGGGCCATGACGAGGCGGTGATCGACGCCGCCTGGCCGGCGGTGGACGAAAGCGCCCTGGTCAAGGACACCCTGGAGATGGTGGTACAGGTGAACGGCAAAGTACGCGCCAAACTGACCGTGCCGGCCAACGCCGATAAAGAGAGCGTGGAAGCGCTGGCCCGGGAAGAAGCCAATGTGGTGCGCTTCACCGAAGGCAAGACCATCCGCAAGGTGATCGTGGTGCCGGGCAAGCTGGTTAATATTGTCGCCAACTGAACATTGATCGGAGACCGCCAGTGATACGTCACGCCCGAACCGCCCTGCTGCTCACCGCCGCTGCCCTGTTGCTGGCGGCCTGCTCCGGCTGGCAACTGCGCGGTCAGACCTCCACGCCGGAGCTGGAGTCGATCACCCTGGACGGCGCCAGCGCCCGGCTGCGCTACACCCTGGAGGACGAGCTGGAACCCAGCGGCGTGCTGATCCACGGCGAATCACAGAACATCGTGATGATTCTCGACGAACGCTGGGACAGCCGCACCGCGGCGGTGGACGCCCGCGGCCGCGCCGCCGAGCGCGAGCTGCGCTACGAGATCACCTGGCAGCTGGTGGACCGCGACACCGAGGCGATGCTCAACCCGCCACGGCGCATTTCCGCGCTGCGCAGCTTCGCCTATTCGCCGGATAACGTCACCGCCACCTCCGACGAGGAAGAACTGGTGCGCGACGATCTCTACGAGGACGTGGCCTACCGGCTGATCAACCAGCTGGCCAACGCCGCCCGCAAAATCGACAGCCGGAACCGCTAGCCGCCATGCGCCTGCGTGTGGAGCAACTCGCCAAGCACCTGCAAAGCGACCTGCTGCCGGTCTATCTGGTGGCCGGCGACGAGCCCCTGCAGCAGGACGAATGCCTGGATGCCCTGCGCGCCACCGCCCGCCAGAAAGGCTTCGACGAGCGCCACCGTTTCAGCGCCGACACCGGCATTGACTGGAACGCCCTGCTCAATGAATCGCAAAGCATGAGCCTGTTCGGCGGCCGCCGGATTCTGGAACTGGTGCTGCTGGAAAAACGCCCGGACAAGAACGGCAGCCAGATCCTGCGCGACCTGCTCGACCACCCCAACGACGACACCCTGATTCTGATTCGCTGCTCGCGGCTGGACCGCCGTAAGGACTGGAACAGCGCCTGGGTCAAGGCGGTGGAAAAAGTCGGCGCGGTGGTGGAGATCTGGCCGGTGGAAGGCAAGCAGCTGCAGCACTGGCTGCGCGACCGGCTCGCCGCGCTCAAGCTGACCATCGATGACGACGCCCTGGAGCTGCTGATCCAGCGCAGCGAAGGCAACCTGCTGGCCGCCGCCCAGGAAGTGGACAAGCTCGCTCTGCTGGCCACGGACGGCCGCGTCGACGCCGCCACCGTGCAGCAGGCGGTGGGCGATTCCAGCCGCTACACGCCGTTCGACCTCACCGACGCCACCAGCGGCGGCGACGCCAACCGGGCGCTGCGCATTCTGCGCACCCTGCGCGCCGAAGGCGTGGAAGCGCCGGTGGTGCTGTGGGCCCTGGGCCGGGAAATCCGCGCCCTGGACGCGCTCGCCACCGGCGGCGCCCCACCGCGCCTGCCGCCCCAGCGGCTGCGCGCCCTGCAGGCCCAGGCCGGGCGCATGCCGCCGCGCCAGCTGCACCAGTGCCAGGCACTGGCGATCCGCGCCGACCAGGCCGTCAAAGGCATGGGGCCCGGCGACCCCTGGCAGTTTCTCGCCGGGCTGGTGCTGCGCCTGTGCGGCAAACCGCTGCCGGCGATCCTGGAAAAATAACCGCCGCCTGTTTTGGCCCCTTGGCCCCCGGCGCCGGGCGGCCGGCTTTGCTAGCCTTCGGCGTTGCGATTCCACCACAGGCAGGATAGCCATGGACAAGCACGCCCCGGACACCTCGTCGATCAGCTTCACCGCGCTCTATACCGGCCAGGTATGGGTGCGCAACGGCCTCTCCGAGCCGTTCTTCCAGACCCGCTCGGGGGCGCTGCTGTACGGCGCCATGAGCCCCATGGAAGCGCTCGGCAAGCGGATACTGGGCGGCAATATCCGCACCTTCCTGCTGCAGCGCCACCATCTGATCGACGCGCGCCTGGAGGCGCTGATCGAGCAGCATCCGGATTTGCAGGTGGTGGAGATCGCCTGCGGGCTGTCACCGCGCGGCTGCCGCTTCCGGCAACGCTTTCCGTCGATCACCTATGTGGAGGCGGACCTGCCCGACATGGCCGACCGCAAACGCCGCCTGCTGGCCGCCAAGGGCTTCTTAAGCGCCACCCACCGCGTGGTGCCGGTGAACATTCTCGCCGAGGACGGCCCGGACAGCGTCGCCGCCCTGCTCGACGGCCTGGACCCGGCGCGGCCGGTGGCGGTGATCACCGAAGGGCTGATCAACTACTTCAGCCTGGACACCGTGACGCCGTTCTGGGGCCGGCTGGCCGCCGGCCTGCGTCGTTTCCCGCGCGGCGTGTATCTGAGCGACAACTACCCGCTGTACGCCAACATGCGCTTCCACCGCACGCTGAAAACCCTGGGCGGGTTGCTGGGCGCGATATCGCGCAGCCAGGTGGCGTTCCACTTCCGCTCCGACGCCGACACCGAGCGCCACTTCCTGAACCAGGGCTTCGACGCCCTCACCGTCCACGACCCGGCGGATTTCTACACCGCCCTGCCCATCCCCCGCACCCGCGGCACCCCCATGGTGCGGGTCCTCGAAGCGTCCGTTTCCTGACTTTGCGGCAGCGGGCCCTGTGGGAGCGGGCTGTGGGAGCGGGCCCCGCCCGCGAAAGGGTGGCTTTAGCCACCCGGCGGGATTCCAGAGACCTTTCTCTCCAGAAAGCCCGCACCGGGATCGGGTGGGCCCGTCCAGGACACGCCACGAGTACATCCCTGTAGGCTCGACGTTTGGCCATCCCTGGCCAAACACGGTCCTGGACGGGCCCACCCGATCCCGGCGCTCCTTGGAAAATTGAAAGGCCCGGGCGCTTTCTCTGAAAGGGTGGAGTCGACCCGTGGCAGTGACGCTGCCAAGTGAGCGGTGCAATGGTGGTGCCTGGAGGGACCTATTTGGCCATGGATGGCCAAATGAGAGCGGCCAGGGACGGCTTGAGCGATCCCGGAAGGCACCACCATTGCACCGCGTCTCGGATACGGAGCGCCAGACACCGGAAGAGCCAGCGTTTCTGGAATTCTGCCGGGAGCTGCGCTCCCTTTCGCGGGCGGGGCCCGCTCCCACAATTGCTTCCAGAGCCGCCGCCGCAACCCGCTCCCCTCCGCCAACAGGCCCGCGCCCACCAGCCTGCAGGCGCCGGTTTCGCCCGGGGCCGCGAAGCGCCTATACTAGGCGCCTTCCGATTCTTTTCCGGTCAAACAATGGGCATCGCAGAGAACATGGATATCCAGCAGTACATGGCGACCGTGGGCGAACAGGCCCGCGGCGCGTCCCGGGCCATGGCCCGGGCCACCGCCGGCGACAAAAACGCCGCCCTGAGCGCCATCGCCGGCGCGCTGCGCGCGCACCGCAGCGCCATTCTCGACGCCAACCAGCGTGATCTGGCGCGCGGCCGGGACAGCGGCCTGGACGCGGCGCTGCTGGACCGCCTGGAACTGACCCCGGAGCGCTTCGACGGCATGGTAGAGGGGCTGGAGCAGGTGATCGCCCTGGCCGACCCGGTGGGCGGCATCACCGACCTGAACTATCGGCCCTCGGGCATCCAGGTGGGCAAGATGCGCGTGCCGCTGGGCGTGATCGGCATCATTTACGAGTCCCGCCCCAACGTCACTATCGACGCGGCGGCGCTGTGCCTGAAATCCGGCAACGCGGCGATTCTGCGCGGCGGCTCCGAGGCGATCGATTCCAACCAGGCGATCGCCGAGTGCCTGCGCATCGGCCTGCGCGAAGCCGGCCTGCCGGAAACCGCCGTGCAGGTGATTGAGACCACCGACCGGGCCGCCGTGGGCGAGCTGATCACCCACCCCGAGTGGGTGGACGTGATCGTGCCGCGCGGCGGCAAGGGGCTGATCGAACGCATCAGCAACGACGCCCGGGTGCCGGTGATCAAGCATCTGGACGGCAACTGCCACGTCTACATCGACGCCCAGGCGGACGCCGGCAAGGCGATCAAGGTGGCCTACAACGCCAAGACCCAGCGCTACGGCACCTGCAACACCATGGAAACGCTGCTGGTGCACGCCGGCATCGCCGAGCGGGTGCTGCCGGAGCTGGCCGCCCAGTATCAGGCCGCCGGCGTGGAGCTGCGCGGCTGCGAGCGCAGCCGGGCGCTGCTCGACGGCATCGGCGAAGCCACCGAAACCGACTGGGCCGAGGAATACCTGGCGCCGGTGCTGGCGATCAAGCTGGTGGACGGCCTGGACGAGGCGCTGGAGCACATCCACCGCTACAGTTCCGGGCACACCGAGTCGATCATCACCGAAAACTACACCCTGGCGCGGCGGTTTCTCGCCGAGGTGGATTCCAGCTCGGTGATGGTCAACGCCTCCACCCGTTTCGCCGACGGCTTCGAGTACGGCCTGGGCGCGGAGATCGGCATCTCCACGGACAAGCTCCACGCCCGCGGGCCGGTGGGCCTGGAAGGGCTCACCAGCCAGAAGTGGGTGGTGCTCGGGGACGGGCATGTTCGGACGTGATACCGCGTCCGACCTTCCTTTGATCCTGTTCGGCGGTACTTTCGACCCGATTCACCGTGCCCATCTGCGGGCCGCCCTGGCGGTATCCCGGGCGCTCGGCGATGCGCCGGTGCATCTGTTGCCCAACGCGGTGCCGCCACACCGGCCCCAGCCCCTGGCCACCGGCGAGCAGCGGCTGGCCATGGTGCGCCGCGCCTGCGCCGGGCACAAACAGCTGGTCGCCGACGACTGGGAGCTGCGACACCCCAGCGGGCCGTCCTACACGCTGGCCACCCTGAAGCACTACAAACGGCTGATCGGCGCGCGCCCCCTGGTGTTCGTGGTGGGCGCGGACAGCTTCGCCGGTCTGCACCGCTGGCACCGTTGGCGGGAATTTCCCGCCCTCTGCCATCTGGCGGTGGTGCCACGCCCGCACAGCCCGCCGGCGCCGCTGTCGGTGCAGCGCGCCTTCCCGGCGGCGCCGGCGGCGCTGCTGCGCCGGCGGCCGGCGGGGCGGCGCCTGATGCTGCGCCGCCCGGAAATGGCGGTGGCCGCCACCGATATCCGCCGTGCTCTGCAGCACGATGGCGCCGATTATCACCTGACACCGGCGGTGCTGGCCCATATCCGACGCCTGGGCCTGTATAATGCCGACACCGTTCACCCAACCCGTCACGCACACAACGAGGCCCCATGAGTTCTCAACCCCCTTTGCTGGATCTGGTAATCGACGCTCTGGAAGAAATGAAAGCCAAGAACATTACCAGCCTGGATGTGCGCGCCGTCACCAGCGTCGCCGACGACATGGTGATCGCCAGCGGCACCTCCAGCCGCCACGTCAAAGCCCTGGCGGATTCGGTGATGGAAAAGGCCAAGAAGTCCGGCTATAAGCCCCTGGGCACCGAGGGCGAGCGCGGCGCGGAGTGGATCCTGGTGGATCTGGGCGACGTGGTGGTGCATCTGATGCTGCCGGCGACCCGGGAGTTTTATGATCTGGAGCGCCTCTGGCAGAATCCGGCGCACCATCCGGACCGGTCGCCGCAAAGCGACTGACCCTTTGCCATTCACTTGCGCGGCGGGTGTGTTGTTTGCGTATTCATCTTCTGGCTGTCGGCGGCAAAATGCCCTCCTGGGTGGTCCAGGGCTTCGGCGAGTATCAAAAAAGGATGCCGCCGGACATGCGCCTGGAACTCGAGGAGATTCCGCTGCCTAAGAGAAGCAAGGGGGACACCGCCGCTCTGGTGCGCGCCGAAGGCGAAGCGCTGGAGAAGCGGCTGACGAAATACCCCGGTGCTCATCAGGTGGCGCTCGAAGTGGGCGGCCGCGCGCTCTCCACCGAGCAGCTCAGCGAGCGCCTGGGTACCCTGAAGGATCTGGGCCAGGATCTGGTGGTGCTGGTGGGCGGGCCGGACGGTCTCTGCCCGCGGGTGTCCGCCGCCGCCCATGAGCGCTGGTCTCTGTCACCGCTGACCCTGCCGCATCCGCTGGTGCGGGTTCTGCTCGCCGAGCAGTTGTATCGCGGCTGGACGCTGCTCGCCGGCCATCCGTATCATCGCTGAACCACCGACTATCAGGGCCCAATGCGCCGACCTCTGACCTTAAAAGACCACCACCACGAGCAGCGGATTTTCAGCTTTCGGCTGCTGGTGAGCGCCATTCTGGTCACCCTGCTGACTGTGGGGCTGGTGGGGCGCATGGCCTGGCTGCAGATTTTCCAGCACAGCCGCTATACCACGCTCAGCGATGAAAACCGGGTTCAGACCCAGGCGGTGCCGCCGCCGCGCGGCCTGATCACCGACCGCAACGGCGAGATTCTGGCCGCCAACCGGCCGGACTTCACCGTGGAGGTGATCGTCGAGCAGATTCCCGACCTGCAGCGCACCCTGCGCGAGATCCACCAGCTGGTGCCGCTGGAAAGCGACGACATCGAACGCTTCAACAAGCGTCTGCAGGGGCCGCGCCGGCCCTGGGACCCGATCCCGCTGCGCGGGCGCCTGAGCGAGGACGAAATCGCCCGTATCACGGTGAACCAGCACCGGCTGCCGGGCGTGCGCGTGGCCGCCAACCCGGTGCGCCACTACCCCCACGGCAAGCTGTTTTCCCACGTGCTGGGCTACGTGAACCGGCTCAACGCGGAAGACCTGGACGGCATGACCCTCACCGAGCAGGGCGATTACGCCGGCACCCACTACTACGGACGCAGCGGTGTGGAGCGCTACTACGAGAACCGCCTGCACGGCGAGGTGGGTTACCGCCAGGTGGAAACCAACGCCCGCGGTCGGATACTGCGCGTGCTGGAGCAGAAGCCGCCGGTGCCCGGTGAAAACCTGCGCCTGACCCTGGATATGGACGTGCAGCGCGCCGCCGACGAAGCCCTCGGCGACCGGCGCGGGGCGGTGGTGGCCATCGACCCCCGTGACGGCAGTGTGCTGGCGTTCGTCAGCCGCCCGGTGTTCGACCCCAACCTGTTCGTCAACGGCATCTCCCACCAGGACTACGCCCGCTACCGGGAAGACCTGGACAACCCCCTGTTCAACCGGGCGCTGCAGGGCCGCTACCCGCCCGGCTCCACGGTGAAGCCCTTTATCGGGCTGGCGGGCCTGAACGCCGGGGTCACCGACTGGCAGCGCACCATTTTCGATCCCGGCTACTACCAGCTGGAGGACAACCCGCACCGTTACCGGGACTGGAAGCGCTGGGGCCACGGCCATGTGGATATGAACAAGGCGGTGGTGCAATCCTGCGACACCTACTTCTATGACCTGGGCTTCAAGCTGGGCATTTCCCGCATGCACGATTTCCTCAGCGACTTTTCGCTGGGCCAGCCCACCGGCATCGACCTGTTCAACGAGTCCTCCGGACTGCTGCCGTCCAAGGAGTGGAAGCGCGCGGCGCGCGGCGCCACCTGGTACCACGGCGATACCATCAACGCCAGCATCGGTCAGGGCTTCATGCTCGCCACGCCGTTGCAGCTGGCCACCGCCACCGCGATCCTCGCCCATCACGGCAAGCAGGTGACGCCCACCCTGGCCGCCGACGCCCTGCGCGTGCCGCCGCGGCCGGACGTCACGCTGCGCAACTCGGAAAACTGGCAGCGCATGGAGGACACCATGGCCGAGGTGGTCCATGGCGAGCGCGGCACCGCCAAGGTCATGGCCGAAGGGGCGCCCTACCGGATGGGCGCCAAGACCGGCACCTCCCAGGTGTTCTCGGTGGGCCAGGAGGAGACCTACAACGAGGACGAACTGGCCGAGCGGCTGCTCGACCACGCCCTGATCATCGCCTTCGCGCCGGTGGAAGAGCCCGCCATCGCGGTGGCGGTGCTGGTGGAAAACGGCCGCCACGGCGGCTCCACCGCCGGCCCGGTGGCGCGCCAGGTGATGGACGCCTGGCTGCTCAATGACAACGGCGAGCTGGCGGTGCCGCCGCCGCTGAACCGCACCCCGCAAACGCAAACCGCCGGCACGACCCAGGGAGGCGCCCCATGAGCGTACGGGAATACCAACGGCAGATGCCCCTGGGCGGCGGTCTCGGCACCAAGCTGTCGGCGCGCCTGCACCTGGACGCGCCGTTGCTGACGGCACTGCTGCTTCTGGTGCTGGGCGGGCTCGCCGTGCTCTACAGCGCCGGCGGCGGAGACCTGAACCTGGTGGTGCGCCAGTCGATCCGGTTGGGCGCGGGCTTTCTGGTGCTGCTGGTGCTGGCGCAGATCCCGCCGCGCAGTTACCGCTTCTGGACCCCGGTGATCTACGCCATCGGCGTGATCCTGCTGGCCCTGGTGGTGCTGGTGGGCACCGAGGCCAAGGGCGCCACCCGCTGGCTGACGTTGCCGGGCATCGGCCGTTTCCAGCCCGCCGAGCTGATGAAACTGGCGGTGCCGGCGATGGTGGCGTGGTTCTTCAGCGAACGGAACCTGCCGCCCAACAAGCTGGACGTGCTGGCGGCGCTGGGGCTGATTTTCCTGCCGGTGGTGATGATCGCGGTGCAGCCTGACCTGGGCACCTCGATCCTGATCGCCGCCGCCGGCCTGGTGGTGCTGTTCATGGCCGGCCTGTCCTGGCGGCTGATCAGCCTGGCGGTGCTGGTGCTGGTGATCGCCGCGCCGCTGATGTATTTCTTCGTCCTGCACGACTACCAGCGCAGCCGGGTGGACACCTTCCTCAACCCGGAGGCGGACCCGCGCGGCGCCGGCTGGAACATTATCCAGTCGAAGACCGCCATCGGCTCCGGCGGCGTCACCGGCAAGGGCTGGCTGGACGGCACCCAGTCGCGGCTGGATTTTCTGCCCGAATCGTCCACCGACTTCATTCTCGCCGTGCTCGGCGAGGAGTTCGGCTTGATCGGCTTTGTGCTGCTGATCTCGATCTATCTGGTGATCGTCGGGCGCGGCTTTTTTATCAGCTGGCAGGCCCAGGAGACCTTCTCGAGGCTGCTGGCGGCGGCGCTGACAATGACGTTTTTTATTTATATTTTTGTGAACGTCGGCATGGTGTCCGGACTCTTACCGGTGGTGGGCGTACCCTTACCCCTGGTGAGCTATGGTGGCACCTCGATCGTAACCCTGATGGCCAGCTTCGGCATGCTGATGTCGATTCACACCCATCGCCGTCTGATGACGTATTAAAGGAGAGAGTTGGTGAAAAAAGGATTGTCGGTTGTACTGCGGGCGACCCTGGCGGGCGTCCTGCTCAACGGTGCCGCCCTGGCCGAGACCACCAAAACCAGCAATTACGCGGAACACCCGGAAGCCGGCGCGGTGATCGAGGCGCTCGGCGAACGGGGCTTTGATAAAGACCGCGTACGCAGCCTGCTGGCCGACGCCAAACGCCAGGACAGCATTCTTGAAGCCATTGCCCGGCCGGCGGAAAAATCCCTCACCTGGGCCGAGTACAGCCGCATCTTCCTGACGGATTCACGGGTGGAACAGGGGGTGCGGTTCGCCCGCGAACACGCCGACACCCTGACCCGCGCCGAGCAGAAATACGACGTGCCCCGCGAGATCATCCTCGCCATTATCGGCGTGGAGACCAGCTACGGCCGCAACAAAGGCAGCTACCGGGTGCTCGACGCCCTGGCCACCCTGGGCTTCGATTACCCGCCACGGGCATCGTTTTTCCGCAAGCAGCTGGTGGCGCTGTTCGAAATGGAGCGCGACGCGCACATCGACGCCAGCACCATCACCGGCTCCTATGCCGGCGCCATGGGCTTCCCGCAGTTTATTCCCACCAGCTACCAGGCCTACGCCGTGGATTTCGACGGCGATGACGTGATCGACCTGGTCAACAGCCCGGCGGACGCCATTGGCAGCGTGGCCAGCTACTTCGCCGCGCACAAGTGGCAGCCCGGCCTGCCGGTGGCCGCCCGCGCCCGCGTTGACGGCGACGACTACGACGCGCTGGTGAAAAAGGGTTACAAGCCGGGCTTTACGCTGGCGCAGGCCCGGAAGAACGGCGTAGTGGCAGTATCCTGCGAGGGTGATAGCCTGAGCAGCGACTACTGTTTCGACCTGCCGGCCGAGACCTCCGTGGCGATGCTCGACCTGATCGGCGACGATGGCCACGAGTTCTGGCTGGTAAGCGACAACTTTTATGTCATTACCCGTTATAACCACAGCGAACTGTACGCCATGGCGGTGTTGCAACTGTCGCACCGTATAGCCGATGCCCTGGAGGCCCAATCTCTGTGATTAGAGCGCTTTTTATTGTCACCACGGCTCTCGCCCTGGGCGCCTGCGCCACCGCGCCGGCGCCCACCGAGCCCCCCGCCCAGACGCCGAAACCGGCCGACGGCGCGCCCGGCTCCGACCGCTACGAGCACAAGGTGGATTCCGGCCCCGAGCAGCGCCCGGACGTGGAGAGCCAGCCCGAGCCGGTGCCGAAAGAGGAGCCGCTCAGCGCCTACGGCAACCCCAAGACCTACAGCGTCTGGGGCAAGACCTACCAGGTAATGGAATCCGCCGCCGGCTATGAAGAAGAGGGCCTGGCCTCCTGGTACGGGCGCAAGTTCCACGGCTACCGCACCTCCAGCGGTGAGCCGTTCGATATGTACCGCTTCACCGCCGCCCACCGGACCCTGCCGCTGCCCACCTACGCCCGGGTCACCAACCTGGACAACGGCAAAAGCCTGGTGGTGCGCGTCAACGACCGTGGCCCGTTCCATTCCGAGCGCATTATCGATCTGTCCTGGGCGGCGGCGGCGCGGCTCGGCATCGAGGGCAAGGGCACCGGCCGCGTGCGGGTGGAAGCCCTGACCGTGCGCGAGAAGGTCAAACCCAACCGCGAGGGCACGGTGCCCACCGCCGTGCGCGCCGCCGTCGACAGCCCGCCGCCGGATACGGCCAAGGCCGCCGAGGGCGACGAACTGTATCTGCAGGCGGGCGCCTTCCAGGCCCTGGACAGCGCCCGCAACCTGGAGCGCGCCCTGCGCGACGAACTGAAACTGCCGGTGTCCGTGCGGCAGCCGGAAAGCAGTGCGCTGTACAAAGTATGGCTGGGCCCGTTTGCCAGCAACGAGGCCCGCGACCGGGCCCGCCAGGCGATACGCCAGGCGGGCTTTACCCCACCCATCCCCGTGAACTGATCCGCCCGTAAGGCTGAAATGATGACTCAATACCTCTCCCCGCAAACCCTGCTGTTCCGGGTGTTCATCTGTCTCTCCCTGCTCACCCTGGCACCGCTGAGCGCCGCCAACGGCCTGATACCCCGCGCCCCCGACGTGGACGCGCGCGGCTACCTGCTGATGGACGCCAAAAGCGGCCAGGTGATCGTCGAGCACAACGCCGAGCAGGAGCTGCCGCCGGCCAGTCTCACCAAAATGATGACCGCCTATCTGGTGGAAAAGGAGATCGCCGCCGGCAATATCGCCGAGCAGGAGATGGTGCCGATCAGCGTTAAGGCGTGGCGCATGGGCGGCTCGCGCATGTTCATTCAGGAAGGCACCCGGGTATCGGTGCAGGATTTGCTGAAAGGCGTGGTGATCCAATCCGGCAATGACGCCAGCGTCGCCCTGGCCGAGTACGTGGCCGGCTCCGAGGAAGCCTTCGCCGACCTGATGAACAACCAGGCCCGCGAGCTGGGCATGGACGACACCCACTTCATGAACGCCACCGGCTGGCCGGCGGAGAACCACTACACCACCGCCCACGACCTGGCGATTCTGGCGCGGGCGATTATCCGTGACTTCCCGGAACACTATGATCTCTACGCCCAGAAGGAATTCACCTACAACGGCATCACCCAGCACAACCGCAACCTGCTGCTGTGGCGGGACGACAGCGTCGACGGCCTGAAAACCGGCCACACCGAGGAAGCCGGCTACTGCCTGGTGTCCTCCGCCAAGCAGGACGGCATGCGCCTGATCGCGGTGGTGATGGGCACCGATTCCGAGGCGGCACGGGCGCGCGAATCCCAGAAGCTGCTGAGCTACGGCTTCCGCTTCTACGAGACCTATGAAGGCTACGGCGCCGGCGACGTGCTCGACACACCGGCGGTATGGATGGGCGCCGCCAACCAGGTGCGTCTGGGCCTGGAAGAGGACCTGATTCTCACCGTGCCCAAGGACAGCCAGGATCAGCTGAAGGCGTCCATGTCGATCCGGCCGGAGCTGCGCGCGCCGATCCGCGAAGGCGAACAGTACGGCACCCTGACGGTCACGCTGGCCGACGAGACCGTGGCGCAGCGCCCGCTGGTGGCGCTGGAAAACGTGGAAGAAGCCGGCTTCTTTGCCAAGATCTGGGACCACGTCGTATTGTTCTTTAAAGGATTGTTCAGCTAGAGGCCGCTCATGGCGAACGGCAAGGTCTACCTTAACGGCGAATTCATGGACCCGGAGCGGGCCCGTATTTCGCCCATGGACCGGGGCTTTCTGTTCGCCGACGGCGTCTACGAGGTGATCCCCGCCTTCAACGGCGTGCTGTTCCGCCTCGACGCTCACCTGCAGCGCCTGGAACGGTCGCTGGCGGAGGTGTCCATCGCCAACCCCCACGACCGGGCCGGATGGCGGCGGCTCTGCGAGGAGATGGTGGCCGCCAATGGCGGCGGCAATCTGTCCGTGTATCTGCAGATCACCCGCGGCGTGGCCGACAAGCGCGACCACGCCTTTCCGGACCCGCCGGTGGCGCCCACCGTGTTTCTTACCAGCGCGCCGATCCCGGTGCCCTCCGCCGACAGCCTGCACCAGACCCGGGGCGCGGCGGCCATCACCCTGGCGGATACCCGCTGGGCGCGCTGCGACATCAAGTCGATTTCGCTGCTGCCCAATATCCTGCTGCGCCAGCAGGCGGTGGCGTCCGGCGCCGTGGAAGCGGTGCTGCTGCGCGAGGGTCTGGTCACCGAAGGCGCCGCCAGCAACGTGTTCACGGTGCATAACGGCGAGGTGAGCACGCCGCCGCACAGCACCCGCATTCTGGGCGGCATCACCCGCGATCTGGTGGTGGAGCTGTGCCGCGAGCACGGCATCCCGGTGGCGGAGCGGGAGATTCCCGAAGCGCGGCTCCACGACGCGGACGAAATCTGGGTGAGCAGCTCCACCAAGGATGTGGTGCCGATCACTCGCCTGAACGACCGCCCGGTGGGCGACGGCCGGCCCGGTGCCACTTGGAAAACGCTGTCGCGCCACTATATTCAGTTCAAGCGCCGCCTTTGCGGCCTGGATTGAGACACTGAACGAAAGAGAGACCGACCATGGCGATCCGCGAAGACCTGTGGGACTTTCCCCACGACATGCAGCTCAAGGTCATGGGCGCCGCCGATGCGCCCCTGGAAGACGCGGTGGCGGACATCCTGGAGCAGCATGTGGCGGATTTCGACCGCCACGCCCACCTGAGCAGCCGCCCCAGCACCAAGGGCAACTTCGTGTCGATCACCGCCAGCGTGACGCTGCGCCACCGCGAACAGGTGGAAAGCATCTACCGGGATCTGGATGCCTGCCCGCACGTCAAAATCACCCTCTGAGCCGGCGCCCGCCATGCCCACCACGCCGGTCACAGTGCGTCATTTCCCCAGAGTGGACTACCCGTCCTGCTGGCAGGCAATGAAGGATTTCACCGAGCAGCGCGACGCGCACACCGGCGACGAACTCTGGGTGCTGGAGCACCCGCCGGTTTATACCCTGGGCCAGGCCGGCAAACCGGAGCACATCCTCGACCCCGGCGACATCCCGGTGGTGCACAGTGACCGGGGCGGCCAGGTGACCTACCACGGCCCCGGGCAGACGGTGGTCTACCTGCTGCTGGACGTGCGCCGGCTGGGCCTGGGCGCCCGCGCCGTGGTCACCGCCATTGAGGACAGCGTGGTGGAATACCTGCGCGACCAGGGTCTGGACGCGGAGAACCGGCCCGGCGCCCCCGGCGTCTATGTGGCCGGCGCCAAGATCGCCTCGCTGGGGCTGCGCATCCGCCAGCGCGGCAGCTACCACGGCCTGTCGCTCAACCGCGAGCCGGACCCGGCGCCCTGGCGACGCATCAACCCCTGCGGCTACGCCGGGCAGCCGGTCACCAGCCTGGCCGCCGAAGGCGTGACGGTGTCCCGCCAGGCGCTGGAGCAGGATCTGGTTACCATTCTGTCGCGCCGGCTGGGGCTCACCCCCCGGACAGCCCCGCCGCCGGACTGGTACACTCCATTGCAGAGCCCACAAGGCAGATAACTTCGAGAGACGTTCCCATGAGCGAAGCCCAGGCCGACCGCCCGGTGAAAGCGAAGGTTAAAGTCGGCGACAAACTACGCGGCGCCGACAAGGTCCGCACCATTCCGCTGGTCAATGAAGTCCGCCCGGCCCGCGAGCGCAAACCGGACTGGATCCGCGTTCGGGTGCCCGCCAACGGCGAGATCCAGCGCATCAAATCGATGCTGCGCAAGCAGAAGCTGCACACCGTGTGCGAGGAAGCGGCCTGCCCCAACCTGCCGGAATGCTTCGGCGGCGGCACCGCCACCTTCATGATCATGGGCGACATCTGCACGCGGCGCTGCTCGTTCTGCGACGTGGGCTTCGGCCGCCCCAACGGGCTGGACCCGGATGAGCCCAAGCATCTGGCGGAATCGGTGGCCGACCTGGGGCTCAAGTACGTGGTGATCACCTCGGTGGACCGGGACGACCTGCCCGACGGCGGCGCCGCCCACTTCGCCGAGTGCATCCGCGAAGTGCGCGCCCTGAGCCCGGACACCAAGGTGGAAATCCTGACCCCGGATTTCCGGCCCTGCCTGGACGACGCCCTGGACATTCTCGACGCCACTCCGCCGGACGTGTTCAACCACAACATCGAGACGGTGCCGCACCTGTACAAAAAAGCCCGGCCCGGCGCCCGCTACCAGCATTCCCTGGACCTGCTGCGGCGCTTCGGCGAGCGGCGTCCGGACGTGCCCACCAAGTCCGGCATCATGGTGGGCCTGGGCGAGACCAACGATCAGGTGCTGGAAACGCTGCGCGACCTGCGCGACCACGGCGTCGACATGATCACCATCGGCCAGTACCTGCAGCCCAGCAAATTCCACGCGCCGGTGGAGCGCTATGTGCACCCGGACGACTTCAAGATGTTCGCCGTGGAAGGCCGCAAGATGGGCTTCACCTCGGTGGCCTCCGGCCCCATGGTGCGCAGCTCCTACCACGCCGACCTGCAGCACAAGGGCATCGACGTCGGCGATCCGGAGAACCTGGCCCGCGAGCTCTAACCAACTTGTAGGAGCGGGCCTCGCCCGCGAAAGGGTGGCGTCCAGCCACCCGGCAGGATCCCAGAGAGGCTGAGGGAGCTGCCGTTAGACAGGTCTCTGGGATCCTGCCGGGAGCTTTGCTCCCTTTCGCGGGCAGGGCCCGCTCGCACAAGGCGGGTCAACCCAGCGTCACGAACGGCACCACTGTGATTAGCAGCACCGCGATGGCGGCGATCAGAAACGCCAGCGCCCGCAGCGGCCGGGCGCGCAGGTTGCGCCACACAGTGGTGGGTTCGCCGCGCCGGTGCGCCTGTTCGAAGGCGGCGCGCTGCTGCTCGAGACGGCGCCGCTGATAGTCCGCCAGCAACGGCCGGGCCCGCTCCCAATCCTGATCGTCGCTCAGCCAGATGCCGCCGGCGGAGACGCCCCAGACGCTGGGTTCGGTCTGGTAATGGGGGATGCCGTGCTGATCCAGCAGCGCACAAATGTCATCGCGCTCGTCGTCGGGCACCCGGCGCAGGTTAAGCAACAATTTCGACATCCAGGTTTCCTCTTTGGGCAGGTGGGCAAACGGCGCCGCCACTATAGCAAACCCCGGCGGCGAACCCCGCCCCGTGGCGCGCTGGAAGAATTTACAATTACCCCACCATCGCCCTCCTGACCGCCCCCGGCTTTTCCTTTACGCTAGTGTTCACTAACCCGTTGGACCCTAAACAGGGAGAGTTCCGGACTTATGCGGCTTGCCGTTCGTGTTCTGTCGATTGTTGTCGCCGCCACCCTCCTGACCGCCCCCGCCGGCGCCGAAGACTGGCCGGACCGGATCATGGAGCGCATGGAAGCGCTGCAACTGCCGGATGAAGCCCTGGCCCTCGCCGCCGTGCCCCTGGACGGCCCGGGCGAGGCGCGCTTCGTCAACGCGGACCGGGTGATGAACCCGGGCTCCACCATGAAGCTGCTGACCACCTACGCGGCGCTGGAGCTGCTCGGCCCCAGCTTCAAATGGCACACCCGCGTTTACACCAACGGGGAATTGAACGGCGACGTGCTGGAGGGCGACCTGTTTCTGGTCGGCGCCGGTGACCCCAAGCTCACCGAGGAGCGCCTCTGGCAGCTGCTGCGCGACCTGCGCGCCTACGGCATCCGTCAGGTCCAGGGCGACCTGGTGCTGGACGATTCCTACTTCCGGCTGCCCCACGGCCAGCCGCATTTCGACGACGACGGCGACAACCCCCACGCCCCTTTCCTGGTGGAGCCCCACGCGCTGCTCACCAACCTGAACGTGTTCCACTTTCAGTTCGCCGCCCGCAAGGACGGCGTCAGCGCCTGGGTGGACCCGGTCGCCGACGCCATCACCCTGGACAACCAGATCACCCTGACCAGCGGCGGCCGCTGCCCCTCCGGCCGCCGTCTCAAGGTGGAACCCAGCTACCAGGACAACGGCCGTATCACCGTCACGGTCTCCGGCTCGCTGCCGCCGGGCTGCCGGGCCGGCAACTATCTGTCGCTGATGAGCCAGGAAACCTACACCGCCGCCATTATTCGCGGCCTGTGGAAACAGCTGGGCGGCACCATCACCGGCGCCACCCGTTTCGACCGCCTGCCGGCGGGCGTCGACCTGCTCGCCACCACCTCATCGCCGGACCTGGTCACCATGGTCCGCGACATCAACAAGTGGAGCAGCAACGTGATGGCGCGCCAGCTCTACCTGACCATCGGCGCCGAACACCGGCTGGCGGAAGACCGCGACGACCTGGCCGCCGCCGAGCGCACCATCAAGGACTGGATGGCGCTGAAAGGCATGGATCCACGCGCGGTGGTGCTGGACAACGGCGCCGGCCTGTCCCGCGACGCGCGTATGAGCCCCATGGAACAGATCAAGATGCTGCAGCAGGCCTGGCGCAGCCCGTTCGCCGCCGAGCTGATCGCGTCCCTGCCGCTGGTGGCCATGGACGGCACCATGCACAACCGGCTGCGTGACACCGGCCTGCGCGGCGAAGGCCACATCAAAACCGGCTCGCTCACCAATGTGCGCGCGGTGGCCGGCTTCACCCGCGACAGCAACAACACCACCTGGGCGGTGTCCGCCATCGTTAACACACCGTCGGCCTGGAAAAGCCAGGCGGTGCTCGACGACGTGCTGGAAGCGGTGCACCGCCTGCCCGGCGCCCAGGCCGCGGCGGTGACCCGGAACGAAGCCGGCACTCCCAGCGCCGGGGGCTGACGGCCGGAGCGCCCCACCTTGACGGTAAAGCAGGCCGCCCGATGCTATGCTCTGCGCTGCATTCATCACCCTTACCGTATCGGGGAAGCTCAATGATCATCGTCCACCATCTGGAAAAATCCCGCTCGCAACGCATCGTCTGGCTGCTCGAGGAACTCGGCGTTCCCTACGAGATCGAGCACTACAAACGCGACCCCAACACCATGCTGGCCCCCGAGCCGCTGCGCCGGGTGCATCCGCTGGGCAAGTCGCCGGTGATCACCGACGGCGACACCGTGGTGGCGGAATCCGGCGCCATTATCGAGTACCTGGTGGAAAAGCACGGCGGCGGCCGCCTCAAGCCCGCCGTGGACGACCCCAACTGGCTGAACTACCAATACTGGCTGCACTACGCGGAAGGCTCGCTGATGCCGCTGATGGTCATGAAGCTGATCTTCAGCAAGGTGCCCAAGGCGCCGATGCCGTTCTTCGCCAAGCCGATCGCCAAGAAAATCAGCGGCGGCATGGTGGGCGGCTTCGTGCAGCCGCGCATTGAAGAGCAGCTGCGCCTGGTGGAAAGCCACCTCGCCAGCCACACCTGGTTCGCCGGCGAGGCACTGACCGCCGCCGACGTGCAGATGAGTTTCCCGCTGCAAGCCGCCGGCGCCCGCGCCAACCTGGACGCCCTGCCGCACATCCGCGACTTTATCCAGCGCGTGGAAGCCCGCCCGGCCTATCAGCGCGGCATCGAACGCACCGGCCCGCTGGAACTGCTCGGCTGAACCCTTCCCCACCCTCCCCCTGTCGGACCCGGGCACCCCGCACCCCCGCGAACTGTGACCCGGGTCCACTTTCCACCAAAGTCCAATGACGCTAATTGCATAGGCCGTTATTCTTACAAGCGTTAACAGTAAGTTACTGTTTTAAGGGCCCCGGCTGCCCTATTCTCAAATGCAAAAAATGGCTTGGCATCAAGCTTTCGGCTGACTCACTGGTCTGGGGAAACATGATTCTGCTGTACTTTCTAATCGCTCTGGGGGTGGTCTTCCTGATCGCGGAAGGGGTGCAACGCTACCTGGCACGCCGCCGGGACTGAGCCGTTCTTCACGGTTAAACACTGTTAAAGCTGTGAACCGGTTCACGGAGCGCGGTCTATACTGACACCACTTAATTGATGTCAGGGAGACCAAATATGAAAAAAGCCCTTTCTGTTCTCACGCTTGGCGCGCTGTTCGCACTGGCCGGCTGCCAGACCGCTCCCGAACCACAACCGGATCCCAAAGCCAGCAAAACGGTGTACCAGGGCGTGCTGCCCTGCGCGGACTGCTCCGGGATCCAGACCACCCTGACGCTGTACCGGGATGAGGCGGATCAGCCGTCACGCTTTGAACTGCGCCAGAAGTTTCTGGACGGCGCCAAGGCCGGCGGCAGTGACGTGGACCGCGGCAACTGGATCGCCGAGCGGCAATCCGTGGACGGCAAGTCCTACCCGCTGTTCATCCTTAATCCCACCGATCCGGCCGAGCAGTTCCGTTTTCTGCAGAAAGCCACCAACGCGGTGGAAATGCTGAACGCCGACGGCGAGCCGATCGAGTCCGACTTCAACTACACGTTGATCCAGCGCTAAGGACTCTGGAATCCTGCGGGGCAACCTTTGCCGGCCGGCAAAGCCGGCCTTTCGCTTGCAAGGCAAGCTCCCACAAGCGCGGGTCCCACCGGACCCGCCGCCTGAAATGTAAATAGGAATGACTTGCATTCAGGCCGCGAGATGCTAGACTCCGGCTCTCTGGCGATATCGCCCTTTTTCTGCCCTTTTTCCCGTGATGGCGGTATGCGCCCGCCAACAGGAGTTCGGACATGATGTCTTCCTTGCAGCTTCAACTCCCCGAGTGGTTCGTCGCCGGCGGTGTCGCCATGTGGCTTTTGGCGGTGCTGTCGGTGGTGGCGCTCGCCACGCTGCTCACCAAGATGCTCCAGTTCGCCCGCCTGCGACCGGTGGCCAGCAAACAGGCCGACGCCCTGCTGGAAAGTCTGGAGCGCGGCGATACGCCGGTGGTCGGCGACGCCGGGCGTTCGCCGGTGGATCAGGTGGTGTTGAGCGCCTGGCACAACCGCGCCATGGACGCGGACAGCTGGGAAGAGGACAGCCTGCGGCGCGGCCGCGAGGCGCTGGAAGACATGCGCGGCGGCCTGCGCACCCTGGAAGTGATCAGTGCGCTGTCGCCGTTGATCGGCCTGCTGGGCACCGTGTTCGGCATGATCGGCGCCTTCCAGGCCCTGGAAGCCGCCGGTTCCCAGGTGGACCCGTCGATTCTGTCCGGCGGTATCTGGGAAGCGCTGCTCACCACCGCCGCCGGTCTTACCGTGGCGATCCCCGCGCTGGCGGCCTTCCATTGGGCCGACCGCACCATTGAGCTGTGCCGTGAAAAAATGCAGGACCGCCTGGCCCGCCTGAAGGTGCAGGTGCGCCGGCAAGGCGCCGGACAAACCCGGGACAGCGAAGCACCGGCCCGCGATCAGGCCCCGCGCCGGGTCGCCGTCGGCGGCTGATCCATGCACCTGGAACCGGAACGCCATCGCTCCCCGACCATCAGCCTGACACCACTGATTGATGTGGTGTTCATTCTGCTGATCTTCTTCATGCTCGCCAGCCGCTTTGGCGACTGGAAGGATCTGCCGGTCAATGTGCTGCCCAGCGAGGCCAGCGAGCAGCGCCAGGATCAGGACTGGCTGACGCTGACCGTCACCGCCGACGGCCAGGTGGAGATGGAGGGGGAACGCTATGCGGTGTCGGCCCTGGCGGAACGCCTGCAAGGGCGGGACGCCACGGTGCTGATCACCGGCGAAGCGGACGCGCCGCTGCAAGCCGCCCTGGCCACCCTGGACGCGGCCCGCGCCGCCGGCATTGAGGACGTGCAGCTGGAGCTGATGCCATGAATCTGGAGTCTCCGGACAGCGGCCGCCGGCCGCCCCTGGAGCCGGTACTGCCGCTGATCAATGTGGTCTTTCTGCTGCTGATCTTCTTCATGGTGGCGGGCCAGCTGGCGCCGCGACCGGAAGGGGACGTGGAGGCGCCGGACAGCGCCAGCGCCGACACCGAGGAGAACCTGGAGCAGTTCATGCTGGTGCTGGACAAGAAAGGCCGGCTGCTGCACCAGGGCGAGCCGGTGGACCCCGAGCGGATGGCGGACCTGATCCGCGAGCACCGCCGCGCCGCCGCGGCGGCCGAGGACACCACCGCGGTGGACGCCGCACCGCCCACCGATACCGACGGTCCCCAGCCGGTGCGCCTGATGGCCGACGCCGACACCGCGCTCAGCACGCTGCGTAACAGCCTGGAAACCCTGCGCGACGCCGGCGTGGAAGAAGTACGCCTGGTAACCCGGAGTAAGAACACACCGTGATGCCCAAACCCCGCGTGATTCTCGCCTGGAGCCTGGCCCTCGCCGCCCATGCCGTGTTGCTGGTGGGCGTGGGCAGCATGACCCTGGCCGGTGGCCGCCCCGCCAAGGAGGGCCAACAGCAGGCGGTGACCCTGAACCTGGCGAAAAAGCCCAGCGACAGCCCGGTGGCCACGGCCCCCGAGCCGGCCCCGGAACCCAAGCCCGAGCCGAAGCCGGAACCCAAGCCTGAGCCGAAACCCAAGCCCAAGCCGGAACCGAAACCCGAACCCAAGCCAAAACCGAAGCCGAAGCCTGAACCCAAACCGGAGCCCAAGCCGGAACCTGAGCCTGAGCCTGAGCCCGAACCAGAGCCGGAGCCGGAGCCGGAAACCGAACCGGCGACGCCCGCACAGCAGCAGGACACCGAAACCCGCACCGCCGACCAGTCCCAGCAGCAGCCCCAAGGCCAGAAAGGCATGGCCGGTGACCCCGGCGAGGGCGTGCGTAAAAGCGGCGACCACGACAACCTGCTGGATCGCTACCTGGGCAAGGTCCGCGACACCATCGAATACAACAAGGAATACCCGGCTCGGGCGCGGATGCGCCGCCAGCAGGGGGTGGTGGAAGTAAGCTTCCTGGTGGACAGCAACGGTCGTGCCCTGGAGGTCACGCTGACCAGCAGTTCGAACAGCCGTATTCTGGATCAGCAATCCCTGGAACTGGTGCGCCGGCTGCGTTTCCCGGAACCGCCCACGGAGCTGGGTTCCGAGCCGATCAGGGTGAACCTGCCGTTGCGTTACTCTCTGTGAGCCGCCGGGGTCACTCGCCCCAGCGCTTGACCAGGGTCTGCTCGACGCCGAGCTGGTCGAGAATCCGCGCCACCACGAAGTCGATCAGATCGTCGACGCTTTGCGGGCGGTGATAGAACCCGGGCGCCGCCGGCAGGATGGTGACGCCCAGACGGGCCAGCTTGAGCATGTTTTCCAGATGAATCGCCGAGAACGGGCTCTCCCGGGGCACCAGAATCAGCTGGCGGCGCTCCTTGAGGGCCACGTCCGCGGCACGCTCGATCAGATTGTCACTGGCGCCACTGGCGATCGCCGACAGGGTGCCGGTGGAACAGGGGCACACCACCATCGACGCCGGCGCGCCGGAGCCCGAGGCCACCGGCGCGGTCCACTGCTCCAGGCCGCACACGGTGAGCGCGCCCTGGTCAGTGCCGGCGTACTCGCGCAACACGGTTTCCGCCTTGCCGGTGCCGGCGGGCAGGCTGAGATCGGTCTCCATGCCGATCACCACCCGCGCCGCCTTGGACAGGATCACGAACACCTCGCAGTCCGCTCTCAGCAGACACTGCAGTAACCGCAACCCGTAAGGGGCGCCGGAGGCCCCGGTAAACGCCAGGGTGACACGCTGGCGTGTGCTATCCGTCATGGGTTTCACTCCCTTGAGGCAAACGCTGTCGCAGCGCCGCCAGCAGTTTTTCGTGCACGCCGCCGAAGCCGCCGTTACTCATCACCACCACATTGAGGGGCCCGGGCTGGGCCGCCACCGACGCCACCAGGGCGTCCAGGTCGGTTTCCACCCGCGCCGGCACCGGCGACTCGGCGACCACCGCGTCCAGGGACCATTCCAGCCCCGGCGGCTGATACCAGATAACCTGATCCGCGTCCCGGGCACTGGCCGCCAGGGCCTCACGGTGGCGGCCCAGGCGCATGGTGTTGGAGCGCGGCTCGATCACCGCCAGCACCTGCTCGTCGCCCACCCGACGGCGCAGGCCGTCCAGGGTGGTGGCGATGGCCGTGGGGTGGTGGGCGAAGTCGTCGTAGACGCGCACGCCGTCCACCTCGCCGCGCAGCTCCATGCGGCGCTTCACGCCCTGGAAGCGGCCCAGGGCGGCGGCACCGTCTTCCAGGGTGACGCCCACATGGCGCGCCGCCAACAGCGCCGCCATGGCGTTATTGACGTTATGGCGGCCGGTGAGCGACCAGTCCACCACGGCGATGTCTGTCCCCTTTTCCGTCACCGTGAAGCGGGAGCCGTCCGGACGTTCCAGCCGGTAGCCCGGGTCGGCCTGCTCGCCGAACCGCTCCACCTCGCTCCAGCAGCCCCGCGCCAGGGTTTCCTCCAGGGCGGCTTCGCCGTGGGGCAGAATCACCCGGCCCAGGGACGGCACGGTGCGCAGCAGATGGTGAAACTGGGTCTGGATGGCGGCCAGGTCCGGAAAGATATCCGCGTGGTCGAACTCGAGATTGTTGAGCACCACGGTGCGCGGCCGGTAGTGCACGAACTTGCTGCGCTTGTCGAAAAAGGCGGTGTCGTACTCGTCCGCTTCGACCACGAAAAACGGCGTGCCGCCGAGCCGCGCGGAGACGCCGAAGTTACCGGGCACGCCGCCGATCAGATAGCCGGGATCGAGGCCCGCGTCTTCCAGAATCCAGGCCAGCATGGAGGCGGTGGTGGTCTTGCCGTGGGTGCCCGCCACCGCCAGCACCCAGCGGCCGGGCAGCACCACCTCGGCGAGCAGCTGGGCGCCGGAGGTATAGGGCATGCCCTGGTCCAGCACATGCTCCACCGCCGGGTTGCCCCGGCTCAGTGCGTTGCCGATCACCACCAGGTCCGGGGCCGGCTCCAGCTGAGCGGGGTCATAGCCCTGGATCAGCTCGATGCCGGCGGCGCTGAGCTGATCGCTCATCGGCGGGTAGACGTTCTGGTCGGAGCCGGTGACCCGGTGCCCCTGGGCCCGGACCAGCTGCGCCAGCGACCCCATGAAGGTGCCGCAGACGCCGAGAATATGGATGTGCATGGAAGACCTCGAAGAAACTCTGAACGCAGGATACAACATCGGCCTCAGGCCACAAGCCGGCCGGCCGCCGGCGCCGCTGTTTTTGAGCTTGAAGCCTGCCGCGTGAAGCCTGAAGCTATCTCTTTTTTTGAATCGTTCGAGGAGAGACCAATGCTGACAATCAACGGCCCCGAAGAGCTGAAAAGCTGGGAAGGCAAGGAACTGGGCGTCACCGAATGGATGACGGTGAGCCAGGAGCGCATTAACCAGTTCGCCGAAGCCACCGGCGACCACCAGTGGATTCACGTGGACGTGGAGCGCGCCAAGAAGGAATCGCCCATGGGCGGCCCCATCGCCCACGGCTACCTGACCCTGTCACTGATCCCAATGTTCAAGGACGAGATCTACACCGTGGAAGGCGCCAAGGCGGGCCTCAATTACGGCCTCAACAGCTGCCGCTTTCTGACCCCGGTCCCCGCCGGCGGCCGCGTGCGCGGCCGCTTCGTGATGAAATCCGTGGCCGCCAAAGGCGAAGGCCGCTACCTGCTCTGCAACGAAGTCACCATCGAACTGGAAGGCAGCGACAAACCCGCCTGCGTCGCCGAAAGCCTCGGGATGGTGCTTTTTTAGTTAATGGTTAACAGTGAATAGTTAACAGCGACGCGGGCAAAGCCCGTGGAGCCCGAAACGCAAGAGGCCGCGCCCAAACCCCGAGCGCGGCCTCTTTGCTCTCGGACCTGCGCATAGCCGGCCCGCGTCGCTGTTAACTATTAACTATTAACTGTTAACTGAATCAGTGGCTGATCATCCAGGGCCGCGCCGACGGAAACATCTTATTGCCTTCGGCGGTGTAGAAGACCTTGGGTTTGTGGCGTTCGTGGTGGCAGCAGCCCTGCTCCTTTTCCGAGTGCTGGTTGCCGCGCCGGGGTTCGTGGCGGGCCCGTTCGTTGCGCTCGAAGGCCGAGCGCCGTTCCGGGGCCATGTCCAGTACCTCCGGGGCGACCAGGATCACCCGCGCGGACAGCACGCCGCAGGTGGGGCAGGGGCAGGTTTCCCCGGACGCCTGCACCGGCACCAGCTCGTGGAACAGGCCGTGCTCGGTGCATTTATAGTCGTACAACGGCATGGTGGCGCCCTCCCCTATTTATCCTTGGCCAGCGGCACGTCGGTGCTGCCGGCGACGCTGTGTTGCGGGCCGTCGACACCGGGCTTGAGATCGAAGTCGAAGATGTCGGTGGGCAGCCATAATGTGGCGCAGGCGTTGGGCACGTCCACCACCCCGCTGATGTGGCCCTGCACCGGCGCGCAGCCGAGCAGCGAGTAGGCCTGGGCGCCGGTATAGCCGAACTTCTTCAGGTATTCGATGGCGTTCAGGCAGGCCTGGCGGTAGGCGATGTGCACGTCCAGGTAGTGCTGCTTGCCCTGTTCGTCCACGGAGATGCCTTCGAAGATCAGGTAGTCGTCGTACTTGGGCGCGATCTTGCTGGGTTTGAAGATCGGGTTCTTGATCGCGTACTTCTCCATGCCGCCTTTGATCAGGTTGACGCGCATGTGAATCCAGCCGGCCATTTCGATGGCGCCGCAGAAGGTGATCTCGCCGTCGCCCTGGCTGAAGTGCAGGTCGCCCACGGACAGGCCGGCGTCTTTCACATACACCGGGAAGTAGATTTGCGAACCGCGCGACAGATCCTTGATGTCGCAGTTACCGCCGTGCTCGCGGGGCGGCACGGTGCGCGCGCCCTCGGCGGCGGCCGCCGCTTTCTCGCTGCCCTTGAGCTTGCCCATATGGGCGGTGTCGGCGAACGGCAGGTTGACCAAACCGGGCACGCGATCCGGCTCGGTGTCGTAGAGTTCTTTTTCGCGGCTGTTCCACTCGTTGAGCATGTCCTTGGAGGGCAGGCAGCCGATCAGGCCCGGGTGAATCAGGCCGGCGAACTCCACGCCGGGGATGTGCCGGGACTTGGTGAACATGCCGTTGAAGTCCCAGATGGTTTTCTGCGCTTCCGGGAAATGCTCGGTGAGAAAGCCGCCGCCGTTCTGCTTGGAAAAGAAGCCGTTGAAACCCCACTGGCTCTCCTCGAAGGTGCCGATATCGAGGATATCCACCACCAGCAGATCGCCGGGCTCGGCGCCTTCCACGCCCACCGGGCCGGACAGGAAGTGCACCTGGGTGAGGTCCACGTCGCGCACGTCCTCGGCGTTGTCGTCGTTATGGATCTGGCCGCCGGTCCAGTCGTGGCATTCAACGATGAAGTCGTCGCCGGGCTTCACCATTGCCGCCATGGGAATGTCGGGATGCCAGCGGTTGTGCACCATATCGTTGTCGTAGGGCGAAGTGTCGAGATCGATTTTAATGATGGTCTCAGCCATGGTGTCGGTTCCTCCAGTTTTTCGGGCAAGCGTGATTCCGTGGGTTTCAATATCGGTGATCGGCGCACCGCTCACCATTCGCGAAAAGGCCCCGGCGACTACGTCAGATGACGTATTGCCCGGCTCAACGGTTCACCGGCACCACGCTCAGCCGGTCGCCGTCGAGCAGCGCCAGAAAGGTGTCGTCGGCGGGGCGTTCCAGCAGGGCCCGGGCGAGCGCCGGTTCCAGCTCGGCGCGCAGGCGGCGGGCCAGATCCCGGGCGCCGAAGCGGTCGTCGTGGGCGCGGCAGAGAAACTGGCGCGCGCTGTTGTCCAGCTCCAGACGGGCGTCGCGCCGCGCCAGACGCTGGTTGAGTTTGCCCAGCTCGATGTCCAGCAGGGTGTCCAGCCAGGCGGCATCAAGCCGCTGAAACGGCAGTACCCGGTCAACGCGGTTGATGAACTCCGGGTCGAAACGGCGATGCAGAGCGCGCTCCAGGACCCGGTCCTCGTGGCGCGGCGACAGCCCCAGCCAGTGCCGCCAGCCCTGCTGGAAACGGGCGCGGTAATCGCCGGCCTCGCGGGCGCCCACATTGCTGGTCATGAAAATCAGGGTGTTGCGGAAATCGATGCTGCGGGTACCGCCGGACAGCAGCAGCCGGCCGCTTTCCAGCACATTGAGCAACGAGCGGATCACTTCGGTGCTGGCCTTTTCCAGCTCGTCGAACAGCACGATACCGGGCTTGCTGAAACTGCCCTGGATCAGATCCACGTCGAACAGGGTGTGGCCTTCCTTGCTGCCCACATAGCCCGGCGGCGCGCCGGTGAGTGCGGCGGCGTAGTGCTCCTGGGCCAGGGTGTTCATATCGATGCGGCAGAAGCCGTCCGCGCGGCCGTGAATCGCTTCGCTGATCAGCCGCACGGTTTCGGTTTTACCCACCCCGGTGGGGCCCATGAACAGATTCACCGCCAGCGGCCGATGCGGGTCGCCGATGTCCGCCTTGACCACCCGCAGCATGTCTTCCATGGCGTCGAGCACCGGCGCCTGACCGACGATGCGGGCGCGCAGGCGCGCCATCACCGCCTCCGGCTCGAACACAAAGCGCGGTGCCCGCTCCGGCCGGCTGGCCCGTTCCTCCCGGGCCAGCCGCTCCTGGTTTTCCTGCAGACGGTCGTTGATAAAGGGCATGGCGGACTCAGGCATTCTTCTCTTTACCGTCCACCGGCAGGTCCTTCACCGGACAGTCCGCCACGCCCACCGTGGAGCGGGTCATGGCTTCCACGTTTTGCTGGGCCTTCTGGGCGTCCATGACCCAGGTGCGGTAGAACTCGAACGGGCAGTCCGCGATGCCCTTGTCGCCGTCGCCGGAATCGTGGATGCCGGTGTAGCCCCGGTGCAGCAGCTTGAACAGATGGTTCTGGGACTGGTCGTTGGCGCGCGCGTCGCGGATCTGACTGATCGAGAGCTGGGCGTACTGAATGCCCATTTCCTCTTCGCCGCACTCGCCGAGCGTGCGGCCGTCGAAGCCGATAATCGCGGAATGGCCGAAGTAGGAGTAGACGCCGTCGAAGCCGGCCGCGTTGGCCACCGCCACATAGCAGTTATTGGCCCAGGCCATGCTTTTGGACATCATCACCTGCTGCTCCTTGGCCGGGTACATATAGCCCTGGCAGCGCACGATCAGCTCGGCGCCCTTCATGGCGCAGTCGCGCCAGATTTCCGGGTAGTTGCCGTCATCGCAGATGATCAGGCTGAGTTTCATGCCCTTGGGGCCTTCGGTGACGTAGGTGGTGTCGCCGGGGTACCAGCCTTCAATCGGGCACCAGGGGATGCACTTGCGGTACTTCTGCACCACTTCGCCCTGGTCGTTGATCAGAATCAGAGTGTTGTAGGGGGATTTGTGTGGGTGTTCCTCGTGGCGTTCGCCGGTGAGGGAGAATACGCCCCAGGTCTTCGCTTCCCGGCAGGCGGCGGAAAAGATCGCGGTCTCGTCGCCGGGCACGGTGGCGGCGGTGTCCATCATCTCGTCCGGGTCGTACATGATGCCCATGGTGCTGTATTCGGGGAACACCACCAGGTCCATGCCCGGCAGGCCCACCTTCATGCCTTTGATCATCTCGGCGATGGCGCGGGCGTTATCGAGCACCTCGGCGCGGCTGTGCAGGCGCGGCATCTTGTAGTTGACCACCGCCACCCCGACGGTATCGCTGCTGCTGGAAATATCACCGTGTCGCATAACGTTGCTCCTCGCTTTCGTTGAGCGGATTCAGACCGCCAGATAGCTGGCGATCTTGTTCTGGTCGGCGTCCTCTTTGTCTTCCTGGTGAACGATGTCGCCTTTCTCGATCACCAGAATCCGGTCGGCGATCTCCATCACGAAGCTGAGCACCTGCTCGGACACCACGATGGACAGGCCGCGTTCGTCGCGGATACGTTTCAGGGTGCGCGCCATCTCCTGGATGATGGAGGGCTGGATGCCTTCGGTGGGCTCGTCCAGCAGCAGCACCTTGGGGCGCGTGGCCAGTGCCCGTGCGATCGCCAGTTGCTGCTGCTGACCGCCGGACAGGTTGCCGCCGCGCCGGTGCTGCATTTCTTCCAGCACCGGAAACAGCTCATAGAGGTCGCGCGGCACTTTCTTCTCGCCCACCGCCGCCAGGCCGGTCTCGATGTTCTCGCGCACCGTGAGGGCGGGGAAAATCATTCGCCCCTGGGGCACGAAACCGAGCCCGGCGCGCACCCGCTGAAAGCTTTTCATGGCGCTGAGGTCGGTGTGGTTCAGGGACACGCTGCCGGCACGGCTGGGGGTCATGCCGATCAGGGATTTCATCAGCGTGGTCTTGCCCATGCCGTTGCGCCCCACCACCGCGACGATCTCGTTGTCGTTCACGTCCAGATTCAGGTCGCGGATGATGGTGCTCTGGCCGTAGGCCACGGAGTGATTCGATACTTTCAGCATGATCAGTGCCCCAGGTAGACTTCGATGACTTTCGGGTCCTGCTTGACGTGTTCGATGGACCCTTCGGAGAGCACCTTGCCCTGGTGCATGACGGTGACCCGGTCGGCGATGTCGCCGACGAACTGCATGTCGTGCTCGATCACCAGCACCGTATGATCGCGGGTAATCACACGCAGCAGCTCGGCGGTCTTCTTGCGTTCCGCCACCGACATGCCCGCCACCGGCTCATCGAGCATCAGCAGATCCGGCTTCTGAATCAGCAACATGCCGATTTCCAGCCACTGCTTCTGGCCGTGGCTGAGCAGCCCGGCGGGCTCGTTGAGCTGGTCGCTCAGGAAGATGGTTTCAGCGATGCTTTCCACCGCTTCGACCACCGCCGCGTCCCGTTTGAACGCCAGCGCCCCCATCACCGTGTGGCCCTGCGGGTAGGAGACCTCCAGGTTCTCGAACACGGTCAGGTCCTCGAACACCGAAGGGTTCTGGAACTTGCGGCCCACCCCGGCGTGCACGATCTGGTGCTCCTTCATCTTGGTGAGCTCCTTGCCGCCGAAGCGTATCGAGCCCGCGGTGGCGCGGGTTTTACCGCAGATCAGGTCGAGCACCGTGGTTTTGCCGGCGCCGTTGGGGCCGATGATCACGCGGATCTCCTTGGGGTCGAGATAGAAGGACAGGTCGTCCACCGCCTTGAAGCCGTCGAACGACACCGTCAGACCTTCCACGGCGAGCAGGAAGTTTTCCTTTTGCGCATTCATCAGGGTTTCTCCGCGCTGAGTTGATCGGACACCACCGGCGGCGCCTGCGGTGCGGGCTTGTCCTTGTCCAGGTACTTGCCGATCACCGGCAGGCGTTTTTCCAGCGGCATGATGTAGCGCTCATAGAGGCCGGCCAGACCGTTGGGGAAAGCCAGCACCACACCGATAAACAGCGCCCCCATGGCGTAGGGCCAGAGTTCCGGGAAGGATTCGGAGAAGCCGCTCTTGGCCGCGTTCACCAGCAAGGCGCCGTAGACACCGCCAAGCAGGGAGTAACGGCCGCCCAGCGCGCAGAACACCACCATCTCGATGGACGGCACGATGCCCACGAACGACGGCGACATGAAGCCCACCTGCAGGGTGAACAGCGCCCCGCCGATGCCCGCCAGGCCCGCCGCCAGGCAGAACACGAACACCTTGAACGAGGCCACGTCGTAACCGGAGAAGCGCACCCGGTTTTCCTGGTCGCGCATCGCCACCAGAATCCGCCCCAGCTTGGCGTTCTGCACATGGCGCGCGACCAGCAGGCTGAGGAACAGCAGCCCGACGCAGACGAAGTAGAGCGTGGTCTTGGCCATGTCGGTGCGGATATTCCAGCCCATCAGGGTTTGCAGGTCGGTGATGCCGTTGACGCCGCCGGTGAGCCCCTGCTGGCCGATGATAAGAATGGTCAGAATGGCGGCGATGGCCTGGGTGATAATGGCGAAGTAAACGCCGCCCACGCGCCGCTTGAACATGGCCACGCCGATGATGAAGGCGAGTAAGACCGGCACCGCGATCACCGCGATCAGGGTGAACGAGAAGCTGTGGAACGGCTGCCAGAACCCCGGAAGCTCGGTGATCTGGTTCCAGTCCATGAAATCCGGAATGCCCGGCGTGGACTGGTTCTTGGTGGCCTCCGGCGTGGACGCCTCCAGTTTCAGAAACATGGCCATGCAGTAGCCACCCAGGCCGAAGAACACGCCCTGGCCGAGGCTGAGAATGCCGGCCTTGCCCCAGCACATCACCAGGCCGATGGCGGCGAAGGCGTAGGTGAGATACTTGCCCACCATGTTGAGTCGGAAGGGATCGAGCAGCAGCGGCAGCACCACCACCAGCAGCAAGGCCAGCAGCAGGTAGTAGATCCCTTCCCGGGACGTCAGCCATTGAAGGGGAGAGTTGGTTTTCATCACGGACTCCTAGCGACGGACCTTCAAGGCCATCAGGCCTTCCGGACGCAACATGAGAATGCCCACCACCACCAGCAGGGTGAGTACCTTGGCCATGGAACCGCTCAGGAAGAACTCCATGGTGGATTGGGCCTGGGAGATACCGAAGGCGGAAATAATGGTGCCGACCAGGCTTTGCGCGCCGCCGAACACCACCACCAGGAAGGTATCGACGATGTAGGCCTGGCCGGACGACGGCCCGGTGGAGCCGATCATGGTGAAGGCACTGCCGGCGACGCCAGCGATACCGCAACCCAGCGCGAAGGTGGCCCGGTCGACGCCGGCGGTGTTGATGCCCACCGCTTCCGCCATGGGCCGGTTCTGCACCACCGCGCGCACTTTCTTGCCCCAGCCGGAGCGGTACATAAGCAGATACACCGCCAATGCAATGGACAGAGCGATCACCATCACGAACAGGCCGTTGATCGGCAGTTGTACAAAGTCCGTGACGTTAAACGCGCCCATCATCCAGTCGGGCAGGTCCACGCCCACTTCCCGGGCGCCGAAGATCGACCGGTAGGCCTGCTGAAGAATCAGGCTCAGCCCCCAGGTGGCCAGCAGCGTATCCAGAGGCCGCCGGTACAGATGCCGGACCATGGCCCATTCGACAAAGGCGCCGAGTGCACCGGAGACCAGGAATGCCAGCACCATGGCGAAGAAGAACGAAGCGGCGAACAGCTCCGGCATCAGGTTCTGGAAAAACTGCGAAGTCAGGTAGGTGGTATAGGCCCCCAGGATCATGAACTCCCCGTGGGCCATGTTGATCACGCCCATCTGGCCGAAAATAATCGCCAGGCCCATTGCCATGAGAACGAACACGGAAAACAGGGACAAACCGGCGAACCCCTGCATGGCAAAGATGGACATCAATTCCGTTGAGGAATAATCAGCAAACATGGCAATGCTCCCCTGCGGTTAAAAAATCCCGACGCCCACCGGGGGCGCCGGGTACGGACGGTTACTTGTAACCTTCAGGGAAGGGATCCGGCTCCATCAGGTCCTTGGTTTCATGGACCACCTTGTACTGGCCGTTGGTCTGCGCCACGCCGATGCGGGTCTTCGACCACAGGTGATGGTTTTCATGGATGCGCACATAGCCTTCCGGCGCTTTCTTGAACTCAATGCCCGGGGAGGCTTCACGAATCTTGTCCACGTCGAAGGAGCCGGCTTTTTCCACCGCTGCCTTCCACAGCCACGGGCCCAGATAGGCGGCCTGGGTCACGTCGCCGATCACCATGTCGTCGCCCCAGCGTTCCTTGAACGCGGCCACGAATTCCTTGTTGTTGGGGTTGTCCAGGCTCTGGAAGTACTTCATGGAGGCGTACACGCCTTCCACGTTCTCGCCGCCGATACCGCGGATTTCATCCTCGGTGACGGAGATGGTCAGCAGCAGCGGATCCTCTTCGGTGAGATCGACACCGGCGGCTTTCATCTGCTTGTAGAAGGCCACGTTGGAGCCGCCCACCACGGAGGCGAAGATCACATCCGGTTTACGCAACTTGATCTTGTTGATCACAGAGTTGAACTGGGTGTGGCCGAGCGGGTAGTACTCCTCGCCCACCACCTTCAGACCTTTCTTCTCGATGTGAATACGCGCGATCTTGTTGGAAGTACGCGGCCAGATATAGTCGGAACCGAGCAGGTAGAAGGTCTTGGCGCCCTTCTCCTTCACCGCCCAGTCGATGCCGGCGAGAATCTGCTGGGTGGCTTCCTGGCCGGTGTAGATCACGTTGGGTGACTGCTCGAGACCTTCATAGAAGGTCGGGTAATAGAGCATGCCGTTGAACTGCTCGATCACCGGCAGCACCGCCTTGCGTGAGGCGGAGGTCCAGCAGCCGAAGATCGCCGCCACGTCGTCCTGGCGCAGCAGCTTGCGCGCTTTCTCGGCGAAGGTGGGCCAGTCGCTGGCGCCGTCTTCCTGAACGTATTCGATCTGCCGGCCGAGCACGCCGCCCTGGGCGTTGATCTGCTCGATGGCCAGCTTCTCCGCCTGCACCGAACCGATCTCACTGATCGCCATGGTGCCGGTGATGGAATGCAGGATGCCCACCTTGACGGTGTCTTCGGTGACCGCCAGGCCGGAGGTGTTGACCTCGGACGTGGGCGGCGCGGCGAACGACGGCGTGCTTAACGCCAGTACCGCCGGCAACGCCAGCAGCCCGGCCAGCAGACGGCGGCGCGGACGCGACGGCAAGGAATGCTTCGGTGTCTTCATGGTTAACCCCTCGTTAGCGAAATGCATGGATCCCCGGGAGCCCGATGGCTCCGTCGACCCTCGCTAACGAGTATGGGAAGGCGGCCGGCTCGCTCCCATTCGGCGAATACGCCATGCCCCTACGTCATTTGACGCATTCCGCGCCGCCGGCGCCGGCCCTAGGCTGCGCCCTTGGGGTATCCACGCTTCGGGGGTACGGCACGAATCGTGCTTTCTTCTTGGCCCGGCTTTCGGGTATTGCGGACGATCAGGCATGGCCATCGAACAACGCATCTTCCGGGTGCGGCGCAACTACAATAAGTGGGTCGCCAACCAGACCCTGGAAGACTTCGCCCTGCGCTTCACCGGCAAGGCGGCGCGCCGCTGGTCAGCAGGACGGGTGGCGAACACCGCGCTCGGGGCCATTTCCTTTCTGGCGCTGGAAGCTATCGGCGGCGCTATTACGCTGAACTACGGTTTCACCAACGCGGTGGCGGCGATCGCCGTGGTCAGCGCGGTGATTTTCCTGCTCGGCCTGCCGGTGAGTTACTACGCGGCCCGCTACGGCGTCGACATTGATCTGCTCACCCGCGGCGCCGGCTTCGGTTATCTGGGCTCCACCCTCACCTCGCTGATCTACGCCTCCTTCACCTTTATTTTTTTCGCCCTGGAAGCGGCGATCATGGCCATGGCCCTGGAGGTGCTGTTCGGCCTGCCGCTGACGCTGGGCTATGTGGTCAGCTCTCTGGTGGCGATACCGCTGGTGACCCACGGCATCACCTACATCAGCCGCTTCCAGCTGTGGACCCAGCCGGTCTGGGTGGTGCTGCAGCTGGCGCCGTTCGTGTTCATCCTGTTTCAGGACCCGGAGTCACTGAGCCGCTGGCAGGGCTTCGACGGCGCCATGGGCGGCGACGGCGCCTTCAATCTGGTGCTGTTCGGCGCCGCCGCCACGGTGATGTTTTCCCTGGTGGCGCAGATCGGCGAGCAGGTGGATTTCCTGCGCTTCATGCCGGAGCCGGGGCCGGAGCGCAAACAGCGCCGGCGCTGGTGGCTGGCGATGCTGGCCGGCGGCCCGGGCTGGATTATCGTCGGCGGGCTCAAGGCGCTGGCCGGTTCCTTCCTGGCGGTGCTGGCGTTCTCCCACGGGCTGCCACACAGCCAGGCCCAGGAACCCATGCACATGTATCTGGTGGCGTTCAGCCATATCACCGCGCACCCGGCCACGCTCATGGCGTTGGCGGGTATTTTCGTGGTGCTGTCGCAACTGAAGATCAACGTGACCAACGCCTACGCCGGCTCCATCGCCTGGTCCAACTTCTTTTCCCGCCTCACCCACAGCCACCCGGGCCGGGTGGTGTGGCTGGTGTTCAACGTGATGATCGCCCTGGTGTTGATGGAGATCGGCATCTACCGGGCGTTCGAATCCATCCTCGGCAGCTACGCCATGGTGGCGGTGGCGTGGATCGGCGCCCTGGTCGCCGACCTGGTGATCAACAAGCCGCTGGGGCTGAGCCCCAAGGGCATCGAATTCAAACGGGCCTATCTCTACGACATCAACCCGGTGGGCTTCGGCGCCATGGTGATGGCGACCCTGGTGGGGCTGGTGGCGCGCAGCGGGTTCTGGGGCGGCGACGCCGAGGCGCTGGCCTCCTTCCTGGCGCTGCTCACCGCGTTCGTGGCGTCGCCGCTGATCGCGCTGCTCACCGACGGCCGCTACTACATCGCCCGCACCCCGGAGCCGGCCACCGCCACCCGCGGCCGCCCCTGCTGCATCTGCGAGCATCGCTTCGACGATGAGGACATGGCGTTCTGCCCGGCCTACAACGGCCCGATCTGTTCTTTGTGCTGCTCCCTGGACGCGCGCTGCAACGACGCCTGCAAGCACCACGCCCGCTTTCAGGAACAGCTGATGGACTGGCTCGGCGGCATTCTGCCCCGCCCCATCCTGGTTCAGTTGCGCTCGCGCCTGGGGCATTTCGTCGGGCTGCTGACCCTGGTCACGCTGGTGATGGCCGGGCTGCTGACGCTGGTCTACACCCAGGTGGCGATCACCGATCCGCAGGTGCGCGACCTGATGGCCACCACCCTGGCCAAGGTGTTCGCGATCCTGATCATTATCAGCGGCGTGGTGGCCTGGCTGTTCGTGCTGGCCCACGAAAGCCGCGTGGTCGCCCAGGAAGAATCCCACCGCCAGACCCGCATGCTGATGGCGGAAATCAAAGCCCACGAAAAGACCGACCGCAAACTGCAGAAAGCCAAGGAACTGGCGGAGGCCGCCAACCAGGCCAAGAGCCGCTACCTCACCGGGCTCAGCCATGAGCTGCGCTCGCCGCTCAACGCCGCCTTCGGCTACGCCCAGCTGCTTGAGAACGACCCTTCGATACCGGAAAACCGGCGCGGCGCGGTGGCGGCCATCCGCCGCAGCACCGGCCATCTTTCCGATCTGATCGAAGGGCTGCTGGAAATCTCCAAGATCGAAGCCGGCCGCCTGGAGCTGTACCGCAACCGGGTCAGGGTGCGTTCACTGATCGACGAGCTGGTCACCATGTTCCAGTTGCAGGCGGAAGAAAAAGGCATCGGCTTTGAGTTCCACAGCCAGGGGCGCATCCCCGAATGGGTGACCACCGATGAGAAGCGCCTGCGCCAGGTGCTGATCAACCTGTTGTCCAACGCCATCAAATTCACCAGCCAGGGCCGGGTGGTGCTGCATATCCGCTACCGCAACCAGGTCGCCGAGTTCACCATCCGCGACACCGGCGTGGGCATCGCCGAGGAAGACCAGCAGCGCATCTTCCGGCCCTTCGAGCGGGTCCGCAAACCGGGCATGCCGGCGGTGCACGGCACCGGCCTGGGGCTCACCATCACCAAGCTGTTGGTGGATATCATGGGCGGCGATCTGCAGGTCAGCAGCACGCCGGGCCAGGGCAGTGAATTCCGACTCTGGGTGATGCTGTCCAGCGTTGCCCACGCGGACGCGGACCGGGACAGCCAGCGCCCGGTGGTGGGCTACCAGGGGCCGCCCAAATCACTGTTGGTGGTGGACGACGACCCCTCCCACCGGGGCCTGGTCAGCGACCTGCTGACGCCGCTGGGGTTCCAGGTCACCGAAGCGCCGGACGGCCAGACCGGCCTGGACATGGCCCGGCAAAGCAACCCGGACCTGATCCTGCTGGACATCGCCATGCCCGGCCTGGACGGCTGGCAAACCGCCGCCGCGCTGCGCGCCAACGGCTACCGGGGCAGCCTGGTGATGCTGTCCGCCAACGCCCGCGAGAGCCAGACCGACGCCCCCGCCGGCCTGCACGATGACTACCTGATCAAACCGTTCAAACTGGGCGGCCTGCTGGACACCCTGGCGCGCCACCTGGACCTGACCTGGCGCCATCATCTGGACGGCGACCTGCGCGAGACGCGGCGCATTCCGGTGTCCCAGATCCGCCTGGACGAAGGCCTGCGCGATGAACTGCTGGCCCTGGCGGAGATCGGCCACCTGGCCGGCCTCCGCGACGCCCTGCAGCGCGCCGAGCAGGACCGGCGGCTGCCGCCTTCCCTGGTCGGCACCCTGCAAGCGCCCCTGGAACGCTTCGATTTCCAGGCCCTGATCAAATTGCTGGAGCAGACCCCATGACCCCTTCGGTCCGTAAGGACGTGATTCTGGTGGTGGACGACTCTCCGGATTCCCTGGGCATGATCCACCACGCCCTGGACCAGGCCGGGCTCACCGCCCTGGTCGCCCTGGAAGGCGAACAAGCCCTCGGCATCGCGGAAAAAATGGTACCTGACCTGGTCCTGATGGACGCCGTGATGCCCAACATGGACGGCTTCGAAACCTGCCGCCGCCTGAAACGGCACCCGGAACTGGCGGCGGTGCCGGTGATCTTCATGACCGGCCTCACCGACGCGGAGGATGTGGTGCGCGGCCTGGAAGCCGGCGGCGTGGACTACGTCACCAAGCCGGTGCGCCCGGACGAGCTGATCGCCCGCATCCGCGTGCACCTGCACAACGCGCGCATAACCCAGGGCGCCCACACCGCCCTGGACCGGCTCGGCCAGGCGTCGTTCTCCACCGACCGCCAGGGCCACTGGCGCTGGGCCACGCCCCGGGCGGAACACCTGCTCGCGGAGGCCGGCGGCCAGCGTGACGAGCGTCTCGCCCAACTGGCGGCACACATCCGCCGCTGGCTGGCGCGCCGCCCGGAACCCGGCGACCAGTCCGCCCTGGACAGCGACCACGGCGAGCTGCGCCTGCGCTACCTGGGCGACACCGGCTCCGGGGAGCCGCTGTTCCGGCTGCTGCAGCGCGACGGCGAGGAGGAAAGCGAACTGCTGCGCCAGCAGCTACGGCTCACCCGGCGGGAATCCCAGGTGCTGCTGTGGATCGCCCAGGGCAAGACCAACCGGGAGATCGGCCAGATCCTGTCGCTGAGCCCGCGCACCGTGAACAAGCACCTGGAGCAGGTGTTCCGCAAACTGGGGGTGGAAAACCGCACCGCCGCGGCGGCCATGGCGCTGCGCTGCCTGACCCGCACCTGAGCCGTTACGCCGCCTGGCTGGCCTGCAGCACTTCCGGCATCAGGGCGCCCACCAGCATAAAGGTGAGAATCAACAGCCCGAACGCCATCGCCAGACCCAGCAACGGGCCGATGGCGAAGGCGCGGTGGAAAATAAACGCCTGCACCGCCAGCTGCCAGCTCACCAGCAGCAGATAGACGCCCTCCAGTATCGACGGCGTGCCGCCGGCGGCGTGGCCGATCAGCAGCATCGGCAGGGCCAGCAGCGACAGCGCGATGTCCACGCCGATCAGGGCGATGGCGGTCTGCGTCCAGCGGCCCAGCAGGTTTTTGAACGCCAGGACCAGGGCGCTGGACCCCAGCAACAGCCCCATGGCCAGCAGCTGCACGCCCACCATCTGCGCCACCGACAGCCCGTCCTGGAGCGCGGCACTGAGCAACTGGATCACCATCCACAGCGCCAGCAGAATGCCCACCAGGGGCGGCGCGTAGGGCATGTCTTCCGGCCCGCGGCGGAATACGCACAGGCGGGCGAATACGTTCAATAAAGCGTTCATGGTTCCTCCCGGCGCGTATTGTTCCAGAGCGCCGCGCTCGACACCATGCCCTGGCAGCCTGTTAGTGACGCCCCAGGCAGGCTAAAATGCGCGCCAATTCAAGCAGGAGGTCCGCAATGGCGCGCAAAAACGCTTTCTACGCTCAGTCCGGTGGTGTCACCGCCGTGATCAACGCATCCGCCGCCGGGGTGATCGAAACCGCCCGGGAGAACAAGCAGACCATCGGCAAGGTCTACGCCGGCCGCAACGGCATCATCGGCGCCCTCACCGAAGACCTGATCGACACCGGCAAAGAAAGCAAAAGCGCCATCGAAGCGCTCAAGCACACCCCCGGCGGCGCCTTCGGCTCCTGCCGCTACAAGCTCAAGGACCTGGAAAGTTCACGCCGCGAGTACGAGCGGCTGATCGAAGTGTTCAAGGCCCACAACATCGGCTACTTCTTCTACAACGGCGGCGGCGACTCCGCCGACACCTGCCTGAAGATTTCCCAGCTGTCGGAAAAAATGGGCTACCCGATCCAGGCCATCCACGTGCCCAAAACCGTGGACAACGACCTGCCGATCACCGACGTCAGCCCGGGCTTCGGCTCGGTGGCCAAATACACCGCCGTGAGCTGCCGCGAAGCGTCTCTGGACGTGGCCAGCATGTGCGCCACCTCCACCAAGGTGTTCGTGATGGAAGTGATGGGCCGCCACGCCGGCTGGATCGCCGCCAGCGCCGGCCTCGCCAAAGACAACCCGGACGACGCCCCGCACATCATCCTGTTCCCGGAAATCGCCTTTGACCGGAAGGCGTTCCTGAAGAAAGTCGACGACACCGTCAAGAAAGTGGGCTACTGCGTGATCGTGGTCTCCGAAGGCGCGCGCACCGCCGACGGCACCTTCCTGGCCGACGCCGGCACCACCGACGCCTTCGGCCACAAGCAGCTCGGCGGCGTGGCCCCGGTGCTGGCGCAGATGGTGAAGAGCGAGCTGGGCTATAAATACCACTGGGCGGTGAGCGACTACCTGCAGCGCGCGGCCCGTCATATCGCTTCCAAGACCGACGTGGACCAGGCCTACGCCGTGGGCCGCGCCGCCGTGGAATTCGCCGTCGCCGGCAAGAACGCGGTGATGCCCACGATTGTCCGCAAGGACACAAAAAAGTACGCCTGGACCATCGGCGAGGCGCCGCTCAGCAAAGTGGCCAACGTGGAAAAGAAGATGCCGCGCAAGTTCATCAGCAAGGACGGCTTCGGCATCACCCCCTCCGGCCGCGCCTACCTGGAGCCGCTGATCGGCGGCGAATCCTACCCGCCCTACAAGAACGGCCTGCCCCAGTTCGCGCAGCTCAAGCTGGTGGCCGTGCCGAAGAAGCTCAACGACGCCTTCGAGGTGTAAGCGCCTTTGCGGGAGCGGGCGTGGCCCGCTCCCGCGCCCTCTCTCCCCTCCCCGATAGAGAATGCAAGCAATTCTCATTTTGGGTAGAATTCCGCCCCGGAACTACCCATAACTCGAATTCGGGGCTCACCATGCGACATCCTGCTTTCCGGCTTTCCGCGCTTTCCCTCGCCATTCTCGCCAGCGGCGCCTTTCCCAGCGCCTACGCGCAAACCAGCGACGACGAAGGCAGCGGCGGCAACACCCTGGCCCCGGTGGAGGTGCAATCCAGCGCCGATGCCTCCGAGGGCGGCCTGAGCCCGGCCTACGCCGGCGGCCAGGTGGCGGAAGGCGGCAGCATCGGCATCCTGGGCGCTCAGGATGTGATGGACACGCCCTACAACGTCACCAACTACACCGAACAGCTGATCGAGGATCAGCAAGCCGCCAGCGTCGGCGAGGTACTGCTCAACGATCCGGCGGTTCGGGTGGCGCGCGGTTTCGGCAACTACCAGCAGGTGTACCTGGTGCGCGGCCTGCCGATTTACTCCGACGACATTACCTATAACGGCCTGTACGGTCTGCTGCCGCGCCAGTATCTGGCATCGAATTTCATTGAGCGGGTGCAGGTGTTCCGTGGCGCCAACACCTTCCTGAAGGGCGCGGCGCCGGGCGGCAGCGGCCTGGGCGGCGCCGTCAACATCGTGCCCAAGCGGGCGCCGAACCGGGCACTCAACCAGGTGACCCTGGGCACCCAGAGCGGCGGCCAGGCCTATGCCGCCGCCGATATGGCCAACCGCTCCGACGACGGCCGCTTCGGCATTCGTCTGAACGTGGCCCGCCGCGACGGCGACACCGCCGTGGACGGCGAGGAAGCGGAGCTGTCCATGGCCCACCTCGGCATGGACTTCCGTGAAGAGAACTTCCGGGTGTCCGCCGATCTGGGCTTCCAGAAGCACCGCATCGACGGCGGCCAGCCTAACATTACCTTTCTTCCCGGCGTGCCGATCACCGATGCACCCGACGCGGATGAATCCATCGGCCAGCCCTGGACCTATTCGGACTCCAACGACGTCTTCGGCACACTCCGCGCCGAGTATGACTTCGCGGACAACATAACCGGCTGGGCCGCCGTGGGCGCGCGCCGGGGTGAGGAAAATTCAAGTTTCGCAAATCCCGATGTTGCCAATGCTGAAGGCGACTACACCGCGGGCCGCTTTGATACCGCACGGGAAGACACTGTGATCACCGGCGAGACCGGTGTTCGCTTCGCCTTCGACACCGGCAACATTGGCCATAAGGTCAGCGTTTCCGGCTCCACCTATGAGCTCGAATCCGACAATGCCTATGGGCTTTCGTTCGGCGGGGTGGCTGGCAATATCTATGACCCGGTAACAGTGCCCCGCCCGGCAAATACATTCTTCGGCGGCGATCTTGATAACCCCGAACTGACGGCGCGAACCCGCTTCCAAAGCCTGGCGGTGGCCGACCAACTTTCCATGTTTGATGAGCGTCTGCTGGTCACTCTCGGCGCGCGTTACCAGAAGCTGAAAACCGACGATTACGACTACGACACTGGCGTGCGCAACGCAGACACCAGCTACGACGAAGACGAGATCACGCCGACCGTAGGGGTTCTGTACAAGCTCACGCCCTCACTGTCCGCCTACGCGAACTACATTGAAGGCCTGCAAAAAGGCGACAGCGCCGGCCTTGGCAATGGTGCCGTGAACCCCAACGAGAGGCTGGATCCCTACACCACCGAACAAGCCGAGGTCGGCATGAAGTATGATGGCGGCGGCTTGGGCGGCAGTGTGTCGGTGTATCGCAGCGAAAAACCGATCGCCGGCCTCAACGCCGCCAACGTTTATGAAGTAATCGACGACCAGGAAAACACCGGCGTGGAGCTGATGGCCTACGGCAACGCCACCCGGAACCTGACGGTGCTGGGCGGTGTCAGCTTCCTGGACGCGGACGTGGACGGCAACGACGCCATCGGCTCGCCGGACACCCAAGCCAACCTGAACCTGGAATACCGGGTACCGCAGCTGCCGGACCTGGCCGTGGACGGCCGCGTGATCTACACCAGCTCGCAGTACGCGGACGAAGCCAACGAGCAGAAGGTGGACAGCTGGACCCGTCTGGACCTGGGCGCGCGCTACCTGATCGCCCTCGGCGACAGCAAGTTCCTGACCCTGCGCGGCCGGGTGGAGAACGTCACCGGCGAAGACTACTGGGCCTCCGCCGGCGGCTTCCCGGGCGCCGGCTACCTGACCATCGGTGCACCGCGCACCGTGCTGGTGTCCGCCACCCTGGACTTTTAAACGACAACTCAGGCGCCCCGGTATCAAACCGGGGCGCTCAGGCAGTCAAACATGCAACAGAGCACCATCCGCGCCTGGTCGGCGGTACACAAATGGACCAGCCTGATCTGCACGGCCTTCATACTGATGCTGTGCCTGACCGGCCTGCCGCTGATCTTCCACGACGAGATCGACGCGGCATTGGACGACAGCACCTGGCAACCGGCGAATCCGGACGGCCCGCTGCTGTCGCTGGACCACATGCTGGACGCGGCGCTGGAAAACCGGCCCGATCACGTGCCGCTGTTCATGAGCTTCGACACCGACCGGCCGGTGGTGAACGTCACCAGCGGGCCGACGCCGGACGCCTCCGACGGCGAGATGCATTTCGCCTCCTTCGACCGCACCAGCGGCGAGCTGGTCCCCGGCCACCACGAAGGCGGCGTGATGGACTTCATCCTGAAGCTGCACACGGACATGTTCCTGGGCCTGCCCGGCATGCTGTTCCTGGGGGCGATGGGCTTTTTGTTGTTTATCGCCATCGTGTCCGGCGTGGTGCTGTACGCGCCGTTCATGCGCAAGCTGGATTTCGGCACCCTGCGTACCGAACGCTCCAAGCGCATCAAATGGCTCGATTATCACAATCTGCTGGGCGTGGTCACCGTGGCCTGGCTCACCGTGGTGGGGCTCACCGGCGTGATCAACACGCTCTCCACCCCAATCGTGGACACCTGGCGCACCCAGGCCCTGGCCGACCTCACCGAGGGCTACAAAGACGCCGCCGTGCCCACCCCGGATGAAATGGCGTCGCTGGACCGCGCCGTGGCCCAGGCCGAAGAGGCGGCGCCGGACATGACGCTGCAGTTCGTCGCCTTCCCCGGCGGCGGCTGGTCCACCGACCACCACTTCGCGATCTTCCTGCACGGCAACACCTCGCTGACAGAACACATCATCACCCCGGCTCTGGTGGACGCCCGCAGCGGTGAATTCGCCGACATGCGCGAAATGCCCTGGTACAACAAAACCCTGTCGCTGTCCGGCCCGCTGCACTTCGGCGACTACGGCGGCCTGCCGCTGAAAATTCTCTGGGCGGTGCTGGATGTGATCACCATCGTGGTGCTGATCACCGGCCTCTACCTGTGGGTGGCGCGCCGGCGCGCCAGCCCGGCCGGCGCCCGCGCACAAAACGGCGGCGCCGTGCCGGCGCAGCCCGCCGGAGGCAAGCCCTGATGGACACGCAACGGGGCAACGCCCGCAAGACGCCCTGGCAGATTTTCGCCACACCGACACTGATCGCGCTGTTGAGCCTGGTCGGCCTGCTGGCCGCCCTGCTCGGCAACGGCGTGTTCGACTGGGTGTCCTGGGTGGGCCTGGCGGCCCCGGTGGTGATCGTCGGCTGGGCCATGAAGGCGCGCCGCCGCTAAGCCAGGTCCGACGGCCCGCGCCTCAACGGCGCCGGTTCGAGTAGAGGCTCAGTCCGGTGACCGTCACCAGGATCAGAACCAGACCCAGAATCTGCAGCGGCGCCAGGGTTTCCCCCAGCACCAGAACACCGAACAAGGACGCGGTGACCGGCTCGACCATGGCGACGATCGCCGCCAGGGTGGGCGCGGTGCGCTTCAGACCCACCACATAAAACGCGAACGACAGCCCGGCGCCGAGCACCCCGAGCAGGGCAAACAGCCACCACTGCGGGGCGTTCAACACCGCCACCGCCTGCGTGGTATCACTGGCGCCGAGCAGAATCACGCCGGCACAACCCAACGCGATGGTAAGCACCGCCTGCGGGCTGCCGTGGCCGGCGGCGTATTTGAAGCCGTAGATAAAAACGCTGTAGGACACCCCCGCCAGCAGCCCGAAGCCGATACCCGCCGCCGTCACCTTGCCGACATCCACGTTGTACAGCCGGGTGAGCAGCACGATGCCGAGCATCACCAGGGCGATGGCCAGCCCTTTGACCGGCGTGGGCCGCTCCAGCTTGAAGCCGAACGCCACCAGGTAGACGAACACCGGCGCCGAGTACATCAGCGTGGCCGCCACCGCGACGCCACCTTCGGCGATACTGAGAAAGTAGAAGCTGAAGTTGCCCGCCACCCCCAGGCCGGCCAGGACCGCCCACAGCCACAGGCGGGGATGCCGGATACCGCCGCCGCCGGGGCGAATGGCGAGGTAAACACCCACCAGCACCAGCCCGACCGCCGCTCTGTACAACGACACCACCGAGGCGTCCCAGCCCTGCTCGATCAGTATCCCGGCGATGCCGCCGGAGACGCCCCAACACAGCGCCGCCAATGCCACCAGCACCAGGCCGACGCCGGGCACCGTTTGTCCGCTCCGCATAACCACTCCCATCCTTGGTAGCCGGTGCGCGCCGGGTTACAACCACCCGGCGCATCGCTAACATCGCCTCATGAAAACATTGATGGCCGCCCTGGTAACAGCGTTGCTGATCACACTGGCGCCGGAGGACGCGCGCGCCGGCGACGAGACCGCCACCGTGCTGGTGGTGCGCCACCGCTGGCACACCGGCATTGTGCTGCCGGCGGACCGGCTGGCGCCGCCGCTGGCGTTCCTGGACGAGCAGTTCAATGACCCGGTGTGGTACGAAATCGGCTGGGGCGACAACGACTTCTACCGCCGCACAGACAACCTCTGGCTGCTGGGCAAGGCGCTGTTCTGGCCCACCGACACGGTGCTGCACGTGGTCGGGCTGGACAAACACCCGGCGGACCTGCCGAACAGCGACGTGCAGGCACTGTGCCTGTCCGCCGAGGGCCTGGAACGGTTGCAGGCCGCCTTGGCCGGGGATTTCAAACTGGACGCCGACGGCCGGCCCCTGGCGGCGGACCCGGGCCTGTACGGCGACAGCCGTTTCTTTCCCGCCCGGGGCCATTTCTGGTTCGGGCGCACCTGCAACACCTGGACCGCCCAGCAGCTGCGCGACGGCGGCGTGGACATCCGCACCTTCATGACCCTGCGCGCCAAGAGCGTGATGGCGCAGATCCGTGATCACGGGCAGGCCGGTGCCTGTCCGGAATAGCCCCTGCGAGCCTTGTGGGAGCGGGCCTGGCCCGCGAAAGGTGGCAAAAGCCACCGGCGGGATACCAGAAACGTCTTCAGTAACCGTCGATACACCCCTCTGGTATCCTGCCGGCCGGCGTGGCCGGCCTTTCGCTTGCAGGCAAGCTCCCACAAAGCGGGCTTCGTAGAGACCTTATCCACCAAGGAGAAACAACCGATGCGTAATCTGTGCGTGTATTGCGGGTCCAGTCCGGGGCGGCGCGATAACTATGTGGCGGCGGCGCGGGAATTCGCCAAAGAGCTGGTGGCGCGCGGCATGGGGCTGGTCTACGGCGGCGCCAGTGTGGGCGTCATGGGCGCGGTGGCGGACGCGGTGCTGGCCGAGGGCGGCCGGGTTACCGGCGTGATCCCGCAAGCGCTGCAGGAGAAAGAACTGGCCCACCCGGACCTCACCGAGCTGCACGTGACCGGCTCCATGCACGAACGCAAGACGCGCATGGCCGAGCTGGCGGACGGCTTCGTCGCCATGCCCGGCGGCGTCGGCACCCTGGAGGAGCTGTTCGAGATCTGGACCTGGGCGCAGCTGGGCTGGCACCACAAACCCTGCGCGCTGCTCAACGTGGCCGGCTACTACGACGGCCTGGGCACCTTCCTGGATCACGCCACCGAAGAACAATTCCTGCGCCCCCACCACCGGGGCATGCTGATCGTGGAATCACAGCCCGCCGCGCTGCTCGAACGCATGGCCGACTACCAGCCGCCCCAGGCCAAGCAATGGGTGAAGAAAGACGAGTTGTGACGGGCTGTGGGAGTGGGCCTACACGTCGCGGTCTTTCCGGGCGTGGTTGAGCAGGTCGTCGACGTATTCCTGTTCTTCGTGGAGGTCGTCGGCGGTGGCCGGGGCGGCGGGCAGAATCTGATTCAGAATCACCGCCACCAGACCGCACAGGCTGATGCCCTGCAGGGTGAATTCGCCGTTGCCCATCACCATGCCGCCGATGCCGAAGATCAGCGTCACCGCCACGATCACCAGGTTGCGCTGGGCGTGCAGATCCACCCGCGCCTTGATCAGGGTGTTCATGCCGACGCTGGCGATGGAGCCGAACATCAGGATCAGAATGCCGCCCATCACCGGCGTGGGGATGCTCTGCAGCAGCAGGCCCACCTTGCCGATGAACGCCAGGCTGATGGCGAACACCGCGGTCCAGGTCATCACCACCGGGTTGAACACCTTGGTGAGCATCACCGCGCCGGTCACTTCCGAATAGGTGGTGTTGGGCGGGCCGCCGAACAGGGCGGCGGCCATGCTGGCGACGCCGTCGCCGGTGAGGGTGCGGTGCAGGCCCGGCTTCTTGATGTAGTCCTTGCCGGTGACGTTGCTGATCGCCAGCACGTCGCCCACGTGTTCGATGGCCGGGGCCAGCGCCACCGGCACCATGAACAGAATCGCCGGCCAGTGGAAGGTGGGCGCCACGAACTCCGGCACCGCCAGCCAGCTCGCCTGTTGCACGGCACCGAAATCCACCATGCCCAGGGCCAGCGCGGCCAGATAACCGACCACCACGCCGCACAGGATCGGCAGCAGCCGGAACAGCCCGTGGGCCAGGGTCGCCACCAGCATGGTGGTGAGCAGCGCCACCATCGACACCAGCAGGGCCTCGCCGTAGGGAAACACCCGCTCGGCGCCGTTGCCGGTCAGCCCCATGGCGAAGTTCACCGCGGTGGGCGCCAGGCTCAGGCCGATCACCATGATGATCGGCCCGGTGACCACCGGCGGCATCAGCCGGTGCAGAAAGCCCGGGCCGCGCCACTTCACCAGGGCGCCCAGCACCACATAGACCACGGCGGTACAGAACAGCGCGCCCATGGTGGCGGGAATGCCCCACTGCTCGACGCCGTGGGCGATGGGCGCCACGAACACGAACGACGACGCCAGGAACACCGGCACCGAGCGCCGCGTGATCCACTGGAACAGCAGGGTGCCGAGCCCGGCGGTGAACAGCGCCACGCTGGGGTCCAGGCCGGTGAGCAGCGGCATCAACACCATGGCGCCGAACGCCACGAACAACATCTGGGCGCCGATCAGGATATTCATTTGGTGCCGAAGATCTTATCGCCGGCGTCGCCCAGGCCGGGAACGATGTAGCCGTCTTCGTTGAGGCCTTTGTCCACGGACGCGGTGTAGAGCGTCACATCCGGGTGCGCCTCGTGGACACGGCGGATGCCCTCCGGCGCCGCCACCAGCACCAGGGCGCGAATCTGGCTGCAGCCGGCCTTCTTGAGCATGTCGATGGTGGCGACCATGGAGCCGCCGGTGGCGAGCATCGGATCGATCACCAGGGCAAGGCGCTCATCCAGGCCATGGGCCAGCCGCTCGAAATAGGTCACCGGCTCCAGGGTGGTCTCGTCTCGGTAGAGCCCCACGACGCTGACCTTGGCACTGGGGATCAGCTCCAACACGCCGTCCAGCATGCCGATGCCGGCGCGCAGAATCGGCACCACGGTCACTTTCTTGCCCTTGATGCGCTGGGCCGGCACCGGCCCCATCCAGGTGTCCACCTGATAGTTTTCCAGTAACAGGTCGCTGGTGGCCTCATAGGTCAAAAGACTGGCCACTTCCGCGGTGAGCTGGCGAAAGCTCCGGGTGCTCAGGTGCTTCTGACGCAGCAGCCCCAGCTTGTGCTTCACCAGTGGATGGGCAATTTCATGAACATGCATGATGTCGGGCTCCTCATACTGACGCGGGGCGATTGTACCCGCCACGCCGCCGGGAGGCACCGTCCGCTACGACTTTCGGCGATTAGCCAGGCGGGGCGCGCGGTTGCTATAATCCGCGCCCGTTCAACAGGGCACCGCCACGGTCCCTGCCCGATGACCCAATCGCTTAAAGGACAGACCATGGATTTTGCAAAGGTACCCGCCGGGAAAGACGTTCCCGAAGATATCTACGTTGCCATTGAGATCCCGGCCAACGCCGACCCGATCAAATACGAGATCGACAAAGACAGCAACGCCATCTTCGTCGACCGTTTCATGGCCACGCCCATGTTCTATCCGGCCAACTACGGGTACATCCCCAACACTCTGTCCGAAGACGGCGATCCGCTGGACGTGCTGGTGGTCACCCCCTACCCGGTGGTGCCCGGCTCCGTGATCCGCTGCCGCCCGGTGGGCGTCCTGAACATGACCGACGAAGCCGGCAAGGACGCCAAGCTGGTGGCGGTGCCCCACACCAAGCTCACCAAGCTCTATGACGACGTCAAGGAAGTCACCGACCTGCCCGAGCTGCTGCTGGCGCAGATCAAGCACTTCTTCGAGCACTACAAAGAGCTGGAAGCCGGCAAATGGGTGAAAGTGGACGGCTGGGCCGACGCCTCCGCCGCCAAAGAGGAAATCCTCAAGTCCGTCGCGGCCTTCGAGAAGAAGTAACCCCTTTTCGAAATCGCTTGTTGGAGCGGGCCCCGCCCGCGAAAGGGTGGCGTTAGCCACCCGGCGGGATACCAGAGACGCTGTTTTGTGCCGTTTTTAAAGGCCTCTGGGATCCTGCCGGGAGCGTCGCTCCCTTTCGCGGGCGGGGCCCGCTCGCACAAATCGTTCCAAAAAAATCCCGCCTTTCTCTAGATCCCCTCTCTATATTCCCTCGGCGTTTTGCCGCTCCAGCGCTTGAAGGCGCGGGAGAAGTTGGCCACGTCGTTGTAGCCCAGTGCGTAGGCGACTTCGCTGATGCGCGTGCCGCGTTCCCCCAGCAGCTTGCAGGCTTGCCGGTAGCGCGCTTCGTCCTGCAACTGTCGATAGGTGAGATCCGCCTGCTGCAGGTGGCGCTTGAGCGTGCGCGGCGAGGTGGCCAGCTGTTCGGCCATCTCGGCGAGCTCCGGCAGCGGCGCGTCGTGATCCCGCAGTATCGCGCGCACCCGCTCGGGCAACGGCCCTTCCTGGTTGGCGCGCCAGCGCCGGAATTCCAGTTCGCACTGCTCCCGGGCCAGGGCTTCCGCCTGCGGGTCGGCCAGCCGCGGCCGCGCCGCCAGCAGCGCCTCGGAGACGATCAGCGCGTCCCGCGCCTGGCCGTAGTGGACCGGCACCGGCACCGCCCTGCGCAGGGCCTCGGCGTGCGGCGGCGGCGCGCCCTGGAAGTGCACTTCCGCGCCCTCCGGGCTCGCCTCCAGCAGCTGCTCCAGCATGTAGACGAAGCCGATCACCATGGCCTCGATGACGAAGCTTTGGATCGGGCCGGGGCTGAAGTCGGTGCGGAAGCCGAGCGCCTGGCGCCGCTCGGCCAGGGGCACCCGCTCCACGCTCAGAAACGGCGCGCGCAGCCCCAGATAACGGCGCGCCGCCTCCAGGCCGTCGTCCATGGTGGGGCTGGACAGCGCCAGCAGCCCCACCGGCCCGTGCAGTGTGATGCGCATGGCGCGGGCATAGCGGAACCCGAGACCGGCGTCGCCGACCAGCGCCAGCGCCGCTTCGGCGGCGGCGTCCGCCTGCTCCAGGGGCAGCCGGTACTCCGAATCCAGCAGCTGCTCGCGCTTAAGGCCCAGCGTCTTCAGCAGCGCCGCCGGGTCATGCCCCAGATCGCGGAGGACATCGCACAGCAGCACCACATAGATGCCGGGAATACCGGGGGTGAACCAGGTCCGGCCTGAAACGACCACAGGTTGGCCCTCCACAACAAGACGGGAAGGCACGACTGGACCATAGTTGTTGACATCAATCAATGGCAGAAACCCCGGAGTCGCCATGAAACTGCTTTCCCGTTCCCGCCGCGCCGTTCAGCGTTTGCCGATTCGGCCGCGCCGCATGAACTTCCGTTTCAAAGGCCTGGAGAACACCCGCTACTGGTTCGACGACGATCCGGTGCTGACCCATTTCATGAACGTGCTGTCGGTGACCTTCCCGGACGGCGAGCGCTTCTTCGTGGACGCGGTGCGCGCCTTCCGCGACCGGGTCGACGACCCGCAGCGCCAGAAGGACATTTCCGGCTTTATCGGCCAGGAGGCGATGCACTCCCTGGAGCACCAGGCGTTCAACGATCTGGTGTCCGGCAAGGGCTATGAGGCGCTGGTGGAAAAAGCGCTGGGCGTAACCCGGCATCTGCTGGCCGGTGGCCGCAAGCACCTGAGCGCCGAGGAGCAATTGGCCGCCACCGCCGGCCTGGAGCACATCACCGCGATTCTCGCCGACACCATTCTGCGGCGCGGCGACATGGTGGAGAAAATGGACCCGTCGGTGCGGGATTTGTGGGTGTGGCACTCCATTGAGGAGACCGAGCACAAAGCGGTGGCCTTCGACCTCTATCAGGACGTGGACGGCGGCTACTGGCGCCGCCAGCGCACCTTCTTTACCGGCACCGCCTATCTGATCGGTTTCAGCGCCTACTTCACCTGGCAGTTCCTGAAGCAGGACGGCGTTAACCGCCAGCCGCTGACGCTGGCCAAGGGCCTGTGGAAGATGTTCGGCTACCGGGGCGTGGTGAGCGCGGCGATCCCGGCCTGGTTCCAGTACCTGCGCCCGGATTTCCATCCCTGGCAGGACGACAACACCCACCTGCTGGACGACTGGCGCGCCACCCTGCCCGAGCCGGCGGTGTCCGCCGCTGCCTGACCGGTCCGCGAAAAAAATGGACAGCTGAAAACCGCCCCTTCATCCTTTGGGGCGGTTTTCAGCGTCAGGCGGACCCATGACTTCGAACAACGATCCCACTTCCAAACCTGCCTCCGGCAAGGACCGGCTGTTCGCCGAACAGGACCGGGCGATCAGCGACTTTGATTTCGGCGAAAGCACCGCCCGGGTGTTCGACGACATGCTGGATCGCAGCATCCCCCAGTACGGCGAACTGCAACGCATGATCGGCGAGCTGGCCGGCGAATTCGCCACCCCCGGCTCGCGGGTCTACGACCTGGGCTGCTCCACCGGCCTCACCCTGAAAAGCCTGGACCGCACCGTGGACCCCGGCGCCACCCTGGTGGGCGTGGACTATTCCGCGGCGATGCTGGACAAGGCCCGCGACAACCTCAGCGGCCCGCACCAGTCCGGCCGCCTGCGGCTGGAACACGCCGACCTGAACGACGGCATCCTGATCGAGAACGCTTCCGTGGTGGTGCTCAACCTGACCCTGCAGTTCGTGCGCCCGGTTAATCGGGAAAGCCTGCTGCGTTCGGTGGTGGACGGCCTCAACCCCGGCGGCGTGCTGATCCTGGTGGAAAAGGTGCTGGGCAGCGACGCCCTGCTCAACCGGCTGTGGATCAAGCTCTACTACGACATGAAAAAGCGCAACGGCTACTCGGAAACCGAGATCGCCAAGAAGCGGGAGGCGCTGGAGAACGTGCTGATTCCCTACCGCCCGGACGAGAACATCAAGATTCTCGCCCGCAGCGGCCTGGATAACGTGGATATGTTCTTTAAGTGGTACAACTTCGCTGGGTTCTTAGGAGTGAAGGCCTGATCACCCTTCTTGAAGAAGCTTCCGCAGGTCCACCAGGGAAGCGTTGGCGCGGGTGATGTAGTTGGCCATCACCAGCGAGTGGTTGGCGAACACCCCGAAGCCGGAGCCGTTCAGAATCACCGGGCTCCACAGGGTCTGCTGGGTGGCTTCCAGCTCGCGCACCATCTGCCGGAAGCTGACGGTGGCGTTCTTGCGGCGCAGCACGTCGGCGAAGTCCACTTCCACCGCGCGCATCAGCTGCACCAGCGCCCAGGAGGCACCGCGCGCTTCATAGAAAACGTTGTCGATCTCCATCCAGCCGGTCTTCACGAAGCGCTCTTCCTTGTCCAGCTCGCCCACCGGGGTGTCGTTGTCGGTGTTGAGCTGGGTGCGGCCGACGCTCTGGCTGAGGCTCAGGCTCAGGGAGCCGAGCCGGTTCTGCACTTCATTGAGCCAGTAGTTGAGGTTGTCGGCGCGGGCATAGAACTGGGCGCTGCCGTCCTGGCGCTTAAGCGCTTCCAGGTAATTCTCCAGCGCGCGAATGCCGCGCCGGTACTCGCTCTCGGTGGCCGGCATCGCCCAGCTTTCCGCGTCGAAGTTGAACTGCGGCTCGGCGATGGCCAGGAAGGTGTCTTCCTGGCTTTGCGACTGGGAGCGGCTCATATCGCGGCGCATCACCCGGGTCACGTCGCGCAGCTGCACCAGCACGCCGAACTCCCAGGACGGCATGTTATCCAGCCACAGCCGGTGCGGCAGCATGTCGTTGCTGAGGTAGCCGCCGGGCTTGTCGAGCAGGGTGCTGGCCACATGGATCACTTCCCGGGTCATGGTCTCGCCGGCCACCGCGCCGTCACGGCGGTTCACTTCCGACAGGTCCGGCTCCCAGCTCCAGTACCAGCCCAGCGCCACATCCACCAGCAGCAGGATCGCCAGCAGCCACAGCAGGCCTTTCCAGATACGATTGTTCCTGGGGTCCAGCAGGGTGTCCCCGACCTTTTGTCCGAATTTGTCGTCCGTCATTATCGTTCCCGAGTGTCGTCTTGTCCCAAGAGGCTACCAGAGTAACGTCAAGCAGCGGCGAAGGGCGACCTCCGCGGCGTTTAGTTTTGCGTCGCCGGGCCGGGACGGCGAGAATGCTTAACCCGGTGCTAATCCGCGCTCGGGCATACTTGTGCGGTGTTTTTCCCGGCGCGTTCGGGAACCCGGCCTCCGGTCCGGCATCGAAAGGCTGTATCCAGTGGGAGGAATAGATGACGTTGACTCTGCGCATGCTGATCGCGGTGGTGGGGCTCGCTTTGAGCGTGGCCGCCCCGGCGCTGTCCCTGGGGGGCGGCGACAGCCCGTTCGGCGGCGGCGATGACCGCCTGCCCAACGTGGACGAAGCGATCCAGGTGGTACCCGACGCGGACTGGGACCGCCAGCAGCTGCTGGTCAGCTTCAGCATGCTCGACCGGGTCTACCTCTACCGCCACCGCCTCGACTTCACCCTGCGCGACGCCAACGGCAACCTGCTGGACGACTTCGACGACCTGGAACTGCCCCCTGGCGAGGCCAAGACCGACGAAATCTACGGCGACGTCAACGTGTTCTTCGGCCAGCTCGACGTGCGCCTGCCGCTGGACAGCGTGCCCCTGGCCGACACCGAGCTGGAAGTGCAGTACCAGGGCTGTATCGAGGACAAGCTGTGCTACCCGCCGGAGGTCCGCACCTTCTCGTTCAGCGCGCCCGGCCCGGAGCGCGCCCCGGCCGCCGACGCGCCGGCGGCCGGCAACGTCTCGGCAAACGACGGCGCCGCACCCGGCGAGCCCCGCGACGGCGAGGACGGCTTCTTCAGCATTCTGCTCTCCGAGGACGCCAACGCCTTCAACAGCTGGATGCACGACCGCAACCTGGGGCTGATCGTGGCGCTGTTCTTCGCCGGCGGCCTGCTGCTGGCCTTCACCCCCTGCGTGTTCCCCATGGTGCCGATCCTGTCCGGCATCATCGCCGGGCAAAGCGATTCCAGCGCCCGCCGCGGCTTTATCCTCAGCTGCGCCTATGTGCTCGGCGTGGCGGTGCCGTACACCCTGGCCGGCCTGCTGGTGGCGGTGTTCGGCGCCGGCCTCAACCTGCAGTTTCTGCTCCAGCAGCCGGCGGCCATCCTCACCAGCGTGGTGATCTTCGTGCTGCTGGCGCTGTCCATGTTCGGGCTCTATGAGCTTCAGTTACCGGAGCGGCTGCGCAACCGGCTCAACAACGCCGGGCCCAACGGCCGCGGCGGGCTGGGCGGCGCCGTTCTGATGGGCGTGATTTCCGCCCTGGTGGTGTCCCCCTGCGTCACCCCGATCCTGGCCGGCGCCCTGCTCTACGTGGCCGGCACCGGCGACGCGGTCACCGGCGCCGCCTCGCTGTTCGCCCTGGCCCTGGGCATGGGCGTGCCGTTGATCATCTTCGGCACCGGCGGCGGCCATTTCCTGCCCCGCGCCGGCCAGTGGATGGAAGACATCAAACGCTTCTTCGGCGTCGTCATGCTGGGCGTGGCCATCTGGCTGCTCGACCGCATTGTCAGCGACACCCTGACGCTGGCCTTCTACGGCCTGTTGCTGGCGGTGTACGGCGTGCAGCTGGGCGCCCTGGAACCGGTGCGCGAAGGCGGCTCGCGTCTGAAACGGGGCCTCGCCCTGGTGCTGGCCCTGTACGGCGCGATCATGGTGGTGGGCGCCGCCGGCGGCGGCAGCGACCCCTGGCAGCCGCTCAAACCCCTCACCCAGCCGCAAACCGAAAGCAGCGGCCAGGCCGGCGGCGACAACACCGCCGCCACGGCGGACGACGGCCAGCACGGCCCCTGGATCGACGTGGACGGCCGCCAGGGCCTGCGCGACGCCCTGGCCCGCTCCGCCGACGCCGACAAACCGGTGCTGGTGGATTTCTTCGCCGAATGGTGCGTGGCCTGCAAGGTCATGGAAGACACCACCCTCAGCGACCCGCGCGTGCTCGACGCCATGGCCGGCTACGACCTCTACCGGGTCGACATCACCGAGATCAACCAGGAAAACCAGAACATCATGGCCGACTACGACATCTTCGGCCTGCCCAGCTTCGTGTTCTTCGCCCCCGACGGCGAAGAGGTGCCCGAATCCCGCGTGCTGGGCGAGATGGACAGCGAGCGTTTCCTCAAGCACCTGGAGCGGCGGGTAACACCACACCTTTGAACGAGGGCGCCAACAACGTCTCTGGTATCCCGCCGGGTGGCTGAAGCCACCCTTTCGCGGGCAGGGCCCGCTCCCACAAGGCCCTATTCCGACCCGTGGCGGTGGCCTCTTCGCACCAGCGAGGTGCCGGGCAGGGCTGCCCAGGACCGTATTTGGCCAGGGACGGCCAAATCCGAGCCTACAGGGAGGTACTCGTGGCGTGTCCTGGGCAGCCCTGCCCGGCACCTCGCCCCGCTGGAGAGCCCAGTCGACCCTACTTGTAACCAATGGTGTAAAGTCCTTTTTTCCTTCATGAGATACCCTTAGACTCCCAAATATAGGGAAAAGTCGGACAAACTGGCTTTTTGCCACACGTTCAACGCAGATAACGACAAATTCAGGGGTATACGCCTTGGCTAGCATCCTCGTCCTGCATGGGCCCAACCTGAACCTGCTGGGCCGCCGCGAGCCGGACCAGTACGGCGCCGCCACCCTGGCGGAGATCGATCAGGCACTGATGGACCAGGCCGCCGAGGCCGGACACCACCTGCAGCATCTGCAAAGCAACGCCGAGTACGAACTGATCGAACGCATCCACGGCGCCCCCGCGGAAGGCATCGATTTCATTCTGTTCAACCCGGCCGCGTTCACCCACACCAGCGTGGCACTGCGCGACGCTCTGCTGGCGGTGCGGATTCCGTTCATCGAGGTGCACCTGTCCAACGTGCACCGCCGTGAAACCTTCCGGCACCACTCTTACTTCTCCGACATCGCCGAGGGCGTCATTTGCGGCCTGGGCGCCACCGGCTACCGGCTGGCGCTGGCCGCCGCTCTGGAAAAACTGGATCAGGCACAGGAATGAGCATGGACATTCGAAAAATCAAGAAGCTGATCGAACTGCTGGAAGAGTCCGGCATTGAAGAACTGGAAATTCAGGAAGGCGAGGAATCCGTGCGCATCAGCCGTGGCAGCCGCCACGCGGCGCCGGTGTACGCCCCGCAGCCCTCGGCCCCCGCGCCCGCACCGGCGGCCCCGGCTCCGGAAGCGGCAGCCCCGGCCCAGGACGACACCCCCAGCGGCCATATGGTGCGCTCGCCGATGGTCGGCACCTTCTACCGCTCCCCGTCCCCGGGCGCGGCCTCGTTCGTGGAGGTGGGCCAGAAAGTGAAAGCCGGCGATGTGCTGTGCATCGTCGAGGCGATGAAGATGATGAACCAGATCGAGGCGGACAAATCCGGCACCATCGACGCCATTCTCGTGGAGGACGGCGAGCCGGTGGAATTCGACCAGCCCCTGTTCTCCATCGTTTAACGGGGGTTCCCCATGCTGGAAAAAGTACTGATTGCCAACCGAGGCGAGATCGCCCTGCGGATTTTGCGCGCCTGTAAGGAAATGGGCATTCGCACCGTGGCGGTGTATTCCAAGGCCGACCGGGATCTGATGCACGTGCGCCTGGCGGACGAGGCGGTCTGCATCGGCCCGGCCCCGTCGGCCAATTCCTACCTGAACATCCCGGCGATCATCAGCGCCGCGGAGGTCACCGACGCCGACGCCATCCATCCCGGCTACGGTTTCCTGGCGGAAAACGCGGACTTCGCCGAGAGCGTCGAACGCTCCGGCTTTATCTTCATCGGGCCGCGCGCGGAAACCATCCGCCTGATGGGCAACAAGGTGTCCGCCATTGAAGCGATGAAGAAAGCCGGTGTGCCGACGGTGCCCGGCTCCAGCGGTTCGGTGGGCGACGACGCCGACGCGGCGCTGATGATGGCCGAGGAGATCGGCTACCCGGTGATCATCAAGGCGGCCTCCGGCGGCGGCGGGCGCGGCATGCGCGTGGTGGAAAGCCGCGACCAGCTGCTCAACGCCATCACCCTGACCCGCTCGGAAGCCAAGAACGCCTTCGGCGACGCCACCGTCTACATGGAAAAGTTTCTGCAGAGACCGCGCCATGTGGAAATCCAGGTGCTGTCCGACGGCGCCGGCCACGCCATTCACCTGGGCGACCGGGACTGCTCCCTGCAGCGCCGCCACCAGAAAGTGGTGGAGGAAGCGCCGGCCCCGGACATCCCCCTGCATCTGAAGAACGAAGTGGCGAAACGCTGCGTGGACGCCTGCAAGGAGATCAACTACCGCGGCGCCGGCACCTTCGAATTCCTTTACGAGGACGAGCGCTTCTACTTCATCGAGATGAACACCCGCGTGCAGGTGGAACACCCGGTCAGTGAAATGATCACCGGCGTCGACATCGTCAAGGAACAGCTGCGCATCGCCGGCGACAACGCTCTCAGGCTGAAGCAGGAGGACGTCACCTTCCTCGGCCATGCCATCGAAGTGCGCGTCAACGCCGAGGATCCGGTCACCTTCGTGCCCAGCCCCGGCCGCATCAGCTACTTCCACGCCCCCGGCGGCAACGGCGTGCGGGTGGACTCCCACGTCTACGGCGGCTACACGGTACCGCCCTACTACGACTCGCTGATCGGCAAGCTGATCACCTGGGGCGAAAACCGGGACGTGGCGTTCGCGCGCATGCGCAACGCCCTGGATGAAATCGTGGTGGAGGGCATCAAGACCAACGTGGCCCTGCACCGGGACAAGATTTTCCGCGACCCCGCGTTCCAGAAAGGCGGCGTGGACATCCACCACCTGGAGAAGAAGCTCGGTTCATGAGCTGGCTTCAGCTCCACATCGCCACCGACCCGGACCACGCCGACGCTTTCCAGGACGCCCTGGAAGCGCTCGGCGCCGGCGCGGTGACGCTCACCGACGGCGCCGACCAGCCGGTCTTCGAGCCGCCCCCGGGGGCCCGCCCCCTGTGGCGCACCACCGTGGTCACCGCCCTGTTCAGCGACGACACCGACACCGACGCCATCCTCGCCCGCCTGGGCGAGCAGGGTCTGGTGTTCGCCGATCACCGTGTCGAAGCACTGGCCGACCAGGCCTGGGAACGGGCCTGGATGGACGACTTCCAGCCCATGCGCTTCGGCGAGCGGCTGTGGATCGTACCCAGCTGGAGCGACCCGCCGCAGCCGGACGCGGTCAATCTCAAGCTGGACCCGGGCCTGGCGTTCGGCACCGGCACCCATGACACCACCGCCCTGTGCCTGGAGTGGCTGGAGCAGACCGACCTGGACGGCAAGCAGGTGCTGGACTTCGGCTGCGGCTCCGGGGTGCTGGCGATCGCCGCGCTGCTGCTGGGCGCGGAGCGGGCGCTGGGCACCGACATCGACCACCAGGCGCTCACCGCCAGCGCCGACAACGCCGCCGCCAACGGCGTCGGCGAGCGGCTCGATCTGTGCCTGCCGGAGGCCCTGGCCACCGACTATCAGTGCGACCTGCTGGTGGCCAATATTCTCGCCGCGCCGCTGATCGAGCTGGCGCCGGTGCTGGCGGGCCGCTGCCGCCCGGGCGCGCCGATGGCGCTGTCCGGTATCCTCGCCGGTCAGGCGCAAAGCGTGCGCGACGCCTACGCGCCCTGGTTCGATCTCAGCCCCACCCGGCAGCGCGGCGACTGGGTGCGGGTGGACGGGGTTCGCAAGGCGGACAGATAAGCGGCCGCGGCGCTTGCCGCCACCCCCTGTTTTTCTGTACAACAAACTCTCTATCCCTCAAAACATAAAAACCATGGCCGGCCAGTACAAAACCCGCTGCCCGCATTGCGGTGCCCAATTCAAGATCAGCGACGAGCACCTGGGGCAGGCCCGGGGTGCGGTGCGCTGTGGTTCCTGTCTGCAGATCTTCCAGGCCACCGATCACTTCGTCGGCGAAACGCCGGCGCGGCCCCACGCCGATGACAACGACACCACCCCCACCGGCGATAACGCCGGGCAATGGCAGTACGCCCTCGACGACGACGAGGACACCGACGGCCGGGACGACGGCAAAAAAAGCGGCGGCTTCGGCGATAGCGAGCTGAGCGATTCGTTCCTGTCCCTGGACCGCGACGGCGACGAAGGGCTGGGTGAGGACTTCTCGGACATGGAAGGCGCCGGCCGGGCCGGCGGCAGCGACGACACCGATGAAGCCTGGGCGGAAGCGCTGCTGGAAGACCTGGACGACGAGGACGAGCCGGCCCCGGCCAGCGCGCCGCCGCCGAAACCCCGCCCGGCGGCCGCGTCCCGCCCGGACCCGATCAGCGAACACGACGACCAGTTCGAGTTTCTGAACAGCACCCCCACACGGCGCCATAAAGTCGCCAACGAGCGCCTGGACTACATGGCGGCGCCACCCTCCGGGCCGGCGGTGACCGCCAAATGGGCACTGCTGTCGGTGCTCGCCCTGGTGCTGCTGGCGGCTCAATACGCCTTCTTCCATTTCGACACCCTGGCGCGCTCGCCGCAGTGGCGGCCGCTCTACGCGGAGGCCTGCCAGCTGCTCGGTTGCCAGTTGCCGCTGCAGACCGACCTGAGCCGGCTGCGCGGCGCCAACCTGGTGGTGCGCAGCCATCCGCACTACCAGAACGCCCTGATGGTGGATGCGCTGCTGTTCAATGAGGGCGACTGGCCGCAGCCGTTCCCGGCGCTGGAGCTGACCTTCAAGGATCTGCGCGGCGACACCGTGGCCATGCGCCGCTTCGCGCCGTCGGAATATCTGCGCGGCGAGCTGGCCGGGCTGGACGCCATGCCGGTGGATACCCCGGTGCACATTGCCCTGGAAATCGTCGATCCCGGCGAGCGCGCGGTGAACTACAACCTGCGCCTGCGCGCCCCCGCGCCGCCGTCGTCCCGGGTGTCCCAGCGGCCCTGATTGATCACGGGCCTTTCCCCCGGCGCTCCGGGTCACTATCATTGTCGCCCCGCGCGGCCCGCGCGGGGCACTTTCAACAGTGTTCCAGGCGACACCTGACTGCCAACCGAACCCGAATCCAGCATGCAAATCGGCTCCTACCTGCTCCCCAACCCCTTGATTCTCGCGCCCATGGCCGGCGTGACGGATCGTCCTTTCCGGCATTTATGCCGGGAGCTGGGCGCCGGGCTGGTGGTGTCCGAAATGGTGACTTCCGACACCCGGCTGTGGGACACCCGCAAGTCCGCCCACCGGCTCGACCATAGCGGCGAGCCGGGGCCGGTGTCGGTGCAGATCGCCGGCGGCGAACCGGACATGCTGGCGCACGCGGCCCGGGCCAATGTGGACCGGGGCGCGCAGATCATCGATATCAACATGGGCTGCCCGGCGAAAAAGGTGTGCAAGCGCGCCGCCGGCTCCGCACTGCTTTCCGACCCGGACCTGGTGGCCCGGATTCTGGACGCGGTGGTGGCGGCGGTGGACGTGCCGGTGACCCTGAAAATCCGCACCGGCCCGACCCGCGACGATCGCAATGCCGTGGCCATCGCCCGCATCGCCGAGCAGGCCGGTATCCAGGCGCTGGCGATCCATGGACGCACCCGCGCCGACAAGTTCAACGGCGAGGCGGAGTTCCACACCGTCCGCGACGTTGTGGCCGCGGTGGGCATCCCTGTTATCGCCAACGGTGATATCAATTCGCCACAAAAAGCCCAACGGATACTGGAAACCACGGGTGCCAGTGGTATCATGATCGGCCGCGCTGCCCAGGGTAATCCCTGGATCTTCCAGGACACCGTGCATTACCTGGATCACGGTCGGCTGCCCCCGGCGCCGAAGGTCGAAGACGTGGCTGCCCGCGTCCTCGCGCACCTGATCGACCTGCATCGCTTTTACGGGGACTACTCCGGCGTGCGCATCGCCCGCAAGCATCTGGGCTGGTATACGCAACACCTGCCCGGCGGGGAAGATTTTCGGCGCGGGTTCAACAGACTGGAAAAGGCCGGCCAACAACGGCGGGCCATTGAGCAGTTTTTCCAACAGATCAGCGCCCTCGGCGACCGGATTCGAATCGGTGGCTACGGCGAGGTGTCTGCCCGGAACAAAGACGGAGCATTGGCCGCATGACCCTTTCTTCAATGAAGACCGCTGCTGCACGGACACTGACAGAAATGAATACCGCTGAATCGCGCAAACCCCATCTCACGCTGGCCCGCAGCGAAACCCACGACACGCTGCGCAACTGCGTGCGACGGTCGCTCGCCGATTACTTCAACCAGCTGGAAGGCGAGCCGGTCAGCGAGCTGTATCAGATGGTGCTGGCGGAAATGGAAATCCCTCTGCTTGAGAAAGTTCTCGAGTACACCCGCGGCAACCAGACCAAGGCCGCCGAGCTGCTGGGCCTGAACCGCGGCACGCTGCGCAAGAAACTCAAGCAATACGGCTTGCTCTGAACGCAACCCGTGACGACAGGGGCAGTTTCCGACTGCCCCTTTCTTATTTTTAAGGTGATCATCCCATGAGCAAGGCCGTTGAACGCGCGCTGATCAGCGTCTCGGATAAAACCGGCATCGTCGATTTCGCCCGCGCCCTCGCCGACCGGGGCGTGGAGCTGTTGTCCACCGGCGGTACCTTCCGCGCCATCCAGGAAGCGGGCATCGCGGTACGCGAAGTGTCCGACTACACCGGCTTCCCGGAAATGATGGACGGCCGGGTGAAAACCCTGCACCCCAAGGTGCACGGCGGCATCCTCGGCCGGCGCGGCCAGGACGATGCGGTGATGGCGGATAACGACATTCGCCCCATCGACCTGGTGGTGGTCAACCTCTACCCCTTTGAACAGACCGTGGCGCGGCCCGACTGCAGCCTCGAGGACGCCATCGAGAACATCGACATCGGCGGCCCCACCATGGTGCGCTCGGCGGCCAAGAACCACGCCCATGTGGGCATCGTCACCGACGCCGGCGACTACGCCCGCGTGCTCGACGATCTGAACGGCAACGGCGGCGCCCTGTCCGACGGCCTGCGTTTCGACCTGGCGATCAAGGCGTTCGAGCACACCGCCGCCTACGACAGCGCCATCGCCAACCACTTCGGCAAGCTGGTGGGCGAGGACAATCAGGATTTCCCGCGCACCATCAACCTGAACTTCAAGAAAGCCCAGGGCATGCGCTACGGCGAGAACCCCCACCAGAAAGCGGCTTTCTATGTGGAGCGTCAGCCCGGCCAGGCGTCCGTGGCCACCGCCCGCCAGCTGCAGGGCAAGGCGCTCAGCTACAACAACATCGCCGACACCGACGCCGCCCTGGAGTGCGTGAAGTCCTTCAGCAAGCCGGCCTGCGTGATCGTCAAACACGCCAACCCGTGCGGCGTGGCGGTCAGCCTGGAGGGCATCGACCAGGCCTACGAGCTGGCCTTCGCCACCGACCCGGAAAGCGCCTTCGGCGGCATCATCGCCTTTAACCGGGAACTGGACGCGGCCACCGCCAAGGCGATCGTCGACCGCCAGTTCGTGGAAGTGATCATCGCGCCCAAGGTGTCCGAAGAAGCCCTGGCCATCACCGCCGCCAAGAAGAACGTGCGCGTGCTGGTGTGCGGCGAATGGGACGGCGCCACCGCCGGCGGCCTGGACTACAAGCGCGTCAACGGCGGCCTGCTGGTGCAGGACCGGGACGTGGGCATGATCACCGAGAAAGACCTCAAGGTGGTGACCAAGCGCGCCCCCACCGAGGCGGAACTGCACGACGCCATTTTCGCCTGGAAGGTGGCCAAGTTCGTCAAGTCCAACGCCATCGTCTACGCCAAGAACCGGCAGACCGTGGGCGTCGGCGCCGGCCAGATGAGCCGCGTTAATTCCGCGCGCATCGCCGCCATCAAGGCCGAGCACGCGGGTCTGGAAGTGGCCGGTTCGGTGATGGCCTCCGACGCCTTCTTCCCGTTCCGCGACGGCCTGGACAACGCCGGCAAGGCGGGCATCCGCTGCGTGATCCAGCCGGGCGGCTCGATCCGCGACGAGGAAGTGATCGCCGCCGCCGACGAAGCGGACATCGCCATGGTGTTCACCGGCATGCGGCATTTCCGGCACTAAGCAAGGATAAGAGAATCGAGCCCATGAAAGTCCTGATCATCGGCGGCGGTGGCCGCGAGCACGCCCTGGCCTGGAAAGTGGCGCAAGCGGAACAGGTGGAGAAAGTGCTGGTGGCGCCGGGCAACGCCGGCACCGCCCGCGACGCCAAGCTGGAAAACGTGGCCCTGGACGTCAACGATCAGACCGGCCTGGCCGACCTGGCCGAGCGCGAAGGCGTGGCGCTGACCATCGTCGGCCCCGAGGCGCCGCTGGTGGACGGCCTGGTGGACTACTTCCAGAGCCGCGGCCTGAAGTGCTTCGGCCCCGGCAAGGCCGCCGCCCAGCTGGAAGGCTCCAAGGCCTTCACCAAGGACTTTCTGGCCCGCCAGAACATCCCCACCGCCGCCTACGGCAACTTCACCGATGTGAACGAAGCCCTCGCCTATGTGCGCGAGCAGGGCGCGCCGATCGTGATCAAGGCCGACGGCCTGGCCGCCGGCAAGGGCGTGATCGTGGCGATGACCCTGGAAGAGGCGGAAGCCGCCGTGCGCGATATGCTCGACGGCAACAAATTCGGCGACGCCGGCCACCGGGTGGTGGTGGAGGAATTCCTCGACGGCGAGGAAGCCAGCTTCATTGTCATGGTGGACGGCGAGCACATCCTGCCGATGGCCACCAGCCAGGACCACAAGCGCGTCGGCGACGGCGACACCGGCCCCAACACCGGCGGCATGGGCGCCTACTCACCGGCGCCGGTGGTCACCGATCAGGTGCACCAGCGCATCATGGAAGAAGTGATCCGCCCCACCGTGGCCGGCATGGCGGCCGAAGGCATGCCCTACACCGGCTTCCTGTACGCCGGCCTGATGATCAGCCCGGACGGCCACCCCAAGGTGATCGAGTACAACTGCCGCTTCGGCGACCCGGAAACCCAGCCGATCATGATGCGCCTGAACAGCAGCCTGGCGGATCTCTGCCTGGCGGCGCTGGACGGCGCCCTGGACAGCGTCACCGCCGACTGGGACCCGCGCCCGGCCCTGGGCGTGGTGCTGGCCGCCGGCGGCTACCCGGACGCCTACCGCAAGGGCGATGTGATCCACGGCCTGGACGGCGCCGATTCGGACACCGTCAAAGTGTTCCACGCCGGTACCCGCGAGGACGACGGCCAGGTGGTCACCAGCGGCGGCCGCGTGCTGTGCGTCACCGCCCTGGGCGACACCGTGGCCCAGGCCCAGCAGCGCGCCTACCAGGCGGTGCAGGGCATCGGCTGGGACGACGCCTATCACAGAAGCGACATCGGCTACCGTGCATTGGCCCGGGAAAAGGCTTAGCATACCCCCTCAGAATAACGAATGAGAAAACCCCGGGGGAGCCATGACCGCATCCACATCGGTGGACACCGCCGGCACGCCCGACGTGTCCCGCCTGAGCGCCTTTATTCCCTTCGACGGCCTGAGCCCGTCGCACCTGCGCGAAATCGAACAGCAGATCACCGTGCACCGGCTCCCCGCCGGCCGGTTGCTGTTCAAGCGCGGCCAGAGCGGCGACAAGGCCTACTTTCTGATCGACGGCGAACTGGATCTGATCGATGCCGGCTTCACGGTGCGCCCGTTCGCCGCCGACGACGATGAGAACTACCTGGCCGTGGACAACTACCCCCGCCATACGGTCAACGCCATCACCCGCGACAGCGCCACCCTCTACAGCATCGACCGGGACAAGCTGGACCTGCTGATGGCCTGGACCCAGGCCACCGAACTGATGCCCGGCGAGCACGACAGCGACGGCGAGGACCATAACTGGATGGACGCGCTGCTGGCGTCGGGGCTGTTCGCGCAAATGCCGCCGGCCAAGCTGCACGCCCTGTTCGTGAAGTTCCAGCCCCGCGAGGTGGAACTGGGCGAAACCGTGGTGCGCGAAGGCGAAAGCGGCGACACCTTCTACGTGATCAAGCGCGGCAAGGCGATGGTCAGCCGCGCCGGCGCCGGCGGCGATCAGCCGGTGGCCGGCCTGGCCGCCGGCCGCTTCTTCGGCGAGGACGCCCTGATCAGCGACCAGCCGCGCAACGCCACCGTGACCATGACCAGCGACGGCGAACTGATGTGCCTGGACAAAGCCGACTTCCAGGCCATTCTGCAGGCCACGGTGATCCGCCGCCTCAGCGAGGACCAGCTGGAAGACCGCGTGCTGGAAGGCGAACGCGCCCATGTGCTGATCGACGTGCGCCTGCCCATGGAGGCACGCCATGACCTGATCCCCGGTGCCCGCAACCTGCCGCTCAACCAATTGCGCGAGCAGGCGCCCCGCCTGGAGCAGGAATTCACCTACATCCTCTGCGCCGAAGGTCGACGCAGTGAACTGGGAGCCTATATCCTCTCCGAGGCGGGCTTGGACGCCTATGTGCTGGATCGGGGACATGATGACACTAGGGAAGAACAACAACACAGCGAACGGAACATGGCGGCCAACGCCGAGAGCTGAACGCCACCGGCCGTCACGGCCCCCGGCCTGGCTGCGCTGGCTGCCGGCCCTGCTGATGCTGCTGGCGACCGCCGTCCAGGCGGCGCCGCCGCCCCCCTACGTGGTCAGCAGCCTGCCCGACAACGCACGCCTCACCATCTATTCGGAATACCTGCCCGACCCGGACGGCACCCTGAGCCTGGACGCGGTCACCGCCGGCGATTTCGAGGGCCGCTTCAAACCGGCCTCGCGGTTCGTGGAACGGCTGGGCCTGAGCGACCACCCCTGGTGGATACGCATCGCGGTGCAGAACGAACTGGGCGACCAGCGCCGCTTTGCCCTGATGCAGGGGCCCCGCCACTACTTCGACAGTGAATTCTTCCTGCCCGGCGACGGCGGCTACCGCCCCGCCGGGCCCGGCGAGCGCTTCGTGCACCGCACGCCGGTCTATCTGGTCGACCTGCCCCCCGGCGAACCCCAGGTGTTCTACTGGCGGGTCAATCCGCGCGGCAGCCTGATCTACTCCATCAACCTGAGCACCCTGCCGGCGGCGCTCGGCAACGACCCGCTGTTCGCACTCTATTGGCTGCTGTTCGGCGTGATGCTGGCGCTGGCCGTCTACAACGGCCTGGTGGCGCTGATGCGCGGCGGCATCAGCCACGGTTACCACGCCGGCTTCCTGCTCGCCCTGGCCGGCCTGGTGCTGTTTTCGTCCGGCATCCTGGCCGGCCACTCGCTGATCGGCGCCTGGCTGCCGCAACTGAAGATGGGCAGCCTGATGCTGGCGATCATCGGCGCCAGCGGCGTCGGCCGAACCTTCGTGGACAGCCGCCACAACGCGCCGCTGCTGGACCGCCTGCTGCGCGGCCTGACCCTGCTGGCGCTGCTGTTTCTGGTGGCGGTGCCCTGGCTGCCGATCGCCGGCGCCCTGGCCGCCGCCTTCGGGCTGGGCCTGGCCGCCGCCGCTCTGCTGGTGGCCCTGGGCTACCAGGCCTGGCACCGCGAGGTGCCGCTGGGGGCCCTGTATTTCTTTACCAGCCTGCTGGTGGGCAGCCCGGTGGTGCTGGGCTGCCTGACCATGCTCGGCCTGGTGCAGAGCAACGTGGACCTGGGCCTGTGCGTGATGATCACCGTCAACCTGGCCGGCTTTATCCAGGCCGCCGGCCTGCGCATCCAGCACCACCAGCACCTGCATGTGAAGATGGAGCACCGGCGCAGCCAGAGCGTGGCGGACACCGTCGACACCACCCGCCGGGAGACCCTGGCGCGCATGGGGCACGACGTGCGCACGCCGCTGAGCGGCATTCTCGGCATGGCCGAAATTCTTGAGGACACGCCGCTGACGCCCAACCAGAAGGACTGCGTGGGCGGCATCCGCAATGCCGGCGAGAGCCTGCTCAAGATCATCAACGATGTGCTGGAATACTCACAGCTGTCCGACCAGGGCGCCGACATCAACCGCGAGGCCCTGGACGCCAACGAGCTGCTGATGGGCGCGGTGGATCTGTTCCGCGAGCGGGCGGAAGAGAAGCAGGTGGAGCTGATCACCCACGTGCACACCAACCTGCCGGCGCGCATGGAGGGCGACCCCGGCCGGCTGCGCCAGGTGCTCACCAACCTGATGGGCGCCTTCATACGCCACGCGCAGCCCGGCGAGCTGATCATCGACATCTCCCTGGAGCCCACCGGCCGGGCCGGCCAGGTGCGCTTCGAATTCAGCGGCACGGCGTTGCGGCCCGGCACCTTCCGGGCGCTGCGCGATCCCGCCGCCCGCCAGGACAGCAGCAACCTCAACCTGTCGATCGCCGAGCAACTGGTGGAGGCCATGCAGGGCCGCGCCGGCGAGCGCGACGAGCACGGCGGCGACGTGGCCTACTGGTTCGTGCTGCCGCTGCCGGCCATGGAGGCGCCGCCCAGCGGCCCGGACACCGACATCAGCGCGCTGCAGGGCCGCAGCATGCTGGTGGTCGACGACTCCAGCACCGTCACCCGGGTGATCCGCCATCTGGCCCTGGGCTGGGGCATGCGCGTCACCGCCTGCCACGACCCGCGCGAGGCGCTGGCGTCGCTGCGCACCCAGGCCAACATCAACGAACCCTACGACATCGTGCTGCTGGACCACCACATGCCGGGCATGAACGGCCTGCAGCTGGCGGCGCGCATCCACGAGGACCCGGTGATCACCCACCCCACCACGCTGATCATGCTCACCGGCGTGAACAACGCCCCCACCGCCACCGAAGCGCGCAACGTGAGCATCCACCGGGTGCTCACCAAGCCGGTGTCGGCGCCGCGCCTGAAGCAGGCGCTGGCGGAGGAAATGGGCCTGCGCCGGCCGGTGCGCGAACAGGGGCAGCCGGAAACCCCGGACCCGGCGCTCAAACTGCTGGTGGTGGAGGATCACAAGCTCAGCCAGAAGGTGATTCGCGGCATGCTCAGCAAGCTGGGGCTGAGCGCGGACCTGGCCGCCAACGGCAAGGAAGCCCTGGCGATGGCCACCGAAAAGCGCTACGACCTGATCCTGATGGATTGCGAGATGCCGGAGATGGACGGCTTCGAGGCCACCCAGCGGATCCGTGAGTACGAGCGCCGCCAGGGCCTGGTGGCGGTGCCGATCGTCGCCCTCACCGCCCACATTCTGCGCGAGCACCGCGAGCGCAGCCTGGCCTCGGGGATGAACGCGCACATCCCCAAACCGGTGGAGATGAGCGTGCTGCGCGAGGCGCTGGTGCGCTTTACCCGGAAGGATCCGGGCGCGGCAGACGGCGACGCCAACTGACCGGCGACTCGCCGCGCCAGCGGCGGAACGCGCGGCTGAACGAGCTGGACTCGGCGAACCCCAGCAACAGGGCGATCTCGGTCAGGTTGAGCGCCGGGTCTCGCAGGTAGAGCTCGGCCAGGCTGCGGCGCAGGCCGTCGAGCACTTCCTGATAGGCCAGCCCCTGGCGCTGCAGCCGGCTCTGCAGGGTGCGCACGGTGAGCCCCAGTTCCGCGGCCACCGCGTCCACGGACGGGTCGCCACTGCCCAGACGCCGGTAGATCGCCGAGCGCACCCGGCTGAGCAGATTGCCGTGGGCGTCGAAATCCGCCAGCAAGGCGCCGGCCTCCTTCTCCATCATCCGCCCCAGCCCCGGGTCGGCGCTTTCCAGGGAGTGGCGCAGCAGCGCGGCCGGCAAACGCACGCCGTCGAAGTCGGCGTTAAATCGCACCGGCGCCTGGAACCAGTCCCGGTAACGGGCGGCGTCCGCCGGCGGCGGATGGCGGAAGCACACCTCCGCAGGGGCCGCGCCGGGCGGCATCAGCGGGCGCATGAAGGTCACCCAGCCGGTGATCGCCGCCTCGGTGAGCATGCGGCCCGGCTCCCCCGCCACCGGGCACCGCCAGCACAGACGCACCTGGTCACCCTCGTCATGGCGTTCGGTGCGCCCCAGGTTGCCGGACAGCTTCTCGAAGCGCATCAGCCGCTCGATGGCTTCGTCCAGGTCGCGGCTGGCAAGAATCACGTAGCCCAGCACCTGGTAGGAACGGGGCCGCACCCGGCGCCCGGTTTCAAAGCCCAGGCCCGGGTCGCCGCAGGCTTCCAGAATCACCAGAAACAGGCGCATCACATCGAGCAGCGGCAGCAGCCGCCCCGGGTCGTTGAACACGGCGCCGTCGATGCCCGCCTGTTCCAGCACCGTGGCCCGCTGCAAGCGATAGTGCGCGAGCAGATCCGGCAGCACCGAGTCGACAAAGGCGGCGGACACGCTGCGGTCGGTGCCGGCCACCGCGGGACTGATGTGCATGATGCCCTGGCCCTCTGTTTCACTGGTCAATGAAGCGGTTATGCTAGCATGCCCGTGACTGGTGCCCGGAGACCGGAACGATGACCGAACGACACTTTAGCCCCATGGACCGCCTGCTGAGCCGCGTGGACAGCGCCCTGCGCACCCTGACGCCGGGCTCCGCCCGCGCCGAGCGCCAGCCGCCCAACGCGGACCCGCAGCCGGAGGCGCCGCTCAACCCCAGCGAGCGCCGCCACGTCACCGGGCTGATGCGCATCAACCACACCGGCGAAGTGTGCGCCCAGGCGCTCTATCAGGGCCAGGCCAGCACCGCCACCCTGCCCCATGTGCGCCACGCCATGGAGGCGGCGGCCCGGGAGGAGGAGGATCATCTGGCCTGGTGCGACGACCGCATCCGCGAGCTGGGCGGCGTGCCCAGCCGGCTGAACCCGCTGTTCTACGCGGTCAGCTACGCCCTCGGCGCCGGCGCCGGCCTGGCCGGCGACCGCTGGAGCCTGGGCTTCGTCTCGGAGACCGAGCACCAGGTGGTGCGCCACCTGGAGAACCACCTCACCCGCCTGCCCGCCGGCGACCGGCGCAGCCGCGCCATCCTGGAGCAGATGCGCGAGGACGAGCTGCGCCACGCGGTCACCGCCGAAGGCGCCGGCGGCGCGCCCCTGCCGCCGCCCATCAAAGGCGCCATGGCGCTGATGAGCAAAGTCATGACCTTCACCACCTACAGAATCTAGTTAATAGTTAATAGTTAACAGTGAACAGTTAATAGTTGCGCGGTGGAGAATCGTGCCGGCTGAAACGAAAGAGGCCGCGCTCCTGGCTTGGGGCGCGGCCTCTTTGTGGGAGCTTGCCTGCAAGCGAAAGGCCGGCAAAGCCGGCCGGCGGGATACCAGAGACGCCAATTGTGCTGCCGTTAGAGAGGGCTCTGGGATCCTGCCGGGAGCGTCGCTCCCTTTCGCGGGCGAGGCCCGCTCCTACAAACCTGACTTCGTAGAGATCCGGGAGTTACATATTGCGGCTGTAGAAGATTTCGAGCATTTCGGTCTGCAGGCGTTCGCGGATGTCGGCGAGTTCCTTGTCGTCGAACTCGTCGCTGCCGGCGCCGAACAGGTAGTTGTTGATGTCGAATTCCTTGAGCAGCATCTTGGTGTGGAAGATGTTCTCCTGGTACACGTTCACATCGATCATCTGATACCCGTTCTGGGTGTCCTCGGTGAGGAAGTTCTGAATCGAGTTGATGTCGTGGTCGATGTAGTGCTTGGTGCCGTCCACGTCGCGGGTCATGCCGCGTACCCGGTAGTCGATGGTGACGATGTCGGAATCGAAGCTGTGGATCAGGTAGTTCAGTGCCCGCAGCGGTGAAATCACCCCGCAGGTGGACACGTCCACGTCCACCCGGAAGGTGGAGATGCCGTTGTCCGGGTGCGACTCCGGATAGGTGTGTACCGTCACATGGCTCTTGTTCAGGTGGGCGACCACTGAATCCGGCAGCGGCCCCGGCGCCTCTTCGTCCCAGTCGCCGTCGGTGGGCGGGGATTCGTGCTCGGCGATCAGCATGGTCACGCTGGCGCCCTGGGGATCGTAATCCTGGCGGGCAATATTGAGAATATTGGCGCCGATGATCCGGGTCACGTTGGTGAGGATCTCGGTGAGACGCTCGGCGTTGTACAGCTCGTCGATATACTCGATGTATTCCTTGCGATGCTGCTCGGTTTTCGCATAGGCGATATCGAAGATATTAAAGCTGAGGGACTTGGTCAGGTTGTTAAAACCATGGACCGAAATCTTGGGATTGGGATCTTTCACCACGGCGTTATTTCCCCGCTGGCCGTTATCAGGATTCGATGCTGTAGCTGTGCGTCACTTCCACGCCACCGCGTGTGAGCATAATGGCGGCGGAGCAGTACTTCTCCGCGGACAGTTCCACGGCCCGTTTCACCTGATTTTCCTTGAGGTTATTGCCACTGACCCGGAAATGCAGGTGAATTTTGGTAAAAACGGCCGGAATCTCGTTTTCGGCCCGTTCCGCTTCCATTTCGCAGCGGCAACCGGTCACGTCCTGGCGGGCCTTGCGCAGGATGTGCACCACATCGAAGCTGGAGCAGCCGCCGACGCCCATCAGAACGGTTTCCATGGGCCGCGCGCCACGGTTTTTGCCGCCGTGATCCGGCGGTCCGTCCATCACCAGAGTATGGCCGGTTTCCGACTCGGCCTGGAAACAGACATCGCCCTGCCAATCAACCACCGCTTTCATTCGAGTCTCCTGCTCACGCCCTCGCGGAATGGCCGCGAAGACTACCACAGACCACCCCCACGCCATACCCCGGCGAACGTAGAACAGCGCCGGGCTGGCGCGCGGCGCGGCGAAGCGGCAGACTGTGGACCGGTTCCCTTGGCAGTCACGTGAAAAACAGGCAAACTCCATAAGCTTAAATAGCTAAGACTTTTTTCCGGCTTTTAAGCAGCGTGCCCAGAAGCAGAGAGCCCATGAGCGACGGTAACAAGATAATTCCAAATCTGGACCAATTTCTCGCCAACTGTCATCGCCGAAAGTACCCGGCCAAGAGCACCATCATCTACGCCGGTGACGAGTCGGACGCCCTGTACTACATCCTCAAGGGCTCCGTGACGGTGATGATCGAGGACGACGATGGCCGTGAGATGATCATGGCCTACCTGAATGAAGGCGACTTCTTCGGTGAGATGGGCCTGTTCGAGGCCGATCCGTCCCGTTCCGCCTGGGTGAAAGCGAAAACCGAGTGCGAGGTGGCGGAGGTCAGCTACCCCAAATTCCGCCAGCTGGCCCGCGAGGACGCCGAGATCCTGTTCGCGGTATCCGCGCAGATCGCCGGACGCCTGCGCGCCACCACCCGCAAGGTCGGCGACCTGGCGTTCCTGGACGTCACCGGTCGCGTCGCCGGCACCCTGCTGGACCTGTGCAAGCAGCCCGACGCCATGACCCACCCGGACGGCATGCAGATCAAGGTCACCCGCCAGGAAATCGGCCGCATCGTCGGCTGCTCCCGCGAAATGGTCGGCCGGGTGTTGAAGAACCTGGAGGAGCAGGGGCTGGTGTCGGTGAAGGGTAAGACCATGGTGGTCTACGGCACCCGCTGAGAGCAGTTAACAGTGAATAGTTAACAGTTAACAGCGGCGCGGGCAGGGCTGGCGCCACACTGAACTGAAAGAGGCCGCGCTCCTGGCTTGGGACGCGGCCTCTTTCGTTTCAGGCGGCACGGTTCCCCACCGCGCCGCTATTCACTGTTAACTGTTCACTATTAACTAGAAAAACAATGCTTTAAGGGCCGCGCCCGGATCCTCAGCCCGCATAAAGGCCTCGCCGACGAGAAAGCCATTGATTCCGTTTTTGCGCATCAGGCGGACGTCGTCGCGGGTGTGGATGCCGCTTTCGGTGATCACCAGGTGGCCGCCGGGAACCTGCTCGGCGAGCTCCAGGGTGGTGTCCAGGCGGGTGTCGAAGGTGTGCAGGTCGCGGTTGTTGATGCCGATCAGCTCGATGTTGAGCTTCAGCGCCCGGGCCAGCTCGTCGGCGGTGTGCACTTCCACCAGCACGTCACAGCCGGCCCGCTGGGCGGCGTGGTAGAGCTGGTCGAGCTGGGCGTCGGACAGCGCGGCCACGATCAGCAGCACCGCGTCGGCGCCCATGGCGCGGGTTTCGAACACCTGCCACGGGTCGATGATGAAGTCCTTGCGCAGCACCGGCAGGGAGACCGCGTTGCGGGCGGCGCGCAGGTAGTCCTCGTGGCCCTGGAAGAAGTCCTGGTCGGTGAGCACGGACAGGGCGCTGGCGCCGGCGCCTTCGTAACGGCGGGCGATGTCCACCGGGTCGAAGTCCTCGCGGATCAGCCCCTTGCTGGGCGAGGCCTTTTTGACCTCGGCGATCACCGCCGGCCGGCCGGCGGCCACGCTGGCGTACAGCGATTTGGCGAAGCCCCGGGCCTTGCCCTGGTTGTCCGCCATGGCTTCCAGTTCGCCCAGGCTGTAGCGCTGCTGGCCGGCCTGGATCTCCTCGCGCTTGCGCTCGACGATGCGCTCCAGAATGGTTCCGCTGATGGCTGCGTCGCTCATACCTCTTCCTTCAATGCGAAAGTGAACTGCGCCAGTTCGCGCATGCGCTCGGCGGCTTCCCCATTGTGGACCAGATCCTCGGCCATCCGAACCCCCTCTTCCAGGGTGCGGGTGACACCGGACACATAGATGGCGGCGCCGGCGTTGAGGGTGATCATGTCGGCGGCCTTGGCGGCGTTGCCTTCTTTACGCTTGCTGAACGCCTCGCGGATCAGCGCCAGCGACGCCTTCGGGTCGGTCACGTCCAGCCCCACCAGGGAGGCGGACTCAATGCCCACGTCTTCCGGGGTGAGGCTGTACTCGCGCACTTCCCCGTCCTTGAATTCCGCCACATGGGTGCGCCCGGCCAGGCTGATTTCATCCAGGCCGTCGAGGCCGTGCACCACCATCACGTGCTCGGCGCCCAGGCGCCCCATCACTTCCGCCATGGGCCGGCACAGCTTGTCGGAGAACACGCCCACCACCAGCCGCTGCACGCCGGCCGGGTTGGTCATCGGGCCGAGAATATTGAACAGGGTACGCATGCCCAGTTCCTTGCGCGGGCCGATGGCGTACTTCATGGCGCTGTGGTGGGACGGCGCGAACATAAAGCCGACGCCCACCGCGTCCACGCACTGGGCCACCTCGTTGGGGCTCAGGTCCAGGCGGATGCCCGCTTCCTCGAGAAGATCCGAGGAGCCGCTTTTCGAACTCACCGAGCGGTTGCCGTGCTTGGCCACCCGGCAGCCCGCCGCCGCCGCCACGAAGGCGCTGGCGGTGGACACGTTGAACAGGTTGGCGCCGTCGCCGCCGGTGCCGACGATGTCCACCAGGTGGCGGCGGTTGTCGATCACCACCGGGGTGACCAGTTCGCGCATCACCATGGCGGCGCCGGTGATCTCGTCCAGGGATTCGCTTTTCATGCGCAGGGCCACCAGAAAGCCGCCGATCTGCGCGTCGGTGGCGCCGCCGGTCATGATCTGGCGCATCACGTCGTTCATCTGCTCGGTGGACAGGTCGATGTGATCGACCACCGTGGCCAGGGCCTCCTGGATATTCATGCGCTTTCCCCCTTCAGAAAGTTGTTGAGCAGATCATGGCCGTGTTCGGTAAGGATCGACTCCGGGTGGTACTGCACGCCTTCCAGCGGCAGTTCCCGGTGGCGCATGCCCATGATCTCGTCCATGTCGCCGTTATCGTCCAGGGTCCAGGCGGTCACCTCGAAGCAGTCCGGCAGGCTGGCCTTGTCCACCACCAGGGAGTGATAGCGGGTGGCCGTGTAGGGACTGGGCAGGCCGCGGAACACACCCTTGCCGGTATGATGCACCGGCGAGGTCTTGCCGTGCATCACCGTTCTGGCGCGTACCACCTGGCCGCCGAACGCCTGGCCCAGGGCCTGATGGCCCAGGCAGACGCCAAGAACCGGTATCTTGCCGGCGAAGTGCTTGATGGCGTCCACGGAAATGCCCGCCTCGTTGGGCGTGCACGGCCCCGGCGAAATCATCAGCCGGTCGGCGTTGAGCGCTTCCATGCCGGCCAGGTCGATCTTGTCGTTGCGGTGCACCAGCACCTCGGCGCCCAGCTCCTGCAGATACTGCACCAGGTTGTAGGTAAAGCTGTCGTAGTTGTCGATCATCAGTACGCGCATTACTGGTTCCCCCCGTCCCCGTTGGCGCCGCCCAGGTCGAGGCCGCCCAGCGCCATATTCACGGCGCGGAACACGGCGCGCGCCTTGTTCATGGTTTCCTTCCATTCCAGGTCAGGCACCGAATCGGCGACGATGCCGCCGCCCGCCTGCACGTACAGACGGCCGTCCTTGACCACGGCGGTGCGGATGGCGATGGCCATGTCCATGTCGTCGTTGAAGCCGATGTAGCCCACGGCACCGCCGTAGACACCGCGCTTGGTGGGCTCCACCTCGTCAATGATCTCCATGGCGCGGATCTTGGGGGCGCCGCTCAGGGTGCCCGCCGGGAAGGTGGCGGCCAGCACTTCCAGCGGCCCCAGGCCCTTGCGCAGGGTGCCTTCCACGTTGGAGACGATGTGCATCACGTGCGAGTAGCGCTCGATCTCCATGTTGCCGGTGACACGCACCTGGCCGGGCTCCGCCACCCGGCCCACGTCGTTGCGGCCCAGGTCGATCAGCATCAGATGCTCGGCGATCTCTTTCGGGTCGGCGAGCAGCTCTTCTTCCAGCTCCTTGTCGCGCTGCGGCGTGGCGCCGCGTTTGCGGGTGCCGGCGATGGGCCGCACCGTGACCTGGTCGTCCTCCACCCGGGTGAGGATCTCCGGCGAGGAGCCGGCGATGTGAAAATCCTCCAGGTCCAGATAAAACATATAAGGGGACGGGTTCAGATAGCGCAGCGCCCGGTACAGGTCGATGGCCGGGGCCGGAAAATCGCAGCTCATGCGCTGGGCCGGCACCACCTGCATGACGTCGCCGGCGAGAATGTACTCGCGGATCTTCTCCACGGCGGCGGCGTGCTGCTCGCGGGGAAACTCGGAGACGAAGTCGTTTTCGTCCACCGGCGCGCCGTACACCTGGTGCTCCGGTTCCGGCAGCGGCGCGCGCAGGCGGCGCTCCAGCTCGTCCAGACGGGCTTCGGCGCCGGCCACCGCGTCCGCGGCGTCGGGGCTCACGTGCACGATCAGGAACAGGCTGCCGCGCAGGTTATCGAACACCACCACTTCCTCGGAGCGCATCAGCAGGATGTCCGGCACCCGCAGCACGTCCTCGCCACGCGCCGGGCCCAGCCGGGGCTCGAAATAGCGCACGCTGTCGTAGCCGAAATAGCCCACCAGGCCGCCGTTGAAGCGGGGCAGCCCGGGCACGTCCGGGGCCCGGTACTGGAGACGGTAGTCTTCGATCCAGCCGATCGGGTCGTCGCTGTCGAGCTCCTCGACGACGGCGCCGTCGGCATCGCTCACGGTGATGCGCGGGCCGGTGATGCGCACCACCTCGCGGGCCGGCAGGCCGATGATCGAATAGCGGCCCCAGCGCTCGCCGCCCTGCACCGATTCGAACAGGTAGCTGTAGGGCCCGGCGGCCAGCTTGCGGTAGGCGGACAGCGGCGTGTCCAGATCCGCCAGCACTTCGCGCACGATCGGTACGCGGCTATAACCCTGGCGGGCGTAATCGTCCAGATTGCGTGGTGACATGGTGGTCCCCGGTCTTTGTCAGGTGCGGCAATCGCAAGTCGTGAATTGTAGCGGAAAAACTGCGGAGACTCTCAGGCAACCAGCGGCACCGGGAGACTCCCGAGGGCGAGCGTCACCATCGCCAGCCGGCGGGGGAGAAAGGCAGGAACGAATTAAGCAGGTTTGAGCGGTCCATGGGCGGATTCTAGCGCCGCTTCGGGGCCGATGCCAACACCCGTTTGGGGAATGGCCAAGCGCCCGTCAAGACGCCATACTGCGTGCCCATGAGCTTACCCCAGCGATGGACAGACTGGTTCGAGGCCACCCGCAAGGCCGCCCCCCACTGCTTTATGCAGCTCGCCACCGTGGGCGACGACGGCGGTGCCCGCTGTCGCACCCTGAGCCTGCGCGAGCGCCACGGACGGGCCCTGTGGTTCACCACCGACCAGCGCAGCGAAAAAGCCATGCAGCTGGAGCGCCAGGCCGGCGCCGAAGCCTGCTGGTACGACCTCACCAGCCGCACCCAGTGGCGTTTCCGCGGCCGGGTGCATTTCCTCACCCCGCAACAGCACCCCGAGGACACTCTACGACTGTGGCGCCTGATCGACCGCGAAGCCCGGGCGCGCTTCTGCGGCCCGCCGCCCGGCAGCCTCTGGCAACCGCCCAAATCCGACCACTACCGCTACCTGCCGCCCACCCCGGAAGACCACCCGGCGGAAGACTTCTCCATCCTGGTGCTCACCGCCGACCAGGTCGACGTCCTCGAACTCGCCGAATCCCCTCACCGCCACTGGCAATACCACGGCGAAGGACGCGGGGCCCCCACGCGGCTAGTGCCCTAGCCGCGTGGGCAGTTAATAGTTAACAGTGAACAGTTAACAGTTCGCGGTAGAGGCTGCCGCCAATTTGAAAGGTGTGAGGCCGCGCTTCCGAATTGGGCGCGGCCTCTTACGTTCCAGTCGGCACGGCCCAACCCCGCGCAACTATTAACTGTTAACTATTCACTGTTAACTATTCACTGTTAACTGCTAACTATTCACTATTAACTGCTTTCATTTCACTTGTCGTTTGCCGAGTTTGCGGGCGAGGGTGCGGCGGTGCATGCCGAGGCGGCGGGCGGTTTCGGAGATGTTGAAGTCGGTCTCGGCGAGGGTTTCGTGGATGCGTTCCCACTCCAGGGTTTTGATCGAGGTGGGGCGGCCGGTGACTTCCACTTCCACGTTGCCTTCGGCGCGTTCGAAGGCGGCTTCGATGTCGTCGGTGTTGGAGGGTTTGGCCAGGTAGTGGCAGGCGCCGAGCTTGATCGCTTCCACCGCGGTGGCGATGCTGGCGTAGCCGGTGAGCACCACGATCAGGGTTTCCGGGTCGTGCTCGCGCAGGGCCTGCACGCAGGCCAGACCGGAGGCGCCGCCTTTGAGCTTGAGATCCACCACCGCGTAGTCCGGGGTTTGCTCGCTCAGCACCTCGCGCAACACGTCCAGGCTGTCCGCGTGGCGCACTTGATAGCCGCGCCGTTCGAACGAACGGCCCAGGGTACGGGCGAACGCGGCGTCGTCCTCGACGATCAGCAGGGTTCGCTGGTGTTCCGGCTGCTCAGTGCTCATAACCGCCCTCCTTCCGGTCCGGTTCATCCATCCGCTGTTCATCAATCTCCTGTTCATCGATGGTAAGCGCCGACAACGGCAGCGTCAGCGTCACCACGGCGCCGCCCTGGGGGCGGTTGCCGGCGCGGACGTTGCCGCCCAGGGTGCGCACCACATTGAACACCAGGAACAGGCCCAGGCCGCCGCCGGGACGGCCCTTAGTGGACTGGTAGGGGCGCCCAAGATGGCTGAGCATGGCCTCGGAAAAACCGGCGCCCTGGTCCATCACCGAGACGATCAGCGTATCGTCGCGGCGGCTGACTTCCAGCCCCACCCAGTGCGGCGACGCCTCCAGGGCGTTGTCGAGCACGTTATGCACGGTCTGTTTGAGCGCGGAATCGGAGATGATCGCCCGGTCCTCGCCGAACAGGTTGCGGTATTCGAAGTCGTTCACCGGGCGGGTGGTGCGCCACTCCGCCACCAGCTCGTCGACGAAGGCGTGCACGGTGGTCTCCTCCGAGGCTTCGCCGCGGGCCTCGCCGGCGGACAGCAGAATACCGCTGACGATGGATTTGCAGCGCAGCACCTGGGTCTGCATTTCGCCGATCTCCTGGGCCAGATCCGGGTCGGACTGGAACACCGACATGCGCCGCCAGTCGCCCAGGATCACCGCCAGGGTGGCCAACGGCGTGCCCAGTTCGTGGGCGGCGCCGGAGGCCAGCAGGCCCATGCGCACGATGTGCTCTTCCTCGGCGGCGCGCTGGCGCAGGGCCGCCAGACGCGCGTCCCGGTCGCGCCGGTTGCGGGTAATGCGGTTGATAAAGATCACCAGCAGCACCGCGTTGAGCACGAAGCACAGCAGCATGCCCTGGATATAGAGGCTCAGCGGGCCCAGTTCGTAGTCGAGCGGCAACGGCAGCGGCCGGGCGGCGAACTCCAGAGCCACGAAACAGCCGGCGGTGACCAGCAGAATGATCCAGGTGGACCAGGCCTCCAGCAGCACCGCCGCCAGCACCACCTGCAGCAGGTAGAGGAAAATAAAGGGGTTGGTGGCGCCGCCGCTGAGATAGAGCTGCATGGTGAGCGTGATCACGTCCACCAGCAGGGCGACGAACAGCTCGCCGTTACTGACCGGCCGCCGCAGCCGCAGGCGCAGCAGGCTGGCGCCGTTGAACGCCACCAGCCCGGCCAGCACCGCGAACATATACAGCAGCGGCAGCTCGATCCTGAACACGAAGAAGACCACCAGGATGGTGCCCACCTGACCGAGCACGGCGATCCAGCGCAGCTGGATCAGCTGCTGCATGTTCTTGCGCCCGGTGGCGTCGTCGTCCACCGGCGTGGTCGCGCTGGGCGGAATCATCGCGGGTCTCCTGATCGGCGCGGCCGGAATTCTTCCCGGGCCGCGTAGCCGGCGCCGCCGGCCACCATCAGCGCGAGCATAAACCAGGTGAGCGCATAGACCAGGTGATTATTGCGGAATTGGATCACGGTGAGGCCGGACACCGGCTGACCGGCACCGCCGCCTTCAGCCAGCGGCGGCGCCTCGGCGTCGACGAAGTACGGCGCCACCCGGTCCAGGCCACGGGCCTTGGCAATGGCGGCCACGTCGCGGGAATACCAGCGGTCCTTTTCCGGCGCGTTATCGCGCAGAAAGGCACCGCCCGGTTCGCTGGAGCGCAGCAGGCCGGTGATCGTCACGGGCCCGCGCGGCTCGCCCTCCCGGCGCTGCGCCCGTTGCCGGTTCTCCGGTGCCACGAAGCCCCGGTTGACCAGTACCGTGGTACCGTCCTGGCGGCGCAGCGGGGTCAATACCCAGTAACCGCTGCCGAGAACGGTGCTGGCCTGCACCAGCGTCTCCCGCTGGTGCAGGAACTCGCCGTGCAGGCGCACCCGCAGATATTCGTACTCTTGCGGGTCGATGTCGGCGCCCGCCGGGGCGGCCACCGGGGGCGCGTCCACGCGCTGCTCGACCCGCTCGATCAGGTCCAGCTTCCAGGCCCGCCGCTCCAGCTGCCACTGGCCGAGCGCCAGGAAGCCGATGAACGCCAGCAGCGCCAGGGCGCCCCACAGCAGCCGCCCCGGCCAGCGGCGGGCAGTCCGCGGGGCCATCTCAGCCCCAGGGGTCCTGCATCATCCCCGGCATCATGTTCACGTTCAGGTGGTACATGACCCACAGCGAACCGGCCAGGGTAATGAACACGATCACCGCCGTGAAAATCAGCGCCAGCATGTTCCAGCCGCCCTGGGAGCGGAAGTTCATGTGCAGGAAATAGATCATGTGCACCACGATCTGCACCGCCGCCAGGCTGAGGATCACCAGGGCGGTGACGCCGGTGCTCTCGAACACGTCGGCCATCACCACCCAGAACGGGATCACCGTGAGCACCACGGCGAGCACGAAGCCGGTCATGTACCCCTTGAAGGTACTGTGCGGCGCATCGGGGAGGACGTCGTCGTGAGCCGCGTCGTGATGATCGCTCATGGCAGGACTCCCATCAGGTAGACAAAGGTGAACACGCCGATCCAGACCACATCCAGGAAATGCCAGAACATGGACAGACAGAACAGACGGCGCTGGTTCTCGACGATCAGCCCGTGCTTACGCAGCTGCACCACCAGCACCACCAGCCAGATGATACCGAACAGCACGTGCAGGCCGTGCGTACCCACCAGGGCGAAGAAGGAGGTCAGGAAGGCGCTGCGCTGCGGGCCCGCCCCTTCATTCAACAGATGGGCGAACTCGTACAGCTCCAGGCCCAGGAAGGCCACGCCCAACAGACCGGTCACCGCCAGCCAGCCGATGGTGGCGCCGACCCGCTTGCGCTGCGTCTCCAGCATGGCGAAGCCATAGGTGATCGACGACAGCAGCAGGAACGAGGTGTTGATCGCCACCAGCGGCAGATCGAACAGCTCGGCGCCGGTGGGGCCGCCCGCGTAACTGCGCCCCAGCACGCCATAGGTGGCGAACAGACAGGCGAAGATCAGGCAGTCGCTCATCAGATAGAGCCAGAACCCCAGCAACGTGCCGGTTTCCGGGTGATGATCCTCGGTGACGTGAAACTCCAGGGCTTCCACGTCACCGCTTTCCGGGGTGTAGGTGGTCTCAGACATGGCTGGCTAACATCCGCGTACGTTCCGCTTCCACCCGCTCCACTTCTTCGGCGGGAATGTGATAGTCACGGTCATAGTTAAAGGTATGGCCGATGGCGACCGCCAGCAGCGCGGCGAAGCTCACCCCCGCCAGCAACCACATGTGCCACACCAGGGCGAAGCCCAGCACCGTGCTGATACCGGCGAGAATGATGCCCGCGGCGGTATTCTTCGGCATATGGATGGCCTTGAAGCCCTGCTCCGGCCGGCGGTACTTGTGCTGCTTCATCTGCCACCAGGCATCCAGATCATGCACCCGGGGCGTGAAGGCGAAGTTGTACTGCGGCGGCGGCGACGAGGTGGCCCACTCCAGGGTGCGGCCGTCCCAGGGGTCGCCGGTGGTGTCGCGCAGCTGATCCCGGCGGCGATGGCTGACCACCAACTGCACGATGAAGAACAGAATACCCAGGGCGATCAGGAAGGCGCCGAAGGCGGCCACCTGGAACCAGAACTGCATGGCGGCGTCTTCCTCGAACTGGCTCATGCGCCGGGTCACGCCCATCAGGCCGAGCACGTACAGCGGCATGAAGGCGAAGTAGAAGCCGATGGTCCAGAACCAGAACGACATCTTGCCCCAGAACGGGTCCAGCTTGTAACCGAACGCCTTCGGGTACCAGTAGGTGATGCCGGCGAACAGACCGAACAGCACCCCGCCGATGATCACGTTATGGAAATGCGCCACCAGGAACAGGCTGTTGTGCAGCACGAAGTCCGCCGGCGGCACCGCCAGCAACACACCGGTCATGCCACCGATCACGAAGGTGATGATGAAACCGATGGTCCACAGCATGGGTACCTCGAAGCGGATACGGCCCCGGTACATGGTGAACAGCCAGTTGAAAATCTTCGCCCCGGTGGGGATCGAGATGATCATGGTGGTGATGCCGAAGAACGAATTCACGCTGGCCCCCGACCCCATGGTGAAGAAGTGGTGCAGCCAGACCATGTAGGAGAGCACCGTGATCACCACCGTGGCGTAGACCATGGAGGCATAGCCGAACAGGCGCTTGCCGCTGTAGGTGGACACCACCTCGGAGAAGATACCGAAGGCCGGCAGAATCAGGATGTACACCTCCGGGTGACCCCAGATCCAGATCAGGTTGATGTACATCATCACGTTGCCGCCCAGATCATTGGTGAAGAAGGCGGTGCCGAGATAACGGTCCAGCAGCAGCATGCCCAGCACCGCGGTGAGTACCGGGAAGGCGGCGACGATCAGGACGTTGGTGCACAGGGAGGTCCAGGTGAACACCGGCATTTTCATCAGATTCATGCCGGGGGCGCGCATCTTGACGATGGTCACCAACAGGTTGATGCCCGATAGCAAGGTGCCCACCCCGGCGATCTGTAGCGCCCATAGATAGTAATCCACCCCCACCCCGGGGCTTTCCATGATCCCCGATAGCGGCGGGTAGGCCAGCCAGCCGGTCTTGGCGAACTCACCGATGAACAGGGACGCCATCACCAGGGCGGCGCCGCTGGCGGTCATCCAGAAGCTGAAGTTATTGAGAAACGGGAAGGCCACATCCCGGGCGCCGATCTGCAACGGAATGATGTAGTTCATGATGCCGGTGATCAGCGGCATGGCGACGAAGAAGATCATGATCACGCCGTGGGCGGTAAAGATCTGATCGTAATGATCCGGCGGCAGGTAACCGGTGGCGTCGCCGAACGCCCAGGCCTGCTGAATGCGCATCATGATGGCGTCGGCAAAGCCGCGCAGCAGCATCACCAGACCCAGCACCATGTACATGATGCCGATCTTTTTGTGGTCGATACTGGTGAACCACTCTTTCCACAGGTAGCCCCAGACGCGGTAATAGGTCAGCGCCCCCAACAGGGCGGCGCCGCCGATCGCCACGACCACGAACGTTGCCACGATCACCGGGTCATGGAGCGGAATGGCGTCCCAGGACAGACGTCCGAAAATCAGCTGGGTGAGATCGAGTTGCTCAAGCATGTTCAGTTCCCATGAGATCCGTGGTCATGATGTTCATCATGGTCATTGGTGTGCGCCGAACCGTGATGATCCATCATGTCCTTCATGCACACCGTGCCCGGGTCCACGCAGCGGTTCAGGATGGCGTCATACAGCCCGGGATCGACATCGGCGTAATAGCGCACCGGTTCCTTCTGGCTGGGTTCGGCGAGTTGCTTGTAGGACGCCCGGCTGAGCTCGCCGCCATCGTCACGCACCTTTTCCACCCAGTCTTCAAAGTCCGCCTCCGTTTCCAGGCCGTGGAAATGGAAGCGCATGTGGGAGAAACCGGCGCCGCTGTAGTTGGCGGAGAAACCGTCGTACACGCCGGGCTCGTTGATCACGCCGTGCAGCTTGGTCTCCATGCCCGCCATGGAATAGATCTGCCCGGCCAGCGCGGGGATGTAGAACGAGTTCATGTTCGAGTGCGAGGTGATCTCGAAGCGGATCGGCCGGTCCACCGGCGCCGCCAGTTCGTTGACGGTGGCGATGCCCTGCTCCGGATAGAAGAACAGCCATTTCCACTCCAGCGACACCACCTGCACCACCAGCGGCTCGGTGCCTTCGGGCACCGGGCGGCTGGCGTCGATGCGGTCCAGCGGACGATACGGGTCCAGCTTATGGGTGCTCACCCAGGTGATCGCGCCCAGCGCGATGATGATCAGCAACGGCACCGCCCAGATCACCAGCTCGAGCATGGTCGAGTGATCCCAGTCCGGCGAATACTCCGCGTCCCGGTTGGAAGCGCGATACCGCCAGGCGAACATCAGCGTCATGATGATCACCGGCACGATCACGATCAGCATCAGACCGGTGGCCCAGAGAATCAGATCACGCTGTTGCATGGCGACATCCCCGGAGGGCGACATCACCACCATGTCACAGCCCGCCAGCAGGGCCAGGGGAACGGATAGAAGGGCGCCTCGAAGCGGCCTGGATAATGAAAACAGCTTGGGAAATGCCATTGCCGGATCAGGATTTGTGGCCCACGATACGAACGACTCTACTCGTTGGGGGACGTCGCGGGAATTGGACATTTTGTCCTATGGCGGCGGGCCCCGGGTTCAGGCGATGCTATGCATTGGTCGTCCGTTGACGTGCTTAACCCTTTGTTTGCATAAAGAGCCAGCATCATGTCCAGCAGCCAAGATCAAACCACGACGCCCGTCACTACCCTGGAACAGGATCTGCGTAATACCACCGCCGACCGCTCCAAGGTGGCGCCCGGGGAAATCGCCGTGGGCGTGGTGATCGGCCGCGCCTCGGAATATTTTGATTTCTTCGTGTTCGGCATCGCCTCGGTGCTGGTGTTCCCCTACGTGTTCTTCCCGTTCCTGGGGCGCCTGGAAGGGATGCTGGCGGCGTTCATTATTTTTTCCTTCGCGTTCCTGGCCCGGCCCTTCGGCACCGCCCTGTTCATGACCATTCAGCGGCACTGGGGCCGCGGCGTGAAACTCACCGTGGCGCTGTTCATGCTGGGCACCGCCACCGTCGGCATGGCGTTGCTGCCCACCTATGACACCCTGGGCGTCTGGACCATCCTGCTGCTGGCGCTGTTCCGTATTCTGCAGGGCTTCGCGCTGGGCGGTTCCTGGGACGGCCTGCCCTCTCTGCTGGCACTGAACGCGCCGCGCCATCGGCGCAGCTGGTACGCCATGCTCGGCCAGCTGGGCGCGCCGATCGGCTTCCTGGTGGCCGCGGCCCTGTTCCTGTACCTGGTGCTGAGCCTCTCCAGTGAGGATTTCCTGGGATGGGGTTGGCGCTATCCGTTCTTCGTCGCCTTCGCGATCAACGTGGTGGCGCTGTTCGCGCGCCTGCGCCTGGTGGTCACCGATGAGTACACCCGCGCCCTGGAAGAAGGCGAACTGGAGCCCATCGGCACCCGCGAGATGCTGCGCCGGCAGGGCTACAACATCTTCATCGGTTCCTTCGCGGCGCTGGCCAGCTACGCCCTGTTCCATATGGTGACCATTTTCCCGCTGTCCTGGATCAGCTTTAACGAAAGCCAGTCGATCCACGACGTGCTCGGCGTCCAGCTCGCCGGCGCGGTGCTCGCCGTGTTCGGCACCATCGCCTCCGGCTGGATCGCCGATCGCATCGGCAAACGCACCACGGTGGCGTTGCTGGCCTGTCTGATCGGTGTCTTCGCGCTGTTCACGCCGATGCTGCTGGACGGCTCCCCGATCCAGCAGGACGCCTTTATCCTGATCGGCTTCGCCCTGCTGGGCGTGTCCTACGGCCAGGCCGCCGGCACCGTGACCACCAACTTCGAGCGCCGCTTCCGCTACACCGGCGCGGCCCTCACGTCCGATTTCGCCTGGTTGTTCGGCGCCGCCTTCGCGCCGCTGGTGGCGCTCGGGCTGTCGGCCAACTTCGGCCTCGCCTACGTCAGTGTCTACCTGCTCTCCGGGGTGGTCTGCACGCTGCTGGCGTTGCGCATCAACAAATCCCTGGAAGCCAGCGACTAGAGCCTGTTCACACCAGGAAAGGCCGGGCGGCGTCGATCACGGCGTCCGGCGCTTCGGTCTGTGGGTAGTGGCCGACGCCGGCCAGTTCCACCACGTCCGGGTCGGGAATCAGCTCCCGGTAGCGCGCCACCATGTGGCCGCCGGACACCGGGTCCTCGGTACCGTCGATCAAACGCACCGGGATACCGCGCCGCGCCGCGTCGCGCAGGGCGCCCACCCAGCGTTCACGGTGGCGGCGCCGCTCCTCCATGTAGCGAATCAGGCGCGGCATCACCGCGCGGCCGTTACGGTGCTGCAGCAACGCCCAGTAGCCCGCCACTTCGCCGTCCGGCAGGGGCCGGGCGCAGATGTGGCGGAAGGTGGCTTCCATCTTCTCGAAGGTGAAGAACTTCACCACCAGGGGGCCGAGCGGGCTGATCAGCAGTTTCTGCAGGCGCACCGGCAGGTGGGTTTCCGGGAACAGGCCGCCGTTGAGCAGCACCACTTTGTCGATCCGCAGGCCGGGCTGTTGCCGGTCGGCGCGCTCGCCGTGGCGGGCCAGCAGCTCCTGGGTGACGGTGTCGCCGTAGTCGTGGGCCAGTATCCGGCAGCGCGCCACGCCCAGCTCGGCGAGCAGGGCTTCCACCATGTCCGCCTGGGCGAGAATGCTGTAGGGAAAGCGGCGCGGCTTGGCGCTGAGCCCAAAGCCCAGCAGGTCCATCATGATCACCCGGTAGTCGGCGGCGAACGCCGGCAGGATGTGCCGCCAGTCCCAGCTGGCGGTGGGGAAGCCGTGGATCATCACCAGCACCGGGCGGTCGGCGCCGCCCTCGTCCCGGTACCAGATGTCCTGGCCGTTCCAGTCGAAGGTGGCACCGCCGGCCCGCCAGGTCTCGATCGCCTGGAGGGCGGGCGGGTGTGGGTCAGAGGGCATCGGTGTTCTCCTTGTTATCGCCCGCGCCGTGAGTGCCGCTAGCTCAGTGAGCCCAACGCCGCCTTGGTGAACGGCTCGATCTCATCATGCTGGCCGTTGCGCATTTTGACCAGCCAGTTGGGGTCCTGCAGCAGGGCGCGGCCCACCGCGATCAGGTCGAACTCGTCCGCCGCCATGCGCTTGGCCAGGTCCTCGATGCCCTTGGGGTTGGCGTTGCCGCCGATGCCCTGGTTGTTGGCGCCGATAAAGTCGTCGTCCAGCCCCACGCTGCCCACCGAGATCACCGGCTTGCCGGTGAGCTTGCGGGTCCAGCCGGCCAGATTCAGGTCGGAGCCTTCGAATTCCGGGGTCCAGAAGCGGCGGGTGGAGGCGTGGAACACGTCCACGCCGGCGTCGGTGAACAGCGTCAAGAAGCGCTCCAGCTCTTCCGGGGTTTCCGCCAGACGCGCTTCATAATCCTGCTGCTTCCACTGCGAGAAGCGCAGCACGATGGCGAAGTCCTCGCCCACCGCGGCGCGCACCGCCTCGACGATTTCCACGCCGAAGCGGGCGCGGTTTTCCAGGGAGCCGCCGTACTGGTCGTCACGCTGGTTGGTGCCTTCCCAGAAGAACTGGTCCAGCAGGTAGCCGTGGGCGCCGTGGATCTCCACGCCGTCGAAGCCGATCTCCTTGGCGGCGCGGGCGGAATCCGCGAACGCCTGGATCACGTCCTGGATGTCCTTCAGGGTCATGGCTTCGCCGTTGGGCTTGCCGGGCTTGAACAGGCCGGACGGGGAATAACCGGGGGCGTCCTTGTCCGGGCCCACGCCGGGCCGGCGGGTGCCGCCCACGTGCCACAGCTGGGGAATGATCGCACCGTTGGCGGCGTGCACCTGGCGCACCACTTCCTTCCAGCCGTTGAGCGCCGCTTCGCCGTGGAACGCCGGCACGCTGTCGTGGCCCGGCGCGCCGGGGTGGCCCACGGTGGTGCCCTCGGTGATCAGCAGCCCCACTTCGCCCTCGGCGCGGCGCCGGTAGTAGCCGGCCACTTCCTCGGTGGGCACCTGGCCCGGCGAGAAATTGCGGGTCATGGGCGCCATCGCCACCCGGTTACGCAGCTTCAGGGATTTGCATTCAAAAGGACGGAACAAAGGGGCCAGATCAGCGCTCATTGGGGCACTCCAGACAGGGATACGATAACAGGCAATTCGGTTGCGTTTCGAAACCGTACCCATAACGGTTTCTTCTTGCAACCGTATTTGGCACACTGCCCGTATGGTCCGTAAACGATTTCCCGACACCCACTGCTCGGTGGCCCGCGCGCTCAATGACGTGGGCGACTGGTGGTCCCTTCTGGTGGTGAAAGAAGCCATGCTCGGCACTCGCCGGTTCGTGGACTTTCAGCAGAACCTGGGCATCGCCCGCAATATTCTCTGCGACCGGCTGGCGCGGCTGCTGGAGACCGGCGTGCTGATCAAGCAGGACGTGGGCGAGCACGGCACCCGCTACGAGTACCGGCTCACCGACAAGGGGCGGGATCTGTTCACGGTGATCACCGCGCTGCGTCAGTGGAGCGACCGCTGGAACGGGGAAAGCGACGGCCCGGAACTGGTCGACCGGGCCAACGGCGAACCGGTGCGGACCGTGGCGGTGCAAAGCCGCGATGGCCGCGCGCTGGACGTGCGCGCGGTGGTCTACCGGGATTCGTCGGACACCGACAGCGCCGCGGGCTGATCCTCCAGCTCGATGCGGCGCGCCTTCCAGTAACGCTCCTTCCAATAGACGTTGTTCAACGACGAGGTCATCACCCCACGGCTGGTGGAGGCGTGCAGGAAGCGCTTGCCGCCCATGTAGATGCCCACATGGCGCTGGCGGAAGCCGGTCTTGAAGAACACCAGGTCGCCGGCCTGCAGTTCGGAACGGTCCACGCGCTCCCCTTCGCGGGCCAGCTCCTCGGTGGTGCGCGGCAGGTCCACGCCGAGCTTGGACCGGAAGGTGATCTGCACGAAGGCGGAACAATCCACGCCGGCCTCGCTGCTGCCGCCAAGCCGGTACGGCACGCCGCGCCAGCGCTCCGCCTGGGCGCGCAGCAGCGGCAGCACCGGCGAGCTCTCGCCCCCGGCGCCCTGGGCGGGCACGTCGTCGCGCAGCAGCGGCGGCGGCTCGCCGCCGGCGGCACGCTCTTCCACATGGGGCGCCGGGCGGCTGGCGCAGCCGACAAGCAAGGCCGCCAGTATCAAAAGCACCGGCAGTGAGGCGCGCTGAAGAACGGGGGCAAAAAGCACGGAAACGGCGTCTCCCTGGGTTTTCGGAACAGCGTTTTGCGGACTATACCGCCGGCCGGCGGCGCCGGCCAACGCCAAAGTCAGTGGTGCCCCTGGTGTTCCATCATGTGCTTGGGGTTGTGCATGCCCTCTTTCACGCCGAAGCGGATCAGCAGCACATTGACGGGATAGGCCGCCAGCAACCCCATGGACAGGGAGATAATCAGCGCGCCCCAGAACACCGGGTCGCCGATCCGGGCGTCGCCGGCCAGCCCCGCGTTCACCGACAGGGCCACCACTTCCATCACGGTGATACTGATGGACTCCGCCACCACCGAATCCTTCAGCGCCACCCGGAACGCCTCGCCGGCCTGCATCAGCGGGCCCAGCGTAAAGGCGAAACCGATAACGTAAGCGAGCGCGAACGACACCAGGTTCACCGGCCAGCCGCTGATCGCCAGCAGCCCGGCCAGCGTCAGCACGCCGATGATTTCGCCCAGCCCGCAGCCTGAATAACAGTGGGCCACGGAGCGGAAGCTCTTGCGCCACAGGGAATCGTGGGCGATCTGGCCGCGCCCGGTGTACCAGTACACCGCCAGGCCCAGGGGGCCGGAATACAGCACCGTCAGCACCCAGGCGACCTTCATCATGCCGCCCAGGAAGGCGTTGTGGCGGCGCAGGTCCTGGATCACCCAGGCGGCGCAGGCCAGGGATATCACGGCCCAGACCGCCAGCACCGGCCAAGTCAACCACTGAGAGAGCATATCGCCTCCTTGCATTCTCGCTTCCGTCGCGGGGAGAAAGGGGCTCAGCTTCGGCGGGGGAAGGCCGGGTCCACAAGCGCGGACCCGGCATCATTACGAAATTTCACAACGGCGTCAGGCGCCGGCCAGCTCCCGGCGCAGCTCGCCGATCACCGCCGGGTAATCGTCCTTGCCGAAAATCGCGGAGCCGGCCACGAAGGTGTCGGCGCCGGCGGCCGCCACCTGGCGGATGTTCTTTTCCGAGACACCGCCGTCCACTTCCAGGCGGATGTCCCGGCCGCTGGCGTCGATCAGGGCGCGCACTTGCTCGATCTTGCCCAGGGTGCCGGGAATGAACGACTGGCCGCCGAAGCCCGGATTGACGCTCATCAACAACACCATGTCGAGCTTGTCCATCACGTACTCCAGGCACGCCGGGCTGGTCGCCGGGTTGAGCACCAGCCCGGCCTGGCAGCCGGCGTCGTGAATCAGCTGCAGAGAGCGATCCACGTGGGCGGAGGCTTCCGGGTGGAAGGTGATCATGGAGGCGCCGGCGTCGGCGAACATGCGGATCAGATCGTCCACCGGGCTGACCATCAGATGGACGTCGATGGGCGCGGTAATACCGTGCTGACGCAGCGCCTTGCAGACCATCGGGCCGATGGTCAGGTTGGGCACGTAGTGGTTGTCCATGACGTCGAAGTGGATCATGTCGGCGCCGGCGGCAAGCACCGCGTCGCACTCCTCGCCCAGGCGCGCGAAGTCGGCGGCGAGAATGGAGGGGGCGATGAAGTCGGTTTGCTTGGCCATGAAATGTCCTTAGTCAGTGTGCGGGGCGGCCAGAAAACGGTCGAGCGCCGCCAACCGTTCCGGGGTGCCGATGTCCCACCAGTGGCCGCGGTGGTGCTCGCCGCTGACCCGCTGCTGCGCCATGGCGGCGCGCAGCACCGGCGCCAGCCGGCGCTCACCGTCGTCGAGCGCGGCGAACAGGGCCGGGGCGAGCCGGGCGATACCGGCGTAGGTGAGCCGGGGCTCGGCATTATCGCTTACCCGGCCCCCGGCTGTTAAATGGAAATCGCCGCTGTCGTGGTGGGCCGGGTTGTCCACCAGCACCAGCCGCGCCAGGTCGTCGCCCACCGGCGCGTCGACCAGGGCGCTGAAATCGTAGTCGGTCCAGATGTCGCCGTTGACCAGCAGAAACGGGTCCGGCCCCAGCAACGGCAGGGCCCGGCGGATGCCGCCGGCGGTTTCCAGCGGGGTGCCTTCCCGGGACCAGCGGATCGACACGCCCAGGCGTTCGCCGTCACCCAGGTGCGCCTCCAGCCGCTCGCCCAGCCAGCCGGTGTTGATCACCAGCTGCTCGACGCCGGCGCCGCGCAGCGCTTCGATGTGGTACTCGATCAGCGGCTTGCCGCCGGCCAGCAGCAGCGGCTTGGGGGTGTGATCGGTGAGCGGGCGCATCCGTTTTCCGTAGCCGGCGGCCAGGATCATGGCGCGCATCAGGGGCACTCCCAGAGATCCAGCAGCCGCCCCAGGTCGCCCAGCTCGTCCGGGCGGCGGGCGATCACGGTGCGCAGGTAGGCGAAGAAGCGGGGCGCGTCTTCCAGGTATTTCGGCTTGCCGTCGCGGTGGCGGATGCGGGCAAAGATGCCGATCACCTTCAGATGCCGCTGGGCGCCCATCAGATCGCACCAGCGCAGCAGGTCGTCGAACGCCGCCGGCACCGGCAGCCCGGCCGCGGCGGCGCGCCGGTGGTAATCGCGCAGCCACTCCAGCACGCGCGCCTCCGGCCAGCTCAGAAAGGCGTCCTTGAACAGGCTGATCAGGTCGTAGCTGATCGGCCCGGCCACCGCGTCCTGGAAGTCGATCACCCCGGGGTTGGGGTCGCTGACCATCAGATTGCGCGGCATGAAATCGCGGTGCACGAACACCCGGGGCTGGGCCAGGGCGGACTCGATCAACGTCTCGAACACCGTCTCCAGCCGCCCGGCGGTGTCGCCGTCCGGGCGCAGGCCCCGGTGCTCGCCCAGGTACCAGTGCGGAAACAGGTCCAGCTCGCGGCGCAGCAGGGCCCGGTCATACTCGGGCAGCCCTTGGGTGTCGGCGAAGCGCTGCTGGGTGATCAGCGTCTCCAGGGCGGCGTCGAACCAGGCGTCCGCGTTGCCCCCGTCCAGGGCGGTGAGCCAGGTTTCCCGGCCCATGTCGGTGAGCAGCAGAAAGCCCTGTTCCAGGTCCTGGTGGAGAATCTCCGGCACCGCCACGCCGGCGCGGGCCAGGCGGCCGGCCACGTCCACGAAGGGCCGGCAGTCCTCCTGCTCCGGCGGCGCGTCCATGGCCACCAGGGTGCGGCCGCCGTGCCGGTAGCGGAAGTAGCGCCGGAAGCTGGCGTCGGCGGACGCCACTTCGCCGCTCACCGGCGCACCCAGCCAGTCACCGACCCATTGGTCCAGTGCCCGGCGGCGAATATCGGAGTTACCCTTCTCTGGCTGCATTGCCACCATCAATCCATTACACTGCCGCGATTGCGAAACGGCCCTTTTTACCTGTTCCGAGCAGCCGATGCCACTGCCCTCACGATTGTTTTTAACCGGCCTCGCCCTTTTGCTGGCCGGCGTCGCCGGAGCCGACGACGACCTCAATTGGGTCGACCGCGACACCATGACGAGCCTGCCGCCGGTGCAGCAGCGGCCGATTCCGGTCTGGTGCAGCGGCATCTATTACAACCCGTCCGTGGGTGTGCCGGCGGATCAGAGCGACATCATCATCACCGCCGACAGCACCAGCCTCACCGAGGACGGGCTGATCAACATGGACGGCGAGGTGCTGATCGAGCGCCCCGGCCGGCGCCTGACCAGCCAATCCGCCCTGCTCGATCAGTCCAGCGGCAAATTCGAGGTGGCCAACAGCCTGCGCCTGGAAACCGACCAGTTCACCTTCATCGCCGACGGCATGAGCGGCCAGACCCAGCGCCGCGAGGCGAGCCTCAACCGGGTCCGCTACGCGCTGTTCGGCCCGGGCGCCCGGGGCACCGCCGAGCACATTGATCTGGTGGACAATTTCACCACCATTGAGCAGGGCACCTACACCACCTGCGCGCCCGGCTCCAACGGCTGGGAACTGGGCGGCCGGCAAATCCGGCTGGACCGGGAAAAGGGCTGGGGCGAGGCCCGCGACGTGACCCTGCGCGTCAAGGGCATGCCGCTTCTGTGGCTGCCGTGGATCACCTTCCCGATCGACGAGCGTCGCAAGACCGGCCTGCTGTTCCCCACCATCAGCACCAGCGACAGCGGCGGTGTGGACCTGACCCAGCCGATCTATATCAACATCCACCCGCAGATGGACGCCACCATCGCACCGCGCCATATCGACGGCCGGGGCAGCGGCGTGGAAGGCGAGTTCCGCTACCTGTCCGACCTGGGCCAGGGCCGCCTCAGCTACGGCGTGCTGTTCAACGACAGCGAGTTCGACGGCGAGAACCGGGAGCTGGCCGCCTGGCAACACGACGGCTCGGTGGGGCGCTGGGCGCTCACCTCCGATGTGAACTACGTGTCCGACGACTTCTATTTCAAGGATCTGGATACCGGCCTGGAGGTGAGCTCCCGCACCCATCTGCCCCGGCTCGGCCAGGCCCGCTACTTCGGCCGCGACTGGCGGGCGCTGGCGCGTCTGCAATCCTGGCAGACCATCGACCCGACGCTGCCGGACGACCAGCTGCCCTACCGCCGCCTGCCGCAGCTGCAGCTGTCCGGCGATCCGGAACTGCTGGGCCCGGTGCGCGGCCTGTGGCTCAGCGACGTGACCGCCTTTGACCGCTCCGACAAGGACACCAGCAACAACCCCACCGGCGCCCGCGTGCACCTGGCCCCGGGCCTGGCGGTGCGCATGGAGGAGAGCTGGGGCTATGTGGAACCCCAGGCGCGGCTTTACCATAACCGTTACCAGCTCGACGACGCGGAAACCTCCGCCAGCGACGCCACCCTGAGCACCTGGGGCGCAAGCGTGGATTCCGGGCTGTTCCTGGAGCGCGAGACCAATCTGTTCGGGCGCGGCTACACGCAAACCCTGGAGCCGCGGCTGTTCATCAACAAACTGGCCTACGAGCAGCAGGACCAGCTGCCCAATTTCGACAGCGGCGAGCTGACCTTCTCGTACAATACGCTGTTCCGGCAGAACCGGTTCATCGGTTACGACCGCTTCGGCGACGAGGAAAAGGCGTCGCTGGGTCTGACCAGCCGCTTCCTGCGCAACGCCGACGGCCGCGAGCAGCTGCGCTTGCGCCTCGGCCAGGGCTTCTACCGGGGCGAGCGCAAGGTGCAACTGGACGGCGAACCGCCGGACGACGCCGACCAGACCCCCATGGTCGCCGACATGCGCTGGAACTTTGGGCACGATTGGTACCTCTACACGGAGGGACAATGGGATACGCACGCCAACGAGCGGCAGCGCTCCTCGATGCGCCTGGGCTATACGGATCGGGAGCGGCGGGTGTTCAACCTGGCCTTCCACGATCGTCCCGCGGACGACATCCGCCAGTCGGAGATCGCCGCCATCCTGCCGATCCACAACAACTGGCGGCTGGTGGGCCGCTGGCTCTACGACTATGAGAACCAGCGCACCGTGGAAACACTGGCGGGCGCGGAATGGCGTAACTGCTGTTGGAAAATCCGTTTGCTGAGCCAGCGGGAACTCACCGACGAAGACGGTGACACCACGCTGGAAGCGGACACCACCGTGCTACTACAGATTCAAATGACCGGGCTGGGCGGCTTCGGCGGCCGGGTGGATTCCCTGCTGGAACGCAGCATTCCCGGATACAGGAGTGAGTATGATTAGGTCTCTGGCAACCTGGTTGCTGAGCGCGACGATTTTGCTGTCCCCGGGCGTCCATGCCCAGGTGGAAATGCTCGACCGCATCGTGGCGGTGGTCAACGACGGCGTGATCATGGAAAGCGAGCTCCAGGAACGGGTGGACGAAATCGCCGCCCAGTTCCGAGGCGACAACCGCCCGCTGCCGCCCCGCGAGGTGCTGCGCGAGCAGGTCCTCGACCGGGTAATCCTGGAGCGTCTGCAGCTGCAGATGGCGGAGCGGGCCGGCATCCGCGTCGACGACGGCGCCCTTAACCAGGCGCTGTCCGGCATCGCCCGGCAGAACAACATGACCCTGCAGCAGTTCGCCGACGCCCTGCGCGCCGACGGCTACGACTGGTCCCGTTTCCGCGAGCAGGTGCGCGGCGAGATGGTGGTGTCCCGGCTGCAGCAACGCAGCGTGGCGTCCCGGGTGCGGGTCACCGACCGCGAAGTGCAACGGTTCCTGGAGTCGGAAACCGGCCGCCAGATGTTCCAGGCGGATTTCCACCTCGGCCACATCCTGGTCAAGGTGCCCGGCAACGCCAGCCCGGAACAGGTGAGCGCGGCCCAGGAAGAGGCCGAGGCCCTGGTGCGGCGCCTGCGCGACGGCGCCGACTTCGCGGAGACCGCGGTGTCCGAATCGGACGGCCCGGAGGCGCTGGAAGGCGGCGACCTGGGCTGGCGGGAAGCGGCCCAGTGGCCGAGTCTGTTCGCCGACGCGGCGATCGACATGAACAAGGGCGACATCAGCGAGCCGCTGCGCTCCGGCGCCGGCTTCCACATTCTCAAGATGATCGACCGCCGCGGCGGCGGCGCCGAGAAAGTGGTCACCCAGTACCAGGTGCGCCACGTTCTGGTGCGCGCCGACACCCTCACCAGCGAGGAGCAGGCCCGCGCGGAGATCAACCGGGTTCACGACCAGGTGGCCAGCGGCGAACTGAGCTTCGCGGAAGCGGCGGCGGAACACTCCGACGACCCGGGCAGCGGCCGCCAGGGCGGCGAGCTGGGCTGGGTCACCCCCGGCGAAATGGTGCCCGAATTCGAGCAGATGATGGTGGAAACCCCGCCCGGCCAGCTGTCACCGGTGTTCGAAAGCCAGTTCGGCTGGCACTTCCTGCGCGTGGAAGAGACCCGGGAAGCGGACATGAGCGACCAGTTCCGCGAGCTGCAGGCCCGCAAGGCGCTGCAGAAGCGCCGCTTCGACGAAGAGCTGCAAACCTGGCTGCAGGAGCAGCGCGCGGAAGCCTACGTGGATATCCGCCTGCAATCATGACGCGGCGCCCGATCGCCATCACCGCCGGTGACCCCGCCGGCATCGGTCCGGACCTGCTGGCCGCGCTGCCGGCGGCGCTGCCGGACCTGCCCCTGGTGCTGCTCGCCGACCGTGACGTACTGGCGGCGCGGGCCGCCGCGCTCAGCTTGGAACTGCCGTTGCCGGAATGGGCGCCGGGCCGGCCCGCGCCGGAGCACGGCGCCGTGCTGTGGCACTGCCCGGCCGGCGCCACCGTGACCGCCGGACAGCCGGACCCGGCCACCGGCGCCGGCACCCTGGCGATGCTGGAGCGGGCCGCCGACGGCTGCCTGGACGGCACCTTCGCCGCCATGGTCACCGCGCCGGTGGCCAAAAACATCATCTGTGACGGCGCCGACCCCGCCTTCACCGGCCACACCGAATTCCTGGCCGAGCGGGCCGGCGTCGACCAGGTGGTGATGATGCTCACCGCCGGCGACCTGCGGGTGGCGCTGGCCACCACCCACCTGCCCCTGGCGCGGGTGCCGGCGGCGATCACCGATGCCGCCCTGACGCGCACCCTGACCATCCTGCACGACGACCTGCGCCGCAAGTTCGCCCTGCCGCGCCCCCGAATTCTGGTGCTGGGGCTCAACCCCCACGCCGGCGAAGGCGGCCACCTGGGCCGCGAGGAACTGGATGTGATCATTCCCACCCTGGCGCGCCTGCGCGACCAGGGCCTGCAGCTGACCGGCCCGGTGCCGGCGGACACCGCCTTCCAACCGGACCTGCTGGCGCAACACGACGCGGTGCTCGCCATGTACCACGACCAGGGCCTGCCGGTGCTGAAATACGCCGGCTTCGGCGAGGCGGTGAACCTGACCCTGGGGCTGCCGTTCATCCGCACCTCGGTGGACCACGGCACCGCCTTCGACCTGGCCGGCACCGGCCGGGCCCGCGCCGGCAGCCTGCTGGCCGCCACCCGCCTGGCGGCGGATCTGGCCGCCCGCACCGAAGGCCAGGAGAGCCCATGAGCGAACATCGCGCCCGCAAACGCTTCGGCCAGCACTTCCTGCACGACGCCGAGATCATCGACCGGCTGGTGCGCTCGGTGGCGCCCCGCGACGGCGAGACCGTGGTGGAAATCGGCCCCGGCCAGGGCGCCCTGACGTTCCCGCTGCTGGAACAGGTGGCGCACCTGACGGTGGTGGAACTGGACCGGGACCTGATCGGCCGGCTGCGCGACCAGGTGCCGGAAGACCGCCTCACCATCCACCAGAGCGACGCCCTGCGCTTCGACTTCACCGCCCTCGCCGGGCAAGGCCCGCTGCGGGTGGTCGGCAATCTGCCCTACAACATCTCCACGCCGCTGATTTTCCACCTGCTGGCGCAGACCGGCGCCATCGCCGACATGACCTTCATGCTGCAGAAGGAAGTGGTGGAACGGCTGACCGCCGCCCCCGGCGGCAAGGATTACGGGCGCCTGTCGGTGATGGTGCAGTATCATTGTCAGGCGGATTACCTGTTTCCGGTGCCGCCCGGGGCGTTTCAACCGCCCCCCAAGGTGGATTCCGCCGTGGTGCGCCTGATTCCCTACGCCCGCCCGCCGTGGCCGGCGGATGACCCGGCCTGGCTGAGCCGGCTGGTGGCGCAGGCGTTCAGCCAGCGCCGCAAGGCGATCCGCAACAGCCTGAAAACACTGATCGCCCCGGAGGTGTTCGACACCGCCGGCATCGATCCCGGCCTGCGCCCGGATCACCTGTCCGTCGCGGACTACGTGACCCTGGCCAACGCCACCGCGCCGAAGCCGGGACCCGGAACAACCAAGGAGCCGACGCCATGACCGCCGTGGACGACACCGCCATCGATACCGACCGCTACCGCATGCAGGTCACCGTGGAAACCGAGTATCTGCCCGATCAAAGCGACGAGGACGGCCAGCGCTGGGTGTTCGCCTACCACATCCGCATCCTCAACCGGGGCGCGGTAACCGCGCGTCTGCTGACCCGTCACTGGGTGATCACCGACGGCGAGGAACGCTCCCGCGAGGTGCACGGTGAAGGCGTGGTGGGCGAACAGCCCAGCATCGCGCCGGGCCAGGAGTTTCATTACTCCAGCGGCGCCATCCTGGAAACCGAAGTGGGCACCATGGAAGGCAGTTACCAGATGATCGCCGAAGATGGCACCTGCTTCGACGCGGAAGTGCCCGCCTTCACCCTCGCCGTGCCGCGCGCGCTGCACTGAGGGGCCGGCCATGAGTACCTACGCGATCGGCGACCTGCAGGGCTGCCTGGCCCCCTTCGACGCCCTTCTCGATGAGATCGGTTTCCACCCGGACCGCGACCGGCTGCTGCTGGCCGGCGACCTGGTCAACCGCGGCCCGGACTCGCTGGGCGCCCTGCGCCGGGTGTACCAGCTGCGGGACAACGTCCGCGTGGTGCTGGGCAACCACGACCTGCACCTGCTGGCGACGTCCCACGGCCACGCCGGCCTGAAGAGCAAAGACACCCTGCAGCCGATTCTGGACGCCCCCGACCGGGATGACCTGCTGGGCTGGCTGCAGAGCCGGCCGCTGCTGGTGGAGGTGCCCGAATTCCAGGCGGTGATGACGCACGCCGGCCTGCCGCCGCTGTGGCGGCTGGACGAGGCCCGCGCCCGCGCCCTGGAAGTGGAAACCGTGCTGGCGTCGCCGGACAAGGCCGAGGCGTTCTTCGCCAACATGTACGGCAACAGCCCCGCCGGCTGGCACGACGGCCTGGAAGGCACCGACCGCTGGCGGGTGATCACCAACTATTTCACCCGCATGCGCTTCGTCAACGACGCCGGCGAGCTGGACCTGGGCAGCAAGGGCGAGCCGGATCAGCCACCGCCCGGCTTTATGCCCTGGTTTGAGCACCCGCAACGCCGTGAAAGGGACGTCCGCGTGCTGTTCGGCCACTGGGCCGCCCTGGAGGGCCGCACCAGCACCGCCGGGGTGGAAGCCCTGGATACCGGCTGCGTCTGGGGCGGCTGCCTGACCGCCCTGCGCCTGGAGGACGGCCGCCGCTTTCAGTGCGCCTGCCACTGACCCCGCCCGGCGGCGCCCTCTTCGCGCGTTATTAACGCGCCCGCCACAATTGGTTTATTTATAAAAAAAGTTCCCGCCGGAAAAATTTTTTGCTTTTGACTTGGCTTTCGTTTTAGCGCCATGCTAGAACCGAAGTGATTCGATTCCGCCCGCTTAAGCCGCCGGCGCCAGCCCGCCGGCCAGGAGCGTCCGAATGCGTCAGGCGTGGACCCTTAGTCTCCTTTTTCGTGCCGCCGACCGGCACCGGGGCCCGCTTTTACCCTTTTCCCGTTCGTTCCACTTGCGATTGGAACGAAACTCGCATGGTTTTTCCCCGAACACCGTTTTCACACGTATCGCCATCCGTACTTGTCTCGCGGCACACCGCAGGCGCGGCGCACCGCCAGGAGGGAGTAAAGCATGAGTATTCTTCGTCACTATCAGGCCCGGTTCGAAGCAGGCCAGGAAGACGAGATGTCCCTGGAAGAGTATCTCGCCCTCTGTAAAAGCGACCCCGGTGTCTACGCGTCCGCCCCCGAACGCATGCTGATGGCCATCGGCGAGCCGGAGCTGGTGGACACCTCCAAGGACCCGCGCCTGTCGCGGATTTTTTCCAACAAAATGATCCGCCGCTACCCGGCCTTCGACGAGTTCTACGGTCTGGAAGACGTAATCGAAAACATCGTCAGTTACTTCCGCCACGCGGCTCAGGGCCTGGAAGAGAAAAAACAGATTCTGTACTTGCTCGGCCCGGTGGGCGGCGGCAAGTCCTCACTGGCGGAAAAGCTCAAGGCGCTGATGCAGAAGGTGCCGTTCTACGCCATCAAGGATTCGCCGGTGAACGAATCGCCGCTGTGCCTGTTCGACGCCGAAGAGGACGGCCCGATTCTGGAAGAGGAGTACGGCATTCCGCGCCGCTATGTGCGCACCATCATGTCGCCCTGGGCGGTGAAGCGGCTGAAGGACTACGGCGGCGACCTGAGCCAGTTCCGCGTGGTGCGCCGCTACCCGTCGATTCTCGACCAGGTGGCGGTGGCCAAGACCGAGCCCGGCGACGAAAACAACCAGGACATCTCGTCCCTGGTGGGCAAGGTGGACATCCGCAAGCTGGAGGAATTCGCCCAGGAAGACCCGGACGCCTACAGCTTTTCCGGCGGCCTGTGCCGGGCCAACCAGGGCCTGCTCGAGTTCGTGGAAATGTTCAAGGCGCCGATCAAGGTGCTGCACCCGTTGCTCACCGCCACCCAGGAGGGCAACTACAACGGCACCGAGCACATGGGCGCGATTCCGTTCGACGGCATCGTGCTGGCGCACTCCAACGAAGCCGAGTGGCAGACCTTCCGCCACAACAAGAACAACGAAGCCTTTATCGACCGCGTGTTCATCGTCAAGGTTCCCTACTGCCTGAGAGTCACCGAAGAGCAGCTGATCTACGACAAGCTGCTGCGCAACTCCAGCCTGCGCGAAGCGCACTGCGCGCCGGACACCCTGCGCATGCTGGCCCAGTTCTCAGTGCTCACGCGCCTCAAGGAGCCGGAGAATTCCAGCATCTATTCCAAGATGCGGGTCTATGACGGCGAAAACCTGAAGGACGTGGACCCGCGCGCCAAGTCGATGCAGGAGTACCGCGACATGGCCGGGGTCGACGAGGGCATGGACGGGCTCTCCACCCGTTTCGCGTTCAAGATTCTCTCCAAGGTGTTCAACTTCGATCACTCCGAGGTGGCGGCCAACCCGGTCCATCTGATGCACGTGCTGGAACAGCGCATCGAGCAGGAACAATTTCCCCAGGAGCTGCAGGAACAGTACCGCCGCTTCATCAAGGAATACCTGGTGCCGCACTATGTGGAATTCATCGGCAAGGAAATCCAGACCGCCTACCTGGAATCCTACTCCGAATACGGCCAGAACATTTTCGACCGCTACGTGATGTACGCGGATTTCTGGATCCAGGACCAGGAGTTCCGCGACCCGGACACCGGCGAGATTTTCGACCGCCAGTCCCTCAACGAGGAGCTGGAAAAAATCGAAAAGCCGGCCGGCATTTCCAACCCCAAGGATTTCCGCAACGAGGTGGTCAACTTCGTGCTGCGCGCCCGCGCCAACAACAATGGCCGCAACCCGAGCTGGATGAGCTACCAGAAGCTGCGCGATGTGATCGAGAAGAAGATGTTCTCCAACACCGAAGAGCTGCTGCCGGTGATCTCGTTCAACCCCAAGGGCAGCGAGGACGACCGCCGCAAGCACGACAATTTCGTCAAGCGAATGATGGACCGGGGGTATACGGAGAAACAGGTGCGGTTGTTGTCGGAGTGGTATTTGCGGGTGCGGAAAGCGCAATGAAAAGACAGTTAATAGTTAAGAGTGAATAGTTAATAGTGCGCGGGTTGGGGCGGATTGGGCGGCGGGGCCGTGCCCGCGGATGAAGGTACGGTGCCGGCGTCGCGCCTGGTGAGTTTTCGTAGTGGAGAGCGGTATGAGTTATATCATTGACCGGCGTCTCAACGGGAAGAACAAGAGTACGGTGAACCGGCAGCGCTTTTTGGAGCGTTACCGGCGGCATATTCGTGAAGCGGTGAACGAGGCGGTGGGCCGCCGCTCGATTACCGATATGGAGCAAGGCGAGCGCATCAGCATTCCGGAAAAGGATTTGTCCGAGCCGCGCTTTCATCACGGTTCCGGCGGGCGCCGCAACGTGGTGCATCCGGGCAACCGGGAGTTTCAGGCCGGCGACCGGGTCAAGAAGCCCTCCGGCGGCGAAGGCGGTGCCGGTGGCCGGGACGCCAGCGATTCCGGCGAAGGCGCCGACGAGTTCGCGTTCGAAATCGACCAGCGGGAATTTCTCAACTTCCTGTTCGAAGACCTGGAGCTGCCCAACCTGATCAAACGGCACCTGGAGGGCAGCCGCTCTTTTCACCGCCGCCACGGCGGCATCGTCAGCCACGGCCTGCCGGCGAAGATCAACATCGTGCGCTCCATGCGCCAGGCGTCCATGCGCCGGCGCGCGCTCACGGCGGCCAGCCGCCGCCGGCTGCGCCTGCTCGAGGAAGAGCGCGACGCCCTGCTGAACCAGGACCAGTCCCCGGAGCGCAATGAGCGCCTCAATGACCTGGACACCCAGATCGACCGGGTGCGCCGGCGTATCGAGCGCATTCCGTTTCTGGATGAGGTGGATCTGCGCTTCAACCACCATGTCAAAGTTCCGGTGCCGGTGAGTCGCGCGGTGATGTTCTGCATCATGGATGTGTCCGGCTCCATGAATCAGGACATGAAGGACCTGGCCAAGCGCTTCTTCCTGCTGCTCTACCTGTTCCTGCAGCGCAACTACGAGCACACCGAGGTGGTGTTCATCCGCCACCACACCAGCGCCAAGGAAGTCAACGAAGAGGAGTTCTTCTATTCCCGGGAGACCGGCGGCACCATCGTCTCCAGTGCGCTGAAGCTGACCCTGGACACCATCAAGGCCCGCTACCCGGTGGAAGAGTGGAACCTGTACGGCGCCCAGGCCTCGGACGGCGACAACTGGAACGACGATTCGCCGGGCTGCGCCGCGCTGCTGGAGAAGGAACTGCTGCCGCGCATGCAGCATTTCTCCTACGTGGAGGTGATGCCGCGCAGCCACCAGGCCCTGTGGGAGCATTACCAGAGCGTGCAGGAACGCTGTGGCGACGTGTTCTCCATGGCGCAGATCGACGACCCGGGCGACATCTACCCGGTATTCCGGCGCCTGTTCAAGAAGCGCATGGAGGTGGCATGACCGTGGCCGACAGCAAACTGATCTCCAGCGGTTCCGACTGGGACTTCGAGACCCTGGCGGAATACGACCAGGCCATCGCCGAGCTGGCCCACGGCAAGTTCGGGCTCGACACCTACCCGAACCAGATCGAGGTGATCTCCTCGGAGCAGATGATGGACGCCTACTCCTCGGTGGGCATGCCGGTGGGCTACAACCACTGGTCGTTCGGCAAACAGTTCGTGGAGGTGGAAAGCCGCTACCGGCGCGGCCAGATGGGCCTCGCCTACGAAATCGTGATCAACTCCAACCCCTGCATCGCCTACCTGATGGAAGAGAACACCATCACCATGCAGGCGCTGGTGATCGCCCACGCCGGTTACGGCCACAACTCCTTCTTCAAGGGCAACTACCTGTTCAAGACCTGGACCGACGCCTCGGCGATCATTGATTACCTGGTGTTCGCGCGCCACTACCTGGCCGAGTGCGAGCAACGCCACGGTGTCACCGCGGTGGAGGAAACCCTGGATTCCTGCCACGCGCTGATGAACTACGGCGTCGACCGCTACAAAAGGCCCACGCCGATCTCCGCCCATGAGGAAAAGCGCCGCCAACGCGACCGGGAAGAGGCCCTGCAACGTCAGGTCTCGGAACTGTGGAAAACCTTTCCCGACATGCAGCCGATGGTGCAGCGCCGCGAGCCCAGCCGGCGCTTCCCCTCCGAGCCCCAGGAAAACCTGCTCTACTTCCTGGAGAAGAACGCCCCGCTACTGGAGCCCTGGCAGCGGGAGGTGATCCGCATCGTGCGCAAGATGGCGCAGTACTTCTACCCCCAGCGACAGACCCAGGTGATGAACGAAGGCTGGGCCACCTTCTGGCACTACACGCTGCTTAACGAGCTCTACGACCAGGGCCGCGTGGACGACGGCTTTATGCTGGAATTCCTGCAGAACCACAGCCAGGTGATTTACCAGCCGCCGTTCGATTCGCCCTACTATTCCGGCATCAACCCCTACGCCCTGGGGTTCGCCATGTTCCAGGACATCCGCCGCATCTGCGAGGCGCCCACCGACGAAGACCGCCAGTGGTTTCCGGACATCGCCGGCAGCGACTGGCTGGCGACGCTCAAGTTCGCCATGGAAAGCTTCAAGGACGAGAGCTTTATTCAGCAGTTTCTGTCACCGCGTCTGATCCGCGAATTCAAGCTGTTCAGCCTGATGGACGACTCCGAGCGCGACTACATCGAGATCAACGCCATCCACAACGAGCCCGGCTACCAGGCGATCCGCAACCGGCTCTCCGAGCAGTACAACCTGAGCATCCAGGAACCCAACATCCAGGTGTACTCGGCGGACGTGCGCGGCGACCGATCCCTCACCCTGCAGCACCTGCGCCAGCACCACCGCCCGCTGGAGGCGGACACCGCCCAGGAGGTGCTGCGCCACCTGCACCGCCTGTGGGGCTTCGACGTGCACCTGGAGAGCGTCGACAACGGCAGCGTGGTGGAGCGATTGTCGATTCCTTCACACCGCCTTGATTGATAAACGTTCTCATTAATGTTTATATCCGGCGCAACCTTATTCGTTCATTCGCCGGAGAAACCCTTCATGCGTCGACTCAGTGTCCTCTTCTCGTTAATGGCCGCCCTGGTGGTAACCGGATGCAGCTCGCAAAGCGAAGAAGTGAACGTCTATTCCGCCCGTAAGGAAGCACTGATCAAGCCCCTGCTGGACCGCTTCACCTCGGAAACCGGCATCACCGTGAACCTGATCACCGGCAGCGCCGACGCCCTGGTGGAGCGCATGAAGGCCGAAGGCGAGCACAGCCCCGCCGACGTGCTGATCACCACCGACGCCGGCCGTCTGTACCGCGCCCAGCAGGAAGGCCAGCTGGCCACCACGGAAAGCGACACCCTCGCCGAGCAGGTGCCCGAGGCCCTGCGCGACCCGGAAGGCCACTGGTACGGCCTGTCCGTGCGCGCCCGGGTGGTGGTCTACGCCCCGGACCGGGTGGACCCGTCCGAGCTGTCCACCTACGAAGCCCTGGCCGACGAAAAATGGGATGACCGCATCTGCATCCGCTCCTCGGACAACATCTACAACCAGTCCCTCACCGCCAGCCTGATCGCCCACAACGGCGAAGCGGACACCGAGCAATGGGCCGAGGGCCTGGTGTCCAACATGGCCCGTGATCCGGTGGGCGGCGACCGCAACCAGATCAAGGCCCTGGCCGCCGGCGAGTGCGACATCGCCGTGGTCAACACCTACTACCTGGGCATGATGCAGGGCGGCGACGACGCCGACGCCCGCGAGATCGCCGAGCAGGTGGCGGTGTTCTGGCCCAACCAGGACGGCCGCGGCGCCCACATCAATATTTCCGGCGCCGGCGTGGCCACCAACGCCCCCAACCCGGACAACGCCCGGCAGCTGATCGAGTTCCTGGTCAACGACGAATCCCAGCAGTGGTACGCCGAGACCAACTACGAGTACCCGGTGCGCGCCGACGTGCCGGTCAGCGATTTGCTGCAGGAGTGGGGTGAGTTCAAGCAGGACGACCTGCCGCTGATCAAGCTCGGCGAGCTGAACGCCGACGCGGTCAAACTGATGGACCGCGCAGGCTGGAAATAATCGTTCAAGACAGGCAAGGCGGCGGCGGATCGGTATAATCGCGCCATGTTTTCGTTGCCCGCCTTGCGCTCCCTGGTTCTACTGCTGCTGGCGCTGGCGCTGGCCACACCGGTACTGGTGGTGGCCGGCAGCTGGCTGGCCGGCGCCTCGCCCAATTGGGGCCACCTGAGCAGCACGGTACTGCCCTCGTACCTGCGCCACTCCTTGTTCCTGGCCCTGTTCACCGGCACCGGCACCCTGCTGATCGGCGTCGCCGCCGCCTGGGCGGTGTCCCGCTTCCGCTTCCCCGGGCGCCGGGTGCTGGAGTGGGCCCTGCTGCTGCCGCTGGCCTGCCCCGCCTATCTGATCGCCTACACCTGGACCGGCATGCTGGCCAGCGAAGGCGCCCTGCAGCAGGCGTTGCCGCTCCCCCTGCCGGACATCCGCAGCCCGGCCGGCGCCGGCCTGATGCTGACGCTGGTGCTCTATCCCTATGTGTATCTGATGACCCGCGCCGCCTTCGTCAGTCAGTCCGCGGTGGCGCTGGAAGTGGCGCGCACCCTGGGCGCCGGGCCCTGGCGGCGGTTCTTCCGGGTGGCCCTGCCGCTGGCACGGCCGGCGATCATCGCCGGGCTGGCGCTGGTGCTGATGGAGACCCTGGCGGACTACGGCACCGTGGCCTACTTCGGCGTACCCACCCTGAGCACCGGCATCTACCGCACCTGGTTCGGGCTGGGCGACGCCATGGCGGCGGCGCAACTGGCCGGCGTACTGCTGCTCGCCATGGTGGTGCTGCTCACCCTGGAGCGGCGCGCCCGCAAGGAACGGCGCATCAGCGTCGCCTCGGCGCGGGCGGCGGCGCCGCTGCCGCTGGGTCGGGGCCCGGGCCTGTTGCTGGCGGCGGCGCTGTGGCTGCCGGTGCTGCTCGGGTTCATTCTGCCCGCCCTGCAACTGCTGGTGTGGAGCCTGCCGCGCTGGCGGGATCTGGCGGAGCCGGGCTTCCTGGGCCTGCTCGGCACCAGCCTGCTGATCGCCCTGTGCACCGCGCTGGCGGCCACCGGCCTGGGCCTGCTGCTGATCTGGGCGCGGCGGCTGCGCCGCGACCGGCCCCGCCGCCTGGCCGCCGGGCTCGCCGGCTTCGGCTACGCGGTGCCGGGCACCGTGCTGGCGGTGGGCGTGGTGCTGGTGCTCGCCAGCCTGGACCGCGGCCTCAACAATCTGCTGGCGTCCGTGGGCCTGCCGGAGCCCGGGCTGCTGTTCTCCGGCACCCTGTTCGCGGTGGTGTTCGCCTGCACGGTGCGCTTCCTGACCATCCCCATCCAGGGGCTGGACGCCGGTCTGCAGAACCTGTCCCCCAACCTGGACAACGCCGCCCGCTCGCTGGGCACGGCGTCGCTGCCGATGCTGCGGCGGGTGCATCTGCCGCTGCTGCGGGTGCCGCTGGCCACCAGCGCCCTGCTGGTGTTCGTGGACACCCTCAAGGAGCTGCCCGCCGCGCTGGTGCTGCGGCCCTTCAACACCAATACCTTGGCGGTGCGCGCCTTCGAACTGGCGTCCGACGAGCGACTGGCGGACGCGGCGCTGCCGGCGCTCACCATTCTGCTCGCCGGCGTGGCGCCGGTGATACTGCTGACCCGCTCGATACGGAACCCCCACCAGGAGAGCCCCCATGCTGACCATTGACGACCTGAACGTACGGTTCGACGGCCAGCCGGTATTGGAAGACGTCTCCCTCTCCCTGGACGAGGGCCTGATCGGCTGCCTGATCGGGCCCTCCGGCTGCGGCAAGACCACCCTGCTGCGTCTGGTGGCCGGCTTCCTGGCCCCGGACCGCGGCCGCATCGCCCTGCACGGCGACGCCGTCACCGGCGACCGGCTGCTGGTGCCCGCCGAGCAGCGCCGGGTGGGCATGGTGTTCCAGGACATCGCCCTGTTCCCGCACCTGGACGTGGCCGCCAACATCGGCTTCGGCCTGGACCGCTGGAGCGCGGACCAGCGCCGCGTCCGGGTCGAGGACCTGCTCACCCTGGTGGGCCTGCCCGGCATGGGCGGCCGCTACCCCCATCAGCTTTCCGGCGGCCAGCAACAGCGCGTGGCCCTGGCCCGGGCGCTGGCCCCCAAGCCCCGCCTGCTGCTGCTGGACGAACCCTTCTCGGCGCTGGACGCGGAACTGCGCGAGCAGATCAGCCGCGACGTGCGCGCCATCCTGCTGAAAGAGGGCATCACCGCCCTGTTCGTCACCCACGACCAGAACGAAGCCTTCGCCATCGCCGACCGGGTCGGCGTGATGCACGCCGGCCGACTGGCCCAGTGGGACACGCCCTACCGCATCTACCACCGGCCGCGCACCCGCTTCGTGGCCGACTTCATCGGCCGCAGCAGCTTCATCCCCGGCACCGTGACCACCGAAGGCCGGGTGGAGACCTGCCTGGGCGTGTTCGCCGGCAACCTGCCCGACGGCGCCGCCCCCGGCGACCGGGTGGACGTGATGATCCGCCCGGACGACATCCTTCACAACGACGACAGCCCACGCACCGCCCGGGTGGTGGACCGCGCCTTCCGCGGCGCCCACATGCTTTACACGCTGGAGTTGGACGGCGGCGTACGGGTGCCGTGCATGGCACCCAGCCACCACGCCCACCCGGTCGGGGGGCGCATCGGTATCGAACTGGAAATGGACCACCTGGTGACGTTCACGCCCATCGAATCCGGCACTCCGTAACCAGGTCCAGGGAGCGGGCCAGGCCCGCTCCCCAATCAGGAGGCGGCGAACACCGACAGCCGGTCGCGGATGGTGCTCTCGCACTCGCGGATGATTTCCTGCACCAGATCCTCGCAGGACGGGATGGCATCGATCAGCCCCTGCACCATGCCGCTGGTCCAGATGCCGTAGTCCACGTCGCCCTCGGTCAGCGCCACCTTGCCCTTGGCGCCGGCGACCATGTCGCTGATCAGCTCGAACTTCATGTCCTTGCCCTGCTCGCGCTCGATCTCGTTGACCCGCTCGGCGACCTTGTTCTTGTAGACCCGGGCGGTGTTGCGCAGCGGCCGGTAGACCAGCGCGGTGTCGCGCTCGCTGCCTTCGACGATGGCGCGCTTGATGTTCTCGTGGATGGGCGCTTCCTTGGTGGCCATGAAGCGCGTGCCCATGTTGATGCCGTCGGCACCCAGCGCCAGGCAGGCGGCCATCTGCGCGCCGGTGCCGATGCCGCCGGAGGCGACCATGGGAATGTCCAGCACCTTGGCGGCGGCGGGCAGCAGCACCAGGTTGGTGACGTCGTCCTCGCCGGGGTGGCCGGCGCACTCGAAACCGTCCACGGACACCGCCGCGCAGCCCAGGCTCTGGGCCTTCAGGGAGTGGCGCACCGAGGTGCACTTGTGGATCACCTTGATGCCGTGCTCGTTGAACAGCGGCATGAAGGGTTCCGGGCTGCGCCCGGCGGTTTCCACGATCTTGACGCCGGCGTCGACGATCACCTGGGCGTACTCCTCGTACGGCACCGGCTTGATGGTCGGCAACAGCGTCAGGTTGACGCCGAACGGCTGGTCGGTCATTTCCTTGCAGCGGGCGATCTCCTTGGCGAGATCTTCCGGCGTGGGCTGGGTCAGCCCGGTGATGATGCCCAGCGCGCCAGCGTTGGACACCGCCGCCGCCAGTTCCGCGTAGCCGACATTCTGCATGCCGCCCTGGATGATCGGGTAGCGGGTACCCAGCAATTCTGTAAGACGTGTTTTCATTGATTCACTCTCCCGTCGTGACCCAGTGACCCTACTCAGAGGCCGCCGTGGGCGCAATGATCTTATCCGTCGCCGGCGGCGGTGGAAACGACACCGCGCCGCACCCGCCGGTCGCCGAGCAGGTACAGACCCAGGGCCGCCACGATCACGGCGGCGCCGGCCAGCACCCGTGCGCCCAGCAGTTCATCGTTGAGCGCCGCGCCCAACATCAGCGCCAGCACCGGCGTGATCAAGGTGACCAGCGCCACCGTGGCGGCGGGCAGCCGCGCCAGCACCTGGAAGTAGCAGTAGAAGCCCAGCAGGGAACCGAACACCGCCAGATAGACGATCGCGCCCAGGCCGCGCTGGTCGCCGCTGTAGTCGAACCCCTGGCCGCTCAGCCACATGGCCAGGGCGTACAGCGGCAGGGAAAACAGCAAACCGCCCACGGTCTGCTGCATCGGCGCCAGCCCGGCACCGACCCGCTGCACCACGATGCCGGAGGCGGCGAACAGGGTCACCGCGCTGAGAATCCACAGCAGCCCGCGCCCGCGCCGCGCCTCGTCGCCGGCCAGCGCGGCGCCGTCCTGGAACAGCAGCGCGAAGCTGTCGCCGAATACCAGCGCCAGGCCGGCCAGCCCCAGCAGGCAGGCCAGCCAGTGCCAACCGTTGAGCCGGGTGCCGCCGGGCAGCCACTGCATCATCACCCCGGAGATCAACGGCGCCAGCCCGAACACCACCGAGATCAGGCCCGACGGCAGGTCCCGCGCCGCCATGTAGCTGCAGCCCATGGCGCCGAAAATCCCCGGCAGTGCCGCCGCGTAGCTGAGCAGCGCGCGGCGGTGCAGGGGCAGCCCCTGACGCCGCGCCGCCAGCCACAGCAACCCCAGCGCGGCGGCGATGGCCATCCGCGAACCGGCGGCGGCGAACGCCGGCAGCGCCTCGCCACTCCATTTGATGCCCAGTGGCGTGGTCGCCCAAACGGCGATCACGATCAAATAGGCGACCAGGGTATTCATGGTGTTTATCCGCTCGTAAAACTTGTACCTCGGGGACGCGGCAGTGAAAATGCGTTCACTAAGGAGCCCGCCGACACGGATCAAGGTTCCAAAAACAAAAAAACCGCGGGCTTAACAGCGCCGCGGCCTCGGTGTCACTATTTTGCGTTAAAGGGTTGGTAACAACAACATGGACATTTATCTGGTAGGCGGTGCCGTGCGCGATCAACTGCTCGGGCTGCCGGTCAAGGAAAGAGACTGGGTAGTGGTCGGCGCCACGCCGCAACAACTGGTGGACCAGGGTTTCAAACCGGTGGGCAACGATTTCCCCGTGTTTTTGCACCCGGACACCCGCGAGGAGTATGCCCTCGCCCGCACCGAGCGCAAAAGCGGCCACGGTTACGGCGGCTTTGTGTTCCATACCGACACCGATGTAACGCTGGAAGACGATCTGATCCGGCGCGACCTCACCATCAACGCCATGGCCAGAACCCCGGGCGGCGAGATCATCGATCCTTTTAACGGCAAGCGGGATTTAAAGGCGCGTATTCTGCGCCATGTGTCGCCGGCCTTCGCCGAGGATCCGCTGCGCGTGCTGCGCGTGGCGCGCTTCGCCGCCCGCTACCACTGGATGGGTTTCCGGGTGGCGGACACCACCCTGGAACTGATGGGCGACATCGTGATGAGCGGCGAGATGACGCACCTGGCCGCCGAGCGGGTCTGGAAAGAGACCAGCCGCGCCCTGATGGAACGCTCCCCTCAGGTCTTTTTTCAGGTGCTGCACGAATGCGGCGCGCTCGCCGAACTGTTTCCCGAGGTGGCCAACCTGGACGGCATTCCGCAATCGCCGGACCACCAGCCGGCCCTGGATGTGCTCAGCCATCAGTGGCGCTGTCTGGCCCAGGCGGCGCGTCTGAAACTGCCGTTGACGTCACGCTACGCCCTGCTCTGCCACGATTTCGGTAAAGCGGAAACGCCGCCGGACGGCTGGCCGGAACACCGCGGCCATGAACGACGCGGCATGCACGTGGCCAAGACCATGTCGCAGCGGCTGCGCGTGCCCAAGGAAATGACCGACGCCGCCATGACCATGGCGCGCTGGCAATCGCGGGTGCAGCGGGTGCTGAAATTGCGCCCGCCGGAGGTCTGGGAGCTGCTGCACAACCTGGACGTGCTGCGCCGCCCCCGGCGGCTGAAGTTTCTGGTCGACGCCTGCGAGGCGGACGCCCGGGTGTGCTCGGCGGACTACAAAACGCCCTACGTTCAGGGCGCGTTTTTGCTGGGCCTCAGTGAAGCGGTGCGCGACGTGGACGTGGCCGGCCTGCGGGAAGCGGGCCTCACCGGTCCGGCCCTGGGCCGCGCGCTGGACGACAAACGCATTAAACGCATCAAGGAATACAAAAAGGAGTTCCTGGAAAAATGGCAGCCCCCATCGCTCTGATTACAGGCAGCGCCCGGCGCATCGGCGCCCGCATCGCGGAAACCCTGCACCGGAAAGGCTGTCGGGTGGTGATTCACTACCACCGGAGCGAACAGGAGGCCCGCCAGTTGGTGGACGCTTTCAACCGCGAGCGGCCGGCCAGCGCCGCGTGCCTGGCCGCCGACCTGCGCGACCCGGTGGCGGTGCGCGATCTGGCGGTGCGCGCCCGGGACGCCTTCGGCGGTCTCGACGTACTGATCAACAACGCCTCCAGCTTCTACCCCACGCCGCTCGGCCAGGCGTCCGACGACGACTGGGACACGCTGATGCACAGCAACCTGCGCGCCCCCTTCCTGCTCAGCCAGCAACTGGCCGGTGACCTGGAGGCGGCCGGCGGGGCGATCGTTAACATCGTCGACGTCTACGCGGAGAAGCCGCTCGCCGGACACCCGCTCTACTGCATGGCGAAAGCCGGGCTGGCGATGATGACCAAGAGCCTGGCCCGCGAACTGGGGCCGGCGGTGCGCGTTAACGGCGTGTCGCCGGGCGCCATCCTGTGGCCCGAGCAGGGCCAGGAAAACCAGCAGGACATCCTCGACGCCACCGCCCTGGGCCGCGCCGGCGATCCCGACGACATCGCCGCCACCGTGGCCTGGCTGGCCCTGGAAGCGCCCTACATCACCGGCCAGATTGTGGCCGTGGACGGCGGCCGCTCGCTCTCCTTCCCCGGCGGCTGAGCCACTTCAGGGCCAGACGAACGGGACCTGCCAGAGGCGCTGCTCCGGAAAACGGTATTCGTTGAACAGGGCCGCGTAGGTACGGCCAAGCTGGGGATGCATCGCGTACGGCGCCAGATCGGCCAGCGGCCGCAGCACGAAAGCGTGTTTGAGGATTTCATCGCGGGGCAGGCTGACGCCGTCGAACTCGCCGGTGAGCTCCCCGTAGGTGAGAATGTCGATATCCAAGGTACGGCTGGCGAATTTCTTCTCGCCACGCACCCGGCCGTGGGCGCGTTCGATGTCGCGCAGCCGGTCCGCCAGTGCCGCCACCGGCAGGTCGGTGTCCAGCGCCACCACCAGATTGAAGAACGGGCTGCCCTTGAAGCCCACCGCCTCGCTTTCATAGACCGGGCTCAGACGCAGCTCGCCGAAGGCGGCGGCCAGGTCGTCCAGCCCCGAGCCGATATTGTGCTGCCGGTCGATGTTGGAGCCGAGGCTGAGAAATACCGTGGTCATCAGGTGCGCTCCCCCCGCTCAATGATAACGCCCACATCCCGCGACCCGCGCAGGGCGCCGGGCTTGCTGAGGCGCAGCTTCAGCCAGGCCACCCCGAACTCCTCGCGGACCACGTCGGCGACCCGCTCGGCCAGGGTTTCCACCAACTGGAAGTCGCTGTCTTCGATGAACTGAATCACCCGCTTGCCGATACTCTTGTAGTCCAGAGCGTCGTCAATGTGATCGCTGGCGGCGGCCTTGCGTATGTCGGTGGCCATTTCCAGGTCCAGGCTTACGGTCTGGCGGATACGGCGCTCCCAATCGAAAATGCCGATTACCGTGTCCACCTTCAGATCACTGATATAGACGATATCCATGTTGGTCCTTGATAATGCCCGGGGTTTCGAGACTTTGAAAAAACAGGATTATAGCCGGTGGACACCATAGCATTACAGGAAAGCTGGGGCTGGTTGCTGCCTTTGTGCGCGGCCGCTTACCTGCTGGGCTCGATCTCCAGCGCCATTCTGGTGTGCCGGCTGTTCGGCTATCCGGACCCGCGCACCCAGGGTTCCAGCAACCCCGGCGCCACCAATGTGCTGCGCATCGGCGGCAAACCCGCCGCCGCCCTGACCCTGCTCGGCGACGTGCTCAAGGGCACCGTGCCGGTGCTGGTGGCTTACGGCCTGGGGCTGTCCGCCACGGCGGCGGCGCTGGTCGGCTTCTGCGCCTTCCTCGGCCACCTGTTTCCGGTGTTTTTCCAATTCCGGGGCGGTAAGGGCGTGGCCACCGCCTTCGGTTTGCTGTTTCCGCTGCACTGGCCCAGCGGCCTGGTGGCGGGGGCGGTCTGGCTGCTGGTGTTCGGGGTGACGCGGATCTCCTCGGTGGCGTCGCTGCTGGCCTTTGTCGCCGCGCCGATCAGTCTGTGGTTCTGGCTGCCCACCGCCTTCTGGCCGATGGCGGCGCTCACCGTGATCATGGTGATCCGCCACCGGGCCAACCTCACCAAGCTGCTCAGCGGCGAAGAGCTGGGGTTCCGCGGCAAGCGCTGAGATCCGTTCAGGAGGCGTCTTGCGATAGCGGGGCCAGCTCCGCCAGCGGCCAGCGCGGCCGCACCGCGATCGGCAGGCCGCTGCGTTCGCCGCCGGCCAGCCGCAACGCACCGGCGTAGGCGATCATGGCGCCGTTGTCGGTGCAGTAGGCCAGCCCCGGATAGAACACCCGCACGCCCTTCTTGGCCATGGCCGCGTCCAGCCGCTCGCGCAGCATCACGTTGGCGCTGACGCCGCCGGCCACCACCAGCCGTTTGGCGCCGGTCTGCTCCATGGCGCGGCGGCACTTGATCACCAGGGTGTCCACCGCCGCCTCCTGGAACGCCAGGGCGATGTCGCAACGGTCCTGTTCGCTCAGCGCGGCGACGCCGCCCAGATCGTTAATGGTGTTGAGGGTGAAGGTCTTGAGCCCGGAAAAGCTCATGTCCAGGCCGGGCCGGTCGGTCATCGGCCGGGGGAAGCGGAACCGCCCGGCCGTGCCGCTCTCGGCCAGCTTCGCCAGGCGCGGGCCGCCGGGGTACCCCAGGCCCATCATTTTCGCCACCTTGTCGAAGGCTTCGCCGGCGGCGTCGTCCACGGACTCGCCCAGCGGTGCGTAGTCGCCCAGGGCGCGCGCCTCCAGCAGCAGCGAATGGCCGCCGCTCACCAGCAGCGCCACGAACGGGAAGTCCGGGCCATCCGCTTCCAGCATCGGCGCCAGCAAATGCCCCTCCATATGGTGCACCGGCACCGCCGGCAGGCCCCAACCGTAGGCCAGGCTGCGGCCGACGCCGGCGCCCACCAGCAGCGCCCCGGCCAGCCCCGGGCCGGCGGTGAACGCCACGCCGTCGAGCTGTTCCGGTGTGGTGCCGGCCTCGCTCATTACCTGGCGCACCAGCGGCAGCAGCCGGCGCACGTGGTCGCGGCTGGCCAGCTCCGGCACCACGCCGCCGTAGGCGGCATGCATGTCGATCTGGCTGTACAGCGCCTGGCCGAGCAGGCCCTGTTCGGTGTCGAAGATGGCCACGCCGGTCTCGTCACAGCTGGATTCGATGCCCAATACGCGCATGGAGACTCCCTGAATAAGGAGGCGCATGATACCGCCAAGCCCGCCTCTTTGCATTTCCTCCGAGCTCAGGTAGAATTCGCGCCCTGCTGTCCGGGCCCTCCACCTGAGCCCCTCAGCGCACTCATTAATCCAATTTCAAGGTAGGTGATACTTCATGCCTCAGGTGAAAGTGAAAGAAGGCGAACCCTTCGACGTGGCCCTGCGTCGTTTCAAGCGTTCCTGCGAGAAAGCCGGTGTGCTCTCCGAAGTCCGTCGTCGCGAGAACTACGAGAAGCCCACCCAGGAGCGTAAGCGCAAGCGTGCCGCCGCTGTAAAGCGTCACCTGAAGAAGCTCCAGCGCGAGCAACTCGCCCGTAAGCGTCTCTACTAAGCCGTTCCGGCCGTAGAGACCGCCCGCTAACACGGGCCGCACAGTCAGGAATCGCCATGAGCGCTCTTAAAGAACAGCTCACCACGGCCATGAAAGACGCCATGCGCGCCAAGGACAAGGCGCGCCTGGGCGTTGTGCGTATGGCCCTGTCCGCCATCAAGCAGATCGAAGTGGATGAACGCATCGAACTGGACGATGAGCGCAGCCTGGCGGTGCTCGACAAGCTGATCAAACAGCGCAAGGATTCCGCCACTCAATACCGCGACGCCGGCCGGGACGATCTCGCCGACATCGAGGAGGCGGAAATCCAGGTGCTGCAGACCTTCCTGCCCGCACCGCTCAGCGAGGCGGAGGTCGACGCCCTGATCGATGACGCCATAGCCAGCACCGGCGCCGCCGGCATGCAGGACATGGGCAAGGTCATGGGCGTGTTGAAGCCGCAGCTGCAGGGTCGCGCCGACATCGGCGTCGCCAGTGGCAAGGTGAAGAAACGCCTGACGGCCTGATCGGGCCGTCCGCCCGATCTTGATTCGCGGCCCCGCCGCGAGGAATATCCCCCCATGGCCGGTCGCATTCCCGAACACTTCATTCAGGATCTCCTCGCGCGCAGCGATATCGTGGCGCTGATAGACAGCCGCGTGCCGCTGAAGAAGACCGGCCGCAACTACGCCGCCTGCTGCCCGTTCCACCAGGAAAAGACCCCGTCCTTCACGGTTGCCCCGGACAAGCAGTTCTATTACTGCTTCGGCTGCGGCGCCTCCGGCAACGCCGTGGGCTTCCTGATGGAGTACGACCACCTCAACTTCCCCGAGGCGGTGGAACAACTGGCCACCCGCGCCGGCATGGAGGTGCCCCGCGAGGAAGGTCACGACGCGCGCAAGGACAAAGCCAAGCGGGACCGCCTGCAGACCCTCTACGACCTGCTCGCCCGCGCCGAGCGCTTCTACCGGCAGCAACTGAAAAGCGCCCCGGAAAAGCAGAAAGCGGTGAATTACCTGAAAGGCCGTGGCCTGACCGGGGAAATCGCCGCCCGCTACGGCCTGGGCTTCGCGCCGCCAGGCTTCGACAACCTGATCAACGGCCTGTCCCTGGACAAGGAAGGCCTGGAACAGGCGGTCACCGCCGGCCTGCTGGTGCGCCGCGAAGACAACGGCCGCACCTACGACAAGTTCCGCGACCGTATCCAGTTCCCGATCCGCGACCACCGGGGCCGCACCATCGGCTTCGGCGGCCGGGTGCTGGGCGACGGCAAGCCCAAGTATCTGAACAGCCCGGAAACCCCGGTCTTCCACAAGGGCCGCGAGCTCTACGGCCTGTGGGAATGGCGGCAAAGCCGCGACCGCAGCGACCGCCTCTACGTGGTGGAGGGCTACATGGACGTGATCGCCCTGGCCCAGCACGGGGTCCCCAACGCGGTGGCCACCCTGGGCACCGCCACCAGCGAGGACCACGGCCAGCTGCTGTTCCGCCAGGTCAACGAGGTGGTGTTCTGTTTCGATGGCGACGAAGCCGGCCGACGCGCCGCCTGGCGGGCGCTGGAATCGATCCTGCCGGTGCTGGACGACGGCAAGCAGGCCCGCTTCCTGTTCCTGGACGAAGGGGAAGACCCGGACACCCTGGTGCGCACCCAGGGCCCGGAGGCGTTGTTAGCGCTCACTGACAAGGCCGACGCCCTGTCCACCTACCTGTTCCGGCACCTCTCCGAGGGGCTGGACCTGGCCACCGTGGACGGCCGGGCGCGGCTGGCGCGGCTGGCGCTGCCCTACCTGGACAAGCCGGCCGGGCCGGTCTACCGCGCCCTGCTGGAAGAAGAGCTGGCGCGCCTTACCCGCCTGGAGCAAAGCTCCCTGGAAAAGCTGCGCCAGAGCCTGCCCGCCCAACGGGGCCGCCCGGCGGCGCCCGCGGAGCCGAGCGCCCCGCCGCCAGCGGACGATTACGGCTATGGCGACGGTTACGAGCCGGCAGGCGATCCGGCAGGCGACCCCGGCGGCGAACCACCCCCGGACTGGGACGCCGCCGCCGTGGCCCGCGCCGCCCGGGCACGGCCCAGGCGCCCGCAACGGCAACGAGGCAGCGCCGGCGGCCTGGGGCTGGTGGAACGGCTGGTGCTGGTGCTGCTGTCGCACCCGGAAGTGCTGGAGGAGCGCCCCCTGCCGGAGGGCCTGGAAGAGCTGGATATCCCCCAGCTGGACCTGCTGATCCAGGTGGCCGGCACCGCCCGCGACCAAGCCAGCTCGCCGCCCGCCCTGCTGGGCGCGGTGATGGCGCTGGAACAGGGCGAATCCCTGTCGGTGCTGCTGCGCGAGGCGCTCAAACCGCCCATGGACGCGGCCACGGCGCGGCGCTACTGGCACGACGCTCTGGAGCACCTCAACGCCCTGGCGCTGGAGCAGGCCCTGGAACTGGAGCAGCGCCGCCCGACACCAGACGGGGCGCGGCTTTCAGAGCTGATCAAGGCGCTCGCCGAGGCCCGCAACCGGGCCCGCCAGGCGCCCATCAGCGACTGACGCCGCCCGTGCCGGGCTCTGGCGCCACCCCTTGTACAAACTGGCCCCGGACCCCATATCCCAGTATAATACGCCGTTTCCCAACGACATCTCGTTTTCCTCGACACTCTTCCAATCTGCACGGGCTTTTTCGCATGACGACTCAGAAACAGCAGCAATCACAGCTGAAGCAGTTGATCGCGCTGGGCAAGGAACAGGGCTACCTGACCTATGCCGAGGTGAACGACCACCTGCCCGAGTCCATCACCGACACGGATCAGGTGGAAGACATCATCCAGATGATCAACGACATGGGCATCAGCGTGGTGGAGAAAGCCACCGACGCCGATCAGATCATGATGGATGAGAGCGCGGAAAGCACCGACGAGATGGCCGCTGAAGAAGCCGCCGCCGTGCTCGCCTCCGTGGAGAACGAACCGGGCCGCACCACCGACCCGGTGCGCATGTACATGCGCGAAATGGGCACCGTGGAGCTGCTCACCCGGGAAGGCGAAATCGAGATCGCCAAGCGCATCGAGGAAGGCACCCGTGAAGTCATGCACGCCCTCGCCTTCTGGCCCGGCGCCGTGGAAATGGTCCTCGACGAGTACCAGCGCATCACCGACGAAGAGCGCAAGCTCACCGACGTGATCGCCGGCTACCTGGACCCCAACGACGACGGCGCCGCCGCCACCAACGCCAACAAAGAGCCGCGCTTCAGCCAGAAGAAGCGCGAGGAAGCGGAAAAGGCGGCGAAGGAAAAAGAGCGCGAGAAGGAAAAAGAGAAAGCCAAGCAGAAGGACGACGACGAAGAGGACGACGCCGACAAGAACACCGCCGGCGCCGACGCTGACGAGGAAGAAGAGGACGAAGGCGGCCTGGACCCGGTCCTGGCGGCGGAGCGTTTCGCCGAGCTCAAGAAGCTCTACGAAAAAGCCCAGCGTTCGTTCAAGCGCAACGGCCGCGACCACGCCAGCACCGCCAAGGCCCAGGAAGCCCTGGCCGCGCACTTCACCCTGTTCAAACTGGTGCCGCGCATCTACGACCAGCTGCTGGTCGGCGCCCGCACCCACCTGGACACCGTGCGCCGCTTCGAGCGCCACATCATGGCGCTGGCGATCCGCCGCGCCGGCGTGCCGCGCCGTGACTTCATCAAGATCTTCCCCGGCAACGAAACCAACATGGACTGGGTGGATCAGACGCTCAAGAGCAAGAAGTCCAAGGACTACGCCGACAAGCTGCGCCTGGTGAAAGAAGACATCCAGCGTAACCAGCGCAAGATCATGACCCTGGAAGAGGTCATCGGCCTGCCCGTGGCCGACATCAAGGAGATCAACCGCCGCATCTCCATCGGCGAAGCCAAGGCGCGCCGCGCCAAGAAAGAAATGGTCGAGGCCAACCTGCGCCTGGTGATCTCCATCGCCAAGAAGTACACCAACCGCGGCCTGCAGTTCCTGGACCTGATCCAGGAAGGCAACATCGGCCTGATGAAAGCCGTGGACAAGTTCGAATACCGCCGGGGCTACAAGTTCTCCACCTACGCCACCTGGTGGATTCGCCAGGCGATCACCCGCTCCATCGCCGACCAGGCCCGCACCATCCGGATTCCGGTGCACATGATAGAGACGATCAACAAGATCAACCGGGTGCAACGCCAGATGCTGCAGGAAATGGGCCGCGAACCGACCCCGGAAGAACTGGGCGTGCGCCTGGAAATGCCGGAAGACAAGGTCCGCAAGGTGCTCAAGATCGCCAAGGAACCGATTTCCATGGAGACCCCGATCGGCGACGACGAGGACTCCAGCCTGGGCGACTTCATCGAAGACGGCAACGTGGACTCGCCGGTGGATTCCGCCACCTCCCTGGGCCTGGAAGAAGCCACCCGGGAAGTGCTGGCCAACCTCACCGCCCGCGAAGCCAAGGTGCTGCGCATGCGCTTCGGTATCGACATGAACACGGACCACACCCTCGAGGAAGTGGGCAAGCAGTTCGACGTCACCCGGGAGCGGATCCGTCAAATAGAGGCCAAGGCGCTGCGCAAGCTCCGCCACCCCTCGCGCAGCGAACATCTCCGCAGCTTCCTCGACGCGGACATGTAATTCGGTATATAACTACCTGCCCGGACAGTCCCGCTGTCCGGGCACCCTTGTGGGAGCGGGCCCGGCCCGCGAAAGCAGGCGCAGCCTGCGGCAACAACAATCAAAACTATTTCGGGCCTATAGCTCAACTGGTTAGAGCAGCGGACTCATAATCCGTTGGTTCCAGGTTCAAGTCCTGGTGGGCCCACCATCTCCCCTTCCGAAGAATTCCCGCAAAGTCCAAAACCTCTCGCAACTCCCTGATAAATAACGATTTTTATTCCTACCCTTTCCGATAGCATCCTGTGGCATCCGACTTGAGTGCGGGTATTGCTGTGGGTATGGCGCCCTTGCTAAGGTCCATACCCACAGTGATTTCACCGGATGATCGGAGCCATACCCACAACAAGGAAAACTATGAACAAGGGCATCCATAAACTCACGGACAAAGAGGCCAGGAACGCCACCACGGAAGGCGCCCGGCAAAGAAAGTTAGCGGATGGCGGCGGACTCACCCTGGTGGTTCGCCCGACCTCTAAAGCCTGGTGGCTGCGGTACCGATTCCACGGCAAAGAGCGCACCCTCACCCTCGGCAGCTACCCCCGCACCAGCCTCAAGGAAGCCAGAACCGCGCGCGACGAAGCTCTCAAGTTGCTCGATCAAGGTATCGACCCCGTGGATTACCGCCGTATGGAACAGCGACGGCGGCAGACGGAAACCGCAGATACCTTTCAGAGCATCGCCCTGGAGTGGTACGAAACCATCCACAAACATGAGGTAGGCGCCACCACGCACCCCAAGAACCTACGCCGGATGGAGATGCACCTATTCCCTTATATCGGCCGCATGCCGATCCGAGATATCACCCCACCGGATGCACTCAGCACCCTTCGGCGTATTGAGCAGAAAGGCCATGTGGACAACGCGCACCGACTCAAGACCATCATCGGCCAGGTCTTCCGGTACGCCGTGGGCATCGGCAAAGCCGAGCGCGATATCACCGTGGACTTGCGTGGTCTGCTGCGCTCCCCGAGCGTCAAGCACTACGCCGCCATCACCGACCCCGATCAACTCGGCGATCTGTTGCGCGTCCTGTGGGGCTACGAGGGTACTCCCACGGTTTCCGCCGCCCTGAAGTTGGCACCGCTGTTCTTCCTGCGTCCTGGCGACCTGCGCCAGATGCAATGGGACCAGATCGACTGGCAGAAAGCCCAGTGGAGCGCGCAGAGAACGAAGAACAGTGACCCTCTAATCGTGCCCCTGGCCGATCAGGCGATTCAGATCCTCCGGGAGCTGGAGCCTATCAATGGCCGCAGCCCGTACGTCTTCCCCAGTGCCCGCTCAAGAGCTCGCCCCATGAGCGAAAACGCCGTCACAGCGGCGCTGATCAACCTCGGCTACAAGGACACCATGACGGGGCACGGATTCCGCGCCACGGCCAGAACACTACTGGAAGAAGAGCTGCGCCTTCCGGTGGCCATCATCGAGATGCAGATGGCCCACCGGGTGCGCGACGTTCACGGCCGGGCCTACAACCGGACCCAGTGGCTGGATGAGCGCCGCAAGATGATGCAAACGTGGGCCGACTATCTGGAAGGGTTGCGGAACGTCCGCAGCTAGCTACAGGCGAACATCCGGCTCGAAATTCACCTCCTTCGCGCCCGCAACCAGGCGCTCATACCCCGGATGGCCCGGGTTAAGCAGGTAATTCCACTCACGGGGCACCACCACGCTCGGCACCGCGAGCACCAGGCTGCTCTGGCCGTCCAACCAACCATCACCCAACTCCGCCGTGGACGGTGGCGCCGGTTCGTCACGCCAGTCGCCAGGCAGGTCGGATTCCGGCAACCGCAGTACCTGATCCTCCGGTAAGCGCACTTCAAGCAGCGCGTAGTGCTGCAGCAAACCGTAATCATCCAAATGGACCATTACCTCCAGCAACGCCAGGGATTCAGAGCCCGCCAGGTACACGCAGGACTTGCCACGACTGTTCCACCGCCCGCCAAAGCGCCGCGCGCCTTCGCCGTCGAAGACGGTATCCAGCCACTTACGCTTAACCAGACGAAACGCAGCAATCCCACTCATGCGAAGACGCCGTGCTCAAGCCGGCCGATCAGGTCCAGAACGGCCTCCACTTCGGCGGACGTGGCCAACATGTCCACAGGGCGCCGATCTCCCAGCCCCCGCACGGGGTTCGACAACCAATGCACAGCCCGCTCACGGTCACCTTCAAACAGATCGATGGCCGCCTTAAGCACCTCTGCAAAGCGATACAGACGGTCGCTCTCTTCCACCTTAAACTTCCCGGCCTTGGCCCGTCGCCGCAACGTGGCGGGCGGGATCACCAGATACCGGGCCAACTCCTGGTGCTCCAGACCCGCCACCGACACAAGTTGCTTATACACAACGTAGGAAACGCCTTCCCGCAGCGCCGCGTGCAGCTGGGCGCCGCGCGCAGGGATCCCGACTGTCTTCCAGAAACCTGAGCCTGCTTCCCTAGGGGCTCGATACTCGCCCAGATCAACTGACATGACTTCGCTCCGTTCGATCACCTGATACATTAATATGGTATCATATTGCCCCCTGAAAGCAATTGAACCGCTTCTTGTAAACCTCCGCCCGCAACTCTCTGACGGCCGCGTCTCGCACCAGAGGTCCCAAGTCGACGGGGCTCTTCCAACGCTTACTGCCACACCCGGCAGCTTCGAAATATTAAAAGGGGTAGGAACCGAGGTTCACGGCAGTGCGCGACGACGTGTTTTTTTCAGCAGTAGCTAGTCGGCATTTATAAAAGTCGACTTATCCGGCCCCTTTTTTTGCCTGCGCAATAGGAGCCCGGGTGTTGACTTGTGATATGCATCACGCTTTCATCTGCTTACGAGAGGCCCTGAGTTGATCCAACTAATAAAGCCCTGCGGCCGCGACAGGCCGCACTCCGTTAGCCTCTAACTGAGCGCGCAGCTCAATACTTATTTGAAGTAATCCGAGGGACCGTGGCAAGCGACTTCATTATTTTTCAATCCAACAAGGCGGGTTTAAACAGCAAGGAAAGCTACGTTGTTACCAGGGGAAGAACTAGCTTTCTAAGAATTCTTGGATCTCATCCTCACTGGGAGCTTATGACCGCTACCGCCTGTGAAGATCATGGGCACATCAATGTATGCTCTGATCAACTTCGCTTAGTTGAGTCCGCGTTACGGCTTGGTATTGAACTTGAGACTTCCCCTTCAGTGGAGAAAGACCGAGCTGGAAGGGAATACGTAAAGATATGCATCATAACGCAACATGAAGATAGGAACGACACAGAGTTCAATAAAGATCTTTCTGCAGCGTTTAGCAGGTTCTTTGAAATCTATGACTCCCGCACAGACTTACGGTGTCGCTCCAAGGACGAGATGATTGACCTATACAACAACATTGCGGCAGATGATCTCGGCAACGACTTCTATCTCGGCGATGGCATATGGCTCAGCAATGATGGCTCGCTCCATGATATCGGCCGATAGAGCATTAAATGCTGCTAAAAATCGATTTAATCACCGGCCTATCGGGTCTCCGAAAGGCACGGCTACGGCGTGACCCCACGGAAAACACTACACTCAAGAAGACTAAAGCCCCCGGGAGGACATCAATGGTAAACGGTCTTGAGATCGAAACGAGCCCCTTAAGTCAGCGACTGGCTGCCGACGATAAAGCTGTCATGGTCGATATTCTCCGTGGTGACGCAGGAGGTTGGACTCTCGAAATCATAGATGAATTCGGCACATCTACGATATGGGACCATGAGTTCGACACTGACGCAGCGGCACTGAATGAGGCCAAAGCGACGATCCGAGAGGAAGGTATTGATTCTCTAATATGTACCGATCCGTGGGTGATGGCTAATCGCTGACATTACTAGGCGGTCGACACGAAGACCACTGTGCGTGCCGCCACGATTTGAGCGTCAGCATTAAGCATCGATAACGCCCTTGAACGCTTAGACATAGATTTCAGTTTTTTTGCGGTAAAGCGCTGGAAATAACCCTTAAAGCACTGGAGGTCAATATTGCAGACTCTTGATAAATGGGTAGAGCGTATATACGCGGAAACCGATGTTGGTCGTAGTATCGCCACATCTGTCGCAGGCGTTATTGGCCTGTCAGCTTACCTCTTGTCGACGGACTGGGTCATTGCGGCGTTTCTATCGATTATTGCATTTCCGCTAGTTCGACTGATCGCCACGGGAATCCATGCACGCGCGGTAAGTCGAGAACAAAGCCTAATGGAATTAGCGGAAGCAGAGCGCATCTATAGCCGCTTGAGCGAGGAAGAAAGAACGGTAGTACAGGCATTTGTTGGAGCAGGTGGATCAGTTCTTACTTGGGACCAAGTAAATCGGCTGGGATTACCCGCTGCTGGTGTAGAGTCCCTTGTACAACGAGAAATGGTTTGGTCGTCAATGACAGCGGACGGTATGCGAGAGACCTTTGCCTTAGATTCGTCTTTGTTTGACGTTGGACAAAAAAAGTTAGCGAATGAAAAGAGCCTTGGATAAGGCTTGTTTGAGTGCCCGCAATCTGTTTCAGCCATAGCCCAACCCTCTTACCCTGGCTATACAGCTATGCTACTTTTCGCGATGTCAGGAGGATCAATGTCTGATAGCCCTTTAAATGCCGCACTTCGGCAATTTGAAGCAGCCGAGGCAAATCTTATTAAAGCCGAAAAATTATTGGCAGAGATTGAAGCTACAATACCGAGTGGAATAGTGTTTGGTGAGAACCCGGACTATGAAACTAGCTGCCGCGACTTCGATATTTTGATCGCGTCGTTACCGAAAATTGATGGCTGGAAGCCAGATATCATCTTGATGGATTTGGATGAAATAGCGCAAAATCGGCTAGATGCCCGGGAGGTTGGTGATTTTGAGTGCATGGTCTCAGTCGAGCGGCAAATCGGAGAACCTCCACGATATCTGCGAGAGTATCGCTACCGATTTAACCAAAAGCGGCGTGAGCTAATCAGGGACGCCTTAATTGAGCTTATTGATGCTATTGACTCAAATCTAGGAAATCTAGGCCTACTGCTTACCGAAAGTGGTCCGTCGAACGACAATGTTACTGATCCTGAATTTGATGAACTGAAAGAGAACGTGGCCCAGATTGCAATGCTTCTGGGCAGCACCGTGGCTAAGCCGATGCGGTGGAAGGACCTCCATAGGCACTTGCATTTCGCGACGCGTAAAGACCTTTGTGACATCATTGAGCACGATTGGCCAAACGTGAGATCTGACTTACGCAAATCGATGTACGGTGAATCAGAACCGGTACCAGTGGGAGTCGGAGATTTAGGTGATTTGGTAAGTTCAAAGCCGAGAGGCCCGGTTGCTACAAAGCTGAAGTGGGAGAGTCTTACCGATGAGGAATTCGAGCGGTTAATATTCGTTCTAATCTCCTCAGAAAAAGATTATGAAGACCCTAAATGGCTTACCAAAACCAATGCGCCAGACCGTGGCCGTGACCTTTCAGTGTATCGCGTCCATTCAGACTCGCTCGGGGGCACCTTGAGGCAAAAGGTCATTATCCAATGTAAGCATTGGCAGTCTAAAAGTGTAAAGCCAGCGGATATTTCCACCCTTAAAGACCAGATGAAACTTTGGGAACCGCCAAGGGTGGACGTACACGTTATCGCTACTTCCGGCAGATTTACATCAGACGCCGTCGCTATCGTGGAGAAGCACAATGAGTCTGACAGTGCTCTCCGAATTGAGATGTGGGCAGAGAGCCATTTGGAGCGGCTTCTTGCTAGCAGGCCCGGAATAATTGCTCAATTCGGATTAAGGTGATCGCTGACATTACGAGACGGCCGAGACAAGGCCACTGCGCGTGGCCCACACAAGCTGAGCATCAATATTAAGCACGAAAACTTCTCTCACGACCCAGACCATCGACTTCCGCCGGATTTTACGGTGAGGTGCGCTATTTGATCTCTCTTAGATAGCGCCGGCAAAGGTCTATTGCTTTATCAACGATGGCGCCTTTTCCTTCGGATGTTGCTAATTTCCCAACCCCTCTATCCCCGTCAAACTGCGCCGGGTCCACTTCTTGAATCGTAACCCAGCTCAGCCACCAGTTATTGTGCGTCGCGCCCTCGATGTCTGCAAAGCGATTACGGTCAGCGGGCACCTCAGCGTGCTTTCCTTCCTCGAAACGCCCCAGACCTACCCAAAACCTGTCTGATGCGTCCAGGCCTACTACCAAATGCAGGTTCTCTAATTTGCGGTCGCGCACACCATGTATACGGTAGAATCGGTAACCACTAGGCGTCCTTCCCCTCGCCCAACCCTCATAGATCCCCCAGTCAAGCTCGCTCCAGCGCTCCGGCGATTTTACTCTTTCCAGGCGAGGCTCTTTCTCTAGCGCCCGATGTACGCCCTCGATCAATTCCTCAAGCAGCCTGGCGTGCAAGAAGAAGACGGAGCGGGTTAGCCTCGCCAATGTGGTTACATCGCCCTGATTAGCGACTACGTGATCCATCAACCCGCTGCTATTCAGTTCGCTCAATGCCTCTTCTCGCGAGTGCATGCCGATAGCCTCCATTAGAACTTCGTTGTACTGCGTCAGGATATGGTGAATCCGGCCTTTTTCCTGCTTAGCGCATGCCCATTCCAACAGGCCGGTTAGCCAAGAGTGAATCTCAGTCTCGTAGCTGATGCACTGATAGCTGCCTTCTTCCAGCCCCGGCATATCGCCGAAGCCGGACGGGGCTGAAACAGAGATGGGGGACGGTTCACAGCCGTCTAGCGTTAGATAAAACAGATGTGAGGTTACGGGTGGTACCACCTCGGCTACTAGCACCTGCTGATAGCGCCATAACTGAGCTTCTTGATCGGCCGCGTATAGTTTGTTCTCGATCACCAAGCAGCAACCGGGCAGTTGGATCATCAGATCGACCCGACCATGCTTAGGGAAAGACCGTTCACGCCAGACTTGGGCGTGTTCGGCGCCAGCGTCATCAATTTCGAGCATGGATAAGAAGCGGCTCAGAGGCTCCTTTCCTAAGCCGTGATCCCCTTTCGGGTCCAGCAACCACCCCAGTAACGGCGTGTGCAAGCGAACCTCATCGTGGACTGCGAAGAGCAGCGTTAGAAGGTTAGGCTTCTCTGCATACGACATCGCCCGGAGGTTCTGACACAGGTCGGATTCCCAAAACCAAGACAGATCGTTCCTTCCCTCACTCAATCTCAAACTCCTTCGCATCCAGCTCCAAAGGCGCCTTGCTGTACCCAAACGTCAGAACTTGGTGGAGATACTCCTCCATGAAGGCTTCTAACGATCCGAACGTTTCGTACTGGTAGACGTGACGAAACTCATGGGAATAGAGGCGCGTTGACTCAAAGCCCCTGGCTATGTAGATCGAGTGCCCAAAGGTCATCCCCATTATCGTGCCATTCAGCATACCAACGCTCTTGGCCAGGCTGCTAATCACCGGGTCATCCATGATCGGCACCTGATCGACCAGCATTACTCTGATATGAGTAGGCTCGAGCACGCCCACACTTCTAGCCAGATCGACACCAGCATCGCTCAGCTCCGTGCCCGAGTCCTGAATGGTACGGTAGTGGCCCTGGGCCCAACGGATCACCGCTGTTTGCACGTTCTGATAGTTATCCACACCTCCCCCTTCGCGCTAACGCCATCTCCTTTCGATCATCCCACCTTATCGCGACAGCTTTTGTCGCAATACCCCGCTCTAAAACTCCATCAACGTACAGCACGCCTGGACACGCTGTCCGCTTGGGGTATCGGCGCTCCATTCCAGATTTTTTCAGATACACATTACTTCCATGAGCCCAGGGAGTTGAACCCTCGGTGATCACCAACTGGAGGTATCAATGATTCTGCAATGCCCAAATTGCAGCTCGATCCATGTCGGCACCCGTCATGACGCCAGGAAAGCCTGCGGCGCCGTCGGCACGATTGCGGGCTTAGTAGGCGGAGTAGCAACCGGCGCCGGTCGCATGCAACTCGGTGTCGCTCTGGGCGTGGCTGCTGGCCCGCCCGGCATGGCGATGGGGCTGTTGCTCGGTGGGCTGGCTGGCGGCCTTGTGGGAGGTGCCGGCGGGGCCGCTCTAGGTGACCTGATCGATCAAACCCAATTGGATTCGCTGGAGTGCCTGCGGTGCGGACATCGGTTCGCGGCGCCCTCCGGGCCTCCCGACGCTGACTGATTCCTCGTTTCCCTCTTCCAAGCCCGCTCACGCGGGCTTTTTTGCTTCTGGAGATCATCTATGTGCGATTGCGACAAGACTTTCGTAAAGAGTGAGAAGGGCCTGTATCACGCCTTCGGTCCGATCACCTCGGACGATATTATCCGCACCGCCGCCGCCATCCTGCAGGAGAGCCTGACTCGAGGCGAGGCCCTTTCCACCCCCCAGGACGCCGCCAAGTTCCTACAAATGGCGCTGGCGAACGAGAAGAACGAACACTTCGCGGTGCTGTTCATGAACAACAAGCATCAAGTGCTAAGCTTCGAACGGCTGTTCTTTGGCACCGTCGATGGGGCCACTGTTCACCCCCGGATCGTCGTGCAGAAAGCTCTGGAATGGAATGCGGCCTCAGTAATTCTCGCGCACAACCATCCCTCCGGACACTGTGAGCCGTCCCAAGCAGACCGGGATGTCACGCAGCAGCTGGTCAAAGCTCTGAGCCTGATCGACGTTCATGTCCTGGACCATCTGGTCGTGTCTCAGTCCGGCTGGGAAAGCCTGTCCCGGCGCGGCTGGGTCTAAATCGCCCACCTTCCTCTATCTACTCAATAATGGCGCCGTCCGACCGGCGAGGGCGCTTCTATGCCGTTTATAAGGAGAACCGCATGTGCCCGAACGATCCCTGTACTTATCGCGAGGTCGACCTCCCATCGGATCTGAAAAGTGAAATGCTGCCCCAGGCCGTGGCACCGGTCTGGGGAGCCTTTCTGTTCGAAGGCCTGATGACGTCCCGGAGAGACCCTTGCCGCAGCCAGCGTCTACTGAATTTCTGGAGCGGAAGCCGCATGGCGCTGATCACCCAGAGCTGCTGCTATCTGGACTGGATCTGGGCGTATAGTCGACGTCACTGGCGGCACCTTAGTCCAAAACACGGCAGGTTTGAGTACGAGGTGATTTCTGCTTTCGGAGACTTGCTCGGCTTCGAGCTGATCCTAAACCACGGTGAGTTTCCGTCCGACGAGCAGGCCGGTTTGGTTATCCAGAATCTGGTCGACGCATTCTTTACCCGGGAAGACGCGCCCTGAGAAAGCGGCACATACCGGCCCCCGACGGGGCCGGCCTCATTGATTCACAAGAACGGAGCACTATGCTTAAAGGCCTCGCCATCATGGCCCCGGTGATCGGTCGCATCAGTATCGGTCGCATCGTCAAAAAGGACGGCTGGATCAAGTGCGCGCTGGACTACGAGCTTCGTAAGACGACGGGAAACGGGTGAACTACGCGCGATCCGGTTCGCACGCTGTTTACGACCCAGACCTCAACTTTAGGACGGAATATAGCTTGTTTAATCGCAGCACTGCTCGCCCTATCTGCACGGGCGACGGCGAAACCTGGCGACGCGAGGTTGAGAACGGGCCTCGAGCACCTGCCATCCCCCGGGCCAGACACTTGCGAGCGGGTCATGCAAGCCATACGGCCGGTCGCACGCGCGCATCGGGGACAATGAGGGACTCGGCGCCTTCATCCTCCGAATTACCAGCTACGGCAGCATCCGCACCCTGCCAGCAGGGCTGTCGTGCTGCCCCGCCATCAGTGGCGCCCGCCTGACCCCACATTGAAAGCGATGTGATGTTTTAGAAGTCATAACATCACACCATATTGCTTTTATGTGATGTTATGGCCGTGTAGGCTGCTCTGCACCATTAGCTCAGAGGAAAGCTCCGTGGCGAAAAACTTCGATTTGGACAAAACCATACTCAGGGAGACCAGAGAAGCGCAGGGCCATACTCAGGAATCTCTCGCTCTGAAAATTGAACTCTCACGTGAAGCCTATTCACGTGTGGAGACATCAGGCAGTACCAGCAAGCGTACAGCGGAGAAGCTCGCCAACGCTTTGGGCGTGTTCATCGATTATCTAACCGGTGCAGACAAGGGCGGCTTGCTCCCGTCGCCATTTTATTGCGAGCTAACTGAATCCGGGGCATCTTCGCAGAAAACCTGGAGGCAGCTATTCAACACCGAAGTTGAGCTCCTTACATTCCTGGATCAGCGGATTTATGAAGAGCGACCAATTCGTATCAGAGGAAAAAGCCCCGAGCTATATTCGGATTTCCCCACTACGTCATTACCCACATATGCCATTCGAGGTGCGGACTGCACGCTCACAATCCCCTTGAGGGAGGAGAAACCTGAACCAGAAGTAAATGCCGACAGAACGCTAACCTTTACTTTCCGCGAGCTTCAGCACCAGGCAAAGATTGGACTCACGTGGAAGCCACTGACCAAGTGGGCCTCCATTTACATCAACCAAGGGCTATGCCGCACTCTCAATCGCTGTTACCCGGAATTTATCTTCCTGGATGAGCACAAAGGAAACAACGCTCAATTTCTTGTCGTCCTCAGTGAGGACATTCAACAAACACAATTTGAAACGTTACTACTAGAGGACCTTTGGCCCGTACGTGAATTTTCAAACTGGTTTAGTCACAGTTTACCACCGGTAACTGCGTACAAGATATCGGAAGACAATAAGCTCTCTTTCGAACTGGTTTCGCAAGATAGGGCCTCACCTTCCAAAAGGCTTGATATCATTCGCGTTGACTCCGAAACAAAAAGAGAAGCCCCATTTCCAGCGGTGTGGCAAGAAGCCGTTTTAACAGCATTGACGTGGAGTGAGTCGATAAACACGTCAGGCACGCCGAACAATTCAGCAGTGCCAACGCTCGAAGCATTCTCTCACTTAATACAACATAACCCGGTTCGGCATCAACATCCAAATAATACAGAAGAGTAAAGATCATGGAAGTGAACTTTATCGGCCCTTTGGGCAAAGTAACCGGATCATGCACCTGGATCCGGGACCAGGAAAAGGGATGGAATTTTTTGATTGATTGCGGAATGCAGCAGGGCGAAATGACTGCCGATCAGTGGAATCATCAGGAATGGCCATTCGATCCAGCCGAGATTGAGTTCATCGTGCTCACCCATGCTCATATGGACCATAGCGGGCTCATCCCCTCCCTATACGATTCAGGCTTTAATGGAAAGGTATACTGCACTAAAGAAACAGCGGCGATCTCCGAGGTTCAGTATAAAAATGCGATGCATTTGAACCCTGAATTATTCACACAGAAAAACATAGATAATATCAAATGGAGTCATTTCAGAAAAGAACCGGTTTTGGGTAGGCATCACCCCGTTGACCAGGACCTTTTTGTCCAGTTTCAGAGAAGCGGTCATATACTAGGTGCAGTATCTGTCAGTATTTACTGGGGGCCGCCGAAGTCTCCAGAGCAAAGAAGCATTGTTTTTTCAGGGGATATCGGGCCCCAGCCTGAGAATAATGAAGTTCTACCTATCATTCGCCACATCATGAATCCAGGCAAACATAATTACGCCGTCATGGAATCCACTTATGGATCTATAAACCGCAGTCCTGCGGATAAAGACCCAAGTATTCGTAGAGGCCACCTAAAGTCTCTCATTAACAGAGCCATAAGCGCTCAGGGGACGCTACTCATTCCAGCTTTTGCTCTAGGCCGAAGCCTGGATGTCCTGTTTGACCTGCACACTATCGTTGCTGAAGACCCTGAGCACTATCAGCAAGCCGATTTTTACTATGATTTCCCTCTTGGCAGGGAAATCATAGATAAAACGTGCAAATTCTGGTCCACAACGGAAAGCAACAGAAAGAAGACAAGGCCGCTGTGGCTCGGTAAACAGATATTCGATCTTCTGGGACTAACCAAAAACGATCCAGACCATCTTCCACAGGCGATAAAGGCCATGAACGCCACAAGCCTTTATAAAGACGATTGCAACTGGGAGGGATTGCAGGAAGGCAACATAATCGCAAAAAACTGGAAACCCATTCTCTCCAAGAACGTCCCATCCAGGCAGGAACTGACCACTTCTAACCGTCCTACGGTTATTGTCACAGGGTCCGGAAACGGCGACGCTGGCAAGGCGGCATCTTGGCTTCCTATGCTTTTGCCTAAAGAAAACACCATTGTTGCGACGACCGGGTTCTGCGGAGCAACCACCGTTTGCGGAAAGCTGTTATCCATCAGAGACCTTCCGGTCCCCGACAGAAGAATGAACAGCAACATTATCCATTGGCCGAATAGCGAGCAAAGCATCGCTGTGGCTGACATTATGGCAAGCATTGACGACATCAAAGGCTATTCTGCCCATGGTGATCAGGAGGACCTCTTAAACTGGGCTCTGTGCAATGCAAAAGAAGGGCACTTACCTGCCGGCGGCACCATCTTTCTTCAGCATGGAGATGATAAGAACAGGGATGCATTAAGACGTGCGCTCCGCATGAAGTCAGCCAAGCTAAGGATGGAATTGGACATACAGATACCCAGTGAAGAATCCGGCTGGATATCATTGGAATCTGAGGAAAATGAAGAGGAAGATGAGGATTTTAAGAAAATAATAGCCATTCTTAAGAAGCGGCCGGATCTAAAGGAGCATATCCGTAATTAAGTGAATAGGTTCAAACCTGGCCTGTCAGAACTGTTCGAAAACAATAGGCTTATCGGCTCTTCAAAAGGCATTTTTCAGGTCAAATCTGAACTACTGGAAATCACTCCACTCCCAATGCCTTAAACACCGCATCAACCGGATCAGAGTAAAAACTCACCTGATACTTGGAAAACAACTCCGCAGGCACCGTCGGAATATCCTGGGCATTTGCCATCGGGAGCAATACCTTCTTCGCGCCTGCATCCATACCCACCTGTAGCGCCTCTGCCATATTTTCAGCGGGGATAATGTTGCCACCCAGGCTCATGTCCCCCAGTACGATCATCTGGTTCTGGGTTGGCCGTTTCATGGTTGCAGAGCAGTAGGCAATAAATGACGCCAGCGTCATCTGCTTTGATGGGCCGGTGTTGTGTAACTCAACCATGTGCAAATGGAGGTCGAAGTCACTCGCCTTGGTCATGGTGCTTACGCGATTCACATTCGCCTTGAAGTAATCATGGGCGACTTTCAGACCTTCTTTAGCCCCAGAACTGGAACCTAAACCCGAGGTGTTGAGCTTGCCATTCCCTGCTGTAGCCTGAGTTTCCAGCCGGTAAAGGCCCAAGTGGCCGTTGGTCGCGCCTGTCGAAACGGTATAGACAGTGCCTGGCTTGGGCTGCCCCTCTGGAATCAGTCCACCGCCACCCTGCTCTTTCACACTGACATAGTGCTCTTCCATGGTCTCGGCATCGATGTAGGAGAAATGCACATCGAAGAATTCCATGCCACCGATTTTCTTGAGCTGTTCCTTCACCCGGCGGCGCACTTCAAGCGCATATTGCAGGCAACGCTCGATGGCAGCTTTGTCGTATTCACCATGCGGGTATAGCAGTTTCAGTAGGCCTGACACTGTACGCCGCACCGCGATGCTGTCGCGCTGATTCAGGTTATTACCGAGCTTGTAGTACTTGTCGATGGCATCAGAGAACGTGCGCTTACGCATCTCGCGCATGTACTCCGCCAGATAGTCCACGATCAGCCCATACTGATTGGTGAAAAACTCAGGCCGCATCTTGGGTATTTCCCAACCCGGCACATAGGCATGGAAACGGTCGAAGAAAGCGGAATCAATCATGGCCTCAGGGAATGGCGACAACAGGTGGCTGGTTTTCACCAGCGTTTCCACGGAATGATTGATATTGCCGACAAATACCATACTAGCACTAGCTGAGATGGAATCACGGCCACGGGCAAAGGAGCCTGAGGCCATGTAGTCCTTCATGATCTGCACGCCATCCTTGTCTTTGAACGAGATCCCGGCCACTTCGTCAAAAGCTACCACGTCCCACATTCCCACCAGCCCAACCTGCCGGCGTGACATGTTGTAGAACAGGTTGGCAACGGTGGTCTGCCCGCCAGACACGAGAATGCTGTTCGGGCTGCATTCCTTGTAAACGTGGCTTTTACCCGTGCCACGCGGGCCCAGTTCGCAAACGTTGTAGTTGTTCTCGACAAACGGAATCAAGCGCGCAAGCAAGTGCCACTTCACGCGGGTATCAAAATGTGCAGGTTCCATGCCGGTCGAGCGCAGCAGCACATCCAGCCACTCGTCCTCGGTAAACTGTTGCCGCGCCTCCATCAAGGCATTCATATCCATATTCGGCATCTGGATGGGCTTCAATTCCTTGATGGCGAAGGGCGAACTACTTTGGCCATCTTCATAATCATACTTGATGGAGATAATCGACCAGATCCCGCCGACCAGCAGCTTCTCATAGTCGTGAACCTGGCGGCTTTCGATATTGGCGTTATTGATGCCAAGATTGGAGAGAATGGCTTCGTACTGGTCTTTCTTCTCGTTAAGACGAACCGTCACCTTGTCGATGATCTTGAAATTGCCGCTCTCACGGATGCGGGCCTTGATCTTCTCTGCCTCGTCGGGCCGCACATAGTTCTGTGACAGCACCTGCTTGACCCGATCCATGCCCTCGGCAATCTGCTCCTCATCAGCTGAGGAACAGTACATACCTAGCAGGTACTCCAGCACATACACCGGCACGTTGGCGCCTTCTTTCAGGCGCTTGGTCAGATCCTTGCGAACAATTTTGCCGGGAAAGTTCTCGACCAGCTTTGCGTCCAGATCTAGCGCGTTATCCGCCTCGTTTTGCATGTCAGAAGTCGAAGTCATTCTCTATTGCCAAGTCGATGCGCACCGGAATGCGCTGAAGTTCGATTTCGCTCTCAGCATCGCTGAGTACCAGAAAGTGGTCATTGCCAGGCTTCACTGCCTGAGCCGCCAGACTCAGGGACACTTTGCTTTGCCGCTCACCCAGCTCGGCGGCATCGCTGTCCAGGTTCAACAGCTCCCGGGATGAAACACTGTCTCCGTGCTGATTCACCAATTCGATGGTGATCGTTGTCGCCAGCACCTTTTCACTGACCGGCTCGGTCTGCAGCAAGGTAAAGACATGGTAATTGGTCGTGATGCGATGTTGCTGGCCCAATACATTCACGCCCACTTTGGAAACACGGGTACCTTCTGCAGACTTGCCGTATTTCTGCCGGATCTCGATGATCGGTACGGCCACCTCCTGCAAGGTGGCACCGCCATGAACAAAGCGCGCCCCTCCCACAAAGTGGAACCGCCCCACACCACGGGGAAGCCAGAACTCGGTATTACACCCAGTTCCAGCGGTGACGGCCGTTTTGCCCTGGTGGGCGTACTCGGCCTCGCCCAAGTCCTTGCCAACCAGATAGCGCTTCTTGGCGGTTATGGCCCCGGCAGGCTTGCTGTCCATGGCACTCTTTTCCAGCGCATCTGGTGGTGTTTCTCGGAACAGGAAACCATGATCCGCCGTCACCGTAATCGCTGTCGCACTGGCATTATTCACCAGCCGTGACACCAGATCCGCCAGTTCATTGATCGTCTGGCGGCAGGCGATCCAGGTGCTCGATTCTGTACTGGCGGAATCCCCCACCGCATCGATGGTGTTGTGGTAAATGTAAATCACACGGTGCGGCCTGACGAAATCTCGCAGGGCCTGTTTGCCCATATTAGCCAGGGTTTCTGCCTTCACTGCGGTGCCGCCGACAGCCCCCACTATCTTGTTGCGGTTACCCAGGCCCTCCGAGGAGAGACCATCCACATCCACCGAGCCTTTCGCGTTGTAGGTCAGGATCTTGTGCGGCAGCAGGCTGGCCATGCCCAATTTTGTATAACTGGGAAGTACACCCAGCTGGCTACGTAGGGTGGCATTAATACGCTCGCGACCATTGATCTGGGTCTTCAGCTCATCGGCCACTTCATAGCGCAGCGCATCGCTGATAATGACAAACATGCGGCGCTCGTCACCTTTCGCCAGATAAGGCGCCACCACTTTCTGGTAGAAGTTCTGCTGGTTGACGACACCCTCCAGACTCCAATTCTCCAGCAGGCCATTTTGCAGATGTCCATCCCAATGGATGGCCAGCTTGTTCAGGTAGCGATTGAGGTAGGCCGCTTCCACCTGATCAGCCAGGGGGGCAATCGCATCCGGGACACGGGCAGACACCACATCCGCTGCCTCGTGGAACAGACGATAGAACTGATCAATTTCGAACAGCGACTCGGTATAAGCGGTATACGCCTGCTCCGGGCTGGTGAAGGCAAAGTGTTGGGCGCGGGTTTCGATGGCCTCGAACAGACCCGTCGCCGATAACAGCGCCTGATAATAGCCCCGCCAAATACTGCGCTTCCCCACCTCCGTATCGGGATAGCGATCACTCACCCAATAGCTGGCCAGGCGACCATTCACCGTGCGGCGTACATCGGCCATCACACTGCTGGCCATATTGCCCAGCAGCTGATCGCGCAGTGCATTGGCGACGATTCGCTCCAGATCCACAAACGTCGCGCAGTTCGCCACATCGGCGGGCGTCAGGCCAGCGAGATGATGGGTAAACTGCAGGTCACTGGCCAACCGGGCGGACAGGACGTCGTAATCCTTCTGCCGTGCCGTCGAATCCCGCCATTGGGACAACAGCACCGCCACGTTACCGGCTTTCGCTTGCGGCAATGCAAGCTTGATCAAGCCGGTCGGCAAGGGCTTTTTCAGGCCCCGGCCAAGGTCAGTCACCAACAGCCGGGGAATGAACCGTGCCAGGCTGGGCGCGTCATCCCTGTAGCCGAAATGCCGCTCGACCAGGGCCCAGGCGAACGGTTCCAGGCCATACTTGACCAGGCTCTGCCACAAAGGGGACTCATCAAAGGCCACGCCCTCGTCGAGCTGAGCCACGTCGCAGAGCAAATCCAGCAGCAGCGTAAAGGGATCCGCCGAGCCACTCCGCGACAATACCGCCCAGATCTTGGCATCGATGTCCCGCTCCATGTCGTCGGCATGCAGCAAACTGGCCAAACGCGCGGTGCGGTCTCTACTGGCAAAAAAACGGCCACGATCTTTGAGGTAATGACGCAGGCTGGCATGTTCCAGACCGAGGTCCTGCCGCAGCATGGAGGTGGCATCGGCGGCAAACGGCTCGGCATAAAGGCGAATATCCAACAACCAGTCCTGCTCTGGGTCAGGTGCGTGCTGGCCTTCGTACAGCACAAAGCAACTCGCGGGCGACTCCAGCTCCACCTGCCGCTTCACCGCCAGTGCCGGGGTGTCGCCCAGGGAGATCACGTCTGCCTCACCAAGGGAAACGTCAGCCACGGCATCGGCAAATTCGCCGTCAGGATCAGACCACCAGACAATCCGGTTGCCTGCCTGCAGCAGCTTAGCCAATCCCTTCTCTATCCGCTCTATGGCGCTTGTTCCGCTCACTCAAGCGTCTCCGTCAAAATTCGCATCATACCCCAGCGTGCCACTGATAGCCTCCCGGCCCAAACAGGTCATATTGAGCCAGCATTCAGCACCGCGTCAAAAGAGAACCGGATCATCGTGTGCGCATTCGACTCTCTTTCACAGGTCATCAGCCCCTCATCCTCAGCCTTACTCGTCTTTATTCTCAAGCTGCTCAAACGCCGCCTCCATCGTAGGATTCTTACGGGTCAGCTTCTTCACCGTCACGTCCTGCGCCTTGTCGTTTGCCAATCGAAGATTCCGATCCGTGCTCATCAGCGCGTCCTTGGTCTTTTGCAGGTGGTTGATTGATTTATCGATCTCATCAATGGCTGTCTGGAATTTTCTTGAAGCCAGGTCGTAGTTCTTTGCAAACGCCGTTTTGAATTTATCCAGATCACTCTCAAAGTTGGTGATATCGATGTTCTGGGCTTTAACAAGCGCCAGCTCCTGCTTGTACTCCAATGAATTCATGGCGGCATTGCGCAGCAGCGTGATCATGGGAATAAAAAACTGAGGGCGGATGACATACATCTTGGGGTAACGGTGGAAGACGTCGACAATGCCGGAATTGTAGAGATCGCTATCAGGTTCCAGCAGCGATACCAGGATGGCGTATTCGCAGCCCTTCTCGTTGCGATCCTTGTCCAACTCCTTGAGGAAGTCTTCGTTCTTCTTTTTTGTCGCAGTGGTGCCGCTCTCGTTCTTCATCTCGAACATGATTGAGACGATGGGCGTATCTCTCTCGTCAACGTCGCGGAAGATGTAGTCGCCCTTGCTGCCTTTGCCGGCGTCATTGTCCTTCTCAAAGTAGGCCCGAGGGAAAGCCGTCGAGCGAATCCGGTTAAACTCGGTCTCGCAGTGTTGCTCCAGAGTCTCGCCCACCATCTTCGTGGACAGCCGCGCCTTCATATCCCGCAGGCGCTCAATGGCATCATCTCGGTCTTTAATCTGGGTCTCGTATTTGTCCTTGAGCGAGCGCTCTGACGCCTGCTTTTCCAAATCAGCCTGGCTAAGCTTATGCTGAAGCTGGTCTCGCTCCTTTTCCACCGCAGACACGGCCTGGGTAATCGCGAGCTGCTTGCTAGTATCCGTCGCATCGAGTTTGGATTTCAGCTCCTGAATTTCCTGATTCAGGCGGGCTTCAATCAGCTGGGTGGCCGATTCGTTATCGCTCCTTGCCTGCTTGAGGTCACTCAACAGTGAATCGCGCTCTCTCTCGACCACCTTCAGGGCATCGGCAATGGCCAGTTGCTGAGAGGCCTCACCGGCTTGCAACTTGGCCTGCAGCTCCTGGAGCTCCTTATCTTTGGCTGCCTCTGATTTCTGGATTTCGCTGGCTGCCCGCTCCCTGGCCAGAGCGAGCGCAGCCTCCTTGTCCTTTTCGGCCAGCGCGAGGCGCTCCTGTAGCTGCTCTTCAAAGGCGTGATCACGCACCTGCTTAAGGATATCGGCGTAACCGGCCTCATCGATTTTGAACGCCTTGTTGCAGTGGGGGCAGATAATCTCATTCATACCAAAATCGCTCTTCGTTCTTCTGATAACCACCAGTCAAGCTGTAATTGACCTGGGCTTTCAATCACCGGCCTTCTTGCCCGCCACAGCCTTCACCTCAGCCAACAAATCACCAAACTTTCCGTAGTTGAACTTCACACCATAGTCGAGATCCAGGGTAATGCGCTGGTCGGCGTAGTGTCGGAGGTTTTCGTCGAAGCGGCGGAGTTCGTCGAATTGTTTGATGAGCTTGTCCTTTTGCTTTTGGAAGCGTTTTTGCTCGGCGCTGGAGGTGGAGGACTGGATGTCCTGCTCCAGGTTATCGATGCGGGCCTGCATGCGGGATTGGAGGGGGACGACATATTCCATGCGCATGCGTGAGAGTGTGCCGGCGTTGTAGCGGTGCAGGTACACGAGAGCTTCGAAGGCTTTGTGTTTGCCGGAGCTGAACAGCCAGTAGATGGGCCGCTTCTTGTAGGTTTGCAAGTGGTCTTTGTAAAAATCCTTGCTGAGGTAACGGCGGACGGTGTCGTCGGCGGATTCGCTCGCTTTGCTACCCAGGGATTCGGCGAGCCAGGCCATGTTCTCGGCTTCGGTTTCTTCGCCCCAAACGACGCGGACAAATTCGTGGATACGGTTGGCGCCATCGTCGTCGAACCAGGCTTCATCGGTGATGGGGACGATACCGTCGTCGTCCGCCGGGAAGGTTTCATAGCGGCTGGGGTCAAAGTCTTCGTTTCCGGCATGGGCGTAGATCAGGCCGGGGGCGTCGAGGCTGTAGCGGCCCATCATGCAGCCGATGCAGTACGAGATAAGTCGCGCCGCCAGGAGCGTACGATAGTTTTCTGCCGCTCTTGTACCTTCCGCACCCAAAAGCCACACTGGATTCCACGACAAAGAAATTGAGTCAGGCGGAGGGGTGAACGGGCACTGGTTCTCGAGACCCAACGCGTTGATTAAGATGTCGTTTACTGTGGATTCAATCCTGAAAAGATCCGCCGTAAGGGCATTTGTTTCAGTGACGTACCTACTCCATGCAGCTTCAAGGTTTCCAACGTCGGTGCCACTTCCAAAGTCGACCAATGGAAAGCTTTCGAAGCCCCAAGAAGTTTCGAAGTGATCCCAGTCTAAACGTGTGATTTCAACTGCCCGCTTTGCGAGCGTCGATAACTCTTCCTTAGTTTCTTCGCTCTGCAAGATGGCTGTTGGAACCGGAAGGTTCGCGACGTTGCCTGCCTGTGTCTCCAAAGTCGGGTTCAGTATCGTTAAGATTTCGTTGATGGGGGATGTAGTGAGTAACGCCAGAATCCAAAAATGGTCAGGAGGGTTTGGGTATACCGCCGAACCTTTACAATCGGAGATGTGGCCTGCATCGCAATGTCGTATACCAAAATAGGTTGAGCTAGTTGCAGACCAAGTAAGGGATGGCCTAAAAAAGTATTCTTTGCTTCGAATTGATGCGCGGCCCGACGACCTAACCGCTGCGCCATCATTTTCCCAGTCCAGCAAGTACTCGTTATTGCCGAACCATTTTCTGAACGTGCCGCCCTTCTTATACGGAAACCATTTGGCGCCGCTTGTCTGGGCTTTTTTAGAATCCGGAGCATCAAAGTTGGTCTTGGTTATGTTTACCTCAAACCACATCCGCAGAAATTTGTTGTTATTGGCCGTATCCATCCCTTTTCTGACTGGCGCGATATCGCCAAGACGCACACCCGACTGAAAGGCTCGAAATATAGAATCGGGAGCCCAATAGGCAATTGGGCCTCCGGGAATCTTTTTAAAATCATCCTGCGCCGTCGCATCGAACCGTTTCTGATTGGTGCGCAGGACTTCGGCCTTGGTAGTTTCGTTGCTATCTACCAGACGGAAGAACACAGGCCGGAAGCCGGTGACGTGGGTCGGTTGCAGAACAAAGGCTGTTGTCTGCACCACCTCGCCGGAAATTTCGCTGAATGCCCGCGCGCCTAGATGCGCCATCGTGCTGATGCTGCGATCTTCCAGCAGCCTCGTCCGCATATCCTCAAAACTGGACAAGAACATCCAGCTCTGCATCGTCACCATGCTGTTGAAACCAGCAGGCTTGCACCAACCGAAGCCACGCTCGATGAACATGGCGAACAGGTCCGCCTTGCTGGCCTGGAAGGTTTTTTTGGCCCACGCCTTCAGATCGGCGTTCATGCCCTTGCCACCCATATACGGCGGATTCGCCACCACAGCATCAAATTGCTTCGCCAGCACCTCGGCCTGCGCCACCAGCCGCAGCAAGCTTTCAGCCGCATCCCGCCCCAGCATGTCGCCGGCATCGCGCACGGCCTCGAGCTCCTGCCGCAAGTCTGGCAAAGCCGTCGCCAGCTCATCGGGAATCTGAATCAGAGATCCAAAGGTCTTGGCCTGCTCGAAGGCTTCCACAAGTTGGCTCACGATCGTAGAGTCAATCTGCGACGCATTCAGCGCACTGTGAAGCTCCGCCGCACTGGCGGCCTTCGCTTCCTGCAAGGCCAGCACATTCAAGCCCGCCGGCTGCCCGAACAATTGCCGATCATCGGCCCGCGCCTTCATCAGCAGGGCAAAGCCGGCGAGCTGGGCGGCGCGGTCGTCGATATCCAGGCCGTAGAGGTTCTTTTCCAGAATCAGTCGGGGAATGTCCTGCCGGCGGTAACCGCGTTCGAGGTAGATATCGCGCAGCAGGTCATAGGCTTCCACCAGAATGTGGCCGGAGCCGACAGCCGGGTCAAGCAGCGTGAGAGATTCGGGGTTAAGGGTGGCGCCGTCTTCGTCGATGCGGGCCTGGATGAGCGCATCGAGCTGGGCTTTGACCTCATCCGTTTGCTCGGCGGGTTGGATGTAGTACTCCCACTTGCTTGCCAGTTGGCTTCCGGGGTTGGCCATCAGCCACAGGCGGCCGAGGCTGTTCTGCACCAGGTATTTGACGATCCAATTGGGGGTGAAGAGCTGGGTGGCGGCGGGGATGTCCTCGCTTTTCACCACCCTGCCGATGACTTGATCCTTCTTCTCGCTGATGTAGAACTGATAGAGCCAGCCGATGATTTCGACGTCCTGCCAGTCGGCCTCATCGATGGCGGTGACGAGCCTGCCCAGGATGGAATCGGTGCGCAGCAGGCCGTCGGGCACCAGTAGCTCGGTGGCGTCGTCCAGCGATTCGAACAGGAAAGGCATGGCCGTGTGCAGAGCGTGGCACTGAGCGAGCAGCACCTCGCGGTACAGCTCTTCATCGCGATTGCCGGCGAGCTTCAGCTCCAGTGCCTGCGCTTTATCGAAGCCGGGCAGATCCAGCTCAGGAATATGATCCAGGATCTCGGGCTGGGTGTGGCCGTTGTCGTTATTAACAGGGTGGCTGAGCACCCGATAACCATGATCCAGAAAGCCGTGCAGCTCCATGTAGCGGATGGCCACCAGACGGTTAAACCAAGTATAGGCCATGGCCTCCATCACCTGCGTAAAGCCCTGTTCACGAATACGGGCTTCTAGGGTAGTGCGCATTTGACCGTAGGCTGCCGGAAAGGCGCGGCCATTGATCAGCAACGCTTCGCCCTGCTTTTCGACTTTGGCGGGGCTTTTAGGATTCAGCCCCAGCAGTTCGGCACGGCGTGTGACGGCAGCGATAAAGTCCAGGCGGGCCTGAGGGGCGTACTTTTTGAGTGCGGATTTATTCATCGATTTGATCCAGGACTGCTTTAATGCGGGCTTTAAGCGTGGCTTTGCGTTGTTGGTAGAAATCGGGGAAGCCCAACAGGTCATCAGGCAAATTCTGAATTGCCTGATTTTCGAGATACTGCTTTCTGGCCAGCTCGCCTGGCCATTGCGCCTGATACCACTCTAATGGCATTTTCTGGCGTTTCTCGTTATTGATTGAACCTACCAGTAATTGGAGGTTCGGTAGCCGATTGCATTGATCTAGCAAGATTTCAACTTGCTCGTCGGCAAAGCCTGCTTTTATCAGCTTGGCTCTGGTGAATCTGCCTTTGGGGAAGATGTGGTCCACATGGAAATGCTGGGAAAAATCGAAGCCGGGAAACAGCACTGACAACAGTGCAAATGTGGTTTTACCGCCGTAGGGCAACTCACACAGCTCGTCGATTTCTTCGTCGGAAAAGACCAGGGTTTTCCCGCGTCGTGTCATGGCAGCTTCAAGTTCGGCAACCGAAAATCCGTTGACCGCATTGTTCCTGAGCACCTCTCTCAAATCAGTCAACAAGGTATCCAGCCCACTACCCCAGATGCCGGAGGCCTTGAGCAAGCTACGGACAAACCATTTTCTGACAGCCTCCCGGTCAACCGCGAATTCAGACCGTGACAGATAACCGTCACCCAGCGTACGGGCGTGCAAATAGTAGGCAATCGGCAGAATGGCACTGTCTGCACGAAGGTTCTGACCATTGAAACCGAAACTGGCCAACAAGCGAACCGCCAACATAAGTGAGCTTCGGATGGCCTGCCACTGGGCTTCAAGCTTTGCCATATTGGCTTTGTTGAAATTCTCAACCTTGAAGCCAACACTGCCTATATCGGCCAACATCAATCCAGCTTTCAGGACAAGATCTTTACTAAAGGCGAAGCCATCCCCCTCGGCATTCATTTCATCCACGATGGAATGAATTTCCTGCCTGGCATCCAGGTTCTTCCATTGGGCTACGGCTATGGATAAAAGGAGGTCGGAATATGACAGTGCTGTTCCTCCACTGTTCATACGGATAAAGATATTCAGAACCCGCTCAAGATCCTGATTGGTCTCTTCGTAATAGCTGATAATGTCCTTATCGTGAATGACCCGCAGCAGATCTCTCAGCGTGGATCTTGCCTTCGCTCGTTGCTCTTTGTCGGCGATCTCATCCAGCTCGTCAGTTAGGGCATCGCGATCTTCGTCAAATGCACGCGGCACCTTAAACCAGCATTCCCCCACAGACGCTCTGGCAAGCTGTTCCTGAGTCAGGAATTCGAATTGGTATTGAGAGCCTGTTTCCGAATCTGGCTCGCCAAGGAGGTTCAGATACAGGTGGCGCTCGGGAAAAGCTGAGTCATTTGTCCACCATTTCCCAGAAATACGCCACGCATACGAACCACGCAGGCCGATATTGAGTGCGGTCATGCGTTGCTGGCCATCCAACACCGCTGTTAGCGCCTTATTCGGCAGTTCTTCTATGAGCTCGCAGTGATAACTATCGCGCTCATGATAGTTCTGAACGAAATCATAAAACTGGTACTGGGATTGCTGCTCGGGTTCGATCTTCCAGAAAAGGAAGGTGCCAAAGGGATAGCCCTGAAGCAGGCTATCGAAGAGCTGGCAAATTTGATCTGCCCCCCAGACAAACTCCCGCTGAATAGCAGGGAGTATGTACTGGTGTTCTTCTACACCTTTAAGAAGAGCAAAAATTGTTCCACCGGGTTTATACATTATTATTTTCCTTACCGAATTTGCACGCGGCAGTTTTTGGCCAGTGCATCCATAATTTCTTTACGCAACTTTTCGAGATACTGCTCGGCGGTTTCAGCATCTTCGATATAGGTGCTGGCGAGCCTGCCGGCATGGACTGGTTTGACCGGTTTTACCGCTTGCACTGATTCGCTCGAGTACTCGCCTTTTTCTTCTGCCAGTTCTTTTGCTTTGGCTGAGATTTTAGCCAATTCGTCTACCGCATCGTCCGCTGCATCGGTGGACTGCGTTGATAGCTGATGCAGGTGCGCCAGACTGGTTTGCGTTTCTGTCCGTTGGCGCAGAGTTTGAAGCGGGAGCAAGCATTGGTTACGGGTATCCGGATCGGCCTTGGCAGCATCCAGATCGGCGGCAACCCGCTCGATCTGTTTATCAATATGGCCCAGCGCATGGGTGCGCACTCTGGCGATCTCCGCGCTGTTCACCTGGTCGATTTTGGTGACCAGGGCTTCAACCTCTTGCAGCAGACCAAAGGGCGATGGCGCCGTGCGGATGGCTTCCAGGCGTTGCAGCGCGGTTTTGGCGCCGTTGTCTTTTTCCAGCGCGGGGCGGTTGGGGTCAAACTCGCGCAGCGCCTTGATCAGCTTGTCCCAGACCGGCTTCTGGTTGGTGAAGAAGTGGCTAAGCTCTTGATGGTTATCGGCGGTATCCAACAGGTCATCTTTTTGGCCGGTGAACTGCTGTATGGCCGTAAAGCTGTCTGGTGCAGACAGTAGTTTGTCGCACAGGGCCTGGCCTTCATCCGCCAAGGACTTGCCGGGGTAGCCGGTGTTGCTGAGGGTGCTCCACTGCTTGAAGTCTTGCTGCCAGTTTTGCAGGTGGCTTTTAATGGCTGCATAGAGGCGGTCTTCATCTTCAGGCGGCAGTTTACCGAAGATGTCTCTGGTGAGGTTTCTGGCTTGCTGAAGCTCACCACTACCAACGGCTTTGCGGCGTTCGACCTCAATGGAACGCCAGCGCGACGGCGGGTTGAGCTGCTCGTAGATCTTCTCGATAGGCAACACGGTTTGTTTGAGCTTGAGGCTGAGTTCCCCAGCCCTGACCAGTCGGATAACCAGCAAAACGGTTTCCCATTCTGACCAGCCATAGGGGCGGCGCGCAAAGTGAGTGTTGGCCAGGTCGTACAGGATGACTTGACGGTGACTGGCACTGGCCAGCTCGATGTACTGCTGGACTTCTTTCAGGGCGCGGGGGTTGACGGTCTCGCCTTCGCCCAGATCCAGGGCCAGCGTTGACGGGTCATCCAGCAGAGCCTTGATTTCGGCCTGGGGATCGCCGGTGAGGTGCTCGATGTAGGCCAGTTTGCCAAAGCTGTTGCGCACCAGGTCATGCAGGGCTTCATTCACGATAGCCTGGGCGGTGGAGGCTTTGAGATCTGGCTGGTGGCCGGCGGCGAACGCCACGGCGTTCTGCAGGAGCTTTTCCAGGGTGATTTTGAGGCGATCACGACGCTGACGGTTTTCATCGGCGCGGTCTTGCAGAATGCGCCTGGCGGTAGACGGCAAACTGCCATCGGTGCGCTTCATCACGTATTTGTCGGTCTGGATGTACTGGCGCAGCTCGGTGGCCAGCTGGCTATCGTCTGGCAGGCGCAGGATGACCTGGCCGTCGCCGTCGGTGCTGCGCATGAGGGTTTTGTCGTCGCGCCATTCGTCCCGGTCGTCAATCAGCGGGGTGATGACCTGGAGGTTCAGGGCACCCTCATTGCGATTGCCATAGGGGTGTTGGTCACAGCTGAGGTTAAGGGCAAAGTCGTTGCCGTTGTCGGTAAAGCGGAATTTGCGCATACCACCGAGCAGGTCTTCAAAAATCAGCTCGCCGAGTTTCTTGGCTTCTTCTGCGGCGGTGAGATCTACCGCTTTGATCTCACGGCTGATATCGCGTTCTTCATTGGTGAGGAAGAAGAAGTTATCCCCGTTGCGGCTGACCAGAGTTTGGCCTTCCAGCCGCTGCAAGCTTTCCTCGATTTGGGTGCGCAAGCCCCGACGGTCGGCGTCGATCTGGTCGATAAACAGGGTAATGAGGTTATCGACATTGCCCGGAATCTCGTCCACATAGCGGATCAGGAACAGGGTTTGCAGCACGCTGACATCGAAGTCTTGCAGCGAGGGGTTCTTTGCCGCGTTTTCGATGGTAGATTTCACCACCCCTTCGAGGAAGCTCTCGATGGAGGGATAAAAGCGGTACAGCGGCACCAGTATGCCCGGCTCCTGCTCTACCACCGCTTTGGCAGCGGACTGGAAGGCATCCAGCAGGGAACGCTCACCCCGGGCCAGGTGCAAGCCGGTGGCGCCGGCCTTGCGGACGGATTCAAAGATGCTTTGCACCAAGGTGAATTGGTATGGCGCAAAGGGGTACACCTCCGCAAATTCGTCTTCATCGGCGTAGGCCTTGAAGGTGCGCCCGGCATTGGTAAAGCTGAGCTGATTTTTGAGGATGTCGGCTTCTTTTCGGAATAGCTCGCGCAGGATATCTGCGGCTTCCGGGCGCTTTTTAAGCAAGCGCTTTTGGATGACTTCATCCACATTAGCAGATGACAGCGACAGACGGGTGCGGAAACGCCCTTGGACTCTTGAAAAGTCGTTGGCACTGCTGGCTTTGAGTTGGCCAACGACTGCGTCTATATCTTCCTGAGAAGTGACAATGACCCAGGCTTGGCCATCGCAGATGGTGCCAAGGTTTTCCGTAATGGTTTGCAGGTTCAACATCAGTTGACTATTGCCGCCGATGAACTGGCCAATCTCGTCCACCAGAAACACAATACGGTGTTGTTTTCCACATTTGTCCAAGTAGTCTTTCACGCCTTTAGCAAAATTTTCCACGGACAGCCAGCTATCGAAGTCGCGCTCCAGGCGCTCCAGCCAGGCATCGGGATCTGATACCGCTTGCCCCATCGCGGCGCCATAGGCGGTGGCGATAGCATCAGAATAGAAGGTGTAACCGTCACGCTCATCCAGCCAGGGAGAGCCAGCCGCTTTTTCGAATTCGGCTTTGAAGGTGTCGAACGCCCCTTTTTCCTCCAGCTCCTGCTCCAGGCGAGCAACATGAGGGTGATCCGGGCTGAAACCGCGCATTTCGTTGAAGACTTTCAGGAAGACCTTGAGGATTGCATCACGAGAATTATCCGCATCGGCTTTGCTGTCGATATTGAACAGCAGCACATCGGTGTCGCCGGTAATGGCGCGGGCAATGTCACCCGCCAGCATGGGATCGGTAATTTTGTCTTCAAAGAAGTCTTGGGCTTTGCGGGTTTGCCCCTCCTGGCTGACCTGCCGATTGGCGAGCAGGTAGGAGAGGATTTTGATGAAATGGGATTTACCGCTGCCAAAGAAGCCGGAGACCCAGACCCCCACATCGCCACTGGCCTCAGCGGGGTTGTCCAGGGCAGAGAGATAGCGTTCAAAAAAACCGCGCAGGTGGCCATCCAGCTCTTTGGTGATTACGTATTCGTCGAGCTCCTGCCAGACGTTGACGTCGTCCTTCTGATCCGCCTTGATAACGCCGTTAATGCTGCGCTGGATGCTGCGCTCGAACATATCCCCTATCGACATGCTTTATCTCCCTATTTTATATTCTGTTGTCAGTCGACCAGCCGAAAAGCGCGGTAATACGGCGTGTCGCTCAGCTGACCGAACAGGCGTAGCGACTGACCGTCGTATTCGCCCGGAAAGAACAGCACCAGTGGCGTTAACCCGGTGTAAGGCTGCAAGACGTTGAGTAATTTGTGGGTACGGATGATGGGGTAAGCGCTGCCGACCCCATCGATCAGGTAGGCGTCGTACTCATCGGCCGGCCATTTTGCGGTAATGAAGCCTGCTACCTTTTCGGCCTTGAGCGGCCCCTTCAACTGTTTCAGCAACGCCTCGCCACCTTTCGCGGCTTGCAGCTTCACGGCCTTGTCGTAGAAATTGCGCTCTTCGAGCATGTCGACCAACACCTGGAACAAGTGAACGCGGGCAACCTTCAGCGCCGGCTTGGATTTAGCAAGTTGGGCGACCAGGAAGTCGACATGCTCGCGCACCTGCTCCTCACTTTCTGCCGGGTAGTCGAATGCATAAAACGGCACTTCGTTGCCCAGGCCCCGGTTTTCCCTGAATTTCTCTGAGGTCAGGGTGGGTAGTATTTTGTTGAGTCGTTCGTCTAGGCGATTCACGCCGGCCTCCCTTTCAATGCGCGCAATCCATGGCAGACAGGATGTCGTTATGGCCATGTGCGGCCAGGTAATTGCGGACTTCTGGCAGCACACGCACATGCTGCAAGGATTTCGCTTTGTTCTTCGCCAGATACCCGGCTTCGGTCAGCATGCGGTAGGCATTCTGCCTGAGCTTGGTTTGGGTGCCTTCAGAGACTTCAGCCAGATTGGCGTGGATGAGACTCATGTCTGCGAAGAAGCTTCGCCAGATACGGTCTTCCAGACCGGAGCTCATTCGACGGTACTCGTCACTTAACGCGGTACGCATGAACTCCGCCAGCAACGGCGAAAATTTCAGCGCACAGGCCAGGACGGCCTGGGTTGCCGCTGGACGCTCTGCATTGGCGACAATCTCCCAGAGATCCTCATCCATGGTTTCCAAGCGCATGCGGGCTATGTCGGCGTAGCTTTTGGCGGTATTAACCGTTTTCGCATGAAGGATATTCTCTGCCTCGACCGCCTGGCGCCACCGCTTAGCATCCGGTCGCTCCAGCAACAGGCGCGCAACAGCCTGGGTCTCAGGAACAATCAGCGATGCCTTGGTGAAATTGGCTAGCAATGGGGCTCCTTGTCTGGGTTGATGCAGCGACGACTGCTGAGGTTTAAGGCGGAGCTGGCGACACGTTCCCCAAACGCACGATTTTACTGCTATTTTAGCGTTGGGGTCCCGGATTGTAACCCGCACAGAGGGACATACGCAGGGGGCGCTACCGCGATCTTTATTCCACCATCGTTGCAACATCTATCCCCTCACCCCCTGAGGACCGGGCCAGAACCGCCGCATCACCCGCTACAATAACGTATCGTTGCGGCCTTCCTGATCTTCAGCCCACCTAATGATTTCTCCCTATGTTACCGATCAAAACTTTCCAAGTCCCTACCCCGCCCGAACCGGGCTGTCTGTGATTCAGCCGGAGGCCGACTCAATCAACACCATATTGCTTTTTCAGCTCAGCCAGTCTTTTCCGGTCTCTCTCGTTAAAGTCTCTGGTGGAATAAAGCGCCTCCCCATCGGGCCCGTCCAGCTGTTCCACTATCACGGTAAAGATGGCATCTGCAGGGGCATCCACCTTGCCCCAATCAGAAAATCGGTTCGGTGCCAGCGTCCAGGTGGCTTCCTCACCAGGTTCCAGGCCGCCGGAAATGCTGTAATTGAACTGGTCTTTATGCCAGGGTACGCTCCTATCAGGGCTGGCAATCGTGCCAGAGAAATAGGCACGGGAGATGGCCTGATCCGTGCCGTTTTTGACCGTTAGCTCAATGATCGGCTGCTCGCCAAGGTATTGCCTTTCCTGCATAGAGAAGCGGGAGCGAACCACCTGGAATTTGTTCAGCTGCTGTTTTGCCTGCTCAGCCCTTTCCCGCTTGGCAACGAGTTCGCGGATCTCAGCCAGCGCCTGCTCTTTCTCCCGAGCCTTGCGTTCGGCCTGGATTTTATCTGCCTGGGCCAGCACCTGCTCTGCCGTCTTGCCGTTCAGGGCTTCTCGCATTTTGCCTTCCATATCTCCCGCATCGGCGCCCCCATTGGCAAACAGGCTTTTCATGTCGATCTGACTAAAGGCGATCAACTGAACCGCCTGATCAAAGTCTGACCGCTTCACCTCAGGCAATGACTCCCGAACCTTGGCCACAGATTCTTTCATCTTGGCCTCACTGGAGGCATCAATGGTCGGATCAGAACAGCCTGTAACGGCCATGGCCGCCAGGACCAGCATCAATAGTGCATATACTTTCATTGTTTTCTCCTTCGCCCCTTTCCCTAAGTCAGATGCGGCATCCTGCCGCTTTTGCCTCATCCATGATGACACGCAAAGGCTATTTACTTATTATTGTCATGTCGATACTGAATACATGAACACGTCGCCTTTTGACGCATATCGCGTTTTGGAGCATATCCATGGCACGGACTGCGGGCAAAAACGCAGCGGACTGGCCGCTGCGCTGGGACCTGTTATTGCGCTACAGGCTGATTGAGGTGATCGCCCTCTGGGAAGGACGGCTGACCACCAATCACCTGATGCGGGCCTTTGGTATCGGCCGGCAGCAGGCCAGCAAGGACATCAATACCTATCTGGCCGACTATGGGCCGGGCAACCTGGTGTACGACCGCTTCCTCAAGGGCTACCGGCCCGCCAAGGGCTTCCGTCCGGTGTTCACCCGGGGCGTGGCGGACGAGTATCTGCAGATGATGCATACCCGGGAGGACCTGGCCTGCTCACTCGAATCGTTGACGGTACGGGAGTTCAATACCGAGGTGTTGTTGCCTCCGGCGCGGGATCTGCGTCCCGAGGTGTTGCGCCCGGTACTGCAGGCCTGTCGGGAAAAGAAGCGAGTGGAGATTGAGTACGCCTCGCTGGCGAACCCTGAGCCCGAGTTCCGGGTGATCCAGCCGCACACCGTGGTGCACACCGGCTTCCGCTGGCATGTGCGGGCCTGGTGCGAGAAGAACGGGGACTTCAGGGACTTCGTGCTCAGCCGCATCAGTGACCGTCCGGAGCTGGTTCTGCCGGCAGACCACGGCGTCGAGGACGATGCAGCCTGGTGTGCCCGGGTAGACGTGCGCCTGACGCCGGATCCGCGCCTCAACGACGCTCAGCGCGCGTTGATCGCCAGGGACTACGGCATGGCCCGCCAGCAACTGAAGATTGAGACTCGGGGCGCCCTGGTCAGTTATCTGTTGCAACAACTCCGCGTGGATCTGCCGGCGGAACAGCGTTCGCCGCAGGCGCAGCAGATCGTCGTTCAGAACCTGCAGGACATTCAACGCTGGGTCACCATGGCGGATTAATTCGCCCTTCTAAGTACTGCATAAACATGACCTTTCGGTCTGTTTATTTCTCAATCCCCATTAGATCATTTTCTAATCGTCTGATAGCTTTTCGCCACCATGGCCGGCCCGAGAGGCCACCTCTATCTCGATAGAGGCGATGCGCGGCAAATCCCCCATGAAAAAGAACAACATACCGATCCAACGGAAGTTAGAGCTATGGACAGGCTAGTTAAACGCCCTCCCCACATTCACCCGTTCTTATACCTTTATAGATTGCACAGCCCCGCACTCTGGTTCTGTGTCATCCCGCACCTGGACTCGGAAGGCAAGCGAAAGCTCAGAAGGAAAGATTTTAGAGACCGGAAGCATGGCGGGAAAGATCCAGCTTTTGCAGCCGCGAAAGCCTGGCGGGACGAGCAACTTACGCTTCCAGAAGTCAAAGCCGCCATGGGCGACCAGCGCCCTCTGAAGCTGTTCACCGAGAAAACGGAGGCCAATCCATTCGGTCTGGTCGGAATCCGGCCGGTACAAAGAGGCAAATCCCAAGACTGGAACATCACGGTGACCGCGCAGCAGGGCCGGAAGAAAAGTTTCTCCATGCGACGGTACGGAATATGGGGGGCGTACGAGCGCGCTATCCATCAGAGATGCGACTGGATAGGCGTCGACTACCCGAATCTTGACGACCTGAAAATTCGCTTCAATCGTTGGCTTGAAGACAACCAACGCCTACTAGATTTGTATGGCTTAGAAGCAGATTAGAAACCAACACCCACCTCGTTAAAAGGCGTTTCGGGATCACTTGCTGATAGAAAAAATGGCTGATAGCGGCGCCATAGAAGGCGCTCAGCGGTTCCCCGGGGCGACTTACTGCCACTAAACGTATAACAACCGGCATCGTAGGAGAGGTGCCGCCCGCGCCCCGTGCTCGCCCTCCCCGGCCACCACCGTAACCACTTCTTCCTCTAGCTTGACGGCCAGCAACCGGCTCAATGTGCCAGTCACACGCAAGCAGAGTTCGCAGGCTCGGCAAATGCGTCACGGATGGCAGCCCAAGAGAGGCGAGACGCAGTCGGGCGCGGGCTGTGATCCGGGATGCACACTCCACCAATAACGAGCGGAGCCATTGTTGGTTCGGTCGATTGCAATGGCGGCATGCCTTTTAAAGGTAAGGGTGTAACACTTCGCGGCAAAGGTGGACGGGCCACCATACCTTCTGCCTTTCTGGTTTTCTGTCTTTCTTGAAAGCCAGAAATATGGCAGAATCGCCCTGCCTTTCTTTTGCATGAGGGCCAGGCACTGAGTGGAGATCGCCCAATGACTAGCAGCAAGACATCCGCACAGAGCGGTGAATCTGTAGCAGAAGCTGAGAAAGGAGCATCGCTCAATTTCAAAGTCAGCCCAGAATTCAAGAAACAGTTCAAAGGATTTGCGGTCGCTCAAGGGATTAGCATGACAGATCTTCTTAAAGAAGGTTTTTTTCTGTCACAAAAAAAACAGAACAATGGCCAGGCTAATGAATAAGGCCCTGTCTGCAAAAATCAGGCGATCTCAGTTCAACGGTGCCCAAAATGACACTTGACGAACCCTGCGCCTCACAAGCGTCAGTCGATTGGTTGCTCCCGGCTCGTGATGGCCGGCGCGTATCCCATATTGACGGACTGGTCACCGTCAGCAATTACGATTACAGAGGAAGGCCTCCGGAAGAAGTTTCTATTATGGAAAAGGCGCGCTCCTATGGCGCGCGTGCAGTTTTTTTTGAGGCTTCCCGCCATGGTAGGGCGCCTGTTGCCCAAGCTTTTATATTCGACTCTGGTGATGACCCAGATGATCCCCGCTTTGCCGAACTGCATAAACGCCTATGGAGCTGGGGTGCCATCCCTCTCGTTTACCGAGTACTACCTGGCTCTGTTCAACTCTTTCGTTGCGCCCACGCACCGGATTTCGTTGGCAAAGATGGTACTCAGATTTGCGAGCCGGTGCGCACCCTTGCCATAGGTGCACAGATAGCCGCTGAGGACGCATGGTGGGACGCCAACAGAATACGAAACGGAACAATCTGGGATGACCCAGAAGTCTGTAAGCTCATGCTTTCCGCACAGAAGGCCGCGCATCGTACCCTGGTTGAGGCTGTCAGAGCATTAGCAGCAAGTCTATCGGAAAGGAAGCTACTTGCACCTCAGCTAAGCCGAAAGCTTCTTATTCTCTCGTTGCTCATTGCCTACCTTGAAGAGCGCTCAGTTCTTCTGCCTTCTGACTTTGAAAAGGTACGTCGAGGAACTAAACGCTTTTTTGAGGTCCTAGGTGATGGCCAAGCGCTGTCCAGACTTCTTATAGCGCTGGAAGAACGGTTTAATGGCCATGTATTTCGCCTCACAAAAGAAGAACACTTGTCACTGGTAAACAATACTGAGCTTGTAAACTACGCCCGGCTGGTCGAGGGATATGAAGACGGAAATGGCCAGATGAGTCTTTGGCGTCTGTATTCATTTCGTGATCTGCCCATAGAGCTGATCAGCAATATCTACCAACTGTTCGTAAAAGACGCATCAAGTTCTATCTATACACCACCGGCCTTAGTTCGGCTTATGCTGGAAGAAACGTTGAGTTGGGATAAGCTTGACGAGCTAACAGCTGGAGAAGGTGTGATCCTCGATCCAGCGTGCGGGTCTGGCGTCTTTCTTGTCGAGGCCTACAAGCGACTAGTTCTGCACTGGCGTTGGCGCAACGACTGGGTTCGTCCAAGCATAAATGACTTGCGCTCACTGTTGGAGCGAGTTCATGGCATTGATGTTGAAGACGGCGCCATTGAGCTTGCTGCGTTTAGCCTCTGCCTCAGCCTTTGTGACGCGCTACAGCCGGAAGAAATTCGCTCCAGCGTTAAACTATTCCCGCCGCTCGCCGACGTCACTCTTCACCACAGTTGTTTTTTCGATGCGAAGCAAATGGAGTTGGTAAAATCACCAATTTCAGTCATTGTTGGAAACCCACCGTTTGCGTCGTCTCTCACAACAGAGGGTGCTCGACGTTGCTACGATTCTTATAAGAAAAAACATGATTCTCTCGCGGACAAGCAATTGGCATACCTCTTTCTCCATGAAGCAATGGAGATGTTGGAAGAAAATGGCGTGCTGGCAATGGTCGAACCAGCAGGCTTTCTCTACAACCAGCATTCGCTCTCGTTCCGCCGATCTTTTTTAAGTCGCTGGAAGACCCGTGAGATTTTAGACTTTGTATCAGTTCGGGGACTTTTCAAAAAAGGGGGTGCAGACCCCAAGATCATTATTGTCATTGCCGAGGCAACAAGTTCTAAGCCAGACGGCCGCGTTCTACATGCGGTCTTTCGACGAAATGGACGTGCCACCGCTGAGCAGGGCTTCGATATAGACTATTACGATCTGCACTGGCTACGCAACGCAGATGCAACCTGCTCGCAGGATATTTGGCGAGCGAACCTACTAGGAGGTAATCGCGTCCATGAAATGATTACCCGTTTGCGCGGCTATAAAACGCTAAAAGAGTTTGCCACCGAGAGAGGCTGGGATTTTGGCGAAGGATATTTTGGTGGGCAAAAAAACAGTTCCGACAATACTCAGCATTTGATTGGTAAGCCGTTGCTGCCCACTCCAGCGCTGGGGGCTAAAGGCATTGATCGCTCCCTTATAATCGACGTTCCAGACGATCCAGTCAAAGACCCTAAGTCAGCCAATCGCTTTGTCGCTCCTCTTCTTCTCATTAAGGAGCACGAAGATCTTTATTTTGATGTATGGAAAGACGGTTATTTGACTTACAAGAACGAAATCGTTGGCTTTTCCGCCCCTGACGACCCCGAGGAGCTTTCGCAGATCGCCGACTGGCTTAAAAAGGAGTCAGTTGCATTACGCGCCTATGTTGCCGGAATAAGTTCTCGCCTCTTTACGCAACGAGCCACCTCTATATTTAATGCTGATATTTTTTCCATCCCCTATCCAGAAGAAAGGGATCTAGACTTAAGTGCCAATGAGAAAATTATTGCGGAAGATATCGTATCGTTCCAGCGTGATTTCATCAGACTCGGCACCAGCTCTCCTGCGATGCAGAAAGTTTCGACAGACGCCCTTGAAGCGTTTGATCGCGTTCTTGTTTCGCAAATCAATGGAGTCTATGGAGAAGGCCAACTTCAGGCACTTCCTTCAGAGCAATGGCCAGGCGCCATTTGCAAAGCATACGCATTTGGTGATGGAACGGTGGATTGGTCAGGCGCCGGCGAGCTGCGTGATCGCCTGGATGCTCTTCTTTATCAGCGACGAGGATCCAGCCTCACCGTTACGCGCATTACTCGATTATACGACAAGAACTTTCTGTTTCTTCTAAAGCCAGATCGTCATCGCTTCTGGATGCGTTCAATTGCGCTTCGTGACGCCGATGACGTTCTCGCAGACCTTCGTGAACAGGGGTTTTGACTTGCTTGCGGATGAAGCTGAAATTCAACCATATTCAGGGGTTCTCGATCCCGAAGTCCATCTTAAAGGTGAATGGTTCGACTCTTTGATCGAGTTTATTGGAGCTGAGTTGCCTGCTTGGCGTGATGATCCCATGAGACCAAGTCATAGCAACGAGAATGGTCTGACCTCGCAGCTTTGCTCGCACCTTGCAAGTGTGAGTCGACACACTCCCGGCTGGGATTTTCTTCAGTTCAAACGAGAAGAACCCGATGAAGTCGGCGCCGGTCGCGAAATAGACCTTGCCGTGGCACCAAGCGGGGCTGTGATTTGGATCGAAGGGCGACAGTACACGAAATATCAAACACTCTTACCGATCGAATGCAAACGATTGCCAACTCCTCCTGGAAGCAAACGTGATCGAAGAGAATATATTTACAGTAGCTTTAGCAGCACTGGAGGCATCCATCGATTTAAAGTTGGCCACCATGCCCCAGCGCATGTTAGAGCCGTGATGGTTGCATATATACAGGAAAAAGATATCCGGACTTGGGCTAAGCAACTTGATCGATGGATTGACGAATTAGAAATGTCCTTGGAAGGTGACTGGTCACTCGAAGATAAGCTCATTATGACTAGTCAAGACTCTGTATCTAAAACAGCTTTATTTCGGTCTACTCATATGCGTGGACTAGGGTTGAAGGAAATTAGAATTGACCATCTTTGGATAGAGATGTGAGTTTTTCAAACGTAAGCGTCCGGCCATCACACCTTGTCAGTGATGGTCGGTTTCCAGTTGTGCGGCAGGAGTTCGCCGATGGCGCTGTTCTTCTGCGTCGGCAGGCGAGCCAGCACATCCTTCAGATAGACGTAGGGATCGTGACCGTTCAGCTTCGCCGATTGGATCAGACTCATCACGGCGGCGGCACGCTGGCCGCTGCGCAGTGAGCCCGCGAACAGCCAGTTGTTGCGTCCCAGCGCCCAGGGCCGGATCTGATTTTCCACCCGGTTGTTGTCGATCGGCACCGCGCCGTCGTCCAGGTAGCGCGTCAGCGCCGCCCAGCGTTTCAGGCTGTAGCCCAACGCTTTCGCCGTGCCCGACCCGTCCGGGACTTTCTGCCGCTGCGCGATCATCCATCGGTGCAGTGCGTCAGCGATGGGCCGGGCTTGTTCGTGTCTTAACCGCTGTCGGTCTTGATCGGACAGGTCCTTGAGGTCCCGCTCGATGCCGTACAGCGCGCCGATGGACTCCAACGCCTGGGCGGCCAGTTCACTCTTATTGGCCACGTGCAGGTCGTGGAACTTGCGACGGGCATGCGCCAGGCAGCCGATCTCGGTAATGCCCTCGCCGAAGCCCGCCTTGTAGCCGGCGTAGTCGTCACAGACCAGCTTGCCCCGCCAGTCGCCCAGGAAGGCGCGGGCGTGTTCGCCCGCCCGACCCGGGGCGAAGTCGTAGACCGTGGCCTTCAGGTCGGCGAACGGCGTACTGCAGTAAGCCCACACATAGGCCCGGTGGGTTTTCTTCTTGCCGGGGGCCAGCATGGCCACCGGGGTCTCGTCGGCGTGCAGCACCGGCTGGGCCAGCAGTGTGGCGCGCAGGGCATCCACCAGAGGCTGCAACCGTACACCGCAGGTGCCCACCCACTCGGCCAGGGTGGAGCGTGGGATCGTCAGCCCCGCCCGGCCGAAGATGCGTTCCTGGCGGTACAGGGGCAGATGGTCGGCGTACTTGGCCACCAGCACCTGGGCCAACAGCCCGGCAGTGGGGATGCCTTTGTCGATCACTTGTGCCGGCACCGGCGCCTGGATCAGCGTCTCGCACTGCTCGCAGGCCCACTTGCCACGGATGTGGCGCTCCACCGTGAACTCGCCGGGCACATAGTCCAGCTTCTCGCTGACGTCCTCGCCGATGCGTTTGAGCGCACAGCCACAACGGCATTGCGTGTTCTCGGGTTCGTGGTGGATCAGGGTGCGGGGCAGTTGTGGCGGCAGTGGCGCGCGCTTGGGCTGTTGCTTGGGTGCAGCGGTGGGCGCCTCGGCGGGCAGGCGCTCGCTCAGCTCCGTTTCCATGGCAGCCAGGTCGGCGTCGATCAGTTCTTCCAGCAGTTGCCCTTGCACGCCTTTGAACTGCTCGCTGCGGCGGGCGAACTTGTGGCGCTTGAGCAGCGCCAACTCGTGGTTTTGTTTCTCGATCACCGCGTCGCGGTGGCGGATGGCGGTATCTTGCTGGGTGAGGGCCCGGTCCTTACTCTCCAAGTGATCGAACAGTTCCGTGGCCAGAGCACGGAGTTGATCGGCGGAGAAGGCATTGAGGTCGGGGCGCGAAGTCATGGCGAACAGTATGCCAAGCCCGCGCCCGATCGGCGATTGGATGTTGGGCGTATAGCCAACAGGAACGGGGTGTGGTTACAGCACCGAGATCACGGCGTCGTTGCCCAGGCGCTGCCAGGGCAGGCCCTGCACCAGGGCGTCGAGCTGCTCGTCGGTCAGGCGTAACTGGTCACCGCGCCAAGCGTCCCCCCAGTGGAACTTGCCCCGATGGAGCCGGCGGGCGCACAGCCAGATGCCGAAGCCATCGTGGATCAGCACCTTCATGCGGTTGCCCCGGCGGTTGGCGAACAGGTAAGCCTGGTGCGGCTTCGCCGCACCGAACACCTGGATCACCCGGGCGAGGGCCTTGTCCGGCCCGGCGCGCATGTCCAGCGGCTCGGTGGCCAGCCAGATCTCGTCGATGCGGATCATCGCAGCAACTCGCGCAACAGGGCCAGGCACTGATGGGCCTGTTCGGCGGGCCACTCCACCACAACAGGCCCACCCGCGCGAGGCACTTCGATACGGATGCGGCTATCCTGACCGTTGGTTCGGGAGCGCTCGCCCGGACTCGACGCGGCCGGCAGGGACAAAGGCATAAACCCAGGTGACGCTGTTGCCTGGTCGGCTTGCTCGGCTTCACGGATCCAGCGGCGGAGCAGGTTAGCATTGAGTTGGTTGTCCAGGGCGATGCGGGAAACGGACACGCCGGGCTCCTGACAGGCGGCCACGATATGGGTCTTGAACTCACGGGAGAAGTGGCGGCGACGTCGGGGCTGAGGTTGGGGCTGAGGTACGCTTAAAGGGTCCATGGTAAGTGTCCACTAGGAATTAAGTGGACACTATCGTGAAGACCGCCATCATCGACTCAAGATGGGTTTGCCGGACGCTTACTTTCAAACTGGATAATTGGTAAATAGTGCCCGTCTAAGGATCATCTTTCACTCACTCCATACCATATACCGCCCACTCGGAGTTCTTCCGGTACTGGACCTTCAGAATTTCGCAACCGGAAGGTGTGACTCTCGCAACGGTATCCGGGGCGAAGAGGCCACGGAGCTCGACGGGCTGCGTCTGGATTTCACCGCGCCGATTTCAGACTTAGTGGGCTTAATCTTGGCGATAGCTGGACTGGCTCCTTGGAAAGCCCCGTTTCTAGGAGCAGGTTAGGAGCTTAGTGGGGCCCTGGCCAAGTTTCGGGAAGCAGTGGTGTAGGTAATTTTGCCGAAGTTATTGATAACCTTTCTATAGCAAGCTTAGCCGTAGTCCAGCGAAGTGCGGCGCTGGAGTCATGGTGAAGGAAAAAAGGATGGACACAAAACGCGCCCACCTGTTTAAAGGTGAACATCTAAGCAAAATCTACTCAGATCGCTGGAAATCTCACTCCGTTAACACGCAAAGGCCTCAACGCACCGGGTGCATAAGCTGGACTACCGTCCGCCTGCGCCATGCGGATGGTGCCTTTGTCATGCAAAAGCCCGGCTTCCAGCATCTCTATCAGCTCGTTTTCTGTCACCTTTACCGTGTCGCGGGTGGTCGGTCCGGCATAGATCACATAGCGCCCGTCTCGAAGTGAAACGGGGTGGCACTTCTTGCCTGAACAGTTTGCACCCTCGACGGATCGCAGCAACTTCTTCAATACTAACCCCTTTAAGACCTGATCATGGTTTTTTGGACGAGTGGGTAGACGTAAAACGTTTCTGCTTTAGCAGGTAGGTCAACGCATCCCTTGGTGATGCCACCGAGCGATTCATGCTTCTTGAACGGCTACCAACGCGCCCCCGATAACTTGTGCGACGGAGCGTCAACTCTTCTCCACGGGAAGGAGAAGCGGCGTTTCTCACGGTGATTTCACTAAGCCCCGCCAACAGCGCCACCTCCCGGATCGAAAGATCCTCTTCCGGTAGGCCGAGCACTGATAGCGAGTTCATCTCATCCAAATCCAGGTTGAATCCAGGCAGTGGAAAGATGGCCCCTCGCTGATGGTCTGGCAGTTCCAGCGGATTGCCGGCGAGCCAGCAATCCAGCTTGGCCCGAGCGTAAAGGCCGCAGATGGTCTGCAGAAGGAGGGACTGGTGCTCACCAGGTCCGCCGCTGAGCTCGATCAGGGGCTCGAGGACACCGACAAACTTGAGCGCATCGCTCAGCCAGTCATCCATGTGCCACCCAGGGAAAAGCGAAGGTGTGTCATCACCTTGAGGCGGGAGCTCGCCGCCGAAGGCGTACGAGTGAGCAGCCAGAAGTTGATCTCTCGACGGCACGCTTTTAGTGAAGTAGCCGGCCTCCTCCATGTGTTGAAAGCCCGCATCAACCGCGTTTACCAGGTCTTCCGCCGTAAAGATGCCATCGACCTTGAACAACAATTCGTCAAACATTGGAATGCTTCCCGAGCAGTTAAGATACATTTACAATATATCTATATTTAATACATTACAAACATATCTTTTCGTCCGGGAAGTCCTCGCGTCGGCTGCTCCGCTCGGACGGCTACTTTTTATACAGCTTCCGCGCGCGCAGAACCTCGTCAGCGACTTCTTCCCGAAGGCCCTGCGGCTCGACCACTTCTACGCTGGCGCCAAAGCCCAGGATCCACCACACCAGCTCCTGCGTGTGTTCAAGGTGCGCCTTAAGAAGAGTGCCGTCGTCGAGCTTCTGCAAGCTTTGGCTGGCATTAATCGGTGTCTCGTAGAGGTGATCGCCGGCCCGACCCTTGAAGTTCAGTACGACTTCAATGGTCTCCCCGTACGGCAGATTCATCTGGCTATCCCGGAGATAACGATCCAGATCGAAATCCGCAGCTCTGTCGACCTCATCGTCGAGCACCCTGACTTTCCGGAGCCGTTGCAGCGCCAGGTGCCGGTAGTCCTCGTACTGCCAGAATCTCACCACCAGATAGCGTACCGCGCCGCGATCGACCAGCGCGTATGGGTGGACGCGTTGGGGCTCGGAGTTGTCCTTGTACCAAATGTCCATCTGCCGGTTCCGGTGGAGGGCGTCATAGACCTGATCCGCGATACCCGGCGCCACCCTGGCCGGCTGCAACGCAAAGCCACGGGGCACATAGGCCACTTTGTCCGACCAGTACCGTTTGCCAATGGGCCGGTGCTTCTCGAACCAGCTTCTGGCTTCGCGAAAGACCGGATCGAGCTTATCCAGCGCGTCCTTCGCCATTAGGGGCTTCAGATAGCGGTGCACCAGGTCCCAGGTGGCCGCCATCTGTGCGTCCATGCCGGGGATAGAGAGGTTGCGTTCGCTGTGGATTGACCAGCCATAGGGCTGCGAAGCGTCATCACACCGCAGCATGGCCCCGAACTCGTGGGACGCGCTCAGTTCTTCGAGGTAACGCTCCACCGAGCGCTTGCTGATTTCGTGGCCATCGTTCGCCAGTTTTGCTTGAAGCTCCGCGCTGGTGGCCTTCCTCGGTGCTCGGGGCAGCGCATGCAGCAAAGCCAGCATCCGGAAGGTTTTATTACTGATAGAGGCGCTAGCCGACATACAACAAATCCCCAGAATTCCCATGTTTTTAGTATCTCGACCGCTGCGACAGATACTGTCGCCCCGCTATCCATACTCGGGGTATCGCGGTCGAACGATGCCGCCCCGCCAACAACGATCAGCGGACGGCAATTACACCAAAACGTAATGAACAGTAGAAGGCAAAGAGCGATGCTTTATGAAACTAAGCCTAGATCACACCCCCACTGCGGCGAACCCAATTGGCCCGCGCCCCCTGCGAAACGGATAACCAGCGTTAGGAAAGCAATGACAAAGGAATTGAATCGACCCCATACCACGGAACAGGCCGGCGATACCGTGGATTTGCAGGAGGAGCACGTACCGCGCCCACTGGCGGCGGTCTGGGGTGCTTTCCTCTACGAGGGGCTCATGGTCTCCTCGCGCAATCCAGAGCGACGTGAGCATGTGCTTCTACGCTGGAAGGAGAGCCGAGCTGAGCTCGTTACCCAAAGTTGCGGTTATTTGGATCGGCTTTGGTTGCTCAGTCGCGATCGCTTGCGGGACGTGGCTTGGCCGGACCGGCCTTTCGAAGAGGAAGTGGTGACACAGTTTGGCGAACTGCTGGGTTACCACTTAATTCTTAACAACGGTGAGCTGCCGGACGAGAGAGAGGCCGATGCGGTGATCCGCTATTTGGTGGATCGCTTTTTCGAGGCGCGGGCTGAACCTGGCGATGGAGCTGATAAGTGATGTCAGCCCTTCCCAAGCAGCTCGAGCCAAGCCTTGCGTCGCTTAGCGGGAAGTTTGCGATAGGCCTTTAGCAGATCGGTTTCACCTTCGTTGCGGGCGACCAACGGCTGATCGGCCGGCAAATCTCGATCGGCGTCCAGGCCGCAGATCAAATCGTCCAAAGAGACATCAAGAACAACCCTGAGCTTCGGCAGCAACCGAAAGCCAGGCTTCTCGCGGCCGTTCTCCCATGCGGAGACGGACGCTTTAGTGACATTAAGTTCCTCGGCCAGCGTTTCCTGGGTCAAACCCAACCGCTGTCGAGCGGACTTGAGACGTTCCTGGAAACCTGACATGAGCGGGGCCTCGGTATCGATCAGCCCTCACAACGTACGGCACGCCCGAACCTCTGTCGTACAGCTTATCTTGACTCTTAATGTGTGGTAAATCCATACTTTTAGAGTTTGGGGATTGTGACCCGCCGCTCATATCAGAGCATCCGAGAGCACTCCTAACCCAACCGGGGACTCCCGGCATGGGTTCGTGCGCCCGGGCTGAGCCCGGCCGGCGCATAACTGAAACCCGAAACGCAATAAAACAGGGAGCAAAAACAATGATTCGACGGATCGGTTACGGCCTGCTTACGGGCCTGATTTTGAGCGGTTGCGGTGGCGGGGGCTCGGATTCGAGCGCTCCGGCGTCAGACGGCGGTTCCGGCACCTCAAACAACGCCCCGGTTGCTCAGGTCGGGGCCGATCAGAACGTCAAAGTCGGCGACACCGTCACGCTGGATGGCAGTGCCAGCCGGGACCCCGACGGCGATACTCTCAGCTACCACTGGGAGATGACGAGCCTACCGGAAAGCAGCGCCGCCACGCTGATGGAAGTAAGTACTCCCAAACCCCGGTTCCCAGCGGATGCGGCGGGCCGCTATGTCGTCACCCTGGTCGTCAACGATGGCCAGACCGACAGCGAAGCCGCCTCGGTTGAGGTGGTGGCTGCGGTCCAGAACAGCGCGCCGGTCGCGGATGCCGGTACGGATCAGAACGTCGCAACCGGTGATGCCGTCCAGCTCGACGGCCGCAACAGCAGCGACGCAGATGGCGATACCCTGACCTACCAGTGGTCCTTCACCCAACGTCCCGCGAACAGCACCGCAGACCTGCAGGGAGCGGACACCGTCCAGCCCTCCTTCACGCCAGATCAGGACGGCGAGTATCGCGTTGTCCTGGTGGTCAACGACGGCCTGGTCGATAGCGACGCGGATGAAGTCGCCATTATGGCCGCCACTGCCAATAGCGCTCCGGTCGCGGACGCGGGATCGGATCAAAACGTCGTCGAAGGCGACACCGTCACCCTGGATGGCAGCAATAGTAGCGACGCGGACGGCGACGCCCTCAGCTATCGCTGGCGTTTCGTGTCACGCCCTGGTGGCAGCGCCGCCACGCTGGGTGATACCGAGACCGCTCGGCCCAGCTTCCAGGCCGACGACGCCGGTGACTACGTAATTGAACTTATCGTCAACGACGGAGAAGCCGACGGCACCCCCGATAACGTGACCGTTACCGCTGCGGAAGCTAACTCGGTGCCCGTCGCTGATGCCGGTGCCGATCAAGCCGTTGTTGCAGGCGATCGGGTTACGCTGGACGGTCAGGACAGCCGGGATGCGGATGGTGACCGGCTGACCTATCAGTGGCAGCTTGTGTCCACTCCCGATGGCAGCCTGGCGTCCCTGGATGACGCGGATACCATGGCGCCGTCCTTCGAGGCGGACCTGTCCGGCAGCTACGTGATCAGCCTGGTGGTCAGCGATGGCGAGGATGAGAGCGAAGCAGTCCGGGTTACCGTCACTGCCACCGAGCGGAACGCTGCCCCCATCGCCGACCCCGGCGACGACCAGGAGGTGGTGGAAGGTGAGACCGTGCGACTGGACGGGTCCGCCAGCTCCGATGCGAACGGTGACGAGCTGTCTTATCAATGGCGCTTCGTCAGCCGGCCCGACGGCAGCTCCGCGTCCTTAAGCGATCCCAGCAGCGCGTCCCCGGAGTTTGTTGCGGATCAGCCCGGCACTTTCGTGCTGGAACTGGTCGTCAGCGATGGGGAGCTCGATAGCACAGCGCAGACAGCGACCATCACGGCCACCCGCGCTAACGTGAAGCCGGTGGCTGATGCCGGCGCCGATCAGGCGGTGGTAGAGGGGACAACCGTTACCCTGGATGGCAGCGCCAGCAGCGACGCGGACGGCGACACCCTCACCTATACCTGGCGCTTCGTATCCACGCCGGGTGGCAGCGCGGCCGCCCTCTCCGACACCGACGCCGTGGCCCCAACCTTCACCGCTGATGTCGCTGGCAGCTACCTCGTAGCATTGGTCGTCAACGATGGCGAGAAGGACAGTGCGGAGGACCGCATCACCGTGACCGCTGCGGAAGCCAACGCCGCGCCAGTGGCCGATGCCGGCCGTGACCAGAATGCCATGACCGGCACGCTTGTCACTCTGGACGGGTCAAACAGCAGCGATGCGGACGGCGACACCTTGGTGTACCAGTGGAGCTTTGTCTCCCGGCCTTCCGGGAGCGCCACGACACTGGTCGATGGGGCATCTGCCACACCTGCGTTCACCCCGGATCTGGACGGTACGTACGTGCTGGAGTTGGTGGTCGACGACGGTGAGCTGGAAGGCACTGACCGGGTCCAGGTGACCTCGGAAACCGCCAATAGCGTTCCGGTTGCCGATGCGGGGGCGGATGCCACGGTCTACACCGGCAACCGCGTTGAGCTCGATGGCAGCGGCAGCTCCGACGCCGATGGCGACACCCTGACCTACGCCTGGTCGCTGACCAGCCTGCCCGCCGGCAGCGGGGTGTCATTACGCGATGCCGCCACGGCGCGCCCCTCCTTCACACCCGATGTGGCCGGGGATTACGTGGCCAAGCTGACCGTGAATGACGGGGAGGCCAACAGCGAGGAAGACACTGTTCGCATCACCGCTCTGGAACCGGCTTTGGCCATGGAGCAATACGACGAAGGCGATGTGTTCAATCCTCCCTCCTGGAGAAACGTGGGCCTGCCTTACACCAGTAACAGCTCCATCAACCGGACCTGTACCGGCACCTGCGGCACCATCGAGCTGGCCCGGTTCCGGCTGGAAGCCCAGGGCCAGAGCTATAGCCTCAGGAATGTCCAGGTGACAAGAGTCGACGGCGGGCCTCTACCGGCCGGCCTGAACGCTCGCTTCTCTGGAATCAGCAGCGGGCAAACCATCGAGGCCGATGAGACGTTGTCGTTCAGTCTGCTGGTGGAGCACGTTGATGCGTCCGTGCAGGTCGAGTTCGCCTTCCTGGTGAATGAAACCGGCGACTCCTTCAGTAGCCGCTACACCCTTAACCTACGCTAGCAACGACAGGCCTCATGCCGCTGGCATGAGGCCTTCAACGCTACGTACTGACCTCGCATTTGATAACGGTGGACACCAGAGCTATATTTTTCGGCCTTCAAAAGAAGCCAATAATAATCAGTGAGTACTCCACAGGGGGATAAATCGTGCTCGATAAAGCCAAAAAAGGCCTAACTGCTGCCCAACGGGCCGCTGGCCAAGTCTACGATGAAGCAAAGGACCGCGCGGAAGGCGCCTATGAGATCGGTAGGAACACCGTAGAAGGAGTCTATGATGGTATTCGTGACAAGATCACAGAGGAACCGGCCAAGACCCTCACCTCATGGTGTTCTTGGTGCGGCACACATGGCGATCATGTTTTTAGCGTTAAACCCACCGTGGGCCGGTCTATATACGTCTGTCAAAACTGTGAGCTGAATACAATACGGTGCCGGTACTGTAAGAACATGGCCAAAGCTGTCTCAAAGACAGAGGATTCAGAGCCATCCGAGAACAAAAAAAGCAGGATCGCTAAGCTCCTTAAAGATAACTGGAACCACGAGCTTTGCGCAGAACATGACGGCAGCATACCGAACTTCGAGCGCGCCCACGATAAAATCAGAGAGCTCGGTGAGTTCAGGCGATTGATGGAGCCCAAATCGCGCAACCTCTACGGACTCGCCAAGAACGCCAGCATCATCTTCGGTGGCATGGCGGCTGTCGGCACCGGCGCTGCCTTCGTGGCTCCCGGTATAGCAGCGGCTTTGGGATCCGCCGGCATTCTAGGTGCCGCCAGTACGGGAACGGCAATTTCAAGCCTGAGTGGGGCAGCGCTCACCAGCGCCTCGTTGTCCGCCATCGGACCTGCGGGATTTAGTATTATCACAGCCACCGGGGCAGGGCTGGGAGGACGTGCCGGTTTCGGCATCGCCAATTCCTACCTTAAGGACATCCCGGACTACGGCTTCTTTTATCGACGGGCTCCCGTAAAGGACAGCGGCCACCGGATAGTCGTCGTAAACGGCTTTATGACGGAGGAAGATAAAGACGGCCATGACTGGTGCGAAGGTCTGGAAGGTTATTCCGAGGACAGTGGGCTCTGGTATTTGTCCTGGGAATCCAAAACAATGCTTAAACTAGGCAAGACCTTCTCAGGCACTGGAGGGTACTGGATGTCAAGGTCTATGGCCGCCAAAGCAGCCGGCTTTGGGTCAAAACAAACGGCCAAGAGCGTGTCCTTGGTTGGCCATGCTCTCACGGCGAGTGAAATTGCCAGCAATCCTTGGCACTCAGCGATGCTAAACGCCCAAAAGGCCGGTACTTTGCTGGCCGAAGCCATAAGCCGCACGGAAGGGCAGACATTCACTCTCATGGGTCACTCTCTGGGTGCCCGCGTGGTTTTCTTTGCGCTGCGGGCCCTGGCCACCAAAGATCCCGAGAAGCGCTTTGTTGATAAAGCCATTCTCATGGGCGGTGCGGTTGGGCGAACTGATGTCGAATCCTGGGATTCGGCTGCGTCTGCCGTCTCAGATGGGATTTATAACTGCTACTCCAACAAGGACCAGATACTTCGAGGTCTCTATCAATGGGCGAACGTACGCATATCGAAGCCCGCTGGTCTCGGCCCCGCATCCTGTTCGTATGATTCGGTCCGAAGCATCGATTTTTCCGATCTCATCAATGGGCACAACGCTTGGAAGCCCAACCTGAAAGAAGTGCTCGCTCGGCTGCAGGTGAACTAACTTCACTCGTACGTGCGGGCAAACTGGCTTGCCGTGGCAAAGCGGCCTGAGACTTAGCCGCGCAAAGTAAGTAGCCGGCCCCGGCTGAACGGGGCCGGTCAACTATCAAATCACGGGCGGGATCTGACCGATAAAGAAGATACCGCCGGTCCGATCCGCAGTGGGCGCCACGGCAATCAGATCCCCATCCTGCGCAATCGCGATGCCCTGCAGTGTCTCTCCATCATAGGTACAGGTACCACCGTCAAACGTTACGTTCAGTTTATAGACGTCCCCACTTTCGCGGGCGGCCACTGTGCCGTTGAACGTGCATCCGAACTCGTCCACGCCTGAGAAGTTGCCCTGAGTATCGATATCAACCTCGGCATCGCCCTGGCCGCCCGGGTTCAGGGCCGTACCCTCATAGGTGCCAGCATCCTCGGTCAGGTCCGGAGTCTGCTCGTAACTGTCTTCATAGGCCAAGCTGAACCCGACCTCGTCCCCGCTTCCGTCCTCCACGACTTCACCGGTAAGGTTCTGCTTGCGCGTAAAGGTCGCATCCAGGCTGCCTTCATAGACCTGGCCGTCCACGAAGTTGAAGTCTCGGGCGTTTGAGGAAGTGAAGCGGTCGCCGCGCGCGGTGCCCCGGCCTTGAACAACCCCTTGAAGCTGATACATGCCGCCACTGTCCTCGCCGTAAAGGACGTAGTAATCACCATTATCCAGCACCACGCCGATCAGTTGCGCGCCAAGGTCACTGGTCCCCGCGTAAAAGCCCTCTGGCGCCGGGTCGCTCGTGTCGGGCAGCATGCCGTTCGAATCGCTACTGTCGCCACCACAGGCCGCCAGCCCCAAAACCAAAGGCACGGCCCAGAGCGTTTTGCCGAGTGCATTAAACACCTTCATTGCGTTCTCCTTTTTATGGTTATCAACTTCCATTACCGCCTCTCCGGCGGCGTTTATCAGGCCTCCACCCAGGTGAACCTCTCCGGGCTCAACGGCTGGCGGCCATCCCACCGATACGCCGCCAACCGGCCCCCTTGCCGGGCCGCGACGCTGTAATCAAGGCAAGCCACGTCCGCCGTGAGCGGGCGCGGCTCGCCACGCAACCAATAATGACCAATGAAAACCGGCTTCTCGCCGTCATAACCAGGCAGCAGCCCATCGGCGACGGGCGTATCCGGGACGCTGGCCAGGGTGGCCTCGGGAACCAGAGCCAGCTCTCGATAGCTGGCAGGCGAGTCTTGCCACCAACGCGTGCGGATCTCACGGCGTGGGTGGCCGTCCTTGTCGTGGAAAGCCGCGCGCCGTCCGGCAATGTCACCTCTAGGCCTTTGAGAACGGTTTCCACCGCCTCGAACAGAGGCTCGCCTTTGGTGGCAGCGGCGACCCAGGCGTCGTCGCGCAACCGACCGCCACGGTCCAGATAGGGCCTGAGCTGCCCTAGCTGCTCCGGGTGCCAGCAGGCATGGACGGCACGAAGTTCCGGGAGGTCCAGATAGAGCGGCAGGGTTCGGAACCAGTCCAGCATCTCGTGGTGGAGGCGGGAGTCCTCTTCCACCTGGTCAAGAAATGCCCTGTGTTGGTGTCGGTTCTTGGCGGAATGCGGGCGCAGGTAGGCGCCGGCCTGGTGCGGGTCAGGCGTAGCCCAAGCCACGGCATTGAATTCGTGGTTACCCATGATCGCCAGCGCCTCGCCGGCATCCACCATGGCGCGCACGATGCGCACCACCTCCACCTGCTCCGGCCCCCGGTCGATGTAATCGCCCAGGAAAAGTGCGCGGCGGGAAGAGTGGCGCCACACGCCGGCGGACTCCACATAGCCCAGCCGATCCAGCAGCCGCTTCAACGGCCCGGCGTGACCGTGGATATCTCCAATAATGTCGAACACGACTTCCCCCAAGATGACGTCCTGTCCGGGGCAGAGCTTAGGCGGTTGGCGGTGGAGGGTGAAGACTGAACGGACGAACAGGTCGCGAATCGGCGCAGATAAGGCAGGTTAGTCACTGCTTTTGTGACTATCCCGCTCCTCTATCCTGGCCGCCATCCAGTGGTCGACCTCGTCCGACACCCAGGCAACAGCGCGCCCACCCAAAGAAACGGATCTTGGGAATTGGCCGAGCGCCATTCGATTGTAAATAGAGGACCGGCAAAGCCCGGTTATAGCAATCACTTCCGATAGACGCATGAATCGCATTCGATGCCTCTCCATAATCGGGGCACAGGGCCAGCCAGACAATCAGCGAAGAAACCGGAAAACCACGGTATCTCTTTAAGAAAACCTGCTATTTCCGCTACGTGTAGCGGAAATAGCGGCATTTTACTCTATCCCTTTATCTGACCGCACCAATATCGGCCCATGCCCGACGGCAGGTCAGGCCTTTTACCAGTGCTCAGCCCGCTGCGTAAGAACGTACACCGGATCCCTATAGTATAGAGAGGGGAAACCAGCATTCATGGGGATCTCAGAACCACACAGGCCCATCGAAACCCAGGACCTATCTATTCTTTAACTTTGATTAATATAAATGATGGCTGCTCTACCCCGCTTATCTGTAAAAGCCCCCCTCCTCAATGGCCTGTTCTGACTACCCAGCGATCTCACCAAACCATCGGAATCTGGAGACAGGTATGTGCGAACAGCACCACATATCGCCTGAAGCGCAGCGCCAACTTGATGCTCTAAGCCACTTCCATCTAACCCGAGACAAGGGTCTGGACGTCTACAACCCAAACGACAACGCGGACACCACCTACCTCGTGAATCCACCGCATTCGGCGGAGGCGCTGCGGGACGTTACCAAACTGCTTGACGAACTACTCCACAAGAAGCGACTGGTTATCAGCCGACGCCAGGAAACCGGCCAGGGGTTGATAAAGCGCATCCGCAACGAGAAGACGCGGCTGGTGGAGTCCTGCGCGTTGCTCACCAGGGACTACTTTTCAGGCTATGAGATTGATCGCGATATTGACGTTCTACTTGGAGTAAACGAGAGGATGGGTGTTGGCGCACTGGCAGGGCTCCCTTTGCACACCAACATAGATGGGAAGACAGTACATGAGCACTACCTTAAGTACCTGCGACAGATCAGGCAGTGGCTTATCACGCCCCAGATGCGGAGATACAGACGCAACCTCAGGGTCAGGAGACAGAGGCGCGTTGAAGCCATTGACGCGGCTGTGAAGGACGCTCTCTCTTTATGCAGACGAGCACGCCTGATACGTGTCGACGGCAACTATCTTCAATCAGTCAGGCCCACGGTCACCCCCGACCGTATCTCATCGGATCTAGACCGAATGGTGAGAAACATGCGGCACAATAAGCGTCATTTCGGCGGGCTGGTGCTAGCGGTCCTGAAGATCGAATATGGGCCAGAGAAGGGATACCATTGGCACGGCTATTTCATCTATGACGGCGACCTGGTACACAAGGATATGCTCAAAGGGAAATACATCCTTAACTACTGGATCAAGGTGGTCACGAAGGGGGACGGCAGCGGCTTCAACGTGAACAGCGCCAGTGCCAGGCACCAGCTCGCTAGCAGACTGGGGATACATGAGGACCACTTGGCTATAGGGGCGTTCCGGCCGGGTGATTCGCTCCAGCAACACAACTTGGACACCCTGATTTCCTACTTCGGAAAGGAACGGCAAAGCCTAAGAGTGAAAAAGAATACAAAAACACGATCGTTACGGATTGTGCGAGGGCCAGGATACAGGGAGCTGAAACAGGGACGCCAACGGCTCTCTGACCGTGACCTGCACCCGAAATGAGCGCCATACCGCCATTCCCAGTTCGCCGACCGGGAATGGCGGTCACCCTTTCAGCAATACCAAAGAGGGAAATCCCAAGGTAAAGCCAGGCCTGGCGCCATATCGATGTAAACGATGTTCCTAGTGTCCTGCATAGGCCTGATGGCACCCTCCCTAGCGAGAACATCTAAAGCCTTGTAGAACCGCCCTCCGCTCCTAAGGCTGTTGGGGCAGCGTTGCCGGAGATAGTTCTTCTTAACGATGCGATAACCGTCGTTACACATCCTTCGCATCATACTTCTTAGCTCTTCTGCATCCGAAATCTCTTCAGGCACCGGAACGAACAGGCCGATAAAGTCCTGAGAACACTCATTGCAGATATCCGCTGCCACCCGAAGGGTGTTGGCAGAGATCTGCCCCTCGAAACCTTCGAAATAGTGGAGCAATGCAGCAACCCGTGCCATATTCTCTGCCAGCTTGGAGGCGTGATCAGAGGCATTTTCATACTTCCCACCTGACCGAATTCCATCTTCGATTTCGTCAGCGAGATCAAACCAGAGCGAGGCGGCTTCCGGCGAGAATAGGATTTTTTCTCGCTCTGGATTGCCAACGACCCTGGCCATTCTGGCCCTATCCAGTATCTGGGAAATTCGATGATCAAAGCGCTCCATGTGCTCCCAGGAATTGGCTTGCTTTTTGGAAAATCGCGTTCCCTGAGTCGACTCTGGGTTGAACACCAGATATCTAGCCCAATGGCCTGATCCTCGAACTTTGTCGCCCTTCTTACCCGTATGAGGGCCAAAGATGTCTGGTTGAAGCATGACCGATATCATCAGCCGCGCGTCATTGATTTGAAGGGTAGGCTTTCCCATCCGAGAAACCCTGACGGACTCACCACTCCAGAGTGAATTGAAGTACGGCACGCCATCAAAAGATTTTCCATCTACGACAATACCCCCCTCGCTAGAAACCAGAGCCCCTACTTTCGCCTCATTCAGTGCTGCCAACATTGCTATGGGAGAGATGTCTTCATAGATAATCCGACCCCGTTGAGGCTTTTCGGGCTCCTCTTTCCAATGCTCGACTAATTCTTCGCTGACACGTTTGCGCTCCGAATACTCAAGCTCCTCCTTGGCCAGTATCTTTTCGAGGCGCTTTCTATGCCCTTTCCACTGATGAAGTCGAACATTATAATCAGCCATTCTATTTTTGTGGTCAGCTTCGAGGGTTTCTTCGATGGCCCTGATCTGCTGCATGAACCTATGCTCAACTGCTGATTTACGCTCCCCGGATTTGGCAATCCCCAAAAGGAAAAGGCTAAGCGGCACAGTAGCGCCATAAGGCATGACGACATCAGCTAGAGGCTGAATGGCTGACGATATAGCTGCCAGCCCCCCCAACAAGCAAAGCCGGGAAGGAGACTGATAATTCTGGTGAGCCTGCCGCACGGCCTCACCCAAGAGAGGGATAAATTGGCAAAATGCAGCAGCGTTGATCTTGCCTGTCATCGGATATGCCATGATCAAGCCTCCCGTGCTGCAGAAGTCGTTCGGGACTCAACCCATTCGATGATCTCATGCCTATACCAGCCCACAGATCTTCGCCCAAGGCTTACTTTTTTGGGCCATTCGGGGTCAAAGTAGAGAGAATCTGGGTCCATCTTCGCATAGATGGTGGACCGGGATAGCCCTGTCAGCCGCTCGACCTCGGGCCTTCGGATAATCTGATAATCTCTGGTTTGGTGGATCTGTTCGCCTACGAATCCAGTGCTTTCGTAGCGCTGCTTTTGATACGGATTAGTATCTGGCATTTCCAACCTCGTCATTAGTTGCTTCAGCTCTTCGTGAGCATTTGCAGCCTAAGCAACTCATAACGAATCGACGCCTAAGACCAAATTTTGGCCCAAATTGGTGGGCACCAACCAACCTAACCCTTTGTTTTCCCAAATAAAAACTATAATTTAAAGAACGACTCCGCCCCTATTACTTTTTTCATTGCAGGCTTTGATTGGGCAGGCAAATTCCATTCATCCATCTTTATTTCAACTTCCTGAGCCCAAACCTTTTTCTCCCAATCACCAGAATTCTTCTTGGAAGGCGATGAGAACAGGCCCCATGCCTCAAGAACATATTTTGCTGAGGTTTTTTCCCAGGACTTCTCTAGACGGCTCTCTCTACAAGCCTTATTTTTACCACCACCGTTGCTATCTACACCTCGGTAATGATTCGATATATAGGTAGCCAGCATTTGCGCTGGCCAGTTCTCCAACCCAATTCCCATTAACAGTTTTCTAGTCTCAATCAGATCAATTGTCTCCCCCACGCCAGTGTCGAGCCAAGCCAGCACAGCCACGGAGGCATACTCAACAACCTTAGACTCGGTGCCCATGCATGACAGATCACAGCCTGTTACATCCAAAATCCATTTCAGCGCAGCACTTTTAGCCTGCTCATAGTCGGGGTGGCTAGCTGGAGCAACGGCAGCAAGGTTCTTATTGTCTTCATGCCTTTTATTCTCGATATGTACCCTCAGTGCACTCAAGTCAGGCTCATAGACAAACAAACTGGATTTCGTTATCTTGATGCTGTCAGGTTTTTCTATATAGAATTTTTTCTTTCTTTGAATCTCGCTGGTGGCTGGCGCGTCATTATAAATGCCAAGCTTATATACAACTCCGTTGCCGGGCCGATAGGCGATAGCATCTTCACTAATACGCAACGGCTCGCTCCACCAGTCGTCCTTTCTTATGCTCGAATGTATCGCTGAGATGATATCCTGACTTCTAGTAGGCCAACGCGGAAAGGAAACTGATAATAGATAATATTTTCGATTTATGGAAAATCTCATATATGAGCTCAAGCTCATCTTGTTATGAGGGTCTTCAAATTCCAGATATTCCCTTGAAGAAACAATCTGGATAGACGAACGATCCGCGCTAGACAACACATTCCATGCATACAAAAATGACCGGAGGCCCACAGAACTAGGCAAAGCATGTTTTTTATATGCGCGATCACTCAGCGTTGATCTAATAAATATCAGCGAATCATTTTCAGCATCACCAGAATCTGGCCTATGACAAACCCCTCCTTCTGAAATTTTGTCTAAACTGTCGATTGTTAAACGTTCACCACTCAGCTCCTCTAATTTTCCGGGCACATAATTTCTTTTTAACGTCGTTATTTTTTTCGCATTACCATTTTTTACTTTAAACAATCCATGCCGAAAGAAACTGCAATGCGCAAGCTCTAGTTCCTGAAGATCGTCTAGAGAGTCTGGAGGAACAACCAGGGCCACAATGTTCTCTTGTGGAACCGGCCTGTATATTAGATCGGTGATGGATACTGTCCATTCTTTTCCCACCCAGCCCTCAACGAAAGAATAAACGCTGCCCCTCACTACATCTTTATAGAGATCCAATTTGCCCTGAAGGGCAAATTTAATGATCTCATCTTTTGTCTTTCCAATTCTTTTAGCCGCCTGACTTATAGGTAGTAACAACGCCTACCCCCCCTTTTTGATGGATATTTATTTTTGTTTGTAGCGTTAGCCGAGCTCCCCATTCAAAATGGGGCATCTCTACGAATGGCTCCTAGCTTCGAATCAACCGCTCTGCCTCGCTCCAGGCATGGCCGAGAAGCGGGCTTCCGCAGATAGAGAACCAGCCTAGCTTAGGTGGCAGAGTGATGCCTAACCCCAGTGCGAGCTAGCAAACGCAGATGCGAAGGGACAAGTCTACCAGTTAGCCTCTAAGCTGCCATGGGTAAGTTTGTGGGTACAGGATGGATAGATCCATCTATTTTTCCTGTAAAATCAAATAGGTACCGGTGCAGTTCAAGTCCTGGTGGGCCCACCATCTCCCCATTTCCCGAACCACCCATCCAGAGCCTAACCCCAGCGCGCCTGAGAATAACGGAACACCGGCAGCGAGACACGCCAGCGGATCGCCACCATGCGCAGCAGCAGGCCGACGCTGAACGCGGCCAGTTGCGTCACGCCCTCGCCCACGCCCTGGCGCAGCAGGAACAGGTACAGCAAGGCCACGACCAGAGAGACGCAGGCGTAGATTTCCCGGCGCAGCACCTGGGGCACCCGGCCGCACATAATGTCCCTGATAATCCCGCCGAAGATGCCGGTGGTGATCCCCGACATGACCACCACGATGGGCTCATAACCCAGCTCCAGCGCGACATTGCAGCCGATAATGGTGAAAGCGACCAGGCCGATGGCATCGAGAACCAGAAACAGCTGGCGCAAGTGGCGCATGAACCGGGCGATCGCAATGGTAACCAGGCCACCGATGAGGGTCATGTAGATATAGCTGGGATGCTGGGTCCAGGTGACCGGGAAGTTGCCCAACAGAATGTCGCGAACGGTACCGCCACCCAGAGCGGTGAGAAAGGCGATCACGGCGACCCCGAACAGATCCATGTTCCGGCGTCCGGCGGCCAGGGCTCCGGACATGGCTTCGGCGATGATGGCAATCAAATAGACAGAGGTCAGCACACAGTACTCCTGCGTTTACATGGCCTCTCCCCCTGTCCTGATACCTGAGAGTTTACAGAGCGGGTCTGCTTGCCCCTTCGGTGGGCTGCGTGAGCAGCCTCTCTCCAGACGGCGTTGGATGGTGTCCGCAGTACCTGTGCCTGAGCGTTTATGGGAGGTTGCGCCTTCGGCGGGGCCCGCGGCCCTCTCTCCTGCGGATGAGCGGAGTATAGAGGCGGGCAGGTCGGCCGTCGAGAAGCCCGACGACGTGGTGACACTGCACCGCTGGGCCTGTTTCAAGAATCAGGATAACGGTGGCGGACTCTCCACGACACCCTGAACGGTCGTACTTTTTTCGTACGAACCACTGTTCAGGCTGCGCTTTTCAGGCTACCTTCACGTTATGTTCACAAAAATCGCCAAGGCAGCATAACCGGTGGCTGCAAGCACCCGAAAACCAACACCGGCGTATAAAAAACGAGTACGCAGTTATGTCACATTCCAATGGCAACCATACCGCGACCGTGATCCAGCGCCTGGTAAGTCACGAGCACGACATAACTCTTTTTTCCAAGCGCTTTGCCCACTCCTTGAAGGCGGAGGTAACAGGGCTCGACACAAAGACCGGCTTGCTTCTCCTGGAGGTCGGTTCCGCCGGACAGGACCTAAAGCACTACCTTCGGAATGGCCATTTTTCGTTCGACATCGAGGCAAGAATCACTCCCGAGGGTCACGAAAAAGAGGTGCACAGTTTTGACCGGATTCCGGCGGAGGTGCACAAGAAGGACGCCGACACATACCTGATTCGGTGCCAACTTCCAGAGTCCGTGTTCGTGACCGAAAGCCGCGGCGCATTGCGAATACCGTTCATACTCGGCATGAACGCCAGAGTGTCGATTTCCGCCTACGACGCCGAGCTGACTATAGAGGCGAGGGTTCGGAACTTCTCCGCGGGCGGCTGTCTGGCCGATATGTCGATCGAAGACAGTCTTTCATTATACGTGGGGCAGACAGTGCCGGACCTGGCCATCACCTTCCCCAATGGTGAATGTCTTTTTTCGAAAGGGCGGGTCCGCCACATACGTCCGTTCGGCAGTCTTGGACGCGCGGCGGTCGGCCTTCAATTCATCGACGTGTCCAGCACCATGAGCAAAGAGATATTCCAACATATCTCAGAGTGCGAACGGGAAGCCGCCAGCCGGTCCGGTCTGAAGGAGAACGTCACACCTTCGGAACTTTTCATTGCAAAAAGAACCGGCGCCGCGGCCACCAGTATTAGTAAAAGCGAGAAGTCCAAAATGTCCCGGCAGCCCGCCATGGTTCCAGAAGTGTTAAAGGTCGCTCAGCAGCTCAAAGTCATCATGATGTTCATAAAGAACCGCGGCATCTTCAGCGAAGACGCGCTGTTCGAATGTGGTGATATATTAATCGACTGCGTAAAGAGCAACCGGAAACAGCTGCTCTATGCACTCTCATTCTTGAGGGGGCAACCCGAATGGGTACGTCATGCGATACAGTCATCGGGCATTTTCGCGGACATATTGATAGCGCGGGATCCACACTCGGCACTGATCCGGGAAGCAGTCATCGGCGCCTTGATCCACAACATGGGGAAGCCGCTTTTAATCGGCAGACAGATGCCTTCTTTGAAAGTAAATATGAACCCGAGGCAAAGAGCGATCCTCAGAACGCACTCTCAAACCCTGTTAAAGAAGCTCTCCGACTTGAATTGGGAGCCTGGAAAGGCTTGCCGGGACATCATTGAAAACGCGAATGAGCGTTTGGATGGGAGTGGTTACCCCGCCGCCAAGGTAGCGTCGGAGTTATCGGAGCAGACCAAGTTGATATCCGTTATTAAGGCTGTCAACAAGCTGACCCATGAGCGAAACGGCGCGGCACCAAGGCCGCCTTTGGACGCGTACAGGTGGATCCACGCTCAGCCCGATGTCTATGACCCCCGAATTGTGGTCGAATATATCCAACATTACGGGCTCTACCCTATCGGGAGCCTAGGTAAATTCTCCGGCGGCTTTCTGGCCTGGATCATGGATATAGACGGCAAAGGCATGCCGAACAAAGTGCAGCTCACAAAAAATCTGGCGTTTCAGGACACATCCATTGATACCGTTTTGACCTCCGCGGACTTCCACCAGATTGGCGCCCTGGAGGGCATCGTCAACCCGGACGATTTCGACGTAAAGCCGCTTTTTTAAGCCGGCTTACGGCAGGTGCGGATCCGGAAGCGTCACTACTTCGGCGGTTCATCCTGTTCCATCAGCGACGCGCGCAATGCTGCGAAGGCTGAAGCGGTAAGCTCGGAGTTCTGCTCCCGTGCATAAACCAGATAGACCGGATAGCTGAATTCCGGCGCGGCGGGGACCCGCTCCAGTTCACCGCTCTCCAGATACGGTTGAACCACCCTGGTGCGAAAGTAGCCGCTGCCGCCGTGCCGCAACAAATAGCGCAGCGCCAGCGGCCCCAGATCCACATTGATCGCGGCTCGGGCTCTTTCCGGCCAGGCGCTGTCATGCTGCCGGCGAAAATCGGCGCCCCAGTCCACATAGACATAAGGCGCTTCCTCGGCACCGCGACGCACCAGAATCAGCTTCTCCTCCATCAACTGTTCCACTTGCATGCCGGGCCAGTAATCAGGTTGATGAACCAGGGCGGCGTCCAGCACGCTCTGCTCCAGTTTTTCATGCAAGGTGGTGCGCTCGCCGACTTCGGCGCGCACCGCAACGTTCGGACAGGCTTCGCGCAGAGCGGACAACCAGTTCAACAGCCACGGATTCCAGAGGCTGACTTCGCCCCCCAGGGTGAGCACCTGGCCGGCGCCCTCCGGCAACGGCAATGCACGCCGGGCCGCGTCCCAGGTACGAACCAGCTGGCTGGCATGGGTGGCGAACTGCTCCCCATTGGTGGTCAGGCGGGCACCACTGCGGTTTCGCACGAACAGGCGGCAGCCGAGCTGGCCCTCCAGGTTGTGGACGCGCGCGGTCACGGTGGTCTGGGTAACGTGCAGACGTTCGGCGGCGGCCATGAAGCTGCCGGAGCGGACGATCTCCAGGAAGGTGCGAGCCAGCTCGATATCCATGCTTAATATCAATATTTTGAATGTTAAGCCCCATTGTATTTCATTATTCGACGATCATGCAGCCGTTCATACTGCCGGCTTCAGGTATTGATGGAGTCCGCGATGACCGCGCACGCGCTGGCGCCGCCTTTTTCGGAAACGCAATGGCGACGAATCCACACGCTGCTGGAGGAGCTGGATGACCAGCAGGCGCTCTGGCTGAGCGGTTACCTGGCCGGCCAGAACACCGACACCGCCCGCTTGGGCCAGAAGCCGGAAGACGCTCCGGCGCTGCTGATCGCCTACGGCACGGAAACCGACAACAGCCGGGAGCTGGCCGAACGATTCAGCGAACAATGCCGTGAAGCCGGTGTGGCGGCGGAAGTCCAGGATCTGGCCCGGGTGCGCCCCCGGCAGCTGGTTAAGCGCAAGCACCTGGTGGTGATCACCGCCACCCATGGCGACGGCGACCCGCCGGAACCGGCATTGCCGTTCTTCGAGGGACTGGCGGACGACGCCACCGCGCCCCGGCTGAAAGGGCTTAACTTCGCGGTGCTCGCCCTGGGCGACAGCACCTACGAGCACTTCTGCACCGCCGGCCGGCAGCTCGACGCGCGTTTGGAGGAGCTGGGCGGCCAGCGCTTACTGGAACGCCAGGAGTGCGATGTGGATTTCGAAGCCCCGGCGAAGGCATGGCTGGCGCGACTAGTAGAGAAGCTGCCCAAGCGCGAATCCACCACCGCCCTGGCCGCTTCAGCCAGCGCCACGAAGCGAGGGCCGGTCTATGACAAGCGGCGCCCGCTGGAAGCGGAAATCCTGGTCAACCAATGTCTCACCGCGCCGGACAGGACCAGCCCCATCCACCATCTTGAATTGGCTCTGGAGGCTCCGAATTTCGCGGTGGCGCCGGGCGACGCCGTAGGCGTGCTCGCCGACAACCCTCCGGAGCTGATCGCCGCCGTGCTGGACGCCACCGGCTTGAGCGGCGAACAACCGGTAACCGTGGACGGCGGGGCCCAACCGCTGGTACAGGCACTGCGACAACACCGTGACCTGACCATACCCGGCGGACGTTTCCTGGAGTACTGGGCGGAGCTGACGGAAAGCGCCGCCCTCCGCGAGGCCGCGGCCGGCGGCACCCGGACACAGCGGGCCGTGCTCAAACAGCATCAAGTCCTGGACCTGCTGCGCGATTACCCGGCGCGGCCCGACGCCGAGGCCCTGGTGGCGTCGCTGCGTCCATTGCAGCCCCGCCTCTATGATCTGGCCAATGCCCTGAGCGCCTTCGACGATGAACTGCATCTCACCGTTAAGCGCTTCCGCTATCCGTTCGCCGGACGCTGGGAAACCGGGGTCGCTTCCGCTTACCTGCTGGATCTGCAAGCCGGCGATTCGGTGCGTCTCTACCCGCATCGAAATGCGCGCTTCCATCTGCCGGACGATCCCGACACACCGCTGGTGCTGATCGCCGAGGGGACGGGTATCGCGCCCTACCGCGCTTTCCTGCAACACCTGGCGGCGGCGGGCCGGCATACACCGTGCTGGCTGGTGTTCGCGGAACAACGCTTTGAAGAAGACTTTCTTTACCAACTGGACTTTCAGGAGGCGCGCGATAACGGCCTGCTCAAGCGGGTGGACACTGTTTTTCAAGTCGAACAGCCCGGCCGGGAGCTGGCCGACCCGCTGCTGGAACAGGTCGACCGGCTCAGCGAATGGCTCGAGCGCGGCGCCCATCTTTACTTCTGTGGCGACAAGGACCGCCTTGCCGAAGCCGAAGCCCGGGTACGCGACGCCGTCGACCGGCGCCTGGGCGCCGGCCACTGGAAACAACTTTCGAAGGCGAAACGTCTTCACCGGAACCTGTATTAGGAGGGCCATATGATCGACCGCAGTTCCGATCTCAGCCAGCCCGTGGACGCCCTGAACGAGAGCGAGCAACTCAAGGCCCGCAGCCGCTATCTGCGTGGCGGCATCGCCGAAGGTCTGCAAGACCCGCTCACCGGCGCGGTTCCCGGTGATGACCCGCTGCTGATGAAATTCCACGGCATCTATCAGCAGGATGACCGCGACCGGCGCGCGGACCGCCGACGGCGGCACCTCGAGCCGATCTATCAGTTCATGGTGCGAATGCGCATCCCCGGCGGTGTGCTCGACAAACACCAATGGTGGGGAATCGCGGAGCTTTCCCGGCGTTACGCGGAACGGGGCATCCGCATCACCACCCGGCAAACCGTACAGTTGCACGGTGTACGCAAACCCCACCTGCGTGCGCTGATGCAGGGTCTGCGGGACATCGGCCTGGACACCATCGCCGCCTGCGGTGACGACAGCCGGGGCGTGGTGTGCGGCACCAATCCGTTTTTGTCCCGGGCACACCAGCGCGTCGCGGAACTGGCCCGCATCACCAGCGACAGGCTGATTCCCAAAACCGGCGCTTACCCCGAAATCTGGTATCGCGAGTCCGCTCCCGCCACGCACAGCGAAGAGCCGGTCTACGGCGAACTCTACCTGCCGCGCAAGTTCAAGGTCGGCTATGCCATACCGCCGGTCAACGATATCGACGTCTACGGCCAGGACCTGGGCCTGATCGCGGTGATCGACAATGGTGAGCTGCGGGGCTTCAACGTTTGCGTGGGCGGCGGCATGGGTCAGCTGGACAGCCGCGAGGACAGCTACCCCCGGCTTGCGGAGGAAATCGGTTTCATCGATGCCGAAGAAGCGCCCGCTTTCAGCGAAACGGTGATGACCATCCAGCGCGACTTCGGTGACCGCAAGGACCGCCACCGGGCCCGTTTCAAATACACCCTGGATCGTCTCGGCCTGGACTGGTTCCTCGACGAACTGGCGCACCGCCGGGGACGCGACCTTGAGCCGGCACGGCCACGGCGCTTTGAGCACAACGGAGACCGGCTGGGCTGGCAGCAGGCCGACGATGGCCTCTGGCACGCCACTCTCTATATTGAAAGCGGGCGCCTGGACGATGCTCTGCGGGGGCAGATCAGCGGCTTGCTGGAACAGTACGGCGGCCGTTTGCGCATGACCACCAATCAAAACCTGCAACTGACCCATATTGAAACGCACGAGCTCGAACAACTGCAGTGGCGCCTGGAGGACCTGGGCCTGGCATGGCGTCTGACACCCGACACTCAGGCGGCGCACACCCTGAGTTGCGTGGCGCTGCCCACCTGCGGCCTGGCCATGGCCGAAGCGGAACGCTACACACCCCGTTTGCTGGATGTGTTTCAGCGCCTCAAAGGCCAGTACGGACTCGCCGACGTCCCCATCACCCTGCGTTTAACCGGCTGCCCCAATGGCTGCGCGCGTCCCTATCTCGGCGAGATCGCCCTGACCGGGCGGGCGCCGGGTCTCTACAACCTCTACCTGGGCGGCAGTTTCCACGGCGACCGGCTGGCCCGTCTGTACGCGGGCAACGTCAATGAAGAGCGCTTTCTTGAATTGCTCGCCCCTTTGCTGGAGCGCTTCGCCGAAGAGCGAGACCACGGCGAACACTTCGGCGATTTTCTGGTGCGTCGTGGCCTGCTCGACGACACGCCCGTCGCCCTCACCTCTTTCTGAAAACGGAGCTTGCCATGTCTCACTATCTTTTTATTCAAAGCCAGGACCCGTTCACGGAGACCCGCACCCACCATCAGTTTGACCTGATCGGCCAACTGCACGACGCCGGCCATCAGGTGGCGGTTCTGCTGGTACAGAACGGCGTAACGCCGGCCCGGCGCGGCGCCAAAAGCGATCTGTTCGACGATCTTTTGCGGTGGGGCGTCACGGTCCGGGCTGATCAATTCGCCCTGGCGCAACGGGAAATCGACCACGCCGATCTCAAGGACCAGATCGGCGTCGCCGACATGGACCTGGTGATCGATGCCATGCTCGCCGGCCATAAAGTGATCTGGCACTAACCGCCCAACCGGAGCCTGTGATGAGTGATACCAAGACATTGACCTTCGCCTTCATGGAGCCGCCCTTTGAAAGCGAGCGGACCGTGACCTTTTTTCGGCTACTCGACGCCGCCCTCGACCGGGGCGCGGGCGTGCGTGTCTTCGCCTACGAAGGCGCCGTGGCGCTGGCCTTCGCCAGACAGCAGCCGCACGGCAACGCCGTCCATCACCGCGACAGCGAGGAAGAGGATCACCCGCTGACCAAGGACTGGATCGCCGCGCTACAAGAGAAGGCGCGCAGCAAAGGGATCGGGTTCGAGTGGATCAACTGCGGCCTGTGCGTGGACGAACGCGGCGTCAACGACGTCATCGAAGGCTGTGGCCGGGGCGGCCCGCCGGACCTGTGGCGTTACGCCAGCGAGGCCCATAACACTCTGACCATCGGTACGAGGTAATCATGAAAGTACTGCAAGTGATCGACCAGGCCTACCGGACCACCACCGAGGAACAGGACGACACCATTCTCTGGCTGACACAGTCAATGCGTGGCGCCGGTGGCGACCTGATGGTGCTGCTCAGCGGCCACGGTGTGCACTACGCGATATCGCGCGAACGGCAGCCGGCGTTGACGCTGGGCACATGGCGGCAAACCCAGCCGGCGGAACTGCCCCGTGATATCGCCAACCTGGTGGAAAGCGGCGTGCCGGTGTACGCCATCCAGGACGATCTGGAAGAGCGCGGCCTGGGTGGGCTCGCGCTGCAAAACGGCGTTCGCCCGGTCGCGCGCCGCGCGGTGGCGGAACTCTATGAGCAAGCGGACCAGGTATGGCACTGGTAACACCGCCCCTGCACACGCCGCTTTGCGACCTGCTGGGTTGCCGGTGGCCGATTTTGCTGGCCGGCATGGGCGGCGTGGCCCGTCATCGCCTGGCCGGCGCCGTGGCCCACGCCGGCGGCTTCGGCGTGCTGGGCATGGTGCGCGAGCCGCCCCATCGCCTACGCGCCGAAGTGGAAGCGCTGCGGGCCGCCGGTATTGAACACTTCGCCGTCAATCTGATTCCCGCCGCCACGGCGCCGGCGCTGCTTGAGCAGCAGATCAGTACCTGCCTGGACCTTTCGGTGCCCTGGATGGTGCTGTTCTGGGATGTGGATCAGCGGCTGATCCGGCGCCTCAAGGACGCCGGCGTCGGCGTTATCCACCAAATCGGCGCAAGCGGGGACGCGCAGGCCGCCGTGGACGCCGGCGCGGATGTCCTGATCGCCCAGGGCGTCGAGGCCGGAGGCCATGTGCGGGGCCGCATGACCACCTTCAGCCTGCTGACCGAGCTGATTCCCTGGAGCCCGGTGCCCGTCGTCGCCTCCGGCGGTATCGCGGAGGGCAGAGGTCTCGCCGCGGCCCTGACGCTGGGGGCTCAAGGTGTCAGTCTGGGCAGCACTTTCCTGGCCACCGATGAGGCCAACGCCCACGATCATCACAAGCGGCGACTGATACAGGCCCGGGGCGAACACACGGTTTACACCACGACCTTCGACCGCAACTGGCACGAACCGGCACCGGTGCGGGTGCTGGCTAACCGGGTTACCCGAGGGGATTACGACGACTTGAAATCCCAGGGCCGCGACCAAATCATCGGAGAACAGGACGGTCAGCCGGTCTACCTGTTCTCCACCGATTCCCCATTACAGGGCGCCAGCGGCGACCTGGACGACATGGCGCTTTACGCTGGCCAGTCCTGCGGCGCCATCAACGCCATCGAGCCGGCGGCTCACAGGATTCAACAGCTGGTCACCGGCGCTGAAAAGGCCCTGCGCCGGCGCTAAGGCGCAGGGTGACCGGCGAAACGATAACCGCAAGGAGTGCATGTATGAAGCAACCGCACCGGATTCAGTGCAAGCGGGTCTACGACGACGCAGACAAAAATGATGGCTATCGCGTACTGGTAGACCGCGTCTGGCCGCGCGGCATCAAAAAGGAAGACCTGCGGGCCGACGAATGGCGCAAGGAGCTGGCCCCGTCCAGTGAACTGAGAAAATGGTTCAACCACGACCCCAAACGCTGGGCGGCGTTCTACCAGAAATTCCACGCCGAACTGGACCAACAAGGCGACGCCGTTGAATCTGTTTTGAAAGGCGCTGATGGCGGCACGCTGACGCTGCTCTACGCCGCCAAGGACGAAGCGCACAACAACGCGGTGGCGCTGAAAATGTATATTCAGAATAAATCGTAGTGGCAGACGAGGGGCGCCCAGCGCCCCTCTTTCCGATTATGGCTTTCCCTGTTTTTTATCTCGGCGCTTCTCTTTCAAGCTCCGTTTGGCCTTTTTCTTTTCTTTCTCTTTGCTCATGATTCATCATCCTCGGCACATGACTCAATTTTGGTAATCAATACGCTGTATTCATGACCCAGAAACCGGGGGTGTACGACATCACCGACTCTGGCGCCGAACAGCGCCTCACCGAACGGCGAGAGAATGGAAATGACACGGTTCTCGGGGCAGGCTCTCCCCGGCTCCACAAGCACGAAATCCACCTCACCCCTATAATCAAGATCCAATAGCCATACCCGACTATCAATACCCGCGGACGCTGGCTTGTTATCACCCAACTTGCGCCGCTCCATACGCTCAAAAAGGGCGGCTAGAGTGTGCGGGCGTAAAGGATGACACCAGGAACGGATCGACAGATATTTTCGCGCGGCCTCTGAAAGACCACGCCAACGCCGGTGCGAATGCCCGAGCGCCATGGCTGCATCTCCTAAACAGAAATAAGAAAAGGGTTACATGAAGTAGCCGGACGGACAGACGTCCGCCCGGCTTAAACCAGAAAGGTGGGAAAGAGGAGCACTAAAAACCGGCGGGGGAACACGACGCACCTTAAGGAAAATGAGCCAATAGAGACCAGACCATAGCTCACCTATAAAATAAAGCAAGCCATGGCCTAGAAATAGACGTCAGAACACCCCTTGTTCGATCATTGCGTCCGCCACTCGTCGGAATCCAGCGATATTCGCACCGAGTACCAAGTTACCTTGCACTCCGAACTCCCTGGCCGTGTGGCTCGCACGCTGATGAATATCGTACATTATGGTTCTGAGCGCCGTATCCACCCGCTCCGCCGACCAACTCGCCATGGCCGCGTTCTGTTGCATCTCTAGCTGGCTGACGGCGACGCCCCCGGCATTGGCGGCTTTTCCGGGGCCATAGCTGATGCCTGATTTCAGAAATACGGATACGGCGTCGCGCGTACAAGGCATGTTAGCGCCTTCGGAGACACAGATTACGCCATTGGCGACTAATGCTTCAGCGTCGGATCCGGACAGCTCGTTCTGGGTGGCGCAAGGGAAAGCAAGATCGGCATTCTCGCACCACACTGCGGATCGTCCCTGTGGGTAGTCGCTTGCAGGGATGAAATGCGCATCCCGGTGCGTTTCCAGATAAGCAGACAAAGCGCCACGATCACGCTCTTTGATGGATTTCAAAAGAGGGACGTCCAACCCCGCATGGTGCACCAGCGTGCCCGTGGAGTCCGAGCACGTAACGGGCCGGGCACCCAGTTCCGTAAGCTTCTCCATGGTATATATCGCGACATTGCCGGCGCCGGAGACCAAGCAGGTTTTACCGGCTATCGACTCACCGCGTTCAGCGAGCATATTCTCGGCAAAGTAAACACAACCGTACCCGGTGGCCTCCTTGCGGCCCAACGATCCGCCCCAGTCCGCTGATTTACCCGTCAATACCCCCTCGAAGCGGCCACTTAAGCGCCGATACTGGCCGTAAAGGTAGCCAATCTCTCGATGACCGACACCAATGTCTCCGGCAGGCACATCAACAGTGGCACCTATGTGACGGTAAAGCGCTGTCATGAACGCCTGGCAAAAACGCATTACTTCGCCCTGCGAACGGCCTTTGGGATCGAAATCAGAGCCTCCCTTGCCGCCGCCTAACGGCAAACCGGTCAGAGCATTTTTGAAAATCTGCTCAAAACCCAGGAACTTGATAATGCCTCCGTTTACGCTCGGATGGAATCTTAAGCCACCCTTATACGGACCCAGCGCGGAGTTGAATTGTACGCGATAGCCTTTGTTGACGCGTACACGGCCGTTGTCATCTACCCAGGCGACACGGAAGAAAATCTGTCGCTCGGGCTCCAATAGCCGTTCCAGCACACCTTCGTCACAATAACGAGGCTCGGCCTCCAGCACCGGTGTCAGTGCTTCCAGCACTTCTTCCACCGCCTGATAGAACTCCGTTTGACCAGGACTGCTCTGCTGCAAACCCACCAAAATATCTGAAAAATTACCCATATTGAATTCCTAGAAGTCTCACCCCGCGGGAAGGCCCGCTCCCTCCTCAATACCGAGATGAATATTCATATTTTCGACCGCCGCGCCGGCCGCGCCTTTTCCGAGATTATCGAGACGCGCGATCAAACAGCACAGCTCCTCATTGACAAAGACGAATAGATCCATTCGTTTGTTCCGATTGCTACCTCGTGGATCAAAAAACCGGCTTCAAGGTTGATGACACTGTCCTGCGACATCACACGGACGACCGGCTCATCTTGATACCGCGCGGTTAATACTTCGTGCAACCGCTTCGATGTGACTCCAGGTGGCAAACAGGCAAACTGCAGAGCACCATTGTACCCGGTCTGGGACAACGCAGAGACCACCGGATAGCTACTCGGCAAGACGCCCGCGTCCTCCAAAGTCGCCCCCCTGGCCCATCGACAAAAGCACTATACCGCGTGGTTCCCCTTTGGAGACCGGGAGCCAGCCTCCCCGGGTCGAAAATAACCCCTGGCAAAAATTGGCAGGAGTGCTAGGGTATCGGAATGAACAGCTCTCTTGAACCTGCGCGCCGGACGGCGCCACCAGAAAGTCTCTCACTGAAACCGGCTGTCGGCGCTGTCCGACGGTCGGCAGCTGCGCTCGCCTTCCATTTCTGACGCCGCACCCCAATGGAACGTCCCCGGGGGTTCGGCGCCGCCGGGGACACACAATCTTCTGCACTTCCATTGGAGAAACTGGCATGACCGACTTGCCCCCTATTGTTATTTCCACCCTCGACCGGGATAGGCTTTACGCACTTCTTGAACGCCATCACGAAGACCTTGAAGTGGTCGCTCGGCTTTACGAAGAATTGGATCGAGCCGAGTGCCGCCCTCAAGAGGCGATGCCCGACAATGTAGTAGCCCTGCACCGCTGGGCCTACTTCAAAAACCAAGACAACGGACGCGAACATCGCCTGATGCTCGTGTTTCCCCAGGAGGTGAATGAGGGCGCTGATCGCCTCTCCATCCTGAGTCCAGTCGGGGCGGCGTTGCTGGGACTGTCCGTCGGCGCCAGCATCGATTGGCCAAGCAACGGCAAAACACTGCGTCTGACCCTGATCAGCGTGGACTGACACCCTCTTGCATTTCCAATAAATTCATAGGATGATCCCATTATTATTCATGGGACCAATTCTATGAACACAAACACCCTGCCCCGTCGCTCCCTGGTGGACGGCGCCATTGATCGTCTGCGCCAGGCGGTGGAATCCGGCGAATGGCCGGTGGGCCGCCGATTACCGGTGGAATCGGCGTTGGCCGAGGAGCTGGGCGTGGGCCGGAACACCGTGCGCGAAGCAGTGCGGGTGCTGGTGCACGTGGGCCTGCTGGAAACCCGCCAGGGCGACGGCACCTATGTGCTGCGCCGCCTGGATCCGGCGGAATCGCTACGGCGGCTGCGCCGCACCACCCTGCGCGATCAACTGGAAATGCGGATCGCCCTGGAAAGCGAGGCGGCACGCCTGGCCGCCGAGCGCCGGGACGAAGCCGACCTCCAGGCCATGCGCGAGGCCCTTGAGGCGCGCCAACAGGCGGGTGACGACCTTGAAGCCCGCATTCATCATGACCGGCGGTTCCACAACGCCATCGTCAGCGCCGCCCACAACCCCGCCCTGAGCGCCTTGTATGAGTATTTCAGCGAGGCGGTAACCGAAACCATCGAACGCACCGAGCGCGATGCGGCACTACCCGAACCCGACCATGCCGACCACGCCGTACTGCTGGGCACGCTTGAACTGGGCGACGCCGAGGCCGCCGCCAAAGCGACCCGCACCATGCTGACACCGGCGTTGCGCGCACTGGACGCGCCCTGATGCGCCTGCGTCCCGACCCGTTCACCCTGGTGCTTCTGGCGGCCATCGCGGCCGCGTCGCTACGCCCCGCGCAAGGCACGGCGGCGGAGTGGCTGGGGCTGCTCGGCACCCTCGCGGTGGCGGTGCTGTTCTTTATCCACGGCGCAGCCCTGTCGCGGGACCAGATCCGCGCCGGCGCCACGCATTGGCGCCTGCATCTGTTTATCGCCGCGCTGACGTTTCTGCTGTTTCCGCTCCTGGTCCTGCCGATCGACGGGCTGGCGCCGCGCTGGATCCCCGAGGACCTGGCCCTGGGGTTTCTTTACCTGGGCGTACTGCCGTCGGCGGTGTCGTCGTCGATCGCCTTTACCGCCATGGCCCGCGGCAACGTGCCCGCCGGCATCTGCAGCGCCGCGGCCTCCAACGTGTTCGGGATGATGCTCACGCCCTTCTTGCTGATGTTACTGGTGAGCACCACCGGTGACGGCGGCTTCGATACCCTACAAGCGCTCAGGGATATCGTGCTTCAATTGCTGCTGCCTTTTGCCCTCGGCCATGGGCTGCGACACTGGCTCGGCCCCTGGCTGGACCGGCACCCCGGCTTTTCCGCCCGCTACGACCAGGGCGTTATTCTGCTGATCGTCTATGCGGCGTTCTCCCAATCGGTGGCAAGCGGTCTGTGGCAGCAACTGCCGGTGACGGCCATCGTGCTGGCCGTGGCGCTGTGTCTGCTGTTGCTGGTGATACTGCTGGCGCTCACCACCTGGCTGTCGCGGCGCGCCGGCTTTAACCGGGCCGATGAAATCGCCGCGGTCTTTTGTGGCTCGAAAAAGAGCCTGGCGTCGGGACTGCCGATGGCCAAGGTCCTATTCGCCGGCCATCCCGGGTTCGGCATGATCATTCTGCCGATCATCTGCTACAACCAGATCCAGATTCTGGTGGGCGCCGCCCTGGCGCAACGCTATTTAAAGCAAGCCGAGGACAGCCAGTGAACCACTGGTGGAACAGGTGCATCACTGCTTCTCAAGGTACATCTTCAACGCCACCGCGTTGTTGTGCTCGGTATCCTTGGCGGCATAGAGCAACGTCAGCGTGCCGCCATGAGCGCCTTTCAAAACAGACTCGACGGCCTCGCCTTGCTGGTCCAGCTCGGCGTGGAACTTCTGGTAGAACGCCGCCCAGCGCTGCGGGTCGTGGTTGAACCACTTGCGCAGCTCGCTGGAGGGCGAGAGTTCCTTGCGCCATTCATCCGCCCGCAGGTCTTCTTTCTTGATACCGCGCGGCCAGACCCGGTCCACCAGCACGCGGTGGCCGTCTGATTTTTCCACGCCGTCATAGACGCGCTTGCACTGAATCCGGTGCGGTTGCTTCATGGACACTCCTTGTTTCGGGCGCGCCGGTACGGATGAAAAGCCGGGTTAACCGCCCAGGCTTTCCCAGGCGCGCTGCGCGCGCATGGCGCGCGGCTTGCCGGCGACCTGAAACAGCGGGCGGTCGCGCCGCCAGCGTTCGGCGGCGGCGTCCTGCTCGCCGGCCCAGAGCGCGTCCGCTTGCTGGTAAAAATCGTTGGTGCTCGCCAGTGCGCCGGCCAGCGCGATATGGGTGGCCGGCGCGTCGGCGGGTTGCGCCGCCACGGCGGCGAGCCCGGTCAGGCTGGCGGTGAGACCTTCCAGAAAAGACCGGGGCCAGCCCCGGGCGCGCCCTTCGCGCACCAGCCAGGCCTGCACCGCCAGGGCGATAAAGGTGTCCTCCACGGTGCGGAACGGCTTCACGAAGTCGCTGTAACCGTCACCGGGCAGCAACGCCTCGGCCTTGGCGCCGTCGAACACGGCGGCCACGTGGGGCACCTCGGGAACAAAATCCAGCGGCGGCTTTTCCACCAGGCTGACGCCCTGGCCGTGGGTGTCCACCTTGGCGATCTTGAGCGCCGGGCGGTCGTTCTCGCCGCCGCCGTCCACGCGCCCCACCACCAGCAGGCCGGTACAGGCGGAACCCAGCGTGGTCCAGGTTTTCCGACCGCTGACGGTAACGCCGCCCGGGCCGCCGTCGAGGAAGCGCGTCTCGATGTCGCGGGGGCGGTTACCGCCGGCTTCGGTGGCGCACATGGCGAGCAGCTCGTGGTCGTCCACGGTGCCGCCGTTCACTTGAATCAGTTGTCGCAGCGCCGACTGATAGCCGGCGGCGAACGCCCAGCCCACCCGGTCGGCGGCGAAGCCGCCGCGCAGGGCCAGCCCTACCGCGTCATGGCGCTCGGCGGCCAGTCGGCGCCATTGTTCGCACCAGGCTTGCAGGCCGTCCGGCGCGGGGACCTCGGTGGGCCGGGTCAGACAGAACGTCAGGTCGTCATTCATGGTCAAAACGCCGCTCTCCCCACCGACGCACCGCCGTCGATAAACAGGGTCTGGCCGGTGATGTAGCCGCTGTGCTCGCCGAGCAGAAATTCCATGGCGGCGGCGATTTCGTCCGGCTTGCCGAAGCGGTCCATGGGCACGGACGCCAGATAGCGGGCCTCGCCCTCGCTGCCGGGCGGATTGTTTTCGCGGAACAGTTCGGTCTCGGTGGGCCCGGGGGCCACCGCGTTAACGGTGATGCCGGTGCGCGCCAGTTCCAGCGCCCAGGTGCGGGTGAAATTCACCAGCGCCGCCTTGGCCGAGGCGTAGGCGGTGCGCCCGGGCATGCCCAGCACGGTCAGGCTGGACACATTGAGCACCCGGCCCCAGCCCTGTTCGCGCATGTTCGGCAGCACCGCCTGGGTGGCCTGGATGGCGGAGTGCAGGTTGACGCCCATGACCGCGTCGAAGCTGTCCAGGTCGATCTCGCCGAGCGGCTGCGGGCGCACCAGGCCCACATTGTTGACCACACCGTCAAACCGGAAGCGGCGCGCCAGGTCGGCGAACACCTCGTCCGCCTGCTGGCGGTCGGACAGATCCGCCGACACCAGGGTGCCGGGAAAGTCCCGGTCGTCCGCCCGGCGGGCGATGCCCACCACGCCGTGGCCGGCGGCCGCCAGCCGCTGGGACAGGGCCCGACCGATGCCCTTGCTGGCACCGGTGATCAAATAGGTTCTTGTCGTGGTCATTCAACGCTCCAATTGAAAAGGCCCGTTCAACGGGCCGGCACGCCCTTCACGGTGGCACCGTCAGGCACATCGTGCAGCACCACGGCGCCGGCGCCCACCACCACATTGTTGCCAATAGTGACGCCTTCGCGCACCACCGCGCCGATACCGATAAAGCTGCCCTCGCCCACGGTGACGTTGCTGGCCAGATGGGTGCCGGGGCAAAGGTGGGCACCGTCGCCGATCACGCAGTCCCGGTCCACGGTGGCGCCGGTGTTGACGATCACCCCCAGGCCGACGCGGCTGTCCACGCTGACCACGCCGCCGGCCAGCACCACCGCGCCGGGGGTGATCTCGGCGAAACGGCTCACCGACGCCTGGGGGTGGATGATGGTGGCCAGGCTCACGTTCTTCGACACCAGTTCGCGCAGGCGGCTCAGGCGGGCGTCATTACGGCCGATGCCCACCGCCACCGAATCGATGTGCACCAGGGCGTCGAGCAGCGCGCCGCTGCAACCGACGATCTGCCAGCGCTCGTTGGCCTGTTTGTCCGGCCAGGCGTCATCGTAGAACTCGATTTTCCGCCACCCGGACGCCATCGCCGTATCGGCGAGCACCTTGCCGTGCCCGCTGGCACCCAGAATCGCTAACGACCTTGTCATACCCACCTCCTCACGCCGGTGCTGGTCCCTTCGTTGTACCACAAAAGCGGCGGCGGGGAGCGTGGCGACATGCGACGTCCACCGCGACGAAAAAGACAGCGGTCCGCCCCGGTGCGTACAATAACGGCTTCCGCACGCCACGACCGATCCCATGACCGACCAGCGCTTGATACCGCCCTGCCTGCACGACCTGGACGTTAGCGCCTGGGACGCCGGCCTGTATCTGGCGCGCTGCCGGTTCCGCCCGGAACAACTGCGCGACAACGCCTTCCAACTGGCCCGCGTCCCCGAGCCGGACACCCTGAGCGGCGCCATCGCCAAGCGCCGCTGCGAGTACCTGGCCGGCCGGGTGTGCGCCGCCACCGCCGGCCAAGCGCTCACCGGTGAGCGCCTGCTTCCGGCGCTGGGCAAAGACCGCGCGCCGCTGTGGCCGGCGCCCCTGGTGGGCGCCATCACCCACAGCCACGGGCGTGCCGCGGCGCTGGTGGGGCACCGGGATCAATGGCAAGGGCTGGGTCTGGATTATGAGGCCTGGCTGGCGCCGCGTCGGGCGCTACGCCTGGCCGGGGAGATACTGACCGAACAGGAACGCCAGGCCCTCCAGGGCCTGGATGAGGCCGAGCAGGCACGCCGGATCACGCTGACGTTTTCGGTGAAAGAGAGTCTGTTCAAAGCGCTCTACCCGCTCACCGGACGGCGCTTTTACTTCCAGGACGCGGCCCTGGACGGAGAAGACCGGATCCGCCTGCTGACCACGCTGTCCGCCGACTGGCGGCAGGGGGAAATTCTGCCTTACCAGCGGCGGGACGAAGAGGCCGGGGTGCTGAGCTGGATCCGGGTTCCCGCTTAGAACAGGTCCTGATCCAGGCTCATCATGGTGCCGGCACCGGCCTTGATCTGCTCGGCCAGGGCGCCGGCGCGGGGCAGCAGGCGCTCGTAGTAGAAGCGGCCCACGGTGACCTTGGCGCGGCCGAAGTCGTCGTCGCGTTGCGCGGCGGTGACCATCATGCGCGCCCACAGCCAGGCGTAGGTGACGTAACCGAACAGGTCCAGGTACTCCACCGCGTTGGCGTTGACCGCGTCCGGGTTGTCGCCGGCCTGGCGCAGCATCTCGGTGGTGGTGCTTTCCAGCAGGTCCACGGCGCTGACCAGACGTTCCTTGATGCCGTCCAGGCCCGGCTGGTTGGCGTTGTCGTCGATCCAGCGGCGGATGTCGGCGAGGTACGCTTCCACGTATTTACCGCCGTTGCGGGTCACTTTGCGGCCGGCCAGATCCAGCGCCTGGATGCCGTTGGTGCCTTCGTAGATCTGCGAGATGCGGCAGTCGCGCACGAACTGCTCCATGCCCCACTCACGCACGTAGCCGTGGCCGCCGAACACCTGCTGGCCGATCACGGTGGTGTCGAAGCCGCGGTCGGTGAAGAACGCCTTGGCCACCGGGGTCATCAGGGCGACCCGGTCCTGGGCGGCCTTTTGCTCGGCCTCGTCCTCGGAGAACTTGGCCTTGTCCAGCTCCATGCCCACATAGGCGGACAGCGCCCGGCCGCCTTCGTTGAGGGCGCGCATGGTCAGCAGCATGCGGCGCACGTCGCCGTGGACGATGATCGGGTCGGCGTTGCCGCCCTCGTTCTGGACGCCGGTGGCGGCGCGGCCCTGCAGGCGCTCGCGGGCGTAGTCGGCGGCGCTCTGGTAGCTCACCTCACCCAGACCCAGGCCCTGGATACCGATGGACAGGCGCTCGTAGTTCATCATCGTGAACATGGCCGCCAGGCCCTGGTTGGGCTCGCCGATGATCCAGCCCTTGGCGTCGTCGAAGTTCATCACGCAGGTGGCGGAGCCCTTGATGCCCATCTTGTGCTCGATGGAACCGGCGGCGACGCCGTTGCGCTCCCCGGCGTCGCCGTTGGCGTCGGGCAGGAACTTGGGCACCAGGAACAGGGAAATGCCCTTGGAGCCGGCGGGGGCGTCCGGTAGCTTGGCCAGCACCAGGTGGATGATGTTGTCCACCATGTCGTGCTCACCGCCGGTGATGAAGATCTTGGTGCCGGAGATGTTGTAGGAGCCGTCGTCGTTGGGCACCGCCTTGGAGCGCATGATGCCCAGGTCGGTGCCGCAGTGCGGCTCGGTGAGGCACATGGTGCCGCTCCACTCGCCGCTGTAGAGCTTGGGCAGATAGGCCTGCTTGAGCTCTTCGGAGGCGTGCGCGTCCAGGCACAGGGTGGCGCCGTTGGTGAGCGCCGGGTACAGCGCGAACGAGGAGTTGGCGCTGTGCATCATCTCCTCGAACAACACCGCCAGGGATTTGGGCATGCCCTGGCCACCGAATTCCGGGTTGCCGGAAAACGCGCTCCAGCCGTTCTCGGCGTAGGTTTTGAAGGCTTCCTTGAAGCCTTCCGGGGTGGTCACTTCGCCGTTGTCGAAGTGGCAGCCCTGCTCGTCGCCTTCCCGGTTGAGGGGGAACAGCAGGTTTTCCACCATCTTGCCCGCTTCATCGAGGATCGCGTCGGACAGATCGCGGGTCACCTCGGCGGTGGCGGACATGGAAGCCCAGAGCTTATCGGCCTCGAACACATCGTTAAGGACGAAGCGCATGTCTTCCAGGGGCGCTTTATAGGTGGCCATTGGCATATCTCCCGAAACAGCTTGGTCGCGGGACGATAGTTTAGTCCCGGCGAACAGGGCGTAAATGTTTATTTGTGACCCGCCGTTCATCCTCTTCCCGGGGCTCCGGGCGGCGCCACAGCCACAACATCAGGGCGCACAGAAACAGCGGGACGCCGATCTTGACCGGGTTGGGCACGGGGGACAAGGCGATGATGCCGATACTGACGAGCATCATGGTGGAGGCGGCGCATTTGCCGCGCCGGGATATGGCGCCGCGCTCACGCCAATGGAGGATGGGCGGCCCATAACGGGGATGATCCAGCAACCAGGTCTCCAGGCGCGGCCAGCCCCGGGCGCCGGCCCAGGCGGCCACCAGCATGAACACCACGGTGGGCATGCCCGGCAGAACCACGCCGATCAAGCCCAGGGCCACGCACAGCAGCGCCAGGGCACGCCACAGGAATACCTTGATCATGGGCTGATTACAGCACGGCGGCCCCCCGCCGGGCCAGCGGCGGCCTATTGCTCCTCGAAGGAGGCGTAGTAGGCCGCCAGGCTGTCGATCAGGGCGCGCACCGCCGGCAGCATGCCGCGGCGGGACGGAAACACCGCATGAATAATATCCCGGCGCGGAGCCCAGTCCGGCAGCAGATGGACCAGGTCGCCCCGCGCCAGGGCGTCACGGACGGTCAGCAGCGGCAGTTGCACTACCCCGACCCCGCCCAGCGCCGCCCGGCGCAGGGCCACCATATCGGTGGTCACGAAGCGCGGTACATGGCGCACCGATAGCGGCCGGTCTCCGGGGCCGTACAGGTCCCATTCATAGCGCGGCGCCGGGCTGCCCAGCCACAGCGTGGGCCAGCCGGCCAGGTCTTCCGGTCCGGCGGGCGTGCCGTGGCGTTCGATCAGATCCGGGCTGGCGAGCAGCCCCAGGTGCCGCTCGGACAGCACCTTCATCACCAGGTCGCTGTCCTCCAGCGGCGGTTGACGGACGCGGATCGCCACGTCCACCGCTTCGTGCACCAGATCGACCCGGCGGTTGGTGGCCTCCAGATGCACGGTGACACCCGGGTAATCGCGCATGAAGCCGGCCAGGAACGGGCCCACATGCACATGCAGCAGAGTCACCGGGCATGCCAGGCGGATCACCCCGCGGGGCTCCGCCCGCACGCTGTCGATGGCCTCCTGGGCGGCGTCCGCCTCCACCAGCATGGCCTTGCAGTGCTCGTAGTAGGTGTGCCCGGTCTCGGTGGTGGAGAAGTGGCGGGTGGAACGGTGAATCAGGCGCACGCCGAGCCGCTCTTCCAGGGCCGCCACCCGGCGGCTCAGTTTGGATTTGGGCACGCCGATGGCGCGGCCGGCCGGCGCGAAGCCGCCGTGCTCCACGGTTTGCGCGAAGTAATAGAGGTCGTTCAGGTTTTCCATTGCGCCGCCATTATCGTCCCATAAATAGAACAAAGCGTAGCACTTTAGCCTACTACCCGGCACACCGTCTCATTTATAGCATTCAAACCATGGAGAGGCAGCCGGCTTCTCCAGCCATCAAGGAGCTATATTATGAGTACTTACAATCGCTTGAATAAGGACGATGCGGCGGTACTGCTGGTGGACCATCAGGCCGGCCTGTTGTCGCTGGTCCGCGACATCGACCCGGACCGCTTCAAAAACAACGTGCTGGCCCTGGCGGATATGGCCGAGTACTTCCAGCTGCCCACCATCCTCACCACCAGTTTCGAGGACGGCCCCAACGGCCCGCTGGTGCCGGAACTCAAGGCGCAGTTCCCAGACGCGCCCTACATCGCGCGGCCCGGCCAGATCAACGCCTGGGACAACGAGGATTTCCTCAACGCGGTGAAGGCCACCGGCAAGAAGCAGCTGATCATCGCCGGCGTGGTCACCGAGGTGTGCGTGGCGTTCCCGGCCCTGTCGGCTCTGGAGGAAGGCTTCGAAGTGTTCGTGATCACGGACGCGTCCGGCACCTTCAACGCCATGACCCGCGACGCCGCCTGGCAGCGGATGACCGCCGCGGGCGCGCAGTTGATGACCTGGTTCGGCGCCGCCTGTGAGTTGCACCGCGACTGGCGCAACGACATCGAGGGCCTGGGTACGCTGTTTTCCAATCACATTCCGGATTACCGCAATCTGATCACCAGCTACAACACCCTGACCTCGAAAGCCTGACCGGGTGGGCGCTCGCCGAAACGGCGGGCGCCCCGGCAGCGGGGTTAATAGCCGCCGCTGTCCAAGGTCTCCGGCAAGTCAGTACTCACCCCACCGCGGGCGGCCGCCTGGCCCTTGCTCATCAGTTCCTCGACCGTCATCGACGCCCCATTGAGAGTGACCTCGCCCTGCTCCAGTGTCAGGCGGGTACGCAACCGGCCGTCCTGCTGGCGCAGCCAGCCGCTGCTTTGGTAATCCACCAGGCCGGCGCGCAGGCCGGGCGGCAGCAGCGCGGAGGCGGCGTCGAAATCCACACTCAGGTCCACCAGCCGGGCCAGCGCCGCGGGCGGCAGCATCTGCAGCTCGGCGAAGCTCGGGTTGAGGCCGTCCAGGCCGTTGTAATCGAGGGCGCTGTCCAGGGTGAGCTGGCGTTCGCCGGCGCCGTCCACCACCATCTTGACGGTCATGCCGGTGCGTTCGGGATGCAGCAGCTGGGTGCTCATCACCGTGATCATCTCTTCCCCCAAGGCGGCCATCCGCTCGCCCTTCTCCTGCATCGCGGCGGCGTCACCCTCGCCGCTCATCGCCTGCATCATCATTTCCAGTTGCAGACTGTCCAGCTCCTGGGAGATGCGCTGCACGCGGATGGCGGCGGCGCGGTCGAAGCCGTGCCAGTCAAAGCCCAACCAGGCGCTGTCGACGCGCTCCGGCACCTGGTCACCGCTCAGCGCGTCCAGCCACAGGCCGCTGTCGCCGCTCAGGGTATCGCCGTCTTCCCGGGTGCGGGTGCGCAGGGTCACGTTGCCCGCCACCTGCTCGCGGCCACCGGCGCTGACGCTGAGACCGTTGGCCGCCATGGTCATGTCGATCAGCGGCAGCACCTCGCCGAGCATGGCCTTAAGGCGGACTTCCGCGTCCAGCTCCGGCAGCACCAGGGCGCCCTGCGGGCCGGCCACGCGCAGGTCGCGGCCGCGCACAAAGAAGTCGCCGACCTTGGCGACCGGGTCGTCGACCCGACCGTCCATGCGCAGCTCCGCCAGCGAGGCACTCAGCTCCGGGCTCTCGAACCGGAACGGCGACACCAGCACACGCAGGTCCACGCCGCCATCGAAGGTATACCAGCTGTGCCCGATCACCGGCGGCTGGCCGGCGAACAGGCCGTCGACCATCTGCTTGATTTCCGGCGGCAGCGGGCTCAGGTCCAGCTCGCTGCGCGCGTAGGCGAGCCCCAAGGACGGACCGTCGGGGCCGAACAGCAGCGGCCCGTAGTGAACCTCGCCGCGATCACAAAGCTTGCCGGAGTAGGCCTGCAGCATGGCCATATCCGGCGGCAGCCGATCGAACACCAGACAAATACGCGTGTCGGCGCCGAACAGCCCCTTGTCGTACTCGGCGATATCCAGCCGCACCAGGTCGGAGCCCGGTATGATTTCCTGGCCCGCCACCTGGGCGCGCACCGTGTCTTCCACCTTATTGCCGATCACATAGCCGGCGGCCAGCCAGAGCCCGCCCAGCACCAGGACCGCGAGAAGCAGTTTTTTCATTTTTCCCCCAGAATATTATTGTTCCGGCCGGCAGCCGGTACCCCCAGCCGCTAACTATAACGGTATCGCCGGAACATTTTCACCACGCGGTTCGCAGCTTCCAGCCGCACAGAAGCGTCTCTGGGATCCTGCCGGGTGGCAAAAGCCACCCTTTCGCTTGCAAGGCAAGCTCCCACAGGTGCCACAGGTGCCACACACCACAAAAAAAAGCCCGGCGCGAAGGCCGGGCTTTTCGATCGGACCAGTGACGGCCGCAATCAGAACGCGAAATGCTCCGCGTCCAGCTCCATCAGGCTGTCGATGCCACCCTCGATGGCGCCTTTGTGGCCGGCGATACGGGGCAGGATGCGCTTGAAGTAGAACCGCGCGGTGCTGATCTTGGCCTTGTAGAAGTCCTCGTCACCGGCACCGGCGTCGAGCTGCGCCTGGGCCTTGCTGGCCATCAGCGCCCACAGATAGGCCAGGGTCACGTAACCGGAGTACATCAGGTAATCCACGGAGGCGCCGCCGGCGTACTCCGGGTTCTGCATCGCCTGCATACCGATGGCCTGGGTCAGATCACCCCACTCTTTGTTGCTGGCCGCCAGCGGCTCGATCAGCTCCTTGAGCTTGTCGTTGTCGGCGTTGGCTTCGCAGAACTTGTGGATGATCTTGGTGAAGTTGCGCAGCGCCTGGCCCTGGGTCATCAACACCTTGCGGCCCAGCAGGTCCAGCGCCTGGATGCCGGTGGTGCCTTCGTACAGGGTGGAGATGCGCGCGTCACGCAGGTTCTGCTCCATGCCCCACTCGCGGATGAAACCATGGCCGCCGTAGATCTGCACACCGTGGTTGGCCGCTTCCAGGCCCACTTCGGTGACGAACGCCTTGGCGATCGGGGTCAGCAGCGCCATCAGGGCGTCGGCCTCTTTGCGCTCTTCCTCGTCCTTGGCCAGCTTCACGGTGTCGCCCAGCTGGGCGCAGAAGTACACCAGCGCGCGGCCGCCCTCGGCGAACGCCTTGCTGGTCAGCAGCATGCGGCGCACGTCCGGGTGCACGATGATCGGGTCGGCCGGGCCGTCGGCGTTCTTGGCGCCGGACAGGCTGCGCATGGCGAGGCGGTCCTTGGCGTAGGTCAGGCCGCCCTGGAAACCCAGCTCGGCGTGGGCCACGCCCTGGATGGCGGTACCCAGACGGGCGAAGTTCATAAAGGTGAACATGCAGTTCAGGCCTTTGTTCTCCGGGCCGATCAGGTAGCCGGTGGCGCCGTCGAAGTTCATCACGCAGGTGGCGGACGCCTTGATGCCCATCTTGTGTTCGATGGAGCCGCAGGCCACGCCGTTGCGCTCGCCCACGCCGCCGTTACCGTCGGTGAGAAACTTGGGCACGATGAACAGGGAGATACCCTTGGTGCCCTTGGGCGCGTCTGGCAGGCGGGCCAGCACGATGTGGACGATGTTGTCGGCCATGTCGTGTTCGCCGGCGGAGATGAAGATCTTGGTGCCGGTGATCTTGTAAGAGCCGTCCGCCTGGGGCTCGGCCTTGGTCTTGAGCAGACCCAGGTCGGAACCGCAGTGGGCTTCGGTCAGGCACATGGTGCCGGTCCATTCACCGCTGGTGAGCTTGGGCAGGTAGGTCTGCTTCTGCTCGTCGGTGCCGTGGGCCTCGATGGTCGCCACCGCGCCGTGGGACAGGCCCGGGTACATGCTCCAGGACCAGTTGGCGGTGCCGGTCATTTCAGAGATGGCGATGCTGGAGGAGCCCGGCAGGCCCTGGCCGCCGAATTCCGGGTCGCCGCCCATGGCCGGCCAACCGCCTTCCACGTACTTGGCGTAGGCTTCCTTGAAGCCTTTCGGGGTGGTCACCACGCCGTTCTCGAAACCGCAGCCTTCCTCGTCACCGGAACGGTTCAGGGGCGACAGCTCGTTTTCGGCGAACTTGGCGCCCTCTTCCAGGAAGGCGTTGAGCAGTTCGCTGTTCACTTCTTCCAGACCCAGTTTGGCGTAGTGGCCGTCCAGGTCGAGAACTTCGTTCAGCACAAAGCGCATGTCGCGCAGGGGAGCCTTGTAATCAGGCATGTCGGATCTCCCGGAATGGTTTGCAATGCAGGGAAACCGGCCCCGGAGGTCTGTGGAAAGAGCAGCGAAACGGGGCGGGTCCATCGTCAGGACGGCAATGGTAGCGCCGCCCGAAAGCCGGTGCCCACAACTATTTGTGACCCGTAAGTCAAACAAGCGTTTGAAACCACTTTTCGTCCGGGAAGGCTGGTATAGTTCCGCTCAGTATCAGGGCACACGAACAGGAGCGACCCGCCATGATCGACCCCAACCTGCTGGATATTCTGGTCTGTCCGGTGAGCAAGGCACCGCTGATTTTCGACGAGCGGAAGAACGAATTGATGTGCAAGGCGAGCGGCCTCGCCTACCCGGTGCGCGACGGTATTCCTGTCATGTTGGAAGAAGAAGCTCGCACCATGGAAGACGACGAACTTCGCTCCCTGTAGGCCCGAGAACCACCGCCAAGGATGCCCCGATGAAACGGCTGCTCTCCTCATCGCTGTTACTCTTTTCCTTTGTTTTCGCCGCCGGCCAGACCGCCTTCGCTCAACAGACGGAGGGCGGTAACGGCGACGCCACCGCCGAGGACAACGCCGCGGCGGCCGCCCAGGAGCAGGCCCGCAAGCGCGAAGCCTGCCTGCTGCGCGCGGCCCAGACCGCCGGCGACGACGTCACCCTGGAACAGCTGCGCGGCTGGTGCGACGACGGCGCCCCCGAGCAGCGGCTGCCCCACGAGGACGCCCTGCGCGCCCGCCTGGCCCTGGAGCAGACCAGCCAGGAAAACCCGTTCGTGATCACCCCGCACCGGCGCAACTACCTGATGCCCTACAGCCACTGGAGCAACCCCCAGTGGAACGACCCGGATCGCGAGGACCAGAACCTGGATTCCGGCGAGGTGAAGTTCCAGTTCTCCCTGAAAGCGCCGGTGTACGACGACTTCTGGGACGGCAGCACTCTGTACATGGCGTTTACCGGGGTGTTCTTCTGGCAGGCTTACAACAGCGAGGAATCGCGCCCGTTCCGGGAGATCAATTTCACCCCGGAGGTGTTCCTCGCCAAACCCATCGACTGGCAGCTGGGCCCGGTGCAGTCCGAGCTGCTGGCGTTCGGCTTCCGCCATGATTCCAACGGCCAGGACGAGCCCACCTCACGCAGCTGGAACCGTCTCTACCTGCGCCATGTGTCGCAGATCGGCTCCTACTATGTGTCGGTGATGCCCTGGTACCGCATCCCCGAGGAAGAGAAGGATTTCCCGCTCGATCCGCGCGGCGACAACAACCCGGACATCGAAAAGTACATGGGCAATTTCCAGCTGGAGGTGGCCCGGGTGTTCGGCAACCACGTGCTGGAGTTGATGGTGCGCAACAACCTGCGCTCCGACAATAAAGGCGCCGGGCAGATCAACTACTCGTTCCCGATCAACGATCGCTTCAAGGGGCTGGTGCAGGTCTTCACCGGCTACGGCGACTCGCTGATCAACTACGACGATTACGAAACCCGCTTCAGCCTCGGCATCCTGCTCACCGACACCCTTTAAACCTCCCCGGGCAGGAGCGGGCTGTGGGAGCGGGCCTTGCCCGCGAAAGGGAGCGAAGCTCCCGGCAGGATCCCAGAGCACTCTAACGGCAGCACAAACAGCCTCTCTGGAATCCTACCGGCCGGCTTTGCCGGCCTTTCGCTTGCAAGGCAAGCTCCCACAAACCTCGCTTCGTAGCGAATCCTGGCAGGGTTGCCTCCCCGCTCTAGGGCAGAGGATACAGGTCACCATCCAGAGCCATCACCACCTTTTCCCCTCGTGCCGGGCGAATCGGCCAGCCTCCAGTAAGACCGCCGAAGGCAGGTAACACGGTGACACCGTCGCGCAGCCAGAATACGGGGGCGCGCACGCTGTCGGCGCCGCCATGCAACCGGTAAGCCGGGTGCAGATGGCCACCGAGGACGTGTCGACCGCTGACCGGATAGGGGTCATGGGCAAGCCGGAAAGGTCCCAAGTCCAAATGCGAGTGCCAGATCATATCCAGGTCGAGGCCCTCGGCGTGACGGTCATGATTGCCAATCACGACCTCCGGGGTCAGTAACGCATGGCGCGCCCGCCAAGCTGGCCAAGCATCCAGAAACGGCTCACCCCGACTTGGCCGATGGTGGAAAAAATCCCCTAGAACGATCAGTCGTGCCGGCTGAAAATGCTCGATTAAAATACTGAGCCGGTCCAGGTCCGCGCGGCTCTCGCCCCCCGGTACCGCCAACCCACGGCGACGCAGGAAGGCGCCTTTGCCAAAATGCGTGTCGGCAACCAACAACGCGCTTTCGCCGGGATAGAACAGGGCCCGGTCGCCGTGCAGCCAGACGGTCTCACCGGCCAGGGTCAGTGCCAGGCTGTCGCTCATGCGTCCCCCGCCCGCCGGTCCGCGTGCTTCTCCAGGCGCTCGGTCATGCGCGCCACCCGGTCGCGCCAGCTCTCCGTGCTCAGCCGGTTACGCAGACGCTCCACCCACAGCGGGAACGCTAGCGGCGTAAATCGCTCGGGGGTGGTGAGCACCAGGGCCTGGTCCTGGGCCCGCTCCAGCACCGCGCGCAGCCGGCCGATTTCCAACTGGCTTTCCAGCACCTCGCGGCGCGCCTGATCCAGAAGCAGGTGCGCCGGGTCGTAGCGGTCCAGGGTGTCGTAGAGCAGGCCGCTGGACGCCTGCAGCTGCTTGCCGGTTTTACCCTTGCCGGGGTAGCCCTGGAACACCAGCCCGCTGATCCGGGCGATATCACGGAAGCGGCGGCGCGCCAGTTCGCCGGCGTTGAGCGCCGCGAGCACATCCTCCACCAGGGATTCCGGCGTCAACAGCGCGCGCCAGTCGTCCTCGTCCAGCGGCGGCACCTTGGCCGCGGTGAGCAGCTCCAGCCCGTAATCGTTCACCGAGATCGAGAAGGTGGCGGGAAACCGCTGCCCCAGCCGCCAGGTCAGCAACGACGCCAGCCCTTCGTGGGCGAGCCGGCCGGCGAACGGAAACAGGAACCAGTGGGTGCCTTCGCGGGAGCGGCTGCGCTCGATCAACAGTTGGCGCCGCGACGGCAGCGCCGACTGGTCGAGCTGCACTTCCAGCACGTCGCGAATCGCCTGCACCTCCGGGTCCCGGTAATCGCCGCCGGCCACCTCCTCGAGAATATCCAGCACCGTGTCCGCCAGCTCCGTGGACAGCGGCAGCCGCCCGCCCTGCCAGCGCGGCACCAGCGAGCGCCGCCCCTTGGCCGCGCGCACATAGGCGGTCATATCACGCACCCGGATCAGCTCCAGGGCCCGGCCTGAAAACAGGAACACATCGCCGGGCTTGAGGCGGGCGACAAAACTCTCCTCGATGGTGCCGATGCTGCCGCCGCGTGGGTATTTAACGCGCATCTGGTAATCGCTGGTGATGGTGCCCACCGCCATGCGGTGGCGGCGCGCCAGCCCCTGGTCGCTGACCCGGTAGACGCCGTCCTCTTCCACCACCCGCCGGAACTGGGGGTAATGCTCGAGCACCGCGCCGCCCCGGGTAATAAAGTCCAGGCACCACTGAAACTGGGTGTCGGTGAGGCCGGCGAAGGCGTGGGTGGCGCGCGCCTCCGCCAGCACCCGGGGCGCCTGGAAGCCGTCGCCCACCGCCAGGGTCACCAGGTGCTGCACCAGCACGTCCAGGCACAGGGTCAGGGGCGGGCGCGCCTCCACCCGCCCGGCGGCCCAGGCGCGCCGGGCGGCGGCGATCTCCACCAGCTCGAAGGCATGGCTGGGCACGCACAGGATTTCGCTGTCGGCGCCGGGCCGGTGGCCGGAGCGCCCGGCGCGCTGCATCAGCCGCGCCACGCCCTTGGGGCTGCCCACCTGCACCACCCGGTCCACCGGCGAGAAATCCACGCCCAGGTCCAGGCTCGAAGTGCACACCACGCAGCGGAAGGCGCCGTCGCGCAAACCCTGCTCCAGCTTCTGCCGCAGGCGCCGGTCGATGGAGCCGTGGTGCAGCCCGATCTCGGTGATCCAGTCCAGCCGCGCCTTGGCCAGCGCCTCGAACCACAGCTCCGCCTGGGCGCGGGTGTTGGTGAACAGCAGCGCCGTCCGGCCCTGTTCCAGGCAGTCGATCACCGGTTGCAGTTGCGCCAGCCCCAGATGCCCGGCCCACGGAAAGCGGTCTACCTGGTCCGGGCAGAGGCCGCGCACCGTCAGTGTCTTGGGGCTGTCTCCGGCAATGCGCTCACCGCCGGGTTGCCCGCCTTGGGCGTCGCCGAGCAGCACCGCCATGGCCTGGTCCAGATTGCCCAGGGTGGCGGACAGCCCCCACACCGGCAGGCCGGGCCGGCGCGCGCGCAGCCACGCCAGGCACAGCTCCAGCTGGACGCCGCGCTTGCTACCCAGCAGCTCGTGCCATTCGTCGACGATTACCGCGTCCAGGTGCTGGAAGCGCTGCGCGGCGTGCTTGTACGACAGCAACAGCGACAAGCTTTCCGGCGTGGTGATCAGCGCTTCGGGCAACCGCTTGCGCTGGCGCGCCCGGGCGGCGGAACCGGTGTCGCCGGTGCGGGTTTCCACGCGCCAGTCCAGGCCCACGCCGTCCAGCGCCTCGCGCAGATTGCCGGCGGTGTCCTCGGCCAGCGCGCGCAGCGGGGTGATCCACAGCACCCGCAAACCGCCGCCCCGGTCGCCGCGGTCCAGCGCCCGGGACACCGGCCCCAGCCAGGCGGCCAGGGACTTGCCCGAACCGGTGGGGGAATGGATCAGGCCGGAGCGGCCGTCGCGGAACGCCGCCCAGGCGCGGCGCTGGAACGGCGCCGGCGACCAGCCCTGGCGGGCGAACCAGGCATCCACCGCCGCCAGACCGTCAGCTGCCGTAGGCATCCAGCAACTCCTTGACCTGGGTCAGGCTGTCCGCCTGGTCCGGCGTCAGATCCTGGCGCCAGCGGGCGATACGCGGAAAACGCAGGGCGATGCCGGATTTATGGCGCGGCGACGGCTGGATGCCCTCGAACGCGATCTCGAACACATGGTGAGGCTGCACCGACCGCACCGGGCCGAATTTCTCCACCGTGTTGCGGCGGATCCAGCGGTCCAGGCGGCCGATCTCCTGGTCGCTCAGCCCGGAGTAGGCTTTGGCGATCGGCACATAGCCGTCGCCGTCCGGCACCGCCAGGGTGTAATCGGTGTAGAGATTGGCGCGGCGGCCGTGGCCGGGCTGGGCGTAGAGCAGCACCGCGTCCAGGGTCAGCGGGTCGATCTTCCACTTCCACCAGTCGCCACGCACCCGCCCGCTCCGGTAGGGGCTGTCCCGATGCTTCAGCATCAGCCCTTCCACCTGGTGCTCACGGCTGTCGGCGCGCAACGCGGCCAGCGCCGGCCAGTCCGGCGCGTCCACCAGCGGGCTCAGTTTCAAGGCCGGCTCGCCGGCGTCGGCGATCAGGGTTTCCAGGGCCGCGCGGCGCTCGCGCAGGGGGCGCGCCCGCCAGTCCCGGCCCTGGTACTCAATCAGGTCGTAGGCGAGAAACGCCACCGGCACTTCACGCAGCAGCTTCTCGCCCACTGTTTTGCGCTGAATGCGGCGCTGCATTTGCGAAAACGGCAGCACCTTGTCGTGCCAGGCCACCAGTTCACCGTCGAGCACCGCCTCGGGCAGCGCCCCTGCGGCGGCCTCCACTTCCGGGAAGCGGCCCGCCATGGGCTCCTCGCCCCGGGACCACACCCAGACGCCGTTGGGCCGCGCAATTAACTGGGCGCGGATGCCGTCCCATTTCCATTCCGCCTGCCAGTCGCTCAGCGGGCCGAGGCTGTCCGGTTCGTCCTTCAACGGCGACGCCAGGAAGAACGGGTACGGCTGGCCGTCCCGCTCCTCGCGGCGCTCCTCACTGAGCAGGTGGGTAAAGAAGCTGGCGCCGGGCTCGAACTCGCCCATCAGCCGGCGCGCGATCAACGCCCGGGGCAGCCCGCTCAGTTCCGCCAGGGCCCGCTCCACCAGCCCCCGGGAGACGCCCACCCGCAAACTGCCGGTGAGCAGCTTGTTGTAGAGAAAACAGGCCTCGCGGGGCAGCCGCCGCCACTGCGCCATCACCCGGGCTTTCTGCTCCGCCTCGTCCTGGCCGCGCAGGGCCAGGACGCCGCCTTCCACCCAGGCGGTCAGCGAGGTGTCCGCGGGCGCCGCTTCCGGGGCCGGGTCCATCAGCAGGCTGATGGTTTCCGCCAGGTCGCCCACGTGCTGGTAGGTCTCTTCCACCAGCCACTCGGGCAGGCCGCAGGCTTCGGTGACCCAGGCGCGCAGTTTGCGCGCGCCCACCAGCCGTTTCATGCGGCGGCCGGTGAGCATGTACACCGCCCAGGCGCCGTCGTCCGCCGGGGCGCGATCGAAATAGCGCTTCAGGGCGTCCAGCTTGACGCTGGTGCGACTGGTGGCGTCCAGCTCCGCGAACAGGGCGATGAAGTCGCGCATCAATCGCCCTCCCCGCCGTACAGCGTGCTCAAGGCGCGCGCCTCGATGCCTTCCTCTTCGTTGAGATAACGCACCAGTTCGTCGCTGCGCCCATGGGTGGTGAGCACCGTGCGGGCGCCGCTCTCGCGCACGGTGCGCAGCAACGCCGGCCAGTCCGCGTGGTCGCTGAGTTCAAAGCCGTAATCGTAGCCGCGCCGCCGGCGGTTGCCGCGAATGCGCATCCAGCCGGAGGCGAAGCCGGTGCTGGCGTTCTTGAAACGGCGCATCCAGGGGCTGCCGGCCGCCGACGGCGGCGCCAGAATCAGCTCGCCGCTGAAATCATGCTGCCGAGGCAAGGCGGACACCGGCGCGGTGGCAAGCATCGGCACACCCGCGCGACGGTACAGCTCGGTCAACGCCACCATGGCCCCGTGCAGATACACCGTGCGGCCGGCGTGTTCAGGCCGCTCCGCCAGCGCCGCCAGCACCCGTTGCGCCTTGCCGAAGGCGTAGGTGAACAAAATGCAGGGCCGGTCGGGATGGTCGTCCCACCAGCGGCCGATGCCGGCAGCCACCTCTTCCACCGGCGGCCAGCGGTAGCAGGGCAAGGCGAAGGTGGACTCGGTGATCAGGGTGTCGCAGGGCACCACCTCGAAGGGTGCGCAGGTGGGGTCCGGGTCACGCTTGAAGTCGCCGGTGACCACCCACACCCGGCCATCGTCATGGGCCAAGCGCACCTGGGCCGAGCCGAGCACATGGCCGGCGGAGTGCAGGCTCACGCGCACCGGCCCGAAGCGACGGCTTTCGCCATAGTCCAGGGCTTCGAAGTGATGTTGGCGGCCCAGGCGGTGGCGCAGAATCGGCACGCTCTGGTGGTGGGCCCAATAGCGGGCGCTGCCGGAGCGGGCGTGATCGGCGTGGGCGTGGGTGATCACGGCCCGTGGGACCGGTCGCCAGGGGTCGATGTAGAAGTCCCCGGCGGCGCAGTAGAGGCCCTCCCGGGCTGGATAGATCAAAGGGTCATCCATGTCCGCGATGGTAATAACGCCCGGTGAGGCGGCGGTGAAAACAAGGTAAAAGCCGTTGATCGACGCCATGGGCGGCGGGCTTCACGCTGTTTTTCTGAAGCGGGCGCAACACTGGCGGGATGACTTCGACACGATTGATTACCGGTGCCAGCCACGGCATCGGCCTGGCGATGACCGCGCGCTGCCTGCGCGCCGGGGAGCGGGTGTTCGCCGTCAGCCGCGACCCGGACCGCAGCGACGCGCTCGCAGCGCTCGCCGCCGAAGCGCCGGACCGTCTGCACCCTCTGGCCGCCGACCTGTGCGACGAAGGCGCCGTGGCGCGCCTTTTTGAAACGGTGCGGGCGCACACCGACACCCTGGACGCCCTGGTGCACTGCGCCGGCCTGCTGCACGACGCCGAAACCGGCCTGTCACCGGAGAAGCGGGTGGAGGACGTGAACCTGGCCGCCCTGCAGCGGGTGTTCGCCATCAACGGCTTCGCCCCCATTTTGCTGGCCCGATACGCGCTGCCCCTGCTGCGCCACGACCGCCGCGCGGTGTTCGCATCGCTGTCCGCCCGGGTCGGCAGCATCGAGGACAACCGGCTGGGCGGCTGGTACGCCTACCGGGCCAGCAAGGCGGCGCAGAACCAGTTCCTGCGCACCTTCGCCGTGGAGGCCCGGCGGCGCGCCAAAAACCTGATCGTGCTGGCGCTGCATCCGGGCACCGTGGAGACCGGCCTGTCCGCCCCGTTCCGCGCCAACGTGCCCGCGGAAAAATTGTTCAGCGCCGACTTCGCCGCCCAGTGCCTGTTGAGGAATATGGAGAACGCCGGTGAGGAGGACAGCGGCGGCTTCTTCGCCTGGGACGGCGCGCCGATTCCCTGGTAGCCGCTGGGCCCCTCGCTAGGCCCCATTGGGTCGTGGGAGCGGGCCTTGCCCGCGAAAGGGAGCGCAGCTCCCCGCAGGATCCCAGAGACCGCTCTAACGGCCGCACAAACAGCCTCTCTGGGATCCTGCCGGCCGGCTTTTCCCGGCCTTTCGCTTGCAGGGCAAGCTCCTACAAACCGAGCTTCGTAGAAAGGTTCGGCGCCGGCGCCTGACTAAAAAAACCGGGGCGATTACAGAGCGGCCATAAACAGCCTGTCCGGGCCGCGCTACAGTGGTGCCAATTCAACGGCAGGGTCTGTTATGCAACCGGATTATCAAGTCGCCATCATCGGCGCCGGCTTCGGCGGCCTGGGCATGGCCATCGCGCTCAAGGACCGGGGCCAGCACGCCTTCGTGGTGCTCGAAAAAGAAAACGACGTGGGCGGCTGCTGGCGCGACAACACCTACCCCGGCGCGGCCTGCGACGTGCCGTCGCACCTGTACTCGTTTTCCTTCGAGAAAAAATTCGACTGGTCGCGCCGGTTCGCGCCGCAGGCGGAAATTCTCGCCTACCTGCGCCATTGCGCGGACAAGTACCGGCTGCACCCGCATATCCGTTTCGGCACCAGCGTCAACGGCGCCCGCTTCGACGAGGCCTCCGGCCTCTGGCACCTGGACACCAGCAACGGCCCGATCACCGCGCGCGCGTTGATCACCGCCACCGGCCAGCTCAACCGGCCCGCCTGGCCGAACCTGCCGGGGCGCGACCGCTTCGCCGGCGAGACCTTCCACAGCGCCCGCTGGAACCACGATGTGGACCTCACCGGCAAGACCGTGGCGGTGATCGGCACCGGGGCCAGCGCCATTCAGTTCGTCCCCGAGATCGCCAAGCAGGCGAAACAGGTGCTGCTGTTCCAACGGTCGGCGCCCTATGTGATTCCCAAACCGGACCGGCCCTACTCGGCCACCGAGCAACGCCTGATGGCGCGCTTCCCGCTGCTTCAGAAACTGGACCGGGCGCGGGTGTACGCGCAGAACGAGGCGCGGGTGCTGGGCTTCACCAGCCTGCAGGGCGCCATGCGTTTTCACGAATACCTGTTCAAGAAGCACCTGAACGCGTGCGTGCCGGACCCGGACACCCGTGCCAAGCTGACGCCGGATTACCCGATGGGCTGCAAGCGCATCCTGATCTCCAACGACTACTACCAGGCGTTGACGAAATACCGGATTCCGGTGATCACCGGCGGCGTGCGCGCGATCACCGCCGACGGCGTGGAAGACACCGACGGGCAACATCACCAGGCGGACGTGATTATTTACGGCACCGGCTTCCAGGCCACCGACTTTCTGGCGCCGATGACGATCACCGGCCGGCGCGGCCAGGACCTCAACCAGGCCTGGCGCGACGGCGCCGAAGCCTACCTGGGCATCACCGTGCACGGCTTCCCCAACCTGTTCATGCTGTACGGCCCCAACACCAACCTGGGCCACAACTCGATCATCTATATGATCGAGTCACAGATCGCCTATGTGGTCAGCGCCCTGGAAACCCTGGAACGGGACGGCCACCGCTTCGTGGATGTGCGCCCCGGCGTGCAGGACGATTTCAACCGCCGGCTGCAGGCGCGCATGCGCGATACCGTCTGGGACCAGGGCTGCGAGAGCTGGTACAAGACCGCCAGCGGCAAGAACACCAACAACTGGCCGGGCTTTACCTTCAGCTACCGGCAACGCACCCGACACCTGGACCCGGAAGACTATGAGTTGCACCCGTGAAACCGGCGGCGCCGCGCCCACGCGCGGCCAGAAAATACTGGCGGCGACGCTGCGCGGCAGCCTCAGCGTTCTGCTGAAACCCGCGTTCCTGTCACGCAGCCCGGTGGCCCTGCAACGGCACTGGCTGGCGGCGCTGTCGCGCACCACCCTGCCCGCCCGGGGCGTGCCCAGACGGCGCACGGTGCTGGGCCCGGTGCCGGTGGAGCTGACCGGCAACGGCCACAGCGGCACGGTGCTGTATCTGCACGGCGGCGGCTACGTGAGCGGGGGACCGGTCACTCACCGAGCGCTGACCAGCCATCTGGCGAAACTGGCGGACGCCAGCGTGGCGGTGGCCGACTACCGGCTGGCCCCGGAGCACCCGTTTCCGGCGGCCCTGGACGACGCCCACCGCGCCTATCTGGCGCTGCTGGAGAAGGGCCACGCGCCGGAGCGGCTGGCGGTGGCCGGCGACTCCGCCGGCGGCGGCCTCACCCTGGCCCTGCTGCAGCGGCTGCGAGACGAGGGCCAGCCGCTGCCCGCCTGCGCGCTGATGTTCTCGCCCTGGGTGGACCTGACGCTGGCGGAAACGCCGCGCACCGTGCCCGGGGAAGCCATGCTCAACCGGCAGTGGCTGGCGTTCGCCGCCGAGGCCTACGCCGGTGATCAGCGCGACAGCGCCGGCGCGTCCCCGTTGCTGGGCAACCTGGACGGGCTGCCGCCGCTGCTGATCCAAACCGGCAGCGACGAGATTCTCGCCAACGACAGCGAACGCCTGGCCGAGGCGCTGGACCGCGCCGACTGCGACGCCCGCTACCAGCGTTACCCGGGCCGCTGGCACGTGTTCCAGCTGCACGCCGGCATGCTGCACGACGCCGACCTGGCGCTGGCCGAGTGCCGCGACTTCCTGCACCAGCACTGGCGCTGATCAGTCCAGCGCCGACACCGTGTCGCGGCGCAGGGCCGCCAGCGCCTCGCTGATGCGCACCGGATAGACGTGGCCGGCCTCGGCCACCGGGGCCAGCGAGCGCACCGCCGCCGGCAGGCTGGCCAGCTGATCGCGCAGCCGCTGGCGGGCCTGATCCGGGTCCGGTAGCGGCGCCACGGCCTCGCCGTCTGCCACCACCGGCCGCAGTAGCGGCACCCCGTCGCGGGCCTCGTCGCGGCCGGTGATCTCGTCGTATTGGCAGCCGCCGTCGCCGTCACTGAAGCGCCACACCTGCTTGGCGCCCGGGTAGAGCGGTTTGCCCGGCGAGGTCTTGAGGCGCGGGCGGCCCTGGTATTCGGTGAGCTTGTAGGCGAAATCCAACGACGGGGCGTCCGCCACCGAACCCATTTCCGTACCCACCCCGAAACCATCAATCGGTGCGCCGGCCTGCACCAGCGTCTGAATGCGGTGCTCGTCGAGGCCGCCGCTGACCACGATGCGGACCCGCTGAAGCCCGGCGGCATCCAGCTTGCGCCGCGCTTCGCCGGCCAGCTCGCCCAGGTCGCCGGAGTCGATCCGCACGGCGCCCACGTCCAGCCCTTCGTCGCGCACCAGGGCGATCACCCGGTCGACACCGCGCAGGGTGTCATAGGTGTCCACCAACAGGGTGGTGCCGGGGTAGTCGCGGGCGTAGCGGCGCAGCGCCTCGGTTTCGTCATCGTGGGACTGGATGTAGGAGTGCGCCATGGTGCCGCGCACCGGCAGGTCGAAGCTCAGGCCGCCCAGCACGTTGCTGGTGCCGGCAATGCCCGCCACCCGGTAGGCGCGCACACCGCGCCAGGCCGATTCCAGCCCGTGCATGCGGCGCATGCCGAAATCCACCACCGGCACGCCGTCGGCGGCCAGCACCATGCGCGCCGCCTTGGAGGCGAGCAGCGTTTCCAGGTTGACGTAGTTCATCAGCAGGCTTTCCAGCAGCTGCCCCTGGATCACCGGCGCCCGCACTTCCAGCAGCGGCTCGTTGGGGAACACCACCGAGCCCTCCGGCAGCGTCCGGATTTCCCCCTCGAAGCGGAAATCGGCCAGCCAGCGCAGGAAGCCGTCCTCGAACAGCTCCAGTTGCCGCAGCCGCTCGATCTGCTCGGGATGGAAACGCAGCCCGCGAATCAGATGGGCGGCGTATTCCTGCCCGCAAGCCACCGCGAAACGGCGCCCCGCCGGCAGCTTGCGGAAGAACAGACTGAACACCGCCTCGCCGCGGTGGTCGTCGCGCCAGTAGGCCTGCGCCATGGTCAGTTCGTAGAGGTCCGTGAGCAGGGCCAGTTCCCGCTCCGAAGGCCAGAGAGCGTCCATTGATACTCCTGCGGTTGGTGAGCCGCGCCGTCACAATGCGACGCCACCCCTGTGTCTGACCTCACCGGGGCGGCTTTTCAAGTACCGGTGGCGGCCTCCAGGGCGCGCCGGTGCGCCGCCAGGGAGGCCGCGTCGAACAGCACGAAGCGCACCCGCTTCACCCGTTCCAGCCGTGCCCCTTCCGCAACCACCGTGGCCAGGGCCACGGCGGCCGCCTCGTCCATCGGGTAGCCGAAAGCACCGGTGGAAAGCGCCGGGAAGCCCAGGCTGGTCAGCCCGGCGTCCTCGGCGAGCCGCAGCGCGTTGCGATAGCACTCCGCCAGCAACCGGTCGGCGGGCCGGTCACGGCCGTACACCGGCCCCAGGCAGTGAATGACGTGGGGGTTGGGCAGCCCGTGGCCGCCGGTGAGCACCGCCTGGCCGGGCTCGATCGGCGCCAGGGGCGCGCATTCGCGGGCCAGTTGCGGCCCAGCGGCGCGGTGAATGGCGCCGGCCACGCCGCCGCCGGTGGCCAGGCGGGCGTTGGCGGCGTTGACGATCGCGTCCAGGTCGGGCTGGGCGGTGATGTCACCTTGTACGCATTGGATATCCATGACGTGCCTCCTCGAAAGGGTGTTGCCGGAGCGGGGCCGGCGGGGACAGCGCGACGGCGGCGACTGCGGTATCATTCCGGTTGGGGGCCGCCCATGATCTGTTGGAGTCGTTATGCCGTTACTCGCCCGTTTAAGTCTGCCCGTGCTGCTGCTTCTTACCACCGCCTGCCAGAGTTTTTCCGGCCTGGAAGCGCCGGAAGTGAGCCTGTCGTCACTGCGCCTGGAAAGCGCCGGCGTGTTCGAGCAACGATGGCGAGCGGTGCTGCGCGCGCGCAACCCCAATGACCGGGCAGTGACCATCAAGGCCCTGGATTACGAGATCCTGGTCAATGGCGAGCGCCTGGCGCGGGGCAACAATAACGAAGCGACCACGCTGCCGGCACTGGACGATGTGCTGATCACCACCAGCGTGTCCACCAGCCTGCTGGGCACCCTGCAGCAACTGCAACGCCTGCAGCAGAACGCCGGCGAGCCGCTCACCTATCAGCTCAAGGGCAGCGCGCGGGTGGCCGGGCTGGCGTTCCCGATTCACTTCGACCGGGAAGGGGAGTTCACTCTGCCGATGGCGCCCCAACCGGCAAACTGATTGTCCAAGACCGACGTTTTACCCTGAGGGAGCAACATGGACAGCATTCTGATCACCGGTGCCGCCAGCGGCATCGGCCTGGCGACCGCGCGCCGGTTTCACACCAACGGCTGGCGGGTGGGCCTGCTGGACGTCAATGAGGGCGCCCTGCAGGCGGTGCACGCGGAACTCGGCGAACGCTGCTGGTACCGGCGGCTGGACGTCACCGACATGGGCCAGTGCGAAGCGGCGGTGGCGGCGTTCGCGGAAAGCGCCGGCGGCCGCCTGGATGTGCTGTTCAACAGCGCCGGGGTGCTGCGCATGGGCCATTTCGAGGACCTGAGCGCCGAACAGCACCGCTTCACCCTGGACGTGAACGTGGCCGGCACCCTGCAGATGTGCCTGGCGGCCCTGCCCTACCTGAAACAATCCCGCTCGCCCCGGGTGCTCAACATGAGCTCCGCCTCGGCGCTGTACGGCGTGCCGCACCTGGCCAGCTATTCGGCCTCCAAATTCGCGGTGCGCGGCCTCACCGAGGCGCTGGATCTGGAATGGCGCCGCCACGGCATTCGCGTGCAGGACCTGATGCCGCCGTTCGTGAACACCGGCATGGTCAACAAGCAGACGTTCGAAGCGCCGGTGGTGCGCCGCATGGGCGTCAAGCTGAGCGCCGACGACGTGGCCCGGGCCGCCTTCGACACCCTGCAGGGCGACCCGCGGGTGCATGTGCCGGTGGGGCTGCCGTTCCGCTTCACGGTGCTGCTGGAGAAGGTCATGCCGCAACGGGCCACCCGCGCCCTGATGGCCTGGCTGAGCCGCGACTAGTAGCGGATCTCCACTTTGCGGCGGCCCCACTGCAGGGCCGCCTCCCGGTCCTCGCCCAGATAGACGTCGATCTTGTTGCGCCAGCGGGCGTGCATCTTGTCGCGCACGTACCAGGTGCCCTCCAGGCCTTCGATTTTCACCGCGGTGCCGTAATCCAGGCCGGCGGCGAGCAGGTCCCGGGACACGGCGATGGCTTTCATGCCCGGCACCAGGGTGTCGCCCCAGGCCGCCAGACTGTGGTCCTCGCCGTGCCCCTGCCCGGGCAGGGAGTTAAAGGCGGTGGCGGTGACCGTGCGCCGCTGGGAAAACTCCTCCGCGAGCGCCGGGCCCGCCAGCAACACCCCGAGAAGCACCCACCCGGCATTCACGAGGCCTTGCCCATACTGTTTCGATGTCCGCATTGAAACTCCTTATTCTGCTGTCGCTGATCGGCGGCCTGTCGGCCTGCGCCGGGCGCGCGCCGGTGCCGCCGCCGCTGGAGCTGCGCGCCTGGGACGCCCCGGGCCGGCCCAAGGCGGTGATTCTGGCACTGCACAGCTTCGGCGACTACAGCGCCGCCTTCGACCTGGCGGCGCCGGATCTGGCCGCCGCCGGCTACCAGGTGTACGGCTTTGATCAGGCCGGCTTCGGCGCCCGCACCCTGGCCGACGGCCGCTGGGCCGGGGAGGCACGGCTGGTGGCCGACGCCGCCGACACCGCGCGCCGCCTCGCCGAGCGGCACCCGGACACGCCGCTGTTCCTGCTCGGCGAAAGCCTGGGCGGGGCGGTGGCCATGCTGGTCGCCAGCCGGCACCCGGAGATACCGCTGCGCGGCCTGATTCTGGCGGCGCCGGCGGTTCGCGAGGGCATTCGACTGCGCTACGGCTGGAACGTTCTGATCGGCTCGGCGGCGACCCTGGCGCCGGGCTACCACCTGGATGTGGAGCGCGCCCCGGATGACCCGCACCTGGCACCGGCGGCCGCCCGGCGGCGCGCCAGCGATCCGCTGGTGATGCACGAAGTACGCATGGACGCCTACTGGGGCCTGATCCAGCTGGCCGACAGCGCCAGCGACGAAGCCGACCGCATAACGGTCCCCACCCTGCTGCTGTACGGCGACCTCGACACCTCGGTGCCGGCGGTGGGCATTCAGCGGTTGCGTGACCGGCTCGGCGCGCACGGCGATTATCAGACGTTTCCGCAGGGGCCGCATCTGCTGCTGCAAGGGCGCCACTGGCCCAGGGTCACCGCCACCGTCAAGCGCTGGGCCGGCGCCCGGGCAACACCGCGCTAACAGGCCGCAGCGCCCGTGCACCGGCGCTTTCCGGGTACCGCTTTGGGTAATTTTTCTATGCTAGGCTGGCGGCTTCGCACAGGAGGGAACGCAGATGAATAAACGGGTTCTGATCACCGGTGGCAACTCCGGTATCGGGTTTTGCACCGCGCAACAACTGGCCGGGCGCGGCGCGGAAGTGGTGCTTGCCTGCCGCGACCAGACCAAGGGACAGGCGGCGCTGGCGCGCATCAAGGGCGGCCACCCCCAAGCGCGGGTGCGGCTGTTCCCGCTGGACCTGTCCGATCTGGCCCAGGTGCGCGGCTGTGCCCGCCGCCTTAACGACGAGCTGGACGGCATCGACGTGCTGATCAATAACGCCGGCGTGGTGCCCACCCGGCAGCAGTTCACCCGCGACGGCTTCGAGATGCAGATCGGCGTGAACTATCTGGCGCCGGTGCTGCTCACCCACCTGCTGTTGCCGTTGCTGCACCAGCGCGAGGACGCCCGGGTGATCCATGTGGCGTCGGTGGCGCACTGGCTGGGCCGCATTAAAACCAACACCTGGCGCGGCCGCCGGCCCTATCTGGTGATGGACGCCTACGGCCAGTCCAAACTCGCCAATATCCTGTTCAGCGACGTGCTCGCCCAGCGGCTGGCGGCCCAGGGCATCACCAGCAACGCCCTGCACCCGGGCGGCGTGGACACGCCGATCTTCCGCCATGTGCCGGACCTGGCGATGAAACTGATCCGCCCCACCCTGACCACGCCGGAAAAGGCTGCACGCCTGCCGGTGCGCATGGCCCTGGACGAGGAGTTCTACGGCGTCACCGGCGGCTATTTCGACGCCAAGGGCCCGGCTACCCGTTCGCCGCGGGCGCGCAACAAGAAGCAGGCGGAACGTCTCTACCTGGACACCATGGCGGCGCTCGACATCAACCCGCTGTAACCCCGCCATCGTCGGCGGGCGGGGCCTCCAGGGCCTGCTCGTCGACGTGTTCCCGCAACGCCGGGTAGAGCGCCAGGAACAACGCTTCCAGCCGGTCGTGGTGGCGCTCGATATCCTCGATCGCCCCGTCAAACCGGTTGGCGAAGCGCACCCGGGCGGCGATCCGGTCCAGGGCCCGGCCCACGTTCTCCAGCTCCGCGTAATGCCCGAACCAGTCGTGCTCGACGATGCGCCCGGTGGTGGCGCGCATGGGCGCCGGCATCAAGGCGGCGCCGTCGCGCAGCAGGCGGTAGTCCTTGTCGATGGCCTGCGCCAACGGCGTGTCGTGGAAACGGGACCAGTGGCGGATCAGGAAGTGATCGAACAACACGTCCAGCGCCACCCCGGCGAACCGGCGCCGCTGCGGGGAGAACAGCGCGCGGCTCTCGATCACCAGGGGATGGTGATCGGTGAAGCGGTCCACCAGCCGGTGGTTGTGCAGCCCCAGGCGCACCGCCTCCGGCAGGTCCGGCTCGCGCACGCCGCGCATGAAATCCCCCAGCAGGTTGCCCACCTTGGAGGGCACCGTGGGTCGCGCCAGCGTGAGGTGCGCGAAGTAGTTCATGTAGTGGTCCATGCGGTTAATTCTGTCACTCTCAGAGTGCCTGTGCCGGCGCGAATCAAGGCGCGTATCGCCGGCAAGGGTGGTTCCCTTGCCAAGAGACGCAACGCCGAGTCGCGCCGGCACAGGCTCTCCCGAAGGGCCACCACACAAGCGCCGTGGTCGGTGTTGCGCTCACTTGAATTGGCACCACCAGTTCTGCGTTCGCGCGCCTGGCCCACGCCGCTTGTGTGGCGGCTGAGAGTGACAGAATTAACCGCATGGACCACTAGAGGCGGCCCAGCCGCAGGTTGAGATTCTGGCGCACCGCCGGCCACTCCTGGCTGAGAATGGAAAACACCACCGTGTCCCGGTAGATACCGTCGGCGCTCAGGGTGTGATGGCGCAGCACGCCGTCCTGCTTGGCGCCCAGCCGGGCGATGGCGTTGCGCGAGGCGTGGTTGTGCCAGTGGGTGCGCAGCTCCACGGCGATCGCCTCCAGGCGTTCGAAGGCGTGGCCGAGCAGCAGCAGTTTGCACTCGCTGTTCACGGCGCTGCGCTGGAAGCGGCGCGCGTACCAGGTATGCCCCAGCTCCAGCCGGCGGTTGTCCGGATCGGCGCGGAAAAAGCGGGTGCTGCCGATCACCCGCCCGCTTTCCCGGTGGCGCACCGCGAACGGCAGGTCACCGTGCCGGTCGCGGCCCTCCAGGGCGGTCTCGATATAGGCGGTGACCCGGTCCGGCGACGGCACGAAGGTGTACCAGAGTTTCCAGAGCTCGCCGTCGGCGGTGGCGTCGGCCAGCGCCTCGGCGTGGTCGGCCGTCAGTGTCTCCAGCACCACGTGCTCGCCGTCCAGCGTGACCGGTTCGATCCATACCGCCATGGTTGTCATCCTGTCGGTTCGGGAAACCGTCAGGATAACGGATATCGGCGTCAGTCGCCGCCGGCGGCCTCGGTGCCGGCCTTCATTTGCCGGTCGACCCGTTTGAGGGCGGCGGGAATGGCGTCGCAGTCGCTGCCGTCGCTGGTGCAGGACACGCAGCCCACGGCGTCATTGGCGGCCATGGTCAGGTTCACCCGGTAGGCCAGTTCCGGCAGCTTGGCGGCGCGGTTACGCAGCTCGGTGGCCTGGGCGCCCAGCCCGGCGTGCTCGGCCTGGCACGCCTTACGCTGCGCCGGGTCCTCGGAATCATAGTCGCGGTGCAGCTCGACGCCCTGCTGATGCAGGCTTTTCAGCTCCTCAATCATGGCGTTGACCTGCTCCGGGTTCTGCGGCGGTACCGCTTTGGCCAGGCCGGTGACGGTCAGCAACAGGGTGATAACAACCCAGGATGTCTTCATGGTGCACTCCTTTTTTATTCTGCGTTTTTATTGTTCCCGCCCGATTCATTCCGGCGGAGCGCCGGGCCTCAGCCCGGCGGCCAGCTGAACGGACGCCCGCCCAGCACATGCACGTGCAAATGGAACACGGTCTGGCTGGCGCCGGCGCCGTTGTTCACATTAAGACGGAAATCCTCCAGTCCTTGTTCCCCGGCCACCTGACCGGCGACCAGCAACAGGTGTCCGAGCAGTTCCTTGTCGCCCTGCTCCGCGTCGGACAGCTTGGGGATCGGCTTCTTGGGAATCACCAGGAAATGGGTCGGCGCCTGCGGGTTGACGTCCTTGAACGCCAGACACAGGTCGTCCTCGTAGATAATATCCGCCGGGATTTCCCGGTCGATGATCTTGGAGAAAATCGTTTCGCTCATGGTCTTTCCCTTTTACCACGCGGGCTGACGCGCGGACGTTCAATGTTCAGGCAGAGGCGTTCTCAGAGGCTCCCAACCATAGAACAAGCCGCAGCCGGTTGCCAGAAGGGTGGACCGGCGGCCGGGCCGCGTGTTCCCGTTCACAACACCGGGAAGAACGGCTGCTTATTTATCGAAGTTGGGGTGAGTCCCCGCGCCCCGACTGACTATAATGGCGGGGACAACCGCTCACCCTCCAACCGACGGGGCTCTATGGCCACGCTTTTCGTTGAAAATCTGACCGTTGTGGACTTTTCCTACCTGCACGCCAAGCGCGGCATGGTCGGGGAGTCCTGGATCGTGGACCTGGAGCTGTCCGGCGACCTGGACGCCCAGGGCATGGTGTTTGATTTCGGTCACATCAAGAAAGCCCTGAAGCAGGCGGTGGACGAACGGGTCGACCACCGCCTGCTGCTGCCCGGGGAAAGCGATCTGCTCGGCCTGCACCGCCGAGAGGACGGCCACATCAGCCTTGAGTGGCGCTACCTGGCCGGCGAGATCCGCATGGTGGCCCCCGCCGACAGCATTCTCGAGCTGTCCGGCACGGCGATCACCAAGGCCGGCGTGACGCTCTATCTGATGGACCTGATCCGCGATTCGGTGCCCGACAACGTCACCGAGGTGCGGGTGGTGCTGCGCGAGCAGGATACCGGCACGGCGCCGTTCTACCACTACTCCCACGGCCTCAAGAAACACGACGGCAACTGCCAGCGCATCGCCCACGGCCACCGCTCCGGCATCGAGATCTTCGAGAACGGGCGCCGCAGCCGCTACTGGGAAAAGCTCTGGGCGGACCGCTGGGAAGACATCTACATCGGCACCCGCTCGGACCTGGAAGGCACCTACTACGTGGAAGACGTGCCCCACCACCGCTTCCGCTACGACGCGGAGCAGGGCCACTTCGAGCTGGTGATTCCCGAGGACCACTGCTACCTGGTGGACACCGACTCCACGGTGGAAAACCTCGCCGAACACATCGCCGAGGAACTGGCCCGCGAAGCCCCCGGCAAGCGCTTCCGGGTGCGCGCCTTCGAAGGCGTCGGCAAGGGCGCCATCGCCGAAGCCGGCGAAGACAACCCCGGCCGCGCCAAGGGCGGCTGGCTCCAAGGCTCTTCAGTGCTGTGACCAGCACTGAAGAGCCAGTTAAGAGTTAACAGTGAATAGTTAATAGCGAAACAAGGCCCTGCGGATTCGCAACGGCCTATCTGCGTATCAGCAAGCGCCCGTGCCATAAGCGCGGCCCCTCCCCCATCAGCCCGGAGCGCGCCCTCCCGCGCAACTATTAACTGTTAACTATTAACCGTTAACTGCTCTCATGGGTCTTCCGCGAGGATCTGCTCCGCTTCTTCCTGGATCAGGCGGCGCAGCCAGCGGTGGGCGGTGTTGTGGTGCAGCAGGGGCGACCAGGCCATTTTCAGTTCGAATTCGGGGATTTCGAACGGCGGCGCCTTGATCACCAGGCGGGCGTTCTGGGCCTGCATGCGCGCCACCCGGCTGGGCAGGGTGGCGACCAGGTCGTTGTTCATCGCCAGCAGGGCCGGCATCTGGTAGTGGCGGGTGAAAATGCTGATCTTGCGGGTGCGGCCGATGCGCTGCAGGGCGTGGTCGATCCAGCCCAGGCCGCCGAGTTTTTCCGGGTTCATGCCGAAGCCCACGCCGAAACCGGTTTTCGACACCCAGATGTGCTGGGCGGACAGGTAGCTGTTGAGGTCGAAGCGCCGGGCGATGGGGTTGTCCCGGTTGAGCAGGCAGGAAAACGAATCCCGCCACAGGGTCACCTGGTGGAACGAACCGGGGATCTCGTTGAACCGGTTCACCGCCATATCCACCCGCCCCTGCTCCATGTCCGGATAGCTCACGTCGGAGGGGGTCAGGAAGTCCAGCACCACGTTGGGGGCCTCTTCACGCAATCGACGCACGATATGAGGTACTAAGGTACCTTCAGCGTAATCACTGGTCATAATGCGGAACACGCGGCGGCTTTCCGCCGGCCGGAACACATCCTCGGGCGTGAACAGGGACTCCGCCTGACTGATCAGCTGACGGACCAGCGGCTGCAGTTCCAGCGCCCGGTCGGTGGCGGTCATGCCTTCGCTGGTGCGGATCAGCAGCGGGTCGCCGAACATGTGACGCAGGCGCTTGAGGCAGTTGCTCATCGCCGGCTGGGTGATGCCCAGCTGCTCGGCGGCGCGGGTCACGTTCTTCTCGCGCAGCAGCACGTCCAGGTACTTGAGCAGGTTGAGATCGGCGCTGGCAATATTCATGGCGTGAATGCCCGGAGCAGAATATAGAAACGAAGGGTATACCAAACCGGGGCAAGATGTTAACCGTGTCGCTTTCTGGGCGTCCACTGGGACAGACGTATCGATTTAAAGCAAAAAAATGCGTATCGTGATGTTTTTCCCAGGGTGTAGTACGCACTATGAAACAGGCGGAACGTACCCGGTCCGAGAAGTTCGTGGTTCGCTTTCCTCTCGGTATGCGGGACTGGGTCGCCCGGGCGGCCGGCGTGAGTCACCGCAGCATGAATGCGGAGATCGTCGCGCGACTCAGGCACAGCATGGACAACTGGCCGGATCAGCTGCCCGGCGACGAGCCCGCGGTGCCGGCGGGGGACGAAGAGCGTTTCCTGCTTGACCACTTCCGCCGCCTGCCCGCCGCCAAGCAACGCGCGCTGATCGCGCTGCTGGACGGCAGCCGGCCGACTGTCTGAAAACTGACCATAGCGACGGCGCGTTCGGCGCCCGATGGTTTAGAGAGTCAAGTGTCATTACTCTAAACTTATTATGCGATGACCCGATGGTTGCGATGTCGACCGGCAGGTGAGTTGATCACGCCGGCGGTATCAGGGGGATAAAAGCAGTTGAAAAACGAACCTCAACGGACGAGTACCTTACCCAACGGCAACGACATCAGGCTGCCCTGGCACCTGCGTTTGCCCGCCCCGCTGGAGCGTGATTTCGCGGATTATTTCCGCGGCAGCGTGGCCAGCGTGACACCCTGGGCGGCGGCCAGCCTGGTGGCGCTGCTGATTCTTGCCCTGATCGTGGAATACACCATTTCGCCGGAGGCCGCCGCGGTGACCTGGCGCCCGCGGTTGTTGTGCGTGATGCTGATCGTGGCCACCGCCCTGATCGCGCGCCGGGCGGACTGGCGCCGCTGGCTGCATGTGTCCAGCCTGGCCGTGGCGTTCGCGGTGGCGCTGACCGGCAACTGGATGGGCCTTAACGTGGACCACGCCATGGCGTTCGGGCTTTTCCTGCAAACCCCGCTGGCGATACTGATGGCCTGTGTGGTGTTGCGCGTGCCCTTCCATCTGGCCGCCGTCAGCAGCCTGGCGATGCTCGGCATTCTGGTTCTGACGCTGTTCGGCAGCGACCGCGTGGACCGGGACCTGTCGCTGGTGTTGTTGCTGCTGTCGGTGGCCAGCGCCAGCATGAGTCTGTTCGGCCAGTACATCTACGAGCGTCTGCTGCGCCAGCACTTCCTGTCCGAGAACGTGCTCTTTCAGCACCGCGACGAGCTGCACTCCGCCAACCGCATCCTTGAGAACCAGGCCACCGTGGACGGTCTCACCGGCTGCCTGAACCGCCGCGGCATGGAAAACCGCCTCGACGAGGTGCTGCACGGTTTCGGCCGGGGCGGCGTGTCCGAACGCATCACCCTGGTGCTGTTCGATATCGATTTCTTCAAGCAGTACAACGACACCTACGGGCACCTGGCCGGCGACGACTGCCTGAAAACCGTGGCCTCGATTCCCCGCTCCATGGCCCAGAACAGTAAGGATTTCGTGGCCCGTTACGGCGGCGAGGAGTTCGTGGTGGTGCTGGTGGATACCAGCCTCAAGGACGCCCTGGTGTTCGCGGAACGCATGCGCACCCGCATCGAACAGTTGGGCCTGCCGCACACCGGTTCCCGGATCAGCCAGGTGGTGACCATCAGTGTCGGCGTGGCCAGCGCCGGCAATTGCGACAACGACGCCACCAATCTGATCAAGTGCGCCGACGAAGCGCTTTATCAGGCCAAGGGCGCGGGCCGCAACCGGGTGGCCTACATGAGCGACCAGGGCCGCGTGGTCACCCTCTGACGGCAAGGCGCCGGCCTAGTAGTAGGGCGAGGGGTCGTCCACGTCCAGTTGCTCCGGATCCAGGGCGGTGCGCGCGTAATCGCGCCACACGCCGGCGTCCAGAAACAAGCGGTACAGGTCCGGGTCCAGGTGCTGGTTGTCGCGCATGCGCTGCATGATGCCGAGCGCCTCGGACAGTTTGAGCGGCTCCTTGTAGGGTCGCTCGCGGGAGGTCAGCGCCTCGAACACATCGGCGATCGCCATGATCCGCGCCGGCACCGACATCTGTTCGCGGGTCAGCCCGCGCGGGAAGCCGCGCCCGTCCATACGCTCATGGTGGCCGCCGGCGTATTCCGGCACCCGGCGCAGCTTGCGCGGGAACGGCAGGGATTCGAGCATCTCCAGGGTAATGTCCATGTGCCCGTTGATAATGCGGCGCTCCTCTTCGGTGAGGGTGCCGCGCGGAATGCAGAGGTTGTTGACCTCGTCCTCGGATAACAGCGGCCGGCGCTGGCCGTGGGCGTCGATCCACACGGTTTCGGCGATACGCCGCACCCTCGCCTGGTCCTCCGGGGCCATGGATTCGCCGCCTTTATTGATACGCTCCAGAAAGGTGAGGTCATCGCTGAGGGTCTGCACCGCCTCTTCCATGCGCTCGCGGAATTCCGGCTCGCGGGCCGGCTCGGTGAGCGCGTCCCTTTCGTAGCGGCGTTCCGCTTCACTGCGCAGCACCGCGAAGCGGGCCGCCACCATTTCGATGCGGTCGTGCAGGCTGTGCAGTTTGGTGGATTTATCCAGCACCGAATCCGGCGTCGCCAGCTTGCCGCAATCGTGCAGCCAGGCGGCCACGCTCAGCTCGTACCAGCCGTCTTCGTCGAGTTCGAAGTCGGCAAAGCGGGTCTGGTCGTCACAGGCGGCGCGCGCCAGCAGCTCGGTGAGCAGGGGCACCCGCTCGCAGTGCGCGCTGGTGTGCGAGCTCTTGGCGTCGATGGCGCGGGCGATCACCTTGACGAAGGCGTCGAGCAGATCCTTGAGTTCCTGAACCAGCAGCAGGTTGTTAAGGGCGATGCCGGCGTAACCGGCCAGCGCCTCAAGCAACGCCAGCGCCGGGGCGGGGACCGCGTCGCCGTGTGTCACCCCGTCCGGATGGGGGTTCACCAGTTGCAACACGCCCACCACCGCCCCTTCGTGGTTGCGCATCGGCACCAGCAGCAGGGAATCGACCTGCCGGACCAGCAGCGGCACCAACAGCGCCAGGTCCTGCGCGTGGAAGCGGTCCTCGCCGGTGAGATGCAACGGCTGCCCGGAGCGCGCCACGCGCACCGCGGGCCGGTGGGCGTGCTCGTCGTCCAGGGGCAGGCGGGGGCCTTCCAGGGCGCACACCGGCGCGCCGTCCGGGCCGTTGCTGCAGTGCCGGGCGCAGTCCAGCCATTCGGCGTCGCCCTCTTCACGGTAGAGCCAGAGCACGCCGGCTTCGGCGCCGGCCAGCACCTGCGCCTCTTCCAGCACGGCCTCGATCAGGGGCGCCAGATCGCGCTGCTCATTGATCTGCCGGGCCACCCGTAACAGAGGCGGAAGATGGGGGTCCGGCACCCGCTGCAACTTGTTCATTCGGTTTCCCTGTCGGTTCGACGGGATAAGCATAGGCACAGGCTGTCGCCAGCGTAAAGGAACCTTGCTTGAACGTGAGAAGGCGATTGCCTACCATTCCCCGGTTCTGATGGGGATTTTTCCCCCAGCCAACCCATTACTCGGATTCCGTGTCACCCATGAGCGTGAGCTATCGACTGCCCGACGGGGCAACTATGGAGTTTGATCAGCCGGCCTCCGCCCTGGAGATCGCCGGACGGATCAGCAAGAAACTCGCCAAACAGGCCCTGGCGGCGAAAGCCGACGGTCGTCTCACGGATGTGTACCTGCCGCTCACCGACGGCAGCGAAGTGGAGATCATCACCCGTGAGCACGAAGACGCTCTGGAACTGATTCGCCACGACGCCGCCCATGTGATGGCCGAAGCGGTGCAGGAACTGTTCCCGGACACCCAGGTGACCATCGGTCCGACCATCGAGAACGGCTTTTATTACGACTTCTACCGGGAAGCGCCCTTTACCCCGGACGACCTGGGTGCGATCGAAAAGCGCATGCAGGAAATCGTACGCCGTAACGAAGACATCCGCCGTGAAGTCTGGGGCCGCGACGAAGCGGTCGCCTTCTTCCTCAAGCAGGGCGAGGACTTCAAGGCCGAGATCATCCGCGACCTGCCCGCCGACCAAGAGGTGTCCTTGTACCGCCAGGGCGATTTCATCGACCTGTGCCGCGGCCCGCACCTGCCCGCCACCAGCAAGCTCGGCGACGGCTTCAAACTGATGAAGGTGGCCGGCGCCTACTGGCGCGGCAACGCCGACAACGCTCAGCTGCAGCGCATCTACGGCACCGCCTGGCGCGACAAGAAGGAACTCAACGCCTACCTCAAGCAGCTCGAGGAGGCGGAGAAGCGCGACCACCGCAAGCTGGCCCGGGAAATGGGCCTGTTCCATATCCAGCAGGAAGCGGTGGGCAGCATGTTCTGGCACCCCAAGGGCTGGCGTCTGCGCAAGAACCTGGAAAACTACATCCGCGACAAGATGGTCAAGTACGGCTACGAAGAGGTGGCCACGCCACAGCTGATGGACCGCATCCTGTGGGAAAAATCCGGGCACTGGGATAAGTACGGCGACGACATGTTCACCGTTTGCACCCACGACGACCGGGAAATGGCGATCAAGCCGATGAACTGCCCCGGCCATGTGCAGATCTTCAACCAGGGCATCAAGAGCTACCGCGACCTGCCGATCCGCATGGGCGAGTTCACCGCGCTGTTCCGCAACGAAGCCCACGGCGCCCTGCACGGCCTGATGCGCGCCCGTTCGTTCAGCCAGGACGACGCCCATATTTTCTGCACCGAAGAACAGATCAATCCGGAAACCGCCGGCTTTATCGAGATGCTGCGCGAGGTGTACAAGGACTTCGGCTTCGAGGAGTTCCGCATCAAGTTCTCCGATCGGCCGGAGAAGCGTGCCGGCTCCGACGCGACCTGGGACAAGGCCGAAGCGGCGCTGCGCGGCGCGGTGGAATCCCTGGGCCTGGAATGCGAGCTGAACCCGGGCGAGGGCGCCTTCTACGGCCCCAAACTGGAGTTCGTGCTGCGCGACGCCATCGGCCGGGACTGGCAGTGCGGCACCCTGCAGGTGGATTTCGTGCTGCCCGAGCGGCTGGACGCGGAATACGTGGCCGAGGACGGCTCCCGCCAGCGGCCGGTGATGCTGCACCGGGCGGTGCTCGGTTCGCTGGAACGCTTCCTGGGCATCCTGATCGAATCCACCGCCGGCCATTTGCCGCTGTGGATGTCGCCCAGCCCGGTGGTGGTGGCGACCATCACCAACGCGGTGGACGATTACGCCGCCGAGGCGGTGGCGCTGCTCAAGGCCAAGGGCATTCCGGCGGAGCTGGATACCCGCAACGAAAAAATCGGTTTCAAGGTGCGCGAGCACTCCAAGGCCAAGACCGCCCGCATCTGGGTGGTGGGCGAAAAGGAAGCGGAAGAACGCAAGGTGGCGATCCGCAGCCTGGGCTCCAAGGACACCCAGGAGCTGGGCCTTGAAGACGCCGTGGAGCAGCTGTTTCAGGAAACCCGCGCGCCGATCTGAGGGACGCCCATGTTCAAGGACAACGAACAACAACCGGAAGGCTTCAGCGTCCCGCTCAGCGAGGCGCTGGACAACCTGGCGTTCAACGACGCCGGCCTGGTGCCGGTGATCGCGCAGCAGCACGACACCGGCGAGGTGTTGATGTTCGCCTGGATGAACCGGGCGGCGATCGAGGAAACCCTGGCCACCGGGCAGGTGTGTTACTACTCCCGCTCGCGCAAGACGCTGTGGCGCAAGGGGGAATCCTCCGGCCAGACGCAGACCCTCAAGGCACTGCGGGTGGACTGCGACGGCGACGTGCTGCTGGCCAGCGTCGAGCAGACCGGCGCGGCCTGCCACACCGGGCGGCGTGATTGCTTCTTCTGGAAACTGGACAACGACACCGCGCGCATCGATAAGTCACCGCTTGTCGATCCCAAGGACCTTTATGACCACTGACGGACCAGCATGCTGACACTGCATAACACCCTCACCGGCCACAAAGACGCGTTCCAGCCGCTCGACCCGCAACGGGTGACCCTCTATGTGTGCGGCCCGACGGTCTATAACTACGTGCACATCGGCAACGCGCGGCCGGTGGTGGTGTTCGACGTGCTCTACCGGCTGCTCTCCCGGCTCTACCCGAAGGTGGTCTACGCCCGCAATATCACCGACATCGACGACAAGATCATCACCGCCTGCGCGGAAACCGGCGAGCCGATGACCGCGCTCACCGAGCGCTTCACCGACGCCTTCCGCGAGGACATGGCGGCGCTCAACACCCTGCAGCCGGACATCGTGCCCAAGGCCACCGATCATATCGGCGAGATGACCGCCATGATCGAAACCCTGATCGCCAAGGGCCACGCCTATGAAGCGGACGGCCATGTGCTGTTCGCGGTGGAGTCGATGCCCGACTACGGCAAGCTGTCCGGCCGCAATCTGGAAGACATGCGCGCCGGCGCCCGGGTGGAAGTGGCGGACTACAAGCGCCACCCCGGCGACTTCGTGCTGTGGAAACCCAGCAGTGACGACCAGCCCGGCTGGGAATCGCCCTGGGGCCGCGGCCGGCCGGGCTGGCACATCGAGTGCTCGGCGATGATCCACAAGCACCTGGGCGATGTGATCGATATTCACGGCGGCGGCCAGGATCTGATCTTCCCGCACCACGAGAACGAAATCGCCCAGGGCTGCTGCGCCCACGGCACCGAGTACGTGCGCTACTGGATGCACAACGGCTACATCAATATCGACGGCGAGAAGATGTCCAAATCCCTGGGCAACTTCCGTCTGGTGCGGGACCTGCTGGAGAAGTTTCCCGGCGAGGTGCTGCGCTTCGCGCTGCTGTCCAGCCACTACCGGTCGCCGCTCAACTTTTCCGCCGAACTGCTGGAGCAGGCGGAAAGCAGCCTGGATTCACTCTATTACGCCCTGCTCGGCCGTGGCGAAACCGTGCACGCCGACCCGGACTTCCGGCTGCCCGAGGATCACCCGGTGCTCACCGCGCTGCTCGACGACCTGAACACCTCCGAGGCGATCAGCGCCCTGCACGCCGTCGCGGCGCGCCTCAACAAGGCGGCGCTGGAAGAAAAACCGACGCTCAAAGCGGAACTGCAGGCCGCCGCGCAGCTGCTCGGTCTGCTCGAGGCCGATCCCAGCGCCTGGTTCCAGGACAAGAAAGCCGGCGACGACGGCCTCGACAACGCCACCATCGACGGCCTGGTGGCGGAACGCACCCAGGCCAAGAAAGACAAGAACTTCGCCCGCGCGGACGAAATCCGCGACCAGCTCAAGGACGCCGGCATCCAGCTCGAGGACACCCGCGAAGGCACCCGCTGGACGCGCGGCTGAGCAGACGGCGCGACCCTAGAAACGAATCCCGTCGAAGACCGCCGGCAGGTCGTCCTGGCCGGCGTTCTTGAAGCGCGGCTTCTCCAGCTGCGCCTGCAGCCCTTCCAGCGTCACCAGCGGCGCCTTGGTGGCGACCAGATTGGCCAGCCACACCGGCACCTTGCCGCCCGGGTCGACGAAGGTGCGGAATTCCACCCGCGTCCAGCCGTCGGCCAGCGGCGTCACCACGAACCGATTATCCAGCGCCGGGATGCGCACATAGCCGTCGCTGGGCGGCCGCGCGCCCTCGGCGTTGACGCTGTGCAGGGTCACGGCACCGCTTTCCGGCGCCTGGCTGACGCTGTTGTCGAGCACCACGTCGCGGTCGGACACCGGCCAGATGCCGTTGAAGCGCATATAGGTGCGCTCGCCGCCGGTGTCCGGCACCGCCTCGCTGGCCTGGACCTGGAAGATCCACTCCGGAAAGGTGTCCACGGCGGTGATCGCCGCCAGCACCGGCACCGGCCCGTGCGGCACCTCCACCACGCCGCGAAACGCCTTCACCGGGCTGTCCGGCACATCCCGGGTCCAGGTGGAGACCTGGTCGCGGGCGTCGGCCTCCCGGTTGGGTTGCCAGGATTGAGCGGCGGCGGAGACGCTGACGGCCAGGAGTAGCAGCCCTGTGCACAGGGACACAAGCGGGTTCAACACGGCGATTCCTCGGTTCGGTGAGAGACAGGCCGCTCAGTATGGGACCGCGCCGCCGGCGCACAAGCACACCGCGCTGGATTGGCCCCTTTTGCACATCACGGTGGTCACACCGGCCCGATAACCGCTATGATGCCCAGCCGACTCAACCCCTGTTATGACCGGATGCCAACGTGAAACGCCTTCTGCTGGCCGCCCTGCGTGTGTACCAGACCGTACTGAGCCCCTGGCTGGGGAATCAGTGCCGGTTCTATCCGACCTGTTCGGAGTACGCGCGTCAGGCGGTGGAAGCCCACGGCAGCCTGCGCGGTTCCGGTCTGGCGGTGAAGCGGCTGTGCAAGTGCCACCCCTGGCACCCCGGCGGCTTCGACCCGGTGCCCGGCCAGCGTTGCGGGGACGCCCATGAGTGAGCCGCGTCCCCAGGGTCGGTTACTGTTCGTCGCCCTGCTGCTGGTCGCGCAGACGCTGCTCGCCTGGCACGCCCCGGCGCACATCTTCGACGGCCACGACGGCCATTCCGCGATCGTCGCCCACGACTGCGACCTGTGCGTGCAGGGCCACGGCCTGGTGGGCGTGCCCACCCTGTTCACGCCGCCACCGGTGCTTCCCGACACCACCACGCCCGCGGCCGACGTCCGTCGCCCGCGGGCGGTCACCCCGACCCGCAACCATCCGGCGCGCGCGCCACCCCGTTTCTCCTGAATTCCAAGCACTGACTTCCCTTATCGGGACCGTCCCTGGCGCAGCGCCAGGGCGGCCCGTGGTTGTATTCAGGAGACAACATGAAACGCTTTACTCCCCCCATGGCGGCGGCCACCGCGGCCGCCATGGTCTGGTCCGTGGCGCCCGCCGCCGAGCCCGCGTCCACCGACACCGAAGGCCGGCTGGACGCCGTGGAAGTGTCCGCTTTGCCGCTGGGCAGCGACGCCAATCTGACGCCGGCTTCGTTCGACCTGCTTGAAGACCAACTGCTGTTCCAGCAAAGCGAAGCCACCCTGGGCGATACCCTGGACGGCCTGCCCGGCGTGCACGCCGACACCTACGGCGGCGGCTCCGGCCGGCCGGTGATCCGCGGCCAGACCGCGCCGCGTGTCAGCGTGCTGTCCGACGGCGCGCAACTGTTCGACATGTCGACCATCTCGCCCGACCACGCCACCACCGTGGAGCCCATGCTGTCGCGCAAGGTGGAGGTGCTGCGCGGCCCGTCCAGCCTGCTGTATGGCGGCGGCGCCATCGGCGGCGTGGTCAACGTGCTGGACAACAAAATCCCCACGCGCATGCCGGACCGCCCGGTGGAAGGCTTCGTCTCGGCGCGCGGCAACACCGTGGCCGACGAACAGGCCGGCGCCGTGGGGCTGACCGCCCGCGCCGGCGATAACATCGCCATCCATGTGGAAGGCGCCCGCCGCGACGCCGACAACTACGAGGTGAACGGCTTCACCGAACAGGAGATCGACGGCACCTGGGCGGAAAGCAACAACGCCAGCGTCGGGCTCTCATGGATCGGTGACCGGGGCTATCTGGGCGTCGCCTACTCCTACCGCGGCGACCTCTACGGCCTGCCCGGCCACAGCCACGAGTTCGAGGGCTGCACCAGCAACGGCGCCAGCCTGGATTGCGCGGAAGAAGGCCATGAGCACGAGCACGGCGAAGAGGAAGCGCCGTTCGTGGACCTGGACAGCCGCCGCGTGGACCTGCGCGGTGAATACCGCCGGCCGTTCGACGGCGTGGAAGCGGTGCGCCTGCGCGCCAGCCACACGGATTACCGTCACCACGAGATCGAGGAAGGCGAAATCGGCACCAGCTTCCGCCACCGGGGCGTGGACACCCGCGTGGAGGCGGAGCACGCGCCCATCCTCGGCTGGCGCGGCACGGTGGGCACCCAGTTCACCGACGGCCAGATCGAGACCACCGGCGAAGAGGGGCTGTTGCCGAAAACCGATACCCGGGTGGCGGCCCTGTTCGCGGTGGAGCGCTACCGCTTCAACGACCAGTGGCAGCTGGAGGCCGGGGCCCGCTACGAGCACCAGGACCTGGACCCCGATGACGCTCAGCGCCCGCTGCCTTCGGTGAGCGATTCCGCCACCTCGATCTCCAGCGCGCTGACCTGGGCGTTCCGCCCGGCTTACAACGTGTCGCTGTCGGTGGCGCGCTCCCAGCGTTTGCCGCAAACCCAGGAGGTCTACGCGCGCGGCGTGCATCTGGCCACCAACACCTATGAGTGCGGGCTGCTTTCCGACACCTTCACCTGCGGCGGCGCCGCCAACGACGCCGACCTGGAAACGGAGACGTCCCACAACGTGGGCCTCAATCTGCGCAAGGTGCAGGGCGATCTGACCTTCGACCTCGGCGTGTTCCACAACCGGGTTCAGGACTACATCTACGCCCGCACCCTGGATCAGATCGAGGAATTCCGCCTGATCAAATACAGCCAGGAAGACGTGGAGTTCACCGGCGCGGAAGCGGAAGCCACCTACCAGTGGACCGACCGCTTCTCCACCACCGCCTTCGGCGACACGGTGTACGCGCAATTCGAGGACAACGGCAATGAGCTGCCGCGCATCCCGGCACAGCGGCTGGGCGCGCGCCTGAACACCTACTGGCGCGCCTTCGACGCGGAGCTGGAGTTCTACCGGGTGTTCGCCCAGGACCGCATCGCCGGCTTCGAAACCCGCACGCCGGGCCACGACATGCTCAATGCCACGGTGAGCTACACCTTCACCGGCAGCCCCCAGTACAGCGCCTTCCTGCGCGCCAGCAATCTGCTCGGCGAGGAAGTGTGGAACCACGCGTCGTTTTTGGCGCGCACGGTACCGGAACCCGGTCGCAACCTGACCGCCGGCGTGCGCCTGACCTTTTGACGCGGAACATCCACAGCAAAAAGACATTGGAGAGAGCACAATGAAACGCTCATTTTCCCCCACCGGCGCCGCCCTGCTGGCCGCGTCGGTATTGCTTGCCGCCTGCAACAACGACACCGGCAGCACCCCGCTGCCCGGCGGCGAAGACGAACACGACCACGGCGCGGAAAGCGCCGGCCGGCTGGTGTTCACCCACGCCGACGGCTCTAATTCACGGGTCTATGTGCACGACCTGGAGAGCCGCTCCACCCTGGCGGATTTCGCCCTGGTGCATCCCGCCACGGCGGTCCACAGCAGCCCGGAGCACCGCTACGCGGTGATCGTGCAGCGCGACAACGATCAGGTGGAATTCCTGGACGGCGGCGTCTACCGCCACGACGACCATGTCGACGAGGGCGATCCGGCGATGCTGCCGTTTACCCTGTCCGGCGTGCGGCCCACCCACTACCGCCACCACGGCGAGCAGGCCGCCCTGTTCTTCGACGGCGACAGCGCCAGCGCCGCCCTCAGCCAGTTCCATCTGTTCAGCGATGAGAGTCTGGAAAGCGGCGGCACCCTGGCCCATCAGACCCTGGACACCGCCCATCACGGCATCGCCGAGCCCCTCGACGGTGTGGTGCTGGCCAGCCACGCCGCCGCCAGCGGCGACGCGCCGGACGGCATCAGCGTGTTCGAGCTGCACGGCGACCACTTCCACAATGAAGGCGAGCTGGCCACGGCCTGCCCGGGCCTGCACGGCGGCGCATCCAACGGCACCTTCTCGGTGTTCGGCTGCGACGACGGCGCGCTGGTGGCCGAACTGCACGGCGACCATTTCGACGACGCCAAGATCGCGGTGGCGGAGCGCCTGGCCACGGTGGTGGGCCACCCCGATGTGGCGGAGTTCGCCGCGTTCTCCTACCCCGGCGGCAACCTCTACGCGCTGGACCCGGAAGCCGGCACCGCCACGCAGGTGGACTGGCGCGACGGCGCCGTGGACGGTGACGGCGACCCGGTCTCGGCGCTGGCACGGGGCTTTGACGGCCACGGCGAGCACCTGCTGGTTCTCGACAGCAACGGCGATCTGCACGTGCTGGAGAGCAGCGACTGGAGCCACCGCGGCAGTATCGCGGTGCTCGACAGCGTGCCCGCCAGCGGCCCGGCACCGGCACTGGCGGTGAGCGCCGCCGGGGATCAGGCCTTCGTCAGTGACCCGGCGGCGCCGGCGATCCACATCATCGACCTGGAAGCGCTGAGCCTGGAAGCGGTGCCCCTGGCATTCCCGCCCACCGGCCTGGCCTGGACCGGCGTCGGCGAGGCGCACGACCATGACGGCCACGACGATCACGACCATTAACGCCCTCCGCCCCGGCCGTCCGGCCGGGGCCTTGCGCGTCGCCTTGCGCGCTTCTTTTCACTACAATGCGTTCACGGACAGCATCCCTAATAACCATCCGCAGTAATGATCGGAGTACCCATGAAGCCTTTCCTGTTAGCCGCGAGCCTTGCGCTGCCCCTGACCCTCCTGCCCATTGCCGCCGGCGCCTCCGGCTTCGCGGGTATCGACGTTGTCAGCAGCGAAATCGAACCGGACGACGGCGGCAGCGCCGATCCCACCGCGCTGCAGTTCAAGTTCGGTACCTGGATCAACCGCAATGAAACCCTGGGCGGCGAGCTGCGCCTGGGCCTGGGTATTGATGAGGACGACCTGGGCCGTGGCACCGATGTGGAAATCGACCGCTACTACGGCGCCTATTTCCGTGGCCAGTTCCCCAACACCCTGCCGGTGCGCCCCTACGGCCTGATCGGCCTGACCCGCATGGAAACCACCGAGAACTTCCCCGGCGGCGGCTCCACCGGCGAGAACTACTCCGGCCTCTCCATCGGCCTGGGCGCCGACGTGAGCCTGACCGACGTGGTGTTCGTGAGCGTGGAATACATGCGCGCCGTGGACAGTGGCGGCGACGAAGTCACCAACCTGTCCCTGGGGCTCAACGGCCGCTTCTGAGCGCCGGCGAGCCGAGGAGCGACCGCCAGGGACGGCGGTCATAAAAAAAGCCGCGCATAGCGCGGCTTTTTTTTTGTAGCGGCCTTACGAGCCCCGGTCAGGGAATCGGCAGGTAGCCGCCCTCCACTTCCTTGGTGGCGATGGCCACCGCGTTGTGGGCGTGCAGGCTCTCCAGGTGATTCACCCGCAGCCAGAAGTCCTGGTAGCAGGGCTGGCCGTCCAGCGCCCGCTTCAGGCGCCGCGCGGAATCCTCGCAGAACATCAGGTTCTGGCCGTTGAGCTTGGCGAATTCCTGCTCGTCGACGCGCTTCACGGCGGTCTGCACCGGCGTTTTCAGCGCGCCCTCGATGGAATCGATCAGGGCGGTGATCGGGAAGGCCTCGTCGCAGTCGGTATCCAGCAATACCCGCACCTGGGCCACGGAGCGCTGGCTGTGCGGCGTCGCCATGATGCCTTCCTCGGTGCCCAGCCACTCGAACACCTTCTCCATGTCCACGGAGCCTTCGCCCTCGAAGTCCTTGCGGAACTGCTCCTGGATCAGCTGCCGGGCCAGCGCCGCGGAGCACGGGCAGGTGGAGGAATAGGGCACTTCCACCGCCAGCTCCATACGCATGCCGTCCGGGGCCAGGGTCGCCTTGATGGTCACCGGGTAGCTCTTCCAGCCGGAGTAGCTGCTTTTCAGCGCCGGCCGGCGCATCGAGTACTCGAAATCGAACTGCACGAAGCCCCGGTCGCTGAGACCCTCGTGGGAGTCGAGGAAATTCTGCAACAGCTTGCGGATCGAATAGGCGCTTACCGAATGATCGCCGAAGGTTTCCTCCAGCATCAGGTAAAGCCGGGACATGTGAATGCCCTTGGCGTCCGGGTTGGAAAGGTTCACATAGGCCTGGATGGACGTGCTCACCGGGCGTTCGCCGGCCAGGGTGTCGCTGATGCGGGCCGGCAGATGGATCTCGCTCATGCCCACCCAGTCCAGGGTGCTGTGAATGTGTTCCACCATGGAGTTCGTCGCCACATCGGGCATCGACTTGGTGGTTTCCGAACTGCTATCGCGCTTCATGGAAATCTCCGCTGGGACGGCAAAGGACGGAGCATGACCGCTGGCCGGTGAAGGCTGGGACAATTCTCCAGGCGATGCCGCCCGACCTCTCAGGGGCGCAGAGTGTAGCAGAAACCGCCCGGCAAATAGACAGACCGGAACGACGGGATTGGCGATAAAAGCGACAGCCCGGGCCTATCGGCGGCGGGCCCCGTCACAGGGGCGTTTCATCGTCCTCGGCGCGCCCCACCAGCTCCTGGAAGCGCTCCATTTCACGCAGCGGAACGAACATTTCCTCGGCGCGGGCGTGCTGGCGCAGGGCCTCGGAGATGGCCACCGCCTGGCGCAGGTCGCGCAGGGCGTTCTCGGTCTCGCCCAGGCCGGCCCAGGCGCAGGCGCGCTGGTAGAGGGCGTGGGCGTTGTCCTCGTCCACTTCCAGCACCCGATCGCACAGGCTCAGGGCCCAGCGCTGCTCGCCCAGCTCCAGGGCGGCGTCGGCCTTCCAGGCCAGCGCCTCCGGGTCGTCCGGGCGCAGCTCCAGGATCCGATCGTAGAGCTCGATCTTCTCCTTGTAGCTGGTCTCCTTGGTGGCTTTCAGCCACAGGCTGTGGATCTCGTTGGTGCGCTCGATCTCTTCCTGGTTTTCGGTGATGGTGCGCGATTTGCGGCGCAGCTCCTGTTCCAGGTCCGCCAGGCGCGACTCGTACTCCACGGTGAGCCGGGACATCTCCTTCTCGGCGTAGACGCGGATGTTGTCCTTGAGGTCACGAATCGTGGACCAGCCCACCAGCGCCAGAATCGAGGCGGCGCCGGCGATCAGATAGAAGAAATAGGTCACCGTATTGGTGGCGTAGCCCATGGCCTTGTCGGCCACTTCCAGTTCCCGGTCGGTGACGATCCGGTTCATGTCGTTGCGGTACTCCATCATGTCCTGACGGAGGCTGCGCAGCTCACCGAGAATCCAGTTCTCGCGGAACTGGGAAATCACCGGCCCCTTTTCGATCTCGCTCTGCGACTCCACCGGCCCCTCGGCGGGCTCCTCGGCACGGTTCTGCTGCGCGCCCACGGGGCCGCACACCAACAAAAAAAGCAGTAGCCAACGCCGCCAAGGCATTACTCGCATCAAGACCCGGTCCTCGATTATTTCGCCGGGCCGGACAATCCGCACACCCGGCCTACGCCGTATACCAGCCAGGCGCTGACCAGCGCCGGCAAAACCTCGAATATGGTCGCATTTAGCCCGGACAGGCGCCAGCCAATTGCCACCGAACTGGCGACAACAATCATGGCGATGGCGAGTGGTTCACGGGGGCGGCCGCCCAGCGCGTACACCACCAGCAAACCGCCGAAGGCGGCACCCAGCACGCCCCAGGCGAACAACACCAGGTTAAAGACGTTCTCCTCGGCGAACAGCGCGATGGTCAGCGATACGCCGACCACCACCAGGGTGGCGATCCGCGCGGTGCCGTAGCCGTGCCAGCGCTTGGGCATCAGATCCCGGGACAGGCAGGCGCTGCAGCTGAGAATCAGCGAATCGACGGTGGAGATGGTGGCGGCGAACAGCCCGGCCAGCACCAGCCCGGTGGCTACCGGGTGCAGCAGCACGTCCGCCATCACCGGCAGCGCCAGCTCGGCGTCCAGCTCGCCACCGCTCATCACCAGCGACGGGTCCACCGCGCCCTGGTCCATCAGCAGGCGCGCCATCATGCCCACGCCCACCGCCAGAGTGTAGAAGGCCACGAACCACAGGTAGTAGTAGGTGCGCGCCCGGCGGATGTTTTTGACGTCGTTGACCGCCATGAAGCGGACCATCACATGGGGCTGGCCGATCACCGCCGCGCCGGCGAAGGTCCAACCGACCAGAAACAGCAAGACGCCGGTGAGACCGCTGGCGGCGGAATCGGCAGGGAAAAACTGGAAGAAGGTGGGCGAAACGTCATGCAGCCCGGTCCAGGCGGACTGCCAGCCACCGACGGTGAATACCGCGGTGGTCAGCATCACCGTCATGGCCACGATCATCACCACCGACTGGGCGGCGTCGGTCCACACCGAGGCGCGCAGACCGCCGGAGAAGCCGTAGCAGAGCACCATCACCGCGCCGATGATGGCGCCGGTGCGCAGATCCCAGTCAAACAGCGCCTGCAGCGCCTTGCCGCCGGCCTTGAACTGGGCGGCGGCGTAGACCCCCAGCAGCAGCACCGCGATCAGCGCCGCCACCACTTTAAGCACCTGGAAATGGCCGCCGCCCCAGCGCGACAGCAGTTCCGGAATGGTCAGGGTGCCGCGTTCCTCGGACACCTCGCGGACTTTACGGGTGACCAGGGTGGCCGCCATCCAGTCGCCCAGAATCCAACCCACCATCATGGTGAACGCCGGCAGGCCGGTGGCGTAGGTGTAGCCGATCACGCCGATGAACATGAAGCCGGAGTTGTTGGTGGCCACCGCGGACAGGCCGATCAGGGAGGGCGGCACGGAGCTGCCGGCGAGCAGATAGTCGGACTGTTCCTTGGAGCGAACCAGGACCGAGGAAAAGCCGATCAGCAGAAACAAAAGGAGGAAACCGAGAAAACTGGCAAGCAACATGAAACGCGTCCCTCGGGGCAAAAGCCTCTAATTACTTTGACATCTAAATGTTTTATCTCTAAGCTAGCGTACCACTTATGGCAAGGAATATCTTGGCCGTGCGATTGATTCCTGAGCTGATGCCGAGGCAAACATTGCTTTCACATCAAAGTGACGGCGCCACGATTAACCGGTTCTTGAGTCGTGTCGTCAGGCAGTCACATTGATTTGTTATCCAGAGAATTAACCACCATGGCCAAACACGACGAAGTGTTAATCGCCCTGAGACAGATTATTCGGGCCACCGACCTCTACTCCCGCAAGTTGAGCAAGGTGGCCGGGCTCACCGCCCCGCAGCTGCTGATCCTGCAGGCGATAGACGCCCATGGGGAAATGACCATGGGCGACATCGCCACCGAGGTATCCGTCAGCCAGGCCACCGTCACCACCATCCTCGACCGGCTCGAAAAGCGCGGCCTGATCGAGCGGAAAAGGGGTGAACGGGATAAGCGCCGGGTCTATGCTTATTTGACCACCGCCGGACGCGATATCATGGAGCGGGCACCGACGCCCCTGCAGGAGGAATTCATGGACCGTTTTTCACGGTTACAGGACTGGGAACAGTCGCAGATTCTCAGCTCCCTGCAGCGGGTAGCCGCGATGATGAACGCCGGTGACATCGACGCCTCGCCGGTGCTTGATCTGGGTGCCATAGACCGCATCCAGCCCGCCGCCGAGGCCCAGCGCCGTCGGCCGCGACCCGACCCTTCTTTCCAAACCGACCAGAAGTGACATCAATGTCTGCAGACGAACCGAAAAAGGCGGATTCATCCTCCGCTGACACACAAGACGACATCATTTTCCGCAAGCCCGAGAGCCCGGACGGCCCGCGGGTGCACAAGCTGATCGCGGAATGTAAGCCGCTGGATGAAAACTCCGTGTATTGCAATCTGCTGCAGTGCACGCACTTCGCGGACACTTCGGTGGCCGCGGAAATGGATGGCGATCTGGTGGGCTTCATCTCCGGGTACATCCCGCCCAAGCAGCAGAACACGCTGTTCGTGTGGCAGGTGGCGGTGCACGGCAAGGCACGCGGCAAGGGTCTCGCCAAGCGCATGCTGGCGGAACTGATCAAGCGCGACGAAGCGGAAAACGTTCAGTTCATCGAGACCACCATCACCCCGGACAACGAAGCGTCCTGGGGTATGTTCCGCAGCTTCGCCTACGAGCGCCGGATGCCCACCGAAGAGTTCATCCTCTTCGATTCACGCATCCATTTCGCCGGCGAGCACAATGATGAACATTTGCTGCGCATCGGGCCGTTCAACCGCGACGACGCCTAAAACGAATTGAGACACAGCGAGGTAGAGAGAACCATGGATACGGATATTTTTGACAGCATTGAGTCCGAAGTTCAAAGCTACGCACGCAGCTTCCCGGTGGTGTTCCAGAAAGCCAAGGGCAGCTATCTGTACGACGAGGACGGCCAGGAGTACCTGGATTTTCTGGCCGGCGCGGGCACGCTGAACTACGGCCACAACAATCCGGTTCTGAAAAAAGTCCTGCTCGACTACATCGAGAACGATTCCATCGTGCACGGCCTGGACATGCACACCGTGGCCAAGCGCGACTTTCTGCAAGCGCTGGAAGACTATGTGCTGAAGCCGCGCGACATGGACCACGTGGTCCAGTTCCCCGGCCCCACCGGCACCAACGCGGTGGAAGCGGCACTGAAGATCGCCCGTAACATCAAGGGCCGCGAAAACATCATCAGCTTCACCAACGGCTTCCACGGTGTGACCCTGGGCGCGCTGTCCACCACCGGTAACAGCCACCACCGTGGCGCCGCCGGCGTCACCATGGGCGGCGTCAGCGTGATGCCGTACGACGGCTACCTGGGCGACGCCTTCGACACCACCGAGTACCTGGACAAGGTGCTGCTGGATTCATCAAGCGGCGTCGACCATCCGGCCGCCGTGATCGTGGAAACCGTACAGGGCGAAGGCGGCATCAACGCGGCCAGCTTCGACTGGCTGCGAAACCTGGAGCGCGTCTGCCGCAAGCACGACATGCTGCTGATCCTGGACGACATCCAGGCCGGCTGCGGTCGTACCGGCACCTTCTTCAGCTTCGACAATGTCGGCATCAAGCCGGACATCATCACCCTGTCCAAGTCGCTGAGCGGCTATGGCCTGCCCCTGGCGGTGGTGCTGCTGAAGCCGGAGCTGGACCAGTGGAAACCCGGTGAGCACAACGGCACCTTCCGCGGCCACAACCTGGCCTTCGCCACCGCCGCCAAGGCGCTGGAACACTTCTGGAGCGACGATACCTTCGCCAAGGAAGTGCAGAAGAAGGGTGACCTGATCACCGACCGGTTCCGCGATATCGCGTCCGGCTTCGACGATCACTGGTTCTACCTGAACGGCCGCGGCATGATGCAGGGCCTGGTCTGCCGTGACGGCGAACTGGCCGAGGAAATCACCAAGGCCGCGTTCAAGCGCAAGCTGGTGATCGAAACCTCCGGCGCCGACGACCAGGTGATCAAGACCCTGTGTCCGCTGACCGTGACCGAGGACGAGATCAACCACGCCATGGACGTGCTCAAGGAAAGCGTCGAAGAAGTCATGAAAGACCGCATCAAGCGCGGCGACGCCAATTCCGTTTCCAGCCTGGCGGGCTGAACCCTTCCCGACCTCCCGGCCGCTTCGCGCGGCCGGGCTTCCCTGTTTTTTTCCTTTTTTTGTTTTTGGAGGTGTAGATGATCGTTCGCACTCTGGCGGAAGCCGAGAAAACCGACCGTCGCGTGGTAGCGGAAAACGGCAATTGGCAGTCCGTTCGCCTGTCCCTGAAAGAAGACAAGATGGGGCATTCCTTCAATATCACCACCATCTTTAAAGGCACCAAGACCCACATCAAATACGCCAACCACTGGGAATCCGTTTACGTGATTTCCGGCAAGGGCAAGATCGAGATGGTGGAAAGCGGCGACGTGTACGAGCTGACGCCAGGCACCATTTATCTGCTCGACCAGCACGACGAGCACTACCTCTATGGTGGCGAGAACGAGGACATGGTGGTGGCGTGCGCCTTCACCCCGCCCCTCAGCGGCAAGGAAGTGCACGACGAGAACGGCGTCTACCCGGCCGATCTTGACTGACAGCGGCGCCTGCCAGCCAAGCGAAGAGAACGGAACCCCAGGGTTCCGTTTTTTTTGGCCTGCGCCCCGGGACTCGACAAAAGTCTAATTCCACGGCGCTCCGGAAGCGGGCAAGGTACCGGGCATATCAAGTGCGGGCCAGACCCGCCGACAGCCGGATAACAATAAATCGAACCCCGAACAAACGGCTTGGGAGAGTTTCCGCAGGACCCTGGACGCCCGCGCCAAACCGCACGGGTCGTCCGCTTGAACATCAAGCTGATTCTGATTTTCCACGTCCTTACCTCGGCTGCCAGGCGGCGGCCCCTCTTTTTATTTCTGATTCCTCGCACCGCGGGGCGCGCCGGCGCCGCTTAGACGCTAGTATTGTATCGTCCGGAGATAAAACAGGTCCTAATAATGAGAATACTGATCGCCGACGACCATCCGCTGTTCCGCGCCGCTCTGCGTCAGGCCGTGGAAGTAAGCTTCAAGGACGCCCGTATCCAGGAGGCCGATTCGCTGGCCTCGCTGGAAAAGCTGGGCGACGACCAGGTCCCCTTTGACCTGATTCTGCTGGACCTGCACATGCCGGGGACCCACGGCTTTTCCGGGCTGATCTATCTGCGCGAGCTGTACCGGCGGGTGCCGCTGGTGGTGATTTCCGCCAACGAGGAGCTGGAAGTGATCCAGCGGGCGCTGCAGTTCGGCGCCGACGGTTTTATTCCCAAGTCGGCCTCGGTGGAAGCGATGACCCAGGCGGTGCTGAAAGTGATGGAAGGCGAACGCTGGGTGCCGGAGAAGGCACGCCGCCCGCTGCCGCCGGATCTGCCCGACTTCGCCGCCATGCGCGAGCGCATCACCAGCCTGACGCCGCAGCAGTTCCGGGTCATGGGCATGCTCATGGAGGGGCTGCAGAACAAGGTGATCGCCTATCAGCTGGACGTGTCCGAAGCCACCGTCAAAGCCCACATGACCGCCATCTTTCGCAAGCTCGGCGTCCGCAACCGTACCCAGGCGGTGCTGGCCCTGAAGGATCTGGCCATCGAGCCGCCCGGCCTGGCCTGAACCCCGCGCACCTGAAGCCCCGCGCCTAGAGCGCGCGCAGCACCTCCAGCAACGCGGCCTCGCTGACCGGTTTCTGCAGAAAGCCCACGCCCTGCTCACGGGCCCGCACGCGCACCTCGGCGCGGCGGTCGGCGGTGATCAGCATCGCCGGCACCACGTCGTCCCAGCAGCCGTCCAGCGCGTCGATCACCTGGAAGCCGGTCTCGCCGTCGTCGAGCTGATAATCCACCAGCAACAGGTCCGGCGCCGGCCGGCCCCGGGCTTCCTCCAGGGCGTCGGCGCGGGAGCGGGCGACGATCGGGTCACAACCCAGGGCGCGCAGCAGCGCCTCCAGGCTGGCCAGCAATGCCGGATCATTATCCACACAGAACACCCGCAACCCGGCCACGTCGCGCTGATCGGACACCGCCGGTTCCGGCGGGGACGCCACCTCCGGCTCGCCCACCACCAGCGGCACGGAAACGGCGAACACGGTGCCGCGCCCGGGCCAGGAGCGCACACTGATGCGGTGCTCCAGCAGCCGGCAGATACGGTCGGCGATCGCCAGCCCCAGACCGAGCCCCTTGATCTGCCGGCGCCCCAGTTGCGGCAGGCGCTGGAACTCATGGAACACGCGCGCCTGCTGGTCGTCCGGAATCCCGGGGCCGGTGTCCCAGATCTCGATGGACAGCGTGTCGCCGCGACGGCGGCAGCCGAACAGCACCCGGCCGCGCTCGGTGTAACGCACCGCATTGGAGAGCAGATTCTGCAGCACCCGACGCAACAGAGCTTCGTCGGTGCGCACCTGCAGATCACTGAACACGGTGCGCAGGGTAAGCCCCTCCGCCCGCGCCAGCACACTGAACTCCTGCCCCAGTTGCTGCATCAGCGGGCGCACCGCCACGGTACGCGGGTGCGCCTGCATGGTGCCGGTGTCCAGACGGCTGATCTCCAGCAGCGCGGAAATAATCTGCTCGGCGGCACGCAGCGAGCTGTCGATATGCCCCAACACTTCCCGCTCATAGCCGAACGCCTCGTCCTTGCGTGCCAGGCGCTGGGACAGGGACGAGGCAAACAGCTGCGCGGCGTTCAACGGTTGCATCAGGTCGTGGCCGGCGGCGGCCAGGAAGCGGGTCTTGCCCTCGTTGGCCTGCTCCAGCTGGCTGTTCAGTTCCGAGAGCCGCCGGGTGCGCTCGGAGACCATCTGCTCCAGGTTCTCGTTGATCTGGCGCAGGGCGATTTCGTCGCGCTTGCGTTCGGTGATGTCCATGTAGGTGCTGACGAAACCGCCGCCCTCCATGGGGTTGCCGCGCACCTCCACGATCACGCCGTTGGGCAGCTCCCGCTCGAAGCGGTGGGCGCTGCCCTCGCGCAGTAACTGCACCCGTTTATTGACGTCCTGCTCCAGGTCGTCGCCGGCGTAAAAGCCGCGTTCGGCGTTATGCCGGTAGACTTCCTCGATGGGACGGCCCAGGCGGATAAAGCCCTCCGGGTAATCGAACAGGTTCACGTAGGCCTGGTTCCAGGCGACGATGTTGAGGTCCCGGTCGACCACGCAGATACCCTGGCTGATGGTCTCGATGGTGGTGCGCAGCAGCTGGTGGTTGAACTGGATCAGCTGCGAGGCCTCATCCATGATCCGCACCATGTCGTCGCGGCGCACGTTCTGCTTGCTGAGCAGCGAGCCCATCACAATGCGGGCGGTGGACGCGCCCATGGCGCCGGCCAGCAAACGCTCCACGTAGCGCACCAGGTGCAGCGGCGCCGGCAGCGCCGGGTCCTCCGATATCTGGCGGCGCTGCAGATAATCAAAGAACAGCGCCCGCGCGCGCGGGTGGCCCAGGCCCCGCTCACACACCTGCAGCAGCTCGCCGGTGGTGATCAGCGGGTGCCCCATGCCCTCGCGCCACCAGTCGGTGGGGGTGTCCACGAAGCGGGTGGCCTGAGTGTCGTCCAGCGGCGCCTGGGTGGCGCGGCGGGACAGCCACACATAGGCCAGCAGATTGAGGCTCAGGCTCCAGAACACACCGTGGGTGAGCGGCTCCAGCCCCTCGATGGCGAACAGCGCATTGGGCCGCAGTATGCCCAGCCCCAGCAGACCGGCCCGGTTGAGGTAATCCACCCACTCCACCGGCAGCATCAACGGCAACAGCAGGCAGTAGCCCCACACCAGAAAGCCCACCGCCAGGCCGACAAAGGCGCCGCTCTGGTGGCCGCGCCGCCAGTAGAGCCCGCCCAGCAGCGCCGGCGCCAGCTGCGCCACCGCCGCGAACGACAGCAGGCCGATGCGCGCCAACCCTTCAAAACGGTCGATCAGAATATGGAACAGGAACGCCAGCGCCAGCATCACCACAATGCTCAGCCGTCTGAGCAGACGCACCTGGTTACTCAGGTCCGAGAGTTCCTCGTCGCCCTGGATCCGGTACTGCACCCAGGCGGGCATCAGCACCTCGTTGGTGAGCATGATCGCCAGCGCCATGGTGGACACGATCACCATGCCGGTGGCCGCCGCGATGCCGCCGATGAACGACAACAGCAGCAGCCCCTGATTGTCGGCCGCCATGGGCAGCGACAGCATGTACATATCCGGCTGCGTGGAGCCGGGCTGGGTGATCATGCCGGCGGCCACGATCGGCAGCACGAACAGCGCGAACAACCCCAGATAGGTGGGCAGCACCCAGCGGGCGGTGCGCAGGTGCTGCAGGTCGTTGTTTTCCACCACGCCGGCATGGAACTGGCGGGGCAGGCAGATGATCGCCAGCATCGACAGCAGCAGCGCGGTGACGAAGCTCTGCGAAAACAGGGCCGGCTCGAACACGGAGCGGATCGCCGGCACGTCACGGACCCGCTGCCACATATCCACCGGGCCGTCGAAGATCGCGAACAGGCAGAACAGGCCGATGATCACGAACGCCACCAGCTTGATGAAGGATTCAAAACTCACCGCCAGCATCAGCCCGGACTGGTGCTCGGTGGCGTCGATATGGCGGGTGCCGAACAGCAGCGTGAAAATCGCCATCAGGGTGGCCACCACCAGGGCGATGTCCGGCGACGGCGCCACCTGGGGGCCCACCACATGCTCGAAGGACAGGGTCACCGCCTTGAGCTGTAAGGCGATGTAGGGCAGCACGCCGACCACCGCCACCAGGGTCACCAGCACCGCCAGCTGCCGGGACTTGCCGTAGCGGGCGGCCATGAAGTCGGCGATCGAGGTGATGTGGTGCTGCTTGCCCACCGACACCAGCTTATAAATCAGCTCGCCGCCCAGCAGCATGGTGAGGATCGGGCCGAGATAAATGGGCAGGTAGGTCCAGCCGTTGCCGCTGGCCTCGCCGACGGCGCCGTAAAAGGTCCAGGAGGTGCAGTACACGCCCAGGCCCAGGCTGTAGGTCCAGGCGTTATTGACCACCCGCAGGCCGCGCCGCTCGGCGCGGTCCCCCCACCAGGCGATCACGAACAGCACCATCACATACAGCAGGGCGAACACACCCAGCTGCCAGAGACTAAACAAGAGAGCGCCTCCGTCCGATCATCACGGCTTTACCACTGAAACAGCACCGCCACGAAACGCAATACCACCGCCAGAATCATCACCAGCAAGCCGGCGCGCTGGATCTTGAACTCGGTGACCGACAGCGCCATGCCCCGGCGCCAGAAACGCAGCACCCCGCCCCAGTCGCCGGTGCGGCGGATATACTGACCGTAGGCCACCAGCACCAGCAGCAGGCCCAGCGCCAACAGCGCCCCTTGCAGGTATTGCATTGTTATTCTCCGTTTATGGTTCGCTTTTCAGCTTCAAGTACATCAAGGCGGCGGTGGTGGCGTCGCCGCGGGCGCTGTGCCGACCGATCACCGGCACCCCCAGCTCGCCGGCGACACGCTCGAAACGCAGGTCCGGCAGCGACTCCGGATTGCGATAATGGTGCCGCCGCCGATACAGGTCGGACAACTCGATCACCGGGTTGGGCAGGTCGAACCCCAGGGACGCACGCAGATAGCGGTTGATAATCCCCAGATCGAAATCCAGACACCAGCCCACCAGCGGCCGGTTGCCGATAAAGTCGAGCAGGTGGCGCAGGCCCTCTTCCACCGGCACGCCGTCGTGCAAGTCCACACCGCGCAGACCGTGAATGCAAATCGACTCGCCGTCCAGGCTGGCCGGCCGCGCCATGCGCAGGTCCAGCGCCGCGCCCGCCTGAACCCGGCCGGCGCTCACCGGCACCGCCGCCACCGAGACCAGCTCGGCGGTGCGCGTGTTCAGCCCGGTGGTCTCGCAATCCAGCGCCATCACTTCGTCGCCCGGTGGCGCCGCGAACAAATGACCATAGGGGCCCTTGCCGTGGCGCCGCCGTTGCACAAGACGCTTCAACATCGTTAATACTCCAGATGAAAACGCCGGGTCAGGCGCTTCTTGAACTCATTGACCACCTGCAGGGACTCCCTGAGCAGGTCTCTCTCCAACGGCGACAGCGCCTGTATCAGCAGTTGGTTGTTTCGGCCCTCTTCGTCGTTGCCCTCAAGACGGGCCAGCTGCTGCTTGAGCCGCAGCTCCGCGAACAGCGCCATGGACTCGCCCAGTTCCTCGGCGAAGCCGGTCTCCATATGCCCCGCCTCCACCAGCCTGTCGAGCCGGCCGAAGGTGCCGGTCTCACCGACGCGGTGTTGCAGGGACATGGCGCGCACCCCGTGCACCACCGGAAACAGGCCGCCCTTTTTGATATCGATGCCCTGCTGGGGCTTCTTCAGGGCGCCGAACCAGTTCAGCGGCGTGGAGAACTTCAACAACGGCCGGGCGAAGCGCGACAGGATCAGATCGTTGTTGCTGCACACCCGGAACAGGTCCCGCCGCAGCTCATCGACCAGCTCGGTGCGCCCCGCCGCCGGGTGCGCGTCGAGCAGAATCGCCAGGTTCATCATCGAGGCGTCGTCGCCCTGCTTGGCCCAGCGGCCGATGCGTGCCTTCCAGTCGGTGGCGCTGCCCACCCACTCCGGGTTGGACACCATGATGTTGCCCGGACAACGGGGGTAGCCGAGGCGCAGCAGGGTTTCGGTGAAGCGCTGCATGTGCGCGTCGCGCTCGGGCCAGTTCTCCGGGTCGTCGACGATCAGGGCGTTGTCCTGGTCGGTCTTGAGGATCTGCTCGCCCCGCCCTTCACTGCCCAGCACCAGCAGGCAGCCGTGCTCCTGATGGCTCTCCGGCACCACGAACTGGAACGCCTTGCTGATAATGCGTCCGTTCAGCGCCGCCAGCAGATCCATGGCGAAGCGCATCTTGACGCCCTGCGCCATCAGCGCCTGGATCAGTTCCGGCAGACGGGCGCTGGCCATCGCCAGCGCCTCCAGGTTGTCCGCCTTCTCCACTTCCAGGCCCACCACGTAGGAGCGACTGGAGAAGAAGCTGAGCACATCGGTGAGCTCCACCACGCCCACCGGACGGCGGCCGTCCATGACCACCACCCGCTGCACCTCGTGGCGGGTCATGCTGACCAGGGCGGCGAACAGAAACTGATCCGGCGGCACCGTCACCAGCTCGAAACTGGCCAGCGCCAGGGCGCGGGAGTCCGGGGTCAGGCCGTCGTTGACCAGGCCGCGCAGCAGGTCGGTTTTGGTGATCACGCCCACATGACCGTCGCGCTCCATCAGCAGGCTGTCGGCGTTGTGCTCGTTAAGCGCGGCCACCGCCTGGGCGATGGTGCCGCCGCTGTCGAGTATCAAAGGCTGGCGCATGCATTGATGCACCTTGGCGAGCATAAAGCCCGCCATGGTCACCCCGCCCTCGCGCCGCTCGGCAAGAAGCTGGTTCTTGCTGGCGAGGCGCTGGCGGAAGTAATCGTCGAATTCTTTCTGATCCTGGCACAACGACTGGAACAGGTCGGCCGGTATCAGATAACACAGAGTTTCTTCTTCGGTAATAAACCGGTAACGGCTGCGACCGTTAAGCACGCTGAGCGCGCCGAACAGATCACCGGCACTGTAGACACCAAGCCGTCCCGCCTCCGCGGGAAGGGTCGGGTCCAGTTCCAGAACCGCGCCTTTGTGAACCATATAAACAAACTGCGCCGGATGGCGCGCTTCGATAATCACCGTACCGGCTTCGAAGTACGCCATTTCCATGGCGTTCTCGAGACGGTGGCGGTGTTCCTCGTCCAGCAATGAAAACGGTAGTTGGGTAAAGTCCACGTCGATCATGGCCAGGTCCTGAACGGAGATCGGGGCCGCGCGGATACGCGGCCCCGATATTCAGCTTACTCCGTTTGTAGTAGCGCCGTTAGTGGGCGGAAGCCCCGCCGGCGCCACGCGGTACGCGGATGTCTTCAACGATATGCTGGATGTGCTCCGGCGGCGGCGCGGTCACACGGGATACCGCGAACGCGACGATAAAGTTGAGGACCATACCGACGGTACCGATGCCCTCCGGTGATACCCCGAACAGCCAGTTCTCGGCGCTGTTCAGCTCCGGCGACACGAACTTGAAGTACACGATGTAGGAGAAGGTGAAGGCCAGGCCTACCGCCATACCCGCGATCGCGCCCTCTTTGTTCATGCGCTTGTAGAAGATGCCCATCAGAATCACCGGGAAGAAGCTGGCCGCGGCGAGACCGAAGGCGAACGCCACCACCTGCGCCACGAAGCCCGGTGGATTGATACCGAAGTAACCGGCGATCAGGATCGCCACCACCGCGGCCAGACGCGCCGCCAGCAGCTCCTGTTTCTCGGAAATATCCGGTTTGAGCGTTTTCTTCAGCAAGTCATGGGACACCGCCGACGAGATCACCAGCAACAGGCCGGCCGCCGTCGACAGTGCCGCGGCCACGCCACCGGCGGCCACCAGTGCGATCACCCAGGCCGGCAGATTGCCGATCTCCGGGTTCGCCAGCACGATGATGTCACGGTCGATATACACTTCCGCGTCGTTATCGTTGATCTCATTGGTGACCACGCGCTGACCGTGGGAGCCGGTCACTTCGTCGCGGTCGCCGGCGAAGGTCGGCGTGCCCTTGAAGGCGGCGCCGGCGGACATCTGTACCCGGCCGTCGTCGTTCTTATCCACCCAGCCGATCAAACCGGAGTTTTCCCAGTTATAGAACCAGCCCGGCAGCTCTTCGTACTCGGTCTGATGCACGGTTTCGATCAGGTTGGTACGGGCGAAGGCGCCGACCGCCGGAGCGGTGGTGTAAAGCAGGGCGATAAACAGCAGCGCCCAGCCGGCACTGATACGCGCATCACGGACCGTGGGCACGGTGAAGAAGCGCACGATAACGTGGGGCAGACCGGCGGTACCGCACATCAGCGCGGCGGCGATGAAGAACACATCGATGGTGGACTTCTGACCTTCGGTATAAGCACCAAAGCCGAGATCCTGAACAATGCCGTCCAGTCGCTCGAGCAAATAAACGCCGGTGTCGTTACCGGCGGCATCCAGCACCGTGGCGCCGAAGCCGGTCTGCGGCAGCACATGGCCGGTCATCAGAATGGACAGGAACACCGCCGGTACCAGGAAGGCGAAAATCAATACGCAGTACTGGGCAACCTGGGTGTAGGTAATCCCCTTCATGCCGCCGAGTACGGCGTAGAAGAACACGATCGCCATGCCGATCACCACGCCCATGTTCACGTCCACTTCCAGGAAGCGGGCGAACACGATACCCACGCCGCGCATCTGGCCGGCCACATAGGTAAAGGAGATAAAGATCACGCAGATCACCGCGACGGTACGCGCCACGTTGGAATAGTAACGATCACCGATGAAGTCCGGCACGGTGAACTTGCCGAATTTTCTCAGGTAGGGCGCCAGCAGCATCGCCAGCAACACATAACCGCCGGTCCACCCCATCAAATACACCGAGGCGTCGTAACCGGAGAAGGCGATGATACCCGCCATGGAAATAAACGATGCCGCGGACATCCAGTCCGCCGCGGTGGCCGCGCCGTTGGCGATCGGTGATACACCGCCGCCGGCGACGTAGAAGTCTTTCGTGGATGACGCCCGCGACCAGATCGCGATGCCGATATAGAGCGCGAACGAGCCACCGACGAAAAGATACGTTAGTAGTTGAACATCCATCTCTTGGTCCTCTTTGTTATTTTCGCGGCGCTCACTCTTCGTGGACGTCGAATTTTCGGTCGAGCTTGTTCATGGTGAAGGCGTACATCCAGATCAACACCAGGAACACATAGATCGAGCCCTGCTGGGCGAACCAGAAACCCAGTTTGAAACCGAAGAACTGAATGTTATTGAGTGCATCCACGAACAGGATGCCGCAGCCGTAGGACACTACGAACCAGATGATGAGATAGGTGAAGATGAGCTTGAGATTAGCGGCCCAGTAGGCACGGGCGTTTTCTTCTCTCATTTGTTTACCCCTTTGCGCACTGACAAACACGGGACCCGCGTTGACACGGGCCAGCTGGCTCAAGAGTAAACAAAGGTGTGTTCAGCCACAGTATGACTTTAGTCGAAGGGCCTGGAGCGGGTTCAGCGGACGTAAAGCGCGCGCATCAGCCAGTCGTTCAGCGACACCACCGCGCCGCCCTTGTGCAGGGCTTCGATAAAACTGTCCTGAAGATCGCACAGATCGCCGTTGAGAAATTCCGGCTGCAGCACCCCCCCGTGGGAGACCTGCACGTCTTCCCAGCCGAAACGCCCGGCGACTTCTTCCACTAGTTTAAAGTCGTGGACGCTGTAACGGGGACGACGGCAAAACACAATCAGAACGTAGCGTTCCCCGGCTTCGTATTCCGGTTCCATGGCTCTGGTCGCCTCACCCTCGGCGAAAAAAGCGTGTACCTCGTACATGTTCCGCTCTCCTGCAAAACCCTGTTCACATAACCGCCTTTTAAGGGATAGCACGGACCATGCCGGTGTCGTGATCGAAAAAAGGTTAAAGGCCCCCCTAAAAAAATGAAAACATGCGGCGGGGGACGCCGAGGGCATGGCGGAGAAGCGCTCATCGCGGGGCTTACAGCGGCGGCCGCTTGCCCGGAACCGGGCCCCAAACCGGGCTCGGAGAGGGCTGGAAAAGGCCTCGAAAGGGCCTTTGGAAAGGCAGGTTCCGGCCTAAAAAGATACAACTTGGCCGTCGTTGTTTCCCCCTGACTCGCGCTCCAGAATGGCGCGCAGATCCGCCAGCCGCGTCTCGCGCTTCACCGACTCCATCAGCGGCCCCGCTTGCGGCCAGCGCCGGCGGCTGTAGCTGAGCCATTGCTTGACCCGGCCGCACAGCTGCGCCTCGCTGCCGGTGCCGACGATGTCGGCGCCGAAAGCACGCAATACCGCCAGCACTTCCGGCCAGCCGGCGGGTTCGCCGCCCGCCACTTCGCGGGTCAGCAACGGGTTGGCCACCGCGCCGCGCCCCAGCATCAGATCCTGGCAACCGCTCTCCGCCTGGCAGCGGCGGGCGTCCTCGAGGGTCCATATTTCGCCGTTGGCGATCACCGGCAGAGTGACCCGCTCACGGATGGCGCCGATCCGGTCCCAATAGGCCGGTGGCCGGTAACCCTGCCGCTTGGTGCGGCCGTGCACGGTGAGCCAGGCGGCGCCGGCCTCCTGCACGCCCAGAGCGTTATCCAGCGCCAGATCCATGTGCTCGTTGCCGAGCCGCATTTTCACCGACACCGGTATGTGCTCGGGCACCGCCGCGCGCACCGCCCGGGTCACCGCGTGCACCCGCTCCGGCTCATCCAGCAGGATGGCGCCGCCGCCATGGCGGTTGACGATCTTCGCCGGGCAACCGAAATTGAGGTCGATGGCCGGCGCCCCCAGTGCCACCGCCTGGGCGGCGTTGTCCGCCATGCTCACCGGGTCCGAGCCCAGCAACTGCAGATGCACCGGGGTGCCGGAACGGGTGCGGGCGCCATCGCGCAGCTCCGGGCACCAGCGGTAGAAGACACGGGGAGGCAACAGCTCGCCGCTGACGCGCACGAACTCGCTGACACACCAGTCGTAGGTGCCGACATCGGTGAGGGCCCGGCGCACCCAGAAGTCCGCCAGACCCTCCATGGGGGCGAGGATCCGTTTCATGGGCGCGGATTCTAGCACCCATGGGCCGCTCAGGTGTTAAGGATCACCCCGCCGTTGACGTGCAGGGTCTGGCCGCTGACGTAGGAGCTGTCGGCGCTCGCCAGATAGACATAAGCCGGCGCCACCTCACACGGCTGCCCGGCCCGGTTCATCGGCACCTGCCCGCCGAACTTGGCGACCTTCTCTTCATCGAAACTGGCCGGAATCAGCGGCGTCCAGATCGGCCCGGGGGCTACCGCGTTAACGCGGATGCCCTTGCTGATCAGCGCGGTCGCGAACGAACGCACCAGCGCCTGTACCGCGCCTTTGGTGGCGGTGTAGTCGAGCAGCGTGGGGTTGCCTTTGAACGCATTGATCGAGGACGTGGAGATAATCGTGTCGCCCTCGTGCAGGTGCGGCAGCGCCGCCTTGGTGAGATAGAAATGGCTGAACACATTGGTGCGGAAGGTGCGTTCGAGCTGGTCGTTTTCCAGTTCGGTGATCTCCTTCCAATCGTATTGTTCCGCCGCGTTATTCACGACGATATTAATATAGCCCAGGTCATTGAGGGTACGGGCGACAGTCTCATGGCAGAACGTGGGATCGCCGACATCGCCACGAATCAACACGCAACGGCGGCCTTCCGCTTCGACCAGATCAGCGGTCTCCCGTGCGTCGGTTTCCTCTTCCAGGTAGACCAGCGCGCAATCCGCGCCCTCGCGGGCGAAATGCAGCGCCACCGCGCGCCCGATACCGCTGTCGCCGCCGGTGATCAATGCCACCTTCCCGAGAAGCTTATCGGAGCCGCGATATTCATCACGTATGTACTGCGGCTCCGGCGTCATCCGGTGTTCGTCGCCCGGCTGCTCGTCTTGATGCTGGGGAGGGAAATGTGATCTGTCGCTCATGGCTGCTCTCCTTGCAGAATGAGTCGGCCTGCGTCCAGCGGCCGGGAATGGCTTTCAACATGGATCAGCATAGGAGAGGGCCGCTCAAAACGGCCAGCGTCGGGTCGTAAAATCATGGTAAGTCGGGGGAAGGGACGAGCGGCGAGACCGAAACGGAGCGGCGAAAGAGCCCCGCCGGCTCCGCAAGCGAAACGCCATAGATTAAGGAGATCAGAGGAAGAAGCCGCTTGCGACGACCCGGCGGGCATTTCACTATAGGACGGCGCCCGGCGAGGCGGAAGGGCGTGTTTAGACCCTTTTGGAATCAACCGGAACTGCTCATTACGGCACCACCCGTTGTGAGCACTCACACACCTCCAGAGTCAGGAGTTGCGCCGATGACCACCTACGAAGGCGGCTGTTTGTGCGGCCAGGTCCGCTACCGGATCAGCGGCCCGTTTCACCAGTTCCACCTGTGTCATTGCTCGCGCTGCCAGCGCTTCAGCGGCACCGCCCACGCGGCCAATCTGATCGCCGCCGCCGACGCGCTGGAATGGCTCCAGGGCCAGGATCAGGTGCGCCGTTTCGACCTGCCCGAGGCGAAGAGTTTCTCGCGCGCCTTCTGCGTCCAGTGCGGCAGCATGGTGCCCCATGAAAAACGCGACGGCAGCGGCGTGATCGTCCCCGCCGGCGGACTGGACCAAACCCCGGACCTGGACCCCAACGATCACATCTTCTATGCCGACCGGGCCGGTTGGTACGACACCGGCCTGGGCGCGAAGAAGTACGACGGGCCGCCCGGCGCCTGAAGCCAGGGCCGGCGGCCGCCCCAATTGACCCCCCGGCGGTGCTGAAGTATGTTGCGCCGGCCATCCCACGAGGTCACCCGAGGTTATCGCACACATGGCCAAAAAGACCCCGCAACTGGAACAATCCCTGGACAGCCTGGAAGCCCTTGTGGAACGAATGGAATCCGGTGAGTTGACCCTGGAAGAGTCCCTGCAGGCGTTCGAGCAGGGCGTCAAACTGACCCGCGAGTGCCAGCAGGCGCTGAGCCAGGCGGAGCAGAAGGTGCGCATCCTGCTGGAGCAGGACCCGCAAGCCGAGCCGGTGCCGTTCGAAGGCCGCGATGACCAGTAACCTCAACGCCCTGGACCCGCTCAACGCCACCGTGCGCGCGCGGCTCGACCAGGCGCTGCGCGACCATCTGCCCGACCCCGCGGCCAGCGACGCCCCGCGCCTCGCCGAAGCGATGCGCTATGCGGCCCTGGCCGGCGGCAAGCGGATCCGCCCGATGCTGGTGTACGCCGCCTGCCGGCTCGCCGGCGGCAGCCTGGAACAGGCCGACGTGCCGGCGGTGGCGGTGGAGCTGATCCACGCCTATTCCCTGGTCCACGACGACCTGCCGGCGATGGACGACGACGATCTGCGCCGGGGCCAGCCCACCTGCCACCGCGCCTTCGACGAAGCCACCGCGATCCTCGCCGGGGACACCCTGCACACCTTCGCCTTCGAGCTGCTCAGCCGCGCCGGCGACTACCCGGACGGCGCCCGCGTCGGCATGGTGCGCGCCCTCACCCAGGCCGCCGGCGGCACCGGCATGGCCGCCGGGCAGATGCAGGACATGGCCGCCCACGGCCAGCTGCAGGACGTGGCCGCCCTGGAACGCATGCATTACCTGAAAACCGGCCGCCTGATCACCGCCAGCCTGACCCTGGGCTACCTGGCCGCCGGCCGCCCGGACGCCGAGCTGGCGCGCAACCTGACCGCCTACGGCGACGCCATCGGCCTGGCGTTCCAGATCCAGGACGACATCCTCGACGTGACCATGGACACCGAACAGCTCGGCAAACCCAGCAAGTCCGACGAGAAGCACGGCAAAAGCACCTTCCCGGCCCTGCTCGGCCTGCAGGCCAGCCGCGAGCGCGCCCAGGCCCTGTGCCGGCAGGCCCGCGCCGCCCTCGCCGGCTACGGCGACGCCGCCGGGCCGCTGCAACAATTGGCGGACTACATCGTGCAGCGTTCCCACTAGGGCCTGTTCACACTACTTGCATCACGCCTGTTGCGGCAAAAAGGGCATCCAGCAGGCGTGATGCAAGTAGTGTGAACAGGCCCTCCGGCGCAATCACTGACGGTGGACCCCAAGGACCGTTATAATGCCCTCCCCTTGCCAAGCCGACGCCGACTGATTCAGGCTCCCAACCAATGCAAAAGACGTTTACCGACATTCCGCTGACCCGCCCCCACACGCCGTTGCTGGACCGCATAGGCGCGCCGGCGGACCTGCGGCGACTGCCCGAAACGGACCTTGAGCAGATGGTGGACGAACTGCGCGCCTACCTGCTCTACGCCGTGGGTCGCGCCGGCGGGCACTTCGGCGCCGGCCTCGGCGTGGTGGAACTGACCGTGGCCCTGCATTACCTGTTCGACACCCCCCACGACCGGCTGGTGTGGGACGTGGGCCACCAGTGCTACCCGCATAAGATTCTCACCGGCCGCCGCGACGAGATTCTCACCGTGCGGCAGCAGCACGGCCTGTCCGGCTTCCCGAAACGCACCGAGTCGGAATTCGACACCTTCGGGGTGGGCCACTCGTCCACCTCGATCAGCGCCGCGCTGGGCATGGCCCTGGGCGCCGAGCAGGCCGGCGACAAGCGCCGCACCGTGGCGGTGATCGGCGACGGCGCCATGACCGCCGGCCAGGCCTTCGAAGCCATGAGCCACGCCGCCCACACCCGCGCCAACCTGCTGGTGATTCTCAACGACAACACCATGTCGATCGGCCATAACGTGGGCGGGCTGGCCAACTACTTCGCGCGCATCTGGTCGTCCAAGACCTACATCGCCCTGCGCGAAGGCGGCAAGAAAGTGCTCTCCGCCATGCCGGCGGCCTGGGACTTCGTGCGCCGCACCGAAGAAAGCATGAAGAACATGGTCAGCCCGGACATGCTGTTCGAGGCGATCGGCTTCAACTACATCGGCCCCATCGACGGCCACGACATCGACGAGCTGACCGCCACCCTGGAGACCATGCGCGACCTGGAAGGGCCGCAACTGCTGCACGTCTACACCACCAAGGGCAAGGGCTTCGGCCCGGCGGAAGCGGACCCGGTGGGCTACCACGCGATCAACAAGATCGAGCCCAAGGCGAAAGTGGAAGTGGCCAAGCCGGCCAAACCGAAGAGCCCCAAGTACCAGGAAGTGTTCGGCCAGTGGCTGTGCGACCTGGCCAAGCAGGACCCGCGCCTGATCGGCATCACCCCGGCCATGTGCGAAGGCTCCGGCATGGTGGATTTCGCGCGCCGTTTCCCGGAGCGCTACCACGACGTGGCGATCTGCGAGCAGCACGCCCTGACGCTGGCCGGCGGCATGGCCTGCGAAGGCCGCAAACCGGTGGTGGCGATCTACTCCACCTTCCTGCAGCGCGCCTACGACCAGCTGATCCATGACGTGGCGCTGCAGGACCTGGATGTGACCTTCGGCATCGACCGGGCCGGCCTGGTGGGCGAGGACGGCGCCACCCACGGCGGCGTGTTCGACCTCGCCTACCTGCGCACCGTGCCGAACATGATCGTGGCGGCGCCGTCGGACGAGAACGAGTGCCGGCAGCTGCTCTACACCGCCTGGCTGCACGAGGGCCCGGCGGCGGTGCGCTACCCGCGCGGCACCGGCCCCGGCGCCAAAATCGAAGACACCATGACCGCCCTGCCGGTGGGCGAAAGCCGCACGCTACGCCAGGGCAAGGGCGACGTCGCCCTGCTCGCCTTCGGCGCGCTGGTGCCGGCGGCCCTGGAGGCCGCCGAGAAACTCGACGCCACGGTGATCGATATGCGCTGGGTGAAGCCGCTGGACCGGGGCGCGGTGCTGGACGCCGCCGCCCGCCATGACCTGGTGGTGACTCTGGAAGACCACCAGCGCATGGGCGGCGCCGGTTCAGCGGTCAACGAGCTGCTGATCGACGAAGGCGTGGTGGTGCCGGTGCTCAACCTGGGCCTGCCGGACCACTTTATCCACCACGGCAAGCGGGACGCGCTGCTCGCCGAGCACGGCCTGGACGCCGTCGGCATCGAAGCCAGCGTGCGCCGGCGCCTGAAGCATCTGCACGACGCCCTGCCCCACCGCGCCTGACCCGGCCTGCCCGGCCCGACTAAAAGTGCCGCCAGCCCCCCGGCCGGGCGGGCTCGGTGCGGCCGTCCGGGTAACGCAGCAGAATCGGCCCCTTCTCGGTGATCATGCCGATGTCGCTGGTTCCCGGCGGCAGGGGCCGGGCGTCCGGCCAGGTGAACAGCAAGCAGTAGTCGTCACCGCCGGTGAGCTGCAACGGGTAACGGTCCGCCTCGTCCAGGGCCGCCAGCTCCTCGTTCACCGGCAGCGTCGCCAGATCCAGCTCCGCGCCCAGCCCGCCGCTCGCCTTGAGGATATGCCCCAGGTCCTGCAACAGGCCGTCGGAGACGTCGATGGCGGCCCCTGCCCGACCGGCCAGGGCGGCGCCCAGGTCCAGCGGGAAAGCGGGCCGGGCCAGGTGGCGGGCGCTCACCGTGGCGCGCTCGCCGGCCTGCCAGTGACGCAACCCCAGACCGCCCTGCCCGGGCACGCCGCCGATCACCAGGCGCTGGCCGGCGCGGGCGCCGTCGCGGCGCAACGCGCGGCCCGGCGTCACCGCGCCGGTGGCCTGGATGCTCACGCTCAAAGGCCCACGGGTAACGTCACCGCCGACCAGCGCGATGCCGGCCCGGTCCGCCAGATCGAACATGCCCTGGGCGAAGCAGGCCAGCCAGGCCTCGTCGGCCTCCGGCAGCGTCACCGACAGCAGGAACCACAGCGGGCGGGCGCCCATGGCATAGAGATCGGACAGATTCACCGCCAGGCAGCGATGGCCCACATCGGCGGCGGGCAGGTCGTCGGGGAAGTGATGGCCGCCAAGGCTGGTGTCCAGGGTCATTACCAGCTCGTCGCCGGCGGGCGGGAGCAGCAGGGCCGCGTCGTCGCCGGGGCCCAGCACCACGCCATCGCCCGGCGGCTGGTCCGGGCGGCGGAAGTAGCGTTCTATCAGAGCGAATTCATCCATAATCAAACGCTCCCTTTGTTATGCCACGGTCAGTCCTTGTCCGCTCCATCGTCGTCCGGGGCCTGCCGGGACGCGGCGGGGCGGTGGGCGGTTTCGGCGGAACGCAGCCGCCGCGCCAGTTTGTCCAGCACGCCGTTAACGTACTTGAAGGAGTCGTCGGCGCCAAACACCTTGGCCAGCTCGATGCTTTCGTTGATCACCACCCGATAGGGCACATCCAGACGCTCCTTGAGCTCGAAGGCGCCGATGCGCAGCAGCGCCTTCTCCACCTGGGACAGCTCCTCCACCCGGCGATCCAGGAACGGGCGCAATGCCTCGTCCAGGCCGGTCACTTCGGCGGGCACGCCGTGCAGCAGGTCGTGGAAATAGGTGCGGTCCACCTTCTGCATATCGTTGGCGGCCAGGAACTGGGCCTCGATATCGCTCAGCGTGGCGCCGGCAAGCTGCCACTGGTACAGCGCCTGCAACGCGTAGCGGCGCGCCTTGCGGCGCGCGGCGGGGGAAGACGGTACGGCGGACTGGGTCATTAAAGCGCCTTGAACAGAGAAACCATTTCCAGAGCGGACATCGCGGCCTCGGCGCCTTTATTGCCGGCCTTGGTGCCGCTGCGCTCGATCGCCTGCTCGATGGACTCCACGGTGAGCACACCGAAGGCCACCGGCACGCCGGTGTCGTTCTGCACCGCGGCGATGCCCTTGGCGGCCTCACCGGCCACGTACTCGAAGTGGGCGGTGCCGCCCCGGATCACCGCGCCCAGCGCGATCACCGCGTCGTAGTCGCGCTTTTCCAGGATCTTCTTCACCGCCACCGGCAGCTCCCAGGCGCCGGGCACGCGGATGATCTCAATGTCATCGCGGGCCACGCCGTGGCGCACCAGGGTGTCCACCGCGCCGGCCAGCAGCGCTTCCACCACAAAGCTGTTGAAACGCGCCACCACCAGGGCGTAACGGCCGCCCACGTTGTTCAGAGTGCCTTCGAAGGTTTTGATATCGTGCATGTGTTTTTCCTTAGCCGTCCGCTTCCACGTATTCGACGATCTCCAGGTCGAAACCGGAAAGCGCGTTGAATTTCATCGGTGAGCTGAGCAGGCGCATCTTGCGCACGCCCAGCGCCTTGAGAATCTGAGAGCCGGTGCCGATGTTGCGATAAGTGCGCGACTCGCCCTTGGGCTTGTTGGCGGTGCCGTCGAAAAACGCCTGCAGGCGGTCCAGGGTGGGCTCGGAGTCCTCGTCCTGGCCGAGGATGATCACCACCCCGGTTTCCGCGTCGGCCACCGCTTCCAGCACCCGGTGCATGTTCCAGCCGGTGCGGCCGTTGAGCTTGGCGCTCATCAGATCGCGCAGCGGGTCCACCTGGTGCACCCGCACCGTCACTTCCTTATCCTCGTGCACCTCGCCTTTGACCAGGGCGATGTGCACATGGCCGTCGACGGTGTCGCGGAACGCCACCAGCCGGAATTCACCGTACCAGGTGTCCAGCGGGTGCTCGGACACCGGCTCGATGGTCTGTTCGTTGAGCGCGCGGTACTGAATCAGGTCGGCGATGGTGCCGATCTTGATGCCGTGCTCCTGGGCGAAGCTCTCCAGGTCCGGGCGGCGCGCCATGGAGCCGTCCTCGTTCATCACTTCGCAGATCACGCCGGCGGCCTCACAGCCGGCCATCACCGCCAGATCGCAGGACGCCTCGGTGTGCCCGGCGCGGCGCAGCACGCCGCCCGGCTCCGCCATCAGCGGGAAAATATGCCCCGGCTGGACGATGTCCGACGCCTTGGCGTGCTTGGCGGCGGCGGCCTGCACGGTGCGCGCCCGGTCGGCGGCGGAAATGCCGGTGGTGACGCCCTCGCGGGCCTCGATGGAGACGGTGAACTTGGTGCCGAAGCCGCTGCCGTTGGCGCGCACCATCAGCGGCAGATCCAGCTGCTCGCAACGCTCCTTGGACATCGGCATGCAGATCAGGCCGCGCCCGAAACGGGCCATGAAGTTGATCGCCTCGGGAGTCACGTGTTCGGCGGCCATCACCAGGTCGCCTTCGTTTTCCCGGTCCTCGTCGTCCATCAGGATCACCATCTTGCCCTGACGGATGTCCTCGATCAGTTCTTCAATGCTGTTGAGTTGCATGAAACCTACCTTTTAATGCACGCCGCGCGTGCCGGTGTTTGCGCGCCCTCGGGCCACCGCCGCGAGCTACTTCAGAAAACCGTGCTCGGCCAGGAACGACATGGACACGCCCTCCGAACCGGGCCGGGCGGCGCGCTCGCCGAGCAGCAGCCGCTCCAGATAGCGCGCAATGATATCAACTTCCAGGTTCACTGGCGTCCCCGGTTTCCAATCCTGGATGGTGGTGACGTCCTGGGTGTGGGGAATGATGTTCAGCGAGAACAGCGCGCCGTCCACGCTGTTCACCGTCAGGCTGATGCCGTCCACGGTGATCGAGCCCTTCTGGGCGATGTAGCGGGCCAGCTCCGCCGGCGCCTCGATGTCGATGCGCACCGAGCGGGCGTCCGGGGTCATCGCCTTGACCGTGCCAAGGCCGTCCACATGGCCGCTCACCAGGTGCCCGCCCATGCGCGTGGAGGGCGTCATCGCCTTCTCCAGGTTCACCCGGCTGCCGCTCTTGAGCTGCTTCAGGGAGGTCAGCGACAGGGTTTCGCCGGAGACATCGGCGCTGAAGCTGTCGCCGCCGGCCAGGGCGGTGACCGTCAGGCAGACGCCGTTGACGGCGATCGAGTCACCCAGCTTCACGTCGCCGAAATCCAGCTCGTCGCTGTGGATACGCAGCGTCACGTCGCCGCCACTGGGCGTCAGCGCCGCCACATGGCCCTGGGCCTCGATGATGCCTGTGAACATGGCTTACCTCTGTGTGATGCGGATACGGGCACCGGTGGAACCGGCCAAGCGTGCGGAAAACCGCCCGGCGCGCGGAAAAAGCAGGAGCGCAATGATAAACGCCCGGGGGATTTCAGTCCAAACCTGCCGTCGGCCGGTCCGGCAGGCTCTCGGCCACGGCGTCCCAGGTCTCGTGCTGCGTCAGCGTGCTCACTACCTCCGGCAACGGCCGGGCATGGACGCCGGGCAGATCGGCCTCTCCGTCAACGAGCAGGGGAAAAGCCAGCTTCTCCTCCGGCGGACGGAACGCCGCCTCGATCCCGGGCTTGTTGCCCCTGGCGTCGACGCGGTACCAGCCAAACGGCGCCAAATAGACCGCGTTCAAGCCGTGCAGGCAAAACGGAGGCCGGTCGGTCACGGTCAGGCGCTGATAGCACAAGCCCGCGGGAATGCCGTTGGCACGCAGCAACGCCGCCAGCAGGTGGCTCTTGGCGTAACAATAGCCGGTACCGTGCGCCAGCACGTCCGAGGCCCTGCAGGTCACCGGGTTGAGGCGGAAGTCCCAGCTATGGCGAATCTCATCGCGCACGAACAAAAAGCACTTTTCCGCAATCACCACCGGATCATCACTGTCCCCTTTTAAACGCGCCGCGGCCGCCTGGACTGCCGGGTTACGCCAGTCGATCCAATCGCTGCTTTCCAAATAGGGCGCCATCGATTCCATAGGGCATCTAAACCTTCACCTGGTACTTCAAATCGGCGGCCTCGTCGCCGGTCATGCCACGAAACCCCCAGCAATGGGGCGGCTGTTCGTGCAGCGTGATCTCCACATCCACCGGCCGAATACCCAATTCCGTTTCGATACGCTCAAACAGCGTCTTGATCAGCGTTTTCTGGGTTTCCGGGCGTCGCCCGGCCATCATATTGATCTCGATAACCGTATAGGCGTCGCTGCGTCCGCCCGGGTAATAAAAATCGACCGCTTCCATGGGAATGAAGCGATGCGCGCGCTTGTCCTCGGGCATGCCCAATACGTCACGCATGCTGCCGTGGATCACGTCCGACAGCCTGCCCTTGATGGGATTGAGCCGTTCCTTGATGCCGTAAATCAAAATCACTGTTCTTCTCTTCCAGGCAGCTTGTGTATTAGCGGAGGGTCGGTTCCGGCTTCCAGGCTTCAGCGAACCGCGGCAGATCGTCCAGAATCGGCCACCAGTTGGCCTTGGAGCCGGTGTAGGCGTGAAACACCGGGCGCGCCTCCAGGGGCTCGTTGAACAGCCCGGCGCGGATCCGCAGCACGCCGGGTAGGTCGGCCTTGCGGCTGTAGACCGGCGAGCCGCAGCGCCCGCAGAAGGCGCGGAACTTGCCCGGCGAGGACTCGTACTCGGTGATCAGCTGGCGACCGCTCAGCAGCTCAAAGGCCGCTTCCTCCACCGGCGTGTTGGTGGCGAAGGGGGCGCCCTGGGCCTTGCGGCACTGCTGGCAATGGCATACCTGAATCGGCGCCAGGGGGCCGCGGACTTCAAAGGCGATGCCGCCGCACAGGCAGCTTCCGGTGTAGGATTGCACGATCTTTCTCCGTGTTGCGGGTGTGGACGCTGTGCCTCGATACCGGAGAGGATAACGGCTTACCCGCGAACCGGCACTGTTTCGACACTGGAGTCCCCATGACGCTTGAAGACGCCCTCAACTGGCGCTACGCCACCAAACGCATGACCGGGGAAAAAATCCCCGAGGAGAAAGTGGAGCGGATTCTGGAGGCGGCCCGGCTGGCGCCGTCGTCCTTCGGCCTGCAGCCCTACACCCTGCTGGTCGCCGAACCGCTGGCGCTGCGCCAGCGCATCGCGCCGGTGGCGATGAACCAGCCGCAGATCACCGAGTGCTCGCACCTGATCATTTTCGCCGCCTGGAGCCCGGTCACCGAGGCCCAGGTCGAGGACATGGTGAATCTGATCGCCGAGGAGCGCGGCCAGCCCCGGGACAAGCTGGCCGGTCTGGAAAAGACCGTGAAAGGCAAGGTGGCCGGTTTCGCCTCCGAGGAAGAGGGCTTCCAATGGGCCGCCCGCCAGGCGTACCTGGGGCTGGGCATGGCCCTGGCGGCGGCCGCCATGGAGCGGGTCGACGCCTCGCCCATGGAGGGCTTCGATCCGCCCGGGCTGGACCAGCTGCTGGGCCTGCGCGAGCAGGGGCTGCGCAGCGTGGCGCTGATGGGCCTGGGCTACCGGGACACCGACAACGACCGTCAGGCGGGCCAGAAAAAAGTACGCCGGCCCAGGGAAGCCCTGGCCCGGCGTCTTTAGCGGCCGGCGCGCGCTCCCTGAGAGCGCGTTACAAGCGTTAGTAGCGCTTGGCGTCCAGCGCCTTGGCGGCGGCGTGGTACTCGTCGGCGAGCTGGTCGACGATATTGGCCGCCGGGCGCACCGCGTCCACCACGCCGATGCCCTGGCCGCAGCCCCAGATGTCTTTCCAGGCCTTGGCCTTGGAACTGCCGCCGGAGCCGAAATTCATCGCCGACGGGTCGCTTTCCGGCAGGTTGGCCGGGTCCAGACCGGCCTTGGCGATGGACGGCGCCAGGTAGTTGCCGTGCACGCCGGTGAACAGGTTGCTGTAGACGATATCGGTGGCCTTGCTGTCGACGATCATCTGCTTGTAGGCCTGATCCGCGTTGGCCTCCTCACTGGCGATGAACATCGAGCCGATATAGGCCAGGTCCGCGCCCATGGCCTGGGCCGCCAGCACCGAGGAGCCGCTGGCGATGGAGCCGGACAGGGCCAGCGGGCCGTCGAACCACTGGCGGATTTCCTGAATCAGCGCGAACGGCGACAGCTGGCCGGCGTGGCCCCCGGCGCCGGACGCCACCGCGATCAGGCCGTCGGCGCCCTTCTCGATGGCCTTGCGGGCGAAGCGGTCGTTGATGATGTCGTGCATCACCGTGCCGCCCCAGCCGTGCACCGCCTGGTTGAGCTCTTCACGGGCGCCCAGGGAGGTGATCACCATCGGCACCTTGTACTTCTCGCACAGCTCCAGGTCTTTCTCCAGACGGTCGTTGGTCTTGTGCACGATCTGGTTCACCGCGAACGGCGCGGACGGCTGGTCCGGGTGCTCCCGGTCCCAGGCGGCCAATTCCTCGGTGATGCGCGCCAGCCATTCGTCCAGCTGCGACAGCGGCCGTGCGTTCAGCGACGGGAACGAGCCCACCACCCCGGCCTTGCACTGGGCGATGGTCAGGTCCGGGTTGGAAATGATGAACAGCGGCGAGCAGATCACGGGCAGCCGCAGGCGTTTGGCGATTTCCGGGGGCAGAGACATGGCGATTCCTGTTAAGTGGGTGACGTTTACTTTGTAAATCTTTCGAATTCGGATAAACCGGGGATCGTGCTCTGGCACGGCGTCCGGTTCGGAAGGCAAATATTTACAACGTACATTTTATAAAATCAAGCGCTCCTGACATCGGCTGGCGTCCGCCGGTGAGCGATTCGGTCAGGATTCGTCGTCGCGGCGCGGCGGCGACACCGCCATGCCCGCCAGCAGGGTGCGCATGGTTTTCTTGCGCAGGGTGTCCGCGTCGATCTCGCCGCCCAGCCGCCCGGCCATGTCCAGCACCACGATGCCGTGCAGGGTGGACCAGAACATATAGCCGATCAGGTCGGCGTCGCCGTCCATCATCCCTTCGCGGATCATATCACGCACATAGCCGACCATGGTCTCCCGGGCGCGGCGGCTGGCGCGCACCAGCTCCGGGTAGCGGCTCTCGTCGACCTGGGAGATCTCCGACATCAGCTGGTAGGCCGCCGGATGCTCGGTGGCGAAGCGCACATAGGCGTCGCCGATGGCGCGGGCGCGCTCGCGGGCGTCGCTGCCCTGGGCCAGCCCCGCCTCCAAAGCGGCGGCGAAGCGGTCCAGCGCGGCGGCGCGCACGGTGGCGAGAATCTCGTCCTTGTCCTGGAAATAGCGGTACGGCGTCATCGGGCTGACGCCCACCCCGGCGGCGATCTGCCGCATGGTGACGTTATCCGGTCCGCGCTCCACGAACAGTTCCGTGGCCACCTCGCAGACGCGCTCGCGGAAGGCGGCGATCTCCTGGTCGGTTTTCGGCTTCTTGGGCAACGGGGCGCTCCATGGTCTGCGGGCACAGGGCCGGACGGCAAAGGCTTACAGTGTAAACCAAACGCCGGGGCCCCGGCATCACGCGGATACCGCCCGCGGCACGGGGAAAGCGTCCCGCTGCAGCCGGGCCACCAGCCGCTCCACCTCGGCCAGGGCGTCGCGTACCGACGCGTCCAGCCGCTCGCCGCCCTCCTCCTGGTACTCAATGGCGATCTCATGGAAGTGCTCGATGCCAATCAGTTCCAGCGCGGTGCGCACGCTGGCTTCCAGATGGTTCAGGTGCGCCAGCGGGCCGCCGGCGCCCAGGCCGAACCCGCCCCGGGACGACAGAATCACCGCGTGGCGCGGCCGGTCGTTGAGCAGCGGGCCCACCGGGTGATCGATGTTGGCCGGATCGAAATAGATGGTGCGCTCCACGCGCACAATCTGGTCGATCCAGGCCTTGAACGCCGCCGGGTAGCTGTAGTTGTACAGCGGCACGCCCAGCACCAGCACGTCGGACTGGATCACCTCGTCCACCAGGCTGTCGCTCTCCGCCAGCACCTGCTGCAGGGCGGCGGGGCGCTGCGTCGACGGCGTAAAGGCGGCTTCGATCCACTCCACGTTCAGCAGCGAAGGCGGCCGGACGCCCAGATCCCGGCGCGTCACCGCATCCCGCGGCCGGGCGGCTTTCCAGTGCTCGATGAAGTGGTGGCTCAGCCGCCGGCTGTGCGAGCCGTGCTCGTGGGTGCCGGAACGTCCGGGGCGGGGGCTGGCGTCGAGGTGCAATAAGCGGGTCATGGCATTGTCTCCGGTCAGGGTTGGCTTGCAGGTGAGCTGATCTCACTCCTGCTTGACAGGCTTCCCATGAAACCGGAGGCTTAAAGCCGCGACAAACGATGAATTCTTGCCGTGAAGGCAAAATAAAACTCATCCATAAGGCACCCCATGAGCGCCCGCAAACTGCCCTCCCTGTCCGCCCTGCGCGCCTTCGAGGCGGCGGCCCGCCACCGCAGCGCCAAAGCCGCCGCCCAGGAACTGTCGGTGACCCCCACCGCCATCAGCCACCAACTGCGGCAACTGGAGGACTACCTGGGCGTGGCCCTGTTCGTGCGCAAACCGCGCCAGCTGGTGCTCACCGGCGCCGGCCAGACCCTGCTGACGGCGTCCAGCGAGGCGTTCGATACCCTCGCGGAAACGGTGGCCCGGCTGCGCCACGACCCGGGCCACCAGACCGTCACGCTGTCCACCATCCCGGCGGTGGCCGGGCGTTTTCTGCTGCCCTGGGTGTGCCTGCTGCGTGACCGCCACCCGCAACTGAATCTGAACCTGCGGATCTCCCACGACCTGGTGGCGCTGGACGGCGTCGCCGCCGACATGGCGATCCGCTACGGGGACGGCCACTGGCCCGGGCTGGTGTCGGAGAAGCTGTTCGATAACGTCTTTGTCCCCGCCTGCAGCCCGACCCTGGGCATCACCCGGCACGACGATCTGCACCGGCACACCCTGCTGCACTACCAGCCGCCCAGCCATTCCGGCGCCCTGCTGAGCTGGACGACCTGGCAAAAGCTGGCGCGGGTGCCCGACCTGGACATGGGCGCCGGCCTGGTGTTCTCCGACGAGACCCACACCATCACCGCCGCCCTGGACGGTCAGGGCATTGCCTTGATGAGCAAGGCGCTGATCGCCGACGAACTGGCCAGCGGCCGGCTGGTACAGCCGTTCGGGCCGGATCTGCACGCCAAGCCCTTCCACCTGGTGTACCCGGAAGAACGGCTGCGCGAACCCGCCATCGCGGCGGTGCGGGAATGGGTGCTGGGGTTGCGTTAGGCGCCGCGCGGGCCGAACAAAATGACGCCGGCGCCGACGAGGCAGATTCCGGCGCCGAGCAGGTCCCAGCGGTCGGGGGCGCGCTGCTCCACCAGCCACAACCAGAGCAGCGACATAACGATATAGACGCCGCCGTAGGCGGCGTAGGCGCGGCCGGCATAGTCGGTGTCGACGAGACTGAGCAGCCAGGCGAACAGCGCCAGGCTGACCAGGCCGGGCACCAGCCACAGCGGCGTTTTCTCCAGCCGCCACCAGGCCCAGACCGAAAAGCAGCCGGCGATTTCCGCCAGGGCGGCGGCGATGTAGAGAAGCGGTGTAATCACTTATTGGTGCCTGAATTGAGCCGCAACAGCAGGTAGACGGCGAAGCCGGTGGCGACGCCGGGCACCAGCCCCAGCAGCGGCGCGATCCAGCCGTGTTTTACCGGCCGGGCCTTCGCTTCGTAAGCCACCCAGGTGGTGAGCACCACCCAGCACATGATGGTGTCCAGGGAATAGCCGGTGGCATAGGGATTGACGAAACCGGCACTGATGGCGGCGAGCAGATCCGGGTCACCGATCAGCGGCGGAATCACGATCACAACGAACAGCAGCGCGAACAGCGCCGCCCAGAGCACGAGCAGCAGGCGAAAGGTTCCGGTGGTCATGGTGAGGCCCTCATTTTTCTCAGGAGCTTAGCCCTGGCCACCCGGAGAAAGCAAAAGCCGCTTGGTAAAGAGCCCAAAGCCACAGAGACGTGTCCCGAATAAGCTGAAACGAAGAAACAACGGTTTTGACGGGTGTTTTTGGTATTCTTGCCGCTCATTTTTTAGTCGCCCCGGAAACCATGCCTGAACACTCTGCTTCCACCTTCCTGGCCGGCGCCGGGACGGATACCTGGACGCTTTGGCTGAACATCATGGCCACCGGCGCGGCCGTGGCGTTGTTGCTGCTGCTGAGTGTGTTCACCCTGGCGCTGTATCTGTACCGCGACCGGGAGGCGCCGGCGGCGCTGCAGTTCGCCCTGGCCAACCTGTGCGCCACGGTGTACATCGCCGGCGATCTGACCTCGCGGATCGACGCCGTGACCGGCGACCTGGACGCGGTGATGACGCCCTACCGCGTGGCGCTGAGCGCGGTGGTGATGGGGCTGGCGGCGCTGATCTGCATGCACCGGGTGCTGCGCCGCCGGCACGAGCCGCGCTGGCGGCTGGCGGCGATTTACCTGGCCGGCGCTCTGCTGGCCAGCGTGCTGTGGGTGGATCATCCGGCGCTGATCATCGCCAGCAACCGGCCCACCATCGAGGGCAGCCAGGTGTTCGCGGATTACGGCGCCGCCGGCGCGCCCTTCTTCGTGCTGTGCATGGTGGCGTTCAGCTACACCAACTGGCGGATGGTGCGCCGCGCCCGGCGCACCGGTGGCACCCTGGCCTGGTGGCTGACGGTGATCGGCTTCGTGCTGGTGTTTCTCACCGGGGTGCACGACGCCCTGCGCGAGATGGGCGTGGAGCTGCTGCCGCTGAGCGCGCTGACGCCGGGGTTCGTGGCGTTCCAGGTGGCGGCGCTGGCGGCGATGGTGATTCATTACTCGCGCACGCTCAGCGAGCGCACCGAGACCGACCACCAGCTGCGGCACCTGGCGGACAAGGCCACCCGTGACCCGCTTTCAGGGCTGTTCAACCGCGCCTTTCTGGAAAGCCATCTGGACGGCCTCGGCCCCCACGCCCGGGGCGGCCTGCTGTTCATCGACCTGGATCATTTCAAGGTCGTTAACGACCGCTTCGGCCACACCCGGGGCGATGCCTTGCTGCGCGCCGTGGCGCAGCGCATCGACCACACCATGCGCGACGGCGACATCGCCTGCCGCTGGGGCGGCGACGAGTTCGTGGTGTTTCTGGCGGACGCCAACCCGGACGCGGCGGACTCCATCGCCCGGCGCCTGCTGGAGGCGTTCGAAAGCATCCCCGCCGGCGACAACGAGGACCTGCGCATCGGCGCCAGCATGGGGTTCGCGGAGCTCACCGACGACGACTGGCGGCGCACCCTGCGCCGCGCCGACCAGGCGCTGTACCAGGCCAAGGACCGCGGCCGCGGCGTGGTCGCCATCGCCTCCTGAGGTCAGCCGCGCTGTCGGCGCCAGCCCCGCCATAGCAGCCAGGCGCCCCACACCATGGCCAGCACCATGATCGCCCGGCCGCTGTTCAGCGTCAGCGCCGCCAGCGTCTTGTCCCAGGCCAGCAGCCCGGTCTCGCCGAGAATGAATTCCCAATCATGGAAGCCGTAGGGGGAGGACTTGCCGTAGTTGCCGCCCAGTAGCGGCAGCTCGCCGGCACGGGCGTCGGCCATGTAGGGCGCGATGTCGAGGAAGTTCTCGCCGAACCACCACAGGCAGACGCTGGCGCCGAAGGTGTCGTGGCGCCGCAGCAGGGCGATGCCGCAAATCACCGGCACCAGCAGTTGCCCCAGGGTGCCGCCCAGGGAACCGATGAACTGGCCGAAAAGGCCGAAGATCACGTGCCCGGCTTCGTGGAACGGCAGGTTCACGTTGTGCAGGAAGGCGGGCTGGTAACCGAGCTGGTGGAGGCTCTGTGTGATGTAGCTCCAGCCCCACACCACCAGACCCACCCAGAGCAGCGCGTACAGGGCCGGGTAACGGTAGAGGGTATCCGGTGGCACCAGCAGGCTCTGGAAAAACGCTTTCAGGCGCTCGGCGCCGTCCGGGCCCGGCGGCGTCTGATTTTCCCGCAGCTCGCGCTGGCGCTCCAGGTAGGCTTCGTACTTGTGAAAGACCAGCCCGCAGCCGCCGCAGGTGGTGTCCCCGGCGCCTCGCGGGTGCTCGCATTTGGGGCATTGCATGACGGCGACCTCCCCCGAAATCAGCTCGCCCGGTGAAAATCCATCTGCCGTGCCGTGGCGGCGGCCAGGGTACGGCTCTGTAACCGTTCCACGAGATGCAGGCTCATATCAATGCCCGCGGAAATACCGGCGGAGGTGACCACGTCGCCCTGATCCACCCAGCGCGGCCCGTCCTCCACCCTCAGCGCCGGGAAACGAGTGCGCAAGGCGTCGATGTCTTCCCAGTGGGTGGTCACCCGGCGGCCGTCCAGGACACCGGCGGCGGCGAGCAGGAAGGCGCCGTTGCAGACCGAGGCGGTGAGCCGCGCCGCCGCCGAGACTTCCGCGATCCAGCCCACCACGGCCGCCTCGTTCATGACCTCGTCCACCACACCGCCGGGCACCAGCAGAACGTCGATCGGGGGATGATCCGCGAAGCTGTAATCCGGCTGAATCACCACGCCCGCGCGGCTGGTGGCCGGCCGCCGCTCAGCGGCCACCGAGAACACCGAAAACGGCGCGCCCTCCGGGGCCAGCCGGTTGGCGGTGGTGAACACCTCGCAGGGGCCGGCGAAGTCGAGCAGTTCCACACCGGGGTACAGGTACACCCCCACGTTCAGGGTCATGGGCCGCCTCCGTTTACGGTCGGGTGAGCGTCAGGCGCAGGTCGTCGCCGACGCGGCGCAGGTCGCTCCATTGCAGGCGGATCTGCTGGTCCATGCGGTCGAACGGCAGATCCAGCAGGCCGCGGGCGTCGGCGCCCAGCAGCGTGGGGGCCAGGTAGACGATGAGCTCATCGAACAGGGCCTCGCGGACAAAGGCCCCGGCCAGGGTGGCGCCGCATTCCACCAGCACCTCGTTGCATTCGCGGCGGCTCAGCTCGGCGGTCAGGGCGTGCAGGTCGAGGCCGCGCCGTTCCGCGCGGGCGGCGGCGCCGGGCTCGGCGGGATCGCTGGCGGCGCGGGCGCGGGGCAGCGCCAGCAGCTCGGCGCCGGCGTGTTCCAGCGCCCGGCGGCGGTCGTCCGGGGCGGCGTCCGGGTCGTCGGCGTGGGCGATCAGACAGGCGCCGTCGGCGGTGACCACCGGGCTGTCCACCGGGGTGCGCAGGGCCGGGTCGAGGATCACCCGCAGCGGCGCGCGGACCGGGCCGTCGGCGTACTCGCCATGCCGCCATTGTTCGGGACGCACGGTGTAGGAAGGCCGGTCCGCCAGCACCGTGCCGATGCCGGTGACGATGGCGCTGCTGCGCGCGCGCAGGCGCTGCACGTCCTCGCGGGCCTCGGGGCCTGTGATCCACTGGGACTCACCGCTGGCCATGGCGGTGCGGCCGTCCAGGCTGGCGGCGGCCTTGATGCGGATCAGCGGCCGCCCCTGGCTCATGCGCAGCACGAAGCCCGGGTTCAGCGCGCGGGCGTCCGCTTCCTGAAGACCGGTGTCCACCTGGATGCCGGCGTCGCGGAGCCGCTGCAGGCCGCTGCCGGCCACCTGGGGGTTGGGGTCTTCCATGGCGGCGACCACGCGTGCCACGCCGGCCTCAATCAGGGCGTCCGCGCAGGGGCCGGTACGGCCGGTGTGGGAGCAGGGTTCCAGGGTGACGTAGGCGGTGGCGCCGCGGGCGTGCTCGCCGGCGGTGGCCAGCGCGTTGCGCTCCGCGTGGGGGTCGCCGGCCCGGGCGTGGAAGCCCTCGGCGATGATCAGGCTGTCATGGGCCAGCACGCAGCCGACGCGCGGGTTCGGGTCGGTGGTGTAGAGCGCACGCCGGGCCAGTTCCAGGGCCCGGGCCATGCACTCATGGTCGAAGTCGCTGAACCGCCCGGCGCTCATTGCTGCGGGGTATCGTCGTCTTGCGGTTCGCCGCCGCCGGCGCGGCCGCGCAGACGGTCCACCTCGGCGGCGAATTCGGAAATGTCCTGGAAGCTGCGGTAGACCGAGGCGAAGCGCACATAGGCCACGTCATCCAGCTGCTGCAGCGCCTCCATCACGAAGCCGCCCACCTGCCGGGCCGGCACCTCCCGCTCGCCGGTGGCGCGCAGACGGTGGCAGAGCCGGCTGATCGCCGCTTCCAGGTCCTCCACGCTCACCGGCCGCTTCTCCAGGGCGCGCAGCATGCCGGCGCGCAGCTTCTGCTCGTTGAACGGCTCGCGGGTGCCGTCGGACTTGATCACCCGGGGCATCACCAGCTCGGCGGTCTCGAAGGTGGTAAACCGCTCGTTACAGCTCAGGCATTCCCGGCGCCGGCGCACCTGCCCGCCGTCCGCAACCAGACGCGAGTCGATCACCTTGGTGTCCTGAGCAGCACAAAACGGACAAAACATGAGAGGACCAGTTAACAGTTAAGAATTAATAGTGAACAGTGAATAGCGAAAACACGGGGGCATTATCGCCGACTTTTGGTGGTTTTGATAATGGCGATCAATATTCTCAGGAGTTGCCGGCAGTCCGCCTGCAAAGACTTCCCGGAATCCGGATGGAAGTAACCCGAGGCGGACAACAAATCTATCCAGTAGTCCGTTTCATTGGCTTCTTTCAGGGCGACATGCATCTTGTGCACGAAATCCGCGCGGCTTTCCGCGTACTCGGCCTCACGCACCAGCGCTCCGATTGCGGTGCCGCTGCGCAGCAACTGCTTGCTTAAGACGTATTCCTGCTTCTCACTCTGCAGGTATTGGCAGCTTTTCACCACCCGCAACGCAAAAGCGCGGGATTTCTCCCGCGCTACGAACCTTCCCGTCATCCCTGACGCCTCGGTTTGGTTTCGCTATTAACTGTTCCCTGTTAACTATTAACTCATCACCTATCGCTCGTAAACGGGCAGCCGCTTACAGATCTCACCGACCTTGCCGCGCACCTCGTCGATCACGCTTTCGTCGCCCATGTTGTCGAGGATGTCGCAGATCCAGCCGGCCAGTTCGGTGGCGTCGGCTTCGTTGAAGCCGCGGCGGGTGATGGCCGGGGAGCCGATGCGCAGGCCGGAGGTGACGAACGGCGAGCGCGGGTCGTTGGGCACGGCGTTCTTGTTGACGGTGATGTGGGCGCGGCCGAGGGCGGCGTCCGCGTCCTTGCCGGTGATGTCCTGCTTGACCAGGCTGAGCAGGAACAGGTGGTTTTCGGTGCCGTTGGAGACCACGTCGAAGCCACGGTCGATGAACACCTTGGCCATCGCCTTGGCGTTCTTCACCACCTGCTGCTGGTAGGTCTTGAAGGCCGGGTCCATGGCTTCCTTGAAGCAGATCGCCTTGGCGGCGATGACGTGTTCCAGCGGGCCGCCCTGGCCGCCGGGGAAGACGGCGGAGTTGACCTTCTTCTGCAGGTCTTCGTTGGCCTTGCCCAGGATCAGGCCACCGCGCGGGCCGCCCAGGGTCTTGTGGGTGGTGGTGGTGGTGATGTCGGCGATGCCCACCGGGCTGGGGTAGACGCCGGCGGCGACCAGGCCGGCCACGTGGGCCATGTCCACCAGCAGAATGGCGCCCACTTCGTCGGCGATGTCACGGAAGCGCTGCCAATCGACGATCTGGGAGTAGGCGGAGAAGCCGGCCACGATCATCTTCGGCTTGTGCTCGCGGGCCAGCTTTTCCACCTGGTCGTAGTCGATCAGGCCGGTGTCGTTGTCCAGGCCGTACTGGATGGCGTTGTACATCTTGCCGGAGAAGTTCGGCTTGGCACCGTGGGTCAGGTGACCGCCGGCGTCCAGGCTCATGCCGAGCACGGTGTCGCCGGGCTTGAGCACCGCCATGTAGACCGCCGCGTTGGCCTGGGAGCCGGCGTGGGGCTGGACGTTGGCCCAGTCGGCGCCGAACAGCTGGCAGGCGCGTTCGATGGCCAGGTTCTCGACCACGTCCACGTTTTCGCAGCCGCCGTAGTAGCGCTTGCCCGGGTAGCCCTCGGCGTACTTGTTGGTGAGTACGGAGCCCTGGGCTTCCATGGCCCGGGGCGAGGCGTAGTTCTCGGAGGCGATCAGCTCGATGTGCTGCTCCTGGCGCTCGCGCTCGGCGTCGATGGCGGCCTGGATTTCCGGGTCGAACTCGGCGATGGACATGGATTTAGAGAACATGGGCTACCTGTGGGTCGGATTGCGGGATCAGGGGCGCGTATTCTAACCAAAAAGGGGCCCGGTTGGCACTTGAGTTGCACTCATTCCGGCAGGAGCCACGCTCACGGAGCAGGCGCCGCCCGCCGCCGGGCGGGCGTGATGCCATTCACATATTTGACGCCCTAAACGACTTTTGCTATTCCCTTAAGGAATAACGGGGTTTGGGTTCGCGGGGTACCTTTTGGCCGCCGAAGAAGGGTTGCTGTCGTTCATTGGGGACATTTACGAGGCGTCGTACCGGCCCGGCCACTGGGGCACGGTCCTCGACCGCCTCTGCCGGCTGCTGGGCGCCAAGTCCGGCGGCATCCACGTGGAAGATCACGCCTCGGGCAAACGGTATCTGCTGGCCAACCACGGGCTGCCCCGGTTCGCCGAAGCCACCTACCGGCTCGGCCTCTCCAGGCATGATCCGGTCTACCGTATCCAGGCCGCGCGCCCGGTGGCGGAAGCGGCCCTGGTGGTGAGGCACGACGAGCAGGTGGCGGAGAACCCGCTTTACTACCGTCTGATCATGAAGCCCAACGATCTGGGCTATGTCGCCGCCATCAGTCTGTTCAACGACAAGGAATGGCATGCCGGTATCGGTGTGCACCGGTCCTTCAAGGCCGAGCCGTTCGGCGACCGGGAGCTGCAGTTGCTGAACGTGCTGGCCCCGCACTTTCAGCGCGCGCTGCGCATCGACAAGGCGTTGCAGCAGGCGACACACCGGGCCGCCTCACTGCAGTCGGTGTTGTCCGAGTTGATGCATGGCGTGGTGGTGCTGAACGGGCAGGACCAGGTGACCTACCACAACGCCGCCGCTGAGCGCCTGCTGTCGCGGCACGCCGGGCTGCTGATGGATGGCGCCAGGCTTCGCACCTGGTATCCGCGGGACGCGGCGGAGTTGTGGGCTGCGGTGGCCGGCCTGCGGCAGGGCAAGGCCAGGCAGCAGGCGGTGGGCCTGAACCATCCGGACCGGCCGCACCCGCTGATCGTCCTGGCGACGCTGCGGGAGGACGCCCCCGAGTCCCTGTCCGGTGTCTACGGCGAGGGTGAGATCGTCCTGTACGTGTCCGACCCGGGCCACCCGTTCGATGCCTGCGAAGAGGACCTGGCCGCCTTGTTCCATTTCACCCGGGCGGAAAGCGGGGTCGCCAGCGCCCTGGTCAACGGGCTGTCGGTGGAACAGATCGCCGAACGGCATCAGGTCTCCAGGGAAACCGTGCGCAGCCAGTTAAAGAGCATTTTCGGCAAGCTGGGCGTCAGCAAGCAGCAGGACGTGGTGCGCCTGCTGCTCAACAGCGGTTTGAACCGGCGGCTCTGAAAAGGGGCACGCCGGTCAGGCGGCGCGGCCTTCCGGGTCGTACCGGTCGGCGGCGACGGCACGCAGCACCGGCACCCGCTCGCCGCCGTCGTCATCGGTCTGGCCGCTGAGGCGGAAGCTGGCGATCAGGGCCGCCAGCTGCTCGGCCTGGTGGCGCATCTCGTCGGCGGCGGAGCTGGTTTCTTCCACCATGGAGGCGTTGTGCTGGGTCATGGTGTCCAGCTCGGCGACGGCGGTGTTGACCTGGCCGATGCCCTGGCTCTGTTCCTGGGCGCCGGTGCTGATCTCGCTGATCACGCGGGTGACCTTGTCGATGCTGGCGACGATGTCTTCCATGGTGCGGCCGGCGTTCTTGACCAGGCCGGCGCCGGTCTGGGTGCTGGTCACGGAGCGGTCCACCAGCTCGCGGATTTCCCGGGAGGCGTCGCCGGAGCGGCCCGCCAGGGTGCGCACTTCCTGGGCCACCACGGCGAAGCCGCGGCCGTGCTCGCCGGCGCGGGCCGCTTCCACGGAGGCGTTCAGGGCCAGGATGTTGGTCTGGAAAGCGATGCCGTCGATCAGGGTGATGATTTCGTTGATCTTCTCCGAGGAGGCGCTGATCTCGCCCATGGTGGTTTCCACCTCGCGCATGGCGTCCTGGCCGCGCCGGGCCACCTGCACGGTGGACTGCACCAGTTCGTCGGCCTGACGGGCGGCGTCGGAGGTGTTGCGCACGGTGGTGGTGATCTGCTCCATGGAGGCGGAGGTCTGCTGCAGGTTGGCGGCGGACTGCTCGGTGCGCGAGGCCAGCTCCTGGCTGCCCTTGGCGATCTCGTCGGAGGCGGTGTTGACGCTCAGGGTGCTGGTGCGCACGGATTGCAGGGTGGTGTCGATGCGCTCGATAAAGCGGTTGAACTGCTCGGCCAGCTCGCCGATTTCGTCCTTGCGGTGGCTCTGGATGCGGGCGGTGAGGTCGCCGTCGCCGTCGGTGATCTCGCGGATCCGAGCGCTCACCTGGCGGATCGCCTTGGACATCAGGTGCGGGCCGATCAGGGCAATAGCGATCGCCACGAGACCCACCAGGACGGCAAAACCGATGACCAGGGTTTGCTGGCGGTTGATCTGCGCCAGGGTGGTGGCCTCCAGCTCCTGGACGCGCTCGTCCACGGACTGCCCGGTGGCGTCGTAGAAGCCGCGCAGTTGTTCGAAGCTCTCCCGGGACGCCCCGTCGATCTGCTCCATGGCGCCGCCGATGTCTTCGTCCTTGTACATTTGGATCGAACGCGCCGACTCTTCCCGCCAGCGCTCATACAGCCCGTTGAAGGTGTTAACGCTGTCGGACACATCGCCGTAGTTGGCCATCAGACCGGCCACCTGCTGGATGCGCTCCTGGGCCTGGGCCGCGTTTTCCTCATAGTTGGCGATCTGCGCCTCGGCTTCGGGTGTACCGGGAATACCTCGCAGGTAGGCCATTTCAGCCATGCGCGCCTGGTAGAGGTCGCGGTCCGCGTTGAGCACCAGAGAGATGGCTCTGTTGAGGGTCGAGGTGACCTCTTCCAGGCGATCCTTGACCGAGTTGACCAGCATGGCGTTGGCGGTCACGACCACCAGCAAGGCCAGGGCCACGCCGATGAAGGCGGCGCCGTATTTGATATTGATGCGGTTGAATTTAGCGAACACAGCACAACTCCTGCTCAGCGCGAACGGGCGACTCGGGCCCAAAAGTAAAATCATGTTCCGTGGCTGATATCGGCAAGGCGTGCGCGAACTTGAGCCCGGTCGGGCGCGGCACCGGCGGCCCGGGCCACAGGGCACCCTTTCATCCCGGGCCGGGTTCGGTTAGTTTAGGCGCCAACCCGCCCGTGCCCCGTCATACGGGCTTTTCTTACGTTTTCAGGCATATCTCTTTTTATGGCCCAATACATTTTCACCATGGATAAGGTGGGCAAGGTCGTCCCGCCTAAGAAACAGATCCTCAAGGACATCTCCCTGTCCTTCTTCCCGGGCGCCAAGATCGGCGTGCTGGGCCTCAACGGCTCCGGTAAATCCACGCTGCTGCGCATCATGGCCGGCATCGACAAGGACTACCTGGGCGAGGCGCGCCCGCAGCCGGGTATCAACATCGGTTACCTGCCCCAGGAACCGGAGCTGGACCCGGACAAGAACGTGCGCGAGATCGTCGAGGAGTCGCTCTCCGAGATCCGCGGCGCCCAGGAGCGCCTGGAAGAGGTGTACGCCGCCTACGCCGAGGAAGACGCGGACTTCGAGAAGCTGGCGGAGGAGCAGGCGAAGCTGGAAGGCATTATCGAAGCCACCGACGCGCACAATATCGAGCGCCGCCTGGATATCGCCGCCGACGCCCTGCGCCTGCCGCCCTGGGACGCCAACGTGGCCAACCTGTCCGGCGGTGAGCGCCGCCGCGTGGCGCTGTGCCGCCTGCTGATGAGCGCCCCGGACATGCTGCTGCTGGATGAGCCCACCAACCACCTGGACGCCGAGTCGGTGGCCTGGCTGGAGCGCTTCCTGCACGAGTTCTCCGGCACCGTGGTGGCGGTGACCCACGACCGCTACTTCCTGGACAACTCCTGCGAGTGGATCCTGGAACTGGACCGGGGCCACGGCATCCCGTGGAAGGGCAACTACTCCTCCTGGCTGGAACAGAAGGAACAGCGCCTGGAGCAGGAAGAGAAGAAGGAAAGCGCCCACCGCAAGACGGTGGAGAAAGAGCTGGAATGGGTGCGCCAGAACCCCAAGGGCCGCCGCGCCAAGAACAAGGCCCGGGTGAGCGCCTTCGAGGAACTGGCCAGCCAGGACTTCCAGAAGCGCAACGAGACCCAGGAACTGTACATTCCGCCAGGCGAGCGCCTCGGCGAGAAGGTGTTCGAGATCAACGGTGTCTCCAAACAGTTCGACGGCAAGCTGCTCTATGAAGACCTGAGCTTCTCGGTGCCGCGCGGCGCCATTGTCGGCATCATCGGCCCCAACGGCGCGGGTAAGACCACCCTGTTCCGCATGTTCGCCGGCGAGGAAACGCCGGACTCCGGCGACATCGAGGTGGGCGACACCGTGGACCTGGCCTACGTGGACCAGAGCCGCGAAGACCTGGACGCCAACAAGACCGTCTGGGAAGAAGTGTCCGACGGCAACGACATTCTGCGCATCGGCAACTACGAGGTGCCCAGCCGCGCCTACCTGGGCCGCTTCAACTTCAAGGGCGGCGACCAGCAGAAGCGGGTCGGCGACCTGTCCGGGGGGGAGCGCAACCGCCTGCACCTGGCCAAGCTGCTTAAGCAGGGCGCCAACGTGCTGCTGCTCGATGAGCCCACCAACGACCTGGACGTGGAAACCCTGCGGGCGCTGGAAGAAGCGCTGCTGACGTTCCCCGGCTGCGCCATCGTGATTTCCCACGACCGCTGGTTCCTGGACCGGGTGGCCACGCACATCCTGGCGTTCGAAGGCGACGCCCAGGTGGAGTGGTTCGAGGGCTCCTACACCGAGTTCGAGGAATACCGCCGCAAGCAGCTCGGTGACGAGGCCTTGCAACCCAAGCGCATGAAGTACAAGCGCATCGAGGTCTAACCCAGAGCGGCGGAAAGCCCATGGCGAATGCGGATTTGGAAACCCCCGAGTTCATCGAACGCCTGCGGGCGGGTGACCGGGCCGCGTTCGCCCTGGTGGTCAAGCACTACCACCCGCGCCTGCTGGGCGCCGCGCGCACCCTGCTGCAACCGGCGGACGCGGAAGAGGCGGTCCAGGACGGCTGGATCGCCGCCCACCGGGCCCTGCCCAAATTCGAGGGCCGCAGTGCCCTGCTCACCTGGCTGACCCGCATCGTGATCAATCAGGCACGCATGCAGCTGCGCAAGGGCGGCCGTGAAGTTCAGTTCGACCCCACCGAAGAAGGCGCCACCGACGCCCTGGCGCATCGTTTCAACGCCAACGGCCACTGGCAGGAGCCGCCCCGGGCCTGGGCCCTGAGCGGCCCGGACGCGCTTCTCACCCGCGACGAGCTGCAACACTGCCTGGAAAGCCACATCACGGCGATGCCGGACAACCAGCGCCTGGCGCTGCAGCTGCGCGACATCCAGGGCCTGGATTTCGACGACATCTGTAACATCATGGACGTCAGTGCATCCAACGTTCGCGTACTGTTGCACCGGGCCCGCGCCCGACTGTTCGAAATGGTGGACCGCTTCCAGGAGACCGGCGAATGCTGAAATGCAAGCACGTTGAACAACGCGCCGACGCCCTGGTAGACGGCGAACGATTGCCGTTTGGCGAGCGTCTGGCGTTACGGGCCCACCTGATGGTTTGCCGCCACTGCCGACGCTACCTGCGTCAGTTGCAGGCTCTGGTGCGGACACTGCGCAGGTCGCCGGCCCCGCTTTCGGACACACACACCGAGGCGCTGGTCGAGCGGATCGTGGACCGCCAATCAGAGTGATCGCCGCCCCTGGGCGCGACACGGGGGAACATCATGTCCGTACTCATCAACAGCGGCGAAAAGGTCCAGGCACTGCTTGATCACAGCCGCCATCTGGACTTTCTGGCACCGCTGGCATTGCGTCTTTATCTGGCGCCGGTGTTCTTCAGCGCGGGACTCAATAAAGCCTTGGCGTTCGATTCCACCGTCGCCTGGTTCGGTAACGCCGACTGGGGCCTGGGCCTGCCGTTCCCCTGGTTGCTGGCGTTGCTGGCCACGGTCACCGAACTGGTGGGCGGTGTTTTTCTATTGATCGGGTTCGCCACCCGCTGGGTCAGCGTGCCGCTGATGATCACCATGCTGGTGGCGATCTTCACCGTACATTGGGGCAACGGCTGGTTCGCGATCGCACCCTCCGACCCGGCCACCAGCACCGCGCGGCCACTGGCGGAACTGGGCCTGCCGGCGGCTCAGGCCAGCCTGGAAAACAGCGCCCAGGTCGGCGAGCGTCTCAGCAAAGCCAGAGCGCTACTGCGCGAGCATGGCCAGTACGACTGGCTCACCGCCAAAGGCGGTTACGTGGTGCTCAACAACGGCATTGAGTTTGGTGTGACCTACCTGGTCATGCTGCTGGTGCTGTTCTTCCAGGGTGCAGGGCGCTACGTGAGCGTCGACCACTGGATCGCGCGGGCGGTGCCAAAGAAGACCGGCGTTTAGCGAACGACTCAGCCTACCTCGCCGCCACAATAGGCGGCCGTGATGGGGTGCGCCGGTGCCTCGAACACCTGCTCGCAGGTATTGGATTCAACCACGCACCCGCACTCCCCTTCCACCCAGCACACCGTTACCGTGTCGGCCAGCCGCCGAGCCTGGGCGAGATTGTGCGTCACCATCAACAGAGTGTAGCGGCCTTTCAGCGACGCGATCATATCCTCCACCACCCTCGAGGACACCGGGTCGAGAGCGGAACAGGGCTCGTCCAGTAACAGCACGCGCGGCGCCAGCACCAGGGCCCGGGCGATACAAAGCCGCTGCTGCTGGCCGCCGGATAGCGCCAACGCTGATTGGCCAAGCCGGTCCTTGACCTCGTCCCACAACCCCACGTCCCGTAACGCCCGCTCCGCCAAAGTGTCCCTTTGACGTCGTGGCACGCCGTGTTCACTGAGGGGAAACCGTAAATTATCCATCACCGAGAGCGGAAACGGGTTCGGCTGCTGAAACACCATACCCACCTGACGCCGCAGCGCCGTCACCCCGAGGCCGGCCACGTCGTGGTCGTCCAGACGCACCGAGCCGCCCACCCGACAACCGGGCTGCTCATCCGCCATGCGGTTAATCGCGGAAAGCAGGCTGGTCTTGCCGCAACCGCTGGGCCCCACCAGGGCCATCAGCTCGCCCGGCGCCACGGTAAGACTGGCGCCCTGGATCGCCACCTGCGCGCCGTAATACACACTCACCCCGTCCAGCGTCAGAGAGGGTGGGCGGCGGGTCTCGGCAAAGGATGCGGTCATCGGGGCACTCCGGCTAGAACGGGACGGCGCAGCGCGCGCCGAATCAGTAAATTGATCGCCACCAACAGGGCGATAAGAACCAGCGCGGTGGTGGCGGCCCGCGCCGTGCCACCCGGCACGTTCATGGCGAGATCGTAAATATGAACACTCAGCGCGCGCCCGGAATCAAACACCGAATCGGGGCGGCGTAACACATAGCCGGCGGTGAACAGCAGCACGGCGGTCTCCGCCAGCGCCCGGCCGACACTCAGAATCACGCCCACCGCGATACCGGATGCCGCGCCCGGCAGCAACACCCGGCGCACCCAACCCCAGCGGCTCAACGCCAACGCCCGTGCCGCCTGACGGTAGGACCCGGGAACGCCACGCAACGCTTGCTCGGCGCTGCGAATCATCAACGGCAGCACCATCAGAGAGAGCGCCAACCCACCGCTGAGAATGGAAAAGCCCAGCCCCAAAGTAATGGCGAAAAACTGATAGCCGAACAAACCGAACACCACCGAAGGGGTGGCGGCGAGCAAGTCGAGCACGAAACCGAGCCGGCGCGCCGCCGGTGAGCCGGGCGGCACTTCCTCACTCAGATAAAGCGCGCAACCCAGCCCCACGGGTACCGCCACAGCCAGACACACCGCCAATATCCAGCCGGTGCTCAGTAACAATGGGGCAATGCCACCAGCGCGGCCGGCGGAGCGCGGATCCTCAAGCAAAAACGCCAGGCTGAGCCCCTGGTATCCCTGTTGCCAGAGCGCGCCGAGCATCATCATCAACGGCAACACCACCAGCAGCCAGGGCACCACGCCGGCGACCGCGATCCAGCGGTCACGCCGATGCATGGGCATGACCTCCCAGGTTAGCGGCACGCAGCCGCCACGCCACCACCAGCAACAGGGCGGTCACCGCCATCAAAAGCAGCCCGCTAACAAACAAGGCGACCCGGTGATCGCCGGTGGCGTACGCCATTTCCAGAGCGATATTGGCGGTCAGAGTGCGGACCGGATCAAATACCGAATGCGGCCACTGAACCACGTTGCCACACACCATCAGCACCGCCATGGTCTCGCCCAGGGCGCGCCCGAACTGCAGCACCACGCCACTAAGAATGGACGGCGCGGCGGCGGGTAACAGCACCCGTCTCAGCATCCCCAGGCGCGACAACGACATGGCGTCTCCGGCGCGCCACCAGGCGGCCGGCAGCTGGCACAGGGCGGCGTCCGTTACCAGCAACGCCAGAGGCAGCACCATCAGCGCCAACACCAGGGAGCCGGCCAGCCAGGAGGCGCCTGGCGGGGCCCATTGATTGATCCACGGCACCAGGACCAACAGCCCCCACAGGCCGTACACCACCGAGGGGATACCCGCCATCAGCTCCACCAGCATCAGCGTCGGGCGCCGTATCGCCGCCGGCGCATAAAAGCGTAGCCAGGCAGCCAGCACGACCGCCACCGGCGCGGCTAAGGCCAGCGCCAGCAGGCTCACCAACAAGGAGCCGGCGATCATCGCGGCCATGCCGTACTCGCCAGCCCGCGGGTGCCAGCCACTGTCGAACAGCCCGCTGCCGTGCGCCAGAAGGAACGGCAGCGTGCGCCACAACAGCACCGCCACAATACCACCCAGCGCCAGCGCCGCCAGCAGGGCACTGGCTCGAAGCAGATAGCGCAGACAGCGATTAGCGAGCGGCGGGGACAAAATAGTGGTCACGGTACAGGTCGGCCGCCGCCGGCGAAGCGGCGAAGTCGATAAAGGCCCGCTGGGCATCGCCGGGCACACCGGCGGTAATCAGATTCAGTTCCCGGCGCAGCGGATAGCGCTTTTGATTGACCGTGTCGGTGCTGGCCGCCACGCCCCGCAGTGGCAACAACCGGATCGGCGTGCCCGCCTCCGCCTCGTACTCCGCACTGCCGATGGAGACATAGCCAATCGCCGCCGGATCACCGGCCACCGCCTTGATACCCTGTTGATTCTCACCGATCACCACATCCGCCCGGACGGCGCGGTTATCCAATTGGAAGTACTCAAGAAACAGCTCCAGGGTGGAGCGTCCTTCCGCTTTATTAACCACGGTGATGGCTTGGTCGTCGCCGCCCAGGTGCGACCAGTTGTCCACCTCGCCGCGATATATCGCACGCACCTGATCATCGCTGAGCGCTGCCACAGGGTTATCACGGTGCACAATCACCGCGATGCCGTCCTGGGCCACGGTGAATGCGGTCAAATCGCTCTCATCCGCATGCAGCGTCCGGCTGGCCATACCAATGGACGCCAGCCCCTGCCGGACGTCACTGATGGCGCGGCCAGTACCGCCGCTTTGTACATCCACCTGAACGCCGCGTTCTTCTTCATAGCGTTGCGCCACTTCCGAAATCACCGGCGCCATGGTGCTGGAGCCCGTGATTACTATTTTCTCCTGGTTCCGCCCGCAGGCAACCAGTAGCAGCGCCAGCAACGCCACGCCCAATAGACGTCCCATCAGCTTTCCTTCACAGATCATGAATGACTTGGATGCCAGGATCGCCGTAAGGTTACAGCACCAGGGTGTAACAAAGCGCCATGCTTCGCACCCAAGGGTTAATCCCGATTCAAGGTGTGACGTTAAGAGGGTCAAAGATGCGTGAAGAGGTTCAGGATTACTACGGCAAGCAACTTACCGGCAGCGGCGATTTACAGACCAACGCCTGCTGCGATCAGAGCCCGCCGGATCACCTCAAACCGCTGCTGGCGCGCTTGCACGACGAGGTGGTAACCCGTTACTACGGCTGCGGCCTGGTGGCGCCGGCGGCGTTGGAGGGCATGCGCATTCTGGACCTGGGCTGTGGCTCCGGCCGGGACGTCTACGTGCTCTCGGCGCTGGTGGGCGACAGCGGCGAGGTGGTCGGCGTGGACATGACCGACGAGCAGCTCGCCGTGGCGACTCGCCATCAGGAGTACCACCGCCGGGAATTCGGCCACGCGCGCAGCAATGTGCGTTTTTTGAAAGGCTATATCGAAGAGCTGGACCAGCTTGATCTGCAGGACGGCTACTTCGATATCGTGGTGTCCAACTGCGTGATCAACCTGAGCACCGACAAGGCCAAGGTAATCGGCGATGTGAAACGGCTGCTCAAGCCCGGCGGCGAGTTCTACTTCTCCGACGTGTACGCCGACCGCCGGGTACCGGCGGCGCTGACTGCCGACCCGGTGCTCTACGGGGAATGCCTGTCCGGGGCCCTGTACTGGAACGACTTTCTCAACCTGGCCAAGGGGTGCGGGTTCGGCGATCCGCGTTTGGTGGAGTCGCGCCGGCTGACCATCGAGAACCCGGCCATTGAGGCGAAGCTGGGGAACATCCGCTTCTACTCGGCCACCTACCGGCTGTTCAACATTGATGCGCTGGAGCCGGCCTGCGAGGACTACGGGCAGGCGGTGATCTATAAGGGCACGGTGGACCATCATCCTCATTCATTCGTGCTGGACGATCATCATGTGATTGAGACCGGCAAGGTGTTCCCGGTGTGCGGGAATACCTGGTTAATGTTGGCGGAGAGCCGGTTCGCGGACCATTTCGAGTTTATTGGTAACTTTGATTCGCACTTTGGGATTTTTGAGGGGTGTGGGTTGAATGTGCCCTTTGAGGATGGTTCTTCGGATGCTGCCGTTGGTAGCAGTTGTTGCTGACTTTCTCTCCAGACGGGCCGCGGTGTGTGTTGGTGACGTCCAGAACACGCCGTGAACCCGTCCCTGGGGGCTCGATTCGCGCATCCCTGCGCTCATACGGTTCTGGACGTCACCAACACACACCGCGCCGGAGTCGGCCGAAAGGTTCCGGGTAAGCAGCCGCCGCATACGCAAGGAAGGATTTGATGAACGTTAAGAAGCTGGCTCTTTTGATTGTGATCGCGGCGCTGGTGGCGTCTTATTTTGTGTTTGATCTGGGGCAGTATCTGAGCCTGGATTATTTGAAGGCGCAGCGCGGGGCGTTTCAGTCGCTGGCCGCGGAGCAGCCGGTGCTGGTGCTGGGCGGGTTCTTTTTGTTGTATGTGGCGGTGACGGCGTTGAGTTTGCCGGGAGCGGCGATCATGACGCTGGCGGCGGGCGCGCTGTTCGGGTTCTGGGTGGCGCTGGTGCTGGTGTCGTTCGCGTCCAGTGTGGGTGCGACCCTGGCGTTTCTGGCGTCGCGGTTTTTGTTCAAGGACGCGGTGCAGAGCCGCTTCGGTGAGCGGCTGAAGAAGATCAACGCGGGGGTGGCGAAGGACGGCGCCTTTTATCTGTTTACGTTGCGTTTGATTCCGGCGTTTCCGTTTTTCGTGATCAATCTGGTGATGGGGCTGACGCCGCTGAAGACGTGGACGTTTTACTGGGTCAGCCAAGTGGGCATGCTGGCGGGCACGGCGGTGTACGTGAACGCGGGCACCCAGCTGGGCGAGCTGGACAGCCTGTCCGGCTTGTTGTCGGTGGATCTGATCGGCGCTTTCGTGTTGCTGGGGCTGTTCCCGTGGCTGGCCAAGGCGGTGATGGCGTTTCTGCAGGCGCGCAAGGTGTACCGGGGGTATCAAAAGCCGAAGCACTTCGACCGCAATCTGGTGGTGATCGGCGCCGGCTCCGCCGGGCTGGTGAGCGCCTATATCGCCGCCACGGTGAAAGCCAGTGTCACGCTGATCGAGAAAGGCGAGATGGGCGGCGATTGTCTGAACACCGGCTGCGTGCCGTCCAAGGCACTGATCAAGAGCGCGCGGCTGGCACACCTGGAGCAAAAGCCGCAGCGCTACGGCTTCACCAGCATCACGCCGCGTTTCGATTTCGCCGACGTCATGGCGCGCATCCATAAGGTGATCGGCAAGATCGAGCCCCACGATTCGGTGGAGCGTTACACCGAGCTGGGCGTGGATTGCGTGCAGGGCAGCGCGCGCATCACCTCGCCCTGGGAAGTCACCGTGGACACCGCCGAGGGCGAGCGCACCCTGACCACCCGCAATATTATTATCGCCTCCGGCGCGCGGCCGTTCGTGCCGCCGATCCCCGGTATCGACGAAATCGACATTCTCACCTCGGAAAACCTGTGGACCCTGACGGAGCAGCCCCGCCGGCTGATCGTGCTGGGCGGCGGGCCGATCGGCTGTGAGCTGGCGCAAAGCTTCGCGCGCCTGGGCAGCGAGGTGACCCAGGTGGAGATGCTGCAGCGCCTGATGCCCCGCGAGGACGAAGACGCCGCCGCCCTGGTGACCGCGTCCCTGCGCGACAGCGGCGTCACCGTGCTCACCAACCATAAGGCGGCGCGTTTCGCAGTGGAGGACGGCGAGAAGGTGCTGTACGTGCAGGCGGGCGACGGCGAGAAACGCCTGCCGTTCGACGCGGTGCTGGTGGCCGTGGGCCGCCGCGCCAACACCGACGGCCTGGGCCTGGAGGCCATGAACATCGCCACCGAGAAAAACGGCACCGTGGCGGTGGACGGCTTCCTGCGCACCCGCTTCCCCAATATTTTCGCCTGCGGCGACGTGGCCGGGCCCTACCAGTTCACCCATGTGGCCGCCCACCAGGCCTGGTACGCCTCGGTGAATGCCCTGTTCGGCCGCTTCAAGAAGTTCCAGGTGGACTACCGGGTGATCCCCTGGGCCACCTTCACCGATCCGGAGGTGGCCCGCGTGGGCCTGAGCGAGGACGAGGCCCGCGAACAGGGCATCGAGGTGGAAGTGACCCGCTACGGCATCGACGACCTGGACCGGGCCATTGCCGACAGCACCGACCACGGCTTCGTCAAAGTGCTCACGCCGCCGGGCAAGGACACCATCCTGGGCGTCACCATCGTCGGCGAGTCCGCCTCCGATCTGATCAGCGAGTACGTGCTGGCCATGAAGCATGGGCTGGGTCTGAACAAGATCCTCGGCACCATCCATATTTACCCGACCATGGCGGAGGCCAATAAATTCGCCGCCGGCGAGTGGAAGAAGGCGCACAAACCGGAGGGCTTGCTGCGCTGGGTGGAGCGCTTCCACGCCTGGCAACGCTGAATCGACAGGAGGTGAGATCATGCTGAAACTCACGTTGCGCGCCGCCCTGGGCGCGCTGATCGCCGTCATGGCGGTGCTGGCGACACCGGCGCTGGCGTTCGACCATCAGCCGTGGGACGACCTGCTTCAGGCGCATGTCAGCGAGCACCGGGACGGGGTCGCCAGCGCCGTGGACTATGACGGCATGGCCTCGGACCAGGCCGCCCTGGACGACTATCTGACGCGTCTCAGCGACGTGGATAAGGCCACCTTCAAGGGTTTCAGCGACGCCGAGAAACTGGCGTTCCTGATCAACGCCTACAACGCCTTCACCGTGAAGCTGATTCTGAAGCAGGAAAGCCGGCCGGATTCGATCCGCGACATCGGTTCGATTTTTTCCGGCCCCTGGAGCCAGCGCTTTTTCACCCTGCTGGGCGAAGAGCGCACCCTGGACGAGCTGGAGCACCAGATGATCCGCGGCAACCCGGCACTGATGGACCCGCGCATTCACTTCGCGGTGAACTGCGCCTCGGTGGGGTGCCCGGCCCTGCGCCCGGAAGCCTACACCGGCGAGCGGCTGGACGCGCAGCTCGCCGACAGCACCCGGCGCTTTCTTTCCGACCGGCGCCGTAACCGCTATGACGCGGAGGCCGGGGTGTTGAGGGTGTCGTCCATTTTCGACTGGTACGAAGAGGACTTCGAAGACAGCGCCGGCAGCCTCGTCGATTACCTGCTGCAATACGCCGATGCCCTGGCGTTGCCGGCGCAGGCCCGCCGGGATCTGGAAGCCGGCGACTTGCCGATCCGTTTTCTGGACTACGACTGGTCGCTGAATATCGGGAGCAACAATCCCTGAAGCCTCGCCAGGCCCGGGTCGGCAACTGAAACGATATTGACAATAATTCGCATTAACTATAAGTTCCCCTCCGCCTTACAAACCTGACACTTTTTCGGAGGGGTTCCCGTGCTCCGCTTGCGTTACAGCTTGCCGCTGTCTGTTCTGTCCTTCTCGCTGCTGCCGCTGACGGCCGCCATCTCCACCGCCGCCCAGGCGCAAAGCGCCAATCAGCTCGAGCCGGTCACCGTGACCACCACCCGGGGCAACAGCGAGGCCGGCGAAACACCGCAGAAAATCACCGTGATCAACCGGGACGAGATCGAGCAGCAAATGGCGATCACCAATGATCAGGCCCAGGTGCTCAGCAATCTGATCCCGTCCTATTCGCCCAGCCGCCAGAAGCTGACCAACTCCGGCGAAACCTTCCGCGGCCGCGACCCGCTGTTCCTGATCGACGGCATTCCGCAGTCCAACCCGCTGCGCGACGGCAGCCGCGACGGCTACACCATCGATCTGGCCATGGTGGAACGCATCGAGGTGATCCACGGCGCCAGCGCCGAGCACGGCCTGGGCGCCACCGGCGGCATCATCAACTTCGTGACCCGCCGCCCGGAAGGCACCGAGCTGCGCCAGCACATCGGCGTGGGCGTGAGCGCCCCCACCGACTACGAATCCGACGGCCTGAGCTACGAAACCGACTACCGCCTGGAGGGCATCCACGGCGACTGGGATTTCCTGCTCGGCGGCGCCTACAAGTCCCGGGGCCTGTTCTACGACGCCGACGGCCGCGCCGTGGGCATCGACCAGGCCCAGGGCGACACCATGGACTCGCAGAGCTACGACGTGTTCATGAAGATCGGCTATTGGCTGGACGACACCCAGAACCTGGAGCTGTCGATGAACCGTTTCGAGCTGGAAGGCAACCACGACTACGTGGGCATCGAAGGCGACCGGGCCAATGGCGTCCCCGCCACCTCGGTGAAGGGCGACCCGGCCGGCGATCCGGTGCGCAACGAGGCGCTCACCACCAGCCTCTCCTACCGCAACACCGATCTGGCCGGCAACGATGTGCGCCTGCAGCTGTACACCCAGCGCTTCCGCGCCCGTTACGGCGGCGACACCTTCGGCACCTTCCAGGACCCGACCATCGCTCCGGCCGGCACCCTGTTCGACCAGTCGCAGAACGAATCCGACAAGTACGGCGCCAAGTTCACCCTGACCCGGGACGGCCTGCTCGACGGCAACCTGAAGGCCACCACCGGCCTCGACCTGCTGCAGGACGAGACCAGCCAGATCCTGGCCCAGACCGGCCGCGAGTGGGTGCCGGAGACCGAGTTCCAGAACGCCGCACCCTTCCTGCAACTGGAATACCAGCCCACCGACCGGCTGTCCCTGCACGGCGGCGTGCGCCATGAGTACGCCAAGCTGGACGTGGACACCTACACCACCCTGGCCTCCTACGGCAGCCAGACCGTGCAGGGCGGCAGCCCGCGCTTCGAGGAAACCCTGTTCAACGCCGGCGTGGTGTTCCAGGCCACCGACTGGGCGCAGCTGTTCGCCAACTATTCGGAAGGCTTCGGCATGCCGGACGTGGGCCGGGTGCTGCGCGCCGTGGACGAAGCGGGCCAGGACGTGGACGACTACGTCAATCTGGAGCCGATCGTCACCGACAACCGCGAGATCGGCGCGCGCCTGTCCCAGGGCGCGGTGGACTTCGAGGTGAGCTACTACGAATCCGATTCCGACTTCGGCTCGCGGCTGGCGCTGCGCAACGGCGTGTTCGAAGTGCAGCGGGAGAAGACCGAGATTCACGGCGTGGAAGCGGACCTGGGCTGGCGGTTCCGCGAGGGTCACCGCCTGAGCGCCTCCTACGCCCACGTCAGCGGCAAGTTCGATTCCAACGACAACGGCGTGGTGGACACCCGTCTGGACGGCCGCAACATCGGCCCGGACCGGCTGACGGTGCGCTGGCAGGCCAACTGGTCGCCGAAACTCACCACCCAGGTGCAGGGCAATCACTACTTCAGCCGCGGCATCCCCGGGCCGCAACTCGGCTTCGACAGCTACCAGCTGTTCGATGCCTTCGCCGGCTACCGTCTGGGCAAGGGCCAGGTCACCGTGGGCGTGGAGAACCTGTTCAACGAGCAGTACATCACCTACTTCTCACAGGCCGCCTCGACGCTGGACAGCCGCTTCTTCGCCGGCCGTGGCCGGGTGGTGTCGCTGGGGTACAATCTGGATTTCTAACCCCCGCCCCGAGAGTTCATGCTGCTCAAGCTGCATAAATACGCCGGCCTGATCGCCGGGCTGCTGCTGGCGCTCACCGGCGTCACCGGCAGCCTGCTGGTGTTTCACGACACCCTGGACGAATGGCTGACCCCGCAACTGCGCACCCAGCCCGCCGCCGACCCGGCGTCGCTGAGCGCGGTGCTGGCCGCCGCCGAGGCGGCGTTGCCCGGCAAGGCGGCACGGCGTCTGGAGCCCTCGCCCGGCCCCGGGCGGCCCCATACGGTGCGCTTCGACGGCCCGGAAGGCGCCCCCGGCCCGCTGCAGGTGAGCGTCTCCCCGGCCGACGCCGAAGTGCTGGCGGTGCGCCAGTGGGGCGCCTACCCCACCAGCTGGGTCTACCGGCTGCACTACACCCTGCTGGCCGGCACCACCGGCAAGTACGTGGTGGGCGTGCTGGGCCTGGTGCTGATGTTCTTCTGCCTCAGCGGCCTGTACCTGTGGTGGCCACGCAAGGGCCGCTGGCGGCGGGCACTCAGCGTGCGCACCGACAAGGGCCCGTTCCGGCTCAACTTCGATCTGCACAAGGCCGCCGGCGTCTACATCACGCCGGTCCTGCTGGTGGCCGCCTTCAGCGGCGTCAGCCTGGTATTCCACGGCCCGGTGCAGGCCCTGGTGGGCGCCGCCCTGCCCCTGGAACCGGTGCCGGCGCCGACGCTGGAGGCCCGCCCCGACAGCGGCTCGAGGCTCAGCGTGGACCAGATCGTGGCGGCCGGTCGAAGCGCCTTTCCCGAAGGCGATCTGAAGCGCATTGACCTGCCGCGTGACCCGCAAACGCCCTACCGGCTGTCGTTCAACCAACCCGGCGAGGCCTGGTCCCACCACGGCGCCAGCCGGGTCTGGGTGGATCCCCGCGACGGCGCCGTGCTGGCCACCTGGGACCCGCTTTCGGTGGCCGCCGGCAGCCGCTTCATGGGCTGGCAGTTCCCCCTGCACAACGGCGATGCCCTCGGGCTCGCCGGGCGCTGGCTGGTGTTTCTCGGCGGCTGGCTGCCGGCCCTGCTGTTCGGCACCGGCCTCTACCTGTGGTGGCGCAAGCACCAGTTGCGGCGCCGGTCACGGCGATCCCGCTGATATTCCGCTCTTGAAAACCCGAGGCAGCGGCCCTACTTACCGACGGGTTGATGACAATCCCATGTCACTGTTGGCGCAGGGTTGACCCTGAAAGTGGCATGATAGGTAGTCCGGAAACGGAATTCGGATCGTAATTCGTTCTCAGGGAAACGTGCCATGAGCCATCGCGAACGCCTGGACCGCATCCAGGCCTCCTGCCAGCGCCTGCCGCTTTCGATGCGCGTCTGGATCCTGCTGGTCCTGATCCCCGTCAATGCCACCGGCTTCTTCATGCTGCATACCGCCAGCGGCGGTCTGGTGGCGCTGGCCACCCTGTTCGTGCTGGCGGCCAACGGTGTCACGCTGTGGCACTACGCGTCCGTGAACCGGGCGCTGGCGCTGCCCCACCTGATCGCCTGGGTGCCGCTGCAGGTGGCGTTGGTGGCGCGCCTGATCGGCGGCTGGGGCGCCGACGACATGCATCTGGACGAATGGCTGCTGGCGGTGCTGGTGGTGATGGTTAATTCCGTGGCGCTGTTCTTCGACACCGTGGTGTCCTGGCGCTGGTGGCGCTCCCGTCATCTCAGCCTGGAGGCGGACGGCCTCTGAGCCGCGCCACCCGGATCAGCCGATCTGCACCTGATCTTCCACGTAACGCAGTTTCACCGCGCGCGGCCGGGCCAGGGAAAACGCCAGCGCCAGGGGCCCGATACGCCCGGCGAACATCAGTACCATGAGGATCGCCTGGCTTGGCTTGGACAGATCCTCGGTGATACCCCGTGACAGCCCGGCGGTGCCAAAGGCGGAAAACCCTTCGAACAGCACGTCCATGGGTTTCATTTCCGGCTCCAGGATAACCAGCAGGAAGCAGCCCAGCATCACCATCAGCATACTCAGCACCACCACGGTATAGGCCCGGAACACCGAATCCAGGGATACCGTGCGGCGGAAGGCGGTGGGCCGGCGGCGGCCGGTCAGAAACGCACGGGTGGCCAGCACCACCACCATGAAGGTACTGACCTTGATGCCCGAGGCGGTGGAATTACTGCCGCCGCCGATGAAGATCAGAAACATCACCAGCAACACGCTCGGGGCGTACAGGCTGCTCATGTCCACCACCGAGAAGCCGGCGCTGCGCGGCACCACCGCCACGAACCAGGCCAGCCAGGGCCGTGAGCCGCTGTCCACCGCCGCCAGGGTGGTGCCGTTGGTCCATTCAAAGGCCATGATCAGCAGCCAGGCGCCCACCGCCAGAATCAGGGTGCCGGTGAGGGTCAGCTTGCTGTGCAGGCTCAGCTTCGAAAGACGGCGCTGACGCCAAAGGTCGGTGAGCACGGTGAAACCCAGGCCGCCGGTAATGAACAGGCCGGTGATCACCAGCGTTATCAACGGCGTCGCCGCCCAGGGGGCCAGCCCGTCAGGCAGCAACGAGACCCCGGCGTTGTTGAAGGCCGAGGCGGCGTGGAAAAAGCTCATCCACAACCCCTCGGTCCAGCCCATGGCCGGCACCCAGACCGTGGCCAGCACCGCCGCGCCGCTCACTTCCAGGCACAGCGCCAGCAGCGCCACCCGCCGCACCAGCAGCATCACGTCCCCGGGCGATGCCTGGTCCATGGCCTCGCGGACCACCCGCTGGCCTTTCAACCCGAGCCGGCCGCCCAGGGCCATCACCGTCAGCACCGCGAAGGTCATCAGGCCCAGGCCACCCAGATGAAACAACACCATCACCAGCAACTGACCAAACAGGGTCAGGTCGCTGGCGGGGTCCACCAGCGACATGCCGGTCACCGTGATCGACGCGGTGGCGGTGAACAACGCTTCCCAGAACGTCATGCCCTGATGGCTGGCGAAAGGCGTGGCGAACAGGGCGGTGCCGACGGCGATGAGTAGCAAAAAACCGCCACTGAGAATGGTCGGCGGGCTGTAGCGCCAAGTGTGGCGCAGCCTTGCTTTCAGGTTTACCCGCGCGCGCAGACCCGGCAGCCAGGATCTCATAGGCGCTCGGTAAAGTGGCGCAGGGCTTTCTCTTCGCCCAGCAGAACCAGATGATCGTTACGGCGCAGCCGGTAATCCGGCGTCGGCTGGAAGGTCACGCTGTTGCCGTGCTTTATCGCCAGCAGGCGTACCTTTTCGGGATCGATCTTCAGGTCGGAAAACGGCCGGTCTTCCAGTACCTCCCCGGGGCGTACCTCGATCACGAAGCAGTTATCCCCCAGGGCGATGTAGTCCAGCATGTTGGGGTGCGCCATGGTTTGCGCCACCCGCAGCCCCATCTCGTACTCGGGGTGGAAGATGCGGTCCGCGCCCAGCTTTTCCGCGATTTTATGGTGGGTGGGCGTAATCGCTTTCACCCAGACTTCCTTCGCATGCAGGGATTTCAAATGCATGGTGCAAAGGATGCTGGCTTCGATGTTTTCGCCGATCGCCACCAGGGTGGCGTCGAACCGGTGCAGGTCCATTTCCTTGAGCGCCGAATCGTCGGTGGCATCGGCGATCACCGTCTGGGTGAGATGGTCGGCGAGCTGATTGGCCTTGTTCTCATCAATGTCCACGCCCAGCACTTCATGGCCGAGGCGCATTAGTTCCCGGGCGACGGATTCCCCGAAACCGCCCAGCCCCATCACCGCGAATTGTTTTTTCATAGTTGCTCCAGGGCTTCCGCCAGGGTGCTCACGGCGATCACTTCGACGCCGTCCGGCAACTGACGGGGCTTGTTGGCCTTGGGAATAATGGCACGTTTAAAGCCGTGCTTGACCGCCTCGTAGAGGCGCTCCTGGCCCTGCGGCACCGGGCGGATCTCGCCGGACAGGCCGATCTCGCCGAACACCACCAGATCCCGGCCCAGGGGCCGGTCGCGGAAGCTGGAGACGATCGCCAGCACCAGCGCCAGGTCGGCGGCGGTCTCCGCCACTTTCACGCCGCCCACCACATTGGCGAACACGTCCTGGTCGCCCACCTGGATGCCACCGTGGCGGTGCAGCACCGCCAGCAGCATGGCCAGCCGGTTGGCTTCCAGGCCCACGCACACCCGCCGCGGGTTGCCGAAATGGCTGGCGTCCACCAGCGCCTGCAGCTCCACCAGCAGCGGCCGGGTGCCTTCCCAGACCACCGTCACCAGCGAGCCGGGGGCGATGTCGTCGGCGCGGTTGAGGAAGATCGCCGAGGGGTTCTTCACCTCTTTCAATCCCTCGCCGGTCATCGCGAACACGCCCAGTTCGTTGACCGCGCCGAAGCGGTTCTTGAGCCCGCGCAGGGTACGGAAGCGGGCGTCGGCGGAGCCTTCCAGCATCAGCGAGCAGTCGATCATGTGTTCCAGCACCTTGGGCCCGGCCAGGGTGCCGTCCTTGGTGACGTGGCCCACCAGCAGCAGCACGGTGCCGGTCTGCTTGGCGAAGCGGGTCAGGGCGGCGGCGCCTTCGCGCACCTGGGAGACGCTGCCCGGCGCCGACTGCAGGCCGGCCAGATACATCACCTGGATCGAGTCCACCACCAGCAGCCGCGGCTGCTCCTTGCGGGCCAGCTCGAGGATCTGCTCCACGTCGGTTTCCGCCGCCAGGCGCAGTTTTTCCTTGGGCAGTTTGAGGCGGTCGGCGCGCATCGCCACCTGGGCCAGGGATTCCTCGCCGGTGATGTAGAAGCACTTTTCCCGGTCCGCCAGCCGGCACAGCACCTGCAGCAGCAGGGTGGATTTACCGGCCCCCGGGTGGCCGCCCAGCAGGATCGCCGAGCCGGGCACCAGGCCGCCGCCCAGCACCCGGTCCAGCTCGTCCATGCCGGCGCTGATGCGGGGGCTGTCTTCCAGGGCGATTTCGTTGAGCTGGCGCACTTCGGAGAGCTGGCCGCTGAAGCCGCTGCGTTCCGCGGAGCGGCTCTTGGGCATGGCCGGATCGACGACGAATTCCTGCAGGGTGTTCCAGGCGCCGCAGGCCGGGCACTGGCCCTGCCACTTGGGGAAGTCGGCGCCGCACTCGTTGCAGACGAACGCGGTTTTCTTTTTCGCCACGAAAGCTCCTTATTCGGCGATGACTCGTACCGGCCGGCCGGTGATCTGACAGAACAGCTCGTAGCTGATGGTACCGCAGGCGGCGGCCACTTCGTCCACGGCCACGGTGTCGCCCCACAGCTCGACGCTGTCGCCGACCCGGGCGTCCAGGCCGGTCAGGTCCACGGTGATCATGTCCATGGAGACCCGGCCCACCAGCCGGGTGCGCCGGCCGTTCACCGCCACCGGGGTGCCGCTGGGCGCGTGGCGCGGGTAGCCGTCGCCGTAGCCCACCGCCACCACGCCGATACGGCCCGGGGCGTCGGCGCGCCAGGTGGCGCCGTAGCCGACGGTGTCGCCGGCCTGAATCGGGTTGATGGCGATCAGCCGGGCACTGAAGCGCTGGGTCACCGCCAGTTGCAGATCGGCGGCGCTGCGCCAAGGGAACGGCGAGGAGCCGTAGAGCATGATGCCGGGGCGCACGCGCCGGGCGCGGGCCTCGGGGTAGCGGATCAGCGCGGCGGAGTTGGCGGCGCTGAGCGGCACGTTCAGCTCCTTGGCCAGGGTGTCGGCGATGGCCAGCTGGTGGTCGGTGAAGGTGTCGTCCTCGGCGTCGGCGCAGGCGAAATGACTCATCACGCCGAGCAGCCGCACCCCGGGGATGGCGCGCAGGCGCGCCGCCTGGGCCCGGGCCAGGTCCGGCGCCATGCCGAGCCGGTTCATGCCGGTGTTGACCTTGAGCCACACCCCCAGCGGGGCCGGCCGCGCCGCCAGCAGGTCCACCTGCCAGGGCGAGTGCACCACCACTTCCGCATGCAGCCGCGAGGCGAGGGCCAGCTCGTCGGCGTCGAAGAAGCCCTCCGCCACCAGCACCGGGTGGGCCAGCCCCAGATGGCGCAGCGCCTGGGCCTCTTCGATCACCGCCACGCCCAGGCCATCCACGGCGTTGGCGAAGGCGCGGGCCGCCAGGCCCAGGCCGTGGCCGTAGCCGTTGGCCTTGACCATGGCGAACACCCGGGCGCCGTTGGCCAGCGCCCGGGCGCGGCGCGCGTTGTCGGTCAGGGCCCGGGGGCGGATTTCCAGAAAGGTACCGCGCATGCGCCGTTACTCGTCGCCGGCATACTGCTGATAGTATTCCGGCGCCAGGTCGTCGAAGCGCAGGTACTCGCCCCGGAACGCCACGCGCACGGTGCCGATGGGGCCGTTCCGCTGCTTGCCGATGATCACTTCGCCGATGCCCTTTTCGGTGGTGTCCTGGTTATAGACCTCGTCCCGATACAGGAACATGATCACGTCGGCGTCCTGCTCGATGGCCCCGGATTCCCGCAGGTCGGACATCACCGGGCGTTTGTTGGGGCGTTGTTCCAGGGAGCGGTTGAGCTGCGAGAGCGCCACCACCGGGCAGTTCAATTCCTTGGCCAGGCCCTTCAGCGAGCGGGAAATCTCCGAGATCTCGTTAACACGGCTGTCGGCGCCGGGCACCTGCATCAGCTGCAGGTAATCGATCATGATCATGCCCAGCTGGCCGCCGCACTCGCGCGCCACTCGTCGCGCCCGGGTGCGCAGTTCCAGGGGGCTCAGCGCCGGCGTGTCGTCGATGAAGAACTTCTGCTCGCTGAGCATCTGAATCGCCGAGGTGATGCGCGGCCAGTCGTCCTGATCCAGGCGCCCGGAACGGATCGAGGTCTGGTTGATGCGCCCCAGCGAGGACAGCATCCGCATCACGATGGCGTCGGCGGGCATCTCCATGGAGAACACCAGCACCGGCTTGTGCGCCTTGAGCGCCACGTTTTCGCACAGGTTCATGGCGAAGGTGGTTTTACCCATGGACGGCCGCCCGGCCACCACCACCATGTCCGAGGGCTGCAGCCCTGAGGTCATCTTGTCCAGTTCCTCGAAGCCGGTGGTGAGACCGGTCAGCGAGTTCTTGTTCTTGTAGAGCTCGTCGATGCGGTCGACGGCTTTTTTCAGGACCGTTTTGATGTCCTGCGGGCCGCTACCCTTCTTTTGCTGCTCGGCGATTTCGAAAATCGCCGACTCCGCCGCGTCGAGAATTTCCAGCGACGGCGTGCCCTTGGGGTTGAAGGACTGCTCGGCGATGCCGTGGGACACCTGGATCAGCTGGCGCAGGATGCTGCGCTCACGGACGATGTCCGCGTAGGCGTTGATGTTGGCGGCGCTGGGCGTGTTACGGGCCAGGTCCGACAGGTAGGTCATGCCGCCCACGTCGTCCAGCTCGCCACGGTGGGTGAGCGCCTGGGACACGGTCACCAGGTCGCAGGGCTTCTCTTCTTCCACCAGTTGATCGACCACTTGGAAGATCAGCCGGTGTTCCTTGCGGTAGAAGTCCTTGGGCCCGACCCGCTCGGCCACTTCGTCCCAGGCTTCGTTGTTGAGCAGCAACCCCCCCAGCACGGCTTGCTCCGCCTCCTGGGAATGGGGCGGGATACGCAGATTATCCGGGAGATGATCGTCCAGACTCAGGGGTTCGTTCATGGCAGGTCCGTTAAACGAAAAGGGCACCGCCCGTTGCCGGACAGTGCCCTGATTCTGTCACCGTGCCCCCGTGGGGGCAAACCGCTTACGCAGGCCGGGATTACTCCTGGGGCACTACGGTCAGTTTGATGGTCACGGTCACGTCGGCGTGCAGGCTCAGGTCGATCTCGTACTCGCCGGTCTGGCGGATCGCGCCCAGCGGCAGCTTCACTTCCGCTTTCTCGACGGCCACGCCGGTCTGCTCGCTGATCGCGTCGGCGATGTTGGCGGTGCCAACGGAGCCGAACAGCTTGCCTTCGTCACCGGACTTGGCGCCCACGGTGATGGTGGCTTCAGCCAGCTTCTCGGCGCGCGCTTCGGCGGCGCTCAGCAGCTCGGCGGCCTGTTTTTCCAGTTCCGCGCGACGCTCTTCCACTTCGGCCAGGTTGTTCTTCGTGGCCGGCAGGGCTTTGCCTTGCGGGATCAGGAAGTTACGGCCGTAACCGGGGCGAACGTCCACCACGGAGCCCAGGTCACCCAGGTTCTTGATGGTTTCCAGCAGGATCACTTGCATGACGGTCCCCTCGGCTTAATTGTCGTGGCTGTCGGCGTACGGCAGCAGCGCCAGGAAGCGGGCCTGCTTGACAGCGGAGGCCAGCTGACGCTGATAGCGTGCCTTGGTGCCGGTGATACGGCTGGGCACGATCTTGCCGGTTTCGGTGATGTAGGCTTTCAGGGTGTCCAGATCCTTGAAATCAATGAACTCGACACCTTCCGCGGTAAAGCGGCAGAACTTGCGACGGCGATAAAAACGGGCCATGGGTAAACTCCTCTCGATTCCTTAGTGGGGCTCCAGTGTTTCCGCGATTAACTGCAAACGGTCCCGGGCTTCGCCCTTGTAGCCGGCCTGGCAGAGAAAACCGGTGACCGTGACGCTTTGCCCTTCCCGCAGGCCCTGGATCAGACTGGCGTTGCCGCCGACCAGAACAATGGCGATACGGGCTCGGACTTCACGGGGTTGACCGTCTTCCACTTGCCGGGACCGGTGCTCCAGCCAGAAACGCTGGCGGGGAACGCCGGCCGGTGTAACCGCAACCTTTTCCAGGCTGGCGATGACGCCGGTGAGTTGGCAGTGATTGTGTCCGGAAATCAGCTGGTGGCCTCCTCCTTCTCGTTGGCTTTGGACAGCGGCGAAGGCTCGGTGATAGCCCGCTCGCGACGCACCACGAGGTGACGGATAACGGCATCGTTAAAGCGGAAGGTGTTTTCCAGCTCTTCGAGAGTGTCGCCGTCACATTCAATATTCATCAGCACGTAGTGTGCTTTATGAATCTTGTTGATCGGGTAGGCCAGCTGACGGCGGCCCCAATCTTCCTGGCGGTGGATGGTGCCCTTGCCGTCGGTCACGATGGCGCTGTAGCGCTCGACCATGGCGGGAACCTGTTCACTCTGGTCCGGGTGGACCAGGAACACGACTTCATAATGACGCATTGTTGGCTCCTTACGGATTGCGCAGCCTCCCGCGACAGGCGGTGAGGCAAGGAGTCCGCGCCCCGGAGGGCACGGAAGGGCGGGGAGTCTAGCTCAAAGCAGCTGCATGCTGCAAGCCAGTAATGGCGGCGGGTGGGAGCGGGCCCCGCCCGCGAAAGGCCGGTGTAACCGGCCGGCAGGATACCAGAGGCGTTATTAATGGCAGGGTTGGATATGTCTCTGGGATCCTGCCGGCAAGCGTTGCTTGCCTTTCGCGGGCAAGGCCCGCTCCCACCAGGCACTCGTAGCACCTTGCCCCTGCTCCCTACACCCTGGATTCTCCTAGCGCGCGAGCGCGGCACGGACGTGGAACAGCACCACTCCCGTCGCCACGGAGACATTAAGGCTCTGCACATCACCAGCCATCGGAATCGCGACCAAATCGTCGCAACGCTCCAGGGTCAGCCGCCGCAGGCCTTCCCCTTCGGCGCCCATGACCACGGCCAAAGCGGCCTCGGGGCGATAATCGAACAATGACTGGCTGCGCTCGTTGAGCGCGGTGCCGGCCACCTGGATACGACGGTCCTTGAGCATTTCCAGCACCCGCGCCAGGTTGCCCACCTCGAAGTAGGCCAGCGCCTCGGCGGCGCCGGCGGCGCTGCGGCAGGCCACCGGCGTCAGCCCGGCGGCATGGCGGCGCGGCACCACCACCGCGTCGACGCCGGCGGCGTCGGCGCTGCGCAGGCAGGCGCCCAGGTTATGCGGGTCGGTGACCCCTTCCAGGATCAGCAGCAGGGGCGGATGATCCAGGCCGTCCAGATGCGCGGCCAGGGCCTGCTCGTCGCCGGCGCTGCGCGGCCGGGCACGGGCCACCACGCCCTGGTTCTGGGGGCCGGCCAGCTTGTCCAGCGACTCGCGGCGGCTGTACTGCACCGCGATGCCCTGGTCCCGGGCGGCGATGATCAGGGTTTCCAGCCGGGCGTCGCCGCGCTTGGCGCGGGTGTCCAGCACGAACAATTCCAGCACCCCTTCCGGGCGGTGCCGCAACAGCGACTCCACCGCGTGGATGCCGGAGTACATGAGCGGTTTGTTCATCGGCGGCGGCGCGGCTTACGCTGGCCGCTCTTCTTGGCCCCGTCGCCGCTCTTGGCGTCGCCGGGGATGTCACCGCGGGCGATCTTTTCCCGCTCGGACCCGCCACCGGCGTCACCGCCGCCCTTGCCGGCGGCCGGCTTCTTGCGGCCGGCGCCTTTCTTGGCCCCTTTGCGGGCGCCCTTCTTGGCCGCCGCCTTGGGCTTGGGGCCGCCACGCTTGCCCGGCGCCGGCGTGGAACTGATCAGCTCCAGGTCGATCTTGCGGTCGTCGGTGTGCACGCCGGCCACCTTCACCGTCACCGCGTCACCGAGGCTGAAGCGGCGCCCGGACGACTCGCCCACCAGCGCCATGTTGACGTCGTCGAAGTGGTAGTAGTCGCTGTCCAGGTTGGCCACGTGCACCAGGCCGTCGATGTGCAGGTTGTTGATCTGCACGAACAGGCCGAAGGCGGCCACGCCGCTGACCACGCCGTCGAACTCAGCGCCCAGGTGGTCTTCCATGTACTGGCACTTGAGCCACTGCTCCACATCGCGGGTGGCGTCGTCGGCGCGCCGCTCGGTCATCGAGCAGTGCTCGCCCATGGCGATCATGTCGTTGAGGCTGAACGGCAGAATGTGATCGCGCTGGATCGCCGGCAGGCCGCCCGGGTTGTCCGCGTGGGGGGTGTCCGCGCCGCTGCGGATCAGGTAGCGGATGGCGCGGTGCACCAGCAGGTCCGGGTAACGGCGGATCGGCGAGGTGAAGTGGGTGTAGGCGTTGTAGGCCAGCCCGAAGTGGCCCTTCACATGGGCCTCGTACTTGGCCTGGCTCATGGTGCGCAGCATCATGGTCTGGATCACCTGGCGGTCCGGCCGGTCGGCGATGGTCTCGCCGAGCTCTTGGAACACCTGCGGGCCGATCGGCCCTTCCGACCAGGGAATGCTCAGGCCCAGCCCGCCCAGGAACTGCTGCAGGTTGGTCAGGCGCTCTTCCTTGGGCGGCTCGTGATTCCGGTAGAGCGCCGGCAGCTCCGCTTTCTCGAGCAGGCGCGCGGCGCAGATATTGGCCGCCAGCATCGCCTCCTCGATCATCACGTGGGCCACGTTGCGCTGCACCGGCACGATGTCGCGGATCTTGGACTGCTCATCGAACAGGATGCGGCTTTCGTTGCTCTCGAAGTCGATGGCGCCACGCAGTTCCCGGCGGCGGCGCAGGGCCAGGTACATCTCGTGGAAGGCCCACACCGAATCCAGGGTTTCGTCGTCCAGGCTCTTCACGGTTTCGGTGGCGAGCTCGGATTCCGGCTCCTCGATAATCGCGCCCACCTTGTTGTAGGTGAGGCGGTGACGGGAGCGCATCACGCCTTCGCGGAACACGAAGCGGGAGATTCGGCCGTTGGCGGACACCAGCATGTCGCAGTAAAGACACAGCCGGTCCACGTGCGGGTTCAGCGAGCACAGGCCGTTGGACAGCGCCTCGGGCAGCATCGGCACCACCCGGTTGGGGAAGTACACCGAGTTGCCGCGCTTGTGCGCCTCGTTGTCCAGCGCCGTGCCCGGATGCACGTAGTGGCTGACGTCGGCGATCGCCACGATCAGGCGCCAGCCGCCGCGCTGGCGGCTTTCCACATAGACGGCGTCGTCGAAATCCTTGGCGCTCTCGTCGTCGATGGTGACCAGCGGCAGGTCGCGCAGGTCCACGCGGTGGGCCTTGGCGGGATGCGGCACCTCGGCGCCGAAGCGCTCGGCTTCCTCGGGCACGCCCTTGGGCCACTGGTGGGGGATCTCGAAGCGGCGCAGCGCCACCTCCACTTCCATGCCGGCCTGGTCCGGGGTGGCGATCACCTCGAGCAGGCGCACCAGCACGTGCTGGTCGCGGGACGGATACTGGGTGATCTCGGCGCGCACATGGTCGCCGTGCTCGGGCTTGATGCCGTTGAGGTCCTCGACCAGCACTTCCTTGGTGATGCGGCGGTTTTCCGGCTCGATAAAGCTGACCCCGGCCTCGCGGTGATAACGGCCGACGATCTCGGTGACGGCGCGCTCGGTGATCTCCACGATGCGCGCCTCTTCCTTGCCGAAGCGGTTGACGCCGGCGGTGCTCACCAGCACCCGGTCGCCGTCCATCACTTTTTCCATCTGCCGGGGCGCCAGGAACAGGTCCTTGCGGCCGGGCTCGTCGGCGATCAGGAAGCCGAAGCCGTCGCGGTGGCCCTGCACCCGGCCGGCGATCAGATCCATGCGCGAGGCGATGCCCACCTTGCCGTTACGGTTTTCCACCAGCTGGCCGTCGCGCAGCATCGCCTTGAGGCGGCGCTCCAGGCCCACCTCGCCGTCTTCGTCCACGTCCAGGAGCCCGGCCAGGTCGTGCTTACCGAGCGGCTTTCCCTGGTCGTCGAGGACCTGCAGGATCAACTCGCGGCTGGGAACCGGATTCTCGTACTTCGACGCCTCCCGGTCCGCGTGGGGATCCTTATAGCGTTTCCTGGGTGCCATTCAATAACCTCTAATAAAATACATGTGTATAAGCCCGCCGGATGGCGCCGGCGGGCGCTACCTTAACCCAGCAGGGGACTCACGCACCACGGGGGCCGGCGAAATCAAGCCGGAAGCGGAAGGCCGGGCGGGTAGCCTCGAACGGGCGAAATGCCCAATGTTTTCGGAACTAACCGTTGACATCCCGGCATCATATACTAGAATGCACGCGCTTTCGCGATGAAGGGCCGGAATCGGTCGTTCAACGAAACAAGCCGAGGTGGTGAAATTGGTAGACACGCTAGCTTCAGGTGCTAGTGGGGGCAACCCCGTGGAGGTTCAAGTCCTCTCCTCGGCACCAATTCAGAAAAGGGCTCCCCATGGGAGCCCTTTTTGTATCCGCTCTAAAGGCCCCTTCAGCATGCGCCTTTTCCTTGCTTCCCTGATTCTGGCTCTGGGTTTGAGTGCCGCCACTCCGGTGGTCGCCCAGGAACAGGCCGACCAGGCCGTGAACCCGGAAGTCCGGAAAGCCGACGCCCAGCTGGAGAAGGCCAAACGCCGTGAACGCCTGCTGCTGCTGTTCCCCGCCGGCGCCCTGGGCCTCACCATCGTTCTGATCGTAATCACCCGCCGCCGCAAGAAATAGTGTGACCGGCGTCTCCGTGAAGACCGCGTTCACATAGCCGCCATTTTACGAACACTGAATTGACATTTTTCTCCGTCAGGATTGGCCGCCTCCCCAATCCCATTCTGAATAAGACGGAGAAACCCATGTATCTGCGGAACGACGCCCGTTTTAAATTGAGCGCGCTGGCCATCGCCACCTCGCTCGCCCTGGCCGCCTGCGGCGGTGATAGCGACAGCAATAACGGTGGCGGTGACACCGGCGGCATCCAGATGGAACGCCTGACCCGTGTCGCCACCCTCCCCCTGGGTTCCGAGGCCACCGGCCTGTTCCTGAAACAGGACGGCGAAGTGTTCACCAACATCCAGCACCCCTCCGACGCCAACGTGACGCCCGACGCCGAAGGGCACGTCTACCGCCACGCCACCGTGGGCCTGATCGAAAACACCGACATCAACAAGCCGTTCGAGGGCGTCTCGGTACCGGAAACCGACGAAGAAAAGCAGATCATGCGGGTGGCCACCGGCCGCTATAACGTGCTCGGCCAGCAGGGCGACGCCTGGGCCGGCGCCCCGCAACCCGGCCTGGGCGGCATCGCCGTGCAGGACGGCACCGCCCTGATCAAGGTCTCCAACGACCCGGACTTCAACGGCTGGGTGGAAGTCAGCGAAGACGAAGGCTACCTTTTCACCAACTGGGAAGACCGTCCCGGCGGCATGAGCCGCCTGCACCTGATCCGCACCGACGAAGGCCGCTGGGTGGTCCAGGACAACGACGCTTCCATGGTCGATTTCTCCGCCGTGAAGGGCACCTGGGTGAACTGCTTCGGCACCGTGTCCCCGTGGAACACGCCGCTCACCTCCGAAGAGCTGTACTTTGACAATACCGTGAACTGGAACGCACCCGGCCAGGGCAGCGTTCAGGATCTGGCCGACTACCTGGCCGGCGAGATCAACACCGATTACACGGTGACCTACCCCAACCCCTACGACTACGGCTACATCGTCGAGATTACCGACCCCACCGGCACGCCGACCCCGGTGAAGCACTTCACCCTGGGCCGCTACTCCCATGAAAACGCGGTGGTGATGCCGGACCAGAAAACCGTCTATATGAGCGACGACGGCGGCGGCGTGATCCTGTTCAAGTTCGTGGCCGACACCGCCGGTGATCTGAGCAGCGGCACCCTGTACGCCGCCGCGGTGACCCAGGACACCCTGCCCATGGACGCCGCCGAAGCCGGCTTCGACATCGACTGGGTGGAACTGGCCAGCGCCAGCAACGCGGACATCGAGAGCTGGGTGGACGAGTACGACGACGTCACCACCGCCGACTACGTGGACGGCGCCAACAGCTACATCTCCGACCAGCAGATCAACGACTGGGCGGAAGCCAAGCTCAACCAGGACCTGGACGAGAGCGGCAGCGTCGCCGCCAGCCCGTTCGCCGACGACCGTCCGGCGTTCCTGGAATCGCGCAAGGCGGCGGTGAAGCTGGGCGCCACCGGCGAGTTCAACAAGATGGAAGGCATCAACGTGAACCAGAAGCGCGCCCAGGCCAGCGTCGAAGGCGACGGTGAACAGGCGCACGTCTATGTGGTGATGTCCGACATCGCCGGCAACATGCTGGACAGCGAAGGCGCGATCCAGCTGACCAACCAGGACGCCCGCTGCGGCGGCGCCTTCCGCATGCCCCTGGAAGCGGACTACAACGTGTCACGCCTGGAGATGGTGGAGCTCGGCGGTCCCTACGACCCCACCGACGCCGCCAACACCTGCAGCGTGGACGGCCTGTCCGGCCCGGACAACGTGGAAGTGATGGACGACGGTCGCCTGCTGATCGGCGAAGACACCGGCAACCACGAGAACAACATGGTGTGGCTGCTGGACCCGAAAGCCTGATTGATCCGGCTTTCCGGACCCGGGGAGGAGCGCATAGCGCCCTCCCCTTTTTCTGTTTTTATGTTCAGGGTTCGCGCTCATGAAAATGATCATCACAATGCTGCTTGCCACACTGGTTCTGGCGGGCTGCGACCCGGCGGAGAGCCAACCGGCGGACACCGGCGCGGCCAAATCCGGCCCGGCCGCCGCCGACAACACGGCGCTGCAGCGCCAGCTGCCGCCGGACCTCGACAGCATCTATAACCAGGAAGCACCGATTCCGCCGCAGTGCTATACCCGCACCGAGGGCGACTTCAACCCCTGCTACACCTGCCACCAGACCTACGAGGACCGGGCCCGCCCGAACACCATGTGGGACGGCTACCTGCAGGGCGCTTATGACTTTTCCGAGCTGGGGGAAACCAACCACTGGCTCAACCTGTTCGTGGACCGCCGCGAGCAGGTGGCGAAGATGTCCGACCAGGCCATCATCGACTACATCAACCAGGACAATTACACCCCGGCGATGACCGCCCTGGCCGAAGACAGCGATTGGCAGGGCCCGGTGCCCTACATCGAAGGCCTGCAGCAGGGCGCCCGGGCGTTCGACGAGCAAGGCTTCGCCAAGGACGGCAGCCACTGGGTGGCGTTCAACTACAAGCCGCTGCCGAGCACCTTCTGGCCCACCAACGGCAGCACCGATGACGTCATGGTACGACTGCCGGAAGCGTTCCGGACCAGTACCTGCGCCGAGGGGGAGCAGGCTTCCCGGGACGTCTACCTGGCCAACCTGTCGCTGATGGAGATGGCGATCAAGGAGCTCGACCGCATCAGCACGCCGCCCATCGACGAGCAGGCGGTATGCGCCGACCTGGACGGCGACGGCACCCTCGGCACCGCCCGCAGCCTCTTGAAGCGGGACCACTACCTGGGCGGCGCCGCCGACGTGCCGGTCAGTGACATGCTCTACCCGGAAGGCATCGAGTTCCTGCACACGGTCCGCTATGTGGGCGTGGACGCGCACGGCGGCATCGGCCTGCCGCCGCGCATGAAGGAAGTGCGCTATATGAACAAGATCCGCTTCTACAACAGCGCCCACCTGAAATCCCTGTACGGCAACGAGCACCAGGAAAAAGCCGAAGGCAACCTGCCCTACTACACCGACCACGGCGACCGGGGCATGGACAACGGCTTCGGCTGGATGGTGCTGGGCTTCATCGAGAAAGAAGACGGCAGCCTGCGCCCGCAGAGCAATCAGGAGCAGCGCTTCTGCATGGGCTGCCACACCACCGTGGGCACCACCATCGACCAGACCTTCGCCTTCCCGCGCAAGGTCACCGGCGCCGAGGGCTGGGGCTACATCGACATCAAGGGCATGCGCGACGCCCCGGCGATCAACCAGGACGAGGGCGAGATCGCCCAGTACCTGCGGCTGGTGGGCGGCGGCAATGAGTTCCGCGAAAACGACGAGATGCAGGCGCGCTGGTTCAACGAGGACGGCAGCCTCAAGCGCGACAAGGTGGCCGGCGCCGACGTCTACGAGCTGATCACGCCCAGCCGCGAACGGGCCCTGGCGCTGAACAAGGCCTACAAGCTGATCGTCGAAGAGCAGAGCTATCTGTACGGCCGCGACGCCACGCTGAAGCCGGCGGAGAACGTCTACCGGCACATCAATCCGGACGAAGTGACGCCACTGAAACCGGAGAAGCGTATCGACGGCTATGACATCCGCCTGGACTGGTCGGCGGCCGGCGCCACGGAGTGACGGCCGGCCGCGACGGCGCTACCCGAACGGGTGGCGCTGGACGATGGTCTCGGCCCGGTCCGGGCCGGTGGAGATGATATCGATGGGCGCGCCGGTGACTTCCTCGATGCGCTTGAGGTAGGCACGGGCGTTGTCGGGCAGGTCCTCGAGCTTCTTAACGCCGATGGTGGACTCGGACCAGCCGGGCACCGACTCGTACACCGGGGTCACCTCGGAGTAGCTGTCCGCGTCCCAGGCGCACTCCAGGGCCTTGCCGTCCGGGCCCTGGTAGCCCACGCAGATGTTCACTTCCTCGAGGCCGTCGAGCACGTCCAGCTTGGTCAGGCACAGCCCGCTGATCGAGTTGATCTGGATGGCGCGCTTGAGCGCCACCGCGTCGAACCAGCCGCAACGGCGGGCACGGCCGGTGGTGGAGCCGAACTCGTGGCCCTTTTCCGCCAGGTAACGGCCGGTCTCGTCGAACAGCTCGGTGGGAAACGGCCCGCTGCCCACCCGGGTGGTGTAGGCCTTGGTGATGCCCAGCACGTAATCCAGATACAGCGGCCCGAAACCGGTGCCGGTGGCGGTGCCGCCGGCGGTCGTGTTGGAGCTGGTCACGTAGGGGTAGGTGCCGTGGTCGATGTCCAGCAGCGTGCCCTGGGCGCCCTCGAACATGATGTTCTCATCGCGCTCGCGGGCGCCGTGCAGGGTGGCAGTGACGTCGCACACCATGGCGCGGATGTCCTCGGCCTGGGCCAGGGTGTCGTCCAGGGTTTTCTGGAAGTCCACCGGCTCGGCGTTGTAGAAGCTGCGCAGGATGAAGTTGTGGTAGTCCATCACTTCACCCAGCTTGGCGGCGAAGCGCTCGCGGTGGAACACATCACCCAGGCGCACGCCCCGGCGCGCCACCTTGTCTTCGTAGGCCGGGCCGATGCCGCGTCCGGTGGTGCCGATTTTCTGGGCGCCACGGGCCACTTCCCGGGCCTGGTCCAGCGCCGCGTGCACCGGCAGGATCAGCGGGCAGGCGGAGGACAGGCGCAGGCGCTCGCGCACCGGCACACCCTTGTCTTCCAGGCCGCGGATTTCCTTGAGCAAGGCTTCCAGCGACAGCACCACGCCGTTGCCGATCAGGCATTGCACGTTGTCGCGCAGAATGCCGGAGGGGATCAGATGGAGGACGGTCTTCTCGCCGTCGATCACCAGGGTGTGGCCGGCGTTATGGCCGCCCTGGAAACGGGCCACGTAAGCGGCCTGATCGGTGAGCAGATCGACGATCTTGCCCTTGCCTTCATCACCCCATTGGGTACCGAGAATTACGACGTTCTTGCCCATGGCTGTTCGCTTTGGCCTGTCAGGAGGAAATGGATTGCAGGGTCCAGCCGTCGCCGGCGGACACCAGCTCACGGTCGCACCCCAATTCAGCGGGGTCGTTATCGGCGCCGGCCAGGGCCAGCACCACGCGTTCACCCTGGGCGCGCAGCTCCGCCACCCGGGCGGCGAAACCGGCGTCCGCCAGCTCACCACGGGCGAGCACGGCACCGGCGCGCGGCACCGGCGCCAGCGAGGCGAGTTTTTTCAGGTCGGCGCTGAAGCCGGTGGCCGGGCGCGCCCGGCCGAACACTTCACCGATGTGATCGTAGCGGCCGCCCTTGGCCAGCGGCTCGCTGTCGCCGGGCAGGTAGGCGGCGAACACACAGCCGGTGTGGTAGTGATAGCCGCGCAGCTCGCCCAGGTCCAGGTGCACGTTCAGGCCGCGCTCGGCGAGCACCGACACCAGCCGCTCCAGATCGGCGAGCGCTTCGGTGGCGTCCGGAAAGTCGGCCAGCAGGCTGCGGGCCTGGGCGAACACGCCGGTATCGCCGTCCAGGAACGGCAGTGCCGCCAGCGCCCGGGCGGCGGCGTCGGGCAGGGCCTGGGCGTCCAGGAACCGGGTCAGCTCGGTGCGCGCCTTGCGCAGGTAGATATCTTCCAGGGTCGCCTGGGCGGCGGGGTCCAGATCGCAGGCCGCCACCAGGGCGCGGAAAATACCCACATGGCCCAGGTCCAGCACCACTTTGTCGTTGGCGCCGGCCAGGGCCAGGGTCTCGCCCATCAGAAGAATCACTTCCAGGTCGCTGTCGCCGCCGGCGTGGCCGAACAGCTCGACGCCAAGCTGGTAGGGCAGCCGGGTGCCGCCCACCTGGGTGGGCCGGGCGCGCAGCGCCGTGGAGCAGTAGCACAAACGGGTGGGGGCGTTGCGGCGCAGGCTGTGGGCGTCGATGCGCGCCACCTGCGGGGTCATGTCCGCGCGCACGCCCATCAGGCGGCCGCTGAGCTGGTCGGTGATCTTGAAGGTATCGCGCTCCAGATCACGGCCGGCGCCGTTCAGCAGGGACTCCAGGAATTCGATCAGCGGCGGGTACACCAGCTCGTAGCCCCAGGACTGGTACAGATCCAGAGCCCGGCGGCGCAGTTGTTCGATGGCCCGGGCGCGTTCGGGAAGCACTTCCTCGACGCCGTCGGGCAACAACCACTGTTCTTCCTGATTCATCTTACGATCCCGAGGGTATTCAATCGACACAGGGGTCCAACGGAGGGCCGGCAGAGGTGGCGGCCACAAAAAAACCGGGCCTCGTGACCCGGTTGATGGATTCTAACACGTCCCCAGAGGGGCAGATACCCGCCGCCCGGCGGCGGGCACCCGGTGTTCAGCGTCCGCGGTTCTGCTTCATGTACTGGAAGAACTCGCTGTCCGGGGAGAGGATCAGCACGTCTTCCTTGGAGTCGAAGCTTTCCCGGTACGCCTGCAGGCTGCGGTAGAAGCGGAAGAACTCCTCGTCCTTGCCATAGGCGTTGGCGTAGATGGAGGTGGCGCGGGCGTCACCGGCACCGCGCAGGCGCTGCGCTTCCTCGTAGGCCTGGGCCACGATCTGCGTCTGCTGACGGTCGGCGGCGGCGCGGATGCGCTCGGCGTCCTCGCGGCCCCGCGCCCGGTGCTCGGCGGCGTCACGGGCACGTTCGGCGCGCATCCGGTCGAAGACCCGGCCACGCACCTGATCCGGCCAGTCCACCTGCTTGACGCGCACGTCGACCACTTCGATGCCCAGATCCTCCAGGGTGGCGGCGTTCACTTCCTGGGCCACGGAGTTCATCAGCTTCTCGCGCTGATCGGTCTCGTCGCCCAGTGACGACGCCGCCGTGTCGCCGGGCTCTCCGCCGTCGTCGGCGGCTTGGGCCTCGGCGTCCGCCTCCACTTCGGAGGTGGTTTTCGCCTCGCCGTCGCCGCCGCTAAGGAGGTCCTCGGTGCTTACCGCGGTGGGGTCCAGGGCCTCATCGGGCAGCGCCCCGCCCTGGCCGGCCACCACTTCCTGCACGGTGCGCTCGGCGAACTGGTTCCGCAGCGCCTCGTTAACGCGCGGGTCGAGCAGCTCCCGGGCGCGGCGCTCCATGGCCAGACCGTCGTTGACGCCGGCGCCGACACTGACGATGTAGCGCTGCACGTCGGCGATGCGCCAGGTCACGAAGGCGTCCACGTTGAGCAGTTTCTTTTCCGCGGTCAAAAACGATTGGGTGGGCACGTCGTGGGTGAGCAGACGGCCGTCCACCCGCACCACGTCGTCGATCAGCGGCACCTTCGGGTAAATGCCCGGTTCGATGTCCGCTTTCTCCACCCGTGCGAATCGCTTCAGCACGGCCTTTTCGGTTTCGTTGACGATGTAAAAAGAGTCCAGAGCCAGCAGCAACAGCACGCCCACTGCCACCAGCATAAGCCAGCTACGTGTGCCCATCAGCGAATCTCCGTGCGGTTGCTTTGGTACAGACTGCGCGAGCCGGAACGGCCACTGCCGCCGTCATCGGCGCCGGCGCTCGAGGTGGTCGACGAAGAGGAGCCGGAACCGCTGCCGCGGTTGGCGGCACCGCTGTCGCCGGACACCGGCTGCTTGCCCTTGAACATCTGGTCCAGAGGCAAGTACATCAGGCTGTCACTGCCCTGCGCGTCCAGCAATACCTTGCTGGAGTTGCTGAACACCTCGGTGAGGCTGTCCAGGTAGAGACGCTGACGGGTCACTTCCGGTGCCTTGCGGTATTCCGCTACCAGGTCGGTGAAGCGGGCGGCGTCACCCTCGGCCTCGGCCACCACGCGGACCTTGTAGGCTTCCGCTTCCTCGGTAATGCGCGCGGCCTGGCCGCGGGCTTCCGGAATCACCGAGTTGTAGTAGGCCTCGGCTTCTTTCTTGAAGCGGTCTTCGTCTTCCTTGGCCTTGGCCACGTCGTCGAAGGCGTCACGCACCGCTTCCGGCGCGGCGGTCTTGTCCAGCACCACCTGGTTGATCACCAGGCCGGTGTTGTAGCGGTCCAGATACTCCTGCAGCCGCTCGCGCACCAGCAGACGAATATCTTCGCGGCGGTCGCGCAGCACGTCGTCCATGGTCGAGCTGCCCACCACGTGGCGCAGCGCCGAGCTGGTGGCGTGCTGAAGAATGGTCTCCGGCGCGCCCACGCGCAGCAGGAACGCCTGGGGGTCGAGTACCTTGTACTGGACTTCCAGGGTCACCGCGACGATGTTGGTGTCCTCGGTGAGCATTTCCTCACTGATTTCGTAGCTGCGGTTCTGCCCCACATCCACTTCCATGCTTTGTTCGATGATCGGCGCGCGCCAGTTCAGGCCCGGGTCCACCATGCGGTTGAATTCACCGAAGCGAAGCACCACGCCGCGCTCACGCTGGTCCACCAGGTAAAAACCCATCAGCACATAACCGACCACCAGCACCACCAGGGCCACCGCCAGCAGGCCGCCGGGGAAGCCGCCGGACGACTTGTTGCCGCCGCCACCGCCGCCGCCTTTGCCGCCGAACAGGTTGTTGATGCGGTCCTTAAGGTTTTTCAGCGCTTCATCAAGATCGGGCGGTCGCTGATCGCCACCGCCGCCGCCCCCGCCCCAGGGGTCCCTGGGTTTGTTTCCGCCGGGTTCATTCCAGGCCATTGAATTCTCCGTTATCCCGCTCTGTGCGAGCGTTCAGGATTGTAGGAAGGGGTATCCGTCTCTGCAACCGAAGGGTCAGGAACACGGACCTGTTCTTCACGCAGGCCGGCTTCGCGCAGCAGACGTTCGAAGTGCACCCGATTGACATGTACCCGCAGCAGCATGCCGCCGTCGGTGGCCGCCTGTTCCTCGCGCACCTCGCCGGCTTCATGGAGGCGCGACCGCAGGCGGCCGGCCTCCGGAGGCAGCCGCAACCAGCGATCCACCCAGCGGTCCGCCAGTCGCTCGGCGATCGCCTGATGCAACAGGTCGAAGCCCTCGCCGGTGCGCGCCGACAACCAGACACGCCAGGGCAGCCCCTGTTCATCGCGTTCCAGGTGCGGCGATGCGTCTTCCAGGGCGTCCACCTTATTGTAAACATGCAGCACGGGCACGGTATCCGCGCCGATTTCTTCCAGGACTTCGTTCACCGCGGCCACGTTCGCGTCGCTCTCTTCGACACTACTGTCTGTCACATGCAGCAGCAAGGACGCGTTAACGGTCTCCTCCAGGGTGGCGCGGAACGCCTGCACCAGCCGGTGCGGCAGGTGGCGGATAAAGCCCACCGTGTCGGCCAGAATCGCCGGCCCCACCCCGGGCACCCGCACCTTGCGCAGGGTCGGGTCCAGGGTGGCGAACAGCTTGTCGGCCACGTAGACGTCGCCGGTGGTGAGCGCGTTGAACAGCGTCGACTTGCCGGCGTTGGTGTACCCCACCAGCGAGATCAGCGGGGTTTCTGAACGGTCCCGGGCACGTCGGCCCTGGGCGCGCTGCTTGCGCACCTTGTCCAGCCGCGCCTGAATCGAGCGGATACGCTCGCGCAGCAGGCGGCGGTCGGTTTCCAGCTGGGTCTCACCCGGACCGCGCAGGCCGATACCGCCCTTCTGGCGCTCCAGGTGGGTCCAGCCGCGCACTAGCCGGGTGGAGAGATGCTGCAATTGCGCCAGCTCCACCTGCAGGCGGCCTTCGTGGGTACGCGCCCGTTGGGCGAAAATATCCAGAATCAGACCGGTGCGGTCGAGCACGCGGCATTTCACCGCACGCTCCAGGTTGCGCTCCTGGCCGGCGCTCAGACCATGGTTGAACAGCACCACGTCGGCCTGATGCTCGCGCACCAGCGCCGCCAGCTCTTCCGCCTTGCCGGAACCGATAAACAGCGCCGGGTCGGGGCGGTCGCGCTTGCCCAGCAACTCCACCACCGGCTCCACCCCGGAGGAGGTCACCAGATGATAAAACTCGTCCAGGTCCTCGCGACCCAGGGCGTCGGGCAGGTCGATATGCACCAGCACCGCTTTCTCACCGGCGCCGGTACGAACCTGTTCTGTACGATCGAATAGATCCATAGACCTCAATATAAAACAAAGCCACGCCGGACGGCGTGGCTTTGACGGGGGCGATATCCGGGAATCGGCTTACTGATTGCCGAAGTCCTCGCCGGGGCCGTCGTTCTGCGGTGCCGCCGTGCCGGCCATGGCCGGGTTGCCACCGGTACCCGCGGCGCGCGGATTACGAGCCGGAACCACGGTGGAAATAGCGTGCTTGTATACCATCTGGCTGACAGCGTTCTTCAACAGCACCACGTACTGGTCGAAGGACTCAATCTGTCCCTGCAACTTTATGCCGTTCACCAGAAAGATCGAAACCGGGATGCGTTCCTTTCTCAGGGCATTGAGAAAAGGGTCTTGTAGCGAGTGCCCTTTTGACATGGCAAATCTCCTTAAGAGTCATAAAAAGTGGGTGCCCAAACAGTGCGGGCAATTATCAGCGCTAACGTCCGGGCCACGTGCCGCCGGCCATCCATGCCGGTCGGTCCTGGGGCCATGGGACTTCTATGGCAGCCTTCCCGAGGAAAAGTTTCCGACCCCACCATCCGAAAGCCCTGTTAACTCGTTGTTCTTTTATGGGGCTTGGTCCCAATAAAACAAGCCTTAAAAAAACAGTCCGCGAGTCAACTAAACACGGTTTTACAAACCCCTGCAAGCCGCTCTTTACAGGCGATGCGACCCTCGTCACGGGTCTTGTCGTAGGTTTCCACTCCAGGCCATTTACGCAGCCAGGTAAGCTGCCGTTTGGCCAACTGCCGTGTGGCAATAATACCCTTTTCCACCATGGTAGGGTAATCCCAATCGCCCTCCAGATAGCGCCACACCTGGCGATATCCCACCGCCTTGAGCGCCGGCAGCTCGGCGTGCAGGTCGCCGCGCCGGCGCAAGGCCGCCACCTCCTCCACCAGCCCGGCTTCCAGCATGGCCATGAAGCGGTGTTCGATGCGCCGGTGCAGCTCCGGGCGCGGCGGCACCACCGCCAGGCTCAGCACCGGCCGGTCCAGGCCCGGGAAGCGGAAAAAGCCGTCCCCCAGGGGCGTGGCGGCGGTGTCGTGCTCGCCATGAAAGGCGCTCAGCGGCCGGCCGGTAAGGCGGAACACCTCCAGGGCGCGCTGCAGCCGCTGGCCGTCCGTGGGCTTGAGACGGTCGGCACTGGGCGGGTCCACCCGGGCCAGCTCGCGGTGCACCGCCGGCCAGCCTTCCCGCTCCGCCAGGGCGGCGATTTCCGCGCGCACCGCCGGGTCGGCCTCGGGCAACGGCGCCAGGCCTTCCACCAGCGCCTTGAAGTAGAGCATGGTGCCACCCACCAACAGGGGAATGCGGCCGGCGGCGCTGATCACCTCGATTTCCGCCAGGGCGTCGGCGCGGAAATCCGCCGCCGAATAGGGCCGGGCCGGGTCGCGGAACCCCATCAGCCGGTGTGGCGCCCGCGCCAGCTCCGCGGCCGAGGGGCGCGCCGCGCCGATATCCAGCCCCTGGTAGACCAGCGCCGAATCCACGTTGATCAGCTCCACGGGCAGGGTTTCGGCGGCCTGGATCGCCAGCTCGGTCTTGCCGGCGCCGGTGGGGCCCATCAGGAGGATAATCGGGTCGGGCACGCTACTGCCCCCGCATGAAGAGCCGGTCCAGCTCCTTGACGCTCATCTGGGTCCAGGTGGGGCGCCCGTGGTTGCACTGCCCGGAGCGCTCGGTGGCCTCCATGTCGCGCAGCAGGGCGTTCATCTCCGGCACGGTCAGGCGCCGGTTGGCGCGCACGCTGCCGTGACAGGCCATGGACGAGAGCAGCGCGTCCAGCTGCTGCTCGATGCGCTCGCTGCTGCCGTGGGCGAGCAGATCGCTGAGCACGTCCCGGACCAGCGTCTCGCTGTCCGCGTTGCGCAGCAGCGCCGGCACCTCGCGTACCACCAGGGTTTCCGGGCCGGCCCGTTCGACCATGAAGCCCAGGCGCTGGAACACCTGGGGCTGCTGCTCGGCGAAATCCGCCTCGCGGGACGACACCGCCATGGACACCGGCACCAGCAGCGGCTGGCTGCGCACTTTCTCCTCGGCCCAGTCCCGTTTCAGACGCTCGTAGGTGATCCGTTCGTGGGCGGCGTGCATGTCCACCAGCACCATGCCGTGTTCGTTCTCGGCGACGATGAAAATGCCGTGCAGCTGCGCCACCGCATAGCCCAGCGGCGGCGTGTGCGACGCCTCCGGATCACCGCCGGGCGCGGGCGTGGCCGACACCATCTGCCCGTAGGCGCCGGCCTGGCGGGCGCCGTCGGCGATCGTGCCACCGCTGAACGCACCGCCGTAGCCGCCGCCGAAAGACCGGCGCGGCCCCTCCGAGACGCCCGGCGCGCCACTGGCCGGGGTGCCCAGGGCCATATGGCCCTGGCTGGGCGCCGGCCCCTCTTCCATGGCCGGCGCGGCGTCGCCGGGGCGGCCCTCGCCGTGCTGACCCTCGCCGGGGCGCACCTCGGCGATGGCCCGGTGCAGGCTGCGGAACAGGAAGTCGTGGACCATGCGCTGTTCGCGGAACCGCACCTCGTGCTTCGTGGGGTGCACGTTCACATCCACCAGCGCCGGGTCCACTTCGAAGAACAGCACATAGGCCGGGTGGCGGCCGTGGTAGAGCACGTCCGCGTAGGCCTGGCGCACCGCGTGGCTGACCACCTTGTCGCGGATCACCCGGCCGTTGACGTAGAAATACTGCAAATCCGCCTGGGACCGGGAGAAGGTGGGCAGGCCCATCCAGCCGTGCAGCCGCAGGCCGGCGTGCTCGATGTCCACGGTCAGTGCCTGATCCATGAAGGCACGGCCGCACAACCGCGCCACACGGGCGGCGCGCAGGGTCTCGTCGTCTCCGGGCGGCAGCTGGTGGATCACTTTCTGGTTGTGGCTGAGGCGGAAGCCGGTCTGGAATTCGCTCAGGGCGACCCGCCGGAACACCTCTTCCAGGTGGTTGAATTCGGTTTTCTCGGTGCGCAGGAAACGGCGCCGGGCCGGCGTATTGAAGAACAGGTCGCGCATGGTCACGGTGCAGCCGCGCGGGTGCGCGGTGGGCGCCACGGACGGCGCCATGTCGCGCCCTTCCACGGTGACCTGCCAGCCCTCGGCCTGGTCGCCGCTATTGCTGGCCAGACTCAGCCGCGACACCGAACTGATCGCCGCCAGCGCCTCGCCCCGGAAACCGAGGGTACCGATCGCCTCCAGGTCTTCGAGGCCGCGGATCTTGCTGGTGGCGTGGCGGGACAGGGCCAGCGGCAGGTCATCCTGGTCGATGCCGCTGCCGTCGTCGCGCACCCGGATCAGCTTGGTGCCGCCCTGCTCCACGTCCACGGTGATCTGGCGGGCGCCGGCGTCGAGCGCGTTTTCCAGCAACTCCTTAAGCACCGAGGCGGGGCGCTCCACCACCTCGCCGGCGGCGATCTGGTTGGCGAGCCGGGAATCCAGCCGATGAATCTTTGCCACAGGGAACTCTCTTTACTAAAACCGGGTTGTGCCGTCAGGACCGGGGAATGGTCAGGGTCTGGCCCACCATGATGCGGTCATCGCGAATATCATTGGCGGCGCGCAGGGCCTGCTCGGAGACCTGGTACTGGCGGGCGATGCCGGACAGGGTATCACCGGGCTGGATGCGATGCTGCTCGCCGTTCTCACGGCGCTGGGCGGCGAACCAGCTGCCCGGCGCCGGGTGGGTGCGGAAATAGTGCTTCACGCCGTTGACGATGGAGCGCGCCAGCTTTTCCTGGTGGGCGCTGGAACTGAGATTGCGCGCCTCTTCCCGGTTGGAAATAAAGCCGGTTTCCACCAGCACGGAGACCATCTCCGGCTCCTTGAGCACCACGAAGGCGGCCTGCTCCACGGTCTTGCGGCCGCCGTGCAGCTTGGTGATCTGTCCCATTTCCTCGAGAATCTGGCGGCCCAGATAAAGACTGTGGGCCATGGAGCCGCTCATGCGCATGTCCGCCAGCACATTGAGCAGGTTGGAATCGTCCTTCTCTTCCTCGTAGACCCCGGCCACTTTGTCCGACTCGTTGGCCATTTTCGCCACATAGGCGGCGCGGGCGCTGGTGGCGCCGCGATTGGAGAGGGCGAACACGCTGGCGCCGTGGGCGCGCGGGTCGGTGAAGGCGTCCGCGTGGATGGAAATAAACACATCCGCATGGTTGTCCTGGCGCGCCACCCGGCGGCGCTCGGCCAGCGGCACGTAGTAGTCGCCGTCGCGGACCATCACCGCCTTCATGCCCGGCTCCCGGTCGATGCGCGCCTTCACCTTGCGGGCGATCTGCAGCACCACCTCTTTTTCCAGCAGATTGCCGGGGCCCAGGGCGCCCGGGTCCTCGCCGCCGTGGCCCGGGTCGATGGCGACGATCATCTGGCGCGGTTCGCCGCTGTCGGCCTCGGGTTCCTCGATGGTTTTCACCGGCTTCGGGTCGCTGTCGAAGAGATCCACCACCAGCCGCCAGCTGTGCGGGTCCACCGGTTTCAGCAGGTTGGTGCGCGGGCGCACCGCGGCGCTGAGGTCGAACACCACCCGCGTCTTATCCTCGTGCTTGCCGACGCGGATGTTCTCGATCGGGCTGTCCTTGTAATCCAGGGCGCTCACGTCGAAGGCCAGATCCGCGTCCATCAGATCCACCACCACCCGGTCCGGGTCGGCCAGTTTGTCCAGGGTATGCTCCACCGGCTCGGGCAGATCGAAGACGATACGGGTGTGGTCCGGGGCCCGGTGCAGGCGCACGGAATCCACGGTAATCGCCGCGCGGGCGCCGACCATCGCCAACAGGCCGGCGATCAACACGGCCATTCTCAGTCCGTTGCGGCGCATCCTTCGGACACAGTTATCAGCCATCGGCCCATTCCAGCTTCGCATATCGTCCCTGTTTCTCCACGGCCAGGGTAACGGTGAGGTCCGGCGGCGGAATAACCCCGCTTCCACGTTCAGGCCACTCCAGCACGCACAGTGCATGACCGTCAAAGTAGTCGCGAATGCCGATCATCTCCAGTTCCTCGGGGTCCCCGAGCCGATATAAATCAAAATGATAGATATGGACGCCGGCCACGTCATAGGGTTCCACCAGGGTGTACGTCGGGCTCTTCACCGAGCCGGCGTGGCCGAGCGCGCGCAGCAGGCCGCGCACCAGCGTGGTCTTGCCGGCGCCCAGGTCGCCGTGCAGATACACACACTGGCCGGCGCCCAGGCGCGACGCCAGCGCCGCGCCCAGATCCAGCGTGGCCTGCTCGTCGGCGAGAAAATGCTGTTCGTTCATCTAACGCTCGTCGTCTCCGTTCAGCACCGGCCGCAGCGCGGCCAGCAGGTCGGTGGCCAACAAACCCCGCTCGCCGTCCGCGGCGGCGGCCCGGTCGGCGGCGCGGGCGTGGGCCATGGCGCCCAGCGCCGCCGCTTGATAGCCGGGCAGGCCCTGGGCGTGCAGAGCGGCGATCACCCCGGTGAGCACGTCGCCCATGCCGCCGGTGGCCATGCCCGGGTTGCCGTCGCTGATCAGCGCGGTGCCGCCGTCACCGCGCACCAGGGTGCCCAGCCCCTTGAGCAGCACGGTGCCGCCGTAACGGGCGGCCAGGCTTTCCAGCGCCGCGAACCGGTCCGCCTGAATCGTGGCGCCGTCGCTGCCGAGCAGCCGGCCCGCCTCGCCGGGGTGCGGCGTGAGGATCCAATTGTCGCGGGCGTCGGCGTCCATCTCCACCAGCAGGTTGAGCCCGTCGGCGTCGATCACCAGCGGCAGACCGCTTTCCAGCACTTCCTCCAGCAGCACCCGGCCCCAGGGGCCGGCGCCCAGGCCCGGGCCCACCGCCACCACCGACGCTTTTTCCAGCAGCGGCCGCAGCGATTCGGCGCCGTCCACGCCGCGCACCATGATCTCCGGCTGGCGGGCGAGCACCGGCGGGGCGTGCTCCGGCCGCGTGGCCAGGCTCACCAGGCCGGCGCCGCAACGGGCCGCCGCCTGGGCCGTCATCAACGGCGCCCCGGCGAAGCCATGATCGCCGCCCACCACCAGCACATGGCCGAAGTGGCCCTTGTGCGCGTCGCGGCGCCGGGGCGGCAGCCAGTGCCGCAGGCGGGCCGGCGTGGGCCGCCATACCGGCCGGTCGATGTGCTGGTAGACCGGCCGGTCCACGCCCAGGTCGTCAAACAGCAGATCGCCGCTGTGCACCGGACCGGCGCCGGTGAGCAGGCCCCGGTTCACACCGATAAAGGTAATGGTGCAGTCGGCGCTCAGCACCGCGCCGGCCGGGGCGCCGGTATCCGCGTTGAGGCCTGAGGGCACGTCCAGGGCCAACACCGGCTTGCCGAGACGGTCCAGCGCTTCGATCACCGCGCGGATATCGTCGCGCAGGGCGCCGCTGATGCCGGTGCCGAGCAGGCCGTCCACCAGCAGCGGCGCGTCGACCGGCAGATCATCCACGGACAACGGCCGCATCGACACGCCGGCATCGCGGGCGCGCCGCGCCATGGTCAGGGCATCGCCCTTCATTCGCTCCGGGTCGCGCAGATGGTGGATCACCGGTTCCAGACCGGCCTCGCGGGCCAGCCGCGCCACCACATAGCCGTCGCCGCCGTTGTTGCCGCCGCCGCACAGCACCGCCGGCCGCGACACGTCCGGCCAGCGCGACAGCAGCACATCGAACGCCGCGCGGCCGGCGCGCTCCATCAATTCCTCACCGCTAAGGCCGGCCTCACCGGCCAGACGGTCCAGTTCGCGGGTCTGATCGGCGCTGTACAGCGCCTCGGGCAACGATCTAACCGGCATTCACTGTTATCCTTGCGTTTCGGGTCACCAAACTGGCTGACCGACACTATATCACCCACCTGGCTTCCATGGATTTCAGCGACCTGAAAACACGCATCGCCGAGCACGCCCGGGCGCTGGGCTTCCAGCAGATGGGCGTCGCCGACCTGGACCTGAGCCAGGCGGAACAACGCCTGCACGACTGGCTGGCCGCCGGCCGCCACGGCGAGATGGGGTGGATGGCCGCCCACGGCAACAAGCGCTCGCGGCCGGCGGAGCTGGAGCCGGACACCGTGCGTGTGTTGTCGCTGCGCATGGACTACCTGCCGCCGGACACCCAGCCAGTCAAGGTGCTGCAGCAAAAAGAAAAAGCCTATGTGTCCCGCTATGCCCTGGGCCGCGACTACCACAAGCTGGTGCGCAAGCGGCTGGCGCGGCTGGCGGCGCTGATCCGCGAGGAAGTGGCCGACACCCGTCTGGCCCGGGCGTTCGTGGACAGCGCGCCGGTGATGGAAAAACCTCTGGCGGAGAAAGCCGGGCTCGGCTGGCAGGGCAAGCACACCCTGATTCTCAATCGCCACGCGGGCAGCTGGTTTTTCCTCGGTGAGATTTACACCGACCTGCCGCTGCCGGTGGACGAGCCCGCCGAGGACCACTGCGGCAAGTGCTCCGCCTGCATGACGGTGTGCCCCACCGACGCCATTGTCGCGCCCTACCAGCTGGACGCCCGGCGCTGCATCTCCTACCTGACCATCGAGCATCCCGGATCGATTCCGGAGGACCTGCGCCGCGGCATCGGCAACCGGGTGTTCGGCTGCGACGACTGTCAGTTGATGTGCCCCTGGAACCGCTTCGCCTCGCACAGCAAGGAGACCGATTTCCAGCCGCGCCACGGCCTGGCGGACAGCGAGCTGGTGACGCTGTTCCAATGGGACGAAGAGACGTTTTTGCGCCGCACCGAAGGCTCACCGATCCGCCGTGCCGGCTTCGAACGCTGGCGGCGCAACCTGGCGGTGGCGCTGGGCAACGGCCCGGCCTCGCCCGAAGCGCTGGCGGCCCTGGAGGCGGCGCTCGACGATCCCAGCGATTTGGTCCGGGAGCACGCCTCTTGGGCGCTGCGGCGCCTTCGCGAAAAATAAGATCCTGTGGGAGCGGTTGTGCGAGCGGGCCTCGCCCGCGAAAGGGAGCGAAGTTGTGCGAGCGGGCCTCGCCCGCGAAAGGGTGGCTTTAGCCACCCGGCAGGATGCCAGAGAGGTTGTTTGTGCTGCCGTTAGATTGCTCTCTGGGATCCTGCCGGGAGCTTCGCTCCCTTTCGCGGGCCAGGCCCGCTCGCACAAAGAGCCACCCTTTCGCTTGCAAGGCAAGCTCCCACAATTCGAGCTTCGTAGAAAGGCAAGAAAGTCGGGCGCTACAGGCGGATCAGGTGCTCGCGGTAGTAGGCCAGTTCCTGGATGGACTCGCGGATGTCGTCAAGCGCCAGGTGCTTATTTTCCTTCTTGAAGCCGGGCAGAATGTCCGGCTTCCAGCGCCGCGCCAGTTCCTTGAGGGTGGACACATCCAGGTTGCGGTAGTGGAAAAACGCTTCCAGGCGCGGCATGTAATTGGCCAGGAAACGGCGGTCCTGACAGATGCTGTTGCCGCACATCGGCGACATGCCCGCTTCCACGTACTGCTCCAGAAACACCAGGGTGCGGCGCTCCGCCTCGGCGTCGTCCAGGTCGCTTTCGCGGACCCGCTCCACCAGGCCGGAATTGTTGTGGTGCTCGGTATTCCATTCGTCCATGCCGTTGAGCAGCGCGTCGCTCTGATGCACCGCCATCACGGGCCCCTCCGCGAGGACGTTCAAATGGGCGTCGGTGACAATGGTGGCGATCTCGATGATGCGGTCATTGGCCGGGTCCAGCCCGGTCATTTCCAGGTCGATCCAGATCAGGTTGTCTCGTGATTGCGTCATGGGGCTCCCGAATGATCAATGCGATGCAGGTTGCAGGATAACGGATCGGGGCGCGCTCCTGTATCCTGCAGCCTGCATCCCCAGCTAACGGCGGCACGACCGCCCAGTGATTTATGGCGAAACGCAAACTGAACCGGCGCCAGAAGTGGCGGATCGAGAAAATCCAGGCGGAACGGCGCCAGCGGGCCCAACGCCGGGCCGGCCAGGAAAACCCGGTGGCCACAGCCCTGGGCGAGGAACAATTGGGCACGGTGGTGGCCCACTTCGGCGGCCAGGTGCTGGTGGAAGACGAGGCCGGCGTTCCGGCACGCTGCCACTTCCGCGCCAATCTGGAGCAGCTGGTGGTGGGCGACCGGGTGATCTGGCAGGCGCCGCGGGTGGAAGGCGACGGCGACGGCGTGGTCACCGCCATCGAGCCCCGCCAAAGCGTGCTCAAGCGGCCGGATAACTACGGCAACCTCAAGCCGGTGGCCGCCAACGTGGACCGGTTGCTGGTGGTGTTCGCGCCCATGCCGGTGCCCTCCACCGCCCTGCTCGACCGCTACCTGGTGGCGGCGGAGTTGTCCGGGATTCCCGCCACCCTGGTGCTGAACAAGGCGGACCTGATCGATGCGGAGAGCCGCGACGCCCTGGACCACATCACCGATATTTACCGCGATCTGGACTACCCGGTGATCGAGGCGTCCGCCGAGGACGGCGCCGGCCTGGCCGCGCTTAAAACCGCGCTGACCGGGCACACCTGCGCGTTCGTGGGCCAGTCCGGGGTCGGCAAGTCGTCGCTGGTGAACGCGGTGCTGCCCGGCGCCGAGCTGGCGGTGGGCGACCTGTCCGGGGTGTCCGGCCTGGGCCAGCACACCACCACCACCGCGCGCCTGTTCCGCCTGCCGGACGGCGGCCGGCTGATCGATTCACCGGGGATCCGCGAATTCGGGCTCTGGCACATCAGCGAAGAGGAGCTGCTGCATGGCTACCGGGAGCTCTCCGAACGGGCCGGTCACTGCCGCTTCCGCAACTGCACCCACCGCCACGAACCGGGCTGCGCCCTGCGTGAGGCGGCGGAAAACGGCGAGGTGAGCGAGGAGCGGCTGCACAATTTCTTCCAGATCGCCGACACCCTGGATGAGGAAGGCCGCGAGCGCTACCGGTAGACCTTCGGGGAACACATCTGACAGCCATGGGGTCCCTCCATTACAATCAGGTTTGTTTTCACGCACCCCATTCCGCAGCAAAGACGATTAGCCATGACCGCTCAACTGCCGCTACTGCTGGAACCCGCCGACCTGGCGGCCCATTTGGACGACGACAATCTGCTGATCGTGGATCTGAGCAAGGATCAGGTCTACGACCAGGCCCACGTGCCCGGCGCCGTGCACCTGGACTTCAAGCGCCTGCTCGCCGGCACCCAGCCGGCGCCCGGGCTGCTGCCCAGCGACGACGCCCTGTCCGCGCTGTTCTCCGAACTGGGCCTGACCCCGGACACCCAGGTGGTCGCCTACGACGACGAAGGCGGCGGCTGGGCCGGGCGCCTGCTGTGGACCCTGGATGTGATCGGCCACAAGAAATATTCCTACCTCAATGGCGGCATCCACGGCTGGCTGGCGGCGGAACTGAGCACCAGCAGCGACCGCACCCGGCCGGAGCCCAGCGACTATCAGGTTGGCGAGCACGACCCGGCCACCAGCGTCGATCTGGACTACGTGCTCAAGCACCACACCGACCCGGACGTGGTGATCTGGGACGCCCGCTCGGAGGAGGAATTCGCCGGCGTGCGCGCCTTCGCCCAGAAGGCCGGCCACATCCCCGGCGCCACCCACTACGAGTGGACCGACGCCATGGACAAGCACAACAACCTGCGCCTGCGCGATCTGGAAGAAATACGCCGGGAGCTGGCCGAGCGCGGCATCCAGAGCAACAAGGAAGTGATCACGCACTGCCAGACCCACCACCGCTCCAGCTTCACCTGGCTGGTGGGCAAAATCCTCGGTTTCGAGCGCATTCGCGGCTACCCCGGCTCCTGGGCCGAATGGGGCAACCACCCCGACACCCCCACGGAAAAGTCCGAGTAATCACCTTGAGGCTCACTCTTTGCACGCTCTAAAAGAAAAGCTGTTTATCGCGCTTCAGCACGTCGTCCCCCAGCACCTCCTGTCCCGCCTGGTGGGCTGGGTGGCGCGCAGCGAGATTCCGTGGATCAAAACCACCTTCATCAACCGCTTCATCCAGCACTTCGGGGTGGACCTGGGCGAAGCGGAGATTGAAGACCCGGACCGCTTCGAAAACTTCAACGCCTTCTTCACCCGCGCGCTGAAAGACGGCGCCCGCCCCATCGCCGACGGCGAGCGGGTGCTGGCCTGCCCGGCGGACGGCACCGTCAGCCAGCTGGGCCCGCTGCGCGGCGGCGACCTGTTCCAGGCCAAGGGCCACCATTATTCCGCCTTCGAGCTGCTGGGCGGCGACGGCGCGCTGGCGGCGGAGTTCCAGAACGGCCACTTCGCCACCGTCTATTTGTCGCCGAAGGATTATCACCGCGTGCACATGCCGTTCACCGGCACCCTGCGCGAAACCTGCTACGTGCCCGGGCGCCTGTTCTCGGTGAACCAGACCACCACCGAGCGGGTGCCGCGCCTGTTCGCGCGCAATGAACGGCTGGTGTGCGTGTTCGATACCGAGGTGGGGCCGATGGCGGTGGTGCTGGTGGGGGCCATGATCGTGGCCGGCATCGAGACCGTGTTCGCCGGCCAGGTGACACCGCAGTCCACCACCGTGACCCGGGTCGACTACCGCAATCCGGCGCCGGTGACCCTGCGCAAGGGCGACGAGCTGGGCCGCTTCCTGCTCGGCTCCACGGTGATCGTGCTGTTCCCGGAGGGCGCCGCCGAGTTCGGTTCGGAGCTGACGGCGGGCGCCGCCGTGCGGATGGGCGAGGCCTTCGGGTCGGTTCGCCAGTAGAGACGCCGGTTCGGCGGGGGCCTGGTGTTCTCTCCATCGGGGGGGCGCGGGTCTGTGTTCTGCCCTTCCGGGAACGCCGTGAATACGTCCCTGTAGGCTCCCTGTCGAACGTCCTGTTCTCCAGGGTCCCGGAAGGGCAGAACACAGACCCGCTCCCTGGGTAGATTCCGCCGCCCCGGGTTATCGCCAGCGCCGAACCTTTCTACGAAGCTTGGGGTTTGTGCGAGCTTGCCTTGCAAGCGAAAGGCCGGCACCGCCGGCCGGCAGGATTCCAGAGACTCTGATCATGCTGCCGCCAGAAATCTCTCTGGCATCCTGCGGGGCGACCTTTGCCGGGAGCTCCGCGCCTTTCGCGGGCATGGCCCGCTCCCACAATGCCCGCTCCCGCGAATCTGGCTTAATGGCACCGCTTGGCGGCTGGCTCCATTAGGGAGGCTCGGTCTCGGTGCCCGGGGTCCAGGACTGTGTGAGGCAGGGAGCCGAACACAAGCCTCCAGGGATGGATTCACGGCGGGTCCTGGACCCCGGGCACCGAGACCGAGCCGGCTACAGGGTCCCACAGCCCACACCGGCACCAGAATGTTATTTCTTGCCGACCTTGGCGGCGAGGATCGCTTTGGCTTCGTCGCCTTGCAGGAGCTCGGCGAACAGCGCCAGGTCGTGGTCGATCAGGTCGTGGAGGTCCATCTGCGCGGCCTGGCGCATCAGGCGCTTGCTTTCGCGCATGGCGCGGGGCGGCTTGGCCGCCAGGGTGCGGGCGTAGGCCGCGGCGGTGTCCGCCAGTTCGGCGGGGCTGACCATTTTGGCGACCAGGCCGGCCTGCAGGGCTTCCGGGGCCAGCAGCGGCTCGCCGGCGAGCAGCATGCGCGCGGCGCGCTGGTAGCCCAGCCAGGCCGGCAGCAGCTTGGCGGAGCCCGCTTCCGGCACCGCGCCCAGGTCGACGAACGGGGTCAGGAACTTGGCGTCGTCGGCGGCCACCACCAGGTCGGCGTGCAGCAGCATGGTGGTGCCCACGCCCACGGCGTGGCCCTGGACGCCGATCACCAGCGGCTTTTCGAAGCGGCTCACGGCGCGGATAAAGGGCGCCGCGCCGCCTTCGGTGCCTTCACCGGCGGCCAGGAAGTCGGCCAGGTCGTTGCCGGCGCTGAAGGATTTGCCGGCCCCCAGGATCAGCACCGCGCGCACGTCATCGCTGTCGCCGGCGAAGGCCAGCAGGTCGACCAGGTCGCGGTACATGGCGCCGGTCAGGGCGTTGAGTTTGTCCGGGCGGTTCAGGGTCAGGGTGAGCACCGCGCCGTCTTCGGCCGCCAGCACCTCACCGCTTTGCAAAGGGGGTAAATTCACAGCGTTCTCCCGAGTGTCGTTGTGCGCCAAAGCCTAGCCGGTGCGGACCCCGCTGGCCATGACAAATCCGCTTGCCGAGGGGCCCGTTTAGCCCTATAAATTCGCGGTTCGCCCGCGCGACCGTGCGCGGGCTTTTAGCCTGAGGTCCGTCGGCCTTTGAAACTGATCACCTTTGACCCTTTCCGCACCCTGGGCCTGCCGGGCGTGCATTACATCAAACCGGAGCTGATGCACGACCAGCGCGCGCGGTTGCTCGACGCGGACTGGCTGCTGTTCCCGGCTTACTGGCAGCTGCACAGCCTGCACTATGTGCTGGGCCGGCCGATTTTTCCCAGCCTGGCCAGTTACCACCTGGGGCACGACAAGGTGGAAATGACCCGGGCGCTGAAGCTGGCGTGCCCGGAACATCTGCCCGAGACCGATATCCTGCCGGCGGGGCCGCACGGCATCAGCCAGGTGCTGGATACCTGGCGCTTTCCGTTCGTGGCCAAGCAGATCCGCTCCAGCCAGGGCAGCGGCGTGTTTCTGATCGAGAGCCGCCAGCAGTTACTGGACTACGCCGCTCACAGCGAGGTGCTGTATATCCAGAAGCTGCTGCCGATCGTGCGCGATTTGCGCGTGGTGGTGGTGGGCCGTGACGTGATCGCCAGCTACTGGCGCGAGGGCACCAGCTTCCACAACAATCTGGCGCGCGGGGCGCGGGTGCGCACCGACCTGCCGGTGCCGGAGCCGGCCCTGGCGCTGGTCACCCGGCTTGCCCGCGAGCTGGGCATCGACCACGCCGGGTTCGACGTGGCCTGGGTGGAGGGCCGCCCCTACGTGCTGGAATTCAACCGCCTGTTCGGCAACCGGGGCATGCCGGAGCTGCCGCAGTTGATCGGCGCGGCGATGCGCGGTTACTTGCTCGGCGAGGCGTCGCCGGACACCCCGGAACCGCCCATGACCTTTTCCGCCTGAGTGCGCAGCAGGGTCTGATAGCGGTGCGCGAGCTGCTCCACCGGCTGCAGGCGAATCTGCCGGTCACCGGCTTGAACCAGCTGTGCCCGCTCGGTCTGGTAGAGGGCTTTGACGTCCAGTTCGGCGCGGGTCAGTTCCGCCTCGGGCACGTTCAGCCGGCCCGGCACCCCGGCCAGGCACAGGGCCCAGCTGTCCGCCTCGTTGAACTGGTTGCTGACCAGGGCCTTGAACTCCAGCGCCGGCGACTGGCCGGCTTTGCGCCGCGGCGCCTGCAGGCGGGCCACGCGCAGGAACAGCAGGCCGGCGCATAGCGCCGAAAAGGCGGTGTGCGACAGCGGCTCGCCGGTGAAGCGGATGCGCGCCCGGTCGCCGATGGCGGTGATCACTTCGCCGCCGTACAGCGCCGCCACTTCGCGCAGCAGGTGGTGGTAATCCGCCAGCAACGCTTCCAGCGCCGAGCGGGTGTAGCGCTGCTGGAAATGATCGAAGTTGACCACGCTCAAACGCAGCTCCACGGACACGCCATCCGGCGCCGGCGCATCGCCGTCCACCGGGGCGACCGGCGGCGTTTCGGACGCCGTGTCCTGATCCGTGGCGGGCGCGGCCGTCGCCGGCGGCGCGGCGGGCCGCCACAGCCGGCGGCGGATCACCTCGGCCGCGGCGCGCAGGGCCAGCAGGCCCAGCACCACCAGCACATAGCCGGTTTCCAGGCGCTGACGCGGCGCGGTGTCGTGGGCGGCGGCGAGCACCACCGAGCCGGCCAGCTCGCCGTCCGGCAGGGCCACCGGCACCTCCACTTTCACCGGCAGGCTGTCGTCACTCTTGCCGGTGACCGGCTCACGGGCCACGTCCAGAAACTGCACGCCGCCGACCGGCTCCAGGGCGCGGGTTTCGCGGGCGATCACGTTCAGCCCGATCAGGTCGTCACCGGCCAGCGACTCGGCGGAGCGCAGCGCGGTCTGTTGCGCCAGGGCCTTCAATTGCACCCGCTGCTCCGCCTGCAGGCGGGCGGAGAAGTGCTCCAGAAAATAGACCCCCACCACCAGCGCCACCAGCAGCATCAGCGCCAGTTCCAGCAGCAGTTGTTTTTCCCGTTGCAGCCAGGGCCGCCATTTTTCCCACACCGACATGCAGTGCCTTCCTTGCCTGTGAACGCGACGGCCGGGAGTATAACCCGTGGTGGCGGCGCTACGCTTGGCTCTGGCGCACGCACGCCAACCCGGCACGGTTTTCTGGTAATCTTAGCGGCTGTTCCGCAACGTACCGACCAGCCCGAGGAATCCCCCAGCGTGCGCGAGATTATTCTCATCCAGGTGTCCGGCAACGACCGGCCCGGCCTCACCGCGGCCTTTACCCGCATTCTGGCCCGCTACCACCTGAATATTCTGGATATCGGCCAGGCGGTGATCCACGACACCCTGTCGCTGGGCATCCTGGTGGAAGTGCCGCCGGCGGCGGAGGCGTCCTCGATGCTCAAGGACCTGCTGTTCGAGGCGCACAAGCGCAATATCTCGGTGCGCTTCCGGCCCATCGACGAGGACCGCTACGAGCAGTGGGTGTCCGGCCAGGGCAAGGACCGCCACATCATTACCCTGCTGGCGCGCAAGATCACCGCCGAGCAGCTCGGCGACGTGACCACCGTGGTGGCGGATAACGACCTCAACATCGACAGCATCGCGCGGCTTTCCGGCCGGGTGCACCTGGAAGGCGAGGACAGCGACCCGGACGGCCGCGCCTGCGTGGAAATCTCGGTACGCGGCGAACCCCGTGATCCGGGCGCCATGCGCGCCGCCTTCCTGGCGATCGCCAACGAACGCAACCTGGACATCGCCTTCCAGCGCGACAGCGCTTTCCGGCGCAACCGCCGCCTGGTGGTGTTCGATATGGATTCCACGCTGATCCGCTCGGAGGTGATCGACGAGCTGGCCGCCGAAGCCGGCGTCGGAGAGCAGGTGGCGGCGATCACCGACCGGGCGATGCTCGGCGAGCTGGATTTCAACGAAAGCTTCCGCGCCCGGGTGGCGCTGCTTAAAGGGCTGGACGAAAGCGCCCTGGAACGGGTGCGCGAGCGCATTCAGCTCACCGAAGGCGCCGACCGGCTGATCCCCACCCTGAAAGCGCTGGGCTACCGCACCGCGATTCTGTCCGGCGGCTTCACCTGGTTCGGTGACTGGCTGCAGAAACTGCTGGGCATCGACTACGTCTACGCCAACACCCTGGAGATCGTCGACGGCAAAGTCACCGGCGAGGTGGCGGAGCCGATCGTCAACGGCGAGCGCAAGGCGGAGCTGTTGCGGGAGATCGCCGCCCGCGAAGGCATCAACCTGGAGCAGGTGATCGCCGTGGGCGACGGCGCCAACGACCTGCCCATGCTGGGCGCCGCCGGCCTGGGTATCGCCTTCCGCGCCAAGCCGCTGGTCAAGGAAAACGCCGCCCACTCGATTTCCACCCTGGGGCTGGACGGCATTCTTTACCTGATCGGCGTCCGCGACAAAGACCAACAGGAACTACTGAAATAGTTAATAATTAACAGTTAACAGTGAATAGTTAAAAAAGCGCGGGCCACTGGCCCGCGCTTTTTTTGTTTCGCTATTAACTATTAACTGTTCACTGTTAACTGCTCTCTCATCCTTCCGTGGTTTCCGCCGTCTCGAGGCGGTCCATCGGCGCCTGCAGATAATAGCCCTGCAGGTAGTCGACGCCGCCGAGGCTCCACAGGGTCTGCATCTGGGCGGCGGATTCGACGAAGCCGACCAGGGTGCGGCGGCCGCTGTCGCGGGCCTGCTGAATGATTTCCGCGAACCGTTCCCGGCTTTCCGCTTTGCTCAGTTCCTGGGTGAAGGAGCCTTCAAATTTCACCATGGTGGCGGGAATGTGCTCGAACAGCTTGAACGGATCCAGGCCGCCGCCGAAACGGCTGATCGACAGGCCGCAGCCCTGTTTGCGCACCGCGTCGGCGAACGCCGCCGCCTGCTTGAGGTAATTGACCGCGTCGCCTTCGCTGAACTGGAAGATCACCTGCTCGCCGGACAACTTGGCGGCGCGCATCGCCTTGGTGAGCCATTCCGCCAGGCCCGGCTCGCCCAGGGAGTAACCGCTGAGATTCACCAGCAAGGTGATTTTCTGTTCGTGGGCAGCCGCCGCGCGCATGGCGTTGAGCACCACCCAGCGGTCCACCTTGCCGGCCAGGCCCTGCTCGGCGGCGGTGGGCATGAAGTCGGCGGCGGCCAGGTCGTCGCCCTGCTTCTGCGGCATGTGCACGAACACTTCGAAGACATGCTCGTTTTCGTCTTCCAGGCTCATCAGCGGCTGGTATTTGAGGCGGAAGCTGCCTTTCTCCAGCGCCTGGCGGATGCTCAGCGCGATCGCTTCGGAGGAGCCGGCGGTCACATCGTCCATGGGGTCATGGATCTTGATAGCGTTGCCCTGCTCGTTGTTTTCGCGCTGCGCCTGGTTACAGCATTTCAGCGCCTTGGTGAGAATGTCCTGGCTGCTGCGCGCGTCCTCGCGGGCGAACGCCAGCCCCAGGCTGGCGGTAACGTGGGCGGTGCGGCTGGCCACTTCCGGCATCAGCGTCTCGATGCCGGCGCGCAGTTCTTCCGCCAGCTGCCCGGCTTCGTCCAGGTCGTTGACCGGCTTGAGCAGGGCGAAATCCTCGCCGTCCACCCGCGCCAGCTTGCCGCCGGCGCTGTGCTCGCGCAGCCAGTCCGCCACCGCCCGCAGCACATCGTCGGCGCCTTCCATGCCCAGGCTGGACTGGTGCTGTTCAAAGCCGTCCAGGCGCAGATACAGCACCGCCGCCAGTTGCCCCTGGCGGGCCGCTTCGGCCACCGCCTGATCCAGCTGTTCCATGAACCAGGTGCGGCTGTAGAGGCCGGTGACCTGATCGGTCTGGCTGATCTCGTGCAGGCGCTCCTGCAGGGCGTTCTCGTCCAGGCTGGCGGCGCGGATCACGATCTGGGTGCAGGCCTCGCCGTCGTAGGTGCTGGGCGAGAACACGAAGGTGGCGTCGAATTCGCTGTCGTCGGTATGCACACCACGGCATTCCAGCTCGTTGGTCTGGCTGGCGTTCTCGGCGCGGCTGCGCAGCAGCTTCTTGAGGCGGTCGTGGTCACTGGCGGAGACCATGTCCATGATCGGCACGCCGGCCAGTTCCTCGGCGCTGTCGTAACCGAACATGCGGGCGTAGTTGTCATTGGCGTGGATGTGCATGCCGTCGAGCACATAGGCGATGGCGTCGCGGCTCTGATCCATCAACTGGCTGAGCCGCTTTTCCGCTTCGTGGCGGGTGATCTCGGAGTGTTGCAGCTCCTTGCGCAGGCGCAGGAATTCCATCAGCCGGTCGACGCATTGCATCAGCATTTCGCGGTCGTCCTTGGGCGCCACCGCGCGGGCGCCGGCCTTGTAGGCGTTACGCACGATCTCGGCATTGTAGTCGTCGCTGAGCAGAATCACCGGCAGTGCCTTGCCGAGCCGGTTCAGGTGCGCCATGGCGCTTTCGAAGGAGCCGTCACCGAAGGTGGGCCGGCACAGCATCAGTTCCCAGGCGCCGCCCTTCAGTGCCCTCACCAGATCGTCCTCGCCCAGGGCCAGCTGCGCGCGGGTGGCGCGGCCGGCGTTACGGAGGGTGTTCATAAGCTGTTCAGCTTCGTCCTGGGAATCGTGCGCGATCAGCAAGCGGAGGGTATCGAGGGCGTAATTCATCGGCGCCAGTGCTCATCCGTTATTCGTAGAGCATCTATTGTGCCTGACGGGACTGCGTTCGCCAAAGACCTTACCGCCGCGCGGGATTGTCCTTGCGGAGCGCCGGCGCTCAGACCGCCGGACGCAGGGTGTACTGGGCGATATCCGGGGAGCCGGCCAGGCGCACGCCGAGCCGGGTGTCCCGGGGCGGGCCGTCCCACAGGGTCAGGCGGGTACCGCTGCGGTAGCCGGTGGTGGGCACCACCAGGGTCTCCGGATCGTCACCTTCCGGGGACGGCACCAGCAACGCCGGCGCCGGCCAGGCACTGGGGTCGCCGGCGCTGACACGCACCGGCCGCAGGGTCTCGGGCAACAACGCCACGCCCAGCCGCACCGCGTCGCCGAGCCAGGCCACCCAGCGTATTTCACCGACCCGCCATTGCGGCTGCTCCATCGGCGACAGCGCCAGCAGGCCGCCGGCGCGCAGGGTGTTGGGGGTGCCGCCACGCCACTCCAGACAGTAACCGCCGTCGCCGTGATCCACCCGCCGCACCCGGTGCAGGGGCTCATCGCCCTCGCCCTGGTCCAGGCGCCGGTGCACCGCGTCCAGCCCCAGACAGAGCAGCATTTCACCGTCCACCGGGCGGCGCGGCCCGCGCCGCTCGCGCGGGCCCAGCCAGGCCCAGCGCAAATGATGGGAGAGGATGTCCGACAACGGCCGGCTGCGGTGGCCGGGGCCGCCTTCGGCCAGCGCGGCGGCCAGCGGCCGGGTGTCGAAGTAACGCAGCGCCTGGCCGTCGCCCGCCGTGGCGGACAGGGCCTGGGGGCCGGCGTCGCTTTGCAGATCCACATGGAAGGGGGCGTCGGCGGCGTCCGCCAGCAACGGCATCCAGCGGGCCCAGTGGGCGGCGGCCCGGTACAGTGCCATCAACGCCGGCTGGCGCAGCTGATTGGGCTGGGCGCTGGCGGTGAGCAGCAACCGGCCGTAAGCGATCAACACCGCGCCTTCCTCGCCGGGTAACTCCGGGTCCGACACGGTGAGCGCCTCCAGGGCGTGGCGCTCGGCTTCGGCATAGAGGTTGTGCAGGACCTGCCAGGTGCCCGCCGGCGGCTCCTTGTAGAGCAGCATGTGCAGAAACAGATCCTGGGCGCGGGCGTCCATGGCGCGCTGCAGGGCGGTGGCGGCGGCTTGACGTTCGGGCCGGTTGAGCTTGCCGCGCAACAGCGGCGCGGCCACGCTCTGGTAGCCGATGGCCAGCCCCTGGAACAAGCGGTGCGATAACGCGGCGGCCTGCAGCGCACGCTCCGGCGGCATCAAGGGCAGATTCAGGTAGCGGCTTTCCAGGGTGTAGGCCAGTTGCCGGAGGCGGGGCCGGATCTCCTCCAGCAGGGCCAGCCGGCGGCGACCGTCAACGCGCAAACGGGGCAGTTCGTCCAGCAACGTCAGTAACGGCGGCGCTCCGCGGTGCGGGTCGCCGATCGGCAGCGCATCCAGCCAGGCGCGCAGCCGGCGCGGCCGGGCACTGGCCAGCGACAGTTTGTCCAATTCCGGTTCCGGAACCCCCAGACGCACTTCCCACGCCGACTCCGTTTGGCGGGCCTCTTCCATGGCTTGTTCCTCACAGGCTTGGCCTCCGCCGCCCGGCGAAGGCTATATTCAAATTATTGTTGTGATGATCATCACAAATATAACTTGAACACCCGGTAATTGTACATTATCCAGCCAATACCGTTTTTGAACCCGCTCCCGGTTCTTCGCGCGCCAGCCTGGGCACCAGGAACCCCGGCAGCCGGTCCCGCAGGGCGGCGTGCAGGTCGCGGGCGCGCGCGTCCGGCACCGCGAAATGGGCGGCGCCCGCCACCGCGTCCAACTGGTGCAGGTAATAGGGCAGCACGCCGGCCTCGAACAGGGCGTCGGACAGGGACGCCAGGGCCTCGGTGTCGTCGTTGACCCCGGCCAGCAGCACCGACTGATTGAGCAGGGTGACGCCGCCGCGGCCCAGGGCGCGGCAGCGCTCCGCCAGCGCCGGACTGATCTCGCGGGGGTGGTTGGCGTGCAGCACCAGGGTGGCGCGCCAGCGTGGTGACGCCAGCAACGCCGCCAACCCCTCATCCAGGCGCTCGGGAATCACCACCGGGGTGCGGCTGTGGATCCGCAGGCGGCGCAGATGCGGCAGCGCCGCCAGGGCCTCCAGCAGCTCGCCCAGGCGCCGGTTGCTCAGCGTCAGCGGATCACCGCCGCTGAGGATCACCTCGTTGATGTCGGTGCGCCGCGCCAGCCAGTCCAGTGCCTGTTGCCAACGGCCGCCGGACAGATGCTCCTGGTACGGGAAGTGGCGGCGAAAGCAGTAGCGGCAATGCACCGCGCAGGCGCCGGTGACCACCAGCAGCGCGCGGCCATGATATTTGTGCAGCAGGCCGGGCACCGGGGTGTGGCGGGATTCATCCAGCGGGTCGGCGTGATAGCCGGGCACCGCCTCGCGCTCGCGGCCGGTGGCGAGGATCTGCAGCAGCAGCGGGTCGTCAGGGTTGCCCGGTTCGATCAGATCCAGGTAACGGCGCGGCACCCGCAACGGGAAGGCGCTGTCGTCGTCGGCGCCGCCGGGGATCTGGTCGGGGCGCAGCGACAGCCGCTCGCACAGCTCCCCCACCCCGGTGACCAGGTCGGCCTGCAGACGGCGCCAGTCGGGTACCTGCCAACCGTCCGCTTCCTGCGTTATCATGGCCAGCTTCTTAAATGCCATCCGGTAATTCCCCGACACAGTGGATAGATATCTATGGCCAGCTATTCTACCAGTGAATTCAAGTCCGGCTTGAAGGTTATGCTCGACGGCGACCCCTGCGCCATCATCGAGAACGAGTTCGTAAAGCCCGGCAAGGGCCAGGCCTTCAGCCGCGTAAAGCTGCGCAACCTGAAGACCGGCAAGGTGTGGGAACGCACCTTTAAATCCGGCGACAGCCTGGAAGGCGCCGACGTACTGGATGTGCAGATGCAGTACATCTTCAGCGACGGCGAGTTCTGGCACTTCATGGACACCGAGACCTTCGAGCAGAAGCAGGCGGACGAAGCCGCGGTGGGCGACGCCAAGCAGTGGCTCAAGGAAGAGGACATGTGCGAGGTGACCCTTTACAACGGCGAGCCGCTGAACGTGAACCCGCCCAACTTCGTGGAGCTGGAGATCGTCGAGACCGATCCCGGCCTGAAGGGCGACACCGCCGGCACCGGCGGCAAGCCGGCCACCCTGAGCACCGGCGCGGTGATCCGCGTGCCCCTGTTCGTGCAGGAAGGGGAAATCGCCAAGGTGGACACCCGCACCGGCGAGTACGCGGGCCGTATCAAAAACTAGTGGTGACCGACTGGCGGCCCACCGCCTCCCTGGAGGCCATCAAAGCGCGCGCCGGGCTGCTGAGCACGGTGCGCGCTTTTTTTGCCGCCCGGGGCGTACTGGAAGTGGACACCCCGCAACTGGCGCGCCACGGGGTCAGCGACCCCCATATTCAGTGCATTCCGGTGCCCGGCCACGGCTATCTGCAGAGCTCGCCGGAATATCATATGAAGCGGCTGCTGGCCGCCGGCAGCGGGCCGATCTATCAGATCTGCAAAGCCTACCGGGACGGCGAAGCCGGCGCCCGGCACAACCCCGAGTTCACCATGCTGGAATGGTACCGGCCGGGTTTTGATCTGAGCGCTCTGATCAACGAGTGCCTGACCCTGTTCGGCGAACTGTTCCCCGGCGCGCCGTCGCGGACTTATCGGTTCCGCGACCTGTTCGCCGACGTCACTGGGCTGGACCCGCTGACCACTTCGGACAGCGACCTGATTCAGCGCGCCGAACAACACGGCGCTCCCGAAGACCTGGATAAAGCCGCCGCGGTGGATTACCTGATGGCCACCACGGTGGAAGCCGCCCTGCCCGCCGAACAGCTCTCGGTAGTCACCGACTTCCCAAGCTGGGCCGCCGCCCTGGCCCAAACCCGCACGGACACCGACGGCACCGAAGTGGCCTTACGGTTCGAGATTTATTACCGGGGCCTGGAGCTGGCCAACGGCTACCAGGAACTGACCGACGCCGACGAGCAGCGCCGAAGGTTTGAGCGGGATAGCCGGCTGCGAGGGGAGTACGGCCTGAATGTTATGGACGCCGACCCTTACCTCCTCGACGCCATGCACCATGGTTTGCCCGCCTGCAGCGGCGTGGCCATGGGTGTGGAGCGGCTGTTGATGGCCCAACGAAACAGCAATCGCATCGACGAGGTGCTGACCTTTCCCGGCGACCGGGCCTGAAGGTGGGCACTAACAGCGTCTCTGGGATCCTGCCGGGAGCTTCGCTCCCTTTCGCGGGCTGGGCCCGCTCCTACCAGGGCTAGGCGGCGGCTTTTGCGGTGCGGCCGGCGCGGGCGCAGTTCTCGGCGACCAGCTCGATCAGGCGCGGCTGCACCGACGGCGGGAAGTCGTGGCCCATGCCGTCGATGATGGCGAGCCGGGCGCCGGGCATGGCGCGCGCCGAGGCGCGGCCGCCGGCGGGCCGGATCAGCGGATCGCTGCCGCCGTGAATCACCTGGGCGGGACAGCGCACTTTTTTCAGACGCTTACTGAGGTTGCCGGTGGCCATGATCGCCATGAACTGGTTGCGGATACCGCGCGGGTTCAGGCCCCGCTCCCAACTGCGCTGGAACATCTCGGTGAGTTCTTCGCGGCCCTGGTCCAGGGTACCGCCCAGCTTGGCCATCATCCCCAGGCCGAACGCCACATAGTCTTCCACGGTTTCAATCTTCACCCGCGGCGCCACCAGGGTTTTCAGCGCCGCCGGTTTCGGCGGCGGCAGGAAGGGGCTGTTGGTGCTGGACATGATCGAGGTGACGCTGAGCACCCGCTCCGGATGGGTGGCGGCGGCCAGTTGCGCGACCATGCCGCCCATGGAGGCGCCCACCAGATGGGCGCGCTCGATACCCAGGGCGTCCAGCAGCCCCATGGTGTCGGCGACCAGATCGTCCAGGGTGTAGGGGGCGTGGACTTTGAGGCCGACCATGTAGCGCAGCATCGCCGTCATCGGGCCGTACTTGAACGGCTGGCGGATGGCGGTGGATTTACCGGCGTCACGGTTATCAAAGGCGATCACCCGGTAACCCCGGTTGGCCATGGCGTCGAGCAGACCTTCCGGCCAGAACACCAGCTGCGCGGAGAGACCCATGATAAAGACCAGCGGTTCGCCGTCCTCGGGCCCACGGGTTTCGTAGAAGAGATCGACGCCGTTGCTGCGCACCGTGCCTGTGGCCATGCCTGTCACCTGTGTCGGGGGATTTTCGGGTTATCCGCTCAACATAGAAAAGCCCGGCGCCAACCACAAGCGCCGGGCTTCTTTTGGCCCGCACGGCCCGGCGAAGGGCCGTTGGAACGGCGTTAGAGCACTTCGATGATGGTGGCGTTGGCGGTGCCGAGACCTTCGCAGATCGCCAGCAGACCGTAGCGGCCACCGCGCCGTTTCAGTTCGTACACCAGCGTGCCCATCAGCTTGGCGCCGGTGGCGCCCAGCGGGTGGCCCAGCGCCTGGGCGCCGCCGTTGACGTTCAGCTTGTCGTAGTCGGCGCCGAGGGCGTTCATCCACGCCAGCGGCACGGAGCCGAACGCTTCGTTGACCTCATACAGATCAATGTCCGCCAGGGTCATGCCGGCCCGCTTGAGCACCTTTTCGGTGGCCGGGATCGGGCCTTCCAGCACCATGGTGGGGTCGGAGCCGACCACCGCCATGGCGTGGATGCGCGCCAGCGGCTTGAGACCGAATTCCTTCACCGCCTGCTCGCTGGCCACCAGCACCGCCGAGGCGCCGTCGGTGATCTGGCTGGCGTTGGCGGCGCTGATGATGCCGTTCTCCGCCAGCGGCTGCAGCCCGCGGATGGACTCCAGGTCGGCGTCCCAGCGGATGCCTTCGTCCACATCGTGCAGGGTCTCTCCGCCGTCATCCAGGTTCACGTTCACCGGCAGGATTTCCTGCTTGAAGCGGCCGGCCTCGGTGGCGGCGGCGGCGCGGCGGTGGGAGTCGTAGGCGAACCGGTCCAGGTCGTCCTTGCTGACGCCGTACTTCTTGGCCATGCGCTCGGCGCCCACGAACTGGCTGAAGTTCTCGCCCGGGTAGCGGCGGCTGATTTCGCCGGTGAACGGATTGCCCAGCTCCTTGGCCACGGTGACCGGGGAGCCGATCGGCACCTGGCTCATGGATTCCACGCCACCGGCGATCACCAGGTCCTGGGTGCCGCTCATCACCGCCTGGGCGGCGAAATGAATGGCCTGCTGGGAGGAACCGCACTGCCGGTCGATGGACACGCCGGGCACCGATTCCGGCAACCGTGAACTGAGCACGGAGGTGCGCGCGATATTGAAGGTCTGCGGCCCGATCTGGCTGACGCAGCCGTAGATCACGTCGTCCACCCGGTCCGGGGCGACGCCGGTGCGCTCCAATACCGCATCAATCACTTTACCGCCCAGATCCGCCGGGTGAACCCGGCTGAGCCGGCCGTTGCGGCGGCCGCCGGCGGTGCGTACCGCTTCTACGATGTATGCCGTGGTCACGATGAGTTCCTCGCCTGAATTCGAAAGAACCCCAAGACTACGCCCGGCCCGCCGCCGCGCTCAATGACCATAATGAACCCCGGTCCTGACCCGAACGAACCCGGCAACGGCCGCCACGGCCGGCGGCGGCGCTTACAGGGTGACCATCCTGACCTGATACAACACCGGGCCGGTGGGTTGACCGGTGGGTGAACCGCCCGCCGGTTCCAGGCTCACGGCCAGGGTGCGCGAACGGCGCAGCACCTGGAGTTGTTCCTCGGTCAAGGCCGCGGCCTGCTCCTCGTCGGCGGTCGGTAACAGCCCCATGGAGATGGCGGCCCCGGAACGGGGCAACAACCACAGCTCGAACGCCTTGCCGTCGGCGGGGGCGTCCACCTGCACGCCCTGCGCGGACAGGTAACGCCGGCCGTCCTCGCTACGGGCCTCCAGCACCCACAGGGGTTCCGCCTGGCTGTTCTGGATCACCCCGACGAAACGTTGCGGTGCCGGCGCCGCCGGCCAGAACAGCATCACCGCGATCACCAGGGAGGCGGCCAACAGGCCCCCCACCGGCCACCACAGGTTCCGGGCGCCGCTACCCGGACGATCAATGCGGCCACGCACTTTGCGCCATACCACCGCCGGTGGGCGGCGCTCGGGAATGGCGCCGTTGAGCGCCTGGAAGCGGCGCTCCCAATACCACACCTGACGCCGCACCCGTGGCGACTCCAGCATCCAGGTTTCGAAACGGCGGCGGGCGGCGCCGGTCAGGGTGCCCAGCACATACTCCGCGGCAAGGGCGTGATTACGTTCGTGCCGATCCGCTTTCATCGTTCCAGACACCGGCGCATGAAATCCAGACCGCGACGGACCCAGCTTTTCACCGTGCCCAGCGGCCGCCCCAGGGTGCGCGCCATCTGCCCATGGGTAAGACCGTGAAAGTAAGCCAGCTGAATGCTGGCGCGATGCTCATCACTGAGCTCACGGAGACAACGGTCGAGAATTTTTTCGTCCGCGCTTGCCAGCGCCGCCTGCTGGGGCTCCATGGCTCCGCTGCGTAACTGATTTTTCAGGTCGTCCACATCCTGATGACCGCGCCGCTGGCGCAGCACATCCATGCAGGCGTAACGGCCGATGGAAATTATCCAGGTGAGCGGTGAACCGCGTTCAGGATGGTACTCACCGGCGTGGTGCCAGACTTTTATGTAGATTTCCTGTAACACGTCCTCGGCCTCGTGCCGGTTCCCCAGCATTCGCAGACAAAGGCCGTATAAACGCGGCGAAGTCGCGCTATACAACCTTTCGAACGAAGCCAGGTCTCCTCTGGAAGTCTGCGCCATTAGTTGCACCATATCCGAAAACTTTTCACTCATGGCGCGTCCCGCTCCTTTGTCTACACGCCGCGCTCACGGGGAAGGGTGGAATTTCCAGTGTTACCCGCTCCCCTCTGATACGCGCTCCGCCGCCGAATGGATGCAATAAAAAGTTAATTTTTTACCGCATCCAAACGATCACCCAACTCGTATTACAACGTGATCGCTACCGAAAACTGGAGAAAAAAATGCAACATCTGCTTGCCAAATCACCACTCGCCATCGCGGTGGCCTCACTGGTTCTGGCCGCGCCCTCGGCGCTCGCGTCAAGCCACCGTGAAGCCCCGTTCATCACCGGCAGTCCGAAGGTCGACGGCACGGACTTCTATATGTTCCGCAGCTATGAACCCACCCGCTCGGACTTTGTAACCCTCATCGCCAACTACCAGCCGCTGCAAGATGCCTACGGCGGTCCGAACTATTTTCTTCTCGACGAAAACGCCGTTTATGAAATTCATATCGATAACGACGGCGACGCTATCGAGGATCTGACATTCCAGTTCCAGTTCAACAACGAATACAAGAACCTTGCCGTGCCCGCCGGCGCGGATGGCGACACCCCGGTGCCGCTGAGCAATATCGGCCCGATCTCCGCGGGCGACACCAATGCGCTCAACGTCACGCAAACCTATACGGTGAAGCTGATTACCGGCGACCGCCGCAGCGGCCAGTCGCAAGCCATCACCAACGCGAGCAGCAGCTCTGAAACCTTCATCAAGCCGATGGACAACATCGGCAACAAGTCCATTCCCGATTACCCCGCCTACGCCAGCGACGCGATTTACCCGATCGCCATTCCCGGTTGCGATAACGACGGCAGAGTGTTCGTCGGTCAGCGCAAGGAAGGCTTCGTGGTCAATCTAGGCGAAGTCTTCGACCTGGTTAATACCAATCCGGTCGGCCCCCGTGACGGCGAACGCAACATCATCGGCGACAAGAACATCACCAGTCTTGCGCTGGAAGTTCCTAAAAGCTGCCTGACCGCCGGTGATAGCGCCGTGATCGGTGGCTGGACCACCGCCAGCGTGCCGCAGGCGCGGGTCATCAACCCGGCCCCGCAGGGCTCCGCGGTGACCGGTTCCGCCGGCGCCAAACCGGCCAGCGTGGAAGGCGGCGCCTTCACCCAGGTCTCCCGTCTCGGCTCACCGCTGGTCAACGAAGTGGTGATCGGCCTGCCGGACAAGGACCGCTTCAACGCCAGTGAACCCAAGGACGATGGCCAATTCGCGCAATACGTTACGAATCCGAGCCTGCCTGTGCTGCTGAATGCTCTGTTCGGCGACGCTGCGCTGCCACCGGAAACGCCGCGTAACGATCTGGTCACCGCCTTCCTGACCGGCTTCCCGGGTGTGAACCAGCTGCCCACCGTGACCCCCAGCGAAATGCTGCGGCTGAACACCGATATCGAGCCCACCGCCCCGGCGGAGCAAAACGATCTGGGCGTCGTTGGCGGTGACAACGCCGGCTTCCCCAATGGTCGCCGTCCCTATGACGACGTGGTGGATATCGCGTTGAACGCGGCGATGGGCAAGCTCTGTGGCCAGTTGGGCGCCGGCAACTGCGGCACCCAGTCCACGCCTCAGAACGGTGACAACTTCTACACCGACGGCACACGCGCCGCCGGCGCCACCGCCGCCACCTCGGTGATCAGCGGTGAAATCGACAACGATGACACCTATCTGGCCGAGTTCCCGTACCTGGCGAATCCGATCCCGGGCTCTCCGAACGAAGCTCGATAAACAGGAGCGATCCGATGAGATTGATTAAACAGGGTGCGTTACTGGCGGGTCTGATTGTCGGTCTCGCCGCCTGCGGCGGCGACAGCGACAACGACCCGGTGGTCAACAACAACACCAACTTCACGGCCTTCGTGAAGGGGCTGCTGGACGACGACCCCAACGGCGAGCCGGCCAACATCAACAATCGAAACTTCCGTTTCACCAACCAGGAAGACCCGGATGCCTATGACGACGTCCTGTCGAGCAACAACTAAGGGACGGGGTATCCTGCAACAGCTCCGGCGGCTCGCGCTGCCGGGGCTGTTCCTTTTTGTGGGCGGCGCTTTCGGCAACCCTGCCGTGGCGGCGCCCTATACCCCCGAGACCGACGATCAGGTCCTCCAGCGCCTGCCGACCCCCAGCATTCTCGACGGGGCCGATGCCCTTCAGGAAAAGCTGGCGGACGACCCACGCGACCGCGACAGCGCGGAACAGCTGGCACGCCTGTATATCCAGGCGGCGCGGCGCGAGGGCGACCCCCGTTATCTGGGCTACGCCAGCGCCACCCTGTCGCCGTGGCTGCAGGGGTCCGACGCGCCGCCTTCGGTGCTGGTGCTGGCCGCCACCATCGCGCAGGGGGAACACCGCTTCACCCAGGCCCGCCACCAGCTGCGGGAGGCCCTGGCGCAAAATCCACGCCTCGGCCAAGGCTGGCTGACGCTGGCGGTGATCACCCAGGTCCAGGGGCAGTATGAAGAAAGCCTGCAAGCCTGCCGCCGTGCCGCCACCCTGGTGCCGACGGCGGCCGCCCTCACCTGCCAGGCCAGTGTGCTGGCGCTCAACGGCGGGCTTGAGCCCGCCTACGCCCGGTTGAGCCGGTACGCGGACGGCGCCGGCGACGTGGCCGACAATGTGGCGGTGTGGATGCAGACCCGCCTGGCTGAAATGGCCTGGCAAAAGGGCGACCTGGACGCCGCCCGCGCGCACATCCAGCGGGGACGAGCGCTGGACCCCGAGGACCGCTACCTGCGGCACCTTTACGCGGATTTCCTGCTCGCCGAGTCGCGCCCCGACGCGGCCATCGATGTGCTGGAAGACTATGTCGACCAGGACGGCGCCTTGCTGCGCCTGGCGATCGCCGCCATCGACGCCGGGGACCGGCGCGCCGACCGTTGGGCGCAACAGTTCCGCGACCGGATGGCGGCGGCGCAACGCAGCGCGGAGTACGCGCATTTGCGCGAACTGGCGCGCTTCACCCTGGTGGTGGAAGACGACCCGGCAGAAGCCCTGGCATTGGCGCGGGCGAACTGGCGCACCCAGAAAGAACCCGCCGACATGCACATCTACCTGGCGGCGGCGCGGGCCGCCGGCGAGCCCGGCGCGGCGGATGAGGTGCGCACCTTTATCGCCGAGCACGGCGTGCAGGACAGTCGTCTGGCGCCGTTCCTGGATAACGGTACGGAGGCCGGGTCATGATCAAGCTTATTACCGTACTGCTACTGATCCTTCCCACCCTGGCGCTGGGGCACAAACCCAGTGACAGTTACCTGACCCTCAGCGTGGAGGACGGCGGCACCCTGTCCGGACAGTGGGATATCGCGCTGCGCGACCTGGAGCGGGCCGTGGGCGTGGATCAGAACCGCGATGCCCGGGTCACCTGGGGCGAACTGAAAGCGCGGCGCGCGGAACTGGAAGACCATATCCTCAGCCGGCTGACGGTAACCGCCCGGGATGGCGACCGCGAGCAGGTCTGCACACTCGACAGTGACGGCCTCAAAGTGGACGACCATGTGGACGGCACCTACGCGGTGTTCCTGCTGACGGGCGACTGCGGCCTGTCGCCACTGTCGCTGACACTGAACTACCGGCTGCTGTTCGACCGCGACGCCAGCCACCAGGGCCTGGTGGAAGTACGCTACGGGGATCAGCCCGGTCAGCCGGTGGCGCTCAGCAACCAGCACCGCGAGCAAACCCTGAGCCGCGACGGCGACGGGGGCCTGGCCGCGCTGGCCACCTTCTTCCGGCAGGGCGTGCATCATATTCTGATCGGCTACGACCACATTCTGTTTCTGCTGACGCTGCTGTTCCCGGCGGTGCTGGTGTGGCGCCAGGGCGCCTGGCGGCCCAAGGAGTCCATGCGCGAGGCCCTGCTCACCACCCTGGGCATCGTCACCGCCTTCACCGTGACCCATTCGCTGACGCTGGCGCTGGCCTCCCTGGGGCTGGTGAATCTGCCGTCCTGGCTGGTGGAGTCGGCGATCGCCATCACCGTGGGCCTGGGCGCGGCCAGCAATCTGGCGCCGCAGTACTTCCCGCGCCGCTGGGTCATGGCTCTGGTGTTCGGTCTGATCCACGGGCTCGGCTTCGCCGCCGTGCTCGCCGATCTGGGCCTGGACGGCGGCAGCCTGGTGCTGACCCTGCTGGGCTTCAATCTGGGGGTGGAAGCCGGCCAGGCGCTGATCGTGTTGATCTTCGTGCCGGCGGCGTTCCTGGTACGGCGCACCGCCGCCTACCGGCGCTGGTTCGTGCCGATCGGCTCGGTGGCGATTATCGCCATCGCCACCGTCTGGGCGGTGGAGCGTCTGGCCGGCGCGCTGTAAGCGTCCGGCCCGGGCGACTCAAAGGCGGCGAATGCCGTCGCGCTCGATGGCGATACGCCCCGCTTTGTAGAGCTTACCGATGGTCTGCTTAAAGGCGTTCTTGCTGCACCCGAAGGCGGCGCGGATCGCCTCCGGGCTGCTTTTGTCGCCCAGGGCCAGGAAACCGTCGGACGCTTCCAGCCGCGCCAGGATGCGCTCGCCGAGCTGATCGCTTTTGGCGGCGCCGGGCGGGTCCAGCGTCAGGCTGAGACGGCCGTCGGCGCGCAGACGCTGCACATAGCCGGTGAAGCGCTGGCCGGGGCGCGGGGGCGCCACGCCGGGCGGTGCCTGCAGCAGGCCCCAGTAGCGGTTGTCCACCGCCACCTTGTAGCCCAGGTCGGTGCTTTGCACCACCATCAGCGGCACCGCGTCGCCCTGGCGGTAGGCGTCGCAGGTGTCTTCCAGATGGCGGTCCAGCAGGGCGCTGGCGAACGGCCGGCCGTCCCGGTCGCGCACCACCTTGACCAGTTGCCAGCGGCCCACCTCCGGGCGGTTGCCCTGCTCGGCGAACGGCAGCAGCAGATCCTTGGGCAGGCCCCAGTCCAGGAACGCGCCCACGCGGCTGGTGTCCACCACACGCAGGCGCGCCACTTCCCCGGGCATCGCCTTGGGGCGGCCCAGGGTGGCGCGGGGGCGGCCGTCGCCGTCCTCGTAGAGAAACACTTCCAGTGCTTCGACGTCGGCGGCGTCGTCGGCCAGCTCGCGTGCCGGCAGCAGCACTTCGCCGAGGTCTTCACCGTCCAGCAACAAACCCGCGGGTATGCGTTTAAGCACCGTCAGGGTGCGCAGGGTACCAAGGAGCGTGCCGGGGGCGGTCATCGCGTTACCACATCAGGTCGTCGGGGATCGGATAATCCGCGTAGGGGTCGTCTTCGTCCTGGACGTTGCGGTCGTTGAGCAGGACCACGGCGGCCTCGTCGCGCTGGCGGATCTTCTCCGCCACCGTGGTGGGCACCAGCTCGTGGCCTTCGCCCAGGGCGACGATGGCGATCTGGCCGCGCGCCAGCTGGTCGCGCTGCGGCTCGGTGACGTGCAGCTTCTTGATCTTCTTGTCCTGCACGAACTGGTAGGCCACCTCGCCCCGGGCACGATCCAGACGGTGGGTCTCGATCAGCTGGCGAATCTGCGCGACGATCTCCCGCTCGCGCTGCTGCCGGTGGCGCTCCGCTTCCAGCTGGCGGTCTTTTTCCGCCTGCTCGGCGCGCTGGCGGCGGGCCCGCTCGGCCGGGTCCTCCAGCTCGATCTCGCCACGCTTGGCGCGGTTGGCGTCTTCCTTCTTCTGCTGCTTGGCGCGGCGCGCCTTCTTTTTGTCCGCCAGCCCCGATTTAAGGAGCTGATCCTGCAACGAATTAGCCATGGGGGTTCCAATAACGAAAATTCAGGTACGAGGATAACGGAGCCGGGGCCCGCCTGCCTATTCCACGGCGCGCTACTGCAGCGACGGCGCCTCGGGCGCTTCGCCGAGCAGCGGCTGGGCGCGGCGGAAGCGGGCATCATAACCGGGTTGCCAGGGAAACACCCCGTTCGGGTCCGGCCACACCATCTGCAGCGCCGGGTACGGCGCCGGCAGGTCGGCGTAGAACCAGTTGGCGTAGCCCAGATACTCGTTGTAGGCGGGCAGCGCCACCGGCAGGAACACCACCTCCAGGCCGTCGGCGATGTCGCCATAGACCTGGAACGGCCGCAAACGGCGCCCCAGGCCGGTGATGCCCACGGCGGCGCTATCCAGCAGGCGGCTGGCCAGGGTGTCCTTGAGGCCCACCACGATCAGTTCCGGGTGGTCCCGCTTGAGGAAGTGCCCCAGCGTGAAGGCATAGCCCGGCTCGCCGGCGGCGCCGTCCACGCTGAGGTGATGCCAGCCCTTGCGTTCGATGCGGGCCAGCAGTTGTTTGTCCTGTTCGTCTTCCGGCTGCGGATAGCGGAAGCCCTCGGGCATTTCATCGAGAAACATGGCTTCACTCTTTCTTGGGGCCGCCGCGCGATACGGAATGCGCGGCGCTCGACGTTGGCAGCGGCGCAGCTTACCAGAATCACTCTACTTGGTATGCGGCGGGGTGGATGCAATACTGAGCCGGTGCGCTTTGATGCTTTCTTATTAGAGACAGAGGACCCTGTATTATGAAAAAAATCACCCTGATGGCCGGCCTGGCCGCGCTCTCCGCCGCGCCCTTTGCACAGGCGGCGCCGCTTGTCGACGTTTACGCCGGCGGCTACGCCTGGAGCCCGGACACCTCCGGCAGCATCGCCTCCGGCAGCAACGACATCGACATGGAGGACGATCTGGGCTTCGACGACTCCGACCAGACCGTGCTCTACGTGGGCCTGGAACACGCCGTTCCGGTGCTGCCCAATGTGCGCCTGCGCTACATGGACCTCTCCGACGACGCCAGCAACCGCCTCAACGAAACCATTACGTTTAACGGCGAGGCGTTCCCGGTCGCCACCACCGTGGTCTCCGAGTACGACATGGAAATGCTGGACGGCACCTTCTACTGGAGCCCGCTGGACAACGTGGTGAAGCTGGACCTGGGCCTGACCGTGCGGCAGATGGACGCGGATTTCACCATCCGCTCGCAGACGGTCGGCAACGTGGCGTCGGAAAGCGCCAGTGAAACCTTCCCGCTGGCCCACGGCGCGGTACGCGCCAACCTGCCGTTGACCGGCGTGTACGTGGGCGGGGAAATCAACGCCATTGAGTACGACGGCAGCGGCATGCGTGATTTCGACGCGCACATCGGCTGGCAGTCCGACTTCCTGCTGGGCGTGAAAGCGGGCTACTCCCGCCTGGAAGTGGAATTGGACGACGTCAGCGGCCTGGACTCCGATCTGGAGATCGGCGGCCCTTACCTGGCGGCCACCTTCCGCTTCTGAGCCGCACCGCCGGGCGGGCGCCCGGCGGTCACCACTCCTTCTGAAGACGCTCGATACGGGCGTCTTTTTGTTCCCACAGATCGCTCACCCAGCGCTGCACGCCGGCGCGGAACGCCGCGTCCTCCTGGTAATCGCCGGCCCACAGGGCCGGGTCCAGGTTGTGGGTGCGCACGTCGATGATCACCCGCTCCAGCTGACCGCTGAGCAGCGCCCAGAAGCCGGGCGGCTTACCCTCCGGATAGGCAATGGTCACGTCCAGCAGCGCGTCCAGATCGTCGCCCAGCGCCGCCATCACGAACGCCACGCCGCCGGCCTTGGGGCGCAGCAGGTGCTTGTAGGGGGATTGCTGCCGGGCCTGCTTTTCCGGGGTGCAGCGGGTGCCCTCGAGAAAATTAACCACGGTCACCGGCATATCCGCGAATTTCTCGCAGGCCGCCTTGGTGATCTCCAGATCCTTGCCTTTCAGCTCCGGGCGCTTTTCCAGCAACTCTTTGGAGTAGCGCTTCATGAACGGGTAGTCCAGGGCCCAGAACGCCAGCCCCAGAAACGGCACCCAGATCAGTTCTTTCTTGAGGAAGAATTTGAAATACGGGGTTTTGCGGTTGAAGGTCTGCACCAGGGCGGCGATGTCCACCCAGGACTGATGGTTGCAGACCACCAGGTAGGAGGTGTCGCTGCGCAGGTTCTGGTCACCGCGGATATCCCAACGGGTGGGCGTCATCAGCGCGAAGATCGCCTTGCAGATTTCCGCCCAGGTCTCGGCGATCCACATCACGCCCCGGGAGCAGGCGGCCTTGGCCTGCTTGCCGGGCAGCACCACTTTAAACAGGGCGATCAGCATCATCGGGCCGATCAACGTCAGTGTGTTCAGCAACAACAGCAAGAACGTGGTGGCACCGGTCAGCAAGGCCCGCATCAGGCGAACTCCCTCTCCCCAAGATGAATCTGGATCATAGCCAACCCGATCCACAGGCCCAAGACCGTACTTGTATTGAATTGTTTATAGGCCCCGAGGGGCCCGTCAGCGGGCTTCCACCGTCATCACGTCCACGTTCTGGAAGCCGCGCGGCAGTTTGGCACCGCGCCGGCCGCGCTCGCCGAAGTAGTGCTCCAGGTCGCTGGCCTTGAGGTTGAGATGACGTTTGCCGGCGTAGATCACCAGGGTGTCGTCGGGGCCGAGCACCTGCACGTCCTGCACGAACTCGACGCGTTCGGCGACGCGGCCGCCGGGAATCGCCATCATCTTGTTGCCCTTGCCGCGCGACATTTCCGGCAGGTCGCGCACCGGGAACACCAGCAGGCGGCCCTCATTGGAGACCAGCGCGATCAGGTCGGTCTGCGGGTCCTTGACCGGGCGTGGCGGCTGCACCTTGGCGCCCTTGGGCACGTTCAGCACGCTCTTGCCGGCTTTCTTGTTGGCCAGCAGGTCCGCGTAACGCACCACGAAACCGTAACCCGCGTCCGTGCTCATCAGGTAGGCGTCTTTTTCTTGACCCATGATGGCGGCCACGAAACCGGCGCCGGAAGGCGGGCTGACCCGGCCGGACAGGGGCTCACCCTGGCCGCGCGCGCTGGGCAGGGTATGCGCCAGCAGCGAGTAGCTGCGCCCGGTGGTGTCCAGGAAGCACACCGGCTGGTTGGACTTGCCGCGCGCGGACGCCAGATATTTGTCGCCGGCTTTATAGCTCAGGCCCACCACATCCACGTCGTGGCCCTTGGCGGAACGCACCCAGCCTTTTTCCGAAAGCACCACGGTGACCGGGTCGGCGCCCACCAGGTCCGCTTCGTCCAGGGCCTTGGCGTCGTTGCGCTCGACCAGCGGTGAGCGGCGGTCGTCGCCGAAGTTTTCGGCGTCTTCCTTGAGTTCCTTGGCGATCAGCTTCTTCATTTTCGCCGCCGAACCCAGGGTCTCTTCCAGCTTGTCCCGTTCCTCGGCGAGCTCATCCTGCTCGCCCTTGATCTTCATTTCCTCGAGCTTGGCCAGATGGCGCAGCTTCAGCTCCAGGATCGCTTCCGCCTGGCGGTCGCTGAGCCCGAAGCGCTCCATCAGCACCGGCTTGGGCGCGTCTTCGCGGCGGATAATCTCGATCACCTCATCGATGTTCAGATAGGCGATCAACAAACCTTCCAGCAGGTGCAGGCGGTCCAGCACCTTGTCCAGACGGTGCTGCAGACGCCGGCGCACGGTGACCATGCGGAACTGCAGCCACTCGTTGAGAATCATGTCCAGGCTCTTCACCTGGGGACGCTCATCGATGCCGATCATGTTCAGATTGACCCGGTAATTCTTTTCCAGGTCGGTGGTGGCGAACAGGTGGCCCATCAGTTGCGCGATATCCACCCGGTTGGAGCGCGGCGTGATGATCAGACGAGTGGGGTTTTCGTGGTCGGATTCGTCGCGCAGGTCGCTGACCATGGGCAGCTTTTTCTTCTGCATCTGGTCGGCGATCTGTTCCAGCACCTTGGCGCCGGACACCTGATAGGGCAGCGCGGTGATCACGATGTCGTTTTCCTCGCGCTCGTAGACGGCGCGCTGCTTGAGGCTGCCCTTGCCTTCCGCGTACATGCGGATGATGTCGTTGCGCGGCGTGATGATTTCCGCCTCGGTGGGGAAATCCGGGCCTTTGATGTATTCGAGCAGGTCGTCCAGGGAGGCGCCCGGGTCCTTGAGCAGGTGGATACAGGCCTGCGCCACCTCGCGCAGGTTGTGCGGCGGGATGTCGGTGCTCATGCCTACGGCGATGCCGGTGGTGCCGTTGAGCAGCACGTTGGGCAGCCGCGCCGGCAGCAGCTTGGGCTCGTCCATGGTGCCGTCGAAGTTGGGCACCCATTCCACCGTGCCCTGGCCCAGTTCGGCGAGCAGCACTTCCGCGTACGGCGCCAGCTTGGATTCCGTGTAACGCATGGCGGCGAAGGATTTCGGGTCGTCCGGGCTGCCCCAGTTGCCCTGGCCGTCCACCAGCGGGTAGCGGTAGCTGAACGGCTGCGCCATCAACACCATGGCCTCGTAACAGGCGGAGTCGCCGTGCGGGTGGAACTTACCCAGCACGTCGCCCACGGTACGGGCGGACTTTTTATACTTGGCGGTGCTCTTCAGGCCCAGCTCGCTCATCGCGTAGACAATGCGCCGCTGGACCGGCTTCAGGCCGTCGCCGATCTTCGGCAACGCCCGGTCCATGATCACGTACATGGAGTAGTCCAGGTACGCTTTTTCGGTGTAGTCCCTGAGGGACAGGTCTTCGAAATCGTCTGCCATCTTTTATACTTCCGCCAGGTTGCCTTTCTCTTCCAGCCAGTTCTTGCGGTCGGAGGCGCGCTTCTTGCTGAGCAGCATGTCCATCAACTGATGGGTGTCGTCGGCGCCGTCCACGCTCAGGCGCACCAGCCGGCGGGTGTCGCGGGCCATGGTGGTTTCGCGCAGTTGCATGGGGCTCATCTCGCCCAGGCCCTTGAAGCGGGTGACGCTGACCTTGCCGCGTTTCTTTTCCGCCTTGATGCGGTCCAGCACGCCGGCGCGCTCCTCCTGATCCAGGGCGTAATAGACGTCCTTGCCCACGTCGATGCGGTACAGCGGCGGCATCGCCACGAACACATGGCCGCCGCGCACCAGCGCCGGAAAGTGACGCAGGAACAACGCGCACAACAGGGTGGCGATGTGCAGGCCGTCGGAGTCCGCGTCGGCGAGGATGCACACCTTGCCGTAGCGCAGCCCGCCCAGATCGTCGCTGCCCGGCTCGATGCCCAGCGCCACGGCGATGTCGTGGATCTCCTGGCTGCCCAGCACTTCCGCCGGGTCCACTTCCCAGGTGTTCATGATCTTGCCGCGCAGCGGCATGATCGCCTGGTAGACCCGGTCGCGGGCCTGCTTGGCGGAGCCGCCGGCGGAGTCCCCTTCCACCAGGAAGATTTCACTTTGCGCCGGGTCGTCACTGGTGCAGTCCGCCAGCTTGCCGGGCAGCGCCGGGCCGCTGGTGACTTTCTTGCGGGTGACTTTCTTGGCGGCGCGCAGCCGCTTCTGGGCGTTGTTGATGCACAGGTCGGCGAGCCGTTCGGCTTCGTCGGTGTGCTGGTTGAGCCACAGGGAGAACGCGTCCTTCACCACCCCGGACACGAACGGCGCGGTCTGCCGGGAGCTGAGCCGCTCCTTGGTCTGGCCGGCGAACATGGGGTCCTGCATTTTGACGCTGAGCACGTAGCAGGCCCGGTCCCAGATGTCTTCGGGGGTCAGTTTGACGCCGCGCGGCAGCAGGTTGCGGAATTCACAGAACTCGCGCATCGCTTCCAGCAGCCCGGAGCGCAGCCCGTTCACATGGGTGCCACCCTGGGTGGTGGGAATCAGGTTCACGTAGGACTCGGTGACCAGTTCGCCGCCTTCGGGCAGCCACAGCACCGCCCAGTCCACCGCCTCGGTGTCGCCGTTCATGGCGCCCTCGAACGGCTCGGCGGGCACGCGCTCCCAGCCCCGGGTGCTGTCGACCAGGTATTCCACCAGACCGTCGGCGAACTGCCAGGTTTCGGTCTCGTCGGTCTGCTTGTTCTCCAGGGTCACCAGCAGCCCGGGACACAGCACCGCCTTGGCGCGCAGCAGATGGCGCAGGCGCGGCACCGAAATGTTCGGCGAATCGAAATATTTTTCGTCCGGCCAGAAGCGCATCATGGTGCCGGTGTTGCGCTTGCCCACCGTGTCGACCACTTCCAGGTCGGCGGTTTTCTCACCGCCGGCGAATTCGATGCGGTGCACCTCGCCGTCGCGTTTGACGAACACTTCCAGCTTTTTCGACAGGGCGTTGACCACCGACACGCCGACGCCGTGCAGACCGCCGGAGAACTGGTAGTTCTTGTTGGAGAATTTGCCGCCGGCGTGCAGCGTCGCCAGGATCACTTCCACGCCCGGCTTCTTCTGCACCGGGTGCGGGTCCACGGGCATGCCCCGGCCGTCGTCTTCCACTTCCACGCCACCGTCCTTGAGCAGGGTGACGCGAATGCTTTTGGCGTGTCCGGCCAGGGCCTCGTCCACGGAGTTGTCCACCACTTCCTGGATCAGGTGGTTGGGACGGCTGGTGTCGGTGTACATACCCGGGCGTTTACGCACCGGCTCCAGGCCCGAAAGGACCTCGATATTCTCGGAGGTATAGGTGTTGGCCATAAATCTCTAATCGGTATGAATTCAGGTATCCGGCGTCAGGCGAATGCCGCAAAAGCGCAACACTAGCGGAATAAAGGCGTCGAAGTCATCAAAACCGTGGCTGCCGCCCAGGCCCCGGAACAGGTGGCAGTCGGCGTAATATTCCCAGCCCTCGCGCCAGTCCAGGGATTCGTCGCCGGTCTGGGTCAGCAGCAGCATCTGCTCGGGCTTGCTGATCGCCTCGACCTGGTAGTGGCGGAGCTCATCGAGCCAGGCGGGATCGAACTGGTACGCCTCGCCGCTGTGGTAGTTATGATTGATACCTGTGTATTTGTCCAGTAGTCGCCAGGGGCGGACCGCCGGATTGACCACCGCGGTGACCAGATCGTGGTGCTCGGCCAGCCAGGTGGCGTAGAAACCGCCCAGGGACGAGCCCAGCAACGCCACCGGGCCGGCCCCGGCGATGGTGGCTTCCAGGGTCGCCATGGCTTTCCTGGGCTGCGGGTCGAGCGCCGGCACGTGCAACCGGTGCCCGGCGCCGTGGCGCTCGAAGTAGTCGCGCAGCACCCCGGCCTTCCAGGATTGCGGCGAACTGTTGAAACCGTGGATATAAATCAGGGATATGTCGGACATGAGGCGCACCCGGTCGCGTAAACGGCCTCACTCTTCACTATCAACTGTCAACTATCAACTGTTAACTGATTCAGTAGCCCTTCACCGACATATCCACTTCGAAGTGGATGCCTTCCACCCGGCTGACGGCGGTATCGATGCCGCCGTCGGCGTGCAGATCCAGCCAGCGGTAACCGGGGCTGGTGTCGTCCACGGCGAAATCCGCGCTGCCGGGTTTGAACTGCACGCAGGTGCTGGGCACCGCCAGCAGCCGCACGCCGTTGCGGGTGTCGTCGTATTCCTGGTGCACATGGCCCCAGAGGATGCCGCGCACCCGGGGGTGGGCGTCGATCACCTCGAAGAAGCGTTCCGCGCTGCCCACCAGCTGGGTGTCCAGCCATTCGCTGCCCATCGGCACCGGGTGGTGGTGCAGGCACACCAGCAGATGCTCGCCGGCGGCGTCGCGCAGGGCGTCGTCCAGGAACTTGAGGTCCTCGTCGAACAGGTCGCCGGGCACCTCGCCGGGAATGGTGGAATCCAGCAGCACCAGGGTCCAGTTGCCGATGTCCGCCACGCACGGGCTGACCCGGTTATCCTGGCCGCGCAGGGCGCGCAGCATGGGCGCCGGCTTGTCGTGGTTGCCCTCCAGCCAGTAGATCGGCGCGCGGAACCCGGACAGGGTTTTCGCCAACCGCTGGTAGGACTCGTAGGAGCCGTCCTGTGACAGATCGCCGGTGGCGAGTATCAGGTCCATATCAGGCTGTTCGCGGCGTACCCGGTCCAGCACCGCCTCGAGACTGAACTGCGTGTTCAGGCCCAAAAGCTTGCCGTCGGTATCCGCGAAAAGGTGAAAATCGGACAGCTGCACTACCCGCAGCGGCTGAACCGGATGCGTCAAAATCCCCGCTCCCGTTGTAATCATGATCCCGATACCCGCGCGTCCCAAGCACGCCGGCCCCGCCTCGGCCAAACTCTCGGCCCGCCTTTTTCCCCCAGGAAAATAAGACGTTAGTCGGTTATATCGAAGATGATGGCAGTTGGCCAGGAAGGCGGTTCCGAATTCGGAACCATTGCTCGTTTTATTCGGTGCCGGAACGCCGCCAGGGCTCGCCGGAGGCACGGCCGAAATCATGCACATGGGCCAGCCATTCGCCCAGAAAGCGGTTCCATTGGGCTTTTTCGTCGCGCTGGTGCATGTGGCTGTTGGGGTACGGATAGCGCGCCTGCACCCGCCGGAACGGCGTCGCCTCGGTGACTTCCGCCACCCGGGCATCGTGGTACAAACGTACCGTCAGCCGGGGCGCCGGCATGGCGTCGTGCAGGGCCTGATCCTCGAAACGCAGGGTGGTGGTGTACGGCGCCCGCTCCAGAACCCGGATACTGACCGTGCGCGGACGCTCCTCGCCAAGCGACACGTCCAGGCTGTCGTCGTCGCCGAGCGCGCGCATCAGCGGCAGCAGGCGGGCGTAGTTCCACTCGCACTGGGCCATCAGGTCGCGGAAGTCGAGGCGGTAGCGGCGCGGGCGGCTCATGACGCGGCGCCCCATTCCCGGTCCAGCGTGTCCCGGTGCAGCAGCAGCCACTGCAGGGTGATCAGCGAGGCGGCGTTGTCCACCCGGCCGCTGCGCAGCAGGGCCTCCACCTCGGATACCGGGCGCACCACCACGCGAATGTCCTCGTTTTCCTCGACCACGCCGTGCACGCCGCCGGCGTTGCTCAGGTCGGCGCGCCCCACGAACACCTGCAGGCGCTCGTTGGAGCCGCCGGGGCTGGGCATGTAGTGGGCCACGCGCTTCATCTCACCGATTTCCACACCCGCCTCTTCGCGCGCCTCGCGGCGCACCAGGTCCGCCACCGGTTCGCCTTCCTTGTCCGCCAGGCCGGCGATCAGTTCCAGGCACCAGGGCGTGTCGCGCCAGTCCAGGGCGCCGACCCGGAACTGCTCGACCATCAGAATCTCACCCCGTTGCGGGTCGTAGGGCAGCACCGCCGCCGCCGGCGGGCGCACGAACAGTTCGCGCTGCATGGTGCCGCTCCAGCCGCCTTCGAACAGGCGGTGGCGCAGATGCAGCCGGTCCAGGCGGAAGAAGCCCTGGAACGGGGTCTCCCGTTTCAGGACTTCCACGTCCCCGGCGGTGAATTGCGGCGTGGGGTCATTCATCGGCTTTGTGATAAAGCTCCGCCCCCTTTTCCATGAATTCCCGGGATTTTTCCTGCATGCCCTCCTCGGCCTCCTGGGCCGCGGCGTAGTCGCGCACTTCCTGGCTGATCTTCATGGAGCAGAACTTGGGTCCGCACATGGAACAGAAGTGCGCCACCTTGTGGGCTTCCTTGGGCAGCGTTTCATCGTGGAAGGCGCGCGCCCGGTCCGGGTCCAGCCCCAGGTTGAACTGGTCCTCCCAGCGGAATTCGAAGCGCGCCTTGGAAATGGCGTTGTCGCGCAGCTGGGCGCCGGGCACGCCCTTGCCCAGATCCGCGGCGTGGGCGGCGATCTTGTAGGTGATGATGCCTTCCTTGACGTCATCCCGGTTGGGCAGACCCAGATGCTCCTTGGGCGTCACGTAGCAGAGCATGGCGGTGCCGTACCAACCGATCATGGCGGCGCCGATGGCGCTGCTGATGTGATCGTAGCCCGGGGAGATATCCAGGGTCAGCGGGCCCAGGGTATAGAACGGCGCCTCGTCGCAATGCTTGATCTGCTCGTCCATGTTCTCCTTGATCATGTGCATGGGCACATGGCCGGGGCCTTCGATCATCACCTGCACATCGTGCTTCCAGGCGATCTTGGTGAGCTCGCCCAGGGTGCGCAGCTCGGAGAACTGGGCCTCGTCGTTGGCGTCGGCCACCGAGCCGGGGCGCAGGCCGTCACCGAGGCTGAAGGTCACGTCGTACGCCTTCATGATCTCGCAGATTTCCTCGAAATGGGTGTAGAGGAAACTCTCCTTGTGGTGCGCCAGGCACCATTTGGCCATGATCGAACCGCCGCGCGAGACAATGCCGGTGACGCGCTTGGCGGTCATCGGCACATAGCGCAGCAGCACGCCGGCGTGGATGGTGAAGTAGTCCACGCCCTGCTCGGCCTGCTCGATAAGCGTGTCGCGGTAGATCTCCCAGGTCAGGTCCTCGGCGACGCCATTGACCTTTTCCAGCGCCTGGTAGATCGGCACGGTGCCGATCGGCACCGGCGAGTTGCGCAGAATCCACTCGCGGGTCTCGTGGATGTTCTGGCCGGTGGACAGGTCCATCACCGTGTCGCCGCCCCAGCGGGTGGCCCAGGTCATCTTGGACACTTCTTCCTCGATCGAGGAGGTGACCGCCGAGTTGCCGATGTTGGCGTTGATCTTGGTGAGGAAGTTACGGCCGATGATCATCGGCTCGATTTCCGGGTGATTCACGTTGGCGGGAATCACCGCGCGGCCACGGGCCACCTCGTCACGCACGAATTCCGGGGTGATCTCGGCGGGAATCGAGGCGCCGAAACTCTGCCCGGGATGCTGATCGGTGGGCAGGCCCGCGTCGCGGTGCTCACGCAGCTTCTGATTTTCCCGGATGGCGATGTATTCCATCTCCGGGGTGACGATGCCCTGGCGGGCATAGTGCATCTGCGACAGGTTGCGGCCGGCCTTGGCGCGGCGCGGCGCGCGAATATGCGGGAAGCGCAGCCCCTCGGTGGCCAGGTCCCGGGCCCGCCGGCGGCCGTATTCGCTGGTCAGGCCGTCCAGCTGCTCGCTGTCGTCGCGCTCCTCGATCCAGGCGGCGCGCACCGGCTCCAGGCCCTTGCGGATATCAATCTTCGCATCCGGGTCGGTATAGGGACCGGAGGTATCGTAAACCGCCAGGGGCGGGTTATCCTCGAACTTGCCGCCGGCCAGGGGCGTCGGATGTTGACGGATTTCACGCATCGGGACGCGGATGTCCTGCCGGCTGCCGGTCACATAAATTTTTCTTGAACCGGCGATGGGTTGGCAGGCTTCATCAATGGCGTTGGATACGGCGTGACGTTGCTCGTCTGGCACGGTCGGCCTCCAGGCAGTGGTGTAAGTGGGGAGGAAGGCGCCGCCGGTCGTTAAGGCCAGCATGACACTGGCCCAACACGGGCTGGGCGAACGCCAACACTATACGCCAGCGCCTCAAAGTCGAACAACCGCACCCGTGTGACCGGAACCGGTAGGCAACAGGAGTGTCAATCCCTTTTACTTGCCATTACCATACTGGCCAGTTCACCTTTAAAAAAAACCGTTACCAACCATGGACAATGCAATGAAGCGGAGCCCGATAACGCCCCTGAGTCTGCTGCTGGCCACCCTGGCCGCGGGCGGCGCCCAGGCCGCGGACCTCACCAATGTCGCCAACGCCGCCTGGGATTACGACGGTACCTGGCGCGCCGACCGCCAGACCTGGGAAGCGGATCAGGAAACGCTGGTACAGGGGCGGGCCGCGCTGCTGCCGACCATCGATGCCAGCCACCGCCATTCGGAAATCAACCAAACCTACGAATCGACGGGTGACCTGGAGATAGACGGTAGATCCCGTTCCACCTCGGTGACGCTAACGCAACCGCTGTTCCGCCTGGATGCCTTCTACGGCTACAAGGAAGCCAAGTCGCTGACCTCCGTAGCCCAGGCCGAGTTCTACCAGTCCCGCCAGGATTTCGTGCTGCGCGTGGCGCAGGGCTACTTCGGCGTGCTGCGCGCCTGGGACACCCTGGTGTCCGCCCAGGCCGAGGAGAAGGCGATCAGCCGGCAGCTGGAACAATCCCAGGAACGTTTCGATGTGGGCCTGGTGGCCAGCACCGATGTGGAAGAAGCGCGCGCCGCCTACGACCTGGCCCGGGTGAACCTGATCGTCGCCGAGCAGGAATTCGATATCGCCCGCGACCAGTTAGAAACACTCACTGGTCGTAAATGGGAGACGCTGGCGGAGTTGCGCGACGATCTGCCGATGGAGGGGCCGCAACCGTCAAAAATGAACGCCTGGATCGATAAGGCCGCGTACCAGAATCCGCAGATTCTCGCCGCCCGCTACAGCGCCAAAGCAGCGGGTTTTACGGCCGACCGACAACTGGGGGCCATGCTTCCAAAGGTTCAGTTGTTCGCTGAGTATCAACACAACCACAATACCGATCCAAGCGTCTCGGGGGGCGACCCCGGCAATCAACTCACGCAATTCTACTCGACGCAACCGGACACTAATTCAAAGACTATCGGCATTGAAGTAACCGTGCCGCTGTTCCGCGGTGGCGGCCTCAACAGCCAGCGCAAGCAGGCGGCCCTGCTCGCCGACGCCGCCGGCCAGCGGTACCAGCAGACGATTCGCGACATCAGCCAGCAGGCGCGCACCTTCTACCGCACCGTGGAAGCCGACGCCCTGCGCGTGGAAGCCCGCCGCCAGGCGATCCGCTCCACCCGTTCCGCTCTGGAAGCCACCCAGTCCGGCTACGAAGTGGGCACCCGTAACGTGGTCGACGTGCTCAACGCCCAGCAGGCGCTGTACGCCGCCCAGCGGGACTACGCCAACGCCCGCTACGACTACATTCTCGACACCCTGACCCTGAAATCAGCGGCCGGCGAGCTGGATGTGGAAGACCTGGTGGCGGTGAACGAATGGCTGTCCGACCAGGAGAGCCTGAATCTCTACAATCCGGACCTGGAAGGCCAGAGCGAAGAGCAGATGGTCACGCCGCGCTGAAGCGCGCCCCGGTTGGCGGCCACCACGGCCGCCGCCGCCTCACCCAGGCGCCGGCGCTCGCCGGCGTCGTCCAGCAGGGCGCCGACCCGCGACGCCAGAACGTCCTCATCGGTCACCCGTGACAAGGCCCCGGCCCGGTCCAGCAGATCCGCGATGGCGGTGAAATTATGCAGCCGTGGTCCGGTCAGCACCGGCACCCCCCAGGCCGCCGGCTCAAGCAGATTGTGGCCGCCCACCGGCACCAGCGAACCGCCCACGAAGGCCACGTCGGCGGCACCGAACAGCATCAGCAACTCGCCCATGGTGTCCGCCAGATAGAGATTCACCGACGCGTCCACTTGGTCGCCCCGGCTGCGCCGGGCCACGGTCATGCCGTGCCGGGCGGCCAGCCCGGCCACCTCGTCGAAACGCTCCGGGTGGCGGGGCACCAGCATCAGCAGCGCGTCGGGATGCCGCTCAAGCAACCGGCGGTGGGCCGCCAGCACCGGCTCGTCCTCGCCGGGGTGGGTGCTGGCCGCGATCCACACCGGCCGCGCCGCGAAGCGCTGGCGTAGCGCCGCCGCCTGGTCGCGCAGCGAATCATCGAGGGTGAGATCGAATTTAACGCTGCCGTTAACGCGGATCCGCTCCGGGTCGGCGCCCAGCGCCTGGAAGCGGTCCGCTTCCGCCCGGGTCTGCACCGCCAGCAGATCGAAACGCGCCAGCATCGGCCGCACCAGCTTCGGCAGGCGCCGGTAGCCGCGGTAGCTGTTCTCCGACAGGCGCCCGTTCATCAGCAACAGTCGCGCCCCGTGGGCCTTGGCGGCGGCGCACAGGTTGGGCCACAGCTCGGTTTCCAGAATCACCACCAAGCGCGGATCAAAGGCGCGCCAGAAACGCCGGTAGGCGGCGGGCAGCTCCCAGGGGCAATAGACGTGGGTGACCCGGTCCCCGAACAGCGCCTGGACCCGTTCCGAACCGGTGGGCGTGGTGGTGGTCACCACCAGCGGCGTGTCCGGGTGGCGCGCCAGCAACGCCTCGATCAGCGGCGCCGCCGCCAGGGTTTCGCCCACGGACACGGCGTGAATCCAGACGCTGCCGCGCAGCCGGCCGCGCCCCAGCCCCAGGGCCAGACGCTCCCGCCAGCGGCGCCGGTACGCCGGCGCGCGGCGGCCGCGCCACCAAAGGCGCGCGAACAGGAGCGGCAACAAAGCGTACCAAAGTAACGAATAGAGCAAGCGCATGGGCGATTCCGTCGGACCTCGAAGGCCGGACACCTGACGTCCGACCCGGCCGGCTATGCTAGCATAGCCGCGCATTCCATCGATGGTGATCCATGACCGTGAGCGTGACTTCCCCGGTGTTGAAACCGGACATCCTGATCTTCGGCGGCGGCATCGCCGGCCTGTGGCTGATCAACCACCTGCAGCAGCGCGGCTATCAGTGCCTGCTGCTGGAAACCGGCACCCTGGGCGGCGCCCAGACCCTGGCCAGCCAGGGCATTATCCACGGCGGCCTGAAATACGCCCTGGGCGGCACCCTCTCCAGCGAATCCGAGGCCATCGCCGGCATGCCCGACCGCTGGCGCCAGGCCATCGAGGGCCAGGGCCCGGTGAATCTCAGTGGCTTGCGGGTGCTCAGCGAGACCCAGAACCTCTGGTCCGCCGGTTCCGTGGCCAGCCGCATGACCACCTTCTTCGCCAGCCGCATGCTGCGCGGGCGCATCGAAAAGCTGAAGCGCCCGGATTTCCCTTCCGCCCTGGCGGACCGCCGCTTCAAGGGTCAGGTCTACCGCCTGGACGATCTGGTGGTGGACACCGAAAGCCTGCTCGAGGTGCTCACCGCGCCGGTGCGCGACCGTCTGCTGCACTTCGACCCGGCACGGCACCCGTTGAGCTGGAACCAACGCGGCCTGGAAGCGGTGACCCTGGACGGCGTGCGCATTGAACCGAAGCTGACCGTGCTGGCCGCCGGCGAAGGCAACGCCGGCCTGCTCCAGGACGCCCAGAAAGCCGAGCTGTTCCCCAGTGAAGCGGCGCAGAGCCGGCCCCTGAAAATGGTGCTGCTGAAGCACCGCCTGGGCCACCGCCTCTACGCCCACTGCGTGGGCACCAGCAACAAACCCCGGCTCACCGTCACCACCCACGATATGAAGGACGACAGCCTGGTGTGGTACCTGGGCGGCGATCTGGCGGAAAAAGGCGTGGAGCGCAGTGACGCCCAGCAGCTGGACGCGGCGCGCCGGGAGCTGGACGAGCTGTTCCCCTGGCTGGACTTCGCCGACGCCGAGCTGGCGCTGATGGACGTGGCCCGCGCCGAACCGCGCCAGCAAGGTCTGGCCAAACCGGACAACGCCTACGCCCGGCGCGACCGGGACCTGATCATCACCTGGCCCACCAAACTGACGCTGGCGCCGGACCTGGGCGACCGGGTGGAAGCCCTGATCCAGGAACGGGGCCTGGACGCCGGCGACCCTCTGGGGCCCGTTCCCGAGGCCCTGCGGCGGGCCGACATCGGCCGGCCCCAGTGGCACCGCCTGTTCGGGGAGCAAGGCTGATGGCGTTTCTCCGCGAACTGGGCGACACCGGCCTGACGGTCAGCGCGCTGGGCCTGGGCACGGTCAAAATCGGCCGCGACCAGGGGGTGAAGTATCCCACCCCGTTTTCGATTCCCGACGACGACGCGGTGCGCGACCTGCTGGCCCGCGCCCGCGAGCTGGGCATCAATCTGATCGACACCGCGCCCGCCTACGGCCGCAGCGAAGAGCGCCTCGGCCAGTTGCTGCGCGACCGCCAGGACTGGGTGATCGTCTCCAAGGTGGGCGAGGAATTCAGCGACGGCGACAGCCACTTTGACTTCTCGCCGGCGCACACCCGGGCCTCGGTGGAGCGCAGCCTGCGGCGGCTGAACACCGACTACCTGGACTGCGTGCTGATTCACTCCGACGGCAACGACCTGGACGTGCTGCGCAGCGGCGCCCTGGAAACGCTGGAGGAGATGAAACAGGCCGGCCTGATCCGCGCCATCGGCATGTCCACCAAAACCGTGGCCGGCGGCCTGGAAACGCTGAAACGCAGCGACGTGGCCATGGTCACCTACAATCTGAAGCAGGACGACGAGCGGCCGGTGATCGACCACGCCGCCGCCCACCACAAGGGCATCCTGATCAAGAAAGCCTTCGCCAGCGGCCACCTGGCCGACGACCAGCCCGACCCGGTGCAGGCCAGCCTCAACAAGGTGCTGGGCACCGCCGGCGTCAGCGCCGTGATCGCCGGCACCGTCAACCCCCACCATCTGGAAGAAAACGTCCGCAAGGCGCGCCTCGCCTGCGGCGATCCGGCTTGTGGGAGCGGGCCCCGCCCGCGAAAGGGTGGCTTATAGCCACCCGGCAGGATTCCAGAGACTTCCTTTGTTCTCCGCTTTCAGACTCTTCTGAAATCCCGCCGGCCGGCTTTGCCGGCCTTTCGCGAGCAGGCTCGCTCCCACAAGGCTTTGTATTTCGGCGCGCGCCCCGATATTGCATACTGTGCGATCGCTGAACAGGGCTGAAACAGGCGGGTAAATGATCGACTGGGACAATATCGACACGGTGCTGCTGGACATGGACGGCACCCTGCTGGATCTGGCCTTCGACAACTGGTTCTGGCAGCGCCACGTGCCCGAGCAGTACGCCCTCAGCCGCGGCCTGGATTACGCCGAGGCGGAGCGGATTCTGCACGACTGGATCGAGAGCCACCTGGGCACCCTGAACTGGTACTGCCTGGATTTCTGGACCCGGGAGCTGGGGCTGAACATCAGCGCGCTGAAGCGCGCAGCGGCCGACCGCATCGCCGTGCGGCCGGGCGCCGAGGCGTTCCTGGCCGCCCTCGCCGGCGGTCCCAAGCGGGTGATCATGGTGACCAACGCGCACCGCGACGCCCTGGATCTGAAGCTGGAGCGCACCGGCATAGACCGCTATTTCGATGTACTGGTGTCCAGCCACGACTACGGCCACGCCAAGGAGGCCCAGGCATTCTGGCGGCAGTTGAACCACAGCCACCCGTTCGACCCGGCCCGGGCCCTGCTGGTGGACGACTCCCTGCCGGTGCTGCATTCCGGCCGCCTGTTCGGCCTCGGCCATCTGGCCAGCATCCGCCAGCCGGATTCCAGCCTGCCGGCCCGGGAACACACCGACCCGTTCCCGGCCATCGACGACTTCCTGCGGGTGCTGCCGTGAGCGAGGGCGCGCGCATCGACTCCTGGCTGTGGGCGGCCCGCTTCTTTAAAACCCGCAGCCTGGCCAAGCAGGCCATCGAGGGCGGCAAGGTCCAGGTCGACGGCGCTAAGGCCAAGCCCAGCAAGGCGGTGCAGCCCGGCGACGTGCTCGACATCCGCAAGGGCGACCAGCGCTGGACCGTGGTGGTGGAAGCGGTGGCCAGCAAGCGGGGGCCGGCCCGGGTGGCCGAAAGCCTGTACCGGGAAACCGAAGAGAGCGTGGCCGCCCGGCAGCAGTCCGCCGAGCAGAAACGCCTGGCCCGCATGGCGGCGCCGGTGCCCGACCACAAACCCAGTAAAAAGGAACGCCGCGATCTGCAGCGTTTCCGCCGCAACCACGAAGGTGAGCTTTGAACAACGCTGATTTCAAACAACGTTTCCTGTTTCCCGAGACCGATATTCGCGGCGAACTGGTACGCCTGGACGAGAGCCTGGAAGCGATTCTCGGCACCCACGACTACCCGCTGGCGGTGCAGGGCCTGGTCGGTGAAGCCGTGGCCGCGGTGGCGCTGCTTGCCGGCACCCTCAAGTTCAGCGGCCGGCTGAGCCTGCAGGCGCAGGGCCGCGGCCCGGTGTCACTGCTGCTGGCGGAGTGCACCCACGACGGCCAGCTGCGCGCCCTGGCCCGCCACGACGGCGAGCTGGACACCGCCGCCAATATCGGCGCGCTGATCGGCGACGGCACCATGGTGATCACCATCACCCCGGACCAGGGCCGCCAGTACCAGGGCATCGTGCCCCTGGAAGGCGACACCCTGGCGCAGTGCCTGGAGGGCTACTTCCAGCAGTCCGAGCAACTGCCCACCCGCCTGTGGCTGGCCGCCGGCAACGGCCGCGCCGCCGGCCTGATGCTGCAGCGTCTGCCCGACCAGGTGGCGAGCCGCGACGCCAACCGGAACCAGTGGGAGCACCTGGAAGCGCTGGCCGGCACCCTGAAAATGGAAGAGCTGCTCGACCTGCCGGCGGAAACCGTGCTGCGCCGGCTGTTCCACGAAACCCCGCCGCGCCTGCCGGAGGCGCAGCCGTTGCGCTTCGGCTGCACCTGCTCGCGGGAGCGCACCGAGAACGCCCTGCTGTCGCTCGGCGCCGACGAGCTGAAAACCCTGCTGGATGAAGACGGCGAAGCCACCCTCACCTGCGACTTCTGCCTGTCCCAACAGCACTTCGACGCGGTGGACCTGGCCGAGCTGATCCGCCGCCTTTGAGACCGGCCCCGGCGCCGCCAACAGGTAACAGAAGATGACCGGCGGGTCGCCCTGGCATCGCCACTGCGCGCCTTTTCTGTCATAATCGCGCGCCTGTCAGGAGCCCGGCCACATAAGCCCAGGAAGAACCGATGAGCAATCCCATGACCTACAACGACCTCAGCCCGGCCCAGCTTGTGGAGCTGGCCGTTCAGCGTAACGAAGGCCACCTCGCCGCCAATGGCGCGCTGGTGGTGGAAACCGGCCACCGTACCGGCCGGTCCCCGATGGACCGCTATGTGGTGGACGAGCCCAGCACCACCGAGCACATTCACTGGGGCGCCATTAACCGTCCCTTCCCGTCGGACAAGTTCGATGCGCTCTGGGATCGCGTGGCCGCGTTCGTGACCGAGGACGACACCTTCGTCTCTCACCTGCATGTGGGCGCCGACACCGACCACTACCTGCCGGTGAAAGTGACCGCGCAGACCGCCTGGCACAATCTGTTCGCCAACACCCTGTTCATCCGCCCGGAGCGCTTCAACCCGCGCGACAAGCAGGAGTGGCAGATCCTTCACGCGGTGAACTTCCAGTGCGACCCGCAGCGCGACGGCACCAACTCCGACGGCTGCGTGATCCTCAACTTCGCCCAGCGCAAGGTGCTGATCGCCGGCATGCGCTACGCCGGTGAAATGAAGAAGGCGATGTTCTCGGTTCAGAATTTCCTGCTGCCCGAGAAAGACGTGCTGCCCATGCACTGCTCCGCCAACGTCGGCGAGAACGGCGACGTGGCGCTGTTCTTCGGCCTGTCCGGCACCGGCAAGACCACCCTGTCCGCCGACCCGGACCGTTACCTGATCGGTGACGACGAGCACGGCTGGGGCAAGGACGTGGTGTTCAACATCGAAGGCGGCTGCTACGCCAAGTGCATCGACCTGAGCCAGAAGAACGAGCCGGTGATCTGGGACGCGATCCGCTTCGGCGCGGTGCTGGAAAACGTGATCCTCAACGAGGAGACCCGCGAACCGGATTACACCGACGTGTCTCTGACCCAGAACACCCGCGCCGCCTACCCGCTGGAAAACATCGACAAGCGGGTGCTGGAAAACCGCAGCGGCGAGCCCAAGCACATCATCTTCCTGACCTGCGACCTGACCGGGGTGCTGCCGCCGGTGTCCAAGCTCAGCCGTGAAGCCGCCGCCTACCACTTCCTGAGCGGCTACACCGCGCTGGTCGGCTCCACCGAAATGGGTTCCGGCGACGGCATCAAGAGCACCTTCTCCACCTGCTTCGGCGCGCCCTTCTTCCCGCGCCGCGCCGGCGAATACGCCGAGCTGCTGATGAAGCGCGTGGACGAGTTCGGCTCCAAGGTCTACCTGGTGAACACCGGCTGGACCGGCGGCCCCTACGGCGAAGGCGAGCGCTTCAGCATTCCCACCACCCGGGGCGTGGTCAACGCCATCCTCAGTGGCGCGCTGGACGACGCCGAAACCGAGCACCTGGACATCATCAACCTGGACGTGCCCAAGTCCGTGCCCGGCGTTGACGACAAGCTGCTCAAGCCCAAGAACACCTGGGCCGAGCCGGAGAACTACGAGGCCCGCGCCCGCGACCTGGCCGAGCAGTTCCAGAACAACTTCGCCGACAAGTACGCCGACGTGGCGGAAGAGATCCGCGCCGCCGGCCCGAAGGCCTGAGCGGCGCCTGTGCCGCTCAAAAAAAGCCCGCCGGACGGCGGGCTTTTTTGTTGCGGCCCGCTCCACAACCCGATTTCACGCCATGCCCGCGCGGCGTTAGACTGGCCGCCTTAACGCAAGGAGCCCCTGAATGAGCAAACCAAAGATCGTGGTGGTCGGCGGTGGCGCCGGCGGCCTGCCCCTGGTCACCCAGCTGGGACGCAAACTGGGCAAGTTCGGGCACGCCGATATCACCCTGGTGGACGCCAGCAGCGTGCACGTCTGGAAGCCGCGCTTCCACGAAGTCGCCACCGGCGCCATTGACGCGGACCTGGACGCGGTGGACTACCGCGCCCACGCCCGCCTGAACCACTACCGCTTTGAACCCGGCAGCATGACCTGGGTGGACAAGGACAAGCGCGCCATCACCCTAGCGCCGATCACCGATGCCCAGGGCGAGGAAGTGCTGCCCGAGCGCAACCTCTACTACGACTACCTGGTGGTCGCCGTGGGCAGCCAGAGCAACGACTTCGGCACCCCCGGGGTGCGCGACCACTGTCTGTTCATGGACACCCGCGCCCAGGCGGAACGCTTCCGCGAGCGCTTCATGAACACCTGCCTGCACGCCAACTACCGCGACGAGCCGGTGTCCGTGGCGATCGTCGGCGGCGGCGCCACCGGCGTCGAGCTGGCGGCGGAAATCCACCACGCGGTGGCGATGCTCAAGCTGTACGGCCACGAACACCTGGACCGCAAGCAGCTCAAGGTGACGGTGGTGGAAGCGCTGCCGCGCATTCTGCCGGGCTTGTCCGAGCGGGTGTCCGCCGCCGCCCAGGAGCGCCTGGAAGGCCTCGGCGTGTCGGTGCGCACCGGCGTCATGGTGGCGCGCGCCACCGAGGACGCGCTGATCACCAAGGACGACGAAACCATCAGCGCCGACCTCATGGTGTGGGCCGCCGGCGTCAAGGCCCCGGATTTCGTCGGCAAACTGGAAGGCTTCGCGCTCAACAAGATCAACCAGATCGAGGTGTCGCCGACCCTGCAGGCGAAGGGCAACGACCGGGTGTTCGTGGTCGGCGACTGCGCCTTTCTCAAGCCGGACGGCGACGACAAGCCGATCCCGCCGCGCGCCCAGGCCGCCCAGCAGATGGCCAGCCACACCGCCAAGAACCTGCAGCGCCTGATCATGAACCGCGACCCCAAGCCGTTCCGCTACCGCGACCACGGCTCGCTGGTGTCGCTCTCCAACTACAGCTCCGTGGGCATGCTGATGGGCAACCTGAAAGGCGGCAACTTCTTCGTCGAAGGCTGGCTGGCCCGGCTGATGTACGTGGGCCTGTACCGCATGCATCAGGCGGCGTTGTACGGCTGGCCGCGCACCCTCATGCTGCTGACGGCGGGCCGCTTCAGCAAGCTGGTCCGGCCACGCATGAAATTGCATTGATTCGCACCTAAGCCACAACAGGGAGAAGACCATGGCGGTGTTCACAGGATGGATTCTGGTTTTGATCGGCCTGGCGCTGACCGGCGGCGGCGGCTGGCTGGCGGTGCTCGGCGGCAGTTGGTACTACCTGCTGGCCGGGCTGGGCTTTTTGCTCACCGGGGCGCTGATGGTGCTGCGCCGGCCCGGCGCCCTCTGGATTTACGCGTTGCTGATTCTCGGCACCGGCCTGTGGTCGGTGTGGGAAGTGGGCCTGGACTGGTGGGCCCTGATGCCCCGTGGCGTGGTGATCGTGGCCATCGGCCTGTGGCTGATGACACCCTGGGTAACGCGCGGCCTGAACGCCAGCGGCCGTCAGCCCTGGGGGCTGGCCGCCGGGCCGGTGGCGGTGATGGTGGTCGCCGCCGGGGCCCTGGCGCTCACGGCGGTGCTCGGCCCGGACCCCAACGGCGTGCGCGGTGAACTGCCCACCGCCCGCGCCCCGCAGCCGGCGCAGAGCTCGCAAAGCAACATCCCCGACGGCGACTGGCACGCCTACGGTCGCACCGGGTTCGGCCAGCGTTACTCGCCCCTGAATCAGATCACCCCGGACAACGCCGACCGGCTCGAGCCGATCTGGACCTACCACACCGGGGATCTGCGCGGTGAGGGCGACCCGGTGGAAACCACCTACGAGGTGACCCCGCTCAAAATCGACGACACCCTCTATCTGTGCACGCCGCACCACTGGGTGATCGCCCTGGACGCGGACAGCGGCGAAGAGATCTGGAAATTCGATCCCGAAATCGACAAAGACATCAGCCGCCAGCACCAGACCTGCCGCGGCCTCTCCTATTTCGACGGCCACCAGCAGGCGGAAACCCCCGCCCCCGGCGAGGACAGCGCGGTGGCCGCCTCCGGCGAACGGGACAGCAGCGCCGCCTCGACCTGCCAGCGCCGCCTGTTTCTGCCCACCGGCGACGCCCGCCTGATTGCCCTCGACCCGGAAACCGGGGAGCGTTGCGCCGGCTTCGGCGACAACGGCTCGGTGAATCTGTGGGCCAACATGCCGCACCAGCAGGCGGGCTTCTACTACTCCACCTCACCGCCGGTGGTCACCGAGGACTACGTCATCATCGGCGGCGCGGTGAACGACAACGTCTCCACCCGCGAGCCGTCCGGGGTGATCCGCGCCTACGACGTCGACACCGGCGAACTGGTGTGGAACTGGGACCCGGGCAATCCGGAGCAGACCGACCCGATCGCCGCCGGCGAAACGTACAGCGCCAGCACGCCCAACTCCTGGTCGGTGTCCAGCGTCGACGAAGCGCTCGGCCTGATCTACCTGCCCATGGGCAACCAGGTGCCCGACCAGTGGGGTAAGGACCGCACCACCGAGTCGGCGCCGTTCTCGTCGTCGATCGTCGCCCTCGACATCGACACCGGCGAGCTGCGCTGGGTGTTCCAGACCGTGCACAACGACCTCTGGGACATGGACGTGCCGGCTCAGCCGAGTCTGATGAACCTGGATACCGACGACGGCTCCGTGCCGGTGCTGGTGGCGCCCACCAAGCAGGGCGACATCTATGTGCTCGACCGTCGTAACGGCGAGCCGGTGCTGCCGGTGAGCGAAGACAAGGCACCGGAGAGCCTCGGCTACCAGCCGGTGGCCGACACCCAGCCGAGCTCCTCGCTGAGCCTCAACCCGCCGCCGCTGGAAGGCCGCGACATGTGGGGCGCCACCCTGTTCGATCAGCTGATCTGCCGTATCCAGTTCCAGCGGCTGAACTACCAGGGCCGCTACACGCCGCCGTCGGAACAGGGCAGCCTGATCTACCCGGGCAATTTCGGCGTGTTCAACTGGGGCGCGCTGGCGGTGGACCCGGAGCGCCAGGTGGCGTTCACCACGCCGGCCTATCTGGCGTTCGTTTCCACGCTGATCCCGCGCCAGGACGACACCAGCAACTATGTGTCCGACGGCAAACCGGGGCTGAACGAAAACTACGGCGCCCCCTACGCGGTCTCCCTGAAGCCGTTCCTGTCGCCGCTGGGGCTGCCCTGCCAGCAGCCGCCGTGGGGCTATGTGGCCGGCCTGGATCTGCGCAGCGGCGAGGTGGTGTGGAAGCACCGCAACGGCACCGTGCGCGACCAGTCGCCACTGCCGCTGCCGTTCAAGATGGGCGTGCCGGATCTGGGCGGCCCGATCGTCACCGCCGGCGGCGTGGCGTTCATGAGCGGCACCATCGACTACTACGTGCGCGCCTACGACGTCACCACCGGCGAGCAGTTGTGGGAAGACCGCCTGCCCGCCGGGGGCCAGGCCACGCCGATGACCTACCTGGACTCCCAGGGCCGCCAGCGCCTGCTGGTGGTGGCCGGCGGCCACGGTTCCCTGGGCACCAAGGCCGGCGACGCCATCATCGCCTACGGTCTGAAGGACGACTAAAGCGTCAGCGCCACCGTGGTGCCGACCACCCAGGCGTCATCGACCGCGTCGTTGGCGCCCGGGTGGACCAGGTACTGCAGGTTGGGCCGCAGGGTCAGCCAGGGCGTCATGTGGATGCCGTAATAGAGCTCGGCGTTCCATTCATCGCTTTGCGGCGGCACATAGCCGGCGGCACCGGGGCCGGCCACCAGCGGATTGCCCGCCGTAGCCGAGTCCACGTAGGCGTCGCCGATTTCCGCGTAGGCCAGACCCACACCCAGCTCATCCCGGGGGCGCCCTTGCCACGGTCCGCGCCAGCTCGCGCCGGCGGACAGGTAGCGCGCCACATAGGCGGTGTCCGGGTCGTGCCAGCTGCCCTGGCTGAACAGGGTCAGGCCGCGCCTGTCGCCGTGCGGCGCGCTCACCTGTTGTTGCACCACGAAGTAGCCGCCGTAGCGACGTTCGCGGGTGCCGCCGTCCTCATAGTCGGTGGCTTCGGCGCTGCTGTAGTAGGCGCCGAGCTTGTACTTGCCGGGCAGGCCGCCGGGGCCCTTGTCCGGGACCCAGCCCACCTCCACCGGCGTGATCACCCCTTCGCTGCCGTGACGATACAGATCCAGAGCCTGATCCGGATCCAGGTTTTCCGGGTTCTGATCGAACACGCCAAGCTGCAGATAGCGCCGGGCGCCGTCCTGCACTTTCACCCGGCCGCCCCACTGCGACACCGGCCAGTTGTACCAGACCGCGCCGGCCTGGTTGCCCGGCTGGCCGCTGCCCAGATACAAATTCTGGAAGCGGCTCTCCAGGGTGGCGAAGTCGTCGCTGAGCGGAATGCGGCCGAGCTTGTACTCCAGCGCCCCGCCGAACAGCCCCTGCTGAAACCAGAGCTGGGTGAGCCGCGTCACGTTGCCGCGACCGAACACCTCCTGCACCGACGACACGCCGCCAGTGGCGGGGTCCACCAGCCGTTCGCCAGTCAGGTTCTCACCGTTGCGGTTGGTCAGGGTGATCTTGAAGTCGGCGTCGTTCACGCCGGCAAGACGTTCCAGGTCCAAGGATAGCGAGGCATGGAACTGGTCCGCGTAGGCGAGGCGGCCATCCTCGCGGAACCCGCCGCTCAGGTTGTGGGCCATCTCGCCGACGTAGCCGAGATCAAACCGCACCCCCTGACGGGCAAGGTCCGTGCGCGTGCCGGCCCAGTCCCCCAGCGCGTAATCCCCGCCGGGGTCCAGCGGCGCCGCGCGCACCGCCGCCCAGGGCGCGCACAGGGGCAAGATCGCCAGCGCCGCGACCAGCGCCCGCGCGCGAAAGCGTTTCCGTGTCATGGCCTTCCTCCTTGATGCCGGTGACCTGCCCTTGCAGATTCCGCCTCGGCGCGGAATACGTCAACAACCGAGCTCCTCGCGGCGATAGGCCGGGGCGCCCCCAACCGCTACACTGGAGCCCATGAACCTGCCTAACCCCCTCATTCAGGCGGCCGAATATGTGTACCGCGTGGCCAGGAACGCGGTGGGCTTCTGGCTGGAAGCCAACGCGGTCAGCTACGCCGGCGCGCTGGCGTTTTTCACCCTGTTCTCGATCGCCCCGGTGGTGATCCTGGCGGTGCAGGTGATCGGCCTGGTGATGAGCACCGACGCCGCCATGGCGCGGATCATGACCCAGCTGCAGGAAACCATCGGCCCCGACGCCGCCGAGACGGTACGCACCGCCGTGGCCGCCAACCAGATCGACCAGGGCGGCATCCTGCCCACGCTGATCGGCCTGGGCGCCATGGTGGTCGGCGCCACCACCGTGTTCGCGCAGATGCAGCGCTCCCTCAATAACGTCTGGGACATCGCGCCGCGCCCCTCGCGCAACACCATCCTGGCGCTGCTGAAAAGCCGCCTGATGTCGCTCACCGTGGTGCTGTCCATCGGTTTCGTACTGATGGTGTCGCTGTTCCTGAGCGTGGTGCTGCAGGCGATCATGGTGTTCGCCCGGGACTGGCTGCCGATCCCGGCGGGCCTGGTGGTAAGCCTGGAAACCCTGGTCTCGGTGGTGGTGGTGACGCTGCTGTTCGCCACCATTTTCAAGGTGCTACCGGACGCGGTACTGCGCTGGAAAGACGTGCTCTCCGGCGCCCTGGTCACCGCCCTTTTGTTTATTCTCGGGCGCTTCCTGATCGCTTTTTATCTGTCCCACACCGCCACCGCGTCCACCTACGGCGCCGCCGGCTCACTGGTGTTGCTGCTGCTGTGGGTCTACTACTCCTCGCTGATTCTGCTGTTCGGCGCCGCCATCACCCGGGCCCACACCGAGGCGCGGGGCATCACCATCCGCCCCAGCCGCACGGCGGTCCGGGTGCACCGTCAGATGCTCGAGGACCCCGCCGGCCGTTAACCGGCCGGGCACGGCAGGCTCGGCGCCCACCGCCGGGTGGGGTATGCTCCCCTATTATTTTTTTAATCTCGGGAGGGGACATGGGCGATCATTCCTTAAAAGATAAAGTGGTGCTGATCACCGGCGCGGGTGGCGGTATCGGCCGCGCCACGGCGGAAAAACTGGGCCGCGACGGCGCCCGTCTGATGGTGTCCGACATCGACGCGGACGCCGCCGAGGCGACCGCCGACGCGATCCGCCGGGCCGGCGGCGAGGCCCGCGCCCAGGCCGCCGACGTGAGCCGCGACGACCAGGTGGCGGCGCTGGTGGCCGCCACCGTGGACGCCTTCGGGCAGCTCGACGGCGCCTTCAACAACGCCGGCATCGAAGAAGAGAACGACAAGGTCGCCGACGTCGACGAAGCGCTGTTCGACCGGGTCATGGCCATCAACGTCAAAGGCGTGTGGCTGTGCATGAAGCACCAGACCGCCGTAATGGCGCCGCGCAAGACCGGCAGCATCGTCAACACCGCCTCGGTGGCGGGCCTGGTGGGCGCGCCCCGCCGCGCCGCCTACGCCGGCAGCAAGCACGCGGTGATCGGCATGACCAAGAGTGTCGCCGCCGAGTACGCCCTGCAGGGCATCCGCGTGAACACCGTCTGCCCGGGGATCATCCGTACCGCGATGATGGAGCGGGCCATTGAGCAGGCGGCGAAGGCCGGCTACGCCAGTGAAGAAAAACAGCGCCAGTTCCACCGCGCCATGCACCCGCTCGGCCGGGTCGGCGAAGCGGATGAAGTGGCGGAGGCGGTGATCTGGCTGCTGTCCGGCGCCTCGTCGTTCGTCACCGGCCACCAGCTGGCGGTGGACGGCGGCCTCACCGCGCTCTGAACACCGGCTTACCAATGAATCGTTCTTCGGGAGAACAATAATGCTGACATTGCACGGCTTCGACGCCAGCAACTACGTGAACATGGTCAAATTCGCGCTGCGCGAAAAAGGCCTCGAGTTTGAGCAGGCCACGCTGTACCCCAGCCAGGAGGACGCGGTACTCAGCGTCAGCCCCATGGGCAAGGTGCCGGTGCTGGAAACCGGCGGCGTCTTCCTGTCGGAAACCAACGTGATTCTGGAATATCTGGACGAGACCACCGAAGGCCCGGCGCTGTACCCGGCCGACCCGCTGGAGAAGGCCCAGGTGAAGCAGCTCGTCAAACACATCGAGTTGTACCTGGAACTGCCCGCCCGGCGCTGCTATCCGGAGGTCTTTTTCGGCGGCCAGGTGAGTGACGAAACCAAGGAACAGACCCGCGAGGCCCTGCTCAAAGGCATCCGTGCCCTGGCCCGCAAGGCAGGCTGGCAGCCGTTCCTGGCCGGCGACCGGCTGACCGCCGCGGATGTGTTCTTCCTGTACAGCGCGGACCTGGCCAAAGCGGTGGCCGGCAAGCTGTTCGGCATTGATCTGCTGGCGGAGGCGCCGGGCAGCGCCGAGCTCCTGGCGCGCCTCAACGAGCGCGACAGCGCCAAAAGCGTGGCCGCCGAGCGGGATCTGGCCATGGAGAAGTTCCTCAAGTACGCCCGCGGCGGCAAATAAGCACGCGGACGGCGGGCGCCTTCCTTCACGGTCCGATGTCGTCATGGCATGCTCACTGGTGTCATTCATTCGCCGGTGAGACCCGAGATCATGATTGGACCCACGCCCGCCTCCGTATTGTCCCGTTATTTGCCGCTGGTCGGCGCGCTGCTGGTGTCCGCCTGCGCGGACGCCAAAGGCCCGATCGAGCCGGACGACGACCCCTCCGTCAACGCCACCACCCTGGTGGAAGGTCTGAACCACCCCTGGTCGCTGGCCTTCGTGCCCGGCACCGACGAATGGCTGATCAGCGAGCGCAGCGGCGACCTGCGCCGCGTGGTTGACGGTGAGCTGCGCGACGCCCCGGTAACCGGGGTGCCCGAGGTGGTGGCCAAGGGCCAGGGCGGCCTGTTCGATGTCGTGCCGCACCCCCACTTCGCCGATAACCGGCGTCTCTATATCAGCTACGCCAAGGCCTGCGACGGCGGCGCCACCACCGCCGTGGGCCATGGCCTCTACGCCGACGGTGAGCTGAAGCAGTTCCAGGACGTGTTCATCGCCGACGCCTGCACCGACACCGCCAAGCACTTCGGCGGCCGCATCCTGTTCGACAACGACGGCTATCTGTTCATCACCGTGGGCGATCGGGGCCAGCGCGAGCGCGCCCAGGACACCGGTGGCCACGGCGGCAGCGTGATCCGCGTCAATGACGACGGCAGCGTGCCCGCCGACAACCCGCTGGTGGGGCAGGACGGTGCCAAAACCGCGATCTGGAGCTGGGGCCACCGCAACCCCCAGGGGATGGCCCTGCACCCGGAAACCGGCGAGCCCTGGCTCAACGAGCACGGCCCGCGCGGCGGCGATGAAATCAACGTGGTGGAGGCCGGCGTCAACTACGGCTGGCCGGTGATCACCTACGGCAACGAGTACTACGGCCCGGACATCGGCCAGGAAAAGAAAGAGGGCTACGCCCAGCCCTTGCACTACTGGGTGCCCTCCATCGCGCCCTCGGGCATGGTCATCGTAACCAGCGACCGCTACCCTGACTGGCAGGGCGACGTGCTGTCCGGCGCCTTGAAGCTCACCCACCTCAACCGGGTGGCGTTCGACGGTACCGAAACGACCAGTGAAACCCGTTATCTGCAGGAGCGGGGGGCGCGCATCCGCGATGTGCGGCAGGGCCCCGATGGGCATCTCTACCTGCTCACCGATGCCCCGGACGGCAAGTTGCTGCGTGTGGAGCCACCGTCATGAAGAAACTCAAGAACGAGAAGGAACTGGTCAAGAAAGCCATCGCGCTGGGCATGGAGTACGGCGAGAAGCGCGGCGTGGTGGAATTCGAACCCACCGATTCCGCCGCCGAAAAAGTGGAATACATCTACCGGCTGCTGGTGCACGACAACCTGATCCAGCCGCTGCCGGAGGATCAGGTGTCGCAGCAGTCCATGCAGCACAAGCTGGCGATCTGGGCCTCCAAGCAATAGGCAAACGCACTCAGCGGGTGATCGCCTCGGCCAGGGCGGCGACGCCCCGGTCGATGGCCTCGCCGTCGATCACACCGAACCCCAGCAGCACCCCGTCCTGGGAGGCCTCGCCAGCGTAGAACGACGCCAGCGGGTTGGCGCGGATGTCGGCGTCCGCCAGCCGCGCCGGCAGGTCCGCCACCGGCGACCTCAGACGCAACGCCACATGGATGCCCGCCACCTGGGGCAGTGGTGTCCACAGCGCCGGATGCGCCGCCAGGGCGTCGCCCAGCCGGGTGCGCCGGGCCGTGTAGAGCCGCTGCATGCGTCGCAGGTGGCGGGCAAAATCACCGTCGATCATCAGCCTGGCCAGCGCCCGCTGGGTGACCAGGGGCGGGTAGCCGTCACTGAAGGTCCGGGCCTGCAACAACGCCGTGGCCAGCCCCGGCGGCATCACCAGGTAGCCCAGCCGCAGGTCCGCGTGCAGCACCTTGGAAAACGACCCCAGGTAGGCCACGTGCCCCTCCCGGTCCAGGCTTTTCAGTGCGTCCAGAGGGCGCGCCTCGAAGCGGAATTCACCGTCGTAATCGTCCTCCACCAACAGGGCGCCGTGGCGGCGGGCGAACGCCAGCAACGCCAGGCGCCGCTCCAGGCTCATGGGCATGCCCAGCGGGAACTGATGGGACGGGGTCACGTAGACCAGACTGGCGGCCTCCGGCAAGCGCTCAACGCGCAGCCCCTGGTCGTCCACCGGCACCGGCACCACCCGGGCGCCACGGGCCTCGAACACCGCCCGCGCCGGCGGGTAGCCCGGCTCCTCCACGGCCACCGTGTCCCCGGGGGCCACCCGCACCCGGGCCAGCAAATCCAGGCCCTGCTGGGCGCCCTGGGTGATCAACAGGGACTCCCCGTCGCAGGCCAGCCCCCGGCTGTAGCCCAGGTAACGGGCGATGGCCAGGCGCAACGACGCTTCGCCGCGCGGGTCGCCGTACAGGCCGATGTCCCGGGACGCTTCGCGCAGGGCCGCCATCATGGCCCGGCGCCAGGCCGCCCAGGGCAGCAGCGCCCGGTCGGTGACGCCGCCGGGAAAGTTGTGCCGGCCCGGCGCCCGCCGGCCGCCCCAGTCCGGCAACGGGCGCCAGTGGGCACCGGGGCCCGGACCGGGCCTCTCGGCTTCCCGGGGCAGTGGCGGCGGCACCCGCAACACGAAGGTGCCGCGGCCGGGAGCACCACCGAGAAACCCTTCCGCCACCAGCCGCTCGTAGGCCTCCACCACCAGCCGCCGGGACACCCCCAGCTCCGCCGCCAGCACACGGCTGGACGGCAGCCGTTCGCCGGGCGGCACCTGACCGTCGATCAGCGCCCGGCGCAGGCTCTCGTAAAGCCGCTGGCCGAGGCCGCCGGCCCCGTCCAGGGAAAGGTGAATTTGCACGGACCGGGCCCTCGCTGATTGGTCCCGTGAAATACGCGAAATTGGATCTTATTCGCGAACCAATCGGATTCTAACCTGAGCGTGTTCCGTTTCTCGACGACCCTCGATAACCCGCAAGACATAAAGGAGTTCGTGATGAAAGCGCGATTCGACTTCTACAAGGCGTCACCGGATACCATGAAGCATCTGTTCGGCTGCCAGAAGGTGTACGACGCCAGCGGCCTGGAACCCCGTCTCCTGCACCTGGTGCAGCAGCGCGCCTCGCAGATCAACGGCTGCGCGTTCTGCATGCACATGCACGCCGGCGACGCCCGCAAGGTCGGGGTGCCGGACGAGGTTCTGGACACCCTGGCCGGTTGGCGCGAGGCGCCGTGGTTCAGCGAGCGTGAGCGCGCCGCCCTGGCCTGGACGGAACGGCTCACGCGCCTCAGCGAGCCCATGGACGACAGCCGCGAGTACGACCGGCTCGCCACCCACTTCACCGAGAAAGAGCGCACCGACCTGACCTACGTGATCGCGATGATCAACGTCTGGAACCGTTTCAGCGTGGGCTTCCGGCGCGAGCCGGAATAGCCCGCCCGCGGGCTCGCCGGCGGCGACGTGATCAGTCGCCGTCGGTGATCGCCCCCAGGGAGGCGGAGCTGACGGTTTTCGCGTACTTGGCCAGCACGCCCCGGGTGTAGCGCGGCGGCGGCGCGGTCCAGGCGGCGCGGCGGCGTTCCAGTTCCGCCTCCTCCACGTTCAGGGTGATGGTGTTGGCCTCGGCGTCGATGATGATTTCGTCGCCGGTCTCCACCAGGGCGATGGGGCCGCCCTCCTGGGCTTCCGGGGTCAGGTGGCCGACCACGAAACCGTGGCTGCCGCCGGAAAAACGGCCGTCGGTGATCAGCGCCACGTCCTGGCCCAGGCCACGGCCCATGATCGCCGAGGTGGGGGTGAGCATTTCGCGCATGCCCGGTCCGCCCTTGGGCCCTTCATAGCGGATCACCAGCACGTCGCCGGCGGTGACGGTGCCGTCCATGATGCGGTCGGTGGCTTCTTCCTCGGAGTGAAACACCCGCGCGTTGCCCTTGAAGTAGGTGCCTTCCTTGCCGGTGATCTTGGCCACCGCGCCGGTGGGCGCCAGGTTGCCGTAGAGGATGCGCAGGTGGCTGTCCTTTTTGATCGGCTGGTCCAGGGCGTGGATGATGTCCTGCTCTTCCGGGTAGGGCGCCACGTTTTCCAGGTTTTCCGCCAGGGTCTTGCCGGTGACGGTGAGGCAATCACCGTGCAGCAGGCCGGCGTCGAGCAAGGTTTTCATCAGCGGCTGGATGCCGCCGATGGCGACCAGCTCGCTCATCATGTAGTGGCCGCTGGGGCGCAGGTCCGCCAGCACCGGCACCCTCTTGCCGATGCGGGTGAAGTCCTCCAGGGACAGCGCCACGTCCACGGTGTGCGCCATGGCGATCAGGTGCAGCACCGCGTTGGTGGAGCCGCCCAGGGCGATCACCACGGTGATGGCGTTCTCGAACGCCTCGCGGGTGAGGATGTCGCGGGGTTTGATGTCCCGATCGAGCAGCTTGAGCACCGCCTCGCCGGCGGCGCGGCAGTCTTCCAGCTTGTCGTTGTCCTCGGCGTTCTGGGCGGAGCTGCCCGGCAGGCTCATGCCCAGGGCCTCGATGGCGCTGGCCATGGTGTTGGCGGTGTACATGCCGCCGCAGGAGCCGGCGCCGGGGATCGCCTCTTCCTCCACCTGTTTCACTTCGATCAGTGACTTGTCGCCCTTGGCGTGGGCGCCCACCGCCTCGAACACGGAGATCAGGTCGGTGTGGTTCTTGCCCGGTTTGATGGTGCCGCCGTAGACGAACACCGACGGCCGGTTGAGCCGCGCCAGCCCCATCAGGCAGCCGGGCATGTTCTTGTCGCAGCCGCCGATGGCCACCAGGCCGTCGAAGCCCTCGCAGCCGGCCACGGTCTCGATGGAATCGGCAATCACTTCCCGGGACACCAGCGAGTACTTCATGCCCTCGGTGCCGTTGGCGATGCCGTCGGACACGGTGATGGTGTTGAAGATCACGCTCTTGCCGCCGGCGGCGTCGGCGCCCCGGCCGGCTTCGTCCGCCAGGGTGTTGATGTGCATGTTGCACGGCGTCACCCGGCTCCAGGTGGACGCGATGCCCACCTGCGGCTTGGTGAAATCCTCGTCGGTGAAACCGGTGGCGCGCAGCATGGAGCGGCTGGGTGCCTTGCCCACGCCGTCCACGACCGGGGCGGAATAACGGCGGCGGGGATCGGAAGCGTGGTCGTCGGTCATCGGATTTCTCCTGTCGGCAAAGCGGAAACGGGTGGCGAAGCAGCATACCAGTGATCCCGCTGTTACACAGCGCCACATAAACCCAAGCTTCGTCACCGATTCGCACCATCGTGCCAACAGTGACCGGCGCCGCCACTGGGTAACCTTGCATAGACAAACAACTGACTAGCCCAGGCCGGTCGGCTTCCCCATTAATCCAATAATGCCAGGGGACACCAGCATGCTTCTTCTTCGCCACGCGGGGCAGCACCTTCCGCTGCCCGTTCTGTTTTTCCTGACCCTCTTCGCGCTCGCCGGTTGCGGCGGTGGCGGCAGCGACAGCGCCGGACCGGGCCCGCAAACAGCGAACGCCGGCGACCCGGAGGCACCGGCGCCGACCACACCGCCGGCGCCGGAGCCCGAACCGGACCCGCAGCCCGAGCCGGTGAACCTGACCTGGGACGCGCCCTATGAGCGCCCCGAGGAATACCCCGGCACGGTGGACCTGCCCCAGCAGTTGATCACCCTGCGCGACGGCATCCGGCTGTCGGTCACGGTGACGCTGCCCGCCGGCGAAAACGGCGAGCCCGCCGACGGTCCCTTCCCGGTGGTGGCCACCTTCACCGGCTACAACCAGTTCCTGGGCGCCATCGGCGCCGCCGACCCCTATCTGGTCAAGCGCGGCTACGCCTACATCATTGTCGATATGCGCGGCACCGGCGCCTCCGAGGGCACTTGGCAGGCGTTCAGCGAGGTGGACCATCAGGACATCGGCGAGCTGCTCGACTACATCGACGACCAGCCCTGGAGCAACGGCACCATCGGCATGAACGGCGCCTCCTACATGGGCATCACCGGGCTGCTGGCCGGCGCCCAGCGCCCGGACGGCGTGGACGCCGTGTTCGCCATCGTGCCGATGGGCGACGCCTACCGGGACATCGTGTTCAGCGGCGGCCAGATCAACGCCGGCTTTATCCCGCTGTGGGTGGCGCTGGTCACCGGCCTGGGCATCATTCCCACGCCGGTGGGGCTGGAGAACGACGAGCCCGGTTACTACCTGAACACCCTGCTGGATCATCTCACCGGCACCCTCACCGAGTTCCCGGTGCCGGTGGTGGGCGGCGCCCTGATCGGCGACGACAACAAGTACGACAACGACTTCTGGCGCCAGCGCTCGCCGCTGGAGCAGATCGACAAGATCACCGCGCCCACCTTCGTGGTCGGCGGCCTGCGCGACATCTTCCAGCGCGGCGAACCGCTGATCTACGAAGGCCTCAAGAACAACGGCACCACCAGCAAGCTGCTGATCGGCCCCTGGGAACATCTGGACGGCTCCTCCGGCGCCGGCCTGCCCGCCGACGGCGTGCCCGCCCTGGCCAACATCCGCCTGGCCTGGTTCGACCAGTACCTGAAAGGCATGGACACCGGCGCCGGCGACTACCCGCCGGTGACCCAGTACTACACCGGCGCGGAGCGCTACGTCACCGCCGAGGACTGGCCCCACCCGCAAGCGCGCGCCGAGGTGTTCTATCTGCACGGCAAACCGGGCCTGCCGCTGTTCGGCGAGATCCGCCGCGAGGCGCCCACCGGTGACAGCCGCACCTCGCTGCTGCAAACCCCGGTGAACGGCCTGTGCTCGGCCAGCGCCAGCCAGTGGACCGCCGGCGTGCTGGGCCTGATCACGCCGCCGTGCCAGGCGCAGAACAACGTCACCGAGCTGCTGGAAGCGGTCTACACCAGCGAGCCCATGGAAGAGGACATGGCCATCAACGGCCCCATCGGCGGGCAGATCTGGGCCTCCACCACGGCGCTGGACAGCAACGTGGTGGTGCGGGTCAGCGTGGTGGACCCCAACGGCCTGTCCCGGGAGCTGAGCAACGGCATCCAGATGGCCTCGATGAGTGATTTCGACGCCACCCGCTCGCGCTTTATGAACGGCAAGCTGGTACAACCCTGGCACCCGTTCACCGCCGAATCGCAACAACCGGTGGGGCCGCTGCAGCCGTTCCGCGCCGACGTGGAGGTGTTCCCCACCAGCGCCGTGATCCCCGCCGGCCACCGGCTGCGCATCAGCGTCGGCGCCAGCGACCTGCCCCACGGCCTGAGCCCGCTGCCGGACCTGCTGCAGGGGCTGCTCGGCCTGCTCACCGTGTATAGCACCCCGGCGATGCCGTCGCGGGTGAACATCCCGCTGGTGCCGGCGGACGCCCTGCAATAGCCCTGCCCCGCCGTGACCACGGGTCGCGGCGGGCTGTTTCACCGATAGACAAAACCGACTTCGTTTGTTCACCCCGCTTTGCGACAATGCGCGGCTTTCCACCCATCCGGAGCCCGCGCATGTCCGTTTCCGCCACCCGGCCGGTCGCCTCACACCCCCGTCTTGCCGAGCTCGCCCTGGCGCTGGGCGGCTTCGCCATCGGCACCACCGAATTTGTGATCATGGGGTTGATGAACCGCATCGCCGGCGACCTTTCGGTGTCGCCGCAGCAGGTCGGCTACGCGATCAGCAGCTACGCCCTGGGCGTGGTGGTGGGTGCCCCGTTGATTTCCGCGCTGGCGGCGAAGGTGCCGAAACGGCAACTGCTGATCGGTCTGATGCTGGTGTTCGCGCTGGGCAATCTGGCCAGTGCGCTGGCGCCCGGGTTCTGGTCGTTCGTCGGCCTGCGCTTTATCGCCGGGCTGCCCCACGGCGCCTATTTCGGCGTGGCGGCGCTGGTGGCCGCCGCCGCGGTGCCGTCCGATCAGCGTGCCCGGGCGGTGGCCCGGGTGATGATGGGGCTGACCGTGGCGATCCTGCTTGGCGCGCCGCTGGGCACCTGGGCCGGCAACCAGTTCGGCTGGCCGGTGGCGTTCGCCGCCGTGGGCGGCATCGCCCTCGCCACCGCGCTGATGGTGCGTCTGTTCGTACCCTTCGTGCCCCGCGACCCGGACGCCAGCCCGCTGCGCGAGCTGGGCGCGCTGGTCAACCAGCAGGTGCTGTTCACCCTGGGCATCGCCAGCATCGGTTTCGGCGGCATGTTCGCGGTGTTCAGCTACGTGATGCCGACGCTTACCCAGCAGGCCGGCATGGCGGAATCCCTGGGGCCGGTGGTGCTGGCGATCTTCGGCGTGGGCACCATCATCGGCACCCTGGTGGGCGCGCGGGTGGCGGACTGGAACCTGCTCAAGGCGATTCCGCTGATTCTGATCTGGTGTCTGGTGGTGCAGACGCTGTTTTTCGTGGCCGCCAACCAGGTGTGGACGGGGCTGCTGTTCGTCGCCCTGGTGGGCACCAGCATGGCCCTGGGCCCGACCATTCAGACCCGGCTGATGGACGTGGCCGGCAACGCCCAGACCATGGCCGCGTCGCTCAACCACGCCGCCTTCAACATGGCCAATGCGCTGGGCGCCTGGCTGGCCGGCGTGGTGATCGCCCAGGGCGTGCCCTGGTCCAGCAGCGGTCTGGTGGGGGCGGCGCTGGCCGCCGGCGGTCTGCTGATCTTCTTCGCCGGCCGTGCCCTGGAGCCGGCGCCGGCGGAATGTCCGGACTGAGCTAGCGCACCCCGGCGGAGAGCGTCTCCGGCTGCACCAGCTGCCCGGTGAGCGGGAAGCGGATGGTCACCCGCAGGCCGCCGTGGGGGTGGTTGTCCAATGCCATCTCACCGTGGTGCATGTCGACGATGCGCTTGACGATGGCCAGCCCCAGACCACTGCCGCTCAGGGTGCGCGCCTTCTCGCCCCGGGAGAACGGCTGCAGCAGCAAGGGAATGTCCTCCTCGCGCACGCCCTTGCCGTGGTCGCGCACCACCAGCACCAGGGCGTTGTCGTCCAGGGCGGTGTCGATCTCCACCGGCGCGGCGCCGTACTTGAGCGCGTTGGTGATCAGGTTGGAAAGCATGCGCTTGACGGTGAGCCGCTTGAGCATCAGCCGCGGCAGGTCTTTTTGCCGGATGCGCAGCTGCTCCCCGGGGTACTTGGCGGCCACCTCGTCGATCAGGTCATTGAGGTTTTCGTAGTCGGGCTGCTCGTCGGCGCCGTCGCGGATAAACGAAATGAACTGATCGAGAATCGCGTCCATGTCCTCGATGTCGGCGATGATGCCCTGGGACATCTCCTCGTCGTTGAGGAATTCCGCCGACAGCCGCAGCCGGGTCAGCGGCGTGCGCAGATCGTGGGACACCCCCGCCAGCAGCAGGGCGCGGTCGCGCTGGGACTGCTGAAGCTGGCTGGTCATGCGGTTGAAGGCGCGGTTCACCGCCTGGATCTCGGTGGGGCCGAGGCTGTCGTCGAGCACCGGCACCGCTTCACCGCGCCCCACCTTGAGCGCCACCCGCGCCAGCCGCCGCAGCGGCCGGTTGAGGCTGCGCGCGATCAGCAGACCGCCGATCACCGCCAGCAGCGGCACCGTCACACCCCAGCCCAGCAGCAGGTAGCGGTCGTAGTCGCGGAAGAAAGCCATCGGCACCCGCAACCAGCGGTCGCCGAACGACGGCGCGGTGACCCACAGCACCGGCTGGCGCTCGTCTTCCAGGCGCACGGTGGCGGCCTCGCCGAGCAGCTCGGAGACTTCGTCGCGGAACCGCTCCACCACCGGGCGCGACAGAATCAGGCTTTCCGGGCGGCGCAGTTCCGGCGGCGTGCCGGCGTTAATGCCGGTGGTCTCGCCCAGCTGCCGAGACAGGCTGGCGTCGCCCTCGCTCTGGAACACCAGCTCCGCCTGCAGGGCGGTCAGGCGGGCGTATTCCCGGATGCCCGGCAGATAGGCGTTGCGGGCAAAAAACCACAGGGTGATGCCCTGGCTGAGGCCGATCACCAGACCGATGATCAGCGCCGAGCGGGCGAACGAGCTTTTGGGCAGGAAGTTGGGCATGGAGGGATTCTACCCGCCGGCGTTCAGTCCGGCACGAACACATAGCCCACGCCCCAGACGGTCTGGATATAGCGCGGTTTGGACGGGTCGTCCTCGAGCAGGCGGCGCAGGCGCGACACCTGCACGTCGATGGAGCGTTCCATGGCGGACCATTCGCGGCCCCGGGCCAGGCTCATCAGCTTGTCGCGGGTGAGCGGTTCCCGCTCGTTCTGCACCAGCGCCTTGAGCACCGCGAACTCGCCGGTGGTGAGCGGCTGCGGCTCGCCCTCGCGGGCCAGGGTGCGGTTGCCCAGGTCCAGGCTCCAGGGGCCGAAACGCACCACGGATTCGTCCTTGCTGGGGGCGCCGGGCACTTCCCGCACATGGCGGCGCAGCACGGCGCGAATGCGGGCGCTGAGCTCCTTGGGGTTGAACGGCTTGGGTAGGTAGTCGTCGGCGCCGGCGTCCAGGCCCTCGATGCGTTCCGCGTCGTCGCCCTTGGCGGTGAGCATGATGATCGGCAGGCGGTTGTCGTCGTCGCGCAGGCGACGGCAGATCGACAGGCCGTCCTCGCCGGGCAGCATCAGGTCCAGCACCATCAGCGAATAGATCTCGCGGGACAGCGCCCGGTCCATCTGGTCGGCGTCGGCCACCGCCTTGACGGCGTAGCCCTGCTCTTCCAGGAACCGTTGCAGAAGACCGCGCAGGCGGGCGTCATCGTCCACCACCAGAATCTTTTCCACTTGTTCGCTCATGGTGCTCCTCGCCGAAAGGACTACGGGAATGGATCCCGGAGGCCCGGTGTACCCGCCGCGCGTCCGGCAGGCAAATCTGGATTGTATAGAAAGATTACCGGCCGCCGCGAACCGGTGACGCCATGCGGCGCTTGGTGGCGGAACGGATCGGCTTACCTTTGCCCCCGGGCCTGCTATCATGCGCCCGCCGATGGGTTCCGAAGGAGACAAAGATGGCCAAGATTCTCGTGGTGGACGACTCACCCACGCAACTGACCAACCTGGTCAAGATGGTGGAAAATCAGGGGCACGAGGCAATCACCGCCAGCAACGGCCTGGAGGGCATCGAACAGGCCCGTGCGCAGAAGCCGGACCTGATCCTGATGGACGTGGTGATGCCGGAGCTGAACGGCTTCCAGGCCACCCGCAAGATCAATAAGGACGCCGAGCTGGGCGGGATTCCGGTGATTCTGGTCACCACCAAGGACCAGGAAACCGACAAAGTCTGGGGTGAGCGCCAGGGCGCCGCCGGCTACATCGTCAAGCCGGCCCAGGAGCCGGAACTGGCGGCGATGATCAAGCGCGTGCTGGGCTGAAGCCCGGCGCTCCCCGCAGCAACCATAGCCCGCCCCGTCACGTCAATCTATGAACGGCCGGAGTCATTCCCTATGATTCCGGTCGTTTCGTTATAAAGCGGCGCCATACCGCGCGCGCCGCCGTGCAAGCCAGGACTCTTCCATGCAAAGCATCGAACAACTGATCGCCCAGGAAATCAACGCCCAGCCCCGGCAGGTGGCGGCCACCGTGGCCCTGCTGGACGAAGGCGCCACGGTGCCGTTCATCGCCCGCTACCGTAAGGAGGTGACCGGCGGTCTGGACGATACCCAGTTGCGTACACTGGAAGAGCGGCTGCGCTATCTGCGCGAGCTTGAAGAGCGCCGCGAGACCATCCTCAAAAGCATCGCCGAACAGGAAAAACTGACCCCGGAACTGGAAAAGGCGATCCAGGAAGCGGACACCAAAACCCGCCTGGAAGACCTCTACCTGCCGTACAAGCCCAAGCGCCGCACCCGCGCGCAGATCGCCCGCGAGGCCGGCCTGGAACCGCTCGCCGACGCGCTGCTGGACGATCCCGGCCAGGATCCGGAGCAGACCGCCGCCGGCTACCTGAACGAAGAGCACAAGATCGCCACCGCCAAGGACGCCCTGGACGGCGCCAAGCAGATTCTGATGGAGCGCTTCGCGGAAAACGCCGAGCTGCTCACCCGGCTGCGCACCTTCCTGTGGGAAAAGGCCCAAGTGCAGGCGAAGCTGGCCGACGGCAAGGAAGAAGAGGGCGCCAAGTTCCGCGACTACTTCGAACACCAGGAAGCGCTCAAGAACATTCCCAGCCACCGCGCGCTGGCGCTGTTCCGGGGCCGCAACGAGGGCGTGCTGCACGTCTCCATGGTGCTGCCCGAGGAGCTGGAAAGCGCCCAGCCCCACCCCTGCGAAGCGATGGTCACCGAGGTGGCGGGCTGGCGTCACGAAGGCCGCGCCGCCGACGACTGGCTCGGCGAGGTGATGCGCTGGACCTGGAAGATCAAACTCAACACCCACCTGGAAACCGAGCTGCTCGGCCGCGTGCGCGAAATGGCCGAGGAAGAAGCGATCCAGGTGTTCGCGCGCAACCTGAAAAGCCTGCTGATGGCGTCGCCCGCCGGCCCCAAGGCCACCATGGGCCTGGACCCGGGCCTGCGCACCGGCGTCAAGGTGGTGGTGGTGGACCCCACCGGCAAGCTGCTGGAACACACCACCATTTTCCCGCACCAGCCCAAGAAGCAGTGGGATCAGTCCCTGGCGACGCTGGCCAAACTCTGCGCCAAGCACGATGTGTCGTTGATCGCCATCGGCAACGGCACCGCCAGCCGCGAGACCGACAAGCTGGCCGGCGAGGTGGTCAAGCAACTCAGCGACCGTAATATCCAGAAAATCATGGTGTCCGAAGCGGGCGCCTCGGTGTACTCCGCGTCGGAAATGGCGGCGCGGGAGTTCCCCGACCTGGACGTGTCGTTCCGGGGCGCGGTGTCCATCGCCCGGCGTTTGCAGGACCCGCTGGCGGAGCTGGTGAAGATCGATCCGAAGTCGATCGGCGTGGGCCAGTACCAGCACGACGTCAGCCAGGTGAAGATGTCGCGCTCCCTGGACGCGGTGGTGGAGGACTGCGTGAACGCCGTGGGCGTGGACGTGAACACCGCCAGCGCGCCGCTGCTGGCGCGCATCGCCGGCCTCAACACCACCATCGCCGGCAACATCGTTACCTTCCGCGAGAAGAACGGCGCCTTCAGTGATCGCGGCGCGCTCAAGCAGGTGCCGCGCCTGGGCGAGAAAACCTTCGAGCAGGCCGCCGGCTTCCTGCGCATCATGGGCGGCGCCAACCCGCTGGACGCTTCTTCAGTGCACCCGGAAGCCTACCCGCTGGTGGAGCGCATCGCGGAAAAACACGGCCGGCCGCTCAAAGACCTGATCGGCGACGCGCCCTTCCTGAAGAAAGTGAACGCCGGGGACTTCACCGACGACGTGTTCGGCCTGCCCACCGTCACCGACATTCTCAGCGAGCTGGAAAAGCCCGGCCGCGACCCGCGCCCGGAATTCAAGGCGGCGGAGTTCAAGGAAGGCGTGGAGACGCTGAACGACCTGAAGCCAGGCATGCTGCTAGAAGGTTCGGTGACCAACGTCACCAACTTCGGTGCCTTCGTGGACGTGGGCGTGCACCAGGACGGCCTGGTTCATGTCTCCGCCCTGGCCGACAAGTTCGTGGAAGACCCCCACGACGTGGTCAAGCCCGGCGACATCGTCAAGGTCAAGGTGATGGAGGTGGACCTGCCCCGCAAGCGCATCAGCCTGACCATGCGCCTGGACGAACGCCACCAGGACCAGCCGAAAAGCGCCGACGCCCCCGCCGGCCGCCCCCGTGGCCGGGGCGGCAAGCCCAAGGGCGGCGGTCGCGGCCAGTCGGGCGGCGGCCAGAAACCGGCGGCGCAGGGCGCCCTGGGCGCGGCCTTCGCGAAGGCGTTCGAAGACAAGAACAAGCGCGGCTGACCCTGATGTTAACCGGCCCCGGGCCTGCCATACTGGCAGGCCGCGCGATCAACCTCCCTGTCGGATAGGCCCATGACCGATACGCTCAGCCAGCGAATCCAGGCACTGCTGGATTCCGAAGCCGCCGCCACCCTGGCTCACATTCGCCGTGGCATCGAGAAGGAAAGCCTGCGGATCACCGACCAGGGCCTGCTCGCGCACACTCCGCACCCCCGGGAGCTGGGCTCGGCGCTGACCCATCCGTATATCACCACGGACTATTCCGAATCGCTGCTGGAATTCATCACCCCGCCCAGCACCGACCTGCAGCAGCCGATCGAGTTTCTTGAGAATCTGCACCGCTACGCCTACCGGCACATCGACGACGAACTGCTGTGGGTGAACTCCATGCCCTGCATGATCGCCAACGACAACGACGTGCCGGTGGCGGAATACGGCAGCTCCAACGTGGGCCGCATGAAGCACATCTACCGCATCGGCCTGGGCCACCGGTACGGGCGCAAGATGCAGACCATCGCCGGGATCCACTACAACTTCTCGTTCCCGGATGAGTTCTGGCGCATCAACCGCGAGCTGGAGGGCAGCGAGGCCCCGCTGCGGGACTATATCTCGCAGCGCTATTTCGACCTGACCCGAAACTTCCAGCGCTATTCCTGGCTGCTGGTGTATCTGTTCGGCGCCTCGCCGGCGCTGTGCTCGTCGTTCCTGGCCGGCCGCGAACACCAGCTGCTGGAGCGCTTCGACCACAGCCTCTACCGGCCCAACGCCACCAGCCTGCGGATGAGCGACCTGGGCTACCAGAACAACGCCCAGTCGTCGCTGGCGATCAGCTACAACAATCTGGACGACTATGTCCGCACCCTGACCCACGCCATGAAGACGCCGGACCCGGTGTATCAGAAGCTGGGCGTGCGCGACGCGCAGGGCCGCTACCAGCAGCTCAACGCCAACATCCTGCAGATCGAGAACGAGTACTACTCGTCGATCCGCCCGAAACGCACCATCAACAGCGGCGAGCGCCCCACCCTGGCGCTGCAGCGGCGCGGCGTGGAATACATCGAGATCCGCGCCCTGGACCTCAACCCGTTCGAGCCGGTGGGCATCAATCAGCAGGAAATCCGGTTCCTGGACCTGTTCGCCACCTACTGCCTGCTGCGCGAATCGCCGCGCCTGGAACACTGCGACCTGGACGCCAGCAAGGAGAACCTGCGCCGGGTGGTCTACGACGGCCGCAACACCGGCGTGCAGCTGAACAACTGGGGCAAGTCGGTCTCGCTGCGTAACTGGGGGCTGGAAAAGCTCGACCAGATGCTGCCCATCGCCGAGCTGTTCGACCGCTGCCACGGCCATGACGGCCAGCACGGCCGGCTCTACCGGGACGCCCTGGAGCAGCAGCGCGAGAAGCTGCTAGAGCCCGACGCCACCCCGTCCGGGCGCATTCTCGACAAGCTGGAAAGCCGGCAGCAGAGCTTTTTCGGCTTCGCCATGAACCAGGCCCTGGCGCACCGGGATCACTTCCGTTCGCGGCCGCTGGACACCAACCTGGAAGCCGAGTGGCGGCGCCTCGCCGAAGACAGCCTGGCGGAGCAACAGGCGGCGGAAGCGGAAGCGGAGATGCCGTTCGAGGCGTACCTGGAGGCCTATTTCCGCGGCTAAGCCTATATTCTGACGAATGGTCGTTTTTTGTACATCAATGGTACTAGCGGCTATCCCCGGCGGTGCTAGTCTGCCCCCGTTGAAGGAGGGATAGTTATGTTTGATCCGACATCCGACCCGTTCGAGAAAGCCTACAACCGCGGCTGCATGTGGGGCATGGCCGGCGGTCGCGTGGACCAGTGTCCTTACCAGGACGAGGCGCTGGAGGAATGGTGGGTGCAAGGTTGGGACGCCGGCGCCGCCGCCTGGCATCATCACCGGGAACCCGCCGCCTCGCGCAGCGTCTGAAGGTAACGGAGCCCCCAGAACCCCGCCGCCGGGCCGCTTGTCCGGCGGCGGGGTTTTGCTTAGGGTGCGTTGACGCTTGCCGGATTCAAACAAGGAAAAACAACCATGTCGTCCCTTCTTCCCAGCCCCCGTGCGCTTAACGGACTCACCCTGCTTGGCTGCCTGGCGGCGCTTGCCGGCGCGCTTTACATGCAGCATGTCGAAGGCCTGGAACCCTGCCCGCTGTGCATCTTTCAGCGCATTGCGCTGATGGTGGTGGCGGCGGTACTGCTGGTCGCCACCCTGCACGGCCCGCGCGGCGTCGGCGTGCGTATCTACGCGCTGCTGACCGCCATCGCCACCCTGGCCGGCGCCGGCATCGCCCTGCGCCACCTGTGGCTGCAAAGCCTGCCCGCCGACGAGGTGCCCGCCTGCGGCCCCAATCTGGATTACATGCTGGACGCCTTCCCGCTCACCGACGTGCTCACCCAGGTGCTGTCCGGCTCCGGCGAATGCGCCGAAATCAGCTGGCGTTTCCTCGGCCTGACCATTCCCGGCTGGTCGCTGGTGGTGTTCGGGGGCGTGCTGGTGGTGGCTCTGATACAATTGCTGCGCCCGCGCCGGGGCTGAGCGAGCCGCCTTCTCCGCACCTTCGGCGCGGGTCTTTGCGTTTGGGAGATCCGCCCGATGGTCGACGGCCTGCTGATTCTGCTTCTGTTTCAATTTCTCGGTGAGCTGGTGATTCATTTCACCGGCCTGCCGCTGCCCGCCCCGGTGGTGGGCATGGTGCTGCTTCTGCTGGCGCTGATGTTCAGCGTTCCCTACAGCGACCGGGTGGCGGACGCCTCCGGCGCCCTGATCCGTCATATCAGCCTGCTGATCTTTCCGCTCGGCGTGGGCATCGTGCTGCAGTGGGAGCGTTACAGCGACTACGCGCTGGCGCTCACCGTGGCGGTGATCTTCGGTACCATCCTGGCGCTGGTGCTGGTCACCCTGCTGCTCAAGTTGCTGCTGCGCGAGCGCGGCAAAGCCGGCCAGCGAGGAGGCCGTGCCGATGGCTGATCTGGTTCACTCGCCGCTGTTCGGGCTGCTGCTCACCCTGGCCAGTTACCGCATGGCCACCTGGCTGTACGGCAAGGTGCACAGCCTGCCGCTGTTCCACCCCTTTATCGTCGCCTCGATCCCGGTGATCGTGGTGCTGCCCCTGGTGGGCGTGTCCTACAACGAGTACCGCGACCAGACCCAGGTGCTCTCCTTCCTGCTCGGGCCGGCCACCGTGGCGCTGGCCTGGCCGCTCTATCGCCAGCTGCACACGGTGCGCAGCGTGTGGCGTCCGATCCTGATCACCACCTTTATCGGCGCGGCGCTGGCCGCCGGCATTTCCATCTATCTGGCCTGGCTGCTGGGGGCGCCGGAGGCGGTGGTGGGCTCGCTGGCGCCGAAATCGATCACCACGCCGATCGCGGTGGAGGTGGTGAAAAGCACCGGCGGCTATGTGTCCCTGGCCGCCGGCGCGGTGGCCATCACCGGGATCGTCGGCGCGCTGGTGGGCGGCCTGGTGTTTCGCGTGCTGGGGGTCAAGGACGACCGCATTCGCGGCTTCGCGCTGGGCCTGGTGGCCCACGCCATCGGCACCGCCCGGGCGTTCGAATTCAGCGAGAAAGCCGGCGCCTTCGCCGGCCTGGCCCTGGGCCTGACCGGCCTGGTCACGGCGCTGGCGCTGCCCTGGCTGTGGCCGCTGATCAGCCCCTGGCTGTTCCCGGGCTGAACGCCGCGGCCGGCGGCGTTATTCGCCCGCTCTCCTAAAGCCCCGCCTCTAATGAAGAAACGGTCTTTCACGGTAAGCCTCTGATCGAAAAGCCGTTTTCTCCCGCCGCGCCGGCCGGCGCCGCCGGTGCCGGGAGATCGCCATTGCCTCGCCGCGAACAGCGGCGCTAGCCTCAATACCCGTCCAATGAAAAGCGCGCGATACCGCAAGGAGCGACCCCATGGCCACGCCCCACTCCCCGGCTCTGCACCCGTCCGCCGCCCTGGACCGCTGGCGGCGCATTGAAGCCCTGCTGCACGCCTGGCTGGAGCAACGCCGCCGCCTGCTGGTTCTGCTCTGCTCGATCCAGGGCCTGGAGGGCTTCCAGCGCCCCGGCTCGATCCAGAATCAGGTGCGCGAATTCTGCCAGTTGCTGATGGACTACATCAGCGCCGGCCACTTCGAGATCTACCAGGAACTGGTCCGCGAGGCGCGCCTGGGCGCCGCCCACCGCGGCGGGACCATCAATCTGGCCTCGCGGATTCTGCATCAGCTGGACCCCTCCACGGAGGAGGCGCTGGCCTTCAATGAGGACTTCGACACCGACGACCACTGCCTGAGCCAGCTGGAGGTGCTGCCCGAGCGGCTGACCCGGCTCACCGAAATGCTCGAGGAGCGCTTCGCCCTGGAAGATCAGCTGATCCTCAGCGTGCACAGCCGCGACACCGCCGAGCGCGCCCGCGTCCTCAACTTCTAGGCGGGCCTTGTGGGAGCTTGCCCTGCAAGCGAAAGGCCGGCTTTAGCCGGCCGGCAGGATCCCAGAGACGTTGCTAGCGGTAGCACCATAAAAAAAGCCACGCTCCTTTGCGGGAGCGTGGCTTTTTTTCGGGTCGGGCTAGCGCGGATTATTCAGCCGCGTCGGCGCCTTCCTCGGACGACTTGTTCTTCGCGCCCTGGTCTTTCACGTCCAGCAGCTCGACTTCGAAGATCAGCACCTCGTTGGGGCCGATGTCGCCGCCGGCGCCTTGTTCGCCGTAGCCCAGCTCGGGCGGCAGGAACAGCTTCCACTTATCGCCGACCTTCATCATCGGCAGTGCTTCCTGCCAGCCGGGGATAATGTGCTTCAGACCGAACACCGCCGGCTTGTCACGCTCGATGGAGCTGTCGAACACGGTGCCGTCGCGCAGCATGCCCTTGTAGTGCACTTCCACGGTGTCTTCCAGAGTGGGTGACTGGGCACCCTCGTCGCCGGATTCCAGCACCTGGTACTGCAGACCGCTGTCGGTGACCTCGACGCCGTCTTTGTCGGCGTTCTCATCGAGGAAGGCCTGGCCTTCTTCCATATTCGCCTGGGCCTGCTCTTCCATCTTCTTCTGGCGGGCTTCCATCATGCGGGTCTGGTAATCACGGATCAGCTGGTCCATGTCCGCGTCTTCGCCGAGGCGGGATTCCGGCTCGTCACCGAAACCGTCACGCAGACCGGCGACCATCGCGTCCAGGTCCAGATTTTCCATGGCGCTCATTTGCTCAGCGCTGCGGAAGCCCAGCGCGTAGGACGCTTTCTGGTCTTCACTCTTGAGCTCCACGTCGGCGCTCTTGTCCTTTTCTCCACCACAAGCCGCCAGCATCACGGTACCGGCGAGCACGATTGCGAACTTTTTCATTATGCCTCCATTGGCTTACGTTTATTTTTTCTGCGCCGGCGGTCCTTCCCCACGCATTTCCTTCGCGGTCATTACGGTCGGCGCTACTGCATGAACGGACTGCACCTCCACACCCGGCGGCGGAATCTGGCCATACTGCCAGCTTCGCGTAGCGTCGCGCCAGCCAAAACAATGAAAGGTGCTCAGATAACGCCTGACCGCGTTTCACCGCGATTGGTTCCCTCGCCGGCCATCGGATATCCCGGCCGGGCCTCCGATTCCCCGTCGAAGAGGGCTTCATTGTGCCTGTACGGAGGTTTCTGTCAAAAGCGGGATTCACGAAAACGTCCATCAGCGGGTTATAGTGTTGGATAGGGGGCAAACCACTATGCCAAATAACAGTATCGACCCTACTCTGGCTCCAGCTTCCGCGCGTCGCGTGGCGCGTCAGGACGACCGGCGCCTGGTGATCCTGGTCGCCAACAGCAAGGGCGGGTGCGGCAAGACCACGCTGGCCACCAACCTGGCCGCGTATTTCGCTCACTCCGGGCAGGCCGTGACGTTGCTGGATCTGGATCCGCAGCAGTCCGCCACCCAGTGGGTGCGGCTGCGCGAGGACCCGCGCGTGGAAGCGCTGGGCTGGCCGGCGGACGAGCCGGTGTCGCTGGGCCGGCTGCAGGACCAGATGCAGAAGGCCCGCGACGTGGTGGTGATCGACTCCCCGGCGGGCATGGACCGCCATACCCTGGACCATGTGCTGCGCGTGTCGCAGATCGTGCTGATCCCGGTGCTGCCCAGCCCCATCGACATCCGCGCCACCACCCGCTTCGTGCAGAACGTGATGCTGGCGCCCAGCTATCAGCGCCGCCCCCGACGCTTGGCGGTGATTGCCAACCGGGCGCGTACCCGCACGCGCACCTACGAAACCCTGCGCCAGTTTCTCGCCAGCCTGAAGATTCCCTACCTGATCACGCTGCGCGACGCCCAGCAGTACGTGCAGTCAATGAGCCACGGGGAAAGCATGCTTGATCAGAAAGACCCGCGGCATCAGGTGGACCAGCGGCACTGGCGGCTGATCGGCGAATGGCTGGAGGTGCAGCGGCACCTTATTCAGACACTGCCAGGCTTTCGCTGAGCGCCGCCAGCTCTTCCAGCCCGGCCTGCAGGCTCTCGCACTGCCCGGCTTCCGGCACCACCACGAACAACCAGCTCAGCGCCGACACCGACTGCCCGCCGGGCTGCGCCTGGGCCTGGCGGCTGAGTTGCTCCAGCAACAGACGCTCGCCTTCCAGTTCCGCTTCCTGAATCTGGCGTTTCAGCTCCACCGTGCCCTGCCCGTCCGCCGCGCGGCGGCGCACCGCGCGCAGCGGCCGCAGATAGTCGGCCTCGAACTGTTCCGCGTAGGCCAGCAGTCGACGGCCCAGGGCCGGGTCCGGCCGGCGCCCGGCGTCGCTGAGCCAGAGCGCGGTGAGCAGCACCGCCACCGGCACGCCGTGCTCGTCCTGCAGGCGCAGACACACCCGCTCGATACGCTTGTCGCGCCACAGCCGTAACGCGAAACGCCACAATGGCGCCTCTTTCATGGTGTCCTCCCGGGCGATCTCCGCCGCCGGCCCTTCTGTTATTCCGGCGCTTGCCATACACTGCGCCGGTCCGGAATTCGCCGATCCCAAGGCCCCTTATACCATGCTGTCCCTGGAACACATCAATTTGCGCCGCGGCCCGGAGCTGCTGCTCGAAGACGCCAGTTTCGTGCTGCATAAAGGCACGCGCGTGGGCGTGGTGGGGCGCAACGGCAGCGGCAAGAGTTCGCTGTTCAAGCTGATCATGGGCGAACTGGAAAGCGACGGCGGCACCGTGCAGCGTCCCGCCGACTGGCGCTTCTCGATGATGGTGCAGGAAGTACCGGCACTGGCGCAGCCGGCGCTGGATTACGTGCTCGACGGCAACCGCGCGCTGCGGCACTGGGAGGCGGCCCTGGCCAAGGCCCAGGACAGCGACGACAACACCGGCATCGCCCGCGCCCACGCCGAACTGGACGCGCTGCGCGCCTGGGAGCAGCCGGCCCGCGCCGCCACGCTGCTGGCCGGCCTGGGCTTCTCGGACAGTCAGCAACAACAGCCGGTGAGCGCCTTTTCCGGCGGCTGGCGCATGCGTTTGAATCTGGCCCAGGTGCTGATCAGCGACGCCGACCTGATGCTGCTCGATGAGCCCACCAACCACCTGGATCTGGACGCCATTCTCTGGCTGCAGCAGTGGCTGGTGCAGCACCCCGGCGCCTTGATGTTGATCTCCCATGACCGCGCCTTCCTGGACGCCACCGTGTCGGAGATCCTGCATATCGAACACGGCCGCCTGAAACGCTACGCCGGCGACTATTCGGATTTCGAGCGTCAGCGTGCCGAGCAGCTGTCCCTGCAGCAGAAGCTGCACGACAAGCAGCAGGCGCAGGTGGCGCACATGCAGAAGTTCATCGACCGCTTCCGCGCCAAGGCCACCAAGGCCAAAGCCGCGCAGAGCCGCATCAAGGCTCTGGAAAAGCTGGAGCGCATCGCCCCGGCCCACGTGGATTCCGGCTTCGAATTCGACTTCAAGACGCCTCTCAAACTGCCCAACCCCATGGTGCTGCTGGAGAACGCCGCCTGCGGCTACCAGGACACCACCATCCTGAGCGCGGTCTCCATGAGCCTGCGCCCGGAATCGCGGGTCGGCCTGCTGGGCCCCAACGGCGCCGGCAAGTCCACGTTGATCCGCACCCTGATGGGCGAATTGCCGGCGCTCTCCGGCCACGTTCAGCGGGACCCGGACCTGAAGGTCGGCTACTTCCACCAGCAGCAGGTGGACCGGCTGGCCGCCGACGAAAGCCCCTATCAGCTGCTCCACCGCCAGCACCCCAACTGGAGCGAGCAGCAGTTGCGCAACGAACTGGGGCGCTTCGGTTTCCACGGCGACAATGTGTTCGACCCGGTGGGCCGCTTTTCCGGCGGCGAAAAGGCGCGCCTGGGGCTGGCGCTGATCGTGCACCAGAAGCCCAGCCTGCTGCTGCTCGACGAGCCCGCCAACCACCTGGACCTGGACATGCGCGAAGCGCTGACCATGGCGCTGCAAAGCTTCGAGGGCGCGGTGGTGCTGGTGTCCCACGACCGCCATCTGCTGGAAACCACGGTGGACGAATTCCAGCTGGTGGCCGAGGGCGGCGTGCGCCCGTTCGACGGCGACCTGGACGACTACGCCCGCTGGCTGCAACAGTCGCGCCGCGAGGCCAAGGCCCCCGCCGGCGACAACAAGACCGCCGGCAAGGACGACGCCAAGCAGCGCCGCCAGGACGCCGCCCGCCTGCGCGAACAGCTCAGACCGCTGAAGAAGGAAGTGGACAAGCTGGAGAAGCAACTGGACCGGCTGGGCACCGAACTGAGCGAGGTGGAAACCGCGCTGGGCGACGAAACCCTCTACACCGACCCGGCCCGCAAAGGCGAGCTCAGCGAGTTACTGAGCCGTCAGGGCGACCTGAAAAGCCGCCACGAAGAGTCGGAGATGGCGCTTCTGGAAGCCATGCAGGCCCTGGAAGACGCCGAAACCGAATAGCTATTCCTTGCTGAGCAGCGCGGCGCTGCCGGCGCCGCAGGCCACCACGGTTTTCATCATCTGCTCCACCGGAATGTCCGGCCGCCGCTCCACCAGGTCCTCATGGACGTGATAGATAAAGCCGGAAGTGGGGTTGGGGCCGGTGGGCACGAACACGGACAGATGGCCGTCCTCGTGACGGGAAGTGATCAAGCCCAGCACCGTGGCGGGCACCTGACGCCCGTACAGCCACACCCTCGCCACTTCGCCGCGCATCAGGCTGTCCTGGCTGCCACCGAACAGTTGCATGGTCACTTCCTTGACCAGCCGGTACCCCGGCAGGCGCTCCATGCCGCGCTTCTCCAGTTTTTGCCACAGCCAGCTGCCCAGGCTGGTGGCCACCAGGGTGCCGACCAGAAAGCAGAACACCACCAGCACCGCCACCACCACCCAGTCGGCGGCGAACTTGGGCAGCCCGAAGAAACGCACCACCAGGCCGGTGAACGGCGCGATCAAACCGGTGGCGGCGTCGTAAATCCATTTAAAGAAGAACGCGATGATGGAGATGGGCAACAGAATCAGCAGCCCGCCCAACAGCGACTTTCGGATAAAGAACCAGATACGGTTATCGTTTTCCATGGGCGCGCGGCGGCTCCGTTGCCGGGGTTTCAGGAATACCAGATTCGGTTGACGTAGAGACAGCGTTCGCCGTTCGGGGTTCGCACCCAGGCCTCGTCGTCCACCCGCTTACCAAGCAAGGCCCGCGCCAGTGGCGCGTCGACACTGATCTCGCCACGGCTGCCGTCGGCCTCGTCAGGGCCCACCAGGCGGAAGCGCTCGACCTTGCCGTCGTCGTCCTCCACTTCCACCCAGGCGCCGAAGAACACCTTCCCGGTATCCTCCGGCGCCCGCTCGACCACGTTCATGCCGTCCAGACGCTTGCTCAGGAAACGGATGCGCCGGTCGATTTCGCGAAGCTGCTTCTTGCCGTAAATATACTCGGCATTCTCCGAGCGGTCGCCCTGGGCGGCGGCCTCCTGCACCGACTTGGTGATCGGCGGCCGCTCTTCCTTCCAGAGCCGCTGCAGCTCTTCGTTAAGACGCCGGTAACCCTCCGGCGTGATGTATTTGGAGGCGGGTTTGCCTTTCGGTCGCCAACGGCCCATGGGTTACTCCCTTCCCTGTATCAATCGTGGCGCTCGGGACGACACCACCGCGAGCTTGAGCCCGAACGGCGCCAGTAATTTCTCCACGGTGCCCAGAGTGGGGTTGCCGCGGCCCTGTTCAATATCCTGAATCACTCGCGCGGACACGCCGGTGAGTCGACTGTATTCACTCAAGGTGAAGCGCAGCTCGCCGCGCAGCAGAGAGACCACCTGGTCCACCGACAGCTCCGGTCTGGCCTGGATGTGGCTCAGCACTTCGCGACGCCGTTCGACCTGCTCCGCCGGGCTCATTTGGGCGTAGCGCTTATCCATGCAGACGCTCCAGTTGGTCCGCCAGTTTCAGAATACCCGGTCGCAGCCTTGCCACCAGGTCCGCGTCCACGCCGAGCAGGCCCATGCGTTGTGGCAGCCCCCGCAGACAGGGCGCCATGTCCCGCAGTGCGCGTCGCAACAGGCCGGCCTCCAGGTTGCCCGCCGCCGCCAACGCTTCCGTGACGTCCTGCCAGTCCGGCTGCCCGCCGTTATCGGCGTGCCAACGGCTCTGCCGGGCGATCCCGTCCGGGTGCAGAAACATGGGCGCGAAATCGAACACCGGGGTCAACGCGATACGGCCATCCTGATACCGGGCGATGGCCGTATTGCGGGCGTGGTTGTCTTTGTTACCCAACGCCAGATTGGCGACGTCACGCTTAAGGTATTCAATGATTTCCGTTTGCGGATCGGTGACCACCTCGGCCAGAGCCCGGCAGGCGTCTTCATGCTGCAAACCGAGACCGAAGCCTGCCCGGCCACATAACGAAGCGAGACTCTCCTGGGCGATCCGCTGCACGCCGCCACCATCAACGCCGCGGTCGAAACGCGGGATGAACAGCGTGCGTCCGTGCATCTCCAGAGCGCCGTGAACGCGCAGGCCCAACGCCCGGGCCAACGCCATATAAAGGGCCTCAGCGCGCAGGATGGCTTCCAGGTCCCGGTCCGTGCCGCGCTGGAATTTGACCAACCAATGACGCCGGGCACGGCTGTCCTCCAAGGTATGATCCAAATAAAGCAGGCCGTTGTCGGCCTCGGTAAGCAGAATCTTCGGCCACTCACCCTGGACACCGGAGGAACCGGCCACGAACAGGCCGTGCCCGGCCAGATGCTCCACGAAATCTTCATGGCGGCCCGCCACTTCGTCAAAGCGGAACCCGCGTGCCGGACCGGCCTGCCCCTCGGCCAGCCAGTCCCAGGCTTCCTTGATGCGCAAGTTGCCAATCGGATTGCCGGCGCCGGCCCTCAGCAACGGCCAGTCCCCACTGGCTTCAACGGTGGCCGGCTGGTCCAACTGGCGCAGTAACTCCTGTCGCCCGTAGCCTTGTGGCAACACGTCCAACAGCCAGGCCGGCCAGGTGTCCTGGTCATCAATTTCCAGGGATACGGGAAAACGAACCCCACAGGCCGCGGCGTCACGACGCCCCAGATAATCCAGAGCGTAATCCGGCAAGTAGGTGGTGTAGGTGGGCGTGCGCCAACCCTGGTGTTCGGGGCCGGCCAGGCTGATCACCGCCGCGTCCCGCCACGCTCCGCCTACAAAGATCTGTGCTGTACACTTATTATCCATTTCCGCACTATATCACCATATTGGACGCCATAATAATTGTTTTATGGCATAATAACGCCATTATAGAGCGCGGCGCCGGCTCGTTTTCCCCTTGCCGCGCCGGCTTGGTAAACTGCGTTTCCCATTCGTTATCCCTTCCCATCGAGAGGTTCGGCCCATGTCTTTCAACCGTGCCCCCTGGCCGGCCAGCCGCATGCGCCGCATGCGCAAGGACGATTTCTCCCGCCGCCTGATGCGCGAAAACACCCTCACCGTGGACGACCTGATCTACCCGGTGTTCGTCCTCGACGGCGAAAACCACACCGAAGCGGTGCCCTCGATGCCCGGCGTCGAGCGCATGACCGTGGACCTGCTGTGCGAGGAAGCACGCCAGCTGGCGGACCTGGGGATCCCGGCCATGGCCCTGTTTCCGGTCACGCCGGTGGCGGTGAAAAGCCTGGACGGCGCCGAAGCCTGGAACCCGGACGGGCTGGCCCAGCGCGCCACCCGGGCGATCAAAGAGGCGGTGCCGGAGATGGGCGTGATCACCGACGTGGCCCTGGACCCGTTCACCACCCACGGCCAGGACGGCATCCTCGACGAGGACGGCTATGTGCTTAACGACGTCACCGTCACCGCCCTGGTCAAGCAGGCGGTGTCCCACGCCGAGGCCGGCGCCGACATGGTGGCGCCCTCGGACATGATGGACGGCCGCATCGGCGAGATCCGCCAGGCCCTGGAAGGCCACGGCTTTCCGAACACCCGCATCATGGCCTACTCCGCCAAGTACGCCTCCGCCTATTACGGCCCGTTCCGCGACGCGGTGGGCTCGGCGGCGAACCTGGGCAAGGCGGACAAAAGCACCTACCAGATGGACCCGGCCAATTCCGACGAGGCGCTGCACGAAATCGCGCTGGACCTGGCGGAAGGCGCCGATGTGGTGATGGTGAAGCCGGGCATGCCCTACCTGGACGTGGTGCGCCGGGTGAAGGACGAGTTCAAGGTGCCGGTGTACGCCTACCAGGTGAGCGGCGAGTACGCCATGCACATGGCGGCGTTCCAGAACGGCTGGCTGGACCAGGACAAGGTGATGCTGGAATCGCTGCTGGCGTTCAAGCGCGCCGGCGCGGACGGCATTCTGACCTACTTCGCCAAGGCCGCCGCCATCAAGCTCGCCGAACAGAAAAGATAATTGCAGGTGCGGGCCTTGTGGGAGCGGGCCCCGCCCGCGAAAGGGAGCGAAGCTCCCGGCGGGATACCTGAGCTCTCTGGCATCTCGCCGGCCGGCTTTGCCGGCCTTTCGCGGGCGGGGCCCGCTCCTACAAGTCAGAAGTTGTAGCTTGCCTCGCCGAGGATCACGCGGCGCTCGCCGTAGCCACAGTCGAGACCTTCACCACGGCACCAGGACACATACTCCTTGTCCGCCAGGTTCTTGCCGGTCACGGTGAAGTCCCAGGGGCCGGTGCGGTAGCCGACCATGGCGTCGTAGAGCGTCACGGACGGTACTTCCGGACCGGCACCACTACCGTAGTCGCTGCCCACGGTATCGCCGACATAGCGCACCCCGGCACCGAAGCGGAAACCGCTTTCCAGTTCGTATTTGCCCCAAACCGAAGCGCTCTCTTCAGCGACGTACGCCAGCCGCTCACCGGTCTCATCCTCTCGGGCGTCCAGCTTGGTGTAGTTGGCCAGAACGCTGGCGTTGCCCAGCCGTTTTTTCACCGAGACCTCCCAGCCGTCCACCACGGCGCCGGTCTGCTCGACGCTTTGCGGATTGGCACCGTCAACAACGCGATTGGTTTCTTCGATATCAAACCAGGCCGCCGTGACGGCGAGTCCGTGACGCTGGGACAGGTACTTCACACCGGCCTCGCGCTGCTCGCCGGTGGTCGGATCGAGGCTTTCGCCGAAACCGTCCAGGCCGAGGTTGGGCACGAAGGATTCCGAGTAACTGATGTACGGCGACAGGCCGGAATCGAACCGGTACATCAGGCCCAGCCGCCCAGTGGTGGCGGTGTCGTCGGTATCGGTATCGACGCCGTCAGTGCCCAGCACCGTAGTGGTGGTATCGTCGTAACGCAGCGCACCGGATACCACCACACGGTCGATCTCCATATGGTCGATCACGTACACACCGGTTTGTCTGATGCGGTTGTCGTCTTTATCTTCCGGATCCAGCACCGCGTAATTCACATTGCCGTATTGCGGGTCATAAACGTTCAGATCGGTGCCGCCGCCGGTCGCGCTGAAACTGTTGTCTTCAGTCCACAGTGCGTTCTGTCGATCCACACCGATGGCCAGGGTATGCCGGGTGGCACCGAGGCGCAGGTCGCCTTCCAGCCGCGCATCCACATTGAAGATCTCGGTGCCTTTGTCCGCCATGTAAATGGTGCGGCCGATGGTACCGTCGGCGGCCGGTGCCGCCCCGATATTGGCCCAGTGCTCCCGGGTTTCGGTCTCGGTTTCGGTATAGCGGGCAGTGGTGGCGATCCCCCAGGTGTCGTTAAGGCGGTGATCGACGAACAGGGTGACTTCGTCCTTGCGGCGGTCATAGCGGTCCCAGTCCGGCTCGCCGACAAACGTCTCGGAACCGATGTCCCCCTGCGGACCGGGCTCCAGGGTGCCCTGGGTGGGCAGGAACTGGGCGGACACCGCACCGGTGTTTTCCTGGCTGTTGAAGAGCAGGCTGATGGTGGTGTCGTCGGAGGGCAGCCAGGTCAGCGAGGGCGCAAACACGTATCCGTTGTCGTCCACGTAATCCACCTGGGTGCCGCTGTCGCGCTTGAGCGCCACCAGCCGGTACAACAGCTTGCCGTCTTCGGACAGCGGCCCGGTGACGTCCGCCGCCAGCACCTTGCGATCGTAGGAACCGACCTGCGCGCGAAGCTCGCCCTGCTTCTCCGCCTTGGGCAGCTTGGACACGCCGTTGATGATGCCGCCCAGCTCCGCCTGACCGTACAACACCGACGAGGGCCCCTTGAGCACTTCGACGCGCTCCAGGCCATAGATGTTGGGCCGCACGCTGTTGTAGGAACCGTAACTGGCACGCAGGCCGTCCACGTAAAGCGAGGGCCTCAGCCCCCGCACCATGGCCGAATCGCCGCGGGTATCGAAGCCGAAATTAGCGCCATACACCCCGGACATATACAACAAGGAGTCCTGGATATTCTTGGCGCCGGTGTCTTCCATCAGCTCCCGGTCCACGGTCTCGATGGAGAACGGCTGGCGCTCCACCGGTACGTCCAGCTTGCCGGTGGAGGCCGGCTTGTCGACGTTGATGTAGCCGTCATCGGCGGGGCCTTCGGCGCCCACTTCCACCGGCGCCAGGGTACCGGCGTTGTTCTCCTGCTGGGCGGCGGCCAGCGCCGGCGCGGTCAGCAGCGTGATCAGAGCCGCCGCGGCGGCGAAATCTTGATTGAGCATGATGTTTCCCCAGGAATGACAGTTGGCTGACAAGCCACTAACGATAATCGTTCGCATTATACTTATCATTCCCGGCAAGTGAAGAGGGATCCTTGTCATCCTCTTGTCATGCTAATGTCATCCAATAGGTCCTTCCGCATCCAAGCTCAGGACTCGCAATGAACGCCAACACCGGTATCCAGGGCCCCGATTTGAGCAATCAGGACTTCTACATCAACCGGGAATTGAGCCTGCTGCAGTTCAACCTACGGGTACTCGAGCAGGCCATGGACGAGCACCATCCGCTGATGGAGCGTCTCAATTTCCTGCTGATCTTCTCTTCCAACATGGACGAGTTCTTCGAGATTCGCGTGGCGGGCCTGAAGAACCGTCTGGAAACCGGCACCGGGCGCCCGGGGCCGGACGGCATGCTCGCCGAGGAAGTGCTGGCCGAGGTGGCCCGCGTGACCCACGACGCCGTGCAGCGTCAGTACCATATTCTGCAGAACATCCTGCTGCCGGCGCTGGCCGAGGAAGGCGTGCACTTCTTGCGCCGCGAGGACTGGACGCCGGCGCAGACCGAGTGGGTGAAAAAGTACTTCCGCGACCAGATTTATCCGGTACTGACGCCCATCGCCCTGGACCCGGCGCACCCCTTCCCGAGGCTGGTGAACAAAAGCCTGAATTTCATTGTGTCGCTGGACGGCAAGGACGCGTTCGGCCGCTCCACCGGCCTGGCCATCGTGCCCGCGCCGCGCTCCCTGCCGCGCCTGATGCGGCTGCCGGAAGAGATCTGCGAGGACGGCAACGACAACTTTATTTTCCTGTCCTCGATGATCCACGCCCACGTCAGCGACCTGTTCCCCGGCATGAAGGCCACCGGCTGCTATCAGTTCCGGGTAACGCGCAACGCCGACCTGGAAGTGGATGAAGACGTGGAGGACCTGGCCAGCGCGCTGAAGGGCGAGCTGTTGTCCCGTCGCTACGGCGACGAAGTGCGCCTGGAAGTGGCCGACAACTGCCCCCGCGACCTGATCGAGTATCTGCTGGAGCAGTTCGAACTGACCGAGCAGGACGCCTACGAGGTGAACGGCCCGGTGAACCTGGCGCGCATGTTCACCAGCGTCAACCGGCCGCGCCTGCACTACCCGCCGTTCAGCCCCAAACTGCCGGCGGCGGTGAAGAAGCACGAGAGCATTTTCGAGGCCATCGACCAGGGCGACATCCTGCTGCACCACCCGTTCGAAAGCTTTTCACCGGTGGTCAATCTGCTCGCCGAAGCGGCCCGCGACTCCAAGGTGCTGGCGATCAAGCAGACGCTCTATCGCACCGGCACCAACTCGGAGATTCTGGACCACCTGGAGACCGCCGCCCGTAACGGCAAGGAAGTCACCGCGGTGGTGGAGCTGCGCGCCCGCTTCGACGAGGAGTCCAACATCGAGGGCGCGCGCCGCCTGCAGGAGGCCGGCGCCATGGTGGTGTACGGGGTGGTGGGCTACAAAACCCACGCCAAGATGCTGCTGGTGGTGCGCCGCGACGGCGAAGGCATCAAGCGCTATGCCCATGTGGGCACCGGCAACTACCACACCAAAACCACCAAGATTTACACCGATTACGGCCTGATGACGGCGGAAAAAGGCCTGTGCCAGGACGTGCACAAGATCTTTCAGGAGCTCACCGGCATGGGCAAGGCGGCGCGCCTGAAGCAGCTGAAGCACTCGCCGTTCACCCTGCATCCGAGCCTGGTGCAGTGGATCGATTTCGAAACCGAACAGGCCCTGGCCGGCAAGCCGGCGCGCATCATCGCCAAGTTTAATTCGCTCACCGAAGAGCAGATCATGCGGGCGCTGTACCGGGCCAGCCAGGCGGGCGTGCAGATCGACCTGATCGTGCGCGGCATCTGCTGCCTGCGCCCGGGCATCCCCGGGCTGTCGGAGAACATCCGCGTGCGCTCGGTGATCGGCCGCTTCCTGGAGCACACGCGCATCTACCATTTCCACCACGCCGGCGAGGACCTGGTGTACTGCTCCAGCGCCGACTGGATGGACCGCAACCTGTTCAACCGGGTGGAAACCGCCTTCCCGGTCAACGAACCGGCGCTCAAGGCGCAGGTGCTGGAGCAGGGTCTGGAGTATTACCTGCGCGACAACGGCCAGGCCTGGGAGCTGCACGGCGACGGCATCTACCGCCGCGTGCAGCGGGCCGAGCACGAGGCCCCGTTCCTGGCCCAGCAGGCGCTGCTTGAGGCTCTGTCCGGCGGCGCCTGAGCGGCGCCTCCGTCAGGTGGCGTCGGTCACCGTGAGCTGGTAGCCGGCGGCCTGGAAAAACTCCTGCTCCTGCTCCAGGTCGGCCAGGGTGAGCGGGTGCTCGGCCAGCCAGCCGGCCGGGAACACCAACTCCAGGGTGCGCTCGCCGGCGTTCAGGGTGAGCGGCGGCACCGGCGCGCCGTTGCGCGCGTGGTGCATGCGACAGGCCAGCCTGAGCAGCAGACACAACCGCAGCAGCCGGGCCTGTTCATCCTCGGGGCACTCCGCCAGCGTGGACAGCGGCACCTTGCGGCGGTGGCCGCGCACCAGCACCGCCACCGCCTGCTGGGCCTGGCGCGAGAAGCCGGGCAGGTCGGAATTGGACACCAGGTAGGCGCCGTGCTTGTGAAACTGGCTGTGCGACACCGCCAGCCCCACCTCATGCAGCAGGGCCGCCCAGCGCAGCGTGGCCTGCGCTTCTTCGTCCTCGAGATCCCAGTCGCCGGCGGCCTGCCGGTACAGGCCCCGGGCGGTTTCCCAGACGCGCTCGGCCTGGGCGCGCTCCACGTGGTGCCGATTCATCAGCGCCTGCACACTGCGCTCGCGGACGTCCTCATGGGCAAAGCGCCCCAACAGGTCGTACAGCAGGCCTTCGCGCAGGGCGCCGCTGGACACCTGCATGTGGGCCAGCCCCATCTGCTCGAAAATGCCCAGCAGAATCGCCAGGCCGGAGGCGAAAATCGCCTTGCGGTCGTCGCGCAGTCCTTTCAGCGACAGGGCGTCCGCGCTGCCCGCCTTGATCGCCTTGCGGCGCGCCTTGTCGAGCCCCTCCAGGCTGATGCCTTCGGTGCTCCAGCCGTTCTCCTCGCACACCTGGGCAATCGCCTTGATGGTGCCCGAGGCGCCCACCGCCTGGGCCCAGCCCAAACGGCGGTAGTTGGTTTCGATGGACAGCACTTCCTGACGGGCCGCGGTGACCGCCTTCTTGAACGCCGCCTCGGTGATCTTGCCGTCGGCGAAAAAGCGCTGCCCATAGCTGACACAGCCCATGTGCAGGGATTCGGTTTCCGTGGACTCGAAGCGCTCGCCGATTATCAGCTCGGTGGAGCCACCGCCGATATCCACCACCAGCCGCGCGCCGGCGTCATCGGCGAGGCTGTGCGCCACGCCCAGGTAGATCAGCCGGGCCTCCTCGCGGCCCGCCACCACTTCGATGTCGTGCCCCAGAGCGTGTTCGGCGCGGGCGATGAACTGGGTGGCGTTGCGCGCCATGCGCAGGGTGTTGGTGCCCACCACGCGCACATTGCCGCGGGGGATGCCCTTGATGCGCTGGGCGAAGCGGCTCAGGCAGTCCAGCGCCTGGGTCTGGGCGTCTTCGTCGAGGCGGTTGTCGGGCCCCAGGCCGGCGCCCAACTGCACCTTTTCGGACAAACTTTCCAGGACCCGCACCTCGCCCTGGGCCTGCCGGGCCACCACCATGTGAAAACTGTTGGACCCCAAATCGATGGCGGCCAGATGTTCAGGTTGTCGCAAAACCCCTCTCCTTGACGGTCCAGAGCCGGCCGTGAAACGGCCCCGAGCGGGCGCCACGCGGGCGTTCCCGCTGCTTCGGCGCGCCGCCGATAGGCGCGCTCTGTCGGCACCATTGTTCGGCGCGCTTGAAATCCGCGCGCCAGACCCCGATATTAATCGACCTGTGACGGCGTCGGCTGCGTGTCGGCGTCATCATCCCGCGAAAGCCTAGCAGGAGATTTCAATGAGCGGCGAGATTATCAACGTGACCGACGCGGATTTCGAGGAGAAAGTCCTGAAAGCCGACGGTCCGGTTCTGGTGGACTACTGGGCGCCCTGGTGCGGCCCCTGCAAAATGGTAGCGCCGATCCTGGAAGACCTGTCCGGGGATTACGCCGGCAAGCTCACCATTGCCAAGCTGAACATCGACGAGAACCCGGACACGCCCAAGAAGTACGGCGTGCGCGGCATCCCCACGCTGACCGTGTTCAAGAACGGCGACGTGGAAGCCACCAAGGTCGGCGCTCTGTCGAAGTCCCAGCTCACCGCGTTCCTGGACAGCACGCTCTGATCCAGCCGGTGAATGCGCCACGGGCCCTCCGGCCCGTGGCCGCCCTTGCCTCTCACGGACTGCGCGTCCCGGACTAGACAGCCCTCCGGCCCGGTGGTACATTCCCGAATCAACGTATTCGCACCCTCTGGCAGGGATCTCTAATTCGTACGTTTCTGAGCGTCCTTTTTCCGAGATAGTTATCCTGTCCGGCCCCTGGCATTCAGGCCCCGCCGACGGATGATTTGCAAGGGTTTCATCGTTTATCGCTCCCGCTGAATGCGTCAGCCTTAGCCAAGCAGGCCCCGTTCTCCACGATGTCCCCGACCTTGGGAGACCGTGAAACGGCCCCTGCGAATGCAAATGAATCAATAAGAAATTCCGAGGCTCTCCGGCCCGGATCCGACCATCGAGAGACACCAATCCAAGGTGTATTCCGTCAATTCATTTCTGGACATCCTGTAAAACACCAATGAATCTTTCCGAACTGAAACAGAAGCCGATCGGCGAACTTCTGGATATTGCCAAGGAACTCGGCCTGGAGAACCTGGCGAGAACCCGCAAACAGGACGTTATCTTCTCCATCCTCAAGCGAGCCGCCAAGAACGGCTCGGACATCTACGGTGATGGGGTGCTGGAAATTCTGCAGGACGGCTTCGGCTTCCTGCGCTCCGCGGAAGGCTCTTACCTGGCCGGCCCGGATGACATTTACGTGTCGCCCAGCCAGATACGTCGCTTCAACCTGCGCACCGGCGACACCATCGCCGGCAAGATCCGGCCCCCCAAGGATGGCGAACGCTACTTCGCCATGCTCAAGGTCAGTGAGATCAACACCGACCGGCCGGAAAACGCCAAAACCAAGATCCTGTTCGAGAACCTGACCCCGCTGTTCCCCACCGAGCGGATGGTCATGGAAGTCGGCAACGGCTCCACCGAGGACATCACCGCCCGGGTGATCGACCTGGTGGCGCCGATCGGCAAAGGCCAGCGCGGCCTGATCGTGGCGCCGCCCAAAGCCGGTAAGACCATGCTTCTCCAGGGTATCGCCCAGTCCATCGCCCGCAACAACCCCGAAACGCACATGATCGTGCTGCTGATCGACGAGCGGCCCGAGGAAGTGACCGAGATGTCACGCACGGTGCGCGGGGAAGTGGTGGCCTCCACCTTCGACGAACCGCCGGCCCGCCACGTGCAGGTCGCCGAGATGGTGATCGAGAAAGCCAAGCGGCTGGTGGAACACAAACAGGACGTGGTGATTCTGCTCGACTCCATCACCCGTCTGGCGCGCGCCTACAACACCGTGCAGCCGAGCTCCGGCAAGGTGCTCACCGGTGGTGTCGACGCCCACGCCCTGGAAAAGCCCAAGCGCTTCTTCGGCGCGGCGCGGAACATCGAGGAAGGCGGCAGCCTGACCATCCTCGCCACCGCCCTGGTGGAGACCGGCTCCAAGATGGACGAAGTGATCTACGAGGAGTTCAAGGGCACCGGCAACATGGAACTGCACCTGGACCGCAAGGTGGCGGAAAAGCGTGTGTTCCCGGCCATGAACATCAAGCGCTCCGGCACCCGCCGCGAAGAGCGGCTGGTGAGCGAGGACGAGCTGCAGAAGATGTGGATTCTGCGCAAGGTCCTCCATCCGATGGACGAAATCGGCGCCATGGAATTCCTGATCGACCGCATGAAGCAGACCAAGACCAATGCGGAATTCTTCGATTCCATGAAGCGCAAGTAACAGCGGCGGTCTTTCCACAAGGCCCCGTTACGAAAAACGCCCCGGTGATCGCCGGGGCGTTTTTCGTTTCAGGGCCGGGGTTCAGAACGCGCGCTGCACGCTCAGCCGCCAGGTGCGCGGCAGAATCGGGTGGTAGTGCAGGTCCTCCACCCCCGCCGCCGGCTCGCCCTGCAGGCGGGACGCGTAGAAGTAATCGATATCGTGGTCGCCGGAATCGGCCAGATTCAGCACCTCCACCGCCAGCTCCCAATCGCCGCCACGCCAACCCGCCTTGACGTTCTGAATGGTGGTGCTGGACGACTCCTGATCCGAGAATGAATCCAGCGGCCGCGGGCCCAGATGCCGAATACGGTAACCGCCGAACCAGTGGCCGCTATGGTAGTGGGCGCCGGCGCCAATCACCCGATCGGGCGCGCCTTCCACATAGTCCCCCTCTCCGGGTTCATCATCCCGGTAGCGGGCACGGGTGGCCGCCAGCTCCAGGTCCAGGGACAGCCAATCGGTGGGGTTATAGAACACATTGAACTCCACCCCGCGCCGCAGGCTCGGCCGCCCAGCCTCGGTGTTGCCGGCGTCGCCCACGAACAGCAGCTCCGAATCCAGCCGCAGCTGCCACAGCGCCAGCGACATCTCCAGATTCCGTGCCGGGTAGAAACGCGCGCCCAGCTCCTCGCCGCGCGAGCGCACCAGCGGATCCACCTTTTCCGCCGCCGAACCGTCCAGCGGGTCCACTTCAATGGTGGTGCCGCGGGCGTCGTTACTGTGGAAGCCGAAACCACTTGAGAGGTAATACTCGGCCTGTTCGCTGGCCAGCCACACCAAACTGAATTTGGGGCTGACGATGCCGTCGTCCGCATTGCCGGAATTGGCGGACAGGTCGACGCCGTTTTCGTTGATGCCGGCGCGGTCGTTCACATCGAAGTAATAGTGGTCATAGCGAAGCCCGGCGGTGGCCCGCCAGCGCTCGGCGAGCTGAAACTCCAGGCTGCCGAACACTCCGGCGGCGGTTTGCGACACCTCGTCGCGACGCACCGTGCCGATACGTTGCCGCCCGGCGCTGCTGAACAGGCCCACATCGCGGATGTCGTCGTACCGCAGGCTGAGCCCCCAGCGGCCGGTCACCGGCATGCCGGCCAGACGCAGATCGTTATTGAACGACACCTCACCGCCATAGACGCCACGCTCATCCACCTGCTCGAACTCGTCGCCGTTGGCCGGATCGTCCAGGAAGTAGGTGAAGTTGGACCAAAGATTGAGCCCGTAGTCGATGGCGTAAATCGTGCCCTGCTGGCGCGGGTTACTCCAGGAGAGCGACAGAGAATAGCGCTCGCTTTCACCGCCGGCGTCCTCATCCAGGGAGCCGAGCTCATCGATCAGACCGGAGCGCACCGCCCGCCGGGGGATCTGATCGGCGCTGTTCCAGCGGTTGCTGTAGCCCATCACCGTGGTGGTGTAGCGGGTATCGCCCTGGTTCCAGCCATAGCGAAGCAGACCGTTATACTTCTCCACGTCTTCGCTGACGTCCTCCCAGGGGCCGTTGTAGGTCTGGCTCTCCAGCGCGTAGACCAGGTCGCCGTCGCCCACCGCCGAGCCGCCGTACAGCAGCGCCCGGTAATAGTCGTCGCCCCCGGCGGTGAGCTTTAGACGCTGCCCTTCGGCGCGGGTGCGCGTGCGGATATCCACACTACCGGCACCGGAGAAGTCGCCCACGCCGGCGTAATAGGGCCCCTTCCGGTAGTAGACGTCATCGATCATTTCCGGAATCAGGAAATTGATATCGGTGTAGCCCTGGCCGTGCCCGTGGGTGGGCATGTTCACCGGCATGCCGTCCACCGACGTATTGAAATCGGTGCCGTGATCCAGATTGAAACCGCGCAGGAAGTACTGATTGGCCTTGCCGCTGCCCGAATGCTGGGTGGCGATCAGCCCGGGCACCGTTTCCATTACCTCCCCGGTTCTCAGAATCGGACGGGTGCGCAATTCGTCACCGTCCACCCGGCCTTCCGAGGCCGCCACCGGCGGCGGCTGTTGCTGGGTTTGGCCGGTCACGTTAACCGGTTGCAGCTCATGGGCGCTCACTGGCGAAGACATCGCCCAGAGCAACCCCATGACGGCGGCGCCTGCCCCGACCCTTTGAATACGCATCCCTTGGACCCCTGTCTGTTTTTAACATTCTTGGGTCTTGGTTACAGGAGGAGAGATGAAGATGGCGCGAACTTGGCCGAATACATCCAGACCCTCCTTGGATACTGGAGTCTGGTCAAGTTGTAATCCCCCCGAAAAGTAATCGAGGTTTTGAGTAGAGACTTTTACACTGATGGCATTGAGGAGCGACACATGAAGAAGTCTCGATTTTCCGACAGCCAGATCCTGGCGATTCTGAAGCAGCACGAAGCCGGAGTTCCGGTGGCGGAACTGTCCCGCGAACACAACGTGAGTACAGCGCTGATCTACCAGTGGCGTTCGAAGTTTGGCGGCATGGACGCCTCGCTGATGAAGCGTCTGAAAGAACTGGAGGCCGAGAACGCCCGTCTGAAGAAGATGTATGCTGAGGAGCGCCTCAAAGCCGAACTGCGCCAGGAAGCACTGGAGGGAAAGTTGTAAGGCCGTCTCAACGCCGGGAGATGGCCATGAAGGGCGTTGCCAAGCACGGTATCAGTGTCCGGCTCGCCTGTGTCGTGTACGGCATTAGTGAAACCTGCTACCGCTACCAGGCAAAGCTTAGCGGCGAAAACGCCCTGATTGCGGACTGGCTGCTTAAGCTCACGCAGGCCCACAAGCGCTGGGGATTCGGGTTATGTTTCCTGTATTTACGTAACGTGAAAGGCTATGCCTGGAACCACAAGCGGGTGTATCGGATCTATCGGGAGCTGGAACTCAACTTGCGGATCAAGCCCCGGCGGAGGATCAAGCGGGGTTATCCGGGCGAATTGGCGGTGCCGACGGCGCCGAATCAGGTCTGGTCGATGGATTTCATGGGCGACCAACTGGTCAGCGGCAAATCGTTGAGAACATTCAATGTGCTCGACGACTACAATCGCGAAGGGCTCGGTATTGAAGTTGACCTGTCACTGCCTGCACAACGAGTAATACGTGCGCTTGACCAGATCATCGAATGGCGAGGAAAGCCCGCTGCCCTACGCTGTGATAACGGCCCGGAATATATTTCGCAGGCGCTGGTGGAGTGGGCCAACAGGCAGCGGATTACACTGATCTACATCCAGCCAGGCAAACCGACCCAGAACGCGTACATTGAGCGGTTCAACCGAACCGCACGGCACGAATGGTTGGATCTACATGAGTTCACCAGCGTTGCTCACGCCCAGCTATTAGCGACTCAATGGCTCTGGCATTACAATCACGAGCGACCGAACTCGGCTATCGGCGGCGTGCCGCCGGCCCGGCTGTTACAAACCGGTTAACCCTCTACTCAAATTGGCGATTAAAAATGGGGGGATTACAAAGTCAACCTTCCCCATTATGAAGAGGTGTCCATTAAAGCAGGAGAGACTAAAGGTCCGGGTTGAATTAAGTGTTAGGGGCGGTTCCGCGAAGCTTCGCGAGTAAGCCACCACGCGACTACGGCCGCAAACAAGTTAATCCCGATAAACCACGGCTTCCCAGTCTGCATGAGTGAGTAATTAAAGGTACTACCAAGCAAGACATTGCCATCGATCTTGAATGGAAAGGCCTGGAGTACCACCGTTGCGTGGAAGCCGTTGGATAGAAAGTATCCCAGGATAGGGGATCCAAACGCAGGGATCTGGATCAGCCAATACTTGGCGGCGGATCGCTCGGCGCCAGGCCGATTCTCAAGCAATCGAACTCCGCACCAGACACCCCATGCATAGATGACGATAAACCCGGTACAAAATAGCCACTCAATAGGATTGCTCCGAGCCAGAAGCAGAGGAAGTGCAGCGGTAACGCCGATTGATCCTCCACCAAGAGTAAGAACACCAACTATCCGTCTCCGCCAAAGCTTCATCACGCCCCCGGAACACTCCATTAAGCTTTACCACCAATTTAGGCCATATTTTCAGCCACATCTTCCTGATTGCTCGAGGCGGCATCATTGGTTCTTGTATGAGCAGCCGGCATCATGGCTTTTCCGCTGCAGCACCTCCCGAACCGCCTCGTCCTTGGACTCCGGGGTGTAACGTTGGCTGTTCACGGCGTTCCTCCCAGCTTCAATCATAGGCCAGCAGTGTCTACTGTACTGGGGGAACTGCACCGGTCGGCTGCAGCCCCTGGTTAGCCATCCGCAATCTCCGACCACCGAAGGTAGAACAACAGATAGGGGTCCCGAATATCGAAAACGTCGTTTTCCCCATCCCATTCGACCACATTGTCGTTAGCGGAATCGTTTGCAATATTAGCTGTATGGAAGCAGGCATTTGTGATGCTGGAACCACTGGGAGAAACACCGTCACATAGCGAACCAATCCTGTCGACCAGTGGCTGATACCTAAAATTTAGCCGAGGAGGGTCGACCGATAATGCTTTAAGGAGAAACCGATACACATCTCCTTGCCACCCAAATTTTGATATATAGATTTTCCTATCTGAACCTCGTGTTTTAGGTCCATCTAACATTTTCTCAGCTATCGAACTATAGTCTGTCGAGGCGACAGTCCTGCGGCAGATTTCGTCGAAGAATTCCTTTTCGTATATTAAGTCGGTAGGGCTATCTGGGACGTCCCTTATCCCTTTTTCAAGACAAGCGTTTAAACATAGGTATTGCATTAACTGGGGCGAACCAGCTGCTTCCTCGGCAAGACGATCTACAAGGCCATTTCTATAGACTATATTTGCTTTATCGAACCCCTTGTAAGCAATTTTCTTAAGAAAATCGCTATTCCAGTAGTCAAAGTCTATTGAGAAAAAGCGGCCCCTCAAATCAGGATTGCTGCGAATGACGTCGTCAGAATGGTATGGCACAGAAGCACAGATAAACTTTACACCTTGCCTGATCGCTTCTTTAATTTGCTCAGCCAAATCAGATTGGATTGAATGCTCTATGTAGTGAAAGTCGTCAATGAAGACTACGAAATCTGTGTCCGCCAATTCTCTGATTAGTAGCTGCAAGAAATCAATCGCAGCCGTTTCCAACTCAACTTGGCCACTTTCATAACTTGCCGAAGCCGACGCTTCTCCCTTCGCTTTAGCGACCAGAATTCCGCCTTCGCCTCCAACCTTACCACCGATTGTTCCCGACTTCGTTGAGCTAGTATTGGAGCTCCTTTCAATAGGGGTCCCTATGATGTCGAAAACTCGCAGCCATAGATCAGAGGGCGTTTTCACGCCAGCCCCGGTTACCTGAATTAAATTCTCCCTTCCCAATACGTTCTCAACGAAGACTGTCTTCCCTGATTTAGAGGGACCAGATATTGATACCAGCATTGAGCCATCTTCAATGGTGTCCCTCAGCTGATCTTCCTTGTCCTTCAAGTGATCATCGACATAAGTCCATGTTGGGAATCGTCCAGGTGTAAATATTTCTCTGGTTCTCATTTAATCCTAAATCCTATTTTTTATTGGATAACGCCTCAATAACCGGCGCAGCTCTGCTGCGTCCGGCGCCGCAGGCGCGCAGTTAATCGATTTGTTATCTGTAATCTTGCTCGGAGAAGCATGTCAAACATCGTCCCTCCATACATATTACGTTTCCTTTGCAATCGTCTTCTTGGCACTTCTTTCGCTCGACATTATGTGATGCACTACAAACGACACAGAATAAAGTTTCCGAGCTAGGTGTATTTGGAGAAAGGATTGCATACTTTGAATCTGTTACATCCCATTCGTGATTAAGCCAGTAATGACATTCAGGGCAGAAATAGTTTCTCTGCTTGAGGTTGTGACCCAGCATTTCTCCCGTACGTTTATTTCCTAAATAAGAAACAAAAAATTCAATATATGTAGTAACGCTGGCTTTTTCATGGTCTGAGTCGTAGATCCCAAACAATGGTTCATTAAATATATGTTCCTTAAGTTGAGTCCACCATATACCAGGACCCCATATGTGAACCATAAGCGTATAAAATATATCCAATATATATTGAGGAGTGATGTTATCTTCAATAACTCCATGCGTAATCTGATTTCTCTTTTTCCTGAGATCTTCGAGTTTGCTAGCTGTTTGATCTGATATTTTCCCCAAACCTAGTTCTTGATAGAGAGCTAAGAGATCATCAAATTGAAGTATGAAAAGCTCACTAAATTTCTTCGAAGATGTGCGACCTCCCCACTTTTTGGGCTCGTCCGCAAGAAGCATAAGAGGAGAGATTTTGCATATCTCTTTCTTGATTAAGTTTTCTAGACTTAAAAATAGTAAAGTTAAAGAATTATTTAAAATTCCTTGATGATATTTCCAGCACTCTGCCATATCCACTTCATAATCTTCGATATCCTCATCTTTATGATCGTTTGAGGTAATTAGATCTATAGACTGGATTAAGTACTGAATACTTTGACGTTCGAAGTCTTTAGGAGCTGGTCGGTCTACAATCATCTTCGGTGTCTACTTTACAGATAACGCTTGCATAAACGGTGTCCGACTAGGGCGCCCGGTGGGGGCCCATAGGGCCGGAACGAATTTGATGCATTTGTTATCATTAGGCGCCTGGTGTTTTGACATCTTTGACATCAATACTAAACAGAAGTTGGGAGATGTCCGAAGAGTAAAGCTCCTTATCGTGCATACCTACAGACCCACGAATCTGGAGACATAACCTTGTGAATGATAGAATTTCTTGTTCGGTTTGCAGCGTACCCCCAGCTCTCAGGAAATCGGCTAGGTGATGAACCACACTTGCATGGCCGTATACACAAATTCGCGATTTAGCGTCAGCTAAGTTTGAAAGCTCCCCGGTTACTGCAGTTCGTTGATCTTTACGCTGAGCCACAGCTATTTTCGATACAGAATTTAGAAAATCAGAATAGGCTTTGTTTTGCAGCTCAGAGAGACTGCTTGCTACCTGATTCTTCCGGTTGAAGAAGCCTTGTAGCAAAGCACCAACTACCACACCAAGAATACCGATAAAAGGTACTAAAGCTACGAGCTCATCTTTCACTCAATCACCTTTCGAAATTACTAACAGGTACTAGGACGCCGGCTCAAGTATCCAATGAACACGTCTTCGCCCCATCCCAACCTCTGGTTTTTATATAGAGCCGAATAAATCAGATATTTCATAAAGTTACAAACCTATCGTTTTGCGGCCCGTACCCGCTCGCGTGACCGCTTTGTTTGCCGATGCCAATCATACTGTCCATGCGGGCAGCCCCGGAGACGGTGGGTCGGCTGCTATACTGCCGCCACCTTGCAGCCGGCGAGATTGGATTGATGAAATACCGCGACCTGCGCGACTTTATTCAGCAACTGGAAAAGCTGGGCGAACTGAAACGGGTGACCCGCGAGGTGGACCCGCGCCTGGAGATGACCGAGATCTGCGACCGCACGCTGAAGGCGGGCGGGCCGGCGATTTTGTTTGAGAACCCCAAGGGGTCGTCGATCCCGGTGCTGGGGAATCTGTTCGGCACCGAGCGGCGCGTGGCGCTGGGCATGGGCCGGGAGTCGGTGGAAGAGCTGCGCGAACTCGGCGAGCTGCTGGCCTTCCTGAAGGAGCCTGAGCCGCCCAAGGGATTCCGCGACGCCTGGGAGAAGCTGCCGATCTTCCGCAAGGTGCTGAGCATGAACCCCAAGGTGGGCGGCTCGGGGCCCTGCCAGGAACACGTCATCGAAGGCGACGACGTGGACCTCACCCAGCTGCCGATTCAGACCTGCTGGCCAGGCGACGCCGGCCCGCTGGTGACCTGGCCGCTGGTGATTACCCGCGGGCCCAATAAGGAACGTCAGAACCTGGGCATCTATCGCCAGCAGCTGATCGGCCGCAACAAGCTGATTATGCGTTGGCTCGGCCACCGTGGCGGCGCGCTCGATTTCCAGGAATGGCAGGAAGCCCACCCCGGCGAGCCGTTTCCGGTGGCGGTGGCGCTGGGCGCCGACCCGGCCACCATCCTGGGCGCGGTGACGCCGGTGCCGGACACCCTCAGTGAATACGGCTTCGCCGGCCTGCTGCGCGGCTCGCGCACCGAGCTGGTGAAATGCATCGGCTCCAACCTGCAGGTGCCGGCCAGCGCCGAGTTCGTGCTGGAAGGCCATCTTCAGCCCGGCGAGTACGCCGACGAGGGGCCGTTCGGCGACCACACCGGCTACTACAACGAGGTGGAACGCTTCCCGGTGTTCACCGTGGACCGCATCACCCACCGCCGCGACCCGATCTACCACAGCACCTACACCGGCCGACCGCCGGACGAACCGGCGGTGCTGGGCGTGGCGATGAACGAAATCTTCGTGCCGATCCTGAAAAAGCAGTTTCCGGAAATCGTCGATTTCTATCTGCCGCCGGAGGGCTGCTCCTACCGCATGGCGGTGGTGACCATGAAGAAGCAGTACCCGGGCCACGCCAAGCGCGTGATGATGGGGGTGTGGTCGTTCCTGCGCCAGTTCATGTACACCAAATTCGTTATCGTCTGCGACGATGACGTTAACGCCCGCGACTGGAAGGACGTGATCTGGGCGATCACCACCCGCATGGACCCGGTGCGCGACACCGTGATGGTGGAGAACACCCCCATCGACTATCTGGATTTCGCCTCGCCGGTGGCCGGGCTGGGCTCCAAGATGGGCCTCGACGCGACGAGCAAATGGCCCGGCGAAACCAACCGCGAGTGGGGCCGGGCGATCAGCATGGACGACGACGTCAAAGCCCGGGTCGACGAAATGTGGAGCGAACTGGGGCTGGACTAGGCGCCGGCCCCGGGCATTGACGACCCGTGCACGGGACGCACGATAGACTATTGCACTTTTCTGGTACGACAGTACCATTAAGGTATAAGGCGCCGCAGGTCGGTGCCTAGTACAACAATAGCCGAAAGGACTCCGCCGTCATGTTGCAACGACTTCCCCGCCGCGCCTTCCTGAAAGCGCTGGCCGCGTCCGCCGGCGCCGCCGCCGTACCGACCCTGGCCGGCGCCGGGCAAGCCGACGGCAACGCACAGGGCGAGCGCGCCAGCTGGCAGAACTGGTCCGGCAACCAGACCGCGCGGCCGCGCAACCTGGCTTACCCGGCGGACGAAGCCGCCCTGGCCCGGCTGCTCGCCAACACCGAGGGCACGGTGCGGCCGTTCGGCGGCAGCCACTCGTTCAGCGCCGTGGTCCCCACCGGCGACACCCTGGTGTCCCTGGAGGCCATCAACGGGCTGCGCAGCGTCGACGCCGGCGCGCTGCGCTTCGGCGCCGGCACCCGCATCGCCCAGGCCAGCAGCGAGGCCTGGAGCGAAGGCCGCAGCCTGATCAACGAACCGGACATCAACCTGCAGTCGCTGGCCGGCGCCATCGCCACCGGCACCCACGGCACCGGCCTGGGCCTGCCGTGCCTGTCCGACCAGGTGGTGGGCCTGGAACTGATGGACACCGAAGGCACCCTGCACCGGCTCGACCACAACGACGGCGACCGCTTCCAGGCGGCCCGCTGCGGCCTGGGGGCCCTGGGTCTGATCACCGCCGTGACCCTGGACAGCGCCCCGGCCTACCGGCTGGAAGAGCACACCTGGACGCTGCCGCTGGACGAAGCCATGGATTTCGTGGAGCGGGAGAAGGACAACTTCCGCAACATCGAGTTTTTCGCCTTTCCCCTCGGCGGCACCGCCATCGTCAAAACCATGTCGCTCACCGACGACCCGGAGGACGACCTGGCCCAGGACGACAGCAACGACCTGCTGGAGACGGTCTGCGAGCTGAGCATGCGCGCCGGCTGGCTGACCTCCACCCTGCAGAAGCTGGTGACCTTTTTCGTCGAGGAAAACCGCCGCCGAGGGCCGGCCCACAAGATCTACGCCAACCGCCGCACGGTGCGCTTCAACGAAATGGAATACACGGTGCCGGCGGAGAAAGGCATCGAGTGCCTGCAGGAAGTCTGCGAGGTAATCCGCGAGCAGGACATCAATGTGTTCTTCCCGATTGAGTTCCGCTACAGCGCCGCCGACGACACGCTGCTGTCCATGTTCAGCGGCCGCGCCGGGGCCAGCCTGTCGATCCATCAGTATTTCAAGCAGGACGCCACGCCGCTGTTCCGCGCCACCGAGCCGGTGCTGCGCCGGCACCGGGGCCGTCCGCACTGGGGCAAGCTGCACAGCCTGGGCGCCGACGAACTGCGCGAACTCTATCCGCGCTTCGACGACTTCCTCGCCCTGCGCCGCGAGCTGGACCCGCGCGGACGCTTGCTCAATGATCACCTGAGACACCTGTTCGGCATCGACGCCAAGGGGCAACCGGCATGAAAAGGCGCACCTTCCTGCTCGCCCTGGGCGGCGGCCTGGCGGCGGCCTGGTGGCTGAAACCCGGCGACCAGGGCGGCCCCCACGGCGCCTACTTCCAGCCCTACAACACCCTGTTCCGCGACAGCGGGCCGGGGCGCCCGCTGCTGTTCATCGACCGGCAACGGCTGGCGGCCAACTGCCGCCGCCTGCAGCAGGCGCTGCCGCCGGGCCGCGCCTACCGCATCGTCGCCAAATCATTGCCCAGCGTGCCGCTGATCCGCGAAGTGATGGCGCAGACCGGCACCGACCGGGTGATGGTGTTCCACCAGCCGTTCATCAACGCCATGGCCGAGGCGGAGCCGGGCTGCGACCTGCTGCTCGGCAAACCCATGCCGGTGCGGGCCGCCGCCCGCTTCTATGAGGAACTGCCGGAGGACGCCGGCTTCGACCCGGACCGCCAGTTGCAATGGCTGATCGACAGCGACGCGCGGCTGAAGGAGTACCTGGAACTGGCCCGGCGGCTGGACCGCCGGCTGCGCATCAATGTGGAAATCGACGTGGGTCTGCACCGCGGCGGGCTCACCGAGCCCGGGCAACTGGACGCACTGCTTGAGCGCATCGCCGCCCACCCCCGCCATCTGGCGTTCGCCGGCTTCATGGGCTACGACGCCCATGTGGGCAAGCTGCCGGACCTGGTGGAAAGCCGCGACACCAGCCTGCGCAAGGCCCAGGCGGTCTATCAAAGCTTTATCGACAGGCTTTACCAGGTCGCCCCTGAACTGCGCGAGCAGCCGCTCACGTTCAACGGTGCCGGCAGCCCCACCTTCACGCTGCACGGCGACGAGACGCCGCTCAACGAGCTGGCGGCCGGCTCCTGCCTGGTCAAGCCGTCGGATTTCGACGTGCCCAGCCTGAAGGACTTCGAGCCCGCCGCCTTTATCGCCGCGCCGGTGCTCAAGGCGCTGGACGGGCTCACCCTGCCCGGCCCGCTGCCGTTGGGCGACGCCTGGGCCCTGTGGGACCCCAACCGGCGACGCACTTATTTCATCTACGGCGGTTACTGGAAAGCGGAGCCGGTGTCGCCGCCGGGCATCCGCCGCAATGACCTGTACGGCGCCAGCACCAATCAGATGATGTACAACGGCTCGCCGGCCTCCGAGCTGGTGCCCGGCGATCAGCTGTTCTTCCGCCCCACGCAGAGCGAGTTCGTGCTGCTGCAGTTCGGCGACCTGGCGGCGGTGTCCGAACACCGCATCCAGGCCTGGTGGCCCCCTCTGCCCCAGGGCGAAGGGGCCTGAGCCCGGTTACAGATCCGGCATACGGTTGAACCAGGGCCGCGCCCGCTCCAGCTGACCGGCCAGTTTGAACAGCAGGCCCTCGCTGCCGTGATCGCCGACCAGCTGCACCCCCAGCGGCAGGCCGCTTTCGCACCAGTGCAGCGGCACCGACATGGCCGGCACCCCGGTGACGTTGGCGAGCTGGGTGAAAGGCACGTACTTCAGGTTCTCCTTCACCATCTGCTCCACCAGGCCGGTTTTCATCACCAGTTTTTCGGCGCCCACTTTGAGAATCACCTTGAGCATGCGCTGCTGCCAGGCCGGCGTTTCCGAGGCGCCGATGCGCGCCGGCTGCAACGCCAGGGTGGGCGTCAGCCACAGATCGTACTGCTGGTGGAATTCCGCCAGCGCCCGGGAATACCCCTGCCAGCGCTGGTAACCACGCACGTAGTCCGGCGCCGAGGTGGCGTGGCCGAACGCCGCCATCGCCAGGGTGTCCAGTTCGAAGCCGTCGTTGCCGCAGCCGGTTTCTTCGCGCACCCAGTCCACGCTGGCGGCGCAGTTGGCGAACCACATGGAGAGCCAGTCCATGCTCATGGCCAGCATGTCCATTTTCGGCGACGCCTGCTCCACCTTGTGGCCCAGGGACTCCAGCAGGCGGGCGGCGTCCTCCACCGCGGCCACCGCTTCCGGGTCCACCTCGGTGCCGATCGGCGAGGTGGTGGAGAATGCAATGCGCAGCGGCTTGGGGTCGCTCTCCAGCTCGCTCAGGTAGCTGCGCTCCGGCGGCGCGATGCGGAACAGGCTGCCCACTTCCTCGCCCTGGGTGGCGTCCAGCAGCAGCGCGGAATCGCGCACCGAGCGGGTCACCACGTGATTCATGGAAATGCCGTGCATGGCCTCGCTGAAGTTGGGCCCCCAGGGCGTGCGCCCGCGCCCGGGCTTGAGGCCGAACAGGCCACAGCAGCCGGCGGGAATGCGGATGCTGCCGCCGCCGTCGTTGGCACCGGCGAACGGCACCACGCCCGCCGCCACCAGGGCCGCGGAACCGCCGGAGGAGCCACCCGGCGTGTGGTCGGTGTTCCAGGGGTTGCGGGTGGCGCCGAACGCCTCCGGCTCGGTGATGCCCTTGGCGCCGAATTCCGGCGTATTGGTGCGCCCGAACAGCACCACCCCGGCCGCCTTCCAGCGGCGCACCAGCTCGGAATCCACCGGCGCCTTATGGCCGGCCCGCTTGAGGGCTTTGTTACCCTGATAGTTGGGGGCGCCGCCGATCTCCTGGAACAGGTCCTTGGTGAGCATGGGCACCCCGGCCAGGGGGCCGCTCAAGGCGCCCGCCGCCTGTTCCCGAGCCTGGTCGTAAAGCGGAATGATCAGGCCGTTGAGGGCCGGGTTCACCGCCTCGGCACGGGCGATGGCCAGCTCCAGCAGTTCGGCGGCGGTCACTTCCCCGTCCGCCACCAGTTTGGCCAGCGCCACGCCGTCGAGATTGCGGTATTCGTCAAAACGCATGATGGTATCCTTATTATTTAAAACCCCAGTGACATTCGTATTCCCACGGAGACCCTATGAAGGCCGTCGGCTTTAACCAACCCCGCGCCATCGAAGACGTCCACGCCCTGGAAGACATCCAGCTGGAACAGCCCAAACCAGGCCCCCGCGACCTGCTGGTGGCGGTGGAGGCGGTATCGGTCAACCCGGTGGACACCAAGGTACGCCAACGCCCCCTGGCGGAGAAGGGCCATAAAGTACTCGGCTATGATGCCGCCGGTCGGGTGGAAGCGGTAGGCGCCGAAGTCCGCGACTTCCTGCCCGGCGACCGGGTCTGGTACGCCGGGGCCATGCAGCGCCAGGGCAGCAACGCCCAGTACCAGTGCGTGGACGAGCGCCTGGTGGCGAAGATGCCCGAAGGCACCGGCATGCAGGAAGCCGCCGCCCTGCCGCTGACCGTGCTCACCGCCTGGGAAAGCCTCACCGACCAGCTCGGCCTGACTCCGGAAAACGCCGCCGGCAAGACCCTGCTGATGGTGGGCGGCGCCGGCGGTGTCGGCTCCATCGCCACCCAGCTGGCCGCCCGCCACTTCGGCATGACGGTGATCGCCACCGCCGGACGTCAGACCTCGGCGGACTGGTGCACCGCCATGGGCGCCACCCACACCATCGACTACCGCAACGGCCTGCGCGAGCCCATGAAAGGGCTGGGCATCGAGCAGGTGGACGCCATCCTGCTGGCCCAGGAACCGGACGCCTACTGGAGCGACGTCTGCGAGCTGGTCGCGCCGCTGGGCGGCATCGTCACCATCGTCGACGCCCGCGGCCCCCTGGACGTGAACCCGCTGAAACCGAAGAGCGCCCGCTTCGCCTGGGAGTTCATGTTCACCCGCGCCCTGTTCGGCGTGGACATGGAACGCCAGGGCGGAATCCTGCGCGCCACCGCCCGGCTGGTGGAAGAAGGCGTCCTGCAGACCACCCTCTCGGAGTCCCTGGGGCCGATCAACGCCGCCAACCTCAAAGAGGCGCACCGGCGCATCGAGTCCGGCAAGACCATCGGCAAGCTGGTGCTGGCCGGCTGGGAGTAACCCGGCTCACTGCGAGCCCAACGGCGGCAGCGTCCCCTCGCAGGCAGCGCCCGACGACGCCAGCTTGAGTTCACGCAGGCACAGCACCGGACTAAGCCCCAGGGTGCGGCGAAACAGGGCCGGCCAGGCGTCTTCGTTGACCATCGGCCGGGCCAGGCGCGTGCTGCGCACCGCCTGCCAAGCCAGGTTGTCGGGCCCGCCCTGGGCCTCGGCGATCACGAACTGGAAGGGGTGGGCGCCGGGCACGCCGAGGCGGATGTCGGTGGCCACCAGCCGCCCGTCCTCCAACCGGTAATCCAGAAAGCCGCCGGTGAACCATTCCAGACGGCGGCCGTCGTCCAGCTGCTTGGCCGAGGCGACCAGATTGGCGTCCCGCGGAAAGCCTTCAATATGCAGCGGCACATCGCCGTCCAGCAGCCCGGTGACGATCTCCAGGCGTTCTTCGCGGTGCAGCACCGTGGCCCGCCACAGCAGCGTGGAGAACGGCATCGGCTGCACCATGCGCGGCGCCGTCTGGTAGCCGGTGCCGGCCAGCGCCTGGTGCACCCGGTGGTCCACCCACTGCTGCGCCGCCAGGCTCCAGGCCAGGTACAGGCTCGACAGCGCCAGCCCCACCGTCAACGCGCGGATCGCCGGCGGCCGGACCAGGACGATGATCACCGCCACCAGCAGCGGCAGCGTGTAGAGCGGGTCGATAATAAAAATGGTGTGCCAGGCCACCGGCGGCCCCAGCGGCCAGAGCAGTTGGGTGCCGTAGGTGGTGAAGGCGTCCAGCAACGGGTGCGTGATCAGGATGGCGCCGGTGAAGGTCAGCCAGCGGCGGAACGATACGCTGCGCTGCCAACGACTGAGTAGCGCCGCCAGCACCACCGCCAGGGGCACCAGCACCAACAGCGAATGGCTGAAACCACGGTGCTGGGAAAAGTTGGCCACCGCATCGCCATAGTCGATCAGCACGTCCATGTCCGGCAGAGTGCCGAGCAGCGCGCCGGCGACCACCGCGGCGCGCCCGAACCGGTGCCCCAGCACCGCCCCGCCCAGGGCGCCCCCCAGGGCCGCCTGCGTTATCGAATCCATACTTTCTCGCCCCCGCCGCCGGCATAGCGGCAGCAAATAACATTGAAGCTTCTGACTTCTCTGGGAAAGATGATGAGCGAGATATCAGAAGTAACGGTAAACACAACAAGTATCTGTCTAGGAACGACGCCGAGAATGCGCTATGCCATCGACTTCACAAAGAAGAACTGGGCGGCCAGTCCAATAGTAACCGTGGCTAACAGCGCCGTTAGCGTCACGATATCGATCCAAATACTAGCAGCGTCATGAGGCACCTCTTCTTGCCTATACATAGGCACGATAATACGCATATATACTGCGAGAGCGAGCACACTGTTGAGAATCGCCACTACAGCCAACCAGGTAAACTGCGCATGGATAGCAGCGGCAAAGAGCAGGAATTTGCCAACGAAACCAGCGAGTGGCGGAATGCCTACCAGCGAGAGCAGGAAAAGTACCATGGCGACTCCCACCAGTGGTTGAGCGCGCCCCAGGCCGTTGAAATCGTTTAGCGTACGCCCAACCGCAGCGATAACGGCGAAAGCCCCCAGATTCATAGCGGCGTACGCGGCAGCGAAAAAAATGATTGATGGCAAAGCAAAAGAACTTTCGCCCAGCGCCACAATACCCAGGAGGAAGTACCCGGACTGGGCAATAGATGAGTAAGCCAGCAGTCGAACAACATTATCCTGCACCAACGCGGCAAGGTAACCGTAGGTCATACTCAGTACGGCTAGTCCCGCGATAACAGCGGGCCCACCGCTTTCGGAAGGCAGGTCACGAAACACTTGAGTTAGCGCAAACAACGCGCCCACCTTGGGCACCACAGACAGGAAGGCTGCAACCGATAAGGGCCCACCTTCATAGGCATCCGGCACCCAAAAATGAAATGGAACCAGAGATGCTTTATAGCCAAGACCGACAATAACCGCCACCAAACCGAATATGACAGCCAAAGGGATGGCCTCCGTACCCTCAAGGTCGGCAGTCATTGTGGAGCCGGCGGCACCGAACCAGTACGTGAGACCAAAGATCATCACCGCGCCAGCCACCGAACCAAACACAAAGTATTTCATGGCGGCTTCGGTGGCAGGATCGTCGTCCGGGTAGGCCACCAGAGCAAAGGTCGCCAAACTGGTGAGCAACAGGCCCAGAACCAGAAACATCATATCGCCGGCGCCGGCTAGAATAAGAGCACCAACGGTAGCTAAACATAATAAACTGTAGACCGTGCCCTCACGCACGGTGCCGCGCACTTCCGCGCTCGCCAGCAGCAAAGACAGCATCGTCGCCGGCAATAAAATCAGCTTTGCCCAGATGCTGAGCGCGTCTATCCGAAAACTGCCACCGAATACGGTGGTGTCTGTACCCACCAAACGTATGGTCAGTCCCGTGGCGACGAACAGGCCCAGCATGGCGAGAGCCAGCGAAGCTCGAGGCCTGCGCAGTATTTCTGCAATCAGCGCGCTGACTGCGGCTAGCAGCACAGCGATCTCGGGAATTAACAATGCCAGATCACGCCCCATTATAGCACCAACGCCGAGGCAGTCCGGTGAATGGTGTCCAGCACCCAGGATGGTGCCACCCCGGTAGCTACGGTGAGAACCAGTAATGGCGCCAGCGCGAGCACTTCGCGCAAACTCAGGTCGGGCATGCTATGCCAACGTGACTGAGGCTCGCCAAGAAAGGTTTCGCGAATCGCTTTGAGAAAGGTACCCGCAATGATAGCAAGGCCCAGTATCGACACGACGGCGGCGGGCACACTACCAAGCGTACCCAGAAATATCTGGAACTCCCCTGGAAAGTGCGCCAGACCAGGCAGGCCCAGCGACGCAAAGGCCGCCAACATAAAGGACCAGCCCAACAGCGGAACCGTTTTTAGTAGGCCGCCAAATTCGCCCATCTCGCGAGTATGTGCGCGCTCCTGAATCATCCCCACCAGGAAGAACAATGCACCGGTAACCAAACCGTGACTGAACATCTGCAGGACGGCGCCATCGAGTGCGGTGGCACGCACTGAAGGGTCCAGAGCCAGTGCAGCCACGGCGACGCCGATGATCACATAGCCCATGTGGTTAATCGACGTATAGGCCACCAGACGCTTGAGATCGGTCTGCGCCAGAGCGGCGAAGGCGCCATAGAGCGCGCCGATGACACCGAACACCAGGACAACGACGCCGGCTTCGTGGAACGCCTCGGGAGTCATTTGTAGGGCGAAGCGAACCAGCCCGTAGGTTCCAAATTTCAGCATGATGCCGGCCAGGATGACACTGCCGACAGTCGGCGCCTGGACGTGGGCGGCAGGTAACCAAGTGTGCAACGGTACGGCGGGGATCTTGACCGCAAAAGTAACCAGCATGGCGACCAGCGCCCACATGGCCGCAGCCCCTTCCAGCGGTGGATTAGCGATCCAGGCGCGCATGTCGAAGCTGGGATCGGGACTGCCGAGGTAAAGCCCCAGGATGGCGAGCAATAACGGCAGGCTGCCCAGAAGCGTGTAGATAAAAAACATCAGAGCCGCCCGCTGCCGGTCCTCATGGCCCCAACCGGCAATCATGAAATACATCGACACCAGGGAGACTTCGAAGAACACATAGAACAGAATTCCGTCGAGGGCGGCAAAGGTGCCGATTGCTGCAGTTTCTAGAAGCAGAACCAAAGCCACGTAGGCGCGCGGGCGCTCGCGCAGCGACGAAGCATAGATGAATGCCCCCAAAAACAGCATAGCACTCAGCAGCACCAGGGGCAGGCTGATGCCGTCCACACCGACCCGGTAGGCGGCACCGATAGCCGGAATCCATTCGAGCTCTTCGACTTGGGAAAAGCCCGCGCCGCTCACTCCCTCCAGCCACATGGCCAGCGCCCCGACCAGAGTTAAACTGGCGGTGCCAATACCAATGCTGTGTACGGTTCGCGCCGTCGGCCCCGGAAGGGCCAGAATCAGGGCGGCACCGGCGAGCGGCAAAAACAGAGTAAGGGATACAATTGGTAGCATGAGTATGGCTATCCTCTAGAAACTCAACGAGGCTGAAAGCAGTATGATCAGTGTTACGGCGGTAACCACGGCGCTGATAGCCAGACTGTGGTGAATCCAACCGCTTTGCAGGACGCGGGCGCGGTCTCCCCAGCCTCGTACGCTGGCCACCAGGGCGAAGATCAGGCCGTCGATTCGGCGCTCATCTCCTACCCGAACCAAGTGCGCCACGGCCAAGCTGGCACGGCCAGTACCCAACACCACCGCATACAAACCTCGTTCCACGCGCCCGCAACCTCGAGCAATGAAGAAGCCTCCGCGGCCGACACTCAGGACGGTCGCGTATAGGCCACGCTCCAGGCGCTGGCAGCCGTAGGCAATGGCCATGGCTGGTCGGCCGATCCAGAAGGAGAGCCCTCCGGCGATGACCAGCCCCGATTGTGCCCAGGGGTGGAAAGGGCCAAGCAAGCGAGATGCCGGTACCAGCCAGCCCAGCGCCAGACCGGCCGCTGCCGCGAGAAGCCCGAACAGCATGGCGGTAGTGCCATGGTCTCCAGGGCCGGGCAAACCCAACAAGGCTTCAATGGGACCGAAGGTCAGACCCAGGAAGACGGCTGGGATTACCAGGGCCCATACTCCCAGCCCCATCCAGCGGGCGCCGGCCACCGAACGGTTTTCGTTTTCACCCTCCTCGCGCTCGTGCCATAGCAGCCGCAGCGCGCGAGCCAAGTAGGCACCGGTCAGCAGTGTGCCCGCCAGTGCCAGGGGAGCGAGCCAGGCGACACTTGGCGCGGACAGTGCGGCGGCGATCACCGCGTCCTTTGAGAAGAAGCCGCTCAGCGGTGGAGCACCCACTAGGGCCAGCGCTGCCAATGCGAAGCCGAAGAAAGTCCAGGGCCGGACGCGCCCTACACCACGCAAGCGCTCCAGAGCCGTGCCGCCGCGCGCATGCTGAAATTCACCGGCTGCTAAAAACAGGCCACTCTTGATGGCGGCATGGGCAAGCAGATGCAACAACGCCGCCAGCGGCACCCCGGCGCCGACCGCAATCAGCATCAGACCATACTGACTGGCGGTTGAGGCCGCCAGCAGGCGCTTGAGGTCACGTTCGGCAAGCGCAATCAGACCTGCCGCCACGGTAGTAATACCGCCCACCAGCCCAATAGCGAGCAAAACTTCCGGCGTCAGCAGCGGCGCTACACGGATCAGTAAAATGGCACCTGCTGCCACCAGTGTCGCCGAGTGCAACAACGCCGACACCGGTGTGGGCCCCGCCATGGCACGCATAAGCCAGTCCTGGAGGGGGATCTGGGCAGACTTGCCCATGATAGCGAGCAGCAACAAAAGCCCGGCCGCCACGGCGGTGTCTCCGTCGACATTCAGGGTGGCGGCGATCTCGCTGGTGCCCGCCGCCCCCATGAGGGTGAATATCGCGATGTACAGACCAAGATCGGCACTGCGGGTGTAGAGAAAGGCACGGCTCGCGGCGTTCGCCGCTTCGGGCCGCTGAAACCAGAAACCGATCAGCAGGTAACTGCACAAGCCAATCAGCTCCCAGGCGGCGAGCACCAGAACCCAGTCGCCGGCCAGAACCAGGGCCTGCATGGCGGCAACAAACAAGGACATAACGGCAAAAAAGCGGGGTAGGCCGGACTCCCGCTTCATATAGCCTACCGAATAAATCAACACGCAAGTCGCCACGGCGGCAACCACTACACTGAGCAACGCGGTTAACGGCTCGGCGGTCAACCGCAAGGGTAGATCCGGCAAGCCTGGCAGCAGCAGGGTTGCGGAGTCACCACTGGCGACCGCCCCCAAAAGCTTAAGGCTTGCCGCCAAACTAAGTGCGACCCCGACCAGCGCCAAAATAGCCGCTCCCCGGCGCAGCAGCAGAATGGCAGCGGCCGCAAGCAAAGGGAACACTATGGGCAAGACCAGGTCACTCATCCCTGCAGGTCTCCGGCCTCTTCCATCTCGACCGAGCCCTTGGCCCGGAAGCGTGCAATTGCGACGCCGAAACCGACGGCCATCTCCACTGCCATAACCGTCATTACCACCAGCACAAACATCTGTCCGGCGTAGACCTCCGGATGCAGAAAGCGCCAGAAGGCCACAAGGTTCACCAGCGCGCCCGCCAGAATCAGCTCCACTCCCATCATTATCATGACCAGGTTAGTCTGCGAGAGCGCGCCATAGATACCGACACCAAAGAGAATGGCGCCGGTCAGAAGTGCCAGGATCAGTACCGGAGTCATTTTGAAGCCTCCTGTTCTTTATCACCGTTTTCCTTGTCGAGCTTTCCTGTGTCGACGCCGGGCTGGCGCACCGGAATCGCTACTGCCGTAGCCGCGATCATTGCGGTCAGGATGGTGATAGCGGCGGTCTCGAAAATCAGCATAGAGCGATCCAACATTTCAAAACCGAGCTCCCGCGTTTGCATTGCAGCATCCGGCGCCTCGGCGAATATCGGCCCCCAATCAGAGAACAGCGCTACCGAGATGGCGGTGGTGGCGGCAATGGCTCCAGCACCAATCGAAAAGCGCTTCTGGTGGCTCATATCCATCCCGCCAAGCCCACCGGGGTCCATCATGAACATCACCATGAAGATGGCCATGATGCTCATTTCGGTGGCCATCATCATAATCTGCAGCACGCCCAGAAATTCGGCCTGCATGGCCAGAAACATGCAGCCCACGGCGGCCTGTGAAAACAGCAGCGCCAGCGCAGAACGCACCATAGACGCGGTACGGAACACCGCCACACCGAAACCGATCGCAGCCAGCCCGAATACGCCGACAAAAAAAGCCTGTGCAACCATTAGGGCACCACCAGGATGAGCAATCCGACTATCAAAATATTGAGCAGCGCCAGGGGGATTCCAAACTTCCAGCACCAACCCAGCAGATCCGCCTCGCGAATACGCGGCAAATAGTAGCCAACCAGCAACATCGATACGGCTACCGCCAGAGTCTTGATCAGGCTCCAGGCCCAGGGCGGCAAAAGCGGCCCCTGCCAGCCACCGAGAAAGAACACCGTAGTCGCGGCAGACAGGGTGATTAGCATCACCAATCGTGCTAGCCGCAACACTGTCAGGCGCACGCCGGTGTATTCGGCGTCGACCCCGCCGGCTAACTCGCCGGGTGCGGTAGGCAGGTCGAAGGGTGAGCGGAACGCCAACGCCATAGCGGCGATGAAAAACAACACAAACCCCAGCGGTTGGTAAACGATGTTCCATAAACCGGCCTGAGACTCGACGATGACGCTGTTCAACAGGGACTCGGCGCGCATGGCGGTCGCCGTAATGGGCATGACGATAAGCATGGAGTAGGCGATAAGTTGGCCGAGAAAACGCCAGCCACCTATCATCGCGTAGGCGCCGTTCGGGCCCCAACCCGCCATGATCAGCGATACCAACACATAGGCAAGCACCGCGTTGAGAAACAAGGCGCCGGTGGCCAGATCAGCAATGACCAGATCCGGCGTCAGCGGAAGTACGGCAGCACCGAGCACCGCCACCACCAGCAACAACACTGGTGCGGTCTCGAAAAACAGCCGGTCGGGCTTGCGCGCCAAGATGGACTCGCGGCCCAGGTGCGACAGGCCCGCAAGCAGCGGGGCGACCGGTCGCAGGCGGCCGGTCGTGAGCCAGGCCTCAATCACAGCCAGTAACCAAGCGCCAACCAACAGTGTGAGCAACACTATGGCGACAGTCATGAGCTCACCTCCCAGGGCGAGAGATCCAGTGACCCGACCGCCACCAAGGCATCACCCAATTCCTGACCTTCGACCAGGTCGGCGGCCAGGCCGATATGTTGGCGGCAGGCGCCGTCCAGCTCGACCGATACCACCTGCCCTCGCTCCAGGGTCAGCTGCAATGTGGAGCGGCCGCGCGGCGTTTCCACGGTCGCCTCCCCCGTTCCGGAAGGGCTGTCGATGGCTCGCAGCTTGGGGAGCTCAGGGTCTCCGGCGGCCTCTACGAGATCGAGACTGGTCACGATCTCAACATGCCGCTGCCGGAAACGCGCCCAGGCGTCCCCAGCGCCCTCAATGTACAGCTCGAAACCCAGCTCGCAATACATTGCGTCCGCCTGGCGGGCATCTTCGGTCCGGCCGGAGGCGCGTGCCACCGGGCCTCTTAGATCCTGGGAGCCGTGGGGCAAAGCGCCGATGCCTTTCAAGCGCGCTTTGAGAAGGGGCGTATGCTCGAGCCGTGCGATGAGCGCCTGCAGCGCCGGCCGCAGGACAACAAGCTGCTCCCCGTCGGCGCGCTGGGTTTCCAATTGCAAAGCCGCCGCACGACGTGTCAGCCAGACAAAGCTGAGCTGGCGGCCCAACTGGGCCAGCCAGCCCAGATGGCTGGCGATGCGCTCTCGCTCAAGAGCGGCCGCCCGGCCCCGCTCGACGGCCGGATCTGGCTCCAGACCAGCCGCCTGCTCGATAGCGCGGCAGGCCAAGAGGCGGTAACTTACCGGTGCCAACGGCGTGGCCGCCGCCAGGCGCTCGATGAAGGTTTCGACCGCCACCTCTTCAGAGGGGGTGCCCATAGCTACCAGAGATGTCGCTTGGCCCTCGGTCACCCCGTCACCGTCGAGCGTCAAGGTCAGTCTCAATCCTCCCGGCAAACCGGGAAAGCAGGGGCCGAAGGGCACCTCAAGCCAGTCCATTGCCAAACCGTCAGCGCTGCGAGGCAGGTCTTTGGTAACCTCGACCATGGACATGAATCCCGAGCTGCCGTGGTCGTGGTCTCCGTGATCATGATCGCCGTGACCGTGGCCGGAATGGTCGTGCTCCCCAGCATCCGCGTCGCCGCCGGCTTCGCGCGCCACCAAATCCATGCCGCATTTGGGACAGCTACCTGGTTCGTCCTCCACCACTTCCGGGTGCATGGGGCAGACGTACTCAGTTTTGGTTTGCAGGATTGATGAGTCAAAATCGTCAGGCGAGGCGGCGAAGGCGTCTTCAGCCAGCAACCGCTGCAGCCGAGTGGCCGCCTCCATCAGTTCGGTTTGTGAGAGATCCGCGGAAACGTCAGCTTTAGGCAAAGACGAAGGTTCTGACCCACCGAGCACTAGAATAGCTCGCGGCCTAGGCATCTGGGCATAGAGCACTGCGGTGGCCTCGTCCAACTTCTGAGATAGCTCACCGACAACCAGGAGCACAGTGGCATCGCGCGGCGTGGCGGCGATGCGCATGTCTGCGGCCGCCAGGTTCAGCCCATGCGCCAGGGCCACTTCCGGCCCAGGGACTACCAGGCAGCTCAAATTGCGCGCCAGAGCCTGCCCAACCCACCTTCGCAGGATAGATGGACGCCCTTTGCGTGCGCCTGCAAGTGTCGTTGCGACCTCGGTCATCATTGCCGCCTCAGAGCGCCCTGACTCCATCCGTAAAGCAACCCAAGAAAGAGAATCGCAAGAAACACGCCCATGTCAAGTAAAGCAACCAGCCCTACTTCCTTGAACACAACCGCCCAAGGGTACATGTAGGCCATCTCCATATCGAACGCCAAAAACAGCAATGCATAACCGTAATAGCGCGCATGATAACGTCCCCAGACCGGAGCCCGCGACAGCACTCCGGCGCTTGCCGGCACATCCTTGCCAGGTTCCTGCCGTGTTGGACCCACACTACGGGCTAAACCATACAGGCTTAACACCGCGCCCAGGATACCCAGTGCCAATCCCAGCAGCAGTAAGTATTGTTGTGTAGCGCTCATAACTTCTAACTTCTCAAGTTTACTCTGCCTCAGAGGCTGAAATTTTAATCTGCTATTGCCAAAGGGCTTCGGGCCCCCTGCCATGGATGCCTAGACGAAACGCTAGTTTCAAGTCTAGACATTCTCGCCAGAGTCGCAAATCTTCCCTAGCCGGGGAATCTGACTCGCGAAACATCATTCAGAATTTTTGTGATCGGTTTCGTCCAGCGAGGCATCCGCGAGCTGCCGCCATTGACGCCAACCAGGCAGGAACATGGAACCCGTCGCTGGTAGGCCCTGTAGGCGTCACCGAACCGCTCCATCACTTGCCGCTCCTCTCGCTGCGCCAGCCGGTAGTAGGCAAATACAATAAGCGGAAACAACCCAACCGAGAACAATGTAGGCCAATGCCGATGAAAGCGAGTGCATAGCCAAGCAACATGGAGATCAGCATGCCGGTTTCACCCAACCCTATCAGGGTGGCCCACAGGTTGGCGCTAACGTAATCGCTATCCAGCCCGAAGAACCGCACCAGTAGATAAATCGTCAGTGGAAAGCCGTACATCTCGGCATAAAGTGCGATGATGAAAGCTTGCACCAACCCGGCACCCGCCCATTCACGCCAGCTTTTCGGCGCAAAATACCGATAAAACATCCAGGAGACCAATGCAATAACAATCAGTGCAATGCCCCATAGCCCAGCTATGGCCCATAAGTTCATTCATAATTTGATACCCTCACAGGTGCGGTGGTTGGGCTCTCCCGACATTCCATGGGAAACGCCGGTTTTCGGAGCGTTTAGTTTTCGTCTCCTTTATCGTGCCCGCTGTGCATGCCCAAAACGCACATCATCAGACACCCCAGGCCAACCAGGGCCACGACGAGCAACCCGCTCGCCGCCAGCCAGTTCCAACCGAGCGCGAGACCTATCAATGCCACCAGGCAGACCGCGACGGCAATGGGACGGCGCCTGAACCACTGACGCAAATTGCGCACTCGGGCGCCTCGCCCCGGACCGTTCTCTTTCTCGCTCTTCGCCATGACGGTGACCTCTGTTTCAATCAGTGGCGTAGATCGACATTTCGTCATCCGTAATCGCATAAATCACAAAAGGCTCCCGCTTTTGCCCAGACATTCCCGGCGACCCCTGGGGCATGCCGGGAAGCGATACACCGCGGATCTCTGGCCGTTCGTCCAGGAGCTTGTTAATAACCCCCACCGGAACATGACCCTCGATCACGTACCCATCGAGCAGCATGGTATGACAACTTTGTAAGCGGGACGGTACGCCATGCTCGGCTTTGAACTGCCTCAAGTTGGGGGTTTCAGTCACCTTGATCTCATAGTCGTACTGGCGCAAGTAAGCAGCATATTGGTCGCAGCACCGGCAACTCGGATTTTTGTACAGCGTCGCATCAACGGTTTCGGCGGCCTGCACCGACGGCAAGCTGGCCAAGTAAACGGTCACCATCAACGCCCCTCTGAGGATCGATGTGTATCGCCTTTTCCAACGCAGAAAGGTTGTCATGAACGGTCTCCTTTTTTGGATTTACTGAAGAACAGGTACTTAATCATGGACAGGATCGCCAGAACCAAGGCAATGAACAGCAGGATCAGCAAGACGATACACGCCAACATAAAACCAGCGCCCATCATGCCGGAGTCTTGCATCATCCCAGCCGAAGCTTGTTCGGCAGCCAAGGCGGTGTTTGCCAGAAATGTAAATGCTAAAAGTAAAAATGAACGCATCAAATTTTTCATGGGTTGCCTCCAGTTAAAGTAAGTAGAGTACCGAAAGTACCGCCGCCCGGTACCGAAAGTACGGATCGGTACCGGACGGCGATGACGCATTAAGTTTTCAGCGGTGGTGTCGGTGCCCCCTTGGGCAGACCGCGTCCCCGCCATAGCATGAAGATTGCCGGGTATACCACCAGCACCATCAACAGGGCAGAAATCACCCCGCCGACCATGGGCGCGGCGATGCGCTGCATCACGTCCGCGCCGGTACCGCTGGCGAACAGGATCGGCACCAACCCGATAAAGGTCGACAGCCCGGTCATCAGCATGGGCCGGATGCGTTGGCCGGCGCCGCTCTGGACGACTTCGGTCATATCTCCACGGGTATTGAGTCGGCGCTCGGCCTCCCTGTCCCGCCAGGCGATATCCAGATACACCATCATCAGCAACCCGAGCTCCACGGCGAGCCCCGCAACGGCAATCATGCCCACCCAGACGGCGACACTGAGGTTAAAGTCCAGCCACCACATCAGCCAGACGGCCCCGCTCAGCGAAATGGGCACACTCAGCATCACCAGCAGGGTCTCTACGAGGGAGCCTCGGTGCATAAAGAGCATGAAGAAAATCAGGAACAGCGTGATCGGAACCAGCAATTGGAGTTTGGCTTTGGCCCGCTCAAAATACTGGAACTGCCCCGCCCAAGCCAGCCGATAACCGTCCGGCACATCGACCTGGTCGCCAACCACCTGCTTGGCCTGTTCGACATAATCGGCAATACCGACTTCGCTTTTGACGTCCACAAAGACGAATCCCACAAGTTGCCCGTCCTCACTGCGAATGGAAGGCGGCCCGGTTTGAAACTCAATGTCCGCCACCTGGGCGATGGGAATCTGCTCCCCGGAAGGAGTGGGCACCAGTACTCGCTCCAGCGCTTCCACGTTGTCGCGGTAATCCCGGGCGTAGCGCACCAGGATGTTGTAGCGCTCGCGCCCCTCCACGGTTTGCGACACCACAGTCCCCCCCATGGCCGCCATGATCACCCGTTCCACATCGCCAACGTTGAGGCCAAAGCGAGCCGCAGCACTTCGGTTGACGGTGAAATCCAGAAAGTACCCACCGGTGCTGCGCTCGGCAAAGGCGCTGCGGGTGGCATCGGCGGTGCGCTCATCCTCCTGCAACGCTTTTTCAATGGCGATGCCCGTTTTTTCGATAGTGGCCAGGTCCGGACCAAACACCTTGATGCCCAACGCTGAACGAATACCGGTCGCGAGCATTTCGGTGCGAGTCTGTATGGGCATCCAAAAAATATTGGGCATTCCCGGAAACTTGAGTTTCGAGTCCATCTCCTGAATCAGACCGTCCCACGTCATGCCCTCGCGCCACTGGTCCTCCGGCTTCAAGGTAATGACCGTTTCCACCATGGATAACGGCGCGGGATCGGTCGCGCTGGTGGAGCGACCAACCTTGCCGAAAACATGCTCCACTTCGGGAATGTCGGCAATGATCCGGTCCATAGTCTGCATGGTCTGGGTGGCCTCGGAAATGGACATTCCCGGCAGCGCGGTGGGCATAAAGAGAACCGAGCCCTCGTTCAGAGGTGGCATAAACTCGTTGCCCAATTGCCGGAAGGGAATGATCGTGATCAGCAATAGCAACACCGCTCCCACGATGACTCCCCACCGAAAACGCGCGGCGAAAGCCACCACAGGCCGGTACGCAGCCACCAGCCACTGGTTCAACTTACTGCGATCAGCACGGATCTTGCCGCGAATCAGCCATACCGCGAGGGCCGGCACCAGAGTGATGGACAGGAACGCCGCAAATGCCATGGAATAGGTCTTGGTAAAAGCCAGAGGCTTGAACATGCGCCCTTCTGTGCCTTCCAGGACGAACACCGGCATAAAGGAGATGGTGATGATTGCCAGCGAGAAAAAGATGCTGGGGCCTACCTGCTGCATGGCCTCAATAATCACGTCCCGTCGGGACTTGGCCTTTTCCTCGGGGTCGGCGTCGTCACTCTCCCACCGGGCCAACCGTTTGTGGATATTGTCGATAATGACAATCGCCGCATCCAGCATGGCGCCAATGGCCACCGCAATGCCGCCCAAAGACATGATGTTGACGGTCAGCCCCTGAAAATACATGGGGATGAAGGACATCAGCACCGCTACCGGGAGAGTAATCGCGGCCACCAGCGTAGAGCGCACGTGTAACAGAAAAACGCCGATAATCAGGGAGACAATCAGGATCTCCTTAATCAGTGTCGAGGTCAGCGTGTCAACGGCTTCGTTGATCAAAATCGAGCGATCATAGACCGGCACAATTTCGACACCTTCAGGGAGCCCGGGCTTGATCTCTTCCAGGCGCTGCTTGACCTTGTCAATAACTTCCAGGGCGTTCTCGCCATAACGCATTACCGCAATACCGCCCACGGCTACGCCCTCGCCGTCCAGCTCCGCCTGACCGCGCTGCATAGCCGGTCCCAATGCCACGTGACCGACGTCTTTTACCGTGATCGGTACACCCTCAGCCGTGGTTTTTAACACCACTGTTTCCAGATCCGCTACGGACTTCACATAACCCCGCCCGCGAATAAACTGCTCGTGGCCTGCCACCTCAAGAATGCGTCCACCTACATCCTGGTTGGAGTCCCCAACCGCCTCAGTGACCCGTTTGAGGGGGATGTCGTAAGAGGCGAGTTTGTTCGGGTCGAGACTGATCTGGTATTCACGCTGGAACCCACCGATGGAGGCCACCTCGGCGACCCCTTCAACCGCTTCCAGGGCATAGCGTAAATTGAAATCCTGCAGTGAGCGCAGATCCGCCAGGCTGTGGTTGCCAGACGTATCTCTCAGTGCATATTGGTAGACCCAACCGACACCCGTAGCATCCGGCCCCAAAGTCGGAGTGACCCCCTCCGGCAACTCGGCGGCGGCACCGTTGAGGTACTCCAGTACCCGCGAGCGGGCCCAGTACATGTCCACGCCATCGTCGAAAATCACATAGACAAACGACAGGCCGAACATGCTCTGGCCGCGCACATAGTTTACTCCCGGCGCAGACAGCAAGGAGGTGGTCAGAGGATAGGTGATCTGGTCCTCCACCAGGTCCGGGCTGCGCCCGGGCCAGTCGGTGAAGACAATCACCTGCACGTCTGACAGGTCAGGGATAGCATCCAACGGTGCCCGCTGTAACGCCTGCCAGCCGCCAAAGGTCAGGGCAAGCACGGCCACCAAGGTAATCAGGGGTTTGCGGGCACAATAGCCAATAATTCGCTGCAACCAGCCAATCCCCTCCCCTTCGGCCGGGGGATGAGCGGGCGGATGCTTATGTACGTCGTTTACCATTGCTCCATGCCTCCTTTGAGTCGGCTCTCGGAGGCGATCAGGAAGTTACCGGAGGTGACCACGCGGTCACCCGCCTCGACCCCCTCGATGATTTCGATGTAACCGCCGGCCCGTTGACCGGTTTGCACTTTGCGCGGTGCCAGCCGACCCTCTCCCAGGTCCTCGAACACCACACGCAGTTCACCCGCGATAATTACCGCCTCTTCCGGCACGGCCACTCGCTGCCCAAGATCGGCCTTAAGCTTCACTTCGGCGTACATATTGGGCTTGAGACGACCTTCAGGGTTGGCGACGCTAAGGCGCACTCGCCCCGTACGGCTGACGTCGTCCAAATAGGGGTAAATGTAGTCCACTTGGCCCTCAAACTGTTCACCGGGCAGATAAGGAAGCGTCACGGTAACGGGCATGCCCTCCGTCACCAGGGGCAGTTCGCCCTCGTAGATATCAGCCTCCACCCAGACCTGGGAGAGATCGGCAATACGCAAAAGCGTCATCCCGGCCTTGTGGGCGGTCCCTTCCACCACATTCTTGGCCACCACTGTGCCACTGATGGGCGCGTGCATGGTGACGTAATCGAGGGGCTCTCCTCGTTTTTCCAGGGTGGTGATTTCCGCGTCGGTCATGTCCCACAGTGCAAGCCGTTTTCGAGCGGCGGTCACCAAAGTTTGTGAGGCGCCACTGCGGCGCTTCAACTGCAGATACTCCTGCTGAGCGGCGAGCAGCGCCGGACCATAAACGGTAAACAGGGGCTCTCCCTTTTCCACGTAAACCCCCACGTAATCGGCGTAGAGCTCGCCGACCCAGGCATCAAACTTGAGGCTGACGTCCGCCAGTTGGGTATCGTCGTAGGCAATCCGCCCTTCCGCGCGGATGGCGCGGGTCATAGCCAAGGTTTGTGCCTCGGCGGTTTCCACACCGATCAACTGGCGACGACGATTGTCCAGGGTCACCGTACCCGGTGGTGCCTCCTCGGCCATGCCGCCACCGTCGGTTCGGCTGGCACCGGAGGCCAGTTGGAGGCCTTCGCGACCGACGGCCAAATCAAAGCTGATTTGCCGAGCTGGCATACCCGGCGCCTCAATCTTTAGAGTCAGCGGCCAACTACCGTCCATGGCGGGTTCAAAGGTGCCGCGGTAGAGACCGGGCTCGATCGCCTGCATATCGGCCGGAGCCTGCATGGCGGGCATGGCGCCCATGGCGGGCATCTCCGCCACCGCTTTGATGTCGGCGTTGTCCAGTGGGGCACCGTCGGCATTGCGCAGAGCCACGCTCAGGATGTTCTCTCCCACACGTGGCGTGGTAGGGTCAATCGACACATCCAGGCGATAGGGGCCACTGCGGTAGGGCAACTCGCCGTCACTGTTCTTGCCCATGGCGCCCGCCTGTTGTCGCTTCAAAGCAGTCACGCCTCCGGCTGGCTGCAAGCCCTTTCGTCCGACGGCCAGATCAAAATTGGCCCGCGAGGATCCCACGCCTTCCTTGCTGATTTGCAAGGTCAGCGGCCAGCTACCGTCCATGGAGGGCTCAAAGGTGCCCTGGTAGAGACCGGGCTCAATCTCCTGCATATCGGCCGGAGCCTGCATGGCGGGCATGGCGCCCATGGCGGGCATTTCCGCCACCGCCTTGATGGCGGCACCGCTGACCGGCTCTCCAGAGTCATCCAGCAATACCAGGGTCAGATCGTTTTCACCGACCCGGGGTGTTTTCGGGTCAATCTCGACCCCCAATTGAAAGGGACCGCTTTGGTAGGAAGCGCTAAGGGAGGGCTCCTCATCGGGAACGGCAGAGGTTGCCTTCTCACCGGAGAGCCTCTGAAGACCCAATACGCCGGCGGCACCCACCAGCAGTCCGATAACGAGAAGTGAGATAAATGTGGTGCGTGAAGTCATAGTCGTTACTCTTGTCCAAAGGACTGAACGGGGATATTCGTCGGTGCTGGGCCGGTTCCGGTTAATCGGTCGCCGTCGCCCAAAGACCTACCAGTGGTGCGCTCCAAGTCCGCCAGCGCCCGAATATAATCGGCATGGGCACGAGCCAGCTTGTCCTGAGTCCGCAACTGCTGCCGCTCGGCATCGATAATTGTTAGGAAGCTGCCTTGACCCGCCCGGTAATCGGCGACGGCAGCGTTGAGGCTCTCCTCAGCCAGCGGCACCAGCTTTTGTTGATGAATAGCGACGATCTCCTGCCTTTCTTGTACTCGGACACGCCCTTGTTCCAGTTGCGCAAGCAGTTGCGCTTGCCGATCGCTCAATTGCCACTGGTACCGCATGACGTCGGCTTCGGCAGCGTCGCGGAGAGCGCTGCGCTTGCCGGAGAAATCAATCGGCAGATTGATGCTGAGGCCAACCACCCAACGCTTGTCGGGAGAATCCCACAGCGCGTTATAACCGGCCGACAACTTGAAGTCCGGGAAATACTCTTTCTCGGCCAAGCTATGCTGGGCGTTAGCTTCGGCAATGCGTGCTTGGATACGACGCAGCTCCGGGTGCTTCTCCAGTGCAACTTCATGCAAGATCCGCAAGGTGGGAGGGTCAGCAGGGGCAGGCAGTGACGCCGGCGGCGGCAACGGGCTTTGAGGCGGACGATTCAACAAACCGTTGATCATTGCCTGCACTTCGCTCCGGCGTCGCTGATGAGTGACGATGTCAGCCTCAATACGTGCGGCTTCCACTTCGGCTTGTAGCACGTCCTGCTGCCGGCCCCGCCCGACCGTGTATTGGGTCTCGGCAACCCGCCGCAACTCGGTAAGCAGATCCCGGTGAGCGTGCTTTATCTTCAGAGTGCGGTGAATATACGCCCATTCGGCAAATAAACGCTTGGCGGCCGCCATGAGAGCCAGCCGGCCGTCCGCAAGGGATTGCTCCCTGCCTTCGGCCCGGGCGCGGGCCGCGTCTTCACGCAGGCCACGCTTGCCCGGCCAGGGCAGGCTTTGGCTCAGCTCCACCCGCTCCTGAAAACCACGGGGTCCGCCTGCGGTTTTCGGCGCCCCCGCGTAGGTCAGCATGGGGTCATCCAGAGCGCCGGCGGGGGCGATGCGGTAATTTGCCGCCTCCGCAGCCGCCGCCAGCCCCTGAAGGCCCGGGTTCCGGATCATAACGGCAGCCACCAATTGTTCGGCGGTCAGCGTCTTTACTTCCTGTAGAGATTGACTGTGTTCTTGTGGCGGCGGCGCGGCGATACCCGCCAGCGGTGCAATGAACACCACCAGGGCCATCAGGCCGCCAATTGCGTTGCGCATGGGGAGTACCCTCAATCGGCATAACGAAAAATCCTCGACCCGCCAACAGGACAGGCCATAGCCTCACGACAAATCGGGGGATTAATCAGATACGCAGACGCAGGGTGGCGAGGTAGGCAGTGCGACCACTTTCAGCCTGGGCAAGGAGCCAGTCAGGGTCGGGGGGAGCGTTTGCTATAAATAGGGTTGAAGGCGATTCCTGAAGGGGCCAGCACACCAAGACAACGAGGGGTAGCCACGTCAAGGCTCGATCATCACTGAACACCGTAGGAGCCGCGTCTTTAACCACCGACCGGTACTCCGCCTCGCAGCAGGAACCGGGAAAGGCGGTCGACGCATCATGTTCACACCCGTCCACCGGGAAAGCAGGGGGTGCCGGGTCACAACCCGTCATCCCATCCTCACAACAGCAAATAGGTTGATAGGCTAGCTCCGCAGTATCGCAAGCATAGGCCATCTGCCCGCCACTTATGAGGAACACCGCGAATACTACCAGCCATAATCGTTTAGCTTGCATGATCCAAACACATGTCGATTTACCAATTAATGGCAATAAGCCAAGTTCATGTGCCGCCAAGCACCCTCTGCGAGATATCTCTACTCAATCGCAGCACTTGATACACCCAAGCATCACTGAAGGCCGAGACGTGCAACTTGAGATCAGGGCTGGACTGGGGGATAGAGCGGGCACGCGAACGCACCCGCAGCAAAGAGCCTCAACTACCAGACTGGTGATGTTCACGCATCATGCTAGCGCAAGCGCGCATCATTTCTTTCTTATCTTCAGCATCCAGCTTTGACATCGCGCCATGCATGGCATGATGGGGCCGGAATGGCTTATCGGCGAGCCGAGCAGACGCCTGTCTGGACAGTTCGGTCAAATCGCCGTTAGCGCTTTCAGCGTGCAGATAAGGCGCAAACACGAGCAAGAACAGAGCATACAAAGGGGCTTTAGAAAAAGACATGCGAAATTCCTCATAGGTAACCAAATCAATCCGGCTCAGCAGTGAACGGAACCAGAAAAGAACTAAAAAATTGGCTTACACTAGAAAGGAATTCGGGGGATACGTTAGGAGGTCAAGAACAACGCTTCGATAATTATTCGAAAAAGACGTCTTCAGGCGTTCTGAGCCCTCATCACCAGAAACCCAAACTTCGGACACCAGCGCGGGGCAGTAAGAGACACCACAACCGCCAGCCATGGCTTGAAACAGGCATTCCGTGCCGGTCGATTCGCAATCGTCCATTGCGGCAACCCCATCCACCATGGCACAGCCCGACAATTCCGCAGTAACTGAATGGTTGGTCGAGGGAAGAACCATTTGGTCGGCAAAGAGACTCTGAACCACAAGCAACATGGAGAACAGCAACACTATGTTTGTATTCCGTCTACCAAACATTTTCGTTACATCTGCCCGTGAAAATCATTCAAAGTCGCTGCGGAGACTAGGCTCAAGCTCCTAAAAAGTCAACAACATCTCGACCCAGTGGACTTTCTCGCCCCCGCCGCCAGCATAGCGGCACCAAATAACATTAATAGAACGCTTCCATACCGCCGCTTACCAGCGCCCAAGCTTCTGAATAATATTGTAAAAATGCGGCTTATCATGCGATTTGCGTGGATCCGGCTCACTTTGCCGCTTGCGTCCGTGAGGTAAGCGGCAAAGAATGATTTGAAACGTCGGGCAGCGGCGAAGTAGCCCGTGACAGTCATGCAGTCTTCCAGCAAAGGAGCCTCTGTATGCTTGGTTCACGAAGTCGAGACAGCCAGGACCATGGAGAGGACCGCGCCGCGTCCAGCGGATCGACCTCTATCGACGCCTTGATCAACCGGGTGCTCGCGGATGCGGACATCCAGATCAACGGGCGGCGCCCCTGGGACATGCAGATCCATGATCCCGAAACCCTTTCCCGCATCGCCGCGCAACGTTCCCTGGGGCTGGGCGAATCCTATATGGACGGCTGGTGGGACTGCGATGCGCTGGATGAGTTCGCGTTCCGTATGTTGCGCGCCGGCGGCGACAATCTGGGCAAGGACCGCTGGATGCTGGCGCTTCAGGTGCTCGCCCACACCCTGCGCAACCGGCAAAGCCTGCGCCGTTCCCGCCAGGTGGCGGAGCAGCACTACGATCTGGGCAACGATCTGTTCGAGCTGATGCTCGACGACACCATGGCCTACAGTTGCGGCTACTGGAAAGACGCGACCACCCTCCACGAGGCCCAGCTCGCCAAACTGGATTTGATCTGCCGCAAGCTGGAGCTGGAACCGGGCATGACCCTGCTCGACATCGGCTGCGGCTGGGGCAGCCTGCTGGAATACGCCACCCGACACTACGGCGTCCGCGCGGAAGGCGTCACCGTTTCCAGCGAACAGGCGCAACTGGCCCGCGAGCGCTGCCAGGGCCTGCCCGTGGAAGTGCTGCTCAAGGACTACCGCGCCGTGACCGGGCGCTACGACCGGGTGGTCTCCGTGGGCATGTTCGAGCACGTTGGCCGCCGCAACTACCAGACCTTCATGGACACCACCCTGGGCCTGCTGAAGGACCGGGGGCTGATGCTGCTGCACACCATCGGCACCAATGAGAGCAGCCACAGCCACGACCCCTGGATCGACAAGTATATTTTCCCCAACGGCGAACTGCCGTCGGTAAAACAGATCGCCCGCGCCGCCGAACCCGGCTGGGTGGTCGAGGACCTGCACAACTTCGGTCCGGACTACGCGCGCACCCTCAAAGCCTGGGACGCCAACTTCCAGACCGGCTGGCCACAGCTTCAACACCGCTACGACGAGCGCTTCTACCGCATGTGGCGCTACTACCTGAACGTCTGCGCCGGTGCCTTCCGAGCCCGCAACATCCAGCTCTGGCAGTGGGTGTTCAGCAAGCCCGGCCACCGTAGCCGCACCTACCAGGCCCCCCGCTAAACCTCCGGGAACCAGCCGCTCGGGTGATCGATGCGCATGGTATCGATCACCTATCGGCTGCGTTGATAGAACCACGCAGAAAAACAAAACCGTTCCGCAGAAACAGGCAAGAAAGGGCCAGTTTTGACCTACCGCTGAAAAGGGGCGCGCTCTTAGGGTAGCGACCCGATAACGGCGAATTTCTGCGGAACGGAGAACGATGAACAATGCATCTGATGACGCCGCCCCAGGGTGGGGCGCGCACCCCGACAACGGCCTGCTGCGAACGGCCGTTTTCCTGATCGCCCTGGGCGTGGCCCCCACCGCCCTGGCGCAACCCCAAACGGCTTCCCCGGACCCGGCCGTGGAGCCCGCCGGCCGGATACAACTGGCGCTACTGGAACACGAGGAACGGACGCCGCGCCGCCCCCGGCCCGAGCCGAAGCGCGAAGCGGACAAGGAAAGCTGGTCGTTCGCCTTCGACAACGACGCCCTGGTGCCCTCGCACCGGGACCAGGACTACACCTATGGCCTGAGCGTCTCCTACACCGGCCGGGACGCCCGCGACGCCTGGTACTCACTGAACCCGGTGCTGGGCGCCCTGGACGGTCTGTTCGGCGTGGATGGCCGCGCGGCGCAACGCGTCGAGGGCCACAGCGTCGAGTTCGGGCTGTTCGGCTTTACCCCGGAAGACAAGGCGGCGACCACGCCGGTGTACAACGACCGCCCCTACGCCAGCCTGATCTACCTGTCGCAATCGCGGGTGCGCATCGACCCGCGCGAAAACGTGGCCTGGCACAGCAGCCTGACCGTCGGCGCCCTCGGCCTGGCAATCGTCGGTAACGGCCAGAACGCGGTGCACAAGGTGATCGGCAGCGAACACGCCGACGGCTGGAAGCATCAGGTTAGCGAAGGCGGCGAACCCACCGCCCGCTACACGGTGGCGCGGCAGAAATACCTGGCGGTCTCCTCACCCAACCTGGAAGTGAAAAGCACCCTGCAGGCGTCCGCCGGCTATCTCACCGAGGCGCGCTGGAGCCTGAGCTTCCGGGGCGGGCGCATCGCCGACCCCTGGTGGCGTTTCAATCCGGAGCTGGCCAGTTACGGCGACGGCGCGGCGCGCGGCAATGGTGGACCGGCGCGGGCGGAAAGCTATCTGTGGGGTGGCGCCGCCGTGGTGGCGCGGGGCTACAACGTGTTTCTTCAGGGTCAGTTCCGCGACAGCGAAGTGACCTACGACTCCGATCAGTTGAACCACATGATCGTGGAGGCCTGGCTCGGCTATACCCAGTCGTTCGCCAGTGGCTGGCGGCTCAGCTACGTGCTGCGCGGCCACACGTCGGAAGTGCGCGAAGGGGCGGCGGACCGCAACCTGCTTTGGGGCGGCCTGATTATCGCCAGGACCTTCTGAACCGAAGCGCACTAGCTCTGGGCGTCGATGTGGTCGCGCACCAGCGCCACCAGCCCGCCGGCGTTACCGAAGTATTCCAGCAGCTCGATACGCAGGTGTGGATGACGCTGGCGCGCCTCCTCCACCTGATCGGGGATATCCCGGGCCACGTGCTTACCCTTGTTGAAGAACAGCGGATACACCTGCACGGTCTCTACCGGTTGGTGTTCGAGCTGCTGCAGCGCTTCCATCAATGACGGCCGCGCCAGTTCCAGAAAACAGGGCAGCACCGCCACATAGTCGTGGCTTTGTTCGGCCACCTGCTCCACCAGCAAACGGAATTCGTCGTTGGCGGCTTCGGCACGGCTGCCGTGGGCCATGATCAACAGAGCTTTGCTCATTACTGCCTCCACAATTGGTGGGCCGCTTCCACGACCAGGGCGTGGCGCCGGGCCAGGGCCGGCCGGTCGTCGTCGTAGCCGCCGCCGATCACCGTGGCCACGGGCACGCCGTGCTCCCGGCACAGCGTCAGCACCCGGCGTTCGCGCTCGGCCAGCCCGGTCAGGCTGACCGCGAGCCGGCCCAGCGGGTCGCCGGCGTACACGTCCACCCCCGCATCGTACAGCACCAGGTCCGGCTGTAGCTGCCGCAGCAGGTCGGACAGTGTCTCCTCGACCACCGCCAGGTAGCCGTCATCTTCCAGTCCCACGGGCAAGCCGACGTCAAGATCGCTGCGGCTCTTGCGGGTGGGGAAGTTTTTCTCGCAGTGGATCGAGCAGGTGAACAGGTCCGGGTCGCCGGCGAGGATGGCGGCGGTGCCGTCGCCCTGATGCACGTCGCAATCAAAAATCAGCACCCGCTCTACCAGCCCGCCGGCGCGCAACGCCCGGGCGGTGATCGCCAGATCATTAAGAATGCAGAAGCCGGAGCCGAAGTCATAGTGGGCGTGGTGGGTGCCGCCGGCCAGGTGGCAGGCGATGCCGTGCTTCAACGCCAGCTGGGCGGTGAGCAGGGTGCCCATGGGCGCGATGCAGGTGCGCCGGACCAGGTCTTCACTCCAGGGCAGGCCCATGCGTTTGGCTTCCCGCTCGCCGAGCCGGTTACCGAGAAAGCGGTCGAGATACTCCGGGCAGTGCGCCAGCGACAGCAGCGCCGGACGCGCCCGCCCCGGACGGTGCAGATTGGCCGCGCCGGCGACGCCGCTGTCGCGCAGCCGTTCGTGCAGCAGCCGGAACTTTTCCATCGGAAAGCGGTGCCGGTCGGGAAACGGAAAACTGTAGGACGGATGATAGACAAGCGGTACGGACATGGCGGGAGTATAGCGGAACGGCGGCGGTTGGCGGGCGCCCCTCAGGGCGCCTCGGGGAAGCCGGCCAGGCCCTGGCCCAGAACCCGGTACAGGGTCACCCTTGCGAGCAGTTCGTTGTAACGCTGATCGAGCATGTTCCGGCGCGCGCTGTTCAGGCTGGTCTGCGCATCCAGTACCGAGGTCAGCTCGATGTCGCCTTCGCGATAGCGCACCTCGGCGATTTCAAAACTGCGGCGCGCCTGGGCCAGCGCTTCGCGGAAGAACTGGTCCTGTTGTTCCAGGGCGTTGATGCTGCCCAGGCTCTGGTCCACTTCGGACAGCGCGGTGAGCAGCACGCCCCGGTAGGTGGCCACCTGCTCCAGCCAGGCGGCGCGGGCGGTGGTGTTCTCGCCGCGCACCTGGCCGCCGTCGAACAACAGCTGGCTGAGGGAGGCCGCCAGGCTGTAGACCGCGTCGCCGTCGAACAGATCACTCAACGAGCTGCTGGCGTAGCCGGCGCCGCCGGTGAGGCTCAATGACGGCCAGTAGGCGCTGCGCGCCACCGCCACGCCGTAGTCGGCGGCCATCAGATTGGCCAGGGCCCGGCCCACGTCCGGGCGCTGCGCCAGCACTTCGGCGGGCAGACCCGGCTCGATCTCGGGCACGGTCAGTTCATCCAGCCCGCCGTCCGACAGCAGAAAGCCCTGGGGCGTGTCGCCCACCAGCACCGCCAGCGCGTAGCGGGTTTCCCGCGCCTGCTGGCGCAGGTCCGGCAGGGCGGCGCGCTGGTTGGCCACCAGGGTGCGCTGCTGGGCCAGGTCCTGGGGCGACACCGCGCCGTAACGCACCTTGGCCTCGACCAGTTCCAGCACCCGCTCGGCCAGCGCCAGGCTGTCCTCGGCCAGGGCCAGGCGCTCCTCCAGATAGCGCCACTGCAGCCAGGTGTTGGCGACGCTGGCCAGCACCGTCAGGCGCACGCTGTCGCGGTCGAAGCGGCTGGCCTCCAGGTTGGCTTCGGCGACCGCCTTGTTGTTGCGCAGCCGGCCCCACAGGTCCAGCTCGTAGCTGGCGTTGGCGCGCAGCTGGAAGCTGTCGCTGCTGGTGCCGCCGAAGGTGCCGGAGGTGGACGCGCCGCCGTCCAGGGACAGGCTCGGGAACAGCGACGAACCGGCCTGCTGCAACCGGCCCTCGGCCTGCAGCACGCGGGCGGCGGCGGCGCGCAGATCGGTGTTGTCGCTCAGCGAGCGGGCCACCAGCTGGTTCAGTTCATCGCTGCCGAAGCCCTGCCACCAGGCCGGGTTGCTCACCGCCGCGCGGCTGTCGGCAATCTGATTCTCCCACTGCGCCGGCGCCTCCGGTTCCGGGGTCTCCAGCCCGGACCGCACCGCGCACCCGGATACCATCAGGGCGCCGAGGGCCACCGCCAGGACCGCCCCTTTGCAACTGGCAACTTTCAACTTGCTGGCTGTTTTACTCATTGGAGAGCGCCTCCACCGGATTGAGCCGTGCCGCCTTCAACGCCGGCGCGAACCCGAACACCAGGCCGATCACCGCGGCGCACAGGAAGGCCGCCGCGGCCACCGTGGCGGAAAACAGAATCGGCAGGCCGAGCACCTTCAACAGCAGGCCCACGGCGACGCCGCCGAGCACGCCGATGATGCCGCCCAGCGCGGACACCACCACCGCCTCGGTGAGGAACTGCTGGAGAATATTGCGCTGGCGGGCGCCCGTGGCCATGCGGATGCCGATTTCATGGATACGTTCGGTGACGCTCACCAGCATGATGTTCATCACTCCGATGCCGCCCACCAACAGCGAGATCGCCGCGATCGAGCCGAGCAGCATGGTAAGGGTGTTCTGGGTGTCGGAAATCATGTCCAGCAAGGACGCCATATTGAACACCCGCACGTCCTTGGTGCCGTGGCGCTGTACCAGCAGATCCACCGCCGCCTGCTCGGTGGCGTCGATGGCGTCCATGTTCTCCACGGCCAGGGTGATCGAGCGCAGATAGTTCTGGCCGAACAGCCGCAGGGTGCCGGTGGAGAGCGGCACGAACACCACGTCGTCCTGGTCGTCGCCCCAGTTGGTGGCGCCCTGCTCGCCCATCACCCCGATCACCTGGAACGGGATGCTGTTGAGCAGCACGAACTGCCCCAGCGGGTCGGTGTCCGGGAACAGATTCTGGCGCACGGTTTCGCCGATCACCGCCACCGGCGCGTAGCGCGCCTCGTCGTCGGCGTTGAAGAAGATGCCCGCGGAGCGCTCCCAGTCGCGCAGGGTCGGGTACGCGGAAGACACCGCCTTCACCGAGGTGGTGACGTCCCGGCCCAGGGCGCGGGCGGTGGCGGACCCGGAAATCTCCGGCACCGCCACCCGCACATTGGGCAGACTTTCCAGCGCTTTGGCGTCCTCGGGCACCAGGGTCGCCACCACGCCGTCGGCGCTACGCTGCTGGCCCCGGTCCGGGCGGATCACCAGCAGGTTGGTGCCCATATCGCCGATGCGCGCCACCACATCCTGTTTGGCGCCCTGGCCGATCGCCAGCATCACCACCACCGCGCCCACACCGATCACGATGCCGAGCAGCGTCAGCAGGGTGCGCAGCCAATTGGAGCGCAGCGAACGCAGCGCCATGGTCACCGCCTCGGGGATCTCACCGGGCTCCGGCAGGCCGGACTCCGCCGGCGGCGCCAGGGCGGTGGGGGTCTCGGCGGTGGCGCGGGCCGGCCGGTGGCGGGTGTCGGCAACGATGTTGCCGTCGTGCAGCTCGATGATGCGGTCCGCGTGGGCCGCCACTTCCGGATCGTGGGTGATCAGGATCACCGTGTGGCCCCGGTCGGCGAGCCCGGTGAGGTGGGCCATCACCGCCTCGCCGCTCTGGCTGTCAAGGGCGCCGGTGGGTTCGTCGGCGAGGATCACCCGGCCGCCGTTCATCAACGCCCGCGCAATGGATACGCGCTGCTGCTGTCCGCCGGACAACTGGTTGGGGCGATGGTCGAGGCGCTCGCCCAGGCCCAGATCGGTGAGCAGGGCCTGGGCGCGGGCTTTGCGCTCGTCGCGGTGCATGCCCGCGTAGATCGCCGGCAACGCCACGTTTTCCCAGGCGTTGGCGGTGCCGATCAGGTGATAGCTCTGGAACACGAACCCGAACATCTCCCGGCGCAGCCAGGCCAGTTCCTGGTGGTCCATGGCGTTCACGTCCTGGCCGGCGAAGCGGTATTGGCCCTCGCTGGCCCGGTCCAGGCAGCCGAGCAGATGCATCAGGGTGGATTTGCCGGAACCGGAGCTGCCCATGATCGCCACGCATTCCCCGGCTTCGATGGTCAGCGAAATGCCGTGCAGCACCTCCACGTCCTCATCACCGCCGGGGAAGCGTTTACGAATGTCGCGCAGCTCGATCAGCGGCGCCCGCGGCGTCTGATCCGCCATCAGAACAGACCCCGGCGGCGCGGCTCGTCCTCGGTTTGCGCCTGCACCTTACCGATCACCACGGTATCGCCTTCGGCGAGCCCGTCGGTGATCTGCACGCGCACCCGGTCGGTGACGCCGGTTTTCACCGGGCGCCTTTCCAGCCGGCCCTTGGCGCCCGGCACTTCCACGTACTGGCCGCCGGCGCCGCTTTTCACCGCCGACGCGGGCACGCTGAGCGCCCCCTCGGCGGACTCCACCACGAAAAACACCTGGGCGGTCATCCCCGACATCAAGGCGTTGTCCGGGTTGGCCACATCGAACTCGGCGGTGTAGAGCACCACGTTGTTGACCACTTCCGGGGTCGGCAGCACCTGGCGCAGCGTGCTGTCGTAACGCACGCCGCTGTTGCCCAGGGTGGAGAAGTACACCGGCATGCCGACCTCGAGCCGATCCACGTCCGCCTCGGAGACCTCCGTGGAGACGGTCATGGTGGAGAGATCGGCGACGCGCATCAGAATCGGCGCGGTCTGGTTGGCGTTGAGGGTTTGCCCTTCGCGGGCGTCCAGGGTCACCACGGTGCCGTCGCGGGGGGCGTAGATCTTGGCGTAACCGAGGGTCGCCTGATCGCCCTCCAGGCCGGACTGGGTCTGGTCGATCTGTGCCTGCAGCACTTTGATCTGGGCGCGGGCGGTGGCCAGGGTGGCCTTGGCGGTCTGCCAGGCATCATCACTGGTGGCGTCGGCCTGGCGCAGCCGCTCCTGGCGGTCGAACTGCACCTGCGCCAGTTCCAGCTCGGCGCGCTGCTGTTCCAGTTGCGCGCGCAGGGCGTCCAGCTGCGCCAGGCCCGCCTGCACCTGCGACTCCTGCACCGAGGCATCGATTTCCGCCAGCAGCTGGCCTTTTTCGACTTTATCGCCGAGATCGACGTGCAGCTTTTCCAACTGGCCGGACACCTGGGCGCCCACATCCACGTAATCGTAGGGCTCCAGGGTGCCGAGGGCGGTGACCACATCCTCGATGTCGGCGGGTTGGGCCCGGGCGGTCTGCCACTGCCCGTCCGTGGCGCCGTTACCCGACAGCCACCACCAGGACGCGGCCAGCACGGCCAGGACCACCAGCGAAACGATTAGCAAACGACGTTTGATCCAGCGTGTCATGACCCTGCCCGAATACTCTGCCCAGAAAAGAATGTGTCGACCTCAAAGGTACCGATAAAAGATGCAAAGAATATGCGTCAAACCGGCAACCACCGTGCACGCCGGCCGCTCACTCGCGAAACGGCGCCACCAGATGCTTGAGATTTTCCACGCTGAGAATCATCGCCAGGGCCATGAGACGGCCCAGTTCGCCGCGGGGAAAGCCGCGGTCGGCGAACCACAGCAGGTAGGATTCGGGCAGATCGATCAACGGCCTGCCCTGGTATTTACCGAAAGGCATGGTGCGCTGACAGACAGCGATCAGGTCTTCGTTCTGAAAACTCATGAAGATGCCGTTGGGGCGGAAATGCCGGGCAGACTAACGCGCCGGGTCGTGGCAGTCACCACCCGACGCGTCCCCGGCACGCTGCTCCGCGTCGGCCTGGCGCAGGATCGACACCGCGCTATGGCAGAACAAACCGGCAATCGCCATCGCCACCAGCACGTCCGGCCAGTGGCTGCCGCTGGCCAGCACCAGCAGGCCGGCGACGATCACCGATATATTGGCGAGCACATCATTGCGCGTGCACAGCCAGGCGGAGCGGATATTGGCGTCACCCTGGCGGTAGCGTACCAGCAGCATCAGGCTGGTGAGGTTGGCCACCAGCGCCAAGGCGCCGATGCCGGACATCATCACCCCGGGGGGCGCGGCCCCGGTTATCAGGCTTACCAAGCTGTCCGCCAGCACCAGCAACCCCAGCAGCAGCAGCGAGAAGCCCTTGATACGGGCGGCGCGAAATCGCCAGGTCAGGGATTGCCCCAGCGCCCAAAGGGTGATGCCGTAGGTAGCGGCGTCACCCAGGAAATCCAGCGCGTCGGCGCGCAGTGCCCGGGATCCTGAAAACAGGCCCACCGCCGCCTCGACGCCGAACATCACCAGGTTGATCGCCAGCACCGCGATCAGCGCGTTTCGGTAGGCGACGGGCGCCTGCTTATCCAGTTCCGGTTCGCAACATGCCATGCCAGTCTCCGTGCGGTTCGGTGGTCAATCGGTTTGGCCGTCGTTCGGCGCGTGCAGCACGCAGAAGTGGGCGTTATCGCCCCGCTCCACCTGCAGGGTGCTGTGGGCAATGCTGAAACGGTGTTGCAGCCCGTCCGCCACCCGGTCCAGGTAGGCGTCGCCGGGGAAGCCGTCCGGCATCACCAGATGGACCGTCAACGCGCTCTCCGTGGTGCTCATGCCCCAGATGTGCAGGTCATGAATGCCGGTGACGCCCGGCTGGTCACGTAACCAGGCGTCCACCTCGGGAAGATCGATGTTCGCGGGCACCGCGTTCAGCACCAGCTTCAGGGATTCGCGCAGCAGGCCCCAAGTGCCGATCACGATGACCACGGTGATCAGCAGACTGGTCACCGGGTCGAGCCAGTTCCAGCCGGTATAGAGTATCGCCAGACCGGCCAGCACCACGCCCACCGACACCGCCGCGTCGGCGGCCAGATGCAGGAAAGCACCGCGGATATTCAAATCGCCCTTGCTGCCCTTGGCGAATAACCAGGCCGACGCCAGGTTGATCAGAACACCGATGCCCGCTACCACCATAACGGTCACCGACGCCACTTCCGGCGGATCGGCGAGCCGCCGGATGGCGTCCCAGCCGATGGCGCCGCAGGCGATCATCAGGAACATGGCGTTGCCCAGCGCCGCCAGAATCGAGCTGCCGCGCAGCCCGAAGGTAAAGCGGCTGTCCGGCGCTTTGCGCGCCAGCATCGCCCCGCCCCAGGCCAGCACCAGGCCCAGCACATCGGACAGGTTATGCCCGGCGTCGGCCATCAATGCCGAGGATTGGGCGAGGAAGCCGTACACGAATTCCACCGCCGTGAACCCCAGGTTCAGGGTGATGGCGATCACGAAGGCGCGCCCGAAATCCTTTGGCGCGCCGTGCGGGTGAGCATGGTCATGATGGTGATGGGTGTGCACTGGCCGGCTCCTTCGATCCGTTTCAGCACATTCCAATACCTGTAGCCACTACAGGGTCAAGCCCGATCAGAAAGAGGACTTCGGCCTGGTCCTCGACCGGTACCGGCGACGCACAGGCACGGCCAGTAGTTCATCGTCAATCCCATATCATACTGACGGGGCGCCCAAACGGTGGCGCCCTGTTTCGGGTTAAGGTCCAGGTTAAACTTGTTCAACCGTTTTGCGGCCAAACCGGCTGTACAGCGCCGGCAATACCACCAGAGTAAGCAGGGTAGCGGTGACGATCCCTCCAACCACAACGGTGGCCAGAGGACGCTGCACTTCCGAGCCGATGCCGGTGTTGAAGGCCATCGGCACGAAACCAAGCCCCGCTACCAAAGCAGTCATCAGCACTGGTCGCAGGCGGCGCAGCGCGCCCTCACGCACCGCGTCCCGCAATGGCATGCCCTCCGCCATCAGATCCTTGATATGAGACAGCATCACCACGCCATTGAGCACGGCAATACCGGACAGGGCAATAAACCCGACCCCGGCGGAGATCGACAGGGAGATGTCGCGTGCCCACAGGGCCAGCACGCCCCCGGTCAGCGACAGGGGAATGGCGGTAAAAATAATCAGCGCATCGCGAGCGCTGCCGAACGCCCCATACAACAACGCGAAGATTAGCAATAGCGAAAGCGGCACCACGATGGCCAAACGCCGGGAGGCGGACTGCAGCTGCTCAAAGGTACCGCCATAGTCCACCCAATAACCGGTGGGCAGATCAATCTCCTCACGAACCGCCGTCCGCACATCCTCGACAAATGAGCCCAGGTCCCGGCCCCGCACGTTGGCGGATACAATGGCATTACGCTTGCCGTTCTCGCGATCGATTTGGTTAGGCCCCGGCGTCAACGCCACCTCCGCCACTTCTTCCAGCGGCACATAGCCGGGGTCATGACCTCCGGGCACCGCTATCGGAAGCCGCTTCAGGGTGTCCAGATCCGCCACGTTCTCCGCCGGCAAGCGCAAACGCAACGGGAAGCGGCTGTCACCCTGGTATACGGTACCCAAGGTCTCGCCGCCCACCGCGACACGCACCGTCCGCTGTACGGTCGAGGCATTAAGACCGTAGCGGCCCAATGCTTCCCGGTCCGGTGTAACAGTGAGCACCGGCAGGCCTGAGAGCGGCTGCAGACGGGCGTCGGCGGCGCCGGGCACCCTGTTGATCACCGATACCGCCTGCTCACCCAGCGCTTCCAGTTGAGCCAGATCATCGCCGTAAAAGCGCACCGCCAAATCCGCGCGCACCCCTGCGATCAGCTCATTGAAACGCATCTGAATCGGCTGAGTGAACTCGTACTTGTTGCCCGGCAGCGTTTCCGCCGCCTCGGCCATGGCGGCCACCAAATCCGCTTTGGGCCGATCCGGGTCCGGCCATTGGTCACGGGGCTTCAGAATCACAAAGGTGTCCGCCACATTGGGCGGCATCGGGTCGGTGGCCACCTCGGCGGTGCCTAGCTTGGCGAACACCTTGTCCACCTCGTCGAATTCCAGGAAACGGCGGTCCACCTGTTCCTGCATCTCCAATGCCTGGCTCAGGCTGGTGCCGGGGATGCGCAGCGCGTGGACCGCCACATCGCCCTCATCCAACTGCGGGATGAACTCGGTGCCCAGTCGGGTCGCCAGGACTCCGCTGGCAACAACCAACACCCCCGCCACCAGCAATACCGGCACCGCAGCACGCAGAGCGACATCCAGAGCCGGCTGGTAAAGTCGCCGCGCCACCCGCATCACCGGGTTATCCTGATGGCCCACCCGACCTCGTACAAACAGGGCGACGGCGGCCGGCACGAAGGTCACCGATAAAATCAGCGCCCCGGTAAGCGCCGCTACCACGGTGAATGCCATGGGGTGGAACATCTTCCCTTCTACGCCGGTGAGCGCGAAGATCGGCAGGTATACCACCATGATGATGAACACCCCAAAGGCACTGGGCTTGAACACTTCCCGGGTGGCCCGGGTGACGGTGTCCAAACGCTCTTTCAAAGTGAGCAAACGCCCATGGTGCTTCTGAGCCGCCGCCAGACCGGTCAGACAGTTCTCCACCACGATCACGGCACCGTCGACGATCAAGCCGAAATCGATGGCGCCCAGGCTCATCAGATTGCCACTGACCCGGTTGGCCGCCATGCCGGTGAGCGCGAACAACATGCTCAATGGGATGACCGCGGCGGTGATCAGGGCGGCACGGAAGTTGCCCAGCAGGGCGAACAGCACCACGACCACCAGCAACGCGCCTTCGAACAGGTTTTTCTCCACCGTGGCGATGGTTTTTTCGACCAGAGAGGTGCGATCGTACATCGGCTCGGCACGCACACCGTCGGGTAAGGAACGATTAACCTCCTGAAGACGTTCCGCTACCGACTTGGCCACTTCCCGGCTGTTTTCGCCGATCAGCATGAAGGTGGTACCGAGCACTACTTCCTCACCGTTGCGGGTGGCCGCGCCGGTGCGCTGCTCTTTACCGAAGCGGACTTCCGCCACGTCCGCCACACGTATCACGGTATCACCGCGTCGCGCCACGACGATCTCAGCGATCTCATCCAGGCTCGCCACCTGGCTCGGGGAACGCACCAGCCACTGCTCGCCGTTGCGTTCCAAATAACCAGCACCGAGGTTTAAATTGTTGTCGCGCAAGGCCGCTGACAGATCTCTCAAACTCAGTTCGTGGGCGATCAGCCTCGACGGGTCCGGCGCCACTTCATATTGGCGCTGGAAGCCGCCAATGGTGTTCACCTCTGTAACGCCGTCCACCAGCATTAACTGAGGCCGCACCACCCAGTCCTGCAGGGTACGCAGGTCTTCCGCGTCGTAGGGCTCACCCTCCTCGTTGCGGGCGCCCGGGTCGGCTTCCACGGTGTACATGAAAATTTCACCCAGTCCGGTGGCAATGGGACCGAGCTCCGGTTCCATGCCTTCGGGCAGTTGCCCGCGCACGCTTTGCAGTTTTTCCGCCACCCGCTGGCGGGCGAAGTACAGGTCGGTGCCCTCCTCGAACACTACCGTGACCTGTGACAAACCGTATCGGGATACCGAGCGCGTGTAGTCGAGATTAGGCAGCCCGGCCATCGCCGTTTCCACCGGATAGGTGATACGTTGTTCCGATTCCAGTGGCGAGTAGCCTGGCGCACTGGTATTAATTTGCACCTGGACATTAGTGATGTCGGGTACCGCGTCGATGGGTAATTGCACGGCGCTACGTATGCCCACCAACACCAGCAACGCGGTCAGCGCCATCACCAACCAGCGCCGGCGGACCACCAAGCCCACGAAAGCATCGATCATGAGATCTCCTTAGTGCTTAAGCACTTAGTGGCCGTGAGTGGCGCCGTCTTTAAGGACGTCGGCCTTGATTAGGAAACTGTTTTCAGTCACGTATTCGGTGCCTGGCTCCAAACCACCGGTGACTTCCACGTAATCCGCGCCACTCATGCCTTGTTTGATCATCCGCACTTCATACTTTTCATCGAAGCGGGCAAACACTACCGGCATGTCGCGGAAACTCTGAATCGCTTCCCGGCGTACCGCCAACGGCACCGTCTTCTTTTCAATCACCACCTGGGCACCAATCAACATGCCAGGGCGCAGATCGGCGGGTGGGTCGTTGACCACTACCCGCGCCCGGGTGACCTGACTGTCCTCGTCAGCTCGGGGGTACAGGTAATCCACTGCGCCCAACACAGTAGCGTCGTCCGCTCGGCGCACAGCCTGCCCTGGGGACACAGCGTCCAGATCACGAGGGAACAGATGCAGCTCCAGCCAAAGGGTGGAGAAATCGCCGATCTCAACAATTGGTTCGCCGCTGGTGGCCGCTCCGGCGTTCAGAAAGCGCTCTGTAATCACGCCATCCGCCGGTGCGGTCACCGTCTGCAGGGTGAGGCTCTCCCGGGCTTCCACCCGCGCCAGCGGCTGGCCTTTTTTTACCCGGTCGCCCACCGACACCAGCACCCGCTCAACCGTGCCCGGATAGCGGGCGGTGACCCGGTATAGTTTGTCTGGATCTGCTTCGACCCGGCCGGTGACCTGGCGCGTGCGCTCCAGGGTTCGCTCACCGGCGATTTCGGTACCGAGACCGGAGGCTTTCGCCAGACGTTCAGGGATAAGGGTGCGGCCTTCATGGTTTTCGAAACGCCACTGATACGTCTCTCCGTCCAGGCTGGCTTCCACGGTGACATCAAAGGAATGCGGTTCGGCCACTGGCTGTTGGCCCAGCAAGTAGTCACGCTCCGGGACAAAGGTAATACGGTCTCGCTGTCCGCCCAGACGGTCCAGCCTGATGGTCAAATCTACTTGATCCGGGTCCAGGGGTTTTCCGTTCCGGTAAGCGTAGACTCGATATTCAGGTGGAACGCCATCTTCAAATATCGTCAGCTCCAGACCGAATTCATTTTTCTCCAGCAGGCGTCCCCCGTGCGGCCCCTCACGCTCCTGGCGTTCAGCATGATCGCCACCACTCGCGCCTGCCGCCCAGGCACCGGTGGTGACAGCAGATAGCAGGCCAGCGTACAACACACTCAGAATAAATCGGTTCATTGGGAATCTCCTTGCGCACGCGCTTCGGCGGCCAGGGAAGTGCCGGTCAGGCGCTCCAGTTCATTGCGTTGCTGATGAAAGCCCTCAGCCAGGTCGGTAACTCGACGCTCCAGGGCCAGACGGGAATGAGCGGCGTCAATCAGGTCAAGGACGCTGTAGCGCCCGCGACGATAGCCGGCCTGGACTTCCTCGTAGAGCCGCCGGGCTTCCGGCAGGGATTGCTCCAGAATCGAGCGGACCTCGGTGCGGCGTTGTTGTAGCTCCAGGTACAAGCCCTCCACCAGCGACAACAGCTCGATGCGCGCGGCACTTCTGCGCGACTCGAGAAGGTCCACTTCAGCCAGCCGAAGGGCCTCGTTACCACGATTGGGGTTGCTCAGATTAAGCGGCATGGAGAACCCCAACACCGCGGCTTGATCGCCACTGGATTCATCATGCCGAGCGCCCACGGAAAAGCGTACGTCACGGCTGCCATTGGCTTGCGCCAACCGGGCCCGGGCCTCAGCGAGACGGGTTAGAGAAGCGAATTCGCGCAACCTCGGCGCCTGATCCAGACGTCCGCGCCATTGCTTCAAACCGGGAAGGTCCGGCAAGGGCAGCAGCTCTTCGGCGGCACGCAAACCTTGCTCACCGGTCTCTCCCCACAGGGCAGCAAGCCGTTGGCTGGCGGAACGGCGATCCATGCGGGACCGTTCCAGGTCTCGTTCCGCCGCCTGCCGGGACAGCACCAAACGACGCCGTTCGGATGACGGAGCGGCGCCAGCGGCAACGCGCCGCTGGGCGGCCTGTTCGGCGTCACCGGCCAGGCCCAGGGCCTTCTCGGCCAGGGTCACGCGGCGCTCGGCGGCGACAAGCGCCAAGTAGCGCCGGTTCGCTTCGCCAAGCAAGTCAAGACGCGCGAGATCGTAGTCCAGACGACTCACTTCTCCGGCCCGGCGAGCACTCTCCATCCGGGCGTCGCGCTGACCGCCCAACTCGACGGTCTGGCTCAAAGCCAACGTGACTTCCGCACCGTCGGTGCCGGCCCATTGCCCGGAGCCGGCGATATTTTCCACTTCCAGGGAGACTTCGGTACTGGGGCGGATGCCCGCTTGAACAACGGCCGCATCAGCGGCGCGGAAACGATAGGGGTATTCATCCAGACCAGGGTTGCGCTCGAGCACCCGGGACAGGACGGTCGTCAGATTCACGGATTTCAAATCGATGGTGTCGGCGCCGGTGGCCAAGGGCCAGACCAGCACTAGACCGCCGAACACGACGGCAAGGCCGCCGCACAAAGTACGGTGATGCATGAAACTATGCTCCAAATACGGGAAACGACGGCGCGGGACGCCGGAGGTCATTCAGTACGCTAGAACGACACCGTATTCGGTGGGGGAACGGGAGGTTGGCGCCCAGACAGCACTGCGCCCGGACGCGGATTCGGCGGCCAGGTGTTGCCAAGAGCGAAGTGGGCACCCGCCACGCTGGCGCTTAAAGGCGCGTAGCAAGCGGGGTTGTGACAATCATGATAACCGCCATCGTCGGCGTCCATCGGAAAAGCAGCTGAAACGTTTTTAATATCACCGTCGGCGTGCAACGACAGGCCTGGAGTGTCATGGCTGGCATGGATGGTGGAATCTCCCGCCACCACCAGCCCGTTAACGGCCAGGAACACAACCAGCATTGCTGCGACCCAACGTTTCAACATGCACACCACCTTAATCAGAGCGGAAACAGTACGGCAACGCGCGCATGGCGTCAAAATCACCGTCGGCGCAATAGGGCCACCAGATCAGCGGGTATCGGCATCGGCTTGATCGGGCTGACATCCGCGCCGCCGGTGTTACCGGCGGGCACCCAGATTCGTGACAGCAGTAATGCCGCCACCAGTCGCGGTAACTGACCCCGGACCTCCCGAGCATCCCTGCGTCTCCACCCCACTCGCAGCATCCACCAATGCGCGAGGGTGTGCGGGCCGATAAACCGTTGTCCGATAATGTGCGCTCGCTCAAGATGACGGAACGCCGCTTGCCAGTCGCCTTCCTGATAGGCGAGGCGCGCGAGATCCATTTCATGGCGGAAAGCCCGGCGAAGGCGAGGTTTCATGGACCCGTCCTGCTTTCAGTGAACTCAGGATGTCAATTGAAATACCTGTAGCCACTACAGGGTCAAGCCCGATCATGAATCATCGGCCCCGGTGCGCCGTCCACGCCCAGGTCTCGCGCCACCTCGGCGAGCCGCTTGTCCCGGGTCCACAGACAAGTGGCGTGACTGAGCAGCGTTGCGGCCAGCAGATGCGCGTCGATGAAACCGATACCCCGCCCCATCAGACCGTGCCGCTCGATCAGGAACAACACCTCGTCCTGGTCCGCGACCGGCACCGGTGGCAACCCCCGCAGCAAATCCAGCACCTCGCGGCGGCGGCTCAGGTTGCCGCAGGCCAGCTCGCCGACCACGAAGGGGTGTATCCGCGCCTGGTTACGCTCCAACAGGCGGGCCAGCTCCCGGTCGCCGGCGCGCAGATGGTCCACCCACACCGACGTGTCCACCAGAATCATGGCCGGCGGCGCCCGGGCACCGCCAGATCCGGCTCGGAGCCGCCCAGGCGCGCCAGCCGCAAGGCGCTCTCCCGTTCGATCAATGCCACCAGGGCATCACGGATAATCTGGGTACGTTCCTTAACGCCGGTGAGCCGCTGGGCCTCGGCCAGCAAGTCGTCATCGATATTGATCGTGGTCCGCATCCTGCTGCTCCTCTCCAAGTGTCAGGTTAGCACCAAATATGTCACCAAATGATGCTTATTTCAATGCCCAGGATTGGCGGTTTCGCTGACCTCGCCATTTCGGTTAAATAGCTGTAGTCACTACAGATAGACGAGGGAAGCCGCATGCTTTCAATCGGCGAGTTAAGCCGCGCCACCGACTGCAAGGTGGAGACCATCCGCTACTACGAAAAGATCGGCCTGATGCCCGAGCCGGCGCGCAGTGCCGGCAACCAGCGGCGCTACGGCGAGCGCCATCGTGACCGGCTGCATTTTATTCGCCACTCCCGGCAGCTGGGCTTCCGCATTGAAGCGATCCGCGAGCTGCTCGCCCTGTCGGACCAGGAGCACCGCGATTGCGCCGCCGTGGATGCACTGGCGCGGCGCCACCGGGACGCGGTGGACGACCGCATTGGCGCGCTGTGCGCGCTGCGTGACGAACTGGACCGTATGATCAAAGGGTGCGCCGGCGGCGATGTCGCCCACTGCGGGGTGATCGAGGTGCTCGGCGATCACCGCCTGTGCCGAAACGACCATCCCCTGGAGGCGGTGGCCGGCAAGCAGTAAAGAGCCATCCGCGAAACAGGTAGGTCGCTTTCTTGACGTATCGGCGTTAGAATCGCCGCCGTCTTTTCCCCTGTCCTGCCTGGAAGTCCGCCATGTCCGCCGTGCTGCTGTGTCTCGTAGCTCTCGGGTTCGTCTCCATTGTTGTGGAAGACGTGGTTCATATCGACAAAGCCAAGACCACGCTGTTTTTCGGTTCGCTGGTCTGGGTGCTGTATTTCATTTCGCCGCCCGCCGGCGAGACCCGCGAAGCGCTGATGCTCGCCCTGGACGACAACCTGCTGGATATCGCCTCGCTGTGGCTGTTTTTGATGGCGGCGATGACGTTCGTCGCCTATCTGTCCAGCAAGGGCATTATCGACGGCATCGTCAACCGGCTGATTCCCGAGCGCATGAGCGAACGCCAGTTGATGCTGCTCACCGGCCTGTTCGCGTTCTGCTTCTCGTCCATGGCCGACAACATCACCGCCACCCTGGTGTGCATCGCGATTCTGCTGAATCTGAACCTGCCCACGGACAAGCTGCTGCGTTACGTGGTGCTGGTGGTGTTTTCGGTGAACGCCGGCGGCACCGCCCTGATCACCGGCGACGTTACCACGCTGATGATCTTCCTGGCCGACAAGGTGGAAATCCCCCATCTGCTGCTGCTCAGCCTGCCCGCTTTTCTGGCGGTGGCGTCCCTGTCACTGATGCTCTCCCGGGGCCTGGACGGCCAGCTGGTGCTGGAAAAGAAAGAAGTGCACATCAACGGCGGCGACAAGGTGGTGGCCGGGCTGTTCTTCGCCACCATCCTGTCCACCATCGGCGGCAATATTCTGTTCGGCATTCCGCCGGTATTGATGTTCTTGTTCGGCCTGTCGCTGATGTTCATGGTGGTGCAGTTTCTCAACCGCGACGAGCCCACCCTGGAATACATCCGCAAGATCGAGTTCGACACCCTGCTGTTTTTCCTCGGCGTGCTGCTGCTGGTGGGCATGCTCAAGGAGCTGGGCGTGCTGGCCTACTTCCCGCACCTGTACGACGTGATGCCGCCGCTGGCCGCCAACTATGTGATGGGCCTGGTGTCGTCGCTGTTCGACAACGTGCCGCTGACCGCCGCGCTGTTGAATTCCGGCATCGAGATGACGTTGCCGCAGTGGCTGACCCTCACCTACGCGGTGGGCGTGGGCGGCTCACTGCTGGTGATCGGCTCCGCCGCCGGGGTGGTGGCGATGAGCAAGGTGGAATCGCTCACCTTCGGCAGCTACCTGAAGTACTCCGGCTATCTGCTGGTGGCCTATTCCGTCGGTTTCGCCGGCGTGCTGGGTGTCAGCGCGCTGCTGTAACCAGAAAGCAATTAGATGAACCAATTAATTTCTTTTGTCGAATCCAAACTTGTATGGTTTGTCATTTTTGTAGCCGGGTTAGGGCTAGCAATCCCAGAAACCGGTCAGTTCCTGGAACCTGGCATCGGGCCATTACTGGCGTTTCTGATGTTCATTATCAGCCTCACCTTCGACGCGCACGATGTACGAACGGTGCTACGTAAGCCGTCAAGGCAATTCCTGGCGCTAGGCTTGGTCTATGGACCCATGTCGATTGCCGGGTGGTTAACCGGACGCCTTTTTTTTGGAAGTGGCCCACTGGCTGCGGGGCAAACCTTACTTGGCACTCTGCCAACCGATGTCTCCTCCCCCCTTCTGGTACTGATGGCGCGGGGCAATGTTGCTCTGGCTGCGGTATTCAACGCCATCAACACAGCACTGTCTCCGTTCATCGTTCCCTTTCTTTTCCTATGGCTCACGGGAATACAACTGGAAGCGCCACTTGGATCCATCATCCTGGAACTGGTATTGATCGTTTTCGTCCCTACTGTGTTGGGTGTGAGCTTGCGTACAGGATTTCGAGGCTTGTTCGCACGGCACGACTCCCATTACGCGGGGCTGGGTTCAATTATCTACCTATTGATACTGCTCGCCGTGGTAGGGCCAAATGCGGCAATCATTATTAACTACGGCTGGTACGCTTTTGTCATTGCGGGGGCGGCCTTGTGCCTGAATCTGATTGGCTATTTAGTAGGAGTGGCCTCACGGCTACTAACCAATGATCGCAGGGATGTGATTACATACCTCTTCACCGTAAGCAAAAAGGAATTCAGTATTGCCGCTGCTTTCGTGGCCGCATCGGGCTTGCCATCAGAAATAGCGATCCCGTCCGCTTTTTTTGCCGTGGTTCAAATGATCACCTCGCCTATCGCCGCCAAGATCATCGCACGAAACCAGGCACCTCCATAAAGAACTAAAGGACTTCGACGTCGATCCACGTTTTCTATGAGACTAAAAGTTCTTGGCCCTCAGTAAGCAACCAACCATCGAATATCCGATGATGACGCTTGGAGCTTTCTTAAAAGTCAGCTTCGCTAATTCCAGCAAGAACCCCGCAAGTCTCAACCTCGCGGTCATCGTTGCAACGCTTTCTTAGCGAAATGAGCTGTTCCTCGAGCTCCAACAGAGCCGTTATCCGCGACCGCACATGGGAGATATGCTCGTCAACCAAGACGTTAACGACGGCACAAGACTGATGCGGATCGCCCTGGCATTTCTGCAGTTCGGAAATCTCAGACAGTGAAAGGTCCAGAACCCTACAGTGGCGGACGAAGGCCAACTGCTCAGTGTGTTTTTAGGTATAAATACGATAACCATTCTCCTGCCGGTCCGGCGGCGGCAACAGACCTTGCCGCTCATAGAAGCGAATCGTCTGAGTGTCGACCCCTACCATGCGCGCCAACTGACTAATGAGCATCAGGCTTCTCCTCACCGTTTTCTTTACCCTATTGACCTTATAGCCACCATATGGTTTTGAATGGCTATATCATGTTTTGCGACTGGACCTGTTTCATGAGCCAATCCTTTGACAGGCCCTCTGGCCGTAGTGCAACAACCCCATCGGGCACCGATAGTGCTGACGGCTCCGGAGCATTAGGGGCATGGACCAGCACTTATAGGGTACCCAAGATGGACTGTCCGTCAGAAGAACGAATGATCCGCTTGGCTCTGAGCGGTTTTGAAGAGGTCCGCACGCTGGCCTTTGACCTGTCGAACCGCCGATTGGAGGTCGTACATCATGGCGAGGCTGACCCTATCACTGAAAAGCTAGCCACCTTAGGGCTAGGAGCCTCGCTCCAAGGGACCATCGCTACCGATCCCGAAACCGTCGAGGCCGCCGGATCTTCGACCCTCTCTGCGGAGCAGGAATCCGGCAGTCTGCGTTGGCTGCTGGGTATCAATGCTCTCTTGTTCGTGGTGGAGATGACTGCCGGCTTGATCGCCCAGTCCACCGGACTGCTCGGAGAATCGCTGGACAACTTTGCCGATGCGGCAGTGTACGCAATCGCCCTTTATGCGGTTGGGCATGGTGTGAAAATGCAGGTGCGCGCCGCCAACCTTGCTGGTGTACTCCAGCTGATTCTAGCTATAGGCGTACTCGTGGAAGTGATGAGACGCTTTGCATTCGGGAGTGAACCTGAATCGCTGGTGATGATGGCTATCGCGTTCGTCGCACTGATTGCCAATATCAGCTGCCTTCTGCTCATATCCAAACATCGAGAGGGCGGGGCGCATATGAAAGCAAGCTGGATATTCTCTGCCAATGACGTGGTGGTCAACATGGGAGTCATTACCGCCGGCGCCTTGGTCGCGTGGACCGGATCTAATTATCCGGACCTAATTATCGGCACAATCACGGGTGTGATTGTGCTGAACGGTGCCAGGCGCATTCTGGCGCTTAAGAGTTAAAGCCATTCAACGATGCATGACGAGCCTGCCTTGATGGCTTCGAGCGCCGCCCCAATCTCATTCACCCCTTGTCTTCACGACCGATTCGCACACCCGCTATGTGAGTGCAACCTCGCAGCCGAAGCACAGACCACAGCATGCCGCCAAGCCCAATAACAGGGGCCAAATAGACGGCACGGCCAGTGTACAGATTCATAGCCAGACTGACGAAAAACATCAACGAGAAAATGATTAGAAACGCATAAAGCGCTTTTTTTTGCATCAGAGCTCAACGTTATGGGCGTTATCAAACCGGGCTAGTATGTTTTCGAATCGGATGCCCGCACACTATCATGCCACGTCATCTCCGGCTCGCCCATTGGACCGCACTATCTCGATCACACGTGTCGAACCAGCGCATTTCAGCAGAGGTCAGAGCGCTGACGAGCGACGTTCCCAGCTCAATCCACTTTCGGTCGCCGACTACCGCGATTCGATCAAAGTCGCTTCTGTGAGCGATGTCCATCTTCAAATCCTCATGTATGGCGGATAAGCCCTTATAACCTTCGAAGTCAGTCAGATCAATAACCAGGCCGGGCTCATGGGCCTTTGCAAGCCGCTTGTGAAGTGTAATATGTATGCCCTTCAAGTCATCTAGAGACAGCTTGCCGCGGCATTCGAGACCAATGACATCACTGTTATCCTTTAGAATCTCGATAACATGTGCTTCATCGCCCTCTCCGGGCCGACCGTGGCCGTATAGATTAGCGTTCTCATGTTGACTGTGCTCATGCTCGAATTCCAGACTGGAATGGCCAATATCAAACCGCTCCTTCAACTGCCGTTTAATCCGACTCTTGATGCCTTCAATTCGTGACCAAGCATCCGCCGTCAACACCACATGGCAGTCGATCGCCGCTTCGTGCTCCTCCATCTGCCACAGATGCACATGATGGACGTCCACGACGCCCGCTACGTTCGCCATCGTATCTATAACGGCCTCGTTATCGATATCGGGCGGACTGCCCAGCATCAGTGTGCGAATGGGACCATCTATCTCGGTGAAAGCCAAATAGAGGATGTAAAGCGCAATCCCGATGGTGATCGCCGGGTCCATCCACCACATGTCATAAAGAATAATAAGCGCCCCACTGACAACCACGGCAATAGAGGCGAAGGCGTCCGACAGGTTGTGCAGGAATAAAGCGCGGATATTAACGCTGCCTTTCTGCATTGAATAAGTCAGAAATGCGGTAAGGGCGTCAACCATCAATGCAATTCCACCGAGGACAACTACCGTCCAGCCCTGCACTTCGGGCGGATTGATGATTCGCATCCCACCCTCGTAGATCAGATAAAAGCCGATTAAAATCAATGTAGTATAGTTAATAAGGGCGGCCACCACCTCGACGCGCCCGTAGCCGAACGTCATCCGTTCGTCGGCCGGTCGTCCCGAGATCTTGCGCGCCGCGAAGGCGACCACTAAGGCGGCCATGTCGGAAAAATTATGCAGGGCATCCGCGATCAGCGCGAGGCTTCCCGAGAGTATACCACCGACGACCTGAGCCACGGTCAGAATACCATTGGCCCAAATGGCTATGGATACACGGCGATCGCCGGAAGCAGGGTCAATACGTGTATGCTCTTGGTCATGTGACATGGTTGCTCTCCTTGTGAGTATCTCAGCCGCCAGAGCTTGCGGACGACGCAGTGTTAACAGAGATTTCCGCCGGAACTCTGAGCGGGGCCATCTTGGATAATCGGATCACTTAAGTGCTTCCTCGTCACGCTCACCGGTATCGATTCGCAAAGCGGCCTCCACATTTGTGATGAGAATCCGACCGTCGCCGGGATGCCCTTCCCCGGTCTTTGCCGCCTGTTCGATTAGCGCCACGACTTCCCCGACGCGAGCATCGGCGATGTCGACTTCCAGCTTTGTCATTCGTAATCGACCGTAGGCGTCGTCAATGACGCCGTGACCATAGGTCTCCAGCGGAACGGCCGCCACCGAAGGCGGCTCCGGCAGCTGCGCTAAGGCGTCAATCACCTTGTTGACCATGTTGTTTCGTACGTAAGCTTTTATCTCTTTCATTACGGTCTCCTTATCGGCCGCCATCGACGATGCCGGCCGTTCTCAGATTTTAGAATTCAACATCGTCCCGGCGGGCGCCGGCAAACCAGGGATAGACCACCGGAATGACCAGCAGGGTCAGCAAGGTGGAGGTTATCAAGCCCCCCACGACCACGGCGGCGAGTGGACGCTGAACGTTGGCGCCAATGCCATCGGCGATCAGCAGCGGAAGCAGGCCCAGCATAGAGGTAAGCGCGGTCATCAGCACCGGTCTCAAGCGCCGCATGGCGCCGGTTCGGGCGGCTTCGAAAACGTCCATGCCTTCGTCACGCAATTGGTTTATGTAGCTCACAAGGACCACGCCGTTGAGTACCGCGACGCCGAACACGGCGATAAAGCCGACGGCGGCGGATACGGAGAGATACATGCCCGATAGCCACAATGCGAAAATCCCACCCATGGTGGCGATCGGCACATTCAGATAAATCAGCGCGGCATAACGCAAGCTGTTAAAGGCGGTGTACAGAAGCAGAAAGATCAGCGCCAGAGTCACAGGCACGACCAGATAGAGACGCTTCATGGCCCGTTGCTGATTCTCGAACTGACCGCCGTATTCGACGAAATAGCCGGTCGGCATATCCACCTGTTCGGCGACCTTACGACGTATCTCCGTGACCACCCCGCCCATGTCCCGGCCGCGCACGTTCAGTTGCACGAACAGGCGCCGGCTGGCCTTGGAGCGGGAGATCATTTTCGGGCCGATGAAGCGCTCCACATCGGCGACGCGGGTCAGCGGTATCACCGCGCCGGCCGGCGTTCGGATCAAAAGGTCTTCAATCGCCGACACCGTGTCGCGTTGCTCCTCGCGCAGCCGCACGAACAGATCAAAGCGCTTAATACCTTCGAACACTTGACCGGCCGCGTCGCCGCCGATACCGGTTTCCACAGTGGCGAACAGCTGGTCGACGCTCAAACCGTAGCGGGCCATCGCCTCCCTGTCCGGTCGGATTCGGATCTGCGGCTTGCCCCCTTGCTGCTGCATGCGCACATCGACAGCGCCAGGCGTGGCTTGCGCGATACGTTTGACCTGCTCACCGATACGGGCGAGTTCTCCGAAGTTTTCACCGAATATACTGATCGCGATCTGTGCCTTGATACCGGATAACAGTTCGTCGGTACGTAACTGAATCGGCTGAGAGAAATTATTGGCCAGCCCCGGCAGCCGGTCCGCCACCGCATCGGACATGGCCGACTGCAACCCTTCATAGTCGTAGTCGCCGGACCACTGACCAAGGGGTTTGAGTGTGATGGTGGTGGCGATGACATTTACGGGTTCGGGGTCACCGCCCACCTCAGCGCGCCCGACTCTGGAGTAGGTGCCGGTTACCGGTTCGAATTCCTCGAACACCGTTTGTATGCGTTTGGCATAACCGATAGCACTGTCCAGGCTGGCAGCCGGTGGCAGGGTAGAGCGCACCATGAGCGTCCCTTCACGAAGGGTCGGCACGAATTCACTGCCCAGGAGCGGAAACACCGATACACCCAGCACCAGAACCAGTACCGCCGCGCCGGCGACCACCTTGGGCCAGGCCATAACCTTGTCCAGCACGGGCTGATAACGATCCTTTAACCAGCCCACCAGTCGCGGCTCACCGTAGTTGCCATCCTTCTTGAAGGCATAGGTCATCAGCGCGGGCACCAGCACCAATGCTACAATCATGGCGCCGAGCAATGCGAAGGCGATGGTGTAGGCCATCGGCGAGAACATTTTCCCTTCCACGCCTTGCAGCGTGAAAAGCGGCAGGAAGACGATGATGATAATACTGCTGGCAAACACAATGGGGCGCGCCACCTCACGCGCCGCCTCACTGGCCAGCCTGGCCATGGAAACATTCTCCTCGGCGCGATTTTCCATATGCCGGAAGATGTTTTCCAGGATCACCACCGAACCGTCCACCATCATGCCCAGGCCGATAGCCAACCCCCCCAGACTCATGAGGTTGGCGGATAGCCCCACATAGCGCATCGCGATGAACGCGAACAGCGCGGAGAGAGGCAGGCTGGCGACCACGATCAGCGTGGAGCGCAGATTCCCCAACAGGAGATATAAAATCAATATCACCAGCACCGCGCCCTGCAGTAACGCCGACTCCACGGTTCCCACCGCCTTATCGATCAACTCCTTTTGCGAGTAGAACGCTTTTACCCTGACACCGTCGGGCAGTGCGCCGTTGATTTGTTCAAGCTTTTGATTGGCGTCCTTTAGGACTTGACTGGTATTGGAACCAAGCAGCTTAAGAACATAGCCGCCCACCGATTCGGCACCACTGGCAATTTGCGCACCGCGGCGAATGGCCGGCCCATACTCCACACTCGCCACGTCACCGACTGTTACCGGAGTGCTCTCGTGGGCACGGATGACGATGTCACGGATAGCATCCAAGCCGGCGTTACCCGGGGGCACCCATCCATAACCGCGGATCACGTTCTCTTCCCCGGCGCGATTAATAAAGGAGGCGCCCACATTCTTATTGTTAGCGGTAATAGCTCCGCGTACATCCGCGACGGTAAGGTCCCGCGCCAGTAGAGCGCGCGTATCAAGCCGGACCTGGTACTGCTTTTCATAGCCACCGAGAGACAACACGCCGGTCACCCCCGGCACCGTGCGCATCATGGGCTTGACCACCCAATCCTGCAGCTCACGCAGCTCCGTCAACGAAATGTCACTGTCCGGCTCGGTTTCCAGGGTGTACATCATCACCCGACCGAGGCCGCTGGTGATGGGCCCCAACTGGGGCTCGCCAAGGTCGCCGGGAATCTCGGCGCGCGCCTTGGCCAGTCGTTCCATCACGAGGCGGCGTGCGAAGTAGACATCTGTGTCTTCGGAGAAATACACATTGACCCTGGAGAGCCCGAAGATCGAGGTGCTCTGCACCCGCTTCAGACCCGGCAGGCCGTACATGGATATTTCCACCGGATAACTGATCAGGGTTTCCACATCCTCCGGCGACAAGCCGGGCGAGGCGGTGAAAATCTGCACCATGCTTGGCGTCACATCCGGGAACGAATCCACCGGCAACTGCCGCCAGGAGAGCACCCCCCAACCGGCGACACCGAGCATGAATACCAGTACCAGCAAGCGGTTACGCAGCGCGGCATCAATCAATCTTTCGATCATATTGAACTCCCGATCAGTGGCCGTGCGCGGCGCTACGACCGCTGGCGGTGAGCGCGGACTTAAGGTCAAAAGCGCCGGACGTCACTACGGAAGCGCCAATCTGCAAACCGCTTTTGATCTCGATTAAACCGTTGGCTTCCTCGCCGGTTTGCACTTCCTGGGCACGATACTCATCGTCTTTGTCACCGGGCACAAAAACGTGCGTCTGCCCGTTGATGGTCTGCACCGCATCGACAGGCACCAAAGGCACCGGATCGGCCACCTGGCGGGTTATGGTCAGATCACCGTACTGGCCGGCTTTAATGTTGTGAGAAGAGTTATCGATCAACGCACGGACCTTCAAAGTGCGGGTCTCGCGATCAAGCCGGCTGGCCACCCAGTCGATTTTTCCATCGACCGCTGCGTCCACGGTGTCGAAACGCGCCGGCTGGCCCACGGCGACCAAATCCGCGTTTTTCTCGTACACTTGACCGAACACCCAAAGAGAGCTCGCGTCGACCACCATAATCGGGGTCTGCTCCGTCGAAAGTATCTGCCCCGGCGCCAGATCGCGCTCTTCCACGACACCGGCCAGGGGGCTGGTCAATACATACCGGCTCAGGTCATCGTTCTGATCCAGCGCGGCTATTTGCTCTGCGGTGAGCCCCATGGCCCGCAACGCCGCCTTTGCGGCGTTTCTTTCCGCGCGGGCACCGCGATAAAGGGCGCGGGTGTCCAGCAGGTCCGCCTGGCTGACGATATTCTGTTTCGCAAGGCGGCTTTGCCTGCGCAAATCGGCGGCCGCGGCCTCGAACTCCGCCTGTTTTCTCAAGTAGCGCGCCTTGACCTGGCCCAGTCGCGGGCTGGACAGGACAGCCAGTGGATCACCGGGTTCCACCCGGTCTCCGAGGTCGGCAACCACTTTCTCCACTCTGCCCGAGAGCAAGGGGCCCACATGGGCGATACGGTCCGCATTGAAATGCGCGCTGGCCGGCACCTGGATGGTTTGATCGGCTCGACCACCGGGCACCTTGTCGGTCTTGAGGTTCAACAAGGCGCTTTGCTCCGAAGTTAAAGAGACTTTCGAGCCCGCTTCTTCATTATGGTCGCCGTGTTCGGTGCCCGATTCCGACCTTTCGTGGCCCGCCTCTTTTTTGGCGTGGCCGGTCTCATCGTCATGTCCGGGAGAAGCATCACCGCATCCCGCCAACGCCAGAGTTAACACCATTGTCGTGATCGTCGTGGCTACTTTCATGATTCGGAATCTCCCGCGTTCTTCAGTTGTTCGGTTCCGGCTTCACGCAGCGCCACCACACCGCCAGTGGACCTCTCCAGGGCCGCGGCGGCGCCAATCGCTTCACGCAGCGCATCCAGATATTCCCTTCGCGTGTTGATAAGATCGTCCTGGGCCATGGCCAGGGTCGGCGCGCCAACACTACCGGCGCGAAACGCTTTTTCTGTGAGCCGGACGTTTTCCTCGGCGCTGGCCAGGACATCCTTGCCGAATACCTCAAGCCGTTGTCGAGCGGCGTTGTAGTCGGTTACCGCGCCAATCACTTCGGTGCGAACCTGCAAGCGCAACGCATCTTCTTCGATGCGCGCCTGCTCCAGCTCCGCGCGCGCCACCTGGTTTTCACCGGAGCGGGTATCCCACACCGGAATGGGCATGGACACGCCCAGACCCGCAACGTCCGCACCTTCTTCTTCCTTCATGAAACCGAACACTTTGAGATTTGGAATCAGCTGGCGTTTTGATAGGGACAGTGTCTTGCGCGCGGCGACAACCTCCCTGGCCGCGGCGACCAGGTCCTGGCGGCGCTTGAGCGCCTCTCCCAACAGCGGGCCCATACTCGGCAGGTTAAAGCGGTCCAGGCTCAGTTCACTGGTCAAACGCAAACGGGCGCTTTCCGGATCCATCACCAGCAGTTCCATCAGCGCCAATCGAGCCCGTTTATGATCCCGGCGGGCATCAACCAGTGCCGCACGGGCGCGGGCGGCACCAATACGGGCGGTATTGAGTATTAGCTGGGTGGCGGCCCCGGCCTGAAAACGCTGTGACGCAAACTGGTAAAGTTTTCCAGTCAGGGTCTCGGCTCGCTCAGCGGTTTCAACGCTTTCCCGGGCCAGCAAGGCTTCCAGATAGGCAAGGCGCACTCGCGCGCGCACACTGGTTTCGAGAAAAGCAAGCCGTTGCTCGGCGGCGGTCAACCGTGCGGACGCCGCCGCTTTACCAAGCCCCCGTTGCCCGCCAATCCAAATTTCCTGGGACAATCGGATGCCCTTATCGGTACTGGATTGTCCGTCCTGGTCCCTCTCCGCGACCTGCAGAGATAATTCCGGATTGGCGGGCAACCACCGACTGGCGTGTGTCAGACGGCCCTCGAAACGTCCGACGCCAGCGCGCGCCGACTGCAGCGCACTGTTACGCCGGAGCGCCTTTTCCAGCGCCTGCTGCAGTGAAAGAGAGACGGATTCGTTAACCGGCTTTTCGGCCAGATAATCGCCCACCCGCCCCATGCTGAACTGATCGGCGGGCACAGGACCCGCCAGGCCGAGGGCGACACACGCCGCCGGCACGACCAACTTCCACGGTCGGTTCATAAAGACCTCTGTATGCGTGATTCAGGGAATCAAATCGGCGCTGAAGCGCCGTCAAACTTGTCCAGTGAATCAGACAGAGGGAGGTCGGAAGGGGGAGCGAAAGAATCCGCTGATAGGAGGACTGCTGGGAGCAATCGACAATGCCGGGCTACTAATCACCGTAAATGCCACCGGGACCGCACTCAGTCCGCTCAAGTGGGAAGCCTGATGGCAGCAGTGATGCCGATCACCGTCTCCGTCGTCCGATTGAGGCGTGGAGGTGACGATGTGAAGCTGGGAGGGCTCGTTGGTGGCCTCAGCGTGGGAATGTCCGTCCTTGTCCAGGGTATGCGCCACCACATCGCCACTCCAGACCAGGCTGTTGGTCAGGACCGCAAGGAGTGTGAGGGCATTCAGAAGACGGATCATGAACTAAATGCTACCGGCCTCTACCTCGTTCGGCAACCGGACATTTTGTCCTATACTCAACGCCCCTGACACACCCGGCCAAGGAGAATGATATGCCCAGCCGTTTCGAAGAAGTCCGTGACGACGTGCTGTCCCACCCGCTTCACCGCGCCTGTGGCCTGCGCCTGCATAAGGCCGCCGACGGCGAAAGCGAAGTGGAAATCGAACTCAACGACTTCACCCTCAACCCGGAGGGCTCGCTTCACGGTGGCATGCTCTACACGTTCTTCGACGTGGCCTGCTTCTTCGCCTGCCTGACCCTGCTGGAGGCGGACAAGCATCCGGTGTCGATTGAGACCCACACCAGTGTGCTGCGCGCCGCCTTCAAAGGCGACCGGGTGGTTATCCGCGCCCGCGTGGACCGGCTCGGCCGGACCCTGGCGGCAATGCGCGCGGACGCCTTGGCGGTGAAACCCGACGGCAGCGAGAAGCTGATCGCCACCGGTTCGGTGACCAAATCCATCATCACCCCGGGCGGCGCCTGAGAATTACGGGGCGACAAGGGGTCCCGGCAAGGCGATGAAATGGATTGTTCAAGCGGAATCCGTAGTAGTATCTTCGTAGAATAAATGAGCGCGCCGTGAACGGTGATGACTTTTTAACCAGCGGCGCCGATAATTTGAACAGGTTCAAGGGGCAAGGGGAGATCACCATGTACCGCATCATGGTTGTCGACGACGAAGATTATATTCTCAAGGCGCTGAACCGGGTTCTGGCGACGCGGCCGGACTGGGAAGTGGAAACCTACACGGACGCCGCCACCGCGTTACGGCGCGCCCGCACCACGGTATTCGACGCGGTGATCACCGATTACCGGATGCCGGACATGGACGGCATCGAAATGCTGCAGGAGCTGCGGACCATGCAGCCGGATACCATCCGTATCCTGCTGACCGGAGTGATCGATATCGACACCCTGATGTCCGCCATCAATCAGGCCGGCGCCTTCCGATTCGTGCCCAAACCCTGGGACGACGATCAGTTGCTGGAAAGTGTCGAAGAGGGGCTGAAGTTCCGCGATATCCTGGTGGAAAATAAAATTCTCGCGCAGACCGTTCGCGACCAGCGCGAAGCCCTCAGAAGCATGGGTTACGACGGGGAGTAACCCGCATGGATCTATTTACATCGTTACAGGGGCCGTTTGCCGGGCTGGGGAGCCAGGGGCTGTTTCTGATGTCCTCCACGGTGATCCTGCTGATCATCATTTTCTTCATGTACAAAACCTACCGGGCCTCCATGAACGTGGAAGCCAAGTTGTCGGAATTCGCCTCGCTGAGCCAGAGCTCCTTCGGCCGCAAACTCCGGTTGATCGAAGTGAACGCGGACGAGTACAAACTCAACAAACGGGTGCTCGGTCCGCTGGCGCGGATCATCGATGAATACTGTGTAATGACCACCAACGAAAAAGGCATCATTACCTTCGCCAACGACCGCTTTCTGTCACTCAGCGGTTTTTCCTTCCGGCAGTTGATCGGCCAGCACGAAAGCATGCACCACCCCAAGGACCGCCCTGAGCTGAGCGCGCATTTCATGCGCTGCGAGCAGGCGCGCCGCGGCGTCTGGAGCGGCGAGGTGTGCGGCCGGGGCGAGGACGGTGAGCTGTACTGGGTGAATATGTTTATTTTCCCGTTGTCGTACATCACCGATGAGGACGACGGCTATATTTATTTCGGCACCGACATCACCCAGATCAAGGCGCAGAACAGTGAACTGATCCAGGCGGTGCGCGACAAGGACGATAAGATCAACCAGGTGGAGTCGATGCTGCTGCATTCGGAAAAAATGGCCTCCCTGGGCACGATTTCCGCGGGCATCGCCCACGAAATCAATAACCCGATTGCCTTCGTCTCCGCCAACCTGCGCCGCAGCGAGCAGTACCTGACCACCCTGTCGAAGGTGATCGCCGGGCTGCGCCGCCGTATCAGCCCGGAACGCTTTGAACAATTTCTGCAGGCGGAACAGTCATTGCGCCTGAATATGGATTCGCTGGAAATGATTCTTAACGATCATCCCCACCTGATGCGCGAAACCAGCGAAGGCATCGACCGGATCAAGAAAATCATCCGCGACCTGAAGCACTTTTCCCATAACGAGCAGGAACGCTATCAGCCGGTGGATCTGTCCCGCTGCGTGGCCACGTCCATGAACCTGGCACGCCACGAACTGGAGCGCGTGCGGGTCACCACCCACCTGCCGCCGGATCTGCCGCCGGTGAACGGTTCGGAGAGTCAGCTCTCTCAAGTGCTGATGAACATTCTGGTCAACGCCGCCCAGGCGGTGGAGCAGGATGGCGAGATCCGCATCGAAGCGCACAGCGACGAGCAGTCGTATTGCCTGTCGGTGACCGACAACGGCCCGGGCATGGACGCGGCCCAGCTGGAACAGATCTTCGAGCCGTTCTTCACCACCAAACCGATCGGCCAGGGCACCGGCCTAGGGCTGTCCATCTCCCAGGACATTATTCAACGCCACGGCGGCACCCTCACCGCCACCAGCGCGCCCGGCGAGGGTACCCGCATCGACATCCGCCTGCCGCTGGCGGAAAAGAAGCGTGCCCATGCAGCCTGATATCCACTACCAGCTGACCGACACCGACGGGCAGGTAACCCACATCAAGTTGCACCAGGAACCGGAGAGCCACGGCCTGGCCGTGGACCCGGATTTCGTGCCCCCGGACTGGGCCCTGCTGGAACACTGCCAGTGCTCGCACTGCCCGCTGAGCCGCGACGAACACCGCTATTGTCCGATCGCCCGCAACCTGGCGTGGCTGCTCCCCGAACAACAATTGGGTCACTCCTTCGACCCCATTCATCTGCGCGTCGCCACCCGGGAGCGGGAATACCTGCTGGATACCACGGCGCAGCGGGCGCTCAGCTCCCTGTTCGGGCTGGTGTGCGCACTCAGCGACTGCCCGCACACCCGCTTCCTGCGGCCCATGGCCCTGTTCCATCTGCCGGTGAGCACGGAAACGGAAACCCTGACGCGCGCCGCCGGCTTCTTTCTGCTGCAGCGCTACCTGGCGAAACGGGACAACCCCGAGCTGCCGCTGAACCTGGAGGATATGGACCGGGCCTACCGCAATCTGGGGGAACTGAACCGCTGTTTCGTGCGTCGTTTCCGTCACCCCGACGGCTCCGACGCGCCAATCAACGCGATGATTCTCTTGCATGTGCTCACCAAGGAAGTGAACGGCGAACTGCACGAGCAGCTCGACGACCTGGCCGGGCTGTTCCGCCAGGCCGCCGGCCCCGCCCCCTAGCAACCCGATGCGCTTTCAGCGGCCGGCGTGTTAACGTCGATTTTCTTTTTCGTTTGTCTCGGGACTATCAACATGAAACTAAAAAACGCCGTGGCTCTGATCACCGGTTCGTCTTCCGGCATCGGCGCCGCCACCGCCCGTCTGTTCGCGGAGCAGGGCTGCCACGTGGTGATCAATTACAGCCGTAACGAAGAGGGCGCCCGCGCCGTGGCCAAGGATTGCGAGGCGTTCGGCGTCCGCACCCTGGTTCAGCAGGCGGACGTGTCCGACGACACCCAGTGCCAGACCCTGGTGGAAGCGACCCTGGCGGAGTTCGGCCGCCTGGACGTGCTGGTCAACAACGCCGGCACCACCAAGTTCTGCGCCCACCAGGACCTGGATGGCCTGAGCAAGGACGATTTCCTGCACCTCTACGCGGTGAACACCGTGGGGCCCTACCAGATGACCCGCGCCGCCGAGAAAGCGCTGCGCCAGGCGGGCACCGCCCAGGTCATCAACATGGCCTCCATCGCCGGCCTCGCCGGGGTGGGCAGCTCGATCGCCTACGCCGCCTCCAAGGGCGCCCTGCTGACGATGACCAAATCCCTGGCCCGGGTGCTGGGCCCGGAGATCCGCGTCAACGCCATCTGCCCGGGCTTCGTGCAGGGCGAATGGCTGGAGAAAGGGCTGGGCAAGGAGGCTTACGCCAACCTGCTGGCCAAGACCAAGGCCGGCGCCGCCCTGAACGACGCCGCCTCCCCGGAAACCGTGGCCCAGGCGGTGCTGGGGCTGGTGATCGGCGGCGACCTGACCACCGGCGAAGCGATCCTGGTGGACGGCGGCAGCCACCTCAATGCCAGCGGCGTGCGCCGCTAACTCCTCCCACCGCTTTAACTTGACCCCGGGGCTGCCCCGGGGTTTTATAGTTCTACTATGAATTCATCACTGCGGTCCCGCCCTGGTTTTCTGATTCTGCTGCTCTGGCTGGCGGGCGGGCTGCTGTGGTCGCCGGTACAGGCGGCCCACGTAATGGCGGGGCCGGCACACGGCACCACCAGTGAAATGCCGTGCGCGGGCGCGCAAGCCGGAAGTGCCAGCGTTCAGATCCATTGCCAGGGCAACGCCCACGATAGCGCGCCCTGCTCTTGCACCCAGGCCTGCCAGGCCAACGGCATGCCGGCCAGCCTGGCGCCGGCGCGACCGCCCCTGGTCACCCCCAGGCGTCACATCGCCCGCGCCGGCGAGCGGCTCGCCGGCTTCCACGCCTCCCCCTGGCGGCCACCGTCCGCACTACTCCCGATTTAAAAGGTTCCATGCGCCCGTGGGCGCACCTCTTTCTATTCAGGAGTCGTGACATGACCACTTCACCTCTTATGGGGCGTCGTCGCTTCGTCCAGGGTCTGGCCCTGGGCACCGGCGCTCTCGGCATCGGCGGGCTCGGCATGAGCCCCGCCAAACTGCTCGCCAGCCAGGGCCAGACCGGCGCCGCCACGCTTAGCGGCAACACGTTCAACCTGGCGATCGGCGGTGCCGATGTGAATCTCACCGGCACCACGCGCCCGGCCACGCTGGTCAACGGCAGCCTGCCTGCGCCCACCCTGCGCTGGCGGGAAGGCGACACCGTAACGCTTAACGTCACCAACTACTTGCCGGAAACCAGCTCCATCCACTGGCACGGGCTGCTGCTGCCCTTTCAGATGGACGGCGTGCCCGGGCTGTCGTTCGACGGCATCGCGCCCGGCGAGACCTTCACTTACCGCTTTCCGATCAAACAAAACGGCACCTACTGGTATCACAGCCATTCCCGTTTCCAGGAGCAAAGCGGGGTCTACGGCGCTATCGTCATTGATCCCGCCGAGGCGGACCCGGAACCGGTGGATCGGGACTACGTGATGGTGCTGTCCGACTGGAGCGACGAAAAACCCGAGCAAATCTACGCCACCCTTAAAAAGCTCAGCCACTACTACAACTTCAACGAGCGCACGATCTTCGACACGCTGCGCGACTTCCGTGAAAAAGGCGTGGTGCAAACGCTCAAGGACCGGCACATGTGGAACACCATGCGCATGAGCCAGAGCGACCTCGCCGACGTCACCGGCTATACCTATACCTACCTGCTTAACGGTCGCAGCCCGAACGCCAACTGGACCGGTCTGTTCAAACCCGGCGAACGAGTGAAGCTGCGCTTCGTCAACGCCAGCGCCATGACGTTCTTCGATATTCGCATCCCCGGCCTGGATATGACCGTGGTGGCTATGGACGGGCAGCCGGTGAAACCGGTGCGCTTCCATGAATGCCGGCTGGGCGTGGCGGAAACCATCGATGTGATCGTCACCCCCGAGAAAAAGCAAGCGTTCACCGTGTTCGCGCAAAGCATCGACCGCTCCGGCTTCGCGCGCGGCACCCTCACCCCCGACCCGGCCATGAGCGCGGCCGTGCCGGAGATGGACCCGCCGCCGCTGTTGGGGCACACCGAAATGGGTATGGGCGGCATGGCCGGCATGAACCATGGCGACATGGAAGGCATGAACCACGGTGCGATGGATCACGGCAAGATGGACCATGGCGCCATGAAGGGCATGCAGCACGACGACATGGGTCACGGTGGTATGAAACATGCCGGGATGCAGCATAAAGGCATGCAGCACGACGGCGACCACAAGGTGCCGTTCGCGTTCGTGGCGGATAACCCGGATCTGGCGCCGCGCACCAGCGCCGTCCAGCATCTGGATTCCGAATACGGGCCGGGCGTGGACATGCGCGCCATGGCGCCGGCGGCAATGCTCGACGATCCCGGCATCGGCCTGCGCGAACGCGACTGGAAGGTCCTCACCTACGCGGACATGGAGACCGCCGGCGGCCCGCCGGACAGCCTGACGCCGGACCGCGAGATCGTCTTGCACCTGACCGGCAACATGAGCCGTTATATGTGGAGCTTCAACGGCATCAAGTTCGCCGACTCCGTACCCCTGGAGCTTTACCACGGCGAGCGGGCGCGCATCACCCTGGTCAACGACACCATGATGACCCACCCGATTCACCTGCACGGCCTGTGGAGCGACCTGGAACTGGGCGGCGGGCGACTGCTGCGCAAGCACACCATCACCGTGAAACCCGGCGAGAAACTCAGCTACCTGGTGCGCGCCGATGCCACCGGACGCTGGGCCTACCACTGTCATCTGCTTTACCACATGGAGGCCGGCATGTTCCGCGAGGTGCGCGTGGTCGACAACGCAACGACGAAGGAGGCACGGTCATGAAACAGACACATCTGATAACCGCCGCTGCTTTGCTAGCACTGTCACCCTTGGTTCAGGCGGTGGACAAGCACGAGCCGGCGTTCAGCCGTGTGATCGTCGATGAGTTCGAAGCCCGCGACGCCGATGAAGGCACCGTGGCCGCCTGGGAAGCCGCCGCCTGGTACGGCGGCGACCTGAACAAGCTCTATCTCAGCACCGAAGGCGAACGCCTGATGGACAACGGCGGCGAAACCGAAGGCTTCGAGACCCGGGTTGCCTGGAACCGAGCCTTCGCACCGTTCTGGGACTGGCAGCTCGGCGCCCGCCGGGACTGGCAGCCGGACGATCCGAACCGGGACTGGGCCAGTTTCGGGGTTCAAGGGCTGGCGCCCTATCTGTTCGAAAGCGAGGCCACCCTGTTCGTCGGTGAGGAAGGACTCACCAACCTGAGGTTGGAGGCGGAATACGAAATTCTGTTTACCCAGAAGCTGATCCTGGTGCCGGCGGTGGAAGCCAACTTTTACGGCAAGGAAGATGAAGAACTCGGCATCGGCGAAGGTCTCACGGACATCGAAGCCGGTCTGCGACTGCGCTACGAGATCCGCCGCGAGTTCGCGCCCTATATCGGCGTGAACTGGGAACGGCAGTTCGGTGATACCGCCGCCAAAACCCGTGGCGCTGGAGACGACGTTTCCGAGACCACGCTGGTGGCCGGTGTTCGCTTCTGGTTCTAGCCCTCGGGCGCCGTCGAGCCCCGATTAACGGATGCTCGGCGGCGCACCCTTTCACCACAAGACATTACCGCAAATGCACATCCGAGGAGCGTTTATGAAAACATTAAAAGCGTGGTCGGTGCTGGTGGCCCTGTTGCTGTTGGGCGCGGGCGTGTTTGTTGTCAGCGGCGCCTACAATTTCGCGGCCGATGAGCCGCACTGGTCGGCCACCGAGGCGTTGATCGGCTATGCCCGCCATCGCTCGGTGGATGCCCGGGCGGAGGACATAACGGTCCCCGGGGACCTCTCCGACCCCGCTCGCGTGGCTGCGGGCGCGGAACAATACCAAGCCATGTGCGTCGGCTGCCACCTGGCGCCGGGCCAAGGCAGCGGCGCCATGCGCGACGGGCTCTATCCACAACCACCGGACCTGACCGATCACGGCATCCATGACCCGCGCCGCGCATTCTGGACGATCAAACACGGCATTAAAATGAGCGGCATGCCGGCCTGGGGCCCCAGCCACGACGACGAGACACTCTGGGACATCGTGGCGCTATTGCATGTCCTGCCGGACATGTCCGAATCGCAATGGGCTAACCTGACCGGCGGTGACGGCGAGCACGCGACAACGCCGTCAGGGCACGGGCACAACCACGGAGGCAGCGGGCACGCGCATTAACGCCGGTCAACCGTTGTAGCTGTCCGCTTCCAGGGTGCGCAGCTCCGGGTTGTTGTTCACACCCAGGTCCAGGTCGCTGAGCTTGCCGTTGGCGATGGAGTAGATCCAGCCGTGGATACTCAGCGGCTGCTCGCGGCGCCAAGCTTCCTGGACCACGGTGGTGTTGGCCACGTTGATCACCTGGCGGGCCACGTTCAGCTCGCACATGCGATCCAGGCGGGCACCGTCGTCCGGCAGTTCGGCCAGGGCCTTGCGGTTGCGCAGGTAAAGCTCGCGCACCTGGCGCAGCCAGTTGTCGATCAGCCCGTGGGGTTGATCCTCGGTGGCGGCACGCACGCCGCCGCAGCCGTAATGGCCGACCACCATGATGTGCTCCACCTTGAGCACATCCACGGCGAACTGCAGCACGGACAGCAGGTTGAGGTCGGTGTGATTGACCAGGTTGGCCACGTTGCGGTGCACGAACAGTTCGCCGGGCATCAGGCCGACGATCTGGTTGGCGGGCACCCGGGAATCGGCACAGCCGATCCATAGAAAACGGGGGCTTTGCTGGCCCTCCAGCTGTTTGAAGAAGCCAGGTTGGTTCTGTTCGGTCCGGTGACGCCACTCGTCATTGTTGGCAAAAAGTTCTGGAAGGGTCTTCACGGTTGCGCTCCCTGTATCGGAATCCGCCCATTCAAGGCGCCGTCTATGATGCCGCAACGGCGCCGCCGTGCAACGGTAAAAGTCTTTCAAAACCTTAGCATTACGGCCCCGGCCGGTCATTTCGCGCCAGTTGCCACGGCCCACGGCCGCCGCCGCGTTGGTCAAGCCCTCGACGGGGCTGTTACCATTACGGGCATCCGAGACGCCCAGCGTCGGACATTCATCAACCCCAAAAGGGCGCCCAATGCAAATCGCAGAGAACACCGTAGTGGCTTTCCACTACACCCTGACCAACGAAGCGGGCCAGACCATCGACTCTTCGCGCCAGCGTGAAGAACCGCTGAACTACCTCCACGGCCACGGCAACATCATCCCCGGCCTGGAAAAGGCGCTCGTGGGCAAGCAGGCCGGCGACAAGCTGGAAGTTACCGTGACCCCGGAAGAAGGCTACGGCGAACGCCACGAAGGCCTGATCCAGCAAGTCCCCACGTCCGCCTTTGAAGGCGCCGGTGGCGAGCTGAAGCCGGGCATGCAGTTCCAGGCGCAGACCGAAGCGGGCCAGCGCATCTTCACCATCACCGAGGTGGAAGGCGATCAGGTCACCGTGGACGGCAACCACCCGCTGGCCGGTGAGACCCTCAACTTCGACGTGGAAGTGACCGAAGTACGCGAAGCTTCCGACGAAGAGAAAGAGCACGGCCACGTGCACGGGCCCGAAGGCCACGAAGAGTAAGCCCCCGAGGCCCCGCGAGGGGCCTTATGGGAGTGAGCCTGCTTGCGAGAGGACGGCCTGCGCCGGCCTTTTGCTTGCCGGGCAACCTCTCACCAAGGTTGCTTGATAGAGCATCCGATCCCCGCTATTTACAAAAACCATTTCCCGCTATAAAAGCGCTCTGATTAACTGGGCCACTGAATTGACCCATCCGGAGCCCTCATGACCCCCAACCCGAGTTTGTCGCCCGGCCGTCTGGTGCTGATGGCCGGCTCCGCCACCCTGGTGGGCATCGGCCTGGGGCGTTTCGCCTACGCCGCCTTGCTGCCGGGCGTGATCGCGGCCGGCTGGCTGAACGAGGCGGACGCCGGCTATGTCGGCGCCGCCAACCTGCTCGGTTATCTGGTGGGGGCGGTGCTGGCGAGCCGCGTCAGCCGCTGGTTCGGCCCCACCCGCGTGATCAAGGCGTCGGTGCTGCTGGTTGGGCTGGGTTTCCTGGCCAGCGCCTGGGCGGCGCCGGTGTGGTGGTTCAGCCTGTGGCGTTTCGTGGCCGGGGTCACCGGCGCCTTTCTGATGGTGATCGCGCCGTCGCTGATCGCCTCCCAGTTGCCGGAATCCATGCGCAAGCGGGGCACCACCTGGATCTTCGCCGGCGTCGGCCTGGGCGTGCTGTTCTCCGCCACCCTGGTGCCGCTGCTGATCACCCAGGGGCTGGCGCTGGCCTGGGTGGGTCTGGCGGCGGCCTGCGTGGTGCCCACCCTGCTGGTGTGGCGGGCCTGGCCGGCCATGCCCACCGTGGCGGAGGCCCCGGCCAACGGTAACGGTGCCGGCATTCTGCTGATCATGCTGTACGCCGCCTACCTGATGGACGCGGTGGGCTTCGTGCCGCATACCGTATTCTGGGTCGATTACCTGGAACGCTACCGGGAATTCGGTACCTGGGCCGCCGCCGGTCAATGGGCGGTGTTCGCCTTCGGCGCAATCAGCGGCCCGTTCCTGGCCGGCGCCGCCGCCCGGCGCCTGGGCTGGCACTGGACCCTGATCGGCGCGCTCTCCTGCAAGGGGCTGGCGGTGATGATGCCGATGCTGCTGCCCGGCCTGGCGGTGGTGACGCTGTCCTCGTTCGTGGTCGGCGCCATGATTCCGGCCATGGTGGCCGGCACCATGGGCCGGGTGGCCGAGCTGGTGCCGGCGCACCGGGCCACCCACGCCTGGGGCCGCGCCACCGCGCTGTTCGCTGTCGGCCAGGCCGGCGCCGCCTACGCCATGGCCACCCTGTACGCCCACCCCAACGGCGGCCCGCTGATTTTCGAGATCGGCGGCACGGTGCTCTTGTGCGCCGCTCTGGTAGTGTTCTGTTCCGGGTTTCTGGCCCGCCGGGCTGGAACTTAGCCGCGCTCCGGCGTTCTATTCGCACAGCGGAACGCCGCAACGGCGACGAAAACAGTGGAGAGGACGACATGGATCGACGTTCAGTATTGAAGGCCCTGGGGCTGTTCGGCGGCGCCCTGCTGCCGGCGGCGCCGGCCCTGGCGCGGGTGCTCAGCCAGCCCGCCGGCGCCCACGGCGAAGGCTCCGGCGAACCGTTCAGCTACGCCTGGCTGAAAGGCATGGCGCGGCATTTCGCCGGGCAGCGCTACCACAGCCACCGCCTGGACCTCCCGCCGGCCATCGACGACCTGTCCTGGGACCAGTACCAGGGCATTCAGTATCGCGATGATGAGGCGCTGTGGGCGGACGACCGGGACGCCGCCTTCCGCATGCAGTTCTTCCATCTCGGCCTCAATTTCCACACCCCGGTGAAGATGCACGAAGTGGTGGACGGCCGGGCCCGGCCGATTCCCTACCGCACCGACCTGTTCGACTTCAGCCACACCGATCTGGACACCTCGTCGCTGCCCGAGGGGCTGGGTTTCGCCGGCTTCCGGCTGCTGCACCACAGCGACTGGGAACGGGACATCGCCGCCTTTCTCGGCGCCAGTTATTTCCGCGCCACCAGCGCGTCGCTGCAGTTCGGTCTGTCGGCACGGGGCCTGGCGGTGAACACCGCCATGTCGGAGCCGGAAGAGTTTCCGGAATTCACCCATTTCTGGTTCGAACGCCCGGCGGACGCCGACCAGGTGATCGTCTACGCCTTCCTCGATTCGCCCAGCGTCACCGGCGCCTACCGCTTTATCATCGGACGGGTGTCCGGGGACGTGATCATGGACGTGGACGCCGCCCTCTACCCGCGCAAGCCGATCGAGCGGCTGGGGGTGGCGCCGCTCACCAGCATGTACCAGGTGGGCGAAAACAGCCGCCGGGTGGCCTGGGACTGGCGCCCGGAAATTCATGACTCCGACGGCCTGGCGATACACACCGGCGGCGGCGAGTGGATCTGGCGGCCGCTGGTCAACCCGCCCCAGCTGCGCTTCAACGCCTTCGCCGACCACAATCCGCGCGGCTTCGGGCTGCTGCAGCGCGACCGAAATTTCGATCACTACCAGGACGACGGCGTGTTCTACGAACGCCGCCCCAGCCTGTGGGTGGAACCCCGGGGCGACTGGGGCAAGGGCAGCATCCAGCTGGTGGAGATCCCCACCCTGGACGAAACCTTCGACAACATTGTCGCGTTCTGGAACCCGGACAAGCCGGTACAGCCCGGCGAGGAAGCCCTGTTCGCCTACCGCCTGTCCTGGACCGGCCGCGCGCCGCGGCCGTCACTGGCGCGCTGTGTGGCCACCCGCACCGGCCTCGGCGGCGTGGTCGGGCAGACCCGGGAATACTTCAGCTGGCGGTTCGCGGTGGACTTCCTGGGCGGGCCCATCGACGGCCTGGCCGGCGACGTGGAAGTGGTGCCGGTGATCGAGCACTCGTCCGGCCGCGTGGAGATCACCTCGGCACGGCCGCTGCACGCCATCAACGGCTACCGGGCCATGTTCGACGTGGTGCCGCCGGAAGACGACACCACACCGATCAACCTGCGCCTCTATCTCAAGCGCAAGGACAACGGCGAGCCGCTCACCGAAACCTGGATTTATCAGTGGTCGCCACCGCCCATGGACCAGCGCGACCTGCACAACCCGACGCACCTTTAAGCGCGACGTCTAGCGGGGCGGCCCCAGGCAGACCGGCAAGGCCTCGCGGACACCCCGTGGCCGCATGCCCAGGGCGGCGAAGCCGTCCGCCTCCCGGGAGGCCACGTTGTCCTTGGCCATCAGCCAGAGCTGGTCCCGCGTCAGGGGTGGCGACGGCAGCCGCGACAACCCCATCGCCAGCAGATGCCAGAGCACGAAGGGCACCGCCAGCCGCACCCGGCGGCGCCCCAGATGACGGCACACGGCGGCCACCAGCGCCCGGTACCGGAGCGTCTCGGCGCCGCCCAGCTCATAGAGCCCCGCCGCCGGCGCGGTGTGGTCCGCCAGCCGTGCCAGCGCCCCGGCCACGTCCTCCACCCAGACCGGCTGCAACCGCGTCAGGCCACGCCCGAACAACGGAATCACCGGGGCGCGGCTGAGCATCGCCAGGGAGCGAATCAACGCGTCCCCGGCGCCGAACAGCGAGGCGGGCCGCACGATTACGGCGTCGGGAAAGGCGTCGAGCACCGCCGCTTCGCCCCGTGCCCGGGCGCGAATGTACGGCGACGGCGAGTTAAGGGTGGCGCCGATACCGGACACCTGCAGCAACCGCGCAACGCCGGCGTCACGGGCGGCGGCGGCCAGCCCGGCGGCGGCGCGCACGTGGATCGCCTCGAAAGTCAGGTCGCCGCGCTCCGTGTACAGGGACACCGCATTGATCACCACGCGGCTGCCGGCCACCGCATCGCGCACCGCGCCCGGGTCCCTGATGTCCGCGGCGCGGCGTTGCAGCCGCTTCTCCTGGTCCCGGCCGAAGCGGGGGTGTTGCGGGTGCCTGGCCACCAAGCGGACGGTATGGCCCCGGGCGAGCAGCACCCGGGTGACGTCCTGGCCGAGGAAACCGCTGCCGCCGAACACCGTGATTAGGTCGTCTGTCATGTCCCCATCCTAGAGAAGCGGCGCCGGCCCCGGCCAGCCCGTATTCAACGCCCCCCTACCCGGCCGGACAGTGGCGATTGACACCTGCCAACAGCGTCTGGCGCCGCTTACCGGGACGGCAGTACATTGCCGGTAATGCGGTTTTTAAACGGGAAATAATTATGGGTTCCATGGACAGCGCCCAGGAAAGAGCGGCGCAACTACCAAAAATGCCACAGCGCGACCTGAGCCATATCCCGGGGGATTACGGCTTGCCGCTGCTCGGCCACACGCTGGCGTTTCTGCGTGACTACCACGGTCTGGTGCACAGCAAGGCCGAGCGCTACGGCCTGGTGTATCGCGGCAGCGTGCTGTTTCAGCGCGGCGTCACCCTGCTCGGTCCGGACGCCAACGAGTTCGTGCTGCGCGATAAGGAGCACGTGTTCTCCAGCCGGGCGGCCTGGAATCCGATTCTCGAGCGGCTGTTCACCGACGGCCTGATGCTGCGCGATTTCGCCGACCACAAGTTTCACCGCCGTATCATGCAGCAGGCGTTCAAAAAACCGGCCCTGGCCAGCTACATCGACCGTATGGGGCCGAGCGTGGAAAGCGGCCTGAAGGCCTGGCCCACCGGCGAAACCTTCACCTTCTTCGACCGCATCAAGGCGTTGCTGCTGGACGTGGGCGCGCAGATTTTCTTCGGCCTGCGCATGGGCCCGGAAGCGGACAAAGTGAACCAGTCCTTCATTGACGCGGCGGACGCCTCGCTGGCGGTGCTGCGCCTGCCGATACCGGGGACACTCTGGTACCGGGGCCTGCGCGGCCGGCGTTATCTGGAGCAGTTCGTGGCCGGGCTGATCCCGGAAAAACGCCAGGCGGACACCCCGGACTTCTTCAGCGAGCTGTGCAAGGCGGCCGAGGAAGAGGGCGGCCTGAGCGACCAGGACGTCACCAACCACATGATCTTCCTGCTGTTCGCCGCCCACGACACCACCACCAGCACGCTCTGCTCGCTGATCTACCTGCTCTGCAAACACCCGGAGTGGCAGGACACCCTGGCGGAGGAGATGGACCAGGTGGCCGCCGCCGCGGAACATCCGGACCGGCTCGGCTACAGTGACCTGGAAAAGATGACCAAGACCGGCTGGGTGTTCCGCGAAACCCTGCGCCTGAGACCGGCACTGACCGCCTTCCCGCGCCGCACCGCCGAGGAGGTGACCTTCCAGGGCTACCGCATTCCCAAGAACACCCTGGTCAACCTGTCGCCGCTGTACACCCACTACATGCCCGAGTACTGGAGCAACCCGGAACGCTTCGATCCGGAGCGGTTCAGCGACGAGCGTGCCGAGCACAAGAAACACCACTTCCAGTGGATTCCGTTCGGCGGCGGCCACCACAAATGCCTGGGGCTGAACTTCGCGGAACTGCAGACCAAGACCTTCCTGTTCCACTTCCTGCGGCGCTACCGGGTGTCCGTGCGTGACGGCTACGAAATGCCGGTGCAGCTGGTGCCTCTCGCCATGCCCAAGGACGGCCTGCCGGTGGAGATCTCGGCGCGCTGAAGGCGGGGCTGTGCCTGCTGGGCGCGGTGTTTTTCCTGTTCCGCGGCAAACTGATGGGCTGAGACCGTCCGCCGGTCCGGGTATAGTGTGGGCTACCACCGCACAAGGAGAAGCACCGATGCGTGTCCTGTTGATCCTGTCCGCCCTTGTCCTGACGCTGGCCGGCTGCCAGAGCGGACGCAACGCCCACCCCCTGCCGGACGCCTGCCACCAGGCGCCGGACAGCGGCCAGTGCCGCGCCGCCATACCGGGCTATTACTACGACAGTGATAGCGAAAGCTGCCAGGAATTCGCCTGGGGCGGCTGCGAAGGCCAGGTGCCGTTCGAGACCATGGATGAGTGCATGGCCACCTGCTACGCCCCGGCACCGGATCTGACCGACCAGGAAATGCCGTGAGCGAGAGCAGTGCGGAAACCCGCTCCCAGCTGGTCCGGATCAACTACGCGCTGCTGCTGATCGGCCTGCTCACCGGCGGCGTCACGGCGCTGGTGGGCGCGGTGATCGCCCATCTGCAAGCGCCGGACGCACCGGAGCCGCACAAAGCCCACTTCCGCTTTCAGTACCGCACCTTCTGGATTGGGCTGCTGTACAACCTGATCGCGGGCATCACCACGCTGGCGTTGATCGGCTGGCTGTTGCTGGTGATCATCGTGATCTGGTGGATCGTGCGCTGCGTGCGCGGGCTGAACAGCCTGGCGAACGGGGAACCACCGTCGAACCTGACCACCTGGGGCTTCTAGGGCCTGGCCCTACCCCTGACCGTCATAAAAACATCACACGGGTCCGCCACACTGGCGGGTCCGCAAACCGGGAGAACATCATGGCTTTATTGCGTTCGTTCGCGCTGATCGCGGCCGCCGCCTTTCTGCTCACCGCCTGTAGCCGCAGCCCGGTGGTGCAACTCTACGAGGGCGCCAAACAACCGGACAGCCAGGTGCTGACGATTCGCGTGCCCTCCGACCTGGAAGTCTTCACCATCAACGGCAGCGAAGTGGACGGGGTCAACACCTTCTTCAATACCGACCACAAGGACCTCAAGGTGACCCCAGGGCGCTATGAGATCCTGGCCTACTACAAGCGGCTGTGGGATCTGGACGCCGACAACCACGAAGTGATGAAGTCCGACCCGGCCCTGTTCGTGGTGGACGGCGAAGCCGGCGAGTTCTATCGCCTGGATTTCGAGCGCCCGCAGAACGTCACCCAGGCACGCGCCCTTGAAGACGACTTTTCCGGCTGGGTGGAAAACATGAACAGCGGCGAGAAGACGCCCAGCCAGGCCAGCGGCCTGGTGCTCAACCGGGGCTTCCTGGCGCCGATCACCGGCACCGAAGTGGAAACCAAGGGGGCCACCGCGGTGCAGCCGAAAGCCAAGGCGGCCGAAGCAGTAACGCCGGCACCGGCGGCGCCGGCGGAAAGCGGCACGGCTAACGGCTCCGAGGGCGGCGCCAGGGCCAGCAGCCAGGCCAGCTATCTGGACACGCTGAAAGCCCAGTGGAACCAGGCCACCCAGGAGGAGCGCCGCCAGTTCCTGCAGTGGATTTCGCAGTAGCAACACCCCGCGCGGGCGGCGTCAGCGCTTCTCGCCCTGCAGCGTCGCGACCATGCGCCGGCTTCCGGCGTGGTCGCGATGCTCGCACAGATAGAGGCCCTGCCAGGTGCCCAGTGCCAACGCCCCGTCACGCACCGGCACCGTCAGGCTCTCGCCGATCAACACCGTTTTAATATGCGCCGGCATATCGTCCGGCCCTTCCAGGGTGTGCGCGTAATGCGGCGCGTTCTCCGGCACCATCACGTTGAAGTGGCGCTCCAGATCGCCGCGCACATCCGGGTCGGCGTTCTCATTAATCGCCAGGGAGGCGGAGGTGTGCTGCAGAAACAGGTGCAACAGCCCGACCCGGTATTCCGACAGCTCCGGCAGGGCGTCGCGCACCTCGCCGCTGACCAGATGAAAGCCCCGGCCACGGGGCGCCAGGGTAAGAATCCGCTGTAACCACATTCTTAATCTCCGGTTTCAGGCGCTGTGCAGACCATTGACCACATTGGTGGGCCGGCCGGTCCGCCAGGCCCGGATATTGGCGGCCACCCCGTCGAGCAGCCGCTGGCGGCTCTCGCGGCTCACCCAGGCGCTGTGCGGGGTGATGATCAGGTTGGGGATGTCCGGCGCCAGCAGCGGATGGTCCGCCGGCGGCGGCTCCTGGCTGAGCACGTCCAGGGCGGCGCCGCCCAGACGGCCGCCGCGCAGCGCTTCCGCCAGCGCCGGCTCATCCACCAGGCCGCCGCGCGCGGTGTTGATCAGAAAGGCGCCGGGTTTCATGGCGGCCAGGAAATCCCGGTTGACCATTTTCTCGGTGGCGCCGGTGAGCGGGCAGTGCAGGCTGATCACATCGGCTTCGCCGAGTAGGGTGTCCAGCGGCACCCGGCCGCTGTTGTCCGCCCCGGGGCGCAGCGAAGCCGCCACCCGCACGGTCATGCCCAGCGCCTCGGCGAGCGCCGCCACGCGCCGGCCCAGGTCGCCGTGGCCGATCAGGCCGAGGGTCTTGCCGGCCAGTTCCACCACCGGGTAATCCATGCGGCAGAACATGTCGGACTCGGACCAGCGGCCGGCCCGGGCGTCGGCGTCGTAGCGGTGCCAGGCGGTGGCCAGGCCGAGCATCAGCGCCAGGGTGTGCTGGGCCACGGTGGCGGTGGCGTAGCCGCTCACGTTGCAAACCACCACGCCCTGCCGCCGGGCGGCCTCCAGGTCCACGTTATTGGTGCCGGTGGCGGAGATGCAGATCAGCTTCAGATCCGGCGACGCGGCCAGGGTGTCCGCGTCGATCACCACTTTATTGGTGATCGCCACGGTCACGCCCCGCAAACGGTTTTTTACATCGTCCGGGCCGCTTTGTTCATAGAATGTCCACTCCGGCAGCAGCTTTTCCAGATCGGAAAAGTCCAGCTCCGAAGGCTTGAGGGTCTGGCTGTCGAGGATCACACCTTTCATGGGACAATCGGTACAGGTTGGGAGAGGATTCCCCATGCTACCGGATTTACTGCAAAAAATGGGCTTCGAAACGGCCCCGCCAGCGCACCGACGGCCACGGCTGGGCGTCAGTGCCTGCCTGCTCGGCCGCCCGGTCCGCTACGACGGCGGCCACCGCGACGAACCTCTGTTGCACCGCGAACTCGGCCCCCTGGTGCGTTTCGTGGAGGTGTGTCCGGAGGTGGCCATCGGCCTGCCGGTGCCGCGCCCGCCGATCCAGGTGGTGACCCTGGACGGCGAACAGCGGGTGCGCGGCGTAGCCCGGCCCGACCAGGACCATACCGATGCCCTGGGCGCCCAGGCCCGCAATATCGACACCCCGCTCGACGGCTTCGTGTTCAAGGCCCGCTCGCCCAGTTGCGGACTGGGCACCACGCCGGTCCACGGCCCGCACGGCGGCGTCCTGGGCCTGGGCGACGGCGCTTTCGCCGCCGCGCTGGCGGCGCGCTTTCCGGCCCTGCCCCTGTGTAACGAAAGCGACCTGCAAGAACCCCTCGTTCCTGACCGCGTTCGCGGTGCGGCTGTTCTGCCACCGTCAGTGGCGGCAAAGCACGCACCCGCAGCAGGCCCTTAACACCCTGCGCCGCCGCAGCGAGGGGCTCGACGAGCCGCTGCTGTCCGGCACCCGACGTTTTATCGAGCATCTGGCCGCACCGGCCGGGTGACCCACTGCCATCGAGGTACCCCTATGGAACGCCAAAAAGACCGCCTGTTATGGATCGGCGGACATTACCAGCAAGGCACCGACGGCGAGTTTTTCGATAACCTGAATCCGGCCACCGGCGACGTGATCTGCCGGGTGGCGGTGGCCGGCGCCAAGGACGTGGACCGGGCGGTCCGGGCCGCCCGTGACGGCCTGGCGCAGTGGCGCGCCATGGACGGCACCGCCCGGGGCCGGGTGCTGATGCGCGCCGCCCAGCTGCTGCGCGAACAGCGCGATGATCTGGCGCGCCTGGAATCCCTGGACGCCGGCAAGCCGATCTCGGAGACGCCGGAAGCGGACGTGGATTCCGCCGCCGACTGTCTCGAGTATTTCGCCGGCCAGGCGTCTTCCTTGCAGGGCGAGTACCAGCAGGTGGACGGCGGCTTTTTCTACACCCGCCCGGAACCCCTGGGCGTGTGCGCCGGCATCGGCGCCTGGAACTACCCGCTGCAGATCGCCGCCTGGAAGTCGGCGCCGGCGCTGGCCGCCGGCAACGCGATGATCTTCAAACCCGCTGAATTGACGCCGTTGTCGGCGTTGAGTCTGGCGGAGGTATTCCAGGAAGCCGGCCTGCCGGACGGCGTGTTCAACGTGGTGCAGGGCTTCGCGGAAACCGGCCAGGCGCTGACCGCGCACCCGGGCATCGACAAGGTCTCGCTCACCGGCGAGGTGGGCACCGGCAAGGCGGTGATGCGTGCCGCCTCTGACTCCCTGAAAGCGGTGACCCTGGAACTGGGCGGCAAGTCGCCGCTGATCGTGTTCGAGGACGCCGACCTGGATAACGCCGTGTCCGGCGCGCTGCTGGGTAATTTCTACACCCAGGGCCAGGTGTGCACCAACGGCACCCGGGTGTTCGTGCACGAATCGGTGAAGGACGCCTTCGTGGAAAAACTGCTGGCGCGCACCGGCAAGATGGTACTGGGCGATCCGCTCGACCCGGAGACCCATGTGGGCCCGCTGATCAGCGAGGGGCACATGCGGCATGTGCTCGACTACATTGAAAAGGGCAAGCAGGAAGGCGGCAGTGTGTTGATCGGCGGCGAGCGGGCCCGGGTGGCCGGCTTCGAGAACGGCAACTTCGTGTCGCCCACGGTGTTCGACGACCTGAACGACGACATGACCATCGTCCGCGAGGAGATCTTCGGCCCGGTGATGTCGCTGCTCAGCTTCAGCGATGAGGAAGAAGTGCTGGCGCGGGCCAACAACACCCCCTTCGGCCTGGCCGGCGGCGTGTTCACCCGGGACATCGACCGGGCTCACCGCATGGCCGACGCGCTGGAGGCGGGCATTGTGTGGATCAACCACTACAACATCACCCCGATCGAGATGCCGTTCGGCGGCTTCAAGCAGTCCGGCGTCGGCAAGGAAAACAGCCGCCGGGCGTTCGAGCACTACACACGCTTGAAGACGGTGTATGTGGCGCAAGGGGATGTTGAAGCGCCTTATTGAGGATGGCGAGAGCCGGCCTTGTGGGAGCGGGCCCCGCCCGCGAAAGGGAGCAAAGCTCCCGGCAGGATCCCAGAGCCTTTTCTAACGGCGGCACCAACAAGGTCTCTGGGATCCTGCCGGCCGGCTCTAGACGGTTCGCTCGGGCGCGCTGACGCGCTGAGAGGTCTGCCAGTCGTCGGGCGCGAAGCTGGGCGCGTCGCTGCGCAGCGGCGTGCGGCCGAGAATATGGTCGGCGGCTTTTTCGCCGATCATGATGGTCGGCGCGTTGAGGTTGCCGTTGGTGACGGTGGGCATGATGGACGAGTCCACCACGCGCAGATTGCGCACGCCATGGACGCGGCATTCCGGATCCACCACCGCCATGGCGTCGGTGCCCATGCGGCAGGAGCCGGCCGGGTGGTAGGCGGTCTCGGCGGTTTCCGCCAGCCACTGATCGATCTGCGCGTCGGTTTGCACGTCCGGGCCCGGTGACACTTCCTGGCCACGGTATTCGTCCAGCGCCGGCTGGGCGAAGATCTCGCGGGTCCAGCGCAGCCCGGCGCGGAACGCTTCCTTGTCCTCTTCTTCGGCGAAGTAATTGAAGACGATTTCCGGCGGCGCTTCCGGGTCGGCGGATTTCAGCTTCACCCAGCCCCGGCTCTTGGGTTTGTTGGCGCCCAGGTGCACCTGGAAACCGTGGCCCTTGAAGGCGCTGGAGCCGTCGTAGGCGATGGCCCCGGCCAGGAAGTGGAACTGGATGTCCGGGTACTTCATGCCGGCGCGGCTGCGGATGTAGCCGTTGGATTCAAACTGGTTGGAGGTGCCCAGGCCCCGTTTCAGGAACAGCCAGTTGGCACCGATCCAGGCTTTCGCCAGAGGGCCGAGCCAGCTGTTCAGGGTGATCTTCTGGGTGCACTCCTGCTGCACCCAGACTTCCAGATGATCCTGCAGGTTGCGGCCCACGCCGGGCAGATCGTGCACCACCTCGATGCCGTGTTCCTTAAGGTGGTCCGCCGGACCGATGCCGGACAGCATCAGCAGCTTAGGCGAGTTGAACGAACTGGCGGACAGGATCACTTCCTTGCGCGCCCGCACCCGGCGGGTCTTGCCGCCCTGGCGGTATTCCACGCCCACGGCGGTCTTGCCGTCCATGATCACCCGGGTGGTCAGGGCGTGGGTCTGAATGTCCAGGTTGGGGCGGTTCATGGCCGGCTTGAGGTAGGCCATGGCGGTGGAACAGCGCACGCCGTCGCGCACCGTCATGTCCATGCGCCCGAAGCCTTCCTGGCGGTAGCCGTTGTAGTCTTCGGTGTAGCCGTAGCCGGCCTGCTCGCCGGCCTTGATAAAGGCGCGGTAGAGCGGGTTCTTCATGTTGTTGCCGTTGCAGGTGGTGAGACCACCCTGGTCGCCGCGGTAGGCATCGCCACCGTAGACGCAGTCCTCGCCCCGTTTGAAGTAAGGCAGCACGTCCTGGTAGCCCCAGCCGGCGGCGCCCAGCTCTTCCCACTCTTCGAAGTCACCGGCGCAACCGCGCACGTACACCAGACCGTTGATCGACGAGGAGCCGCCCAGCACCTTGCCGCGCGCCTGGTGCAGGCTGCGGCCCTTGAGGCCGGGCTCTTTCTCGGAATGAAAGCCCCAGTCGTAGCGCTTCATGTTCATGGGAATGGAGAAGGCGGTGGGCATCTTGATAAAGATGGAGTTGTCGCTGCCGCCGTATTCCAGCACACGCACCGAATGGTCACCGCTTTCGCTGAGCCGGTGGGCGAGCGCGGCGCCGGCGGAGCCGGCACCGACGATCACATAATCGAACTCGGCGTCGTAGGCCGTCTCGCTCATGATTCACCCTCCTCGTAGTCGCCGCGTATTTCCGAAGCGCCGCCGGGGCTCTTCTCGCGGCGCAGATGCAGGTACTGCAGGTGGCTCTCGAAATGATCCACCACGTCCTCGATCAACTGCTCGCGGGAATAGCCCATCACGTCATAGCCCAGGCCGCCTTCACGCAGGTGCACTTCCAGGCGGTAGTAGACCGAGCGGCGCTGCTGGGCGCGGATGGTGAAGGACGGCATGGCGCACTGGCGCGGCCAGAGCGTGTAGGCGAAGTCTCCCTCACCGCCCAGATCGACTACCAGGCCGAGATGCTCCTGGTCGCCCTCGCCGACGGAGATCTCCACCTTGTGGTCCTTCTCCGCCAGCGCCGCTTTGACGTCCTCGAAGGCGGGCCGGGCGGTGCCTTCCAGGAATTTCTGAACCTGCTTCAGGCCCGGGAAGCTGATCGCCCGGCTGAGGCGGTGCGCCCAGTTACTGTGGTCGCGGGCGGAGGCGATGCGCGCGGACAGGTGGCCGGCCAGGGCGTCACGGTTACTGGTGGTTTTCATGCCTTCCACTCTGAGCGCCTTGAACAGGCCGATCATCATCAGGAACAGCACGAACGCGAACGGCAGGCCCATGATCACCACCGCGCTTTGCAAGGCGTTGAGGCCGTCGGTGGACAACAACGCCACCGTCACCAGCCCGATTACCGTGGCCCAGGCGATGCGCATCCAGGCCGGCGCGTCGTTGGCCGGGTCACGGATAAAGCAGGTGAGGTTGGACAACACCAGCGAGCCGGAGTCGCCGGAGGTCACGAAGAATACAATCGCCAGTATCGTCACCACCACCGTGGTCACCGTGACCCAGGGCAGATTTTCCAGGAACAGGTAGATCGCCGAGCCGGGATTGCCGACCGCCTCGTTACCGAACTCGGTGGCGCCGTTCATCACCAGATCGATGGCCGAGTTACCCATGATCGACATCCACGCCATCATGAAGGTGAGCGGCAGAATCAGCGTGCCGGTGACGAAGGCACGGATGGTGCGGCCCCGGGAAATACGCGCCAGGAACAGGCCCACGAACGGCCCCCAGGCGATCCACCAGGCCCAGAAGAACACCGTCCAGGCGTTGAGCCAGTCCTGCGGCGGGTCAAAGGCGTAGGTGTCGAACGACATGGGGATGAAGTTGGAAATGTAATCGCCCACGTTCATCACGAAGGCGTCCAGCAGGAAGCGGGTGTCGCCGGCGATCAGCACGAACAGCACCAGCACGACGGCCAGCAGCATGTTGAATTCCGACAGGCGACGGATCCCTTTCTCCACGCCGGTGGCCGCGGAGATGGCGGCGAACACGACGATGCCCACCGCCAGCAGCGCCTGGGTCAGCGTGCTTTCCGGCACGCCGAACATATAGTTCAAGCCGAAGTTGAGCTGAATAATGCCGATGCCGAGACTGGTGGCGACGCCGAACACGGTGCCCAGCACCGCCGCGATGTCCACGGTGTTGCCGATGCTGCCGTAAATGCGCTTACCGAAGATCGGATACAGCGCGGAGCGGATGGTCAGCGGCAGACCGTGGCGATAGCTGAAAAACGCCAGCGACATGCCCACCAGGGTATAAATGCCCCAGCCAGACAGCCCCCAGTGCAGGAAGGTGAGCTGCATGGCTTCGCGGGCGGCTTCCACGGAGCCGCCCTCGCCCACCGGCGGTTCCATGAACTGGGTCACCGGCTCGACGATGCAATAGAAAATCAGATCGATACCGATGCCGGCGGAGAACAGCATCGCCGCCCAGGTAACAATGTTGAATTCCGGTTCGGAATGGTCCGGCCCCAGTTTGATCGAGCCGTAGCGCGAGCAGGCGATGGCGATCACGAACACCAGGTAAGCCACCACGGCGAGAAAGTAGAACCAGCCGAAGCTGTTGGAGATCCAGGCCAGCGCCGCGTAGATCACGGTGCCCGCCGCTTCGGTGAAGAACATCGCCCACAGGGCGAATACGAGAATGGCCAGGCCCGAGCCGTAAAAAACGACCGGGTTGATACGGTCCTGCTGATCCAGGGATTCCGATTCCTGGGAAGGCGATGAGGTGGTCATCCGGAGCTCCTTTGGCAAGCGTCGCTCGAAATCATACGTGCGTTCCCTGATTGAGAGGCTGTTCTTGTTTGAGCCTTCTAATCACTTCGCCAGTATCAGCCTCCAAATTGAGAATAACAGCATCCTGTTACAGCTTTTTACCTGTCAACGGCGCGTTTCACCGTAACGTCACGGCCGGGTTACGCCAACAGCGCCACGCCGGCGGCGGTGATCACGCCGAACAGTATCGAAAGCCCGACCAGAGTGCCCCAGGGGAACCGCCGCGGCGCCTCCGCGCCCAGCTGCTTAAGCAGGTCCTGGCGCACCAGCCGGGTGTTGCGGGTGTTGGCTTTGAAAATGGCGTCGAAGGCGTCGCCGACCACCGGCACCAGGCCGCCGACGAAATCCACCAGCATGTTGCGCAGCATGCGCCGCTTGGTGGCGCCGCTGACGCCGGCGCGCTGGGCTTCCAGCAGCACGTAACCGGACAGCACCAGGCCGGCGGCGTCGCCGATCACCGGCACCAGGCCGATCAGCGCTTCGGCGCCCAGTTCAAAGCGGGTAAAAGGAATGCGAATGCTGGAATCGGTGAACCGGCTGAAGCGGTCCAGGCGTGCCAGGGTGGCCTGCTGACGGGCCCGTTTCTGATCGTCCATGCGGTTATTCCAAGTAGGTGTAGCCCGCCAGACCGTCCCGGATTTCACCGAGAAAACGCTGGCGCTCATCGTCGTGAAGCTGGGATTGCTGGCAGCGGTCTTCCAGGGTCGCCAGCAGCCGTTCCGGATCAAAATTCACATAGCGCAACACCGAGCTGACGGTGTCGCCCTGGATCGCGTGGGTCAGCTCAATCTCGCCGCGCTCGTTGAGGTTCACGTCCACGGAATCGGTATCGCCGAACAGATTGTGCATATCACCGAGGATTTCCTGGTAGGCGCCGACCATGAAAATGCCCAGGTGCCCGTTCAGCGTTTCCGGCAACGGCAGGGTGGCTTCCACCCCTTCGCCGTCCACGTACTGGTCGATACGGCCGTCGGAGTCGCAGGTGATGTCCTGCAGCACACCGCGCCGGGTGGCGGGCTGGTCCAGGCCGGACAACGGCAGCACCGGGAACACCTGATCAATGCCCCACACATCCGGCACCGACTGGAACACGGAAAAGTTAACGAACAGTTTGTCGGCGAGGATTTCGTTAAGGCGGTCGAGCAGATCACGCTGCTGACGGCGGCGCGGGTCGAGACGGGCGCGCAGCGCCAGCAGCCCGTTGGTGTAGAGCTGTTCGCCGCGGGCGCGGCCGCGGATATCCACTTCACCGTTCAGGTAACGCAGGTGCAGGTCCTGCCACGCGCCGAGCAGCTCCGGGTGCACCTCAAGCAGATTGGGGTGCTCGCCGCTCAGCACCTGATTCAACCGCCAGAGCTCGTGCAGCTCCACGCAGTCGGAATCGCCGGGGGCGGTCACCCGCGCCGTGGCCTGACGTTCCTCGTCGGTGATGTTGACCAGCAGCACCGCATGGTGGGCGGTGAGCGCACGCCCGGATTCAGAGATCAAATGCGGCTCGGGCACGTCGCTGCGGCGGCACTGCTCGCTCAGGGTATGCACGATGTGCCAGGCGTAATCCGCCAGGTTGTAGTTCATCGAGCAGTAGGAGCGGGAGTGGGTGCCTTCGTAGTCCACGCCCAGACCGCCGCCCACGTCCACGGTATCCAGGGCGGCGCCCAGCTGGCGCAGTTCCACATAGTAGCGGGCCGCTTCGCGCATGCCCGCCTTGATGTCCTGGATGTTGGCGATCTGCGAGCCCAGGTGGAAATGCAGCATGCGCACGCAGTCCAGCCTGCCCGCCCGGCGGCAGTGCTCCACCGCCTCGATCAACTGCGGCGCACTGAGACCGAACTTGGACTTTTCGCCGCCGGTGTTCTGCCAGTTGCCCTTGCCGATGCTCATCAAGCGCACCCGCAAACCGATGCGCGGCGACACCTCAAGCGCCCGCGCTTCCTCCAGCAGCATGGGCAGCTCGGAGAGCTTTTCCACCACGATCTGCACCTGGAAGCCGAGCTTCTCGCCCATCAGCGCCAGGCGCAGGTATTCACGGTCCTTGTAGCCGTTGCAGACCACCACGTCGCCGGGGTTGGAGAGCGCCAGCACCGCCAGCAGCTCCGGCTTGGAGCCGGCCTCCAGCCCCACCGGCTCGCCCTCTTCGCGGGCGCGCAGAATTTCATGCACCACGCGCCGCTGCTGGTTGACCTTGATCGGATACACAGGGGTATAGCGTCCCCGATAGTCCTGCTCCCCGATGGCGCCCCGGAAGGCGCCGGCCAGGCGCCGCACCCGGTCGCGCAGAATGCCCGAGAAGCGGGCCAGCACCGGCGTGCGCAACCCGGCGGCGCGGCACGCCTGCAACACCGCTTCCAGGGTCGCCTCCCCGCCCTGATCGCCCTGGGGGCGAACATGCAGGTGGCCGTCCTTGCCGATCCGGAAATAGCCGTCACCCCAACGCTGCACATTGTAAATGGCGTCAAACGGGCTTTGGGGCTGGGTCATGGACGGTTCCTTGGCGGCTGCGTGCTTTGCCGCATTATGCCTGCCGGGGCCGCCGGCGGACAAAAATAGTTGCTCGGATACCGCGCCCCGGCGCTTCTACATTGACGCCGAACGCTTACAATAGCGGCCTTCTGTGAAGCGTTTAGCGGACACCCCTTTATGAGCTCCGAAAAAGACAACTGGTTCATCGAGCATTTCGACTCCGCCGGCACCGCCTTCGGCCTGCGTCTGAAACGAAAGCTGGAATCGGTACAGACCGACTATCAACACATCGAAATGTGGGACACCGATACCTTCGGCTATCTGATGACCATTGACGGCGCCACCATGCTCACCACCCGGGACAATTTCCTGTATCACGAGATGATGGCCCACCCGGCGCTGTTCAGCCACGCGGCACCGCGCAACGTGCTGATCATCGGCGGCGGCGACTGCGGCACCCTGCGGGAAGTGTTGCGCCACGGCGAAGTGGCCAGCGCCGTGCAGATCGATATCGACGAGCAGGTGACGCGCTTTTCCGAGAAGTATTTCCCCGAGCTGTGCGAGTCCAACAGCGACGAGCGGGCGGAGCTGCGCTTCGAGGACGGCGTGAAGTTCATGCAAGAGTGCGAGGCGGGCCGCTTCGACGTGATCATCGTCGATTCCACCGACCCGGTGGGCCCGGCGGAAGGTCTGTTCAAGGCGGAGTTCTTCCGCCACTGCCACCGCGCCCTGGCCGACGGCGGCGTGCTGGTGCAGCAGTCCGAATCACCGCTGCTGCACAGCGACACCATCATCCTCGACCTGCACGCCAACATGCGCGAGGCCGGCTTCAGCCATACCCGCACGCTGCCGTTCCCGCAGCCGGTGTACCCCAGCGGCTGGTGGAGCTGCACCCTGGCGGGCAAGGATCACGACGTGGCGGATTTCCGCCAGGCGGACGCCACCGGCAAGAGCTTCGAGACCCGTTACTACAGCGCCGACATCCACAAAGCGGCACTGGTGCTGCCGCCGTTCATGGAACAGGCGCTGTCCTGAGCCACGGGCTAGGCCCGTAACGCCTCCTCGACAAAGTCGAGACGGTCCTGACCGAAGAACATCTCCTCACCGACGAAGAAGGTGGGCGCGCCGAAGACGCCGCGCTCCACCGCTTCTTCGGTGGTCGCCTTGAGGTTGTCCTTGACCGCCTGATCCTGGGCCAGAGTTGCCCAGTGCGCCGAATCCAGACCGGCTTCGGCCAGGGTGCGGCCGAGCACGTCCAAGTCCGACAGATCCCGCTCTTGCAGCCACATCCCCTCGAACAGGGCGGCCAGCACGGTATCGCGCTGCTCGCTGTCGAGAGCGGCGGTGGCCAGCCGCATGGCCATCAGGGTGTTCACCGGAAAGTGCGGATTCTGGTTCAGGGTGACGCCGTAACGGCGCGCGAAACGCTGCATATCCCGGCCGCTGTAGCGCCCCTTGGCGGGCACCGCCGCCGGCGAGGCGTTACCGGTGGCCTTGAACACGCCGCCCAGCAACATGGGCCGGTAGCGCAGGGTGGCGCCGGTGCGCCGGCACAGGCCCGGCGCCTGGGTCCACGCCAGATAGGACGCGGGGCTGCCCACATCGAAGAAAAATTCCAGCTCGCGGCTCATTGGCGGCTCTCCATTCATTCATCGTTTGTTAGAAGTTTTCCATCCACGGGCGCAGGTCCAGCTCGTGGGTCCAGGTATCGCGGGGCTGTTGGTGCAGCATCCAGTACGCATCGGCGATGTGCTCGGGATCGAGGATGCCGTCCTGGTCCTTGAGCGCGTAACGCTGCGGGAAGTTATCACGGATAAAGGCGGTGTCGATGGCACCGTCGATGATCGGATGGGCGACGTGGATGCCCTCCGGACCCAGCTCACGGGCCAGGCTCTGCGCCAGCGCGCGCAGCGCGAATTTGGCGCCGGCGAACGCGGCGAAACCGCGACCGCCGCGCAGCGACGCGGTGGCGCCGGTGAACAGGATGGTGCCACGGCCGCGCGGCACCATCACCCGGGCCGCCTCCCGGCCGGTGAGAAAGCCGGCGAACGCGGCCATTTCCCACACCTTGCGGTAGACCCGGGCGGTGGTCTCGCGGATCGGAAAATGAACATTGGCGCCAATATTGAAAACCACCACCTCCAGCGGCCCCACTTCGGTCTCGATGGTGTCCACCAGGGCTTGCATCTGATCTTCGTCGCGGGCGTCGCAGCCGAAGCCGCGGGCCTGCCCGCCCTCCTCCCGGATACGCTCGACCAGCGGCGTCAGGGCGTCCTCGGTGCGGCGGGTGACACAGGCGGTGAAGCCTTCACGGGCAAAACGTCGGGCAATGGCGCCGCCGGTGGCGTCACCGGCGCCGACCACAAGAATCGCGGGGGCGGTCATGGGGTCTCCTTGTACAGGCTACAGAGGTCGACCCAGTATGCACCGGCTTCGCTTAACAGGGGAAAGGCGCGGCCGACCCGCACCGATGATGCTCACGATCAGCCGCCCACGGCCACCGCCACCGCGCAGGCCACCGCCCCCAGCACCAGAATCAGAACCACACGACGTATCACCATCGGCCAGTCAACCAGCCAAAAATCCTTGAACCATCCCATTTTTCTATCCCCAAGGTACTTTTATTATCACAACCAAAAAATGTGACTCACGTCACAAGTGACGAGGTTGCTCTTGCACCCTGTGGATATGCAATAAGGCGAATTGGGTAAGCGTGAAGGTGGCGTCAGTAAGGTGTCTTAGCCGGGTTCGCTCTGCTGTTCCGCCAGCATCGCCATCACCCTTTGCCGCAGCCAGGTGTGGCCCGGGTCCGCGCTTTGATCCCGGTGCCAGTAGAGGTGCAGCTCCAGGCCGGGAACGTCCGCGGGGAGCGGCTCCACGTGGCTGCCGGCGGGGGCCAGCTGACGCGCCAGCAGGCCCGGCAGGGTGAGCAGCAGGTCCGAGCCCATCACCGTGGACAACGCCGCCATGTGGTGCTGGCAACGCAGGCGGATATTGCGCCGGTAGCCGAGGCGGGAGAGGCCGAAATCCTCCATGCCGGGCCCTTCCCGGCGCGAAGACACCAGCACGTGCTGCGCTGCCAGATAGGCCGGCAGGTCCAGCTTGCCGGCCAGCGGGTGGCCCGGCCGCATGATCACCACCAGCGGCCCGCTCATCACCGGGCGGTGTTCGATGGCGTCCGGCAGTGGCAACAGCACGTCGGCGGCCAGATCCAACCGGCCGCTGGCCAGTTCCGTGGCCAATTGCCGGCGCGCCACGGTCATCGACTGCAGCCGCACGCCGGGGGCCTCTTCAAGAATGCCGGCGGTGAGCGGCGGCAGCAGACAGCCCTCCAGCCCGTCGCGCAATCCGACCACGAAGGTGCGCTCCGCGTCCGCCACGTCGAAGCCGCCCTCGTCGCTGAGGCAACGCTGCAACCCGCCCAGCGCATGGCGCACCGGGGTGACCATGGCGCGCGCCCGGCTGGTGGGCACCATGCGCGCCCCCTGGCGCACGAACAACGGGTCCTCAAGACGGTCGCGCAACCGCCCCAGGGCGTGGCTCACCGCCGGCTGGGTCAGGTTGAGCACGCGCGCCGCGCGGGTCAGGGAGCCTTCGGTATAGATAGCGTCGAAGACCACAAACAGGTTCAGATCGAAGCGGGAGACATGCATGGGGCTTATCCAGGTGTATTTTTCAGATTCATTAGATTAATTGAAAACCGCCCCCTAGCATGGGGTCAACTTCCGGGAATAAGCAGAGACCCTCGATGCCAGTGATTTACCTGATCCGTCACGGCCAGGCCAGTTTCGGCGCCGAGAACTACGACGCCCTGTCCGACGCCGGCTGGGAACAGAGCCGCATCCTCGGCCGCCATCTGCGCGAGCAGAATCTGGGCGCGCCGCGGGTGGTGTGCGGCGCCATGCAGCGTCACCGGGAAACCGCCCAGGCGACACTGGAAGCACTGGGGTTGCCGCAGGAATGGGCCACCGACACCGGCTTCAACGAATACGACCACCAGACCCTGATGCGGGTGCACTGGCCCGAGTCCCAGGACCGGGCGGTGCTCACCCGCTGGATGAACGAACAGGACAACCCGCGCCGCGCCTTCCAGGCCCGTTTCGAGGAAGCGTTGCGCCGCTGGCAGCGCAACGAAGACGACTATCAGGAAACCTGGCCGGCGTTCCGCGAGCGGGTGCTGGCCTCCCTGTACAGCCTGGCCAACCGGCTGGAAAGCGGCGACAGCGCCCTGGTGTTCACCTCCGGCGGCGCCATCAGCGTGGCCATTCAGCACCTGCTTGAGCTGGACCAGGAGGCGCTGATCACCTTCAACCGGGGCCTGATCAACACCAGCGTCACCCGGCTGCTGGTCAACACCGGCCGTCTGCGCCTGGCCACGCTCAACGAGCACCTGCATCTGGCCGGCGACATGCTCACCTACCGCTAACCGGCGATCACGAGGCCCACCATGGCGTTCACCCACCACACCATCGAACTGAACGGCCAGCGCTACGCCTACCTGGACGAGGGCGAAGGCCCGCTGCTGGTGTTCGGCCATGGGGTCCTGGCGGACAAATCCATGTTCGAGGCGCAGATCGAGGCGCTGCGCGACCGCTACCGCTGCGTCAGCCTGGACTGGCCCGGCCACACCGGCTCCGGCTACCGCGAGAAGGGCTGGAGCTTCTACGACATGGCCGACGACAGCGTCGCCCTGCTCGATCAGCTGGGTTATGACCAGGCGATTTTCGTGGGTTTGTCCCAGGGCGGCATGACCTTCATGCGACTGGCGCTCAAGTACCCGGAGCGGGTGCGCGCCCTGGTGCTGCTGGACACCTCCGCGGACCCGGAAGACGCCGACCTGCTGCCGGTGCACCGCCAGCAGCAGTCGCGGTTCGCCCATGGCAGCGACGCCGAGCGCGATGAGGTGGTCACGCGCATGCAGAAATTCCTGTACGCCAAGCCCTGGCGCGACGCCAACCCGGACGGGGTGGCCCACGAGAAGGCGCTGATCCTGGCCCACGACCGCCACGGCATCGAGCTGGCGTTGGAGAACGTCTTTACCCGTGACGACATCAGCGGCGATATCAGCGCGATCAGTGCGCCTACTTTAGTGATCGTCGGCGAACTGGACCGGGCAACGCCGCCGGAAAAAGCGCAGCGCATCGTCGACGCCATCCCCGGGGCGCGGCTGGTCACGGTGGCCGATTCCGGGCACCATTCGCCGATAGAAAACCCCGAAGCGGTGAACCGGGCGCTGTCCGATTTCCTCGCCACGCTGTGATCCGGGGTCCACGCACGCGACAAGGATAATGCCATGAGTACCCGTTCCAATATTCTCATCACCGGCGCCAGCTCCGGCCTGGGCGCCGGCATGGCGCGGTTGTTCGCCGCCCGGGGCCGCAACCTGGCCCTGTGCGCGCGGCGCACCGACAAGCTGGACGCCCTGAAAGCGGAACTGGAACAGGCCCACCCCGGCATCACCGTGCTGGTCAAACCCCTGGACGTGAACCACTACGACCAGGTGTTCGACGTGTTCCGTGCGTTCCGCACCGAGCTGGGCAGCCTGGACCGGATCATCGTCAACGCCGGCATGGGCAAGGGCCAGCCGCTGGGCACCGGCTATTTCCACGCCAACCGGCAGACCGCGGAGACCAACTTCGTCGCCGCCCTGGCCCAGTGCGAGGCGGCCATGGAGATCTTCCGGGCCCAGAACAACGGCCATCTGGTGGTGATCTCCTCGATGAGCGCGGTGCGCGGCATGCGCAAGAACATCAACACCTACGCCGCCACCAAGGCGGGCGTGGCCAGCCTGGCGGAAGGGCTGCGCATGGAGATGATCGGCAAGCCGATCACCGTGAGCACCCTCTACCCGGGCTACATCCGTTCGGAAATCAACGAGAAAGTGGAAAAAGCGCCGTTCATGGTGGACACCGAGACCGGCTGCAAGGCGCTGGTCCGCGCCATCGAGAAAGAACCCGCCAAGGCCTATGTGCCGTCCTGGCCCTGGGCGCCGCTGGGGTTCGCCATGAAGGTCCTGCCCCTCTCCCTGGTCAAGAAAATGACCTGACGCCCGGCCGCCGGAAACTAGTCCAGCGGCCCCGGGTTCTTGCGCCGCTTGGGCTTGGCGAAACCGCCCTGGGTATCCGGCGCCGGCGATGGCGCCGGGCGCTTGCGCGCCGCCTTCTTCTTCGCCGCCGGCTTCTTGCCGGCCGCCTTGGCCGACTGGGCGAGCGCCTTCTTCTTCAGCTTCTTGTGCTTGCTGCCCACCGCCTTGCCGGAGCGTTTGCGCTCCTTGGGGCCCAGGTAGCGGCCGCGCAGCGCCTCCACCACCCGGAACTCGAACTCCTGGCGCAGATAGCGCTGGATGCTCGCCATCAGGTTCCACTCGAAACTCTCCACCAGCGAGATCGCCACGCCCTCGCCGTCGCCGCGCCCGGTGCGGCCGATGCGGTGCAGGTAGTCATCGCCGCTGCGCGGCATATCGAAGTTGATCACCAGCTCCAGGCCGTCCACGTCCAGGCCCCGGGCGGCCACGTCGGTGGCCACCAGCACCGTCACCGCGCCGCTGTTCAGCCGTTCCAGCGCCAGCTTGCGGTCCTTGGTGTCCTTGTCGCCGTGCAGCACGAACACCTTGTGGGCGGTGGAGCGCAACACTCCGCCGAGGCGGTCGGCGGTGGCCTTGGTGTTGGTGAACACGATCGCCTTGCGGTGGGGCTCATGGGCAAGCAGCCACTGCACCAGGCGCTCCTTGTGGGAGCGGTCGTCGGCGGTGATGATCTGCTGGCGCACCTGCTGATTGAGCTCGCGCACGCTGTCGAGCATCAGCGACTCGGGCTCGCGCAGCACCCGCGCCACCATGGCGTCCATGGCCGCGCCGCCCGGCGTGGCGGAGAACAACAGCGTCTGCCGGGCCGGGTTGCAGGCCGCCGCCAGACGCAGCACGTCGTCGCTGAAGCCCATGTCGAGCATGCGGTCCGATTCGTCCAGCACCAGCACCTTGAGTTCGGACAACGCCAGATTGTCCGCCTCGAGATGCTCGATCAGCCGGCCCGGCGTGCCCACCAGCACCTCCGGGTTCTTGCGGATGCGCGCCGCCTGCACCTTGAAGTCCTCGCCGCCGGTGACCGCTTCCGCCTTGATAAAGGTGAAGCGCGACAGCGCCTGCACCTGCTTGAGCGTCTGCCGGGCCAACTCCCGGGTGGGCGCCAGCACCAGCGCCCGGGTGCCGATGCCCCGGTCCTTCTCTTCCAGCAATCGCTGCAGCATGGGCAGCACGAAGGCGGCGGTCTTGCCGGTGCCGGTCCGCGCCACCACGCGCAGGTCCCGACCCGCCAGAGCGGGGGGAATAGCCGCCGTTTGCACCGCCGTGGGCTCACTCAGCGACAGCTCTTCCAGGGCGCGCAATAAACGTTCATGGAGATTCAGATCAGCAAACACAGACAATACTCGGTGATGACTTGTAGGAGCGGGCCCGGCCCGCGAAAGGGAGCGCCGCTCCCGGCAGGATACCAGAGACTTGTTTCACCGAAACAAAAAAGGGCGCCCGAAGGCGCCCTGTAGGTTGGAGCAAGACAGATTGGAAGAAGACGGATCAGCTCTTCACGAACTCCGGGTACGCTTCCATACCGCAGTCCACGATATCCATGCCTTCGTACTCGTCCTCTTCGGAGACGCGGATGCCGAAGATCGCCTTGAGGATGGCCCACACGATCAGGCTGGCCACGAACACCCACACGAAGATGGTCAGGGCGCCGATCAGCTGGCCGGAGAAGCTGGAACCGTCGTTGGTGATCGGCACCAGCATCAGGCCCAGGAAGCCGACCACACCGTGCACGGAGATGGCACCGACCGGATCGTCGATCTTCAGCTTGTCCAGGGTCACGATGCTGAACACCACCAGCACGCCGCCGATCGCACCGAAGATAGTGGCTGTCAGCGCGGTCGGGGTGGACGGCTCGGCCGTGATGGTCACCAGGCCGGCCAGGGCGCCGTTGAGCAGCATGGTCAGGTCGGCCTTGCCGAACAGGAAGCGGCCCACGATCAGCGCGGCAACGGCACCACCGGCGGCGGCGGTGTTGGTGTTCAGGAACACCATGGCCACGGAGTGCGCGCTGGCGGCGTCACCGAGCTTGAGCACGGAACCGCCGTTGAAGCCGAACCAGCCCATCCACAGGATGAAGGTACCCAGGGTCGCCAGCGGCAGGTTGGCGCCGGGGATCGCGTGGATTTCGCCATTGGGACCGTACTTGCCTTTACGGGCGCCCAGCAGCAGCACACCGGCGAGCGCGGCGGCCGCACCGGCCATGTGCACGATGCCGGAACCGGCGAAGTCGGAGAAGCCCAGGTCGCCCAGGTTGTACATGCCGAACACGTCGGCGCTGCCCCAGGTCCAGGACCCCTCAATGGGATAGATAAAACCGGTCATGACCACCGCGAACGCCAGGAAGGCCCACAGCTTCATACGCTCGGCCACGGCACCGGAAACGATGGACATGGCGGTGGCGACGAACACTACCTGGAAGAAGAAATCGGACGCGCCGGAGTAGACCGAGCCGCCGTCAAAACCCGCTTCCGCGGAGTCCGCCAGCACACCGGCCAGATCAAAGGCTTCAATGCCGTTCAGGAAGATGCCGCCGCCGTACATGATCGAATAACCGCAGACCAGGTACATCAGGCAGGCGATGGCGAACAGCGCCACGTTCTTGGTGAGAATTTCGGTGGTGTTTTTAGCACGCACCAGGCCGGCTTCGAGCATCGCGAAGCCCGCCGCCATCCACATTACCAGTGCGCCACACACCAGAAAATAAAAGGTGTCGATGGCGTACTGAAGTTCAAAGATTTGATTTTCCACGTTGCAACCCTCCGAGAATTGGAAGCGTGTTCAGGACCTTGGCATGGGTCGTGTTACACATTTTCTAAACTTGCGTTCTCTAAACTTAGATCGCGTCCTCGCCGGTCTCGCCGGTGCGGATACGGATGGCCTGCTCCAGGGTGGTGACGAAGATTTTGCCGTCGCCGATTTTCCCGGTGTTGGCCGCTTTGGTGATCGCCTCGATAACCTGATCCAGGCTGGTCTCCGCGATGGCCACTTCGATTTTTACCTTGGGCAGGAAATCGACCACGTATTCCGCGCCGCGATACAGCTCGGTGTGACCTTTTTGGCGCCCGAAGCCTTTCACCTCGGTAACGGTGATGCCTTGAACGCCGATCTCGGACAGTGCTTCACGCACGTCGTCCAATTTGAACGGCTTGATGATGGCTGTAACCAGTTTCATTTCTATCTCCTTCAAACGCTTATAACGCGTCCGTTAACGTCCGTTGGGTTTCAGGCCCCTCTTTGGTTCCCGATCCATCCACTCGCGCGAACGCTCTAGCCCGTTAGCTGCACGACCCATGCCAATTTTTAAAAGTCACGCATTTTCAGAGGGTTAGAACTGCAACCCCGGGGTGTTCCGGGGTCGGTTGCGGCAATATAGTGCACCATTGCGGGGCACTTCCCAAAATGGTGCACGCCGTTACGGTGCTCTTGAGACGCCCCATAACATCGAGGGCGGTGGTACCATCGCACCCTGACCCGCCCGTGTTGCAAATAGTGGAGCCTGTGGCCATGCAAAGCCAAGCCTTTCTCGATCGTTTGATGAGCGACATCAGCCGCCATCTGCCCGGAGACCTGGGGCAATTGCGCCAGGAGGTGGAGCACAGCGTGCGCGCCGTGCTCAATGAGACGCTGACCCGGCTGGATCTGATCAGCCGTGAGGAATTCGAGATTCAGCAGCAGGTGCTGGAGCGCACCCGCGCCCGGCTGGAAGCTCTGGAGAAGGAAGTGGCGGCGCTGGAGCAGCGTTCCTGACTCTCCTACATTAAGTAGCGCCATCGGCGCACGCGGATCGAGGGCGACGGCGTACAGGGCCCGCACCGCCGGCCGCTTATGCTCGGGCCATGTCTATCGCCCTGCTCCACAGCCGCGCCACCCTGGGAATCCGTGCCATACCGGTGCGCGTCGAAATCCATCTGGGCCCGGGCCTGCCCGGCTTCACCATGGTGGGCCTGCCCGATACCGCCGTCCGCGAGAGCAAGGACCGGGTCCGCTCGGCGCTGATCAACGGCGGTTTTCGCATCCCGCAACAGCGCATCACCGTCAATCTGGCGCCGGCCGACCTGCCCAAGGACGGCGGCCGCTTCGACCTGCCGATCGCGGTGGGCATTCTGCTCGCCAGCGGACAGCTGGGGCGCGTCGATCTGAAAGACATGGAGTGGATCGGCGAGCTGGCACTGTCCGGAGCGCTGAGCCCGGTGCCGGCGGTGCTGCCCGGCGCGCTGGCCGCGGCCCGCGACGGACACACCCTGGTGGTGCCGGCGGCGAACGGTGACGAAGCCGCCCTCGCCGGCGCGGACACCCTGGCGGTGAACAGCCTCACCGAACTGTGCGCGCACCTGAAGGGGGACACCCGGCTACCGCTCCACGCCCCACCGGCCTCGCCCGGCGACGACACCGGGGGCGCCCCTTGTCTGTCTCAGATTCGCGGTCAGCCGGCCGCCAAGCGGGTGTTGGAGATCGCCGCGGCGGGCGGCCACTCCCTGCTGATGAGCGGTCCGCCCGGTGCCGGCAAAAGCATGCTGGCCTCGCGCCTGCCCGGCCTGCTGCCGCCACTGGACCGGGAGCGGGCCCTGGAAGTGGCGGCGATCCACTCGCTGCGTCACGCGCGCCCCGCCGGCGCGTTCCTGCAGCCGCCCTACCGGGCGCCGCATCACACCGCCTCCGCTGCCGCGCTGGTGGGCGGCGGCGGCCGGCCGCGCCCCGGCGAGATATCCCTGGCCCATGAAGGTGTGCTGTTTCTGGATGAGATGCCGGAATTCCAGCCGCGGGTGCTGGAGGTGCTGCGCGAGCCGCTGGAAACCGGCGAGGTACACATCGCGCGGGCCGCTCAACAGGTGACGTTTCCGGCCCGCTTCCAACTGGTGGCGGCGATGAACCCCTGCCCGTGCGGGTACCTGGGCGACCCGGAGAAAAGCTGCGGCTACGAGTGCGAGAAAGCGAAGCGCTATCAGCGACGGCTGTCCGGTCCGCTGCTGGATCGCATCGATCTGCATCTGGAAGTGCCGGCGGTGTCGCCGGATACTTTGCTGGGGGCCGCGGACGGCGAGCCCAGCCGACGGGTGCGGGAGCGGGTGCTGGCCGCCCGGGCGTGCCAGCTGCACCGCCAGGGCCGGCTTAACCGTGAGCTCGACGCGGAGCGACTGATGGAGGCATTAGGCCCGCACAAGGCCTGGCTCACCGGGGTGATGGAACGCCTGGAGCTGTCCGCCCGGGCGCTTCACCGCAGCCTGCGCGTGGCGCGCACCATCGCCGACCTGGCCGGCAGCGAGGTGATCCGCCGGGAGCATCTCCGCGAGGCGCTGAGCTACCGCCAGAACCTGCTCAAGCCTTAAAGCGTGTTGCACAGATGCGCGCCGTCCACCGGGATCGCCGCGCCGCTCATGTAGCTGGAGGCGTCGGAGGCGAGCAGCAACAGCGGCCCCACCAGTTCGTCGATCTGGCCCAGGCGGCGGTAAGGGATGCGCTTGATCAGCTTCTCGCCGTGGGGGCCCTGGAAGAATTCCCGGTTGATGTCGGTTTCCACATAGCCGGGGCAGATGGCGTTGCAGCGGATATTGTGGCGGGCGTAATCCAGGGCGATGGACTGGGTGAACTGAACCACCGCCGCCTTGGCCACGGTGTAGGGCGCGAGCATGGCGCCCACGCGCAGGCCGAGGATCGAGGCGATGTTGATGATGTTGCCGGGGCGGCCGTCGCGGCGCCACTGCTGGATGGCGAACTTGCTCACCGCCCAGACGCCATTCAGGTTGGTGTCCACCACCGCGCTCCAGTCTTCTTCGCTCAGGGTGTCGGTGGCTCCGTCGCGGCTGATGCCGGCGTTATTGACCACCACATCCAGGGCCGGCATGCGCTCGAAGGCGGCCTCCACGCTGGCGTGGTCGGCCACGTCCATGGGCACCACCACCGCGTCCCGGCCCAGGGCGCGCACCGCGCCGGCGGTTTCTTCCAGCTTTTCCACGCGCCGCGCGGCGAGCACCAGGTCGGCGCCCTGTTCCGCCAGCACCCGCGCGAAGTGGGCGCCGAAGCCGCTGGACGCCCCCGTGATCAGAATACGTTTGCCGCTGACGTCGAATCGGTTCTCGCTCATGGGGGTCTCTTTATCAGGTGGAGGAATAGGAAAGAAGAGCAAAACCCTAACGCCGGGCGGGGCCGCGCTCAAGCGCCCACGGCGCGCACCGGCGGCGGTTGGGTAAGCGGATGTGTCGGTTCAGCCGTTCTGGTAGAAGCTGGGCGGGTGGCCGGTCCAGCGCCGGAAGGCGCGGGTGAAATTGCTGGGGTCGGCGTAGCCGAGCAGGTCGGCGACTTTCTGCACCGGCAGGTTGGCCTGCAGGTAGCGCACCGCCCGGGCCATGCGCACCTCTTCCAGCAGGTGCCGGTAGCTGACCCCCACCGCCGCCAGATAGCGCCGCAGGGTGCGGGAGGTGAGATGGAAGCTGGCCGCCAGCTGATCGAGGCTGGGCAGCATGCCCTCCGCCTGCATCAGCCGGGCACGCACCCGCGAGGCCCAGTCCAGGTCCGCCTCCAGGCGCTGCAGCTCTTCTTCGCATTTGTGCGCGGCCATGCGCCGGGAGGCCGGGTCGGAGAGCGGAAACGCCACCTTCATCAGCCGTGCCGGGAAGCGCAGCGCCGCCACTTCACGGCCGAACACCACCGGCATGCCGAGCACTTCGGCGTAACGCTCCGCATGGGGCGGCGGCGCGTAGGGCAGTTCCAGGGTGGCGTCCTGCAGGCGGTCATCGAGCAAATAGCGCAGCCCGCCCACCAGCGCGGCGGTGACCACTTCCAGATAGGGCTCGCGGATATCGCCCAGGTCGTAGGGTTCCGCCAGGCAAAACCGGACCCAGCGGCCCTCCAGGCTCAGACGCGGCAGGCACAGGCGGGTGCGGGTGCGAAAATAGCGCTCCAGCAGTTCCAGCGCCTCGCCCAGGTCGGCGCTGCTGATCGCCGCGTAGCCGAGCAGCCCGTGGGCGGTGACAGTGAGCTGGCGGCCCAGCGCCAGGCCGATGGCCGGGTCGCCGCTGAGGTCCCGGGCGCCCGCCATGACCCGCTGGAACTGCTCGAAGCGCAGTGCCGGCTCGGCGCTGTACACTTCCGCCTGGGTCAGGCCCACATGCGCCAGCAGCCGGTCCGTGTCGAGACCGAACTCATGGACCAGCTCCACCAGATTGCGGACATAGTTGACCGGAATCGGGGTGCGGTCGCCGGCGAGGCTGGGGAGATCCGCGATCTGTACGCTCATGGCCAAGAGAATACACCTGTTCGCGGCTTTGTCCGAAAATGACAGGTCACTGTCCGGCGCAGCCCTTCGCCGTCGACAGGGGCACGGTGAGAATAGCGGCGCTGTGACATCCACCCGTTGCCATTTCCTTCCGGAGGACCCCATGAGCGACACCCGAGGCTACCAGCGCACTTTCGGCGCCGACGACGCCCGCGCCATTCGCGATGCAATGAAGCAGGACCTGGGGCCGTCGGCGTTCCGGGCCCGGCCGTGGCGCGCGATCTGGTTTCTGCCCATGAGCCTGGTGATCGTCGGCGGCATCGCCGCGATTCTGACGCTGGGCCTGCCCTGGTGGGGTAATCTGCTGATCGCCGTGGTGGTGGGCCACACCCTGGGCTGCCAGGCGCTGCTCGCCCATGAGGTGCTGCACGGCGCCCTGGGCATGAGCCGGCGCCTGCAGAACCTGTTCGGCTGGATCGGCTTCGGCCCGATGATGATTCCGCCGGAGTTCTGGCGCCGCTGGCACAACGTGGCCCACCACGCGCACACCAACCTGGGCGACCGGGACCCGGATTCGTTCGGCACCGCCCACCGCTACAACAAGCACCCCAAGCTGGCCAACTTCACCAAGCTGGCGCCGGGCTCGGGCACTTGGTACAGCTACTTTTTCCTGCTCTATTCCTTCATGTTCCACGCCCAGCTGGTACTGTGGATGCAGACCCGCCGCCGCGAGGAATTCAAAGGGTTCGAGCGCAACAAGGCGATTCGCCAGGCGTTGCTGTGCGGCGCCGCCTGGCTGGTTCTGGCGGTGCTGTCCGGGCCGCTGGCGCTGTTCACGGTGTTGATCCCGCTGATGATGGCCAACGCCCTGGGCCAGGGCTACATTCTCACCAACCACATGCTGCGCCCGCAGATGGACAACAACCACCCGGTGGACAATTCCATGAGCGTGCGTCAGCTGCGCTGGCTGGACCCGCTGCATTTCCACTTCAGCCACCATGTGGAGCACCACCTGTTTCCGAAGATGGGCTCCGATCAGGCGCCCAAGGTCCGCGCCTGGCTGCAACGGGAAATGCCGGACCGCTATGTCTGCCCCAGCCACGCCCGGGCGCTGGTCGCGCTGTACCAGACGCCGCGGGTGTATCAGGACGCGCACACGCTGGTGGACCCGCTGGACCGGTCGCGGACCGTGGATGTGATGGCGCTGCAGGGCGAGCTGCGCTAGCCGATTTCCGCGTCGGTGAGCGGGCGCCAGGCGCCGGCGGGCAGGTCCGGGGCCAGTTCAATGTGGCCCACCGCTTCGCGGTGCAGGGCGACCACCCGGTTGCCCACCGCCGCCAGCATCCGTTTGACCTGGTGGTAGCGGCCTTCGCTGATGGTCAGCAGCAGTTCCGTGTCGCTCAACGCCCGCGCCTCGGCGGGCCGGGTGGGCGCCGGGTCGTCGTGCAGCACCACCCCGTCGCGCAGCCGCGTCAGCTGGGCGTCGTCCAGCGGCTCGGCGGTGGTCACCCGGTAGCGCTTGGCGCAGTGGTGACGCGGCGACATCAGGCGGTGGGCCCACTGGCCGTCGGTGGTGAGCAGCAACAGACCGGTGGTGTCCCGGTCCAGGCGGCCGACGATGCGCAGGCCACGGCGCTGCTCGGCGGGGATCAGATCGATCACCGTGGGCAGGGCGTCCTCCAGGGCGCACACCCGGCCGGCCGGTTTGTGCAGCATCAGGTAGCGCTCGCCGGGCAGCGTCAGCACGGCGCCGTCGAGCCGCACGCACTCCCCCGGCGCCACGCTGCTGTTGGCCTTGAGGCCGGTGCGCGGCGCCCCGTCTTCACCGGTCACCGTCACCGCGCCGCCGCGGATCAGCGCCTTGGCCTGCTTGCGGCTGAGGCCGGCGGCGTGGGCGACGAAGAAATCCAGCCGCGCCGGGCCGGTGGGCGAATCAGCCAAGCAGCAAATCTCCTTCGATGGGAATGAAATCGTCGGCGGCGCGCATCAGGGCCGCCGCGGTGAGCGGCGCCACGCCGTAGACTTCCACCTGACAGCCGTGCCGGGCGCGGATGTGGTCGGCGAGAATGGCGAAGTCGCCGTCCCCGGACGCCAGCACCACCCGGTCCACGCTGGGCGCCTGCTCCATGATATCGATGGTGATGCCCACGTCCCAGTCGCCCTTGGCGGAGCCGTCGGCGCGCTGCAGGAAGGGCTTGAGCTTCACGTTGAAACCGATGGCGCGCAGGATGTTCTGAAACTGACGCTGCTTCTCATCGCCGCGCTCCACCGCGTAAGCGTGGGCGGCCACCACCTGGCGCCCACCGGTGGCGCGCGCCCAGAGCGCGTTGTAATCCACGTTGCGCTGGTGGGCCTGGCGGGCGGTGTAATACAGGTTCTGCACGTCGGCGAAGACGGCCACGGTGGAAGTCATGGTCGGCGGAGCTCCTGAACATCGGGCTCGGCGGGGCCCGGCAGACGAATTTCGTCGGCGCCGAGGGCGCGATACTGCCCCGGTGCGAGCGAGGGGTCCAGCCGTATCGGGCCGATCCGTTCCCGGTGCAGGGCCACCACCCGGTTGTCGAAGTGCCCGAACAGGCGCTTGATCTGGTGATAGAGCCCTTCGTACAGCGTCACCCGCGCCTCGCGCGGCGCCAGGATCTCCAGGCCGGCCGGGCGGGTCGTGCGGTCTTCATAGGGGAAATAGAGCCCGCGCTCGAACACGGCGGCGTAGTCCGGCGTGATCGGGTCCTCGGTGCGCACCCGGTAAACCTTCGGCAGTTTGTGGCGCGGGTCGCTGAGACGCCGCGACCAGCGCCCGTCATTGGTGAGCAGCATCAGCCCGGTGCTGTTGAAATCGAGCCGCCCGGCGAGATGCAGGTCGGTGGCGTCGGCGGGGTCCAGGCAGTCCAGCACCGTGCGATGGTGGCGGTCGCGGGTGGCGCTCACGCAGCCGGCCGGTTTGTGCAGCATCCAGTAGGCGGCGCGGCGCACGGTGAAGGGTTCGCCGTCCAACGCCACCGGCGTGAAGGGCCCCACCTCGTGGCGGCCGTCCTGGATCACCCGCCCGTCCACGGTGACGCGGCCGGCGGCCAGCAACAGCCGCACGCCGCGCCGTCCCAGCCTTTTCCGCTGCCCCAGAAAGCGGTCCAGTCTCATCAATCACGGCTCCTAAAGGGTGCGCTCCGGCTGCTATGATACGCGCTTCGTCCATCAGCCCCGCCGGAGTATCGATGTCGTCTCTCAACCCCCGCCAACAGGAAGCGGTGCTCTACACCGACGGCCCCCTGCTGGTGCTCGCGGGGGCGGGTTCGGGCAAGACCAGCGTGATCACCCGCAAAATCGCCTGGTTGATCGCCGAGAAAGGCGTGCCCTCCGGCCGCATCGCCGCGGTCACCTTCACCAACAAGGCGGCGCGGGAAATGAAGGAGCGGGTGCAGAGCCTCACCGAACGCGGCTCCACCCGGGGGCTGATCGTCTCCACCTTCCACAATCTGGGCCTGCGCATTCTCAAGCAGGAACTGGCCGCCAGCGGGCTGCGACGCGGTTTTTCCATCCTCGACCAGACCGACAGCAAGGAGATTCTCAAGGAAATCCTGCGTCAGGGCGAATCGGAGAAGGATCTGGCGGCGGTGGACGCGGTGCAAAAGCGCATCTCCGATTGGAAGAATGAACTGATTCTGCCCGACGAAGCGGTCAGCCACGCCGACAGCGACGACGCGCTGCGCGCCGCCATCGCCTATCAGGGTTACAACCGCATGCTGCGCGCCTGCAACGCGGTGGATTTTGACGATCTGATCCTGATGCCGGCGCAGCTGTTCCGCGAGCAGCCGCGCATTCTGGAGAAATGGCGCCACCGCATTCAGTACCTGCTGGTGGACGAGTACCAGGACACCAACGGCGCCCAGTACGAACTGGTGCGCATGCTCACCCACCCGGAGGGGCGCTTCACGGTGGTGGGCGACGACGACCAGTCGATCTACGCCTGGCGCGGTGCGCGGCCGGAAAACCTGGCCAAGCTGCAGGAAGACTGGCCGGACCTGAAAGTGGTCAAGCTGGAGCAGAACTACCGCTCCACCGGTCGCATTCTGAAGGCCGCCAACACGGTGATCGCCAACAACCCCCACGTGTTCGCGAAGAGCCTGTGGTCCGATTACGGCTACGGCGAGGCGATCCGCATCGCGGCGCTGCGCGACGAGGACGCCGAGACCGACTGGATCGCCGGGGACATCTTCCACCGGCGCCTGCAGCGCGGCCTGCACTGGAAGGACTTCGCGGTGCTCTACCGGGGCAATTTCCAGTCACGGATTCTGGAGATGAAGCTGCAGGCACTGCAGATTCCCTACAAGGTGTCCGGCGGCACCGGCTTTTTCTCGCGGGGCGAGATCAAGGACCTGATGTGCTACCTGCGCCTGCTGGTCAACCCAGACGACGACAACGCCTTCCTGCGCGTGATCAACACGCCGCGCCGGGAGATCGGCCCGGCCACCCTGGAGAAACTGGCCGGCTGGGCCGCCCAGCGGGACCAGGGCCTCTACCATGTGTGCGACGACTTCGCCCTGGGCGAGGTGATGGCCGGCAAGGCGGCGGACAAGCTGCGCGCCTTCAAGACCTGGCTGGATGAGAAGCGCCGCGCCTGCTTCGGCCACAACAGCCTGCAGGCGGTCAACGAACTGATCACCGAGATGGATTACGAGAGCTGGGTGATGCAGAACGCCTCCAGCCCGCGCATCGGCGAGAAGCGCATGGAGAACGTCTGGCAACTGGTGCGCAATATCCAGCGCATGCTGGAAAAACAGGAAGACGACGAGGAAGGCGCCTCCGACCTGGAAGCGGTGATCAGCAAACTGGTGCTGATGGACATGCTGGAACAGCAGGACGAGGAAGACGATTCGGACCGGGTGCAACTGATGACCCTGCACGCCTCCAAGGGCCTGGAGTTCCCCCACGTCTACATGATGGGCGTGGAGGAGGAACTGCTGCCGCACCGCACCAGCATCGAGGAGGACAACATCGTCGAGGAGCGCCGCCTGATGTACGTGGGCATCACCCGCGCCCGCGAAAGCCTGGCGATCACCCAGGCGCTGACCCGCAAACAGTACGGTGAGAAAGTGGACACCCTGGCCAGCCGCTTCCTGGAAGAGCTGCCGCTGGACGATCTTCAGTATATCGGCGAGGGGTTCAAGAAAGACGAGGAACAGGAAGATCAGGTGGCCCAGGCCAGCATCGCCAACCTGAAGGCGTTGCTGGACTAGAACCGGGGCGCCGGGGACTATTTGGCGCCGCTTTCCTTGAGCATGTACAGCACCGTGGCTTCGATCTCTTCATCGCTGCAATCAAAGCAGGTACCGCGCGGCGGCATGCCGTTCTGACCTTCGATGGCGATCTTCACCAGCGTCGGGAAGCCTTCTTCCTCGATCTCTTCGGACCAGATCAGACGGTGCTCCGGGCCCACCATGGGGGCGCCGGCCATGCCGGTGCCGTGGCAGTTGACGCAGTACCGACCGTAGATTCCGGCGGGCTCACGGGCGGCGGTATCACCCCCTTCCGCGGCCGGCTTATCGGCGCTGGGCGCGGCGGCCCGCGGCTCAGCGGCCTCGGACGCGGCAGCGCCCGACGCAGCGGCGGGACCGTCCGCGTCGCCGCAGCCGGCGAGCAGCAACGAGACCAGCAACCCGCCGAGGAGGGCGGGCCCGAACCGGCGCATTACTGGCTCTTGTCCACGATGTATTCAACGGCGGCGGCGATTTCCTCTTCGGAACAGTCGCTGCACATGCCTTTGGCCGGCATCGAGTTGAAGCCTTCGTAGGCGTGCTTGACCAGGGTGTCCATGCCTTTGTCGATGCGCGAGGCCCAGGCACCGGCGTCGCCGGTCTTGGGCGCGCCGGCGGCACCGGAGTCGTGGCAGGCGGCGCAGCCGCTGCTGTAGACGGTGGCGCCGTCGCGCGGCTCACCGGAGCCGGCATCGCCGGCATCGGCCATCTGGCTGCCGCAGTCCTCGCCTTCCACGCAGACGCTGCCCACCGGCTTCAATCGCTCGGCGGTGGCGCGGTCGCTGAGAATAGAGCGCTCACCCAGGGGATAAGAAGACTTCTCCGCCGCCAGCGCGGCGTTGCCGGCGAAAACGGTGGCGAGAAGGACCAGGCTGGCGGTCAGCATTTTATTCACTATGACACCTCTGATAGCTATGACTTGCCCCGGGGGCGGCGGAATTATACCCGCAGAAAACACCGGGAAAAAGGCGCCATCGACGCCTATCGTGGAAACAGCTTAGCGCGGAGCACTCACGGCGCCGTGAAAAGCGCCCGGAAAGCGCGGCCTAGAGGCCGCCCACATCGATGCGCGGCAGCGCCAGACGGAAGCAGCTGCCTTCGTCCGGAACGCTCTCCACATGGATGGTGCCGCCGTGACGCTCGGTCACCACCTTGACGAAACGCAGGCCCAGGCCGGCGCCGCGGGTGCGCGCGCCGCCGCTGGTGCTGGCGCGGCTGAAGCGTTCGAACAGCTTGTCCTGGAACGCTTCCGGAATACCCACGCCCTCATCGCGCACGTCACAGCACACCTGGCCGCCTTCGGATAGAGGCGCACCAGCACCTTGCCGTTTTCGTGGCTGTATTTCACCGCGTTGGTGAGCAGGTTGACCACCAGGCGCTCGAGCAGCTCGTTGTTGCCGCGCACCCAGACGTCCTGCTCCTGATCGTAGTCGAAGCGCAGGGTGATGCCCCGGCTCTGGGCCTGGATCTGCACCTGGTCGATGGCGGATTCGACCACGTCGAGCATGTCCTGCTCCACCATCTCCACGGATTCTTCCGCCTCGACCCGCGCCAGTTGCAGGAACTGCTCGGCGATATTCAGGTTGCGCTGGGCGTAGTGCTCCACGTTGTCGAGGAAGTCCCGCAGCCGTTCGCCGTCCTCGCCGTGGCGCATCTTGCCGATCAGCGCCAGCACCGAGACCATCGGCGAGCGCAGGTCGTGGGACAGAAAGTCCAACATTTCGGTGCGGGTGCGCATGGCCTGCTTGACGTCGGAAATGTCCTTGAGGCTGACGATCAGCATGCGCCCGGGCTGATCGCCGGCGTGCACCAGAATCATGTCCAGGTAGAGATCCATGCCGCGCCGGTTGCGGCACTCTTTCTGCACCCGGCCGTCGGCGAGCACCTCCTGCAGCAGCCCCATCCAGTCGCGGTCGCCGTGGAATTCCAGTTCGCGGCCGATATCCGCCAGCCCCAGGGTGTCCTGGCCGACGCCTTCCAGGCTGAGCAGGTAGGCCGCCTGGGGGTTGATGAAGACCACGCCGCCGCAGGCGTCACAGATCAGCACGCCCTCGCTCATCTGCGCCAGACCGACCTGGAAAAAGCGGGTCAGCGCCTGCTGGCGCTGCTCTTCGGAGCGCAGCCGTTCGATGTGCTTTTCGATCACCTCATAGCGGGGCCCGCCGCTGGGGCGGCGCGCCTCGGTGCGGGCCAGCATGGCGCGGATCCAGTAATCGTAGGTGTCCGCGTCGAGGCCCTGACGCCAGGCCACCCACAGCTCATAGCGCTTGCCCTCGTGGCGGAACGGGTAGCGGCGCGCCAGCTGGCCGCGCCAGTCCACCGGCGCCAGCGCCTCGCCGCCGGAAACCGGGGCGCCGCCCTGGGTCTGCAGGCGCCAGGCGCGTACCGGCAGCACCTGGTCGAGCATTCTCAGCATGCGCGACATCGGCGCCGGCTCGGTCAAACGGCGGTTGAGGTCGCTGTACTCGGCCAGCCGCGCCAGTGCGTTGCGCATGTAGGCCATGGAGTATTCCAGGCGCCGCCAGGTCCACAGCGGATAGGCGACGATGGCCGAAAGCAACGCCGCCGCCGGCGGAAACCAGAGATTGAACAGCGCCAGCAGGCCGTAGCAGACCGCCACGGTCAGGGCCAGAGAGGCCATCACCAGGGGGATGCTCCAGCGCGGCAGCACGAAGGGCAGCAGGAACGGCGCCAGCAGCGCCAGCAGCAGGCTGACGAGCAGGGTCGGCACGGTGTCCAGCCGCTCGATCAGCTGATGACGGCGCAGCGCGTCGAAAATATTGGCGTTGATTTCCACGCCGGCCATCAGCTCGCCCTGGCCGGCCATGGGGGTCGGCAGCATGTCGCCGAGCCCGGCGGCGGTGGCGCCGATGAACACGAACTGGTCCTTCACCAACTGGTCGGGCACCCGGCCTTCGAGCAGGTCCACCGCCGACACCTGGGGGTAGGTGCCGGCGCCGCCGGCGAACGGAATATAGCGGGGGTACTTGCGCACATTGGCGAGGCCGGCGAAAGCGCCTTCGTCCCCCGCCGGGTAGAGATCCGTGGAGATCAGGCCCTCGCCTTCCAGCAACGCCTGGGTAATGTGCGGCCACCAGGGCTGGCCGATGCCCGAGCGCATGAACACCGAACGGGCCACGCCATCGCCGTCCAGCTCCAGGTCCACATGGCCCAGCCCCTTGGCGGCGCGGGCGAACTCGGCGTGGGGCAGCACCTCGATCAATTGGCCGCCGGAGCGCAGCTGCTCCACGTGCACCGGCAAATAGACGTGTCCGGCGGCGCGGATCGCCTCCGCCAGCGCCTGGTCGGACTGGGGACGGCTGCGGTCCGGCTCCGACAGAATCAGATCCATCAGCACCGCGCGGGCGCCCTGCTCTTCCAGCTGGTTGATAATCTGCGCGTGAATGCGCCGGTCCCACGGCCAGCGGCCCACCTCGCGGAGGCTGTATTCATCAATGCCGACGATCAGCACGTCGCCGGACGGCTCCATGGGCAGCCACTGCATGAGGTTGTCGTAGACGTAGCGGTTGAAGAACGACAAGCCACCGCTGATCGAGAGCAATACGCAGAGCCCGGCGACCACCAGAAGCACGGACAGGTGTTCCACCAGGTAGCGTCGTTGCTCGGAGCCGAGTTTCGCCATGAAATCCTATAACGTCAGTAGTAGTTCGGCCGCCACGGTGCCCAGGACCACCGTGGCCGGTCCAACGTAGCGTAACGGTACCACCGGGCGTTTACGGCCGGAACAGGGATTTTGCCGAAAAGCGCCTTTCGGGCCGCAGGCGCGGCGCCACGGGCAGGGCACCGCTGTCCCGAGGCGCGGGGGAGTCGACGGTAGTGGGGAACGACAGCGAACCGGTCGCCGGCGGGTCAATCGTCGATCGGTTCCAGGCGGTAACCGTGCTGGTAGACCGTCTTGATGCGGTAGCCCCGCTCGGGGCGGATCTGCAAACTACGACGAATGCGGCTGATGTGCACGTCCACGGTGCGGGATTCGATCGGGGTCATGATGCCCCAGACTTTCTCCAGCAGGTGGGCACGGGACATCAGCTTGCCGACGTTCTGAAACAGATAGCAAGCGAGCTCGTAATCCTTGTCGGTGAGCTTGACCGGCTCATCGTCCAGGGTAATCTGGCGGCGACCACGATCGATCGTCCAGGGTCCCACGGTCATCATTCCTTGATCATCCATGTCAGCGACGCCCGCCCGGCGCCCGAGCGCGTTGAGACGGGCCAGCAATTCCGCTTGTTTCACAGGCTTAACCATATAGTCATCGGCACCCTGACTGAGTGCGCCGACAATCGACGACTCATCATCACGCTGGGTGGCGAACAGCACCGGCGTTTTATTGCCGCTGGCCCGCACCTCCCCGAGCACCGCGTAACCGCTCATGTCGGGGACTTCCCAGTCAAGCACCAGTAAATCGAAGGTGTCTCTGCGCAACAGACTCATGAACTCCCGTCCGCTGGAGAGATGCATGCAGGTGTGCCCCGCCTCGCGTAGCCAGTGAGTGACCAGCTCGGCCTGGGCGTGATCGTCTTCTAAATAAGCAATGCGCACCGTTTCTACTCCATCCAATACCGCTGAAGCGTACCCAATCCATCATCGGATCGCGGGAAAAGATTGTAAAATGCCCGGCGGCGCGGCGCCGTCAACCGCCCTGCGTGGAAAGCTTCAACCCCACCACGCCGACGATGATCAGAGCCAGAAAGCCCAACCGCGCGGTACCCAGCGGATCCTGGAAAAACACCACCCCCAGCAGGGTAATGCCGACCGCCCCGAGCCCGGTCCAGACCGCGTAGGCGGTGCCCACCGGGATGCCCCGCATGGCGAACGACAGCGCCAGCATATTGAGCGCCGTGAGCACCAGCGACGTGCTGATCGACGCCACCCCCGGCTGCATCTGTATCCACTTCAGGCTCATCGCCCAGGCGATTTCCACCACCACCGCCGCCAACAGGACCCACCAGTATGGATTCATTTCTTGAACTCCCGGACAAACGGGCTCGTGTAGCGGACGGACCTGCCGGAAACCCGTAAGAGACAGGACCATCAGCCGCCCGACCGGAACGAAGCGGCGGCGGCATTATACGCAGCTGACAGGGTCAGGCCCACCGGGCCGAAGGCCGCGCGGAGCATGGACGCCGCCCACCCAAACGGCTATCATGCGCGTCCTGAATCGGCACCCCGCCCACTAAAGGCGCCGCCGGACAGGTTTTGTGACAACAAGTTTTGCGCCCGTAGCTCAGCTGGATAGAGCGTTGCCCTCCGGAGGCAAAGGTCAGAGGTTCGAATCCTCTCGGGCGTGCCAAATAAAAAGGCCCACCCCCGCGAAGGGGGTGGGCCTTTTTATTTGGCACGCCCGTCGGATCGACCTCTCCAGGTTCGACCAACTCGCTTTACAAGCGAGTTGGCGACGAGCGGCCAAAGGCCGCGAAGCCCCGCAGGGGTCGAAACGGCCAAAAGCCGTTTCGATCAATCCTCACGGAAACGCCCCAAAACACATCCGCAAACACTCCGCCCCCTCACCTGATCCTCAATATCTGCAACAATGAAACCCACCTGACCCGATCCCAGCAAAAGGCAGCCCCATGTTCCGACGCACCAAAATCGTCGCCACCCTCGGCCCGGCCTCCTCAGACGCCGATCTCCTTGCCCGGTTGATCGACGCCGGCGTCAACGTCTTCCGCCTTAATTTCTCCCACGGCAGCGCCGACGACCACCGCGCCGTCGCCGCCCGCGTCCGCGAACAGGCCGACGCGCAGGCCCGCAACGTGGCGATCCTCGCCGATCTGCAGGGCCCCAAGATTCGCATCGCCCGTTTCCGCGACGGTCCTGTGATGCTGGAACCCGGCCAGCCCTTCACCATCGACACCGCCCTGGACAAGGAGGCCGGCGACAGCGGCCAGGTGGGCACCGACTACGCCGGGCTCGCCGACGACTGCCGGGCCGGCGACACCCTGCTGCTGAACGACGGCCTGCTCGCCTTGAGCGTCGAGAACGTCGCCGGCAGCCGCGTCGAGTGCCGGGTGCTGGTGGGCGGCGAGCTGTCCAACAATAAAGGCATCAATCGCCAGGGCGGCGGACTCAACGCCCAGGCCCTCACCGACAAGGACCGCGAGGACATCAAGCTGGCGGCCTCCCTGGAAGTGGATTTCCTGGCGCTGTCGTTCCCCCGCCACGCCGACGACATCCATCAGGCCCGCGCCCTGTATCGCGAAGCCGGCGGTCACGGCGACATGGTCGCCAAGATCGAGCGGGCGGAAGCGGTCGCCGACCCGGCGGTGCTGGACGACATCATTATCGCCGCCGACGGCGTGATGGTGGCGCGCGGCGACCTGGCGGTGGAAATCGGCGACGCCGAGCTGGTGGGCGTACAGAAGCACATCATCCGTCGCGCCCGCGCCCTGGACCGGTTCGTGATCACCGCCACGCAGATGATGGAATCCATGATCCACAGCCCCCAGCCGACCCGCGCGGAAGTGTCCGACGTGGCCAACGCGGTGCTCGACGGCACCGACGCGGTGATGCTGTCGGCGGAAACCGCGGTCGGCGACTACCCGGTGGCCACGGTGCAGGCCATGGACCGCATTATCCGCGGCGCCGAGCGCACCTATCAGAGCCGGCCCAGCGAGGACCGCCCGGAACAGGGCATGAGCCACAATGACGAGGCCATCGCCCGCGCCGCCATGCATGTGGCGAACCACCTGAACGGCGTCAAGGCGATCATCGCCATGACCGAGACCGGCACCACCGCGCGCCTGATGTCACGGGTACGCTCCGGCATGCCGATCTTCGCCTTTACCCCGGACCCGCGCACCCGCCGCCGGGTAGCGATGTATCGGGGCGTGGAGCCCCAGCACTTCGAGATGGCCAGCGACCCCGGCCAGGTCAACCGGGACGCGGCCAATCAGCTTCAACGGCTGGGGCTGGTGGAGGACGGCGACCGCCTGATCCTCACCAAGGGCGACGCCGTGCGCGTGGGCGGCGGCACCAACACCCTGAAAATCATCACCGTGGGCGAGGCCGGCGGCTGATCCGCCCGCAAGCCCGCTATCAGGCATCACCATCAAACAGACACTTAATAACATCGGGAGAGACCATGGAAACGCCTTCTTTTAACACCCTGGAGATCACCGTCGATGACGGCATCGCCACGCTGTATCTGAACCGCCCGGACCGCATGAACGCCTTTACCCGGGAAATGAAGGATGAGCTGCTCGCCGCCTTCGATTACACCGATGCCGACGACGCGGTACGCGCGGTGATCGTCACCGGCCACGGACGGGCCTTCTGCGCCGGCGCCGACCTGTCCTCCGGCGGCGACACCTTCGACTATAAGAAGCGCGGCGGCGAAGGCGCCAACCCGGACGACGCCCACCGTGACGGTGGCGGCCAGGTGGCCCTGCGCATCCACCGCAGCCTCAAGCCCGTGATCGGCGCGATCAACGGCGCGGCGGTGGGCGTCGGCGTGACCATGCAGTTGCCCATGGACGTGCGCATGGCCTCCGAAAATGCCAAGTTCGGCTTCGTGTTTTCGCGCCGGGGCATCGTCAATGAAGCGGCGTCATCCTGGTTTCTGAGCCGGGTGGTGGGCATTTCCTCGGCGCTGGAGTGGTGCTTCTCCGGGCGGGTGTTCAGCGCGGCGGAAGCCAAGGAGCGTGGGCTGGTGCGCTCGGTGCATGCACCGGACGAACTCTACCCGGCGGCGCTGGCACTAGCGAAGGAGTTCGCCGACCAGACCGCGCCGGTGTCGGTGGCGATGATCCGTCAGATGATCTGGCGCATGGCCGGTGCCGAGCACCCCATGGAAGCGCACAAACTCGACAGCCGGGCGATGAAGTCACGGGGTGGATCCGCCGATGTGCGCGAAGGCGTGGAATCGTTTCTGCAGAAAAGAGCCGCCGTCTTCCCCGACAAGGTGTCCGAGGACCTGCCCGATTTCTTCGACTGGCAGGGCGAGCCGCCTTTCGAGTAAGCCGGTAACCGGGCCGGGGCGGCGTTCAGGGACATATCTTGCAACACTTTCGACTTGCCAGAGAAAGGGCGTCCGCCCCCGACCAACCCCCTCCGATATTAGTGAACACTTGTTCCTTTCCTGAAAAATGAAACGGCGGCCTGTGACCTGTTCCATTTTTCGAAAACACGGATGCCGCTACTATTAAAGATTCAGGCGCCCGGAACACCCCGTACATACCGACCGGTATTTTTGTTTACATTAAAAAGTCAGGGCGGCCCATCCTTTAATTTACCAGTGTTCACATTGCCGTCCGGATTTGTCCTCCGGCTCTGAAAATAAACCACATACCAAAGGGTATTTTGGCGTTTTACAGTATTGCGTCTGTGACAAGAGGAGTTCTAAGATAGTTCGTGACAACCGGGTGAACAGCTGATTTTTCAGGTATTCGCCGAAAGTCTAGTGGACTCTTTCTTCGTAAAGGTGTCCGCTCGGGAGACGATGCCCTGGGAAGGGCATATAAGAGGGTTTCGAGGCCGGCGCTGGATAACCGGATAAGCCCTCAAATACCAATAAACTTCGAAGAAAACAGGACAAAAACAATGGCACTTAAGTGGACCAATAAAGCTCAGGGGGCGCTGAACAGCAGTGCCGACCGTAAACTCCGCATCTCTTCTCTGACCAAAGCAATCGGCCTGGCTTCCGTATTCGGCGCCGCCACCGCGCTGTCCCCCGCTGCCCAGGCACTGAAAACCGATTTCGGCGTTGAATACCGCGCCACCGGTTTTTACGCACAATCCGACGCTTTCGACGTCGTCGGTGATCCTCGCAACGATAATGACAACGGCTTCGCCCATCTGATTCGCGTTAAGAGCGACTTCCTGGACGAAGACACCGGCATTTCCCTGCACACCAGCGTGGAACTGGCCGGCGACCGTTGGTCCGGTGACAGTACCCGCAACAGCCCCACCAACCCCCAGGCATTCAACGCCACCAACACCGGTGACAACGTACGTCTGGACCTGGGCTACTTGCAGATCCCCTTCGGCCATACCGTATTGCGCGTGGGCCGTCAGGCGACCAGCTACAACAACTGCTTCCTGGTCTGTGACGACCGCCGTGACCGCGTCCTGTTGATCCAACCGTTCAGCAAGACCTTCCAGGTTCTGGCCATCTATGACCGCCGTCGCGACCTGGACACGTTTGAAAACACTGACAACGGTGACCAGTTTGTCTTCGGTTTCGTGAGCAAGCCCATGGGCCTGGACATTAGTGCTTTGTACATCAAATACTTAAAAAACTATGAGGGCGATATTACTCAGGCGACAAACACCTCTGGCCCTTACGTAGTTAGTGGTGCCGATCTGTTTTCAGGCTATATCTCCGGTAATATCGGCGAAGTCGCGAAAGCAACCGTGGGCGCCAACTACTTCACCAATGGCAAGGTTACTACTCCGGCGAATAATGGCCAGTTTGTAACCGAAGATGCCCTCTCCCAGTACATTCGTTTGGAAGGCTCCGTAGGGGTAATGGATTGGGGTGTACAATATGTTGGCGCTCAGGATGGCGGCTACATCTCCCCCGGTTTCGACACGTACTCCAGCCTGATCCAAAACAACCCGGAGAGCACCGCTAACCCGACCAGCCTTTACACCATGGCGCAGAGTTACGGTGTCGAAGGTTACGATGAGTCCGTGCTCGCCGGCAAACTGACCTGGAACGTAACCCCGAAACTCGCCATCACCGGCGCCGTGGGCCAGCTGGACATCGACAACCCGGCCCCCCCGGGCGGCAGCAACAGCGTCAGCGACGAAAGCACTTTCTACGACCTGCAGCTGAGCTACCAGGTGAACAAGACTCTGCGCACTTGGGTAACCTACGGCATTCTGGAAGAGAACGAAGCGGGCGCTCTGTCCGGCAACACGCTGCTGGGCGCTCTGCCCAGTGCTGACTTCTCCCAGGACGACGTACAAGCCGCCAGCGTTAACCTGGCTGTGAGCTTCTAAGCAACAGGTCCACTTAGTACCACTTAGTGTGTACCACTTCGGAACCGGGACAGTGCAAGCTGCCCCGGTTTCGTCGTTTTTAAAAGCCTGAAACGGCGCTGGACAAGCCCACCGAGGGTTGCGCACACTCTTTCTTCATTGTTACGTATCCGGAACCACCGCCATGACTCAAATCATCCCCCGGCGCGCGCTGATCGCCGCCCTGATCGCCGGCCCGCTGAGCGTCGGTACCCTGGCAGGCTGTGCCACCCAAGGCATGACCACCGAAGACACCACCGCCCTGGTGGACTCGCAAGCCGCTTTCAATACCGACACACCCAATTGGGAAACCCCGTTCTGGGAGCGCTGGATCAATAATGCCAGCGCCGGCAAAGCGGAACGCCCCGATACCGCCGACGGCGAAGCGCCGCTGGCCAATATCGGCCTGGTGCTGTCGCCCTCCATCAGCGACGGCGAAGCCCTGATCAGCACGCTTTACAGCGACGCCTCCGAACAGGGGCTGCGCCCGCTGCCCGGCGGCCTGGTCGCCGAGACACTGGACAGCGCCGAGCCCTGCCGGCAGGACACGGCCGCGGAAGCGTGCCTGGCCAGCCTGGCGGCTTATCCCGGGGTTCGCATGCTGGTGGAAATATCGCCGGCACAGGACGGTAACGGGCTCAGCGCCGAGCTGCACGACACCAGCCTCAATGCCCACTACCGCATCGACCGCTTCGCCAACAGTGAAGCCGGTGCCGACGCGCTCATGGACGAGATCAACCGGCGCGTGGCCATGGCCCCCTGGTCCAGCCGCGTCTTCCAGGGCGAGGACGGCGGCCTGTATATCAGTGCCAGCCGCGTTAACGGTCTGAATCAGGGCCAGCGGCTGGACGTGCGGGAGCCGGGCAAGGCGGTACGCGCGCCCTCCGGCCAGGTGGTGGCGTTCCGCCCCGGGCAAAGCGTGGGGCGGGTGGAAATCGTGGAGTTCGTCGGCGACTACCTGGCGGTGGTGAAGACGGTGTCCGGCCAGACGCCGGACGACCGTCATTGGATCACGCTGCCCGCCAGTCAGTAGCAGGCACGAAGGTCAGCGCCGGGGCAGGCGGTACAGCCCGGCGTCGCGGTCGGCGGTGAAGAACAGATCCCCGTTGGCCGCTTCCACCACGTCGTTGAACACCCCGGTGGGCGGCAGCCCCTCCAGCGCCGGCAGCCCCACCGGCAGGTCCTCGGCCAGCGTGCGGGTGGCGCCGTCCACCGGATCAATCTCCAGCAGGCGCTGCTTGCCCACTTCCATCACCAGCAGCTTACCGGCCGCGCTGACACTGATGCCTTCCGGCATCGCCAGGCCGTCACGGACCCGCCGCTTGGACCAGTCCGCCGGGTTCACCGCCCACACCGAACCGCCCGCCGTGGTCACGAACAGGGTTGAGCGGTCCGCGTTGAACGCCATGCCCGCCGGACCGGCCAGCGCCACCACCACCGCTTCCCGCTGCTCGCCCTGCTCACCGCTGACACGCAGCAGACGGCCGGTGGCCAGCTCCGCCACCAGCAGGCTGCCATCGGCCAGCTGCACGGCGTCGTGGGGCGCCTGGAAGTCGTGGAAACCGTGGGTCATTCCACCGCTGGCGCGGTCGAACACCTGCACCGTGCCGGTGGCCCAACTGGTCAGCACCACCACGTGCTCGTCCGCCCAGGCGTTGAGCGGGTACTCCAGATGGGACGCCCACATGCGGCCCTCTTCGCGGATGTCGCCGCTGCCGGTGTCCATCACCCGGTAGGCGAAGGTGTCGGCGATATGCAGCTGGTCGCCGACCATCGCCAGACCGGAGGGCGCGGCCAGACGGGTGCGCACCAGGTCACGAACCCGGCCGTCGGCCAGATCCACTTCCTGGATGCTGTTATCGGCCATGTTGGAGACATAAAGCAGGCCGGCTTTCTTATCGATGGCGAGGTTGTCCAGCGACGGCTTGAGCCTGGCCACCCGGACTTTTTCGCCGCTATCCGGTCGCAGGCGCAGCAGCTCGCCGGTGGCGCTGTCGACCACATACAGGCGCCCCTGGCCGTCGAAGTTCACCGCCGCCGGTATCCGGAAGCCGTCGGCGACGGTGTCCATCTCACCGCTCTCCACATTGACGCGCACCACCTCGCCCTTGAACCAGAGCGGGCCGTACAGGTGGCCGTCGGGGCCGAACTCGAAGCCATTGAGGCCGCCCATGCCTTCGATGATCTTGCGCGGAGGCTGTTCACCGCCGCGGTCGATTTCGTAGAGCGCGTCGCCCATGAACACCTGGGTGGCGAACAGGCGGCCGTCCTCGGTATAGGCGAGGGAATTCAGCCCGGGCAGGCCACTGGCCACGGTACGAATCTCACCGGCCGCGTTGCGGATGCGCAGCTCGCCGACCAGATAGGCGGTCCAGGCGACTTCGCCGTCGGGCCCGAACGCCACGTCATCGGCCATGCCCGTCGGTGGCCCCACGAACGGGCTGACCGCGCCGCTCTCCCGGTCCACCAGGGACAACGACTGCCCCACCACGCTGCCGGCCAGCAGCCGGCCCTGGGGGTCGATGCCCAGGCCGTGCACGCCCAGGTAGGGCAACGGCCCCTCGACGACGACCGGTTCACCGTATTCCGCTTCCGGCGGCGGCGGTGGCGTGGTGCTGCAGGCGGCGGCGCCCAGCAGCAGCGCGGTCAGCGACAGCCAGCGGTATGTTCTGAGATGGTCCATGTACGCTCTCCCTGGTTGTTATCGATGTTGTCGATCCAGATTAGCGCAGCGCATCCAGGCGGGCGAGCCATCGTTGGCCCCGGTTCGAGGCCAGGCCGTCCGCCCAACGGGTGGTTTCGGGAAGCCGATAACGGGTGGTGCAGGCCATCACCAGTTCCAGCGCCGTGGCCAGATCGGTGCGGTGGCCCGGGGACACGATCAGCGGCCGGGTGCTGACACGGGTGCGCAGGACGGCACCCAGGGTGTCGCCGGCGCGGTCCAGCAGCGGTGTCCATTCGCCGCGCCCCTCCGGCACCTCGCCGTGGCGGCCGGTGAGGCGCTTCTTGGCGACTCCCACCGTGGGCAGCCCGGTCAGCACGCCCAGGTGCGCGGCGATACCCAGCCGGCGCGGGTGGGCGATACCGTGGCCATCGCAAAGCAGCACATCCGGCCCCACCCGAAGCTGTTCCAGCGCGCGCAGGATCACCGGACATTCGCGGAACGACAGCAGCCCGGGCACATACGGAAAGGCCACCGGAAGTCGCGCCAGGGCGTAATCAAGCGGCTCCAGGGTGCGGTAATCCAGCACCACAATGGCGGCACGGGCGGTGTCGGCGTTCTCGAACCCCACATCGACGCCGGCAACCGTGCGCACCGGCGGCAAATCGTCGCTCAGCCTGACCTGCGTCGCGGTGTCCCGCTGTATGCGCCGGGCCCGCGACGCGTCCATGTCGGCCCATTGTTGCTGCAGTTGCTGCGCGGTAACCATTCAACCTCTGCCTTCGTCCTTGCGAACCTGTTCCGTGCTCTTATCCAGCGCCGCCACAACGGCCGGCGACAACGGGGCATCAAACATCGCCGCCCCGGTGGCGATCAAATCTTCAATACGCACACGCGCGTCGTCGTAGCGGAACGCGGAACCTTGAGCGTGCTGAATCTGCTCCAGCGCGGCCAGGCCATTAACCTGCATATCCATGACGCTTATAAAGCGTTGATCGACAATCTGCACGGGCATGTAGGGTTTACAGTCGCGCAGGGCGGCAAGACAAGCCTCCAGCCCCAACCCGTAAAGACCACGAAACTGGCGCCAGACAGCACGGTCCACGCGTAGCTGTATCAAAAAGCGCATGTAATGACCTGGGGAAGAGCCGTCGAGAAGCAACTCGGCCAGCGGCATGAGACAACAACGGGATATCTGCTCAGTGCTCAACGGCATGCCGTTGCTTGCCGCCAGTGCCTGATCAAGCATTTCGGTTCGGCGTGCGTCCACTGGCGCGGAGCGCAGTTGCAACACCGACTCCACGATCGCCTCGCGGGAACCGAAATGATAGTGGATGACGGACTCGTTTCTCTGCCCGGCCTGCTCACGAATCTCACGCAACGTGGCGCCTTGCAAACCCTTTACCGCGAACACCTGCTCCGCCGCCAGCGTCAGCTCAAGGCGGGTCCCCTTAAGCGCCCGGCTTTTACTCTTGGAGTTTCGTATCTCGGTCCTCGCTGTCATGGCTCCGGCCTTCCACGTCATTTAATGGCTGAATATTAGCAGCTCAGGGAGCAGCAAGCAGGCCCGCCATGGTACGCCACCACTGCGCCATGGCCACCGGCTCGCGGCCGGGGGCGCCGGCGGCGTGCCCGTAGTCGGAGTCGAGCACCTCGACGCGGGCACCGGCAATCAGCCCGGCCTCGTGGCGGGCGTCCTCGACGGTGAAGTACAGATCGGTCCGCGACGGCATGACCAGCGTGCGCGCGCTGATCGCGCCCAGGGCGGCGCGGTAGTCGCCGCCGTACCGGGCGTTGTCGCCGGGGTCGGCGCTCTCCCAGGCATGCATCACGGCGAGCAGGTCATTGGCGTCCTGGGCCAGATGGTCCTGTTCCCAGAAGCGCAGCAGCGCGTCGATATCGGTGAAGCCCAGATTCCGGTACAGGCCGCGACGAAAAAACGCCTGGCTATAGGCCCAGCCGGCGTAGACCCGGGCAAACGCCTTGAGCCCGGCCTCGGGCGCCCGTTGATAATCACCGCCGTTGTACACCGGGTCCGCCATCAAGGCGCTGCGCACGCCGTCGAGAAACACCCGGTTGTGGGGCCAGCAGCGGGCGGTGGCGCACACCGGCAGCAGGCGCCGCACCCGCTGCGGATGCAGCGCCGCCCACAGATAGGACTGCATCCCGCCCATGGACCAGCCGGTGGCCAGGGCAATGTCCACGTCGCCGAACCAGGCCTGCAACGCCCGGCGCTGGGCCTCCACATTGTCGTCCAGAGTCACGGCGGGAAAACGATGCCCCGCCTGTGACGGGTGGCACCGGCTCGGCGAGCTGGCGCGCCCGTTGCCGAACATATCAAACAGCACCACGCAGTAGTCGCCGCCGGCCAGCGGGCCGCCCGCACCAACAAGGGGCAGGCTGCCCTCATAAGTGCCACCGTAGTAGCAGGGAACGATCACCAGGTTGTCCCGGCGCGCGTTCAACGCACCGATCTGGTAGCCGGTCAGCACGGCATCGCGCAGCACACCGCCTTTTTTAAGCGGCAGATCGCCCAGTCGAATCTCTCTGCTAAACCCTTGTTTCTGAACCACTGTTTCTCTCCTTGCAGGCCGGATCGAACAGGCCGGGAAGGCCGCGCGTCCGAAATTATATATACAGGCTGGCATGTATATTGAATGAAGGAATCGTGCCAAGGCGCACCCTGAGCGCCCAGCGACGGAACCGACAGGAGAGAAACCGATGAATGCGTACCAACCCGTTGAATCCCTGCGCCAGGATCTGGCGGAAAAAGGCGTGAAGTACGCCATGGCCAGCTACGTGGATATCCACGGCGCCATTAAGGGCAAGTTCGTGCCGCTCAACCACCTGGACCGTATGATGAAGGGTTCGGAACTGTACACCGGCGCCGCCCTGGACGGTGTGCCCCAGGACATCAACGACGACGAAGTGGCGGCCATGCCCGACGCGGCCAGCGCCACCCAGTGCACCTGGAACCGTCAGCTCGCCTGGTTCGCCAGCGACCTGCACCTGAACGGCGAGCCGTTCCAGGCCTGCTCCCGGCATATTCTCAAACGCCAGCTGGCGGCCGCCGCCGAGCTGGGCTTCAGCTTCAACCTGGGCATCGAGACCGAGTTCTTTCTGTTCAAGGACACCGAGGACGGCGGCTTCGCGCCGATCAGCGACCGCGATGTGCTCGACAAGCCCTGCTACGACCCCAGCGTGCTGATGGACAACCTGCCGATCATCGACGAGATCGTGGACGCCATGAACGAACAGGGCTGGGACGTGTATTCCTTCGACCACGAGGACGCCAACGGCCAGTTCGAAACCGACTTCATGTTCACCGACGCCCTCAACATGGCCGACCGTCTGGTGTACTTCCGCATGATGGCCAACGAGATCGCCCGCAAGCACGGCGCCTTCGCCAGCTTCATGGCCAAGCCGTTCGCCGACCGCACCGGCAGCGGCGCCCACTTCAACATGTCCCTGGCGGACATCGACAGCGGCAAGAACCTGTTCGAGCCGGACGGCGACGACCCGCACCAGTGCGGTGTGTCACCGCTGGCCTACCACTTTATCGCCGGGGTGCTGAAACACGCGCGCGCCATCTGCGCGGTGATCGCGCCCACCGTGAACAGCTACAAGCGTCTGGTGCAGCGCGGCGCCATGTCCGGTTCCACCTGGGCGCCGGTGTATTGCTGCTACGGCAACAACAACCGCACCAACATGCTGCGCATTCCGTCCCAGGGCGGCCGCGTGGAATGCCGCGCCCCGGACATCAGCGGCAACCCCTATCTGGGCGCGGCGATGATGCTGGCCGCCGGCCTGGAAGGGATTCGCGAAAAACTGGAACCGGGTGAACCGCACCGGGAAAACATGAACGACCACAGCCTCGCCGAGATCAAGGCGATGGGCATTGAAATGCTGCCGCGCACCCTGGGCGAAGCGGTGGACGCCTTCGAGGCGGACCCGCTTTCCCGTGACGTGTTCGGGGACCTGATGTTCGACAGCTTTATCGACTTCAAACGCTCCGAGTGGGAGCAGTACCACAACCTGGTTTCCGACTGGGAAGTGAAACGCTACCTGAAAATGTTCTGATCCGACCGTACAGGAGAACACCATGAAGTTAATCAAACGCACTCTTCACTGGACCGGTGCGCTGGCGCTGGCCGGGGTGATGTCCGCCTCTTTCCTGGCACCGTCCACCGCGCAGGCCGGGGAACGCGACAGCTTCAGGCTGGCCTGGACCATCTACGCCGGCTGGATGCCCTGGAAGTACGCCGATGAATCCGGAATCATGGACAAGTGGGCCGACAAGTACGACATCGATGTGGAGATCACCCAGATCAACGATTACATCGAATCCATCAACCAGTTCACCGCCGGCCAGTACGACGCGGTGACCCTGACCAGCATGGACGCCCTGTCGATCCCCGCCGCCGGCGGTGTCGACTCCACCGCCCTGCTGATCGGCGACTACTCCAACGGCAACGACGGCCTGGTGATGAAGGACCCGGAAGGCGGCGTGGCGTCGCTGAAAGGCGAAACCATCAACCTGGTGGAATTGTCGGTGTCTCATTATCTGCTGGCCCGGGCGCTCGAAGAACAGGGCCTGAGCGAGCGGGACGTGAACATCGTCAACACCTCGGACGCCGACATCGTGGCGGCGTTCAGCAGCGATGACGTGCGCAACATCGTCACCTGGAACCCGCTGCTCACCGAAGCCGCCGCCACCCCCGGCGCCGAGATCGTGTTCGATTCCAGCCAGATCCCCGGCCACATCAAGGACCTGACCCTGGTCAACACCGAAACCCTGAAGGACAATCCCAAGCTGGGTAAGGCACTGACCGGCGCCTGGTACGAAGTGATGGCGATCCTGGAGAGCAACACCCAGAAAGGCGAGGACGCCCGCGCCTTTCTCGGCCAGGCCTCCGGCACCGACCAGAAAGGTTACGAAGACCAACTGGCCGGCATGAAGATGTTCTGGGAGCCGGATACCGCCGTGGCCTTCGCCAACAGCGACGAAGCCTTCCAGGCCATGGACGACGTGCGTCAGTTTTCGTTCAAACACGGTCTGCTCGGCGAAGGCGCCCCCAGTGCGGACTTTATCGGCATCGCCTTCCCGGGTGGCAAGGTGCTGGGTGACAAAGGCAACATCAAGCTGCGCTTTGACACCACCTACATGCAGATGGCCGACGACGGCGAACTGTAAGATTAATCCGCACAGGGAGGCCGGCCGCCACGTTTCGCTTGCGCGTGGCGGCCGCGTTGCCGATGAGACGAACAAAAGAAGACGCGGAAAAAACCCGCCGCAAAATCGTCGAAGTGGCGTTGCAGCTTTTCAGCAGCAACGGCTACACCAACACCACGCTGGCCAAGATCGCCACCGAGGCGGGCTTCAGCCGGGGACCGATTTACTGGCACTTCAACAACAAGGATGAATTGTTCGAGGAAGTGCTTTCGTTTTCGCAGCAGCCGCTGGCCGACCTGATCAACCAGGCACGCGGTGAGCTGGCACATCCGTTAAACGCCATCCATGAATTCGCGGAACAATGGCTGCGCCTGTTGGTGGATAACCGCTGGCACCGTCAGTCGTTTGAAATTCTGCTCAATAAAACCGAGCTCACCTCGACCATGGAGCGCACCCTCAAACGGGAGCGCAAACTCACCCGGGACGTGGTCTCGGTACTCACCAACCTGGTCACGCAGGCCCAGCAACAGCAGCTCATCAGTGATCGCCACGGCGCCGACGAGCTGGGATTGCTGTGCTACACCTATCTGATGGGCATCACCCAGACCTGGTTGTTCTCCCCTCGCCTGTTCAAGTTGGAACAGGAAATTCCGTTTTTCCTCGACCGTCTCGACCGCCTGCTACAGGATTGATCCGGCGCCGCCACCGTCGGCTTCGCAGAGCGGCAACGGGGACGCCCCGGGCAACACCCACACCGGGCTGGAGAACGCCACCGGGCGGCCCGTGTCCGGATCCAGAATGCGGAGAAAATAATACCGCTCCTGGTCGCCGACGGTGAGCGTCGCGGTCCAGCTCGCGCCGGTGCCGGTGGCGACCACCCGGTTGCCGTTGGTGACCAGCTCCATGCGCCCGGTGAAATCCGCGCCGGCGCGGCTCAGCGATGCCCGCAACGGCAGTTGCTGTCCCTCCGGGCGGCGCAGACGGCTGCCCATGGGCTTGTCGTCCACGCGCACCGTCATGCGCAGGTCGTTGTAGCCCTGGGCCACCGCGTAGAAGCGACGCGCGGACAACGCTTCCTTTAAGTCCGCCGCGTCGCGGGACCGGGCGATCAACACCGTTTTCGGCAGATCCGGATCGCCCCATTCCTCATCGTGATGGTCCTCCGAGCCCACCGCGCCCAGATGCCAACCTTTATCCAGCGCGTAGGCCAGCCAGCTGCCGCCGGGGCCGCCGGAGTCGTACTCCGAGCCTTTGCCGAACACCTCCAGGCCCACCGCGCGGCGGTCGGCGGCGGGCACGTAGCGGAAATCGTTGAAGGTGTAGGCGGGATCGCCGCCGATCGGCTCGACGATCTGTTCCAGCGCGTCCTCGCGCCCCGGGTGATTGAACACCAGCAGGCTGTCGCCGCCGCCACCGAACGCGGCGGGGTAACTGAACCATTGCCAGAACAGGCCCATGGACACCGCGTAGCCGGGGCCGGTTTTGGCGTTGATCACGTTGTCGCCGAACAACAGATTGATGTGCCCGAAGCGGTCCGAGGTCCACTCAAAACCCCGGATGGCGGTGAAGCCGTCGTCGCTGGCGGCGAGCGCCTGTTCCTCGGTGGCGGACCACTTGCGGAACGAATCGAAGGGGGCGTCGTCATCGGCGATCAGACATTCGAAGAAGCGTTCGGAAAAACAATCGCCGTTAACGGAAAGCGGCAGGCGGGTGTTGTCCGAGTGGTCGGTGACGGCGGTGAAATCCAGGCCCAGCGCCCGAGTGCGCTCGAACACCTCCGCCGGCCGCGAGCTGATGGCGCCGTCCGAATAACCGGTGTGTTCGTGAATGGCGCCGATGTAATGCTCGAAAGTGCGCGCGTCGAAGGCCGGCGTGCACTGGTCGGCGGGCGCCGCCTGGGGCAGGGTTTCCAGCACGTAGAGCGGGTCGGTGAGCTTGCCCAGAATCGCCTCGCAGCCGCCGCCGGCGGGATCGCGCAGGCACCCCGCCACGCCATCATCCAGGCTCGCCAGCGCCGAGAACGGACAGGCCGGATCACGCGGATCGCCCAGGCAGGCGCCGATCCCGTCCGGGTCCAGCAACCCGCCCAGCACCGCCAGCGGGCAACCGGCCTGCAGCGGGCTGAGCAGGCACTGGAACACACCCGGCGAGGCCTCCGCCCGGGGCGTCGCCTGCAGGGTCACCGTGCGGCTGGTCTCGCGGTCGCCGTCGGACACCGTCACCTCGAAGCCGAACACGGTGGCCTCCTCGAGCAGCGGCAGGGTGACCCGGGCGTCGCCGGTGTCGGCGTTGTCGATCGCCAGCGCCGGCGCGCCGTCATCCCGTTGCGTCCAGCGGTATTGCAACGGGTGGTTGTCCGGGTCCGAGGCGACCGCCAGCAGCCGTGCGGTTTCGCCGCCGCTGGCGACGCCCGGGTCGGCATAGGCGTCATCGATACGGGGGGCAGCGTTGGCCGGTGCCGGAAGAATAGTGACGGTGACGCGGTCGCTGGCGCGCCCGCCCTGATCGTCCACGGCGGTCAGCGACAGCTCGACGTCCGTGGCCTCGGCCACCGGCGGCGCGGTAAACGCCACCTGCAGCCGGTCGTCGCCCTCCAGGGTCAGGGCGGGGCCGCCCGGCGTCACCCGCCACAGCACGCTGACCACGGCGCCGTCGTCACTGGCGGTGCCGTCCAGCACCACCCGCTCGCCGGCGGTGACGGTGCGGTCGTCGCCGGCATCCACCGTCGGCAGGGGGTTGTTGAAGGTATCCACCACGGTGACGGTGACCGTATCGCGGCCCACGGCGCCACTGGAATCCTCGGCTTCCAGTTCGAAGGTCAGCGCGGTATCGGCGTCCACCTGCGGCGCGACGATAGTCAACAGGTTCTGGTCCCTGGCGCCGTCGATGACCGCTTCGGGCCCGTGGGTCTGCCGCCAGCCCAGGCGCCGCAGGGAGCGCCCCGGGGACACCGTGGCGCCACCGTTGAGCTGCAGGGCCTCACCCTCATCGACGCGCTGGTCCCGGCCGGCGTCCACGCGGGGCGCATCGCCGCCGGCGGCCTCGATGGTCACCGTGCTCACCGCCTCCGCGGAGGCGCCGCCGTCGTCGGTGACCCGCACCCGAACCCGGGCTTCGCCGTCCACCGCCGAAGTCGGCACCCGCACCGTCAGGCGGCGTGGCTGCTCCTCGACCACGGTCAGGGCCCCGTCCACGGTCCAGGTCACCGACTCGATCCGGCCGTCGTCGTCCTCGGCGGTGAGCCGGAAGGTGCCCTCGGTGCCGGCGGTCAGCCGGGCCGGACCTTCCAGTCTCGCCTGGGGCGCCCGGTTGGAGGGCTCGGGCGACGCCGGGTCACTGTCCGAGCTACCCCCACCCCCACCACAGGCCGCCAGCAACGCGGTGATCAAGAACACCGGCACCATGCAAAACCGGCGTGCCCGCCCTGAATCCTGCCAACCGCTCATAAGGAACCCCCGTACCAGAACAAGGCGCGAGTATTCCTTTACGGGATGACCGGGCCATGACGGCGCGGACGGGAAAGGCTACAGACAGATACAAAGCGCCGCTTCAGCAGCGAACGTCGCCTATCGGGTGGCTAACGGGCGGCAAAGCGGCGTACAAAAAGACGCGCGGCGGCGGCCGGGACCCGGCCCGGCGTTCAGGCGACGCCGGCCTCGGCGGGCCCGGCCGCGCCCCGGCGGACGCCGCTCACCCAGAGCGGATGCGGCCCGGCCTGTCGCAGACGGCGCACCCGCAGGCGGTCGACCAGGAACAGGCTGGCGGCGATCGCCAGCAGCGAGCCGTTGACCAGCAGGCGGTCCGGATCCAGCCAGGAAGCGAACCCTTCGATGGCACCCTGCAGCACCGGCACCAGCACATAGAGCGCGGCACACAGGGGCAGCCAGACCCGCGCCGTGGTCAGTGGCGGGAAACGGAACGCGCTCAGCACCGCCACCAGCAAGGTGGCGACGAAGGCGGCTTTTTCCGCCACCACGGTGGTGCCGGGCCAGGGCGAATACATCGCCAGCTTATTGGCCATGAAGGACGCGGCGATACCGGCCATCACGCCGAAGGTCACCCCCAGGGTGAGGCGCAACATGATGGCGGCCGCCCGGCTCGGGCCCTGGCGGTCGGTGCGCCGCTCGCTCCACATGATGTTGCCGGAGACGAACAGCAGGCAGCCCAGCAGCCCCAGCACGAAATACAGCAGGCGCACGAACAGGCCGCCATAATCCCCGAAGTGCAGCGAATAGACCGGCGACAGCAGGAAATGATTGAACGGCCGCGCGCCGGGCGCGGACACCGTCAGCAGCTCGGCGTTGTCGGCGCGCATCACCACATGGGCGTGGTGGGCCACATTGCCCGGCACCGAGCCGCCCACGTCGACCACGCCGTTTTCATCGCCGTACTGCTGCAACTCGATCCAGCCCACTTCCATGTCCGGAAGCTGCTCGCGGGCGGTGGCCAGATACTGGTCCACCGGCGCCATGGCGGCGGCGTTACCGCTCGCTTCCGGGGTCGGCCAGGCCTCCATGGCCTCGGTGGCGGCACCCTGGAACTGGGGCCCGAACACCAGGGCGCCCAGTGTCAGCGTGAGCAAGGCGAAACAGCCCATGGCGGCGCCGGTGACCGCGAAGATCAGATGGAACGGGAAGCTGATCACCCCCACCAGGTTATGCAGGTTTTTCCAATAGCGGCGCAGATTGCCCTGGTGCTTGAGCGCGAAGAATTCCTTTTTCATTTTCGGCCAGTGGATCACCAGGCCACCGATCAGCGCGGCGCCGTACAGCACCGAAATCACGCCCATCAGGTACAGCCCCACCGTCGGGATGCCGAGCTGGAAATGCAGCTCGTTGATGAACCCGGCCAGCTCCGAATGCGGCCGCTCGACGGCCTCCCCGGCATCGTTGAAGTCGCTGGCGTGCTCGGTGTGCCAGACCGCCTCGCCGTCCACCCTTTCCTGCCAGATGGCGGCGGGCTCGTCGCCGGGGATCAGGAACAGCCAGTTGCCGGCCTCCGGATTTCTGGCGATCACCGTGTCCAGCAGGGCCTGCATGTTGGCGTCGCCGGCTTCGGCGGTCTCCCAGGGCTCCTGCCAGTGATGCAGCTCATGGTGGAACATGTTGACCGCGCCGGCGAAGAACGCCACGAACAAGGCCAACCCGGAAACAATACCCACCCAGGCATGCAGATCGATCTGCCGTTTCATGGTGTCGACGCGCATCAGGCCCCCCCGTAAAGCGTGGTGGTTTGCAGCAACAGCCAGGCCAGGCCGTTGGCCGCCAGCAGTACCACGCCGGCACGCCAATGGCTGGACGCAACCCCGGCGAGCACGATCAAAGCGGCCCAGAACACCAGGCACAGCAACATCATCAGTACCAGCCAGTCGTGCCAGTCCACCGGCATCGCCGCCGCCAGCAGGCCGCACAACATGGCCGCCAGCGGCAAGCCCAGCACCCCCCCCAAAAGCGCCCTCATGCCCTCTCTCCGGAGGCGCCGGGGCGCCGGTAGCTGTCGACCAGATGGCCCACCAGCATGGGCAGCGAGATGGCGCCCAGGGCGAACACCCAGCAGGCGGTGAACAACCCCACGCCCGGCCCCAAACGCCAACCCCAGCCGGCAAAACCACCGACCACCAGAATCACGCCGGCGAGGCGGGCGGCGGCCGGCAACGGCTGGGCCAGGGCCCGCTGCTGGCGGTCGGAGAGATACAGTAACGCGGTGCCGGTCAGCAGCACCGCGGCGAGAAGGAACAGCATAGTGAACTCAAAGTGATCCTGATAACGATTCGCATTTATACTCTTGAGACGGCAAGGGGTCAATGCGCCGGCGTCTTATTGCAGGGGGGTCACAAAGAGTTCATCGCGTCCTGGGCGGCGGTGATGCGCTCCGCGCTAAGCGCGCGCCAGTCCAGGTGGTCCCGGTCGGGCACCCAGACATCGGTGAAGCGGGCGGCGTCGGCCACCGCCATTTCCGCGCTCAACAGCGGCACCTCGTGGAGATGCCCGTGCAGTCCCCCGGCCCGGGAGACCACATCCAGCCAGCCGGCGGGCCGTTGGTGCAGGCGCACGCCGGGCAGCGGGCAGCGGTCCACCGGCTCGCTGACCGCGCAGTCCAGCACCGCATCCCGCTCGTGGCTGATGCCCTGGCGCCAGAGCGCGGAGCCGCCCACCACCACCAGGGAGGGGAAGGCGCGCCGCAGCGCCAGGCACAGATCCGCCTCGGCGGGTGTCTCACCGCTGCCCAGCCGGATGAACACCGGCCGTGGCGGCGCCACCTGACGCACCTGGCCACTTTCCAGCCAGCGCAGGGCCAACGCCATGGCGGCCTGCTCGTCGCCGGGCAGCTGCTGCTTCAGGTCGGCCAGGGTGAACACCACCGGCAGGCGGGTATCGAGGTCGCGGGATAACGCGCTCATGAATCCACCACGCAGGGCTCGCCGCGGTCCAGACCCAGCCAGCCGCGCACGCGCAGCACCCGGGCCAGCGCCCAACAGATCACCGCCACCCGGCCGGCGTTTTCGGCCAGGCAGCGGCGGTGTTCGGCGAGCTTGCGCACGGCGTCTTCCAGCCGCTGCTGGCAGACCGCGCGGCGCGGGTCCGGCCGGCTTTGCTGGGCCAGCTGCAGGGTCAGCAAGCGGCCCTGGAAGTCCTCCATGTGCGCCACATAGGCCCGGTCCACCACGCTGAAGCTGCTCAGGCGCTGAATGCCGGCGCGGCGGTGGCGCCGCCGGCCGGCCTGCTCGCGCCGATCACGGCCGAACACGCCACTGAGCCGGTAGAGCGCGCGCCACCACCAGGGCCGGCGATCGGCCACCGACAAGTACCAGGCCCAGGCCTGCAGGCGGACGATATCGTGGCGCAGCTCGCGGACCCGCTGATGGCGGCGGCCACGGGCCCGGGGGCCGGCCCCGGAACGGTATACGGAGTAGTACTCGGAAAGGGCCCGGGCGCGGCCGTGAAGCGCCTCGATGGCGAGCCGCAACGGCGATTCGGACGCCGCCTTTTGTCCCTCGGAAGCCATCGGATCACTCCTGGTTAACGGGCCGGGCGGCCCGCAATATTCGCCCCTGATCACGGGTGGCAAAGGGCCACCCAATACGCATTCACTCTAGCCAGCCGGGGGGGAGCACCAAAGACACAATGCGTCCCGTTTGGGTGAACGGATGTAGCCGAATGTATCTTTTCGGCCCGGGCGTCGCCGGCGTCCGGGCATAAAAAAACCGCCGGGGTGACCGGCGGTTTTTTTGTCGCTGACGAAGCTGTATTAGCTGTCGTCACCGTCCATGGCTTCGCCCATTTCGCTACCGGCTTCCTTGGTTTCATCCCAAGCTTCGCCCATCTCTTCACCGGCCTCTTCCATGGGGCCCTGATCTTCGGTGACGTCCTCAACGGCCTCGTCGACGTTTTCGCCAGCTTTTTCCATCGGGCCTTGCTGATCGCAACCGGCCAGACCCAGCAGGCCACCAAACACTACTACTAACAGTCCTTTACTGAACGTACGCATAGTCACTCCTCGACGTGTCGTGATCGTTGAGGAGCAATCTATCGTTCCGCTTCGCCAGTGAACAGGGGCCACCCCTTTGATTTTCCTCTATTTTACGTTCCGACAAACCGGCGCTGCGCGGCTCCGGGCGGCGTTGGGACGCCGCACCAACCCTGCTATGATCGATAAGCGCATGAGGAGCCGGGGATGAAAAGACTGAGCCAACAACTGGGCGGGCTCGCCCAGCTACTAACAACAATGGGCGGAGAAGTCACACAGGTGGTGCAGGATATGCACGGCACCATCGCCAACCCGTTCAAGATCCGGGGCGAAGGCTATACCGCCGCGCCCATCGTCTACGACCTGATCCGTTACGGGTTTCGCCAGGCCGGCAATCTCGCCGGGTTCGCCAATCTGGCCGCCGATCCGGACCAGGAGCTGCGCGACAACCTGGACCTGCGCAGCGTGGTCAACGGCGTGTTCGGGCAATTGCTGCACACCCAGGACAGCGACTACGCGCTGCCGATGACCATGCTGCCCCAGGCGCCGTCCCTGGAACGGGACACCCTGATTCTGTTCGTGCACGGGCTATGCCTGAACGAAGGCTGCTGGAACAACCCGGCCGCCCGCGCCTTCAGCGACTGGGCCGGCCCGAAACTGGATGCCCAGACCCGCACGCTGCGCTACAACACCGGCCTGCATATTTCCGAGAACGGCCGTGCACTGGCCGATCTGCTGGCCGGCATCGCGCTGCCCTCCCGCGTCATTCTGATCGGCCACAGCATGGGCGGCCTGGTGTCGCGCAGCGCCCTGCATCAGGGCCGCGAACGGGGCGACGCCTGGGTCGACCGCATCAGCCATCTGGCGTGCCTCGGGGCGCCCCACCAGGGGGCGGTGCTCGAGCGGGTCGGCAACCAGGCCAACCGGCTGCTGGGCGTCACCCCCTACTCCCGGCCCCTGATGCGGTTGGGCAATCTGCGCTCCGACGGCATCCGCGACCTGCGCTTCGGCTACGTGCTGGAAAAGCAATGGCGGGACCGGCCACTGGATGAAGCCCGGCCCAGCGGCAAGGTGCCGCTGGACCCGCACGTGAAACAACTGTTCCTGGCCGGCTCGCTCAGTGACGAGGGCGCCGACAACCCGCTGGGCGACTGGCTGGTGCGGGTGGACAGCGCCCTGGCCGAACGGCTCTACCCCGACGCCGACAACCTCACCCGGCGGCTGTTCCATCGCATGGGCCATATGGCGATGCTGGAAGACCCGCGCACCTACGACAGCCTGCGGGAGTGGCTGACCGCCCCATGAGCGACTGCCGCCTGTGCGGGCAACCCAACGCCGAGCTCTTCGCCTCCGTGGAAGGGCGCCGCTATCTGCGTTGCCCGCGCTGCCACCTGACGTTTCTCGGCGTTACCCAGTTACCCGACCGCGCCGACGAAAAAGCCCAGTACGACCTGCACCGCAATGAACCGGACGACCCCGGCTACCGGCGTTTCCTGGATCAGCTGGGGGCGCCGCTGTGCGAGCGCCTGGGCGCCGGCGACCGGGGGCTGGATTTCGGCTGCGGCCCGGGCCCGGCCCTGGCCCGCATGTTGGAGGAACGCGGCCACCCGATGCGGATCTACGATCCGATTTACGCCCCGGACCCGGCGGTGCTCGATCAGCAGTACGATTTCGTCACCTGCACCGAGGTACTGGAGCACCTGCACTGGCCGGAGCGGGAGTGGCGACGATTCGCGGCGCTGGTGAAACCGGGGGGCTGGCTGGGGGTGATGACCCGCTTCCTGACCGACGACGGGCATTTTCCGCGCTGGCATTACCGGCGCGACCCCACCCATGTGTGTTTCTGGCAGCCGGCCACCTTCCAATGGCTGGCGCGGGAGCAGGGCTGGGAACTGGTGATGGCGAACAATCCGGTGGCGCTCTTACGCCGGCGGTAACGCCGGCCTCGACGTCATACCGGCACGGGCGGAGGGCTTACCCGGCCACCGCCATGGCGATCAACGCCGCCAGCAGCGCCAGCGGCACGATAATAAGCAGGCCGCGCAGCAGGCGACCCTTCAGGTAGGACCAATCCATAGTTACCCCCTCCAGTGGGTTCGACTATAGACCGGCGTTGACGCTTCCTTCATGAGGCGAACGTACTAGACGTTCACATTTTACATTTCAGCTTCCGCCTGATCGGCGTCACGCATCCAGAATTGCATGGTCTTTTCGGTCTCCTCGCTGTCACCCAGATCCTTCCAGGGGAAACGGGCGGTGAGGGCCGGCTCGGGCCGGTAGCCGCGCCCCCGCCAGAACGGCTCAAGCGAGCGGTAATCGGCCGGGCGCCGCGGGTGGGCCGGGTCGCGCACCACCGCGCAGAAGGCGGTCAGCGGGTAGCCGAAGTCCTGGGCGTACAACTCGCGCAGATCGAAGAAGCGGTGGCCCACGCCCTCGCCCCGGTACTCGGGCAGCAACACCGACTCGCCGAAGTAAAACACCTGCTCGGGGGGCGGGCCGTGGCGTTCGAACGGTGCCACGAATTCCGGGTCGGCGTCGGTCAGCGGCAGGCCGGTGGCGGCGCCGATCAGACGGTTGTACTCCATGGCCAACACCACCACGCTCTGCTTGGAGCGGGCGTAGCGGTCCAGGTAGTCCCGTTCGTACTCCACCGAACCGTCATAGAGGTAAGGGTAATCGCGAAAAATGCGGATACGCAGATCCGCGAGCTCGTCCAGCCACGGCTCCACGGCAATGCCGCTCACCGGTCGAATTTCCACTGCGGACATGGCGCCCTCCTTGTTGCTGCCTTAAATCCTAGAACACCAAGGCCAGTCCGGCCAGCAACAACACACTGAACAGCACCTGGCGGAAGCGATGCTCATCGACGCGATGATGCAGGATCTCGCCCAGCACGATGCCCGCCAGCACCACCGGCGCCAGCGCGGCAAGCTGGGGCCACACCGGCTGCAGCGCCCCCTGGGCGGCATACCCCAGGGTCAGCAGACCGTTGAGCGTGAACCAGACCATGATCAGGGTGGCCCGGAAACGGCTTTTGTCCAGGTCCACGCCGCTCAGCGCGTACACCAGCAAGGGCCCGCCGGAGGCATACAGGCCATGGGTGACCCCGGCCAGCAGCATCCACACCCGCCCCCAGCCGGCGCCGTGGGGCCGGGCCGGCGCGGGCCCGCGGCGCAGGCGCCAGAGCTCGCGGACACTGAACACCGCGATCAGCACACCGAACAGGGTTTGCAGCAACGCCTGGCCCAGCCAGGGCCGCGCCAGATAACCGGCCAGGGTGCCCGCCGCCATCAACGGCAGAATGCCGCGCAACAACAGGCGCCAGTGCACCAGCCGCCGGTAGCGTATCGACAGGTAGCCGCTGAGCAGCAGGTTCAGCGGCACCAGCACCGGCATCAGCGTATCCATCGGCAATACCAGCGCGCCCAGGGACAGGGCGATGACGATGGAGCCGAAGCCGGTCATCGCCTCGGTGGTGTAGGCCAGCAGCACGAACAGCCCCAGCAACACCCACGGGGACAGCAACAGTTCCAGCATTCAGGATTCCAGTTCCACGGCGAAGCGGCGGCGCATCAAACGATGATAGGTATTCGGCGCCAGCCGCCACAACAGGCTGGCGAACACCGTGAAGCGGTCCGGGAACAGCCGCTTTTCGCCGCGCGCCAGCGCCTCCAGAATGCGCTCGGCCATCCAGTCGGCGCTGCGCACCTTGCCCACCGACGAGCGGGCGTGGGCGGCGGGTTTGCCGTCGAAGCCGAGGGCGTTGGTTTCGATCGGCGTGGCCAGAAAGCTGGGGTACACCATCAGCACGCGGATGCCCTGGTCCGCCACCTCGCCGCGCAGCACTTCGAAGAACTGGGTCAGCGCCGCCTTGGCGCTGCAGTAGCCGGCGCGGCCCAGCACCGGCATCCAGCCGGCCATGGAGCCGATATTGACCACGCAGCCGCCGCTCTCGCGCAGCAACGGCAGGCAGCCCAGGGTCAGCGCCACCGGCGCTTCCCAGTCCACCGCCATGACCTGGCGGAACACCTTCATTTCGGTGCGCGCCGCCGGCGAGCGGTGGGTGATGCCGGCGTTGTTGATCAGCACGTCCAGCCGGCCGCCGGCGGTGACCGCTTCGATCAAGCGCTCCAGGGCCGGCCCGTCGGTAAGATCCACGGCGAAGTGACGCACCCGGTGCCCGTCCTCGGCGGCCAGCTCGGCGTGCTTCTCCGCCAGGGCATCGGCGTCCCGGTCCACCAGAATCACACTGTGGCCGCGCGCGAACGCCGCCCTGGCCAGGGACCAGCCCAGGCCGGACGCGGCGCCGGTAATCAGCGTGGTGGTCGGGGCGGTCATAGTTGCCTCCTGGCCCGCGCCGCGTCGACGAACAGGCGGAACACCTGCTCGGAGGTCTTTTCCGGCCGGTAACCGAACTCCTCTTTCAAGCGCCGGTTGCTGAGCACCGGCCGGTAGCGGAGAAAATTCAGCTTGTCCGGCGTGTGCGGCGTCAGCCCCAGCCGGTGTCCCAGCCCCAGGGCAGCGCGCAACAGGCCGGCCGGCAGCACCAGCACCGGCTTGTCGAGCATCGCCGCCACCTGGCGCACGCCCAGGGCGCCGTCGCCGGCCAGGTTGTAGACGCCCTCGGCGCCGGTCTCCACGCCGCGCACGATGGCGCCCACCACGTCCCGGTCCCAGATGAACACGAACGGCGAGTCCGCGCCGGCGATGGCCAGTATCCGCTTGCGCTCGAACAGCGCGGTGATCTGGTTGCGGGTGCCCTCGCCGAGCACGGTGCCGGGGCGCAGAATCAACTGCCGCAGCGCCGGATGGCGTTGCCGGTAGTCCGCCAGCATCTCCTCCACCAGACGCTTGTGGTCGGAATAGGCGAATTCCGGATTGCCGCGCAGCGGGTCCTGCTCGTCCAGCCAGGCCGGGTTGTCCGGGTGGTAGCCGTAGGCGGCGCCGGAGCTGGTGACGATAAGCTGGCCGACCCCGGCGCTCAGACAGGCGTCGAGCACATTGCGGGTGCCGTTCACGTCGATGTCGTAATCCCGGGCCCGGTCGCCGGAGTCCTCCAGCACGGCGGCCAGGTGGACCACGGTATCGATGCGCTGCTCGCGCAGCAGCTCGCCCAGTGCGGGGTCGCGGATATCCCCTTCCCGGCAGTCAAACGGCAGCCCCGGCGGCACCCGCACATCCAGCCCCAGCACGGTGTGGCCCTCGGCCAGCCGCTCGCCGAGCAGGCGCCCGATATAACCGCCGGCGCCGGTGATCAGTACCCGGCTCATAGGCCCTCCTTGGCCACCGGCTCGGCGGAACGCGACCAGATCAGCGCCAGCGCCAGGCCGCTGACCAGATGCCAGACGCCCCAGAAGCCGGCGATCAGAATCATGCCCGCGGCCTGCGGGAAGAAGGTGAACAGAATCGCCAGCCCGAGACCGGAGTTCTGGATGCCCACCTCCATGGTGACCGCGCGCCGGTCGGCACGGTTGAGGCCCACCAGCAGCCCGGCCAGGGCGCCGACGCCCAGTGCCAGGGCGTTCTGGCCGATCACCAGCGCCACGATACGGTCCGCGTTTTCCAGGAACACATCCATGTTCTTACCGAACGCCAGGCCCACGAAGGCGAACAGCACCAGCAGCGTGATCACGCGCATGGGCTTCTGGGCACGCTCGGCGAAGCGTGGAAAGTGACGGCCGGCCAGCATGCCCAGCACCAGGGGCAACGCCAGCACCAGCGCCACCAGCAGCAGGATGTTCCAGGGGTCGAGCGCGATCTCGGTGACCATCGCCCGGGTGTTGGGGTTCAGCCAGCCGTAGAGCGCGAAATTCAGCGGCGTGAGCACGGTGGCGGCCAGGCTGGACACCGCCGTCATGCTGACGGACACCGCCACATTGGCCCGCGCCAGCCAGGTCATGATGTTGGAAAAGGTGCCGCCCGGGCAGGAGGCCACCAGGATCATGCCCAGCGCCAGCTCCGGCTCCACGTCGAGAAACCAGGTGATCACGCAGGTCAGCGCCGGCAGCAATACGAACTGCGCCAGCAGCCCCGCCGCCGGCGCTTCCGGCATACGCAGCACGCGCCGGAAATCCTCGCCACGCAGGGTCAGGGAAACCCCGAACATCATCAGAGCGAGGATCACATTGAGCACGACCAGACTGCCGGTGCTGAAATCAATCGGGTTATCGGGGGACATACGTCGCCTCCTGGTTATTGTTCTTGCAGTGCCCGGCGCTGACGGGCCACTTCGGCCCGGTAGCTGTCCTTGTGCACGTAATAGGCCATGCGCGACAGCTTCAGATAACGATAGCCGCCGTCCAGGGATTCCCCGGCGCGCTCGCGCTTGGTGTTCTCCAGGCGCGCGGCGGCGGCATGGCCCTCGGCGCGGCGCTTGAGATACAGCGCCACCAGCTCGGCCTGTTCGTTGCGGCCCTCCCAGCCCAGACCGGCGGCCTCGATCATGCCCATCATGAACAGGTTGTCGTAGTGCGGGTGGAACACGTTCAGATACAGGCGCGGCGCGTCGCCCTGCCAGTTGAGCAGGTCGCTGTCGATAAAGGGGTAATCCAGCTTGTAGCCGGTGGCGAGCAGGATCAGGTCGTAGTCGGCGCGGCCGCCGTCGGTGAAGGTGACGGTGCGGCCCTGCATGTCGGCGATGTCGGTGCGCGGGGTGATGTCGCCGTGGCCGAGGTGATGCAGCACCAGGGAGTTGATCACCGGGTGCGCCTCGTACAGCCGGTAGTCCGGGTCCGGCAGGCCGTAGTCGCTGGGTCGGCCGATGATCATGCGGATCAGCCGGGCGTCCAGCCACTGCTTCAGGCGGCGCGGCAGCTTGATCTTGCCGCCGATGGAATCCGATGGCCGGCCGCCGATGAACTTGGGCAGGAAGTAGTAACCCCGGCGCACCGACAGATCCACGCTTTTCGCCTGGTGCACCGCGTCCACCGCCATGTCGCAGGCGGAGTTGCCGCAGCCGACGATCAGCACCCGCTTGTCGCGGAACAGGGACGGGTCGCGGTACTCCCGGGCGTGCCGTATCTCGCCGTCGAAGTGGCCGGGCAGCGCCGGCAGGTTCGGGGTATGCAGGGTGCCGCTGGCGATCAGCACGCCGTCGAACCAGCGGCTGCTCTGCTCGCCGTCCCGTTCCACGGTAACGCGCCAGCCCTCGCCTTCCGGCGTCACCGACAGCACCCGGGTGTTGAACCGGTAATGCTCGTAGAGACCGAAATGCCGGGCGTAATCCTGAAAGTAGCGCTTCAGCTCCGCGTGATGCGGGTAGGTGGCCACCCGCTCGTCCATGGGGAATTCGCGGAACTCGGTCATCCGCTTCGAGGAGATCAGATGCGCGGTTTCGTACATGGTGCTGTGGGGGTTATCGATGTCCCACAAACCGCCCACGTCGCCGTTCAACTCATAGCCGACGAAGGGCAGACCCTGTTTACTGAGGTTTCTTGCCGTGGCCAGGCCCATGGGGCCGGCGCCGATCACTGCGTACATGGGTAACGCCTGCTTGTTATTATTTCAGTATGGTTTAAGACCCTAACCGGGCGAGCCTGGCCCGGCACGGCTGATTCGCGACCCGAGTACGGTTAATTCAGGACCTTTCCATCCAGGACTTTTCGATGAGCCACAGCCCCACCGTCACGGTGCACTTCTCGCAAGCCATCATACAGGCCGCCCAGCGCCTGGGGCTGGCCCTGCCCGGCGACCTGGTGGCACGCCTCGACCGTCGCGAGCGGGTCGACCTGGCCAGCCAGGACCGGCTCTGGGAGGCGTTCTGCGAGGGCGCCGGCGATCCGCTGGTGGGCGTGGATCTGGGCCTGGCGCTGCAGGTCGGGCACCTGGATACCGCCGGCATGATTCTGATGAGCTGCGAGACGCTGGACGAGGCGGTGGAATCGCTGATCGATTACCACCCGATCGTCGGCGAGGGCGGCGCCTTCCAGGTGGCGCGCGGCCCGCGCTTCTGCGAGGTGCGCTATGAGCCGGTCTACCGGACACGGCGCACCACGCGGGTGGAAGCGGTCATGGCCAGCCTGATTCATCTGACCCGGTGGAGCACCGGCGATGCCTTCCGCCCGGACCACCTGACGTTCCGCCATGCGGCCCAGGCTCAACCCGAGCGGTACCAGGACAAACTGGGGCTGCCGGTGCATTTCAACCGCGCCGACAACGCCCTGGTGTTCGCCAGCGATCAACTGGCTCTGCCGTTGATCCACGCCAACCCGGCCCTGTGCCGCCACCTGCGCGGCCTGGCCGACGAGCTGCTGACGCGCCTGGACAGCCAGTCCCTGGGCGCCCGCGTCAGCACCCTGATCCGCGATCACCCACGCTGGGGCAAGGAGCGCATCGCCGGGGAACTGGGCATGAGCGGGCGCCATCTGATCCGCAAGCTGGCGGACGAAGGCACCAGCTTCAAGCTGTTGCGGGATACCTTACTGCAGGATCTGGCCGAACAGGCCCTGGCGAACGGCGCCCGCACCGGCCGGATCGCGGAGGATCTGGGTTTTTCCGATGAGAGCGCCTTCGCCAAGGCGTTCAAGCGCTGGACCGGCAGCACACCGGCCCGCTTCCGGGAGGCGCGCCCCGACTAAACGGCGGCCAGCGCCTGTTCGATGTCGGCGAGGATGTCGTCGATGTGCTCAATGCCCACGGACAGACGCACCAGGTCGGCGCTGACGCCGGCGGTCTTGAGCTCCGCCTCGTCCAACTGCCGGTGGGTGGTGGTGGCCGGGTGACAGGCCAGCGACTTGGCATCGCCGATGTTCACCAGACGCTTGATCAGCAGCAACGCATCGATGAACCGGGCCCCCGCGTCGCGGCCGCCTTCAATGCCGAAGCTGAGAATCGACGCGGGCACGCCGCCGTCCATATAACGCTGCGCCAGTTGATAGTCCTGGTCGCTGTCCAGGCCGGCGAAGTTTACCCAGGCCACTTTCTTGTGATCCCGCAGGTAGCGGGCCACCGCCAGGCCGTTCTCGCAATGCCGCTCCATGCGCAGGCCCAGGGTCTCGATACCCTGGAGGATGAGGAAGGCGTTCATCGGCGACAGAGCGGCGCCCATGTTGCGCAACGGCACCACCCGGGCACGGCCGATGAACGCCGCCTCGCCCATGGCTTCGGAATAGATCACGCCGTGATAGCTGGGGTCCGGCTCGTTGAATTGCGGGAAGCGCGGGTTGTCCTTCCACGGGAAACGCCCGGAATCGACGATGGCGCCGCCCACGGTGGTGCCGTGGCCGCCCATGTACTTGGTCAGGGAATGCACCACGATGTCCGCGCCGTGCTCGAACGGCCGGCACAGTGCCGGCGTGGCCACGGTGTTGTCGACGATCAGCGGCACCCCGGCGTCGTGGGCCACCTTGGCCAGCGCCGCCAGGTCGACGATGTTGCCGGCCGGGTTGCCGATCGACTCGCAGAACACCGCTTTGGTGCGCTCGTCGATGGCCGCGGCCATGGCCGCCGTATCGCGGCCGTCCGCCATGCGCACGTCGATGCCCATGGTCGGCAGGGTGTGGGCGAACAGGTTGTAGGTGCCGCCGTAGAGCTGGCTCACCGAGACGATGTTGTCGCCGGCGCGGGCCAGGGTCTGGATCGCCGCGGTGGTGGCGGCCATGCCCGAGGCCATCGCCAGGGCGCCGATGCCGCCTTCCAGTTGGGCGACGCGCTCTTCGAGCACCGCGTTGGTCGGGTTCATGATGCGCGTGTAGATGTTGCCCGGCACTTTCAGGTCGAACAGGTCCGCGCCGTGCTGGGTGTCGTCGAAGTAGTAGCTGGTGGTCTGATAGATCGGCACCGCCACGGCGTGGGTTTCCGGATCACCGGCGAACCCGCCGTGAATCGCTATGGTCTCTTTTTTCATGGTGTCCTCGCTGGGTCTTCGATTTTTTAGCGGGTTATTTCAACGGCGGTTCGGGCCAGAAATTAAACTCCGCGGGCACATGGTTGAGATCGGTATCGAACACCGGGTCCCGTTTTTCCAAAAAGGCGGTGAAGCCGTCCTTGCCGTCCCAGAACTCATTGGCGCGGTAGATCATTCTCGACTCCACCGCGTGGGCCTGCATCGGATGGTCGAAGGTGGGGTTACGCCACAGCATCTGCTTGGCCAGCGCCACCGATACCGGTGAGCTTTTGGCGATCAGCTTGCGGGCCAGCGTCAGGGCGGCGTCGAGCACCTCTTCCTTGCCGTGCAGGCTGCGGAACAGGCCCGCTTCCAGGCCTTCCTCGGCGAGGAAGATGTCGCCGCTGTAGACCCACTCCAGCGCTTTCTGCATGCCCACCGCGCGGGGCAGGAACCAGGTGGAGCACGCCTCCGGCGTCAGGCCGCGCTGGGTGAAGACGAAACCGATCTTGGCGCCCTCGGCGGCGAGGCGGAAATCCATCGGCAGGGTCATGGTGATGCCGACGCCCACGGCGGCGCCGTTGAGCGCGCCGATCACCGGCTTGCGGCAATTGAAGATCGCCAGCGACACCTCGCCGCCGGAATCACGGATGGTGTCCACCGGCGGCTCCTCGCCCTCGGCATCGTCGTAACCGAACACATGGCCGCCGTCCTCGGGCTGCATCTCCATGCCGGCACAGAACGCCCGCCCGGCGCCGGTGACCACCACCGCGCGCACCTGGTTGTCGCGGTCCGCCTCGCCGAACACATGCACCAGTTCGTCTTTCATGCGCAGGGTGAAGGCGTTCATGCGGTCAGGGCGGTTCAGGGTGACGGTGAGAATATTGTCCGCCAGCTCGGTGCGGATGTGCTGGTACTCCATGATAACTCCCGGTTTTTATTGATCGTGAAGGCGGGGCTCGTCGAGATGCTCCACCTGAATGGGGAAGGCTCTAGCATAGCGGGAAGGCAGGGTGTCGAACATGGCACGGAGGGTGCGATTGAGATGCGGCTGATCGTAGAAGCCGGCGGCCAGCGCCAGATCCGTGAGGCTCATGCCGTCACGCCACAGAGTGAGCGCCCGCTGGCACTTGAGATGCAGCTGGAAGCGCTTCAGATTGACGCCCAGTTCTTCGCGGAAAAGGTGCCGGAACCGGGATTCGGACAACCCCACCGCCTCGGCCAGGGCGGCGCCGCCCAGGCCGGCGGCGTCGTCACCCCGGCGCAGGGCGCGGCAGGCGAGCACCACGCGCGGATCCAGCGGACGGGGTTCACCGGCTTCCAGGGTGGCGCGCGCCGCCAACGCCGCGGCGGCGGACGGCGACGCCGCCAGCTCGTTCAGGCAGGCGCGGAAACGGGGATGTTCGGCCAGCGGAAACTCACCGCCCGGGCCCTGCAACCGCAGCGCCCGCCAGGCACGGTGGTCCGGGTCCAGGTGCAGCACCGCCACCGGACCGTCGCTGTCCAGCGCCTGGTCCACATCCGGCGCCGCCCAGACCGCCTCGGCGGTGATCCAGTGGCCGGCCAGCTGCACGCGAATCGGCTCACGGCCCAGGCTCACCAGCAGCGACGCCGCCACATGGCTGTGCGGCCGGTTATGCAGATGCGGCGCCAGCATGCACCAGCCCCCTTCCCAAAGGAAAAGGGGCGAGCGGGGGCGCGCTTCAGCGTCCGCCATTCGGCGCCCGGTTCAGGACGGGCGGCCGTGGCCCGGGGTGCGGCTGAGCCCCAGCTTGTAGGCCAGCTCCAGGCTGACGAACACCGGGCCCACCAGCAGGAACACCAGGTCGTCGGTGAACGACGGCTTCTTGCCTTCCACCTTGTGGCCCCAGACCTGCACCGCCCAGGCCACCAGCCACAGCACCAGCGCGCTCCAGCCCAGCGACAGGGCACTGCGGTCGACCAGCGTGACCACCGCGATGGACACCGCCAGCCAGCCCAGCATCAGCAGGGACACCCCCATGGAAAGCCGCAGGTAGAACGGCATGCAAAGCACCGCCAGCAGGGTGCCGCCGTTGACCCAGTAGGCCGCCGCGCCTTCCAGGCCCAGCCACTGGCCGACCGGAATCAGCCAGAACAGCCCCAGCGTGGAGACGAAAATCGCCGGCACACAAAAAATATGCACCCACTGGTTCACCGGGTGGCGATGGCTGTCGCCGTAATCATGTAGAAAAGTCGACAGATCACGCATGACAACACTCCTCTTGTTGTTTTAGGGCCTGTTCACACTACCTCAAACACTAGCGACGCGGACGCCGGCAAACTTGTATGTAGCGGCTGGCGTCCCAGCGGCTGGCGGACCAGCAGCCGGCGGTCAATCGCCGCGGCGGCTGTCGTTCAGCGCCTGCAGCACCGCCCGGCGGGTCAGCAGGCCCACCAGCCGGTCGCCGCTGTCCAGCACCGGGTAGATTTTCGGCTTCTGCTTGACCATCAGCCCGGCCACGTCGACCACCGAATCGTCCTCGCGCACGGTGAGCGGCTGATCGTGCATCAGCTCTTCCACCCGCAGTGACCCTTCCTGGTGATAGCTGGACACCAGCAAATGGCGCAGGCAGTCCTGCTCGGAGACGAAACCGATCACCCGGTGATCGCCGTCGATCACCGGCAAGCCGGTATAGCGCCCGTTCAACAGTGTCGCCACCACCGACGTCATTTCGGTGCCCGCCACCAGAGAGGGCGGGTGCCGCACCATCAGATCCCTGACCACTAACGAAGCCATTTGCCAATCTCCTTGTCACCGCCGCGATCATCACGTCCGTACCCCGACTATACACCGCCGCGGCGCGGATGACGCCCGCTCACAGCGTCCCTACAATGGCGCGAAACCATTAAAAAGGAACAGACCATGGGGTTTTCGCGGCGGCACCGGTTTTATTTCGTCCTTGTGGCGTTATGGCTTACCGGTCCGGCCCTTGCCGCCAGCGACGCCCAGTGCCAGCGCGAACAGGCCGCGCTCAACCAGTGGCGCGAAGGCAACCAGCGGCTGGAGACGCATCTTGAGCACCTGGACGCGGCCCTGGCCGGGGAACCGGTGGCGCCGGCGGCGCTCACCGACGCGCTCGGCGCCGCCCCCACCGGCAGCGCGCCGCCGCCGTCGCGGGCGCCCGCCGCCGTGGTGCCCGGCTGCGACGCCCTGGCCCCGGAGTACAAAGGGGTGCGCGAACGAACCCTGCGGCTCACCGAACAACGCCGGGCGAAACGGCTGCAATGGTTTGAGCTGGCCGACGAACAGCGGCGCGCCCTGACCACCTGGCACGAGCTCTATCAGAACCTGGCCGGCGCCCCGGCCGAGGGCGGCTCCGACGATTATCTGCGCGAGCGCCTGGCCGGCCTGATCGCCCTGACCCCGCTGCTGCGCCGGGACCCGGCCGCCGCCTTCACCGCGCTGGACCGGCTGGCCCGGCGCCCGGGCACCCCGCCCTGGCTGAGCGCGGCGGAACCGGCCCAGGAGATGCTCTGGCGCCGGCAAAGCGCCGAGGCGCAACGCCAGGTGCTGGCGCTGCGCGCCGCTTTATGGGATCAGGCCGGCGGCCTGTCGCTGTTGACCGGGGGCGGCGGGCTCGACGCCGCGCTGACGGTGATTGATCTGGAAACCGGGCTGGCCGTGGACCGTCTCTATCAGGCGTTCCAGCTCACCTTCCAGGAGGGGCGCCTGAACGGCGAGATGCGCCGCTATCTGCCGCTGCTCAGCAACGCCCTGGCGCTGCTGCTGGGTATCGCCCTGTTCGCGGTGCTGATCCATTTCAGCCGGCGCGGCAAAAGCGCCCTGCTGTCGCTGCACGCACGCGTCATGGAAGCCAGCGGCGGGCGCCGCTGGCTGTGGAACCTCAGCCGACTGGTGGCGGGGCTGGCGCCGCTGCTGCCGTGGCTGATTCCCTGGTTCGCCCTCGACCTGGTGGAACCGGCGCTGCAGGCGCCCTCCACCCGCTTGCTGCTGTGGCTACTGCCGCTGGCCCGGCTGTACGTGGTGTTCGGGCTCACCTGGCTGATCGGCGAATGGCTGGTGCTGCGCGTGGCCCAGGGCGCCGGCACCTACCTGAACGGCGAACAGGCCAACCAGGCCGGCGAACGGGCGCGCCGCGTGGCGGTCTGGCTGACGCTGCCCTGGGCGCTGTTCCTGGCGGTGGACCAACTGCTCGGCGGCGGCCTGCTGCACGATTTCAGCGGGCTGCTGCTGGGGGTGGCGCTGTACGCCGCCATCGGCCGCCTGCTGACGCAGCGCGGCGAGGACTACCTGGTGTGCCTGCAGAGCATTCTGCCGTCGCGGCTCGACCCCCTGGCGGCGCGCCTGCTTAGTCAGCGGCTGTTCTCCTGGACCGCGCCCTTGCTGCTCCCGGTGGCTCTGGTGTACTTCGTGTTCCGTTACCTGGACCAGCTGCTGGCCGGCGCCGACTGGTACCTGCGCCTCAAGGCGCGCTGGTTCCGGATGCGCGCGCAAAGCGGCGACGAGGACGACAAGGCCGAAGACGACACCCGGCCCGCCCGCGAGTACCAGCAGTGGTTCGACGCCGGCCTGCCCGACGACGAGCCGGCGCCCTTTATCGATACCGGGCTCACCGACGCCATGGAAAAGGCGATTCAACGCTGGCGCGAGGACAAAACCGACGAGAACACCCTGCTGGTGGCCGGCGAGAAAGGCAGCGGCAAAAGCATGGCGGCGCGCCGCCTGACCCGCGCCCTGGAGAAAAACGACGAGGGCCTGCGGGTGGTGTCCGTGGCGGTGCCGCCCAAGACCCTGGCCCCGGAGGACGTCATCGCCCTGGTCGCCGAGGCCCTGGACGAGTCTCTCGAGGAGGGCCCCGCCAGCCTGGTGAAGAACGATGAGCAGCGCCGCCCCACCCTTTTGGTATTGGATGAAGCGCAGAATTTCTTCCTCGCCCGGATCGGCGGTCTGGAAGGCTGGCGCACGCTGCTGCGTTTGACCAACGCGCGCCTGGACAATCTGTTCTGGCTGGTGCTGCTCAACAACCAGAGCTGGGCGTACCTGTGCAATGTGTTCGGCCGGGAGTATCAGTTCCGCAATGTGGTGCGGGTGAAGCGCTGGGGGCAGAGCGAGATTCGCTCCCTGATTCTGTCGCGGCATCATCTTTCCGGCCAGACCCTGCGTTACGACGAGGTGCTGCTGTCCTCCCGGGGACCGGAGGCGGGCAATGTGCGCAACGCCGAGCAGCGCTACTTCAGCCTGCTGTGGGACGCCTGCCGGGGTAACCCGATGGCGGCGCTGAGGCTGTGGCTGAGCTCGGTGAAGGTGACCCGTCGCCAGGTGCTGGTGGGGCTGCCCGCCAAACCGCAGGGCACCGCGGTGGAAAAGGCCGGCGAGAATCTGCTGTTCGTGTACGCCGCCATCGCCACCCACGAAAACCTGTCCAGCGGGGAGATCGTGGCCGCCACCGACCTGCCGGAAAACGTGGTGCGTTACGCCCTGAAGGCGGGCTTCGACGCCGGCTTTATCCGCCAGAGCGACGACGGCCGGTACCGGCTGGTGCCGCTCTGGTACCACACCGTGATCAACCATCTGACCAGGAAGAATCTGCTCCATGAATGAAAGCGGCGATATTGTCACGGACCTGGCGGTGGTGGTGGACCTGTTCAACGCCTACGCCATTCTTTTGCTGGTGGCCGGCGGCTTCTGCCTGTGGGCGCTGAACTGGGGCATTCAGAAAGTCAGCGGCTCGCTGATGGACAAGGTGCCGGCACGCCGCTTTCTGATCCTGCAGATCACCACGCTGATCGGCTTTCTGATCTACACCCTGGGCACCGGCGCGCTGATCGTCGGGGTGCTCAACCCGCCGCGGGAATTCATCCTGGCGGCGGCGGGCTCGATCGCGGTGGCGCTGGGCTTCGCGCTCAAGGACGTGGCGGCGTCGCTGGTGGCCGGCCTGCTGTTGCTGTTCGACCGGCCGTTCCAGGTCGGTGACCGGATCAGCTTCGGCGACACCTACGGCGAGATCGTCGCCATCGGCCTGCGCGCGGTGCGCGTGCAGACGCTGGACGACAACCTGGTGACGATTCCCAACGCCCGTTTCATCACCGACGTGGTGGCCTCCGGCAACGCCGGCGAGCTGGACATGATGGTGGTCACCGACTTCCATGTGTCGGTGCAGGCGGACCTGGAACAGGTGCGCGGCATTATCGAGGAAGTGATCGTCACCAGCCGCTACGCCTATTTGAAAAAGCCGGTGACCTTCGCCATTGAAGAGGTGGAAATCGGCAACGCCCTGGCGGTGCGGTTCCGCTCCAAGGCCTATGTGCTGGACGTGCGCTACGAAAAAGCGTTCCAGAGTGACGTGGTGTTGCGGGTCACCGCGCTGTTCCGCGACCAGGAGATTCCCCGGCCGCGGATACTGCGCGACTGAACGGAGCGTTAGCGGGGCGCCAGCTCCGGCCGGTCCAGCATCTCGGCCAGCCGTGCCAGGGCGCGCTCGCGCACCGCGCGGCTGTCTTTCTTTTCCGGGTGGAACGACGGCTTGTAGTAAGCGGCGTAGGAACGACCCAGCCGGCGCAGCCAGCCCGGGCGGCCGAGCAGCCAGTTCAGGCCGTTGCCCACCGAGCGCAAATCACGCTTGTCGTCCATGCCCTGGCGCAGCTGGATGTAGTGGAAGATGGTGAAGCCGATGAATTCCACCGTGGTCAGCGCCATCTCCGACGTGCGCACCCAGTAGCTGCCCACCTGATCGGCATAGACGTCGAACGCCACCGCCTTGTGCTCGCTTTCCTCGATGGCGTGCCACAGCCACAGCGGCAGCATGCGCTCGTCCATGCCTTCCAGGAACTCGGGCTCCTCAAGCATCAGCTCGGCGAGCATGGCGGTGAAATGCTCCAGGGCACAGGTCTTGGCGAGCTGCCGCTCCGGAGAAAACTTCTTGGCGATCCACTTCATGCCTTCATGAACATAATCGTGCACCTTTTGAGTGGGCACGCCCTTGCTCTCCATGAAGGCGTTGAACTGTTCGTGTTCGTTACCGTGGTGCGCCTCCTGGCCGATGAACCCTTTCACCCGCTCGCGCAGATCCGGGTCGGTGATCCGTTTCTGGTAGTGGCGCACCGAGCGCACGAAGAAGCGCTCGCCTTCCGGGAAGGTACAGGACAACGCGGTCAGCAGGATGGTCTTGAACTGGTCGCCGGCGAACCAGTAGCGCGGCATGTCCGGGTCGAACTGGAAATCCATACGCCGGGGCTGAATGTCGCTGCCGTTGGTGCGGCGCGGCTCGTTCGGGGAAATCGGGGCTTTGGCGTTCATAGCAATCATCTTCCCTGTCGCGGTGAGCGGCGCCTCGACGACGCCTCACTGGAACCTTGAGTAATGACCGTCAATATGGGCCAGCGCACCCGGAACACTCCAGGGCCGGTTGTGCCATTTTTTAATCCGCGGGTGGCCCGCCCGGAGACCGCGGCGGCCACGCATAAAAAAGGCCGGCGGGGAGCCGGCCAGTTGGGGAAGATCATGGCGCGGGGCGAACCCGCGCCCGTGGGCACATCCTTTTGCCCGGGGTTGAGCATTACGGTGAGCGCGTAATGGGTTTCAGGCGGTGGCTTTGAGCCAGTCGGTCAGCTCGTCGGCGCCACCGATACGCTGGCCTTCGATGTACACCTGCGGCGTGGTGCCGGCGCCGGTGACGGCGGCCAGGGTGCTGTAGCTCAGGCCACGGTTGCCCAGTTCGATTTCCTCGAACTTGAAGCCGGCGTCGCGCAGTTCGCGCTTGGCGCGGGCACAGTGCGGGCAGCCCGGCTTGGTGAAGATGGTCACCCGTTGGGGCAGGGACGCTTCACCGTTGATGTGGGTCAGCATGGTGTCGGCGTCGGACACTTCGAACGGGTCGCCGGGCTTCTCCGGCTCAATGAACATCTTCTCGATCACGCCGTCCTTCACCAGCATGGAATAGCGCCAGCTGCGCGGACCGAAACCCAGATCCTGCTTGCCGACCAGCATGCCCATCTTTTCGCTGAACTCGCCGTTGCCATCCGGAATGAAACGGATGTTGTTGGCGTCCTGATCACCGGCCCAGGCGTTCATCACGAAGCCGTCGTTCACCGACAGACAGATGATTTCGTCAATGCCGTTGGCTTTGAACACCGGCGCCAGTTCGTTGTAACGCGGCAGATGCGTGGACGAACAGGTCGGCGTGAACGCGCCGGGGAGGGCGAACACCACTACGTTTTTGCCGGCGAACAGATCATCAGTGGTAACGTCTTTCCACTCGTTCCCTTCGCGGGTACGGAACGTAACTTCAGGTACTTTTTCGCCTTCACGATTCTCCAACATTAAATGCTTCCTCCTGTTCGGTGCATCGGAATGTGGCTGAATGATGAGAGCATGGTAGCCACCGCGCCCTCATCAATAAAACGGATAGTTTCTATATAGCGAATAGCCCTTCGCTATCAATCGCCCAGGTGGGCGGACAGCATCCAGGCGGCCTTCTCGTGGATCTCGATACGCTCGCTGGCGATTGCCGCGGTGCCTTCGTCCTCATGGCCGGCGGCCAGCTTGAGCACCTTGTTGGCGCGCTCCGCCACGATGCGATGGTCCGCGGTCAGCGTCTTCAGCATTTCCGTGGCGTCCGGCTCGCCCTCGGCGTCCTTCACGGAAGACAGACGGGCGAAGGCCGCGTAGCTGCCCGGCGCTTTATCGCCCAGGGCGCGAATGCGCTCCGCGATGGTGTCCACCGCCGTCGCCAGCTCGGTGTACTGCTGTTCGAACAGCAGGTGCAGGCTGTGGAACATCGGGCCGGTGACGTTCCAGTGGTAATTGTGGGTTTTCAAATACAGGGTATAACTCTCCGCGAGCAGTTTACTCAGCTCCTGGGAGACTTCTTTGCTGTGTTCAATCATGGTGCTCTCCTTTGCGGGAATGTCCGGATTGACTCCAATACCTTCACGCTAAGCCCTTGGGGTCGGAACCGCGAACTCATTTTCGATATACTCGTCATAGCTTGGTGCAATCGAACCTTTATCCGCGCTTTGCAAGCCGCAAAGCCAGCGCTCATGATGCGCGTTTTCAGTGAACGGCGGGTTAACACTCAAGGAACGTGTATGACGACACCTTCTACACCCTCCGCGTCTTCCGAGCCGGGTCAGCCGGACTACCCTCTGATCGAAGAGGTGATCAACAGCCTCACCCATGCCATCGGCCTGCTGCTGAGCATCGCCGGCACCGCGGTACTGGTGGCGTCGGCCAGCGTCCAGGGCGACCCCTGGAAAATCGTTTCCTTCAGCGTGTTCGGCGCCAGCCTGGCGCTGCTGTACGGCGCCAGCATGCTCTACCACGGCAGCCGGCGCCCGCATTGGCGGGCGCTCTACAAGATGCTGGATCACTGCGCGATTTTCGCGTTGATCGCGGGCACCTATACGCCGTTTCTGCTGGTCAATATGCGCGGCACCGTGGGCTGGACCCTGTTCGGCGTGATCTGGGGGCTGGCGTTCACCGGTATCGTTCTGAAGCTGCGTTTCGGTAACCGCTACAAACTGGCCCGGGTGGGGATTTATCTGGCCATGGGCTGGCTGGTGATGTTCGCGTCCGGGGAGCTGATGGACACGGTCAGCCCGTTGGGCTTCTGGCTGCTGCTCGCCGGCGGCATCACCTATACCGCCGGCGTGGTGTTTTATCTGGCCGACCGGCTGCCGTACAACCACGCCATCTGGCATCTGTTCGTGGTGGGCGGCAGTGTCTGCCATTTCTACGCTATCTACTACGCGGTGCTGCCCGCCTGACGGGCCTCAGAGCAGCGCTTCGATGTCGTCGGCGAGCTTTTCCGGCTTGTCTTTCGGCGCGTAGCGCTTGACCACGTTGCCGTCGCGATCGACCAGAAACTTGGTGAAGTTCCATTTGATCGCCTCGGTGCCCAGCAGGCCCGGCGATTCCGATTTCAGAAACTTGAACACCGGATGGGCGTTGTCGCCGTTGACGTCCACTTTTTCGAACATCGGGAACGAGACGCCGTAATTCTTCTCGCAGAAGGCGCCGATTTCCTCGGCCTCGCCGGGCTCCTGGCGGCCGAACTGGTTGCAGGGGAAACCCAGTACTTCCAGCCCCCGGTCGGCGAAGTTGGCGTACAGCTTCTGCAGCCCTTCGTATTGCGGCGTGAAGCCGCACTTGCTGGCGGTGTTCACCACCAGCAGAACCTTGCCCTTGTAGTCGGAGAGGGGCTTTTCCTCGCCGTTGAGCGTGCGTGCCTTGTAGTCGAAAAGACTCATGGACCTTCTCCTTATCAAAGGGCGGTAACGCCGGCGGGCACTCAGGCCCGCCGGCCCGGCGGTGCGCCTAGTCCGAGTATAGCGCGTCCACCACCGCTTTCGCGGTCACTTCGCTGGACGGCGGGTTCTGACCGGTGACCAGGCGCCCGTCGGTGACCACCTGGGGCTCGAACTTGCCCTTGTTGTGGATCTCCGCGCCCAGCTCCTGGAGACGGCTTTCCAGCAGGAACGGCATCACCTCGTCGAGGCCCACTTCGCGCTCCTCTTCGTTGGTGAAGCAGCTCACACGGCGGTCCTTGACCAGCGGCACGCCGTTTTCGTCGCGCACCCCGACCAGCGCCGCCGGGCCGTGGCAGACCGCGCTGATTACACCGCCCTGGGCCCAGGTACGCTCCAGCACGCCGGCCACCAGCGGGTTGTCGGGCATGTCGAACATGGCGCCGTGACCGCCGGGCACGAATACCCCGACGAAGCCGTCTTCCCAGATTTCCTCCAGGGGGCGGGTGTCCTCCAGCTCGGCGATGGCGTCCTTCCACTGCTCTTTCTGCTCATCGTCGGGCACCGAGCGGGGATCGATCGGCACCTTGCCGCCGGTGGGGCTGGCGACACGCACCGGCACCTTGTTGTCGCGGAAAATCTGGTAGGGGATCGCAAACTCTTCCAGCCACAGACCGGTCTGTTGCCCCTGACCCATCTGCGATGCGCTGGTGACCAGCATCAGAAGTGGCTTGTCCAAATTCATAGTGGCTCCTTGTCGATATTCCGCTTGACGCTGACAGACGCGGCATCAAGATGTGATGAACTTCATTCGCCGTTTCCCACAGCGTGGGGGCGGCCTTCACCATTTCAACGACCGGCCCCGGACGGATACTCAAACCATGAACTGGGAACAATTGCTCAACAAGGGCCGCCTGGGACACCGCGACGCCAAGGACGAGACCGGCCGCACCGCCTTCCTGCGTGACCATGACAAGATCATCTTCTCCGGCGCCTTCCGGCGCCTGGCGCGCAAAACCCAGGTGCACCCGCTGGCCACCAACGACCACGTGCACAACCGGCTTACCCACTCCCTGGAAGTGTCCTGCGTGGGCCGCACCCTGGGGATTCGGGCCGGCGAGCGCCTGCAGGCCCTCGGCCACCTGCCGGAGGGCGCCGGCGCCACCGACCTGGGCGATATCGTGCAGTCGGCCTGCCTGGCCCACGACATCGGCAACCCGCCGTTCGGCCACACCGGCGAGCGGGCGATCCGCGCCTGGTTCCAGGAGCGCGGCCAGCGTTATCTGGACCTGCTCACGCCGGAACAGCAATCCGACCTGATCTACTTCGAGGGTAACGCCCAGGGTTTCCGCATCCTCACCAAGAGCGAATACCACCAGTACGACGACGGCATGCGCCTGACCTACGCCACCCTGGCCACCTTCCTTAAGTACCCCTGGCTGTCGTCCCGTGCCGCCGAGGGCGGCCTCAAGCCGGGCAAGTACAGCGCCTTCCTGTCCGAGGCCGACGCCTTCCAGGAGGTGTGCGCGGCCACCGGGCTCAGGGAGCTGGCGCCCGGCCGCCATTGCCGGCATCCGCTCGCCTACCTGATGGAGGCGGCGGACGACTTCTGCTACGCGATCATTGATCTGGAAGACGGGCTGGAGATGGACCTGCTGCACTGGGACGAGGTCTACGCCCTGCTGCAACCGGCGCTGCCGGATAACAACGAAGTGCGCCGCCTGGTCCATTCCGAGCTGCGCGACGGCCGCAAGGCGGCGCTGCTGCGCGGCAAGATCATCGAACGGTTTATCGAGGCGGGGGTCGAGGCCTTCGTCGCCAACCACCAGCCGTTGCTGGCCGGCAGCATGGACGGCGACCTGCTGCACCATTGCGAACCGGCGGTCTACGACGTGGTGGAGAACGCCAAGCAGCTGGCGCGCGGCAAGGTGTTCGAGCACCCGCGCAAGATCGAGCTGGAAATCGGCGCCTTCGAGGTGATGGGCGCCCTGCTGGACGGCCTGATCGAGGCGTCGCTGTCCCACGCCCGCGGCGCCACGCGCAACTACCGCCACGAGCGCATCATCGACCTGATCGGCCGCCACAGCTTTCCGGACGGCCTGGCGGACATGGACGAACAGGAGCGGCTCTACCAGTGCATCATGCGGGCGCTGGATTTTCTTGCCGGCATGACCGACAACTACGCCACCTATCTGGCCAAGCAGTTCTCCGGCATGGCGGAGACGCGCTACTGAAGCACCGGGCCCGCTAAAGCCGCAGCGCTTCGAGCTGCTTGGTAAGGGCCTGGCTGAACGCGTCCGGCTGCTCCCACTGGGGGAAATGGCCGGGGTACGCCAGCACCGTTTCGGTGACGCGGCCGGCGCAACGCTGGCGCGCGGCTTCCGGAATCATTTCGCCGTTGATCGCGAACAGCGGCGCGGTCACGGCGGCGAACGCGGGCTCCGGGTTCCAGCGCAACAGGTCGCCCCACAGGGGCAGCATTTTATCGGCGGGCGCGGAGGCCATCTGGCCGCCGAGCGCCTGTTTGCGGTGCTCCGGCATGGCGTCGGAGGTGTTGGCGTCCACCAGCCTGCCCACCGCCGCCGGGAAATCCTCGTGGAAGCCGCGCTCGATGCCGGCGGCGTCGTCCTCGGACAGATCGCCGTAGGGAATGATGAAGGTGTCGACGAACACCACGGCGGCCACGGATTCCAGCAGCGCCGCCGCCTCCAGGGCCACGGCGCCGCCCATGGAGTGGCCCACCAGCACCACCCGGCCTGGCCGCCGGGCACGCACCAGGTCGGCGATATCCCGCGCCATGCCCGCCACCGTCCAGGTGCCCGGGGTCGCGGCGGAGTCGCCATGGCCGGGAAGATCCGGCGCCAGAAAACTCACCGTCTCCGGCGCGCTGTCCAGGTAGGCGTGCCAGTCGCCGCGCCGGCAGCACCAGCCGTGCACCAGCACCACCAGGGTGTCGCCGGCGCCGTTCTTCTCGGTGGCCGCCAGCCGGCGCCCGTCACTCAGTATGACTTCCCGTTCCAAGTTGTTTCCCCCTAAGCGGATAAAAGGCTCGATGCGCCAGCGGACGGCGCCGCCAGTCGCCATGGTGCAGTGGCCGCCCGGCCGGGGCGCTGGCGCGCAGGTACACCCAGGCGCGCCCCCAGGGCGTGTCGATCAGGCGCCGCTGGTAGTCAGCCGGATAGCCCTCAAGCACGTCCAGGCGCTGCAGAATCAGGCGGCTGATCCGATAGACCTCGCCGGTCACGGCGGTGCGGGTGCGGCCACCCGACGACAGCACCGGGTAAGGGCCCAGATCGGTCAGCGTGAAGCGTGGCGGCGTGGTCCACCGGCCGAGACATGACGCGCCCTTCAGCCAGGCGTGGTTGCTCTCCCCGGCCAGCAGCGTGCCGTAGACAAACACTCTCAAGAAAACGTCTCCACCCGTGACGGCAGCGTAATTCGCGGTGTCGGCATTTTGCGGTCGGTAGTCCAATCGTTACGTTGACGCGGCGGCGACGCCGGCGCGCTTTGTTTTGTGACATAGTTGGTCGCGGGGGACAAGAACACATTGGGGGTTTTATGGAAGGTTCGGGCAGGCTGCCTTACACCGGGGCGGGCCATCAGGCGCTTCTGGATACGCTTTACGCCACACCCACGGATCAGTCGCTCTGGCGCGGCTTTCTCCAGCAGCTGGTCGCCGTCAGCCAATCCCGGTCGGCCCGCCTGCTGGTGCTCGACAAGGCGGCGGAGACGGTGCGCTCCAGCAGCAAAATCAATATCGACGACCGCGCCCACCAGAACTACGTGGATCATTTCGTCAACACCTGCCCCTGGCGACCGGAACTGAAGGAGAAGCCCGCCGGCCGCCTGTACTCCACCTACCTGGATTTTTCCTGCCGTCAGCGTCGTTTTTACAAGACCGAGTTCTATAACGACTGGGCCCGCAAGCTGGATATCCACCACGGCGTCTGCGGTACCGTCTACCAGACCGATGAATACACCATCCAGCTGCTGGTGCAGCGCACCGGCGGACAGGGCCCCTACGAGGCCCAGGACACCGCCTGGTTCAATGAACTGGTGCCCCATGTGCGCCGGGCCATCGATCTGACCCGCCATCTCCATCAACTGGAATGGAGCAGCCGCGGTGGCCGGCTGGCCGGGCACCGGCCGTACGCGGTGCTGGGCCACGGCGGCCGGGTGGCATTCCTTTGCGACCGGGCCCAGGCGCTGATCGCCAAGGAGGAGGCGCTGAGCTGTCGGCATGGGCGTCTGGCACCGAAACGGCAGGACCTCCGCGAGCGTTTCATGGCGCTGGTGAACGAGGTGATCGTCGGCGCGGGCCGGGACTGGCGCCACCCGGGAGGTGCCGTCACCCTGCCCCGGCGCGGCGGCGGCCAGCTGGTGTGCATGGTCAGCCCGATGGCACCGGAAAACAGCGCCGCTCTGCTGGCGCCGGAAGGTCGCGCGCTGGTGTACTTTCATGCGCCCGAGTACGAAGGCGCCGTGGACGAGGGGCAGATCGCCGAGCTGTTTGATCTGACCCCGGCGGAAGCCCGCGTGGCCCGGGCCATCGCCGAAGGCGGCGACCTCAAGACCCTGGCGGCCGGTCTGTCGTTGTCGGTGGATACGCTGCGCGGGCAGCTGAAGTCGGTGTTCCGGAAAACCGGCACCCGCCGGCAGAACGAACTGGCGGCGAGGATTCTCCGCTCGCCGGCCCTGCGCGCCGCGGAAACGCTGCCGATCAAACTGTCCTAGCGCCGCTCAGTCGATCAGCGGCAGCCGGTGCTCCAGGGTGGCGGCCCGCACCGCGTCGGGGATGCGGATTTCCGTGGCCAGGGGCAGATGGTCGGAAAGCAGGCAGTCGGTGAGCACCCGGCTGTGGCTGACCTCCAGCTCGGGGGACGCCAGGATATGATCGATGTGCCGGTCCGGGGCCCAGCTCGGGAAGGTGTTCAGGTCGCCCTCCACGGCGCGCAGGCCCAGCTCCGCCAGCGGCGAACTGCCCAGGTGCTCCAGCCGGCAATTGAAATCACCCACCACCACGGCGTAACGAAACGGCGACAGCAGGCGGGTGATGTAGGCCAACTGGGTGTTGCGCATTTTCTCGCCCAGCGCCAGGTGCACCACCGCCAGCACCAGCGGCTCCACCGGGTGGCCGAACTTGACCAGGATCACGCCGCGCCCGGGCAGGCCGGGGAGGATGTGGTCCTCCACGGAATAGGGCGTCAGGCGGCTCAGAAAGCCGTTGCTGAACTGGCCCAGCCGGCCCAGGTTGCGGTTGAGTTGCTGATGCCAGAAGGGGAAATCGGCCAGGGACGCCAGATGCACCAGCTGATTCACGTTGCGTGAACGCAAACTGCCGCCATCCACCTCCTGCAGGCCGACCACATCGAAATGGCGAACCACATCGGCGATCTGCTCGATGGTCTCGACACTGCGCGGGTGCGCCACCAGATGCTTCCAACTGCCGGTGAAATACTCCCGGAACCGGCTGGTGCCGATGCCCGCCTGAATGTTGAAGCTCAGCAGCCTGAGGGTGTCATCCGGCAGGGTGACCTCGCGCACCCGGCGGGTGCGGCGGTGGCCTTCGCGTACGAAGGAAAACCCGGCGGGCCGGGTTTTCCAGGACTGGTACGCGGTTCGCGCGCGCTCCAACAGCATTCAGCTTGAACTCCCGAAAGGGCTAGCGGCGTTCCTTCTTCACCAGGAAGTCGATCACGTCGAACATTTCCTGATTGTTACGCAGGCCGTCGCGAAGAATCAGATACTTCCCGTTGACCACGAAGGACGGTACGCCGCGGATCTGGTAGTCGCGGGCCAGCGCGTCGGTCTGACGCAGCTTGGTGGACACCCCGAAAGAGCTGTAGAGCTGGTTGAACTCATCCTCTTCCACGCCGTATTTGGCGAAGAAGTCGGCCAGCGCGGTGGGGGTGAACAGCGGCTCCCGGTGCTTGTGAATGGCGTCGAACAGGGGTTTGTGGATCTCATCCACCTTGTCGAGGATGTCCGCCACATAGTAGGCGCGGGCCAGGGGCTCCGCGTTCTGCAGGAAGGTCACCGGCGAGCGGACGTAGTTAACGTGCTCCGGCTTGTCTTCCAGCCAGTCCTCGATCACCGGCTCCAGACTGAAGCAATGCGGGCAGATGTAGGAGAAGAACTCGCGCACTTCCACCTGACCGGGCTCGTCCACATTGCCGGGATTATCCAGAACCTTGTAGTGGGTCCCTTCCGCGTAGCGGGCGTGCTCGCCGCCGGATTCCTGTGCCCAGGCCGCCGCCGTCAGAGTCAGGCCGAGCAGTACCGCCATAACCGTTCGCAACATGAGGTTCTCCTTGTTGTTGGCTGTTCCACTTTGATCGTGGCAGATAGGACCGTGATAACGCGAAAACGCTCCCCACGGTCACGGAAAGTTGCATTATTACCGCATTGGCGCCGTCTTGCCCATGAACGGCGGCCACAAAAAAGGCAGCCGGAGGCTGCCTTTTCGCTGAACGCCGATCAACAGCGGGTTATTCGTCGCTGTCGCGCTCCGGCGCGGAGAGACCCGCCACGAAGCTGGAGACCGCCTGGATCTGGGCGTCGCTCATCTTCGCCGCCAGGGTGCGCATCATCGCCTGGGGATCGTTGTCACGCTTGGCCATGTCGCCGATGTCCTCGCGGCCGACGGCGCGGAACGCTTTCAGCTGGCTTTCCGTGTAGGCGGGCTGCTGGCCGGCCAGTGCCGGGAAACCGGCGGCGTCGACGCCCTGACCGGCGGGGCCGTGACAACCGGCGCAGGCGGGGATGCCCTGCTCCACGTCGCCACCGCGATAGATACGCTCGCCCATTTCCACCAGGTCCGGCTTCACCTGGCCGGTTTTCACGGACTGCTCGGTGAAGAAGGCGGCCAGGTCCTGCATGTCCTGCTCGCTCAGATTGGCGGCCTGGCCCTGCATGATGGCGTTCTCGCGCTCACCGGATTTGTAGGCCTTAAGCTGCTTGATCAGGTAGCGCTCGCCCTGCCCCGCCAGACTCGGGTACTGGCCGGAGGGGGAATTGCCGTCCGGGCCATGGCAGGCCGCGCATACCTGGGCTTTCTCTTTACCGGCTTCCGGGTCGCCCTCGGCCAGGGCGAAGGGGGTGGCCACCACGGCAGCCAACAGCACGAACAGCTTGAAACACTTCATGGCCTTTCCTTCAAGAGCAGGGATTACTTGGTCATGTATTCAATAAGAGCACGATAATCTTCTTTGGAGCAGTCGCCGCACATGCCGCCCGGGGGCATGGCGTTGTAGCCCTCCTCGACGTGCTTGACCAGCGTGTCCATGCCTTTGTCCATGCGCGGCTTCCAGGCGGCCTGGTCCCCGGTTTTGGGGGCGCCGGCGGCACCGCTGGCATGGCAGTAGGTGCAGCTCTGATCATAGAGCTCTTTGACGGATTCGGCCTGGGCACCGGCCGACAGGCTCATAGCGATGGCGAGGGCGAGCCCCGTGGCAAAACCTTTCATGTGAATCTCCCCATGAGCTGGCGACATGCTGGCTTACTCAGGCGTCGGCGCCGAATTTGCCTTTGCACACAAACACCTGTAGAACGTCGGCCGCACGGCGAACGCGCGACGGCGCGCATTATATACTAGAGGTTCGCTCCCGTCATATGCCTTATTAAAGGCGCGGGTATTCGCTGTCCGCGCTCACTGAGAGACCGATAATGGCCCAAGATCCGACCCAGCGCCTTCTCCACCAGGCCCGCTTCCTGAAAAGCGCCCAGAACGTGGAACAGTGCCCCCCGGACGCGGGTTTCGAGGTGGCCTTCGCCGGCCGCTCCAACGCCGGCAAATCCAGCGCCATCAACCGCCTCACCGGCCAGCGGACCCTGGCGCGCACCTCCAAGACCCCGGGCCGCACCCAGCTGCTGAACTTCTTCGAGCTGGACGAGGAGCGGCGCCTGGTGGACCTGCCCGGCTACGGCTACGCCAAGGTGGACAAGGTGACCCGCCAGCAATGGCAGCGCGACCTGGACGATTATCTGGCGCGCCGGCAAAGCCTCACCGGGCTGGTGCTGCTGATGGACATCCGCCATCCGCTCAAGGATTTCGACCGTCTGATTCTGGAATGGTCGGCGCGCGCCGGCATGCCGCTGCACCTGCTGATCACCAAGGCGGACAAACTCAAGTACGGCGCCGCCAAGAACACCCTGCTGCAGGTGCTCAAGGACGTCCGCGATCACCCGGCGCCGCTCAGCGCCCAGCTGTTTTCCGCCACCAACGGCAGCGGCTGCGACGAGGCCTGGCGCCAGCTCGGCACCTGGTTGGCGGTGCCGCCGGACCCGGCGGGCTGACCGGGTCCGTCACTCCGGCGACGTTTTACGACACCGCTCTGGCGCAGGGGCGGCACCGGCCAAAGCGTGCCGACTCAGTGTAACCCACTGACATAAAACGTCTTTTACCGATTTCCAAAAACAGGCATGCCTCTTGCTTCAGTGAACGGCAAGAAGAAGGAAGAGGGGAAGTCCCACTTTTCAGTGGGCAAAAAAAATCCCTGGCAGCAAGTGGGGGAAGGGAACGACTGCGCTGCCAGGGAGGCTTGCCGCCCCAGCCTCCTGGGGGAGAGACCGGGGTGTCCAGAAGCTACGAACCGGTGAGGGTACTGGGGGATCGGGGGTACCGGTCCGTAGCTATTGATTAGGACTGGCCGCCTTTGGAAAAAGTTTCCACGTCCTAATACCTTTTACAAATTTCATAATTCCTGCACAACAAGCACTATTAAACCCGCTTGCGGCTACTGCTTCCAGGGGCCGCCGCGGGTATCTTCCCGGCGCTTCAGATTGCGGTGCATGGCCGCCTTGGCCAGCATGTGCGCCGATACCGGTGCGGTGATAAACAGGAACAGAACGATCAGCACTTCCTGGAGCTGCAACGCCCGCTCCTGCCAGGAGAAAAACAGCAGCGACCCGAGAATGGTGCCGCCCACGCCCAGGGTGCTGGCTTTGGTCGGGCCGTGCAGACGCAGATAAAAATCCGAAAGCCGCACCAGGCCGATGGACCCCACCAGCGCGAACACCGCCCCGACCAGAATGAAGGCACTGACCAGAAATTCAACGATCTCGTTCATAGTGTCGTCCCTACTCGATGATGTCGCCACGCAACATGTATTTGGCCACCGCCACGGTGCTCACGAAGCCGATCAACGCGATCAGCATGGCGGCCTCGAAATAGAGCTTGCTGTCCGAGGAAATGCCGTACAGCACGATCAGCCCGATGGTGTTGATGTACATGGTGTCCAGGGCCAGGGCCCGGTCCGGCAGCGTGGGCCCGCGCAACAACCGGTACAGGTTGAGCAGCAGGGCCAGCACGAACAGCCCGAAGGCAATCGTCAGCGCGGTCTCTAGCATTCGAAAATCTCCTTCAGTGGCCGCTCATAGCGCTGCTTGATCTGCCGGATCATGGCGTCTTGGTCGTCCACGTCGAGGGCATGGATCAGCAGGGTGCGCCGGTCCTCGCTGACATCGGCACTGACCGTGCCCGGCGTCAGCGAGATGGTGCTGGCGAGCAGCGTGATGGCGAACTCGTCGGTGAGGTCCAGCGGCAGCTCCACGAACCCGGGCCGCAAACGCCGGGGCGGCCCGAGGATCAGAATCGCCACCGCCATATTGGCGGTGAGAATGTCCCAATGCACCACCAAGACGAACCGCACCAGCTTGGGGAAGTTGCGCAGGCGCGGCACATTGGGCCAGAAAGACTGGGTGCCCAGCGGCAGCACCACCGCGAGCACCAGACCGAGCAGGGCGTGCCCCCAGGAGAAGCCGTTAAGCAGCATCCAGGTGGCCCACAGAAACAGGCTCAACAGCGGAAACGGCAATACTCGACTCATAACGCACTCTCCCCGGCGCCCAGCACCGCGTCGATATACAGGCCGGGCTGCGCCCACTGCCCGGCCACCGCCAGGCAGGCTTCAAGCACCGGCTCGCCCCAGATCGCCAGCGCCGGGGTGGTGGCCAGCAGCGCCACCGTGGCCGCCAGGCGCGGCCCGTCCAGGCTGCGTTCTTCGCCGTCGCCGGTGGCCCGCCAGAACAGCGTCGACCCGGCCCGGCTCAGGCCGATCAGGGCGATCAGGCCGCCGCCCAGCAACAGCAACCAATAGACCGGCGCCGGCACCGCCTGCATCAGGGCGACCTTGCCGATAAAGCCGGATAACGGCGGCAGGCCGACCACGGCGATGGCGCCGGCGAAAAACAGCGCGCCGAGCACCCCGCGGCCGACGGGGGACGGCCCCGCTTCAAGCCGGTCCGCCAGTTCCCCACGCCCCCGGGACACCAGGTCCGCCAGCAGAAACAGGCCGCCGCACACCAGGGTCGAGTGGATCAGGTAGTAAAGCATGGCGCCGAAGGCCTCCGGCGACGACCAGGCCAGCCCGGCCACCAGCGTGCCCACCGACATCACCAGCAAATAGGCCACCATTTCGCCGAGGCGGCGGGCGCCGAGCACGCCCACCGCCGCCAGGCCCAGGGTGATCAGCGCCAGAATCCACAGCGGGTCCCGGCCCAGCCCGGCCAGCGCGCCGCCGCTGAACGCCAGGCCGTACACCCGGGCGATGGCGTAAATGCCCACCTTGGTCATGATCGCGAACAAGGCCGCCACCGGCGCCGTGGCGCTGGCGTAGGTGGCCGGCAGCCAAAAGTAGAGCGGGAACAGCGCCGCCTTCAGGCCGAACACCACCCACATCAGCAGGCCGGAAAGGCGCGCCAGATCCAGGCTGTTACCCTCCATCTCACTCACTTTGACCGCAAAGTCGGCCATATTGAGCGTACCGGTGGTGCCGTAGGCGAGCCCCAGCGCAACCAGGAACAGCGCCGAACCGATCAGGTTGAGCACCACATAGTGAATGCCGCCCTTCACCCGGGCCGGGCCACGGCCGTGCAGGGCCAGCCCGTAGGAGGCGATCAACAGCACCTCGAAGAACACGAACAGGTTGAACAGGTCGCCGGTCAGGAAGGCGCCGTTGATGCCCATCAGCTGCAGCTGGAACAACGCGTGGAAGTTGGCGCCGCGCCGGTCGTCGCCACGGCTGCCGTAGATCAGCGCCGGCAGCGCCAGCACCGCCGTGAGCAGCACCATCAGGGCACTCAGCCGGTCGAGCACCAGCACGATGCCGAACGGCGCCCGCCAGTCACCCAGCTGATACACGCCGATATCGCCGCTGGCCGCCTGCTGCCACAGGCCCAGCGCCACGGGGATCAATGCCAGGGTCGCCAGCAGACCGGTGAGGCGGCGCAGGCGCTGGCGTTCGCGGACCTCCAGCAAAAGCAGCATGCCCGCGAACGCGGGGATCAGAATCGGCGCGATGATCAAATGTTCCATCAGCCGTCCTCCCCGTCGGAGCCACCGTCCACGTGATCGCTCTTCATTTCACCCTGGCCGCGCAGGGCCAGCACCACCAGAAAGGCGGTCATGGCGAAACCGATCACGATGGCGGTCAGCACCAGCGCCTGGGGCAAGGGGTCGCTGGCGTTTTCGGACATGCCCACCACCGGCACCTGGTTCAGGCTCAAGCGGCCGGATACGAACACGAACAGGTTGACCCCGTAACTGAGCAGCGTAATGCCCAGAATCACCGGGAAGGTGCGCGCGCGCAGGGTCAGATAGACGCCGCAACCGACCAGCGTCGCGATGATCAACGCAAGCATCACTTCCATCAGGCGCCTCCTCTCTGGCCGCTTTGGTCAGGGTCATTCCCGGCGCCGGTGCCGGCGCCCTTGTCGTCCAACAGCGACAGCTTGCCCAGGTTCGCCAGCATCAGCAGCGTGGCGCCCACCACGGTGAGGAACACACCGGTATCGAACAGCATGGCGCTGGCCACCTCGAACTTGCCCACCAGCGGCCAGTGGATGTAATCGAAGGTGCTGGTCAGGAACGGATGGCCGAACAACCAGGAGGCCACCCCGGTGATCCCGGCCAGCAGCAGGCCCAGCGCCACCACCGGGTGGTAGTCGCCGGGCATGCGGTGGTGCATCCAGCCCACCCCGGAGGCCACGTACTGCAGCAACAGCGCCACCGACGTCACCAGGCCGGCGATAAAGCCGCCGCCGGGCAGGTTATGGCCGCGCAGGAAGATGTACACCGACACCAGCAGGGCCAGCGGCAGCAACGGCCGCGAGATGGTCACCAGCACCAGCGGGTGCGCGTCCCGCGCCCAGGGCCGGCCAGTGGAATCCGCCCGGGGCGAGGTCAGCTTGAGATCCTTGAGCAGCGCGTAGATGCCCATGGCGGCGATGCCCAGCACGGTGATCTCACCGAAGGTATCGAAGCCCCGGAAGTCCACCAGGATCACGTTGACCACATTGGTGCCACCGCCGCCCGGCTTCGCGTTCTCCAGGAAGAAGCCGCTGATGCTGTTGAAGTCGCTGGTCATCATGGCGAACGCCATGACGCCGACGCCGCCGCCGACCACCACCGACAGGAACAGATCGCGGAACACTCTGAACACGCCGGATTCGGCGCTGGTGCGCACCGGCAGAAAGTACATCGCCAGGATCAGCAGCATCACCGTGACCACTTCCACGGAAAGCTGGGTGAGCGCCAGATCCGGCGCCGAGAAGCGCACGAACACCAGCGACACCACCAGCCCCACCACGCTGATCGACATGATCGCCGTCATCCGGTGGCGGTGCAGAATGGCGGTGATCACCGCGGCCACGATCAACATGGCGCCGGCCAGCAGCGCCACCCCGTCCAGGGGCAGCAGCGCCCGGTCGCCGCTCAGCAAACGCGGCCCCAGCTGCGTCAGCAGCACCAGCGAGACCACCGCCAGCAACCAGGCCACATAGGTCTGCAGGGAGCCGTTGCGCAAGCGCCCGCTCAACGCCCCGGCGAACCCCGCCACCGCCTGCATGGCGCGCTCGAAAATCAGGTTGGCGTTGATCTCGGGCAGGCGCGCGTGCCACCGGAACAGGCGCTGCCGCTGGCTGTAGACCAGCACGCCGCCGACCAGGGCGATGACGCTCATCAGCAACGGCAGGTTAAAGCCGTGCCAGATGGAAAGATGGTATTCCGGCAGGGTGCCGCCAAGCGTGGCGGTGCCGGCCACCGCCAGCAGCCCGGCCACGGTGAGCGCCGGGAACACGCCCACCGCCACGCACAACGCCACCAGTATCTCCACCGGCACTTTCATGTAACGGGGCGGCTCATGGGGCGGAAACTTGGGCAGGTTCACCGGCTCGCCGTTGAAGAAGACGTCGTGGATAAAGCGCGCCGAATAGGCCACCGACAACACGCCGCCCAGGGTGGCGCCCAGCGGCAGCACCCAGCTCAGGGCCCCGAGGCGGTCGGACTGCAGGGTCTCGGCGAAGAACATCTCCTTGGACAGGAAGCCGTTGAGCAACGGCACCCCGGCCATCGCCGCCGAGGCCACCATGGCGAGCACCGCGGTGTACGGCATGTAACGCCACAAGCCGTTGATACGGCGCATGTCCCGGGTGCCGGTTTCGTGATCAATGATGCCGGCGGCCATGAACAGCGACGCCTTGAAGGTGGCGTGGTTGATGATGTGGAACACCGCCGCCACCGCCGCCAGCTCGGTGTTCAGGCCGAACAGCAGGGTGATCAGACCCAGATGGCTGATGGTGGAATAGGCCAGCAACCCTTTCAGGTCGTGCTGGAACAGCGCCGCCAGCGCCCCCCACAGCAGCGTCGCCATGCCGGCCAGCGTGACCAGGTCGAACCACAGGTTGGTGCCCGCCAGCATCGGGTAGAAGCGGGCCAGCAAAAACACCCCCGCCTTGACCATGGTGGCGGAGTGCAAGTAAGCACTTACCGGCGTCGGCGCCGCCATGGCATGGGGCAGCCAGAAGTGGAACGGGAACTGGGCACTCTTGGTGAAAATACCCAGCAGCACCAGGCACAGAATCAGCGGGTAGAGCCCGCTGGCGCGGATGGCGTCGCCGCTGGCCAGCGCCTCGCCCAGGGAATAGCTGCCCACCACCTGGCCGATCAGCAGCACCCCGGCGAGCAGCGCCAGGCCGCCCAGGCCGGTGACCGTGAGCGCCATGCGCGCGCCCTTCCTGGCGCCGCTGTTGTGCGACCAGAAACCGATCAGCAAGAACGAGCTGAGGCTGGTGAGCTCCCAGAACACCACCAGCAGCAGCAGGTTGTCACTGGTCACCACCCCCAGCATGGCGCCCATGAAGAGCAGCAGGTAGGCGTAAAACCGCCCGGCTTTTTCATCGGCGGACAGGTAGTAGCGCGCGTACAGAATAATCAGCAGGCCGATGCCCAGCACCAGCATGGCGAACATCAGCGCCAGGCCGTCCAGGCGGAACGCCAGGTCCAGGCCCAGGCTGGGCAGCCACTGCAGTGAAGAGAGCACCGTTTCGCCGGCGATCACCCGTCGCGCGGGCGCCACCATCAAAGCCAGCGCCAGGGCCGGCAACGCCGCGGCGCTCAGCGCCAGCAGCGTGCGCGAGGCCCTGAAACGTTCGGCCAGCGGCGGCAGTGCGGCCCCCAGAAAGGGCAGCAGCACCAGAATGGAAAGATTCATAGGCAATCCGTTGTCAGTTGCGGCAACGCCGCGTCGAGCTTATCAGTAAATCATCAACTCAGCGTGACAACGGGCGGATCCGGGAAATAGGGGCGGCGGCCCCGCCGCGGGCAGTGGGCGGGCATACTGATCATTCTGTGGTGCCGCAATTGGCAGTCCATACAAAACCGAATCACTGAAAAGGGTCCGTAGTATGCCACGCCGATCCGGGGCGAACACAAGACCGGCCCGCCACCCGGGTATCAGAGCTCGCCCACGAATTGATTATAGAACTGCCGGGCGGTGCGCCCGGAGCGCCCGCCGCGCTCCATGGAAAAGCGGCGGGCGAGAATGTGCAGCCGGTCGCGGTCGGCGACCTCGCCGAACAGGTGATCGACGATCTGGAAATACTGCGCTTCATTGATCGGGTAAAAGCTCAGCGACAGGCCGAACCGGTCGGACAGGGAAATCTTCTCTTCCACCACGTCGCCGTGGTGGATCTCACGGCCCACCACCCGGCTCTGCTCGTTGTCGGCCTGGTACTCGGACACCAGGTGGCGGCGGTTACTGGTGGCGTACAGGCGGACGTTCTCCGGCGGCAGCTCCAGCGAGCCTTCCAGCACGCTTTTCAGGTGCTTGTACTGGGTTTCACCGTCCTCGAAGGCAATGTCGTCGCAGTACACCACGAAACGCTGGGCGCGCTCGCGCAGATCATCGACGATCTCCGGCAGGTCCACCAGGTCGTGCTTTTCCACCTCGATCATGCGCAGCCCGCGCGGCGCGTATTCGTTCAGCAGCGCTTTCACCAGCGACGACTTGCCGGTGCCCCGGCTGCCCCACAGCAGCGCATGGTTGGCGGGCTTGCCGGCCAGGAAGCGTTCGGTGTTCTGCACCAGCTTCCGTTTCTGCGTGTCCACGCCGAGCAGATCGTCCAGCGCCACCGGGTCCAGGTGCCGCACCGGTCTCAGCCGTTGCTGTCTGGGCCGCCAGATGGCGGCCGCTTCCGCGCGCCAATCAACGTGATTCATGGTGTCCCCGTTGGAAATCAGGTCAAAAATATTGCCACGGTCGGCCCGGCGACTAAAGAACTTGCTTGCCCGCCCCGGGTCCACCTTTAACATGGACCCAGGATAAAACACGCAACCGACCCCGGAGACACCCATGATTCGCTTCCCTCTCGCCGGCCTTACGCTGATCCTGGCAGCCGCGGGCTGCGCCCATACCCCGGCGAACCTCCCCGACAACGCCCGCCCCTGCCCGGAACCGCGGCCGCAAATGTGCACCATGGAATACCGCCCGGTGATCGGCCTGGACAAGAACGGCGAAACCCTGGGCGAATACAGCAACGCCTGCAGCGGCTGCGCCAAAGAAGGCGTCGCCTATACCGTGCCGGTTAAATAACGTCCAAGGACACCGCTTTGCCGCTTTCGCCCGTACGCCGGTTACTGGACTTCGACGCGCAATACCGCCGCGACCAGCAGCACACGCCGGACTTTCTGCATCGCCGCGACCGCCGTCTGGCGCTGGCCCGTGAACAGGACGGCGCGCCGCCGCCGGACGCCGCCGCCTGGCTGAGCGCGGTGGACGCCCCCGGCGCCGGCGCGGCGCTGCGCCCCTGGCGCCGCGGCCGGGCCGCGCTGACCCTGGCCGGCGCGGTGCTGGGCGTGCTGACCATGCTCGGCGTGCTGTACGTGGACGGCCAGGGCCGCATCAACGTCACCCTGATTCTGGCGCTGGCCCTGCTGCAACTGCTGCTCGCCCTGGCCACCACCGCCCAGGCGTTAAGCGGCCGGCGCCCCTGGGGCCGGCTGCTGGGCCGGGGCGACGGCGCGCCGCCGGTACTCCGCCAGCTGCACCCGCAGCTGGCCGCCCGCGCCGCCCACGGCGCCGGCCTGGCGTTCGCCGCCACCGCCCTGCTCACCCTGCTGGTCCAGGTGCTGGTGCGCGATCTGGCGTTCGGCTGGAGCACCACCCTGCAGACCTCCGCGCCCGCCTATCACGCCCTGGTGGAACAGCTTGCCTGGCCCTGGCGCGGCTGGCTGCCCGGCGCCGTGCCGGGCCTGGAACTGGTGGAGCAATCCCGTTACTTCCGGCTCGGCGGTGAGGCTCCCGCCGACCCGGAACGCCTGGGCGCCTGGTGGCCGTTCCTGGCCATGCTGTGGCTCTGCTATGTGCTGCTGCCCCGGCTTATCCTGCTGGGGCTGGCGCGGCTGCACCTGAACCACCGCGCCGGCGTGCTGCTGCGACGCCACCCGGGCTGGGCGGCGCTGCGCCAGCGCTTCGCCACGCCCTGGGTGGACAGCGGCCCGGCACCGGTCGCCGCCGGCGCCGGCCCCGCGGTACCGCCCGCCGACACGCTGGCGCCGCCGCCGGAAAGCGGCGTGGTGATCCGCTGGGCCGGCGCCGGCAGCGCCGACCTCGCCCGAAACCTGCTCCAGGACGCCCCCATGCAGGTGCTCGAAGCCGGCGGCAGCGCCAGCCTGGAACAGGACCGCGACACCCTCACCCGCGCCGACCTGGGCCTGCCGGTGGTGGTGCTGACGCGCGGCTGGGAGCCGCCCACCGGCGAACTGGCGGACTTCCTCGACGACGCCCGCCACAGCCTGCCGGCGGACACCGACATCGTGCTGCTGCCGCTCGCCGCCGACGATCAAACCGCTCTGGTGGACGGCGCGCTGCTGGCCCAGTGGCAACGCTTCGTGGACCGGCACCGGCCGGTCAGGCTGTGTCGCCCATGAGCGAGCGCCCCCTGCCCCGTTTCGCCGTGGTCGGCCACCCCAACAAGGGCAAGTCGAGCATTGTCGCCACCCTGGCCCAGAACGACGGCATCGCCATCGCCCTGGAGCCGGGCACCACCCGGGAGAACGGCCACTACCCGCTGCGCGTGGACGACCGGCTGCTGTACGAACTGATCGACACCCCCGGCTTCCAGCGCCCGCGCCGGGTGCTGGCCTGGCTGCAGGCGCACAGCCTGTCCGCGTCGGACCGGCCGGACACGGTGCGCGCCTTCGTCACCCAGCACCGCGACGACCCCCGTTTCCATGACGAATGCCAGCTGCTGACGCCGATACTGGAGGGCGCCGGCATTCTCTATGTGGTGGACGGCGCGGTGCCTTACAGCCGCGAGCAGGAAGCGGAAATGGAAATCCTGCGCTGGACCGGCCGCCCCAGCCTGGCGCTGATCAACCGCATCGGCGCGGGCGACCACCTGGCCGACTGGCGCGCCGCCCTGGGTCAGTACTTCCAGATCGTGCGCGATTTCGACGCGGTGCACGCCCCCTTCGAGGCCCATCTGAGCCTGCTGCGCGGTTTCGGCCAGCTGGCCCCGGAATGGGAAGCGCCGCTTGAGGAGGCCACCCACCATCTGCGCGATCAGCGCCGGCACCGCCAGCATCAGGCGCTGCAACTGATCGCCGCCGCCCTGGCGGACATGCTCACCCACCGGGAAACCGGCCGGCTGCGCGACGACGGCAACCGCGACGCCCTCGAGCACGAACTCGGCCAACGCTGGCGGGACTGGCAGCGCCAGCGGGAGCAGCGCCTGCGCCGCGACGTGGAAGCCCTCTATCAGCACCGCCACCTGCGCCGCCGGGAGCAGGCCCTGGCGTGGCAGCCGGGCAGCGACCTGTTCAGCGAGCAGGCCCGCCGGACCTGGGGCGTCAGCCGCACCTACCTGGCCACCGCCGGCTTCGGCGCCGGCGCCCTGGGCGGGGCCGGCATCGACGCGCTCGCCGCCGGCCACTCGCTGGGGGCCGGTGCCCTGATCGGCGGCGTGCTGGGCGCCGCCGGCAGCGTCTTCTACGGCGGCAAGTACGCCGACAAACTGGGCGCGCTGAAAGTGCTGGAGCGCTTCACCGGCGGCGCCGAGGCCGGCTTCGGGCCGGTGCGCGATCCGCAGTTCGGCTATGTGGTGCTGGGCCGGGCCCTGGAGCACTGGCATCAGGTCAGCCACCGCAACCACGCCGGGCGTGACCCGCTCACCCTGGGCGACGCGGACCGCCACTGGCTGGAACAGTTGCCCCGGGGGCAGCGCCAGCGTTTGCAGAAGGCGTTGCAGGATCCGCCGCGTGAGCCCGGGGATGTGAAGCGCCGGGATGGTCTGGAAAGCGCTGTGGGGCAGGCGGGTGAGGCGTTTCTTACTTGGCGATCGGCGGCGTCTTAAAAGCGTCTCTGGCATCCTGCCGGGTGGCTGAAAGCCACCCTTTCGCGGGCTGGGCCCGCTCGCACAAGGTGGGTTAGTGGGAGGAGCGTTCGCGGCGGTAGTGGCGCGGGGCCACGCCCATTACTTTTTTGAACAGGCGCGAGAAATAGTAGGGGTCGTCGTGGCCCAGGTGGCGGGCGATGTCGCTGACGCCCAGGTCGCTGACGTCCAGCAGGTAGCAGGCACGGCTGATCTTGAGGTGCTGAAACGCCTGCATCGGCGTCTGCCCGGTGAGGCGTTTGTACTCGCGAATAAAGTGATAGCGCGACAGGGTGCTGGTGGCGGCGACCAGGTCGTCCAGGGCCAGCCGTTCGTGCAGGCGGCTTTGCAGGTAGCTCTGCACCCGGTCCACGTCCAGCGCCGCCTGCCGCGCCTGCTGGCGGCGGCGTACCAGCGCCAGGAAGGTGAGCAGGCCGCGCAGCACATTGGCGGCGTGCACCTGATGGTGAATCTGGAAGCTCTCCGCGGTGGCCAGCAGCACTTCGAACTCTTCGCTGAGCCGCGAGTGCAGACCCACCGGCACCAGCCCGACGCGCGGATCCGGCTCGATGGCGTCGAAAAACGCATCCACGGCGGCGCCGCCCAGGTGCACCCAGTAGATGGTCCAGGGGTCGTCCGGGCGGGCCCGGTAGCGGTGCGGCTGCCCTTCCCGGAACAGCAGCACGTCGCCGGGCCCCACCGGGTGGGCGTCGCCGTCCAGATCCACTTCACCGCGTCCGGCCACGCAATAGATCAGCAGATGATCGCGGGGCGAGGCGCGCCCCATCTGATGGCCGGCGGCGCGCGGGTAGTAGCCCACGCCGTGGGGCAGGCAGTCGCCGCACAGCGGGTGCGCGCCCAGCGTCTGGATCAGCGCCTGGGGCACCACAATGCGGCGGCCGTCCCGGGGCAGTGGCCACTGGGAGGTCTCGATAACCGGGACGTCACTGGAATCCATACCGCAATATAGTCCATTACTGGTCAATAGAAACCATCCGCATGGGGACGATACTGTGGTAAATCATAGCAATAATAGAACAACACCCCCACTTTCGGAGGCTCCATGAGCACGCGACTGCCGCAACTGATCAACGGCGAATTCCAGCAAAGCCGGACCGACACCTGGATTCCAGTCACCAACCCGGCCACCCAGGAGGTGCTCTGCGAAGTGCCGGCGGCCACCGCCGAGGAAATGGAGAGCGCCATCCAGTCCGCCCGCGAGGCGTTCCTGGAATGGCGGGAAACCCCGGTGTCCGAGCGCGCCCGGGTGATGCTGCGCTACCAGCACCTGCTCAAGGAGCACCACGATGAAATCGCCGAGGTGCTGGCCAAGGAAACCGGCAAGGTGTTCGCGGACGCCAAGGGCGATGTGTGGCGCGGCATCGAGGTGGTGGAGCACGCCGCCAACATCGGCTCGCTGATGATGGGCGAGACGGTGGAAAACGTGGCGCGCGGTATCGACGGCCACGCCTGGACCCAGCCGCTGGGCGTGTGCGCGGGCATCACCCCGTTCAACTTCCCGGCGATGATTCCGCTGTGGATGTTCCCGATGGCCATCGCCTGCGGCAACAGCTTCGTGCTCAAGCCCTCCGAGCAGGACCCGATGACCCCCAATATTCTCGCCGAGCTGTTCCTGCGCGCCGGCGCGCCCAAGAACCTGCTGCAGGTGGTCCACGGCGGCAAGGAACAGGTGGACACCCTGCTCACCCACCCGGAGATCAAGGCGGTGTCCTTCGTCGGCTCGGTGCCGGTGGGCCAGCACGTCTACCGCACCGCCACCGACCACCTCAAACGCGCCCAGTGTTTCGCCGGCGCCAAGAACCACATGGTGGTGATGCCGGACGCGCGCAAGGATCAGGTGATCAGCAACCTGGTGGGCGCTTCCTGCGGCGCCGCCGGCCAGCGCTGCATGGCGATCAGCGTGGCGGTGTTCGTGGGCGAGTCCAAACAGTGGATCGACGAACTCAAGGACGAGCTGGCGAAAATCCGCCCCGGCGCCTGGGACGACGAGAACGCCGCCTATGGCCCGCAGATCAGCCCCAAGGCCCGCGACCGGGTGCTGACGCTGATCAAGCAGGGCAAGGAGGAAGGCGCCAGCTGTTTGCTGGACGGTTCCGATTGCACCGTGGACGGGCTGCCGGACGGCAACTGGGTGGGCCCCACCCTGTTCAGCGACGTGACCCCGGACATGGCGCTCTACAAAGAAGAGATCTTCGGCCCGGTGCTGTGCTGCATGACCGTGGATACCCTGGAAGAGGCCCTGGAGCTGGTGAACAACAGCCCCTACGGCAACGGCACCTCGATCTTCACAGCCAGTGGCGCCGCCGCGCGCAAGTATCAGCACGAGGTGGAAGTGGGCCAGGTGGGCATCAATGTGCCGATCCCGGTGCCGCTGCCGTTCTTCAGCTTCACCGGTTGGAAGGGATCCTTCTACGGGGACCAGCACGCCTACGGCAAACAGGCGGTGCGCTTCTACACCGAGACCAAGACCGTCACCAGCCGCTGGTTCGACGACGACATCCCGGACGGCGCCCACGGCGGCCCCAACATGACCATCAACCTGAAATAGCCATGGACTTCAACTTCACCGACGAGCAGCTGGCGTTCCGCGACACCGCGCGCCAGTTCGCCGATAAGGAGCTGGCGCCGTTCGCCGCCGAGTGGGACCAGCACGGCACCTTCCCCAAGGACACCATCCGCCGCGCCGGCGAGCTGGGCTTCTGCGCGCTGTACTGCGACGAGGACCAGGGCGGCATGGGCCTGAGCCGGCTCGACGCGGCGCTGATCTTCGAGCAGATGGCGGCGGGCTGCACCTCCACCACCGCCTTCATCACCATCCACAACATGGCCACCTGGATGCTGTCCCGGTTCGGCTCCGAGGCGGTGCGCCAGCGCTGGAACGGGCCGCTGATGAGCGGCGAGGCGCTGGCCTCCTATTGCCTCACCGAACCCGGCGCCGGCTCCGACGCGGCGTCGCTGAAGACCAGCGCCCGCCGCGACGGCGACGAGTATGTGCTGAACGGCGCCAAGGCGTTCATCTCCGGCGCCGGCGACACCGACCTGCTGGTGCTGATGGCGCGCACCGGCGGGCCCGGCGCCGGCGGCATTTCCTGCTTCGCGATCCCGTCGGACACGCCCGGCGTCAGCTACGGCCGCAACGAGGACAAGATGGGCTGGAAAAGCCAGCCCACCCGGGCGGTGATTCTCGAGGACGCGCGCGTCCCGGTGGAAAACCGCATCGGCGACGAGGGCCAGGGCTTCAAGATCGCCATGGCGGGCCTGGACGGCGGCCGTATCAATATCGCCAGCTGCTCGCTGGGCGCGGCCTCGGCGGCGCTGGCCCAGGCGCAGAGCTACGTGCAGGAGCGCCGCCAGTTCGATCAGCCGGTGAGCGAGTTCCAGAGCGTGCAGTTCACCCTGGCGGACATGGCCACCCACCTGGTGGCGGCCCAGCAGATGGTGCGGCTGGCGGCCTGGAAGCTGGATAACGGCGACGCCGACAAAGGCACCTTCTGCGCCATGGCCAAGCGGCTCGCCACCGACCTGTGCTTCGACGTCTGCAACCAGGCCCTGCAGCTGCACGGCGGCTACGGCTACATCAAGGAGTACCCGCTGGAGCGCTATGTGCGCGACAGCCGGGTGCATCAGATTCTGGAAGGCACCAACGAAATCATGCGGGTGATCATCGCCCGCCGGGTACTGAAAGACCTGAGCTTTTTATAAGGCCCGATTCAAAAAGGAGAACAATATGAACATCGGATTCTTCGGCGTCGGCAACATGGGCGGGCCGATGGCCGCCAATCTGGTCAAGGCCGGCCATACGGTGACCGCCTTCGACCTGGTGCCCGAGCTGCTCAAGACCGTGGAAGCGGACGGCGTCGCCGTGGCCGCCGACCCGGCGGCGGCGGTGGCCGGCGCCGAGGTGGTGATCAGCATGCTGCCCTCCGCCGGCGCGGTCACCGGCCTGTATCTGGGTGACGACGGCGTGCTGGACGCCATCCACCCGGACACCCTGATCATCGACTGCTCCACCATCGACGCCGACACCGCCCGCCGGGTGGCCAGCGCCGCCGCCGACAGCGGCCGCACCATGATCGACGCGCCGGTGTCCGGCGGTGTCGGCGGCGCCAAAGCGGGCACGCTGACGTTTATCTGCGGCGGCCCGGAAGCGGCGGTGGAACGCGCCCGCCCGGTGCTCGACTGCATGGGCAAGAACGTGTTCCGCGCCGGCGACAACGGCGCCGGCCAGGTGGCGAAAATCTGCAACAACATGCTGCTGGCCGTGCACATGATCGGCACCGCCGAAGCGCTGCAACTGGGCGCCGACCACGGCCTGGACCCGGCGGTGCTCTCCGACATCATGAAAGCCAGCTCCGGACGCAACTGGTCCCTGGAGGTGTACAACCCCTGGCCCGGCGTGATGGAGGGCGTGCCGTCCAGCAACGACTACAACGGCGGTTTCGCGGTGAAACTGATGAACAAGGATCTGGGCCTGGCGCTGGAAGCGGCGCTGGCCAGCCAGTCCAGCACGCCCATGGGCTCACTGGCGAAAAGCCTGTACGCCGCCCTCGGCAACCAGGGCCTGGGCGGCAAGGACTTTTCCAGCATCCAGACGTTCTTCAAACACCGCGAACTCTGACACCGGACCGGGTTACGGCGTCCACGTCTCCCCGGGCCCGTGGGCCAGGAACGAGGGACGGCGCCGCCGGGCCGCGTAGGGCCGGTCGCAAACGTTGTCGCGGCGGTTGTAGACGAAGAACACATTGCTGCGCGGGTCCGGCGACATATTGGCGTTGGAGCCGTGCAGGGTGTTGCAGTCGAACAGAATCAGGCCGCCGGCCTTGCCGGTGGGCGCCTCGATACCGCCCCGCTCGATCAGCGCCTGCAGCACGTCGTTGCCGGGCACGCCGAATTCCTGGGTCTTCAGGGACTGCTTGTGGTGGTCGTCCGGGGTGGCGCCCAGGCACGGCACGAACACCTTGTGCGAGCCGGGAATCAGCATCAGGGGCCCGTTGAAGTGGTGGTTGTCGGTCAGCACGATGGAGGCGCTCACCGCGTGCATGGACGGCATGCCGTCCTCGGCGTGCCAGGTCTCGAAGTCCGAATGCCAGTTGAATCCCTTGCCGTGGAAGCCCGGCTTGTAGTTGATCCGTGACTGGTGCACATAGACATCGCCGCCCAGTATCTGCCGGGCGCGGCCGGTCAGGCGCGGGTCACGGGCCAGTTGGCGGAAACGTTCGGACAGAAAGTGCACCGCGAACAGGGAGCGGATTTCCTCACTGCCGGGCTCGGTGACACTGAAATCCCGGCCCCGGAATTCATCCCGGGCGAGCAGTTCGTGCAAATGGCCGGTGAGCTCCTGCACTTCCCGCTGATCCAGGAAGTCCGGCTCGAACAGAAAGCCGCGCTGCTCGAACTCGTCCAGTTGTTGCTGGGAAAGGGGGCCGTCGGCGGCCTGGCCCTTAACCACTTTTTCGCGGCGGTTCAGCCAGGGCATGTCCGGCTTTTTCGCCAGACGGGTGGGGTAAGGGTCCTGAATCGCCGGAGCCGGTCCGGTAATGGGTCGGGTGGGCGTCTGCACTGACATCAAATCACCTCCTGAGATTTGGGATCAGGTCCAGATTGGCGTTATCAGGCCGGGCCGCCGCCAGGAGGGAGCCCGGCAGCGTGACTATAAGGTCTATAAATCCGGTTTCAAGGTGGCCGTCCCGTCAGTTCTGAATACGTCGCCAGGGGCGCGCCTGCTCCAGCTCGAAGGCCAGCTCCAGCAGCGTTTTTTCGTCGCCCTGCAGCGCCGAGAACTGCACGCCGATGGGCAGGCCCTCGCGGCTTTCGCCCAGCGGCAACGACAGGGCCGGGCTGCCGGAAGCATTGTTGGCGGGGGTGAAGCTGACGTACTTGATCAGCCGGTCGATCAGCACCTCGAAGTCCACATTGGGGCTCAGGTAGCCGAGCGGCGGCGTGGTGTGGGCGAGCACCGGCGACAGCACCACGTCGTAATGCTGGAACGAGCGGGCGTAGGCCTGCCAGGTGCGCTTGAGCTGGTAGAGCACCGCCGGTGTCTTCCACAGCTTGCGCCGGTAATAGCGGCTCAGGCCCCGGGTCAGGCCGTCCAGCTGCCGGGGGTCGAAGCCGGGCCCGAACAGGGCGCGGCCGAAGGTGCTCACCATGAACGCCATAAAGCCGTAGTAGAGCACGAAGTCGTCGATAAAGCGGCGCTCCAGCGGCACCGGCGCCTCTTCCACCCGGTGGCCGAGCCCGGCCAGCAAATGGCCGGCGTCCTCCACCACGGCCCGGGTCTGCGGACAGGTGGGGCTGCCGGTGATCGAGTCCACCACCAGGCCCACGCGCAGGCGCCGCCGGCCCGGCCCTTCCACCCGGCCGATCGGCGGCAGCTTGGGGTTGCGGTAATACTGCTCGGCGGCGGCGAAGAAATTGGCGGTGTCGCGCACGCTGCGGGTGAGCACGCCCTCGGCGATGATGTCGATCGGCAACGACCGGGACGCTTCCGATTTCACCAGCCGGCCGCGGGTGGGTTTAAGGCCCACCAGGCCGCAGCAGGCGGCGGGAATGCGGATCGAGCCGCCGCCGTCGTTGCCGTGGGCGATGGGCACCGCGCCGGCCGCCACCAGGGCGGCACTGCCGCCGGAGGAGGCGCCGCTGGAATAGCCCGGCGCCCAGGGGTTGCGGGTGGCCGGCGCGCCGGCGTACTCGGTGGTGGCGCTGAAGCCGAAATCCGGCAGCCGGGTTTTGCCCAGCAGCACGAAGCCCTGGTCCAGATACTGACGGGCGAAATGGCTGTCCTTGGCGGCGTTGCGCGGTCGCACGGCTCGGGCACCGTGGCCGGTGGGCAGGCCCGCCACGTCGATGTTGTCCTTGATCAGGCTGGGCACGCCGGCGAATTCCCCGCCGTCCCGCAGGCGCTGGTCCGCGCTTCGGCGGGCCGTTTCAAAGGTGTCCAGCGCCAGACCGTTGAGCGCCGGGTTCACCGCCTGGATGCGCTCGATGGCGGCGTCGGTGAGCTGCGCCGCACTGCGCTCGCCACGGCGCAACAGGTCGGCCAGGGCGGTGGCGTCGTGGTCACCGAGGGCGTCATCACGGAAGGCATGAAGGCGCGCTTCGGGGGCGGGTCCGGCGTATTGATTCATCGGTGTGTCCTGCTGTGAAGGCGGTCGATGGCGAAAGATCGTACCATGGTGCCACATTCACAGCGGGCCAATCGCAAGACGATGAGAGCCTAGCCCCTGGCCCGGTCCACCCGCTTGCCCTGGGCGAGCATCACCCGCGCCAGGTGCACCAGGTCGGCGATGCTGGTGACCACCGCGTCCGGGCGGTGCGGGTGGCTGACGGTGTTGGGGAAAATCTTGTCCAGCCAGGAGTCCGGCCAGCCGGCGCCGTTATAGAAGATCGCGGTGATGCCGGCTTCCTTGGCGGCGATCACGTCGGTGGTGCTGTCGCCCACGTACCAGCAGTTCTCCGCCGGCGTCAGGCCGAGGTTGTCCAGCGCCTTGAGCAGCATGTCCGGCGCCGGTTTGCGGTGTTCCACGTCGTCGCCGCAGACAATGGTGTCGAACAGATCCTCCCAGCCGGTGCCGTCGACGATGCGCAGCTCGTGCTCGAGGAACTCCCGCTTGCGGTTGGAGATCAACGCCACCGGCACTCCGGACTGGCGCAACCGCTCCAGTTGAACGCGGATGTCACTCTCCAGCGGGTGAACTTCGTCCACGTATTTTTTATAGCAATCGTCGAAGGCCTGATGGATGCGGCGCTTGGCGTCGCCGTCGGCGCCGAACAGCACTTCGAAGATATCGGTGCGCGAGATTTTCCGCTGGGCGGTGATCTTGGGGTGCAGCTTGTTGTTCTCGCGCACGTACTTGACCAGCTTGGCGTCCTCGATGGTCTTCGATTCTTCCGGTTTGAGCAGCCGGTCCCAAAGACCCAGCTCCTTAAGCCTGGGCAAAACATCGTCGACCGCGTGGTACATGGCGTCGTGGGTGTCCACCAGGGTCGCGTGCCAGTCGATCAACACGGCCGCCGGCTTATCGTGGGGCAGCTGCAGAATACTCATGCGGCAACTTTATCACAGCGCCTGTTACAGGCCGGGGACTTGAAGATTTTTTACGCTTGGCCGCTGATTTCGTCCGCGCCGGGGGGCTATGCTGGCGGACAGGCGAGCAACCAGCACGGAGACCGCCATGAGCAAGGACCCGCTCAATGAGTACCGCCGCAAGCGCAACCTGGGCGCCAGCCGCGAGCCCGCCGGCGGCAACGGCGACGCGCCCCGGTTCGTGATCCAGAAGCACGACGCCAGCCGGCTGCATTATGACTTCCGGCTGGCGTTCGACGGCGCTTTGAAGTCCTGGGCGGTGCCCAAGGGCCCGTCCACCGACCCGCGCGAAAAGCGGCTGGCGGTGCAGGTGGAAGACCATCCGCTGGACTACGCCGATTTCGAAGGCGTGATTCCCGAAGGCCACTACGGCGCCGGCACCGTGATGGTCTGGGACCGGGGCGGCTACCGCAATCTGCTCGCCGACAAGGACCCGCCCAAGGACATGGCCAGCGCCTACCGCGACGGCCTGCTGGAAGTGTGGCTGGACGGCGACAAACTGAAAGGCGGCTACGCGCTGAAGCGTTTCCGCGACGGCGACAAACCCCAGTGGCTGCTGATCAAGATGGACGATGAGCACGCCGACGCGCGCCGCAACCCCACCTCCACGCAGAACCGTTCGGTGAAAAGCGGCCGCACCCTGGCGCGCATCGCCCGCGACGGCAAGGCGGAGCACGACCATGAGTGACCGCACCCTGACCGTGGACGGCGAGACCATCACCCTGTCCCATCCGGACAAGGTGCTGTTCCCGGAACACGGCCTGAGCAAATCGGATCTGGCGGACTACTACCAGCGGGTGGCGCCGATGATGCTGCCGCACCTGCGCGGCCGCCCGCTGACGCTGCACCGCTTTCCGGACGGCATCGGCGCGCACGGCTTCTATCAGCAGAACCGCAGCGATCATTTCCCGGACTGGCTGCCCGCCGCGTCCATCGATCACCCCGGCGGCACCGGCGCGGTGACGCATATTCTCTGCGAGCGCGCCGCCGATCTGGTCTATCTGGCCAGCCAGGCGACGCTGACACTGCACGCCTGGCTCAGCCGGGTGGACCGGCCGCACCGGCCCGACCAACTGGTGTTCGACCTGGATCCGCCCGGCGATGATTTCGAGCCGGTGCGCCGGGCCGCCTGGCAGGTGGGCGACGCACTGCGCGACGCCGGCCTGACGCCGTTCGTGAAAACCACCGGCTCGCGCGGGCTGCACGTGGTGGCGCCGTTGAAACCGGGCGCCGACTTCGACCGGGTGCGGCGCGCCTGCCGGCGCCTGGCGGATCACCTGGTGGCCCGCCACCCGGACGCGCTCACCGCTGAGCAGCGCAAGAACAAACGCCACGGCCGGCTCTACCTGGACATCATGCGCAACGCCTTCGGCCAGACCGCGGTGGCGCCCTACGCGGTGCGCGCCAAACCGGGCGCGCCGGTGGCCACGCCGCTGGACTGGAACGAGGTGAACGACGCGGATATCGGGCCGCGCCGCTACCGCGTCGACAACCTGTTCCGGCGCCTCGGCCAGAAAGACGACCCCTGGGCGGACATGGCGCACCATGCGGCGGACATCGGCACGCTGGAAACGGCGCTGCGGGCCTGGGAGCGGGACTGAGGCCCGGCCGGTTTATTGAGCGGCGGCCATTTCGTCCCGGTAGGTGTCCGCCAGACGCGCCTTGGCGTCGTCGCTCAGGGCACGCCCGGCGAGCTGGAACACCTCCTGTTCTTCTTCGTCCAGGTGGTGGGTGACCAGATCGTGCAGCTTCCTGGCGGCGGCCAGCCAGCCCGGCGAACTGAAATCCGTATCTTCCAGTTCTTCCACCAGTTCATCGATCTCGTGATGCTCGGCGACACTGTGGCGGGCTTTTTCCTGGGTCATGTCCAATTCCATCATCGGAATGTAGAGCGCCCGTTCCTCGGCGGCGGCGTGGCTGGTCAGCGCCTTCTTCACTTTTTCGAACAATTCCTCGCGGCCGTCACTGTCGCCGTGGGTTTTGATCAAAAGGCCCAGCAGGGTCCGCTGGGTGTCATGGTCTTCTCTGAGTGCTTCGAACAACGTCATGGCTGGCCCTCCCCTGGGCGCTGGCTGTGAGGTTTGAATCCTGGGTCGTGAGTGACGTCCAAGATACCCGAAGCCGCCGCCAACGGCGTTTTTGTTTACCGGAATTTACAGCCGGTGGAATCAGTCGGGCTTAAGCAGACGCGGGCCGGGGCCGTCCTCGGACAACTCATCCAGCGGGTTGCGAAGCCGGCAAGCGTTGATCGACAAACACCCGCAGCCGATGCAGCCGTCGAGCTGGTCACGGAGCTGCGTCAGGCTTTGAATGCGCTCGTTCAGATCATGGCGCCAATGCGCCGACAGCCGCTTCCAGTCGTGGGCGTTGGGGGTGCGGCCGTCCGGCAGCTCCGCCAGCGCCCGGCCGATCTCCGCCAGTGGAATACCGATCCGCTGCGCCACCTTGATCACCGCCACGCGGCGCAGCACGTCACGGCTGTAGCGGCGCTGGTTGCCGCTGCTCCGATGACTGTGGATCAGCCCCTTTTTCTCGTAGAAGTGTAATGCCGACACCGCCACGCCACTGCGCCGGGCCACTTCCCCCGGCGTCAGCGCCTTGCCGATATCGGCGGCCGCTATCTTGCTCATCGTGACAACCTTTCCCAATGGCTATTGATCTCAACCTTACTTCAGGTCTCAAAGTGCCGTCCAACGATCAGCACACAAGTGAGGAGACCAACCATGTCAAAACCCATCAAGGTCGCGGTGATCTACGGCAGTGTCCGCAACGGAAGACTCTGTGACGCGGTTGCCGGCTGGGTGGCCGACCGGGTCGAGGCGCGCGCCGACTATACGCTGGATATCATCGACCCTCTTGCCGAGGGTCTCACCGATTTACGCGGTACCGACGGCGCGACGGAGAAGGCCATCGCCGCCCGCCTCAGCCGGGCCGACGCCTTCATCGTGGTGACGCCCGAGTACAATCACAGCTTCCCGGCGGCGCTGAAGCACTTCATCGACGGCTTCAATGAACCCTGGCACGCCAAACCGGTGGCGTTCGTCTCCTACGGCGGTCTTTCCGGGGGCAGCCGCGCCGTGGAACAACTGCGCCAGATATTCGCCGAACTGCACGCCACCACCATCCGTCAGGTGGTCAGCTTCCCCAACGTGTGGGCGCACTTCGACCCGCAGCACCGCTGGCGGGATATGGAACGGGAGGACCGCAACCTGAACGTATTGCTGACGCAATTGCGCTGGTGGGCGTCCGCGCTGCGCGACGCCCGGGCGGGCGCCGACTACCGGACGGTGTCATGAACCCGTGCACGACCGGGGCCTGTCGTCTCAGGCATACTACGGTGTCGTTTTTCGCGGCGCCCGAACGACACACCGGGAGCGCAACAAAAACATTCAAGGAGTGGTCGTGAGTCCTATCATTTCCGTGCAACAACTCAACAAGACCTATGACTCCGGCTTCCAGGCTCTCAAGGACGTGAATCTGGAAATACGCCGGGGCGAGATTTTTGCCTTGCTGGGCCCCAACGGCGCCGGCAAGACGACCCTGATCAGCGTCATCTGCGGCATCGTCAATCCCACCGCCGGCACCGTGCTGGCCGACGGCCATGACATCGTGCGGGATTTCCGCGCCGCCCGGTCCACCATCGGCCTGGTGCCCCAGGAGCTGTCCACCGACGCCTTCGAGACGGTCTGGGCCACGGTCACGTTCAGCCGCGGGCTGTTCGGCAAGCCCAAGAACCCGGCCTATGTGGAGAAAGTGCTGCGTGACCTGTCCCTGTGGGACAAGCGCAAGGAAAAGATCATCGCCCTGTCCGGCGGCATGAAACGGCGCGTGATGATCGCCAAGGCCCTCGCCCATGAACCGCGCATTCTGTTTCTCGACGAGCCCACCGCCGGTGTCGACGTGGAGCTGCGCCGGGATATGTGGGAAATGGTGCGCGGCCTGCGCGAAAACGGTGTCACCATTATTCTCACCACCCACTACATCGAGGAAGCGGAGGAGATGGCCGACCGGGTCGGCGTGATCAACCGGGGTGAGATTGTGCTGGTGGAAAACAAGCACACCCTGATGGAGAAGCTGGGCCGCAAGGAACTGCGCCTGCAGCTTTCCGAGCCGCTGTCGGCGGTGCCGGAAAGCCTGGCGCCGATGTCCTTGACGTTGTCCGCCGACGGCCACGAGCTGGTGTACAGCTTCGACGCCCGCCACGAGCACGGCGACATCGCCGGCCTGCTGCGCCGCCTGGGCGAGCTGGGCATTGAGTTCCGCGATCTGCGCACGCGGGAAAGCTCGCTGGAAGAAATCTTCGTCGACCTGGTCCACAACGGCACACCGGGCGGCACGGACACCCCGCAACCCGCGGCCGGAGACAGCCAATGAACCTGCATGCGATTCGCGCGATCTATCTTTTCGAAATGGCCCGCACCTGGCGCACCCTGATGCAGAGCATCGCTTCGCCGGTGATTTCCACCTCGCTGTATTTCGTGGTGTTCGGTTCGGCGATCGGGTCACGCATGGTGGAGATCGACGGCATCAGCTACGGCGCCTTCATCATCCCCGGGCTGATCATGCTGATGCTGCTCAACGAGAGCATCTCCAACGCCTCGTTCGGTATTTACATGCCCAAGTTCAGCGGCACCATTTACGAGGTGCTGTCGGCGCCGGTGTCCTATGTGGAGGTGGTGCTCGGCTATGTGGGCGCCGCCGCCAGCAAGTCGATCATTCTCGGCCTGCTGATTCTCGCCACCTCACGGTTGTTCGTGGATTTCGGCATCGAGCATCCGTTCGCCATGTTGTTCTTCCTGGTGCTCACGGCGGTGACGTTCAGCCTGTTCGGCTTCATCATCGGCATCTGGGCGGACGGTTTCGAGAAGCTGCAGATCATCCCGATGATGATCGTCACGCCGCTGACGTTCCTGGGCGGCACCTTCTACTCGGTGAACATGCTGCCGCCGTTCTGGCAAACGGTGACGCTGTTCAACCCGGTGGTGTACCTGATCAGCGGCTTCCGCTGGAGCTTCTACGGCGTGGCCGATGTGAACGTGGCGGTGAGCCTGGGCATGACGGTGATGTTCATGCTGCTGTGCCTGGCCACCATCTGGTGGATTTTCAAAACCGGATACCGGCTGAAAAGTTAATCCCGGTGTTCTTTATCCCGGGCCTGACGGCTGGCTTCGGCAAGCTTCTCCATCTCCTCGCGGGACATGTAGTCCAGGTCCCAGTGGCTGGTGTGGCTTTCCTTCAGCCGGCGGCGGCCGCGGTGCAGATCCTCCGGGTCGTCGTCCGGGTGGGCGGCGCCGTGCTCGCCCATATGGGTGTGGGGGCCCGGTTCCGGATAGTGCATGCGCACCTCGGCGTCTTCCCGGGCGGGTTCAGGCGCCCCGCCGAACAACCGGCGAAGCTTTTCAAACAATGCGTTCATGGTATCTCCTGGCCGGCGTTTTAACGTCCACGTCCGACGCTTATCATGGTGCACCTTACTACCGGGAAACGGAAACCGTTGTGAACCTGAATCTCACCGATCTTCTTCTGCTCGCGGCGCTGGCCATCGGCGCGGCGCTGTTCTGGCGCTCCCAGCGCATTCGCGAAACGGCGCTGCGCGCCACCCGGCGGCATTGCGAGCGCGAAGAGGTTCTGCTGCTCGACCAGACCGTGGGCCTCAAGCGCTTCCGCCTGGCCCGTGACGAGCGCGGCCGCTGGGGCCTGTGGCGCATCTACGCCTTTGAGTTCACGGTCACCGGCGGCGAACGCTACCAAGGCGAAACCCGGCTGCGCGGGGAGCGCGTCCACAGCGTGGTGCTGCCGCCGCACCGTTTCTAGTTCCCAGCCTCGGGGCCTTTTACACCTTTTTCCCTTCCCTCCCTTTTCACGCTTCCTTGATCGGCGTACCCCTTGAAGGGCATTTCCGTCAGGAGGCAAGGATGTCCTACGCTGACCGAGTCGAACGCATACAGCCGTCGCTGACGCTGAAGATCAACGCCGAAGCGGCGGCCATCCAGGCCGATCACCGCGGCGGCGACGCGGTGGCCCGCCTGGGCGCCGGCGAACCGGATTTCGCGACCCCGGACGGCGTCAAACGCGCCGCCCACCAGGCCATCGACCAGGGGTTCACCCACTACACCGCGGTGGACGGCTACGATGGCCTCAAGCACGCGGTGCGCGAAAAATTCCGCCGTGATAACGACCTGCATTTTCAAGACGATCAGATCCTGGTGACCTGCGGCGCCAAGCAGGCGCTTTACGATCTCTGCCAGACGCTGCTGCGCCCCGGCGACGAGGCGGTGGTGCCGCGCCCCTACTGGGTCACCTACCCCGCCCAGGTGACGCTGGCCGAGGCGCAGACCGTCTATCTGGATCTCGACGCCGAGGACGGTTACCGGCCGCGCGCCGAGCGCCTGGACGCGGCGCTCACCGACGCCACCCGGCTGGTGTTCCTGAACAGCCCCAACAACCCCACCGGGCGCCTCTACGACCGCGACACCCTGAACGCCCTGGCCGCGGTGCTGCGCCGCTACCCGCGGGTGTTCGTGGTCAGCGACGACATCTACGAGCACCTGAACTGGACCGGCCAACCGTTTCGCAACCTGCTCAACGTGGCGCCGGATCTGGCGGACCGCTGCTTCATCGTCAACGGCGTGTCCAAGGCCTACGCCATGACCGGCTGGCGGGTGGGCTTCGTGGCCGGCCCCGCCGAGGCCATCGCGGCGATGAAAAAGGTGCAGGGTCAGAGCACCGCCGGCGCCGCCAGCATCAGCCAGTACGCCGCCACGGAAGCGCTGCTCGGCGACCAGACGCCGGTGCGGCGCATGGTGGAGGCCTACCGGCGCCGCCACGACCACATCGTGCCGGCGCTGAACGAGATACCCGGCGTGCAGTGCCCGCGCTCGGACGGCACCTTCTACGCCTTCCCGGATGTGCGCGAGGCGATCGCGCGCCTGGACGGCATCGACAACGACCGCCAGCTGGCCGAGGCGCTGCTGCACAGGGCCGGCGTGGCGGTGGTGCCGGGCAGCGGCTTCGGCGCCCCCGGACGGCTGCGGGTGTCGTTCGCCGCCGACATGCACACCATCGAAACCGGCTTGCGCAGGCTGCGTGAGTTTTTGCGATAGCCAAGGAGGCAGTATGAGCAAGGCAACGGTAGGCGACTTCATTGTCGATCGCTTGCAGCAATGGGGCATCGACCGCGTGTTCGGTTATTCCGGTGACGGCATCAACGGCGTGATGAGCGCGCTGCGCCGCAACGACGGCGTGACCCTGGTGCAACCCCGCCACGAGGAACTGGCTGCGTTCATGGCCTGCGGGCACGCCAAATACTCCGGCCGCCCGGGCGCCGTGGTGACCACCTCCGGCCCGGGGGCGATTCACGCCCTCAACGGCCTTTACGACGCCGCCAAGGACCATATGCCGGTGGTCGCGGTGGTCGGCCAGCAGGCGCGCATCAGCCTGGGTTCGGACTTCCAGCAGGAGGTGGACCTGGGCAGTCTGTTCAAGGACGCCGCCGGCTACGTGCAGACGCTGATGGCACCGGCCCAGGCGCGCCACGTGATCGACCGGGCGGTGCGCATCGCCGAGGCGGAGCGCACCGTCAGCGTGGTGGTGGTGCCCAATGATCTGCAGGACGAGCCCATGGCGGAGCCACCCGGCGGCCACGGCGCCACCTGGTCCGGGGTCGGCTACCGGCCGTCGGTGCGGCACGCCGCCGCCACCGACCTGGACGCCGCCGCCGAGGTGCTCAACGCCGGCGAAAAAGTGGCGATCCTGGCCGGCGCCGGGGTCAAGGACGCCGTCGAGCCGCTGCTGAAGCTGTCCGACGCGCTGGGCGCCGGCATCGCCAAGGCGGTGCTCGCCAAGACCATGATTTCCGATTACCAGCCGGGCGTCACCGGCACCCTGGGGTTGCTGGGCACCGAACCCAGTGACCGCATGATGCGCCATTGCGACACCCTGCTGCTGGTGGGCACCAGCTTCCCCTACGCGGAGTTTCTGCCCGAGGAGGATCAGGCGCGCGCGGTGCAGATCGACATCGACGCGGCCAACCTGGGGCTGCGCTACCCCACCGAGGTGAACCTGCACGGCGACGCCGCCGCCACCCTGCAAGCGCTGCTGGAGCGGGTCACGCCGAAACAGGACACAAGCTGGCGCGCGGATCTGGAAGAACGGATCGCCGACTGGTGGGACACCGTCGAAGCGCGCGCCTACACCAGCGCCGAGCCGCTTAATCCGCAGCGCATTTTCTGGGAGCTGTCGTCACGGCTGCCGGACGACACCCGGCTGGCCGCCGACGTGGGCACCGCCACCGACTGGTACGCGCGCTTTCTGAAGGTCAACGGCAAGGTGCAAGGCACCACCTCCGGCGGGCTCGCCTCCATGGGCAACGGCGTGCCCTACGCCCTGGCGGCGAAGTTCGCCGAGCCGGACAAACCGGTGGTGGCCATGGTCGGCGACGGCGCCATGCAGATGATCGGCAATAACGGGCTGATCACCGCCGCCCACTATTGGCGGGAATGGCCGGACCCGAGACTGGTGATTCTGGTGCTGAACAACCGCGACCTGAACCAGGTGACCTGGGAGCAGCGGGTGATGGAAGGCGATCCCAAGTACGAATCGTCCCAGGCGCTGCCGGATTTCGACTACGACCGCTACGCGGAGATGCTGGGGTTGCGCGGCCTGCGGCTGGACGACCCGGACCAGGTGGTGGCGGTGCTGGAGGACGCCCTCAACGCGGACCGTCCGGTGGTGATCAACGCGGTGGTGGATCCCAACGTGCCACCGCTGCCCACCCATCTGGAGATGGATCAGGTAAAGGGCTACCTGAGCTCGATCCTGAAAGGCGACCCGGAGGCCGGCCCGCAGATCCGCCAGTCGGTCAAGGCGATGGCGGCCAAATATCTGAAACGCTGAATCACGGCCGGGGCGCTCGGCCCCGGCCACGGCGCGTTCAGATGTGCTTGAGCACGGTCTGGGCGCTGCTGTCTTCCACGCCCTTTTCATCCACGCCCAGGTATTCCACCACGCCGTCATTGGCGACCAGCGCGAAGCGTTTGCTGCGGATGCCCATGCCGCCGCCGGTGGCGTCCAGTTCCAACCCCAGGGCTTTGACGAATTCCGCGTTGCCGTCCGCCAGCATGGTGATGCGCTCGGCGTTCTGATCCTTCTGCCAGGCGTCCATCACGAAGGCGTCGTTGGTGGCCAGGCAGGCGATCACGTCCACCTTGGAGAGCAGCTCGTCCGCTTCCACCACGAAGCCGGGCATGTGGGTGTTGGAACACCCCGGAGTGAACGCACCGGGCACCGCGAACAACACCACTTTACGGCCTTTGAAAAACTCGCCGGTGGAGAGGTCCTCGGGGCCCTTGGCGCCGTTGGTCTTGATGGTGACGTCGGGAATCTTATCGCCTACGGAAATAGTCATGGGTCGATCCTTTTAACCTGGAAATTGTGAAGGACTTGGAATGTAACAGGTTCCCGCGCCCGGCGCCGAATACTGCCACGCAGTGAACGTAAAAGTCTGTTTTGGACACCGCCCCCGGGTTGCCCCGCGCGCCGGCAGGCCCCAGGTTGTGGGGCATCGCTATGCAACCGCAAGGACGGAACCAATGAGCCAGACCATCGTAATCACCGGTGCCAACCGTGGCATCGGCTATGACATGGCGCGCCTGTGGAAAGCGCGCGGCAATCACGTTATCGCGGTGTGCCGCTCGTCCGCCGTGAAGAAGGGCGGCGAAGACCTGCACGATCTGGGCGTGCGCGTTATCGAGGGCATCGACGTGAGCCGCGCCGAGGACGTGCAAACGCTCAAACAGGAACTGGGCGACACCCCCGTGGACGTGCTCTACAACAACGCCGGCATGATGGAGAGCGAAACCCTGGAGGACATGAACTTCGAGCAGATCCAGAAGCAGTTCGAAGTGAACACCCTGGGCCCGTTGCGCGTCACCCATGCCCTGCTGGACAACCTCGGTGACGGCGCCAAGGTGGGCCTAATGACCTCGCGCATGGGCTCCATCGCCGATAACGATTCCGGCAAGAAGTACGGCTACCGCATCAGCAAGGCCGGGCTCAACGCCGCCGGCAAATCCCTCGCCGTGGACCTGAAGGACAAGGGCATCGCCGTGGCCATTCTGCACCCGGGCTATGTGCAGACCGACATGACCGGCCACACCGGGCACATCACCGCCGAGAAGGCCGCCCACCGCCTGGTGCAGCGCATGGACGAGCTCAACCTGGACAACACCGGCACCTTCTGGCACTCCGACGGCAGCGAGCTGCCCTGGTAAGCCGCTCCGGGCCGGTGCCCGAAAACACCGGCCGCGCTGATCATTCCGGTCATGTCATCGGCACGGCGGCTTGATATGCTGCATAGAACTCACCGGTTCTACATTGCCAGCCGCACGCTGCAAGGAGCGCCCCATGACCGCCATGATCCGCGAGCCCCTCACCGATCCGGCCCGCCTTAACCGGGTCGGCGACCCGGACCGCCCCGGCATGCGGCGCGGTCGGCGCCTGTTCAAATGGCTGCTCGGCTCCGACCCGCACCCGACGCCGGGGCAGATGGCGTCGATCCGCCAGGCGATGCTGGCCGGGGACCCGCTCGCCGACGCGGTGGTCGCCATGTACCACCGCCTGCCCGCGGGCCAGGGCCGCAAACTGCTGGACCAGGCCCTGGAACAGGGCCTGCACACCCTCGACGATCCGCCGGAAGAACTGACCGCCCTGTTTCACCAGGTCGACCACGAACCCATCTGGCTGGACCGGGCGCAGCTGCGGCTGGCCTGCGAGGTCTCCCACCGGGTGGGCCTGGCCGGCGAGCTGGTGCTGCGCAATCTGTCCCTGATGGGCGGCTATCTGGCGGCGGCGGCGGCCAAGCCGCTGGCGTTCACCGGCGAGCTGGACCGCATGGCCAACCGGCGGCTGGTGGAGACCGGCAAATTCTGGATCGACGTGACCACCCCCGGCGGCCTGGAGCGGGACCGGGACGGCTTCAAAAGCGCCGTGCGCGTGCGCCTGATGCACGCCCAGGTGCGCGCCATGCTGCTCAAGTCGGACAAGTGGGACCCGGCCTGGGGGCACCCGCTGAACCAGTGGGATTCCATGGCCACGATCCTGGAATTTTCGGTGATCTTTCTCTCCGGCCTGCGCTCGCTGGGCTTTCTGTTCAGCAAGCGCGAACGGGAAGCGGTGGTGCACCTGTGGCGCTACGTGGGCTACCTGATGGGCGTGGACGAACGCCTGCTGCCGGCCTGCGAGGCGGATGCCATGCGCGCGCTCTACCAGGTGATCGCCACCATCGGCGAGAGCGACGAGGACAGCCGCCGCCTGGGCGAGGCGCTGGCCCGGGCCTCGCTGCAAGACAGCGGCGACGGCTGGCTGGCGAAGCGTCTCGGCAAGCTGGAATACACCCTGCGCGCCGGCTATACCCGCTACGTCCTGGGCGACGACGCCGGCGACAAGCTGGGGCTGCCGCGCACCGCCACCAAGTACGTGTGGCCGGCGCAGATACCGTTACGTTTGGGCGCGGAGCTGGTGCGCAAGAGCGTGCCGTCGGTGAACCGGAGCCTGATACGGCTGGGCGAACGGGCGCGCCGGGAGCAGTTCCCGAAACGGGTCCAGCGGCTGAAAGCGGACACCAGCTTTACGCCGGTGAAGAAACTGGCCCGCTAGCGCAAAAAAAAAGCGGCGACAGGGTGTCGCCGCTAGGGGAAGTCCGCCGGCCTTGCACGGGCCGGCGGGAGGGTTGCCTGAAAAAGTTCTGAAGCAGGGTGTCAGAGCGCGGCGCGGTCCAGGTTCATCACCTTGGTCCAGGCGGCCACGAAGTCGCTCACGAACTTATCGTCGTTGTCGCTGAGAGCGTAGTACTCCGCCACCGCGCGCAGCTCGGCGTTGGAACCGAAGATCAGGTCCACCGGCGTGGCGGTCCACTTCAGCTCGCCGCTCTGGCGATCGCGCCCTTCGTACAGACCTTCGTTGTTTTCCGACGGCGCCCACCGGGTGGACATGTCCAGCAGATTGACGAAGAAGTCGTTGCTCAGGGTGCCCGGGCGATCGGTGAATACGCCGTGGTCGGCGCCGTCCACGTTGGCGTCCAGGCTGCGCATGCCGCCCACCAGCACGGTCATTTCCGGCACGCTCAGCGTCAGCAGGTCGGCCTTGTCCACCAGGCTGTCGGTGGGGGAAAGCCGGCTCTCTTCACTGAAGTAGTTCCGGAATCCGTCCGCCTGGGGCTCCATCACCGCGAACGCCTCCACATCGGTCATGGCCTGGGTGGCGTCGGCACGGCCCGGGGTGAACGGCACCTCAATGTCGTGGCCGGCGTCGGCGGCGGCTTTCTCGATGGCCGCAGCACCGCCCAGCACGATCATGTCCGCCAGGGAGATTTTACTGCGGCGGAACAGGCCCCCTTCGTTGAAGTCGGCGCGGATCTGTTCCAGCGTCGCCAGCACCTGATCCAGCTCTTCAGGGTCGTTCACCGGCCAGTCCTTTTGCGGCGCCAGCGCGACCCGGCCGCCGTTGGGCCCGCCGCGCAGGTCGGAACCCCGGAAGGTGGAGGCGGAGGCCCAGGCGGTGCGCACCAGCTGCGGCACGGTGAGCCCGGACGCGAGAATTTCCTCTTTAAGGTCTTCCGCGTCGCCCATGGAGACCAGCTTGTAATCCACTTCCGGAATCGGGTCCTGCCAGATCAAGGCTTCGTCGGGCACGTCCGGGCCCAGGTAGCCGGCGCGCGGGCCCATGTCCCGGTGGGTCAGCTTGAACCAGGCGCGCGCGAAGGCGTCCTCGAACTCTTCCGGGTTTTCATGGAAACGCTTGGCGATCTTGCGGTATTGCGGATCGACCTTCAGCGCCAGGTCGGTGGTGAACATGATCGGAGCATGGCGCTTGCCTTCGATGTGCGCGTCCGGCACCAGATTGGCGGCCTGACCGTCGGCGGGGATCCACTGAATGTGGCCGGCCGGGCTCTTGGTCTGCACCCACTCATAGCCAAACAGGTTGTCCAGGTACTGGTGCGTCCAGGCGGTGGGGTTCACCGACCAGGCGCCTTCCAGGCCGCTGGTGTAGGTGTCGGCGCCCTTGCCGGAGCCGCAGTTGTTCTTCCAGCCCAGGCCCTGTTGCTCGATGGGCGCGGCGGCGGGCTCCGCTTCCAGGCACTCCTCCGGCTTGTGCGCGCCGTGGGCTTTGCCGAAGGTGTGACCGCCGGCGATCAGCGCCACCACCTCTTCATCGCCCATGGCCATGCGGGCAAAACTCTGACGGATCGACTGCGCCGAGAGCATTGGATCCGGCTTGCCGTTGGGGCCCTCCGGGTTCACATAGATCAGGCCCATCTGCACGGCGGCCAGCGGCTTCTCCAGCTTGCCGTCCTCGTCGTGGCGCTCATCGCCCAGCCACTCGGTCTCCGAGCCCCAGTAGGTGATGTCCGCTTCCCAATCGTCCTCGCGGCCGCCGGCGAAGCCATAGGTCTTGAAGCCCATGTCTTCCATGGCCACGGTGCCGGCCAGCACCATCAGGTCGGCCCAGGAAATGCTGTTGCCGTACTTCTGTTTGAGCGGCCACAACAGACGGCGGGCCTTATCCAGGCTGACGTTGTCCGGCCAGCTGTTGAGCGGCTCGAAACGCTGCTGGGCACCGCGGGCGCCGCCGCGGCCATCGTGCACGCGGTAGGTGCCGGCGCTGTGCCAGGCCATGCGGATAAAGAACGGGCCGTAGTGGCCGTAATCCGCGGGCCACCAATCCTGAGAGTCGGTCATCAGCGCGCGCAGGTCCGCTTTCAGCGCGTCCAGATCCAGCTCGGCGAAGGCCTCGGCGTAATCAAAATCGTCCGCCACCGGGCTGGATTTTTCCGCGTGCTGGCGCAGCGGGCGCAGATCCAGGGTTTCCGGCCACCAGTACGGGCTGGCCATCGGCGAACGGGCGGGGCTTTTCTGATAGCCGTGGTGGTAGCCCCCGGGCTGACCCAGGGGGCTGGCCGACACGGCCGTGGACGTTGCAAGCGTAAAGGCGGCCACTAAGGCGGCTTTTGTTATATTCACGGTCTCTCCTCGCGTTGTGAATGATTCGCAAACGCGAAGGACTATAGCCGTGACATTTTTATGACGGCAGTGAAGGTTCCCTATGGTGGCTACAAATTGAATTTATTGGTGGCGTTCCGCTGGTAGGCATTGGCGATGACCAGTGTTGCCGACCGGTATTATTAGAGGTCGCACTGCACGCCGAACACGGCGAGGCCTTCCACCAGGTATTCGGACAGCAGCGGGTGGCCGAGCAGAAAGTCGGCGGTGTCCGGGGTCCACTCGTCGCGGGCCAGACGCAGGGCCTCCTCCCACTCGTCCTCCTGGAAATCGCCACGGCCCAGCCACATCAGCGCCACCACCTCGGTCTGCTGATCCGGCTCCAGGTCCTCGATAATGGTGCGGAACTCCGCCACCGAGCCGTCCTCTTCGCCGCCCGCCGGCTCCGTCAGCGCCTCCGCGCCAGCCGCATCGTCGATGGGGTTGCCGGCGTCCTCCGGCATGGCCACCGTGTCCCGCGCCTGGAAGGCTTGGGCCAATTCCACCAGGCGGCACACGGTCTCCCCGCTCACATTCAACATGGTCCGTCTCCTCACTGAAATCATCGGAAGTCGAATGCTTCCAACTTAGTGGCTACAGAGGCGAGCACAAGGCGGGGGATGTAAAAGGGTGTCAGAACGGTGGGTCAGAGAGGGGCCAACCGCCAGGCGATTTCCTCGAAACGGTCGAGACCGCGTTCGCGGAACGCCGGCTGGTTGTCGATCACGTCCTTGCGGGACAGGCAGTCCAGCGCATGGCTACTGCCATACAAGCGCTTCACTTCTTCGGCGGGCACAGCGAACGGCGGCCCGTCCATGCGATCCTGGTCGTACTCGAAGGTAATCAGTAACTGCGGGGCGTGCGCCGTGACAGAGGCCAGGTGCGACGCATAGCGCTCGCGCATGGCCGCCGGCAAAGCCACCAGCGCCGCCCGGTCGTAGACCATCGCCACGTCACCCAGGTCGTCCGCCGTGAGCGCGAAGACATCACCCTGGAACACCGTCAGCGCGCCGTGGCGCCACACCCGGCCGTCGCCCCAGGAGGACACGTCCGGACTAACGCCCAGCGACTCGAACAGTTGGCTCACCGCCAACTCGCTGAGCTCGACCCCGACCACACGCAACTCCTGCTCCAGCAGCCAGCCGATATCCAGCGTCTTGCCGCACAGCGGCAGAAAGACCGTCGCCCCGGCGGGCAGATCGAAAGCAGCGAGATTACGCTTCAGGATCGGGTGCACGAACGACAGATGGAAGCCCAGCTCCTGCGCTTCCCATTTTTCTTCCCAGAACTGTTTTTCCATCGAACGGTCTCCCGAGGGTTTAGCCCCGGCGTCGCAGTACCGCTTCGGTCTCGCGCATTGCCAACGCAAAGTCCGGCTTGGTAACGACCGCCAGCACCAGGGTATAAACGCCGTTAAGCAGCGCCAGTTCCGCGTCCGCGTGCATGAAACAAGCGGCCACCACCAACACGGATACGAAGTTCAACAGGCCCAGAAGTATGAACATGCTGTGCTGCACCTTGGACGCCGCCTGCGTCTTAATATCCCGCGAAGATTCGGCGCTACCAGGCAACGGTCGATGCGCGATCCTCTCCGGGGCCATGACAAGATTGCGCAACCGCCGGCCGACCAACAACACCAACGCCATGGCGGCAAGGCTGACACCCCATAGCGTTTCCCTGCTCAGCAACTCAGCCGGTGGCGGGTAGTGTGCGAACATCGCCAAGAGTGACAGCGCCACCCCGATCATCAGTGGTGCGGAAAGCGGCACAAACCAAAGCACCGTAAGTTGCCGCGCCGAAGGCGCCTTGGTCTCACCCAAAGTGTTAAGCATCCTGCTTCTCCCCTTTTCTGCTTTTAGTGCGCTTCTTCCCAGTTGTTCCCGATCCCGGCGTCGACGATCAGCGGCACGTCCAGTTTGGCGGCGGCTTCCATGCGCTGGGCGACTTCTTTGACCAGGTCGTCGACCTGGCTTTCCTTCACTTCGAACACCAGCTCATCGTGCACCTGCATGATCATCAGGGCGTCCAGTTTGCTGTCTTCCAGCCAGTGGTGAACCTTGATCATGGCGTGCTTGATGATGTCGGCGGCGGTGCCTTGCATGGGCGCGTTGATGGCGGTGCGCTCGGCGGCCTGGCGGCGCTGGCCGTTGCGGCTGTTGATTTCCGGCAGGTAGAGGCGGCGGCCGAACAGGGTTTCCACGTAGCCTTTTTCGGCGGCGTCGGCGCGGGTGTTTTCCATGTAGCGTTTTACGCCGGGGTATTTTTCGAAGTAGCGGTCGATGTATTCCTGGGCTTCGCCGCGCGGGATGCCGAGTTGTTTGGCGAGGCCGAAGGCGCTCATGCCGTAGATCAAGCCGAAGTTGATGGCCTTGGCGTTGCGGCGTTCGTTGTCGCTGACGTCGTCGAGGGTTTTGCCCCAGACTTCGGCGGCGGTGGCGCGGTGAATGTCCAGGTTGTGTTCAAAGGCGTGGGTGAGACCTTTGTCGCCGGACAGATGCGCCATGATGCGCAGTTCGATCTGTGAGTAGTCGCAGGCGACGATCTTTTTGCCTTGGGGTGCCGAGAACGCCAGGCGGATCTTGCGGCCTTCTTCGCTGCGCACCGGAATGTTCTGCAGGTTGGGATCACTGGACGACAGCCGGCCGGTGGCGGCCACCGCCTGGTGGTAGGAGGTGTGCACGCGGCCGGTGTTGGGGTTGATCAGTTCCGGCAGCTTATCGGTGTAGGTGTTCTTGAGTTTAGAAACGCCCCGGTAGTCCATGATCACCTGGGGCAGCGGGTAGCCTTGCAGCGCCAGGTCCTGAAGCACGGCTTCGGCGGTGGACGGTGCGCCCTTGGGCGTCTTCTTGATGACCGGGATTTCCAGTTTTTCGTAAAGAATTTCGCCGAGCTGTTTGGGCGAGCCGAGATTGAATTTCTGGCCCGCTTCCTCGAACGCTTTTTCTTCCAGCTCCATCATGCGCTTGGCGAGAAAAGTGCTCTGCTTTTTTAGCATGTCCGCGTCCACGTAGGTGCCGTTGCGCTCGATGCGGCTGAGCACCGGCACCAGCGGCATTTCGATGTCGTGGAACACGCTTTTCAGGCCCGCTTCCTTTTCCAGGCGCGGCCACAGGGTCTGGTGCAGGCGCAGGGTGATGTCCGCGTCTTCGGAGGCGTAGGGGCCGGCTTCATCGAGCCCGACCTGGTTGAAGGTGAGCTGCTTGACGCCCTTGCCGGCGATCTCCTGGAAGCTGATGTTTTTGTGGCCCAGATATTTCAGCGACAGGGAGTCCATATCGTGGCGGGTGGCCACGGAGTCGAGCACGTAGGATTCCAGCATGGTGTCGTATTCCACACCGCGCAGGGTGATGCCGGCGCGGGCCAGTACGCTCATATCGTACTTGAGGTTCTGGCCGACTTTTTTGCTCTGTTCGTCTTCGAGAACGGGCTTGAGCTTGTCCAGTACCAGAGCGCGATCGAGCTGATCCGGCGCGCCCGGATAGTCGTGGCCGAAGGGTACGTAGGCGGCGTCGCCTGCGGCGGTGGCGAAGCTGACGCCCACCAGGTCCGCTTCCATGTAATTGAGGCTGGTGGTTTCGGTGTCGAAAGCGAACAGCTCGGCTTTCTTAAGTTTGTCGAGCCAGGCGTCCAGTTCTTCCTCGGTAAGCACGGTCTGGTAGCCGTCCCGGTCGATGCTTTGTTCGCTCTCGATGTCCGGAGCGCCCTCTACCGCCGGGTCATCGCCTTCCAGCAATTCATTGAGCCAGCCTTTGAATTCCAGATCGCGGTAGTAACCGGCCAGCTTTTCCGCGTCGGGCGTCAGCAGTTTGAGGTCGTCCAGGGCTTCCTTGAGCTCGCAGTCCACCTTGATGGTGGCCAGCTCGTAGGAGAGAAACGCCTGCTCGCGATGCTCTTCCAGTTTCTTGCCCATGGACTTGGCGCCACGGAAATTCAGCTCGGCGACCTTGTCCAGGTTGTCGTAAATGTTTTCCAGCGAACCCAGGCCGGTGAGCAGGGCCAGGGCGGTCTTTTCGCCGACCCCGGGGACACCGGGAATGTTGTCCACCTTGTCGCCCATCAGCGCCAGGAAATCGATGATCAGCTCCGGGCCGACACCGAATTTTTCACGCACGCCGTCGATGTCGTAGACGGCGTTGTTCATGGTGTTGATCAGGGTGACGTGGTCGTTGACCAGCTGCGCCATGTCCTTGTCGCCGGTGGAGATCAGCACCGGCTTTTGTTCGGCGCTGAAAATGCGCGCGAAGGTGCCGATCACGTCGTCGGCTTCGACGCCGTCCTCGATGATCAGCGGCAGGCCCATGGCGCGGATCAGATCGTGCAGCGGCTGCACCTGCTCGCGCAGCTCGTCGGGCATCGGCGGCCGGTTGGCCTTGTACTGCTCGAACAGCTCGTCGCGGAAGGTTTTGCCCTTGGCGTCGAACACCACCGCCATGTACTCGGGGTCGTAGTCGTTGATCATCTTGCGCAGCATCGAGGCGACGCCGCGCACCGCGCCGGTGGGCTGGCCGGTGGAGGTGGTCAGCGGCGGCAGCGCGTGGAAGGCCCGGTACAGGTAGGAGGAGCCGTCGACAAGGATGATCGGTTTACGCTCGGTCATGGCAGTCCTTGGGGTTGGATAAGACATGGAGCGCATAGTGTAACGCAAGACCTTGCAGGAGCGCCTTGTGGGAGCGGGCCCGCTCCCACAGGATCCGCGGTCAGAGGCGCTCTTTGATCTGCCGGGTGATGGCGTTCACCGCTTTGCGGGCGCTGGGGATGGCGCCGCCCATGGTGATGAAGCCGTGCACCAGCTCCGGGTAGTCCAGGTTGACCACGTTGACGCCGGCGTCCTTGAGCTTCTCGCTGTAGGCGAGGCCCTCGTCGCGCAGCGGGTCGGTGGCGGTGACCACGATGGTGTCCGGGTGGCCGGCGATGTCCGGGTTGCGCAGCGGCGAGATGCGGTAATCGCCCACCAGGGTGTCGTCCTGAATGTAATGGTTGTGGAACCAGTGGATCATGTCGCCATCCAGCCCGCCCTGGCCGCCACCGAGCTGGGTGATCGAGGGCATATCCGAGGCGCCGTCGGTTTTCGGGTACACCGCCACCACCAGCTTGGGCACGGACAGCCCCTGGAGCGCCGCTTGCTGGGCCACCACGATGGACAGATTGCCGCCGGCGCTGTCGCCCATGGTCGCCAGACGCCGGGTGTCGATGCCCAGGTCGCCGGCCTGCTCACCGAGCCAGCGCCAGGCGGCGATGCAGTCGTCGGCGGCGGTGGGCGCGGGGTGTTCCGGCGCCAGCCGGTAGTCCACATTCAGCACCACCGCGCCGGTGACGTTGGCGATGTGGCGGCACAGGCGGTCGTATTCCACGGCGCTGCCGATGGTGAAGCCGCCGCCATGGAAGAACATGATCGCCGGGCTGTCCTCGGTGGGCGCGCTCTTGGGGCGATACAGACGCACCAGCATATCGCCGCCTTCCACCGGCACGCGGATATCCCGGGTCAGCGCCACCTCCTGCCGGTCCACGTCGAGCATGTCGATCATGTGCCCGTAGAGGGCGCGGCCCTGGGCCAGCGGCAACTCGTGGAAGCCCTTGCGACCGTCACCCAGGGCCAGCAGCAGGCGCAGCTTGGGGTCCAGCCCCTCGCGGCTGACGCTTTCCACCATGCCGGCCAGCCGGCCGGCCAGGGCGCCGGGCATTTTCATCAGGGTCCGCACCGTGGTGCGCTCGATCTTGTGTTGCAGGGACATGGTTTCTCCTTAATTAAACCCGGCGTGTATTTCCACCAATGGACAGGGGTTATACCATCGCCCCAAGCAAACGGCCCGGTCATCCCCGGCCTTTTTTTCGCGTTGAACACTAGGAAACGTTGATGTCCGTCTATACCCGTGTCGATGATCGGGACCTGGCCGCCCTGCTGGCCGACTACGCGCTGCGGCTGGAGCACGCGCAGGCGGCGCGCCACGGCATTGAGAACAGCACCTTCCTGATCGACGCCCGGGCCGAGGACGGCGGCCCGCGGGCGGTAGTCCTGACCGTGTTCGAGCAGTTCGACGGCGAGGCCCTGGCGCCCTATCTGGCGTTGCTGGCGACCCTGGCGGCGGCGGGCCTGCCGGTGCCGGCGGCGCTGGTGGACCGCCACGGCCAGCGGCTGCGCCACGTGGCCGGCAAACCGGCGGTGCTGGTGCCGCGCCTGCCCGGCGAGCACTGTTTCGAGGTGGGCAGCGAGCACTGCCGGCAGGTGGGCGCCCTGCTCGCCGCCCTGCACCGCCAGCCGACGGAAGCGGGAAAGGCGCTGCCCGACGAGCGCCGGCGCCTGAAAAGCCTGGGCGAGCACCTGTGCCGCCTGAATGAAGACGACCAGCACCGCGCCGAGACCGTGCTGCGCCGCTGGCGGAAAGTACCCGCCACCCGCACCCTGATCCACGGCGATCTGTTCCGCGACAACGCGCTGTTCAACGCCGAGGGCCGGCTCACCGGGGTGCTGGATTTCTACAACGCCTGCCTGGAACGGCCCGAGTACGATCTGGCGGTGGCGCTGAACGACTGGGCGGTGGCCTCGGACGGGCGCCCGGTACCGCGCCGGCAGGGCGCCTTGCTGGCCGGCTACCGGGACGGCGGGGGCGAGTGGGACGAATCCGTGCTGGCGCTGGCGTTGGCGGTGGCGGCGCTGCGCTTCTGGCTGTCGCGTCTGGCCGGGCCGGTGTCCGGGGAGTCGGAGGGCCAGGGCAGCAAGGACCCGGCCGAGTTCGCGCGGATTTTCGGCTATCGCTTTAACGCCCTCGGCGATGGCAACGACTAACGGCCCGGGCCGGTCAGAATCAGATGGTTGAGGTGCGCCAGCCAGTCGGCTTCCCGCCACAGCCAGGGGCTGTGCGGCCGGGCCAGGCTGGTGGGCGTCATCACCGCCACGCCGTCCGCCACCGCCTGGCCCACCAGCGCCTCGGTGAACCCGGCCCAGCCCCGGGGCAGCTGCTCCGGGGTCGCCTGCGGATTGAGATACCCTTCACCGAGCACCGGCTGCAGGCGCCGCAGGCGGGTGAACGCCAGCCGCCGCTGTAGCTGCTGCTGAAGGCGGCCGCGCCAGTGCTCGCCGGTGGCTTCCATCAGCGCCCGCCGCAGCGGCGCGCCCAGGCGCCGGTCGAGCAGCCCGGGCACCGGCAGATCGGCGCCGGTGGCCAGCCGGTAGCGCGGGTCGTCGTCCAGCCACAGGCCCAGTTCCAGGAAATCCAGCTCGCTGGTGTCCAGTTGGCGCAGATGGTCGGTCTCGCCGGCGGCGGCGCTGACCCCGAAATGGATGGTCGGAAACAGCGCACGCAGGGCGCGCGGCACTTCCAACAGGTACTGCTCCACCGCCTGCTCCTGCTCGCTGCGCCAACGCTCCGGCAGGGACCGCTGGGGCGGCTGGCCGAACACCCGGCGGATAACGCCGTGGCTCCAGGGCGGAAACGGAAAATGGTGGCAGAAATCCACCGCCACCACGGTGTCCAGGTGGCCCCATTCGCGCACCAGTTCCAGGGTCTGCACCCAGACGTCGATGAAGTCGGCGGGGCGGCGCACGAACGAGCGGCGGGCGCGGCTGTCGGCGATGAAAAAGCCGCTCAGCCACAGCTTCAGGCCGCGGTCGGCGGCGCCGTTGAGCAGGCGCCGGAACGCTTTGCGAATCTGCACGGTCTCGGCGCCGGCGCCGATGCCCCGGCGGGCGTCCGGCTCGGCGAAGATTTCGCAACGGTCCAGGTGGACGCTGTTGGCCGGCGTGGCCAGCAAATGCGGATAGGGGTCCAGGCGAACGGCGTTGAAGCCGCGTTCCACCGCTTCGTCCAGGGCGCGCTCCACGGCGCCGCCGCCGGGGCCGTATTCGCGCCGCAGCGGCCAGGCGTAATCCCAGCATGTGAGCGCGAGACGGCCCAGGTCCGGCAGGACCTCCGTGGCCGATTCGTCTTGCGCACCCTGCGACTGCCCCATGCCTTCTCCTTGACCCGACAAACGCATCAGCATACCGGTTTCACGCGCCGGCTCAATGGACCCGGTCGGGCCAAAAAGCGGCGCCCGGGCCAGTCCCGCGTCATCGCGCCAGACAGGTGGCGAACGTCGCCGCCACCCGTTCACTCAGCCAGTGGCTGTAATCATTGCCCTGGCCACGGGCGGGGACGTCGCGGCCGAGCGGGTCCAGGGCCACCCGCCGGCAGTCCGGGCACAGGCGCGCCACCAGGTCGGCCTGGGCCTCCGGCTCGAGGATCGCGCAGCGCACCTGTTCGCTTTCCAACTGCTGCGCCAGCGCCACGAAGCGACGGCTGCTGGGGCCGGCGCCGAGCTGCTCGCTGACGATCACCGGCGCGCGCAGCTCCAGCCGCTGCTGGAAGTAGCCCCAGGGGTGGTGGAAGGTCAGCCAGGGGGTATCGGCCACCGGCGCCAGACGCTCGCGCAGCGCCGTTTCGGTCCGTTCCAGGTCGGCCAGGAACGCCGCCGGCTGCCCCTCGGGCAATTGATCCCGGTCGCCCAGGGCCTTGGCGAGCAGCGCCATATTGCGCGGGTCCAGCCACAGATGCGGGTCCAGCTCGCCGGCTTCGTGGTGGTGGCCGTGGTCGTGCTCGCCGTCATGACGGTGGCCGCCCTCGCGGCGGGTGACGCCGGGCAGCGACAGCAACGCCAGGCTGTCGCCGTCACGTTTCGCCGCCAGGCTGGCCACCGCCGGCTCCGCCGCCTCGCCCAGCCACACCAGCAGGTCGGCGCGGCGGAGGGTGAGCATCTGGCGCGGCGACAACATCGGGTTGTGCGGGTTCTGGTTGGCCTCCAGCAGGGTGACCACCTCGGCGCTGTCGCCGTACAGGTCGCGCAGCACCATGGCCAGGGGCTCGACGCTGGCCACCAGGGTACGCGCCGGTAACGGCGCGCACAGCGCCAACAAAAGAGGAACGAGCAGGTATCGCATGGGTATGTCCGGAACCGTGAAAGTGCTCATCGGGAGCGTCAGTGCAATCAGTGTGCCCGAGCCGTCAAGCCGGAACGGCGCCGCCGGGCCCAAGCGATTGACCGGGGAAATAGTATATCATCACCGCTTTGTTCAACGGGGGCTGTTACATGTCGCAGCAGCGGGCTGACACGGGAACCTTGGTGGCGGTGCACGGCGCCGGCCTGGCGTATGGGGCGCACAGCGTGCTCGACGACGTCTCCCTGACCCTGGAGCCGGGCCGCATCACCACGCTGATCGGCCCCAACGGCGCCGGCAAGAGCACCCTGGCGCGGCTGGTGCTGGGCCTGGCGCGGCCCGATCGCGGCCGCGTGGAGCGCCGCCCGGGCCTGCGCGTGGGCTATATGCCTCAGCACCTGCAGGTGGATGAAAGCCTGCCACTGACCGTCGACCGCTTTCTCTGGCTGGCGGCGCCGGGCCGCACCCGCGCCCGCCGCGACGCCCTGCAACGCACCGGCGTGGCCCATCTGCGCCGGCGCGCGGTGCGCGGGCTGTCCGGCGGCGAAATGCAGCGGGTGCTGCTGGCCCGGGCGCTGCTGCGCAAGCCCGACCTGCTGGTGCTCGACGAGCCCGCCCAGGGCGTGGACGTGGCCGGCCAGGACGCCCTCTACGGCCTGCTCGGCCAGGTCCGCGACGAGACCGGCTGCGGCATTCTGCTGATTTCCCATGACCTGCACCTGGTGATGGCGCGCACCGACCAGGTGGTGTGCCTGCACCACCATGTGTGCTGCTCCGGCACCCCGGAGGCGGTCAGCCGCGACCCGGCCTACCACCGCCTGTTCGGCCCCAGCGGCGGCATGCCCAATCTGGCCGTGTACACCCACGATCATGACCACGACCATGACCTGAGCGGCGACCCGCACCACGACCACCACGGGCACACGGGGGGCCACCACCATGATTGAACTGCTCGCGCCGGCGCTGCTGGCGGGCCTGGCGGTGGCCCTGGTGGCCGGCCCCATGGGGTCCTTCGTGGTGTGGCGGCGGATGGCGTTCTTCGGCGACACCCTGGCCCACGGCGCCCTGCTGGGCGCGGCCCTGGCCCTGGCTCTGGACGTGAACCTGTACGTCGCCGTGGTGGTGGCCTGCCTGGCCATCGCCGGCGCCCTGGCGGGGCTGCAGCAGCAGCGCCAGATCACCGGCGACACCCTGCTGGGCATCGTCGCCCACACCACCCTGGCGCTGGGCGTGATCGCCATCAGCCTGCAGAAGAGCGTGCAGGTGGATCTGTTCGCCTACCTGTTCGGCGATCTGCTGGCGGTGAACTGGGGCGACGTGCTGGCGCTGTGGGCCGGCGCGGTGCTGATTCTGGTGCTGCTGGCCTGGCACTGGCGGGCGCTGCTCAGCATCACCGTGAACGAAGACCTGGCCCAGGTGGAGGGCGTGCCGGTGACCCGCACCCGGCTGATCCTGATGCTGCTGCTGGCGCTGCTGATCGCCGGCGCCATCCGCACCGTCGGCGTGCTGCTGATCACCTCGCTGCTGGTGATCCCCGCCGCCGGCGCCCGCCGCCTGTCGCGCACCCCGGAACAGATGGCCGCCCTGGCCAGCCTGCTGGGGCTGGCCGCCGTGTCCCTGGGGCTGGCGATGAGCTGGTACGCGGACACTCCGGTGGGCCCGTCGATCGTGGTGGCCGCCGCCGTGCTGTTCGGCTTCACCCTGCTGCGCCGACCCGACGCCTAGCCATGATCGCGAAGGACCCCGCCCTGGACCGCCGCATCTGGATGCTGGCGTGGCCGTTGCTGCTCTCCAATATCACCGCGCCGCTGCTCGGCCTGGTGGACACCGCCGTGGTCGGCCATCTGGATTCGCCGGTGTATCTGGCGGCGGTGGCGCTGGGCAGCAACGTCTTCATGTTTCTGTATTTCTCGTTCAACTTCCTGCGCATGGGCACCACCGGGTTCACCTCCCAGGCGCGCGGCGCCGGTGAGGCGACTCTGGTGGTGCTGCTGCGGGCGCTGCTGTTGTCGACGCTGGTGGGCAGCGCGCTGATCCTGCTGCGGCCGCTGCTCAGCGACGCGGCGCTGTGGTTGCTGGGCGGCAGCGACGAGGTGCAGGGGCTGGCGCGGGAATACATCGGCATCCGTATTCTCGGCGCGCCGGCGGCGTTGGGGAATTTCGCGCTGATCGGCTTCGCCATCGGCCTGCACCGCACCAGCGTGCCGCTGAAAATGACCGTTCTGATGCACTCCAGCAATGTGCTGCTGGATGTGCTGCTGGTGCAGGTGTGGCATTTCGATGTGCGCGGCGTGGCGGTGGCCAGCGCCGTGTCCGAATACCTGGGCCTGGCCGGCGGGCTGTTCTGGCTGCGCCGGGAGATCTTCGGCGCCGCCTGGCGGGCGCTGCCGGTGGGCGCGCTCAAACAGGTGGCGCCGATGCTGCAACTGCTGGCGGTGAACCGGGATATTTTTATCCGCAGCCTGGCGCTGCTGACGGTGTTTTTCTTCTTCACCGCCCAGGGCGCGCGGCTGGGCGACACGGTGCTGGCCGCCAACGCGGTGCTGATCACCTTCCTGCTGCTGCTCAGCAATACCCTGGACGGTTTCGCCAACGCCGCCGAGGCCCTGGTGGGCGACGCCACCGGCCGCCGTGACCGGCGCGCCCTGGGCGCGGCGGTGGCCGGCACCGGCAAGTGGACGCTGATCATCGCCGCGGCGGCGCTGCTGGCCTTCGTCGCCGGCGGCGGCCCCCTGATCCGCCTGCTCACCGATCTGCCGGGGGTGCGCGACACCGCCACCACCTACCTGCCCTGGATGCTGTTGCTGCCGCTCACCGCCAGCGCCGGCTTCTGGCTGGACGGCGTGTTCGTGGGCGCCACCCTGGCCCGGCAGATGCGCAACACCATGATGGTGGCCACGGCGTTGTTCTTTCCGGTCTGGTGGCTGACCAGCGGCTGGGGCAATCACGGCCTGTGGCTGGCCATGAATCTGTTCATGGCCAGCCGCGGCGTGCTGATGGGGTGGGTGTGGTACCGGATCAGCGCTTGGGCAGAATGAACTTCATCAGGGTCATGAACCACATCAGGTGGCCGGGGTCGCCTTCCACCTTGATGTCGCCGGCCTGCATGCCTTCCATGAACGCCATCTGGTTCTTGCCGGAGGCCTTGAGGGTGCGGAACGCGTAGTCCGCGTCCTTGAAATTGAGGGTCACGGACGGCGTCGGGTGCAGGCCCCGGCGGCTGGTCACCCGGTCCGGCTGGAAGTGATACCAGCGCGCCACGCCGCCGTTGAAGGTGCGCCACTGCATCACCACGTCGCGGTGCGCGAGCTGCTTGCGGAAGCCCTCGTCGCGGCCGGCCAGCCAGGCGAGTCGCCAGCCCAGGACCATCAGGATCAGACGGAACTTCATGGCATCAGCGCCGGAAGCTCTTTATTGAGCTTCATTTTTTCCTTCACCGCGTCACCGGTGAGGGCGTAGCCGCGCAGGTTGCCGTCGCGGTCGCGGAACAGGGCCTTGACGGTGTTGCCCTCTTCCTCGGTGTCCCAGTCGCCTTCCAGCTCTTCGGGCACCGGGCACACCACCACCGGGCAGGCCGGCGTCTTGATGGTCACCGGCATCACGCCGTAGCTCACCGGCGTCGGCTCGCTGGCCAGGGTCTTGGCCAGCGCCCGGGCGGACGCCATCAGCGGCAGCACATAGGGCAGCACATGGCCCTGCACTTCGGCGCAGTCACCCAGGGCGTAGACGTTGTCGGCGCTGGTGCGCAGGCTCTGGTCGGTGACGATGCCCCGGTTGGTCTTCAAACCGGCGTCCTTGGCGATGCCGATGCGCGGCCGCAGGCCGATGGCGGCGAGCACCACGTCGGATTCCAGGTGGGTGCCGTCGGAGAGCTCGGTGACCAGCTTGTCCGGGTTGTCCTTGCCGTGGTGCACGGCCTTGGCCAGGGGGCCGAAGTGGAAACGCACACCCAGGTCTTCCAGGCCGCGGCCGACGGCGGCGGAAGCCGGCTCCGGCAGCAGCATGGGCAGGCAGCGGCCCATGGGCTCCACCAGGTTGACCTGGAAGCCGCCGTTGGAGAGGTCGTTGGCGAATTCGCAGCCGATCAGGCCGCCGCCGAGAATGGTGACCTCACGCTTGCCCTCCAGGGCCTGGCGGAAACGGCCGTAATCCATCAGATCGTTGACCGAGAACACCTCGCCGACGGCGTCGCCTTCCAACGGCGGCGTCCAGGTGTCGGCGCCCAGGGCCAGCACCAGGCTGCTGTAATCCAGGTGATCATCGGGCAGCAGCACGCGCTGTTTGTCGGTGTCGATGCCGGCCACGTGGACGCCGGTGCGCACCGTCACGTTGAACTGCTCGGCGACCTGCTCGGGGGTCGCCATGGCCAGCTCATCGGCGGTTTTTTCCTTGGTGAAGCCGGTGGAGAGCATGGGCTTGGAGTAATTACGCCCGTCGTCGGCGGTGAGCACCACCACCGGCGTCTCTTTATCCAGCTTGCGGAATTCCTTGACCGTGTTGAAGCCGGCCAGGCCGGAGCCGATGATCACGATTGGATTCATGGGAGTGTCCTGTTTCAGATTTCCACCATCTCGAAGTCTTCTTTGCCGACGCCGCAGTCCGGGCACACCCAGTCATCGGGAATGTCGTCCCACTTGGTGCCGGGTTCGATGCCCTCTTCAGGCAGGCCTTCTTCCTCGTCGTAAATAAAGCCGCAAACCACGCATTCCCATTTTTTCATGCTGAACCTCGTCTGGTCGGGGGAAGCCGGGCCCGGTACGCGGGCCCTTCCAGGGGCCGCTAACGTATCCACGGGCGCGTGAAAAATCAATGACAGCGGATAATGGTAGCGTTGCCCGACGGCCGACGTCTTGCCGATCCGCGCTTCATGGGCCATAGTCGCGCGCTCGAGATCCCGCGCCCCGGGCGCGAGCAAAGCGAGTCCCCATGCCCGATACCGCAATGCGCGCCGACGCCCGCTGGCGTCCCCAGGAACAGCTCAGCCTGCCGCCGCTGGTGCGCGACTGGCTGGCCGACCCCGGCTCCCTGACCGCCCGCCTGCGCCTGTACGGCGCCTTCCGGGTGGTACCCCGTGAGGACCGCATTATTCGCCCCACCCTCGCCGAGCAGCAGCTGCTGGGCCGCATCGGCCGTGGCCGCGCCCTGGTGCGGGAAGTCACCCTGCTGGTGGACGAGGAGCCGATGGTGGAGGCGCGCAGCGTGCTGCCGCTGGCCAGCCTGCGCGGACCCAACCGCGGCCTGGCGCACATGGGCAGCCGCTCGCTGGGCAGCGAGCTGTACCGGCGGCCCATGGCGCGCCGTGACCGGGTCTGGGTGCGCCACGGCGCCGCCCCCTCTGGCCAGACGCCCTGCTGGGGGCGACAATCCCGGTTCATCAAGCGCGGCCGGCCCTTGCTGGTGGCCGAGCACTTCCTGCCCGCGCTATGGCGGCGGGTCGAGGACATGGATCGCTGAGGACGCCTATGCTGGCTTTCGTGGAACACCGCTACCCCGCTCTCTGGCCCTGGATCCAGCTGATGCGCCTGGACCGGCCGATCGGCAGCATGCTGCTGATGTGGCCCACCCTGTGGGCGCTGTGGATCGCCGGCGGCGGCACGCCCAGCCTCAAACACATCGTCATTTTCGTGCTGGGGGTGTTCGTGATGCGCGCCGCCGGCTGCGTGATCAACGATTTCGCCGACCGCGACTTCGACGGTCATGTCACGCGCACCCGGGGCCGGCCGCTGGCCACCGGCGCCCTGTCCGCCCGCCAGGCGCTGATGCTGTTCGCCGCCCTGGGGCTGATCGCGCTGGGCCTGGTGCTGTGCCTCAACCGTTTCACCCTGGTGCTGTCGTTCGGCGGCCTGGGGCTGGCGGTGCTGTACCCCTTCACCAAGCGATTTACCTATCTGCCGCAGCTGTTCCTGGGCGCCGCCTTCAGCTGGGCGATTCCGATGGCGTTCGCCGCCGAGACCGAGAGCGTGCCGGAAATCGCCTGGCTGCTGTTCACCACCAACCTGCTGTGGACGGTGGCCTACGACACCGAATACGCCATGTGCGACCGGGAAGACGACCTCAAGGTGGGCATTAAAAGCACCGCCATCCTGTTCGGTGATCTGGACAAGGTGATGGTCGGCGCGCTGCAGGTGCTGACCCTGGTGGCGCTGTGGGTGCTCGGCCAGCGGCTGGGCTTCACCTGGCCCTGGTATCTGGGCCTGGCCGGCATGGCGGCGGGCTTCGCCCATCAGCAGTGGCGCATCCGCTACCGCGAGCCCTGGCCCTGCTTCCACGCTTTTCTAAGCAACCACTGGGCCGGGGCCAGCGTGTTCGCGGGACTTTATTTTCAATACCTGCTGGCCGCGCCCGGCCCGTGATCGCGGGCGGCGGGGTCGCCGCCGCCGCGAGAAGCGTGCAAAGTTGTCATCATCATGTCATAAAAAGGCAATGTAATAGGGGCACTTAAATGGGCAACCCCTGAGAATAAGCCATGTCCCGTAATCGAATTCTGATTGTTGACGACGAACCCGCGATCCGCGAAATGGTGGCGGTGGCGCTGGAGCTGGCGGATTTCGACGTGCTGGAGGCGGACAACGCCCAGCGCGCCCACGAGTACATTGTCGACGAGCGACCGGACCTGGTGCTGCTGGACTGGATGTTGCCGTCGGTGAGCGGTATCGAGCTGGCCCGGCGCCTCAAGCGCGAGGACGCCACCGCCGAAGTGCCGATCATCATGCTTACGGCGAAGAGCGAAGAGGACAACAAGATCCAGGGCCTGGACGTGGGCGCCGACGACTACATCACCAAGCCGTTTTCCACCCGCGAGCTGATCTCGCGCATCAAGGCGGTGCTGCGCCGCACCTCGGTGGTGGCGGCGGAGAAAGCCATCGACGTGGAAGGCCTGTGCCTGGACCCGGTGAGCCACCGGATCAGCGCCAACGGCGACCCGGTGGACATGGGCCCCACGGAATACCGCCTGCTGGAGTTCTTTATGAGCCACCAGGAGCGGGCCTACTCGCGCACCCAGTTGCTGGACCAGGTGTGGGGCGCCAACGTCTACGTGGAAGACCGTACCATCGACGTGCACATCCGGCGCCTGCGCAAGGCGTTGTCGCCGCACGGGTTCGATGGTTTCATCCAGACGGTGCGCGGGACCGGTTACCGGTTCTCGGTGAAGTCCAGTCAGGCGTCATAATGATCGGGTCCGCGACGCGGACCAACGGAGCCGGAAGGGCGGTGAATGAAAGATCCGGCGGGCATGAAAGCCAGTCTCGGCAAGGAAGTGAACCGCATCGTCATCCTGGTGGCGGTGTCCGTGGCGGTTTGTCTGGCCCTGCGCAGCATCTGGCCGCTGGTGGCGGGCCTGTCGCTGTATATCATCTGGAGCACCCGGCAGCTGTTCGCCCTGTACGCCTGGCTGGTGCGCGAGGAGCACACCGAACCGCCGGACAGCGTCGGCCTCTGGGGTGAGTTCTACACCCGCCTGGAGCACCTTTTCCAGAAGGAACGGCGCGCCCAGGACAACCTGCAGAGCATCATCGTGCGCGCCCAGCAGTCGGTGAACGCCCTGGAGGACGTGGTGGTGCTGATCGACCAGCACGGCTACCTGGAATACTGGAACCACGCCGCCGGCCGGCATCTCGGCTTCCGCGCCGACAAGGACCTGGGCCAGCCGCTCACCAACCTGATCCGCCACCCGCGTTTCACCGACTACCTGACCCAGGGCGATTTCCGCGAACCGCTGGAGATACCCTCGCCGGTGGACGACAACCGCATCCTGCAATTGCGCATCACCGAGTTCGGCGTCGGCGATCAGCTGATTCTGGCCCGGGACGTGACCCGCATTCACCACCTGGAACAGATGCGCAAGGACTTCGTGGCCAACGTCAGCCATGAGCTGAAAACGCCGCTCACGGTGCTCAAGGGCTACCTGGAAACGCTGCTCGACACGGTGCCCGAGGAGCAGACCCGGCTGCGCCGGGCGCTGACGCAAATGGACGCCCAGAGCCAGCGCATGGAGGCGCTGGTGCAGGACCTGTTGCTGCTGTCGCGCCTTGAGAACACCGAGGCGGACAACCTGCAACAGGCGGTGGCGGTGCACGGCATGCTGCAGCGCATGCGCGAAAGCGCCCTGGCGCTGGCGCCGGAGAAGCAGCAGACCATCGAGCTGGACGTGCCGGAAAGCGCCCGCCTGATCGCCAACCCGGCGGAACTGGAAAGCGCCTTCGGCAACCTGATCGTCAACGCGGTGAAATACACCCCCGCCCACGGCGTGATCCGCATTCACTGGTGGCAGGACGCCGACGGCGCCCACCTTTCGGTGCGCGACAACGGCATCGGCATCGACCCGGCGCACATCCCCCGCCTCACCGAGCGTTTTTACCGGCCGGACAACAGCCGCGTCACCCAGACCGGCGGCACCGGCCTGGGGCTGGCCATCGTCAAGCATGTGATGATCCGCCATAACGGCAAGCTGGAGATCAAAAGCGAGCTCGGCAGCGGCAGCAACTTCACCTGCCATTTCCCCGCCAGCCGGCTGGTCAGCAAGCCCACCGCCCTGGCCAGCGGCTGACCGTCCGCCGGCGTTTTAATAGTGCGGCGGCGGGGCGTCCTCGATGCGCAGGGCGGCGAGCTCCTCGCTCTGCTCCACCACCCGGTCCACCAGTTTGCGGTAGGCGGCTTCCAGCTCGTCGAGCTTGCGCTGCTGGTCACTGACGATCTGATTAAGGCTGGCCACCAGGTCTTCCTGGTAGGCCAGTTTGGTTTCGATATCGAGAAAGCGGTCGTCGCTCATGGGCTCTCCTGACGTGGGCCTGGCGCGGGCCGGCAGTATAGCGCTAGACGGTGTCCGCCAGCACCGCCTCCGCCAGCCCCAGCGGATCCTCCTCCAGCCAGTCCAGCTGACCGTCCAGCAGCAACTGCCCCAACCCGTGCACCAGCGCCCAGGCGCGCAGCGCCGCCCGGGTCACGCTGTCCGGGTCCGGCTCGCCGCCGGGCCAGCCACGCGACACCGCCTGGCGCAGGGTCTCGAACGCCGCCCGCGAGGCCTCGCGCAGCTCGTCTTCGCGGCGGTGCGGCGGAATCACGCTGAACATCAAGCGGAACAGCGCCGGGTTGGCGTGGGCGAAGCGAATATAGCTGCGCCCCCCGGCCAGCAGTTTTTCGTCGCCCTCCGCCCGCGCTTCGGCCTCGCGCTGGGCGGCGCTGAGGCGCCGGAACCCCTCCGACGCCAGCGCCTGCAGCAGCGCGTCCTTGTTGGCGAAATGGCGGTAGCTGGCGTTGGCGGTGACGCCCACCCGGCGGGCCAGCTCGCGCAGGCTGAAGCCGCCGTCGCCGCTTTCCGCCAGCAGCACCAGGGCCTCGTCCACCAGGGCCCGGCGCAGGTCGCCGTGGTGGTAGCGGTCCGGAGAGGGATCCTTGTTTGATGTTGACACTGTACACATCCTTTTCTATCTTATGTTCACAGCATACACATTAAGCCGGTACGGGCCCAGCCCGCCGGGGGAGAAAAGTGATGGTGGCGGTCTGGATTCATCTCGTCGCGGCGCTCTGGGCGCTGGTCTTCGGTGCCGTGCAGTTGCTGTCCGCGAAGGGGTCGCGGCGGCACCGCTGGCTCGGCTGGTCGTGGGTGCTGGCCATGGTGGTCACGGCGGTGTCGTCGTTCTGGCTGAGCGGCGGCCTGGCGCTGCTGGGGCCGTTCAGCGTGATACATCTGCTGTCCGTGTGGACCCTGGTGTGCCTGGTGATCTCGATGCTGGCGGTGCGCCGCCGGCGCCTGGATACGCACCGTAATTTCCTGGTGGGTGCCTATCTGGGGCTGGTGGGCGCCGGGCTGGGTACCCTGGCGCCGGGCCGGCTGATCAGCGGCTGGCTGTTCGGCGCTTGATTTAAATCCCTGCCGCGGCTAAGGTTTCCGCCGTCTTGGGGGAGTAGTCACCCGGGTTCCCACCCTGGACGGTCGTCAACATATTTGCGCCTCAATGCGCATGGTGGCCGTGTCCTCCGCCGCATCGGCGGATGGATCGACGAGACCTGAGACATTGTCTGCATTCCGCGGGGGCGGGATCGGTGGGCAGTGTCTCTGGTAATCGTTCGGTCCCGCCCCTGTAAGGTTTTCCGTTGGACGCTTTTCTCTCTTCCACCCTGCTGGTCGCCCTGGGCGAAATCGGCGATAAAACCCAGTTACTGTCGCTGGCGCTGGTGTGCCGGTTCCGCAAGCCCTGGCCGATCCTCGCCGGCGTGGTGGTCGCCACGCTGGTCAACCATGGCCTCAGTGTCTGGTTCGGCGACTGGCTGGCCGACGCCATTCCGGCGGACTGGCTGACCTGGATTCTGGGCGGCAGTTTTATCGCCCTGGGGCTGTGGATGCTGATCCCGGATAAGGACGAGGGCGTGGACGAGAGTGTCCGCTTCGGCCCCTTCCTCACCAGCCTGATCCTGTTCTTCATCGCCGAGATCGGCGACAAGACCCAGGTGGCCACCGTGGCCCTGGCAGTGCGCTTTCAGGAGTTCTGGCCGGTGCTTCTCGGCACCACAGCGGGTATGATCGCCGCCAACCTGCCGGTGATCTGGGTGGCCCACCGCCTCGCCGGCGAGCGTTTCGAGACCTGGGCCCACCGGATCAGCGCGGCGCTGTTCATCGCCTTCGGCGTCTGGGCGTTGATCTGACCGCGAATCACAGCGAGCTATGCCATGGCCCTTACCGCCACCATCTACAAAGCCGAACTCACCGTTTCGGATATGGACCGGGATTACTACGCCACCCATAACCTGACGGTGGCGCTGCACCCCTCGGAAACCGAGGCCCGCATGATGCTGCGGCTGATGGCCTTCGCCCGCCACGCCCACGAGGACCTGAGCTTCACCCGGGGCCTGTCGTCCACCGACGAGCCGGATCTGTGGCGGCACCACCCCAACGGCACCCTGGAAGAGTGGATCGAGCTGGGCATGCCGGATGAGAAGCGGCTGCGCAAGGCCTGCGGCCTGGCCGATGCCGTGGTGGTCTACACCTACGGCCGCCAGGCGCCGCTGGCCTGGCGCGAGGCCCTGGGCCGCAAGCTGGACCGCTTCGACAACCTCACCGTGCTGCGCGTGATGCCGGAAACCGAAGCGGCGCTGGCGTCCCTGGCCCACCGCCAGATGCGCCTGAACGCCATGATCCAGGACGGGCAGCTGTGGCTGGGGGACGACGGGGAAAGTGTGGCGGTGGCGCTGGAATCCCAGCTATAGCCGCGCCCGGCACAGGTAGAACAACCCCACCACCGGCCCCGGCAACAGCAGCCAGGCGACGCGCAGATCCAGCGCCGACCAGAACTCAGAGACCAGGAAGATCGCCGGAATGGTGAGCGCGAAGCCGATGGCGTTCATCACCGCCAGGGTCGAGCCGACCCGGTCCCGCGGCGCGGTGGCGGCGGCCAGGGCGGAAAGCTGCGGCGAATCGGCGATCACCGTGAAGCCCCACAGCAGCAACAGCGCCAGCAGCAGAAAAGGGGACAGACTTCCCAGCAGCGGATAGACCAGGCACAGCAGGCCGGATACGGCCAGCGCCGCCCTCGCCACCCACAGGCTGCCGCGCCCGCGGCTGACACGACCGCCATAAACACAGCCCACCAGCCCCAAAGCGATCACCAGGAACGCCAGCCACGGCACCAGCGCCTGATCGGCGCCCAGGCGCTGCAGCTCCCGGGCCACCAGCAGCGGTGTCAGCGTCCAGAACGCATAGAGCTCCCAGCAATGGCCGAAGTAGCCCAGGGCGGCGGCGCGGAAATCGCCACTGGCGAAGGCGGCGAAGCCTTCGCGTAGCGGCTTCTTCCGGCCGGGCGGCGGCAGATGGGGGCCGTCGCCCAGGGCGCGGATCAGCCACGCCGCCACCAGCGCCAGCAGCGAGGCGGTGAGCAGCGGCCACTGCCAGGGCAGGCCCAGGGTGGCGCCGCGCAACAGGTGCGGCACGGCGGTGCCCAGGGTCAGCATGCCCACCAGCCAGGCCAGGGCGGCGCCGGTGTGACGCGGTGTCCAGCTGATCACCAGCTTCATGCCCAGGGGGTAAATACCGGCCAGGCAGAGCCCGGTGGCGAAGCGCATTACCAGTGCTGCCGCGGGCTGCCAGGCCACCAGCACGAAGGCGCCGTTGATCAGCGCGCCCAGGACCGCCGCTACCGCGAACACCCGGCTGGCGCGGAAGCGGTCGGCCAGGCCGGTGGCCGCCAGCGCCAGGGTGCCGAGGATAAAGCCCGCCTGGGTGGCGATGGTGAGGCGCCCCAGGTCGGTCTCGGTGAGGCCCAGTTCCTGGCCCAGGGACAGCCCCACGCCGTTAACGCTGAACCACAGCGAGGTGCCCAGAAACTGGGCGGCGACAATCACCGCCAGGGGGAAGCGGGACAGGGTTTCGGCGGGCATGGCTTCCCCTTTTGGCCAGGTACGGGCTTACATGGTGCGCTGATTGACCCGGCGGGACACCTCTTCCGCGCTCTCCTTGCGTTCGGAGTATCGATCGGTGAGGTAGTCGCTGCGATCACGGACCAGCAGGGTGAATTTCACCAGCTCCTCCATGACGTCGACTATACGATCATAGTAGGGGGACGGCTTCATGCGGTCGTTGTCGTCGAATTCCAGGAACGCCTTGGGCACCGACGACTGATTGGGGATGGTCACCATGCGCATCCAGCGGCCCAGCACGCGCAGGTGATTGACGGTGTTGAACGACTGCGAGCCGCCGCTCACCTGCATCACCGCCAGGGTTTTACCCTGGGTGGGGCGCACGCCGCCCAGCGCCAGCGGAATCCAGTCGATCTGCGCCTTCATGATGCCGGTCATGGCGCCGTGGCGCTCCGGCGAGCACCACACCATGCCTTCGGACCACTGCGCCAGCTCGCGCAGTTCCTGGACCTTGGGGTGCTCCGCCGGCTCGGCGTCCGGCAGCGGCAGCCCGCGCGGGTCGAAGATCCGCGTTTCGGCGCCCATGGCCTCCAGCAGGCGTGCCGCCTCCTCCACCGCCAGACGGCTGAACGAGCGCGCCCGCAGGGACCCGTAAAGCAACAGAATCCGGGGTTTGTGAGTGGACGGCTGATCCTGGAACACGCGGTCCACGCCGGGAACCTGGAAGCAGTTGTCGTCGAGATTAAAAAGGTCTGTCATGGCGATAACTTCAACACTTTTGGTTTAGCTGTTCACTCTTAACTGTTCACTCTTAACTGTTCACTGCTCACCGCCGTCCTCAAACCAGTGCTTGGTGCGGTTAACAATCGCCACCAGCGACAACATCACCGGCACCTCCACCAGCACGCCCACCACCGTGGCCAGGGCGGCGCCGGAGGACAGCCCGAACAGGCTGATCGCCACCGCCACCGCCAGCTCGAAGAAGTTGGAGGTGCCGATCAGGCAGGCCGGACCGGCCACGTTATGGGGCAGGCGCAGCCAGCGGGCGGCGACGAAGGCGACCAGAAAGATACCGTAGGTCTGGATCAGCAGCGGAATGGCGATCAGTACGATGGCCTGGGGCTTGGCGAGGATGGTCTCCGCCTGGAAGCCGAACAGCAGCACCACCGTGGCCAGCAGGCCCAGGATGCTGACCGGCTTGAGGGCGTGCACGAAATCGTCCACCGCCTTCTCACCGCCGCGCCCGCTCAGCCAGCGCCGGGTGAGCGCCCCGGCCACCAGCGGCAGTAGCACGTACAGCACCGTGGACAGCACCAGGGTGTCCCAGGGCACGGTGATGTCGCTGACGCCCAGCAACAGCGCGGCGATGGGGGCGAAGGCGAACACCATGATCACGTCGTTCACCGACACCTGCACCAGGGTGTAGTTGGCGTCGCCCTTGGTGAGGTGGCTCCACACGAACACCATGGCGGTGCACGGCGCCACGCCCAGCAGGATCATGCCGGCGATGTACTCGCTGCCGGTCTGCGGGTCCACCATGTCGGCGAACAGCACCTTGAAGAACAGCCAGCCCAGCGCCGCCATGGTGAACGGCTTGATCAGCCAGTTCACCACCAGGGTGAGCAGCAGGCCCTTGGGCTTGTCGCCGACGCGCTTCATGGCGGCGAAGTCGATCTGGATCATCATCGGGTAGATCATCACCCAGATGAACACCGCCACCGCCAGGTTCACATGGGCTACCTCGAAGGCGGCCACCGCCTGGAACAGGCCCGGCACCGCCAGTCCGAGGGCGACGCCGGCGACGATCGCCAGCCCCACCCAGACGCTGAGAAAACGCTCAAAAAACGGCATCGATTGCGATCCTTTATTCCTGACCCAGCTCGCGGTGGATCTTCTGCATGGAGGCGACCAGGCCGAGCGGCGTGGTGGCGGCGAGGTCCAGTGCCGCCAGCTTTTCCAGGCGCTGGCGCAGACGCTGGTAGGTGCGCTCAAAGACGGCGTCGATTTCGTCGTCGCTGCCCTCGGCGCCGGCCGGATCGGGGATGCCCCAGTGCACCTTGGCGGCCTCGGACAGCCACACCGGGCAGGCCTCGCCGGCGGCGGCGTCGCACACCGTAATGATCACGTCGAAGCGCTGGCCTTCCAGATCGTCCATGGACTTGGAGGCGGGCTGGTCCACCGGCACGCCGTGGCGTTCCAGCACCGCCAGGGCACGCGGGTGCACCTGCCCGGTGGGCTGGCTGCCGGCGCTGCGGGCGCGGATGCGGCCTTCGCCGAGGTGGTTGGCGAGCGCTTCGCCGAGAATCGACCGGCAGGAGTTGCCGGTACACAGAAACAGCACGTTCAGGGGCAGTTCCATGGGAGTCTCCATTAACAGCAGACCGGCGCCGGTGTGCGCAGGCCCAGTTGTGCCCGGGCCGGCTCGGCCAGGGTTTCGATGACAGTGAGTGCCCACTCCGGCAACTCGGGGTTAAGGCGGTAATGCATCCAGGTGCCCTGCCGGCGCGCCACCACCAGTTCGCACTGGCGAAGCTGAGCCAGATGCCGGGAAATGGTGGACTGGGGGGCGTCCAGCGCGTCCACCAGATCGCAGACGCAGATCTCGCGCTGCACGTCCATCAGGCAGACCAGGCTCAGGCGCAGGTCGTCGCCGAGGCATTTGCAGAGTTTGGTGGCGGTGAGGTTGGTCATGGCGCGGTGGGAGCCTATATTCGTATATTCGGAATTACGGATATATTGGAGCAGACGCCGATCTTTTTCAAGGTCTCTGGAATCCTGCCGGGCGGCGTAGCCGCCCTTTCGCGGGCGGGGCCCGCTCCCACAGGCCGCTCCTACAGGACGCTTCCACAAGGCCCGCATTCATCGCGGGCCCGGACAGGGGTTAGTCCTTTTTGCGGACTTCTTTTTCCATTTCGTCGATGGAGATGTGGCGCACGTCGGTGCCTTTGACCAGGAAGATCACCTGCTCGCCGATGTTGCGGGCGTGGTCGCCGATGCGCTCCAGGGCGCGCAGGGACCAGATGATGTTGAGCACCCGGGAGATGGCGCGCGGGTCTTCCATCATGAAGGTCACCAGGGCGCGCATGGCGGAGCGGTACTCCAGGTCCACTTCGCTGTCCTCGGCGGCCACTTCCACGGCCTTGTCGGCGTCGAAGCGGGCGAAGGCGTCCAGGGCGTCGCGCAGCATGTTGCGCACGTGGTTGCCGATGTGCCGGACTTCCACGTAGCCGCGCGGTGATTCACCGTCCTCGGCCAGTTGCAGCGCCATGGCGGCGATCTTGGCGGACTCGTCACCGATGCGCTCCAGGTCCGACACCGCCTTGGACACGGCGATGATCAACCGCAGGTCCGAGGCCGCCGGCTGGCGCAGCGCCAGTACGCGGGCGCACTCTTCGTCGATCTGGATTTCCAGGTCGTCGACCCGGTCTTCCGTGGTAAGCACTTTTTCCGCCAGGGCGGAGTCGGCGTGCAGCAGCGCTTCCAGCGCGTCCACCACCTGTTTTTCCACCAGGCCGCCCATCTCCATCAGATGGTTGCGGATGGATTCCAGCGCCTCGTTGAATTGCGAGGAGCTGTGCTGACCAAAATGCATGCGATCCATGTTGTCTCTCCTTGGACCCGTTGGCCTTAGCCGAAGCGGCCGGTGATGTAGGCTTCCGTGAGCTCGTGCTCCGGCCTGGTGAATACGGTTTCGGTGTCGTTGACCTCGATCAGCCGCCCCAGGTGGAAGTAGGCGGTGCGGTGGGATACGCGCGCGGCCTGCTGCATGGAGTGAGTGACGATGGCAATGGTGTAGGACTCGGAGAGCTCGTCGATCAGCTCTTCGATCTTGGCGGTGGCGATCGGGTCCAGCGCCGAACAGGGCTCGTCCATCAGCACTACTTCCGGGCTCACCGCGATGGTGCGGGCGATGCAAAGCCGCTGCTGCTGGCCACCGGAGAGGCCGGTGCCGGAAGAGTGCAGACGGTCCTTCACCTCGTTCCAGAGGCCGGCGCTGCGCAGGCTGTTCTCGACGATTTCATCAAGATCGTATTTTTTGTCCGCCAGACCGTGCAGCCGCGGGCCGTAGGCCACGTTGTCGTAGATCGACTTGGGGAACGGGTTGGGCTTCTGGAACACCATGCCGACCCGGGCGCGCAGTTCCACCACGTCCAGCTTGGGGTCGTAGAGGTCCTGCTCGTCCAGGTGCAGCTCGCCTTTCACCCGGCAGATATCAATGGTGTCGTTCATGCGGTTGAGCGACCGCAGGAAGGTGGATTTACCGCAACCGGAAGGACCGATCAGGGAAATCACTTCGTTCTTGCCGATATCCAGGCTGACGTCATGGATCGCCTGATTGTCGGCGTAAAACACGTTCACGTGGCGCAGCTTCATCTTGGGCGCGTCCACGAACGGCTTACCCACGGTTTTTTCCGGGTAGGGAGTATCCTGCATTGACCTTTCTTCCACGTCGATCAAGGGCTTCGCCGCATCATCATCGGCGCGGTTGCGGTTGTCCAGTTCTCGTGCGGTATCCATGTTCCTCTCCTTACCAACGGCGCTCAAGGCGCTTGCGCAGTACCACCGCCAGCGTGTTCATGGTGATCAGGAAGGCGAGCAGGACCATGATCGCCGCCGATGTCATGGCCACGAAGGACTGCTCGGGGCTGTCCGCCCACAGATAAATCTGCACCGGCAATACCGTGGCCGGGTCAGTGGGGCCACCGGGAATGTCGACGATAAAGGCGACCATGCCGATCAACAGCAGCGGCGCGGTTTCACCCAGTGCCTGGGCCATGCCGATGATCGAGCCGGTCAGCATGCCCGGCAGCGCCAGCGGCAGCACATGGTGCAGCACCACCTGCATCTTCGACGCGCCCAGGGCCAGGGCCCCTTCGCGCACTGAGGGCGGCACGGTCTTGATCGCGGCGCGGCTGGTGATAATGATGGTCGGCAGCGTCATCAGCGTCAGCACCAGACCGCCCAGCAGCGGCACCGAACGGGGCAACCCGAACAGATTGATAAAGATCGCCAGACCCAGCAGACCGAAGATAATCGACGGCACCGCCGCCAGGTTGTTGATGTTCACCTCGATGAAATCGGTGAATTTATTGCGCGGCGCGAACTCTTCCAGATAGATCGCCGCCGCCACGCCGATCGGGAAGGACAGGCAGAGCGTGACGAGCATGGTGAAGAAGGAGCCGACAATGGCGCTGCCGATACCGGCCAGCTCCGGCTCGCGGGAATCACCGTGGGAGAAGAACGAGGCGTTGAAACGCTTTTCCGTATCACCGGCCGCTTCCAGATCTTCGATCCACTGCTTCTGCTGATCGCCGAGACGGGCCTCGGGCCGCTTTTTCTCGGATGTTTTCAGATACAGGTCGACATCGTCGTCGGCCAGCAACCAGAGGTTGCGGGTGCCACCCAGCAGGCTGGGGTCGGCTTTCAGCTCGTCGCGCAGGTTGTAGCTGGCGCCGCTGCTCACCAGGGCATAGAGCTGGCGTTGCTGCTGACGGTCGTCGACACCGGGAAAGCGCTCGCGCAGCGCTTCCTTGATGACGCCACCGAAATTGGCGTAGTTGAGCTGCTCGTCGTCGCTGGCGTCGTCCACGCCGAGCACGTCCCGGTCGAGGCTGATTTCCAGCTGGATGTAGTGCTCGAAGAAGGCGCTGTGGCCCTTGCCGATAATGTCGGTGAACAGAATCAGCAGCGCCAGCAGCCCGACACCGATGGACAGAATGCCGTAAGCCTGGAAACGCTTCTCCTGCCGATAACGCCGCGCCAGGCTTTTACGTACTTTCGCCGTGGTCTCGCTCATTACGCCGCCTCCCGGTGGATTGTCAGTCGGTTCATTCGTACTGCTCCCGGTATTTCTTGACGATGTGCAGCGCGACCACATTGAGCACCAGGGTGGTAATGAACAGCATCAGACCGAGCGCGAAGGCGGCCAGCGTCTTGGCGCTGTCAAACTCCTGGTCACCGGTAAGCAGGGTGACGATCTGCACGGTAACGGTGGTGACCGCTTCCAGCGGGTTTACCGTCAGGTTGGCGGCAAGGCCCGCCGCCATCACCACGATCATGGTTTCGCCGATGGCGCGGGACGCGGCCAGCAGAATGCCGCCCATGATGCCCGGCAGCGCGGCCGGGAAGACCACCTTGCGAATGGTCTCGGACTTGGTGGCGCCCAGACCCAGGGAGCCGTCACGCATCACCTGGGGCACGGCGGTAATCACGTCATCGGAAATCGAGGAGACAAAGGGAATAATCATCACGCCCATCACCAGACCGGCGGCCAGCGCGGATTCGGAGGCCACGTCCAGCCCGATGCTTTCACCCACGTCACGGATGAACGGCGCCACGGTCAGGGCGGCGAAGAAGCCGTAGACCACGGTCGGCACACCGGCGAGGATCTCCAGCAACGGCTTGGCCACGGCGCGCACCTTGGCGTGGGCGTATTCGGCCAGGTAGATGGCCGACATCAGGCCAACCGGCACCGCCACCAGCAGCGCGATGGCCGAGATCAGCAGCGTGCCCATGAACAGCGGGATGGCGCCGAAGGCGCCTTCGGAGGCCACCTGGTCGGCGCGCAGGGCGGTCTGCGGGCTCCACTGGGTGCCGAACAGGAAGTCCACCGGCGACACCTGACCGAAGAAACGGATCGACTCGAACAGCACCGACATGACAATGCCGACCGTGGTCATGATCGCCACCAGCGCGCACAGCATGAACAGCACCCGCAGGATCTTTTCCACCTGCTGGCGGGCGCGCAGTTGCGGCGCGATCTTCAGCCAGCCCCAGGCGCCGCCGAGCATGGCGACGACGATAAAGACCACCGTCAGCGCCATGGTGTTGGTGCCGCGCAGCCCGCGCAGCAACTCGGCGGCGCCGGCGATCTCGGGGCGCACCGAATCCGCCGCCAGGGCGCCGCTGGCGACGTTCTGAATCTGGCTGAGCAGCAGGCCCCGACCGCCTTCGGTGGCCGGACGGACGTCCTCCGGCAGACTCAGCATCACCGTGCTTTGGATAATGGCGTCGTCGAAGATCAGCCAGGTGCCCAGTACCACCAGCGCCGGGATCGCGCACCACAGTGCCGCCCGCATCGCGTAGTAGAAGGGCAGCGACTCAAGGTGGCGTATTCCCCCCAAAGGCCGCGCCTGGGCCAGGGATTTTTGCCAGCCTATGTAGTAGGCCGCCGCCACCATGGCGACCAGCAGCAACAACAGGTTGCCTGTTTGCATGCCAACAACTCCGAGTGGATGATTTTCTCGCGCAAACCTGAGGTTTGAGAGAAAAAACCGGGTTTATCCGCGCCCCGCCGGGGCGAAGAAAGCCCGGTGACTCAGCGTCACCGGGCTTGGTTCGTTACGCGTCCCTGCGTAAGCCCACGTCCTGTCTTACAGTTCCTTACCGGTCATGCTCTTCAGGCTTTGTGCCTGCTTGGCCATCTTGGCGCGCATGTCGTCCGGCAGCGGAATCATACCTTTGTCGACCAGGTAGCCGTCCGGGCCCCAGGCGCGTTCGCTGGTGAATTCCTTGATGTAGCCTTCGATGCCGGGTACCACGCCCACGTGCGCTTTCTTCACGTAGAAGAACAGGGAGCGGGATACCGGGTAATCGCCGCTGGCGATGGTTTCCATCTGCGGCTCAACGCCTTCGATGGTGGCGGCCTGTACCTTGCCACGGTTCTGATCCAGGAAGGAGTAGCCGAATACGCCCAGCGCCTGCGGGTTGGAACCCAGCTTCTGCACGATCAGGTTATCGTTCTCGCCGGCTTCCACGTAGGCGCCGTCTTCACGGATGCTGCGGCAGATGGACTTGTACTTGGACTTGTCTTCTTTCTTGATGGCGGCGATCCAGTCGAAGGTTTTGCAACCGCCTTCGATGGCCAGCTCGTTGAACGCGTCACGGGTACCGGAGGTGGGCGGCGGGCCCAGCACTTCGATTTTGGTGTTCGGCAGGTCCGAGTTCACTTCGTTCCAGGTCTTGTACGGGTTGGGCACCAGCTTCTCGCCGCCCTTCGGATCCGGCACTTCCTTGCCCAGCGCCAGGAAGATATCGCGCTTGGACAGGTCGACCTTCTCGCCTTCGACGGAGTTGGCGATAACGATGCCGTCATAGCCGACCACGACTTCGGTGATCTCTTTAACGCCGTTCTTCTGGCACATCTCGAACTCGGACGCCTTCATCCGGCGGGACGCGTTGGTGATGTCCGGGTTCTCGGTGCCGATGCCCTGGCAGAACAGCTTCAGGCCGCCGCCGGAACCGGTGGATTCGATCTTCGGCGTCGGGTTGCCGCTACGACCGAAGCGCTCGGCCACGGTGGTGGCGAACGGGTATACCGTGGAGGAACCCACGATGGAAATGGTGTCACGGGCGATCGCGGTGGCCGGGGCGCTGGCGAGGGCCACGGCGGCGGCGGCGCCGACGAGAGTCGCTTTCATTTGAAATTTCACTGTTAGCCTCCTGGTTGCATGGCGCCGGCGTTGGTCTCAACCCGGCTTCTTCTCTTCAGGCATGACGCATGCTAGAGGCGATATGTGACAGCAACATTACATAAACCGGACTCTTTGCGCACCCGCACCGCTGCGCCCGGGACGCCCGGGGGCCCGGTTTTGCTGACCCCGGCGCCCATCACCCGTATAATCGCGCCGCATCGGACACCCCCGGCGAGGCTATTTTGACCCGACAACGCCTGCAGCTCCTGAAACGCTGGCAACAGCGCCTGACCGCCTTCACCTGCGGCGTCGGGCATCTGTGCGCCTGGTTTTCCCTGGCCATGGTGCTGCTGATGGTGCTGGTGGTGGTGCTGCGCTACGGGTTCGGCATCGGCAATATCGCCCTTCAGGAGAGCCTCATTTATTTGCATGGCTCTCTGTTCATGCTGGGCGCCGCCTACGCCCTGGCCCTGGATGAGCATGTACGGGTGGACGTGTTTTACCAGCATTTCAGCCCCCGCAAGCGGGCACTGGTCAATGTGCTGGGCACGCTGTTCCTGCTGCTGCCAGTGTGCGCGGCGATCTTCGGACTGAGTTTTCAGTATGTGATGCGCAGCTGGGCCGGCCTGGAAAAGTCCGACAACGGCGGCCTGCCGCTGGTGTTCCTGCTCAAGAGCCTGCTGCTGGCGCTGCCCGCGCTGCTGACCCTGCAGGCGGTGGCGGAGCTGATCCGCCACGGCCTGACGCTGGCCGGCGCCACCCCGCCGCAAGAGGATCTTGAGGACGAGGGGGACGCATGGAGCTGATCCCCCTGCTGATGTTCGTGGCCGTGGGCGTGACCCTGCTGAGCGGCTACCCGGTGGCGTTCTGCCTGGGCGGCGTGGCGTTGATATTCGCCGCCGGCGGCCTGCTCGGCGGCAGCCTGAGCATGACCGACCTGACGTTCCTGCCCGGACGGCTGTTCGGCATCATCGAAAACACCAGCCTGATGGCGGTGCCGCTGTTCGTGTTCATGGGCGTGATGCTGGAGAAATCCCGGGTCGCCGAGCGCCTGCTGGCCAGCATGGGGCGCCTGCTGGCGGTGTTCCCCGGCGGCCTGGGCCTGGCCATCGTACTGGTGGGCGCGCTGCTGGCCGCCAGCACCGGCATCGTCGGCGCCACCGTGGTGACCATGGGGCTGCTGTCGCTGCCCACCATGTTGCGCCACGGCTATAACCCGGGCCTGGCCACCGGCCTGATCTGCGCCACCGGCACCCTGGGGCAGATCATTCCGCCGTCCATCGCCCTGGTGCTGCTCGGCGACGTGCTCTCCACCGCCTACCAGGAAGCCCAATTGCGCCAGGGCCTGTGGTCGCTGGACACGGTGTCGGTGGGGGATCTGTTCGTCGGCGCGCTGGTACCGGGCCTGATTCTGGTCGGCATGTACCTGCTCTACGTGGTGGTGATCAGCACCCTGCGGCCGGAGCAGGCGCCGGCCATGAAACGGGAAGACGCCAACATCGAAGGCGGCGCGGAGGCGGTGTCCCTGCTGGGCGGGTTGGTGGCGCCGCTGCTGCTGATCACCGCGGTGCTGGGCTCCATTCTCACCGGCCTGGCCACGCCCACGGAAGCGGCCGGCGTGGGCGCCTTCGGCGCCCTGCTGCTGGCCGCGTTCGGCCGCCATCTGGACCGGCACATCCTGCGCGAAACGGTGCGCAGCACCACCCGCGTCACCGCCATGGTGTTCATGATTCTGATCGGCGCCAGCCTGTTTTCGCTGGTGTTCCGCGCGTTCGGCGGCGACGAGACCGTGGAGCACCTGTTCGACGCCCTGCCCGGCGGCGTGCTGGGCGCCACCCTGGTGGTGATGCTGATCGTGTTTCTGCTCGGCTTTATCCTCGACTTTATGGAAATCACCTTCGTGGTGGTGCCGATCGTGGGGCCGGTGCTGCTGTCCATGGGCGTGGACCCGGTGTGGCTGGGGGTGATGATCGCGCTCAACCTGCAGACCTCGTTCCTGACGCCGCCGTTCGGCTTCGCGCTGTTCTATCTGCGCGGCGTGGCGCCGCCGGAAGTGCGCACCTCGCAGATCTATAAAGGCGTGATACCCTTCATCCTGATTCAATTGACGATGCTCGGCATCCTGGCGCTGTTCCCGGAACTGGCCACCTGGTTGCCGGGGCTTTTATATGGATAACAAGACATGACCAACGACGACATTCCCCAACCGCAGGGCACGCTGGCCCTGCAAACCATCGCCATGCCCGAGAACGCCAACTGGAACGGGGATATTTTCGGCGGCTGGCTGGTATCGCAGATGGACCTGGCCGGCGCGGTGACCGCGCGGGCGCGCGCCAAGGGCCGGGTCGCCACGGTGGCGATCGACTCCATGGCGTTTCTGCGGCCGGTGCCGGTGGGCGCGGTGGTGAGCTGCTACACGCGGATGCAGGACATCGGCCGCAGCTCCATGCAGATTCTGGTGGAAGTGTGGATCGTCGAGGATGAGGGCGGTCTGGCGAAGGTCACCGAGGGGCACTTCACGTTCGTCGCCATCGACGAGAACGGCCGCACCCGCTCGGTGCCCCGGGACTGAAACGCCGAAGGGCGCCTTACGGCGCCTTCTGGCCCAACACCGTGGAACGGACGTTAAGCGCGGACTGCTCGGCCACCGCGATGTACGGCATCACCGAATCCCGGAAGTCGCGATAGGACTCATAAATCCGCCGCGCCTGGTCGTTGCCGGCGACCAGATCCTCCACCGCCTCCTGGCTGGTTTTTTCCAGCACCTCAAGCACCTCGTCCGGCAGCCGGCGCAGCTCGACGCCGTGCTCGTTCACCAACTGCTTGAGCGCTTCCGCGTTGCGCGCGGTGAACTCGTCGTAGATGTGCTGGTTTTCGGCTTCGGCGGCGTTCTTGACGATGGCCTGCAAATCTTCCGGCAGCGCGTCCCACTTCTCCTTGTTGATCATCATCTCCAGCATGGCGCCGGGTTCCTGCCAACCGGGGTAGTAGTAGTACTTGGCCACTTTGTGCAGGCCGAAGGTCAGGTCGTTATAGGGGCCGACCCAGTCGGCGGCGTCCAGGGCGCCGGTCTGCATGGAGGTGAACACCTCACCGCCGGGCATCTGCACCGGGGTGGCGCCGATGCGCTGCATCACTTCGCCGGCCAGGCCGGGGGCGCGGATCTTGAGCCCTTTGATGTCTTCCAGGCTGTTGATCTCCTTACGGAACCAGCCGGCCATCTGGGTGCCGCTGTTACCGCACGGCAGCGGCTTGAGGCCGAACTCGCCGTACAACTCGTCCCACAGCTCCTGGCCGCCGCCGAAGTTGACCCAGCTGTTGAGCTCCTGGGCGGTGAGGCCGAACGGCACCGCGGTGAAGAAGGGCGTGGCCGGGTGCTTGCCTTTCCAGTAGTAGGAGGCGGAGTGGCCCATCTCGGCGCTGCCGTCGCGCACCGCGTCGAATACGCCCATGGCCGGCACCAGCTCGCCGGCGCCGTGCACCTTGATGGTCAGACGGCCGCCGGACATGGCGGTGACCCGTTCCGCGAAGCGGTTGGCGCCGGTGCCCAGGCCCGGATAATTCTTCGGCCAGGCGGTGACCAGCTTCCACTCGCGGACTTCGTTATCGGCGGCTTTGGCCGGGGCGTTGTCGCCGCCGGCGGCCGGCTTGTTCTCGCTTTCGTTCTGGCCGCAACCGGCCAGCGCCGCGGCGCCCAGGCCGAGGCCCAGCGCGGAGACGAATTTACGACGATCCATGGAACTCTCCCGTTGGTTTTATTGTTAGTGGGCCGCCGGGCGGCCCTAGATCACATCGAGTCGGGCGTACTGGCTGACCAGCCATTTGGTGCCGACGCCGTCGAAGTTGATTTGCAGCCGCGCATTGGGCCCCTGGCCCTCGAAATGCAGCACCGTGCCCTCACCGAATTTGGGATGCAGGACGCGCGCCCCCAACACAATACCATTGGCGTCCTGCTGGCGCGGCCCCCCGGCCCCGCCGCCCAGCGGACGGCTGAAGCCGGCCCGGGCGCGCACCTCCTCGACCAGCTCGGCGGGAATCTCCCGCAGAAAGCGGCTGGGCGGGTTGAGCGTTTCGTTGCCGTACAGGCGCCGGCTTTCCGCGTGGGTCAGGTAGAGCTCGCGCATCGCCCGGGTCAGCCCCACGTAGCAGAGCCGCCGCTCCTCGGCGAGACGCACCGGATCGTCCGAGGACATCTGGTGCGGGAACAGGCCCTCTTCCAGGCCGGTGATGAACACCACCGGAAATTCCAGCCCCTTGGCGGAGTGCAGGGTCATCATCTGCACCGCGTCCTCATGGGCATCGGCCTGGCCTTCGCCGGATTCCAGCGCGGCGTGGTCCAGGAAGGCGCTGAGCGGATCCTCCTCGCCCTCTTCGTCACCGAACTGGCGGGTGGCGGAAACCAGCTCGCGCAGGTTGTCCAGGCGCTGCTGGGCTTTTTCGCCCTTGTCCTGGCCGTGGTAATCCAGCAGTCCGCTGGCGGCGATCACGTGTTCGGTGGTTTCCGCCAGCCCTAACCCTTCGGTTTCCTCGTCCAGCTTGTCCACCAGCTTGAGGAAGGCGAGCAAGGCATTGCCGGCGCGGGCGGTGAGCAGCCGCTCGTTGATCAGCGCCGCCGCCGCGTCCCACAGCGGCACGCCGCGCTGGCGGGCCAGATCGCGGAGGATCTCCAGGGTCTTGGCGCCGATGCCCCGGGTGGGGGTGTTGACCACCCGCTCGAAGGCGGCGTCCGCCCGGCGGTTGTTGAGCAGGCGCAGGTAGGCCAGGGCGTTCTTGATCTCGGCGCGCTCGAAGAAGCGCTGGCCGCCGTAGATGCGGTACGGAATACCGGCCTGCAGAAAGGCCTCCTCCAGCACCCGGGACTGGGCGTTGGAGCGGTACAGCACCGCCATTTCCCGGCGCGCCATGCCCTGCTGGCCCAGGCTTTCCACCTTGCCGGCGATAAAGCGCGCTTCGTCCACCTCGTTGAACCCGGCGTACAGGCGGATCGGCTCGCCGTCGCCGCCGTCGGTCCACAGCTCCTTGCCGAGCCGGTCACTGTTGACGCTGATCACCGCGTTGGCGGCGTTCAGGATGGTGCCGGTGGAGCGGTAGTTCTGCTCCAGGCGCACGGTACGGGTGTCGGGGAAGTCACGGCTGAACTTGTGGATGTTCTCGATCTTGGCGCCGCGCCAGCCGTAGATGGACTGGTCGTCGTCGCCGACGATGGTGGCGGCGTTGTCGTCGTTGGTGAGCAGCCGCAGCCAGGCGTACTGAATGGCGTTGGTGTCCTGGAACTCGTCCACCAGAATGTGCCGGAAGCGGCGCTGATAGTGCCCGCGCAGCTCGTCGTTGTCGCGGAACAGCTCCAGCACACGCAGCAGCATCTCGTTGAAGTCCACCAGGCCGCCCCGGGCGCAGGCTTCCTCGTAGGCCAGATAGATTTTCTGCATGGTCTGCAGAAACAGGTCGCCGCCGGCCACGTCCATATGCGCGGCGCGCAGGCCCTCGTCCTTCTGGCCGTTGATGAACCAGGTGGCCTGGCGCGCCGGCCAGCGCTGTTCGTCCAGCCCCAGCTCGCGGATCACCCGCTTGATCAGACGCTGCTGATCGTCGGCGTCGATGATCTCGAAGTTCTGCGGCAGGCCCGCTTCCTGCCAGTGCTGGCGCAGCAGGCGGTGGGCGATGCCGTGGAAGGTGCCCACCCACATGCCGCCGGCGGGCATGTCGAGCAGCTGCTCGATGCGGCCGCGCATTTCCGCCGCCGCCTTGTTGGTGAATGTCACGGCGAGAATACCGAACGGCGACGCCTGTTCGGTGGCGATCTGCCAGGCGATACGGTGCACCAGCACCCGGGTCTTGCCCGAGCCGGCACCGGCCAGCACCAGCAGGTGCCGGTCTTCGGCGGTCACCGCGTCGCGCTGAGCCGGGTTAAGGCCTTCAATAAGGGAAGTCACATCATCCATGGCGGCGGAGTTTACCAGAACCGCCGCTTTGGCGCGGCAGGTTGTGACGCAGCCCCGGTGATCCGGTTTCCCTTCGCGGTGGGGCTGGGTAAACTGCCAAAGAAAAAGCCGGGCGTCACTTATGCCTACGGGTTCCCGAGCCATACGCGGGAGCGACTTACTCACCGGCGCCCAAGGCTCCGAGCCTGGAATCTTTATCCGTGTCGACAGCATTCGAGTCACAACCAAGCAAGCAGCAGCAGGCCGTGACCCGCGCTCAATGCCAGCATCTCCTTTCCGGGATCAAAGGCATGAACGTGCTGGAAGGCCTGGCGGTGATCGCGGCGACCTGGGCTTACTGGGACTCGCCGGTGCCGCGCGCCACCTTGCTGGTGTGGGCACTGGCGGTCACCACGCTGATTCTTGCCCGGGTGAGCTGGCTGCTGTTGAGCCGGCCGCTGCGCAACGGCGACCGCGCCGATCTGCGCAAGGTGTCGGTGAGCGTGCTGGCCACCGCGGTGGCGATGGGCATCGGCGGCTTTCTGTTCAACCCCACGGACACCCTGCTCTCCGAGTCGATGCTCTACGCGCAGCTGACCATGAGCAGCCTGGGCACCGGCCTGAGCATCCTGGCGCTGTCGGCGTACAGCAGCCATTTGCCCACCGTGCTCATGTATCAGATTTGCCTGCTGGCGCCGTCGTGCGTGCAGCTGCTGCTGGCCAACGACAACGAGCCGGCCCTGGCGGCCATGCTGGTGGCCACCGGCGCCTTTCTGTTCGTCGCCGCCCGCCGCATCAATATGACCACGCACCAGGCCCTGGATCTGCAGATCAGCAACACCGCGCTGATTGACTACCTGGACCGGGCGCGGGCCAACGCCGAAGCGCTCAATGAAAAACTGGCCGACGAAATCATGGAACGCAAGGAGGCGCGCCGGCGCCTGCAGGAAGCCAACGACCGGCTGGAGTCCATGGTCAGCGACCGCACCCGCGCCCTGGAGCAGGCCAACCGGGAATTAAGCGCCACCGGCGAGCGCCTGCAACTGGCGCTGGACGCCAGCAACATCGGGCTGTGGGACTGGAATCTGGTCACCGGCACCAATTACCACACCAACTTCGACCGGCTGCTGGGCTACGAAAGCGAGTATTTCAGAAACTTCTTCGGCGACCTGCAGCAACTGGTCCACCCGGACGATTTCCCCGCCATCCGCCGCGCCATGATCGCCCACTTCAAGGGCGAGACCGACCGCTACCACGCCATCTACCGGCTGCGCCACGCCGAGGGCCCCTGGTGCTGGATCGAGGACGAAGGCCGGGTGGTGGACTGGAACGACAAGGGCCGCGCCCTGCGCATGATCGGCACCCGCCGGGACATCACCGCCACCCGCGAAGCCCAGGAACAGCAGCGGCTGGCGGCGACGGTGTTCGAGAACGCCCCGGAAGGCATCTTCATTCTGAACCGCAACTTCCAATTCCTGGCGGTGAACGCCCGCTTCGAGCAGATCACCGGCTACCCGGAGCAGGACGTGCTCGGCCGCACCATCGCCGACACCGACCACATCGACCGCAACCGCAGCACTTACCGCGCGATCACCCTGGCGCTGCGCCGCACCGGGTTCTGGGAAGGCGAGATCAACGAACGGCGGCGCAACGGCGAGCCCTTCCCGGAATGGCTGCAGATCAGCAGCGTGCTGGACGAGAAACAACGGGTGATCCGCTATGTGGGGATGCTGTCCGATCTGACGTCGCGCAAGGAAGCCGAGGAGCGGGTGCAGTTTCTCTCCAACTACGACCGCCTCACCGGCCTGCCCAACCGGGCGCTGTTCCGCGAACGTCTGCAGCGGGCGCTGACCCTGGCGCGGCTGAACCGGGAAAAAGCGGCGCTGCTGATGATCGACCTGGACCGCTTTAAACCGATCAACGAAAGCCTCGGCCATGAAATCGGCGACCGCCTGCTCAAGCTGGCCGCGGAGCGCATCTGCCGGTGCGGCGTCAACGATGAAAACCTGGCCCGGGTGGGCGGCGACGAATTCACCCTGGTGCTGGAAAACTGCGGCGCCGAGGCGCAGATCGGCGTGCTCTGCCAGAAACTGATCAACATGATGAAAAAGCCGTTCCTGATCGACGGCCATGAACTGCTGCTGGGCGCCAGCATCGGCATCAGCGTGTTCCCCAACCCGGGCCAGGAAGCCCAGTCGATGATCAACCAGGCGGAGATGGCGGTGCATCAGGCGAAACGCAGCGGCGGCAATAATTTCCAGTTCTACCGTACCGGCATGCAGATGGCGTCGGTGGAACAGCTGGCGCTGGAGACCAGCCTGCGCAAGGCGATCTTCAAGAACGAATTCGTGGTCCACTACCAGCCCAAGATGGACCTGGCGGACAGCCGCATCTCATCGGTGGAAGCGCTGGTGCGCTGGCAGCACCCGACCATGGGCCTGCTGGCGCCGTCCGAGTTCATTCCGCTGGCGGAAGAATCCGGCCTGATTTCCGCGATCGGCGAGCTGGTGCTGGAGCGCGCCTGCCGTCAGGCGCGGCAGTGGCTGGATCGGGGGCTGGGCGATATCCGCGTGTCGGTGAACCTGTCCGCCCATCAGTTCCGCAAAGGCAACCTGGCGGACGTGGTGGACCGCATCCTGGCGCTCACCGGCCTGCCGGCGGAACTGCTGGAACTGGAGCTCACAGAGAGCCTGATCATGGAAGACATGGACCAGAACATCGCCCTGCTGGAGCGGCTGCGCGCCCGCGGCGTGGGCCTGTCCCTGGACGACTTCGGCACCGGTTACTCATCGCTTAATTATTTGAAGCGGTTCCCGGTGGATACGCTCAAGATCGACCGCACCTTCATCACCGACCTGGCGGACAACCCGGACGACGCGGCTATCACCCGGGCCATCATCGAGATGGCGCACAGCCTGACCATGAGCGTGGTGGCGGAAGGGGTGGAAACCGACCAGCACCTGAACATCCTGCGCGAAATGGGCTGCGACAGCATTCAGGGTTACCTGATCAGCCGGCCGGTGCCGGAGGATCAACTGCACGACATCCTGGCGCTGCAGCAACAGGGCCAGGCCGGGGACGGCCCCGCCTGACCCTCCGCTTGCCGGCTATTGGTCGAGAATCGCCAGGGTCTCCGGCTTCTCGAAAAACGGCGCCAGATGACGGCGCAGCCAGGCGTCCAGCAGGCCACGCTCGCGCAGCAGCCGCAGCACCGGCGGCGCGAAACGGCGGGCGTCATCGAGCAGGTCGTCGCGGGCAATGCCCACTTCGTCGATCAGGTCGCGCAGGGTGGTGTCGCCGTACTTTTCGAAGAAGGCATTGATGCCGGTGTCCAGCATGGTGGCGAAGTAATCGCTGTGCCGGAACTCCCGCCAGAAATCATAGCCGATCACGAACAGTTCCTGGATGTCCTCGCTGCTGAGCAGCTCGCGCAACTCGGTCACCGGGCGCTCGGCGAAGTCCTGCCAGGCCACCAGCACCAGTTCGCGCAGCTCGCCCAGGTTATCGTCGCTGTACAGCCAGGGGTCGGACAGCAGCGCCTCGGTGCGCTCCAGCAGCCACTCCTGCAGACGCATCTCCAGGCTGGCCCGCCAGCGCGGCGGCAACCGCCGCCCCACCAGGCCCCGCAGGCTTTCCGGGATGCCCTGGTGCAGCCAGGTCTTGAGGCCCAGATGGGCGCCGCCGGCCAGCAGTGCCAGCAACACCGGGTTGCTGCTCAGCCAGCCCACGCCCCGCCGGGACAGCGGGATCTCCAGCACCTTGTCGACCAGCGCCGCCACGGTGCTCTCGTCCACCAGCTCGCCGACCCGGCGCTCTCCCTGGATACCGTGGTTATAGAGACGATCCACCATCTCGCCCACCAGCTCCGGAATGCCGCCGCCCAGCTCCATCTGCACCGCGTATTTGCGCACCGTGACGCCGATCTGCTCGGCGGTCACCGCTTCACTCAGGCGCACCGTGTCGGCCTGAGCCAGCAGAGCGTCCAGCTCCTGTTCCAGCCAGTCGTCCAGGCGGTCCGGGTCGAGGGACTCGCTGAGATGAGCGATCAGCGCCTCAAGTAAACGATTTGCCTTTTCTTGTTTATTTGCCGTCACGACATGCCTTCCTTAACCAAGGGCCACTTGCCCACTGCGCGGGCGAATGTATCATCGTTCAATGTAACAATCATCAGAGGTACTTAACCATGGCGATCAACATACTGCCCACCCGCCGGAACCTGCGCTTCAAGCTGAACCCCAGCAAAGCGCTGACCTGGCACCAGGACGGGCGCAACGTGAGCCAGTTTCTCAATACCCTGAGCCTGTTTTTCCCGGTTGGCGAACGCTTCTTTATCGACAGCGTGCGCCACTATCGCGATGTCGTCCAGGACCCGGAACTGAAGAAGGCGGTGACCGCCTTTATTGGCCAGGAAGCCATGCACGGCCGCGAGCACGAAGAGTACAACGGCTTCGTCAATGAGGCCGGCGTGCCCATCGAAGCCCAGGAGCAGCTGGTCGACAATCTGCTCAAGGCGGTGCAGAAATACACCCCGGCGTCCTTCCAGCTGGCCGGCACCGTGGCCCTGGAGCACCTCACCGCGATCCTCGCCGACGGCCTGCTCAGCCTGCCGGAGATCATGGAAGGCTCCGATGAGGGCTACCGCGCCCTGTGGAACTGGCACGCCCTGGAAGAGACCGAGCATAAAGCGGTGGCGTTCGATGTCTACCGGCTGGCGGTGGGCAGTGACGACCAGGTCGGCGCCTACGCCATGCGCAGCTTCGCGCTGGTGTTCTCCACCAGTGTGTTCTTCGCCCTGTTCCTGCCGTTCTACCTGCACAACGTGCGCGTCAGCGGCGGCCTGTTCGACGGCAAGGGCTGGCGCGCGGTCGCGCGGCACACCCTGGGCAAGAAAGGCATCTTCCGCTACACCGCCAAGGCGTGGCTGGATTGGTTCAAGCCCGGCTTCCATCCCTGGGACCACGACAACCGTGAGTTCCTGGAGCAGTTCGACGAGCTGGTGGCCCACGCTCTGGAAGAGGCGGCCTGACCGCCTCACCCCCCTCTGACTTCCCGGATCGCGACGCGATCATTCCTCAAGCCGGCTCCCCGCCGGCTTTTTTTTGCGCCGTTCTCCAGGGGTGGGCTCTTTGGATGTTCGGTGCTCCGTATCCGAGACGCGGTGCAATGGTGGTGCCTTCCGGGACCGCTCAAGCCATCCATGGCCGCTGTTAGTTTGGCCCTCCCTGGCCAAACAGCTCCCTCCAGGCACCACCATTGCCCCGCTCACTTGGCAGCGTCACCGCCACGGGTCAGATCCACCCTCTCAGAGAAAGCGCCAGGCCTTTGAATTTTCCAAGGAGCGCCGGGATCGGGTGGGCTCTCTGGAGAAAAAGGTCTCTGGTATCCCGCCGGGTGGCTAACGCCACCCTTTCGCGGGCAGGGCCCGCTCGCACAAGAGCGGGTTACTCGGAGCGGTCGGAGGACATGCCGTCCTTTTGGGTGTCCACCACACGCTCGTCGCCGAGCATGCGCACGTTGGCCGGCGGCGCGTTGCCGTCCCGGTCCTCGCCGAAGTACAGCGTGGTGTGCGGGAACGGAATCTCGATGCCGGCCTTGTCGAAGTAGATCTTCACCAGACGGTTGTAGGCGCGGCCCACCGCCCACTGGTTGCCCGGGGTGGTCTTGATCACCACGCGGATGTTCACCGAGCTGTCGGCCAGGGCGGTGACGCCGGCCACCGTCATCGGCGCCAGGATGTTGTCCTTGTGCGGCCCTTCCTTGAGCTCCTCGAAGGCGGCTTCCAGCTGGACGATGGCATCGTCGATGCTCTCGCGGTAGCCGATGCCGTATTCACCCACGTGGTTGCCGTATTCGCGGGTGAAGTTGGACACCGCGTCCACCGAGGAGAACGGCACGATGTGGTAGGTGCCGTACAGATCACGCAGCGCCACCGAACGGATGCCGACGCGCTCCACGGTGCCGGAGTTGCTGCCGGCGGTGACGAAGTCGCCGGTGTTCATGGCGTTTTCCAGCTGGATGAAGACCCCGGTGATCACGTCCTGGACCAGCTTCTGGGCACCGAAACCGATGGCCAGGCCGAGCACACCGGCGCCGGCGATCAGCGGGCCGATATTGATGCCGATTTCCGCCAGCACGATCATCAGCGTCATGATGATGATGGCGATGGCCAGGGTGGTGTGGAACAGGCCCATCAGAGTGTTGGCGCGGGCCACGGTGGCCGGGTCGGCGTCCTCGGCCGGGGTCAGCTTGTGCTCCAGCAGGCTGGCGATGCCGATCCAGACCGCCGCGGCGACGGCCAGGATCACCAGAATATGGATCACCACGCCGACCGTCTGGGCGCCGGCGGCGGTGGCGTACCAGGCGGCCAGGTCGTACACCTCCCAGGCGTCCAGGGAGAGGATCACCACCAGCGCCAGGATCAGCGCACGGATCACCTTGAGGCCGGTGGGCACATAGGTGTTCACCCGCGCCTGCAGGCGCGGCAGCTTTTCGTTAACGCGGTCGGAAAGCTGGATTTCCTTGCCGATCATCTGCGTCAGCACCACCGACACCAGCAGGCCGACGCCGACGTAGATCAGCGTTTCCAGGGTCGCCAGGGCGACGTAGGGCAGCGCCGTTTCCGGGTTGATCACGGTGACCGCGAACACCATCAGCGCATAGGCCAGCGCGGCCAGGTGCCAGAGGCGGGCGCTGACGCCCAGGGCGAGCCGGCCGGGGCCGGTGGTCGCCTCGGCTTTATCGAGCAGCCGGTCACGGATCACGGTGCGTTTCTTGAGGATCACCGCCACCGCATAGAGCAGCGCCAGCAGCATCACCAGGGTGCCCACGGCGGTGCCCAGCACCGGAGACATATGGAAATTCAGAATCGGCACCAGCACCAGCATGCCGTAGCCGATAAAGCCGGTCAGATTGGCCAGGAAACGGTTGGCGTAGCGGGCCTGGCCGGCGCCCACCGGGATCAGCCGCAGGCCTTCATAGCCGGAGGAGAACATCATCCGCAGGGCGGCCTTGACCAGCTCCACCACCAGGAAGGCGTTCAGGAACAGCGCCAGGCGGGTGGCGTCGGCGTTCACTTCGTTGACCAGCAGGGAGGACACAAAGCCGCCGGCCACATAGGCCAGCGCCACCACGATCACGTCCACCAGGGCGGCCACCGCCACGGCGACGATGGTGCGCAGCATGGCGAACTTTTCCGAGCCGCGCTGGGCCCAGGCACTGAACGACCGGAAAGCCGGCGAGGCGATGGCGCGCAGCACCAGGAACACCACGAAGGTGGCGATCACCAGAATCGCCAGATTGACCGCCGCGGCGCCCACTTCCTGCAGGTTCACCTCACTGGCCACGGCGTCGTCGGCCTGCGCTTGGCCGGCGCCCACCAGGCCGCCCACGGCGGCCCCGAGCGCCGCGAACTGCTCGCCCATGTTGGCGGCCAGATTCCCGGTGGTGGCGGCCATGCGGCGGGCGAACGACACCTCTTCGGGCTGTTGGTCGCTGGGGGACTCCGCGGCGATCTGTTCCGCGGGGACCGTGCCTTCCTCGTCAACGCTGGCGCGGGCGGCCTGCAGGGCCCGCAGCTCCTCGATCAACGCGTTGCGCGAGGCGTCGTCTTCGATCAGGTCCGCCAGGGTGCCGTAGGCGGGATCGCTGTCCGCGCCCGCCTCCTGGGCCAAAGACGGTGCCGCCAGCAGCAGCATGACCAGGGATAACAGGCCGGCTAGGGCCATGGACGTGAGACGGTGTAAAGGCACGCTCTCCTCCTTTTGAATCAGTGCGCAGGGCCACCGTACGCTAAAGGGTCGCACGGCATTAATGCGTGAAGACTACGACAAGACGGCGCTCGATTCGACGGCGCCGGCGGGGTTATAACAAGAAATCAACGAGATTGACCCAAACTACGCGGCAAACCGGTCAGGCGGCCAACGGCGTAGTTTGACTGTTACATCAAACGGTGTAAACGTTCTTCCCCAAGTGGATTCGACGAGAGACAGACGCATGGAACAGTGGCATCACCGTACCGTGATTCGGGACGGCATCAACCTGGCGACCCGGCGGCGGGGCAACCCGGACGGCCCGGCGGTGCTGTTCGTCCACGGCTACCCGGATAACGGCGACGTCTGGGACGCGGTGGCCGAAGCCCTCGGCGACGACTACCACCTGATCACCTATGACGTGCGCGGCGCCGGCGCCTCGTCCTCGCCGCGCGGCCGCCAGGCCTACCGCCTGGAAGAACTGCGCGACGATCTGTTCGCGGTGATCGATGCCCTGAGCCCGGGCCGGCCGGTGCACCTGGTGGGCCACGACTGGGGTTCGATCCAGGCCTGGGAGGCGGTCACCGAACCGGGGGCGGAAAAGCGCATCGCCTCCTACACCAGCCTGTCCGGGCCCTGCCTGGACCATGTCGGGCACAGCATGCGCGGCACCGGCGCCGCCGATCTGACGGCCAGCCTGCGGCAGCTGGCGAAGAGCTGGTACATCGGCGCCTTCCATATCCCCGCCCTGGCGCCGATGGCCTGGAAGCTGGGCCTCGGTGACGCCTGGCCCGACCTGTTGCGGCGCACCGAAGGCCTCAGCGCGCCGGTCAGCGCCACCCAGACCCGGGACGGCGCCCAGGGCGTGGCGCTCTACCGGGCCAACATGCTGCCGCGCCTGCTGCACCCCCGGGAGCGGCGCACCACGGTGCCGGTGCAGCTGCTGGTGGCGCGCCGCGACCGCTATGTGGGCCCGGCGCTGCTGGACAGCGTGCCGCCCTGGACCGGCCAGTTGTGGCGCCGGGAGCTGAACACCGGCCACTGGGGCCCGTTGCTGGGCCACGCACCGCTGACCGCCCGCTATCTAAAAGCCTTTATCGAGCATATTGAAGGGGCGCCGGCGGACGCGGCCCTGCAGCGGGCCCGGGTGACCGCCGCCGACGGACCGGACAGCGGCAAGCTGGTGGTGATCACCGGCGCCGGTTCCGGCATCGGCGAGCAAACGGCGCTGGCGTTCGGCGCCCGGGGCGCCACCGTGCTGTGCACCGACATTGATCCGGATTCCGCCGCGCGCACCGCGCGCAAAATCCAGGACGCCGGCGGCCAGGCCCTGAGCCGCAAGACCGACGTCGGCAACAGCCGCTCCATGGAGGCGCTGGCGCGCTACGTGGACAAGGAGCTGGGCGCCCCGGACGTGGTCGTCAATAACGCCGGCATCGGCCTGGCCGGCCCGCTGCTGGACACCACCGTGCAGGACTGGAAGCAGGTGCTGGACGTGAACCTGTGGGGCGTGATCCACGGCTGCCGGCTGTTCGCCCGGCAGATGGTGGACCAGGCCAAGAGCGGCCATATCGTCAACGTCTCTTCGGCGTCCGCCTATCTGCCGTCCCGGGCGCTGCCGGCCTACGCCACCAGCAAATCCGCAGTGCTGATGCTCACCGAGTGCCTGCGCGCGGAACTGGCGGACCAGGGCATCGGTGTGTCGGCGATCTGCCCCGGCATCATTGATACACCGATCACCGGCCGGGCCCGCTTCGTCGGTGTCGACGACGACGAGCAGAGCCGCCGCCGCGACGCCGCCCAACGGCTTTACCACAAGCGCGGCTTCACCGCCGACCGGGTGGCCCGCGCCATCGTCGACGCGGTGCAGGGCAACCGCGCCGAAGTGCCGGTGAGCGTGGAGGCCAGCGGCATGCGTCTGATCGGCCGCTGGGCGCCGGGGCTGGCGCGCCGCCTGGCCCGCCTGGACGTGGCGCCATGACGATGGCGTCCCGGATGCATGGCACCGGGCCGGCAACCGGTCTATCATCGCGCTCATGAGTTCTTCACGGAAATCCCCGGCGGCGATTCTACGCCGCCTCAAGCAAAGCGCGCCCGACGGTAAAGGCGAACTTCCGGAGCTGGAAAAGCGCCAGGAGTTCACCATCGACCAGCTGGCCCGCGAAGCCGGCTCCACGGTGCGCAACGTGCGCGCCTACCAGGACCGGGGCCTGCTGCCGCCGCCGGAAAAGCGCGGCCGCACCGGCATTTACACCGATGTGCATCTGGCCCGCCTGAAGATCATCGGCGCGCTGCTGGAGCGCGGCTACACGCTCAACAACATCCGCGATCTGCTCAGCGCCTGGGAACAGGGCCGCGACCTGAACGACATTCTCGGCCTGGAAGTGGCGGTGACCTCCTGGCAGAACCCGGAGGTGCCCTCCTACAAGGATTATCAGGATCTGATCGACGATTTCGGCGAGGACATCACCCCGGAGGTGATGACCAAGGCGGTGTCGCTGGGCTATATGATCCCCGAAGGCATGCGCCTGCGCGTGCCCTACCCGCGCATCTACAACGCCGGCAAGGAGCTGGTGGAAAACGGCGTGCCCCTGGACGCGGTGCTCACCCATGTGCGGCTGGTGCGCCAGGAAGTGGACAAGCTCGCCGAGCGCTTTATCGACATGATCGTCGAGCACCTGGTGGACGAGAAGTACGGCCCCAACAGCCTGCCCGAAGGCGAGGACGTGGCGCGCCTGGCGGAATTCATCACCCGCATCCGCCCGCTCGCCGAGGCGGTGGTCAACGACGAGCTGGGCCGGGTGCTGGAGAAGAGCATCAACAAGGTGCTGGTGGACCGGCTCGAGAACGTGCTGGCGCATTTGGAAAAGCACCACTAGAACGAACACCCTCCCTCTCTGGAATCCCGCCAGCAAGCTTTGCTTGCCTTTCGCGGGCGGGGCCCGCTCCCACCGGGCCCGCGGTCAGGAATATTGAGCGATCACCCGGTCGCGGATCGAGGGCTTGATGTTGGCCCGGCTCATGTCGCCGTCGTAGTGCGCCACCACGCGGTGGTCCATCACCCGGAACCACAGCGGCGGTATCCACGCCAGCAGGATCATCGAGGCGTAGCCGCCGGGCAGCTGCGGTGATTCGTCGAAGTGCCGCAGGGCCTGGTAGCTGCGCGTCGGGTAGGCGTGGTGGTCGGAGTGGCGCTGCAGCTGATACAGAAAGATGTTGGTGACCCGGCGGTTGGAGTTCCAGGAGTGCTCCGGCCGGCACCGTTCGTAGCGTCCGTTTTCCTTCTTCTGCCGCAGCAGGCCGTAGTGCTCCAGGTAGTTCACCACCTCCAGCAACTGGAAACCGAACAGGCTCTGGATAATCAGGAACGGCAGCACCGCCCAGCCCAGCCAGACGATCAGCGCGCCCCATAACAGCACCGACAGGCCCCAGGCCTGCAGGTTGTCGTTGCGCCAGTGCCACACCGATTTGCCCTGGCGCTCCAGGCGCTGCTTTTCCAGGTGCCAGGCGGATTTCAGGCTGCCCAGCACGGTGCGCGGCAGAAACTCCCAGAAGGTTTCCCCGAAGCGGGACGAGGCCGGGTCCTCCGGCGTGGACACCCGCACATGATGGCCGCGGTTGTGCTCGACGAAGAAGTGCCCGTAGAACACCGGCGCCAGCGCCAGTTTGGCCAGCCACTTCTCCAGGCGGTCGTTCTTGTGGCCCAGCTCGTGGCCGGTATTGATGGCGATGCCGGTGGCGCAGCCGGTGGAGATCGCCAGCCCCAGGTAGCTGTACCAGGGCAGGGCCCAGGTGCCGGCCACCCAGGCGGCGTAGACGAAAGCGCCGTACAGCATTGGCACCGAGATATAGACCGCGTAGCGGTAATAGCGGTCGTTCTCCAGCTCGCTGACCCGGTCTTCCGGCGGGTTGGCGGTTTCCTCGCCGAGGATCACGTCGAACAGGGGAATCACCCCGAACACGAACAGAAACCCGAACCACCACATCACCGGCCAGCCGGTGAGCTGGACCATCTGCACCGCGCCCACCGGCAACAGCATGGTGAGGGTGCTCAGTAACCACCAATAACGGCGGGTGTCCCGCCATTCCGTATTCATCGCCGCCGTATTCATGTTGTTATCCTCCTGGCCGGCCTCTGGTTATTTCATCATCAAACCCGCCATTGAACACTGTCAATATGAAAGCCGTTGCTTTTTAACCGGCGGGTAGCATTTCGCTGGCTTTTTGTAGCTTCGCCTCCCGCGACTTGAACCATCGTGCCAATCTGGCGATGAACCCCTACACCCCATAAAACAATAACCGGGAGGCGGTATGATTCATCGACTGATGCTCAGCGTGTTGCTGGCCCTTTTTCTCAGTGCCTGCGGAGGCGGCGGCGGCGGCAACGGCGGCGGCGCCCCCAGCCCCAATAACCCGGCGCCACCGCCGGAGCCGGAACCCGAAGAGCCCGCCCAGCCGACTCTGCCCGAGCAGCGCCCTTCCCAGGTCAGCGCGCCGTTCGCCGACTACGGCCGGGTGCTCAATGTGCTGCCGCCCGGCCAGGACGACAACGGCGGCCTGAGCAACCTGACCGCCGACATTCCCGGCCTCTCCGACCTGATCAGCACGCTGCTCGATGACCTGGTGGCGGAAACCGGCCTGGTGCCGGCGCTCAGTAAAGAGCCGCACTTCGACGACCAGCTGGACCTGTACGACGCGCTGGTGCGCAGCCCCGAAAACCTCACCGACGGCGAGCTCGGCGACTACTTCAAGGACGCGCCGCTGCTGGCACCGGACGCCGGCGACTGGGAAAGCGAGATCACGGTGGCGGCGGGCAACCGCAGCGTGGCGATCAAGCGCGACCGCTTCGGCGTGCCGCATATCTTCGGCGACAGCCGCCCCGACGCCCTGTTCGGCACCGGCTACGTGACCGCCGCCGACCGCCTGTTCCTGCTCGACGTGCTGCGCCGCGCCGGACGCGGCGAACTGTCAAAGTTCCTCGGCCCGGCGGACTTCTCCTTCGACCGGGACATCGCCGTGGACGCGCCCTACCGGGAGGAAGACCGCACCGAACAGATCGCCAACGCCATCGCCCGCTTCGGCGACGACGGCGCGCAGATCTACCAGGACGCCGTCCACTATGTGGCCGGCCTCAACAAGTACGTGGAAGACGTGCAAAGCGGCCTGCTCAAGGCACCCATCGAATACGTGGGCCTGGGCGTGCAACTGGAGCCCTTCGTGATCGAGGACGTGGTGGCCATCGCCACCCTGATCCAGGGCATCTTCGCCGGCGGCGGCGGCGGCGAGCACGACAACGTGCTGCTGCTTCAGGCGCTGCGCGAGCAGACCGGCTCCGACCAGGCCGCCTGTGAACTGTGGCGCGACCTGCGCCACGCCACCGACGGCGAATCCTCGGTGACCACCGAACGGCGCTTCGCCACCCAGTCGCCGCCGGAGATCGACGAGACGCTGTGTCCGCTGTCCGGCGAACTGGCCGGCCGCTTCCCGGGCGCGGTGCTGTTCGACGCCGGCTCCTTCCAGAGCTACCAGCCGCTGACCACCGAGCCCTGCGGCCCCCCGGGCCAGCCCACCTGCCCCACGGCGGTGGGTAATGTGCCGGCCCTGCCGGGCACCGGCGCCGTGGGCGGCTTGCTGGACGCGGTCGGTGAGTTGCTCGGCGGCCTGCTGTCACTGGCGTCGTCCGACCTGCCGGACGGCGAACCGACCCTGGCGGCCCGCTGGGCGCGGGTCACCATCGAGTTCGATGAACTGTGGCGCGACACCCCCGAGCCCACCGCCCTGCCCGGCGCGCTGAGCGACGCCCAGCGGCTCGCGGTGCGCGAGCGGGTGGGCCAGCTGGCCAAAGGCGTGGCGGGCCTGCGCGACGGCTTCCCCAACGCCATCTCCAACGCCCTGCTGCTCAACGGCGAACACAGCGCCAGCGGCCGGCCGCTGGCGGTATTCGGCCCGCAAACCAGCTACTTCGTGCCCCAGTTGCTGCTGGAAATGTCGGTGCACGGCGGCGACATCAACAGCCGCGGCATGACCTTCACCGGCCTGCCCTATGTGGTGATCGGGCGCGGCCCGGATTTCGCCTGGAGCGCCACCTCCGGCAGCTCGGACCTCACCGACGTGCGCGTGGTGCGCCGTTGCCAGCCCGCCGAGGCGCCGGCCCACGGCGAAGGCGGCTACCAGGTGGGCGGCCAGTGCCGGCCTTTCGATGTGATCGACGAGACCTGGGCGGCGCGCTGGAACCTGGCGGTGCCCACCGACGACCCGGCCACCATCGGCCAGAACGTGGCGGTGCAGCGCCGCGTGATCCGCACCGCCGAGTACGGCCCGGTGATCGGCTTCGCCGCCGTGGGCGGCCAGCCGGTGGCGCTGACCCGCCAGCGCAGCACCTATTTCGCCGAGCTGGATACCGCGCTGCCGTTCCTGCAGGCGACCCGCAACGACGTCCACGACGTGCGCAGCTTCCAGGAGGTGTTCAACAACACCACCGGCAGTTTCAACTGGTTCTACATCGACGACCGCGACATCGCCTTCTTCCATTCCGGCCTCTATCCGCGCCGTGCCGCCGGGGTACACCCGGAGCTGCCCAGCTGGGGCAACGGCCAGTTCGACTGGCAGGGCTTCATCGACCTGGAGGCGCACCCCAACGACGCCAACCCGGAGCGCGGCTACCTGGCCAGCTGGAACAACCGCCCGGCCCGCGACTGGTGGGCCGCCGACGCCAACGCCACCTACAGCTCCGCCCACCGCAACGACATGCTCGACGTGCGCCTGCGGGATCTGGTGCAACAGGGCAACGTGACCCGCGCCAACATGGTCGAGGCCATGGGCGACGCGGCGGTGGTCGATCTGCGCGGCCAGGAGGTGCTGCCCAAGGCCCTGGCGCTGCTGCAAAGCACGCCGGTCACCGGCGACGAGGCCTCGGTGGTGGAGATGATGCAGGCCTGGGTGGACGGCGGCGCCTACCGGCGCGACCGGGACGGCGACGGCGAATACGACGCCCAGGCGCAAGTGGCGCTGATGGACGCCTGGTACACCCGGATGATCGAGACGCTGCTGCCGCAGGTCACCGCTCTGGAAGACACGACGGCCGGCAATGTGTCGCTGGTGGGCCGCGACAATGCGCCCGGCGCCGGCGGCTCGGCCTACCAGAACGGCTACTACGGCTACCTGGAGCGGGTGCTGGAACAGGCCCTGGGCAACAGCGCACGGCCCTACCAGCGGCTGCGCTGCGCGGACAGCGACCGCGCCGAGGTCTGCCGCGCCGCCCTGGCGGAAAGCCTGACGCTGGCCCTGGACGATCTCGGCGGCCTGGCGAACAGGGACAACTGGGACGTGGACGAAAGCCTGGACGCCATCCAGCACCGCGCCATCGGGCTCTCCTCGGTGCCAGCGATCCACTGGCAGAACCGCCCCACCTTCCAACAGGTGGTGGAGTTCACCAACCACCGCTAAGCCCCGAGAAACAAAGGATGGTGGGAGCGGGCCTTGCCCGCGAAAGGGAGCGAAGCTCCCGGCAGGATTCCAGAGACGCTGTTGGTACGCGTTAGAAAAGTCTCTGGGATCCTACCGGCCGGCTTCGCCGGCCTTTCGCGGGCTAGGCCCGCTCCTACAAAGACCGCTTCGTAGAAAGGTTGGGACGGTGTTACGTCTCGTGGCGGGAGAGTACTCTTTCACCATTAATAACCCGTGGAGCGATGGCTATGCGTTGGATGATCTACGGTGCCAATGGCTACACCGGCGAGCTGATCGCCCGCAATGCCCGTGGCCAGGGACTGAAGCCGATCCTGGCCGGCCGCCGGGAGGCCAAGGTGGCGCCGCTCGCCGAGCAGGAGGGGCTGGAGTACCGGGTGTTTTCCCTGGACGACCCGGACACCCTGGCGGACGAGCTGGCCGACGTGGATCTGGTGCTGCACTGCGCCGGCCCGTTTTCGCGCACCAGCCGGGCGATGCTGGAAGGTTGTCTCAAGGCGCGCACCCACTATCTGGACATCACCGGCGAAGTGGCGGTGTTCGAGCATGTATTCGCCCAGGCGGCGCGCGTCGAGCAGGCCGGCATCATCGCCTGCCCGGGGGTCGGTTTCGATGTGATTCCCACCGATTGCGTGGCCGCCCGCCTCAAGGAAGCCCTGCCCGATGCCCGCGAGCTGTCGCTGGGCTTCTCCACTCGCTCGGGCCTGTCCCCCGGCACCGCCAAAACCCTGGTGGAAGGCCTCGCCGACGGCGGCCGCGCCCGTATCAACGGGCAACTCGCCGAGGTGCCGCTGGGCTGGAAGGTACGGCGCATTGATTTCGGCGCCGGCCCGCAATGGGCCATGACCATCCCCTGGGGCGACGTGACCACCGCCTGGCAGAGCACCGGGATTGAAAACATTCAGGTGTTCGTGCCCGCGCCGCGCTGGCTGATCTGGGCCGCCAAGGCCGGCAACGTGACCCGACCGCTGATGTCTCTGCCGGTGATTCAAGGCTATTTAAAGTCCCTGGTGGACCGTCGCGTGAAAGGGCCGGACGAGCAAACCCGCGCCCGCCTGACCACCCACGTTTGGGGCGAGGCACGTAACGGCGCCGGCGAACAGCGGGTGATCCGGCTGCGCACCGCCAACGGCTACGCGCTGACCGTGGACGGCGCCCTGGCGGTGCGGCGCTTTATCGAGGAACAGGCACCGGCCCCCGGCTGCTATACGCCCTCGAAACTCTGCGGCGCTCAACTGGTGGAGGAGCTGCCGGGATCCGGGCACTTCGAAGTAAGTGAGTGCTGACACTCGTCGGCCATGATGCACACCGCTTATGCCGTTCGATGATTCTTATGCATTTGTTTAATTGACGGGCCGGCGTTAGCGTGTCCGTTTCACTGAGCTATTTTTATAACAGGCACTATTCGGGAGATAAGCATGCGCGCCATTCTCTGCAAGGAACTGGGGCCGGCGGACAAGCTGGTGATCGAGGACGTACCGTCACCCCAGGTGAGCGGTGACGGGGTCAAAGTGAAAGTGAAGGCGGCCGGCCTGAACTTTCCCGACACCCTGATTATTGAGGGCAAGTACCAGATCAAACCGGAGCTGCCGTTTTCACCGGGCGGCGAAATGGCCGGCGAGATCATCGAGGTGGGTCCGGACGTGAAAAACCTGAAGCCCGGCATGCGGGTGATGGGCCTGACCGGCTACGGCTCCTTCGCCGAGGAGATGGTGATCGGCGAAAGCCGCGTGATCCCGGTGCCCGACGGCATGAAGGACGAAACCGCCGCCGCCTTCAGCATGGTCTACGGCACCAGCTATCACGCCCTCAAGCAGCGCGCCAACATTCAGCCCGGCGAGACCCTGCTGGTGCTGGGCGCCAGCGGCGGCGTGGGCCTCGCCGCGGTGGAGCTGGGCAAGGCCATGGGCGCCAAGGTGATCGCCGCCGCCAGCAGCGACGACAAGCTGCAGGTGGCCAAGGAAGCCGGCGCCGACGACCTGATCAACTACACCGACGAAGACCTCAAGGAAGCGCTCAAGAGCCGCTACCCGCAGGGCATCGACGTGATCTACGACCCGGTGGGCGACCGCTTCACCGAGCCGGCGTTGCGCAACATGGCCTGGAACGGCCGCTTCCTGATCGTCGGCTTCGCCGCCGGCGAGATTCCCAAGATCCCCGCCAACCTGACCCTGCTCAAGGGCTGCAGCGTGGTGGGCGTGTTCTGGGGCGCCTTCACCGCCAAGGAGCCGAAAGCGCACATCCAGAACGTGAAGGAACTGATGCAGCTGTTCGCCGAAGGCAAGATCAACCCGCGCGTCAGCGAGGTGTTCCCCTTCGAGCAGTACGAAGACGCCCTGGCGGCGCTGAGCTCGCGCCGCGCCAAGGGCAAGGTGGTTCTCAAGGTCAGCGACTAAGTCGCTGCCGGAGCCCCGCCACTCTGGTCGATGATCTTGCCGGGCGCGCCCTCCAGCAGGGCCGCCCGCAGATCATCGGGCACCGTGGTTTTCTCGAACGGTTCGGTGGTCATCAGCACATAGACCACTTCCGCCCGGCACAGCGTGGTGCCGTCTTCCGCCTTCACCAGTTCGTGCTCCAGCGTGAACGAGCTGTTGCCTACCTTGAGCGTGCGCACGTGCACGTCGATGACGTCGTCGAAGCGCGCCGGCGCCTGCCATTCCAGGGTCATTTTCACCACCTGGTTGTCCAGCCCCCGGGCCAGCAACGCCTTGTAGTCCCGCCCCAGGGAGCGCATGAACTCGGTCATCGCCAGGTCCACGTAGTCCGCGTAGCGGGCATTGAACACCACCAGTTGGGCGTCGCATTCGTTGTAGCGGACCCGGAAACGGAAGCGGAAGCGCTCGCTCATGAAAACTCCTATTCAAGTTGTTCGGGCATGCCCGCGCGGCGCCGTTCCGCGAGCCACTGGCTGCGCGTGATGGCGGCGTCCTCGCCGGACATGCGGCTGATAATCTCAAAGAAATTCTGCCGGTACTCGTCTTTCATGACCTGGTCACGGGCCTTGATGCGCACGGCGTAGACACTTTGCACGTTCTGGTGATCAAAGGCACGCCACTGCTGTTGGTCCTTGAGCAGCGTGTAGCTGTGGCCCTCCAGGGCACGCCGCACGTTGTCGGAGGCGAAGCTGCCGGCCCGTTCCACCGCCTCTTTCCACTGATACACAATGCTGTAGGCGGATGCCGCCGAAGTGGAGGGGCGGGTACGGTAGCGCTGGGAGAATTCTTCCACGAACTGCTGGCCGCGCTCAAAGCCGTATTCGTAGGGTACGTTCCAGGTCCAGGGTGCGGCGCCGATCACCCCGGCCATGATGAAGGGCCCGGTCTGCTCGACCATGCTGAGGGTGAGATTGGGCACCACGATCTGCATCCGTTCGGGCAGCTTTTTCTGCTGGGCGATAGTCATGCCGCGCACCATTTGCTCGCCGAACAACACCATCACCAGGACGTCCGCGTCGCTGTCCGCCGCCGCCTGCATGGCCTCTTCGATTTCGTGGTAGCGGCCGCCGGGGAACGGCACCAGCACCGAGCCGTGGCGCTCGCCGTCCTTGGTGTCGGTGAATTCGCGCATGGAGGCTTCGGTGGTGTGGCCCCAGGTGTAGTCGGCGGTGACGTAGAAGTACTTCTTGTCCTGGTACTCGCGCTTGAGGTAGTCGCCCAGCACCCGCGCCGCCATCCAGGCGTTGTAGCACTCGCGGAACATGCCCAGGTGGCCGTCCTTGCCGGTGGTATCGTTGGAATAGGTGAGCGTGCCGAAGTAGAGCAGGTCGTGCTTGCGCGCCTGCTTGCTGGCGGCGATGGCGACGCCGCTGGACGAGCCGCCGAACAGCATGGCCGCGCCTTCGGCGGCGAGCTCGTCCACGTTGCGCCGGGAGCGCTCCGCCTGGGAGGCGGAATCGCGCTCGATCAGCTCCAGCGGCCGGCCGCGCACGCCACCGGCGGCGTTGATTTCATCAATGGCCATCAGGGCGCCGCGCTTTTGCATCAGCCCCTCTTCACTGTATTCACCGGTGTGCGGGTAGTTAAGGCCCAGCTTCACCGGCGTGGCCGCGTGCGCGGCGCTCGCCAGCAAGCAGGCGGCAACGATACCCAAGCTTTTTTTGAGTCCCATGGCGGTTCCCCAGAATTGTTGTTATCTGCTTGTGGCCGCGGTGAAAGCGGACCCGCAGGCCTCTTACGAGACAACTAGCACGCCCCCTGAAAACGGTGTTATTAGCCTTTGGTCGAGCGGACGCCGGCGGAGCGTGACCGGTCAGTATTGAGCCCGGGCATACCGGAGAGTATGCTTCCTGGCCAAATTTAAAACAAAATTCCACTTTAACGGAATTCCAGCTAATCGGGAGAGACCCATGACCGCGGTAAGTGAAGCGATGCCCGTCTACGCACCAGAAATGGACGCGGAGGCCTTTGTATCCGTGCCCGAACGCCTGCAGCAGCTGGCGGCGGCCCAGCCGGACAAACCGGCGGTGTACGACGAAACCGGCATGCTCACCTGGCGTCAGTTCGTGGATAACGTGAACCGGGTGGCCAACCGCCTGCGCGCCGCCGGTCTGCAGCGCGGCGAGACCGTGGCCGGCCTGTCCGAGAACAGCGCCCGCTACCTGACCCTGTTCATGGGCACCCTCACCGCCGGCGGCTGCATGGTGCCGCTGTCCGGCATGGCCGCCGGCGAAACCCTGGCGCTGATGGTCAACGACTGCGACGCGCGTTTTCTGTTCGTGTCCGCCAAGCACCGCGACCTGATCGAGCCGCTGCTCGACGGGCTCGACAACATTGATAAGAACACCCGCATCAGCCTGGATTTCCAGGCCGACGGCTGGCTGGCCTTCGAGGACTGGCTGGGCGACCCGGCCACGGACGCGCCGGACCACACGCCGTCGCTGGACGACCCGTTCAACATCATCTACAGCTCCGGCACCACCGGGGTGCCCAAGGGCATTCTCCACGATCACCGCCTGCGCGCCCGTCAGCTGGAGCGCGTGGCGGCCCTGGGCTACGACGACACGGCGGTGAACCTGGTGTCCACGCCGCTGTACTCCAACACCACCCTGGTGTCGGTGCTGCCCACCCTGTTCGGTGGCGGTACCATCGTCAGCATGGCCAAGTTCGACGCCCACCGCTTCCTGGAGCTGGCCGAGCAGCACCGCGTCACCCACGCCATGCTGGTGCCGGTGCAGTACCAGCGCATTCTCGCCGAACCGGATTTCGACCGCTTCGACCTGAGCAGCTTCAAGGTGAAGTTCTCCACCAGCGCGCCGCTGCGCGCCCACGTGATCGCCGACGCCATGGCGCGCTGGCCGGGCAACATTCTGGAGTTCTACGGCCTCACCGAGGGCGGCGTGACCACCACCCTGAACTGCGCCGAGAACCCCACCAAATGGGCCACCGTGGGCAAGGCCAGCCCGGGCTGCGAGCTGCGCATTATCGGCGAGGACCTGAAAGAGCTGCCCGCCGGCGAGATCGGCGAGATCGTGGGCCGCAGCGGCGCCATGATGCGCGGCTACTACAAGCGTGAAGACAAGACCAGCGAGCTGCTGTGGACCAGCCCCGAGGGCGAGGTGTTTTACCGCACCGGCGACATGGGACGCCTGGACGAGGACGGCTTCCTGTCGGTGCTCGACCGCCGCAAGGACATGATCATTTCCGGCGGCTTCAACGTCTACGCGGAGGACCTGGAGAAGGTGCTGCTCAAGGACGACGACGTGGTGGACGCGGCGGTGATCGCGGTCCCCAGCGAGCAGTGGGGGGAAACGCCCCTGGGCCTGGTGGTGCTGCGCGAGGGCGCCGAGGGCGACCTGGAGGCGATCCGCGAGCGGGCCAACCAGCAACTGGGCAAGGGGCAGCGTTTGTCCGGCCTGGAGCGCCGCGACGAGCTGCCGCGCAGCACCATCGGCAAGATCCTCAAGCGCGAGCTGCGCGACCCGTACTGGAAGAATCTGGAACAGAGCAAGCGGGACTGAGCGCGCCCGCGCTCACCCGCGCTACAGCAGGTTCTCGATCGGCAGCAGCGCGCACAGTTGCGACGCCAGCCGCCGCAACGGACTGACCCGGGGTTCGCTTCGGTACTGAACCGGGCCCCGCTCGTCGCCGGCGCCCCATAGCAGCCCCTGGTCGTCACTCGTGACCCGGTAGCTGTTCTGGGGCGCCATCCCTTCCTCCACGAACGCCGCCACCTCGCCGGCCAGCGCTTCGCTGTCCACGTAGTAGCCCATCTCCGTGTTCACGTTCACCGAGCGCGGGTCCAGGTTGAACGAGCCCACGAACAGCTCCTTGCGGTCGAGCACCATGGCTTTGGTGTGCAGGCTGGACTTGGAGCGGCCCCGGCCGCGCAACAGCCGGGCGTGGTGGCGGCGGGCGCGGGCGTTGGCCTGCAGCTCGTGGACCTCGACACCGCCGCGCAGCAGCGCCGGGCGGTAGCGGGCGTAGGCGGCGTGGGCGGCGATCACGTCGTTGGTGGCCAGGCTGTTGGTGAGCAGCGCCACCCGGCAGCCGTTGCGGTGCATGTCGGCCAGGGCGGCGGTGAATTCGTCCCCGGGGATAAAGTAGCTGGCCTCGATCAGGATCTCGTTCAGGGAGCGCTGCCCGAGCAGCCGGCCGAGCTGGTCGCCCATCAGGCGCTGGGTGGCGCCCTTGGCCTTGTCCGGCGGATCGAACAGCAGCGCGGCCGGCGCCTGAATCTGTCGTCGGTCGGCGGCGCCGAGAACGTCTTCGAAATGGGCGACATCCTGTTCGTAACGGTAGGGAAAACCGTCCAGGCTTTTACGCCACGCCACCAGCTGCTGCCACAACCGGTCGGCGTGGACCCGCGAGCGGCGGCGCAGGGAGCGCAGGCGCACGCAGACGTCGCTGTCCCAGTAGGCGTCGAAGGCGGCGCGGGTTTCCGCCACGATCGGCCCCCGGGCGTAGATGTCCAGGTCGCGGAAGTTGGCTTCCGGGTGGACACCGAAGTAGTGCTCGGACAGGTTGCGGCCGCCGACGATGGCCCGCTCGCCGTCCACGATCCAGGCCTTGTTGTGCATCCGGTGGTTGAGCCGGGGGGCGTGATAGAGCCACTGAATAAAGTGCTTGTAGCGGCCCCGGAACGGGTTGAACAGCCGGATTTCCACGTTCGGGTGCGCGTTCAGCGCCGCCCATTTCACATCCCGGCCGAGCTGGTTGGCGTGGTCTAGCAGCAGCCGCACCTTGACGCCCCGGCGGGCCGCTTCCAGGGCCCGGTAGACCAGCAGCTTGCCGATCCGGTCGTCCTCCCAGACGTAGTACTGCAGGTCCAGGGTGCGCTGGGCCAGCCGCGCGGTGGCGGCGCGCAGCACGAAGGCTTCCTCGCTGTCCGCGACCAGACAAAAGTGAGAGTTCTCGACGTTCTGACGGGGGGCACCTTGCCCGTGCCCCTGGGCTTGCTCACTCATCAACGCTTGAGGTTATCGCGGATTTCGCGCAGCAGCAGAATGTCTTCCGGCACCTCGGGGGTGGGCGGCGGCTCCACCGGGGCGGCCTGTTCTTCCTTGCGCTTGACCCGGTTGAGCCCGCGCACCAGGAAGAACACCGCCCAGGCGACGATCAGGAAGCTGATCACGTTGTTGATAAATACGCCGTAGTTGAGCGTCACCGCGCCCGCCGCCTGGGCGTCGGCCAGGGTGGCGAAGGGCCCGTCGCCCTTGAGCACCAGGAACAAATCGACGAAATCCACGTCCGCCAGGAGCAGCCCCACCGGGGGCATGATCACGTCGGACACCAGGCTCTTGGCGATGGTGCCGAAGGCGCCGCCGATAATGATCCCCACGGCCATATCGACCACATTGCCGCGCACGGCGAATTCACGGAATTCCTTGATCATGCTCATCGTCATCGCTCCCTTTATGACCGGACCGGTCCCGGCTGGAAGTATGGTAGCCCGGATGCGCGCCGCGGCGAAACGGTTAGCGGCGTTGTCGCCATCCACACGGTGGGCGGCGCACAATCATGGGAGTGGCGGGCCGTGCCGACCGGGAGGCCGATGTAACATTCTCTCTCCGGATGCATCCAAGGTTCGCTAAAGGAGGCAACTATGATGCGCGTATTGGTTTTCCTAATGGTGTTGGTGGCCGGGCCGGCCATGGCCGCCCAGGCCAGCGCCGTGTTCGCCGGCGGCTGCTTCTGGTGTACCGAAGCGGATTTCGAAAAGCTGGACGGGGTGTCCGAAGCGATCAGCGGCTACGCCGGCGGCGAAGAGGTGGACCCCACCTACCAGCAGGTAGCCGGTGGGCAAACCGGCCACACCGAGGTGGTGAAGGTGCTCTACGACCCGGAGGTGGTGAGCTACGAGAATCTGCTCGCCTGGTTCTGGAAGCACATCGACCCGACCGACCCGGACGGCCAGTTTATTGACCAGGGCTCGCAGTACCGCAGCGCGATCTTCTACCAGAACGACGAGGAGCGTGCGCTGGCGGAAGCGTCCAAAAAGGCCCTCGATGAGAGCGGCCGTTTCGATAAGGACGTGGTCACCGAGATCGTGCCGTTGAAAGCGTTTTACGAAGCCGAGGACTACCACCAGGACTATTACAAGAAGAGTGCCCTGCGCTATAAGTTCTATCGCTACAACTCAGGCCGTGATCAGTTTCTGGAGAAGCACTGGGAAGACCCGGACGCACGCCCCTGGCTGAGCGCCTCGGTGGAGGAAGAAGAGGAACAGGAAGAGCTGGATCTGGGTGCGCCCTGGGAAGGCCCGGAGAAGTTCAAGCGCCCCTCCGATGAGGTGCTCAAGAAGGCGCTGCCGGAGATCGCCTTTCAGGTGACGCGTGACGACGCCACCGAGCGGGCGTTCAAGAACCCGTATCACGACCTGAAGAAAGAAGGCATCTATGTGGACGTGATCAGCGGCGAGCCGTTGTTCTCCTCCACGGACAAGTACGATTCCGGCACCGGCTGGCCGAGCTTCACCCGGCCCATCGACGACCGCTTCGTGACCACCCGCGAAGACAACAGTCTGTGGTGGGCCACCCGCACCGAGGTGCGCAGCCGCTACGCGGATTCGCACCTGGGCCATGTGTTCGACGACGGGCCGGCGCCCACCGGCCAGCGCTGGTGCATGAACTCCGCCGCCATGGAGTTCATCCCCCGCGAGAAGATGGAAGAGCTCGGCTACGGGGAGTATCTGTCCCTGTTCGAAGACTAGGGCCGGTTACTCCACGGTGACCGATTTGGCGAGGTTGCGCGGCTGATCCACATCGGTGCCGCGCAGCACCGCCACATGGTAGCTGAGCAGTTGCAGCGGCACGGTGTAGACGATCGGCGCGATGCTTTCCGGCACTGCGGGCATGTTCAGCACATGGATGCCCTCGCCCTCTTTAACGTGGGCGTTCTTGTCGGCGAACACATAGAGTTCGCCGCCCCGGGCGCGCACTTCCTGCAGGTTCGACTTCAGCTTTTCCAGCAGCTGGTCGTTGGGCGCCACCGCCACCACCGGCATTTCCTTATCCACCAGGGCCAGCGGGCCGTGCTTGAGCTCGCCGGCCGGGTAGGCCTCGGCGTGGATATAGGAGATTTCCTTGAGCTTGAGCGCCCCTTCCATGGCCACCGGGAAGTGCACGCCGCGGCCCAGGAACAGGGTGTGGTGCTTTTCCACGAAGGCGCGCGACAGGGTTTCGATGGGCTTGTCCAGGGCCGCCGCCTGCTCCAGGAGATTGGGCAGCTGACGCAGTTCGGACAGAATCGTTTCGATCTGGTCGTCGCCCAGGCCCTTACGGCGGCCCAGGGCCAGCACCAGCATCATCAGCCCGGTGAGCTGGGTGGTGAACGCCTTGGTGGACGCCACGCCGATTTCCGGCCCGGCCTTGGTGAGAAACACCAGCTCGGACTCGCGCACCAGCGAGGAACCGTCCACGTTGCAGATCGCCAGGCGACCGACGTAATCCTTGCCGCCGGTGTCGCGCAGCGCGGCCAGGGTATCGGCGGTTTCACCACTCTGTGAAATGGTGACGAACAGGGTGCCTTCCGGCACCACGTGCCGGCGGTAGCGGAATTCACTGGCCACTTCCACCTGGCAGGGAATGCCCGCCATGGCTTCCAGCCAGTAACGGGCCACCATGCCGGCGTGGTAGCTGGTGCCGCAGGCGACAATTTGCACCGTGCGTACCCGGTCGAAGATGGCGGCGGCGCTGTCGCCGAAGGCGGCGCTCACCGCGTCGGGCGAATCGATACGTCCTTCCAGGGTGCGCTGGATGGCGGCGGGCTGCTCGAAGATTTCCTTCTGCATGTAGTGCCGGTACGGCCCTTTGTCGGCGTCCTCGTGGGTGCCGTCCAGTTCGTGGACGGTACGCTCCGCCGGCTCACCGTCGGCGTCGGTGATGGTGACGGCGTCCACGGTGACGTCCACCAGATCGCCCTCTTCAAGAAAGATGAAGCGGTTGGTCACCGGCAACAGGGCCAGCTGATCGGAGGCCACGTAGTTTTCGTCGATGCCCAGGCCCACCACCAGCGGCGAACCGGAGCGCACCGCCACCAGCCGGTCGGGTTCATTCTGGTCGATCACGCCCAGCGCATAGGCGCCGTGCAGACGCGCCACGCTGGCGCGTACCGCGGCCACCAGATTGCCGGTGTCCTTGAGGGCGCGGTGGATCAGGTGGGCGATCACCTCGGTGTCGGTCTGCGAGCTGAAGGCGTAACCGTCGGCTTCCAGTTCGTCCTTGAGTTCCTGGAAGTTCTCGATGATGCCGTTATGCACCACCGCCAGCCCGTTACCGGACATATGCGGGTGGGCGTTGTCCTCGGACGGACGGCCATGGGTGGCCCAGCGCGTGTGTGCGATACCCAGGAAGCCGGCACTGTTCTGCTCGCGCACCGCCGCTTCCAGCGCCGCCACCTTACCCTGGCGGCGCACGCGGAGCAGGCCCTGGTCGTTGAGCAGGGCCACGCCCGCGCTGTCGTAGCCCCGATATTCCAGGCGCTTCAGGCCGGTGATCAGGATGTTGCTGACATTACGATGGGCAATGGCGCCGACGATTCCACACATGTGCTTTTCCTTTTTGTCCGTTCCGTGCCTATTTCTTTTCCGGCCGCGACCAGTTCTGAATGTTGCGCTGCTGGCCACGGGCCACCGCCAGGCCCTGGTCGGGCACGTCCTTGGTCACCACGCTGCCGGCGCCCACGGTGGCATTCTCGCCGATGGTGACCGGCGCCACCAGCGACGAATTGGAACCGATAAAGGCACCGTCCTTCATCACCGTCTGGAACTTGTTCACGCCGTCGTAGTTGCAGGTAATGGTGCCGGCGCCCACGTTGACGCCCTTGCCGATACGGCTGTCGCCAATGTAGGTGAGGTGGTTCACTTTCGAGCCCTCGCCCACATAGGCTTTCTTGGTCTCCACGAAGTTGCCGACCTTGGCCCGGGCGGCCAGCTCGGTGCCCGGACGCAGACGGGCGAACGGACCCACCTGACACTCTTCACCGACCACCGCGCCGTCCACCACCGAGTTCGCCTCGATGTGGGTGCCGCTGCCGATGCGGGCGTTGCGGATCAAACAGTTCGGGCCCACGGTGACGCGGTCGCCGATCACCACGTCGCCCACCAGCACGGTGTTGATGTCGAGGGTGACGTCCTGGCCGCACTGCAGGTTTCCACGGATATCCAGGCGGGCGGGATCCAGCAGGGTGACGCCGGCGCGCATCAGCGATTCCGCGCGGACCCGCTGATAGACCCGTTCCAGGCGCGCCAGCTGCACCCGGTCGTTGACGCCGTCCACTTCCCAGGCGTGGCCGGGCTGCTCGGTGACCACCTCCATGCCCGCGTCCACGGCCATGGCGATCAGGTCGGTGAGGTAGTATTCGCCCTGGGCGTTGCTGTTGGAGAGTCGCGGCAGGCTGTCGTTCAGGAAGCGGCGGGTGCAGGCGAGAATGCCGGTATTGATTTCGCGGACCGCTTTTTCGTCGTCGCTGGCGTCTTTCTGCTCCACCACCCGCCGTACCTTGCCGTCGCCGTCGCGAATCACACGGCCGTAGCCGGAGGGGTCATCCAGAGTCAGGGTCATCAGCGCCAGGCTCTGGTCGTCCACGCGGGCGACGAAGTCACGCAGGGTCTGCGGCTGGATCAGAGGCACGTCGCCGTACAGCACCAGCACCACGTCTTCTTCCAGGTGCGGCAGGGCCTGCGCCACGGCGTGGCCGGTGCCGAGCTGTTCGGCCTGCTCCGCCCATTGCAGCCGCGAACCGGTCACCGCCTGGCGGACGGCATCGCCGCCGTGACCGTAAATCAGCACGGTGTTGTCCGGGTCGAGGGCGCCGGCGGCGTCCACCACGTGCTGCACCATGGGGCGCCCGGCAATCGGGTGGAGTACCTTGGGGAGATCCGATTTCATGCGGGTTCCCTTGCCCGCCGCGAGAATCACTACCGCCAGATTCATGCTCCGCTTCCTTGAGTTCTGTGGTGATAACAAAAAAAGGGCAGCTCAGAGCCACCCTTTTTTAATTCAGCTTGTACCGAAAGCCGGGCGTTACCGCTTGGCCATCTTCTTGATTTGCTCGATGGTACGCAAGCGCGCGGACGCTTCGGCCAGGGTGATGGCGGCGCGCGAGTAGTCCATGTCGGCGTTCTTGCCTTCCAGGGCTTCCTTGGCACGCTGCTTGGCTTCTTCCGCCTGGGCGCCGTCCATATCCTGGGCGCGCTCGGCGGTGTCCGCCAGCACGGTGACCAGTTTCGGCTGGACTTCCAGGAAGCCGCCGGAGACGTAGAACACTTCTTCGTCCCCGTTCTGCTTCTTCACGCGAACCGGGCCGGGCTTGAGCCGGGTGAGCAAGGGCGCGTGACCGGGCATGACACCCAGGTCCCCTTCCACACCGGCGGCCACTACCAACTCGACCAGTCCGGAGAACAGCTGCTTTTCGGCACTAACGATATCGCAATGCACGGTCATCGCCATCTGTGTTCCTCCCCGGGCGGTTACTTGTCACCGCGTTTGTTGTAGGCCTCTACAACCTCGTCGATGGAGCCCTTCATGTAGAAGTCCTGCTCGGGGATGTGGTCATAATCACCGTTCAGGATACCCTGGAAGGAACGGATGGTGTCCTTCAGGGAGACGTATTTGCCCGGTGCGCCGGTGAATACTTCCGCCACGAAAAACGGCTGTGACAGGAAGCGTTCGATCTTACGCGCGCGGGATACGGTCAGCTTATCCTCTTCGGACAGCTCGTCCATACCCAGAATCGCGATGATGTCCTTGAGTTCCTTGTAGCCCTGCAGAACGGTCTGCACGCCACGGGCCGCCTCGTAGTGCTCCTGGCCGATCACCAGCGGATCCAGCTGGCGGGAGGTGGAGTCGAGCGGGTCGATCGCCGGGTAGATACCCTTGGAGGCGATGTCACGGCTCAGTACCACGGTGGCGTCCAGGTGGGCGAAGGTGGTCGCCGGGGACGGGTCGGTCAAGTCATCCGCGGGCACGTATACCGCCTGCACGGAGGTAATGGAACCGGTCTTGGTGGAGGTGATCCGTTCCTGCAGAACGCCCATCTCTTCCGCCAGGGTCGGCTGGTAACCCACCGCGGAGGGCATCCGGCCCAGCAGTGCCGATACCTCGGTACCCGCCAGGGTGTAACGGTAGATGTTATCCACGAAGAACAGAACGTCACGGCCTTCGTCACGGAACTTCTCGGCCATGGTCAGACCGGTCAGCGCCACGCGCAGACGGTTGCCCGGCGGCTCGTTCATCTGGCCGTAGACCAGGGACACCTTGTCGAGAACGTTGGAGTCCTTCATCTCGTGGTAGAAGTCGTTACCCTCACGGGTACGCTCACCCACACCGGCGAACACGGAGAAACCGGAGTGCTCGATCGCGATGTTCCGGATCAGCTCCATCATGTTCACGGTTTTACCCACGCCGGCGCCGCCGAACAGGCCAACCTTACCGCCCTTGGCGAACGGGCAGACCAGGTCGATCACCTTGATGCCGGTTTCAAGCAGTTCGTTGGTGGCTGCCTGATCCGCGTAAGAGGGTGCCTCACGGTGAATGGACATGCGCTCTTCTTCACCGATCGGACCCGCTTCGTCGATCGGGCGACCGAGCACGTCCATGATCCGGCCCAGGGTCTTGGTGCCCACCGGCACCTGAATCGGTTCGCCGGTGTCGGTGACACCCAGGCCACGCTTCAGACCTTCAGTGGAGCCCATCGCGATGGTGCGCACCACGCCGTCACCCAACTGCTGCTGAACTTCCAGCGTGGTTTCGGTACCGTCCACGGTGAGAGCGTCATACACCTTTGGCACGTTTTCGCGCGGGAATTCGACGTCGATCACAGCACCGATGATCTGAACAATACGACCGCTACTCATGCTTGCATCCTCTTAACTTGCGTTTTCGCCGCGTGCTGTCTGAAACAGACACTAGACCGCGGCGGCACCACCAACGATTTCAGAAATTTCCTGGGTAATGGCCGCCTGGCGCGCCTTGTTGTACACCAGCTGGAGGTCATTAATGATCTCGCCGGCGTTGTCACTGGCCGCCTTCATGGCGACCATGCGCGCTGCCTGTTCACAGGCATTGTTCTCGACCACGCCTTGATAAACCTGGGATTCAATGAACCGGACCAGCAGCTCATCCAGGATTTCCTTGGGCTCAGGCTCGTAGATATAGTCCCAATGACGCTGAAACTCTTCGTCTTGCGAAGCTTCAAGCGGCAGCAACTGAATGCTTTTGGGTGACTGCGTCATGGTGTTCACGAACTCGTTGTACACCAGGTACAAACGGTCGATCTCACCATTTTCAAAGGCGTCGAGCATCACCTTGATGGAGCCGATCAGATCGCTCAGGTGCGGGGTGTCGCCCAGGCCGTTAACGGTGGCCTGAACGTCGCCGCCGACGCTCTTGAAGAAGGCGATGCCCTTGCTGCCTACCACGCAGTACTGCGTCTTGGCGCCTTCCTGCTCCCACTGACGGGTGCTTTTCACGACCTTCTTCAGCAGGTTGGCGTTCAAGCCGCCACTCAGGCCCCGGTCGGAGGTCACCACGATGTAACCGACGTTCTTCACTTCCCGCTCGTGCAGGTAAATGTGCCGGTACTCCAGATCAGCGTTGGCAAGATGGGCAACCACCTGACGCATACGGCTCGCGTAGGGCTTGCTGGCAGCCATACGGTCCTGCGCTTTGCGCATTTTGCTGGCTGCCACCATCTCCATCGCACGAGTGATCTTCTTCGTGCTCTGGACACTAGAGATCTTGCCTTTGATCTCTTTACCGCTAGCCATAGGACTAATCCTTTCTTAGCGAATTACCAGGTTTGGGTGGACTTGAATTGATCGATGGCGTCTTTGATACCGGCCTCGATCTCATCGTTGTAGTCACCCTTTTCGTTGATCTTGTCCATCAACGCTTTCTGTTCGCTGTTCATATAATCCAGCAGCGCGGCTTCGAAGGCGCCGATCTTGCTGATCTCGATGCCTTTCAGGTAGCCGTTGTTCGCCGCGTACAGCACCACGCCCATTTCGGCAACGGACATCGGGCTGTATTGCTTCTGCTTCATCAGCTCGGTGACGGCCTGGCCGTGCTCGAGCTGCTCACGGGTGGCCTCGTCCAGGTCGGAAGCGAACTGAGCGAACGCCGCCAGTTCCCGGTACTGGGCCAGTGCCAGACGGATACCACCGCCGAGCTTCTTGACGATCTTGGTCTGCGCGGAACCGCCCACACGGGAAACCGAGATGCCGGCGTTCATGGCCGGGCGGATGCCGGCGTTGAACAGGCTGGTTTCCAGGAAGATCTGACCATCGGTAATGGAGATCACGTTGGTGGGTACGAACGCGGACACGTCACCGCCCTGGGTCTCAATGATCGGCAGTGCGGTCAGGGAACCGGTCTTGCCTTTCACTTTACCGTCGGTGAACTTCTCGACGAATTCCTCGTTTACCTTGGCGGCGCGTTCCAGCAGACGGGAGTGCAGGTAGAACACGTCACCCGGGTAGGCTTCACGGCCCGGCGGGCGGCGCAGCAGCAGGGAAATCTGACGGTAGGCCCAGGCTTGCTTGGTGAGATCGTCATAAACGATCAGGGCGTCTTCGCCGCGGTCACGGAAGTACTCACCCATGGCGCAGCCGGCGAACGGGGCCAGGAACTGCATGGAAGCCGGATCGGAAGCGGAGGCCGCCACGATCACGGTGTTTTCCATGGCGCCGTGCTCTTCCAGCTTGCTCACCACGTTGGCGATGGTGGACTGCTTCTGACCGATGGCCACGTAGACACACTTAATGCCAGAGTCTTTCTGGTTAATGATGGTGTCCACCGCCACGGCGGTCTTACCGATCTGGCGGTCGCCGATGATCAGCTCACGCTGGCCACGGCCGATCGGGGTCATGGCGTCGATGGATTTGAAACCGGTCTGTACCGGCTCGTTCACCTCTTTACGCCAGATCACGCCGGGCGCCACTTTCTCGACGGCGTCGGTTTCGGCGGCGTCCACCGGACCTTTGCCGTCCACCGGGTTACCCAGGGCGTCGACCACGCGGCCGAGCAATTCCGGGCCCACCGGCACTTCCAGAATGCGGCCGGTGCAGCGGACCTTCTGGCCCTCCGCCAGACCCAGGTAATCACCCAGCACCACGGCGCCCACGGAGTCCTGCTCCAGGTTGAGGGCCATGCCGAAGATGCCGCCCTCAAACTCGATCATTTCGCCGAACATCACGTCGGCCAGACCATGAATGCGCACGATGCCGTCAAATACGGATACCACCGTACCTTCGTTCCGTGCCTCGGTGGAGGTATCAAGTTTCGCGATGCGCGACTTGATAATCTCGCTGATTTCGGACGGGTTGAGTTGCTGCATCTCTAATCCCTCAAACTCAAGAGTTCAGTTGCTCTGCCAGGCGGTTAAGCCGGCCGCGCACACTGCCATCAATTACGGTATCGCCGGCTCTCACCAGCACGCCACCAATGAGTGACTCGTCAACGGAGGTGGACACCTGCACATTCCGGCCCAGACGCGTCTTCAGCGCTGTCACCAGTTTGTCGGTCTCGGCGTCTTCCAGTTCGAACGGCGCGATCAACTCCACATCAATGGTGCGTTGATCTTCCGCCGCCAGTTCGTGGAACAACATTGCGATGGTCGGCAACAGGGCCAGACGCTTGTTGTCCGCGAGCTGGGCGATAAAATTGCGAGCGCTCTCATTGAGCTCATCGCCACAAACGTCGCCTATCGCTTTCGCCTGTGTCTCGCTGTCCAGCTCCGGCTGGTCCAGGTAGGCACGCATGGTGGCTTCCTGCGCCACTGCCGCCGCCAGGCCCAGCATCTGCTCCCATTCCGCCAGCGCGTTCTGTTCTTTGGCGAACATGAACGCGGCCTTGGCGTATGGGCGTGCGATGGTGGTCAATTCAGCCATGGGGTGCCATCCGTATCACTCAGAGTTGAGCCGCCAAGTCGTCCAGCAGCTGCTTGTGTGCGTCGCGGTTCACTTCGCGGCCCAGCACTTGCTCGGCGCCACTCAATGCCAGAGCGGACACCTCTTTGCGCAGCTCTTCACGGGCGCGGTTGATCTCCTGATCGATCTCGGACTGGGCCTTCTCGATCAGACGCTCACCTTCGGTGCGTGCCTGGTCTTTGGCTTCCTCGACGATCTGATTCGCCCGTTTGTTGGCCTGCTCGATAATCTCGGACGCCTTTTCTTTGGCTTCCTTGAGGTTCGAGGAGGCTTTTTCCTGCGCCAGCACCAGATCGCGCTCAGCCCGATCCGCGGCGCTCAGGCCCTCTGCGATTTTCTGCTTCCGTTCTTCCAGCGCCTTGGAAATAGGCGGCCAGACGAACTTCATGCAGAAGATCACGAACAGGGCGAACCAGATGGCCTGGCCAATTAGTGTCGCATTAATATTCATGCCAACACCTCAATCCGCGTTGCATAGATTTCCCAAAATCGGGGCTTATTTCGAAAAGCGCGATTTACTGGAAAATCAGCAGGAACGCGATAGCGATACAGATAATCGGCACGGCGTCCAGCAGGCCCGCGATGATGAACATGCGGGTTTGCAGCATCGGTGCCAGTTCCGGCTGCCGTGCGACGGATTCCAGAAAACGACCGCCCATCATGCCGAAGCCGAGACCGGCGCCGATGGCCGCCAGGCCAGCAACGATTGCAGCAGCAAGAAATTGAATGCCTTCCATTGTTACACTCCCGTAAGTGCTCAGTTGGTTTGGAAAATGAAACTTAGTGCTCTTCCACCGCCATACTCAGGTAGACGATGGTCAGGACCATGAAGATGAACGCCTGGAGGGTGATGACCAGGATGTGGAAAACCGCCCACGGCCACGCGCCGATAAACTGCCAGGTCCCCATCATGGCCGCCACCAGGATGAATACGAATTCACCGGCGTACATGTTGCCGAAAAGCCGCAGACCCAGAGACACCGGCTTGGACAGCAGGCTGATGGTTTCCAGGACCAGGTTGACCGGCAGAAGAAGGAATTTGAGAACGATGTTATCCGTCTCGAAAGGCTTGAACGCCAGCTCACCGACAAAGCCGCCAAAGCCCTTGGCTTTGACCGTGAAGCCGATGATCAGCAGCATCACCGAGAAGGACATGGCCAGGGTGATGTTGGGGTCGGTGGTGGGCACGATCTTGAAGTAGGCCTGGTGCGCGTCCCAGCCGAAGAAGGTGACCATGGTCCACTCGAAAAGCTTGGGGAACAGGTCGACGGGGATCAGATCCATCAGGTTCATCAGGAACACCCAACAGAAGATCACCAGAGACAGCGGCGCAATCAGCTTGCTTTTGCCGTGGAAGGTGTCACGCACCTGGTTGTCGACGAATTCGATGATGGATTCCATGAAATTCATGAAACCGGAGGGCACGCCGGCGGTGGCTTTGCGCGCCACCAGCCAGAACATCAGACACATGATGATGCCGAGACCGCCGGCCCACGCCAGGGAGTCCACATGGAACGCCATGAAGCCCATGTCGACGGCTTCCTGACCGTTGTGCGCGAACGTCCAGGTGCTGGTCTCCAGCGTCTCAACCACATCCCCGTGGTGGTCTAAACGCTCGTAGCCCTCGGGCAAACGGCCATAGGTGAGATTCCCTAGATGGTGCTTGATATATTCGCTGGCGGAGCTCGCTGCCATATCGTTACCTACAGTCTAGTCTTCTTGCCCGTAATGTTCCGTTCCAAGGCGGGCATCCAGGCGCGCGACCTGAACCCAGCCGGCGATTTGCGCCGACATGAAGGCGAGGAACAAAACCATTGCTGTCATTGATTCGCGCATTTGCGGTACTTCGGCGAACGTCAGCCAGAACAGCACCAGCATGATGGCGATTTTGCCGAGCTCCGCTCTTACCGCGGCGCCGGCCATGCGCTTGGCCGCACGGTTTCCCGGGTGCAGCCACACTTGGAAGCCACCCCAAGCATAGGCGATCAGGCTGATGGTCCCGCCCCAGAGCGCCGCCAGACCGATAGTGCTTCCGGCGATCACGGCGGCCAGCGCGGCGATGATGACCACGCTGGTGGTCTGGGCGCGCATCAAGCCCCAGAACAAGGTCCTGCGGGCTGATTCGTCTAAATTGGCCACCTTGCTCCCGGGTTTCGTCGCTGGCTACGCCTGGGTGTATCAGGTGAAGGTCGCGGGTACCCCCTGATCTTTGGCGCGGGAAGTATATGAGGAAGGCATAGCGGTATCAACCGGCACGGGCAATTGTTTGCCTTGAAAGTGCCGGGCGAGAGGAGAAAAAGTCTGTTGACGCCCTACAAAACGGATCAATTTGTATCAGCGTGTGTGGAAAGCTAACGCCTCGAACGGATTTCAGTCAAGTTATTTGATGTAGATGGACCAAGAGGCCCCGCCTATTTGATGTGCGCCAGAATGCCGTCCAGCTCATCCAGGTTGTTGTAGCTGATCACCAGCTTGCCCTTGCCGGCGTTGCCCTGCTGAATCTGCACCGGGGCGCCGAGACGGTCGGACAGGTCGTTGATCAGGTGCCGCACATTGGGGTCTTCCTTGGCCGGCGCCGGCTTGGCGGGCTTTTCCTTTTCGAATTCGCGCACCAGGGTTTCGGTCTGGCGCACCGACAACCCCTTGGCGACCACGGTGCGCGCGGCCTCCACCTGCTTGGCGCCGGTCAGCGACAACAGGGCACGGGCGTGGCCCATTTCCAGGTCGCCGTGTTCGAGCAGCTTTTTGACGTCCGCTTCCAGGCTCATCAGCCGCAGCAGGTTGGTGACCATGGCGCGGGACTTGCCCACCGCGTCGGCGACCTGCTGGTGGGTGAGGCCGAATTCTTCCTTGAGCCGGGACAGCGCCAGCGCCTCTTCCATGGGGTTGAGGTTTTCGCGCTGAATGTTCTCGATCAGCGACATGGCGATGGCGGCTTCGTCCGGCACCTCCCGGATCACCGCCGGAATCGCGTCCAGCTCCGCCATCTGCGCGGCCCGCCAGCGGCGCTCGCCGGCGATGATTTCGTAGCGGTTGTCGCCCAGCGGGCGCACCACGATGGGTTGCATCACGCCCTGCGCGCGGATCGACTCCGCCAGCTCCTCGAGCGCATCGGCGGACATGTCCTTGCGCGGCTGGTAGCGGCCGCGCTGCATCAGTTCCACCGGCAGGTGGCGCAGGTCGCCGTCGCGGGGCGGGCGCTGGGCCTGCTGCTCCGACGCCTCGCCGTCACCCTCGACGCTGACTTCCTCGGGCTGGCGCTGGTACGCCTCGTTGCTGCTGAGCAGGGCGTCGAGACCCTTGCTGAGACCGCGTTTACGCTTTGCCGCCATAGTCGGTGCCTCTACCTCATGCCTGGGATTGCGGAGTTTGCGGAGAGGCCTTGGCATTTTGCATGGCCTGTTCGCGCCGCAGGATTTCGCCCGCCAGCGCCAGGTAGCTGACCGCGCCCCGGGACTTGGGGTCGTAGGTGATCACCGGCGCACCGTGGCTGGGCGCTTCCGCCAAGCGCACGTTGCGGGGAATAATGGTGCGGTACACCTTGTCGCCGAAATGGCTGATCAGCTGGTTGGAAACGTCGTTGGACAGACTGTTGCGCGGGTCGTACATGGTGCGCAGCAGGCCGCCGATATGCAGCTTGGGGTTGAGCACGGTGCGGATCTTCTCGATGGTGTTCATCAGCGAGGTGAGACCCTCCAGCGCGTAGTACTCGCACTGAATCGGCACGATCACCGAGTCCGCCGCGGTGAGCGCGTTGACGGTGAGCATGTTCAGCGACGGCGGGCAGTCGACGATGATGTAATCGTAGTTGCCGCGGATCCGCGCCAGCGCGTTGCGCAGGCGGAATTCCCGCATCTTCATGTCCAGCAGCTGCACTTCGGCGGCGGTCAGGTCGCCGTTGGCGGCGATCAGGTCGAAGCCGGAATCCTTGGGGGTGTCGACCACCGCGTCTTCCACGTTCACTTCGCCCATCAGCACGTCGTGGATGGTGTATTCCGGCTCGTACTTGTCCACACCGGCGCCGCTGGTGGCGTTCCCCTGCGGATCAATGTCCACCAGCAACACCTTCTTGCGCGTCGCCGCCAGGGAAGCGGCCAGATTGACGCTGCTGGTGGTCTTGCCCACTCCACCTTTCTGGTTGGCAATGGCAAAAACGGTGGTCACTGCGGTCTCCTTATTCCGGCACGTGCGGTCCGGCCCGGCTGGCGATCACCAGCACGCGGGCCTCCGCCAGTCCGGGGACCGACAGAGGCGCCACCCGGGCCCGCCAGCCGGCGGGCAGGCCGGCCAGTTCCTGGTCGGCGGCGGCCGCTTTCATGGCGAGAACGCGGCTGCCGTCGGTGATCAGGGGGGCCAGGGCCTGCAGCATGTCCGGCAGGGCGGCGAACGCCCGGCTGATGATCTGCGATGGAGCATTACGGTACTGTTCCACGCGGGTGTTCACAACCTCCACGTTGGAAAGCCCCAATTCCCGGCGGGCGTGGCGCACGAAGCGGGTTTTCTTGCCGTTGCTGTCGAGCAGCACGAAACGCAGATCCGGCCGGGCGATGGCCAACGGAATACCGGGCAGGCCGGCGCCGGTGCCCACGTCCAGGGTATCGCGGTCGTCCAGATGCGCCAGCACCGACAGCGAGTCCAGCAGATGGCGCTGGATCATCTCGCCCGGGTCGCGCACCGCGGTGAGGTTATAGGCGCGGTTCCATTTCACCAGCAGGTCGCGGTAATCGAGCAGCGCCTGCTGCTGGGCGTCGTTCAGCGACACACCCAGTGCCTGGAGCCCGCCGGCCAGGCGGTCCCGGTCGGTCATGCCTGCCGGGCCGCCTGGTGACGATGCTTCTTAAGGAAGATCAGCAGCAGCGAGATCGCCGCCGGGGTGACCCCGGGAATGCGGCCGGCCTGGCCGATGGTCTCCGGACGCACGTCCTCGAGTTTCTGCTTCACCTCGTTGGACAGCCCCTGCACCGCCCGGTAGTCGAAGTCCAGCGGCAGGGCCTGGTCCTCGGCGGCGCGCAGCTTGGCGATTTCCGCTTCCTGGCGGTCGATGTAGCCGGCGTACTTGGCGACGATCTCCACCTGCTCGATCACCGCCGGCGCGGCCGGCGCCAGGCCCGCCGCCTCGGCCAGCGGCCGGTAGCTCAGCTCCGGACGCTTGAGCAGATCCATCAGGGTGTACTCGTGGGGCAGCGGCTTGTCGAGCAGCGCGTTGACGCGCTCCGCTTCCGCGGTGCCGGGGCGCACGAAGGTGGCCTTGAGCCGCGCCTGCTCACGCTCCATGCCTTCGCGCTTGGCCTCGAAGGCCGCCCACCGCTCATCATCCACCAGGCCCAGCTCCCGGCCTTTCTCGGTGAGGCGCAGGTCGGCGTTGTCCTCGCGCAGCAGCAGCCGGTATTCGGCGCGGCTGGTGAACATGCGGTAGGGCTCCTGGGTGCCCATGGTGATCAGGTCGTCCACCAGCACGCCCACGTAGGCTTCGTCGCGGCGCGGCGTCCAGGCCTCTTTTTCCTGGCTCAGCAGGGCCGCGTTCAGGCCCGCCAGCAACCCCTGGGCGCCGGCTTCCTCGTAGCCGGTGGTGCCGTTGATCTGGCCGGCGAAGAACAGCCCGGGCATGTGCTTGGTCTCCAGGCTGTGCTTGAGGTCCTGGGGATTGAAGTAGTCGTACTCGATGGCGTAGCCGGGCCGCGTGATGCTGGCGTTCTCGAAACCACGGATGGAACGCACCGCCTCCAGCTGGATATCGAACGGCAGGCTGGTGGAAATGCCGTTGGGGTACAGCTCGAAGGTATCCAGGCCTTCCGGTTCGACGAAGATCTGGTGGCTGTTCTTGTCCGGGTAGCGGCTCACCTTGTCCTCGATGGACGGGCAGTACCGCGGCCCGGTACCTTCGATCACGCCGGTAAACATGGGGCTGCGGTCGAACCCGGAGCGGATGATGTCGTGGGTGCGCTCGTTGGTGTGGGTAATATAGCAGCAGGTCTGGCGCGGGTGCTCTTCCACCTTGCCCAGATAGCTCATCACCGGCAGCGGCTGGTCGCCCCACTGCTCTTCCATCACCGAGAAGTCCACGGTCTTGCCGTCGATGCGCGGCGGCGTGCCGGTCTTCAGACGGTCGACGCGGAACGGCAGCTCGCGCAGCCGGCGCGCCAGGGCGTTGGAGGGCTGGTCGCCGGCGCGGCCGCCCTGGTGGTGGTCCAGGCCCACATGGATGACACCGCCCAGGAAGGTCCCGGCGGTCAGCACCACGGCGTCGGCGTGGAAGCGCAGGCCCATGTTGGTCACCGCCCCCACGCAGCGGCCGTTCTCGACGATCAGGTCGTCCACGCTTTGCTGGAACAGGGTCAGGTGGGGCTGGCTCTCCAGGGTGGCGCGGATCGCCGCCTTGTAGCGCACCCGGTCGGCCTGGGCGCGGGTGGCGCGCACCGCCGGGCCCTTGCGGGCGTTGAGCACGCGGAACTGGATACCGCCCTTATCGGTGGCGCGGGCCATGGCCCCGCCCAGGGCGTCGATTTCCCGCACCAGGTGGCTCTTGCCGATGCCGCCGATGGCCGGGTTGCAGCTCATCTGGCCCAGAGTCTCGATATTGTGCGTCAGCAGCACGGTGTCCACGCCCATGCGGGCGGACGCCAGAGCCGCTTCGGTGCCGGCGTGGCCGCCACCAATCACCAAAACGCCGAATCGCTGGGGGTAATCCATAGTCAAGCTCGCTCGCGACACGCCCCGGAAGGCCCGCCGCTTAAAATATGATCAGATCGGGCGCGCTAGTATAGTCCGAACCCAAACAAAATAAAGGGCGGGTAAAAAGCGCGTCGGCGGCGCCGGTCCGACAGTGAGTCGACACCGGCCTTTCTATATACTTGATGCTGTGTTCGTTTTACCCCTGATATTCCCGGAGCGCATTTGGAATCACTGAACGTTTTCCTGCTGATCGGCACCGGCCTGATGTTCGTGGGGCTGCTGCTGGGCACCCTGAGTGCGCGCATCGGCGTGCCCTCCCTGCTGGTGTTCCTGGTGGTGGGCATGGTGGCCGGCGAAGACGGTATCGGCGGCATTCAGTTCGATGATTTCTCGCTGGCCTATGTGGTCAGCAACATCGCCCTGGCGATTATTCTGCTCGACGGCGGCCTGCGCACCCGGCTGACCACCTTCCGCCTGGCGTTGAAGCCGGCGCTCAGCCTGGCCACCGTGGGCGTGATGCTGTCCGCCTCGCTGGTGGGCGCCTTCGCCACCTGGTTGATGGACGTGGACTGGCGCCTGGGCCTGCTGCTGGGCGGCATCATCGGCTCCACCGACGCCGCCGCAGTCTTCAATGTGGTCAAGGGCGCCGGCGTGACCATCAACGAGCGGGTGGCCAGCACCCTGGAGATCGAATCCGGCCTCAACGACCCCATGGCGATCTTTATTACCCTGATGCTGGTGGGGGTGATGATGAACCCGGAGGTCAGCTTCGGCTGGGAAATGCTGATTACCCTGATCCAGCAGTTCGGCCTGGGCATGCTGCTGGGCCTGGGTCTGGGCGCGCTGCTCAGCGAGATTCTGCTGCGCGCGCGCAGCAACGAAGGCCTGCACGCCCTGCTGCTGTGCAGCGGCGGCGCCATGGTGTTCGCCACCACCAACCTGGCCGGCGGCAGCGGTTTCCTGGCGGTGTACCTGGCCGGCCTGGTGGCGGGCAACCGGCGCGGCGGCACCGGCGACAACGTGCTGCGCTCGATGGATTCCCTGGCCTGGCTGGCCCAGTCCGGCATGTTTTTGATGCTGGGGCTGCTGGTGACGCCCTCGGAGCTGATCGGCGACGGCCTGATCAATGCCCTGCTGGTGGCGCTGTTCCTGATGGTGGTGGCACGCCCGCTGTCGGTGTGGGTCAGCCTGCTGCCGTTCCGTTTCAAGTGGCGCGAGAAGCTGTTTATCTCCTGGACCGGTCTGCGCGGCGCCGTGCCCATTGTGCTGGCGGTGTTCCCGTTGCTGGCCGGCGTCGGCCAGACCCGGCTGCTGTTCGACATCACCCTGGTGGTGGTGCTGATTTCGTTGCTCGCCCAGGGCGCCAGCCTGCGCTACATGGCGCGCTGGTTGAAGGTATCGGTGCCGGCCACCACACCGCCCAAACAGATGGTGCCACTGGCGGCCACCGGCGACCGCTATGTCATGCAGTTCGAGGTGGACGCCTCCGCCAAGGCGGAAGGCCAGCGGCTGGGGGCGATCACCACGCCGCGCATCACGCCGTTGCTGATCATCCGCAATAAGGAGTTCCGCAACCTGGCCGAGGACCCGGTGATCGAGGCCGGTGATCTGGTCACCTGGCTGGCGCCGGTGGGCGAGCGCGACTATTTATCGGATCTGTGCCACCGTCTCTCCAAGGACGAGAAGCGCTTCTACGGCGATTTCTTCGTGCGCGGCGGCGTGCCGGTGGAGCAGCTGGTGGCGGTGTACGGCATCGAGCAGATCGACCCTCTGCTGCACGGCCTGACCGTGGAGGCGGTGTTCGAGCGGCAGTTCGGCCAGCAAGCCGTGGTGGGCGACACGGTACGGTTGGGCGGCCTCAAGCTGCGCGCCCGCACCGTGGAGCAGGGCCGCGTGCTGCTGATCGGCATCAAACTGCCCAAATAATCTTCGCAACCTTCACTGGAGCGCCCATGACCCGATTCGATAACCACCGTGTTGTGATCACCGGCGCCGGCGCCGGCATCGGCCGCCTGATGGCGGAGAGGCTGGCCGCCCGGGGCGCCGAAGTGATCGTCACCGCGCGGCGCATCGCCGCCGCCCGCGAGGTGGTGGAGTGCATTCGTAACGCCGGCGGCAACGCCCACGCCTACACCCTGGACGTGAGCAAGATCGCCACCATCGCCCGTTTCCGCGACAAGCTGCACGAAGAGCGCGGCCCGATCAGCATGCTGATCAACAACGCCGGCGTGGTGTTCGGCGGCGAATTCGAACAGGTCGACCTGCAGCGCCACCTGGACACCTTCAAGGTCAACAGCGAAGGGCTGATGGCCTGCACCCACGCCTTCATGGACGATCTGATCGCCGCGCCGCGCGCCCATCTGGTCAATATCGCCAGCGCCTCGGCGTTTATCGGCCTGCCCTACGGCAGCACCTACGCGGCCAGCAAATGGGCGGTGGTGGGCTTTTCCGAATCCCTGCGCCTGGAGATGCTGGAGCGCGGCCTGAAACAGGTGAAGGTGACCACCGTGTGCCCCAGCTATATCGCCACGGGCATGTTCAAGGGCGTTAAAACGCCGCTGTTCTCGCCCATGCTGACGCCCAACCGGGTGGCCGACAGCATTCTCAACGGGGTGGCCAAGGGGGAAGCGTTCGTGATCGAGCCGCCCATGGCCCGCTCCGTGGAGCTGCTCAAGGGGGTGCTGCCGCGCAAGCTCTGGGATCAGGTGGCGCGGCGCACCGGCGTTTCCACCTCCATGTACAGCTGGAAGGGCAAGGACAAGGGCTGAGCCCGGCCTCCGGCCGTTCAACTCTGTGTATAGCCGTTCTCAAGGCGCTTACAAAGCGCCGATTCACCCTGTAGCCGCGACACGCCGCTGCTCCGTCAATGTCAGTCAACGCTTGTTCGCTAAGAATGCCGGGCTGTTGTGAAGCGAACCCTCCGGTTCGCGTCCGGAATTGCTGACGAGGGTGTGTTATGCCGACCTACAAGGCCCCCCTGCGCGATATGCGCTTTCTGATCAATGAAGTGTTCGACTTCGAGAGCCACTACAAGACGCTGCCCAACGGCGAGGAAGCCACGCCGGACATGGTGGAAGCGATCCTTGGCGAGCTGGCCAAGTTGTGCGAGAACACCATCGGTCCTCTCTACCACAGTGGCGATCACGAGAGCTGCAAGCTGGAAGACGGCCAGGTCACCACGCCCAAGGGCTATAAAGAAGCCTACCAGGAGTACGTGGCCGGCGGCTGGCAGGGCCTGTCCCACCCGGCGGAGTACGGCGGCCAGGGCCTGCCCATGTCGCTGGGCCTGTTCAAGCAGGAAATGATGGGCACCGCCAACTGGCCCTTCGCCATGTACCCGGGCCTGTCGCTGGGCGCCATGAACACCATTCAGCTGCACGGTGACGAGGATCAGAAGGCCACCTATCTGACGCCCCTCACCGAAGGCACCTGGGCGGGCACCATGTGCCTGACCGAGCCGCAGTGCGGCACCGACCTGGGTCAGGTGAAGACCAAGGCGGAGCCCCAGGCGGACGGCTCCTACAAGATCACCGGCACCAAGATCTTCATTTCCTCCGGCGACCACGATCTCACCGAGAACATCGTTCACATCGTGCTGGCCCGTCTGCCGGACGCGCCCAAGGGCACCAAGGGCATTTCCCTGTTCATCGTGCCCAAGTACCTGCCCGGCAAGATCGGCGAGAGCAACGGCGTGGTGTGCGGTTCCCTGGAAAAGAAGATGGGCATCAAGGCGTCCGCCACCTGCGTGATGAACTTCGACGAAGCCACCGGCTTTATGATCGGCGAGGAGAACAAGGGCCTGGAGTGCATGTTCACCTTCATGAACTCGGCGCGCATCGGCACCGCCTGCCAGGGCATCGCCCACGCCGAGCTGGCCTACCAGGGTTCACTGCCCTACGCCAAGGAACGCCGTTCCATGCGCGCCCTGTCCGGCAAGAAAGACCCGGACGCGGTGGCCGACGCCCTGATCCACCACGGTGACGTGCGCCGCATGCTGCTCAAGCAGAAAGCGATCGCCGAGGGCGGCCGGGCGATGATCTACTTCGCCGCCCAGTACGCGGACAACATGATCTCCGGGATGCTGGAAGACGATCAGGAAAAATACGATCGCTGGGACAGCGAGCTGGGCTTCCTGACGCCGATCCTGAAGGGCTTCCTCACCGAGAAGGGCCTGGAAGTGGCCAACGACGCCATGCAGATTTTCGGCGGCCACGGCTACATCAAGGAACACGGCATGGAGCAGATCGTGCGCGACGCGCGCATCGCCACGCTCTATGAGGGCACCACCGGCATTCAGGCCCTCGACCTGCTGGGCCGCAAGGTGCTGCTCTCCAGCCGCGGCAAGTGCGTCCGCGATTTCTCCAAGAAGCTGGTGGATTTCGGCACCAAGAACCTGCGCGACGGCCAGCTGCGTCCCTACGCCTGGAAGCTGCTGAAGATCGCCGCCGAGTGGAACTACCTGACCACCCGCATCATGCTCAACGCCGCCAAGGACCGGGAGATGGTCGGCACCGCCAGCCACGATTTCCTGATGTACTCAGGCTACGCGATGATGGCGTACTTCTGGGCGTTGCAGGCGAAAGTGGCGGCGGACAAGCTGGAGCACGGCGGCGCCGAGCCGAAGGAGTTCTACCAGGCCAAGCTGGCCACCGCGGAGTTCTTCTTCGAGCGCATGCTGCCCACCGCCAAGGGCCACGCGGAAGCGGCCCTGAAACCCACCAAGAGCACCATGCAGCTGGCGCCGGAGCACTTCTCGTTCGACTACGAGTGATCCAGCCCGGCCAGCGGCAGCAGTTCGTCGAGACGGTCGATCACCAGATCGGCCTGATCGACGAACCGCTGGTTGCCGGGGTTGCGCAATAGACACGCGGCCATGCCCGCGTTGCGCGCGGCCTGCAGGTCGTAGACGAAATCCCCCACGTACACGCACGCCTCGGGCGGCACGCTCAATCGCCGGCTGAGCATCAACAGCCCCTCCGGATCCGGTTTCGGGGCACAATCCTCCCGCGTGAGAATGCAGTCCACCGCCAGATCCAGAATCTCGCCGGTGCGGGCCACCGCGGCCCGGCTGTTGCGGGTGAGGATGCCGGTGGGCACCCGCGCCCGCGCCAACCGTTGCAGCAGGGACTCGGCGCCGTCGATCCATTCGGCGGCGTCGGCGCCGCGCATCTCGAACTCGTGCAGGCGTTGGCGGCCCTGCTCGGCGCGGGCGGCGTCCTCCAGCCGGTCCAGGTACTCGAGCACGCCGATGCCCTCGGGCACGCCGACCTCGGCGCGGATGGCGGTGAAATCAAGCCGGGTGTCCGCCAGGGTGCCGTCCAGATCGAACAGCACGGCGGCGAACCGTTGGGGGGTCGCAGTCGTCATTCCGGCAGTCTGCGGCCGGCGCCCGCAAGGCGTCGTCAAGAAAAGACCCGGCGCTTCTCGAAGGTCTGCAGGGAGGCGTCGAGGAAATCCTCGATCACTTTCAGCAGCTGCGGCGACATGGTGATGCGCCGCCGGCGGCGGTCCTGGTCGTCCACGGTCTCGTCCAGCAGACCCTTCTCAATGGCGGTCTGCACGTACTTCACCGCGGTGCGGTGGCTGACCTTGGGCATGAAACGGTAGAGCTCGGTTTTGGTGAACGCCCGGTCCCGGGCCAGCCACATGCGGGTGAACAGATCGGAATAGTTCAGATCGTAGAACACCTCATCACCGAACAGGGCGCCCCAGTGGGCATCGGATTCCTGCAAGGCGATCACAAAGGCGCGGCGACGACGGTCGGCGTATTTTTTTGGCATTAGGGCCCTTCCCGTTCCGTTGAATCGCCGATGATAACGGAAAGCGGGAAGGGTCTCGACGCCGGATCAGGCGCGGCGGCGGCGCCCGGCGGCCAACACCAGGGCCAGCCACAGCCAGCCCAGGCCGCCGCCCCCGCCGCTGTCGTCGTCGGCCGGTGGGGCCGCCTCGCCGTCGTCGGCGGTGAGGTTCAGGTCGACGTGCAGCGGGTCGTGGTCGGACGACCGGTAGGCATCGGCGGCGAAGAAGTCGTCGATCTGCTGATCGCTTTTGAAGTCCTGGTTGTAATCCAGCGCCCGGGGTTCGTCCGCGTTGATGTGCCAGGCGCCGGCGTCGACCACCCGGGCATCCAGGGACGGGCTGGCCAGGGCGTGATCCAGATGTCCGGTTTCGCCGTCGAAGAGGTAGCTGTAGGCCTGGTCGCCCTGGAAGCGGGTGAGCAGATCCACGAAGCCCTGGTCCTGGAAGGCCCGCACCGGGTCTTCCAGGGCATAGGCGTTCAGGTCGCCGAGCACCAGAACATCCTCGTCCGCCACCCCGGTGGGCTGCCCGGCCAGCCAGGCGAGCTGGTCCTCGGCCGCCTGGGTGCGCTCCGCGTTCCAGCAGCTCTGGCCATCGTCCTGGGCCGCGTTGACGCCGTCGTCCGGACAACTGCCCTTGGACTTGAAGTGGTTCACCACCAGCGTCAGCACTTGGTCGTTGTTGAGCAGGCGGAAGCTCTGCGCCAGCGGCTGGCGGTTGGTCTCGTTGCCGAAGGCGCCGGTGTCCAGGGTCGCGGCCTCGCCGGCCTCGGCCACCACATCATCGCGGTAGAGCAGCCCCACGGCGATGGCGTCGCTGCCCAGCCCGGCCTCGCCGTGGGCCACGAAGCGCCACGCCGGCCCCAGGGCCTCGGCCAGTTCGGCGATCGCCGAATCCGGTCCGTAGCCGTCGTTCTCGATTTCCATCAGACCGATGATGTCCGCGTCCAGGGCGGTGAGCGCCGCCACCAGCTTGGCTTTCTGGCGCGCCAGCTCCTCGGCGTTGTCGGCGCCGCGGGCGGTGGGGAAGCCGCCGCCCTGGCCGTCACCGTTGAAAAAGTTAAGCACGTTGAAGGCGGCCACCCGCAGGTTGCTGCCCGGCGCCCGGGGCGGCGCCGCCGGGCGCGGGTTGGCGGCGCGGAAGGAGATTTCGTCCACCGGCTGCAGCCGCCACTCTTCAAAGCTGTAGCTGACAACGGCGCGGAAGTCCGGGTCGACCCGGTCGCCCACCCTCAGGGTATTGGTGGCGGAGAGACCGCCCTCGGGATAGCGCACCGGCTCCGGGTTCTGGATGTTGAGGCCGTCATCAAGAACGATACTGCCCAGGGCGTTGCGGTCCGCCACCGCCTTCGCCGGGGCGCCCGGTTCCGCCACCTGGGTGGGGATCCACTGGCGCTCTTCGGCGAGCACCACGCTGCCGAAACGCGCCAGATCATAGACCTCGGTGACGGTGAGCGTCTGGCTGACATTCACCAGCATGCCTTCCAGGGCTTCCGGGGCGCTCCAATCGGCGAACGGCAGCGTGAAGGCCACCGGCTCCAGGGTTTGCTCCACCGCGCAGACCAGCGGCTCCCCCTGCAGACTCACCTGGGTCTGCTCGAAGTATTCGCCGGCGGTGCCCGCCAGCCGGACCCGCTCACCGGGGTTCACCGCCGCGTCGGGGGCGTACACGAACAGGCCTTCCGAGGTGGCCGGGTTGTCGTCCCGGTCGGCGACCGGTTCCATCAGGAAGAAGCCGTCCAGGTCCGGGTAGACGGCGCTGACCACGGATTCCACCACCACGGTTTCGCCGTCCAGGGGGGTGCTGGCGCCACTGCCCTGCACCACCGACAGCGGTGTGTCGGCGTCGCCGCAGGCGCCCAGCGCCGGGGGCGGATCGCCGCCGTCGTCGCCACCGTCACCGGCCCCTTCGCCATAGACGCCCAGGCCGTCCAGGGCGTCCTGGGGAAAGGCCCGCCACTGGTCGGCGGGGTCGAAGGCGTCATCAATCACGGTGTCGCCGGTGGTGACGGTTTCCAGCCGGCGCAGGGTCTGATTAACGGTGGTGGTGTCGCCGCTGCCCCAGGCGCTGCCCGGGTCCTCGCCGACACGGCCGAAGCTGTCGACCACGCCGTTGGCATCGCGGAGCACATAGGCGTCATCGCCGTTGTGGCTGATCACGCCGCTGCTGATATCGCCAAGCCCGTCCAGCGGCGCGCCGGCCTGGCTGCTGACGATCACCATTACCGCCCCGGCCGCCAGGCTCTCGCCGTCCAGCTCGAGCACGCCGGAGGCGTCGGTGCCGCCGTTGGAGTAGCGTTCCAGGCGGTAGCCGTCCAGGCTGACGGTGTCGGCGCCGCCGTTATACAGCTCCAGGGCCTTGTTAAAGCCGCTGCCTTCCACATACTCACTGATCAGAACGTCCGCGTGAACGCCACCGGCCATCAAGGTGCCGGCGATTACCCAGGATAACGCCTTCATGTCTGGCTCCGCCTTTGGATGTCATGCTCAGCCTGAAGACGCGGTATGACCGGCGGGTGGCGAGACCATGGCAGATATCTTGCAACCCATGATTTTACAAGCGTTACCCGCACCGCCGGGGTACCTTGGAAGTCTTACAAGGAAGGCACAGTCAGGCCGGAAAGGCTCTGCTAATATGAAAGCAATCACCACTTTCCATAATAAAAAGGGGATGGCATGAAAACGTTGAGTCCCGTGGATCAACTGTTTCTGTATTTGGAGAAACGCCAGCAGCCGATGCATGTGGCGGGACTGCAGTTGTTTTCATTTCCGGAGGGCGCCGGCCCCAAGTACGTCAGCGAGCTGGCGCGCTCGATCCGCGAGTATTCCTCGCCGGAACCGCCCTTCAACCAGCGTCTGACCCGCCGCTTCGGCCAGTACCAGTGGATGGAAGACCAGCAGTTCGACATGGATCACCATTTCCGCCATGAAGCGCTGCCCAAACCCGGTCGCATCCGTGAGCTGCTGTCGCTGGTGTCCGCGGAGCACTCCAACCTGCTGGACCGGGAGCGGCCACTGTGGGAAGCCCATCTGATCGAGGGCATCCGCGGCCGTCAGTTCGCGCTGTATACCAAGGTGCACCACTCGGTGGTGGACGGTATCTCCGCCATGCGCATGGGCATGCGCGCGCTGTCGCCGGACCCGGAAGAAAGGGATCTGCCGCCGGTGTGGGCCTACAAGCCGAAGAAGCGCGGCCGCGGCCTGCCCAGCAACCCGGTCGACGCGGTCAGCAGCCTGGCCCGTCTGACCACCGGCGCCAGCCGCCAGATCGCCACGGTGCCGGCCCTCGCCCGGGAGATCTACAGCGTCACCCAGAAAGCCAAGGACGACCCGAATTTCGTCTCCATCTTCCAGGCCCCGGACACCATTTTGAACCAGTGCATCACCGGGTCCCGGCGGTTCGCGGCGCAGAGTTATTCGCTGGATCGCCTCAAGCGTTTGTCCGGCGCCTTTAACTGCACACTCAACGATGTGGTGCTGAGCATGTGCGGGCACGCGCTGCGGGAATACCTGATCAGCCAGAACGCCCTGCCCGACCGCCCGCTGATCGCCATGGTGCCGATGTCCCTGCGCAAGGACGACAGCGCCGGCGGCAACCAGATCGCGATGATCCTCGCCAACCTGGGCACGCACATCTGCGACCCGGCCAACCGTCTGCGTGTGGTGCAGGCGTCGGTGCGCGAGGCGAAGAAGCGTTTCTCGCAAATGAGCCCGGAAGAAATTCTTAATTTCACCGCGCTCAGCATGGCGCCCACCGGCTTGAATCTGCTCACCGGCCTGGCGCCGAAATGGCGTGCCTTCAACGTGATTATTTCCAATGTGCCGGGGCCGCGCGAGCCGCTGTACTGGAACGGTGCGCGGCTGGAGGGCATGTACCCGGTGTCCATCGTGCTGGACCGGATCGCCTTGAACATGACGCTGACCAGTTACCGGGGTCAGATCGAATTCGGTTTGATTGCCTGCCGCCGGACGCTGCCGTCCATGCAGCGTCTGCTGGATTATCTGGAGCAATCGATCCGCGAACTGGAGATCGCCGCCGGGTTTAAATAAACCCGGCGCGGCGCCGGCCGCGTTTAACAAAAAAAGGCTTGGAACGGCGCAAAAAAGGGTAGTAAAGTCAAATTGCTGCAGATTTGGCAGTGGTTGGTTTTGGTAGTTGCCTTCCTTCGCGTGAAGCCCAAGAAGTCTCCGAACACCCCCTCCTGGTTTGCAAGCAACACCCTATGTTCAGTTTTTTCGAGGTATTGATTCAATGGCTACTGGTACCGTGAAATGGTTCAACGAATCCAAGGGTTTCGGCTTTATTTCCCAGGATGACGGTGGCGCGGATGTGTTCGTGCATTTCAGCGCGATCAACGGCTCGGGCTTCCGCACTCTGGCGGAAGGTCAGAAAGTCACTTTCGACATTCAGCAAGGTCCCAAGGGACCGCAGGCCGCGAACGTCGTCGGCGAATAAGACGACCTCAACGACCGGGAAGAACCCCGCTTCATGCGGGGTTTTTTCTTGCCCGCCAAAAACGGAACCAGGAACCAGACCATGACCACCACGCTGTACGGGGCCGAAGTCAGTTACTTCACCGGAAAAGTCCGCGCCTACCTGCGCTGGGCCGCGATACCGTTCGAGGAGGTACTCTCCACCGCCGACGTCTACCGCCAGGTGATCGTGCCGGCGGTGGGCGCGCCGGTGATCCCGGTGCTGCGCGATGGGAACGGTCGCATCCTCCAGGACAGCACGGTGATCATCGAAACCCTGGAACAGGCGCGAACCGACGACGGCCCGGCGCTGCACCCGGCCACGCCGTTGCGCAAGCTGGTGGCGCTGATGCTGGAAGCCTACGGGGACGAGTGGCTGGTGATTCCGGCCATGCATTACCGGTGGTTCTACGACCGCGACTGGGCGATGGCGGAATTCGGCGCCATGAACGCCCCCGATGAGTCCGCGGAAAACCAGCTGGCCATCGGCCAGAAACTGGCGGTGCCGTTCTCCAAGGCGGCCACCCTGCTGGGCGCCACCGAGGACATGGTGCCCGCGGTGGAGACCGCCTACGAGAACCTGCTCGCCGAGCTGGACGCCCATTTCGCCGAGCACCCGGCCCTGCTGGGCAGCCAGGCGACGATCGCGGATTTCGGCCTGATCGGGCCGCTCTACGCCCACCTGTACCGGGACCCCACGGCCGGCAAACTGATGCGCGAACGGGCGCCGAACGTGGCACGCTGGGTGGAGCAATTGCATTTCGAGCCCGGCGGCCTGCGCGCCCCGCTGGACGACAACGACAGCATCCCGGAAACCCTGCTGCCGGTGCTCAAGCGCCTGGCCAGGGAAATGTTGCCGGCGATGGTGGACGTGGCCCATCACGTGCGCGCCTGGATGGCGGAACACCCCGGCGAGACCCTGCCCCGGGCGCTGGGCAGTCACGCCTTTACCCTGGAGGGCCGCGAAGGCAGCCGTATCATCCGCCCCTACAGCCTGTGGATGATCCAGCGGGTGCGCGACCACCTGAACGGCCTGGACGCGGACAGCCGCCGCCGGGCGGATACGTTCCTGCGCGATATCGGCGCCGAGGCGCTGATCGACTTCCCGGACCCGCCGCGCCTGGCCCAGCACAAGCTCACCGTGCGCCCGGCCTGACGCCGGGCTAGATAATGCCCTGCCCCAGCATCGCCCGCGCCACGCGCTGAAAGCCGGCGACACTGGCGCCGGTCAGGTAATCCGGACGGGCGTCATCGCCGCCGTGTTCCAGACAGCGGCGGTGGATGCGCTCCATGATGTCGCGCAACCGCCGGTCCACCTCGCCGGCAGACCAGGATTCGCGGCGGCTGTTCTGGCTCATTTCCAGGCCGCTCACCGCCACGCCGCCGGCGTTGGCCGCCTTGCCCGGCGCGTACAGCATGTCGCTGTCCTTGAACACCGCCACCGCCGCCGCGGTGCACGGCATATTGGCGCCTTCCGCCAGCCAGCGACAGCCGTTGTCCACCAGCCGCCGGGCGTCGTCTTCCTCCAATTCGTTTTCCGTGGCACAGGGCAGCGCCACCTGGCAGTCGAACCGCCACGGCCGCTCCCCTTGATAATGCTTGATACCGTCAAACTCTTCAGCGAGCCGGTCCAGGCCGCCGCCGTCCGCCTTGATGCGCGCCACCGCGTCCAAGTGGGCGTCGTCCAGGCCCTCGGGGGCGTGAACCGTGCCACGGGAATCGGACAGGGTGACCACGGTGGCGCCCTCCTCGATGGCCTTGGCGGCGGCGTGCCGGGCCACGTTGCCGGCGCCGGACACCGCCACGGTCTTGTCGCTCAGGCTTTCGTTCTGGTGCGTCAGCATGCTCTGCAGGAAGTAGATCAAACCGTAGCCGGTGGCTTCCGGCCGCAGGACACTGCCGCCGAAATCCAGGCTTTTGCCGGTAAACGCGCCGCCGAAGGAACGGGAAAGTTTGCGGTACATGCCGAACAGATAGCCCACTTCGCGCATGCCCACGCCCATGTCACCGGCGGGCACGTCGATGTCCGGCCCCATGTGGTGGTGGAATTCCGCCATCAGGGCCTGGCAGAAACGCATGATTTCCGCGTCGCTGCGTCCTTTGGGGTCGAAATCGGCGCCGCCCTTGCCGGCGCCCAGCGGCAGGCCGGTGAGCGCGTTTTTGATGGTCTGTTCCAGGGCCAGAAAAGACAGCACGTCCAGGTTCACCGAGAGGTGGAACCGCAGCCCGCCTTTGTAGGGGCCCAGGGCACCGTTCATCTGCACCCGGTAGGCCCGGTTCACCCGCACCTCGCCCTGGTCGTCCACCCAGGGCACGCGGAAACGGATCACCCGCTCCGGCTCCAGCAGCCGGGCCAGCAGCCCCTGGGTGCGCAGCTCGGGGTGCTGATCCAGATACCCGGACACACTGTTCAGCAGGCTTTCCGCGGCCTGGTGAAAATGGGTGTGGTGGGGGTCGCGTTGTTTGATCTCTTTTAAAAGCGCTGACATATCCATGCCACCATGGAAAAGGAAGGCGGGTGAAATACAAGTCGGCGTGCGTTTAAAAAGGGTAAAACCTCAGCCGTCCAGGCGCCGCTTGCGGGCCGGCCAGTCCGGCATCCGGCGGTCCATCAAGGCGTGGAAGGCGGGGCCGTGGTGCATGTATTCCAGATGGCAAAGCTCGTGCATCACCACATAGTCGATCACCGCCGGCGGGTACTGCATCAGTGCCAGGCTCAGGTTGATGTAGCCGCGCCGGGACAGCGAGCCCCAGCGGCTGCGCATCTTTTTCACCCGCAGCACCGGCATCCGGTGCCCCCGTTCCGCGAACCAGGGAAACTGCCGTTCGATGCTCTCCTGGAAGCGGGTCCGCGCCAGCCCGCGCCACCACTCGTGCACCGCGTGGCTGACGGCGGCTTCGTCGTGGGGGTCGGGCACGCCCACGTGGAGTTCGTCGCCGTGGCGTGCCACCCGCGCCCTGGCGGCGGCGGCGACGCGCAGGGTGAGCGGCTCACCCAGGTACTGGCAGGGGTCGCCGTCGCGCCAGCGCACCCGGGGCCGGGCCGCCATGCGTTGCTGCTGATCACGGATCCAGTCCCGGCGTGAGTCCACGAAGGCTTCCACCCGGTAGGCAGCCAGTTTTAGTGGAGCGCGCACCTGCACACTGCCGTCCACGCGCACCCGCACTTCCAGAGAGCGCCGCCGGCTGCGCACCAGTTCGTATTCAAGAGGCGGGGGACTGTCGCGGTGCACCGGGCAGCTCCTGTTCCAATTGATGTTTCACGGCGTCGGCGGATTTGGCGTAGGGCGCCAGCCAGGCGTACAGCACCGGAATAATAAACAGGGTGAGCACGGTGGCGAACAACAGACCACCGAGAATCACCACGCCGATGGTGATGCGGCTTTCCGCGCCGGCGCCGGTGGCCAGCACCAAAGGCACGGCGCCGAAGATGGTCGACACCCCGGTCATCAACACCGGCCGGAAGCGGATGATGGCGCCCTGGTAGGCCGCCTCGGCCACGCTGTAACCCTGATCCCGAAGCTGGTTGGCGAACTCGACGATCAGAATGCCGTTCTTCGCCATCAGGCCGAGCAGCATGATCATACCGATCTGGCTGTAGATGTTCAGGCTGTTACCGGTGACCCGCAGCGCCAGGATCGCGCCGGCGATGGCCAGCGGCACCGTGAGCATGATGATCAGCGGGTGGATCCAGCTTTCGAACTGGGCCGCCAGCACCAGGAAGACGATCAGCAGGGCCAAGCCGAAGGTGATGAAGATCGCCGACGACGCCTCGGTGAATTCCTCCGCCATGCCCTTGTAGCTGAGGCGCGCTTCCAGGGGCAGAGTGTCGTTGACGGTCTGCTCCACGAAGTCGATGGCGCGGCCCAGGTCGTAGCCTTCGGCCATGTTGGCGGACAGGGTGATCGCCGGCAGCCGGTCCACCCGGCGCAGTTCCGGTGAGGCGCCCACGGTTTTCAGATCCACCACGCTGGACAGCGGCACCAGCTCGCCGGCGTCGGTGCGCACGTAAATCGGATTAACGTCGTCGGGCACCCGCGCTTCGCTTTCGTTGGCCTCCAGCAGCACATCGTACTCGCGGCCCCTATCCACATAGGTGGAGGCCTGCAGGGTGGCGAACATGGCCTGCAGGGTCTGGCCCACGTCCTCGGCGGACAGGCCGAAGTCCGCCGCCCGCTCCCGGTTCAGTTCCACGTTCAGTTGCGGCTGGGTTTCCTCGTAGTTGGTATCCACGCTGAGCAGGTTGGGGTTGTCCTCCATGGAGGCCATCACCGATTCGCTCCAGCGCTGCACCGATTCGTAGTCCGGCCCGCCGATCACCACTTCAAGCTGCTGGTTGAAGGCGCTCTGCCCCAGGCCCGGCGGGTTCACCGCGAACGCGCGCAGGCCCGCCACCTGGCCCAGCTCGCCGCGCAGTTGCTGGACGATCTCCTGCTGGCTGCGCTGGCGCTCGCCCCAGGGTTTGAGCCGGGTGATCATAAAGGCGTTTTCCGGCTGCCCCCGGAAGCCGACGATGGACAGCACCCGCTCGGCCTCGCCGTTGTCCACCAACGGCTGCATCAGGGCTTCCACCTCCTTGATGTGGTGGGTGGTGTAGTCCGCGGTGGCGCCCTGGGGCGCGGTGGCCGGCACGATGAACACGCCCCGGTCCTCGGTGGGCGCCAGCTCCCGGGGCACACCGGTGTACGCCAGGCCGGCCAGCACACAGATCAGCGCCGCCACGCCCAGCACCGGCCAGGGGTTGGCCAGGCAACGCTTCAGGCCCCTGGCGTAGCCACCGTTAAGACGGGCCAGACCCCGCTCGAGCAGGTGTTTGTTTTCATCTTCCTTGCGGTGGCGGTGCAGCCAGCGCGAGCACAGCATCGGCGCCAGGCTGAGCGCCACCACGCTGGAAATCACCACCGCCGCCGCCAGGGTGAAGCCGAACTCGCCGAACAGCCGCCCCACGTCGCCGCCCATGAACGAAATCGGCACGAACACCGCCACCAGGGTGAGGGTGGTGGCGACCACCGCGAACGCCACCTGGCGTGCCCCCAGGTAGGCGGCCACCAGTCGGGATTCGCCTTCGTCGATACGGCGTTGAATGTTCTCCAGCATGACGATGGCGTCGTCGACCACCAGGCCGATGGCGAGGATCAGCGCCAGCAGGGTGAGCACGTTGATGGAGAAGTCCAACGCCCCCAGGCCCATGAAGGCGCCGATCACCGACACCGGAATAGTGACGGCCGGGATCAGGGTGGCGCGCAAGTTGCCCAGGAACGCGAAGATCACCAGGATCACCAGGGTCATGGACAGGCCCAGGGTGATCAGCACTTCCCGGATGGAGGCGCGGATAAACAGGGATTCGTCGTAATTGACGTCCAGCGCGATGTCGGCGGGCAGGTTCTCGCGGATCCGCTCGATCTCGGCGCGCACGTTGTCCGAGACCGACACGGTGTTGGCCTTGGATTGGCGGATAATGCCCAGGCCCACGGCGGTCTCGCCGTTGGCGCGCAGCTCGGTGTCGTCGTTCTCGACCCCCAGCTCCACCCGCGCCACGTCGCCCACCCGCAACTGGTAGCTGCCCTGCTGACGCAGCACCAGATCGCGGAATTCCTCCACGGTGGCGAGCCGGTTGTCGGCGCGTACCGTGAAGCTGCGGCTGTCGGACTCCAGGCGTCCGGCGGGCAGCTCCACGTTATTGGCGCGCAGCGCCGTGGCGATGTCGTTGACCGCGATGCCGTTGGCGGCCATGCGCTGGCGGTCCAGCCAGACCCGCATGGCGTAGCGGCGCTCGCCGCCGATGTTCACCTCGGACACGCCGTCGAGCACCGCGAAGCGGTCCACCAGGCTGCGTTCGGCAAAGTCGGTGAGTTCCTGGGTGGCCAGGGTGTCGCTGCTGAGCGTCACCCAGATGATCGGCCGGGCGTCGGAATCGCTCTTCGCGATCACCGGCGCTTCGGCTTCTTCAGGGAGCTGATTGATGATGCGGGAGACGGCGTCGCGCACGTCGTTGGCGGCGATATCCAGGTCCCGGTCCAGATCGAACTCCACCGAGGTGCGCGCCGAGCCCAGCCGCGAGCGGGACTCTATGCGGCTGACGCCCTCGACGCCGGCGATGGCCCCTTCCACCACCTGGATGATCTGGGTATCCAGCACCTCCGGGGCGGCGCCTTCGTAGGTGACTTCCACGGACACCTGGGGCGGGTCGATGTCGGGATATTCGCGGATCGGCAGCTTCATCAGCGCACTGATGCCGAAGACCACGATCAGCAGGCTGACCACGGTGGCGAAGACCGGCCGTTTGACCGACACATCGCTGAGTACCATCAGGCCGGCTCCTCCAGGAGCGCGCGCTGGGCGGGCATCAGAGCCCCCTCATCCTCGACCACCTTGACCGGCGCGCCGCTGCCGAGGCGGCTGTGGCCGTTGACGATCACCGGTTGCCCCTGGTCCAGGCCGGCGGTGATTTCCACCCAGCCGTCGCGGCGCCCGCCCAGACTCACCGGCAGCCGCTCGGCGACATCGTCGTTGCTCACCGTGAACACATAGCTCTGCGCACCCTGGGAGATCACCGCCTGCTCCGGCACCAGCAGCGCCGGATGCTCCGCCAGCAACACCGACACCTGCAGGAACTGGCCCGGGCGCAGCAGGGAGTCGGCGTTATCCAGCAGCGCCTTGACCGTCAGGCTGCGGCTGGCGGCCTCCACGCGGCTGTCGAGCATGGCGATTCTGCCGCGGAACACCTTGCCCGAGTAGGCGTCGCTGGTGACCTCCACGGTCAGATTGGGGCGGATCTCGGACAGGTAGCGTTCCGGCACCTGGAAGTTCACCTCCAGGTTGCGCACGCTGTCCAGGGTGGTGATCGGCGCCCCCACCTGCAGGAAGGCCCCCTCGTCCACCTGGCGCAGCCCCACCACGCCGTCGAAGGGCGCGCGCAGGTAATGGTCATCCAGTGCCACGCGGCTGGACTCCATGGTCGCCCGGGCGGACTCCATGGTGGTTTTCAGGTTGGCGACTTCCGCTTCGGAAATGGCGCTGCCGCCGACCAGCCGTGACGCGCGCTGGTAATCGGAGAGCGCGCGCTGGTAGTCGGCGCGGGTGCGGTCGGTCTCGGCGCGGGCGGCGCGGTCGTCCAGGGTCACCAGCAGGTCGCCGGCTTCCACTTCCTGGCTTTCCTGGAAATGGATCTTGTCGACCCGGCCGTCCACCTGGGTGACCAGGACAATGGCGCGGGTGGCGCGGGCGGTGCCCACCACTTCCAGGTTGTCACTCAGCGGCCGGCTGATGGCGGGCACCACGTTCACCGTCGTGGCGGGACGCTGCGGCGCGGCGGCGCTCTCCCCATCACTCAACCACCACCAACCGGCGGCGGCCAGTACGGCGATCACCGCCAGACCCGCGATCACTCGCAACATTATTCTACTCCAGGCTCACAGGCACCCCGGTGCCTGTTGAGGCCGGCCCGGCTTAAGGTGCGCTCGGTTTATCATTAGGATATCGGCCCGTCCCTGGCCGGGCCCACGCGCGAACGCCCCGGGCCTGCCAGGTAACAGACCCGGTCCGGTGAGCGTGGTTCCCGCAGCCTACACGGTTTCCGCTTCTGGCAGGGTGAAAATTCGGATCAACGGGAAGGAAAAACGGGCCGGCGGACGCCGGCCCGGGCAGGGGGTGTCACACCATTTCGGCGCGCATCTTCTTCTTGTCCAGTTTGCCCACCGAGGTGCGGGGCAGCTCGTCCACGAACACCACCCGGTCGGGGATGCCGTAGCGGCTGATCACGCCTTTGTCGGCGTACTGGCTGACCAGTTCCTTGATCGCGTCTTCGTCCACTTCACCGCCCTTGACCACCAGGGCCACCGGGCGCTCGCCCCATTTCTGGTCCTCCACGCCGACCACCGCGCATTCGGCCACGCCGTCGTGCTGCAGAATCAGCCCTTCCAGATCCAGGGAAGAGATCCACTCGCCGCCGGTCTTGATCACGTCCTTGATACGGTCGGTGATCTTCAGCCAGCCGTCGGCGTCGATCACGCCAATGTCCCCGGTGTGCATCCAGCCGCCGTGCCACAGCTTCTTGGAGTTGTCCTCGTCCTTCAGGTAGCCCTGGGTCAGCCAGGGCGCGCGCAGCACCAGCTCGCCCTGGGTTTTACCGTCGCGGGGTACTTCGTTCATGTTGTCGTCGACGATCCGCATCTGCGCCATGGGCACCGGGCGGCCGGTGCGGGTGCGGTAGTCCACCTGGGTTTCCAGGTCCGCGTCTTCCAGCTCCGGGGGCAGCAACGCCAGGGAAATCAGCGGGCAGGTTTCGCTCATGCCGTAACCGGTGTAGATGTCGATGCCTCGCTCCAGGGCACCCTTGGCCAGGGACTTGGGCAGCGCCGAGCCGCCGATGATCACCTTCCAGCCTTTCAGGTCCACGTTCTTGGCGGCCTCGGCCTGCAGCAGCATCTGGATGATGGTGGGCACGCAGTGGGAGAAGGTGACTTTCTCGGTGACCAGCAGCTTGAGCAGGGTCTCCGGCAGGTAGCGGCCCGGGTACACCTGCTTGACGCCCAGCAGCGTCGCCACATAGGGCACGCCCCAGGCGTGCACGTGGAACATGGGCGTGATCGGCATGTAGACGTCGTCCTGGTTGAAACGTCCGTGCCCGGAACCGGACAGCGCGGCGCGGCCGGCGAAGGTGTGCAGCACCAGCTGCCGGTGGGAGAAGTACACGCCCTTGGGCAGGCCGGTGGTGCCGGTGGTGTAGAAGGTGGTGGCGCGGGTGTTTTCGTCCAGCTCCGGGAAATCGAATTCAGCCGGGGCCTGTTGCAGCAGGGCTTCGTACTCGCCGGCGATGTCCAGTTGGGAATCCAGGTTGCCGCCTTCGTCGTCCAGCAGCACATAGCGTTTCACGGTTTCGATGCGGTCTTTCAGCTCCTCGAGAACCGGCAGAAACTCCCGGTTCACCAGAATCACGTCGTCCTCGGCGTGGTTCAGGGTGTAGAGAATCTGTTCCGGGCTGAGGCGCACGTTCACCGTGTGCAGCACCGCGCCCATCATCGGGATGGCGAAGAACGCTTCCAGGTAACGGTGGGTGTCCCAGTCCATCACCGCCACGGTGTCGCCGGGCTTGACCCCGCACTCCGCCAGCGCGCCGGCGAGCCGGTTGACCCGCTCTTCCAGATCCCGGTAGCTCATGCGACGCTGGTCCGCGTAGACGATCTCCTGCTCGGGAGCGTTACGCACGCCGGATTCCAGAATACTGTTGATCACCAGCGGCGATTCCACCGCTTCGGCGGTGCGCTGAATGGTCAGGTCGTTACTCATTGCTCTCTCCATCACCAAACAAAAATTAAAAAGTGAAACAGGGTCACGGTCCCGGGTTCAGCCCGGGCCGGTCAGTTTAAGGGGATCCAGCAGCGCTTCCAGACGCTGGCGATCCAGATCGGTGTGCGCAAGCGCCACCTCAATCACCGGCTGACCGGTGGAAAACGCTTCCTTGGCGATGGCGGCGGCCTTTTCGTAGCCGATCACCGGATTCAGGGCGGTGACCAGAATCGGGTTGCGGCCCACGCCTTCCGCCAGGTGCTCCTGGTTCCAGGTCAGCCCTTCGATGGCCTGGTCGGCCAGATTACGGCAGCTGTTGGCCAGCCAGCGGGTCATATCCAGCAGATTGGTGGCCACCAGCGGCAGCATCACGTTGAGCTGGAAGTTGCCGCTCTGGGCCGCCACGGTGTTGGCCTGGTCCAGCCCCATGACCTGGGCCGCCACCATGGTGGCGGACTCGCAGATTACCGGGTTTACCTTGCCGGGCATGATCGACGACCCGGGCTGGGTGGCCGGCAGTTGCAGCTCCGACAACCCGTGAATCGGCCCGGAATTCATCCAGCGCAGGTCGTTGCTGATTTTCATCAGCACCACCGCCAGGCCCCGCAGGGCGGCGGACAGGTTCAAGGGCGCGTCCACCGCGCTTTGCGCCACCGAAGGATACGGCAAGGCGGTGAAGGGTTCACCGGTGTCGTCCGCCAGGGCGGCGGCGAAGCGGTCACCGAATTCCGCATGGGCGTTGATGCCGGTGCCCACCGCGGTGCCGCCCTGGGGCAGCGCGTGCAGCTCGTTGCGGGCGCGCGCCAGGCGTTCGCTGGCGGCCTGCAGCTGCAGCACCCAGGTGCGCAGTTCCTGCTCCACCGTCACCGGCATGGCGTCCATCAGATGGGTGCGGCCGGTTTTCACCAGGTCCTTCCCCTCCCGCGCGCGCAGGCCCAGGGTGGCGATCAGGTGTTCCAGGTCGGGCAGCAGCTGCTCGCTGACCGCCATCACCGAGGACAGGTGCATGGCGGTGGGAATGGTGTCGTTGCTGCTCTGCCCCAGGTTCACATGATCGTTGGGGTGCACGCCGGCGTCGCCGCACAGCCGGGCGATCACCTCGTTGACGTTCATATTGGTGCTGGTGCCGGAACCGGTTTGAAACACGTCCACCGGAAACTGGTCGGTGTGGGCGCCGCCCAGCAGTTCGTCGCAGGCGGCGACGATGGCCCGGCGGCGCTGGTCGTCAAGCAACTCCAGGTCGGCGTTGACGTTGGCGGCGCAGCGCTTCACACGCACCACCGCCTGGATAAAGCGGTCCGGCAGGTGCCGGCCGCTGATCGGAAAGTTGTCCACCGCCCTCTGCGTCTGGGCGCCCCAGAGTGCTTCGGCGGGAACCTCAATCTCTCCCAGGGAATCCTTCTCCAAACGGGTATCGCTCATGACTTCTCCTTGCGGCCCGGTGTCGGCCGGCGACGGGTTTTGGTCGGCACTCAGTATCGGCAACCGGGTGCGACGGGTCCACCTTCGCCGCGGCGTCAGCCCGCCACCGGGCCACTTTCCACCCGGTCCCGCCCGGCCTGCTTGGCCTGGTAGAGGCGTTTGTCGCCGGTCTCCATAAGCTGTTCCAGGGTGTCGCCGTCGCGGCCCCACAGGGCCACGCCGATGCTGCAGGACAGCGAGACCGTCACCGCCTGGTCCCGGTAGGGGGTGTCGCGGATCAAGCGGCGCAGGCTGTCCGCCACCTTGATCGCTTCCTCGAGCCCGGTGTCCGGCAGTAACACGGTGAATTCCTCGCCGCCGACCCGGCACACCAGGTCGGAAGCGCGCAGCCGCCGGCGCAGGATATTGGCCACGTGAATCAACACCTGGTCACCGACCGCGTGGCCGTGGGTGTCGTTGACCTTCTTGAAGTAATCCAGATCCAGCACCAGCAGGGTCAGGTCGGCGTCGTAGCGCTGCGCCCGGTGCCGCTCCTGCTGGAAGGATTCACGGAAGCGGTACAGATTGGCCAGCCGCGTGAGCGGATCGGTGGAAGCGATCACCATCAGCCCGGCGCGGGCCTTTTCGCTGCCCCGCTCGTAGACGTAGGCGAAGGCCAGCGCCACCGCGCAGGAAATCAGAATATTGGCGAGGCTGGCGAAGTGAAATTCGTACAGCAAACGCGGATGCTTGAGCACGAAAATGGCGAAGGCGGTGAGCATGAAGAACACCGCCACCGCGAAACCCAGCCGCAGCCCCAACAACAGATGGGAGATCACCGGAATAATGTAGACCCACAGGAACACCGTCGGTGAGGTGCCGGGCAGGTACATCGCCACCATCATGATGGTCAGAAAGGGAATCAGATAAACCAGCGTCCAGACCCGCAGATTGCGGGTACGGCTGACCACCACGTACAGCATCATCGACGCCGCGCCGGTGACCAGCTCAATGGTGGCCAGCAGGTGCAGCCCCCGTTGCGTGTTGATCACGAAGAATAAAGCACCGGACACCCCGGTGATGATCAGCAGTGCTTTGAGCAGCGCCCGGCGTTGCCCCTGGGCGCCCTGCACGTCAAGCGTTTCGTTTGTCCCCATTGCGTCATTCGCCCCCCACGAGCATGCGCATCCTGCCTGTTCCCCCGACCGGAACCGGGCCGGTGCTGGCATTTAGCCAGTACGCAAGATACCTAAAATACCGTCCGGGTTCATTTACCGATGCAGAAGGAGGAAAAAATACGTCCCAGCAGGTCGTCGGCGGTAAAGGCGCCGGTGATCTCTTCCAGCGCCTGCTGGGCCGCCCGCAGGTCCTCGGCGAGCAGCTCGCCGGCGGCGTGCCGGTGCAGCTGGTCGGCGCCCTTGGCCAGGGCGGCGAGGGCGTCCTGGAGAGCGGTGATATGACGGCGGCGGGCGGAGAAACGGCTTTGCGCCTCGCCCTGGTAGCCGGCGGCGGCTTTGAGATGCCGGCGCAGCGCGTCCATGCCGGCGCCGCTGGCGGCGGACAGAATGAAGGTATCCGGCCGCTCCGGGTGGGGGCCCGGCGGGTCGCCGCTCAGGTCGGCCTTGTTGAGCACCAGGGTCACCGGCAGATCCAGATCGTCCAGTTGCTGCTGGCTCTGCGGCAGCAGCGTGGCCAGATCATCCAGGTTGTCCGGGGTTTCCTGGGCGTCCACCACCACCAGCAAGCGGTCCGCCTTCTTGATTTCGGCGAACGCCCGGCGGATGCCCTCCTGCTCGATCTGGTCGCCGCTTTCCCGCAGGCCGGCGGTGTCGATCAGATTGAGCGGCATGCCGTCCAGCTGGATCGCTTCGCGCAGCACGTCCCGGGTGGTGCCGGCCACCTCGGTGACGATGGCGGCGTCGAAACCGGCCAGGGCGTTCATCAGCGAGGATTTCCCCGCGTTGGGCCGGCCGGCGATCACCAGGGTCAGGCCCTCCCGGACCAGGCGCCCCTGGCGGGCGCTGGCCAGCACCTCCTCCGCCTGACGGATCAGCCCGCGCAAGTCGTCGGCCACCCCGCCTTCGGAGAGGAAATCGATTTCCTCCTCGGGGAAGTCGATGGCCGCTTCCACATAGATGCGCAACTGAATGAGCTGCTCGACCAGGGTGTTCACTTCCCGGGAGAACGCGCCCTGCAGGGAGTTCAGGGCGGCGCGGGCGGATTCCCGGGTGCCGGCGTCGATCAGATCGGCGATCGCCTCCGCCTGGGTGAGGTCCATCTTGTCGTTGAGGAAGGCCCGCTGGGAGAACTCCCCGGCGCGGGCCTGGCGGGCGCCGTGGTGCACGCAGGCGGCCACCAGCATATCCAGGATCACCGGGCCGCCGTGGCCCTGCAGTTCCACCACTTCTTCGCCGGTGAAGGAGCCGGGTGCCGGGAACCAGAGCACCAGCCCCTCGTCGATCACCTGGCCTTCCGGATCCTTGAAGGTGCTGAAATGCGCCTTTCTCGGCGAAAGTGAGCGCTCACCAATGAGTAATCTGGCAATGTCGAGCGCGCGATCACCGGACAGACGCAGCACACCCACGCCTCCCCGGCCGGGGGCGGTGGCGATGGCGACGATGGTGTCGGAGCTGGCTGCGGACATGGCGGGATTATAGGGAGCCCTGGCGGTGGGACGCCAGACAGGGACGGTGAAAAGAAAAAGCCGGCCTTGTCGGGCCGGCTTGGGTTTCTTCGCCGCGGTGGGTGATCACCCGCCGCGTTCGATCTTGCGGGTGATCAGATACTGCTGGGCGATCGACAACAGGTTGTTGGTCAGCCAGTACAGCACCAGACCCGCCGGGAACCACAGCATGAACACCGAGAAGATCACCGGCATCCATTTCATTACCTGGGCCTGGGTGGGATCCGCCGGCGTCGGGTTGAGACGGGTCTGCAGGAACATGGACGCGCCCATCAGAATCGGCAGGACAAAGTACGGGTCCATCACCGACAGGTCGTTGATCCACAGGAAGAACGGCGCCTGGCGCAGTTCCACCGATTCCAGCAGCACATAGTAGAGCGAGATGAACACCGGCATCTGCACCAGAATCGGCAGACAGCCGCCCAGGGGGTTGATCTTCTCCCGCTGGAACAGCTTCATGGTTTCCTGCTGCTGCTTCTGCCGGTCGCCCTTGTTCTCTTCCTTGATGCGCTGCATCTCGGGGGCCACTTTGCGCATCTTGGCCATGGACCGGTAGCTGGTGGCGCTGAGCTTGAAGAACAGGGACTTGATCACCAGCGTCAGCAGGATGATCGCCACGCCCCAGTTGCCGACCCCGAAGCCGAGATCCATCTGCAGGCCGAAGATATCCAGCTCGCCGCTCTGCAGGAACACCAACAGGTGGAAGATCGGCTGGGCCAGGAACCACAGCCAGCCGTAGTCCACGGTCATGTTAAAGCCGGGGCTGATCGCTTCCAGGCGATCCTGGATCTTGGGACCGGTGTAGAACTCCGCGTAGAACACCTTTTCCTCGCCGGGCTGAACTTCCGCCGAGGCGGACACGAAGCGCAGCAGGTATTCGTTGCGGTTCTCGCGGTACAGGGTGGAGTAGGTGTAGCGCCCCTGGGCATCGGGAATCCAGGCGGACACGAAATAGTGCTGGAGCATGGCAATCCAGCCACCCTCCTGGGTGAGCCGCAGCGGCTCGTCCTGCATGTCGTCGAACGGCAGCTTGTTGTAGGGCTTGTCCTGGCTCCAGTACGCCGCGCCCAGGTAGGTGGGCATGGGAATAAAGCCCTGGGTGCTTTTGCCCGGGTCTTCGCTGCCGTCCCGTTTGATCTGGCCGTAGAGCGCGCCCTGCCAGGCCTCGCCGCTGTTGTTGCGGACAATATGGCTGACCCGGACCAGGTAGCTGCCGCGCTCGAAGGTATAGCGTTTGATGATCTCCACCCCGCCGCTCTGGCTCAGGGTGAGATCCACGTTGAGTTCTTTCTCGCCGTCCTGCAGGCGGTAGCGGTCCTGCCCGGCCTGCCAGGTGGGGCGGCCTTCGGCGGTGTCGGTGCCGTTCTTGCCGACCAGCCCGCTTTGCGCCACATAGGTCCGGCCGGCGTCGTTCTGCAGCAGAACGAACGGCTGATCCGGGGTGTCCGCGTGGCGCGGGTATTCGGGCAGGGCCACGCGAACGATGTCGCCGCCCAGGGGATCGATCTCCAGGGCCAGCACATCGGTATTCACTTCAATGCGCTGCTCGGCGTCACCGCTCTGGGAGTCCGGGGCCGGCGCCTCGGCCTGCTGCTCGCCGGCGGGTTCCGGCACGGTGCCCTCGGCGCTGTCCGGCTGCGGCAGCGGGTCGCTGTCATTGGCGGGGGCGGTGTCGTCGGCCAGGGTTTGTTCCTGGGCCACCGGCGTGGTCTGCGGGGACATATAGTCCCGTTGCCACGCCTGGATCATCAGGTAGGAAACAACGGCAATACCAGTGATCACTAACGCGCGAGGGATATCCATAATTCGATTGGGTTCTGGCGAGAAAAAGCGGACGGCAGTTTCTCAGTCTTGCCCACGCTTGGCAAGCAGCTTGTCCAGCAGCTCGGACAGGGCCGGTGTCAACGAACGCCCCCCTTCCTTGGGACAAGGGCCCCGCAGGAGCACGATCAGATCCAGGCCGGCCAGCTCATGCTGGCGCAAACGGAACTGTTCGCGGGCACGGCGCTTGATCGCGGCGCGGTCCACGGCGTGGCGTGCTTTACGACGGCCGATCACCAGACCCAGTCGTGCCTGGGGCAGGTCGTTACGGCGGGCAAGAATGAGAAAATAGCGGTCGGAGACCCGCCAGTCTGGGGCGTTGAACACGGCCTGGAACTGGGCGCCGTCAAGCAGGCGCTGTTCTCGGGTGAAGCGGAAGGACGGGGTATCGGGCGCTGACACTGGCACCATGGCGAAAACGGAAGACAGCGGTCAGCGCCGGCGGCTGACTCAGGCTGTCAGCCGTTTACGACCTTTGGCGCGACGTGCCGCGACGATTTTGCGGCCATTTTTGGTGGCCATGCGGGCACGGAAACCGTGGTTACGCTTACGCTTGATGTTGCTCGGCTGGAATGTCCGTTTCATGGCGTCATCCCCAAATAGGAAGTCATGGGCTTAAGAGGCCGCGGATAATAGTCGTGCGGGGGCTGGCTGTCAACCGGGCTTTCCGGAGCGGGTCGGGGTGTTACTAAAAGAATTAAATATTTATATGTTTTTAGTAGCAGTGGTAATAGTAAGGGAAGGCCGATTCTGTGGATAAGCGGGAAAAAGCCATATAAAGCAATGATTTAGCCTGTTGGCAACTGACGTATAACTGTGTGTAAGTCACGGGGACGAACGGGGGACAGTCGGTGGTCAATTGGGGACGGAATTGATCCACCTGGTTATCCCCAGAGTTGTGAGCCCGGGTGCGCACAGGGTTACCGCCGTAGTTATCCACAGGAAAAGTGAAAAGAAAAAGGTCCCGGGAGCTGTGGATAATTGGCCGGACGGGGGTATAGAATGCAACGTCTTATTCACCATCGACGGTAAAGGCGGGGATGTGTCCGAGGAGCTTTGGAATCGCTGTTTGACTCGGCTGGAAGACGAACTGCCGTCCCAGCAATTCAACATGTGGATCCGGCCGTTACAGGTGACGGCTTCCGAGGATGGCGGAGAATTGACGCTTTTCGCGCCTAATCGCTTCGTGGTCGACTGGGTTCGCGACAAATACGTGGAACGTATCAGCGAGGTGCTGGGCGAGCTGAAGAGCGGCCCCCTGCCCCAGTTACGGTTGGAAGTGGGCAGCTCCCGGGCCGCCCCGGCGCCCCGGCAACCGGAAGCCGGTGCCGCCCGTGGCCGCCCCGCCGACAGCCGCGCGGCGCCGGTGATCGAGCCCCGCGCCAAGGCGGTGTCGCCGGAGCTGGGCGGTGCCGCCAAACACCGCAGCAATCTGAATTCGGGCTTCACCTTTCTGACTTTCGTGGAAGGCAAGTCCAACCGCATGGCCTGCGCGGCGGCCCAGCAGGTGGCGGAGAACCCGGCCAGCCACGGCTATAACCCGCTGCTGCTGTACGGCGGTGTGGGGCTCGGTAAGACCCACCTGATGCATGCGGTGGGCAACGAGCTGATGCGCCGCAACCCCAACGCCAAGGTGGTCTATCTGCACAGTGAGCGGTTCGTGGCGGACATGATCTCGGCGTTGCGGAATAAGACCATCAACGAGTTCAAGCGCTTCTACCGTTCGGTGGACGCCCTGCTGATTGATGATATTCAGTTTTTTGCAGGTAAGGAGCAGTCCCAGGAGGAGTTTTTCCACACCTTTAATGCGTTGTTGGAAAACGGGCAGCAAATCATCCTGACATGCGATAAATTCCCTAAGGAAGTGGACGGCCTTGAGGAACGGCTGAAAAGCCGGTTCGGGTGGGGGCTGTCGCAACCGCTGGAGCCGCCGGAGTTGGAGACGCGGGTCGCGATCCTGAAGAAAAAGGCGGAAGAGGCGCGGGTCGAGCTGCCCAATGACGCGGCCTTCTTTATCGCCCAGCGGATCCGTTCCAATGTGCGGGAGCTGGAAGGCGCGCTGCGCCGTGTGATCGCCCATGTGCGCTTCACCGGGGCGCAGATCGATATCGGCCTGATCAAGGAAGCGCTCAAGGATCTGATCGCCCTGCAGGCCCGCCAGATCAGCATCGACAATATCCAGCGCACGGTGGCGGAGTACTACAAGATCAAGGTGCCGGACCTGCACTCACCGCGGCGTACCCGCTCGGTGGCCAGGCCGCGCCAGGTGGCGATGGCGTTGTCCAAGGAGTTGACCAGCCATAGCCTGCCCGAGATCGGGGAAAGCTTCGGCGGCCGGGACCACACCACGGTATTGCATGCCTGCCGGAAGGTGCTGGAGCTGCGCGAATCCAATCCGGAAATAGAAGAAGATTATCAAAACCTCCTGAGGACCCTGACGTCCTGACGGATCAACTGAAACGGGAAAGCGACATGAAATTCTCCATCAACCGTGAACAACTGCTCAAACCGCTACAGCAAGTTGCCGCGGTGGTCGAAAAACGCCAAACGCTGCCGGTTTTGTCCAATGTGCTCATGGAAGTGGGGGACGGCCAACTTTCCTTGACCGGCACCGACCTGGAACTGGAGCTGGTGGCGCGGTTGCCGCTGGAAGGTGAACACCAGGCCGGTGAAACCACGGTGCCGGCCCGCAAGCTGGTGGACATCGCCAAGAGCCTGCCGGCGGAGGCGGACATCCGCTTCGAGGTGGACGGCGAGAGAATGCTGGTGCGCTCCGGCCGCAGCCGTTTCTCCCTGGCCACTCTGCCCGCGTCCGAGTTTCCCAATCAGGAAGAGGACAACAGCGGTTCGGTGCTGGAGATCGCGCCCCATACCCTGCGTCAGTTGATCGACCATACCGCTTTCTCCATGGCCCAGCAGGACGTCCGCTACTACCTTAACGGCATGCTGTTCGAGCTGCGCTCCGGTATGCTGCGGGCGGTGTCCACCGACGGTCACCGCCTGGCGCTGTGCGACGCGGCCCTGGAAGGCCAGAGCGAGGAAGCCGGCGTGATCCTGCCCCGCAAGGGTGTCATGGAGCTGGCGCGGATCCTGTCCGACGCGGCGGAGAACGCACGCCTCACCCTGGGCCGTAACCACATTCGCATTGTAGCCGGATCGATTACCTTTACCTCCAAACTGGTGGACGGCAAGTTCCCGGAGTACGAACGCGTGATTCCCAAGGACGGCAGCCGGGTGGTGATGGCTGATCGGGAAACGCTGCGCCAGGCGCTGAGCCGGGTGGCGATTCTTTCCAACGAGAAGTATCGCGGTGTGCGGGTGCAGCTTTCCGAAGGCAGCCTGCGTATCGTCGCCAACAACCCGGAGCAGGAAGAAGCGGAAGAGGAAGTGTCCGTGGACTACCAGGGTGGCCCCCTGGAGATCGGCTTCAATGTCAGCTACCTGCTCGATGTCCTCAACACCATGGACGGCACCCAGGCCCGCCTGGAACTGGGCGACAGCAACAGCAGTGCTCTGATCACCGATCCGGAGCACGAGGCGGCCATTTATGTGGTTATGCCGATGCGCCTCTAGGGCGCGCCCCCTGCCAAGCACCGGCGCCTGCTTTCAGCGGGCGCCCACTCTTCCCCGCCTTCTTGCCCTTTCATGCTAGCTGATCTGCGACTCACGGATTTCCGTAACTATCAGCAGGCGGAGCTTTCGCCGGCGCCGGGACTGAATCTGATTGTCGGCGCCAACGGCAGCGGCAAAACCAGTCTGCTGGAAGCCATCTACTTTATCGGCAGTGGCGGCCGCTCCTTTCGCGGCGGCCGGTTGTCCCGGCTGGTCCGCGACGGCGCCGACGCCGCCACCCTGTTCGCCCGCGTGGAGATTGGTGAAAACCATCACCGGCTTGGCATTCGCCGCGCCCCCGGCGGCATCCAGTCGCTGAAGCTCAATGGCGCCACGCCAGGTGCCCTGAGCGATGTGGCCGCCCTGCTTCCTGTGCTGGCGTTGCACCCCCAGTCGGTGGAGTTGATCTTCGGGCCCTCCGCTCTGCGCCGGCGGTTTCTGGACTGGGGAATGTTCCACGTGGAACATTCCTTCCTGCCGGTGTGGAAGGAAGCCAGCGCCGCCCTGAAGCAGCGCAATGCCCTGCTGCGCAGCGGCCGGGTAACCCCCCGGGAGTTGGGCTATTGGGACCAGAAACTGGCGGCCAGTTCTGATAGTATTGAACGGTTACGTGATGGGTATCTGCAGCGGCTGAAAAGCCGCTGGCTGGAAGCGATGGCGTTGCTCGCTCCGGAGATCAAAGGCGGGCTGGTTTTGCAGACCGGGCGCCGGGAGGGCGAATCCTATCTGGACGCCCTGGCCCGCTCCCGCGATGAAGATTTGCGTCGCGGGTTTACCCACACCGGCTTTCACCGTGCCGAGCTCAAGATCACGGCGGGTGGCAGCCTTGCCCGGGACCGGGTGTCCCGAGGCCAGGCCAAGATCATGACCTACGGCCTGGTGCTGGCCCAGCTTCCCCTGATCCAGGAGGCCGGGAAGGTCTGCACGCTGCTGGTGGATGATCTGGGCTCTGAACTGGATCAGACCCACCGGGCCACGTTGCTGGGGTTTCTGGCGGCGGGATCACACCAAACATTGATAACGGCGGTGGACAGGGAGCACCTGGACCCCGCTTTTGATGAGCATAAGGGCGCTGCGGCCCGAATGTTCCACGTGGAACATGGCCGTGTTCAGCGGATATCGGACGATCCATAAGGTAAAGACATGGCGGAACAAAACTACGATTCATCCAGCATTAAGGTGCTGAAGGGTCTGGACGCCGTTCGCAAACGTCCCGGCATGTACATCGGTGATACGGATGACGGCACCGGTTTGCATCACATGGTTTTCGAGGTGGTCGATAACTCCATCGACGAATCCCTGGCCGGGCACTGTTCCGAGATCCGGGTGGTCATCCATCCGGATGAATCCATCTCCGTATCGGACAACGGCCGCGGCATCCCCGTGGACATGCACACCGAAGAGGGTGTCAGCGCCGCTCAGGTGATCATGACCGTGCTGCACGCCGGCGGTAAGTTCGACGACAACTCCTACAAGGTCTCCGGGGGGCTGCACGGCGTGGGCGTTTCCGTAGTCAACGCCCTGTCCGAATCCCTGAAGCTGACCATCCGTCGCCACGGCAACGTGTATGAGCAGAGTTACCGCCACGGCGTGCCGGAAAAGCCGCTGGATACGGTGGGCACCACGGACAGCACCGGCACCGCGATTCACTTCCGGCCGTCGTCCGAGACCTTCACCAATATCGAATTCCACTACGACATCCTGGCGAAGCGGCTGCGCGAGCTGAGCTTCCTGAACTCCGGCGTGCGAATCCACCTGAAGGACGAGCGCACCGGCGACGAGGACATCTTTGAGTACGAAGGTGGTCTGAGTGCCTTCGTCACCTACCTCAACCGGAGCAAGACCGCGCTCAATGAGGTGTTCCACTTCCAGTTCGACCGGGAAGACGGCATCGCCGTGGAAGTGGCCATGCAGTGGAATGACTCCTACCAGGAGAATATTTTCTGCTTCACCAACAATATTCCCCAGCGCGACGGCGGTGCCCACCTGGCGGGCTTCCGTGCCGCGCTGACCCGTTCGCTGAATAACTACATGGACCGGGAAGGCTTCCTCAAGCGGGAAAAAGCCAACCCCACCGGCGACGACGCCCGTGAAGGCCTGACGGCGGTGATTTCCGTGAAAGTGCCGGATCCCAAGTTTTCCAGCCAGACCAAGGACAAGCTGGTCTCCTCCGAGGTGAAGACCGCCGTTGAGCAGACCATGTCCGAGAAATTTCAGGATTACCTACTGGAGCATCCCCAGGAAGCCAAGCAGATCGTCCAGAAAATCATCGACGCGGCCCGGGCCCGGGACGCGGCCCGCAAGGCCCGCGACATGACCCGCCGCAAGGGCGCCCTGGATATCGCCGGCCTGCCCGGCAAGCTGGCGGACTGCCAGGAAAAAGACCCGGCGCTTTCCGAGCTCTACATCGTGGAGGGTGATTCCGCGGGCGGCTCCGCCAAGCAGGGCCGCGACCGGAAGTACCAGGCGATCCTGCCGTTGAAGGGTAAGATTCTCAACGTGGAGAAAGCCCGCTTCGACAAGATGCTCTCCTCCCAAGAGGTAGGCACTTTGATTACCGCACTGGGCTGCGGGATCGGCCGTGATGAATACAACGTGGAAAAACTGCGCTACCACCGCATCATCATCATGACCGACGCGGACGTGGACGGCTCCCACATCCGCACCCTGCTGCTCACCTTCTTCTTCCGGCAGATGCCGGAGCTGATTGCCCGCGGCCATGTGTATATCGCCCAGCCGCCGCTCTACAAGGTCAAGAAGGGCAAGCAGGAAACCTACATCAAGGATGACCCGGCCCTGGAGGACTACCTCACCAACCTGGCGCTGGAGAAGGCCGCCCTCTACCCGGGTAACGACGCCCCGCCGGTGAGCGGTGAGCCCCTGGGCAACCTGATCGGCGAATACCGCCAGGTGATGCGCATCGTCGACCGCCAGTCCCGGGTGTTCCCGGCGCTGGTGCTCGAGCAGATGATCTACATGCCGTCCGTGGACGAGAGCAAGCTCACCGACGAAGCCTTCATGAAGCAGTGGTGCGCCGATCTGGGCGCCCGCGTGGACGCCCTCACCGACGGCAGCCAGACGTTCACCGTGAGCCCGGAGCTGGACACCGAGAGAGGCCTCTATCTGCCCCATGTGAAGGTGATCGCCCACGGGGTGCCCCGGGAGTACCGGGTGTCACTGGACTTCCTGCAATCGCCGGATTACGGGCGCATCAAGCACCTGGGCGAGACGCTCGAGGGGCTGCTGGCCAGTGACGCGGCCGTGGAGCGCGGTGAAACCCGCAAACCGATCCGCCACTTCGCCGAGGCCCTGGCCTGGCTGATGCAACAGGCCCGCCGCGGCACCAGTGTGCAGCGCTATAAGGGTCTGGGGGAGATGAACGCGGACCAGCTGTGGGAAACCACCATGGATCCCGAGTCCCGTCGGATGCTGCAGGTAACGGTGGAGGATGCGATTGCCGCGGATCAGATCTTCACCACCCTGATGGGCGACGACGTGGACCCGCGCCGCAAGTTCATTGAGTCCAATGCGCTGCAGGTGTCCAATCTGGATATCTAGAAAAAACAGAAGGGAGCAACCGGGCGGGCGCCCGGTTGCCTGGCTCTCAAACCGGCGGGGTTAAACCGCGAAATCTTCCAGCTTGGCGCCGTTTTCCAGGGCTTCGCGCAGCCACACCGGGCGCTTGCCACGGCCGGTCCAGGTTTGCGAGCTGTCGTTCGGGTTGCGGTATTTCACCTTGGCGGGCTTGCGAACGCCTGCTTTCTTCTTGCGGGCGGTGGTTTTGCGAGCCGCCTTCTTCTGCCGGCTGGCTTTTTCCTGCAGCAGGTCATCCACGGAAACGCCGAGATCCTTGGCGATCTTGGAAATTTCCGCCTGGGCGCTTTTCACCGCGTCGAGACGTTTCTTCTCGAGCTTTTTCTCAGCCTGCTTGATCAGTTTTTCCAGTTCCGCGACAGAAAGATCGTCAAGATTGATAGTCATTTTCGGTGGTCCTTAATAGATAGGGTCGGCCTTGTGCGGGAAACTGTAGTTATTATTAGAAAAAAACGCAATTACGCTTTCGGGGTTTTGGCCGGTTCACCGGGATAATGTTCAAAAATCCATTGTTCCGCCAGCCGGGTAACGGTTTTTGCGTCTTTATCCTCGGTATTAATGGGCGGGCTGATACGCAAAATAATTTCACCGGGCAAGCGCAGCCAGGAACGGGCCGGCCAGCAATCGCCGCTGTTATGACTGATCGCCACCACCGGCACCTTGTTACGGCAGGCGAGTAACGAACCGCCGTGATTAAAATGGCCCAAAGTACCGGGTTTCTGTCGGGAGCCTTCCGGATAAATCACCACCGGAATGCCGTCCTTAAGACGCTCGGCGCCCTGCTCCAAAACCGCTTTCAGTGCCGCCCTGCCCTTGCCGCGATCAATGCGAATCGGATTAAGCAGCGCCAGGCCCCAGCCGAAAAACGGCAGCCACAGCAGTTCCCGTTTCAGCACCGTGGCCTGGGGTGAGATCAATAATTGCAGATAAAAGGTTTCCCAACTGCTCTGGTGGTTGGCGATTATCACCATCGGCCCGTCCTGCAAATGCTCGCGGCCCTCCACCCGAATACGCACGCCGTTGAGACGGCCGAGCAGCCACATGGCGAAGCGGGTCCAGATATTCACAAAACGGTAACGTTGATCGCGGGGGAGAAACCAGCCAATCAGCAGGCAGTTGAGACCATGGACAATGCCCACCGCGTTGTAGATAACGAAAAACAGCACACTGCGAATGCGGATGCCCCAACTGGGCGGGCCACCGGCGGGTTCTTTCATGAAGGGTCCTTGAGAAACTGATCGACGAACCCGGCCAGGGAATCGTAAACATCCACCGGGCCCAGGGTTTCCGGCAAGCCTTTGTCGAGGGTGCGCCGGCCCTTGCCGGTCAGCACCAGCACCGGGCGGCAGCCGCGCGCGACGCCGGCTTCCAGGTCCCTCAGACTATCACCAACCATGGGGACACCGGTGACATCGCCATACTCGGCAACAATTTGGTCAATCAGTCCCGGCAACGGTTTGCGGCAGGCGCAGCCGTCGTCCGGACCGTGGGGACAGAAAAACACGCCGGAAAGCCGGGCCCCGGCGCCCTCCAGGTGGGCCGCCATGGTGCGGTGAATGGCGTCCAGGCCGGCCTGATCGAAATAGCCCCGTGCCAGCCCGGATTGGTTGGTGGCCACCACCACGCGGTACCCGGCGTGGTTAAGCCGGGCGATGGCGGCCGCGCTGCCGGGCAGCGGGCGCCACTCCTCGGGGGTTTTGATGTAGGCGTCGGAGTCTTCGTTAATCACCCCGTCGCGGTCGAGAATAACCAGTTTGGATGCGTTCATGGGCGGCAGTATATCAGGCCCGGGCACCGTATCAGGCCATGGTGTCGACGATTCCGCCTTCCACCCGCAGGGCCGCCCCGGTGGTGGCGGACGCCTGGGGCGAGGCCGCGTACACCGACATATTGGCCACCTCTTCCACTTCGGCCACCCGCTGGATGATCGAGCTGGGGCGCGCTTCCTGGATAAACTGCTTCTCCATTTCCTGCTCGGACAGGCCGCGCTGCTCCGCCATGCTCTTCAGCATCTTGCGCACGCCCTCGGAGCGGGTCGGCCCGGGCAGGATGGCGTTCACCGTGACACCGGTACCGGCCAGCACCTTGGCCAGGCCCCGGGAAATGGACTGCACGGCGGTTTTGGTCATGCCGTAGTGGACCATTTCGGTGGGAATATTCAGCGCCGATTCGCTGGACAGGAACTGAATGCGGCCCCAACCCCGGTCGCGCATGCCCCGGGCATAGTGGCGGGACAGCCGCACCGCGCTCATCACGTTGATCTGGAAGAACCGCTCCCAGTCGTCGTCGTCGATATCGAAGAAGCCCTTGGGCTCGAAGATGCCCACGTTATTGACCAGGATATCCGCGTCCGGATGGGCGTCGATCAGCGCCTGGCAGCCGTCGGCCCGGCCCAGATCGGCGGCGACGCCCTCGATGCCGTCGCTCTTGGTCTCCTGCTTGAGAGCGTCGATCGCCTGGTTCACCCGTTCCTGGGTGCGGCCGGTGATCACCACGTCCGCGCCGGCCAGGGCCAGGCCGCGGGCGATACCGAAACCAATACCGGCGGTGGAGCCGGAAACGATCGCTTTCTTGCCTGAGAGGTCAATGCGCATGGGGACTCCTTCGAGTTAAGCGGAATTACCCTATGCAGTGGCGCCGAGGTGAGAACTTCTCAAGGGCCAAGCCCCACAAATCTTGCTTCGTAGACGCCCATTGCGGTGTGCTCCCAATGGAGGTTCGATCTCGGTGCCGGTGTCCAGGACTGTGTGAGGCAGGGAGCCGAACACAAGCCTCCAGGGATGGATTCACGGCGGGTCCTGGACACCGGCACCGAGAGCGAACCGCGCTACGAAGCCGCTAAATGGGTAGAACGCTCCTATTCCTGCAGCAGACTGATGTCGGCCACGTTGAGGAACAGGTCACGCAGGAAGGTGAGCAGCGCCAGGCGGTTGTCGCGCACCGCCGGGTCCTCGGCCATCACCATCACCTGGTCGAAGAAGGCGTCCACCGGCTCGCGCAGTTCGGCGAGCAGTGCCAGCACCGCTTCGTAGTTGCCCTCTTCCAGCAACGGCTCGGAGCGGGCGTAGGCGTCCACCACCATGTCGGTGAGGGTCTGCTCCGCCTCTTCCTCCAGCAGGGCACCGTCGATCTCTTCCGGCGGCGCTCTGTCCAGTTTGGCGAGGATGTTGGACACGCGCTTGTTGGCGGCCGCCAGGGCCTGGGCTTCGTCGCGGTTCTGGAACGCCGCCACCGCCCGCACCCGGCGGTCGAAATCCAGCGGTCGGCGGCAGGCTTCGTCGAGGGCCAGCACCGACAGGATCACCGGCGTGGCGAAGCCCTGCTCCTGGTACATGGCGCGGTAGCGGCCTTTGACGAAGTCGAAGGCCTCGTCCACCCGGTCGGCGTCGATGCGCTGGCCGAGGGCCACCGCCGCCTGGTCGAGCAGGTCGCGCAGGTCCAGCGGCAGCTGGTTGTCGATGATGATGCGCAGGATGCCCAGGGTGGCGCGGCGCAGCGCGTAGGGGTCCTTGGTGCCGGAGGGCTTCTGGCCGATGCCGAAGATGCCCACCAGGGTGTCGATCTTGTCCGCCAGGGACACCGCCTGGCCGGTTTTGGTGCGCGGCAGCCCGTCGCCGGCGAAGCGCGGCAAATACTGCTCGTGCAGCGCCTGGGCCAGCTCTTCGGGCAGACCTTCATTGCGGGCCAGGTAATAGCCCATCACGCCCTGCATGGTGTCGAACTCGTACACCATCTCGCTGTTCAGATCCGCCTTGCTGAGGGCGCCGGCGCGGCGCGCCAGGTTGGCGTCGCCGCCGATGCGGTCGGCGATCTCGCCGGCCAGCCAGCCGATGCGGTCGCACTTGTCCGCCAGAGTGCCCAGCTTCTGCTGGAACACCACCTGGGCGAGGCCCTGGGCGTGCTGTTCCAGGGGCTTGCGGCAGTCGTTGTCGTAGAAGAAGGCGGCGTCGGCCAGGCGCGGGCGGATCACCTTCTCGTTGCCGGCGATCACCTTCTGCGGATCGCGGGATTCGATATTGCTGATGGTGATGAAATGCGGGGTCAGCTTGCCGTTGGCGTCGAGCACCGGGAAATACTTCTGGTGCTCTTCCATGGCGGTGATCAAGGCTTCCTGGGGCACGCGCAGGAAGTCGTCGTCGAACCGGCCGGCAAGTGCCACCGGCCACTCCACCAGAGCGGTGACCTCGTCGAGCAGATCCTCATCCAGATGGGCCTGGCCGCCGGCGTCGCGGCCGGCCTGCTCGGCCTGCTGGCGAATCATTTCCCGGCGGCGCGGGAAGTCGGCGATTACCTTGCCGTCCTGCTCCAGGCGGGTGGCGTAGTCGCCCGCTTCGCTCAACTCGATGGCGTCCGGCGCGTGGAAGCGGTGGCCCCGGGAGGTGCGCCCGGCGCGCTGATCGAGCAATTCGAAATCAATCACGTCGCTACCGTACAGCGCCACCAGCCAGTGCACCGGGCGCACGAACTGCACCTTGCGGCGCCCCCAGCGCATGCGTTTGGGAATCGGCAGCTTGTTGACCGCCTGGGCGAGAAAGTCCGGCACCAGCTCCACGGTGGGCCGGCCGGCTTCGGTGAGTTGGGCGAACAGCCGCTCGCCCTTGTCGGTGTCGCGGCGGTCCAGCTGGTCCACGCTCAGGCCCACGGAGGCGGCGAAGCCTTCGGCGGCCTTGGTGGGTTGGCCGTCGGCGTCGTAGGCGGCCTGCAGGGCCGGGCCCAGGCGTTCCACCTGGCGATCCGCCTGTTTGTCGGCCAGATCGCGCACCAGCACCGCCAGACGGCGCGGCGCGGCGAAGCTTTCCACCGCCCCGTGCGCCAGGCCGGCGTCGTCCAGCTGGCGCACCAGTTCCTCGGTGAGGGCGGCGCTCAGATCCGGCAGAGCCTTGGGGGGCAGCTCTTCGGTACCCAGTTCAATCAACAAATCCCGCTTGGCCATATCGTTCGCCATGATTACTTGCCCCCTTTCTGTTTCTTGGCGGCTTTATCGTCCTGTTGCTGCAGCTGCGCCTCCACTTCCTGGCGGATGTCGTCGGCGGCCATCGGAAAGCCCAGCGCGCGGCGGGCGTCGAAATAGGCCTGGGCCACGGCCCGGGCCAGGGTGCGCACGCGCAGAATGAAGCGCTGCCGCTCGGTGACCGAAATCGCCTTGCGCGCGTCCAGCAGATTGAAAGTGTGGGAGGCCTTGAGCACGTACTCGTAGGCGGGCAGCGGCAGCCCGGCCTCGATCAGCTTGCCGGATTCCGCCTCGAACAGGTCGAACTGATTGAACAGCGCTTCCACGTTGGCGTGTTCGAAGTTGAAGGTGGACATCTCCACCTCGTTCTGCAGGAAGACGTCGCCGTAGGTGACCTTGCCGAAGGGGCCGTCGGACCACACCAGGTCGTACACCGAGTCCACGTTCTGCAGGTACATGGCGAGCCGTTCCAGGCCGTAGGTGATCTCGCCGGTGACCGGGTAGCAGTCGATGCCGCCGACCTGCTGGAAGTAGGTGAACTGGGTCACCTCCATGCCGTCCAGCCAGATTTCCCAGCCCAGGCCCCAGGCGCCCAGGGTGGGCGATTCCCAGTTGTCTTCCACGAAGCGGATGTCATGGGTGAGCGGATCGAAACCGAGGCGGCGCAGGGAATCCAGATACAGCTCCTGGATGTTGTCCGGCGACGGCTTGAGCACCACCTGGAACTGGTAGTAATGCTGCAGCCGGTTGGGGTTCTCGCCGTAGCGGCCGTCGGTGGGCCGCCGGGACGGCTGCACGTAGGCGCTGTTCCAGTTTTCCGGGCCGATCGCGCGCAGGAAGGTGCTGGGGTGGAAGGTGCCGGCCCCCACTTCCATATCCAGGGGCTGGACGATCACGCAGCCCTGCTCCGCCCAGTACTGTTGCAGGGCCAGAATCAGGCCCTGGAAGGTGCTTGTATCCGCTTGCGGTTGATCCGCCATGGTGGTTCCCGTTCTTCCAAGCTCTGTGAAAATAAAGGGGCAAGTATAGCGTCCCCCAGGGGCCGGTGATACCGTGCTACCCACCGATACGCCTGGAAACACGGGGGTTTGACCATGGAGCGTTGTCCCTGGTGCGGCACGGATCCGCTCTACGTGGCCTACCACGACCAAGAGTGGGGCGTGCCCGAGCACGACGACCGCCGTCTGTTTGAGTTCCTGATTCTCGAGGGCGCCCAGGCGGGTCTGAGCTGGATCACCGTGTTGCGAAAGCGGGAAAACTACCGCAAGGCGATGGACGGCTTCGACCCGGAGAAAATCGCCCGCTACGACGACGCCAAAATCGCCGCCCTGCTCCAGGACACCGGCCTGATCCGCAACCGCCTGAAAATGGGCGCCGCGGTGGGCAACGCCCGCGCCTATCTCGACCTGCGCGACGCCGGCACCAGCCTGGACAGTTTCGTCTGGGATTTCGTCGACGGCGAGCCGCGCATCAACCGCTTCCGCTCCCTCTCCGAGGTGCCGGCGGTGACCCCCGAAGCCGAGGCGCTCAGCAAGGCGCTCAAGAAACAGGGCTTCCGTTTCGTCGGCCCGACCATCATGTACGCCTTCATGCAGGCCGCCGGCCTGGTCAACGATCATCTGGTCAGCTGCCCCCGGCACCGCCAGCTGGCTTGACCCCGGTCACAGCCTCAACCCACTTTTACAAACGGCGCCCGAAGCTGGTACGGCACTTGCTGTGTATCGGGGGAACGGAGGCCCCATGAAACCACTATTGATTCTGCAAACCGGTAGCACCTACCCCGCCCTGCAACGGCATTACGGCGATTTCCCCGACTGGATCCGGCAGGGTCTCGGTGACCAGGCACCGGTGACCGTGGTGGACGCCCGTGACGGCCAGCCCCTGCCGGGCGCGGCGGGCTTCAGCGGCGTGGTGATCACCGGTTCCCATCACATGGTCACGGACGAAGCCGGCTGGATGCGACACCTGATGCACTGGCTGGAAGCCACCCTGCAACTGGCCGAGGCACCGCCGCTGCTGGGCATCTGCTTCGGGCACCAGCTTCTCGCCCACACCCTGGGCGGCGAAGTGGGCGACCACCCCCAGGGCATGGAAGTGGGGACCGTGGCGTTGCGCACCACCAGCGCGGCCCGCGGCGACCCCTTGCTGGCGGCGTTCTGCGATCAGCCCTGGGCGCAGATGATGCACCGCCAATCGGTGCTCACCGCGCCCGCCGGCGTCGAGGTGCTGGCCAGCAACGGGCACGGAAGCTGCCAGGCGTTCCGCTACGGTCACGGCGCCTGGGGCTGCCAGTTCCATCCGGAATTCAGCGCCGATGTGACGCGGGCCTATCTGCAGGCGATGCGCGGGCAGCAGCTCAGCGACCAACAGGTGGACGACCTGCTGCCCAGCGTCCGCGAGTGCCCCCAGGCCGGTGCGGTGCTGGCGCATTTCGCCAACCAGGCGGTGCCGGCGGCGGCGTAGCGGTTCAGAGGCGCCTTAGTCCTGGCCGCCGAACACCGCGCCGATCAGCGCGCTGCCCCGGCTCACCGGATCCTGCCGGATCAGGGCTTCCTGGGTGCCGATCTCCGTGTACAGCCGCTCCAGGCTGGTGTCGATCACGTAGTTTTCCAGATTCAGGTCCGGTTTGTCGGCCATCGGCAGGCGGTTGTAGGCGTTCAGCAACGTCTGATACTGGTCGTAGAAGCCGGTTTCCCGAAGGCTGCTTTCGATGATCGGCCGGTACCGCTCGGTGAGGCTGGCTTCGGTGCGGCCGCGAAAGTAATCGGTGGCGGCGGTGTCGCCGCCGCGCACGATGCCCAGGGCGTCGGTCACCGTCATCTCCTGGATCGCGTCCTTGAACACCGGTGCGGCTTCCGCGGCGGCGTTCTCGGCGCCCCGGTTCATGGCGTCGCGGACCTGGTCCACGTAGCGCCCCAGGCCGATACGCTCGAGATTGCCGGCCACCGATTCCACCGTGGCGGGGAGCGGCAGGTCGAAGGCGCCGCTGCTGGAGAGTTTGCTGGTGGCCCGGTCCGAGCTGATCGACAGCGTCTCCTTGATGGCCCCGGCCAGGCGGCTGTCGGTGTCGTAGCCGGCGGCCTTGGCGACCTGATTGCCCTGCTCGATCCACGGCGCCAGGGCGTCCATGTTCTGGCAGGCGCTCAGGGTGAACAACGCCGCGCTGGCCAGTAGAACCCGTTTCATAGCTTTCCTTCCCTTCCGATGAATTGGTGTAGCATGCCCGCTGGACCGCGCCGCTAGAAGAACGAGCCCGTAATGAGCGATTTTTACCGTGAGCAGCACAAACTGCGGCTCGCTTACATGCCCTGGCTGTACCCGCGTCTCAAGCCCCGCCACCGCGATTGGGCCGTGCCCTGGCAGGCCGAGCTGCAGCGGCAATGGTCCATTCTGGAGACCGTGCACTTCGGCGTGCACTGTTTTGTGGCGCCCCAGGCACGGCTGTTCGCGGAACCCGGCCGGGATATCCACGTCGGCGACGGCAGCCACATCGCCGCGGACTGTGTACTGCACGGCCCGCTGCGCCTGGGCGCGTCGGTCAGCCTCAACCATCACGTGACCCTGGAGGGGGGCGCCGCCGGGATTGAGATCGGTGACCATACCCGCGTCGCCGCCTACTGTACCTTATACGCCTTCGACCACGGTATGGACGCGGCCGCCCTGGTGCGTGAACAGCCGGTGCGCTCCCGGGGGATCCGCATCGGCCGCGACGTCTGGCTGGGCGCCCGGGTGGGCGTGGTCGACGGCGTCACCATCGGCGACCACGCGGTGGTGGGCATGGGGGCGGTGGTCACCCGCGACGTGCCCGCCTGGACCATCGTCGCCGGCAATCCCGCCCGTGTGATCGGCCACCGGCCGGGGGCACCCATTCACCGGGGCGGTGCCCCGCGACACGGAGAGACGCCATGAGTACCAGTGTTTTTTCACTGCTGGTAAAACGCCGCTTCGGGCCTTTTTTCTTTACCCAGTTTCTGGGTGCCTTCAACGACAACGTGTTCCGCCAGGCGCTGATTCTGCTGATCGCCTCCGGGGTGGTCGCCGGCACCGAGGTGAACACCCTGAACAACGTGGCCCTGGCGTTGTTCATCCTGCCGTTCTTCCTGTTCTCGGCGCTGGCCGGGCAGCTCGCCGACAAGTACGACCGGGCCATGCTGGTGCGGCGCATCAAGCTGGTGGAAATCTTCATCATGACGTTCGCGGCGGTGGGCTTTTTCTTCAACGCCGTCTATTTCCTTCTGGCGGTGCTGTTCTGCATGGGCCTGCAGTCCACCTTCTTCGGCCCCATCAAGTACTCGATCATTCCCCAGCACTTGCCGTCCCGGGAGCTGGTGTCCGGCAACGCTCTGGTGGAAATGGGCACCTTTCTGGCGATTCTGCTCGGCTCGATTTCCGGGGTGCTGCTGAAAATGGACGCCGCCGACCCGCTGATCGTGTCCGCGGTGGTGGTGGGCCTGGCGGCGCTGGGGTATCTGGCCGCCCGTGGCATTCCCAAGGCGCCGGCCGCCGACCCGGGGATGAAGATCAACTGGAATCTGTGGCGGGAAACCTGGCATATCGTCGGCTACGCACGGGAGGTGAAATCGGTGTGGATGTGCGTGCTGGGCATTTGCTGGTTCTGGTTTCTCGGCGCCGCCTACACCACCCAGCTCAAGGTCTACGTGGACGACTATCTGCTCGGCACCGACGGCCTCTATGCCTTGCTGCTGGGCACCTTTTCCGTGGGCATCGGGCTGGGCTCCTACCTGTGCGAGAAAATGTCCGGCCACCGCGTGGAGCTGGGCCTGGTGCCGCTGGGTTCGATCGGCCTGAGCGCCTTCGGCATTGACCTGTTCTTCTCCTACGCCGGCCTGCCCAAGGATGTGTCGGTGGACATCGCCGCCTTCCTGCAACAGCCGGCCGGCTGGCGGGTGATGGTGGATCTGCTCGGCATCGGGGTGTTCGGCGGCTTCTATATCGTGCCGCTGTTCGCGCTGATCCAGCAGCGTTCCAACCCCAGCCATCTGGCGCGCATCATCGCCGCCAACAATATTCTCAATTCCCTGTTCATGGTGGGTTCGGCGGTGGCGGGTATCGTGCTGGTCGGCGTGCTCAATCTCACCGTACCGGAGTTCTTCCTGGTGCTGTCGCTGGCCAATGTGCTGGTGGCCGCCTACATCTACACCCGGGTGCCGGAGTTCCTGATCCGCCTGCTGGTGTGGATGCTCACCAATGTGCTGTACCGCATCAAGGAACAGGGCATGGAGAACATTCCGGACGAAGGCCCCTGCCTGCTGGTGTGCAACCACGTCAGCTATGTGGATGCGTTGCTGCTGGGCGGCGCCGTGCGCCGGCCGGTGCGTTTCGTGATGGCCAAGCCGATCTACGATTTGCCGTTGATGAACTATATCTTCCGGACCGGCAAGGCGATTCCGATCGATTCCAAGGAGCGTAATCCGGAGATTTACCAGCAGGCGTTCGAGCGCATCAACGAGGAACTGGCGGACGGCCAGGTGGTGTGCATCTTCCCGGAAGGCAAGCTGACCCGGGACGGTGAGCTGGCGGAATTCAAAACCGGGATGGAAAAAATTGTAAATGAAAATCGGGTTCCGGTAATTCCCATGGCACTCTCCGGTCTATGGGGTAGCTTCTTCAGCCACAAGGGCGGCCCGGCGTTGACCCGGCTGCCGAAGCGTTTCTGGTCCCGCGTGAAGCTCAACGTGGGCGAAGCGGTAACCGCCGACCAGGTGGCGTCGCAGGACATGCGGCGTCGGGTGCTCGGGTTACGGGAACGCCCGTGATCCGCCCGGGTCTCAGGATCCAAGAACCGATACGATTAAAGAGGATAACCATGCGACGTATTCTGATAGCTCTGAGTCTGCTTTTCACCTTCACGGCCAGCCACGCGAGCAATGTGGAAATTCAGCATGTGTTCGGTTGGATCGAAAACGCCACGCTGGAACCCTGGGGCGTGAAAGTGAAAAGCAAACTCGACACCGGTGCCCTCACGTCTTCCCTGCACGCCCGCAACATTGAACGTTTTGAAAAAGACGGCGAGGAGTGGGTGCGCTTTGAAGTGAACGTGGAAGACCAGGACGAAGACGAAAAAGTGTCGCGCAAGTTCGAGCGCCCGCTCTATCGCGATGTGATTATTCGCGGTGCCGGTGGTGAAGAGCGCCGTCCGGTGGTGCTGATGGAAATCTGTTTCGGCGATACCGTGCACGAAGAGCAGTTCAGCCTGGAAAACCGCAGCGACATGATCTATCCGGTGCTGATCGGCCGCCGCACCATCCAACATCTGGGTGTGGTGGACGTGACCAACACCTTCATGCACGAACCGCAGTGCGATGAAGACAGCCCGGTGGAAAAATTCGACAAGGACAACACCGACGAAGACATCGGCGCCTGAGTAAACCAGGCGCCTCACTGGCACGGGCCGGCGTCAGGCCACGCGGGTGAACACCTGCAGGATATTGCCCAGCCGGGCAGTGAGCTTGTCGCCGGAGGCCAGCGGGCCGACCCCGGCCGGCGTGCCGGTAAAGATCAGGTCGCCGGGCTCCAGCGTGAACACCTGATTGATCTGTGCGATCAGTTCAAAGGTCGGGAACAGCATCTGCCCGGTATGGCCGTGTTGGCGGCTTTCGCCGTTCACTTCCAGAGACACTTCCAGATTCTGCCGCACTGAAATGCCGCGGGCGTCGATAAACCCGGACACCGGTGCGCCGCCGTCGAAACCCTTTGCCCGTTCCCAGGGATGGCCTTTTTCCTTTAGCCGGCTCTGCAAGTCACGCAGGGTCAGATCCAGGCCGACCCCGTAGGCGGCGATGGCGAAGCGAATGGTTTCCAGGTCGGTTTCGCCGCTCAGGCGCTCACCGATCATCACCACCATTTCCACCTCGTGGTGCACCGGGCCCTGTCCCTGGGGCAGCACCAGCGGTTCGTGCAGGCTGCACAGGGCGGTGGCCGGTTTCATGAACAGCAGAGGTTCCTCGGGCACGTCATTGCCCAGCTCGCGGGCGTGCTCCGCGTAGTTTCTTCCCACGCAGACGCACTTGCCCAGCGGCATTTCCATGGGCGAGCCGTCGATCCAGCGATGAACGTAGGCGGATTCCGGTCGCGCTTTCAGCGTGTGGGCATCAAACATCGAACAATTTTCCGGGGTTCATCACGTTGTTGGGATCGAAAACCGCTTTCACCGCTTTCATATAAGCGATTTCCTCTTCACTGCGGGAATACGACAGATAAGGCTTCTTGGTCATGCCCACGCCGTGCTCGGCGGAAATCGAGCCGTCGTACTTCTGCACGATCTCGAACACCCATTTGGACACATCGCCGCATTGGCGGAAAAAATCTTCCTTGGGCAGGTCCGCCGGCTTGAGAATATTCAGGTGCATGTTGCCGTCACCGATATGCCCGAACCAGACGATCTCGAAATCCGGGTAGGCGTCCTGCACCACTTTGTCCACGTCCTCGACGAAATCCGGCACCTTGGAGACGGTCACGGAAATATCGTTTTTATAGGGTGTGTGCGGCGCGATCGATTCGGAGATACGTTCGCGCAACTGCCACAGCTGTTCCAGCTGGCCCAGCGACTGGCTCATCACCCCGTCCAGCACCCAGCCCTGCTCCACGCAGTGCTCGAAAATCTCCATGGCCCGTTCGCCGGTGTGTTCGGAAAGCTGCTCGAATTCCAGCAGGCAGTAGAACGGACAATCGCTGTCGAAGGGTTTGGCCACCCCGTGCTCGAGCACATGGGCCATGGCCTTATCGGAAAAGAACTCAAACGCGGTCAGATCAATGTCCTTCTGAAACGCGTGCAGCACTTTCATGACTTCGCGGAAACCGGGCGCGCCCAGCACCAGGGCGGTGAGGTCCTTGGGCCGGCGGGCCAGCTTCACGGTGGCTTCCACCACGAAGCCCAGGGTGCCTTCGGAGCCGATGAACAGGTGGCGGAAGTCGTAGCCGGTGGCGTTCTTGATCAGGCCCTTGTTGAGGTCCAGCAGTTCACCCCGGCCGGTGACCACCTTGAGGCCGGTGATCCAGTCCCGGGTCATGCCGTAGCGGATCACCTTGATGCCGCCGGCGTTGGTGTTGATGTTGCCGCCGATCTGGCTGGAGCCGGCGGAGGCGAAGTCCACCGGGTAGAACAGCTCCTTGCTGTCGGCGAATTCCTGCAGCTGCTGGGTGACCACCCCCGGCTGCACCGTGACCGACCGGTCGTACTCGTTGAAGTCGAGCACCCGGTTCATCCGGTCGAACGCCACCACCAGCTCGCCGTTGGCGGCCACCGCCCCGGCGGACAGGCCGGTGCGGCCCCCGGAGGGCACCAGGTGCAGGCCGTGTTCATTGGCGATCTCCACGATCTGCTGCACTTCTTCGGTGGTTTCCGGCAGCACCACGGCGCTGGGCGCCGGCGCCCAGACCTTGGTCCAGTCCACCCCGTAGCGCTGGGCGCTGTCCGGATCGGTGAGGCAGCGCTTGCCAAGAAGCGCGCTGAGCTGGTCCAGGGCGGCGTGGGCGAGGGAGGTCATCGGCAACTCCAAAGGTCTTCAAGTCAACTTGAGCATTCAACATGTGCACGGGGGCTCCGGAATGGGTCTCATCCGGGGCGGGCTATGATACCATACGCGCCCATTTAACCCGCTACAGAGACCACCCATGGCCAACACTTCTCTTGAGAAGGACAAGATCCGCATCCTCCTGCTCGAGGGCGTCCACCAGAACTCGGTGGATAATCTGAAGGCGCACGGCTACAGCAACGTGGAGCTTCTGCCCACCGCGCTCACCGGCGACGACCTCAAGGACGCCATCAAGGACGCCCATTTTGTCGGCATCCGCTCGCGCACCCAGCTCACCGAGGAGGTCTTCCAGGCCGCCGAAAAGTTGATCGGCGTGGGCTGTTTCTGTATCGGCACCAACCAGGTGGATTTGAAGGCCGCCCTCAAGCGCGGCATTCCGGTGTTCAACGCGCCCTACTCCAACACCCGCTCGGTGGCGGAGTTGGTGATCGCTCACACCGTCAACCTGATGCGCGGCATTCCCGAAAAGAACGCGGTGGCCCACCGCGGCGGCTGGCTGAAATCCGCCAAGGACAGCTACGAGATCCGCGGCAAGAAGCTGGGCATCGTCGGCTACGGCAACATCGGCGCCCAGGTCTCGGTGCTGGCGGAATCCATGGGCATGAAGGTGTACTTCTACGACGTGGTCTCCAAGCTGCCGATGGGCAACGCGGAACAGGTGGGCAGCCTCAATGACCTGCTCGGCCTGGCCGACGTGGTCAGCCTGCACGTGCCGGACACCGCCGCCACCCGCTGGATGATCCGCGAAGAGCAGATTCGCGCCATGAAGCCCAAGAGCTATCTGATCAACTACGCCCGGGGCAAGGTGGTGGACATCGAGGCGCTGGCCGCCGCGCTGCGCGACAAGCACCTGCTCGGCGCCGCCATCGACGTGTTCCCGGAAGAGCCCAAGGGCAACGACGACGAGTTCATCAGCCCGCTGCGCGAATTCGACAACGTGATCCTGACCCCGCACATCGGTGGTTCCACCCATGAGGCCCAGGAAAACATCGGCACCGAAGTGTCCGAGAAGCTGATCCGCTACTCCGACAACGGCTCCACCCTGAGCGCGGTGAACTTCCCGGAGGTGGCCCTGCCGTCGCACCCGGACATGCACCGTCTGCTGCATATCCACCGCAACATTCCCGGCATCCTCACCCAGATCAACACCGTGTTCTCCGAGAACGACATCAACATCTGCGGCCAGTACCTGCAGACCAATGAAGAGATCGGCTACGTGGTGATCGACGTGAACAAGGGCTACAGCCAACTGGCCCTGGAAAAGCTGCGCACCATCGAAGGCACCATCCGTACCCGCGTGCTGTTCTAGCGTCTCGACAATAAGCCGGAGCCGGGCTACCTTGCCCGCTCCGGTTTTTTTATGGCGCCGCGGTCTATGAGAATAAGCCCGCCAGGATACGTGCTGGTCAGAAACGGCGTCGCGCTGTTGCTGGCCATGGTGCTATTGAGCGGCTGCGCCACCCGCTCCCTGTTCCAGCCCTACCCGTCCCAGGCGCGCGCCTGGACCGCCGACATGGCGGCGGACGGGCCCGCCCCGTTGCTGAGAAAAGGTGTCGACAGCCGGGACGGCGTGCTCTACCTGCAGGAACTGGGCCGGGTGCGCCAGCTGAGCGGCGCCATCGAAGACAGCGAGAGCGCCTTTCGCCGCGCCTTCGGTCATTACGACGAAACGGACGCCGCCGCCCGGCTGCGCGCCTCCAGCCTGGTGAGCAATACCGGCGCCCTGCTGGTTAACGACAACGCCCGCCCCTACGTGGCGCCGGACTACGAGCGCATTTTCGCGCACGCCTACCAGGCCCTGAATTACTGGCGTGAGAACGACGTCACCGCCACCGCCGTGGAACTGCGCGCCGCCGCCAACGAGCAGCGGGCGGCCGCCAACCGGCGCGATGACGAGATCGCCGCCGCCCAGGAGGCGGCGCGGGACGAAGGGGTGCAACCGGCCGATTTCGACAGCCACTTCGCCGGCCTGGACGCCGCCGCCGGCGAGGTCAAGGCGAGCTTCCAGAACGCCTGGACCTTCTATCTCTCGGCCCTGTTCTGGGAGGCCCACGGCGAATACAACGACGCCCTGGTGGACTACAAGAAAGCGCTGGAGATCCACCCGGATTCCGCCATGCTGCAGGAGGATGTGGCGCGCCTGTCCCGCGCCCAGGACGGCCGGGTGGAACGCGACAAGGGCCTGGTGGCGGTGGTCTATGAGCAGGGTCTGGTGCCCGCCCGCCGCGAGCTGAGCCTGCCGATCCCCACGCCGCACGGCCTCTTCGCGGTGGCCTTCCCGACCTACAGCGCCGCCGACAAGCCGCGCCCGGCGCCGCTCACCGTGGCCGTCGGCGACACCACGGCGCGCACCGAAGTGCTCACCGACGTGGGCGGGCTGGCCGCGCGCCATTTGCGCGAACAACTGCCCGGCATGCTGGTGCGGCAGACGCTGCGTGCCACCACCAAGTACAATCTGCAGAAGAAAGCCAACGACGATTTCGGTCCGGTGGGCGCCATCCTCACGCAGATCTTCAATGTGGTCAGCGAGCAGGCCGACCTGCGCAGCTGGTTGAGCCTGCCCGCCTACGCCCAGGCCACCCGCCTGATGTTGCCGCTCGGCGAGCACCGCCTTCAGTTGAGCACACCCGGTGGCGGTGCTAGTTTGACGGTTCCCGTGGTGGAACAGGGCGTGACCGTGATTCACGTGGTGGCCACCCCCGGCCGCCTTATAACCCGCGTGTTACCCGTTCAGGAGGGCCCGTTATGAAAGCTCCGTTTACCGCTCTGGCCGCCGTCGTGCTGGCGGTGGTCCTGGCGGGCTGTTCCGCCAGTAATATGGCCCGCCCCGGCGACGACGGCGAACCGCGCCTGTACTCCAACAACAGCACCCTGGCCAACCGCCTTTCGGTGGAAGCGCTGCAGGACAAAAAAGTCGGCGACCTGCTGTACGTGCAGGCGACGTTGGAAAACGGCTGGAAATTTGAACTGGATTTCCAATACAAGATCAAATGGTTCGATCGGGACGGGTTTGAAGTGGCTCCGGAATCCCAGCCCTGGCGGCAACTGGTGATGGCCGGTCGCAGCCAGAACAATGTCCAGGCGGTGGCCCCCAACCCCAGCGCCGTCCGTTATGAAATCTGGGTGCGCGAATAACGCCCCGGACGCCATTCAGGTTCCTTAAGGAGAAACACATGGTTCGCGTATTTTCACTGCTCGCCCTGGCTATGGCGCTGATGCTTTCCGGCTGTGCGTCCCGGGTGGATTACGGCGACGCCCAGGCCCGTGAAACGGTGACCGCCGATTTCGGCTCCACCGATCTGCAGATGATCGCCACCAAGATGGTGGACGACATGATGGTGTTCCCGCCGATCGTGGAAATGACCCGCGACCGCCGCCCGGTACTGTTCGTTGATCGCATCAAGAACAAGACCAGCGAGCACATCGACACCGAGTCCGTCACCGACACCATCCAGTCCAAGCTGATCAACTCCGGCAAGTTCCGCTTCGTGGATATGTCCGTGGTCGACCGGGTACGCGAACAACTGGAGTACCAGCAGGATTCCGGCATGGTGGACCAGGCCAGCGCCGCCCAGATGGGCCGCCAGATCGGCGCCGAGTTCATGCTCTACGGCAACCTGTCCTCGATCGTGAAGCGCGACGACAGCACCAAGGATGTCTACTACAAGTTCACCCTGAAACTGCTGAACATCCAGAGCGGCATTATTGAGTGGTCCGGCGAGAAGGAAATCCGCAAGACCCGCAAACGCAGCCTGTTCGGCTTCTGAACACCCTGGCACCAGGGAGAGGAACCATGTTCAAGCGTTTTTGTTTGCTCGTGCTGATGGCGGCGCTGGCCGCCGGCACCGCCTCAGCGGCACAGACCCGCGAGGTCACCGCCCGCGGCTACGGCGACAACCCGGAACAGGCGGTCACCAATGCGCTGGTGGCGGCGGTGCGCCAGGCCGGCGGCGTGACGCTGTCGGTGAACCCGGATTTCCGCCGCCAGGTGAGCGAATGGGTGATCCAGCGCCAGGGCGACGTCACCACCTGGACCGGCAGCCGCACCTCGGTGGCGGAGCCGCGCCTGCCCACGCTGGGCAGCCTGGACAGCTACGAGGTGACGGCCGTCACCCAGGAAGACAACGCCCTGTGGCGCGCGGACGTGAAAGCGGTGCTGCTGCTCCAGAAGGCGCCGGGCCCGGACCGCTCCCATCTGCCGGCCATCGTGGTGGCGCCGTTCACCAGCGACGCCAGCGAATACACCCTGGGTGAGACCACCCTGCCGGCGGCGGAGGTGCGCCGCCAGTTGCACGCCAATCTGATCGACGTCTTCGCCCAGTCCGGCCGTTTCCGCGTGCTCGACCGCGCCAACCTGGGTCTGCGCGAGGCCGAGCAGGCGCTGCTGCGCGACGGCGCCGGCGAGCCCCGGGAACTGCTGCGCCTGGGCAAGACCAAAGGCGCCGACCTGCTGCTGGTGGGTCACATCGAGGCGTTCGACATCGGCGACGACGAGCGCACCTTCTACGGCGCCCGCTTCCAGGGGTACGAACCCTATGTGCGTCTGCGCTACCGGCTGATCGACGCCGCCGGCGGCGAAGTGCTGGAGGCCGGCCTCTACGACTGGCAGCAGTCGGAAGCCAGCGTGCGGCAGCTGGCCCGCCGGCAGAAGCTCGACCACCGCAACCATCCGGAGCGGCTCGCCGACCTGGTCTACCCGCGCATCGCCCGGGCCCTGGCGGCGGCGGCCTCCGACACCCTGTACCCGGTGCAGGTGCTCAAGAGCGACGGCGACCGGGTCTACCTGAGCCACGGCCAGGGCCGCCTGGAAGCGGACACTATCCTCAATGTGTACCGGCCGGTGGAGTCCCTGGAAGACCCGCAGACCGGGCTCACCATTCGTATGGAAAGCGACGCCCTGGCCAGCCTGGAGGTGATCGAAGTGCGCCCGGATTACGCGGTGGCCCGGATCACCCAGGGCGGCGGCGAACCGCGCCCCGGTGACCGTGTGCGCGCGCCGGGCAACCGTCAGGGCGACACCGGTGACATGGAGCCGCCCGCCGGGCAACCGGAGAGCCCCGGCTCTTCACCCATGCCGCTGAACTGGGATTAGGACCGCGGGCGGCACCCGCCGCCCCGCCGTGGGGGATCGACAATGGGTGGTTACTTCAATCAGGCGCTGGTGTTGCTGGCGGCGGCGGTGTTGCTGCTGCCGCTGTTTCAGCGTCTCGGGCTGGGCAGCATTCTCGGCTATCTGGCCGCCGGCATCGTCATCGGGCCGCTGGGCCTGGGGCTGATCCCCGGCGCCGAGGCGGTGCTGCATTTCGCCGAGCTGGGCGTGGTGCTGATGCTGTTCCTGGTCGGCCTGGAGCTGGCCCCGGAGCAGCTCTGGGCGCAGCGGCGGCGGTTGCTCGGGTTGGGCGCCAGCCAGATGCTGTTCAGCGCCGCCCTGCTCACCGGTTTCTTCTTCGCCCTGGGCCAGCCCGGCCCGGCCGCCCTGGCGATCGGCGCCACCCTGGCGCTGTCGTCCACCGCCTTCGCGGTACAGATGCTGGTGGAAACCAATCAGCTGGGTACGCCCCAGGGCCGTAACGCCTTCTCGATTCTGCTGTTCCAGGACCTGGCGGTGATTCCGCTGCTGTTGCTGCTGCCGGTGCTGGCCGGCGGTGGCGCCGGCGACGCCCAGCCCAACCTGCTGGTGGGCGTGCTGGTGCTGGCCCTGATGTGGCTGGCCGGGCGCTACCTGCTCAACCCCTGGTTGGGCTGGCTGGCGCGGCTGCACAACCGGGAGCTGATGACCGCCACCGCCCTGCTGCTGGTCCTCGGCGCCGCCGAGCTGATGGAAACCCTGCATCTCTCCATGGGTCTGGGCGCCTTCGTGGCCGGCATGCTGCTCGCCAACTCCCCCTACCGGGAGCAGCTGGACACCGATATTCAGCCGTTCAAGGGCATGCTGCTGGGGCTGTTCTTCATCGCCATCGGCATGACCATGGACCTGCGCCTGCTGGCGGCGTCCCCCTGGTCGATCCTGGCCATGGGCGCGGCCCTGCTGGGGATCAAAACCCTGGTGCTGTTCGGCATTGCCCGGGCCTTGAAGGTGGGCGGCCGCGACGCCCTGCGGGTCGGCCTGCTGCTCAGCCAGGGCGGCGAATTCGCCTTCGTGCTGTTCACCCAGGCCGGGGCGCTCAACCTGCTGCCGACGGAGATGATCGCCCGGCTCAACCTGGTGGTGGCCCTCTCCATGGCCGCCACGCCGCTGCTGCTGAAACTGGTCCAGCGGCTCTGGCCGGCGCCCAAGACCGGCCACCGCAGCACCGAGGACGAGCCCGCGCCGCACGGCCAGCCGGCGGTGATCGTGGCCGGCTTCGGCCGCTTCGGGCAGATCATCGGCCGGATCCTGGTCAGCCGCCGCATTCCGTTCACCGCGCTGGACTCCAACCCGGACCACATCGACACCGTGCGCCGGTTCGGCAACGAGGTGTACTTCGGCGACGTCACCCGGCTCGACCTGCTGCACACCGCCGGGCTGCAGCACGCCCGCATCATGGTGCTGGCGATCGACGACGTGCAGGCGTCGCTGCGCGCCGTGCGCCTGATCCGCGAGCACTTCCCGCACATCACCCTGATCGTGCGCGCCCGCGACCGCTACCACGCCTATTCCCTGATGGCCGAAGGCGTCGAGCACGTCATCCGCGAAACGCTGGACTCCAGCCTGCGCGCCGCCCAGACCACCCTGGCCCAGCTGGGCATGCCGGAAACCACCGCCATCGACCTGGTGCGCACCTTCCGCGACGTGGACGAACGCCTGCTGCGCGAGCAGTTCGCCCACCGCGACAAGCTCGACAAACTGATCGAGCTCTCCGCCCGCGGCCGCGAGGAACTGGAATCCCTCCTCGAAGCCGGCAGTGACGACGGCCGCCGCGACGGGGGCCCTTAAAGCCGCAGGTCGTTGAGGCCCTTGCGGATGGCGCGGTCCAGCACCGGCTTGATCACGGCGGCGATCAGCGGCAGCTTGCCCTTGAAGACAATGGTGTAGTGCAGGCGGGAACCGCCGGCGGTCTCGGAAAAGACCATCACCCCGTGGTGATCGCGCAACGGGCTGCCCTTGGTGATGCGGTAGGCGATGCGGCGGTCGCGCTCGAACTCGGTGACGGTCTCTTCGAAGGCCGGCGTCAGCGGCAGCGACAGCCGGCGCACTGACCCCACGCCGTTGGGCTCCACGTCCCCCTCCTTGACGCGCCGCACCTTGGCCGGGGCAAACAGGGCGGACAGGTTCTCGTGCTCACTGAGGTGGTTGAACAGGTCGCTGACCGGGAACGGAAATTCCTTGTCGATTTCGATGCGTTGCTGGCCCATGGGCGCTCCGTGTCTGAAAAAAGAACGATTCTGAGCGGCCCCCGGCGTCTTGCCCAGGTTCCAAAAGGCCAGACGCCGGTGATTGTGTTGTTTTATGGTTAGCCGTGCTGGACCACGTCCACGGCGATGCCGGCCGGGTCGAGGATGACGAAGTGCCGGTCGCCCCAGGCTTCATCGCGGATCGCCACCTCGATCGGCACCCCCAACGCCTGCAGCCGCCGGTATTCGGCGTCCGCGTCGTCCACGTCGATGGTGACCCACAGGCCCTGCCCGTCGCGCAACGGGCGTTGAAACGCCGCCGCCTGGGCCTCCTGTTGCGGGGCCAGAAAACCCAGCTCGCCGCCGCCCAGCTCCAGCAGGACGAACCAGTCGCTGTCGAACAGCACCCGGCACTGAAACAGGCGCACGTAGAAATCCCGGCACGCCTGCGAGTGCTCGGTGACCACACCGGACCAGAGTTTCATCGTGTTGCTCCTTTGGCTTGAGAAGAAGCCCCACTCTAGGCCGGCGCGCCGGCCTGCTCTTGAATAAAGGCGACATCGTGCATCGGCAGCCGGGGCGCCCCCGGGGTGACGCCCAGGTAGCGTTTCAGCTCCCGGGTCATATGGCTCTGATCGGCGTAGCCGGCGGCCAGGGCGATGTCGGCCAGCGGCGCGGCGGGTGACGGTCGGCTCAGCAACGCCAGGGCCTGTTGGCTGCGGCGGATGCCCATGAACACCTTGGGCGGCACGCCGACCCACTCCAGGAAGTCGCGCTCCAGTTGCCGGCGGCTCAGGTTCAGGCGCGCCGCCAGCGCGCTCACGGTGACGCCGGGGGCGGCACGGGAAAGCAGCGTCAGCGCCCCGTCCAGGCGTCTTGGTTGGGGCGGCTGCCCGGCGAGCCACCGGGAAAGCAGCCGGTCCACGGCAAAGGCGGAGTCGGGGCGGGCGATCAATTCGGCGAGGCGCTCCGCCGACAAGCCGGCGGGCCGGGCCAGGGGTTGGGCGGTGTCGGTGAGCAAACGCCCGGGCAGGGGTAGGAAATGGCGGCTCTGGCCGGGCTGGAAGCGGATACCGAAATAGACACAGCCGGGCTCCACCGGCACGTCCGATGGCCGGGTGCTGGTGCCGAACGCCTGCCAGGCGCCATCGCCGTCGCGCAGGCGCAGCACCAGGTCCACGCAGCCGTCCGGCAGCACCCGGTGGCGGTCGCCGCCGCCGTCGCGGCTCAGCCAGTAATGGCTGACCAGCCCGCGCAGGGCCGGCGCCGGCGGGTAGCAGTGCAGAGTCTGGGCCGCGAAGGTGGTGTCCATGGGCATAGTGGAGCACACCCCGCGGCGGCCGTCACCGGGGTCAGTCCGCGTCGGCGCCGACCCGCGCCGCGCCGATGCCGCGCGGGTCGCTGGCGGCGGTGACGCTGTTGTCTTTGTGCCGCCAGAGAATCGCCTGCATGTTGCCGTACTCGCGGTCTACGGAGACCACGTCGTGGCCGCGCAGGCGCAGGCTTTTCGCCGCTTCGGTGTCGAGGAAGGCGGGTTCCGCCTGAACCTGATCGGGCAGGAACTGGTGGTGAAAGCGCACCCGGCTCACCCAGTCGTCCACCGGGGTGTCATTGGCCGCCTCGAGCACACCCAGCATCACCATGGTGATGATACGGCTGCCGCCCGGCGTGCCGAGAATCGCCACCCGGTCGTCGAACTCCACGAAGGTGGGCGTCATCGAGGACAACGGCCGCTTGCCCGGCGCCACCGCGTTGGCCTTGCTGCCCACCAGGCCATAGGCGTTGGGGCTGCCCGGCTTGGCGGAGAAATCGTCCATCTCGTTATTGAGGATCACGCCGGTGCCGGCGGGCATGAAGCCGCTGCCGAACGGCAGGTTGATACTGAGCGTGGCGGCCACCCGGTTGCCGGCCCCGTCGAGCACCGAAAAGTGGGTGGTATGGAAGCCTTCGCCGGTGGCGACGGGTTCGCCCAGCTCGCTGCTGGGGGTGGCCTTATCCAGCTTTATGGAGGCGGCCCGCTGCTCGGCGTAGGATTTACTCAACAGGTTATCCACAGGTATGGAAACAAAATCCGGGTCGCCCATATAGCGGCCCCGGTCCTGATAGGCGCGCCGCCAGGCTTCCACGGTGAGGTGAGGAAGTAAGTCCTCACTAATCTCGCCGCCGTTGAATTCATTGAGAATGTTCAACGCTTCCAGCATCACCAGCCCGCCGGCGGACGGCGGTGGGGCCGTGACGATGCGGGCGCCTCGGTAGTGGCCCACCACCGGCGCCCGCTCCTTGACCCGATAGTTGTTCAGGTCCTGTTTTGTCCAAATGCCGCCGGCCTCGCGCACCCCGCGTACCAGTTTTTCCGCCACCGGGCCCTGGTAAAAACCGTCTCGCCCCTGCTCGGCCAGGGCCTCCAGAACCCGGGCCAGATCCGGCTGCCGGATCAGGGTGCCGTTGGCCGGTATTTCGCCGTCATCCAGGAACACCGAGGCGGCGGTGGGGTAGCGGTTGAGCACGTCCTGGCGGTAGCCGGCCAGCGCCCGGTAGTGGTCTTCCACCTCGAAACCCTGGCGCGCCAGCTTGATGGCCGGCGCCAGCGTGGTTTTCAGGGGCAGCTCGCCGTAGTGTTCGGCGAGGTAGGCGAAGGCCGCCGCCTGGCCGGGAATGCCCGCCGCCAGGGCGCCGTTGACGGCGCGGTCGCGCACCACCTGGCCGTCCTGGTCCTGGTACATGTCCTCGGTGGCCGCCGCCGGCGCCGTCTCGCGGGCGTCCAGCATGGTTTGCAGGTCGTCCTTTTCGCGGTGCAGCAACCAGAAGCCGCCGCCGCCCATGCCGGCGGAATAGGGCTCCACCACCGACAGCGCCGCCGCCACGGCCACCGCCGCGTCGTAGGCGTTACCGCCCTGCTCGAGCATCTGGAAGCCGGCGTCGGTGGCCAGCGGGTGGGCACTGGCGATCGCCGCCTTGCCCGGTCCGGCGGCCTGGGCGGTGACGGCGAACAGCAACAAAAGCGGGAAAAACCAGCGCATGGCGGCCTCCTTCTGGCGAACGGGGTATCAGGGGCGAGAAACGGTCAGCCGCCCCGCTGCTGCTTCTTCAGGTCCAGCGCTTCCACCACATGGGGCGGCACGAAATTGCGCACATCGCCGTCGAGCAGCGCGATCTCGCGGACCAGGGAGCTGGAGATAAAGGACAAATGCTCGGCCGGCGTCAGGAACACGGTTTCCAGTTCCGGGGCCAGCTGGCGGTTCATGTTGGCGAGCTGGAATTCGTATTCGAAGTCGCTCACCGCGCGCAGGCCGCGCAGCAGGATATTGGCTTCCTGGTCCCGGCAGAAATGGGCCAGCAGCTTGGAAAAGCCGGTCACCTTGACGTTGTCCAGATGGCCGATGCTGTCTTCGACCAGCTTGACCCGCTCGTTCAGGGAGAACAGCGGGCCCTTCTTCTCGCTGGCCGCGATGGCCACCACCACCTCGTCAAACATACTGGCGGCCCGTTCGATCAGGTCCTTATGGCCGTTGGTGATGGGGTCGAAGGTGCCCGGATAAACAACACGGTTGGTCATGCTCGGCTCGCTTTCTCCAGAGATCGGGCGCCAAGCATAACGCAACTCGGTTTACGATTCAGGCCCGCAGCCGCTCCGCCAGAGCGGTGGCGTTGCGGGCGCTCAACCCGTAGATGCTCAACTGAGGGTTCACCCCCAGGCTGGTGGGGAACACCGAGCCGTCGAACACATACAGATTCTCCAGATGGCGGTAGCGCCCCTGGGCGTCCACCAGACCGCGGTCCTTGTCGCCCATGGGGCAACCGCCCATCACATGGGCGCTGCCCAGCGGCACGTCCAGGGCCTGGTAGCTGAGGTCCGCCATGGCCTCGCGGGCCTGCGCCCAGCTGGTATAGAACGGCGCGCGGATGTGGCCGGGCCGCACCGCCCGGGCACCGGCGGCGAACTGCATTTCCACCTGGCTGTACAGGCTGCGGCGGGCGCCGTCGAGCAGATAGTCGGTGACCGGGTAATCGAGCACCGGCTCGCCGTTGTCGCGCAGCTCCACGGTGCCGCCGGGGCTCTCTTCGTGGAAGCCGTCGCGCATCAGGGCGATGGAGGCGGCGGTGTTGGGCAGCGCGGTGATGTGCTCGCGGGCCTGCTCGCCGAAGCCGCCCAGCAGCGCCCCGGTGAGGCCGGGGTGCAGCGGCATCATCTCCAGCTTGTAGCCGATCGGGCCGTCCACGCCGCCGGTGAAGGTGAACTGGTCCGAGTGCAGCGACTGGGGCGCGCCGTAGTAGGGGGCGATCTCCCGGTCGTAGCGGCCGAAGGCGAAGCTGGTGACGTGCAGGAAGGTGCGCTTGCCCACCCGGCCGTCCGGGTCCGGCACCTCCGAGCGCAGCAGCAGCGCCGGGGTCTGGATGCCGCCGCCGGCGGCGATGATGGTGGGCGCTTTCAGGGTCACGGTGGCGCCGGTGGGGTTGCGGTCGTGGTTCAGGGGCGTCACCTGCACCGCGCTGACCCGGGTGCCGTCGTGCACCAGCTTGTCGGCGCGGGCGCTGTGGATCAGGGTGGCGCCGGCCTCCATGGCGGCGGGCAGCGTGGTCACCAGCATCGACTGCTTGGCGTTGGTGGGGCAGCCCATGCCGCAGTAGCCGATATTCCAGCAGCCGCGCACGTTTCTCGGAATCACCGACCAGTCCCAGCCGAGTTTTTCGCAGCCGCGTTTGATCACGTCGTTGTTAGCGTTGGCGGGCATCGCCCAGGGCTCGATGCCGAGCTGCTTTTCCATGCGCTGGAAATAGGGGTCCAGGTCCGCGCGGCTGGTGTTGTCGACGCCGAAGCGCTCACGCCAGTGGTTGAGGGTTTCCTTGGGGGTGCGGAAGCTGGAGGTCCAGTTGACCACCGTGGTGCCGCCCACGGTGCGGCCCTGCAGAATGGTGATGGCGCCGTCCTTGGTGGCGCGCATGGCGCCCTCCTGGTACAGCTGCCGGTAGGCGTCGCCCTCATTGAGATTGAAATCCCGGGAGCTGGTGAGGCGCCCGGCCTCCACCAGAATCACCTTGAGGCCGGCGGCGCTGAGGATCTCCGCGCTCACCCCGCCGCCGGCGCCGGTGCCGATGATCACCACATCGGCCTCCAGGGTGCGGTCGTCGCTGACGGTGGCGCCGTCGATCAGGTTCCATTTTTCCCCGGCGTTGTCCCAGGGGTCGGCGATATTCTGAATCTTAAGTGTGGACAGGTCCTGCATGACCCGGCTCCTTATTGTTTTGTCAGGGGAACGGGCGCTGTCAGGCGCTGGCGGTGCCGGACCCGACCACGGGCGGGCCGGGGTAACCGGTGGTCCGGCCCGCTTCCGGGGTAACGTACCAGGCCATCACGATCGGCTGGGTCAGGCCCTTGAAGGTGAGCTTGGGGAAGCCGCCGTCGTTGTTGGCCCAGTGGGCGAGGGTGTCGCGCAGTTGCGCGTCGCCCTGCTCCTCGAAGTGCGCCCAGGTGCCGGTGATCCACCAGCGCGCCGCGCCCAGCTGCAGTAAATCCAGAAGCTGGAACAGCTGGCCGCGCTGGCCGTCGGTGCCGCCCTGCAGCAGGCGGTCGAACGCCTGCAGGGCCTGGTCCGGCCCGGCGCCGTCCACCGCCTCCAGACCGCCGCCCAGCAGCGGCGCCATCAGCGGGCGCAGCAGGGTGACGTCTTTATCGCGGAGGTGTTTGTAGCCGCTGGCCGGGCCCGGGTCCGAGCTGCAGCCGGTAAGCAGTGTGCTGGCGCCGGCGCCGACGGCCAGTGCCGCCCCGCCCCAGACGCTGAGTTTCAGAAAGCCCCGGCGGTCGACGCCGGAGCCTGGCATGTTGTCCTGGTCCATTCACGGATCCTCGGCTGGCCTGTCTTCTTGTTGTTGGCTGGCGGACCGTCCCCGCCCTGACGGACGGGGCGCCGGTTATGTCAGCGGTTTTTACTTCAACATGAACTTGTAGATGAACTTATGCATGCCACGGCCGTAGGGCGGCAGGATGTGCTTGGTGGCGTTCATCTTGCCCTTCTTGTACACGCCCTTGGCCTTGGAGAAGGTGAGGAAGCCCTCCGGGCCGTGGTAGTGACCCATGCCGGAGGGGCCGACGCCGCCGAACGGCATGTCGTCCACGCCCACCTGGGTGATGGTGTCGTTCAGGCAGACACCGCCGGAATGGGTGTGGTGCAGCACGTGCTCGCCGTTGCGGGCGTTCCAGTCGAAGTAGTAGAGCGCCAGCGGGCGCGGCCGGTCGTTGACGTAATCAATGGCGTCGTCGAGGGTCTTGTAGGGCACCACCAGCATCAGCGGGCCGAAGATTTCGTCCTCGGCGATCTTCATGTCGTCGGTGACATTGAGCACCAGGGTGTGCGGGATCTTGCGGCTGCCGTCCAGGTTCTCGTCCGCCGGGTTGATGGTGATCACCTCGGCGCCTTTTTCACGGGCGTCGTCCAGATAGCCGTTCAGGCGGCGGTACTGGCGCTCGTTGATGATGCTGGTGAAGTCCGGGTTGTCGCGCAGCGTCGGGTAGAGCTCGGTGACCTGGGCTTTCCAGGCGTCGACGAATTCCCGCACCCGATGTTCCGGCACCATGATGTAGTCCGGCGCCACGCAGGTCTGGCCGCTGTTCAGGCATTTGCCGAAGGCGATGCGTTCCACCGCGTCCTTCATCGGGAAATCCTCGCCGATGATGCAGGGGCTCTTGCCGCCTAGCTCCAGGGTCACCGGGGTCAGGTTCTCCGCCGCGGCGCGCATGATGTGCTTGCCCACGGTGGTGGAGCCGGTGAACAGCAGGTGGTCGAACGGCAGGCTGGAGAACGCCGCCGCCACGTCCACTTCGCCGTTGACCACGGCCACGTGGTCCTCGGCGAAGGTCTTGCCGATCAGTTCCTCGAGCAGTTCGCCGGTGCGCGGCGTGGATTCGCTCATCTTGATCATCACCCGGTTGCCGGCGGCCAGCGCCGCCAGCATCGGGCCGATGGCCAGGTACAGCGGGTAGTTCCAGGGCACGATAATGCCCACCACGCCCAGCGGCTGGTATTCCACCCACACCTTGCCCGGCCACTGGGCGGCGCCGACCTTGCGCTTGGAGGGCTTCATCCATTTGCGCAGATGCTTGGCGTGGTACTTGATGCCTTCCACGCTGGTGAGCATTTCCGCCAGCTTGGTTTCGTCGGCGGAGCGGTTGCCGAAGTCGGCGTTCAGCGCCTCCACCCAGGCGTCCATGTTGTCCAGCAGCATCGGCTTGAGCTGCTGAATATGCTCATGGCGCTGCTCGGCGGTGGGGTAGGGCTGGCGGCGGTACGCCGCTTTCTGGGCGGCGAAAATGCGCTTCATGCGCTCGATCTGCGCATGCTCGGTTTGGAGTTCTTTGATCTCGGCGACCATAATGCGCCTCCCTGGGCGTTTGTTTATTAGACTGTCCTCGATTTTTAGAGTAATTACTCTAGGAGTCAACAGACTGTTTCATCGTCCCCGCAGTACGCTTTGATTTGGCCCGTTATGACCGACACGAAAACGCGCATCCTGGATACCGCCCTGAACCTGTTCAACCGTGCCGGCGAGCGCAACGTCACCACCAACCACATCGCCGAGGGTCTGGGCATCAGCCCGGGCAACCTCTACTACCACTACCGCAACAAGGCGGCGATCGTGGCGGCGCTGTTCGAACGCTACCAGGAGCAGATCCGCGATCTGCTGACGGTGCCGGAAGGGCCGCTCACCTGGCAGGACAAGATGCGCTATTTCGAGGGCATCCTGGAGTCCATGTGGCAGGCCCGCTTCCTGCACCGGGACCTGGCCCACTTTCTCCACCAGGACGCGGAGCTGCGCCGGCGCTACAAGGTGTTCGTCCAGGACAGCCTGGAGCGCGGCCTGGTGATCTACCGCAGCCTGCGCGACAGCGGTCTGATCGAGGCCAGCGACGAAGAGCTGCGCGGCCTGCTGGTCAACACCTGGGTGCTGGCGGCGTCGTGGCCCGGTTTCACCCACGGCCTGAACCCGGACGCCACCGGCGACGAGGCGCTGGACCGCACCCTGCTGCGCCAGGGCATCTACCAGATTATCTGTCTGGAGGCGCCCTACTTGCGCGGCGAGGCGCTTGATCATCTGGACGCCATGAAGCAGGAGTTCCGCACCGGCGACACCACCATGGACCTGCTGTTCGCGGCGGCGGAGGCGCCACCGGCGCGGCGCGCATGACGGCGCCGGTCACCGCTCTGGCCCGGCCCCGCTCGGCGCTGGCCTGGCTGGCGCTGGCGGCGGGGGTGCTGGCGCCGCTGCCCGGTGCCGGCGTGGTGGGCGCCGCCGCCGTGTTCGCGGCCATCGTGCTGGGCTGGCGCGACCTGCGCCGGATGGCGCGGGCGATCTTTGTGCTGGTCGTCGTCGCCGCCGTGCTGGCCCTGCCGGACGGCCCGGTGGTGCTGATCGACGCCGCCGACGCCATGACCCGGCTGACCGCGCTGATTCTCACCGTGATGTTGCTGTCCTCGGTGCTGGGCCGCTTTCCGGATCTGGGCCGGATCTCCGGCAGCCTGTTCGCGGGCCGGCCTCTGGGCCGCTACTTCAGCCTTTCCCTGGGCACGGCCTTCCTGTCGGTGCCGTTGAATTTCGGCTCGGTGGGCGTGGTGGGCGCCCTGGTGGGCGGCCGCATCAGCGAGCGCGGCGATTCCGCCGTCACCCGCAACGCCGCCCGCGCCACCCTGCGCGGCTTCGGCGCCTCGCCGATCTGCTCGCCGTTGTCGATTTCGGTGGTGGTGACCCTCACCTTCCTGCCCGACCTGCCGGGCTGGCAGCTGATTGCCTGCAGCCTGCCGCTGGCGTTGCTGTACCTGCTGGGCGGCGCGCTTCTGCGCGACCCGGAGCCGGCCGCCGCCGACGGTGAGCCGGCACCGTCCACGGGATGGGCGCCCTGGCTGCGGTTCGCCGCGGTGATCGCCGCTATCTGCGCCGCCACCTTCGGATTGAGCGGTCTCGCCGGGCTCAGCTATTCCCGGGCGGTGACCCTGAGCTGTCTGGCCACCGTGGTGCTGGGGCTGCTGGTGGAGCGCTGGCGGCGGCACCGCCCGTCGTTGCCGTCCCTGGCGCCGGTCACCAACGAGCTGGTGATCGTCGGCGGCTCCGCCTTTCTGGGGGCGCTGGTGAGCACCTTCGCGGCGCGCGGGCTGGGCGCGGATTTCGTGCTGCCGGTCTGGGGGTATCCGCTGGCCGCGCTGCTGGTGCCCTGGCTGTTTTTCGTCGCCGGGCTGGTCGGCTTCAACCCGATTGTCACCGGCGCCCTGGTGGGCGGCGTGCTGGCGCCGATCTGGCCGCAGGGCGCGGCCCTGGGCCTGGCGCTGGCGATGGTGTGCGGCTGGGGCGTGACCATCGCCGGCACGCCCTATTCCGCCAATGCCCTGTTGCTCGAGCGCCTCACCGGCTATCCGGCGCGGGTCGGCGCGCTGCGCTGGAACTGGCCGCTGTCGGCGGCGGCGCTGCTGGTGGCCGGCGGGCTGGGCGCCCTGCTGACCCTGCTGTTGGCGCCGGCGGGCTAGACCGGCAGAAAGCCGCTGGCGAACGCCGCCAGCCGCTGCTCCAGCCAGAATTCGGGGTGCCGGGGACGGCCGCCGACAAAGCCCACATGGCCGCCGCCGGAAGAGAGTTCCAGGGTGACGCCGGGGCCCAGCTCGCCAAGGGCCGGCAGCATCGCCGGGGTCATGAAGGGGTCGTCCTCGGCCTGGATCATCAGGGTCGGGGTGCGGATCGCCCGAAGGCGCGGCCCGGCGGAGGCTTCGGCGTAGTAGTGGGCGGCACCGCGAAAACCGTAGAGCGGTGCGATCACCCGTTCGTCGAAGGTCCAGAACGACCGGATGCCGCGCAGGTTGAGCGCCGCCAGCCGCTTCGCCTGGGCCGGATCGACCCGCTCCAGGTGCCGCCGCTGCCGTTTCAGCGTGGCCAGCAGATTGGTGATCAGGTGGCGCCGGTAGATCCGCGACAGGCCCTGGTCCATGCGGTTGGCGCACAGATCCAGGCGCAGCGGGCTGCACACCGCCACCGCCGCGCTCAGTGAACCGTCGTCCGCCCGCGCCAGCCAGTTGAGCACGCGGCTGCCGCCCAGGGACACGCCCATGGCGATCAGCGGGCCGTGCCGGTCGCGCCGGCGCAGCGCCTGGATCACCGCGTCCAGGTCCTCGATCTCGCCGGCGTGGGCGCACAGGGCGGTGTCGTTGGGCGCCGCCGCGCCGCGCGAGTTCATCGCCACCGAGGTGATCCCCAGCGCCGCCAGCCGCGCCTGGGTGCCGCGAATATAATGGGAGTCGCTGCAACCGGACAGGCCGTGCAGCAGCAACACTCTCAAGGCGCCGGTTTCCGGCGCCGGCCCGGCCCAGTCCAGCAGCAGATGGTCGCCGTCCGCCAGCGGCAGGGTTTCCCGGCGCCGGCTGAGCGGCTCGGGGCGCCGGAAGAAGGTCGACCACATTGTCTGCAGGTGCGCCGAGCGCAGCCAGGCCGGCGGCTGGAAGGCGGCCGGAATGATTTCGCCCATGGGTTGGGAGTCTCTGTCCAGTGAATCAACGGCCGCCTATGTTAGCCTTTCACGCCTGCTTCGTCCCCGCTGACCAGGACCGAAACCCATGAGCCGTCGCTTCTTTGATCCGCAACCTTTCCAGGCCGGCCACGCCGCCGAGCTGGGCCCGCAGGCCAGCCATCATATCGGCAAGGTGCTGCGCATGCGTCCCGGCGACCCTCTCACCCTGTTCAACGGCGAAGGCGGTGAATGGTCCGCCACCCTGGAAGCGGTGGACAAGAAAACCGTCACCGTGCTGCCGCACACCTTCGTGGACATCGACCGTACCGCGCCCCGCCCGGTGACCCTGGGTGTGCCGCTGATCAAAGGCGACCGCATGGACTTCGCGATTCAGAAAGCGGTGGAAATGGGCGCGGCGGCGATCCGGGTACTGGAGAGCGAGCGCACCGAAGTGCGCCTCAAGGGCGACCGTGAAAACAAGAAGCTGGAGCACTGGCGGCAGGTGGTAATCAGCGCCTGCGAACAGTGCGGGCTGAATCGGCCGCCGGTGGTGGACGGCGTTATGCCTCTGAACACCTTCATGGAACAGGCTCGGGGCCTGAAGTTGATCGCCCATCCCGGCGAACGGGCGCTGGATGCCGGCGCGGTGCGCGACGCCACCGACATCGCCTTGCTCACCGGCCCGGAAGGCGGCTTCTCCGACGACGAACTGGCGGCCGCCCGGCAGGCGGGCTTCCACGGCTTTGCGCTCGGCGAAAGGGTGCTGCGCGCGGAAACCGCGCCGGTGGCGTTGCTCGCTTCGCTATGGACGCTGCTGTCCTGACCGGAGCCTCCGAACGGGGCATTCCGTGCACCAAAATACATCTAATTTTACCTGTTTTATTGCCCTGAAAGTTCTATCCCTTCTTGTAAAACCGCGCCGCTAAAGCCTTTCCAAACTCTGGCATGTTTCTTGATGCAATTGCTTCGGGCGTTTCCGATCCTCTGCCCGGACGCCCGCTTTTTGTTGTGTTTTACGGCCTCCTTCTATGGGGTGCCTTGTCTTGATTCTGCCTGAGGAATGTTCATGTTTGATCCCAAATTACTGGTGGGCTCCGCGGTGCTCGCAGCGCTGCTTAGCGGTTGCGGCGGCTCATCCTCTTCGTCCGACGATGCGGGCACACCGCCGTCCGGTGGCGACGATGGCGTCGCGTTTTCGTTTGTTGAATCGACCGTCGCCGATCTGCATACCTCTCTGGAAACCGGTGGCGTTACCTGTGAGGAAGTGGTTCAGGGTTACATTGACCGTATCGAAGCCTATGACGACACCGGCTCCACCACCGAACTGAACAGCGTGGTGGCGATCAACCCGGAGGCGATCATCGACGCCCGGGAAAAGGATTTGAACTTCGCGGTCACCGGCATTGATGGCCCGCTGTACTGCGTGCCGGTTCTGCCCAAGGACAACTTCAATACGGAGCAGATGCCCACCTCCGGTGGTGCGCTGGCGTTCCAGTACAATCAGCCCACCCGGGACGCCTACACGGTGCGCCGGATGCGCGAGGCCGGCGCCATTGTGCTGGGCAAGGCGAACATGGATGAATTCGCGTTCGGTTTCCGTGGCGAAAGCTCGGTGCGCGGCCTGGTCAAAAACCCCTACGATCTGACCAAGGGCTCCGGCGGCTCGTCCACCGGCACCGGCACCGCCATCGCCGCCAGCCTGGCCCTGCTGGGTACCGGCAGCGACACCGGCGGCTCCGTGCGCGTGCCCTCCAGCCTGAACGGTCTGGTCGGCATTCGTCCCAGCCTGCGTCTGGTAAGCCTGGACGGCATCATGCCGCTGGCCACCTGGCAGGACACCGGCGGGCCCATGTGCCGTACCGTGGAAGACTGTGCGTTGTTGATGGACGCCATGGTCGGCTTCGACACCTCACCGGCCAGCAACCAGCGGGTCAGCTTTGAAATCGACGCCCGCCTGATCAACAACGAAGAGGAATATGAGCAGGTTACCGGCGTGCCGGAAACCTACACCGAATTCCTCGACGCCGACGGTCTGGACGGCGCGCGCATCGGCGTGGTCCGTGATCTTTTCGGCACCAACGACAGCGTGCTGGCGGTGATGGATCAGGCGATCGCCAACATGGAAGCCGCCGGCGCCGTGGTGGAAGACGTGACCATCGACGACCTCGGCACCATCCTCGGCGACTACCAGTCCATGTCCAGCTACGAATTCCGCCACGACCTGGAGGAATACCTCAACAGCTGGCCGAACACCATGGACGGCCACATCCTCGATTATGACGAGCTGGTCGCCAGCGGCGGTTACCTCGACAGCTACAAGTCCGGCCTTGAGTTCCGGGGCGGCATCGACCTGAACAACCTGACCGACGAGCAACGGGTGGTGTACGAAAAGAACACGATTGAACGGCCGGTGTTCGTACGCGAACGTTTGATGCGGGCGCTGGATAATCTGGACGTGGACGGTAATCCGCTGGGCGAAGCCTACGATGTGCTGCTCTACCCGGCCATCACCGGTCTGGCCGGCGATCTGGGCAACAGTCCCTCCGCCGGCAGCAACAACCGTCTGAGCCCGTTCTCGCTGTTCCCGGCGCTGGTGATGCCGGCCGGCATGGCGGAAGACCTGGAGCCGGCCATGCCGGTGGGCATGGAGATGCTGGGCCGCGAGTTTGATGAGGAGACCCTGATCAAGCTGGCGTACGCCTATCAGGAGCAGTTCCAGCCGCGGGTGGCGCCGACCTTTACCCCGGAGTTGTAACCCAGGAATGGTGGGAGCGGGCATGGCCCGCTCCCCCATCCCTCCCCAGAAGTTCTGCTAACCTTTCTGCTGCTTTTCCATCATGTCGGCCTGGATAATTTCGATCCAGTAGCCGTCCGGGTCTTTGATGAAGGCGAGGCCTTTCATTTTGCCGTCGTCCGGTTTTTTCACGAACGGGACGCCAAGTTTTTCGAACCGTTGTGAGGCGGCGTACACGTCGGGGACGGTGACACCGATATGGCCGAAGCCCTGGGGTTCGTCGTTGCCGTTGTGGTACTGGAAGTCCGGGTCGTCCTCGCTGCCCCAGTTGTGGGTCAGTTCCAGCATGGCTTCGCGGCCGAAGGTGTAGGTGAGCCGTTTGGCGTCATCCTCGGGTACCCGGGCGGCTTCTTCGTCGCCCAGATAGGCGAGGAAAAAGAGGCTGAATTTCATTTCCGGGAAATCCAGTTTGCGCACCAGGCGCATGCCCAGCACCCGGGTGTAGAAGTCCAGGCTGACTTTCGGATCCTTGATTCGCAGCATGGTCTGGTTGAACAGATAACGCTGGGTTTCCGCGTCGGGTTGCTGACAAAGACCTTCGGCGTTTTCAAAATGACGTGGCATGGAACATTACCTTTCTATCAGGGCGCGGTGGCGTCGATCTTTTTGAGAATTTTCTGCAGGCCGGCGACGGTGCCGCCCACGTCGCTGAGGTTGGAAGGCAGCAACAGGGTGGTGGATTCCTTGGCCAGTTTTTCGAACGCGGCCACATACTGCTCGGCGATGCGCAGGCTCACCGCTTCGTCGCCGCCGTCTTCCTTGACCGCCAGGGCCACTTCACGCAGACCGGTGGCGGTGGCCTGGGCCAGCAGCTCGATCTGACGGGCACGGCCTTCCGCTTCGTTGATCTGCTTGAGCTTCTCACCTTCGGAAATGTTGATCATTTCCTGCTTCTCACCCTCGGAGCGGTTGATGGCCGCCTGGCGGTCACCTTCGGATCGGTTGATCGCGGCTTGCCGGTCGCCCTCGGATTCCGCCACCACCGCACGGCGCTCCCGCTCGGCGCGCACCTGTTTCTCCATGGCGTCCTTGATCGAGGCCGGCAGGTTGATGTCCGCCACTTCGTAGCGCAGCACTTTGACGCCCCAGGGCTGGGCGGCCTCGTCCACGGCCTTGACCACTTCCATGTTGATCTCGCCGCGTTCCTCGAAGGTCTTGTCCAGGTCGATCTTGCCGATCACCGAACGCAGGGTGGTCTGCGCCAGTTGCTGCGACGCCATCACGTAGTCGTCGACGCCGTAGCTCGCCGCCTTGGCGTCCACCACCTGCAGATACATCACGCCGTCCACGGACACTTCGATATTGTCCTTGGTGATACAGCTCTGGCGCGGCACGTCGCGGACGATTTCCTTGAGCGAGTGACGGTAGGCGACGCGGTCGATAAAGGGCATCAGGATGTGCAGGCCGGCCTCCAGGGAGGTGCGGTACTTGCCGAGCCGTTCCACCACGTAAATTTGCCGTTGCGGCACGATGCGTACCGTCATGAACAGCAGCGTGATCACCGCCAGCGCGAGCAGGGCGGGAATAATGAGTCCCATCATTGTTCAGAGTCCTTTTCTTGGTCCGTGGAAGAAGTATCGGACCAGGCCTGAACCGTGAGCCAGAGTCCTTCGTGTTTGCTGATGCGTACCATCTGGCCGGCTTTCAAAGGCTGGTCCGATTGCGCCTGCCAGCGGGCGCCCCGGTAGCGCACCGAGCCGACACCGTCGACGAAGTCCGCCTCGACGGTGGCACGCCCGCCCACCAGGCCGGCGCTGTCGTCGCTGGTGCGGCCCTGGGTCTCCTTGCCGAACAGCCAGTCGCGCAGGAAGCGCCGGGCGCCGGCCAGCAGCGCCAGGCTGAGCACCGCGAACAGGGTGATTTCCCAGGTGAGGTCGTTAATCAGGCCGAAGTAGGCCAGGCCGCCGACGATCACCGCCGCCAGCCCGAGGAAAATCAGGACCAGACCGGAGACCACGAACTCGCCGATGATCAGGATCAGCCCGAAAATAATCCAATAGCTGTATTCCGGCATGCTTCATCGCCCCGCAGTGTTTGATTGGCCGCCAACAGTAGCACCTTTAGACGTCAGTGGGCGTGTCCGCCCGGCCCGTGCACGTGGACGTGGGCTTTTTCGTCCGCGTCCGCGTCACGCACATCGATCACTTCCAGTTCGAAACGCAGAGGCCGCCCGGCAAACGGGTGGTTGGCGTCCACGTCCACGGTTTTCAGGCCCACCTTGAGCACCGTCACCATGCGCGGGCCCTGCTCGGTCTGCACCCGCACGATCTTGCCGGGTTTCAGTTTGCCGGCGTGCTTGAGGTACTTGGCGGACAGGCGCTGGCGCAGCGACTCGTCGCGGCGGCCGTAGGCCTGCTCCGGGTCCAGGGAGACGGTGAGGCGGTCGCCGCTGTCCTTGCCTTCCAGAGCCTGCTCCAGGCCGGCGAGAATATTGCCGGCGCCGTGCAGGTAGACCATCGGCGCGTCGGCGCTGCTTTTTTCCAGGGTCAGGTCGTTGTCGGCGTCGATCAGGGTGTAGTGCAGGGTGACGACCTTGTCTTTTTCAATCGGCATGCGGGGGGTGTCTCCGGATCAGGGGTTCGGGGTGGTGTCCGGCGCCAGGCCGAGGGACGCACTGTCCTCGCCCCGGGCGGCGCGGCGCAGCAGCGGGTAGGATTGGCGGTACCACAGCCGGCGGCCGCCGGGGCGCCATTTAAAGCGTTTATAGGTCCACTGGTACTGGCACAGGTTGCTTTGAATGCACGTCTCCAGGGCCTGGTTCATGGCGCAGAGCAGGGTGTGCGTGTCGGCGGCGGTTTCGATTTCCGGGGCCGGTTTGAAGTGCATTTCCACATCCTTGATGCCGCCCTCGCCCCGGTAACAGGACACCACGAACACCCGTGGCCGGAAGCGCTGCACCAGCTTGCCGACCAGCGCCGGGGTCGGCACCGGATGGCCGAAGAACGGCGCGTAGGGGTTACTGCGGTTGCCCGGGTTGTGATCGGCGAGCAGCGCCAGGGTGCCGCCGGCCCGCAACGTCGCCAGGCCGTGTTTGATGCCCTGGTTGTTGGTCGGAATAAGCCGGCAGCCGCTGCGCTCGCGGGCTTGCTTCACCAATTCGTCCACCAGCGTTGCCGGGTGCGGCTGATACATGATGTTGGTGCCCTGGCGTCCCAGATAGGGGTTCATGGTTTCCCAGCTGCCCAGATGCAGCGACAGCAGCAGCACCGGCCGGTCGCTGGCGCAGGCGTCCAGATATTCCTGTTCACCGTGAATGTGGCTGATCCGCGCCATGGTTTCGTCGATCGGCCGGCTCCATACATGGGCGAATTCACAGAAGGAGCGGCCCAGCTCGCGCAGGCTCTGCCGGCCGATGGCGCGCGCCTGGTCGAAGCTGATACCCGGCTGGGTGGCCAGCAGGTTGATCAGCACCACCCGGTAGGCGCTGGCATAGCGCAGCGGTACCCGGGTGATCAGATCACCGAGTATCGCCCCCAGGCCGGCGGCCAGCGGCAGCGGCAGCCAGGCGATCAAGCGGATCAGCCACCATAGGCGTCGTCCACGCTGGGTCTTCATGGTCGCGGCTCCTCCCAATGCACGCTCAGAGACTTTCCAGAGTCAGGGTATCGCCATGCCCCGGTACGCGGAAAGCGTCCGCCGCCACGCCGTGGCGCGCCAGGGCGGCGGCCAGCGCCTTGGGCGGCTCGTCCAGGGGCTCGTCGGTGAGCACGAAGGTGCCCCAGTGCATGGCCAGGGACTGGCGGGCGCGCAGGTCCAGATGGATGCGCACCGCCTCGTCCGGATTGATGTGCACCGGCGCCATGAACCAGCGTGGCGCATAGGCGCCGATCGGCAGCAGGGCCGCGTCCACCGGCCCCAGCACGTCGCCGATTTCCTCGAACACCGGTGCGTAGCCGGTATCGCCGGCGAACATCAGGCTGAAGTCGGGCCAGTTGAGCCGCCAGCCGCACCACAGGGTACGGTTGCGGTCACGGGCGCCGCGGCCGCTGAAATGCTGGGACGGAACACAGAAGGCGTCGACCTCCCCTTCCCGGTGGTGCTGCCACCAGCTCAATTCCACCACCCGGCCGATGCCGCGCCGGCGCAGCCAGGCGCCCACGCCGGTGGGCGCGAACCACAGCACCTGGTCGCCGAAACGGCGGTTGAGCGCGTCCACGGCGGTGCGGTCCAGATGATCATAGTGATTGTGGGACACCAGCACGGCGTGGATCGGCGGCAGCTGGTCAATCTCCAGCGCCGGGGCGACGGCGCGTTTGGGGCCGGCGAACGACAGCGGTGAGCAGCGTTCCGCGAACACCGGGTCGGTGAGCAGGTTCCAGCCCTGGTATTGAATCAGATAGGTGGCGTGGCCGATCCAGGTAAAGCGCGGTTGCGGCGCCGGCGCCGCCAGCTCCGCCGGGTCCGGCCGGCGCAGTGGAAACGGCAGGCGGCGCGGAAAGCGGCCGCCGGTTTGGCGCTGCCAGCGCAGGAACTCGCGCAGGCCGTGGTGCGGGGTGGGATAGCGGTTGATAAAGCGCCGCCCGTCGTGGGGCCGCTCCGCCGCCAGCTGTTCCAGGCGTGCCCAGTCGGTCATCGCGACAGCCCGGCGACGGCGCCTTCCACCGCGTCCAGGTCCGGGATCACCGCCAGGTCGCCGCCCACCTGAACGTACATGGCTTCCGCCGGGCCGGTGTCGCCGGGCTCTTCCACCGGGTCGCCCTTGTCCACGCGCAGCAGGCGGGGAATCCCCTGCACCACCACGGCGTAAAAGCGGGACACGCCGGAAACGGTGTTGATCACCGCGATGCGCGCGTCCGGGCCGATGGCCACCTGGCCGGACTCGTTCAGCTTTTCATAGGAGATCAGCGGCAGGTCCTGCTCGCGCCAGTTAATCCAGCCGAGCAGCCACTCCGGGCCGTGACCGGGCCGGTCCGGCTGGCGCAGCGGAATCACCTCCGCCACCACGATGTTGGGAATCAGCCAGGGCCGGCCGTTCATCGGGATCAGCAGGCTGGGTAGGGACTCGGGAATTTGCGCCTCGGACATGCGACTTCCTCAACTTATTCTTGGTTCACCGGAAACACGGGCCGTCTCGGCCACTTCCCGGCGCACTCGGTCGACCAGTTGCCGCGCCAATTGTTCCGGTGTGCCACTGTACCCGACGCAGCCGGTTTCGCGTACCGAATCCGGCTGGCTGCTGACCGCGCAGCTGTCCGCTGACTGCGCCCAGATGGCGGCGCCCTGGGCGGCCAGCCGGGGCGCGGCGATGGCGCCGTCGTTGCCCATGCCGGAGAACAGAATGGCGCCGTCGCAGTGGCCGAAGCCCTGCGCCAGGCTGCTCATCACCTGGTCGATGCAGGGCGCGTAGGGGCCTTCCCAGGGCTCGCCGGTGAGCCGCGCCACGCCGTCGGTGTCGAACACCAGGCTTTGCGTGACCGGCGCCACCAGCACCCGGCCGTGGCCGAGCCGGTCACCGTCCCCGGCCACCTGGCAGTGGAACGGGCTGTCCCGGCGCAGCACCTGACACAGGGTGTCCAGGAAGCCGCCGTCGATGTGCTGGGCGAGCACGAACGCCACCGGCAGGTGTTCCGGCAGACAGTCGAGAAACTGTTTCACCGCCGCCGGGCCGCCCAGGCTGGCGCCCAGCACCCACACCCTTTGCGCCGTGGTGTCGCCGGCCAGGGCGCGGAATTCGCGCGGTTCGGGAATCGGCGCCGCCAGCGGGGTTTGCGGCACCGCGGCCAGGTTTTCCTCCAGCCCCGGTGCGCCGATATAGCCCACCAGCTTGGTCATCAGGCGCCGCTCCCAGCGCGGGTAATGGTCGGCGGTGCGGGCCGGGGCCTGGCCGTCGCAGAACAGCAGGGGCGCGGCGGCGTTTTCCAGCAGGCCGTCGAGAAAGCGCTGCCAGCGGTCCTCCCGGGACAGGTCCACCACCCACAGGTCCAGGGCGTCGGCCGCCAGCCAGCGGTCTTCCAGATGTTCCGGGTCGGTGTTGACCACCACCCGGTAGCCCTGGCCCTTGATGGCGCCCGCCAGCAGATGCCCCTGCAGGGTATCGTCGGCGATCACGCCGACCCGGCCCGGGGCGGCCATCAGTGGCTGGTCTCCCGGGTCTCGCCGAGCAGCTCACGCAGGGTGACCAGCAGCTCGCTCTCCTGGAACGGCTTGCCCAGATAGCAGTTCACACCGATGTCGAAGGCCCGCTCCCGGTGTTTCTCGCCGGTGCGCGAGGTGATCATGATGATCGGCACGTCCTTGAGGCGTTCGTCGTGGCGCACGTGGGTGGCCACTTCGAAGCCGTCCATGCGCGGCATCTCGATGTCCAGCAGCATGGCGGCGGGGGTGTGCTCTTCCAGGGTGGCGATGGCGTCGATACCGTCCTTGGCGGTGATCACCTCGAAGCCGCTGCGTTCCAGCAGGCGGCCGGTCACCTTGCGCACCGTCACCGAGTCGTCCACCACCATCACCAGCGGTGCCACGCGGCGCTCGTGCTCGTAATCCGGCGTTTCCGGCTCGGCGGGCAGCGCTTCCTGAGCCTGCGGCAGGGCCGCCTGCTGGGCCTGGGCGGCGCGGATCAGCGAGTGGATATCGAGAATGATCACCACCGCGCCGTCGCCGAGGATGGTGGCGCCGCTGATGCCGGCCACGCTGGCCAGCTGCGGCCCCACGGACTTGACCACCACTTCCCGCGAACCGATCAGGTTGTCCACCACCAGCGCCACGGTGTGATCGGCGCTGCGGATCAGCAGCACCGGCATCGGCTGGCTGTGGTTGTCCAGGTGCGGCTGGGCCACGTCGTGCACGAAGCGGCCCAGATAGTGCAGGTCGTATTCCTGGCCGGCGTAGCGGTAGGCCGGCAGGCCGCCTTCCTGGCGGGCCTGGAAATAGTCGCTCAGCTCGTAGGGGCTGACCCGCACGATGCCTTCGATCTGGTTCAGCGGGATGGCGTAGGCGTCCTCGCCGACGCGCACCATCAGCGCCCGGTTCATGGCCAGGGTGAACGGCAGACGCACCACGAAGCGGGTGCCCTGCCCGGGCCGCGAGTCGATGGTCACCGAGCCGCCCAGCTGTTTGATCTCGCTGGCCACCACGTCCATGCCCACGCCCCGGCCGGACAGCTGCGTCACCTGGCTGGCGGTGGAGAAGCCGGCGTGGAAGATGAACTGCTGCACTTCGTGGTCGGGCAGCGGGGTGTTCTCCGCCATCAGACCCCGTTCGATGGCTTTGCGGCGTACCGCGTCGGTGTCGATGCCTTTGCCGTCGTCGGCCAGGGTGATCACCACCTCGCCGCCCTCGCGGGACAGCTCCAGGCTGACGTGGCCGCTCTCTTCCTTGCCGGCGCCACGGCGCTGCTCCGGGTCCTCGATGCCGTGGTCCACGGCGTTGCGCAGCATGTGCTCCAGCGGCGCCACCACGCGCTCCATCAGGGTGCGGTCCAGCTCGCCTTCCGGGTTGATCACGTCGAAGGCGACACGCTTGCCCACTTCGCCGGACACCTGCCGCACGATGCGCCGCAGGCGCGGCACCAGGCGGGAGAACGGCACCATGCGGGTGCGCATGAGCTTTTCCTGCAGGTCGGTGTTAATGCGCTGTTGCTGCAGCAGCAGGGTTTCCGTGTCGCGGGTGCGATCCAGCAGGGTGTTCTTCAGATCCAGCAGATCCGAGGCGGATTCCGAAAGCTGTTTGGTGATCTGGTGCAGTTCCGAATACTGGTCCATTTCCAGCGGGTCGAAACGGCCGTCGATTTCGCCGCTGTCCACGCCCTTCTGGTAGGTGGACATGATCTGCGCTTCGGTCTCGGCGTCGAGCCGGCGCAGCTGCTCGTAGAGGCGCACCACGGTGGCGCCCATCTCGCCGATGTTGAAACCGAACTCGCTGATGCTCTGTTCCACCCGGCCCCGGTTGATGGAGGTCTCGCCGGCCAGGTTGACCAGCGCTTCCAGCACATCGGCGCCCACCCGCACCATTTCCTGAGGTTGCGCCTGGGGGCGCCGTTCCTCGCGTTTAACGCCGGGTTGCGCGCTGGTTTCCGGGCGGGTCTCGCGGGTCGCCGGCGGCTGTGCCGGCAGCGGCTGGGCGGCGGCCGCGCGGCGCAGCTCCACCAGGCGCTCGTTGAGGGCGTCGAACTCCACCGTCATCGCCTGGAAATCGCTTTCGTCGGGGTCGCGCCGCTGGCTTTCCAGGTTGTGCATCAGGGTTTCGAACCGGTGGCTCATCTCCCCCAGCTCATTAAGACCGGACAGCCGCGCCCCGCCCTTCAGGGTGTGCAGGGCCCGTTTCAGGTCGTCGCTGAAATCCCGGCTTTCCGGGTGATCGCGCCAGGACACCAGGCAACCGTCGATGATTTCGCAGAGCTCCTCGGCCTCTTCCAGGAAGACGTCGAGAATCTCCAGGTCCACTTCGTCAGGCAGCACCGTGTCGGGCGCGGCGTCGGCGTCGGCCTCGACCGGTTGGGACGGCGCTGGCGCCGGCGCCGGTTCGGCGGACGCGGCGGGCAGCGTGAAGGCGCCCGGGTCGCGCAGGTAATCGTGCAGCGCGGTGATCAGGTCGTCGCCGCCGGTCAGCGGTTGCCCGGCGCCGAGCTGGTCGACCATTTCCGCCAGCCGGTCGTGGCAACGGTGCAGCAGGTCGAACAGCACCGGCTGCACCGGCAGGCGGTCCAGGGCCAGGGCTTCGTAGAGGGTTTCCAGTTCATGGCCCAGGTCGCCGAGGGGCTGCACCTCGGCCATGCGGGCGCCGCCTTTGAGGGTATGCAGATCGCGCTGCAGGGACTGGATTTCCAGGCTGTTGCCGGTGTCGGTGATCCAGGTGTCCAGGCTGCGGCCGGCGGACTCGAGAATGTCGTGGGCTTCCTCCAGGAAGATCGCCACCAGTTCCGGGTCCCCCTGGGTGCCGTCGGCGGGCGCCGGGGCGTCGGGGGCGGCGGCCGGGTCCGGGGCCTGGCGCAACATCGCCTGGCGCAGCGCCTCGATCACCGCCGGGGCGGGCTCAGGCTTACCGCCGCTGCGCAGCGTGTCGATCATGTCCGCCAGCCGGTCGTGGCCCCGGTGCAGCACGTCGAACAGCGAGGGCGCGGGCGCCGGCTGGTTGGGGGCGCCGGCCATTTCGTAAAGGTTTTCCAGCTCGTGGGCGAGATCGCCGACGGCGGTGACGCCGGCCATGCGGGCGCCGCCCTTGAGGGTGTGCAGGTCCCGTTGCAGGGCCGCCAGGCTGTCGGCTTCGCCGTGCTCCCAGGCGGTCAGGTGTTCGCTGGACGAGAGCAGCAGGTCTTCCGCTTCTTCCAGGAACAGCAGCACCAGCTCCGGGTCCAGGGGCGCGTCGTCGCCGGCGGCGCGGTCCGCGGGGGCCGGCACGCCGCCGCCGGGGCCGTCCGGGCCGGGGGTTTCGGCCAGGTCGCGCAGGCTGTCCACCAGGCCCAGTTCCGGGCGCACGGTCTGCCCGGCGGCCAGACAGTCCATCATGTTCATCAGGGCCTCGTGGCCCTCGCGCGCCAGTTCCAGCAAGGCTTCGCTGAACGGCAGGCGGCCCTGGTTGACGCCGGAATAGACGCTGGCCAGCGCCTTGGCCAGGCCGTGGATTTCATCCAGGTTGGCGGTGCGGGCGCTGTTGGCGAGCAGCTCCAGTTCGTCGCGCAGGCGCGCCAGCTCCTCGGTGTGGCCCGGCTCTTCGGCCCACTGTTCCAGCAGGTTGTCGGTGTCGATGATCAGGTCCATGCCTTCGGACAGGAACACCGAAAGAATATGCGGGTCGGCGCCGTCGCGGTGCTCGTTGAGCGCTTCGCGGGCCTGCACCAGGCGTTCGATCAGGGTGGCGGCGTCGCCGGGCAATTCCGTCAGGGCGCCGTCGTGCAACTGTGCCAGGCCGGCGTCCAGCAGCCGGTGGGTCTGGTCGATCATTTCCACGGTCTCGGCGTCGGCGCGGCGCCCGCCGTTGACCAGCTCCTTGACCAGCTTCTCCGCCGGTTCCGCCAGCTCCGCCATGGCGTTGATCTCGGCCATGCGGGCGCTGCCCTTCAGGGTGTGCAGGGCGCGGTGCACCTGGTCGTCCAGGGGGTGCTCGGCGAAGTCCGGGTCGATCTGGTCCAGCCACTCGCGCACCAGTCCGAGGTTGCGCGCCGCCTCGCTGCGGAAGATATCCAGCAGCACCGGGTCGACCGCGTCGCCGGCGGCTTCGGTCTCCTCGGGGATCTGGAAATCCAGGGCATCCAGGTCCGCCAGCGGGTCGTCGTCCAGGGGCGGCGTCGCGTCGGGGGCTTGTTCGGGCTCCGGCCCGGTGCCGGTTTCCGACTCCCGGGGCGCGTCCGGGCGGTCAATGCTCGGTACCGCGTCCAGGTGCTGGCCGTCGGCGAGCGCGAACGCGGCTTCCTGAAGCGGCGTCACGTCGTAGGGCATCGGCCGGCGGTGGGCGAAGGCGTCCACCAGGTCCGGGATCAGGCCGTGCACGGTGCGCACCAATTCAATCAGGGTGGCGTCGGGCTCGATGGCGCCGTCGATCACCCGGTTCATCATGTTCTCGATCGACCAGGCCAGCTCCCCCACGGTGGTGGCGCCCACCATGCGGCCGGAGCCTTTGAGGGTGTGGAAGGCGCGGCGGAATTCCACCAGCGCGGTTTCGTCGCCGGTGTTGGCCGCCCAGCGCGGGAAATACTGATCCAGGGCCTCGAGCACTTCTTCGGCTTCCTCGACGAAGATCTCGATGATTTCGTCGTCGATCAGCTCTTCGTCGTGCTCCTCGATGCCGCCCTGGTCGGCGGGCTCCGGCGCCACCGCTTCGTCGGGCGACGTTTGCAGCGCGTCTTCGTCCTGGGGGGCCTCTTCGGAGAGCAGCACCGGTGGTTCATCCAGCGGCTCATTCAGCGGTTCACCTAGCGGTTCATTCAGCGAATCGGACAGCGCGTCTTCGACGTCATCCGGCTCTTCGGTTTCCGCCTCGTCGACGGGCTCCGGCAACGGGTAGCCCAGGTCGCTGACGCTGGCCCGCGCCAGGCCGAGGATGTCATCGCGGGTTTCCGGGTCGTCGCTGAGACGCTCCAGGTAGTACTCCACCGAGGTGATGGCGTCGGCCAGGGTGTCCATGCTGCGCCAGTCCGGCTTGGACTGCTCCGCCATCAGCTGCTCTTGGATAAAGCGCACGCACTGGCGAAGAATGTCCGCCGGGCGGTCGAGCTGAACCACCTCCAGCCCGCCGCGCACCGCGTTGAGACGGTCGGGCACCGTTTTCAGGTGCTGGTGGTCCCAGTGCGAGGCGATGAATTCGATGATGCCGTCCTTGGCCTCTTCCAGGCCGGCGCGGCATTCGCGCAGCACCGCGTCCAGGGCCTGGCCCACATGGCGGGGCAGGTCGGCGCCGGTGGCCGGGGCCGGCCGGCGGCTGTCGCCGCCGATGCCGGCCAGGGTGGCTTCCACGTAGAGCAGCGCGCCGGCCACGTCCATCAGGGTGTCGCGGTGCGCGGGCCGGCGGCCGTCGACGATCGCCTCCATCACCTTGAGCTGCTCTTCCACCAGGGTGCGCGGCTGGCCGAGGCCGAGCATGGCCACGGTGTCGGACACCTGTTTCAGGCGGATCGCCTCCGGCGCCAGCGTGGCCGGGTCGGAATCGCCCTGGTGGACGAACTGCTCCAGGGCGTCCTTGATCTTGGTGAGCTCCTCGGACAGCGCCGTGACCACCGAGCTCATGGCCATGGAGTCCGGGCCGGTGAGGCGCTCGCGTTCGGCGTTGACCAGGTCTTCCGACGGCAGCGCGTCGTCGAGCCGGAAGCCGGCGCGCACTTCGCGGATGCGCGGGCTGTCGTGGTCGGCCTTGGCGACGTAATACAGCAGGTTCTTGAGTAGTTCCGTGGGCGCCGGGCGTTCCAGGCTGTCGACGCCGTCGGCGGCCAGCTCGCGCAGGGTGCGGTCGATCTGGCCGAGCATCTGTTTCACCGAGGTGCCCAGCGCGATGGCGTCCTCCTGCAGGCCCTCCACCAGGGCGTCGGCGATCCGCCACAGCGGCCCGCGGGCGGCCTCCCCGGTGACCTGCTCAAGCTTGGCGAACACCTTGCGCATATAGGCCAGGTTGCGGTCCATGTCCTCGTTGCGCATCACCCCCACCAGGGCGAGCTGGAACATCTGCCGTATCTTGCGGGCCAGTTGCGCGAAGCGCGGGTCGTTGAGCACCGCGTCGGAGAGGCGGCCGTCGCCCTGGGCGTGCTGCAAGTCGGGTTTGAACAGCGCGGTCTCGGACAGCAGGGCCTCGCCGCGGGCGGCGCGCAGGTCGTTGAGCAGCGGCAGCAGCACCAGCGGCAGGTCGCGCCGGCTGCTGGCTACCCGGTCCAGGTAGGGTGGCAACTGCAGGATCGCCCGCATCAGGGTTTCCTGGCTGTCGGCCACGTTGCCGACGCGCTGGTCCACCAGTGCCCGGGCCAGCTTTTCCATTTCCTCGGCGAGCAGGGCGGCGCCGTAGAATTCCACCATCTGCAGGGTACCGCACACCTGGTGCAGGTGGGTCTGGCAAAAGCGCATGCGCGTGGAATCGTTGGGATTGTCCACGAACGCTTCCAGGGCCTGCTGGGCTTGATTCAGTGTCTCCTGAATTTCCCCCCGGACCCAGTCCAGCGCCAGATAGTCGTGACGGTCGCTCATGCCCTTTCCCCCATGGAACTCAGGCCTCTCATTGCCGGCGCCGGAACGCCAGAGTGTCGGCGAAGTGCACCCTTTCCAGGCGCGGGTCGTGCCAATCGGTGATTTCGCCGGGGCCCAGCACCAGCAATCCGCCGGGCGCCAGGCGCCCGGCCAACTGGTTAACGATCTGTCGCTTCCGCCAGCGGCGGAAGTAAATCAGCATGTTCTGGCAAAAAATCAGGTCCATGTCGTCCATCGGTGCCTGATCCAGATTCAGCACGTTCAGATGGGCGAAGCAGACCCGCTCGCGCAGACCGTCCGCCACCTGCATGGTGTGCGTGTCCGCGTCCTTGAAATAGCGTTCGCGCAGCGCCGGGTCGATCTGCTCCACACGGCGCCGGGGAAACAGCCCGCGGCGCGCCTTGGCCAGCGTCGGCAGGCTGATGTCGGTGCCCGTGATGCCGTAGAACAGCGCTTTGCCGTGGGCACGGAACCGCTCGCTGATCAACATCGCCAGGGAGTAGGCTTCCTCGCCGGTGGAGCAGCCCACGCTCCAGGCGTTGAGGGTGGCGCCGGTGCCCCGCTCGGCGGCGAACTGGCCGAGGTAGTCTTCCACCAGCGCGAAAGAGCCGGGGTGACGGAAGAAGCTGGTTTCCTGCACCGTCAGCCGGTCCACCAGGGTGGACCACTCCATGGCGCGGGACTCGGTGGCCCCGGTGACCAGCTGCTGGTAGTAGGTGTCGTAGTCGTCCAGCCCCAGCTCGCGCATGCGGATATTGAGGCTGCTTTCCAGGAATTGCTTGCGCTCCGGCGCCAGCGTCATCCCGGTGCGCTCCTCCAGCAGGGCCTGCCAGAGCTGGAACTGCTCGGCATCCATGGCGGGGGCGCTCTTGATCGACCAGCGATCTGTCACTGCAAAACCCATGGTTCCGTCTCCGGAACCGGCTTACGCCGGTTCAGGAATGCTCCGGCAGGCGGAAGCCGGCGACTGAATTCCGCATTTCCTGCGCCATTTCCGCCAGGTCGCCAATGGAGCGGGCGGTGGCGGTGGTACCGGCGGAAGTCTGCGAAGTAATTTCCTGGATCACGTTCATGGTGTTGGAGATGTGACCCGCCGAGGCCGCCTGCTGGCGCGCCGCGTTGGAAATGTTCTGGATCAGATCCGCCAGGTTCTTGGATACGTTCTCGATCTCTTCCAGGGCCACACCGGCGTCCTGGGCCAGGCGCGCCCCCTTCACCACCTCGGCGGTGGTGGCTTCCATGGAGATCACCGCCTCGTTGGTGTCGGTCTGAATGGTTTTCACCAGGGTTTCGATTTGCTTGGTGGCGGCGGCGGAGCGTTCCGCCAGGCGTTGTACTTCGTCCGCCACCACCGCGAAGCCGCGGCCCGCTTCCCCGGCCATGGAGGCCTGGATCGCCGCGTTCAGTGCCAGAATGTTGGTCTGGTCGGCGATGTCGTTAATCAGGCTCACGATGTCGCCGATCTCCTGGGAGGATTCACCCAGGCGCTTGATCCGCTTGGAGGTTTCCTGAATCTGCTCGCGGATGGTGTCCATGCCGTGGATGGTGGCCTGCACCACCTCGGCGCCCTTGTTGGCGATCGCCACCGCTTTTTCCGCCACCGCGGCGGATTCGGCGGCGTTGGCGGATACCTGGTCAATGGACACCGCCATTTCGTTCACCGCCGCCGAGGCGCCGGCGATTTCCTGGGCCTGGTGCTCGGAGGCTTCCGCCAGATGCATCGCCGTGGACTGGGTTTCCTGGGCGGCCGAGGCCACCTGCACGGCGGAGTTGTTGATGGTCTGTACCAGGCTGCGCAGCTGGTCGATGGAGTAGTTGATGGAGTCGGCGATGGCGCCGGTGAAGTCCTCGGTCACCGTCGCTTCCACGGTCAGGTCACCGTCCGCCAGGTCGCCCAGCTCGTCCAGCAGGCGCAGAATCGCCGCCTGGTTACGCTGGTTCTCGCTTTCCAGTTCGTTCCGGCGGCGGGCCGCCTCACGGTTACGCTGCAGCATGATCAGGAAGAACAGCAACACGGCGATGGCGGCGCTCACCGCCCCCAGCCACAGCGACGGGAACAGGCCGGTGGTGGTCTGCTCGAACTGGGCGTTGAGGTTGGTGGATTCCTGCAGCAGGTCCTGGGAGTTACGGAAGATGGAGTCCGCCGCGCTGGCCACCTGGAACAGTTCCGGGGCGGTCTCGAGAATCTCGTCCACGGACTGGTTAACGAACTCGTCGAACAGCCGTGAGGTGCGGTCCAGATAGTTGAGCGCCTGCGGGTTGACGATCTGCTGCACGCCCATGGCTTCGTCGCCGGCCAGCATGCCGTTGAGCACGCGGCCGAATTCGGTGGCGTCGCGGCCGAAGTTGTCCGCCGCGATCACCGCGTTGTCGTCGCCTTCCAGCACCCGGGAGATGGAGCGCAGAATACGTTCGGTGAGCCAGATCTGGCGCTGGGCGAAGGCCACCTGCTCCGGCGGCGCGCCGGTGTCCACCAGGATGTCGACCACCGCCTGATACTCGGACTGCAGCTGCGGGATGGCCTGGGCCAGGGTGTCGGCCACCTCGTGCAGGTCGAGCACCGTGTCCTGCCCGTTGAGAATCGTGCCGGTGTCCTGGCGCACCTGATCCCACAGGGCCTGCAGCCGCTGTTTGACCTGCTCGTTGGCCACCGGCTCCTGCTTGAGGCCGTCCCAGGCCGACTGGAAGTCGCCGCGCGCGGCCTCCAGCAGCTCGAAGGCGTCGGCGTTACCGGACGCCGCCTCCAGGGCGTTTTTGGCGATCTGCTGCGAGACCACGCGCAATTCCGAGGCTTCGGTGATGTTTTCCTGCGCCCGGTTCGCGGTGGTGGCCGACAACAGGAAGTTGGCCAGCGCTAGGGCAACAAAAATGGCCAGCCCGATATAAAGCGCAATATTCAACGGGTTGCTGCCCGCGCCCCCCCGCACCTTGCTGAACACGTTTCCCGGTTTGAACTTCATAACTGGCTCCTGGCCTGGCTCTGTTCTTATCTCCCCTGCGCGGCACGCCGCTCAGCCCGTTCGGGCCGCCTGCATGAAGCGCGGGTCCTGTGCCAGCCGGGAAAGGCTGAACACGGACCAGAATTCCCCGTCCCTCTGATAACCGCCACGCAGATACGGACCCACATCCTGTTCCGCGAGCGGCGATTGCTCCTGATACGCCTCGATGGGGAAGTGCTGCATCCCCAGCACTTCGTCCACGATCACGCCGGTGTACAGATCGTCCTGATCCAGCACCAGCAGACGGCGCCGCTTCTCCTGCAATTCCGAGGTCTTGCCGAGAAAGCGGCTGAGATCCATCACCGTCATCAGGCGCCCGCGCACATTGGCGACGCCCTTCATCCAGTTCAGCACCCCCGGCACCCGGGTATAGGCCGGCACCGAGAGAATTTCCGAGACTTCATCCATGGGCGCCACGTAAAAGCGCTCGTCCAGCGTAAAGCCGACGCCGCTCCAGTATTGGACCGCGTCTTCCTGCATCGGCAGGCTGGCGGCCTGCCGACGGCAGCGGACGAAATAGTCCGCCAGCTTGATGAAGGCGGCGGATGCGGCTGCGCTCATGACACCTCTGTGTTCATTGGTCGGCCAGTTGCCGATCCACGGTTTTCAACAGTACGTCTTCATGCACCGGTTTGGTCAGATAATCCTTGGCGCCCTGGCGTTTGCCCCAGACCCGGTCGGTTTCCTGATCCTTGGTGGTCACGATAATGATCGGAATGTGGGCGGTATCGGCGCCTTTGGTGAGCTGTCGGGTGGCCTGGAAGCCGTTCAGCCCCGGCATCACCACGTCCATCAGCACCAGGTCCGGCAGCTCCGAGCGTGCCATGGCCACGCCGTCGGCGCCATTGGCGGCCTCCAGTACGTGGTGGCCGTGCTTTTCCAGAATCTCCCGCAGTTTGTAACACTCGGTGGGAGAGTCATCGACAATAAGAATGCGTGCCATCTTTTCCTCTTCAGGTTGAGCACCGCGACCGCCCGCGGGATCGCCCCGCGGCGAGCGCTAGACGTGCTGGCGAATCGCCCCCAACAGCTCGTCTTTGGAGAACGGCTTGGTCAGGTACTCGTCAGAGCCCACGATTCGACCCTTGGCCTTGTCAAACAGACCGTCCTTGGAAGAGAGCATAATGACGGGGGTCGCCTTGAATGCGCTGTTGTTCTTGATCAGCGCGCAGGTCTGGTAGCCATCCAGTCGCGGCATCATGATGTCCACGAAGATAATACTGGGTTTGCTGTCGGCGATCTTGGCCAGGGCATCGAAGCCGTCGGTGGCGGTGATCACTTCACAACCCGCTTTTTTCAACAAGGTCTCGGCGGTGCGACGAATGGTCTTGGAGTCGTCGATCACCATCACCTTGAGGTCTTGGAAATTGTCAGTCATGGAGAACTGCCTTTAAACCGTGAACCGTTACAGGCCGCAACGTCTTTTAATTATGAGCCTTTGTTGTCATGCGATAGGCAGGGCCCGCGATCCTTCGTGTTCCCCCCACTACATGCCACCGCCCCTTTTCTAAGGGGTTCTTCCGAGGACCTTATGGGTGAAACAGCCCAAGCCGAGGTTTTAACACAGATTCTACATTCAATCTATAAGGCCCTGTGAGACCTGAGAAAAGCGTCCCGTAGCGGGGCGGGCGACGCACTGCTAACATTGCCGGGCAACCCCCTTCCCCGGTCGTCCTGGAGCAACCATGAGCCTCAACATCGGCGTGGTGATGGATCCCATCGCCCAGATCAAGCCCTGGAAAGACACCACCCTGGCGATGCTGCTGGAAGCGCAGCGACGCGGCTGGACCCTGCACTACATGGAGCCCGCCGACCTCTACGTCCGCGACGGCCGGGTGTTCGCCGTGACCTCCGACCTGACGGTGCGCGACGACAACCAGGACTGGTTCACCCTGGGCGACCCGGCCCCCCGGGACCTGACCGGCATGGACATGATCCTGATGCGTCAGGATCCGCCCTTCGACGCCGCCTACCTGTACGCCACCTACCTGCTCGAGAAAGTCGAGCGCGAAGGCGTGCTGGTGGCCAACCGCCCGGCCAGTGTCCGCGACAGCAACGAAAAGCTGTTCGCCACGGACTTCCCCCAGTGCTGCGTGCCCACCCTGGTGTCCGGCCGCGCCGCCCTGCTGCGGGAGTTTGTAAAGGAGCAGGGTGACACCGTGATGAAACCGCTCGACGCCATGGGCGGCACCAATGTGTTCCGCATCGAGCCGGGCAGCTCCAACCTGAGCGTGATCATCGACGTGCTCACCGAGGACGGCAAAACGCCGATCATGGCCCAGCGCTTCGTGCCCGAGATCAAGCAGGGCGACAAGCGCATCCTGATGATCAACGGTGAGCCGGTGCCCTACGCCCTGGCGCGCATTCCCAAGGAGGGCGAATTCCGCGGCAACCTGGCCGCCGGCGGCACCGGCGAAGGGCGCGAGCTCACCGACCGCGACCGCTGGATTTGTGAACAGGTGGGCCCCACCCTCAAGCGCAAGGGCCTATACTTCGTGGGCCTGGACGTGATCGGTGATTATCTCACCGAGATCAACGTCACCAGCCCCACCTGCGTGCGCGAGCTGGACCAGATCTTCGGCATCAACATCGCCGGACAGTTGTTCGACGCCCTGCTGGAACTAAAATAACGACACCATGGCAGCACCTCAGGTAACCGCCGGCGACCGGCTTGGCTTCACATTGTTTCTCGCCCTGGCGGTGCACGGCGTGCTGCTGTTCGGCGTCGGCTTCGCGCCGGAAGAGCCGCGCGCGGCGCCCAACAGCCTGGATGTGACCCTGGCCATGCACCGCGCCGACGACGCCCCCGAGGAGGCGGATTTCATCGCCCAGGCGAACCAGGTGGGCTCCGGCACCGAAGAGGACAAAAGCGAGCTGACCACCACCGAGGAAGCCCCCTTCAGCGACCCGGACAGCCGCCAGGTGCAGCTCCAGGAGCCCACCGCGCGCCAGCCGACGCCGGTCACCCGCCAGAAGATTATCGTCACCCGGGCGCGCAGCGAGCGCGACATCGCCAGCGAACAGCAGGACCGCAACCAGGACGACCCGCGCCGCAAGGCGGACCGGGACAACGTGGACGAGCTCAGCCGTGAGATCGCCAGCCTGCAGGCGCGCCTGGACAAGCAGAAGCAGGCCTACGCCAAACGCCCCCGGGTGCGCCGGCTCACCTCGGTGTCCGCCAAGGCCCACTACGAGGCCGCCTACATCGAGGCGTTCCGCCGCAAGGTGGAAGCCACCGGCACCCGCCATTTCCCGCGCCGGGCGCTGGACAGCAACACCTTCGGCGGCGTGCGGCTGATGGTGGCGCTGCGCCGCGACGGCGGCATCGAGGAGGTCGAGGTGCTGCAATCCTCCGGCCATGATTTCCTCGACCAGGCGGCGGTGCAGAGCGTGCGTCTGGCGGCCCCGTTCGAACCCTTCACGCAGGACATGCGCGAGCGCATGGACGTGCTGGAAATCATCCGCACCTGGAAATTCGACGCCAACCGGCGGGTTTCCTCCAAGTAAGCGCCGCTGAAACCACTTCCTGGCCGGCTGTCCCTTGCCCTCGCCGGGCCGCCCCCGGATACTGGGGCCATGGACAACGCCAGCCTCAAACATCAGCTTTTGATCGCCATGCCACAGATGGACGATCCCAACTTCGAGCACACCGTCACCTATGTGGTGGAGCACGGCGACGACGGCGCCATGGGCCTGACGCTCAACCGCCCGGTGTCGCTCAGCCTGCTCGATATCCTGGTGGACATGGACATCGAAGTGGAGGTGCCGCCCTCCGAGCAGCACCAGGTGGTGGCCGGCGGCCCGATCCAGCAGGACGCCGGCTTCGTGCTGCACCGGGCCACCGCGCGCCACTGGGACAGCACCGTGACGCTGGCGGACGGCCTGTGCCTGACCACCTCCCGGGACATCATGGAAGCGATCGCCATCGGCGAGGGCCCGGAGGCCACGCTGGTGTGCCTGGGCTACGCCGGCTGGGACGACGGCCAGCTGGAACAGGAGCTGGCGGACAACGTCTGGCTGAGCGTGGCCAGCACCCCCGAACTGGTGCTCGACACCCCCTTCGATCAGCGCTGGCACGCCGCCGCCGCCCGCCTGGGCGTGGATATGAGCCTGATCGCCACCCAGGTCGGCCACGGCTGATGGCGAGGCCCGATTGACCCTGATCGCGTTCGACCACGGTACCCATAAGATCGGCGTCGCCAGCGGCAACGCCATCACCGGCACCGCCACGCCGTTGCCCGCCCTGGCCTGCCGTGACGGCCAGCCGGACTGGGATCGGGTGACGGCCCTGATGGAGGAATGGCGCCCGGAGACGCTGGTGGTGGGGCTGCCGCTGAACATGGACGGCAGTGAAAGCGAATCCAGCCAGCGGGCGCGCAAATTCGCCCGCCGGCTGCACGGCCGCTTCGGCATTCGGGTATGGATGATCGACGAACGGCTCTCCACCCGGGAAGCCCGGGAGCGCACCGGCACCCGCCGCGCCGATCCCAAAGTGGATTCCATGGCGGCGGCGGTGATCGCCGAGGGCTACCTGGGCGGCGCCACGCCGGTGGCGCCTTAGCGAGTGGTCCACTCGGTTATTGGCGCACGCCTTCCACGGAAATAATAATCTCCACGGTTTCGGAAGCCGGGCCCAGGTCCTTGGTGATGCCGAAGTCCGCCAGCTTCAGCGTGGTGCTGGCTTCCAGACCCATGCGGTAACCGCCCCAGGGATCGTCACCGTAGCCGATCATCTTCGCGTCCAGGGTCACCGGCTTGGTGACGCCGTGCAGGGTGAAGTCGCCGGTGATCTTGGCGGTGCGTTCGCCGGTTTGTTCGATGCGGGTGCTCTCGAAGGTGGCGGTGGGGTATTCGCTCACATCCAGAAAGTCGTCACTGCGCAGGTGCTTGTCGCGCTCGGCGTGGTTGCTGTCGATGCTGGCGGTCTGGATCTCCGCGCGCACCTTGCTGTTCTCCGGGTTCTCCTCGTCCACCGTGAAGCTGCCGGTGAATTCGTTGAAGTTGCCGTACAGCCAGCTGTAGCCCAGGTGGGAGATCTTGAACAGGATGAACTGGTGCTGCCCCTCGGTATCGAACTGGTAGGTGCCGCCGGGCTTGTCGGCGAAGGCCGGGGTGCTCAGCAGCACCGCCAGCAGCGGGATCAGAATTCGGTGTTTCAGCATGGTGTTCTCCTTTCCGGTCTTGGTCGCAGGGTTACGGGCGCAACATCCGTTTGAGTGTCGCATCCCGGTCGATAAAGTGATGTTTCAGCGCCGCTAGGCCGTGCAGCCCGGCCAGCACCACCAGCGCCCAGGTGCTCCAGTAGTGCACCAGGCCGGCGCTGTCTTCCAGGCCGTTTTGACGCCCGGTCAGCGACGGCACCTGGAACAGCCCGAACACGTCGATGCCGCTGCCGTCGGCGGTGCTGATCAGATAGCCGCTGACCATCGCCACCAACAGCAACCCCAGCAGCCCCCAGTGCGCCAGCCGCGCGCCGATTCGCTCCCAGCGGTGGTGGCCGGCGAGCGGCGCCGGCGGCGGTGACAGGGCGCGCCAGGCCAGGCGGATCAGCACCACCGCCAGCAGCGTCAGGCCGACACCGCGGTGCAGGTCCGGCGCGCTCTGGTACCAGGGGTCGTAATAGCTGAGCTCCACCATATACAGCCCCAGCCCGAACAGCGCGAACACCGCCAGCGCCACCAGCCAGTGCAGGCCGATCGCGACCCAGCCGTAGCGAGCCTTGTCATTGCGTAGTTTCATAACCGAAGAGTGGCCCAGTGAACGTGAACGGGCCAGCGTGTCGATTAGTGCTGTTAGATCGAAAAAACTGTAGTGTTGCCCACTCCGGGGCGCCTGATATTCTGTCGCTCTGAACCGCTGGGGAGAACCGCGTTGCGCTGGAACCAAGCACAAATAGACAGCCTGCTGGACGGCATGGCCGAGGCGCTGGCCCTGGACAGCGGCGAGCCCCCGCCGTCACTGGTGGGCATTCAGTCCGGCGGCGCCTGGGTGGCGGAAGCCCTCAACCAGCGGCTGCCCACGCCCCTGCCGCTGGGGCGTCTGGACGTGAGCTTCTACCGGGACGACTTCGACACCCGCGGCCTGAAGCGTTCGGTGAAGCCTTCCGACCTGCCGTTCGACGTGGACGGCGCCAATCTGGTCCTGGTCGATGACGTGCTGATGACCGGCCGCACCATCCGCGCTGCCATGAATGAACTGTTCGATTTCGGCCGCCCGGCGTCCATCCGTCTGGCGGTGCTGTTCGATATCGGCCACCGGCAATTGCCGATCCGCGCCGATATTTGCGGGGAAACTTTGGCATTGCCGCCCCATCAACGGGTAGAATTGGCCGGGCCCGCGCCTTTGACTGCGGAGATCAGAGACATAAGGCCCGAAGAATGACGCTTGCGCCGCCGCCCTCCTCCCGCGTGCAGCTCACCGAAGACGGAAAGCTGCGACACTTTCTTTCCGTTGAACACCTGCCCCGTTCCCTGCTTGAAGACATTCTTGATACCGCCGCCAGCTTCGTCGACGTGGGCGGACGCGCGATCAAGAAAGTGCCGCTGCTGCGCGGCAAGACGGTGGTCAACCTGTTCTTCGAATCCAGCACCCGCACCCGCAGCACCTTCGAGCTGGCCGCCAAGCGGCTCAGCGCCGACGTGCTCAACCTGGACATCGCCAAGTCGGCTACCAGCAAGGGCGAAACCCTGCTCGACACCCTGCGCAACCTGGAGGCAATGGCCGCCGACATGTTCGTGGTGCGCCATCAGGATTCCGGCGCGCCCTTCTTCATCGCCAATGAGGTGACGCCGAGAGTGGCGGTGATCAACGCCGGTGACGGCCGCCACGCCCACCCCACCCAGGCGATGCTGGATATGTACACCATCCGCCACTACAAGGGCGGCTTCGCCGGCCTGCGGGTGGCGATTGTCGGCGACATCCTGCATTCGCGGGTGGCGCGCTCGCAGATCCACGCGCTCAATATCCTCGGCGCCGAGGAAGTGCGGCTGATCGGCCCGCGCACCCTGCTGCCCACCGACGTGGAGCAGCTCGGCGTCACCGTGTTCACCGACATGGCCCAGGGCCTCAAGGACGTGGACGTGGTGATCATGTTGCGCCTGCAGAAGGAGCGCATGGATTCCGCGCTGCTGCCCAGCGAGGGCGAATTCTTCCGCCTCTACGGCCTCAACAACGAGAAGCTGCGCCACGCCCGCCCGGACGCCATCGTCATGCACCCGGGGCCGATCAACCGGGGCGTGGAGATCGCCTCGGAAGTGGCCGACGGCCCGCGCTCGGTGATTCTCAACCAGGTGACGTTCGGCATCGCGGTGCGTATGGCGGTGATGTCGATGACCATCAGCGGCCAGGAAAGCAACCCGGACCACGGAGGCGACCATGGCCGCTAGAGCCCATCTGCTGATCCGCAAGGGCCGGGTGATCGACCCGCTCTCCGGCCGTGACGAAGTGGCCGACCTGCTGGTGGAAGACGGCCGGCTGGTGCGCATCGGCGCCAGCCTGGACGCCCCCGGCGCCGAGCTTATCGACGCCGAGGGCCACTGGGTGATCCCCGGTCTGGTGGACGCCTGCGTGCACCTGTCCCTGCCCGGCAGCGGCCGCGCCGGCGACATCGCCTCGGAAACCCGCGCCGCCGCCGGCGGCGGCATCACCCACATGGCGGCGCAGCCGGACTGCGGTCCGGTGGACTCCACCGCGGTGGTGCGGCTGATCCGCGAGCAGGCCGGCCAGGCCGGCTTCGCCCGGGTGCTGCCGGTGGCCGCGCTCACCCAGGGGCTGGAAGGCAATCAGCTGGCGGAGATGGCGACGCTGGCCCGGGCCGGCTGCATCGCCGTGGGCCAGGCCGGCGCCCGTGTGGTCGACGCCCTGGTGCTCAAGCGCGGCCTGGAGTACGCCGCCACCTTTGATCTGCCGGTGATGTTCCGTCCTCAGGACGCGGCCCTGGCCGGCGGTGGCTGCGCCCACGACGGGCCGGTGGCCACCCGCCTGGGTCTGCCCGGCATCCCCGCCGTGGCGGAGTCGGTGGACCTGGCCCGCGACCTGCTGCTGGTGGAAGCCACCGGCGTGCGCGCCCACTTCCAGCAGATCTCCAGCCGCCAGTCCCTGTGGCTGCTGCGCGAAGCCAAGGCACGGGGCCTGCCGGTCACCGCCGATGTGAGTATTCACCATCTGCTGTTGGACGAGTCCGCCATCGAAGGCTTCAACAGCCACTGCCATGTGATTCCGCCACTGCGCGGCGCCGCCGACCGGGAAGCGCTGCTGGCGGCGGTGGCGGACGGCACCATCGACGCCATCTGCTCCCAGCACCAGCCGGTGGGGTCGTCGAGCAAGGCGGCGCCGTTCCCGGCCTCCAAACCGGGCATCTCCGGCCTGGACAGCCTGCTGCCGCTGATTCTCAAGCTGGTGGCGGAGGGCGCTTTGCCGCTGCACCGGGCGCTGGACGCGGTCACCGCCGCGCCGGCCCGCTGCCTGGGTATTCAGGCGGGGCAGCTGGAAGCCGGCCGCCCGGCCAGCCTGTGCGTGCTGGCCGCCGATGAAAGCCGCGGCCTGGCCAGCCACTGGCTGTCGGCGGGCCGTAACTCGCCCTGGCGCAACGCCACCCTGCCCGGGGTGGTCAAGCTCACCGTCTGCCAGGGCAAGGTCAGCTGGCTCAGCGACTGACGCCGGCGTCCGCTTCCATCTGAAACAGATGGGTCGCCAGCAGCGACTCGCCCATCAAACCCGGGGCGAACTGCAGTTGCCCCCGGGTATCGGTGAAGATCGTCGCCGGCGTGCCGCGAATGCCCAGCCGCTGCATCAGCATTCGGTTCTCCCCCAGCGCCCGGCTGATGTCCTCCGGGATATCCCGCAACGGTGCCAGGCCGCCGGCGTCGAACTCTTTTTGCCCTTTCTCCAGGGCCGCCAGCGGGTCGTCGGCGGCGAGCACCGCGGCGCCCTTGGCGTGGCTCTGCGGTTTGAGAATGCCGACAATGATATGGCGCACCTGGGTGACGTTGTCCGGGTCGTCGATAAAGGGCCGCATCGCCTCCCACTGGCGCGCGCAGTACGGGCATTCCATGTCGGTGAACATGTAGGCGACCCGCTCCGGATTTTCCGGCCCTTCCGCCACCCAGTGGCTGTCCGCCAGCAGCGACCGTACCTGCCGGGCCTGCTCCTCGCTGATCTGGGCGCTGGCCGGCGGGCTGAACAACGCCGCCGTCAGCGCGATCAGCAGCGGCGCCACCAGCGCCAGGGTCTGTCGGACGGTCGGTCGAGTGTGCATGGGCTACTCCTGACGGTGCGGGTTAATAAAATGATGAAGGCTGGCCCGGGAAAGCGGCCCCACATGGCTGTTGACCAGGGTGCCGTCGCGGCCGATCAGCACCGTGGTGGGCAGGCCGCTGCCGCCCAGGGCCCGGGCCAGGTCGCTGTGCGGGTCCGACACCACGTTGTCCAGGCGCAAACCCTCTTCCAGCAAATAGCCGCGGATAATCTCCGCCGACTCACCCTGGTTGGCGTACACGAAACGCACCTCCGGATAGTCGCTCTGGCCCTGTTCCAGCACCGGCATCTCGCGCCGGCAGGGCGGGCACCAGCTGGCCCACAGATTGACCAGGGTGAGGCGGTCCTCGGACAACGCGGAAAGCGCCACGGGGGTGCCGTCCAGCCGGTGCAGGGTCATCTCCGGCGCCGGCTGGTCGGTGCTGCTCACGGCCAGGGTCACGCTGGCGGTGAGCACCGCCGCCACCGCGCCGGTGAGCAGGGCGCGCCAGCTCTCGGACAGCGGCGCGTCCTGTTCCCGGCCGGCCCGGCCGCGCAGCGCCCAGGCCAGGGCCAGGCTGGCGCCGGCCACGGCGCCGGGCCACCAGAGACCGCCGTCGCGCAGGTCGATCATTTCCAGCGGCCCGGCGAAGCGGTCGTGGTAGCGCGCCACGAACGCCACCCGCGCGCCGATCAGCGCCAGCAGCCCGATGCGCCATAGCAGCGGCTCGGCGTCCCCGTGGCCACGGCGGCGGCGGTACCAGGCCACCAGCCAGGCGGCGATCAGGCCCACCAGCCAGGGCAGCAGGGCGAGCGGTAGCGCGAAGGGTCCGAGTTGCAAAGCGTTCATGGGGCCTCTTGGGTGTCCTGGTTGCCGGGCCCAGCATTCCCGACCATGATTAACGCCGGGTTAATCCGGCGCCCGCATTCTGGTTTCCTATGCATCTACTACTGATCGAAGACGACGCCCTGCTCGGCGACGGCGTGCAGGCCGGTCTTCAGGCCCACGGCTTTTCCGTGGCCTGGGTGACCCGCGCCGCCGATGCCGACGCCGCCCTGGACAGTACCGCCTTTGACCTGGTGGTGCTCGATCTGGGTTTGCCCGACCAGGACGGGCTGTCGCTGCTGGCGCGCTGGCGCCGCCTGGGGCGGGACGAGCCGGTGCTGGTGCTCACCGCCCGGGACGGCGTCGAGCACCGGGTGACGGGATTGAACGCCGGCGCCGATGACTACCTGGTGAAGCCCTTTGACCTGGACGAGCTGGTGGCCCGCCTGCACGCCTTGATGCGCCGCGCCGCCGGCCGCGCCGCGCCGGTGATCGAGTACGGCGGCCTGCGGTTCGAACCGGCGGCCCAGCGGCTCTGGCTGCACGGCGAGGCGGTCACCCTGCCGCGCCGTGAGCGGGCCCTGCTGCAGGCGCTGCTGCAAAGCCGTGGCCAGGTGCTGACCCCGGTTCAGCTCGCCGACCGGGTCTACGGCTGGACCGACGGCGTGGAGAGCAACGCCCTGGCGGTGCACATCCACAACCTGCGCCGCAAACTCGGCGACGCCCTGATCGACACCGTGCGTGGTGAGGGCTACCGGCTGGGGACCCCGCCATGATCGGGCCCGCCAGTTTGCGCGGCCGCTTGCTGCTGTGCATGGGGCTGGGGCTGTCGGTGCTGTGGCTGGTGCTGGCGGTGTGGCTGCACGGCGAGGTTCGTGACCGGGTCGCGCGGGTGCTGGACCAGCGCCTGGCGGCGTCCGCGCGCATGGTGGTGTCGCTGCTGGAAAGCGACGCCGCCGGCGACCTGAAACTGCAGGAGTCCGGCGCCCTGCCCCTGGGCGGCATCGCCTGTGAAATCAGCAGCCTGCGCGGCGAGGTGCTGGCCCGTTCCGGCGGCGCCCCCAGCGCCGGGCTGGCGCTGCCCGAGGACGGCTTCGGCGAGCAACAGGTCGAGGGCGAAACCTGGCGGGTGTTCACCGTCAGCGACGGCGAGTTGCGCGTCACCTCGGCGGAACGCATGGCCGGGCGCACCGCCTTTATGCGCCAGGTGGCGCTGGTGCTGCTGGTGACTCTGGGCCTGGGCCTGCTGGCCAGCCTGGCGTTGGTGTGGTGGGCGGTGGGGCGCGCCCTGGCGCCGCTGGCCGAGCTGCGTGCCGACCTGTCCCGGCGCCGGGTCACCGACGAAGCGCCCCTGAGTGTGCCGGAAGGCGGGGTGGAACTGGCGCCCATGGTCGACACCCTCAACCACTGGCTCGGCAACGCCCGCGATGCCCTGCTGCGCGAACGGCGCCTCACCGACGACCTGGCCCATGAACTGCGCACGCCGCTGGCGGCGATCCGCACCCAGCTTCAGGTCGCCGATATGACAGACGGCGAGCGCGCCGCCCATGCCCGGGCGCAGGCCCGGCAGGCGGTGCTGCGGCTGGCCAACAACCTGGACCAGCTGCTGGCCCTGGCCCGGGAAGAGGGCGCGGAAAGCCGGCGCCGGGAGCCGCCCGAAGCGCTCGGCGATCTGCTCGCCACGGTGCTGGAAGAACTGCGGCCCGCCAGCCTCGAAAAGCGCCTCACCGTTCACCTGGACGCGGACGATGACCGGGCGTTGCGGCGGGCCGCTCCGGCCGGACCGGGCCTGATGCGGATCGCGCTGCGCAATGTGCTGGAGAACGCTGTCCGGCACAGCCCGGCCGGCGGCGAGATAGGGGTGCGGGTAGAGAGCGGACAGAACGGCGGAGACATTGCCGTGACCGTCGAGGATCAGGGCCCCGGGCTGGCCCCGGATCAGCGCGCCCGCGCCCTGGACCGGGGCTGGCGCGGCGGTGGCGAGGGCCAGGGGCTGGGTCTGGCCATCGTCGCCTCGGTGATGGCGCGCACCGGCGGTGCCATTGCGCTGGACGCCGCCGACAGCGGCGGCCTGCGCGTGACCCTGCGGTGGCTTAGTTCGCCGCGCCCGGCGGGAAGCGATTGAACATCTCCGCCACCATCACGTCGATGCGTTCCTTGCGGCGTTCGCTGCTCATCGATTCGTAGAGCGTGTCGCGGCTGGTGGCTTCCCAGACCACTTCGCTGCTGCTGCGTTCGACCAGGGCGATTTGCAGCTTGTGCTCTTCGTAGGTCTCGCCTTCCACCGGGGTGGTGGCGCCGATGCCGTAGCCCCGGTTGAACCAGCCGAAGCCGAACTGCAGGGTGCTGCCCTGGAATTTCTCCACCGGCACGAAGGCATAGCGCACCGCCAGGTCCGCCTGATCCAGGTCGGCACGGGTCAGCGGTCCGTCCGCCAGTTCGCGGTGTACGGCTTCCTGCACCCGCTGGCCGTTCAGGCTGAGCGCCTCCTGGTCGGCGTCCGGCGCCTCAATGGCGTAGCTGCGGTACTGACTGAAATCGGTGCCGGCGCGATGGTCGATCACCACCGGCGACACGCACCCGCCCAGCAACAGGGCGAGCGCGGCGATCAAGGGCAGGCTGTGTAAGGCTCGCATTGGACAACTCCCTGGGAATCATTCTCAAACAGTATAGAGCGCTTCCGCGAGGGTGACGTCAACGGGAACCGGCCGGAATCTGCACCCAGACCGCATGGGCGCGGGCCAGACAGCGACCGGCGGCGTCGTGCACCGCGGTGCCGGCGAAGTGTTTGCGCCCTTCGCGGCCCAGCGGCCAGCCACTCACCACATAGGTCTCGCCCACGTTCGGCAGCGCGTCCACCTGCACCGTGAAACTGCCCAGCACCACCCAGGTGTCCGGGTCCTTTTCAAGGGTGAATGAGCCCGGGCAGTCCAGCGCCGCGTACACCTGCGGCAGCGTCACCCGGCCCCGATCGTCGCCGTGGCTGGCCGCCGGTGTCCACGGGCAAGCCACCGCGCGGCGGTCGTCCAGCCAGCCGGGGAACAGCCGCAGGCCGTCGTCCCGGTCCGGGCCGCACACGTAGCAGCCCGGGAAAGGATGGTCGACGAAACCGCTGAAGCGGGTTTCCGCCTCCCGCGCTTCGTCCACGGTGGCCGGGACCGGCACGTTCAGTTCCGGCAGGCTGGCCTGGCGGGCGCGGGCCACCGGCTGGTCGTCGTGCAGGGCGAACCACTGCGCGTTGTCCAACCGCAGCGGCAGGTCGGTGTCCAGCGGCGGCGGCGCCATCAGGCGGGTTTCCACGCACGCCGTGCCGGCGTGCTCGGCCATGCGGCCGCAAATATAGCCGCCGTTGGCGGAGCCCGGCGGGCCGTTATAGCGGTTCTCAATGCGAATCGCGGTGGTGTTCGGTGTCATGGTGTTCTCTTTCCTACCAGTTAAACGGGTTCGGCTTCCGCCCTCAGGCATTCACCGAGAAAGCGTGCGGCCCGGCCGGCGTACTGACCGTCGGCGTAGACCAGATAGAGGTCGTGGAAGCGCTCCACGCCCTCTTTAAGCGGCAGCGGCAGCAGGCGGCCTTCGGCCAGGTCGGCGGCGATTTCGGTCTCCGGCACCCAGGCGAAACCCAGGCCGCGCAGCAGCGCCTGGCGGCGCGCGCTGCCGTGGGAAAAGGTCCAGCGCTGCTCGGCGCCCAGCCAGCCCGAGTCCACCCGGCGCTTGCCGGAATCGCGGATCACCAGCTGGCGGTGCGGGCGCAGGTGGTCCAGCTCCAGCGGCCCCTGATGGTGCAACGCGTGCTCCGGCGCCGCCACCGCCACGAAGCGGATCCGCGACAGATGATCGCCCATGAAGCCGGGCGGCACCCGGCCGGTGATCACCACGTCCGCCTCGTGGCGCAGCAGCGCCTCCTCGGAACCGGACAGCACGGTTTCCTGGAACTCCACCCGGGTCAGCGGGCTTTCGCTGGCCAGCCGCACCAGGGCGCAGAGCACCTGGTCCTGGGGGAACAGGCCGTCGGCGGTGAGCCGCACCAGCGGCTCCCAGCCGTGGCCGAAGCGGATCGCGGTGTTCTCGATGCGGCCCGCCTCGTCCACCAGCACCTTGGCCTGGCGGTACAACAGGTTGCCGGTCTCGGTGAGTTTGGCGCGGCGGCCCTCCAGGGCGAAGGCGCGCACGCCCAGCTCGGTCTCGATTTTCTGCACCGCGTAGCTGATCGCGGACTGGCTTTTATCCAGCGCCTCGGCGGCGGCGGCGTAGCCGCCCTCGTCCACCACGGCGATCAGGGCCTGCCATTGGTCCAGGGTGATTTTCGTCGACATATCGAATCAATTGACCATATTTCACAAATATGTGCTGTTTTATATCGCCTTTTCAGAATCAATAATAGAGGTCAGCTTCAAGCAATGATTCCAAGGAGGTCCCATGGGACTGCTGGTAGAAGGACAGTGGCAAGACAAGTGGTACGACACCAAGAGCACCGGTGGCCATTTCAAGCGCTCGGAAAGCCAGTTCCGTAACTGGGTGACCGCCGACGGCGAAGCCGGCCCCACCGGCGAGGGCGGTTTCCCGGCGGAGAGCGGGCGTTACCACCTGTATGTGTCCTACGCCTGCCCCTGGGCCCACCGGGCGCTGGTGATGCGCGCCTGGAAAGGCCTTGAGAAGCACATTGACGTGTCCGTGGTGCACCCGCTGATGCTGGAGCACGGCTGGGAATTGCGCGAGGACTTTCCCGGGGCCACCGGCGACCCGCTGTACGGCCTGGACAAGCTGTATCAGCTGTATTTGAAGGCCGACGGTAAGTATACCGGGCGCGTCACCGTGCCGGTGCTGTGGGACAAGCAGCGCGAAACCATTGTCAGCAACGAGTCCGCCGACATTATCCGCATGTTCAACAGTGCCTTTGACGGGGTCGGTGCGCGGCCGGGGGATTACTACCCGAGTGATTTGCGTGACCAGATCGAGGCGGTGAACAGCCCGGTCTACGAGAAGGTGAACAACGGCGTTTACAAGGCCGGCTTCGCCACCGGCCAGCAGGCCTACGACGAGGCGGTGCAGGCGTTGTTCGGCACCCTCGACGAATTGGAAGAGCGGCTCGGTAAAAGCCGTTATCTGGTGGGCAACACGCTCACCGAGGCGGATCTGCGCCTGTGGACCACGTTGGTGCGGTTCGATCCGGTTTACGTCACGCACTTCAAGTGCGACCGCCGTCGGATCGCCGACTATCCCAACCTGAGCGGTCTGCTGCGCGAGCTCTACCAGCTGCCCGGCGTGGCCGGCAGCGTGGATATGGATCATATCCGCAATCATTATTTCCGCAGCCACCCGACGGTGAACCCCCACGGGATCATCTCGATCGGCCCGGAACAGGATCTTTCCGCCGCCCATGACCGCGACCGGCTGGGCGAACGGGAGATCCGGGGCGCCTGAGCGTACCCCGGAGGACAGCCAACAGGAGGCAACCATGAAAGAGCGTCGCATACTCAATACGTTCCGTGCCCTGGATACATCCGATGGCGCCGGCGTGCGCCTGAAGCGCGCGCTGGGCCACAACCCGGCGGTGCGGCTGGATCCGTTCCTGATGCTGGACGCGTTCTCCTCCGACAATCCGGACGACTACGTGGCCGGTTTCCCGGCCCATCCGCACCGTGGCTTCGAGACTGTCACCTACCTGGTGGAAGGACACATGAAGCACCGTGATCACCTGGGTAACGAAGGCGATCTCAAGCAGGGCGGCGTGCAGTGGATGACCGCCGGGCGCGGCATCATCCACGAGGAAATGCCCCAGCAGCAGGACGGTTTGCTGCGCGGCTTCCAGCTGTGGATCAACCTGCCGGCGGCGGAGAAGATGAAGCCGGCCGGTTATCGGGACATCACCGACACCGAGATGCCGCGTCTGGATCTGCCCGGCGGCGGGCAGGTCAAGGCGGTGGCCGGCGAGGTGACGCTCAACGGTGAAACGATCACCGCGCCGGTGGTCGGCGGCAGCACCGATCCGCTCTACCTGGACGTGAAGTTGCGCGGCGGTGAAAGCCTGACCGTGCCGGTGAAAAGCGGCTACAACGCGCTGCTGTATCTGTTCGAAGGGAGCCTGACGGTGAACGGCGAGACGCTGCGCCTGGAGCACACCGGCACGCTGAGCGACGGCGATCGTGTGACGCTCGCCGCCGGTAAGGACGGTGCCCGGCTGTTGTTGCTGGCGGGCAAGCCGATCGGCGAGCCGGTGGCCCAGTACGGTCCTTTCGTGATGAATACTCAGGAAGAGATCGAGCAGGCGCTGCGGGACTACCGGGCCGGCACGCTGGCTGAGCCGGCCTGAGGGCTCGCTCGCACAGTTCTTCAGCCGAGTTTGGCGTCCAGGGTGATCTCAGCGTTGAGCACCTTGGACACCGGACACCCTTCCTTGGCGCCGTTGGCGATTTTCTGAAACTCGGCGTCGTCGATGCCGGGAATCTTCGCGTTCATATCCAGATGAATCTTGGTGATGCTGAAGCCGTCGCCGTCTTTATCCAGGGTCACTTTCGCCTTGGTCTCGATGCTGTCGGCGGTGTAGCCGGCGTTACCCAGCTCCAGCGAAAACGCCATCGAGAAACAACCGGCGTGGGCGGCGCCGATCAGCTCTTCCGGGTTGGTGCCGGGCTCGTCCTCGAAGCGGGTGTTGAAACCGTAGGGCTGTTCCTTGAGGGCACCGCTTTGCGTGGAAATGGTGCCTTTGCCCTTCTTGATGTCGCCTTCCCAGTGGGCGGATGCGAACTTGTTCATGACGTTGCCTCCCGATACGAATGTCCGGGCAAGAGTGGGAGCCCGTCCGTGAAGGATAGGTGCACTCTTGCCCGGCCGACCGTAAAAGAAGGATAAACGCCGGCTAGTCGTGGTCGCCTTCGATGGTCAGGCCGCGCGTGGCGTGATCCAGGCTGGTGGCGTCGGTTTCGTTGCCGAGCTTGATCATCAGGCGCAGGTCGTTGGGCGAGTCGGCGTGGGCGATGGCGTCTTCGTAGGTGATCTCGCCGGCGTCGTAGAGATCGTAGAGCGCCTGGTCGAAGGTCTGCATGCCCTGTTCCCGGGACTTGCCCATCAGCGCCTTGAGCAGATGAATCTCGCCCTTGCGGATGTGGTCCGACACCAGCGGCGTGTTGAGCAGCACTTCGATGGCGGCGCGCCGGCCCTTGCCGTCCGGCGTCGGGATCAGCTGCTGGGCGACGATGCCGCGCAGGTTCAGCGACAGGTCCATGTAAAGCTGGTTATGGCGATCCGCCGGGAAGAAGTGAATGATGCGGTCCAGCGCCTGGTTGGCATTGTTGGCGTGCAGGGTGGCCAGGCAGAGGTGGCCGGTCTCGGCGAACGCGATGGCGTGGTCCATTACCTCGCGGCTGCGCACCTCGCCGATCAAAATCACGTCCGGCGCCTGACGCAGGGTGTTCTTCAGCGCCACCTCGAAGGATTCCGTGTCGATGCCCACTTCCCGTTGCGTGACGATGCAGCCCTGGTGTTGGTGGATGAATTCGATCGGGTCCTCGATGGAGATGATGTGCCCTTTGGAGTTCTTGTTGCGGTGGCCGATCATCGACGCCAGCGAGGTGGATTTACCGGTGCCGGTGGCGCCGACGAAAATCACCAGGCCGCGCTTGGTCATCGCCAGGTCCTTGATCACCGGCGGCAGGCGCAGCTCGTCCACGTTGGGAATCTTGGTCTCGATGCGGCGCAGCACCATGCCCACCAGGTTGCGCTGGTAAAAGGCGCTGGCCCGGAACCGGCCGATGCCGCGGGCGGAAATCGCGAAGTTGCACTCGTGGTGTTCGAGGAATTCCTTGCGCTGCTTTTCGTTCATGGTGCTGAGCACGATGTCCCGGGTCATGTCCGGGGTCAGGGCGTTGCGCGTCACCGGCAGCACCTTGCCGTGAATTTTCATGCTCGGCGGCACGCCGGCGGTGATGAACAGGTCCGAGCCGCCTTTCTGCACCATTAATTTAAGAAGATCTTCAAATTCCATGCGCTTGCCCCAATCAGATGGCGTCCGGGTTCTTGGCTTTTTCCTGGGCCGCCTGACGGGCCACCAGGCCTTTCTTCACCAGGCCCTGCAGGCACTGGTCCAGGGTCTGCATGCCCAGGGCGCCGCCGGTCTGGATGGCGGAGTACATCTGCGCCACCTTGTCCTCGCGGATCAGGTTCCGGATCGCGGCGGTGCCGATCATGATCTCGTGGGCGGCAATCCGCCCGCCGCCGTTTTTCTTCATCAGCGTCTGCGAGATCACCGCCTGCAGGGATTCCGACAACATCGAGCGGACCATGGATTTCTCTTCCGCCGGGAACACGTCCACCACCCGGTCGATGGTCTTGGCCGCCGAGGTGGTGTGCAGGGTGCCGAACACCAGGTGGCCGGTCTCGGCGGCGGTGAGCGCCAGCCGGATGGTTTCCAGATCGCGCAATTCACCCACCAGAATAATGTCCGGGTCTTCCCGCAGGGCGGAGCGCAGCGCCTCGGCGAAGCCCAGGGTGTCGCGGTGCACTTCCCGCTGGTTGACCAGGCACTTCTTGGATTCGTGCACGAATTCGATCGGGTCCTCGATGGTGAGGATGTGCTCGTAGCGGCTCTCGTTGATGTAGTCCATCATCGCCGCCAGGGTGGTGGATTTACCCGAGCCGGTGGGCCCGGTCACCAGCACGATGCCGCGTGGGAAATCGGATATCTTCTGGAACACCTTGCCCATGCCCAGGTCCTCCATGGTCAGCACCTTGGAGGGAATGGTCCGGAACACCGCGCCGGCGCCGCGGTTCTGGTTGAAGGCGTTGACCCGGAAACGGGCCACGCCGGGCACGTCGAAGGAGAAGTCGGTCTCCAGGAATTCCTCGTAATCCTTGCGCTGCTTGTCGTTCATGATGTCATAAACGAGCGCGTGCACTTCCTTGTGCTCCATGGCCGGCAGATTGATACGGCGCACGTCGCCGTCCACCCGGATCATCGGGGGCAGGCCGGCGGAAAGGTGCAAATCCGAGGCGCCGTTTTTGGCGCTGAAGGCAAGCAGTTCGGTGATATCCATGGGTTTATGTATTCTTCTCAGTAGAATTTCGCAGGACGGTATAGGTCCTTAAACTAACCGCTCGCCGTGAGCCATTCAATCATGCCCGAAACCGATACCCCGCTAACCTCGATTCGCGCACGGATCGACGCCGCCTGCGCCGGCGCCGGCCGGGCCCCGCAAAGCGTTACCCTGCTGGCGGTCAGCAAGACCCGCGGCGCCGACGAGATCGCCGCGCTCGCCGACCAGGGCCAGCGCCATTTCGGTGAAAACTACCTCCAGGAAGCCCTCGACAAGATGCCCGCCCTGGCGGACCGGGGCCTGGAGTGGCATTTCATCGGCCCGATCCAGTCCAACAAGACCCGCGACATCGCCGCCCATTTCGACTGGGTGCACACCGTGGACCGCGCCAAGGTGGCGCGCCGGCTCAACGAGCAGCGCCCGGACCACCTGCCGCCGCTCAACGTCTGCATCCAGGTCAATGTGGACGACGAAGCCAGCAAAAGCGGGGTGGCGCTGGATCAGGTCGCGGCGCTGGCCGCCGGGTTCGCCGACTGGCCGCGCCTGCGCCTGCGCGGGCTGATGGCGATTCCCCGCGCCGACAGCGACGACCACAACCGCGCCGCTTTCCACGCCCTCGCCATGACACTGTCACAATTGCGCAATACAATGCCGGCCCTCGACACCCTCTCCATGGGTATGAGCGCGGACTACACGGTGGCCATCGAAGAAGGCGCCACCCTGGTGCGGCTGGGCACCGCCCTGTTCGGCCCGCGTCCGCCCAAGGACACTCGCTGAAAGGACGACGCAGCTTATGGCACAACAACTGATCGGCTTCATCGGCGCCGGTAACATGGCGAACAGTCTGGCGGGCGGCATGATCGCCAAGGGGATCCGCCCGGCCCGCATCTGGATGAGCGACCCCTCCCAGGACCGCCTCGACGAAGTGGCCCAGTTGCACCGCGTTCATGTCAGCCGCGACAACCTGGACGTGGCCCGCCGCGTGGACGTGCTGGTGCTGGCGGTGAAGCCCCAGGTGATGGGCGACGCCTGCGCCGCCCTGCGCGAGATCATCGAAGAGCGCCAGCCGCTGATCATCTCGATCGCTGCCGGCGTCACCGTGGACAACCTGCGTAACTGGCTCGGCGAGGCGCCCATCGTGCGCTGCATGCCGAACACCCCGTCGCTGGTGCAGGCCGGCGCCACCGGGCTGTACGCCGCGCCGGACGTGAGCGCCGAGCAGAAAGAGATGGCCGGGCAGATTCTCAGCGCCGTGGGCCTGACCTTCTGGTTCGAGACCGAAGGCGAGCTGGACGCGGTCACCGCGGTGTCCGGCTCCGGCCCGGCCTACTTCTTCCTGCTCATGGAGGCGCTGATCGACGCCGCCCGGGCCCAGGGGCTGTCCGCCACCACCGCCCGGCAGCTGGTGCTGCAGACCGCCTGGGGCGCCTCCCAGCTGGCGATCACCAGCGAGGACGGCCCCGACGTGCTGCGCCAGCGGGTCACCAGCCCCGGCGGCACCACCGCCGCCGCCCTGCAGGTGTTCGAAGAGGCGGGCCTGCGCGAGCAGGTGCAGGCCGCCGTGGCCGCCGCCCGCGAGCGCTCCGAGCAGCTTTCCGGCTGATGCCCGGGGGTCGGGCGGGCGCCGCCCGGCCAAAAATTTGAAACCGGCCGCCTTTACCCCAATACTCTGTCGCCACACGAACAGTCTGGAGTCGTCATGAATCCTCAGGGCGCCGCGGTCTTCCTGATTGATTTCGCATTCAGCGTATACATCTTCATCGTTCTGACCCGCTTCGTGCTGCAGTTGGCGCGCGCGGACTTCTACAACCCCATTTCGCAATTCGTGTTGCGCGCCACCAACCCGTTGCTGGCACCGCTGCGCCGCATCATTCCCGGCTACCGGGGCCTGGACATCGCCTCCCTGGTGCTGATCCTGATTCTGATCGTTGCCAAGGCGCTGATGCTGCTGACCATCCAGACCGGCGGCCTGCCGGCGGGTATCGGGCCGCAACTGCTCGTCTACACGCTCAGGGAACTGGCGTCGCTGATACTGGATTACGTGTTCTGGGCGGTGCTGGTCCGGGTGATCCTGAGCTGGGTGGCGCCGGACCCCTCCAACCCGGTGGTGCGGGTGGTGATCCAGATCACCGAGCCGCTGATGGCGCCGGTGCGCCGCCTGCTGCCGGACATGGGCGGGCTCGACCTGAGCCCGCTGATCGTGCTGCTCGGCGTGCAGCTGCTGAAGATTCTGTTCCAGCTGCACTGACCGGACTCGCCGGCGCCCTCCCCGGGCGCCGGTTCAGCCGGCGATCATGGCGCTGGCGCCACCGTCCACCACCAGGAACTGGCCGGTGATGTGCTTGCCGGCGTCGGACGCGAACAGCAGCACCGTGCCTTTCAGATCCTCCTCGTCGCCGACCCGGTTGAGCGGCACCCGCGCGGCCAGCGCCTCGACGCCGTGCCGATCGGTGAGATAGCGCGACATCTTGCTGGGAAACACGCCCGGGCCGATGGCGTTGACGGTGATGTTGTAGGCGCCCCATTCCGCCGCCAGCGCGCGGGTGAAGGTCACCACCGCGCCCTTGCTGGTGTTGTAGCCCACCGCCTGCATGAAGTCCCGGTTGCCGCCCAGGGCCGCGTTGGACGCCACGTTCACCACCCGGCCGCCGCCGTTGGGGATCATGCTGCGCCGGCCGATTTCCCGCGTCAGCAGGAACAGATTGCGCACGTTCAGCGTCATCACCTTGTCCCAGCCTTCCAGCGGATAATCCTCGGCGGGCGCTCCCCAGGAGGCGCCGGCGTTGTTGACCAGAACGTCCACCCGGCCCAGCACCTCCAGTGCCCGGTCCGCCAGGCCCATCACCGCGTCCTCGTCGGACAGGTCCACCGCCAGAGGGGTCACGTCGATACCGGCGGCGCGCAGTTGTTCGGCGGCTTCTTCGAGCTCATTCGCCTTGCGTGAGCTGATCACCAGCCGCGCCCCGGCTTCGCCCAGGGCCTGGGCCATCTGCAGCCCCAGCCCCCGGGACCCGCCGGTAACCAGGGCGGTACGGCCGCTCAGATCCATCAGTTGCTGCACGCTACGGGTTTGCGGTTCGCTCATTGTCGGGCTCCTCGTTATAGGGTTTGCGACCATCATTCGGGGCCGGGCCGGTACCCGCAACCACCGTTTGCGACGAAAAGCCGGCGGCTTCGGACACCGGGGTTGCGCGGCGCCGGGCTTTGCCCTTTGATGCGCGTTTGATCCGTGAAACGCAGTCGTGGAGCCCTCGAGTGAAAACACAGCCCTGGCAGTTGGAGACCGGCGCCTACCCGTTCTCGATCCGATTCAACCCGCATTACAGCCACCTGGACACCGAACGGCACGTAAACAACGTGGCGGTGCAGAGCTTTCACACCGAAGCGCGCACCCGCTTCCACATGGCGGTGCTCGGAGACCGGGCCTGGTATTCCGACGACGTGCTGCTGCGCCCGCGCCGCACCGTGACCCACTTTCTGCGCGAGACCCACTACCCCCACGAAGTCACCGCCGCCGTGCGCCTGGTGGCGGTGGAGGACGACAGCTACCGTCTGGTGCAGGCGCTGTTCCAGAGCGGCGAATGCGTGGGCGTGCAGGAGTGCCTGATGGGCGCCTGGGGGGAAGCCGGCTGGGTGGCGCTGCCGGAGGCGGCGCGCCGGGCCCTGGCCGCTGAGCAGGTGGACGGCCAGCCGCTACTGCCCTGGCCGGAGCTGCCGGAAGAGACCGAAACCTTCGAGCCGGGGCCGCGCCAGGTGGCCCTGACCGCCCGCTACGCGGACCTGGACCCGGACCGGCGGCTCTCCGAGCTGGCCCAGGCGCGTTACCTGGAGCAGGCCCGGGCCGGCTCGGTGACCATGCTGCGCCAGCCGAACCTGGGGCTGCTGGTGGCGCGCATCGACATCCGCTACCAGCGCTGGGACACCGGCATGGGCGAAGTGGCGTTGAGCTCCGAGCTGGCCGGCATCGGCAACAGCTCCTTCGTGCTGCGCGGGCGCGCCGCTGTGGACGGCCGGCCGGTGGCCATGGCGGAAAGCGTGATGGTGCTGATCGACCGCGACACCCACCGGCCCACCCCGGTGCCCGACGCGCTGCGCGCCGAGATGGCGGTGCTGCAGCCGCCTACAGCGTGATCTGTTTGCCGCGCGCTTCCTGACTCTCGATCCAGGTGAGAATGCGGCCACCCAGCGGCCGCTCGGTGGCCTCGGCGGCCAGCGCCACCGCCTCACGCAGCGCCTGGATCTCGATGCCGGTATCCAGGCCGCAGCTTTCCAGCAGGTAGACCAGATCCTCGGTGGCCACATTGCCGGTGGCGCCCGGCGCGAACGGGCAGCCGCCCAGGCCGCCCAGCGACGCATCGAAGCGGCGCACGCCCAGATCCAGGGCGGCCCAGGCCATGGCCGCCGCCAGGCCACGGGTGTCGTGCAGGTGCACGTAGAACCGCTCCGCCCCGAAGTCGCGAATCAGCGGCGCCATGATGTCCTTCATCTGCTGTGGGTTGCCGGCGCCGATGGTGTCGGCGATGGCTACCTCGTCGCTGCCGGCCTGGAACATGCGTTCGGTGAGACGCTGTGGCAGCGTCACCGGCACCGGCCCGTCGTAGGGGCAGGCGAAGGCGCCGGAAATATAGGTGCGGGTGGCCACGCCGTCGGCGCGGGCGGCCTGGATGATCGCCTCGCAACTGGCCGTCGCCTGCTCCAGGCTCATGTTCAGGTTGCGCTGGTTGAAGGTGTCGGTGGTGGACAGCACCAGCGCCACGGTGGGGTAGCCGGCGTCGCGGGCCAGCTGGTAGCCCTTCAGGTTGGGCACCAGGGCGGTGTAGTGCAGGCCCTCGTCCCGGGGCAGCAGCGGCGTCAGCGCCGCCGCGTCGGCCATCTGCGGAATCGCCTTGGGGCTGACGAAGCTGACCGGCTCCAGGTAGCGCACACCGGCGCCCACCAGTGCCCGTGCGATGGCCGCCTTGGCCTCGGTGCCCACCGTCACCGGTTGATTCTGCAGGCCGTCGCGCAGCCCCACTTCATTAACGATCGCCCTGTCTTTCATGCCTTGCCCGTCGTGAAGAGTTAAGGAACGGAAGTGTGCCACGGCGGCGGGTCCGCTGCATCCGGGGCGCGCCGCCGCCGGGAAGTCAATGGCCGGGCTGGTCCGACAATCGGGCAGGGTGCGTTGTGTCCAGGATGGCCGCTGGTTAGTGTCAGAGCGTTTTCCATACCGGCACGACCCCGGGGACCAGGGAGCACGACGATGATTTGGATTCTTTCGCTGATTCTGGTGGTGGTGATACTGATCCCCACCTATGTAACGCTGGCGTTCTATCTGGTCTGGCATTACGACCGGCGTAACTTCCAGGCGCCCCCGGCGGAGGGCGAGCGCGACCCGTTGCGCGGTAGCGCGGTGGCCCGGGCGATTCTGGTGGAAGCGGCCAGCCTCACCTTCCTCAGCGGCACCTATCCATTGCGTCTGCTCCACGACGCCTCGCCCAAGCGGGCGCGCGCCTGCGATCACCGCCCGGTGATCCTGGTGCACGGCTACGGCGGCAACAGCGCCAACTTTCTGTGGATGCAGTGGCGGCTGCGGCGCCAGGGCTTCCGCAACGTCTACGCGGTGAGCTACACGCCGCCGCACATCAACGCCCGCAAGCTCGCCGCCCAGGTCGCCCGCCACGTGGAAAATGTGCTGGCGCGCACCGGCGCCGAGCAAGTGGACCTGGTGTGCCACTCCATGGGCGGACCGCTGACCCGCTATGCCCTGAAGAACCTGGGCCTGGCCGGCAAGGTGAACAAGGTGATCACTCTGGGCAGCCCCCACTACGGCACCCGCATTTCCTCGCTGTTCCCGGCCCGGGGCGCGGCCGCGCAGATGCGTTACCGCAGCCCCTTCCTCGAGGAACTGGCGGAAGGCGGCCAGTGCCCGGGCGAGGCACGCTTCTATTGCCTCTACTCAGAGCTGGACAACTTCGTGATGCCCGCCTCCACCGCCACCCTGGCGGACGCGGAGGAGAACCTGCACCTGCCCTACCTGGGCCATTGCGCTTTGCTCTACAGCCCGCGGGTGGCGCGGGCCGTGTGCGAGCGCCTGAAGGCGGATTAAGGGGCATCACCGGGCGGAGAATGTGAAATCGAGCACGGCGCGTTGACTTTTACTGGCCAATGATTGGTACGATAGTACAATATAGTACAGACGTACCATTCAGGCTCAGTAAAACAATAACGCGCCGGTCGCCCCAGCGGCCCGGCCCATGGAGAAGGACGCCCATGCGCTCGATTCGATTCGCCCCGCTTTTCCCGCTGATGATGCTCTGCCTGGCCGGGCTGACCGCCTGCGGCGGTGCCGAAGAAGGGCCCACCAACCACCTCGGCGCGGCCCCGGCGGAAGTCTTTTACAGCTACCCCCATGACGGCCAGCGCCGGGTGTCCCCGGCCAGCCCGGTGGTGCTGCGGTTTTCTCATCCGCTTACCGGCGGCGCCGATGGCGTGCGGCTCAGCGACGCCGACGGCAACAGCGTGGCCCTGGCCGCCCCGGAGCCGGTGGACGGCGGGCTGGGCCTGCTGGTGCGCCCGGCGCAGGGCGACCTGCGCCCGGGCACCCGCTACCGGCTGACGCTGGACGGCCTGGAGACCGAGGCCGGCCCGCTGGCCTTCCCCGACGGCGCGCTCACCTTCGAAACCCGCTTGGCCTCGGGCGGCGCCAATGGGCAGCGGGGCTTTGATACCGTGCTGCGGCTGCGCGAGGTGCTGCCGGACGGCGACGACCTGCCGTTCATGGACTTCTCCACCCTGCGTTTGCGCTTCAACCAGATGCTGGACACGGACACCCTGACCTACGGGGAATCCATCTCGCTGACCCGGGACGGCGAGCTGGTGCCGGCGATCATGCTCGCCAAAGGCGACGCCGTCACCCTGGACCCGCGACAGGACCTGCGGCCCGGAGAGCGCTACACCCTTACCCTGGGGCCGTCGATCCGTGGCTTCCAGGGCGCCGCCCTGGCCGGCGGCGGGCTGCAGCGCAGCTGGGTGGCGCGGGATTCCCGGCCGCGCACGGTGATGGTCCAGGAGACGCCGCCGGCGTCCGGCCGTGGCGACGACCCCTGCGCCGACCCGGATGGCCGCCGCTCCAGGCTCACCGGCCAGGCGATGAACTGCGTGCCCATTGAGGCGGTGCTGCTGGGCGACGGCGACGCCACCCAGCAGAGCGGCAATGTGTTCACCGAACTGGCGTTCCTGCCGCACTACCCGGACGTGTCGCCGCTGCGCATCCCGCGCGGCAGCCTGCTCACCGGCAGCAACGTTAAAGTGAAGGTGGCCGGCGCGGTGCCGGCGGGCATCGAAACCGGCGACATCGCCGTGACGTTTTTGTCCGACGCCAGCGGCTACCTGCTGCCCAACCCGTTCAGCCGGCGCCCGGAGGCGCCGCGCCAGGTGCGTCTGTTCATGGACGTGGCGATGACGGCGGAAAACCCGGAAGCCAACGGCGCGCTCAGCCAGACCCTGCTGCAGGTGGAGCTGGTGGGTGTCGCCAAGGTGGAGGGCCAGCGCCTGGTGATCGACGCCCTGGGCGTGGTCGAGCCGGAAGTGCTCGGCCAGGAAACCGCCTTCGGCCTGCTCAGCCTGCACACCGAATCCTACCCGGACCAGAACAACGCCCCGGCGCCGATACCGGACACCCGCGCGCCCTTCCTGCAATCCACCATGCCGATGGCGGAGGACGGCCTGGCCGCCACGGTGCAGCCCGGCGACGCCCTGGTGATGAATTTCAGCGAGCCGCTGGACCCGGAGAGCCTGGAGCAGGCGCTGTCGCTCACCCGCGAGGGCGTCGACGAGCCGTTCGACTGGTCGCTGGACGGCGCCTCGGTGGTGGTGCGCCCGCACCGGCCGCTGCAACCCGGCGACCGCTACACCCTGGCGGTCAGCGACCGCGCCACCGACCTGGCCGAGCCCGCCAACCCGGTGCAGCCGGCCAGCCGCACCTTCCGGCTGCCGGCCCTGGTCGGCGACCCGGTGGCGCCGGTGCTGATCACCACCTACCCCGGCTTCCCCTGCGCCGTGGACAAGGCCAGCTGGCATATCGCCGAAGGCGACCACGGTCGCTGCCGAGGCGGGCGCGACGACGACGACCATCTGCCGGTGCCCACGTTGCCCGCCGACCGGCCGATCCGGGTCACGGTGTCCCAGGATATCGACCCCGCCTCGGTGCAGCTTGGTGAGACCTGCGGCAGCGGCAGCTTCCGCGTCGAGAGGGTGGCCGTGGACGGCGACGGCAACCCGGTGGCCATCCCGGACGGCGACAAGCGCAAGTACCAGTGCGACGCGGCCGTGCCCGGCCGTCTGAATGTCGAGGCCCGCACCCTCACCTTCATTCCCGACCAGCCCTGGGAAGACGGCGCCGCCTACCGCTACACCCTGCAATCGGTGAACCGCGCCTCCGGGCAGCAACCGGACGACTGTGTCTCCGGCGAAGCGATCTGCTCGCAAGCCGGCAAGCGCCTGCAGACCGCCCTGCTGGAAGGCCCGGAACCGGACTGGGGCGGCCCGGACCTGGAGATCCATTTCCGCGGCGCGCCGGTCACCGACAGCGTGTTCCAGGCGCTCAACAACCTGCCCACCGCGGACGTCAACGCCAACGGCTTCTTCGACGACGGCGAACCCGGCTACGGCGACGGCGAGCCGGCGGTCAACACCACCCGCCTGGAAGTGCTCGGCGGCAGCACCCTGACCCAGAATCCGCGCCTCGCCTGCGACACGCCGGAGCGTTGCGACATCCAGGTGGTCGGCGCGCTCAACTCCGAAGTGATCGGCCCCGGCGAATACGACGACCCGCGCACCGAGCAGGAGGAACGCCTGCCGGCGGTGCGCGTGGGCCTCTACCCCACGCAGATCCTCGCCTCCTCGGTAACGGTGAAAGCGGACGTGCTGATCGAAGGCGGCATCCCCATCGAAAGCCCCACCGGCACCCAGGTCATGCGCATGCGCCACCCCGAGGACGGCGGCCTGATCCCCGGCTGGATCGTCGCCACCGACCAGGGCCCGGAATTCCGCGCCGACGTCGACCTTTATCTGGATGCGCCCTACCTGGAAGCGCCGCTGGGCGGCCAGCACAACCAGCACAGCTACCCGCTGACCATGGAGCTCACCGGCCCGGTGACCTTCCTGCCCAACGGGCGCATGGTGATCAACCAGGTGAACGGCAACGTGATTCCGATCTCCGTAGAACTCACCGAGCTGCTCGGCTTCCTGGGCGCCAGCATCCATCTACAGATCCCCGCCGGCGCGGTGAAACTTCAGTACCTGGGGGTGCCGCTCAAACGCTGAGCGGCATTATTGACCCTGCTCAATATTGCCCCCGGCGCGCTTCGGTAGCATGGTAGAAGGACAACAAGCAGAAGGAGTCCACCATGAGTGAATATGGCGCCACCGTTGCCTGGCATTTGCCGCCGCAGGCCAGCTTCGACTACGAAACCTTCGACCGTTCCCATGAATGGACCTTCGCCGGCGGCGAGGTGGTGCAGGCTTCCGGCTCGCCGGAATACTTCGGCACCGCCTCGCGGGTGAACCCGGACGAAGCGGTGATCGCCGCCACCGCCAGCTGCCACATGCTCACCTTCCTGTCGATCGCCGCCAAACAGCGCCTGCGCGTGCTCAGCTACGTGGACCGGCCCCACGGCGTGGTGGAGAAGAACGCCGAAGGCCGCTTCGCGATCACCCGCATCACGCTGCGCCCCAAGGTGGTGTTCGAGGAAGACATCGATCCCGCCGCGCTGGCCAAGCTCCACGACAGCGCCCACCGCAACTGCTTCGTCGCCAACTCCCTGCGCTCGGAAGTCACCGTCGAGCCGGAATCCTGAGTTCCGGCCCGGGAACGCCGTGACCGGCCGGCCACGGCCGGACGGCGACCCCCGGGGCGGGAGCGGTTAAAATACCCTTTTGTGTCCAGCCAAAAGGGTCAGTCATGCTCGATCAGAACGAAATCGATCTGTTCCGCGATAACGTCCGCAAATTCCTCGAGAAGGAAGTGGCGCCCCACTACGACCAGTGGGAAAAGGACGAAAAACTCCCCCGCGACCTCTGGAACCGCATGGGCGAAAACGGCCTGCTGTGCGTCGACGTCCCGGAACAGTACGGCGGTTTCGGCGCGGACTTCCGCCTTTCCGCGATCATGGTGGAAGAAGCCTCGCGCATGGGCTTCGGCGCCCTGGCCTCCAACCTCTCCGTGCACTCGGACATCGTCGCGCCCTACATCCTCCACCTGGGCACCGAAGAGCAGAAACAGACCTGGCTGCCGAAGATGGTCAGCGGTGAAGCCGTGGGCGCCATCGGCATGACCGAGCCCGGCGCCGGCTCCGACCTGCAGGGCATGAAAACCCGCGCCGAAAAAGACGGCGACGGCTACGTGATCAACGGCCAGAAAACCTTCATCACCAACGGCCAGCACTGCGACGTCATCGTGCTCGCCACCAAAACCGACCCCAACGCCGGCGCCAAGGGCATGACCCTTTTCACCGTCGACACCAGCCTGCCCGGCTTCGCCCGCGGCCGGAACCTGGAAAAGATGGGCCACCACGCCGCCGACACCTCCGAGCTGTTCTTCGAGAACGTCAAGGTCGGCGCCGACCAGATCCTCGGCGGGGAAGGGCGCGGCTTCGCCAACCTGATGAACGAACTGCCCCGCGAACGCCTGATTCTGGCGCTCGGCGCCGTCGCCGCCTGCGAAGGCATGATCGACCGCACCATCGCCTACACCCAGGAACGCCAGGCCTTCGGCCAGTCGATCAGCAAATTCCAGAACACCCGCTTCGTCCTCGCCGACCTGCACGCCCAGGTGCAGGTCAACAAAGCGTTCTGCGAACAATCCATCGAGCAGTACGACCGCGGCGAACTCAGCACCACCAACGCCTCCATCGCCAAGCTCACCACCACCGAGCTGCAAGGCAAGGTGGCGGACCAGTGCCTGCAGCTCTTCGGCGGCTACGGCTACATGCAGGAATACCCGATCTCCCGCGACTTCGTCGACGCGCGCATCCAGCGCATTTACGGCGGCACCAGCGAGATCATGAAGGAGATTATCGCTCGGGATATTTTGGGGCGGTAACCGGCCGGGGCTTGCTGACCCCAAGCCTCAGCTTCAATCGTATCAAGAACGCGGCTTCGGCCGCGTTCTTTATGCGATGAGTTTTTGTTACCTTCCAAATTTTTTAAGTTTCGAGCTTTTAAGCTTAGTTTAACAAGATACGGCCTGCTTTATCGTCACTCAACGCAACTACACGCTATTGCCATTGGGCGTTGAGAGGTAGGCATATAAATGAACGGTAATCTATGAAGCTCTTCAGCCAAGGTGATGGGGTGTTTGATGTTATCGCGAAATTGGCAACTAGTGCCGGAGTTATATTTGGCGTGTGGGCATACTTCCACACGATTCATCCAGTCTTTGAGAAAGAAATAGAACTTCAAAGCCTTAGGGTCGAATCCCAGGATTTGTCCTCAGAGGTTCGCAAGCTAAATGAATCTGTCGATAGCCTGCGGAAGGAAAAAGCGCAGATTACGGCAGACCTTGCCTCTCTGGGAACGCAGCAAGTGAAGATCAAAGCGGAAATTTACGAAAGAGAACAGCAGCTTAAAAAGACAATTGCCAGTTTGAAAAATGCATCAGATGCGGCTGTCCTAAACAAGCTTCAGTATTATTCTGACAAACTGACTTCGGCATATATAGTGGCATCGATGGCCAACAAAGGTGCTGAATTTGATGTTCTCGCGCATAGCAGAAAAATTCTGGCTACACACTCCCCTGAGACTGTGGATGAATACAGTCAGAAAGCTTACGTCTACTTCAAGCGATACGTAGAAAGCTATGACGGTGAGCCATTAAAGGGTGATCGTGTGATTGAGTTTGCGGTTTCCTTATTTTTTGATTACAAGATTGAGATGCTCAAGAAGCGAGCATCCCAGAGTGAGTAAAATGATACGAGAAGTGTTACGCCTAAAAAGCGTAGTCATTCGTATATATAAACTTTGTGCGTGTGTATAGCGAGGGAGCCAGCACGTAGCGGGGCCTAAATCATATGAATTATCGGAATGAGGCTCGAAGGGCGCTTCAGCGCGCAAATGATCACTTAGACGATCCGGGAATCAGTCGAGGTCGATACGCAGCACTCGAGCTGCGCATGGCGCTGGAATCTTTGGTTTATGAGCGCGCAGATTCTTACAGAGAAGAGCTTCCAGGCCGCGCGCTTTACACATGGCAGCCCGGGAAGCTGCTTAAAATGCTTCTCGAGATTGACCCTTTAGCAGACAAAAGCTCATCTCTGAGTATCGGGGAGGAGGTGAAGTACGGAGAGTATGCGCCGAGGATGCGTTTCCTCGGCCATGACCGGGTTCTGACACTAAAAGAGATTAAGCGCTATTATGATCGCCTTGGGTCTTACTTGCACGCACCAACTCGTGAACAAGTAGATTCAGAAAAGCGTGTCTCTGATGAGAAAATAGTAAAGCGTTGCCGAGAGCTGACTCATATTCTTGATGAAGTCCTGGCCTCTCCTGTCTTTAATCTCGACTTCCGAGTCACCAGCAAGATCCAGTGTGAGAAGTGCGAAAGCATGATAACCCGAAGCCTGCCTTCTGACGGAGAGAAATTTGTAGCTAAATGCATAAGCTGTTTGGCCGAATACGACGTCGTGCTGGATAAAGGTGGGAAGGCGATATGGACGCCGCGTGTAGAGGTAATTGGTTGCGGCAATCCTAACTGTAATGCGAAGTTGGAGCTATGGAATAGCGAAATTAAGGTTGGGACGAACTGGCTATGTTCGACGTGTGGCGGAAGAAACGTGATTCTGCTTGGCTTGCAACATCAATCGAGCCATGAAGACACTTAAAGCGGCCGTAAAGCATTGGTCTCCCGGCGCCGTGTTTGTTCAGATTGGTCGATGAACCCTTGCGTTGGATTCTCGCGGCTTACGTCGGTGATGCATGATTTGGCTTTGTAGGCGGAATTTCGTGGTCATCGTTTATCAAGCTAGAGTCTCTACCTCCGATAGTGTAGGACTTCAGCGCGGGCGGTTCGAAGGCGACTATTCTCGATAGCTAGAAGAACGGTGAGAAATTTCGGGATTTTTGCGGGCACGCAACATAAGCGGGCGTACACGAGTATATCGCTCACCTTAGAGGCAAGCGAGTTACCTATTTTGGCCGTCAGGGCGACCTGCATACCGAGTGGTTTCCCAAGGCCGAGTCAGCGTCAGTACTTGGAGATGGTTAGGCTGTGCATGAATTATTTATTGTTTTGGTATTCTTTTCCTTTATGGCTTTGATTGTCCTCGGTGCTCGGTTTCTTTCGGTTTGGAGAACAGAAGCACCAGATCATTGGGCGTCTTGGTGCTCACCCAATATGTTCTTTAATATTGGTACTTACCTCCCAGTCGTCCTTGGGCGGCACCTCAACAAGTTCGATAATCGAAAGCTGCTGAAGGCGCGCAATGATCTCCGACTAGGCTTATTGATTTTCGTATTAGTTGTGACTGCTTTCATTTTGGTGCGAAGTAATGGTTAACGCTGCGTCTATTAAAAGCCTTGGTCAGGTGGCGCTTCTTAAGCGCCAGACAGAGAAGGTTCTGGCTGAACTGGATTTGGGAGACGCGCGGTCGCTCTGCTATACAGCGAAGATGCTTGAAGGGCGACATAGAGTGGAGAGTGCTGTTCCTCAGGCAAGAACCTGCAGCTACAGTGAGACCAGGGAGAAACTTGGCAAGTGGCTGAGATAGTCTTCTTGGGCGCCCTTAACCCGTGGTCGCCGGCGCCATAATGGTGCCCTGGGCCACCGCGCACAGGGTTTCCGAGCCGTCCTCCGCCACCGAGAACAGGTCGCAGCGGCACACCGCCGCTTGGCGGCCAGAGCTTTCCACCCGGGCGCGGGCCACCAGGGTGTCGCCCTTGGCCGCCTTCGTGTAGTTGATTTTGAACTCCAGCGTCAGGCCGTCGCCGTATAAGGAGCCGCCGGCGAAGGTCAGGGCGTTGTCAGCGAGATAGCTGAGTATGCCGCCGTGGGGGCGGCCGTGTTGCTGCAGGAACTCCGGGCGCAGTGCCAGGGAAAGCTGGGCCTCTCCTTCCACGAAACGATCCAGGCGCGCGCCCAGGAAGCGGCTGAACGGCTGCGCCGCCAGGACGCGTTCGCCGAGGGCCTGCATGTCTTGCGGTGTCATGGCGACTCCTCCAGAATGGTAATTAGAATATTATTCTAGAATAAGGTTCTAGTATGAGCGAAGCAAGTCCAGCGCGGCCCCGCGCCGGCGCCCGGGAGCGTGTACTGGCGGCGGCGCTGGCCTGCGCCACCGAAAGCGGCATGGATGCGGTCACCATCGATGCGATTCGCCTCCGCAGCGGCGTCAGCGTGGGCAGCCTTTATCACCACTTCGGCGACAAGCAGGGTGTGTTCGCCGCTCTTTTCGTGGCTGGAGTGGAGCATTTCGGCGAGATCGCGATGGCGGCCATGGCCAAGGGGGAGTCCGCCGAGGCGGGTCTGCGCGCGCTGGTGGAGGATTATCTGGACTGGGTCGTGGCGCATCCGGACTGGTCGCGTTTCCTGCTTGCGGCTCGTCCGCGCCTGGAAAGCACGGCCGGGCCTTTACTGCGCGACGCCAACGGCCGCTACTTCACGGCCCTGCGGGACTGGCTGAAACGCTGGCCGGAGAGCCGACATCTGGCGGGACGTCCCGCTCTAGTGCTGGCCCTGGTGTTCGGCCCGGTGGATTATCTGGTCCGGCCCTGGCTGGACGGGCTGATGCCGGCCAGCCCGCTGGAGCATCGGGACGCGTTGGCGGACGCCGCGGTGCGGGCGTTACTGGGCGGGTAAGAGTGGGTCAGGCCGCGTCCCGCTTAGCAATAGCCCGAAGCACCAGCCGGCACTGGTTGTCGCCGTACTCGCGGATGTCGGCGGCGGCTTGCTCGGCGTTGCGGGCAAGCACGTTTTCCAGCAGCCGCTGGAAGATCTTCAGTGACATGTCGAATTCGGTGGTGTCTTCCTGCAGGGCGATGTACGAAAAGCGCTTGAGCAGGGGCACCAGGTCTTCGATGTCGTCGGCCAGGTAGCGGTTGCGGGCGAAGCGGGCGGTGGCCATTTCCACGAAGCGGAAGGCCACCTGGTGGGCGCCGGGCATGTCGGCGTTGCGGTAGTGGCGCTCCAGCTCGGGCAGCATCATGGCCAGATCCTCGATCTCGCCGGGTTTCCAGTCCCGGGCGGCCTGGGCCGCCAGGTGGGAGAGCAGCAGAAACAGGAAGTTATACAGGTCGCGGACCTCGCTTTCCGTGACCTCGCAGACCCGCGCGCCCCGGCGCGGTTGCAGGCGGATCAGGTGGCGCTTTTCCAGCAGTCTGAAGGCCTCTCGAAGTGAGTTGGTGCTCACATCCAGCTCTTTGGCGAGCTCCGCTTCCGGCAGCTTTTCGCCGGGCGCGAGGTCGCCGCGCACGATGCGCTCGCTCAGGTGTTCGGCGATCTGTTCACTGAGACTCACTGCTTTCAGCGACATGGGACTCCTCCGGGTTCTGGCGGCTATTATCCGCGCACTTTCCTTCTATGTCACGAATTGAGTTGTTTGACAATTCAAGAATTGCTGTTAATGTTGCCATCGAAGAATGACAAAGTAATGGCTGAGTCGGCCGGATCCGTCCGCCCGACCGCCTGCTGGCTAAAGACAGAGCCTGGCGAGGACCACGGCCAGGGAGGAGACGAACCATGTTCGCGAAAATGCATTCCGATACGATGCTGAAGCTTAAGAAGTGGGGTTATCTGGCCTTCTGGGCGGCGGTGCTGCCGTTGCTGCCCATGAGCGCCTTCATCGGCCGCGAGTCCGGCACCCAGGACTATTGGGCCTGGTTCCTGTATTTCGTGGTGTTCGGCATCATTCCGGTGCTCGATTACATCATCGGCAAGGACCCGTCCAACCCGGATGAGCACCAGCAGGTGCCTTCCATGAGCCAGGAGCGCATCTACACCAGCGCGCTGTTCCTGATGGGCTTTATCTGGCTGGGCGTGCTGTTCTTCTCCGGCTGGGTGTTCGTGAACAACGACTACTCCCTGCTCGGCCAGCTCGGCTGGATTGTCTCCATTGGCACCGTGGGCGGCATCATCGCCATCAACCTGGGCCATGAGTTCGTGCACAAGGATCCCAAGCTGGAGAACTGGATGGGCGGCCTGCTGCTCTCCTCGGTGACCTACGCCGGCTTTAAGGTGGAGCACGTCCGTGGCCACCACGTGCATGTGTCCACGCCAGAAGACGCGTCCTCGTCCCAGTACAACCAGGGCCTGTACGAGTTCCTGCCGCGCGCCTTCAAGCACAACTTCCTGAACGCCTGGAAGCTGGAGAAGCAGTATCTGGAGCGCAAGGGTAAGAAGAACTTCAGCCGCCACAACGAGCTGATCTGGTGGTATTCGATCTCCGCGCTGTTCGCGGTGGCCTTCGGTCTGGCGTTCGGCTGGATGGGCGTGCTGTTCTTCCTGGCGCAGAGCTTCGTGGCCGCCTTTACCCTGGAAGTGATCAACTACATCGAGCACTACGGCCTGCACCGCCGGGTCACCGACAAGGGCCGCTACGAGCGGGTGACCCCGGCGCACAGCTGGAACTCCAACTACTTGCTCACCAATCTGGCGCTGTTCCAGCTGCAGCGGCACAGCGACCACCACGCCTACGCCAAGCGCCGCTACCAGGTGCTGCGCCACTACGAAGAGAGCCCGCAGCTGCCGGGCGGTTACGCCGCCATGTACGTGCTGGCGCTGGTGCCGCCGCTGTGGAAGAAAGTGATGAACCCCCGTGTGGAAGCCTACTACGAGGGGGAAATGGACCAGCTGTTCCGTGGCGAACGACGGGTCAACAACATCGCCTGATTTTTGCTCGGGATGAGCGATTCGACCCCTTTTGCCCCGCTACCCCGCGGGGCTTTTTTTTGGGGCTCCCTTTAGCGCGTTCAGTCGCCGGTGAAGTCCGGCGCGCGCTTATCGATAAAGGCCTGCACCGCTTCCTGGTGGTCGGAGGTGGAGTGGGCCAGCGCCTGCATGGCGGCGGACATTTCCAGCAGGGCGTCCAGGCGCAGGGAGCGGCCGGCCCACAGCAGCCGCTTGGTCATGCGCACCGCCTGGGTGGGGTTCACGGCGATGCGTTGCGCCAGGGCGCGGGCTTCGTCGAGAAGCTGGTCGTCCGGCACCACCCGGGACACCAGGCCGCAGGCCAGCGCTTGGTCCGCTTTGACGCGGTCGCCGGTGAGCGCCATCTCCGCCGCCTTGGAAAAGCCCACCACCCGCTGCAGCAGCCAGGCGCCGCCGTCGCCGGGGATGATGCCCAGCTTCACGAAACTCTCCGCGAACCAGGCGCTTTCGCCGGCGATGCGCAGGTCGCACATGCAGGCCAGATCGCAGCCGGCGCCCACCGCCGGGCCGTTCACCGCCGCGATCACCGGCACTTCCAGTTTCTCGAACGCCAGCGGAATGCGCTGGATGCCCTGCTTGTAGTTGAGCCGGGTCTTGGCCGGGCGGGCGTCGTTGAGGCCGCCGGCGGCGCCCATCTTCTTGACGTTGCCGCCGCTGGAGAAGGCGCTGCCGGCGCCGGTGAGGATCGCCACGCGGGCGTCCGGGTCGGTTTCCAGCCGCTCCAGGGCGGCCAGCAGCGCCTCGATCATGTCGTCGTCGGAGATCGGGTTGCGGGTCTCCGGGCTGTTGAGGGTGAGGGTGACGATGCCGTCGTCGCGCTGGTACTGGATCAATTCGCTCATGGGAACTCCATGCTAATGTTGGATGGGTAAATAATAACGACCCATCGGGAGAGCCTAATTCAATGAGCCGCGATACGTCTGCCTCCTCCACCGGCCGGGTGATCCTGCCCGCCCCGGACCTCGACTGGCTGGCCCTGCACCAGGAGCCGATTCTGGAACCGGAGCGGGCCATCATCGACCCGCACCACCATCTTTGGGACGCGCCGCGCCCGCGCTACCTGCGCGATGACATCGAGCGCGACCTGGCCGCCGGCCACGACGTGCGCGCCACGGTGTTCGTGGAGTGTTCCGAAGGGTACTACAGCGATGGCGACGAGGCGCTGCGCCCGGTGGGCGAAACCGTATTCGCCGAGAGCGTGGCCGCCGCCACCGGCGGGCGGGTGTGCACCGGCATTGTCGGCTACACGGATCTGCGCCAGGGTGCGGCGGTGAAAGGCGTGCTGGAGGCCCACCTGGAAGCCGGCAAGGGGCGCTTCCGGGGCATCCGCCAGTCCAGCGTCTGGGACCCGGACCCCAACATCCGCACCACCCGGCGGGTGCTGCCGGCGGGCCTGCTGCTGGACCAGGATCTGCGACGCGGTTTCGCCGAGCTGGCGCCGCTGGGGCTGAGCTTTGATTGCTGGAACTACTTCCACCAGATCGACGACCTGACTGACCTGGCGCGGGCCTTTCCAGAAACCAATATCGTGCTCGACCATGTCGGCGGCGTGCTGGGCGTGGGCGATTACGCCGGCCGGGGCGAGCAGGTGTTCAGTGCGTGGCGCCGCGCCATAGAGGCGCTGGCCGCCTGCCCCAATGTGTCGGTGAAGCTGGGCGGGCTGGGCATGCACAGCTGCGGCTTTGAGCTGGATCAGCGGCCCCGGCCGCCCTCTTCCCGGGAACTGGCCGACCTGTGGCGGCCCTGGTTCCAGGTGTGCGTGGACGCCTTCGGCGTGGAGCGCGCCATGTTCGAGAGCAATTTCCCGGTGGACCAGCTGTCCTGTTCCTACGCGGTGCTGTGGAACGCCTTTAAACGGCTGGCCGGGGCGTGCTCCGAGGCGGAGAAGCAGGCGCTGTTTTACGACACCGCCAAGCGCGTCTACCGGCTCGACGTGCCCTGAGCTACTGGCGCCAGAACAGCGGCGTGAACAGCACCAGGAAGGTGAAGATCTCCAGGCGGCCGAGCAGCATCAGCAGGGTCATCATCCACTTGGCTTCGTCGGTGATGTTGGCGAAGCCGCCGCCCACCTGACCGATGCCCACGCCCAGGTTGTTGATCGACGCGGCCACCGCGCTCACCGCGGTGGTCAGGTCCATGCCGGTCGTGGTGAACAGCAGGGTGAAGATCACCGACAGGGTAATATACACGCCGACAAACCCCCACACCGCCTGCAGCACCCGATCGTTGACCACATGCTTGCCAAAACGCAGCGCGAACACGCCGTTGGGGTAAATCAACCGGCGCAGTTCGCGGATGCTGTGGCGGAATACCAGAGCGGCGCGGACCACTTTCATGCCCGCCGCCGTGGAGCCGGCGCAGCCCCCGATAAAGCTGGTGAATACCAGCAAGAGCGGAATAAAACCCGGCCAGGCCGCGGCGTTGGTGCTGGTCAAGCCGGTGCCGGTGCCGAACGACGCCACCTGGAACGCCGCGTGGCGGGTGGCTTCCCCGGGGGCTTCATGAACGCCGAAAACCAGCAGGCCGCCGCCCACCATCAGCATGTAGAGGAGCATCAGGCCGAGAAAGAAACGGCATTCCGGGTCGCGCATGTAGGCGAGCAGGCTCTTGCCGCGCCACACCGCGAAATGCAGCGCGAAACTAATACCGCCGATCAGCATGAACACGGTGGCGATAATGTCGATGGGCGTGCTGTTCCAGTACGCCATGGACGCATCGTGGGTGGAGAAGCCGCCGGTGGAAACAGTGCTGAAACTGTGGCAAATGGCATCGAACACAGTCATGCCGGCCAGCCAGTAGGCCAGCGCGCAGGCGATGGTGATGGCCAGGTAGACGTACCACAGCGCCTTGGCGGTTTCGGCGATGCGCGGCGTCAGCTTGGACTCCTTCATCGGGCCGGGGATTTCCGCCTTGTACAGCTGCATGCCACCAATGCCCAGCATCGGCAGGATCGCCACCGCCAGCACGATAACGCCCATGCCGCCCAGCCACTGCAGTTGCTGGCGGTAGAACAGCATTGATCTGGGCAGATCGTCCAGGCCCGAGAGCACCGTGGCACCGGTGGTGGTGAGGCCGGAAACGGATTCGAACACCGCATCGGTAAAGCCCACCGGCACCGCCTCGGAGATCAGCATCGGCAGCGCGCCGATCACCCCCAGCACCGACCAGAACAGGGTCACCACCAGGAAGCCGTCGCGCACCTGCAGCTCCGCGCGCTGGCGGAAGAACGGCAGCCACAGCGCCAGCCCCAGCAGCATGGAGATGGTGAACGACACCAGGAAGGGCCCTTCACTGCCGTCCCGGTACAGATAGGCCACCGCCACCGGCGGCATCATGGTGAAGCTGAAGACCACCAGCAGCAGGCCCAGAATCTTCGAGATCAGCGCGAAGTGCATGGGCAGGGTCCCCTAGAAGAACGTGAAACCAACTTGGAACAGTTTTTCCACGTCCCGAATGCGGCGTTTGTCGATCAGGAACAGAATCACGTGGTCGTCCGGCTCGATGACGATATCGTCATGGGCGATCAGCACCTTCTCGCCGCGCACCACGGCGCCGATGGTGGTGCCCTCCGGCAGATCGATGTCCTCAATGGCGCGGCCCACCACCTTGGAGGACTTGGCGTCGCCGTGGGCGATCGCCTCGATGGCCTCGGCGGCGCCCCGGCGCAGGGAGTAGACGTTGACCACGTCGCCGCGCCGCACATGGGTGAGCAGGCTGCCGATGGTGGACTGCTGTGGCGAGATGGCGATGTCGATGTCGTGGCCCTGCACCAGATCCACATAGGCCGGGTTGGCGATCAGCGTCATCACCTTGCGTGCGCCGAGGCGCTTGGCCAGCAGCGAGGCCATGATGTTGGCTTCGTCGTCGTTGGTCAGGGCGCAGAACACGTCGGTGTTCTCGATGTTGGCCTTGAGCAGTTCGTCGCGGTCGGTGGCCAGGCCCTGCAGCACCACGGTGTGGCCCAGCCGCTCGCCAAGCCATTCGGCCCGCTGCGGGGAGCGCTCGATGATTTTCACGTTGTAGCGGTGCTGGATGCTCTTCGCCAGCCGGTAGCCGATGTTGCCGCCGCCGGCGATCAGCACCCGCTTGTAGTTGTGCTCCAGGCGGCGCAGCTCGCTCATCACCGCGCGGATGTCGTTCTTGGCGGCGATGAAGAACACTTCGTCATCGGCTTCGATGACGGTGTTGCCCTCGGGAATGATCGGCCGGTTGCGCCGGAAGATCGCCGCCACCCGGGTGTCCACGTTGGGCATGTGCTTGCGCAGCTCGCGCAGTTCGTTGCCCACCAGCGGGCCGCCGTAATAGGCGCGCACCGCCACCAGCTGCACGCGGCCGGTGGCGAAGTTGACCACCTGCAGGGCGCCGGGGTGCTCGATCAGCCGCTTGATGTAGTCGGTGACCACCTGCTCCGGGCTGATGATCACGTCGATGGGAATGGCGTTTTCGTTGAACAGCTTGTCCGCGCGGCTGGTGTAGTGGGCGGTGCGGATACGGGCGATCTTGGTGGGGGTGCGAAACAGCGTGTAGGCCACCTGGCAGGCGACCATGTTGACCTCGTCGGAGTTGGTGACGGCGATCAGCATGTCGGCGTCTTCGGCGCCGGCTTCCTTGAGCACCCAGGGATAGCAGCCCATGCCGAGCACGGTGCCAATGTCCAGACGGTCCCCCAGTTCCCGCAAGCGTTCGCCGTCGATGTCGATGACGGTGATGTCGTTGCGTTCCCCCGCCAGGTTCTCCGCCAGGGTGCCGCCCACCTGGCCGGCACCGAGAATGATGATCTTCATGATCGCTGGTCGGTCACCTTGTTGTCGTCGGCCGCCCCGCGTTTATGCAGGCAGGCCAGATAAAAGCCGTCGGGCCCGTTATCCCGTGTCAGCAGTTGCCATCCCGCCGCCACCGGGGCGGCGTCGGCCGGCTGCTCGGTGCGGTCCTCGGCGTCGTCGGTGCGCGCCAGGAAGTCCGCGATCTGGCGGTCGTTCTCATCGCGCAGCACCGAGCAGGTGGCGTACACCAGCCGGCCGCCGGGGCGCAGAAGCGGCCATAGTGCATCCAGCATGCGCGCTTGTAAATCCACCAAGGGTGGCAGGTCGGTGCGCCGGCGGTGCCATTTCACGTCCGGCTGGCGGCGCAGAATACCGCTGGCGGAACAGGGCGCGTCGAGCAGGATGGCGTCGAAGGGTTCGCCGTCCCACCAGGCGGCCGGCTCGGCGGCGTCGCCCTGTAACAGCTCCGCTTCCGCGCCGATGCGGCGCAGGGCGTCGCGCACCCGGTCCAGACGGCGCGCGGACAGGTCCAGGGCGGTGACCCGGGCGTTGGGAAACGCTTCCAGAATCTGGCCGGTCTTGCCGCCGGGGGCGGCGCAGGCGTCCAGCACCCGGCCGCCGTCCGGCGCCGCCAGCTGTTCCACCGGCAGCTGGGCGGCCTCGTCCTGCACCGAGAAGCCGCCGCTGTCGAAACCGGGCAGCTGCGACACCGGGCGCGGCGGCGACAGGTAGAGGCTCCACGGCGACAGATCGCCGGGCCGGGCGCCGTCGCCGAGCGCGGCCAGGGCCTGTTCGCGGCTCTGCTGGCGGCGGTTCACGCGCAGGGTGAACGGCGGCGGCGCCAGGGCCGCCCGGGCCAGGTCGTCGGCCTGTTCCGGCCAGTCCTGCTGGAACGACCGCCACAGCCAGCCGGGCAGTGAATAGCGCACCGCCGGGTCGTAGTCGGCGAACACCCGCGCCGGGTCCAGGCCGTCGGCCTTGCGCAGCAGGGCGTTGATCAGGCCGCTGGCCCAGCCCGCTTTCAACTGGCGGCAGAGCTCCGGGTAGGCGTTCACCACCGCGTGGGCCGGGCGCTCCGTGAACCACAGTTCATAGAGGCCGCACAGCACCGCCAGGCGCACCGCCTGGGCCTTGGGCTTGAGGGGCTTGTCGAGCTGGCCGTTGAGCCACTGATTGAGCGGCCGCAGGTGGCGGCAGACGCCGAAGCAGAGGTCGCGCATCAGGCCGCCGGCGGCGCCGTCGGGCACGCCCCGGGCAAGCACTTCGCGGAGGCTGGCGCCGTCCCCCTCGCCGGGCAGTACCCGCTCCAGGGCGCGCACCGCCGCCAGCCGGGGATCCGGCGCCTTACTCAAGGGTGGCCCCCGGCTGGAACAGCTCCGGGTGGCCGCGTCGTACCTCGGCCACGGTCATGGGGCGTTTGCCGGGCAGCTGTACCCGACTCAAGAGAACGGCGCCGTCGCCGCAGGCCACGGTCAGGCCATCGTCGCTGACGGTGACGATGCGGCCGGGTTCCGGTTCGCCGGTGTCCGGCACTTCCTCGGCGTCCCAGATCCGCAGGGGCTGGCCGTCGAAGTCCACCCAGGCCACCGGCCAGGGATTGAAGGCGCGCACCCGGTTGACCAGGGCGGCGCCGGGCAGGCGGAAGTCCAGCCGGGCGCCGGCCTTGGTCAGTTTGGCGGCGTAGGTGACGCCGTCCTCCGGCTGCGGCCGGGCCTTTTCCAGGTAGCCGGGCAGATCCTCGAGCACGGTGCTCAGGAGGCGGGCGCCCTGCTCGGCCAGGCGGTCGTGCAGCTCGCCACCGGTCTCGCGGGCGCCGATGGTCAGCGACTCGCTGAGCAGCATCGGGCCGGTGTCCAGGCCGGCGTCCATCTGCATGATGGTGGTGCCGGTTTCCCGGTCGCCGGCCTGAATCGCCCACTGGATCGGGGCGGCGCCGCGCCAGCGCGGCAGCAGCGAGCCGTGCACGTTGACGCAGCCGAGCCGGGGCAGGGCCAGCACCGCGCGGGGGATGATCAGGCCGTAGGCCACCACGATCAGCGCGTCCAGCGCCAGATCGCGCAGCTGGTTCTGAATCTCGTCGGTTTTGAGGGTGTCCGGCTGCAGCACCGGCAGGTCGTGTGCCAGGGCCAGTTTTTTCACCGGCCCGGGCTGCACTTTCTTACCGCGGCCGGCGCCGCGATCCGGCTGGGTGAGCACCGCGGCAACGGTGTGCGGGCCGTCGAGCAGCGCTTGCAGGCTGACGGCGGCGAAATCCGGGGTGCCGGCGAAGGCAAGGCGAAGCGGTTTCAAATCAGTTCTCAGGCCTGTTGGCGGTGTACTTTCTGAAGCTTCTTCTTGATCCGATCACGCTTCAGGCGGGACACATAGTCGACAAAGAGCTTGCCGTTGAGGTGGTCGATCTCATGCTGAATGCAGGTGGCCAGCAGCCCGTCGGTCTCGATCTCGAACGGCTCGCCGTTGCGGTCCAGGGCGTTGATGCGCACCCGCGAGGGGCGCTCCACCTTCTCGTAGAAGCCGGGCACCGACAGACAGCCCTCTTCATAGGGGGCCAGATCCTCGGTGAGGGGCGTGATCTCCGGGTTGATGAACACCTGCGGCTGGTCACGGGTCTCCGACACGTCGATCACCAGAACCCGCTTGTGCACGTTCACCTGGGACGCCGCCAGCCCGATTCCCGACGCCTCGTACATGGTTTCAATCATGTCGTCGATCAGTTTGCGAAGCGCGTCATCCACCGTCTCGACCGGTTTTGCTACCGTGCGAAGGCGTGGGTCTGGGAATTCGAGTATCTCAAGCTTGGCCATGGGGCTCCTGAGTTTTCAAACACTTGGGAAGGTGCTTTAAAGTCGGTTGCTAAATATATGATAGCGTTGCTAATATCCAAAAACGACTGTGCTCGATCCGGGGGTGTGTTCGCCGTTCCGCGGACACCAATAATGATAAAAGGAATCCGCTGATGATGAAATCGCTGCAGCGAATCCTGTACGTGGGGTTGCTGGTGGTGACGTCCGCCGTCATGGCCGACACCATCGCGCTACGAGACGACCATCCTAATGTGTATTACGTCAAAAAGGGCGACACCCTTTGGGACATCAGCGGTCGTTTTCTCGAGAACCCCTGGCAGTGGCCGGAACTCTGGCACGACAACCCGGATATCGACAACCCGCATTTGATCTATCCCGGCGATGAAATCCGCCTATTCTGGCAGGATGGCGAGCCGCGCCTGGCGGTTAACCGGGATAACGTGAAGCGCACCAAACTCTCCGACGGCACCGTCAAGCTGACCCCCCGCGTCCGCGAAGTGGACCGCGACAGCGCCATCCCCGCGATTCCCATGAGCGCCATCCAGAGCTACCTGAAGGACGCCCTGGTGATGGACCGCGACGAGATTCTCGCCGCCCCCTACCTGATCGGCGGACAGGACCGCCGGGTGGTGTTCGGCATGGGCGACACCGTCTACGCCCGGGATCCGGAAGACCGCTTCGCCGACCTGCAGCGCCGCTACGGCATCTACCGGGTGGGCGAGGAATACGTGGACCCGCAGACCCAGGAAGTGCTCGGCTACGAAGCCCGCCGCATCGGCCTGGCCAGCGTCCGCGATCAGGAAGAGGACATGACCACCCTGGAAGTGATCCGCTCCTCCGAGGACGTGCGCGTGGACGACCGCCTGTTCCAGCAGCCGGACCGGGAAGTGCGCGCGGTGCTTTACCCCCATGCCCCCGACGAGAAAATCACCGGCAACATCATTCGTTTCTTCGACCGCATCAACAGCGTGGCGCGCAACGACGTGGTGGTGATCAACAAGGGCGAGCGCGAGGGCATGGAACCCGGCCATGTGCTGGAAATCTTCCAGCAGGGCGAGCTGGTGCGCGACCGCCAGCAGGATGAAATGGTGCGTCTGCCGCGCACCAAGGCCGGCACCCTGGTGCTGTTCCGGGTCCATGAAAAGGTCAGCTACGGCCTGATCATGGAGTCCACCCGGCCGATCTACATGCAGGACATCGTGGAGAGCCCGGAAGGCAGCTACTGATTCGATTCTGAAAACCGTCTAGCACGGCGCACAGGGAGGTGCGCGATGGATGCCCAACTCAAACGGCTGGTGCTGTGCGCCGCCTTTTCACCCTACTCGGCCCTCCTCGGCCGGATATTGCGTGAACACGCCCCCGACGATACCCCGCTGGACCGCTTCCGGTCCTGGCTGCCCAATAAAAACCGCTTGCCGGATCGGCGGCTGCGGCACCCGGAGGACCTGCACGGCCCTCTGACGGCCCTGTCGGGGCTCGGCTGGCGCTGGCTGGCCCTGGGTGACGACGACTACCCGCCGCTGCTGGCGGACCTGCCGGACGCGCCGGGGGTGCTGGCGGTACGCGGTGACCCGGCGGTGCTCGCCGGCCCGCAGCTGGCCATGGTGGGCGCCCGCGCGGCCTCCGCCGACGGCACCGACAACGCCTTCCGCTTTGCCCGCTCGCTGGCCGCCGCCGGCTTCGCCATCACCAGTGGCCTGGCGCTGGGCGTGGACGCCGCCGCCCACCGGGGCGCCCTGGCCGCCGGTGGCACCACCGTGGCGGTGCTCGGCAACGGCCCGGACCGGATCTACCCGCCCCACCACCGCAAGCTGGCGCAGCAGATCATCGAAGGGGGCGGTGTTCTGGTCACCGAGTTCGCCCCCGGCAGCCAGCCGCGCAGGGAGTACTTTCCGGCGCGTAACCGGATTATCAGCGGCCTCAGCTTCGGCACCATCGTGGTGGAAGCGGCGCTGCGCAGCGGCTCGCTGATCACCGCCCGCACCGCCGCCGAGCAGGGCCGCGAGGTGTTCGCCATTCCCGGCTCGCTGCACAACCCGCTCAGCAAGGGCTGCCACCGGCTGCTGCGCGACGGCGCCAACTGGCTGGAGAGCGTCGACGATGTGCTGCACGCCTTCGGCGACTTCCGCCGCACCCTGGAGGACAGCCCGGCGCTGTCGGCGGCCCGCCGCCCGGACGACACCCAGGGTCTGCTGGCGCACTTCACCACCGGCATCAACGGCCTGGACGATCTCGCCAGCCGCAGCGGCCTGCCGATGACCGAACTGGCGGAACAGCTCGCCGACCTGGAGCTGGAAGGCAGGATCAAGCGGGTCGCCGGCGGCTACAGCCGCCATCGCGGGCTTGCCTGACCGTCCGGGCTTGGGTACCTTCGCGGCCAGTAACCACACGAGGAACGGTGATGACCCCGCAAACAACGGCGTCCGGCCAGCATCTGCTCAGTGCCGCGCACATTATTCGCGCCGGCGGAGTGATCGCCTACCCCACCGAGACCGTCTACGGCCTGGGCTGCGACCCCTTTGATGAGGACGCGGTGCGGCGGCTGCTGGCGATCAAACAGCGGCCGGTGGAGAAAGGCCTGATTCTGGTCGCCTCGGACCTGGACCAGCTCGACGGCCTGGTGCACCTGGACGACGCCCAGCGGGAACGGCTGCGCCAGGCCTGGCCGGCGCCGGTGACCTACCTGCTGGATGCCACCGAGCGGGTGCCGGCGTGGATTCGCGGCGTCCACCCCAAGGTGGCGGTGCGGGTCAGCGCCCACCCGCTGGCGCGGGCGCTGGCGGCGGCGGTGGGCACGCCGATCGTGTCCACCAGCGCCAACCGGGCCGGGCGGCCGCCCGGGCGCAACCGGTTCCAGGTCGGCAAGGCGCTGGGTGGCGATCTGGATTTTATCGTCACCGGCGATTGCGACCCGCGCGGCAAGCCGTCCACCATCATTGATCTGCAAAGCGGCCGTACCCTGCGAGACTGACATGAATGACGTATCCCCCCAGGCGGTGAAGGACTATCTGCTCGATCTGCAGGACCGCATCTGCGCGGAACTGGAGAGCGAGGACGGCCAGGGCCGCTTCGAGGAAGACGCCTGGGACCGGGCGGAAGGCGGCGGTGGCCGCAGCCGCGTGCTCACCGAAGGCGCGGTGATCGAAAAAGGCGGGGTCAATTTCTCCCATGTGTTCGGCGAACGGATGCCGCCCTCCGCCACCGCCCACCGGCCGGAGCTGGCCGGGCGTTCGTTCCAGGCCATGGGCGTGTCGCTGGTGATTCACCCGCACAACCCCTATGTGCCCACCAGCCACGCCAATGTGCGCTTCTTCGTCGCGGAAAAAGAAGGCGAAGCGCCGGTGTGGTGGTTCGGCGGCGGCTTCGACCTGACCCCCTTTTACGGCTTCGAGGAAGACGCGGTGGCCTGGCACCGGGCCGCCCGGGACGCCTGCGCGCCGTTCGGCGACGACCTCTACGGGGAGTTCAAGCGCTGGTGCGACGACTACTTCTACATCAAGCACCGCGACGAGCCGCGCGGCGTGGGCGGGCTGTTCTTCGATGACTTCAACCGCCTCGACTTCGAGCACAGCTTCGCGCTGATGCGCAGCATCGGCGACGGCTTTATCGGCGCCTACCGGCCGATCATGGCGCGCCGCAAGGCGCTGCCCTATGGCCAGCGCGAGCGCGACTTCCAGCTCTATCGCCGCGGCCGCTACGTGGAATTCAACCTGGTCTACGACCGGGGCACCCTGTTCGGCCTGCAGTCCGGCGGCCGCACCGAGTCGATCCTGATGTCGCTGCCGCCGCTGGTGCGCTGGGACTACGACTGGCGGCCGGAACCCGGTTCGCCAGAAGCCGAGCTGCATGAGAAATTCCTGATCCACCGGGAGTGGCTATGAGCGACCGTTACGCGGTATTCGGCAATCCGGTGAGCCACAGCCGTTCGCCGGACATCCACCACGCCTTCGCCGCCCAGCGCGGCGAGGACCTGGTCTATGAGCGCATCGAAGCGCCGGTGGACGGCTTCCCGGCGGCGGTGGCGGCGTTCTTCGACGCCGGCGGACGCGGCGCCAACGTCACCGTGCCGTTCAAGGAGCAGGCCTTCGACCTGTGCGAGCGGCTCACCGAGCGGGCCCGCCAGGCCGGCGCCGTGAACACCCTGTGGCGGGTCGACGGCGCCCTGCACGGCGACAACACCGACGGCGCCGGCCTGGTGGCCGACCTGCGCGGCAACCAGGGCTGGGCCCTGGCGGGCCGCCGGGTGCTGGTGCTCGGCGCCGGTGGCGCGGTGCGCGGCGTGCTCGGCCCGCTGCTGGCCCAGGGCCCGGCGGAGGTGGTAATCGCCAACCGCACCCTGGGCCGCGCGGAAGCGCTGGTGGAGCGCTTCGCCGGCCAGGGCGTGCCGATGCACGCCGCCGCCCTGGACCAGCTGCAACAACCGTTCGACGTGCTGATCAATGCGATCTCCGCCGGGCTGCACGGCGACATGCCGGCGCTTGATCCGGCCCTGGTGGCGCCGGGGTCGGTGGCCTACGACATGGTGTACGGCGCCCAGCCCACCCCGTTCATGCGCTGGGCGCAACGCCATGAGGCGGCGGCGGTGTGCGACGGTCTGGGCATGCTGGTGGAGCAGGCGGCGGAAGCCTTCCAGGTGTGGCGCGGCTGGCGCCCGGATACCGCGCCGGTGCTGGCCGGGCTGCGCGGCGCCTGAGTGACCCCACGCGCCATTTTACAAACTTTGTCGCGTTGCGGCTGGCGGTGCTGGCCGAAACCCGCTGAAATATTCGCCAATTGCCGCCCCTGCCTGGGCTGGCCTTTTTGTCTTTTATGCGCTGAGGAAAACTCATGTTTTTGCCACGCTTGGTGGTATTGCTTGCCGCGAGTCTTGTCTGTGGTCTGGTTCAGGCCAACACCTTCGGTTTTTCCTGGGATAACGACGCTTTCCTGGGCCAGGACAAAAACTACACCAACGGCGTCCGTTTCAGCTGGGTCGGTGACGGTCAGTCGGATTGCCAGGCCAACGGCGGCCTGACCTGTGGCGTGGCCCGGGCGCTGGACCCGCTGCCGGGGGTGTCGGCCTCCGATGAGCGGCACGCGCTCACCGTCAGCCTGCAGCAGATCATGATCACGCCGTCCGACATCAAACGGACGACGCCGGATTACAACGACCTGCCCTATGTGGGTTATTCCAACCTGGAACTGGGTCTGTTCAGCTGGGACAAGAAGAACCTGTTCGGCTACGGCGTGCGCGCCGGCATCGTCGGGCCGGATTCCGGTGCCGAGCAGTCGCAGAAGTTCGTGCATAAAGTGGTCGGCGCCAACGAGCCCCAGGGCTGGGACGACCAGCTCGGTCACGACGGCATCGGCGGCGTTTATTTCCTGCATGCGCACCGTCTGTTCCGCACCACCAACGACGCCGGCTACCAGACCGAACTGGGCGCCGCCTGGGGCATCGACGCCAACAACTTCGACGGCGGCGCCCAGGTCGGCGGCTTTATCCGCTTCGGCCGCAACCTGCCCGGCAACTTCATTCCCGACTACGCCGGCCTCGGCACCGCCGGCTCGCTGGTGGGCCTGTTCGATAACCCGGGGTTCGGCTGGGAAGTGTTCTTCGGTTTGAGCGGTCAGTACGTGGGCTATTCCTACCTGGAAGAGAACGCCGGCCGCTATAACATCGAGGCCCGCGACGCCGTCGGCGCGGTGATCACCGGCTTCGGGGTGCGCTCCGGCGAGTTCAGCTTCACCATGACGGTGCAGACCTCCACCTCGCCGGTGCGGGATAACAACGACCCACTGAGCTTCGGCAACATGTCCTTTATGTGGGCCATCTAAGCCTCGTCCAGGTACTGGTCCTTCAGCTTCACATAGTTGCCGGCCACATAGGGCAGGAACTCGATTTCCTTGGCGGTGAGCTCGCGCACGGCCCGTGCCGGCCGGCCCCGGTACAGCCAGCCGGAGGCCAGCCGTTTGCCGGGGCTCACCAGGCTGCCGGCGGCCAGCATCACGTCACTTTCCACCACCGCGCCGTCCATGATCATGGTCTGCATGCCGATCATCACCCGGTCACCGATGGTGCAGCCGTGCAGCATCGCCTGATGGCCCACGGTGACGTCGTCGCCCAGGGTCAGCGGGAAGCCGCCGGGGTTGAAGGCGGAGTCGTGGGTGATGTGCAGCACGGCGTTATCCTGCACACTGGTACGGGCGCCGATAACGATGCGGTGCATGTCGCCGCGCACCACGGCGCCGGGCCACACGGAGCTGTCGTCGCCGAGGGTCACCTCGCCGATCACGGTGGAGGCCGGGTCGACGAAAACCCGTTCACCCTGGCGTGGCACCTTGTTCTGGAAGCTTCGAATCCCCATTTCACACCCATTCATCAAGACGAATCAGACCCGTTATAACGAGAGGCACCATGAGTCACAACCCGCTGATTGATTACCCGGACCTGCCGCCCTTCTCCGAAATCCGCCCGGAGCACGTGAAACCGGCGGTGGAACAGTTGGTGGAAGCGGGCCGCGAGCGCATCCGCAAGGTGCTGGCCGACGGTGACTTCAGCTACCGGGCTCTGGAATTGACCCTGGCTGAGGAAGACGAGCGCCTGGAAAAGGCCTTCGGCCCGGTGGGGCATCTGAATGCCGTGGCCCAGGATGAAGCGCTGCGCGAAGCGTACAACGCCTGCCTGCCGCTGATCAGCGAGTACAGCACCGAAGTGGGCCAGAACAGCGAGCTGTTCGCCGCCTACCAGGCGCTGCGCGACAGCGACGAATTCAAAACCCTGACACCGGCCCAGCAGAAAGACATCGACAACACGCTGCGTGATTTCCGCCTCTCCGGCGTGGCCCTGCCCGAAGCGCAGAAGGCGCAATACATGGAGAACGCCAAGCGGCTGTCGGAGTTGACCACCCGCTTCGAGAACAACCTGCTGGACGCCACCCAGGCCTGGAAGAAGCACGTTACCGATGAAGCGGAACTGGCCGGGCTGCCGGATACCGCCCTGGCCGGCGCCGCCGACCGCGCCCGCGCCGAGGGCCTGGAACAGGGCTGGCTGCTGACCCTCGACTTCCCGGTGTTCTTCGCGGTGATGAGCCACGCCGAGAACCGCGCCCTGCGTGAAGAGATGTACCGGGCCTTCACCACCCGCGCTTCCGACCAGGGCCCGCAGGCCGATGAATACGACAACGGCGCGGTGATGGACGAGATCCTCAAGCTGCGCCACGAGCAGGCCAACCTGCTCGGTTTCGCCAACTACGCGGATAAATCCCTGGCCACCAAGATGGCCCGCGACGTGGAGGAAGTGATCGGCTTCCTCGACGACCTGGCCCGCCGCGCCAAACCCCAGGCGGAACGGGAAGTGGCGGCCTTGAAGGCGTTCGCCGCCGAGCAGGGCGCCGACGACCTGCAGCCCTGGGACCTGGGCTACTGGAGCGAGCGCCTGCGCGAGGCCCGCTACGATCTTTCCGACGAAGCGCTGCGCCCCTGGTTCCCGGCGGAGAAAGTGATCGACGGCATGTTCCAGGTGGTCGGCAAGCTGTTCGGCATTCGTTTCCGCCAGCGTGACGACGTGGACACCTGGCACCCGGACGTGCGCTTCTTTGAACTGGTGGACGACGACGGCAGCGTGCGCGCCGCTTTCTACCTCGACATGTACGCACGCAACGGCAAGCGCGGCGGGGCCTGGATGGACGACGCCCGGGTGCGCCGCCGCCGTCTGGACGGCGAACTGCAGACCCCGGTCGCCTACCTGACCTGCAACTTCGCGCCGCCGGCCGGCGGCAAGCCCGGCCTGCTCACCCACGACGAAGTGGTCACCCTGTTCCACGAGTTCGGCCATGGGCTGCACCACATGCTCACCGAGCAGGAAGTGGCCGGCATCTCCGGTATTAACGGCGTGGCCTGGGACGCGGTGGAGCTGCCCAGCCAGTTCCTGGAAAACTGGTGCTGGACCGAAGAGGGCCTGGCGCTGATTTCCGGCCACTACGAAACCGGCGAACCGCTGCCCCGGGAAACCCTGGACAAGATGCTCGCCGCCAAGAACTTCCAGAGCGCCATGGGCATGATGCGCCAACTGGAATTCTCGCTGTTCGACATGCGCCTGCACGCGGAGTACCGCGAAGGCCTGAATATCCAGCAGGTGCTGGATGAAGTGCGCGAGCAGGTGTCGGTGATCAAGCCGCCGGCCTTCAACCGCTTCCAGAACGGTTTCGGGCACATCTTCGCCGGCGGCTACGCGGCCGGTTACTACAGCTACAAGTGGGCAGAAGTGCTCTCCTGTGACGCCTATGCCCGCTTCGAGGAGGAAGGCCCGTTCAACGAAGCCACCGGTCGCGATTTCCGCGACAAGATCCTCGCCCGTGGCGGCAGCCGCGAGCCGATGGAACTGTTCGTGGATTTCCGCGGCCGCGAACCCAGTGTCGAGCCGTTGCTTCGCCACAGCGGCATCGAAGGTTAGCGATTATGGTTAAACGTCAGTTCATCGCCGGGGCGACCTGCCCCGGCTGCGGCGCCATGGACCGTATCCAGCGCTGCAGTGACGACGACAGTACCTGGATGGAGTGTGTCGCCTGCGGGCTGGTCCGCGACCTGGACCAGCCACCCGCGGCGGCGGACGCCACCGACGCCAATGAGCAGACAGTGACGCTAAAGCCCCGGCGTTAGGTATCAGTAACGCCAGCCCGGTGAGCTCAAGTAGGCGTAGACGAACACCGCGGCGGCGACCAGGAACACCACCATCATCACGGTGGCGATGATGCCGAAAATCATGCCCGCGATGGCGGTGCCCCGCCCGCCGGGGTCACGCTCGCCCCGATCCATGGCTTTCAGCTCCAGGACCCCCAATACCCAGGCGACCACCCCCAGCGGCGAGAACAGCAGCATGCTGATCAGGCCCAGCGTCAGTACCAGGGTGCCGCGATGCGGCTGCACCGCTTCCCCGGTCCGTGTCGCTTCGGCGGCCGGCACCGCCGGCCGGTAGGGGTCGCGCTCAACGAAAGCGGCGGCCAGCAGCAGCCCCAGAGTGGTCGCGCCGAACACGAAATAACCCGCCGACACAATCATCGAATAGGCTTCCCAGGACAGTAGCCCGTTGCCGCTGAGCGGCACCAGAAAATGATTGGTCACCACCTGGAACACGGCCTGAAGCAGTAACACCACGCTGGCGAGTATCACCAGCAGGGACGCTTTGCGCGCCCGGCTTCTGAAGACGATGCCCAGCACCAGGCCGACAATGGCCGGTATAACAACGGGCAGAAGGTTGATGATGGTGCTCAGATATTGCGGCATGCGGCCCCCTGATAATCAAAGGCGGCCACGTTAGCGTTGTCGGCGGTGATTGTCCCGGCCGGCGGTCACAGTTCCGCGGCGGCCGATTCCCACCCGATGCAAAAGAAGGTAAAGCGGTGTGATTGGGGGTCGGCAAGTCCGCCCCGCAGGGCGCACTATGATTTTCCCACCGTGATTCTCATGGTGAGCGAAACCGATGAGAAAGGAGTTCTCTCATGTCCGACGATAAGGTAACCAAAGTACTTAACGCCTTGATTGAAACCTGCCGGGACGGCGAAGAAGGTTTTCGCACTTGCGCCGAACAAATGGAAAAACCCGAACTGCAGCAGATTTGCAGAGACCGCGCCCAGAGCTGCGCCACGGCGGCCCAGGAGCTGCAAGAACTGGTGCGCGCCCAGGGCGGCGATCCGGAAGACAGCACCAGCGTGGCCGGCACGCTGCACCGCCGCTGGGTGGATCTGAAAGCGAAGCTGATGGACCGCACCGACGAAACCGTGCTTAACGAATGCGAACGCGGTGAGGATGTGGCCAAGCACAACTACCAGAAGGCGCTCGATGAAGAGCTGCCGGAGACGGTGCGCGCCGTGGTGGAAAAGCAGTACCAGGGTGTGAAGGAAAACCACGACAAGATAAAAGCACTGCGGGATTCTGAACGCGCCAAGGCGTGAGCCCGTTTTGCTGACAACCCGATGCAATAAAAAACCCGGCCTGTGCCGGGTTTTTTATTGCCGGGCCGGACTAACGGCCGACGCGCCGCATTCGGTTATTTCTCGACGAAGGCGCGCTCGATCACGTACTCGTGCATGTGACCGCCACGGGATTCGCGGAAGCCCCAGTCATCCAGAATGTTGGTGAAGTCCTTCAGCATGGCGGGGCTGCCGCACAGCATGAAACGGTCTTCTTCCAGATTGGGCTTGGGCAGCTCCAGATCGTCGAACAGCTTGCCGCTGGTCATCAGATCGGTGAGCCGGCCCTTGTTGCGGTACGGCTCGCGGGTCACCGTCGGATAATAGAGCAACTGGTTGCGGATAATATCGCCGAAGAATTCGTTGTCCGGCAGCTCGTTCTCAATCACGTCGCGGTAAGCCAGCTCCGAGGTGTAGCGCACCCCGTGGGTGAGGATCACTTGGTCGAACTGCTCGTAGATCTCCGGATCCTTGATGATGCTCAGGAACGGCGCCAGGCCGGTGCCGGTGGACAGCAGCCACAGGCGTTTGCCGGGCAGCAGATGGTCCGCCACCAGGGTGCCGGTGGGCTTGCGGCTCACATAGATCTTGTCGCCGGGCTGAATTTTCTGCAGCCGCGAGGTGAGCGGGCCGTCCGGCACCTTGATGCTGAAGAACTCCAGCTCTTCCTCATAGTTGGCGCTGGCGATGGAATAAGCGCGCAGCAGCGGACGGCCGCCGTCCTGCTCCAGGCCGATCATGGTGAAATGACCGTTCTTGAAGCGGAAGCCGGGATCGCGACTGGTGGTGAAACTGAACAGGGTTTCATTCCAGTGGCGAACGCTGGTGACGGTTTCAGTATTCAAATTTGACATATGCTAATACGCTTTTATTCCGAAATATCCAGTTGGTGAGAATATAATCACCCGGGAGATATCGGTAAAATGGGTTATCCCGATATTTGATATCGATTATACCGATGAGGCCGCTATGCGCTACACCCTCCGCCAGCTCGAGGTGTTCCTCGCCACCGCCCACTTCGAAAACGTCAGCCGCGCCGCGGATCACCTCAGCATGTCCCAGTCCGCCGCCTCCGGGGCGCTCAAGGAGCTTGAGTCGCAGTTCGAGATCAAGCTGTTCGAGCGCGCCGGCAAGCGCCTGCGCCTCAACGAGCTGGGCCGCCAGCTGTGGCCCCGGGCCGAGGCCCTGCTGGGCCAGGCCCGTGACCTGGAGGCCGGGCTGCTGGCCCATCAGGAGCTGGGGCAGCTTAATGTGGGGGCGACCCTGACCATCGGCAACTACCTGGCGGTGAGTATTATGGCCCGTTATATGGCCGAACAGCCCGGCGCCCGGGTGCAACTGGAGGTGGCCAACACCCGCGCCATCGTCGACCGGGTGCTGGGGTTTGATCTGGATTTGGGGCTGATCGAGGGGGAAATGAACCACCGCGACCTGGAGCTGCTGCCCTGGCGCGAGGACGAGCTGGTGGTGTTCTGCGCCCCGGACCACCCCCTGGCCGGCAAGCCGCGCCTGGACGACCATGATTTGAAAGCCGCCACCTGGATCGTCCGCGAGTCCGGCTCCGGCACGCGGCAGACCTTCGAGCGCGGCATGCACGGCATCCTGCCGGATCTTAACCTGCTGCTGGAGCTGGAGCACACCGAGGCGATCAAGCGGGCGGTGGAAACCGGCCTGGGCATCAGTTGCCTGTCGCGGGTGTCACTGCGCGAGGCCTTCCGGCGCGGGTCGCTGGTGCCCCTGGCGGTGCCGCACCGGGATTTCAGCCGCGAGTTCTATTTCGTGCTGCACCGGCAAAAGTACCGCAGCCCGGGGGTGGAGCGCTGGCTGCAACTGTGCCGGGAATCCCGCGATCAGGGCTGAGGGCTACTGGCCGCCGTCCGGCCGGTATTCTTCGCGGATCACCCCTTCCAGGTCTTTCCACGGCAGCGTCAGGGTGGGCTGGCCCATCACATAGGGGGCGATGGAATAGACGTCGTAATGCAGCACTAGGCCCTTGCGGGTGAGCCGGAAGTCGCTGCTCTCCTGGAACGGCCAGGCCTGGCGGAAGTCCTCGTCGGAATCCACTTCCTTTTCCAGCCAGCGTTCGTGGGCGCGGCGCGCGGCCGCTTCGAAGGCGTCTTCCTGGCCCGGGTTAATCACCTGCCCCAGGGACACCGGGCGGTGCGCGGCCAGATCCCAGTTCAGCCAGCGTGTCACCGGCAGGCCATGGGCACCGCCGGTGAATTCGTAGCTGTCGATGGCCACCGTCAGCAGGTCCTTCCAGCGGCCCAGCTGGCGGCTTTCACCGCTGAGCTCCCAGCCCCGGGCACCGTCGCCGGGAATCCCGGCGGCGGTGGTGAGAAAGCGGTCGGCGGCCTCTTCCAGGGTTTTCGGCGGGGCCCCCTGGTCCTCGCCGTTACCGCTCAGCTGCCGGATCATGCGGCGGCGCACCGCCTGGTTCAGCTCCGGGTGGCCTTCGTAGAGCTTCAGGTCCACGGCCACTTTGGCGCAGTCGTCGCCGCTGCAGTTGTCGGCGCGGCGGCGCAGGGTTTCCTCGCGGGTTTCCAGCTTGCCCTCGGGCGCCGCCGTTGCCGGCGGCTCGCTCTGCTGCGCGGCGCCGTTATCGGCCGGAGCCGGCTGCTTCTCGCCTTCGGGTTGCTCCGGGCCGTTGTCACAGGCGCTCAGGGCCAGCAGCGCGGCCAGCGCGCCGGCTCGTAACCAGGGGGATAATACGTTGCAGCGGCGTTCCGGCATGACAGCTTCCTGAGTGAGTGGCGGGTCCGTCGTGGACAGCCACCGAGCATGCCCTGATTGCCCGTTACCGGGCAACCCGGGAAGCCGTGCCGAAACCGTTTTCAGTCCACTTTTTCGAAATAGCCGAGCAGGCGCAGGGCGGCGATCTTGTCGCCGTCGATATCCAGGTCGTCGCCGGCCAGGGCGGTCACCGCGCTGCGGTTGCCGGCGGCGATCGCCTTCCAGACCGGTTCGCGGGTGTGCAGCACCGCCACGGTGTCTTCCGCCAGGCCCGGGCGCACCTGGGCCACGCCCCGGCGGATTTCCAGGGTGAAGCGTCGGTCGCTGTCGGCGAACTGGAAGCCGAGCTTCTCGTGCACATCGAGGGTGTCTTCCGCCTTCAGGAAGGCCGGCATGGCGGCCAGGAAGTTGTCGATCGGCAGGGTGTCGAGAAAGCCTTCCGGTGGCTCGGTGCGGAAGCCGGGGTTCAGACCGTCCGCTTCTTCCCGGGCGGCGGTGAAGTAGTAGTTGCGGGCGTTGGGGTTGGCTTCCACCTCGCCCAGCCGGCGCAGGGCTTCGGCGCGCAGCTGATTGACCGCGTCGTCGTCCGGGCGCAGCGCGCGCAGGTGGTCGCTGAGGCTGAGCGCCCACTGGGCGTCGCCCTGCTCCAGGGCGGCGCGGGCCTTGTCCGCCAGGGCCTGCTCGCCGCCGGCCAGCTCGGCCATGTGGCGCGCCTGCTGCTCGCCGGGCAGCGGCTGCAGGGTGCTGGGGTTACCGTCGAACCAGCCCAGGTAGCCGTCGAACACCGAGCGCACCGACCAGCTCACCTTGCCGTAGAACTCCTGCAGCCAGGGGCTTTCCGCCAGATGCGGCGGCAGCTGCACGCGCTCGACGATCTGATCGGGGGTCAGGCCCTTGTTCATGTGGCGCAGGGTCTGGTCGTGCACGTACTGGATCGCGTCGCGGTAATCGGTGAGGGTGTCGTGGATGCGCTCGCGGCCGCTCAGCGGACGGGTGTGGCTGGGCACCAGGAACGCGGCGTCCAGGGCGCGGATCTTGTCCAGGCTGGCGGCCCACTTCTGCACGTCCCGGTAATAGGTGCCGCGGATGGTGTAGAGGTTGGGGAAGGTCTGATAGATGTTGTCGCCGCTGAGCACCACCTTCTTCTCCGGCAGCCATACGAACAGCTGATCCTCGGTCTCGCCGGGGGCGTGCACCAGTTCCAGCTTGATGCCGGCGATGGTGGTTTCCAGGCGCTCATCCACGGTGTGGTCCGGCGGCAGGGCGAACAGCGTGCTCTCTTCGCTGACGCCCAGATGGGGGCCGATGCCGTCGTTGATGCGCTCGCCCTCGGGCAGATGGTGGCCGAACATGCGCATGGAGCGCGTGGTGATGATCGGCCGGATCTGATTCACCACCCGGTTGATGTAATAGCCGGTGCTCTGGTGGGCGTACACCGGCACCTCGCCGGGGGCGGCGAAGGCCCGCGCGCCGAACACATGGTCGGCGTGGTTGTGGGTGTAGATGATCGCCGCGATCGGCTTGTCGGTGATCTCGCGGAAGGCGGCCAGCACCGCTTCCCCTTCCGCCACCGTTTCCATGGTGTCGACGATAATGATGCCGTCGTCGCCTTCCAGCATAATGGAATTGGCGAGGCCGAAGCCCACCGCCACGTGAACGCCGTCGGTGACTTCCACCACCTCTTTCTCGAACAGCTTGCTGTGTTCGCGCAGCGCGTCGGGGGCCGGGGTGGCCCGAGGTTCGGGGGCGGAGCTGTCGCCGCAGGCGGCCAGGGCGGCCGCGCCGACCGCCATAACAAAAAACAGAACCGGGTATCGCATGGAATCTTGTCCTTATTCTGAGAGTGCCAGGCAGGCTAGCGCCGCCGGGCCGGGCCACCAAGGTGGCAAGCGGCCACCGGCTGGTGGCCGCTGACCATGGCGCCGTTCACCGCCACCACCGTGGCCGCCTGGCCGCTGGCTGTGCTCGACACCCTGGCGCGCCGGGGCCTGGACGGCGACCTGGCGCTGCGTGAAGCGGGCCTGGAGCGCGCCTGGCTGACCGCCAACCCCGGTGGCCGGGTGACCGTGGCGGCGATGGGCCGGCTGTGGGCCGCCGCCGAGCGGCTCAGCGGTGACCCGGCCATCGGCTTGTACGTGGGCCTGGCGGCGCAGCCCATGCACCTGCGGATACTCGGCCTGCTGGTGCAGACCGCCCCGAGCCTGGACCACGTGATCGACTTCGCGGTGCGCTTTCAGGCGCTGGTCTCCAACAGCGTCACGGTGTCCCGGGTGCACCGGCCCGGCGCCGAGGGGCTGGCGATCCGGCCGCTGGACGGCACGCCGGTGCACCCCTGCGCCCTGGACGCCTTTATCGCCGCCCATGTCCAGCACCTGCTCCGGGTGGCGCCGGCCGGCGCGGTCACCGAAGTGGCGCTGCGCCGTTCCGAGCCGGCGGACCCGCGCCCCTGGCAGGCCAGGCTGTGCCGACAGGTGGTGTTCGGCGCCGACGCCGACGTGGTCTGGCACGACCGGGCGCGGCTGCACACGCCCCTGCCCCTGGGCGACGACGGCCTCTCCCGGCAGCACCAGCAACTGGCCGAGCAGGCGCTGGCGGAGCTCGACCGCTCGCCGCCGCTGGTCCAGACCCTGCGCGGCCTGCTGCGGGTGCGCCCCGGCGGGCCGCCCACCCTGGGCGAGCTGGCCGCGGCGGTGAACCTGAGTGAGCGCTCGCTGCGCCGCCATCTGGCCGAAGCCGGCAGCGGCTACCGCCGTCTTATCGAGGAGCACAGCGCCGAGCGGGCCGCCGCCCTGCTGCGCAGCAGCGAGCGCTCGGTGGCGGAGGTGGCCGACCAGCTGGGGTTCTCCGACGCCAGCAATTTCAGCAAGGCCTTCAAGCGCTGGTACGGCGTCAGCCCGGACCGCTTCCGGCAGCGCTGACGCCCGGTTTTCAGAGCTGACGCCCTGTTTTGCACAATTTTTCCCCGCTCTGCCTTGCCAGCGGCAATACTGCCTCCATGTACACGGGTAACTCGAAAAAATCATGGAGCGAATAACGATGCGACAGTCATTGCTTCTGGCGGCGACCCTGATGATGGTCACCACCGCCACCAGCTGGGCACAGAGCACCACCGAGGGAACGCCCAACATCAAGCAGCCGGATCAGGAAAACGTCTCCGCGCAGATGCGTGACACCTGGGAGGCCTTCAAGAACTTCTCCGTGGAGCAGAAGAACGAAGCGGTGGAGATGGCCCGCCGGGCGCTGGCCAACCTGGATGAGGAAATTGATGAAGCCCAGAAAGAGATCGATCGGGGCTGGCAGAACCTGTCCCAGGAGGCGCGCCTGGAAAAGCAGGAAACCCTCAGCGAGCTGAAGGACGAGCGTGAGGAACTGCAGGCCGAATACCAGGAACTGCAGGCCGCCAGCGCCGATAATTGGGAAGAAGCCAAGCAGCGTTTCGGCAGCGCCTGGCAATCCACCAAGCAGGCCTGGCGCGACCTGACCGCCCCCAGCCCGGACGCCGATACTCAATAGCCTGGCGATCCTTGTGCGAGCGGGCCCTGCCCGCGAAAGGCAAGCTCCGCTTGCCGGCAGGATCCCAGAGACCTTGTTTATACCGCCGTTAGAGAGGTCTCTAGTATCCCGCCGGGTGGCTAGAAGCCACCCTTTCGCGGGCAGGGCCCGCTCCCACAAATGCCGCTCCTACAAGTCAGACGTCCGCGAAATGCTCGCCGCCGCGCAGCCAGCGGCGCAGCAGGCGCTCCACGCGGTCGGGGTATTGCTCTAGCAATGCCGCCGCCACCTCCCGGGCCGGCGCCATGAGCGCCTCGTCGCGTACCAGGTCGGCGATGCGGAACGCCAGGTCGCCGGTCTGGCGGGTGCCGAGCCACTCGCCGGGGCCGCGTAATTTCAGGTCTTCCTCGGCGATCACGAAGCCGTCACTGGTGTCGCGCATCACCGCCAGGCGCTTCTTGGCGGTGAACGACAGTGGCGTCTGATAGAGCAGCAGGCAGTAGCTCTGCTCGCCGCCGCGCCCCACGCGGCCGCGCAGCTGGTGCAATTGCGCCAGCCCCAGCCGTTCCGCGTTTTCCATCACCATCAGGGTAGCGTTGGGCACGTCCACGCCCACCTCGATCACGGTGGTGGCTACAAGCAGCTGCGCTTCGCCGCTGGAAAAACGGGCCATCCGCTCGGCTTTCTCCTTGGCTTTCATGCGCCCGTGCACCAGTTCCACGGTGAGTTCCGGCAGCGCGTCCTGCAGGGTTTCGAAGGTGGCTTCGGCGGCCTGGGCCTGCAGTTCGTCGGATTCCTCGATCAGGGTGCACACCCAGTAGGCCTGGGTGCCCTCCTGGCAGGCGGCGCGGATGCGCGCCACCACGTCGTCACGGCGCGAGGTGGGCAGCGCCAGGGTCTGGATCGGCTTGCGGCCCGGCGGCATTTCGTCGATCACCGAGGTGTCCAGGTCGCCGTACACGCTCATTGCCAGAGTGCGCGGAATCGGCGTGGCGGTGAGCGTGAGCTGGTGTGGCACCTGGTTGCCGAAGCGACCTTTTTCGCGCAGCGCCAGCCGCTGCTGCACGCCGAAACGGTGCTGCTCGTCGATGATGATCAGCCCCAGGCGCTGGAACACCACCGCGTCCTGGAACAGGGCGTGGGTGCCCACCACCAGGGCGCCGCGGCCTTCGGCCAGGGCCGCCAGGGTCTCCCGGCGCGCCTTGGCGCCGACGCTGCCGGCCAGCCAGTGCACGTCGATGCCCAGCGGCGCCAGCCAGTGGCGGAAATTGGCCAGGTGCTGCTCGGCGAGCAGTTCCGTGGGCGCCATCAACGCCACCTGGTAGCCGGATTCGATCGCCACCAGGGCGGCGGCGGCGGCCACCAGGGTTTTGCCGGAGCCCACGTCCCCCTGGATCAGGCGCAGCATCGGGTGCTGGCGGGCCAGGTCGGCGCGGATCTCCCCGATCACCCTCTGCTGGGCGCCGGTGAGCTGGAACGGCAGCGCCTGGAGCAGCTTGCCGGTGAGGGCCTCGCCGCTCAGCACCGGCGCCGACAGCGCCTTCTGGCCGGCCCGTTTGGCCAGCATGCCCAACTGGTGGGCGACCATCTCTTCCATCACCAGGCGCTTCACCGCCGGGTGTTTGCCGTCCAGCAGCAGGTCCACCGGGTCGTCCGGTTGCGGGTGATGCAGCTTGGTGAGGGCCTGGGCCAGGCCGGGCAGGCCGCTCTGATCCAGCAGTTGCCGGGGGATCAACTCTTCCGGCGCATGGGTCTGTAGCCACTGCAGGCCCTGGGCGGCGAGATTGCGCAGCAGCTTCTGGCTGACCCCTTCGGTGGTCGGGTAGACCGGCGTCAGGGCTTTTTCCAGCGGTGGGATATCCGGGCCGGACTGGTATTCCGGATGGTAGAACTCCAGGCCGGCGGCGCCGGGGCGGGGCTCGCCGTAGACGCGGATGCGGCGGCCTTTTTCCAGCGCGTTCTTCTGCGCCGCGCTGAAGTGATAAAAGCGCAGCGCCACCAGGCCGGTGCCGTCGGCCACCTTGCACAGCAGCGAGCGGCGTTTGCCGAACACCACGTCGGCGGCCATCACCTCGCCTTCGATCACCACGCCCTGTTCCGGGCGCAGGCTGCCGATGGGGGTGATGCGGGTGCGGTCTTCGTAGCGGAACGGCAGATGGAAGAGCACATCTTCCAGGGTCGCCAGCCCGAGCCGGGCCAGCCGTTCCGCCGCCCGGGGGCCGACACCCTTAAGACGGGTAATGTCGATCGTCTCCAGGGCGGCGGGCGGGCTCATATCAGGCGGCGAGGCCCTCGCGGGGCACCGCGTGGCGCAGCACTTCGATGGCCTTGGGGCGCGGGAAGCTGTCGCGCCACACCAGGGCAATGGTGCGTGACGGCACCGGCGCCGCGAACGGGCGCACCGCGAAGGTGCTCTTGTCGTAGCCGTGCTGGTAGAGCGCGGAGTTGGGCAACACGGTGATGCCGAGACCGGAGGCGACCATGTGGCGCAGGGTTTCCAGCGAGCCGCCTTCGATCTGTACCAGGTTGCGCTGGCGCTCGGAATCGATCGCCGGGCACAGCTCCAGCACCTGGTCGCGGAAGCAGTGGCCTTCGCCGAGCAGCAGCAGGGTCTCGTCGAGCATCTGTTCCGGCTGGATCTGCTTCTGCTTGGTCCAGGGGTGGTCGCCGGGCAGCAGCACCGAGAAGGACTCCTCGTACATCTGCGCGCGCACCAGGCCGCCGCCGGAGAATGGCAGCGCCACGATGATGGCGTCCAGCTCGCCACGGTCGAGCTTGCCACGCAGCACATGGGTGTAGTTTTCTTCGATAAACAGCGGCATGTCCGGCGCTTCCGCCCGCACCCGCGGTATCATGGTGGGGAACAGGTACGGCGCCACGGTGAAGATGGCGCCCACCCGCAGCGGCGAGCCCAGCTGATCGCGCTGGCTCATGGCCATCTGCTCGAGCAGGTCGGCCTGCTCCAGCACCCGCTGGGCCTGGGCGATAATCGGCTCCGCCTGGGGGGTGACCACCACCTCCCGGGGGCGCCGTTCGAACAATGGCATGCCGAGCTGCTCTTCCAGCTTTTTGATCGCCGCGCTCAGCGTCGGCTGGCTGACGTTGCAGACCTGGGCGGCGTGGCCGAAATGACGTTCCCGGGCCAGTGCGACCAGATAGCGCAGTTCTGTTAGTGTCATAAGCGTAAAAACTTTTTTCGATGATAGGCCATTGTGCCGGACTCAAAGACTATGAGCCATATTCTAATTGCCGGTCTCGGCGACCTGGGCCGCGGCCTGGCGGAAAACCTGCTGGCCGCCGGCCACCGCGTCAGCGGCATACGCCGGGGCAGCGACGCCCCCAGCGGCGTGGACCTGTACAGCCAGGACCTGCTCGACGGCGCCCGCCTGCTGCCGCCGGACCGGGTCGACCTGCTGGTGATCATCATGACCCCCAGTGAGTACTCGGAGGAAGGGTACCTGAAAGCCTATGTGCGCGCGCCGCTCAATCTGCTCGACGCGCTGGCCGAACAGCAGCCCCTGCCGCCGATTCTGTTCGTCTCCAGCAGCGCCGTGTTCGGTGACCTGGAAGGCGACGTGGACGAGACCACACCGCCGGCGCCGACCCGCTATAACGGCAAGGTGGTGCTGGCCGCCGAGCAGGAGATCAGCACCCGTGGCCTGACCACGGTGGTACGGTTCAGCGGCATCTACGGCCCCGGCCGCAACCGCCTGCTCACCAAGGTGGCGCGCATGGCGGGCGGCGACGAGCCGCTGCCGGAAGCGAAATGGAGCAACCGCATCCACCGCGACGACTGCGTCGGCCTGCTGGGCAATCTGGTGGGGCGCTGGCTGTCCGGCGAGACGGTGCCGCCGCTGGTGGTGGGCACCGACAACAGCCCGGCCAGCAACCTGGACGTGTACCAGTGGCTGGCGCAGCAGCAGGGTCTGTCGCTGCCGGTGCCGGAGGCCAAGCCAAGCGGCAAGCGCGTCTACAGCCGCTTTATCGCCGACGGCGGCTACACCCTCCGCTACCCCGACTTCCGCGCGGGCTACGCCACGCTCTTGTAGGAGCGGGCCCAGCCCGCGAAAGGGAGCGAAGCTCCCGGCAGGATCCCAGAGAGGCTGTTTATTCCGCCGTTTGAAAAGTCTCTGGGATCCCGCCGGGTGGCTAAAAGCCACCCTTTCGCGGGCCCGGCCCGCTCCCACAAGGCGAATGGCCAAGCACAAAAAAGCCGGGCAAGGGCCCGGCCTGTGTCGAGGAGGTGTCGGCGTGGTCAGGCCACGCGCTGGTACTGGGTGCTGCAGGAGGACACCGCGGACTGGATGCGCTCGTCGTCCTTGCCTTTGCTGGCGATGTCGGACAGCGAGATCACGCCCACCAGGCTTTTGCTGTCCCGGTCGTCCAGCACGATCAAACGCTGCACCTGCTGCTCCTGCATGTTGGCGGCCACGTCGGCGACGTCGTCGTCCTGGAAGCAGTACAGCACCAGACCGGTCATGCAATCCTTCACCGGCGTGTCCGGACCTTTGCTTTCCGACAGGGCGCGGATCACCAGGTCCCGGTCGGTGGTGATGCCCACCAGGCGGTCGTGCTCCGCGATCGGCAGCACGCCCACATGGAGGTCGCGCATCATTTTGGCGGCGTCTTCCACGCTGGCATCGGTATTCAGGGTGCGGGGGGATTCGCTCATTACGTCCTGTACTTTCATAGCCATAACTCCTTCTATTGCGACTGCTTTGCTGCAAATGCCTTTCGGCCGGCGCCGCGAATCCTTGCCGGCGCCGGAATGCAGCATCACAAACGGTGCCGCCGGTGGGCAAATCCCTATGAGAACGATTGCTGATAATCACCCCTTGTTCATGCCGGGGGCTTATAAGGGGACGGATTCACCGGCACTGGGCCTCGCCGCCCGGCTGCGGTATTGTTGGCGCCTTCGCCCGGCTTCCGGCGGCTCCAGGCCGTTGGTCCCCTTGTGCCGGGCGGTGGAATCGGTAGAGTGTGCGCCCTTGAAAGTGGCCTCCGCACGGGAGTGAAGCAATGACGGTATCGGTAGCGGTTGTAATGGGGTCCCAGTCCGACTGGGAGACCATGAAAGAGGCTTGCGACGCCCTCACCCAGTTCGGTGTGAGCTGGAAGGCGGAGGTGGTGTCCGCCCACCGTACCCCGCAACGCATGTACGACTTCGCCAAGAGCGCGGCGGATCAGGGTTACAAGGTGATCATCGCCGGCGCCGGCGGCGCCGCCCACCTGCCCGGCATGATCGCCGCCATGACGCCGCTTCCGGTGCTGGGCGTGCCGGTGCAGAGCCGCTCGTTGTCCGGCCTGGACAGCCTGCTGTCGATCGTGCAGATGCCCAAGGGCGTGGCCGTGGGCACCTTGGCCATCGGTTCCGCCGGCGCCTACAACGCCGGCCTGCTGGCGGCGCAGATGCTGGGCAGCGACGACCCGGCCCTGCAGAAACGGATCGCCGACTGGAAAGCGGCCCGCGCCGATCAGGTGCTGGCGGACGCGGAACTGGGTCAGGGGTAAGCGCGGCATGAATCGTGTACTGGTACTCGGCGGTGGCCAGCTCGGCCTGATGATGGCGGAGGCCGCCGCCCGCCTGGGCCTGGTGGTGGACCGTTACGACCCGGAGCGCGCCCTGCTGCTGCCCGGCACCTCCGATCTGGCGGTGCCGATCACCTGGGAAGAGTGCCTGGAGCGCTACCCGGTGGTCACCGTGGAGCGCGAGGCGTTCCCCGACAGCGGTCTGTCCGCGCGGCTGGCGGCCAGTGACCGCTGCGTGGCGCGCGGCGCCCTGGCGGTGATCCCGGACCGCTACACGCAGAAATCAATGCTCGATGAATTGGGCATCGCCACCGCCCCCTGGCGCAACCTGGACCGGGTAGAGGATCTGGCGGACGCCGCCGCCGAGTTCGGCGGGGTGGTGGTGAAGGCGCGCAGCGGCGGCTACGACGGCCGCGGCACCTGGATCGTCGGCGACGGCGGCGACCTGTCCGCGGTGCCGGCGGAAGAGCTGGCCGGGCGCGCCATCGTCGAGAAGAAGATTCCGTTCCGTCGCGAGCTGTCCATCGTCGGCGCCCGCAACCCGGCCGGCGAGACCCTGTTCTACCCGCTCACCCGCAACTGGCACGTGGACGGCATCCTGCGCCTGAGCCTGGCGCCGGCCAACGCCAGCGCCGCGCTGCAGCCGGAGGCGGAGAACATCCTGCGGCGAATCATGGAAAAGCTGGATTACGCCGGCGTCATGGCGGTGGAGTTCTTCGAGGAAGACGGCCGTCTGCTGGTCAACGAGATTGCGCCCCGGGTGCACAACTCCGGCCACTGGACCCACGAGGGCGCCGACTGGTCGCAGTTCGATCTGCACGTGCACGCCCTGGCCGGCGTACCGCTGCACTCGCTCAACGTGCACGGCCCCAGCGCCATGGTGAACCTGATCGGCACGCCCTTTGATCAGGCCTGGCTGCAGCACCCCGGTGTGGTCCACTGGTACGGCAAGAGCGTGCGCCCGGGCCGCAAGGTGGGCCACGCCAACCTGGTGGCGCCGACCCTGGAAGGTCTGCGCAAAGGCTTGAACGCCTGGGCCGACGTGCTGCCGGAAGGCTTCGAGGCGATCCTCGACTCGGAGCTGGCGCTGGACTGAGCGTGTGCCGTCGCTCCGCTGCAAAGAAAACGCCCCGCGAATGCGGGGCGTTGTCGTTTACGGCGTCGGAAAGCCCTTACGGGGGGGTGGTGCAAGCCGGCACGCCGGAACGGTCGGTGGTGGTGAACTGGCAGCCGAAGTCGTCGGCGGCCACCGTGGCCGGATCGAGGAAGTCGTCGCCGGCCGGTTTAGGGCCGCCCTGCTCCCAGGCCACCATGTCCTCGAAGGCGTTGATCTGTTCCTCCGCGGTGTAGTCGCAGTGGCCCGGTGAGCGGATCGCCCGCTGCACCAGCCAGGTGTCGTTGCCGTTGGCCTCGGCCCGCTCGCGGTAGATCTGGCCGTGGCGGAAGGGCACGTAAAAGTCACCCAGCCCTTGCAGGCTGACCACCGGAATGTTGAATTCCCCGTTGATCACCGGAATCCAGCGCAGACCGTCGTTGCGCAGGCCGTTGGCGGACGGATTACTCTCCACGCGCAGAATGGTGTCGTTGAAGGCCTGTTCCTCGGTGCTAAGCGGCGGGAAGTTGTCGAACTGGTAGGTGACGCCGGCGTTGCCGGTCAGGTCCCGGGCCAGAATGCCGTTGACGGTGCCGTCGCGGCCGCCGGTGCCCATCACCACATGCCAGTAGTAGGTGGTGAAACCGATGTCGGCCACCGGGCGTTCGCCGCCGGAGAGATTCCGCATCAGCGCCTGGAACTGTTCCCCCTCGGCGGTGGGCACACCAAGCGAGCCGGTCGGATTGTCCGTCGACGGCGGGATCGGCGGTATCGTCCAGATCACCGAGTTGATGGCGCCGGCATCGAAATTGGTGGCCGGGATACCGGTCAGCGGCGGTGCGTCGGGGTTTTTCATATGCGCGAAGTGCTGCGCCGCCATGGTCGCCTGGGTGAGGTATTCAAACTCGAAGGTGTCGCCCACCACGCCGCACATGGGCACGGCGCCGTGGTACTGCACCGGGTTGTTGGCGGTGGCCAGGGTTTCGTCCTCGATGGCGGCGGCGGTGACATGGCCGCCCATGGAGTGGCCGATAATGTAGAGGCGGTCCGGGTCGGTGAGGCCGGTGATGTCGGTGAACGCCAGCGCCAGTTCGTTGGTGTCCTCGACGCCGGTGCGCACGTCGTAGAAGTTGGTGGAGTAGCTGGAGGCGGCCCAGGCGTAGCCGTTATCCAGCAGCCACTGGCGAATGCTGGGGTTGCCGACGGTGAGTTCGGAACCCTCGCCCCGGTAGCCGTGGGCGTACATCACCAGGCGGCCGTTCCAGGCGGCCGGAACCTCAATGCGGTAGCTGGCGCCGTTGGGGCGGATGCCGGACCACTGTTCGGCGTCATCGTGGCCGGTGACGCCGCCTTCCGCGTCGAAGGCGGCGGCCTGGGTTTCGCTGGCTGTGAAAGTGCGGGTGTCCTGGACGCGCGCCGGTTGTGACGGCTCGCCGACGCCGGAGCTGCTGCTGTCGCCGCCGCAGCCGGCCAGCAACCCGGCGCTCAGCAGGCCGGCCAGAAGCCCGATCCTGGGTATTGTGAAATGAGTGCTCATTGCTGCTCTCCCTGTTTTATTGGAATTGTGGGTCTTTTGTTCTTTGTGTTTCGCTATGCGAAATAGTTTTCTAAAAGAAAGCAGCGGTTAATATCCGCCCGATGAATAAAAGCTGTCAATAACCTGAGAGGCCGAACGGGGAATTTGAGAGGTGGTCGTGAAGGAGCCTTGTGGGCGCTTGCCGGGTGGCTGAAAGCCACCCTTTCGCGGGCTGGGCCCGCTCAGGCCCAGCCCGAACCGTCAGGGTTAGAAGTCGACGCGCTGCAGCACCAGGTCGGTGACCTGGACGGTGCCGGCGGGGGTCTGGTCGAAGGCCAGCTCGATGGCGTTGAGGTTGGTGAAATCCACACCTTCGAACGCGGTCAGCGGAATGTCCACGGCGTTGAGCGTGGTCTTCTGCGAACCGTGGTTGGTCTCGTCGTAGAATTCCCGGCCCGGCGGGTAGAACAGGCTTTCGGTGTAGTCGCTGGCCAGGGCGGACACGCGGTTGCCGTCCATGTCCTCAAGGATCACCTGGAAGTCCTGGCCGGCGGTGTTGTCGGCGTCGCCGTGGGACACGCCCACGCGCACCGACAGCACCTGGTAGTCGACCGCGTTCACGCCCAGCAATTCGGAACGGTAGGTGGCCGCGGTGTCCCAGGCCATGAACAGCTGCTCGGCGATGTTGAAGGTGGGGGTGGCCACGTCGCAGCCCTCGCCGGGCCGGCCGTTGGTCTGGCAGATGCCGAACGAGGAGAAGCCGTCGAAGCGCACCGCGCCGCCCAGGTTGTTGGTGGTCAGGCTGGCCGGGTCCAGGGTGTCGTCGATCACCAGGCGGTCCGCCGCCGGGGCGTGGATGCTCAGCAGATAGCGGTCGTCGCAGGGGCCGGTGCCGTCCGGGCAGGTGTTGCCGGGCACCGAGGTCTGGCCGTTCCAGTAGGCGCCGAATTCCTGTTCGCCGCCGATGAAGTAGCGGAAGAACGAGGCGATGAAGAACAGGCCCTGGGCCTGCTGCACTTCCGGCGTGTCGCGGCCGTTACCGGCGGCGTTCTCGCCGCACCAGGGGTCGTCGCCGTCGCTGTCGAGAATGGTCCAGTCGTCCGGGCGGGTGTCGGTGGTCCAGACCGTGTTGTAGTAGTTGTGGTTGGCGCCCATGGGAATCAGCTGGAACTTGGGATAGGGGTCGTTATCCACGGCGTAGCGGCTGGTGTCGTAGGCGAAGTTGCCCATCAGATCTTCCACATCGCCGTCGCAGTAGCCGGCCAGGGCCAGGAAGGTGACGTTGCTGACCGTCTGGGTGTTGTAGTCGGTGGGCGCCAGCGAGAACACCGCGGTGATGTTGTGCGGCTCGGGCTGGTTGCGGTTGTAGATCACGGTCTGATTCACGCCTTCACCGCCGCGGGAGTGGCCCATGATGCCGATTTCGCTCATGTCCAGTTTGCCGGTCAGCATGTCCAGGCTGTTGCCGCCGGAGGCGTTGATGGTGCGGAATTCGTCCAGGTGACGCACCACCAGCATGGACCGGGCGAGTGCCCCGGTGTCGCCGTTGCTGGGGCCGCTGTCGTTATCGTTGATGTCGTTGGCGTCCACGGAAATCACCGCGTAGCCGTGGCTGGCCAGATTGCGGGAGATGTATTCGTAACCCCGGTAGCTGGGGATCGGGTTGGCACAATCGTCGTCGTCGATCCCCCAGCCGTCGTAGCAGGTGCCGTGGCGGCCGTGCAGGAAAAGCACCACCGGGAAGGGGCCGGTCTGACCCTCGGGGTACTGGATGTAGCCGTGGATGTCGGTGTCGTAGCTGTCCCCGTTTTTGTTGTCCATGACGGTCATGCGGCCGAAGTTGTATTCCTCTTCGGCGACGGTGAACGGACCGGCGGTGGAGGGGTCCGCTGCCACGCCGGTGCTTACGGCGTCCGGGGTGGTCTTGGCGTCGGGTGTGTCTTCCACGTAGGAGGATGAAGAGTCGCCTCCGCAGCCGGCAAGGAACAGAAAGGCCGACAGGAAGACCAGACCCAGCCCGTTTCCGGGCAGAGAACGAAAGGTGCTGCTCATAATGTTTTCCCCTTGAAGGTAAGGCGGCAAGTGTCCAATCAGGACGGGCGTACTCAGGCAAGTTGAGTGCCACCGGCCTTGCGGGAAGGCATTTGAGTTTACTTAATTGATGTAAAAGTGATTGTTTTTATAGGGGTATTTTTAATTGTAAAAAGCGTTGGGAGAGTGAAGATCAGGTGATGAAAGCGTCCGTTGCGGGACGATCCGTACCGTTCCAGGCACAAAAAAAGGGCGCCGGTGGGGCGCCCTCTGGCGTCGTTTTGGTGCGCGGCGCCGGTCAGGCGATATCCATCACCGCGTCCATTTCCACCTCGGCGCCCTTGGGCAGGGCGGCCACGCCGATGGCGGCACGGGCCGGGTAGGGCTCCTGGAAGTATTCTTTCATGATCTCGTTGACCAGATTGAAATGGCTCAGGTCGGTGAGAAAGATGTTCAGTTTGACGATGTCGTGCAGGGCGCCCCCGGCCGCGTCACAGACCGCGCTGAGGTTATCGAAGACACGCCGTACCTGGGCGTCCATGCCGCCGCCGACCAGTTCCATGGTGGCCGGGTCCAGCGGGATCTGGCCGGACAGGTAGACGGTGGAGCCGGCCTTGATGGCCTGGGAGTAGGGACCGATGGCGGCGGGCGCCCGGTCGGTTTTGATCACGGAACGATTGGACATGCTGCTGTTTCCTTCAGGCACTGATGCGGTGAATCCTCACAACATTGTCCACGGTGCGCAACCGCTTGATGATGCGCGCCAGGTGGACCCGGTGTTTCACGGTGAGGGTGACGTTGATGATCGACAGGGTGGGGTCTTTGCCGGCCATGTCGATGGTGTCGATGTTGGAGCCCAGCTCGGAGACCACGTTGGCCAGGGTCGCCAGCACGCCGCGTTTGTTGACCAGCTCGATGCGCAGCGCGGCGGTGAATTCCTGCTCCACGTCCTTGTCCCAGTTCAGTGGAATGCATTTTTCCGGCGCGTCGCGCATTTCCGCGAGCAGATTCTTGCAGGTGTCGCGGTGCACCACGATGCCCTTGCCGGCGCTCAGGTGGCCGATCACGGTGTCGCCGGGCAGCGGGTAGCAGCATTTGGCGTAGGTCACCATCAGCCCTTCGCTGCCGCGAATCGCCAGGGGCAGGCGGTCGTCCTCCGGGTCGCGGTTCTCGCCACGGGCACCGGCCAGCTTGCGCGCCACCAGCGGCGCCAGCCGGTTGCCCATGCCGATGTCCTCGAGCAGTTCGTCCACGGTGCCGTAGTGGTTGTTGTTCAGTTCCTGTTGCAGGGTTTTTTCCGATAACAGCGACAGATCCAGCTGGTAGGGGATCAGCGCTTTCTCCAGCAGCCGCTGGCCCAGCTCGGCGGCGTCCTCGCGGCGCTGCTGCTTGAGGAAGTGGCGAATGTTGGAGCGCGCCTTGCCGGTCACCACGAAATTCAGCCAGCCCGGGTTGGGGGTGGCGTTGGGGGCGGTGATGATCTTCACCGTCTGCCCGGATTCCAGCGGCGTGGACAGCGCCGCCAGCTTGCCGTCGATGCGCGCCGCCACGCAGCGGGTGCCCACCTTGGTGTGCACCGCGTAGGCGAAGTCCACCGGCGTGGCGCCGGCGGGCAGTTCCTTGATGTCGCCCTTGGGCGTGAACACGTAGGCCTCGTCCGGGAACAGGTCCACCTTTACGTTCTCGATGAACTCCATGGAGTTGCCGGCTTTCTGCTGGATTTCCAGCAGCCGCTTCATCCAGGACTGGGCCCGTGTGTGGGTGGGCGAGCCGGGCTCGTCGTGGGACTTGTACAGCCAGTGGGCGGCGATGCCGTTGTTGGCCATCGCTTCCATTTCCTCGGTGCGGATCTGAATCTCCAGCGGAATGCCGGAGTGCGCCTTCAGCGTGGTGTGCAGCGACTGATAGCCGTTGGCCTTGGGAATCGCCACGTAATCCTTGAAGCGGCCGGGAATCGGAATGAAGTGATTGTGCACCGCGCCCAGCACCCGGTAGCAGGTGTCCACCCGGTCGACGATGATGCGGAAGCCGAACACGTCCATGATGTCCGCGAACGGCTTATGCTGTTCCTTCATCTTCTGGTAGATGCTGTACAGATGCTTTTCCCGGCCCAGCACCCGGGCCTGGATGCCCTCTTCCTCGAGGCTGCGCTCCAGGCTGGTCTTGATCGAGGAGAGAATCTCACGGCGGTTGCCGCGCGCCGATTGCACCGCCTTGCCGATCAGCCGCGCGCGCATCGGGTGGATATTGTGGAAGGCGAGATCCTCGTACTCCACGCGCATGTTGTACATGCCCAGCCGGAACGCGATCGGCGCGTAGATTTCCAGGGTTTCCGTGGCGATGCGCTTGCGCTTCTCGGCGCGCATCACATGCAGGGTGCGCATGTTGTGCAGACGGTCGGCCAGCTTCACCAGGATCACGCGGATGTCGCGGGTCATGGCCAGCATCATCTTGCGCAGATTCTCGGCCTGCTGCTCCGCTTTCGATTCGAACTTGATCTGGGCGATCTTGGAGACCCCGTCCACCAGCTCGGCGACTTCCTCGCTGAACGCCTCGGCGAGCTGCTCCTTGGAGACGCCGGTGTCCTCGATCACGTCGTGCAGCATGGCCGCCATCAGCGAGGCGTAGTCCATGTGCATGTCCACCAGGATGTTCGCCACCGCCAGCGGATGCGTGATATAGGGATCCCCGCTTCGCCGGTACTGGCCCTCGTGGGCTTTCTCGGCAAAATAGTAGGCGCGAACCACCTGTGAAATTTGCTCTTCCGTCAGGTAGCTGCGTAACCGTTTTTTCAGGTTGTTGATCGAGGGCAAGATTCCTCGCCACGCCACCAGGGCGAATCGAAGTGAACGATAATTCCTAGCTTAGGTTTGGCGTGGTGATTTGTCTACGTTACCGCCGTGAGCGCTTGAAAAGGCAGGGGTTTTCGGTCTGAAAGGCGGGCGCTATGAAGGCTTGTCAGGGAAGTGTTGCGGAGCGAGGGGCGCGGCATCGCGGCCCCTCACGTCACTTTGGCGTTACTCGCCGAACGACTGGGTCAGCATCGCCAGGTCGTCCACATCGGCGCCCTGATCGGCGATCGGGTTTTCAACCGATTCGGAGGTCACTTCCCCCGCGGCGATCTCGCGCAGCGCCACCACGGTGGGCTTGTCGTTTTCCCAGGCCACGCGCGGCTCCTTGCCGCCGGTCTGCAGCTGGCGGGCGCGCCGGCTGGATACCAGAACCAGCTCAAAGCGGTTATCCAGGTTTTCCAGGCAGTCTTCTACGGTTACACGGGCCATGTCGATCTCCTATTGCGGGGGCGCGCACCTAGTGCGGCCCGCGATTCTACTGGGTTTCAGTACCGGACAACAAGTCGGCGAGCGTGGCCGCCTGGCGTACCGCCTGGCGGTCGGTGGTCAGACGGCGCGCTTCGACGATGGCGGCCAGCTCGTGCAGGGCCCGTTCGAAGTTGTCGTTGACCACCAGATAGTCGAACTCGCCGTAGTGGCTCATCTCTTCCCGGGCCCCGGCGAGGCGCTTCTCGATCACGTGGTCGTCGTCCGAGGCGCGGGTGCGCAGGCGCTGGGCCAGGGTCTTCAGGCACGGCGGCAGGATGAAGATGCTGGCCGCCTCCGGCAGCAGGTGGCGGATCTGGGCGGCGCCCTGCCAGTCGATCTCGAGAATCACGTCCTCGCCGCCGCGCAGCGTCTCCGCCACCCAGTCGGCGCTGGTGCCGTACAGGTTGCCGAACACCTCGGCGTGCTCCAGGAACCGGCCCTCTTCCACCATGCGCACGAAGGTCTCGCGGCTGGTGAAGTGGTAATTGACCCCTTCCACTTCGCCCTCCCGGCGCGGCCGGGTGGTGTGCGATACGGAGATACGCAGGCGGGGCAGCTTTTCCACCAGCGCCGCCACCAGGGAAGTTTTACCGGCGCCGGAGGGGGCCGACACAATATAGAGAGTGCCTTTGTCGGTCATACGCATGCGGTTCCTGTCTGCCGGGGTCTCACTGCCCGCGAAAACGGGCATTATAGGGGGAAGTCCGCGGCCCGTCATGGCCAAGCCCGAAGGAGACACCATGCAGGACAGCCCGATCACCGCCACCGTGGATTTCCACCGCGACGGTGTGCAACACGGTTTTCTCAAGCTGCCGCACTCCCACGACGACTCCGCCTGGGGCAGCCTGATGATTCCGATCACGGTGGCGCGCAACGGCGACGGCCCCACCGCCCTGCTCACCGGCGGCAACCACGGCGACGAGTACGAAGGCATCACCGCCCTGCTCAAGCTGGCCGGCCGCCTGCGCGCCGAGGACATCCGTGGGCGGGTGATCATCGTGCCGATGATGAACCACCCGGCGGTGCTTAACGGCACCCGCACCTCGCCGCTCGACAAGGGCAACCTGAACCGGGCGTTTCCGGGCAGCCCCACCGGCAGCCTCACCCAGCGCATCGCCGACTATTTCACCCGCTACCTGGTGCCGCTGTGCGATCTGGCGCTGGACATCCATTCCGGCGGCCGCACCCTGGATCTGTTGCCGTTCGCCGCCACCCACCGGCTGGCCGACGCCGACCTGGCGCGCCGCTGCCTGGAAGGCGCGCGCGCCTTCGGCGCCCCCAACACCCTGCTGATGGCGGAGCTGGAAGGCGACGCGCTCTACGACACCGTGGTGGAGGCCCAGGGCAAGGTGTTCATCAGCACCGAGCTGGGCGGCGGCGGCACCACCACGCCGGAGACCGTGGCGCTGGCGGAGCAGGGCGTGGACAACGTGTTGCGCTGGGCCGGTATTCTGCCCGGCGAGCCGCGAATGTCGCCTACCCGTATGCTGGAGATTCCCGACAGCGCCCACTACCTGCAGAGCGAACACGCCGGCTTGCTGGAATTCGCGGTCAACCTGGGGGCGCCGGTGAAAGCCGGCGCGGTGATGGCGCGGGTCTATTCCATGGAGCGCACCGGCGCCGAACCGGCGGAATACCGCGCCCCGGTGGATGGCCTGCTGATCGGCCGCCGTCACCCCGCCAAGGTGGCCATGGGCGACACCTTCGCGGTGCTGGCGGTGCCGTTGTAGTCAGGCACTGGCGGGGAGCAGCAGGCCCCGCAGTTCGGTGTCGTTGGTGATCAGTTCCGCCAGCGTGTAGCCGTCCAGCACCTGCAGAAACGCCTCCTGCGCCCGGCCCAGCACTTTTTTCAGGGTGCAGGCCGGGTCGATCGGGCAGGACGAATTCTCCCCGAAGCATTCGAGCAGCTTCAGATTCTCGGTCTGCCTGACCACCTCGCCCACCGAGATCCGTTCCGGATCGCCGGCCAGCACCAGGCCGCCGCCGCGCCCGCGCAGGCTCTTCACATAGCCCAGCCGCGTCAGTGTCTGCGCCACCTTGGCGATGTGGTTCGCCGAGATGCCGTAGCTCAGCGCGATTTCCTGCACCGTGGCCGGGGCCTTGTCGCGGGACAGCCCCAGATAGATCAGCAGACGCAGGGAGTAATCGGTGTGGGTCGTCAGTTGCATAAAGTCGTTGACCGCTTTTAAAGAGGTATATAGTATTCCTGTTTAAAAGAGGTATGTAAAACGCCTCTTTTAAGTCCGGAGCAACAGGAGACCTGGAATCATGCTGACCGCCGATCAACTCGCCGTTATCAAAGCCACCGTGCCGGTGCTGCAGGAACACGGGGAAACCCTCACCCGCCATTTCTACCAGCGCATGTTCGAGCACAATCCGGAAGTGCGCCCCTACTTCAATCCGGCGCATCAGCGGTCCGGGTCTCAGCAGCGCGCCCTGGCCGGTGCCATCTGTGCCTACGCCCAACACGTGGACAACCCGGCGGCGCTCACCGACGCGGTGGAGCTGATCGCGCAGAAGCATGTGTCGCTGGGGATTCGGCCGGAGCACTATCCGATCGTCGGCGAGAACCTGCTCGCCTCGATCAAGGAAGTGCTCGGCGACGCCGCCACCGATGACATCATCGACGCCTGGGCGGCCGCCTACGGCGCCCTGGCGGACATCTTCATCGGCCGGGAGGCGGACATTTACCAAGAGCAGAAGCAGCGGTTCGGCTGGCAGGGCTTCAAGCCGTTCGTGGTGGCGCGCCGCGAAGCGGAGAGTGACAACATCACCTCCTTCTACCTGCGGCCCGCCGACGGCGCCGCGCTGCAGCCGCACAAACCCGGCCAGTACATCACCCTGCGCGTGGACGTGCCCGGCGCCGGCCCGGTGATGCGCAACTACAGCCTGTCCAACGCGCCCGGCGACCAGCACTTCCGGATCAGCGTCAAGCGGGAAGCGGCGCCGGTGGACGGTGCCCCGGACGGGGTCTGCTCCAACCACCTGCACGCCAACCTCAAAGAGGGTGACCACGTGGAGTTGGCGCCGCCGGCCGGAGAGTTCGTGCTCGATACCCGGGAGCAGGAGGCGCCGGTGGTGCTGATCGCCGGCGGTGTCGGCATCACGCCGTTGCTGTCCATGCTGCACCAGTGCCTGGCGGCGTCGCCGGCCAGCCGTCCGGTGACGCTGATCCAGGGGGCGCTGAACAGCCGGGTGCATCCGTTCCGCGAGGAAGTGCGGGCGCTGGCCGCCGCGCACCCCAACCTGCAAGTGCATGTGCGCTACAGCGACCCGCTCGCCGGCGACGAACCGGGCCGGGGTTACCACAGCAACGGCCTGATCGATGAGGCGCTGCTCGACGCGCTCACCGTGGACGGCGCCCACTACTATCTGTGCGGGCCGGAACCCATGCTGCGCCACGTCCACGCGCTGCTAAGCCGGCGCGGCGTGCCGATGGACAGGGTTCACTATGAGTTCTTCGGACCGGCGGCGCTGGCGGCCTGAGTCATCACCTGAGCGAGCCGTTATCGGTATCTTTATACACTTTGAATACGATGCGGCTCAGCCATTTCATGGCCCCTTCATAGAGCAGTGGGCAAAAACGCTGGGCAAGCACGCCTAGGCGGATATCAAGGGACGTAAATATCCAGTAGCGATTCTTCTTAACCCCGGCAATAATCTTCTTTGCCGCGTGCTCGGGGGTTTTGGCGTGCCGCTGGAAGCGTCGCGTCAAGGCCTGTACATCGGGGTCATCCCGATCCACGCCGACAACATTGATAGTTTTCACCAAGCCGGTGTCCACTGCCCCGGGACAAACTAGGCTTACACCGATGCCGTGTTGGCGAAGGTCGAAGCGCAGCACTTCGCTGATGCCTCTCAAGCCGAACTTGCTGGCACTATAGGCGGCGTGCCAGGGCAAGCCGAACAGACCCGCGGCGGAGGACACATTGACCAGGTGACCGCCCCTGCCAGCCTTGATCATCGGTGGCAAAAACGCGTGGATGATATGAACCGGCCCTAATAAATTGACCTCGATGATCTGATTCCAATGCGTTAGCTCCAGATTCTCGATCGTACCCCAGGTCGAGATGCCCGCAATGTTCATTACCACGTCGACACAACCATGTTGCTTATGGATATCGTCGGCGAAGGCCTGCACCGCGTATGGATCGGAGACGTCAAGCGCCCGATGGAATAATACCCGTCCGCCCTTCTCCGTTAGCTCTTGCGTCACAGCGTCCAGTGACGGCCGGTTGATGTCGGTCAGGCACAGCCTGGCGCCTTCGTCTACGAGCAACTCCGCCGTTGCCCGGCCAATCCCGCTGGCGGCTCCGGTAACCAAGCAGAGCCTATTGCGCAGTGACTTCATGAAGATCTCCTATTTAAGGCGGGCATGATGCCATGCTGTCTGGCTGCTATCGGTAACCCATCGCGCCACAATAAGGGCCCAAAAGCGCCAAAGCGTCTTGTGTGACCGAAGGTGTGACATACTCGGCGATATCGTTAGGAGAATTGCCGTGGATGATAACGATAATTGGGTGGCGGCCCCCCACCTCCAGCATCTCGCCCGCACCGCACAGGCCAATGGTCTTGATGTCGAGCAATGGTTGCTCAGGCTGGGGCGGAAGAACCCGCCGATCGGCGCGGAGGCCACACTGCCGATCTCCATGCTCGAAGAACTCCTGGCACAGCTCGACGCGCGATTCCCGGGTTACCCGTTCGGGCTGGTGATGGCGGAGAGCACCCAGCCGGCCGCGTTTGGGGTTCTTGGCTACCTTAGCCAGAGCTGCACACGCTTCGCGGACGTTTTGGATTTGATCGTCCGCTATAATGGGCTGCTTAGTAGCTTCGGGCGCAGCAAGGTGGCCTACCTGCCAGGCCGGGTCCATGTTGCTTGGGAGTGCCTGGCGGGCACCCCTCTTTTTCGCAGGCATGCTTACGACTATGTCCTGGGTAGCTTCACGGTGCTTGCCCGTACCCTGTTGCAACCGGCCCCCGTGGTTCCCCTTGAAGTCAAATTTACTCACCCACCACCTGAAACGAAAGAGGCGCGGTCACGTCTCCAACAACTTTTCCAAAGCCCAATTTATTTTGATCAGCCACAAGCGGGCATCTGTTTTGACCGGACATTGATGGACCGGCCGCTTGGCCACGGTGACCCTGGCATTAAGACCGCGCTGGCGCAACACGCCGATGTTCTAATGCGACAGCGGCAACAAAACACGGCGTTACCGAAGACCGTCATGCGACTTGCACGTGCCATGTTTGTCGACAGTCCCCCTGGTTTGGACGATGTGGCGGAGCAGTTGGGCATCAGCGGCCGCACTCTGCATCGGAGACTGGATGCCCATAACGTTAAATTCCGGAGTCTAATCGACGAAATCCGTATGGAGAGGGCGCCTGACTTGATATTGGATAGCCGCCAGACACTGGAGGTAACAGCATTTCAGTTGGGCTTTCAGTCAAGGCAATCCCTTATCCGATGGTTCAAGAAGCGGACTGGTTTAACACCTGGAGAATATCGCCAGCGAGGAAATCACAACTTATGAAAGATGCAGACCTATTACGACCCGAGAGCGGCTGGGCGGGCCCTGATTACGTTCGCATTCCCGCCCCGCCGCGGCGGCAGCGGGCTCTGCTGCTGCGCAGTCTGTCAGGCGTGGCTCGACTTTTTGGCCGGCCGGAGCTGCCGCATATATTTCCGGTGTTGGGCATTAACGGTCGGCTTTTCTGGCCATGGCTGATTTTCGCCTCCCAGATGATGCCTTTCGGTCGGCTCCCCGCCACGGACAGGGAGAAAGTGATCCTGCGTGTGGCTTGGCACTGCAGAAGTCGCTATGAGTGGGGTCAACATGTGGAAATGGCGCTGAAAGTTGGTGTTAGCGATAATGAAATCATCGAGATCACGAAACCGTCCGGTGACATCCTGAACCAGGATGATCGACTGCTGGTGAAGGTATGCGATCAGCTGTGCCAGCAGCGTCCTATTGATGAAGACAACTGGCTTGCGCTGAACCAGAAGTATAACAAGAGGCAAGTAATCGAAATAATTATGCTTGTTGGCCATTATGTAATGGTCGCTGGCTTGTTGATTAACGCGGGTATCGAGCTGGAAACGGCCACCGAGAAGACGTTACAGGGCTTCTATGCGCGCCTGCCGAAGGGATAGGCGGATCCGGTGACCCTGGCTGTCCGGATTTGATCCTTCCAACAATGCGATGATTTGGCGTTACGCATATTTTCAACAGTTGCGAGGCGCCATGATGATCAGATCGCCCCATTTTTTGGTTATTATTTTTCTTTTCTTTTGTACGCCACTTTACTCCTTTCAGGTGTCTGATGGCGAGCGGGTAAACCAACAAATTATAGACTTCGATATCGTCTCCGATAACCTTGTGGATGCAACCACTGTAAGGGTGATGTTGCCTACCGGATATTCCAATACTGTTTCAGGATATCCGGTTATTTACCTGCTCCATGGTGGTGGCGGAACCCATGAAGACTGGACGGTATGGGGGGTGCAGGAAATTGTTGGCGACCGTGACGTAATCATCGTCCAGCCGTCGATGGGAAAAGGGAGCTGGTATGCTGATGCGGCCGTCCCTGGTATAGACGGCACCCCGAAGTGGGAGACTTTTTTCTTTGAAGAGCTTGTGCCCTGGGTAGATAGCACCTTTACAACCGACGCCCGCCGCGAGGGGCGCGCAGTGGTTGGCCTTTCGATGGGAGGCTATGGCGCGATGAGTTACGCGGCGAGGCACCCGGATCAATTCATCGCCGCCGCCGCATTCTCCGGTGCAGTCGACACCAGCAGAGAGTTGATTTCGAATTGGATCGGTGTTTCACCGGTTATTGACGCAAGAGTGCCTTACTCGATCTTTGGGATCTGGCCTCTCGATACGGAGGTCCGCCAAGCTCATAACCCCCTCAACCTGGCGCACAATCTGGCGGGGATGCATCTCTCTTTCTACTTCGGCAACGGAAACCGTGGGGTCCTCGATAATCAGAACGAGTACAACCCCGTCAATCTGTTCATGGGCTGGATTCAGGAAGCCGAGGTGCACCGAATGAATTTCGCCATGCATGATCGGCTCAACCAACTGGGAATAGTCCACCAGTTTCACCCCTATGGTGACGGCATGCATTCGCCGGGCTACTGGATTCGTAGTTTCCGGCAGGAATTACCAGAACTAATGCGTGTCTTCGATAATCCGCCGGAGCCTAGCAATAGGTTGGTGAACGGTGACTTCGAGACGGAAGGCGTTCTGGGAAATGCCGATAATAATGGTTGGCAGTGCCTGGGTCAGTGTGGCCTGGATCGAGGGCTGGAGCTAGAACACCAGGGCGTGAGCAATGGGTGGGTCCGCAACAGCAACACCGAATGGAACGAGCTGTACCAGGAGATCTCCGTCGCCAAGAAAACCGATTACCACCTGTCCGCCTGGATAAGAACATCCGGATCCAAGCTGACTCTTCTGGGGGTTCGTGGAATGGACGGGACTACGCTGGTGGATACGCCGATAAGTGCAAGCGCGGACTATGCGCTATATCAATTACCGTTTAACACGGGCGACCATAATGTTATACGTGTCTTTGCCGGATTGCAGCCTGGCGGTGATGATGCCTGGCTCCAGCTGGATGATGTGTTCCTGGCGGCGGGGCTTGCGCCGCCGGTAGCACCGGTGGTGCCGGATGAAGACCCCTTCGAGCCCTTCCCTAATGTTCCCCCTGAAGATGACACCAATGACGGCGCCCCCGCGAAAAACAGCGGCGGCTCCGCTCCGGTTGCTGGGTCCGGGGGCGGGTCGATACCCCTATCGGCCCTTCTGTTGGGGCTGGGTTTCGGTGTTTGGCGCACGATCTCGAGGAGTTTCAGCGGTCGCAGAACAGGTCGTGCAACACCTCGATAATGCGGGTCGCCCGGGTGCCCCGCAGGGAATAATAGATCGTCTGAGCGTCGCGGCGGGTCTGTACCAGATCGTCGCGGCGCAGTACCGCCAGGTGCTGGGAGACCACTGACTGGCTGCCCGCCACCCGGGCGTTGATCTCGCCCACCGTCATCTCGCCCTCCACCAGCATGCAGAGAATCAGCAGGCGCTTCTCGTGGGACAACGACTTGAGCAGGCGGGCGGCGTCGGCGGCGTGCTCGGCCATGGCTTCATCGGGCTTTGGGGGGCTGTTTTTAAGGCGTGTGTCGGTCATGGCATCGCTTCAATGATTTGACCTCAAAATAGCATTAGGAATATGTAATGTAAATTTCTCTATATTAGATTTGACTAATAAAAGGGCGCGGACTATAAAGAATTAAATGGATGTCACCCAGGAGGTTTTCATGGCAGCCGCGCAACGCCCCCAGGTTCGCTCCTTTCTTCACGAGCCCACCTCCACCTTTTCCTACGTGGTCTGGGACCCGGACACCCGCCGCGCCGCGGTGATCGATTCGGTGCTCGACTACGAAGCCGAGTCCGGACGGCTCAGCACCGATACCGCCGACGAACTGATCGGTTTCATCCGCGATCAGGGGCTGGAGGTGGAGTGGGTGCTGGAGACCCATGCCCACGCCGACCACCTGGCCGGCGGCGCCCATGTGCACCGGCAGCTGGGCGGCACCACCGGCATCGGTGTCGGCATTCGCCAGGTGCAGAAGCACTTCAAGGACGTCTACGGCTTCGAACGCGGCTTCCAGGCGGACGGCACGCCCTTCGAGCACCTGTTCGAGGATTTCGAAAGCTTCCGGGTGGGCAATATCGAGGCCCGTGCCATCCCCACGCCCGGGCACACCTCGGACCACCTGACGTATCAGATCGGCGACGCTATCTTCGTCGGCGACACCCTGTTCATGCCCGACGGCGGCACCGCCCGCTGCGACTTTCCCGGCGGCAGCGCCCATACCCTGTATCAGTCGATCCAGCGGTTGTTCGAGCTGCCCGACGACACCCGCCTGTTCGTGCTGCACGACTACCGGCCCGGCGGTCGCGACTACCGTTACGAAACCACCGTGGGTGACCAGAAGCGCGACAATATTCATGTCGGCGGCGGCCGCTCCGAGGACGACTTCGTCAAGCTGCGTACCGAGCGCGACGCCACCCTCGGCCTGCCCGATCTGATTATCCCCTCGGTGCAGATCAACGTCCGCGCCGGCCACACCCCGCCCGCCGACGACAACGGCCGGCGCTACATCAAGGTGCCCCTGAACCACCCGGAAGGGTTCTCCCAGACCGCGCACGACGAGGAGCTCCCGGTATGACCATCGTGAACTTCACCCCCTGGGCCGGCCTGATCGGCGGTCTGCTGATCGGCGCCAGCGCCTCGCTGCTGCTGTGGCTCAACGGGCGCATCGCCGGCATCAGCGGCATCGTCGCCGGCGCCACGGTGGAGCCGGGCGGCGACAGAGCCTGGCGCTGGCTGTTCCTGGCCGGCCTGCTCGGCGGCGCCGCCCTGGCGTTCTGGCTGGTGCCCGGCAGCCTGGCCTTCCAGTCGGACATGCCCTGGCCGGTATTCCTGGTGGCCGGCCTGATCGTCGGTTTCGGCACCCGGCTGGGCAGCGGCTGCACCAGCGGCCACGGCGTCTGCGGCCTGGCCCGGCTGTCGCCGCGCTCGCTGGCCTCGGTGGCCACCTTCATGGCCACCGGCATCCTCACCGTGTTCGTGATCCGGCATTTACTGGGAGTGGGCGCATGAAGAAGAATATCGCCGCGTTGATCGCCGGCCTGCTGTTCGGTCTCGGCCTGGCCATCTCGCAAATGACCAACCCGGCCAAGGTGCTCAACTTCCTGGACATCACCGGCACCTGGGACCCCACCCTGGCGTTCGTCATGGGCGGCGCCGTGCTGGTTACCCTGATCAGTTTCCGCTTTATCCTCAAACAGGACCGGCCGCTGTTCGAAGGCCAGTTCCATTTGCCCACCCGCAGCGATATCGATGGCCGCCTGCTCGGCGGCGCGGCCCTGTTCGGCATCGGCTGGGGGCTGGCCGGCTACTGCCCCGGCCCGGGCATCGCCGCGCTGGTGATGGGGCTGTGGGAGCCGGTGTTGTTCGTGGTGGGTTTGCTGGTGGGGATGTGGGGGTTCCGGCGATTGCCGGCGTAGGGCCGCCGGCGATCACTCGATATTCTGAATCTGCTCCCTCATCTGCTCGATCAACACCTTCAATTCCACCGCCGCGGCGGTTGTCTCGGCGTCCACGGACTTTGACGCCAGGGTGTTCGCTTCGCGGTTGAGTTCCTGCATCAGAAAGTCCAGACGGCGGCCCACCTGGCCGCCTTTTTCCACCACCCGGCGCACTTCGGCCACGTGGGTTTCCAGGCGGTCCAGTTCTTCGTCCACGTCCATTTTCTGGGCGGCCAGCACCAGTTCCTGTTCCAGGCGCTCCGGGTCGGGGTTTTCCACTGCCTCCTGGACACGCTGGCGCAGGCGGTCGCGCAGGGCCTCGCGGATCGCGGGCAGGGCCTGGCGGATACGGACCACCTGCTCGCCGACGCCGTCCAGGCGCTCGCGCACCATGCGCGCCAGCTGCTCGCCTTCGCGGTCGCGGGTGGCGATCAGGGCGTCCAGGGCTTCGTCCAGGGCGGCCAGGGCTTCCGCGTGCAGGGTGTCGGCGTCCACTTCGCGGGTGGAGAGCACGCCGGGGAAGCGCAGGATTTCCAGCGGGTTCACCTGGCCGGCGTGGCGCACCAGGTCGTCGACGCGGCGGGCCGCCTCGGCGAGGTGCTTGACCAGGGTTTCGTTGAGTTCCAGTTCCGCTTCGCCTTCTTCGGTCTGGTAGCGCAGGGTTACGTCCACCTTGCCGCGGCCCAGCCGCTGGCGACAGCGTTCGCGCACGTCGTTCTCCAGGGCGCGCAGGCCCTCGGGCAGGCGCGGGCCCACTTCCAGGTAGCGGTGGTTCACCGAGCGGATTTCCCAGGCCAGGCTGGCGCCGGTGAGGTGGCGGTCGGCTCGGGCGAAGGCGGTCATGCTACGAATCATGGGCGTCCCTGGGGTGGTGGGTGAGTGCGGCGAAGTGGGGCTTAGTGTAGCGGGTCAAGCGACTGGAAGCATTCACCGGCGCCCCGCCTCGCGTTGATGGGCGGGGGTTCGCTACAATGGCGGGCCATTCGATCCCGAATCAAGGAGTTTTCATGCGCCCTTCCGGCCGCCAGCTCGACCAGATGCGCGACGTATCCTTCGTACGCGATTTCACCATGCACGCTGAAGGCAGCGTGCTGGTGTCCTTCGGCAATACCAAGGTGTTGTGCACCGCGTCCGTGGAGGATGGCGTGCCGCGTTTCCTCAAGGGCAAGGGCCAGGGCTGGATCACCGCCGAGTACGGCATGCTGCCCCGCTCCACCCATACCCGCTCCGGCCGCGAGGCGGCGCGCGGCAAGCAGGGCGGCCGCACCCTGGAAATCCAGCGGCTGATCGGGCGCTCCCTGCGCGCCGCCGTGGACCTGAAGAAGCTGGGTGAGCACACCATCTATCTGGATTGCGACGTGATCCAGGCGGACGGCGGCACCCGCACCGCGTCGATCTCCGGGGCCTGCGTGGCGCTGGTGGACGCCTTCACCACGCTGCTGGAGCGCAAGCGCATCAAGGAAGACCCCCTCAACGGTCTGATTGCCTCGGTGTCGGTGGGGATTTATAAGGGAGAACCGGTGCTGGATCTGGATTATCCCGAAGATTCCAACGCCGACACGGACATGAACGTGGTAATGACCCAGCATGGTGGCTTCGTGGAGATTCAGGGCACCGCCGAGGGCGACGAGCCGTTCACCCGTCAGCAGTCCGATCAGTTGCTGGGCCTGGCCGAGAAAGGCATTGGTGAAATCGTCCGCAAGCAGCAGGAGGTGCTGGGCTGGTAAGCCCGGTGGGGAACAGAATGAAAAACTACAAGAAGCACTTTTTGCGCTTCGCCGAGGAGCGCCAGGCGCTGAAGTTCGGGGAGTTCACCCTGAAATCCGGGCGCATCAGCCCGTACTTTTTTAACGCCGGCACCTTTTACACCGGCGAGGCGCTGGCCCGGCTGGGCCGCTACTACGCCGACGCCATCGTCGAGTCGGGCATTGAGTTCGACATGCTGTTCGGCCCGGCCTACAAGGGCATTCCGCTGGTGGCGGCGGTGTCCGTGGCGCTCGCCGAGCACCACGGCCGGGACCTGCCCTGGGCGTTCAACCGCAAGGAAGCCAAGGACCACGGCGAAGGCGGCTGGCTGGTGGGCGCGCCGCTGGAGGGCCGCGCCCTGGTGATCGACGACGTGATCACCGCCGGCACCGCGATCCGCGAGGTGGCGGAGCTGTTCGAGCGCACCGAGGCGAGCATCGCCGGGGTGTTCGTGGCGGTGGACCGCCAGGAGCGCGGTCGTGGCGAGCTGTCGGCGATCCAGGAAGTGCAGGAGAGCCTGGGCGTGCCGGTGCGCAGCATTGTCTCCATGTCGGACATCATCGTCTGGCTGGAAGAGCAGGAAGGGCGCGATGCGGATCGCGTGGCGCTCAAGCAGTATCGCAAGCGCTACGGCGTGGAGGGGTAACCGTGAGGTGGCTGCCGTGGGGGCTGGTGTTGGCGTTGTTGGCGCTGCCGGTGCTGACGCCGGCGGCGCCCAAGCAGAATGAGCCCGCCGGTGAGGTGATGTACCGCTATACCAAGCCGGACGGCACCCTGGCGGTGAGCGCCACGCTCAACGAGCAGGCCATCCACGCCGGCTACCAGGTGCTCGACCATAACGGCCGCGTGCTGCGCCGCGAGCCGCCGGCGCCCCCGGAAGAGCAGGCGCGCCGCCGCCAGGCGATGGCGGCCGAGCAGCAGGCGCAACGGCAGGCCGAGCGGGACAAGGAGCTGGAGCGGCTCTACGCCGGGCCCGAGGACGCGGTGCGTGCCCGCGAGCGCCAGATCGAAGCGCTTGAGTTGCGCATCAGCTACGCCACCAACACCCTGGCGCAGCTGGAAGAGAAACGCGACCAGGAGGTCAGCCTGGCCGCCCGCGCCGAGCGCGCCGGCCGGCCGGTGCCGGAGGGCACCCGCCAGGCCATCGAAGAGTACCAGCGCCGCATGGCCCATGTGCGCCAGGAAATCGCCGGCTATGAGAAGGACAAGCAGGCGGTGCGCGAGCAGTACGCGCCGATTATTGAGCGGTTGGAGGAGCTGGCGGGCTCTTAATCGCGGAACACCGTGGGGGCGAGCAGCGCCCATTGCTCGGGCCAGTCCTGGCCGGGGCGGATCCTGAAACCGGAACGGACGAACTGGGCGATGCGCCCTTCCACCACCGCCAGCAGCAGGTTGGCGGTGATGGTGGGCGTGGCCGCGGTGCGCTTGCCTTCCTTGAACTCGGCGTCACGGACCACTTGCTTGAGCTGGCTTTCCACCCGGTCGTAGAACTGCTGGATGCGCCGGTGCAGGCGCTCGTTCTCGCCGGTGAGGGCGTCGCCGGTGAGCAACCGGGTGATGCCCGGGTTGCGCTCGGTGAACGCCAGGATCAGCGTGAGAATCTGCTCCACCTGGGTGAGCGCGTCCCCTTCGCCGGTGATGCGGTTAATTCGTGAGAAGATCGCCTCTTCGATGAAGTCGATGAGCCCCTCGAACATCTTTGCCTTGCTCGGAAAATGCCGATACAGCGCGGCTTCGGACACCCCCACTTCCCGGGCCAGGCCGGCGGTGGTGATCCGCCCGCCGGGTTCCGCTTCCAGCATGTGCGCCAGGGCCTGCAGGATTTGCTCCTTTCTGGACGGAGTCTGTTCTGTCATGCGTTGTTCCCGTTTTAGGCGTTTTTAGTTTTTGCTGATCAATGCTTACTGATCAGAGTACCGACCCCCTTGTCGGTAAGAATCTCCAGCAACACCGCGTGGGCCACCCGGCCATCGATGATGTGCGAGGTGTGCACGCCGTTCTCCACCGCTTCCAGGGCGCAGCGGATCTTCGGCAGCATGCCGCCGTGGATGGTGCCGTCCTTGATCAGCGCGTTGACCCGGTCCGCCGTGAGGCCGGTGAGCACGCGGCCTTCCTTGTCCTTGAGGCCGGCCACGTTGGTGAGCAGGATCAGCTTTTCGGCGCGCAGCACTTCCGCCACCTTGCCCGCCACCAGGTCGGCGTTGATGTTGTAGCTGGTGCCGTCCTCATCGACGCCGATCGGCGCGATCACCGGAATGAAGTCGCTGCCGCCGAGCAGGTCGAGCACCTTGGTGTCGATGCCCTGCACCTCGCCCACATGGCCGATGTCGATGATTTCCGAAGCCTGCAGCTCCGGGTCGTCGGCGTCCAGGTTCTTGAGCAGCATCTTGCGCGCCTTGATCAGGCGGCCGTCCTTGCCGGTCAGGCCCACCGCCTGGCCGCCGTTGTGCTGGATCAGGTTGACGATGTCCTTGTTGACCAGGCCGCCGAGCACCATTTGCACCACGTCCATGGTTTCCCGGTCGGTGACGCGCATGCCCTGGACGAACTTGCTCTCCTTGCCGAGCCGGTTAAGCAGATCGGCGATCTGCGGGCCGCCGCCGTGGACGATCACCGGGTTGATGCCGACCTGCTTCATCATCACCACGTCGCGGGCGAAGCTGTTCTTCAGCTCGTCGTTTTCCATGGCGTTGCCGCCGTATTTGATCACCACGGTGGTGCCGGCGAAGCGCTGAATATAAGGCAGCGCTTCAATCAGAACGCGGGCGGTTTCCTGGGCGCTCTTGGTGTCCATGTCTGCTTTCTCCAACCGGTCAAAAAGTATCCGTGTAAGGGGCGAACGCCTCGGCGCTGTTGCCCGCCTGCAGGGAGAGTACCTCCAAAAGTCGGGCGGCGGCGTAGAGGGCATCGCTGAATCCGTACCAGCGGTCGGCGAAGAATATATGCCCGTTCGCCTCTCCCGCCAGGGGCACGGCCAATTCTTTCATGCGCGCGCGCAGGCGGGCCGGGCCGCCGTCGTCCATCACCGGCCGGCCGCCCTGCTTGCGGATCAGGTCGGCCAGCGCCTGATTATCGGTCATGTTGAACAGCACATCGGCGCCCGGATTGCGCTCCAGCAGATCCCGGGCCAGCAGCATCAGCAGCCGGTCGGCGGCGATCAGGCGGCCGTCGCTGGCGACCAGGGAGAGGCCGCCGCCGGCGTCGAACGCCAGGCCCAGATTCAGGTTTTGCTCGCCCACCGTGCGGGCGAGGGCGTCCACGTCGGTGCCCTCCACGGCGACCACCTTGCAGCCCAGCTCGCCGAGCAACCGTGGCGCCAGGCCGGCGGTGGCGCCGGTGCCCTGCACCGCCACCGACATCGGGCGCGCGAGAATAATGTCGTCCGCCACGGCGTTCAGATAGCGGTCGTTGAGGTCGCGCTGTTCCCGTTCCCCGCTGCCCTCATCCAGATTCCGTGCCAGCAGCCGATCACGCAGGGTGAGCAGCCGGTCACTGTGGAGCAGCTCGCCATTGATGACCACGTCCAGAGCCCGCTGGTCGCCGTCGCCGGTGAGGCAGACGCCGCTCTGGCTTTCCAAGACTTCGGTGGCGTAATGGAGCACCGCCGGCGGGGCCTCGCCCAGATCCACCACCTGGCGGCCGCTGGCCATCAGGCCGTCGATCAGCGCCGCCTTGGCGTCCGCCTCGCCCGTGCAGACCACAAACAGGGTGTGCTGACCGGCCGCGCCCGCCTCGCTGCCGATCGCCCGGCCGAGCTGCTCCAGGGCGGTGCCGTCCAGGGGCGCCTCGTCGGTGGCGCGAATGCCGTCGGCGCCGAACAGCGCTTGCGGCGGGGCGGGGCCGGGTTCCGGCTCGCTGGGTGTTTCCGGCTCCGGTTCCGGGGCCGGTGGCAGGGACGACGCCGCCGGCGCCGCGGGACGCGCGGGCGCGCTGTCCGGGCGGCGAACGGCGCTGGCCGCCGGCGAGGGCTGTCGCCGGGCGAGCCGCGCGAACACCGCGTAGATCACCAGCAGTATCAGTGCCGCGCTGATGCCTGCGGGCAACAGCAGGCTTTGCCAGGACGGCGGCGTGGGGGGCACCGCCAGGGTCAGGTTGAAGGGACCGCCCCGGGCGCTGGCGGTGGCGCTGGCGCCCCCGGTCTGGCCGCGGCGGATCAGCGTCAGGTCGCCCTGGCTCAGTGTCAGGGCGCTGCCTTGGGGCAGGCGTTGATCGAGGCTGCGCAGCCAGGGTCTCAGGTCGTGTTCCAGGATCATGGCGCCGCCGGGTGTGGTGCGTGCCATCAGCAACGCCGGCTGTTCACCGCCCTTGCTGGAGACCACCACTTCCCCCCGTTCGCGCAGGTTGTGCAGCAGTTCGCGCAGGGTGAACGACAGCCGCTCCTCACCGGGGTGCCCGTCGGGGACGCGCAGTTGGCGGGTGTTGTCCCGCCAGGGGGTCGGTGTCAGGGGCTGGTCGAAGGTCGGTGCGGGCGAATCCGGGCGTCCGGCGAGTTGTTCCAGTTGCTCGCGGTGGCGGTTCACGCGCTGGCCGAGTTCCCCGGCCAGGCTGTTGGCCAGGCGCCGGGCCTGATCCGCGGCCGCGGTCTGCGCCTGGTCGTGCTGATGCTGGTGCCACAAAGCGGCGCCGGCGCCGACCAGCACCAGGCCCAGCAGTGCGAGCAGCCATGCCGGCCTGGTCAGAACCTTGTGTTCGTTCCCCATTCGTTCCCCCCTAGCCGTCCCGTCGCCGTTCTGTGGTCGCGGCGTTTCGGTGAGGCCCGTGGTGCTTACTGGCGGCCGCTGTGGCCGAAGCCGCCCTCGCCGCGGGCACTGTCGTCGAACTCATCCACCTGCGTCAGCGACACCTGCATCACCGGCACGATCACCAGCTGCGCGATGCGCTCCCCCGGCTCGATGGTGAAAGCGCTGTTGCCCCGGTTCCAGCAGGACACCATCAACTGGCCCTGGTAGTCCGAGTCGATCAGCCCCACCAGGTTGCCGAGCACGATGCCGTGCTTATGGCCCAGCCCGGAACGCGGCAGGATCATCCCCGCATAGCCGGCGTCGCCGATGTGGATGGCCAGCCCGGTGGGCAGCAGCTCGGTGTCGCCGGGGTTCAGGGTCAGGGGGGCCTCCACCATGGCGCGCAGGTCGAGGCCGGCGGAGCCGTCGGTGGCGTAGGCGGGCAGTGGAAACTGGTCGCCCAGGCGGGCATCAAGAAGCCGGTATTGCAGTTGCATCGATGGTCTCAGCGGTCAGTGGTTTTCAGCTCTGGCGGATCGCGATCAGCTCGATCAGTTGTTTGGCGATCTGCGCCTTGGAGGCGAGCGGCAGCACCTTGTGCCCGCCCGGCCAGATCACCGTGAGGGCGTTATTGTCGCTGTTGAAGCCCACATTGGTGCCGGACACGTCGTTGGTGGCGATCATATCCAGTTTTTTGCTCTTCAGCTTGCCCTGGGCGTATTCAATCACGTCCTGGGTTTCCGCCGCGAAGCCCACGGTGAAGGGCCGTTTGGCGTGGCAGGCCACGGCGGCGATGATGTCCGGGTTCTTCACCAGGGTGAGGTGGATCTCCTCGGTGGATTTCTTGATCTTGTGGTCGGCGGTGACGGTGGGCCGGTAATCCGCCACGGCGGCGGTGGCGATAAAGATGTCGCAGCCCTCCTCCACCGCCTTGAGGCTGGCCTCGTGCATGTCTTCGGCGCGGACCACGTCGATGCGGTTGACCCGGTTGGGGGTGTCCAGGGCCACCGGGCCGGCGATCAGGGTCACGCGCGCCCCCGCTTCGGCGGCGGCCTGGGCCAGCGCGAAGCCCATTTTCCCGGAGCTCTTGTTGGTCAGGTAGCGCACCGGGTCGATCGGCTCCCGGGTGGGGCCGGCGGTGATCACCAGATGTTTGCCGGTGAGGAGATCGTAGTCGAAGACTTCCGCGGCCTGCCGAATGATCTCCGCCGGGTCCTGCATGCGCCCCGGGCCCACTTCGCCGCAGGCCTGGCTGCCGGCGCCGGGGCCGAAGATATGGATGCCCTTCTCCTGCAGGATCAGCTGGTTCTTCTGGGTCGCCTGATCCGCCCACATTTGCTGGTTCATGGCCGGGGCGACCGCCACCGGGGCGCCGGTGGCCAGGCACAGGGTGGCGAGCAGGTCGTTGCCGTGGCCGTAGGCCAGGCGGGCGAGGAAATCCGCCGAGGCCGGAGCGATCAGCACCAGGTCCGCCCAGCGGGCCAGCTCGATGTGGCCCATGGCGGCCTCGGCGCGCGGGTCCAGCAGGTCGGTGTGCACCGGGTGCCCGGACAGCGCCTGCATGGTAAGCGGCGTGATGAACTCGCAGGCGCCCTGCGTCATGACCACGCGTACTTCGGCGCCGGCGTCCTGCAGCCGGCGGACCAGATCCGCGCTCTTGTAGGCGGCAATGCCTCCGGTGACACCGAGGAGGATCCGTTTATTGACCAGTCGCTGCATGCTGTCATTCCGTACAGTATTTTGGGCTGTGGCTGACACAAACCATGGTGGATGTCGTCTGCCCTCGCCCCGGGGGGGTTGTGCAGACTAGGGGCGTCATAGGGTAGCACCAAGGTATGAGCAAACACAGGGAGGTGAGTATGGCGATCAGCGACTGGCCGAAACAGGAACGGCCCCGGGAAAAGCTGCTGGGGCGGGGCGCGGGCGCGCTCAGCGACGCGGAACTGCTGGCGATCTTTCTGCGCACCGGCAGCCGGGGCAGAACCGCCGTCGACGTGGGCCGCGACATTCTCGACCGCAGCGGCGGCCTGCGCGGGCTGCTGGATCTGACGCCCAAGCGCATGGCGCGTCTGCCGGGCATGGCGGATTCCCGCTGTGCCCAGGTGCTGGCGGCTCTGGAGATGGGGCGGCGCTACCTGGCCACGGAGCTGGAGCGGGGCTTCAGCCTGGACAACCCGGAGCCGGCGGCGCGGCTGTTGACCGCCGAGCTGCGCGGCGAGCCCTGCGAAGTGTTCGCGGTGCTGTTCCTGGATAACAAGCACCGGGTGATCGGCTTCGAGAAGATGTTCTACGGCACCGTGGACGGTGCCGCCGTCTACCCCCGGGAGGTGGTCCGCCGGGCCCTGGAATACAATGCCGCCAGTGTGATCGTGGCCCATAATCACCCCTCCGGGGTGGCGGAGCCGAGCCAGGCGGACCGCGATGTCACCGAGCGGCTGCGCCGGGCGCTGGATCTGATCGACGTGCGCATCCTCGACCATCTGGTGATCGGCGACGGCCACTGGGAGTCGTTCAGCCGCCGCGGCTGGGTGTGATATTTGCCGGTAAATGCCGGAATGGCTTGATCCCCGCCCCGGGTTTTGGTATAAAACGCGCCTTTTCCGGGGCTGCCCCGCCCCAATTGTGTTGCATCACGGGAGCAAGATCATGTCCAAAGTTTGCCAGGTAACCGGGAAGCGGCCGGTAACGGGCCACCACGTGTCCCACTCGAACATCAAGACCAAGCGTCGTTTCGAGCCGAATCTCCACTACCATCGCTTTTGGGTGGAGAGCGAAAAGCGCTTCGTGCGCCTGCGTGTGTCCTCCAAAGGGATGCGTATCATTGACAAGAAGGGTATCGAGTCCGTGTTGGCCGATATCCGCAGCCGCGGCGCGCGCGCCTGAGCCCAAGGAGCTGAATCATGGCATCTGGTCCGATTCGTGAAAAAATTCGTCTGGTGTCCTCAGCGGGGACCGGGCACTTTTACACCACCGCCAAGAACAAGCGTCTGCATCCCGAAAAGATGGAGACCAAGAAGTTTGATCCCGTGGTCCGCAAGCACGTGATCTACAAGGAAGCCAAGATCAAGTAAGCGTCCTGCCTGGCAAGGGACAACGAAAACCCGGTGTGGCTGATGGTCACACCGGGTTTTTTTATGTCCGTGCGTTCGCCCTGGCCCTGACCATGCTTCACTGCTTCATCACGTCAATAACAATAAATTTCATAACAGTACAAAGTTGGTCTTTTTGTACGAGTAGCAAAAGACGCATACTGGCAGAGCGATGTTAACGCCGCCGTAAAGGTGGAAACGTAACGATAAAGGCGGTAACAAAAGAATAAGAACAACCGGTCATCGCTTTCATAACACCGGATATCCGCCGACGTTTTGCGTAACTTGTTGATTTTAAAGGGTTTGGGCGAAGGATATGCAAAAGTGGGTACTTGTGAAGTGGTTCACATAATACCTACTATCGGAAAGGAATCGTCACTGATCGCAGCTTGGGTGTAAGGGAGAGTTTGACATGAAATCACTGACCATCTTTACCACTGCCTCACAACGTCTGGCCGCCCGGCTGTTCAGCCGTGGCCGTACCCAGGCCGACAAACAGCGTGGCGCCAGCGCGCTCGAGTACATCGTGCTCGCCGCCGCCATCATTGTGATTGTAGGTTTTCTAGCCACTTCTGGTGCCGGCGATAAGTTGGTTGAAGTATTTGAGCAACTCTTCACCGATGCTGCCGGGGGCGGCGGCACTGGCACTGGCACCGGCACCTAATAGCCGTCATTGTCGATGTTAATCTTCTGTCGTCGTAAAAACGAAGGGGCAGTGGCATTGGAGTTTCTGATGCTGTTCCCCTTCGTGGTCGCGATGCTCTACGCCTCCGCCATCTACGGCATCGTGTTCTTCAGCCAGTACCGGCTGCAGAACGTGGTGGACCGGGCGGTGGCCACGGCCTTGTACGTGGACCGTTCCGCCTTCCAGGGGGAGCAAATGGAGGGCGCGGTGGTGAACCGCGCCAGCCAGGCCATGACCGGGCTGTTGGCGACCCTTCCCGGGCCGCTCTCCAGCCTGGAGGACGGCGCGGCCTCCTGCGCCGTGGAAGCGGTGGGGGGCGTGGAGATGCTCCGCTGCGGAGTGACCTACAACTACAAGGAAAACCCCATCGTGCCGGTAATGAGCTTCGGCCTGCTGGGGACCTTTCCGCCGTTGCCGGACACGCTGGAAGCGGAGGCCCGCGCCGCCTTCTGACTAGAATGATAAGCAGTCGTCGAACACGGATGTTTCGGAGGGGATATGGGATCAAAGATTTTATATATGCTGCCGGCCCTGGTGCTGGCCTTTCTGGCGCTGGTTCTGGCGCTGGTGGGGCTCAGCCGGGATCCGGAACCGGTGACCGTCACATCGACGGACACCACCGGGCAGGCGGACCGGGAACAGGCCGCACCGTCCTATGAATACTGGGTGTTGCGCCAGCCAATGAACGCCGGCGAGGCGCTCAGTGAAGAAAGCCTCGCCGTGGTGACCTCACCCAACCAGATCAGCGACGCCTTGTCCGCGGAAGAAGACGTCTTCGGTCGTGAGCTGCGTCGCTATGCCCGTCCGGGCGAACTTCTTTCAAGCCATCACCTGGAAAGCGGCGGTTCCCTGCCCGCCAACCTGCCGGAAGGCCAGCGCGCCATCGCTATTGCCGTCGACGACGTGGTCGGCGCCGGGGGGCTGCTGCAGCCCGGGGACCGGGTCGATGTGGTCACCGCGTTCCGCCGTTCCGACAAAGACGCGCCGGTGGCCCTGGTGATGCTGCGCGACGTGCCGGTGCTGGCGGTCTACGGTTCGCTGTCCGCCGGCGCCGACGACGCGGAAGAAACCGCCCGTCGCCGCAACAACACCGCCGTCCTGTCGGTGCCGGAAGATCGCATTTCCGCGCTGATGCTGGCGTCCTCCGAAGGCAAGGTGCGCCTCGCGGTGGTGGCCGGTGAGCGCGGCGAAACACCGGCCAGGGACTCGGACGAGCCGGCGGACGAGGGTGAGAAGGCCCTCGCCGCCGCCGACGAGCCGGAACAGAAACCCTTCTACTTCGACGACTTCTTCCCCGAGCGCGAAAAACCCGCGCCGGCCGCCGCGCCGAAGCCTTCTCCGGGCCAGCGCGTGCAGGTTTTCGAGGGCGCGGAATCAAGGAGCACCTATGTGCAATAAACAACGCATCGGCCTGGGGGCGCGGCTGCTGCTGGTGCTGACGCTGTTTGCCGGCGGCCAGGCCGCCGCCATGGATGAATCCATGCGCATGGCGCCCGGCGACCAGAAAGTACTGAACTTCTCCGCGCCGATCACCAAGGTGGCGACCTCCAACCCGGAGGTCGCCAAGCTCACCGTCAGCGGTAGCCAGGAAGTACTGGTTACGGCTTTCAAGGAAGGCTCCTCCGAGATCACTATCTGGCAGCGGGGCGAGAGCCGGCCGATGCGCAGCAGCGTGGCGGTGGCCACCACTCTGGGCGGCAATCTGCCCTACGGCACCCAGGTGCAGACCGACATCCGTGTGCTGGAAGTGAGCCGCTCGGAACTGAACAGTCTGGGCGTTTATTACGCCAATCTGTTCGACGGCGGTGACTCCGCCGTGGGCATCGCGCCGCCGGGCACCGGTTACCGGGGCTTTTCGGGCCCGGGAGCCGCCCAGAACCCGCTCAGCTCCGACGGTTTTAACCTGTTCGGTTTCGGCAGTAACTCTCTGACCATCATCAATGCGCTGGAAGGCGGTGGTTTCGCCTACACCCTGGCGGAGCCGTCGCTCACCAGCCTGAGCGGCCAGAGTGCGTCGTTTCTTTCCGGTGGCGAATTCCCGGTGCCCACCCGGAGTAATACCGATGGCATCCAGATCGAATTCAAGGAGTTCGGGGTCGGCCTGAGCCTGACGCCCACGGTGATCAGCGACGAGCAGATCATTCTCAAGGTGGCGCCGGAAGTCAGTGAACTGGATTTTTCCGCCGGCGTGGAAACCGGCGGCGTGGCCGTGCCCGGGCTGCGCGTCCGGCGGGCGGAAACCACGGTGTCTCTGGCCCCCGGTGAAACCTTCATCATCAGTGGTCTGGTGAGCCGCAGCACCATTAACAACAGCGACCGCATTCCGGGCCTGGGCAATATTCCGGTGCTTGGTGCTTTCTTCCGCTCCAGCCGTATTTCCCGGGACGACAAGGAGCTGGTGATGGTGGTCACCCCCCATCTGGTGACCCCCCGCAAGGCGGGTGATCCGCCGGTGACCCTGCCCGGTGGCGCCTACCGGGAAAGCAGCACGCAATGGCTGGATATGGCCACCGAGCCGCGTGGTGGCTCGCAACCCATTCGTCATGGAGTGAGCTGGTGAGCGATAACGATATTGTCCTTTCGGTGGTCGACGACCCCGGTATCAAAGCCTGGCTGGACCGGGTTATCGAAGAGCCGTTCCGCGTGGAATTCGTCAGCCGCGCCGATCTCACCCGGGTGTTGCGCCTGCTGGAAGCGACCACCGCCCATGTGGTGCTGGTGGAGATCAATGAAGCGGATATGGATCAATCCCTGGCGATCATCACCGCGCTAACCAGTGCCCGGCCCTGGGTCACGGTGATCACGGTGTGCACCCGTTCCAACCAGGAACTGCTGCTGCAAAGCATGCGCGCCGGCGCCCGGGACAGCTTCCTGGCCGGCAACGACGCGGGGGAAATCCGCGACCGGCTGCGCCGTCATCAGTTGGTGCGCAGCGGGCATTACGGTGACGAAAGCCGCTCTTCGGTGAACAACCTGACGCTGGTGACCGGCGCTGATCCCACCGTGGACACGCGTTTCCTGGCGCAGAATCTCGCCACCGGCATCAATCAGCGTCAGCCCAACTGGCGTTGCCTAGCCATCGATACCCAGCCCCGCGAGCGGGGCGTGTTTTATCTCGACGCCAGCAGCGAATTCACCCTGGATAACCTGCTCGCCAACCCGGAAACCCTGGATGAGACGCTGATCGACACGGCGCTGGAAGAGTTCCGGCCCGGCCTGCGGCTGCTTTCCGGCGGCATCGGCAGCCAGACCCTGGACGGTGACCGCAGCGCGGACCTGTTCATCGCGCTGAACCGCCTGATGCAGATGTTCGATCACATCACCATCAACGTGGCCTCGCTGCAAAGCGAGTACTGGGTGCGAGCCCTGGGCGTGCACACCCGCCATCTTCTGGTCGGCATTCACCCGCTGGTGGATCACGCCCACGCCGCCCGGGCCCTGGTCCATGACTGGGGCTCCCATCTCGGCCGTGAGGGCCATATCGGGCTGGTGGTGGACGGTTACGACAGTGGCGTGCCGCCGGACGCCGACGAGCTGAGTGATACCGTCGGCGCGCCGCTGGCGGGCACCTTGCCGATGGATTGGCGTCATCGCCTGCTGGCGGTGAACAGTGGTCGGCCGATTCTCGAGCAGTCGCCCCGGTGTGCCTACAGCCGCCGGCTGGGCGACCTGTTGGATGCGCTCGACGGCCACGGCCAGAGCGACGAACCGCGACGCGGTGGTTTTCTGACGCGATTGCTGGGGAGTTAAGCCGTGGCCGGTCGTTTCGATCAGGAGTACCAGCAGCTCAAAGAGCGGACCCATCGCTGGGTGGTGGAGCGTCTGGATGAAGAAGGCATCGAAGTCGGCAAGGCGACCCGTGATGCCCTGGCCGAATTCACCCGCAACCATGTCGGGCAGTACATTTCCCATAACCGGGTGCCGCTATCCACCCAGGATCTGAATCAGCTGGTCCGCGATATCCTTGATGAAGTCACCGGCTTCGGCCCGCTGGAGCCGTTGCTGGCGGACACCAGCGTCAACGACATTCTGGTGAACGGCCCGGAGCACGTTTTCGTGGAGGTGGCCGGGGTTCTGCAGCGAGCCAACACCCGGTTCATCAACGATGACCACGTCACCCGGGTGATTCGCCGCATGCTGGCGCCGTTGGGCCGGCGCCTGGACGAAGCCAGCCCGATGGTGGACGCCAGGTTGCCGGACGGTTCGCGGGTCAACGCGATCATTCCGCCGCTGGCTCTGGACGGACCCACCATCAGTATCCGTAAGTTCACCGGTAACCACCTGTCCGCCCAGCAGTTGATCGAAAACGGCTCGATGACCGACGCCTGTCTGGACGTGTTGATCCGCGCGGTGGAATCGCGCCGCAATATTATTATCAGCGGCGGCACCGGTACCGGTAAGACCACCATGCTGAACCTGATCAGCCAGTACATCCCTCGCGCGGAACGGATCCTCACCATCGAGGACTCCGCCGAGCTGGTGCTCAACCATCCCCACGTCGTGCGCCTGGAAACACGCCCGGCCAACACCGAAGGCAAAGGCCGTATCACCGCCCGGGAGCTGGTGGTGAACTCCCTGCGGATGCGGCCGGACCGCATTGTTCTCGGCGAGGTGCGTTCCGCGGAAATCATCGAATTGCTGCAGGCCATGAACACTGGCCACGAAGGTTCGATGAGCACCATCCACGCCAACACCACCCGGGACGCCCTGGTGCGGATCGAAACCCTGCTGGCGGTCAGCGGTTACGACGCCAGCGAGCGTGCCATCAGCCGGCTCATCGGTTCCGCCCTGGACATCATTATTCAGCTGGTGCGGATGCCCGATGGCCGCCGCATGGTCAGCGAGGTCGTCGCGCTCACGCCCACCGAGACCGACGCGTATCACATGGACTACCTGTACCGGAGCCACGAGCAATGAGCCCCCTGGCCCTGCTCGCCGCCGCGCAAACGCTGGCCGTGCTCGCGCTGATCACGGTGGTGCTGCAGTGGCTGTGGGCGCGGCGTCGTATCAAGCGGTCGCTGAATGACGGCATCCGTCGGCGCCTGGAAACACGAGCGGACGTGGGTGTCGAGACCGCCGCCAGGGTAACCGTTACGCCGTTGGAGAGTGTGCTGATCCGCGCGGATATTCACCTTTCGCGTGGCCAGCTGATCGTATTCGGTTTGATCGTCGCGCTGTTTCTGGCAGTGGTGTTGATTCTGAACGGTCCGCTGGTCGCGCTGATCACCGCCGGGTTGATCGCCATCGCGTTGTGGATGTACTGGCGCTTTCGCTTCCAACAGCAACGGCGACGTATTTACGAAGAGCTGCCCGGTTTGATCGACACCACCCTGCGCTATTTGAGCGCCGGGCGCTCGCTGGACAATGCGTTGGTGGAATCCTTCAACGATGCGCCGCCGGTTTTTGATCCGCTGGCGTTCCGTTTACGTAACGCGGTGGAAGCGGGCCGCGACTACACCAGCCTGTTCGAGGACTTCGGCGGCCTCTACCGGATACCTTCCCTGGTTCTGGTCTCCATCGCGTTGCGGACGTCGTCGCGCTTCGGCTCCTCGATTCGCCCGGTGCTGACCCAGGTGGCCACCTCGCTGCGCTCGCAACAGGAACTGCGCCGCGAATTCATGGCGGCCACCGCGGAAACACGCTTTACCGCCGCCGCCTTTGCGCTGTTGCCGCTGGGGTTGGCCGCGTACATGATTCTGATTAACGAGAACTACTCCCGGGTTCTGCTGGACACCGACACCGGGCATACGATGCTCGCCATTGCCGGTGGCCTTCAGACCCTGGGCGTGATCATTATCTGGCGGATGATCCAGGGGGTCGGACGTGAATAGTGTTTGGTTTATATCCGCGGCCGCGATCTCTTTCCTCGCCATCTGGGTGGCCTGGGCGAAAGCGCCGCAGTGGGCCCGTCGTGCCCGTATCAATGCACGTCTGCATCGCCTCGCTGATCAGGATGAAAAGGCTTCCAGCTTCTGGTTGTCCAGGCTCGCCAGCCAGTTCACCGAGTCGCCCATTGCACGGGGTGATTTCGAGGACATTCGCGAGGCCTATGCCGCCACCGGGCGCACCCACGAGCAGGCGCAGCTTCTTTACCTGCTGTTCTGCTGGATTCTGCCGGCGGTGGTTGTGATCATCGGCTTCGTGTTCTTTGGGCCGATCGGGGGAATGATCGTGGCGGCCCTGTCGTTTCTGGTGCCCAGGCGCGCTATCCGCTCAATTGGGGAACGCGCCGAACAACGGCAGAATCTGGAGGCCGTGGAGCTGTGCCATCTGACACGCATGTTGATGGAGGCCGGGCTGTCCCTGGAGCGAGTGCTGCGCTTGATCGCCAATCAGGCCCGGCCGCTTCTGCCGATGCTTTCCGCCCGCCTCGACCGCTTCAACCGGCTGATGGAATCGGGTGCTGAACGCTCCCAGGCGTTGGATGAACTCGGCGAAAACCGTCGCATTCCCGTATTGCGTAACTATGTGGTGCTGATGAAGCAAAGCAGCCAGCTTGGCGCCGGTGTTTCCCTCAGCCTCGATCAAATCATCGAAGAAGCACAGAACGTGGAACGTAACCGTGTACGCGAGGAAACCAACCGTATCGGCGCCAAAATGACCGTGGTTATGATGGCGTTTATGTTGCCCGCATTGTTCATTTTGATCGGCGGGCCGGCGGTGATCTCTATCGCCGACGCACTTTCTCGTTAGCGGTATTCTTTAACAACAAGCGCGGGTGCGCGCTCGAACGAACAACGAAGACCAGGAGCAACGGATGCAAAAAATAGCGATGGGGATCATGGCCAGCGTGCTGATGGCCGGTTGCGCTTCGCAGCCGCCCAGCGAAAAAGCCGGCGACCCGTACGATCTGGACCGGTTGAATTGCTCCGCCCGCATCCAGCCGGAACAACAGGTGCAGCTCGACATGGTCGACAACCTGATGAACCGGGAGCGCAACCACGCCGCGTTGGCGCAGCTGGAAGCCAAGCCCATGGAAACCGTCGACCACTGGGTGCGTTACGGTCAGCTGCAGGCGTCCACCGGCCATCTGGGAGAGGCGGAGACCATTTTCCAGGGCCTGGTGGACCGCTGCGGCACCGGCCGCAGCCACCACGGTCTGGGCATGGTCCTGCTGAAACAGGACAAAGTACTGAAAGCGCTTCATCACCTTGAGATCGCCCGCGAACGCACGCCGGCTTCGGCCCAGGTGCGCAATGACTACGGCTACGTGCTGCTTATGGTCGGTGACTATGAAGACGCCGCCTATGAACTGCGCACCGCCATGGAACTCGGCGACGGCAAGGGCCCGGTACGCCAGAACCTGGCGGTGGCGTACCTGCTCACCGACAACTGGGGCGGGTTGGAATGGATGAAGAAACAATACGACCTGAGCAGTGAAGAGCGGGCTTACGCGGAACGGCTGGCCGAGCAATTCGGGAGATAAACTATGAAACTGGTCATGGCTCTACTCACCTTGATACCGCTGGCGGCGATGGCCGACGGCAGACCGGAGTTCGGCGTGTCCGGCAAAGTGGTCGACGCCGAACAGGAGCACCAAGTCGGCGCCGCGACTCAGCGCGCCCTGGAACAGCAGCGGCGTTCGCCGCCGGCGGAAAAAAGCGAGCTTTCCGTGTCGGTCTACATCGACACGCAGCGCCGCCTGGCGGACAGCTTTAAACAACCGATTCCGGAAAGCTTCGGCGAACAGACCCGGGACGAGGAGTAAGGCTGATGTTTCGGCAGCGAGGCGCGCTCACCGTTATCACCCCATTGCTGATGTTGCTGGTGATTCTGCTTGGCGTCATGGCACTCGACGGCGCCCGCCTGTTCTCGCTGCGTAAGGAAATGCAAAGCCAGGTCAACGCCGCCGCTACCGCTGCCGCCGACGCCGCACAAGCCTGCGGGGGTGAGTTCGTGACACTCCAGGATATAAACGACAGAGCCTTGATTGCGGCTCAGCAGCAAGGCTTTTCCGGTGACGCCAGTGCGCTCGCCGTGCAACCCGGGGTGATCGAAAGCGACGATGAAAAAGTGCTTTCTTTTGAGCCGGTGACCGATCTGCGGCGCAGTAATGGTGTCGCGGTGACCTATGAGCGGGAAGAGCCGATTTCTCTCCTGCTGCCTGAGAGTACCTTCGGTACCGTGACGATGTCTGTCGGCGCCGCGGCCAGAAAAGAACTGATAGGAACGCTGAGCGCGGCCGGCAGTACCGCCGTTGTCGGCGGCACGCAACAAACCGCCAACCTGCTCAATGTTTTGCTGGGCGCGATTCTCAACGGCGGAACACCCTTCAATATTGACCCCACGCAGTTCTCCAGCCTGGCGGAAACCACCGTCAAGTTGGGCGATGTTCTCGATGGCGTCGGTGTTGATACCGTCGAGGAATTGTTATCCACGGATGTGTTGGTGGGTAGCTTGCTTGGCGCTCTGGATTCGGCGGCGGATCCGCTCGCCGGTGTTGGCGGTGCTATGGATCAACTGATCGCCGGCGCCGGCGTGGAAACCGTCAAACTGGCGGATGTTATCGATATTGTCGGCTCCGGAGAGATACCTGAAAACAGTCGTTTGCCGCTATACGACACCGTCATGGCACTGGCCCTGAACCTCGTTGAAGGCACCCTGATAGAGGGTGCATTGCCGGACACACAGATCAATATTCCCGGCGTTACCGAAACAAAGATCGAGCTGTTTGTGGGTAAAGCTCCGAGCGTGGTCGTTGGGCCGGCTCGTATTGGTGAAGATGGGGAGTGGGAAACAAGATTCCATGCGCCTGATGTGGGGCTTACGATTTCCAGTGATCTCAACATCCTTAATTTGCTGACCGTCAGGCTGCCCCTGGCGGTCCAGGCCGGTGGTGGCACAGGCGAGCTTGTGTGGGCCCGGTGTGCGCGCGGCACCGGATCCAATTTGGTCACTGTGGGCATCGACGTTGAAAATCAGGCGGCCCGTATTGCGACCGGTCAGATTGATGGCTCAGGCTTCCTGCAGCAAGAGCCAGTGGAGTTGACCGTTCTCGGTGACCTCCCAGGTGGTCTTACAGTTGCTAGTATCACCGCCGATTTGGATTTAGCGGTCGGCGGTGGCCAGGAAAGAGTGGAGTTGAGCTATACGCTGGATGAAGAAAACCCTTCCTCGGTCTTTACCGAAGGGGGGCTTTCCGATGCGGATTTCAGCAGTTTGAATATTGATGTCGAGTTACTTGAAGAAGAGGATGAATGCAGTTGGTTTTTGGATTGCTTGTTGGATGGTGTCGGGGATGTCTTGAGCGGCATCATCGAAGGCATAACGACCCTTCTAGGGTTGGAGCAGCTAATTCAGACAACGATCGAAGGCTTGGTGGAGGCCCTGGGCACCACGCTTATTGACCCGCTCCTCAATGCAATCGGGATTTCGCTGGGCACCACAAAAGTGGAGATTACCGGCGCGGACCAAAACAACGTTCAGCTTCTCGAGTACTGCGGTCCCGAAGGCTGCTGAAGGAAGCCCCGGTATTCGGGGCATCGCTCCTGGCAGCCACTCTTGCCGGGTAGGGCCGGGCCACTAGATCAAATCACGCTTTTCCCGTCTCGCCGCGCGCAGGTCACGCATCACCGAGGCGCTGAGCACGACCAGCACGCCCAGGCTGAGTACGGGCCACACGAGTATGTAGGCGCCGAATATCCAGGTTTCCATAAGTTTCTCCTTAGCGACCACGGCAATCGCCGTGGCCCGGTGTATTTATTGCGCGGTGGCGGTGCCTTTTGTCAGGTCGGGCGCGTCGGCGTCATCGTAGTTGTTTACGCGCCTGCCGATCTCGTCGAAGTCGAACCGCTGGTTGCTGGCCAGGCTGATGGCCACGCACACCAGGGTGCTGACACCGTAGGCGGTGAGTGACGCCATCAGCACGGTGTAGTCGCGCAGGAAGTGGAAGCCGAACCAGGCGGTGGCCAGGAAGGCGATCACGCCGGCAATCGCACCGATGCGTACGCCGAAGAAGCCGAAGGCCATCAGCCCGATGACCACGCCACCGCCGATGGCCGCGAGGAACTCGAACAACAACGCGGTAAAGCCCTGCATCGGTAGCAGATCAAAGCGCGCCACGCAGAACATAATCAGCGCGGCCACCACCGCCCAGGTAAAGGCGGCGTTGGTGATCCGGTTCCAGTAACAGCTGGCGATCACCGGGAACACGATGGCGCCCCAGAGCGCGCCGACGAACACCAGCATCACCAGGATATCCAGCGCGAAGCTGGCGAACACCAGGCCGCAGACGGTGGCGACGATCATGGTGACGCGGCCGATCAACAGCATTTTCTTCGGATCGGCGTTGTCCTTGGCGATGTTCTTACCGTACACGTCGGCCATGACGATGGCGGACAGCGCCGACAGATCGGAGTCGGCGGTGGACGACAGGGACCCGATGACCAGGATAAAGAACAGCGCGATAAACACCGGCGGCAGATAGGTGGAGACCACCTGCGGGATCAGATTGTTCATGTCGCCGTTGATGGGCTCGATGCCGGCGGACACCGCCATCAAGCCGATCATGCCCAGGCCGATGACGATGGCGGCGTAACCCACGGTGGCGGTTACGAAGGTGCGTTTAATGTGCTTTTCGTTTACCGCGAACAGGCGTTGCGAAATGGTCTGGTTGCCAATGGCGTAGGCCAGTACGGCCACGAAGTAGGGCGCACCCTGGTTAAGAATGGCGTCCATCGAGAACAGGTTCTGCTGCTCGGCGGTCAGGGTGCTCATGCCGTCCAGGATCGTGCCGGGGCCGCCCATGGCGAACAGCACCGCGGGGATGATCACCACGGCGATCGCCATCAGCGCGACCAACTGCGCGAAATCGGTGAACACCGAAGCGCGGAAGCCGGAGGTCAGTGTGTAGCTGAGTACGCCGATGCCGGCGATGATCACGCCGGTTTGAAACGACAACGGCGACAGAACCGACACCAGAGCGCCGGCGGCGGTGAAGTTCACCATCAGGCTGATCAGGCTGCCGAGGACGTTGGAGAACGCCAGAATCAGCTGGCTGGAGGCGCCGTGCCGGGCATGGATCAGTTCACCCAGTGTGTGGCCGTTCGGGGCCAGCTTACGGAACCGCTGGCCGAACGGGTAGATGAACAGAATCATCAACGCGCCCCACAGGCCGTAGTGGAGTGGGCCGGACAGGCCGTAGGTATAGCCGGAGGTGGCGGCGGCGTAGAAGGAGGCGGCCCAGATCCAGGTGGCGGTCATGCTGGCGGCGCCCATGCCGAAGCCCACGCGGTGGTTGGCGACCATGAAGGCGTCGCTGCCCTGGCGGTCGCTCTTGATCAGTAGGGTCAGCAGGTAGGTGCCACCGTAGAAGGCGGCGAGAAGCAATAGGATGGTGACGGGTGAGAATTGATAAAAGCCGGTATCAGTCAAATGTGTCTCCCAATAAAACAGACTCGCGCTGGCAGGCCGGGGCGGTGCCAATGGCGACCACCGGTGGACGGCGCGACAAAGAAACCCCTGGAGGGTCTTGAACAAAAGACGCAAAAACAGAGCGGCCTGCCGGGGGCAGGCCGCGAGGGAGGGGTACTCTAGTGCTTATCGGGCGGGGTTGCCAGCCTGGGCCGGCTGTACTCGGTATCCCTTCAGTGTCGCCACGAAATCCTGCAGCGCATGGATGCCGGATTCTTCCGCGTCCCGGCACCACTGCGCCAGGGAGTCCAGCATCTCGGAGGAGTTGCGGCTGGTCTGGCTCCAGATCGACTGCAGGCGCAGCCGGTACTCATAGATGGTGGCCAGCGTGTGGTTGTGTTCGGTCAGGTTGGCCAGCCGGTGCTTGTGGCGGCTCTTGAAGAACCGCTGGTCCCGGTACAGCAGGGCGCGGGCACGACTGTAGAAGCCACGGGTGGCTTCGCAGGCGCGGGCCTTTTCCTGTTCGAACACCGGTTTGATCACCGCCCGGCGGTACTGGGCCATGACCTGGAAACGGTGCTGGAAGACCGCCCGCAGGGTATCCAGATCCACGGCGGGTTTGGCGTTGTCGCGGTCGACCACCGGCTTGGGCGCTACCTTCTTTACTTTCGCCAGGCCCAGCATTTCGAACAGGCGGATCCACGCCCAGCCCATGTCGAACTCAAAGCGGCGGATCGAAAGTTTGGCGGAATTGGGGTAGGTGTGGTGGTTGTTGTGCAGCTCTTCGCCGCCGATCAACACACCCCAGGGCAGCACGTTGCGCGAGGCGTCCGTGCATTCGAAGTTGCGATAGCCCCAGTAATGGCCGATGCCGTTGATCACGCCGGCGGCGAACAGGGGGATCCAGATCATCTGCACCGCCCAGATGGTGATGCCGATGGCGCCGAACAGGGCCAGATCAATGGCGCCCATCAGCGCGATGCCCAGGAAGGTGAAGCGGCTGTAGACATTGCGCTCGACCCAGTCGTCCGGGCAGCCGGCGCCGTACTTGTCCAGGGTTTCCTGGTTCACGGCTTCCGCCTGATAGAGCTCGGCGCCTTCGCTGAGCACTTTGCGAATGCCCAGCACCTGGGGGCTGTGCGGGTCTTCTTCCGTGTCACAGCGGGCGTGGTGCTTGCGGTGGATGGCGGTCCAGGCGCGGGTGTTCTGGCCGGTGGTCAGCCACAGCCAGAAGCGGAAGAAATGTTTGAGAGCCGGGTGCAGCTCCAGGGCCCGGTGGGCGGAATAGCGGTGCAGGTACACGGTCACGCTGACAATGGTCACGTGGGTCATGGCCAGGGTGATGAGCACCAGTGCCCAGGGGCCGGCGGAAAGCAGGCCACCGGAGAAGAAATTCAGTACGTCGTTCATGGCGGAAACACGGTTGTGGAACCGTTCCGGTTCCAGGTTTTCGGGGTCGGCGGTGTCGGCCGCCGGTCACCGGGTACAGCGTAGTGACTATCGGGTCATGAGCAGGTGACCCTCGGAGTGTACCTGAGCCTGCCATCCGGGGGCCAGATAAACCGTCCCCACGGCTTCGAACACCAGCGCCGGCCCGCGCAGTACCTGGCCCGCGGCCAGGTTGTCACGGCGGTAGATCGGCACCGGCCCGTCCACGCCCGGCAGCCGGGCCTCCCAGGCCGGGGCGCCGTCGCCGCCGGCCAGCGGCGCGGGCGCCGGGGGCCGCGCCGGCGCCTGGCAGCGCACCCGCACGTTCACTCTCTGCACCGGCAGCGCCAGCCGGTGGCCGTAGCGGTGCTCGTGGAGGCGATGGAATGCGGTCTCCGCCGCCTCCGGGTCGCCGTCCCAGGGCAAGCCGAGGGTCGACGATTGCCCTTGATAGCACAGGTCCAGTGTCACTTCGGTGACCACGTCGCTGTCGGGCACCCCTTCCGAGGCCAGTTCCCGCCGGCCGCGCCGGTCCAGGTCCGCCGCCAGGGCGTTCACCCGGGCGGCGTCGGCGCCGCCGGGCAGCGCCTGGATCAATTCCCGCTTGCGCGGTGCGTACACCAGCCCCTCGGCGGACAGCACGCCGGCGCGGATCGGCATCACCGCCCGCCGCATGCCCAGGTTCTCCGCCAGGGCGCACACATGCAGGCCGCCGGCGCCTCCGAAGCTGACCAGCTGGAAATCCGCCGGGTCGAAGCCCTTCTGAATGGAGATCACCCGCAGCGCCTGGCTCATGTGTTCATTGGCCAGCTCGATAATGCCCCGGGCCGCGCTCACCGTGTCCAGGCCCAGTGATCGCGCCACCCGCGCCACCGCTGCTTCGGCGGCGCCTCGGTCCAGGGCCAGGCTGCCGCCCAGGGCGAACTCCGGCTGCAGGCGGCCGAGCACCAGGTTGGCGTCGGTGACCGTGGGCTCCTGGCCCCCCTTGCCGTAGCAGGCCGGGCCCGGGTCGGCGCCGGCGGATTGCGGGCCCACATGCAGCAGGCCGGCGTCGTCGACCCGCGCCAGGGAACCGCCGCCGGCGCCGATGGTGTGCATGTCCACCATCGGCACCGCCACCGGGTAGGGGCCGATATGGCCGCTCTGGGTGAGGCGGATATCGCCGTCCAGCAGCGCCACGTCGGTGGAGGTGCCGCCCATGTCGAAGGTCATCAGGTGGTCTTCGCCCAGGGCGCCGCCCAGGCGGTGGGCGGCGCTGAGGCCCCCGGCGGGGCCGGACAGCAACAGGTTCACGGCGCGCCCGGCCGCCTGGTCGGCGGCCACGGTGCCGCCGTTGGACTGCATGATGGTCAGCGGCGAGGGCGCGGTGTGCGCCTTCAGGCGGCTGATGTAATGGTGAATGCGCGGCGCCAGCCAGGCGTTCAGCCAGGTGGCCATGCCGCGCTCGTACTCGCCCCGGGTGGGCAGCACCCGGCTGGACAGGCTCACCGCCAGGCCGGCGTCCTCCAGGGCGCGGCCCAGGCGCTCCTCGTGGTCCGGGTCCAGGTAGGCGAACAGCAGGTTCACCGCCACGGATTCCGGGTCGTGGGCGCGTACGCGGGCCACCAGGTCGTCGATGTCGGCGTCGTTCAGGCCGGTCACCGCCGTGCCGTCGGCGCCCAGGCGGGCGCTCAGCCTCTCCACCGGGGTGTCGGCCAGCGCCGTGGGCGCCGCGGAAGGCGTCAGGTTATACAGCTCCGGCCGGTTCTGGCGGCCGATCAGCAGCACGTCCTCCAGGCCCCGGTTGGTGACCAGCACGGTGCGCGCGCCCTTGCTCTCCAGAGCCGCGTTGGTGGCCACCGTGGTGCCATGGACGATCACCAGCTCACCGGCGCGCAGGCGATCCTCCAGGCCCATCTCGCGGATGCCCTGGAGGATCGCCTCCTCCGGGGCCGCCGGCGTCGACAGCACTTTGTGGATACGCGGGGTAGCCTCGCCGAGCAGGACGAAATCGGTGAAGGTGCCGCCGGTGTCGACACCGAGCCAGTACGACATGTTGTCTCCCAGGATAGGATGTCTCCGTTGCCTGTGCCCGTTACAATCCAGGGCGTCATCTTAGCCTCCCTCACCCAGGATAGCCCATGCCCGAATTGCCCGAAGTGGAGACCACCCGGCGCGGCATCGAGCCCCATGTGGCCGGCCGCACCCTCACCGCCGTCACCGTGCGCGAGCCGCGCCTGCGCTGGCCGGTGGACGCTCGGGTCGCCGAGCTGCGCGACAAGCGCATCGTCGGCCTGCGGCGGCGCGCCAAGTACCTGCTGATGGACCTCGGCGATCTGAACCTGGGGATTCACCTGGGCATGTCCGGCACCCTGCGCGTGGTCCCCGCAGAGACGCCGCTGCGCAAGCACGACCACATCGATCTGCACCTGGACAGCGGCCGGCTGCTGCGTTTCAACGACCCGCGCCGCTTCGGCGCCCTGCTGTACCTGACGGACGCCCTGACCCACCCGTTGCTGGCCAACCTGGGCCCCGAGCCCCTGGACCAGGATTTTTCCGGCGGCTGGCTGTACCGCCGCAGTCGCGGTCGGCGGGTGTCGGTGAAGAGCTTCATCATGGATAACGCCACCGTGGTGGGCGTGGGCAACATCTACGCCCAGGAAAGCCTGTTCCTGGCCGGCATCCACCCCAGCCGCCCCGCCGGCCGCATCAGCGAGGCGCGCTACCAGCGTCTGGCGCTGGCGATACGCTCGGTGCTGGCCAAGGCCATCGAGGCCGGCGGCACCACCCTGCGCGATTTCACCAGCGCCGACGGCCAGCCCGGCTACTTCGCCCAGCAGCTGCTGGTCTACGGCCGCGCCGGCGAGCCCTGCCCGCAATGCGCCGAGCCGCTGCGCGGCGGCCGCCACGGCCAGCGCAGCACCGTCTATTGCCCGCGCTGCCAGCGCTGAGCGGGCACCGTTCGTCCGATCGCGCTTGCCGGGGCTCATATTGCCGGTGTAATAACAAAGATGTAGATTGTGATCTGATTGTGGGAAGAACAAATACTTAGGAACGACAATGGGTGCGACAAAAAACAAGAGGGAATCACGATGAAGCGAGCCCTGCGCGTGGTTGCGGCCACTGCCCTCGCCTCGACGCTATCGTTCGCCAGTGCCGCCCAGGCCCGGGACATGGATCTGGAAGGCGCCCGGCCTTCCGCGTTCGCCATGTTCGGTGATGCCCTGATCGTGCGCCCGGTGATGACGGCGGCCACTGTCGGCGGCGCGGCGATCTATGTGGTGACGCTGCCGTTCAGCCTGATCGGGGGGAATGCTCAGGAAGCTGGAGAAACACTGGTCGTGGATCCCGGCGCCACCGCCTTCGTGCGCTGCCTTGGCTGCACGCCCAGCCAGCACGAGCGGAATCAGACCGATCAGGCGATCCGTCAGGCCAACCGCGACTGATCCCGACACCGCTTTCAATAAAAAGCCCGCCGTGGAATCCACGGCGGGCTTTTTTGTGGGGCCTCTGGTATCCCGCCGGCCGGCTTTGCCGGCCTTTCGCGGGCGGGGCCCGCTCCCACAGGGCCCGCTCGCACAGGTTCAGGCGGCTTCTTCGTGGCCTTCGTCGCGGCCCAGCAGCATGTACATGGCCGGCACCACGAACAGCGTGAACAGGGTGCCGATGGTCATGCCGGCGGCCACCACCAGGCCGATGGCGAAGCGCGCGCCGCCGCCGGGGCCGGCGGCGATCAGCAGCGGCACCATGGCCAGCACCAGGGCGGCGGTGGTCATCAGCACCGGGCGCAGACGCACGGCGGCGGCGTGTTCGATGGCGCGCCGCTTGCCCATGCCTTCCAGCTGCATCTTGTTGGCGAACTCCACGATCAGAATACCGTGTTTCGATATCACCCCGATCAGCGTCACCAGGCCCACCTGGGTATAGATGTTCAGGGTGGTCAGGCCCAGGCTGACGAAGATCATCGCGCCGCACACCGACATGGGGACGGTGATCAGCATGATGATCGGGTCGCGCCAGGATTCGAACTGCGCGGCCAGCACCAGATAGATCACGATCAGTGCGAAGAAGAAGGTGACGATCAGATCGCTGCCCTCCTTCATGAACTGACGGGACTGGCCCGAGTAATCCACGGAATAGCCGGAAGGCAGCACCTCGTCGGCGGCGTTTTCCAGCACACCCAGTGCTTCGCCCAGTGTCACCCCGGGGCGCTGTACGCCGGAGATGGTCACCGCGTTGAGCTGCTGGAAACGCTTCAGCTGCTGGGGCTGCACGGTTTCTTCCAGGCTGATCACGGTGGCCAGCGGCACCAGGTCGCCCTGGCCGGTGCGCACGTAGTATTGCTTGAGCTGCTCCGGCGTCAGGCGGCTGCCCCGCTCCACCTGCGGGATCACCTTGTAGGACCGGTTCTCCAGGGAGAAGCGGTTGGCGTAGCCGCCGGCCAGCATGGCGCCCAGTTCCTGGGCGAGCTGCTGCATGGTGATGCCCAGGCTGGCCGCTTTCTCCCGGTCCACCAGGATGTTGTAGCGCGGCTTGTCGATCTTCAGGTCGGTGTCCATGAAGATGAACTTGTTGCTGGCGCGCGCCTTCTCGAGCACCTCGTTGGCGAACTCCTGCAGGTTTTCGGTGGGCTCGGTGGTACCGATCACGAATTCCACCGGCAGCGCGCCGCCGGCGGTGGGCAGCGAGGGCGGCACGAACGCCGCCACCTGCAGGCCGGCGATGCTGTTGATCTTCTCGGACAGCTCGTTCTTGGCCTCGGCGGTGCTCTGCTCGCGCTCGTTCCAGCTTTTCAGCACGAAACCGGCCAGCGCGGTGTTGGAGGCGGTGGTGGAGCCGCCGCCGCCGATACCGTTGAGCAGGAACACATTGTCCACCGACGGCATGGTGTCGGCGATGTCGTTGAACTCGCGGGTGAACGGCTCAAGGTAATCCAGCGTCACATAGGGGTCGGCGGTGGACGAGGTGAGCACGAAGCCCTGATCTTCCGCCGGCTCCAGCTCGCTGGGCGAGGTCACGAACAGGAAGTAGCAGGACACCAGAATCACCGCGCCGAACACATAGATCACCGGCAGCTCGTTGAGCGCGCCGTGCAGACGCCGCTCATAGCTTTTCTCCAGCTTCTCGAAACGTCGGTTCACCCAGCGCTCGAAGCGGTTGCCGGTGCGGTCCGGGTCATGCTCCTTGAGAATCTTGGCGCACATCATCGGCGACAGCGTCAGCGCCACCACGCCGGACAACAGTACGGCGCCGGCCAGCGAGAACGCGAACTCCACGAACAGGGTGCCGGTGAGGCCGCCCATGAAACCGATCGGCAGGTACACCGCCACCAGCGTGGTGGTCATCGCCACCACCGGCCAGGCCAGTTCCCGGGCGCCTTTGATGGCGGCGTCGTACGGCGACAGACCCTCTTCCACGTGTCGGTGGATGTTCTCCAGCACGATGATGGCGTCGTCCACCACGATGCCGATGGCCAATACCATCGCCAGCAGCGTCAGCAGGTTGATGGAGAAGCCCATCAGCAACATCAGGAACAACGCGCCGACCATCGACAGCGGCACCGCGATGGCGGGAATCAGCACCGAGCGCAGTGACCCCAGGAACAGGTAGATCACCGCGATCACGATCAGCACCGCCTCGATCAGGGTTTTCACCACCTCGTCGATGGAATCCTGAATGTACTCGGTGCCGTCATAGGGAATGTCCCCGGCCATGCCTTCCGGTAGTTGCGGGAACACTTCGTTTTCCAGGATGCCGCGTACTTCCTCGATCACATCCAGGGCGTTGGCGTCGGTGGCCACCTCGATGCCCATGAAGGTGGCCTGCTTGCCGTTGAAGGTCACCGACGACTGGTAAGACTCCGAGCCCAGCTCCACGTCCGCCACGTCTTCCAGGCGCACGATGGCGTTGTCTTCGGAGCGGATGATCAGCCGTTCGAACTCCTCGGTGGTGTTCAGGTCGGTGGCTGCTTTCAGGTCCAGCGCCACGTTGGAGCCCTTGGTACCGCCCACCGCGGCCAGCACGTTGTTCTGCTGCAGGGCGCCGTATACTTCCGAGGGGGTGATACCCAGCGCCGCCATCCGCTCCGGCTTCAGCCAGGCACGCATGGCGAAGGTGCGGTCACCGAGAATCCGCGCGCGCTGCACGCCGTTGACCGTGGCCAGCTTGGGCTGCACCTCGCGCACCAGATAGTCGGTGATCTGGTTGTTGTCGAGAATCTCCGAGGAAAACGACAGATACATGGAGGCGATGTTCTGGCCCACCGCCAGTTCGATGGTGGGGTCCTCCGCTTCCTCGGGCAGCTCGCTGCGCATCTTGTTGACCTTGGCCACGATCTGCGTGAGCGCCTCGTTGGGGTCCTCGCCCAGACGGATGTAGGCCTGGATCGACGAAGCGCTCTGCAGCGAGGTGGAGACCAGATAATCAATGCCGTCGGCGGACGCGATTTCCTGTTCCAGCGGCGTGGTGATAAAGCCCTGAATCAAATCCGCGTCGGCACCGGTGTAGACCGTGGTCACGGTGACTACGGCGTTTTCCAGTTCCGGATACTGACGCACGTTCAGTTCCGTGGCGGCGCGCAACCCGAGCAGAAAGATAAACAGGCTGACCACCGAGGCCAGCACCGGCTTGCTGATGAAGATGTCCGTGAATTTCATGGCTATCCTCAGCTGTTGCCGGGTGTCGGCGTCGCATCCGCGGAGGGCTGCACATCGTTCTCGATGGTCACGGCGGCATCGTTACGCAGTTTCAGCAGCCCGCTGGTGGCGACCACTTCGCCGGGCTTGAGCCCGTCGATCACCGCCACCAGATCGCCGCGCCGGCGGCCCAGTTTCACGAACCGCTTCTTGACGATCTTGTCGGCGCCTTCGGCTTTTTTCTCGCTGTCGGCGTCGCTCTCTTCATTCTCGTCGCTCTCGCCTTTCTGCGGCGCGTCCTTGAGCACGAACACGGCGTTGCCGTAGGGCGCGTAGCTGATCGCGGTGCGCGGAATCACCACCACGTCCTCGGATTGCGGCAGCTGAATGTCGACACTGGCGAACATGCCGGGGCGCAGTTTGTTGTCTTCGTTCTCGAAGCGCGCCTGCACGGACACGTTACGGGTCGCTTCGCTGACACCGGGCTCGATGGCGGAGATTTCCCCTTCGAACTGCTGGTCGGTGTAGGCGTCCAGCGTTACGCGTACCTTCAGGCCCTTCTCGATGCGGCTCAGCTCCTGCTCGGGCAGGGCGAAGTCGACGAAAATCGGCTGCAGCTGGTTCAGACTCACCACCGGCGTGCCGGCCTGCAGGAACTGGCCCAGATCCACCTGGCGAATGCCGAGCACACCGTCGAAGGGCGCACGCACGGTTTTATAGTTCAGCTGTTCGCGCTGGGCCTGCGCCTGGGCCACCGCCTGGTCGCGCTGGGCGCGGCGGTTGTCCAGTTCGGAGCGGGAAATCGAACCTTGCTTGAACAGCCGCTGGTAGCGGTCGTACTCCTGGCGGGCCAGGCCGGCGGTGGCCTCCAGCGCATTGAGCTGGGCGCGGTCGGCGGCGGCTTCCAGGCGGATCAGCACGTCGCCCTTCTTCACCGAGTCACCGGATTCGAACTCGATCGCTTCCACTTCGCCGGGCACCTGCGCGGTCACGTTGACGCCGTTCACGGCGTTGACGGTGCCCACGGCTTCCAGAATCGACGCCCAGTTGTCCTGGCGGGCTTCGTAGGTGGAAACGGCGGCGGCGGGCTGCGGCATGTTGTCGAAGAAGTCGTTCATCATCTTGCCCATGAACGCCTTGAAGCCAAAAATAAGGCCGAAGACGACAGCCAGGATGATCAGCATGATCACCATGCGCTTGCTGAAGATGCGCTTACTCATTGACCTAAACCCCTGATGTGCGGCTGTATTTTAGTTGTTTGCCCGTAGGCGGAGGGGGGATTCATCCGGCGGCCCCGTCGTCAGGCAATGGTCCTTGTTGCGCACGTCTCTGCAGAAACGCGCTGTTTGCATCCTTGTCGATGATCGACGGACTGAATCGACCCCGAAGTGTGAACAGAAATTAAACAGGCATCAAGCGCCGGATCATGACAGTCCGGCTGCGTCATCCGACTTGCGTGGCGAGACGCTCGAGAACCGTATTCAAATGACGAAAGCCCAGCTCGGTGCAGGCGGCCCGCTGTTCGTCCGCCACCAGCAGCCCCTGCGCGCGGCTGGACGCCAGCGCCGCGTTGATGGTCTCGGCCTCAAGACCGGTGCGTTGCGACAACATCGTAATCGGTACGCCTTCCACCAGACGCAGCCCGTTCAGCAAGGCTTCCAGCAGCGGTTCATCAATCACGGTGAGGGCGCGCCGCGCGTTCAACGGGTCGGCCAGATAATGCTCGGGCATGCGTGTTTTCTGAAAACGCAGTAATTCCCGGTCGGTGGTGACCTTGCCGTGGGCGCCGGCGCCGATCGCCAGATAATCGCCGAACCGCCAGTAATTCAGGTTGTGCCGGCAGCGCCGCCCGGGCCGCGCGAACGCCGACACTTCGTAGCGTTCGAAGCCCTGCGCGGCGAGCAAGCCCAGCCCCTGCTCTTCCAGGTCGGCGCGGCTGTCACCGTCGGGTTGCTCCGGCGGCGCGCGGAAGAAGGCGGTATTCGGTTCGATGGTCAGCTCGTACCAGCTCAGGTGCGTGGGCTCCAGCGCCACCGCCTGGCGCAGGTCATCCAGCGCCTGCGCGGGCGTTTGCCCCGGCAGGGCGTGCATCAGGTCCAGATTGAAATTGTCGAAGCCGGCGTCGCGGGCGTCGGCGGCGGCGCGCAGGGCTTCTTCGGGCCCGTGGATGCGGCCCAGCGCCTGCAGATGCCGCGCATTGAAACTCTGCACCCCGATCGACAGCCGGTTGATGCCCGCCGCCCGGAAGCCGGCGAAGCGGCCGGTTTCCAGGGTGCCGGGGTTGGCTTCCAGAGTGATTTCGATGCCGTCGCTGAAGCTCAGCCGTTGCCGCAGCCCCTCGAACAGGGCGGCGTAGAAGTCCGCGCTCATCAGGCTGGGCGTGCCGCCGCCGATGAAGATCGCCTCCAGGGGGCGGCCGCGCACCCAGTGCAGGTCCTGGTCCAGGTCGGCGAGCAGGGCGTCCAGGTAGGCGCGCTCCGGCAGCTCCGACTGGCGCTCATGGGAGTTGAAGTCGCAGTAGGGACATTTGCGCACGCACCAGGGCACGTGCACATAGAGCGTCAGCGGCGGGGCGGCGAGCATGGGGTTACTCAGAGGGTTCTCGCAGGGCGTCCATCAAGGCCTTCAACGCACGGCCGCGGTGGCTGATGCGGTTCTTCTCCGCCGGCTCCATTTCCGCCGCGGTGACGCCCAGCTCCGGAATCAGAAAATGCGGGTCGTAGCCGAAGCCGCCGTTGCCGCGCGGAGCGAGCAGAATCTCGCCTTCCCAGGTGCCCTGGCAGATCAGCGGCGTGGGGTCGTCCGGGTGGCGCATCAATACCAGCACCGCCTGATAGCGGGCGGTGCGGGGCGCGTCCGGCAGATCGCCGAGCATGTCGATCAGCAGCGCGTTGTTCTTGGCGTCGCTGGCGTCGGCGCCGGAGAAACGCGCCGAATAGATGCCCGGCGCGCCGTTGAGCGCGTCCACTTCCAGGCCGGAATCGTCGGCGATCGCCGGCAGGCCGGTGTGCGCCGCCGCGTTGCGCGCCTTGAGGATGGCGTTTTCAACGAACGTCAGGCCGGTTTCTTCCGCTTCCGGCACCTGGAAGTCGCTTTGCGGCACCACCTTCAGCGCCAGCGGTTCCAGAATGGCGCGCATCTCATCCAGCTTTTTCTGGTTGCCGGAGGCGAGTACGAGAGTATCCATGGTCGAGATCCTGGTGATCCGAGAGAGTGATTAGAGCGTCACCCGGTAAATGGCGATTTCCCCGAACAGGTTGGGCCAGGCCCGGGTCAGCCGGCCGCTGCGGTGATGGCGATTGACCACCTGCCGCTCGATGATGCGGATGTTCCGCTCACGGCAATGGGCTTCGAAATCCTTCACCGTGCACAGGTGAATGTTGGGCGTGTCGTACCACTCATAGGGCAGCGCCGAGGACACCGGCATGCGGCCCTTGAAGCCCAGATAGGAGCGCACCCGCCAGTGCCCGAAGTTGGGGAAGGTGATGATCGCTTCGCGGCCCACCCGCAACATCTCGTCGAGAATGCTGTCCGGGCGCAGTACCGCCTGCAGCGCCTGGGTCATCACCACATAGTCGAAGCGGTCGCTCTGGAAGTTGCCCAGGCCCTTGTCCAGGTCCTGTTCAATCACATTGACGCCCTTGGCGAAGCAGGCGGCGATGTTGTCCTGGTCGATCTCCAGGCCGTAGCCGTTCACCTGCCTGTCGTCCTGCAAATGGGCGAGCAGATCGCCGTCGCCGCAGCCCAGGTCGAGCACCCGGGCGCCCTTGGGAATCCAGCGGCTGATCAGGGCCAGATCATCACGCATTGGAAGTGGCCTCCGCGACACGGCCCATATAGGCGCCGAACAGTTTGCGGTACTCCGGAATCGGCAGCAGGAAGGCGTCGTGGCCCTTGGGCGTGTCGATCTCCGCGTAGCTCACGTTGCGGCCCACCTGCACCAGGGCGTTGACGATTTCCCGGCTGCGTTCCGGCGAGAAGCGCCAGTCGGAGTTGAACGACATCACCAGGAAGTTGCAACGGGTGTCGGCGAGGGCGTCCTCCAGGGTGCCGTCGCACTCCCGCGCCGGGTCGAAGTAATCCAGCGCCTTGGTCATCAACAGGTAGGTGTTGGCGTCGAAATTGCGCGAAAAGGTCTCGCCCTGGTGGCGCAGGTAGGACTCCACCTGGAATTCCACGTCGAAGCCGAAATGAAACCGCCCGGAGCGCAGGTCACGGCCGAACTTCATGCGCATGGCGTCGTCGCTGAGATAGGTGATATGCCCGACCATGCGCGCCAGGATCAGCCCCTGGCGCGGGTAGGTGTCGTGCAGATAGTAACGTCCGCCGTGGAAATTCGGGTCGGTGAGGATCGATTGCCTGGCCACCTCGTTGAACGCGATATTCTGCGCCGACAGCTTCGGCGCCGCCGCGATCACCACCGCGTTGGCCAGCCGGTCGGGGAAATCCATCGACCACTGCAGGGCCTGCATGCCGCCCAGACTGCCGCCCACCACCGCCGCCCAGCGCTGGATGCCCAGGGCGTCCGCCAGCTGGGCCTGGCTTTTCACCCAGTCCTTGACCGTCATCATCGGGAAGTCCGGCCCCCAAAGCTGGCCGGTTTCCGGGTTCTGGGAGCCGGGCCCGCTGGAGCCGTGGCAGCCGCCCAGGTTGTTGGGGCAGACCACGAAGAAGCGGTTGGTATCGATCGGCTTGCCCGGCCCGATGCAGCTGTCCCACCAGCCCGGACGCGGGTCATCGGCGCTGTGATAGCCGGCGGCGTGGTGGTGGCCGGACAGCGCATGGCAGATCAGCACCGCGTTGGAGGCGTCCGCGTTGAGGGTGCCGTAGGTCTCGTAGACCAGATCGTAAGACGGCAGCACCCGTCCGCACTCCAGCTCCAGGGGCTGGTCCACGTGCAGGGTTTGCGGTTGTACCAGGCCTACGGAGTCCTGGGGAATCGTTTCGGGCATTTCGGGCAACCATCCAAAGGTGGGGCAAAGTCTATCGACCGCCCCCTGGCCGTGCAACGCGAGCGAGCGGCCAGCTTTTGCAGTTTTTTATCGGCGCCGGGCAGGCGCGCCGGCGCGCACGCTTTAGCATGGGTCCGGCTCGTTTCAAACCGAGAGCGGTCAAAGGAGAGCATCATGAGCAAGCAACTGGACGGCAAACGGGTGGCGATCCTCGCCACCGACGGCTTCGAGGAATCCGAACTGGCGGTTCCGCAATCCACCCTGCGCAGCTACGGCGTCGAGGTGCACGTGATAGCGCCCAGCAAGGACGGCATTCGCGCCTGGGCGGAAACGGACTGGGGCGACACCTATGAGGTGGACAAGGCCCTGGACCAGGCCCAGCCCGAGGACTACCACGCCCTGGTACTGCCCGGGGGCCTGTTCAACCCGGATGAGCTGCGCCTCAATGAACAGGCGCTGGACTTCGTGCGCGCCTTCTTCAAGGCCGGCAAACCGGTGGCGGCGATCTGCCATGCGCCCTGGATTCTGATCAACGCCGGCGTGGTCGAGGGCCGCACCCTGACGTCCGTGCCCTCGGTGGCACAGGACCTGCGCAACGCCGGTGCCACCTGGGAAGACCAGGAAGCGGTGGTCGACAACGGCCTGGTCACCAGCCGCACGCCCAAGGACCTGGACGCCTTCTGCAAACGCTTGATGGAAGAACTGGCGGAAGGCCGCCACCAGAAGCAGCACGCCTGAGGCGTGGCGGGCCGCCCCCGGGCGGCTCCGTTCCTTCCCTGGCCTACAGCAGCGGGCTGAACGCGCTTTCGTCGCCCTGGCGTTCCACGTCCAGGCTGTGGTCCAGCAGACGGTGCACTTTTTTGCGCTGCTCCTCCCGGTCCACATCGACGATAATCAGATAATGCCCCTTTCGAATGTCGTCCAGATACGGCTTGAGATGGTAATTGGCGTGGGAGATCCCACGGATACCTCCGGCCCAGGCCCCGTGTGAACCGAAGAACAACACGCTCACCATCACGCCCCAGAAGCCGATTTCCAGCCCCCAGGGGTCGATACCGCTCAGTGCCCAGCCCACCAGCAGGCCGATCACCGCGCCCACCACGGCCCCGTAGAAGCCGGTGGTCATGATGTTGGTGTCTTCCCATGGCGTGGTCGCATGGATACCCTCGCGGCTCAGTTCGCCGTTGTCGCGGGCCATGACGTGCACCCGATTAGTGCCGATTTCCGACTGTTCGATGTTTTTCAGGGCTGTTTTCACCTGATCCATGCTGTTTACGAGGTAATACACTCTAAACATGGTGATGCGCTCCTTATCGCCGGATCACTTATCCTTTGGAAAACACATGGTGCCCGGGGGAGCGTAAACAAGGGGTAGAGAAAGAGGGAAGGGAGACGATGAGTCGTCGTGAACCACTGGACCGGCTGTACGCGCTGGTCGCCAATGAAGAAGACGCGCGCACCTGCCGCGACATCAGCGAAGAAGCCTGCCGGGAAGTGCCCGGTAATTTCTTCAAGATCATTCTCGCCAATGTGCTGACCAAGATCGGCGACCTGCTGATCAACCCCAAGACCGTGCTCGCCTGGCTGATCGGCGCGGTGGGGGCGCCCGGGGCGCTGGCCGGCCTGCTGGTGCCGATCCGTGAATCCGGCTCGCTGATCCCGCAGCTGGCGATCGGGGCCTGGATGCGCCGCCACCCGGTGCGCAAGGGGTTCTGGGTGTTCGGCTCGGTGCTGCAGGGGGCCTGTGTGCTGGCCATGGCGGCGGCGGTCTGGTGGCTGCAGGGCCTGGCCGCCGGGCTCGCCATCGTCGGCCTGCTGGTGGTGTTCAGCCTGGGGCGCGGCTTTTGCTCGGTGGCGATGAAGGACGTGCAGGGCAAGTGCATCCCCAAGGCCCGCCGGGGCCGCCTCACCGGGTTGGCGTCCACCCTGTCCGGGGCGGCGACGCTGGCGGTGGGGGTGTCCCTGTTCGGCGGCGACAGCGAGCCGGGCATGCTGTTCTACACGGTGCTGCTGCTCGCCGCCGGCCTCGCCTGGTGGCTGGCGGCCACGGTGTTCGCCAAGGTGGACGAGTTCCAAGGCGAGACCGCCGGCGGCGGCCACGCCCTGCGCCAGGCGTTCGAGAGCCTCGGCCTGCTGGTCAGTGACGCGCCCTTCCGCGACTTCGTGATCGCCCGGGCGCTGCTGATGGCGTCCGCCCTGGGGTCGCCGTTTCTGGTGGTGCTGGCCCAGAACCGGGCCGACGGCGCCGCCCTGCTGGGCGGCTTCCTGGTGGCGTCCAGCCTGGCCAGCACGGTCAGCGCCAGCGTCTGGGGCTATATGGCGGACGCCTCCAGCCGCCAGGTGATGATCCGCGGCGGTGCCCTGGCGGCGCTGGTGTGTCTGGGCGTGGCGGCGGTGGCCCTCGCCGACCCCGCCTGGAACGGGCTCACCTGGTTCTATCCGGTGGCGTTCCTCGTGCTCAGCATCGCCCATTCCGGCGTCCGCATCGGCCGCAAGACCTATCTGGTGGACATGGCCGGCGGCACCAAGCGCACCGACTACACCGCCGTCAGCAACACCGTGATCGGCGTGCTGCTGCTGGTGCTGGGCGGTGTCAGCGCGGCGGTGTCCCTGTTGGGTGCCCAGTGGGCGCTGTTGCTGCTGGGCGCCATGGGCGTTCTGGGGACGTTTTGGTCCTGGAAGCTTAAGGAAGTGGAGTAGTCGCGGGCGGCGGTTTCACGGCGCTCAGAACAGCGGCCAGAAGTACACCGCCGCCGCGCCCGCGGCCACCACGCCGGCCAGGCTGAACAGCGCCAGAGCGCCGTCATGGGCGGCCAGCGCCAGGGCATAGAAGGCGATGATCAGCGCCGGCACCGCCGCCGCGAAGGGCACCAGTTCCAGCGGTATCATCGCCGCCGCCAACACCAGGCACAGCGCCGCGCCCAGGCGGTTGAACGGCCACACCGTGAGGGCCCGCAGCCGGGGCTTGAGCAGCCGGTCGATGCGCTCCGTCCAGGGCCGCACCTTCTCCACCGCCGCGCGGAACCTGGCCCGCTCGAACGACATCTGGCGCAGCCGCCCGGGCACCCAGGGGGCGCGTTTGCCGAACACCAGCTGGCCGGCCACCAGCATGATCAGCAGCGCGCTCAGCGTGGGCACCCCGGGGATGGCGCCGGTGGGCAGCAGCACCATCAGCGTCGGCGCCAGCAGCAAGGGCCCGAAGCCCCGCCCCTGCATGGTCTCCACCACGGACACCAGCGACAGCTCGCTGCCGTCCGGCTCGTCCGCCAGCTTAACGAGAATGTCTGTCAGCCCCAGGGCCGGTTCGTTCGCGGGCACGGGTTCTCCTGATCCTTGTGGAAACGGGTGACGTTCCAAGTCCCGCTTAGCCTGTCGCAAAACGGTCGGGCCCGGCTATCAAACCGGCGTGAAGATTTACCTTTTATAACGATTTTGGGTAAAGTCAGTAGGCTTTATTCAATAATAACGGGATAAATGGAGATTCCCTTTGAAACCGATAAAACGACAACTTCTGTTGCTTGCCACCACCGCTCCCCTGATGCTTACCCCCATCGCGGCCCAGGCCGCGGCCGCCGACGGCAGCGGGGGCGTATTTGGCCTTGGCGCCTCCCGGGACGAAAGCAACATCGGTGAATTCATTGAAAAGGAGGGTGGACCGCCGATGGAATCGACCGACGCCGCCTGGGGCGCGGATCTGTACGTGGGCTATGCCTTCAATCGCTATGTGACGCTGCGTTTCGGCCAGCGCTTCCTGGGCGGCGGCGAGGCGGATTCCAGCATCGGCGCCACCACGGTGAAGGTGGACGGCGACGGTATTTATTTCGCCGCGGACCTGATGTGGCCGGTCACCGACGGCTTCGCCATTGGCGGCACCTTCGGCAACCAGAGCATCGATGCCGATGTGGAAGTGGATCAGGGGCGTTTCAGTACCACCGTCACTGAAGACGCCCGTGACTTCTATTATGGCCTGCGGGCTCGCTGGGCGATGGGCGAAACCGCGTCCTTCATTGCCTCGTACAACCTTTATAGTTTCGAGGTGGACGACGCCAGTGAAGACCTCGAGTTCGATAGCCTCGGGCTCGGCTTCGAGTGGCGCTTCTAAGCGCCCTCCTGCCCGGTCTTCTCGAACAGTAAGTCCCAGACGCCGTGGCCCAGACCGGCGCCACGGCGCTCGAATTTGGTTTCCGGGCGCCAGCCCGGGCGCTCCGCGAAACCGCCCTCGCCCGCCGTATTCACGAAGCCGGCTGAGTCGTTCATCACCGCCATCATGTGCTCGGCGTAATCCTGCCAGTCCGTCGCCATATGCAGCACGCCACCGGGGCGCAGCTTGGTGTTCACCAGCGCCACCCAGTCCGGCTGCACGATGCGCCGTTTGTGGTGCTTTTTCTTGTGCCAGGGGTCGGGGAAATAGAGCTGCAACCGGTCCAGGGAGCCGTCAGGGATGCACAGTTTGAGGATGTCCACGGCGTCGTCGCAGTAGGTGCGCAGGTTGCTCAGGCCGCGCTCCTGGATTTCCAGCAGCAGGGCGCCGACACCGGGCCGGTGCACCTCGATGCCGATAAAGTCCTTGTCCGGTTCCGCTTCCGCCATCCCGGCCAGGGACTGGCCCATGCCGTAGCCGATTTCCAGCACCCGGGGCGCGTCGCGGCCGAACTCCGCCCGCGCATCCAGCACGCCCTGGGCCCGTTCCAGGCCATAGCGGGGCCACAGTGTGTCCAGCGCCTTGCGCTGGCCATGGGTGAGCCGGCCTTCGCGCAGCACGAAGCTGCGTACCCGGCGCATCACCTTGCCGGTTTCCGGGTCTTTGTCCTGGTGTAGAAAATCGAGCATGGCTATTACGGTCCGAAACAACGTCTCTGGTATCCCGCCGGGTGGCTGACGCCACCCTTTCGCGGGCAGGCCCGCTCCCACGGAGCGCGCTAAATGAGCCCTTCGCCGGGCGACGAGGGGTTGGCGTACACCCGCTTGGGCATGCGTCCGGCCAGGAAGCCTTCGCGGCCCGCTTCAATGGCTTTTTTCATGGCGCCGGCCATCAGCACCGGCTTGTTGGCGTGGGCCACGGCGGAATTCAGCAGCACGCCGTCGCAGCCCAGCTCCATGGCCAGGGTGGCGTCGCTGGGCGTGCCCACGCCGGCGTCGACGATGATCGGCACCTTGGCCTGCTCCATGATCAGCAGCAGGCTGTGCGGGTTGAGAATGCCCAGCCCGGAGCCGATCAGCGAGCCCAGCGGCATCACCGCCACGCAGCCCATGTCTTCCAGCTCCTTGGCGACGATCGGGTCGTCGTTGGTGTAGACCATCACCTGGAAGCCGTCGTCCACCAGCTCCCGGGCCGCCTTCACGGTACCGGCGATGTTCGGGTAGAGGGTCTTCTGGTCGCCCAGCACCTCCAGCTTCACCAGGCTGTGGCCGTCGAGCAGCTCGCGGGCCAGCTTGCAGGTGCGCACCGCGTCCTCGGCGTTAAAGCAGCCGGCGGTGTTGGGCAGAATGGTGTAGCGCTCCGGGCTGACGAAATCCAGCAGGTTGGGTTCGTCCGGATTCTGGCCCAGATTGGTCCGCCGCAGGGCCACGGTGACGATCTCCGCGCCGCTGGCCTCGATGGCGTCACGGGTTTCCTCGAAATCCTTGTACTTGCCGGTGCCGATCAGCAGCCGGGAGGCGTAGGTCTTGCCGGCGATGGTGAGTAGATCTTCGCTCATGGTCGATTCCGTGTTGGAAGGTTCTGCATTCTGGTGGGCCGTGCCCGCCATCTCTGGCGCGACGCCGTGCCTGTCGGGTCGCCCGGCCCGGACATCCGTGTCCGGTCGTAAATCGCGCTGCGAAGCTTGCTTCGGTCGCGATTTACCCCCCTCCGATCGCATGGACGACTTCAACGGTGTCGCCCTCTCGCAGGGTATGGGTGTCGTGTTCGCTCTTCGGCACGATCTCCCGGTTCACCTCCACGGCGAGCCGCCGGCCGGTGAGGTTCAGCTCCGCCACCAGATCGGTCACCGTGGTGCCGTTGAAGGTGTGGGGGGCGCCGTTAACGGTCAGATTCATAGCGCTTTCACCAGGGACCAGGTCAGCCACAGCCAGCCGATGATCAGTGCCAGGCCGCCCAGCGGGGTCACCGCGCCGAGCCATTTCTGGCCGCTCAGCACCAGCACGTAAAGACTGCCGCTGAACACCAGCATGCCGGCGAACAGAATCCAGCCGGCGGCGACCAGCCCGGACGCGCCGAACTGCTTGGCCAGCAGCCCGGTGAGCAGCAACGCCAGCGCATGGTAGAAGTGGTACTGGCTGGCGGTGCCCCAGATTTCCAGCATCGGGCCGTCCACCCGGGCCTTCAGCCCGTGGGCGCCGAACGCGCCGAGCAGCACGGCCAGGGCGCCGTTGAGCGCGCCCAGAATCAGCAGCAGTTTCATAATCGGCAGTGTGTAATGAGTGTGGGCGGCAGTATAAAAGATGTGGAGTCAAAAGGGGGCGTCCTCAACCCCGCCGCGCCCATAAAAAAGCCCCGCCGGGACACGGCGGGGCTTGCTTGCAAGGCAGATCGATCAGAGTCGCCCGCCGCCAAATCAGGCAGCGATGGCGTTACGCAACTTCTTCAGCGCGTTGTTCTCGAGCTGGCGGATGCGTTCGGCGGAAACGCCGTACTCGTCAGCCAGTTCCTGAAGGGTGGACTTCTGGTCGGCCAGCCAACGGCGCTCGAGAATGTCGCGGCTGCGCTCGTCCAGGGTCATGATCGCCGAGCCCAGCTGGCGCGAGCTGCGCTGCTGATCGTCCTCGGCGGCGACCAGGTCGGCCGGGTCGCTGTTGTCGCTGTGCAGATAGGCCGCCGGCGACGGAATCGGGCTGTCTTCGTCGTCGCTGGTGGGGCCGTCGAAGCTGGCGTCGAAGGCGCCGAGACGGCCTTCCATCTCCTTCACCTGGGTGGCGGTCACCCCCAGATCGTCGGCCACGCGCTGGGCTTCTTCCGTGGTCAGGCGGCCGAGACGCTTCTTCTGGCCGCGCAGGTTGAAGAACAGTTTGCGCTGGGCCTTGGTGGTGGCCACCTTGACGATGCGCCAGTTCTTGATCACGTATTCGTGGATTTCGGCCTTGATCCAGTGCACGGCGAAACTCACCAGCCGCACGCCCTTGGACGGGTCGAACCGTTTCACGGCCTTCATCAGGCCGACGTTGCCTTCCTGGATCAGGTCGCCCAGGGGCAGGCCGTAACCGGTGTAGCTGCGGGCGATGTGAACCACGAAGCGCAGGTGGGCGAGCACCAGATTACGGGCGGCGTCCAGGTCTTCGTCGAAGTACAACCGCTCGGTCAGCTGACGCTCTTCGTCGACGCTGAGCACGGGCACGCTGTTCACCGCGCGGATATAGGCATCCAGGTCGTGACCCGGGACCGCCAGCGGTAATGCGTTAGCCTGTTGCAGTTGTGTTTTCATGTCTCCCTTCTCCCTTATTGGGTTGGGCATGATGTTAGCACTCGGATTCTTGGAGTGCTAATAGCCGGATTGGTTCCCCGTCATTCATCCTCTCAATGACGGGGCCGGACGGGGGATCCAGGCTACCCGAAGCGGGTGACCGTTCCGTGATCCCGGTCAATGCTGGGACACCCAATGTAGGAGAGATTTCCCTCCGGAGGGGTAAAGAAACGAAAAAAAGCGGCGGCCCCAAAGCAGGGCTCAGAACTGCGGCTCCACATCGCCCAGATGCCGGCTCACCGCCAGCCAGGCGCCCAGCAGCCCCAGGGTGCCGCTGAACAGGGGCAACACCAGCACGGTGGACGGGCTCATGCCGGTGAGCGAGTGCTCGCTTTCATAGAGGTTCAGCAGCTCGTCGATGGGCCCGCCCAGCCACCACAGCGCGGTGCCCACCAGCACCAGGGACAGCACGCCCCCGGCGAACCCGAAGCAAAACCCGCTGTACAGAAACGGGCGGCGCACGAAGCCGTCGGTGCCGCCGACGATCTTGATCACCACGATCTCCTCGCGCCGGCTTTCGATGGCCAGGCGAATGGTGTTCACCACCACCAGCACCACGGCGGCGGCCAGGCCCAGGGTAAGCACGCCGATCAGCCGGTCCCCCAGCTCGATAATGGCGTGCAGGCGGCGCACCCAGGCCACGTCGAGCTGGGCGTTGTCCACTTCCGGCAGGGCGTTGAGCCGGGTTTGCAGCGCCTCCACCTGGCCGGGGGCGGTGTTGTCCGGGTAGACCACGATCAGCGGCGGCAGCGGGTTGTCCGGCAGGGCTTCGAGCACGTCGCCGAAGCCGGACAGCGCCTTGAACTCGTCCAGGGCCTGGGCGCGGGTGATCACCTCGGTGCGTTTCACCGTGTCGAAGTCCGCCCAGTCGTCGGCCAGCCGCCGTTGCCGGTCCTCGTCCACGTCCATTTCCAGGAACACGGACAGGTGGGCGTTGCCGTCCCAGCCCTTGGTGATCACGCGGGCGTTGTCCAGCAGCACCGCCAGCCCGGCGGGCAGCGCCAGGGCGATGGCGATCACCAGCACCGTCATCAGGGCGCTGGAGGGGGCGGCGCGCATCCGGTTGAGGGCGTCGCGCAGGGAGTCCCGGTGGTGGTGGCGCCAGGCCCGCAGGCGGTCGCCCAGGGAGGTGCGCGTGCTGCGGGCGCCGCCGGGCCGGCGGGCGCGGGGGCTGTTAGGCGCCATGGTCGTCGTCCTCGCCGTCGTGAATCAGGCGGCCTTCGCGCAGCGTCAGCAGGCGGTGCCGGTGGCGGGCGATCAGCGACAGGTCGTGGGTGGCGATCAGCACCGCCACGCCGACCCGGGCGAAGTCATGGAACAGGTCCATGATCTCGGCGCTGAGCGCCGGGTCCAGGTTGCCGGTGGGCTCGTCGGCGAGAAGCAGCGGCGGCTTGTTGACCACCGCCCGGGCGATGCCCACGCGCTGCTGCTCGCCGCCGGACAGCATGATCGGGTTGAGCTTTTCCTTGTTGAGCAGGCCCACCTTGTCCAGGGCCGCGCGCACCCGCTTGCCGATGTCGGCGCGGGCGAAGCCGGCGATCACCAGCGGCAGGGCCACGTTGTCGAACACGCTGCGGTCGAACAGTAACTGGTGGTTCTGGTGCACCATGCCGATCTTGCGGCGCAGGAAGGGCACCTGCCGGGTGCTGAAGCCGTTCAGGTTCTGGCCTTCCACGAACACCTGCCCCTGGGTGGGGCGTTCGATCATCATGATCAGCTTGAGCAGCGTCGACTTGCCGGCGCCGGAGTGACCGGTGAGAAAGGTCAGTTGGCCGGCGGGCAGCTCGAAGTTGATGCGGCGCAGGGCGTCCTTGCCGTTCGGGTAGCGCTTGCTGACCCGATCAAACTTGATCATGGGAGTCCTTCATCGGGCCACGTCCTCGAACAGCGCCTGGACGAATTCCTCGGCGTTGAACGGGCGCAGGTCTTCCAGCTGTTCGCCGACGCCGATAAAGCGGATCGGCAGGCCGGTGCGCTTGGCCAGCGCGAACAGAATGCCGCCCTTGGCGGTGCCGTCCAGCTTGGTCAGCACCAGGCCGGTGACCCCGGCGGTGTCGCGGAACTCCTCGGCCTGATTGATGGCATTCTGGCCGGTGCCGGCGTCCAGCACCAGCAGCACCTCATGGGGTGCGTCCGGCGACAGCTTCTTCATTACCCGGGTGACCTTGGACAGCTCTTCCATCAGGTTGCCCCGGGTGTGCAGGCGGCCGGCGGTGTCCGCGATCAGCACGTCGGCGCCCCGGGACTGGGCCGCATGCACCGCGTCGTAGACCACGCTGGCGGAATCCGAGCCGGTGTGCTGGGCGACCACCGGAATGCTGTTGCGCTCGCCCCACACCTGCAGTTGCTCCACGGCGGCGGCCCGGAAGGTGTCGCCGGCGGCCAGCATCACGTTCTTGCCTTCGGCCTTGAAGCGGCAGGCCAGCTTGCCGATGGTGGTGGTCTTGCCGACCCCGTTCACGCCCACCATCAGAATCACATAGGGCTTTTTGGAGGTGTCGATTTCCAGCGGCCGGTCCACCGGGACCAGCAGGTTGCGCAGCTCTTCCTGCAGCGCTTCGTAGAGCGCGTCCGCGTGCACCAGTTCCTGACGGCCGACCCGGTCGGTGAGGTTGCCGATGATGGTGTCGGTGGCTTCCACGCCCACGTCCGCCACCAGCAGCTGAGTCTCGATTTCCTCGAAGATCTCGTCGTCGATCTCCTTGGCGCCCACCAGCAGGTCCGCCAGGCCCTTGCCCAGGTTCTTGCTGGTCTTGCTCATGCCCTGCTTCATGCGCGCCCAGAAACCGCCGTCGGATTCGGCGGGCGCCTCCTCGGGCGCGGCTACCGGCTCGCTGGCCGGGCGCTCGGGCTGTGCCGGGGCTTCCGCCGGCTCGGCGCTGTCCGGCTCGGGTTCGGACGGTTGCGGCTGCTTGCCGAACATGCGCGAGAACAGGCCGGCCTTCCTGGCGCCGCCGCGCGGTTCGTCGTCACGGGGCGTGCGGGCGCTGTCCTCGGCCGGGTCGCGATCGTCGTCGCGTGAAACTTCGTCGTTCATGGTCAGTCGTATCCATCGGGTTGGGAGCCACCCGCCCGCCTGATGGGGTAGGGTGGGAGCCCGGAAATGCCTTGCCCGCTCATCACGGGCGCGCGGCTATCCTACCATTGTCATTGCTGCCCGCCATAAACAGCGTAGAGGATTGCGGATGAAACCACTGTTGATCGCCTTGGGGTTGAGCCTGATCACGCTCACCGCCCGCGCCGAACTGCCGACCCACGAGTTCCAGCTCGATAACGGCCTCGACGTGCTGGTACGCGAGGATCACCGCGCGCCGGTGATCACCGTCATGGTCTGGTTCAAGGCGGGCAGCATCGATGAGGCCCCCTATGAAACCGGCCTGGCCCATGTGCTCGAGCACATGATGTTCAAGGGCAGCAAGCGGCTCGACGCCGGCGAGTTTTCGCGCACCGTGGCCCGCTTCGGCGGCAGCGACAACGCCTTCACCAGCTACGACTTCACCGCCTATTTCCAGCAGTACGAGGCGTCGCGGCTGCCGCTGGCCCTGGAACTGGAGGCGGAGCGCCTGAAAAACCTGAAGATCGACGACGAATCCTTCCGCCGCGAACTGCAGGTGGTGATGGAAGAGCGCCGCCAGCGCACCGACGACAAGCCCACGGCGCTGGCCTGGGAAAAATTCCAGGCGGTGGCGCGGCCCGGCACCGGCTACGCCCACCCGATCATCGGCTGGCGCGACCAGCTGGCCCAGCTGCAGCCGCAGCAGGCCCGCGACTGGTATGACCGCTTCTACGTGCCCGGCAACGCCACCCTGGTGATCGCCGGTGACGTGACCCCGGAGCAGGTACGTCCGCTGGTGGAAAAGTTCTTCGCCGATCTGCCCCGCGGCGAAACGCCGCCGCGCCCGGAGACCACGCTCAACCCGCCCCCCGGCGAGCGGCGCATGACCCTGCGGCTGCCGGTGCGGGTGCCGGCGCTCTATATGAGTTATAACGTGCCGTCGCTGACCACCGCCGACCATCAGGACGACTTCTATGCCCTGACCATGCTGGGCGGGGTGCTCGACGGCGGCACCAGCGCCCGCATGGAGAGCAACCTGGTGCGCGGCCAGCGCCTGGCCGCCGGCCTGGGGGCCGGTTACGACGGCCTGCAGCGCGGCAACGGCACCTTTACCATCACCGCCACGCCCAACCCGGCGGTGAGCCTCGACCAGCTTGAGGCCGCGATCAAAGCGGAGATCAAGAAGATCGCCGAGCAGCCGCCCAGCGAGGCGGAAATGGACCGGGTACGGGCCGGGGTGCTGGCGGAGCAGATCTACCAGCGCGACTCGGTGATGGGCCAGGCCATGGAGCTGGGCACCCTGTCGGTGCTGGGCCTGGACTGGCGGCTGGCCGGGCAATTCGATGACAACCTGGAAGCGGTGACCCCCGAGCAGGTTCAGCAAGCGGCACGGAAGTGGCTGGTGGCGGAACGCAGCGCCGTGGCCCATGTGATTCCGGAGGGCGAAGAATGATGCAGACGATAAAAGGCTTGTCCGCCCCAGTGGCGGTATGGGTGGCGGCGCTGCTGCTGGCCGGCTGCGCCGGCTTCCCGACCACCGCCGAGCAGGTCGGCCAGGCGACGCCGGCGGCGCCGGAACTGGAGATTCAGTCCTGGCGTACCGAACAGGGCGCCAAGGTCATGTTCGTGCCCTCGCCGGCGCTGCCGATGCTCGACGTGCGCCTGGTGATGGACGCCGGCAGCGCCCGCGACGGCGACCAGCCCGGCGTGGCCGCGCTCACCAGCGCCCTGCTGGGCGAGGGCGCCGAAGGGCTGAGCGTGGACGACATCGCCCGTGGTTTCGAGGATCGCGGCGCCCGCTTCTCCACCGGCAGCTATCAGGACATGGGCGTGATCAGCCTGCGCACCCTGTCGCGGCCGCGCTGGCGTGACGACGCCGTGGACCTGTTGGCGCGGGTGATCGGCACCCCCACCTTTCCCGAGGACGCCCTGGAGCGGATCCGCACCAGTGCCCTGCAGGGCCTGAAGATGGAGAAGCAGGTGCCCGGGCCGCAGGTCAACAAGGCGTTCCAGCGCACCCTGTTCGGCGATCATCCTTACGGCCATCCGCAGTCCGGCACGCTGGAAAGCCTGCCCGGCATCGAGCGCGACGATCTGGTGGCGTTCCATCAGCGCTATTACGCCGCCGGCAACGCCGTCATCGCCCTGGTCGGTGACGTCAGCCGCGAGCAGGCGGAAGCGATCGCCGAACAGCTCAGCGAGGCCCTGCCGCGCGGCGACGCGGCCCCGGAGCTGGCCCGGGCCGAGCGTCTCAAGGAGCGTGTCACCGAACACGTGGATTTCCCGTCCAACCAGACCCACATCCTGATCGGCAACCAGGCCACCTGGCGCGGCAACCCCGACCATGTGCCGCTGTACGTGGGCAATTACATCCTCGGCGGCGGGGGCTTCGCGTCCTTGCTGACGCAGAAAGTGCGGGAAGAGAAAGGCTACGTTTACGGGGTGTCCAGCTTCTTCAAGCCGATGGCCGCCGGCGGCCCCTTTATCCTGCAATTGCAGACCGCCAACGACAACGCCGACCAGGCGCTGGCTTTGTCCATGGGCATCGTGCGGGACTTCATCGAAAACGGCCCCACCGAAGCGCAGCTGGAGGCCGCCAAGGCCAACATTCTCGGCAGCCGGGCACTGGAAACCGCCGACAACAGCGATATCATCGGCCAGCTCGGCGCCATCGGCTTCTATGATTTGCCGCTGGACTACCTGCAGCGCTTTAACCAGCGCGTGGAGGCGGTGACCGTGGAAGAGATCCGCGCGGCGTTCCAGCGGGCGCTGGACGCCGACCGGCTGGCCATCGTCAGCATCGGCCCCCGCGCGCCGCAAACGGACCGGCAATGAAGGCAAGAGGCAAAACCAGCAAAGGGCAGGTGCGCATCATCGGTGGCGAGCGACGCGGCCACCGGCTGCATTTCGTCGACCAGCGCGGCGACCTGCGCCCGTCCTCGGATCGCATGCGCGAAACCCTGTTCAACTGGCTGCAGGCGGAACTGCCCGGCGCCCGGGTGCTGGACCTGTTCGCCGGGTCCGGCGCGCTGGGCGCCGAGGCCCTGAGCCGCGGCGCCGGCCAGGCCCTGCTGGTGGAGAAAAAGCGCGACCGCTGCGCGGACCTCAGTCGGCAGCTGACGCCGCTGTTCGGCGAGCGGGTGCGCGTTCATTGCGCCGAGGCGCTCAAATGGCTGGCGCGCTGCGAGGAGCGCTTCGATCTGGTGTTTATCGATCCACCCTATGATCTGGGTCTGGCGGCGCCGGCCTGCGAGGCACTGGAGGCGCTCGGGCTGCTGAAACCCGATGCGCGGATTTATGTAGAATCGCGCCGTCACGACGCGGCGCCGGCGGTGCCCGAATCCTGGGAGCGCCTGCGCGAGAAGGACGGTGGCGACGTACGTGCCCAACTCTACCGCCGACCCTGAGCGCCGGGCCGGTGTGGTTGGTTTTTGGTTTTCAATAACGAAGGTGTCTGACTATGTGGCTTGCTCTGGGGGCGGTGATCGCCGGTCTTGTGGTTCTGGTATGGAGCGCCGACCGTTTCGTGGACGGTGCTTCAGCCACCGCCCGGCACGCCGGCATGCCCACGCTGCTGGTCGGCATGCTGGTGATCGGCTTCGGCACCTCGGCGCCGGAGATGGTGGTCTCGGCGCTGGCCTCCGTCGACGGTAACCCGGGCCTGGCCCTGGGCAACGCCTACGGCTCCAACATCACCAATATCGCGCTGATCCTGGGCCTGGTGGCGCTGCTCAGCCCGATCTCGGTGCACTCCTCGGTGCTGCGGCGCGAGCTGCCGGTGCTGGCGGTGATCATGCTGCTGGCCGGTTACCAGCTTTACGACGGCCAGGTCAGCCACCTGGACGCCGTGGTGCTGCTGGCGGTGTTCTTTATGCTGATGGGCTGGTCGGTGTACCAGGGCATGACCGGCAAGGGCGATCCCATTGTCGGCGACGTGGACGCCGCCGCCGAGGAACCCATGCCGCTGGGTCGCGCCATCTTCTGGCTGGTGTTCGGGCTGGTGCTGCTGGTGGCCAGCTCGCGCCTGCTGGTGTGGGGCGCGGTGAGCATCGCCGAGGGCCTGGGCGTCAGCGATCTGGTTATCGGCCTGACCGTGGTGGCGGTGGGCACCTCCCTGCCGGAGCTGGCGTCGGCGCTGGCGGCGGTACGCAAGAACGAGCACGATCTGGCGCTGGGCAATGTGCTAGGCTCGAACCTGTTCAATACCCTGGCGGTGGTGGGGATCGCCGGTGCGATCACGCCGGTGCCGGCGGAGCCCGCCGTGTTTTACCGGGACTGGGTGGTGATGACGGTGCTCACCGTGGCGCTGTTCCTGATGGGCTACGGGTTCCGGGGGGTCGGCACCGGGCGCATCAACCGCATTGAGGGCGCTATTTTGCTGTCCATTTATCTGGGTTATACCGGTTACCTGGTGTCCACCCTGGTGCCGTCCGGCTGACAGGAGTCATACATGCATCGCCCCCCGTTACAGCAGAACTCGTTTCTGGCGCTGCTGGTCCTGGTCACGCTGGGCTTCTTTGTGTTGCTCAAGCCGTTCTACGCGCCCATTTTCTGGGCCTGCGCGGTGGCGGTGATTTTCTACCCCATGCAGCAGCGGCTGCTGGCAAAATGGCCCAACCGCCCTACCCTGATGGCGCTGGTCACCCTGCTGGTGTGCACCGTGATGGTGGTGATTCCGGTGCTGCTGGTGGCGGCGTCGTTCATCACCGAAGGGTTGTCCGTCTACCAGAAGCTTCAGGAAGGCCGGCTGGATCCGAGCGAGTACATCGCCACCTTCCGGGAAGGGTTTCCGCTGGCGTACCACTGGCTGGAACGGTTCGGGGTGGATTTCTCCAACCTGGGCGATCAGGTGATGGTCGGCCTGAAGAGTGCCGGCCAGTTTCTCGGCAAACGGGCCCTGGCGGTGGGGCAGAACACCTTCCGCTTCTTTATCGATCTGGGCCTGATGCTCTACCTGACCTTCTTTCTGCTCCGCGACGGCAACAAACTGATTCAGATGTTGATCCGCGCCCTGCCGCTGGGCGACGACCGCGAGCGCATGCTGTTCAACAAATTCGCCGAAATCACCCGCGCCACCATCAAGGGCAACCTGGTGGTGGCCGCCATTCAGGGCGCCCTGGGCGGCCTGATCTTCTGGTTCCTGGGGATTCCGGCGGCGGTGCTCTGGGGCGTGGTGATGGCGGTGCTGTCGCTGATTCCGGCGGTGGGCGCCAGCTTGATCTGGGTGCCGGTGGCGTTGTATCTGTATGCGGTGGGCGAGATTGTCGACGCGGTGATTCTGACCGCCTTCGGCGCCATCGTGATCGGTCTGGTGGACAATATCCTGCGGCCGATTCTGGTCGGCCGCGACACCAAGCTGCCGGATTATCTGGTGCTGTTCTCCACTCTGGGAGGGCTGGCGCTGTTCGGCATCACCGGTTTCGCGCTGGGGCCGCTGCTGGCGGGCCTGTTCGTCGCCTTCTGGCAAATCTTCATCCAGGAATTCAACGTGGAACCGGGGCCCGGCTGACGGGTCCATACCTCAAGGAACGAACCAGGAGAACAACATGAACGTGGGATTCTTCGTGCCGGTGGTGGTGGCCGCCGCCCTGGCGTCCAGCTGTGACGACGAGGGTGGTCTTTTCGACTCGTTGCGCTCGGAAAGCTCGATCTACTACTACAACCAGATCACCAGCCAGGGCGCCGAGGATCAGAGCAACCTGACCGTGGACTTCACCGTCGAGGGCGACGAATCCGACAGCGTCGACGACGTGGGCTACTCCCGCGAGGACGAAGCCCCGGAGCTCAATGTCCGCATCGACGACGCCAACGACAACGAAGACAACAGCGTGCAGTTGCGCGGCGTCAATCAGAACGGCGCCAGCCTGTTCAGCGACCGCGCGCGGCTGGCCAACGACACCAGCTACACGGCGGTGTCCTACGGCGACACCACCACCGGCTCCATCGACGTGGGCCTGTTCCAGCAGGACCAGACCGATGTGGAAACCGGCACCGCCCGCTTCCGGGTCATCAACACGGTGAATTCCAATATTCTCAATACCTTCTCTCTGGATCTGCGCTACAACGATTCCAGTGACGGGGAATACTTCGCCACCGACCTGACCATCGGCGAGGCCACGGATTATCAGTCCACGGACGCCGGCAGTCTGAACCTGGTGGTGGTGGAAAACGGTACCGACCCGGAGGAAGAGATCGACCGGGTGGACTGCTCGCTCAGCGGCGGCCGCGCCTATGACGTGATCCTGGCCGTCAACGATCCGCTCAACGTGCCCACCAACGTCGACGACGCCGACGGCGAACTGGTGATCTACTGCCACCCCCACGAGCGCATCTGATAGCATTCCCCCGGTCACACACACCGGGGGATTGTTTTGCCTGCCATTCACACCCGCGAACCGGCTCTGGTTCTGCGCGCCGGGGCCCAGGCCCGGCAACACCTTCTTGAACACGGCCTGCGCGCCGAGGATATCAGTGTGGTGCCCGGCGCGGCCGGCGGCCCCAAGGCCGTGGGCATCAGCGGCCTGGACCAGGCTATTTTCGGGCGGTTCCTGCCCGAAGCGCCGCGCCCGCGCACGCTGATCGGCGCCTCCATCGGCAGCTGGCGGTTCGCCGCCGTGGCCGGCGCCGCCGACGGCGAGGACGCCGCCGACCGCCTGCGCCGCCTGGCGGAGCTCTACAGCGCCCAGCGGTTTCCCAAAGGCATTACGCCCCGTGAAGTCACCCGCCGCTGCGCCCTGATGCTTGATGACCTGCTCGGCGACAGCGATCCGGCGGTGCTCGACAACCCGGACTACCGGCTGGTGGTGGTGGTGATCCGCAGCCGCCGTCCGATCAGCGGCGAAGGCCGCCTGGGCCTCGGCCTGGGGCTGGCCGGCGTGATCGGCGGCAACCTGCTCAGCCGCCGCGCCCTGGGCGTGTTTATGGAGCGCGGCCTGGTGTACCCCGGCGAGGCGCCGCTGCCGCTGTCGGACCTCAACGACTTCGCCACCCACCACATCGGCCTGAGCGGCGAGAACCTGCGCGCCGCGCTGCTGGCCAGCGCCGCCATTCCCATGGTCCTGGAGGGCGTGCGCGACCTGCCTGGTGGGCCCGCCGGCGTCTACCGGGACGGCGGCCTGCTGGATTACCACCTGGACCTGCCGTATCGCACCGACGACGACCTGGTGCTGTACCCGCACTTCACCAACCGGGTGATCCCCGGCTGGTTCGACAAGCCGCTGCGCTGGCGCAACGGCGACGCCGGGCGGCTGTCCCGTACCCTGCTGGTGGCGCCGTCCGCCGATTACCTGGCGCGGCTGCCCCACGGCAAGCTGCCCGACCGCACCGATTTCAAAACCTATCTGGGCGATGACGAAGGCCGTGAGCGGTACTGGCACCGGGCCATCGACGAGAGCCGCCGCCTGGGCGACGAATTTCTTGAGCTGGTGGAGCGCGGCCGTGACGGCGGCGGCGCCCTGGCGGCCCGGCTGCAGCCCTTCTAGCGGCGGGAAACCGGGTCGTAGCGGCGTTGTGTTAGTCTCCCGCTCCGCCGTCCCTTGGCAACGAGGAACAACCGCATGAGCAAAACGCAAAGCGTTCGCCGAAGCGCCCGGCGCGCCCACTCCACCTGGGCGCTCACCCGGGCCTTCGTGCACCAATACCAGTGGTTTCATCTGGCCATGGGGCTGCTGGGCAACACCACCTTCGTGGTCGGCAGCGTGTTCTTCCTGTGGGAGTCGCTGAAACCGGCCGGGGTGTGGCTGTTCATTATCGGTTCGGTGGGCATGCTGTTGGGCAGCATCGGCGCGGCCATCGTCACCTATGAGCGCGCCAAGGGAAGGGCGCCCGGCGATGTCCAGGAAACGCCCGAATGACCGACGACGAGCAAACCGGCCTGTCGCGCCGGATCTGGCAGCAAACCTGGCCGATGACGCTGGGCGTATTGTCGCTGCTGGGCTTCAACCTGGTCGACAGCGTCTTCGTGGCGCGCCTCGGCACCGAGCCCCTGGCGGCCCAGTCGTTCACCTTCCCGCTGGTGTTTCTCACCATCGGCATCCAGGTGGGCATGGGCATCGCCATCGCCGCGCTGATCTCCCGCGCCATCGGCGCCGGCCAGGAGGAGCGGGCCGGGCGCCTGGGCGTGCTGGTGCTCACCGGCGGCGGCGCGGTGATGGCGGCGCTGGCCCTGCTGCTGTGGGCGGTCCAGGACCCGGCGTTCGCGCTGCTCGGTGCCAGCGACCGCCTGCGCGAGGTGATCCGGCCGTTCTGGACCGTGCAGCTGTGCGCCTCCTGGGTGGGGGCGATGGCCTACTTCGGCTACAGCCTGTTCCGCGCCCACGGTAACACCCGCTTCCCCGGCACCATGATGATGGTCACCAGCCTGGTGAACCTGGTGCTCGACCCGATTCTGATCTTCGGCCTGGGGCCGGTGCCGGCGCTGGGCCTGGAGGGCGCCGCCTGGGCGTCCCTGGCGGCGTTCTCCACCGGCGGCCTGATCACCGCCCTGGCGCTGCGCGGGCGCGGCTGGCTGGAGCGCGACGACGTGCTCCGCGAAGTACGCGAGTCCGCCGGCCCGTTCGCCGCCATCGCCGGCCCGGCCATGATCAGCCAGCTGATGCCGCCGCTGGCGGCGATGCTCGCCACCGGCCTGGTGGCGCGGCTGGGCGAATCCGCGGTGGCCGCCTGGGGCCTCACCAGCCGCCTGGAAAGCTTCTCCATCGTGCTGGTGCTGGGCATGACCATGGCCCTGCCGCCCTGGCTGGGGCGCTGCTACGGCGGCGGCCGCTGGCAGGAAGTGGAGCGGGTGATGGCCACCGCCGCGCGCATGGTGGTGTTCTGGCAGCTGGGCCTGGGGCTGGTGCTGGCGGCGCTGGCCGCGCCCCTGGCCGGCCTGCTGGTGGAAGACGGCGCCGTGCGTGACCACCTCACCGTGCTGATCCGCTTCCTGCCGCCCAGCTACGGCCTGCTGGGCGTGTGTATGCTGGTGGTGTCCGCCAGCAACGCCCTGGGCTGGCCGGTGCGCGCCATGACCATCTCCTTCCTGCGCCTGTTCGCCTGCTACCTGCCGCTGCTGTCCCTGGGCGCCTGGCTGGGCGGCCTCACCGGCCTGGCGATCGGCGCCGCCCTCGGCAACACCCTCGCCGGCGCCATGGCTTGGTTGGGCTACCGCCGCGCCCTCGCGGGCTCCCGGTAGCCATGTGTGGGCGGCCTGTGCGAGCGGGCTTGTGGGAGCGGGCCCAGCCCGCGAAAGGCCGGCAAAGCCGGCCGGCAGGATTCCAGAGACCTCGCCAAAAGCGACTCTCTAACCTAACAACAACGATGAACCGGGAGAGCCCCAAAATGCTAAAAAACCTACACCGCGCTGCCCTTGCAGCGGTCCTGGCACTAACCGCCGCGACAACCCCCGCCCTGGCCGACACCACCCAACGTGTCAACCAACTGGCCGAAGCCCAGGCCGACCGCCTGGTGAGCACCTTCAAGCACCTGCACGCCAACCCGGAACTGGGCTTCCAGGAAACCGAAACCGCCAAACTGGTGAGCAAACGCCTCAAGAAACTGGGCTACCAGGTGCACACCGGTATCGGCGGCACCGGCGTGGCGGCGGTGCTGAAAAACGGCGATGGCCCGGTGGTGATGTTCCGCAGCGACATGGACGGCCTGCCGGTGAAGGAGGACACCGGCCTGGATTACGCCAGCCGCAAGCAGGTGACCCTGGACGACGGCGGCAAAGCTCACGTTGCCCACGCCTGCGGGCACGACGCCCACGTCAGCTGGCTGCTGGGCATCGCCGAAGTGATGCGAGAGACCCGCGACGCCTGGTCCGGCACCCTGGTGCTGATCGCCCAGCCGGCGGAAGAACTGCTCGAAGGCGCTCAGGCCATGGTCGACGACGACCTTTACGACCGGGTGCCCAAGCCGGAGCTGCTGATCAGCGCCCACGTGTTCCCGGTGTGGCCCGCCGGAACCGTGGCGGTGCGCGCCGGACGCCGCATGGCCGGCAGTGATCAACTCGACGTCACCCTGCACGGCGTCGGCGGCCACGGCTCCGCGCCGCACAACACCATCGACCCGGTGGTAATGGGCGCGCGCTCGGTGATGGCCTACCAGACCATCGTCAGCCGCAACGTGGATCCGCAGAAACCGGCGGTGCTCACCGTCGGCGCCAGCCAGATCGGCGAAGCCAACAACGTGATCCCGGACAACGGCACCCTCAAGCTCAACCTGCGCTGGTACGAAAAGCCGGTGCGCGAACAGATGCTCGACGCCATCAAACGGGAAACCAACGGCATCGCCCGGGCCGCCGGCGTCGCCGACGACAAAATGCCGGAATACACCCTCAAGGGGTACTCCGAACCGGTCTACAACGACGAAGCGCTGGCCGAACAGGCCCAGCAAACCCTGGCCGCCGGCCTCGGCAAAGAAGCGCTGATGCCCGGCTTCCCGCCGGTGATGGGCTCCGAGGACTTCCCCATGCTGGTGGCCGGCATCGAGGACGCCCGCACCCTGTTCATGGAAGTGGGCGGCGGCGCCCCGGACGTGATGAAGAACTATATGGCAACGGGCGAGCTGCCACCGCTCAACCACAATCCCAAGTTCGAGATCATCAACCCGCGCCTGGCGATCACCACCGCCGTAAAAGCCAACAGCTTGTTGCTGCTCGACGCCTTGAAGCCCGAATAACGCTACCCGCTGCGCAAATGGTGGGCGTGGTAACGCAGGTGGTCGTCGATAAAGCTGGCGATAAAGAAATAGGAATGGTCGTAGCCCGGCAGCATCCGCAGGGTGAGCGGCACGCCGGCTTTTTTGCAGGCTTCTTCCAGGGCTTCCGGGCGCAGCTGCCCGTCCTGGTAGAAGTTGTCCGCCTCGCCCTGGTCCACCTTGATTTCCGCCGGCGCCGGGGCGCCGGTGGCGATCAGTTCGCAGGCGTCCCATTCCTTCCAGGTGTCACGATCGTCACCCAGGTAGCCGCCCAGCGCTTTCTCCCCCCAGGGGCACTGCGTGGGGTTGGCGATGGGCGCGAACGCGGATACCGAGGCATAGCGCTCGGGATTCTTGAGCGCGCACACCAGGGCGCCGTGACCGCCCATGGAATGGCCGCTGATCGACTGCTGGCCGTTGAGCGGGAAATGCCGAGCGACCAGCGCCGGCAGCTCTTCGGTGACGTAGTCGTACATGCGGTAGTGGCGGTTCCAGGGGGCCTCGGTGGCGTTCACGTAGAAGCCGGCGCCGGAGCCGAAATCATAGCTGTCGTGCTCGCCGGGCAGGTCGGTGCCGCGCGGGCTGGTGTCCGGGCAGACGATCGCCAAGCCCAGCTCCGCGGCGGTGCCGTGGGCGCCGGCCTTCTGCATGAAGTTTTCATCCGTGCAGGTCAGGCCGGACAGCCACCACAGCAACGGCACGTCCTGCTCCTCCGCCGCCGGCGGCAGGTAGATGGCGAAGATCATCTCGCAGCCGAGCACCTTGCTGTGGTGCTTGTAGCGCTTTAGCCAGCCGCCGAAGCTCTTGTTCGCCGCGACCAGTTCCAGTTCGTCGGGATGAGTCATAGCGAGTGCTCCCGCAATCAGTAAAGAATGACCGACCGGATGCTTTTGCCTTCGTGCATCAGATCGAACGCCTTGTTGATGTCATCCAGCGGCATGGTGTGGGTGACGAACTCGTCGATCTTGATCTCGCCCTTCATGTAGCGGTCCACGTAGCCGGGCAGCTCGGTGCGGCCTTTGACGCCGCCGAAGGCGGAGCCTTTCCAGACCCGGCCGGTGACCAGCTGGAACGGGCGGGTGCTGATTTCCTCGCCGGCGCCGGCCACGCCGATGATGATCGATTCGCCCCAGCCCTTGTGGCAGCACTCCAGCGCCGAGCGCATCACGTTGACGTTGCCGATGCACTCGAACGAATAGTCCACGCCGCCGTCGGTGAGCTCGACGATCACTTCCTGGATTGAGTTGCTGTAGTCCTTGGGGTTGATGAAGTCGGTGGCGCCGAACTGGCGGGCGATCTTCTCTTTGTCGTTGTTCACGTCGATGGCGATGATCCGTTCCGCCTTGGCCATCACCGCGCCCTGGATCACCGACAGGCCGATGCCGCCCAGGCCGAACACCGCCACCGTGGAGCCCGGCTCCACCTTGGCCGTGTTCAGCACCGCGCCGATGCCGGTGGTGACACCGCAGCCGAGCAGGCAGATCTTGTCCAGCGGCGCTTCCTTGCTCACCTTGGCCAGGGACACTTCCGGCACCACGGTGTACTCGGAGAAAGTGCTGGTGCCCATGTAGTGGTTCAGCTCGGTGCCGTTCAGCGAGAAGCGGCGGGTGCCGTCGGGCATCAGGCCCTGGCCCTGGGTGGCGCGCACCGCCGAGCACAGGTTGGTCTTGCCGGACAGGCAGAACTTACATTTGCCGCACTCGGCGGTGTAGAGCGGAATCACATGGTCGCCGGGTTTGACGCTGGTGACGCCTTCGCCCACTTCCTGGACGATGCCCGCGCCCTCATGGCCGAACACGGACGGAAACAGCCCCTCCGGGTCCTTCCCGGACAGGGTGTAGGCGTCGGTGTGGCAGACGCCGGTGGCGACGATCTGCACCAGCACTTCACCGGCTTTCGGGCCGGCCACGTCGATCTCTTCAATCACCAGGGGTTTGCCTGCTTCCCAGGCGACGGCGGCTCTCGATTTCATGCTCTTCTCCGTAACAGTCAGGACGTCTTACGTCGGTTCTTGGGTTCAGTGTACTGGCGCCGCTTCGCCCTCTTAAGGCATTATTTCGCAATAGATTATTGCTCAGGAGCAACAATGCAGCACTGGGATCGCATCGAGGCCTTCGTCGAGGTGGTGAGGCACGAATCCTTCGCCGGCGCGGCCCGGAATCTGGGGGTCTCCAGCTCCCACGTGAGCCGTCTGGTGGCGCGTCTGGAGACCCAGCTCGGCACCCAGCTGCTCTACCGCACCACCCGCCGCCTGCGGCTCACCGACGCCGGGGCGGTCTATTTCGAGCACTGCGCCCAGCTGTTCGACGGTTTCCAGGAGGCGCTCACCGCGATCAGCGACTACCAGCGCCGGCCCACCGGCGTGCTCAAACTCACCTGCGCCACCACCTTCGGCGAGAAATTCATCGCCCCGCTGGTCAACGACTTCCTCGCCGAGCACCCGCAATTGTCGGTGCGCATGGACTTCACCAACCGGCCGGTGGACATCGTCGACGAAGGCTTCGACGTGGCGGTGCGCACCGGCGCCCTGCCCGACTCCTCGCTGATCGCCCGCAAGCTGTGCCCGCGCCGGGAGTACGTGGTGGGCTCGGCGGACTATTTCCAGCGCCACCCGCGGCCCCACACCCTGGGTGAGCTGGCCGGCCACAACTGCCTGCTCGGTTCCGCCGACCACTGGACCTTCGACCTGGACGGCCAGCACCGGGCCTGGCGGGTGGAGGGCAACTGGCGCGCCAATTCCGGCCTGGCGCTGCTGGATGCGGTGCACAAGGGGTTGGGGCTGGCCCAGCTGCCGGACTACTACGTGCGCGAGGGCCTGGAACGGGGCGAGCTGGTGTCGGTGCTGGACGCCCACGCCTGCACCCATACGGCGGTCTGGGTGGTCTATCCGCGCCACCGGCATCTGTCCCCCAAGGTGCGCCAGTTCGTGGACTTCCTGGTGGCCGGCATGGACGGCCGCGCTTGAAAGCGGCCGCCTCCATCATCAGGTAGAGGTCAGACAAGCCACGAACGCAAGGAGAGAACATGGCCAAGGCAACCCTCCCGGCCCTGGGGCTGGGCACCTTCCGGCTCAAGGGCGAGCCGCTGATGGGCAGCATCCACAAGGCCCTGGACCTGGGCTACCGCCACATCGACACCGCCCAGATGTACGAGAACGAAGAGACCGTGGGCGCCGCCCTGGACGCCCATGATGTACCCCGCGACGAGGTCTTCCTGACCACCAAAATCTGGCACGACCGGCTGCAGCACGACGACCTTTTACAAAGTTTGCAGGAAAGCGTGAACCGGTTGCGCGTGGACGCGGTGGACCTGGCCCTGATCCACTGGCCGAGCCCCAACGACGAAGTGCCCATGGACGAATACATCGGCGCCCTGGCCGAGGCCAAAAAGCAGGGCCTGGCCAAGAACGTGGGGGTCTCCAACTTCACCGTGGCGCAACTGGAACGGGCGCTCAGCGTGCCCGGCGGCGAGGAACTGGTCACCAACCAGGTGGAAGTGCACCCCTTCCTGACCAACCGCAAGGTGGTCGACGCGATTCAGCGTGCCGGTCTCACCGTGACCGCCTACATGCCGCTGGCGGTGGGCAAGGTGCTGGAGGACCCGACCCTCAAGAAACTGGGTGAGAAGTACGACGCCTCCGCCGCCCAGGTGGTGCTTGCCTGGCTGCACCAGAAAGACATCGTGGTGATTCCCTCGTCCACCAAGGAAGCGCACCTGAAAGCCAACATGGCGGCGTTGGATATCACGCTGGAGCAGGCGGACATGGACGCCATCGAGGCCCTGAACCGGAACGAGCGTATCGCCGACCCGGATTTCGCCCCGGACTGGGACTGACGGCGGGCGAGACAAAGCGCCCCTCAGGCTCTAGCATGCGGGCATGGAGCGAATTCCCCACGATAAGCTTGATGCCCTTCAGTTCGACCGTGATGAGCGCCTGGAAGTCTGGCGTCAGAGCGTCGAGCCCCTGTTCGATTGCCGCGCCGCCCGGGAACCCGGCGGCCGGGAATTTCAGGGCCGGCTGGAGAGTTTCAATCTCGGCCAGACGCTGATCGCGCGCAGTGAGTTCACGCCCCTGCACTTCCAGCGCGACCGGCGCACCTCGGACGATCACCTACTGGTGCAGCTGTATACCCACGGCGGTTATCAGGGTTACAACGGTGACCGCAAAGTACAGGTGGGCCCGGGCGACATCAGCCTGCTGGATATGGGGCTGGGCCTGGAAACCCTGGCGCCGCGCTCCGGCAACCTGTCGCTGGTGATCCCCCGAGACCGCTTCTTCGCCCTCACCAAACCGGCCGACTACCGGCCGGGCACGGTGCTGCGCGCCGGCACCCCGCTGGCCACTATTCTCGCCAACCACCTGTCCAGTGTCTGGACGTCGCTGGCGGACGCCTCCGTGGACGACCTGCCGGCCATCAACCGCACCCTGGTGGGCGCGGTGGCCGGCGCCTTCTGCCAGGGCCCGGTGCGCGAAGACGCGGCGATGCCGTTCGAGGACGCCGCCCGCGACGCGGTGCGCGCTTTCATCGTTCACAACCTGGACGACCCGGGGCTGGGGCCGGCGCGGCTGTGCCGGCGGTTCGGCCTTTCCCGCACCCGGCTGTACCGGCTGTTCGAGCCGTTCGGCGGCGTCGCCGGCTATATCCGCGAACAGCGCCTGGACCGGGCCTTCCGTGAGCTTGCCGAGCGTGATCTGGGGCAACGGCGTCTGGTGGAGGTGGCGCTGGAGTGCGGTTTCGACAGCCAGAGCCATTTCTGCCGGCTGTTCCGCCAGCGTTTCGGCATGACCCCCGGCGAGGCCATGGAACAGGGCCGCTCCGCCCGCCTCCGCCGCTCGCGGGCGGACGGCGACGGGCCGTCGCGGCCGGAGTTTCGCGATTGGCTGCTCAGTCTCTGAGCGGAAACGCCGGCGGGACAAATCATCAACGGGGCGGGAAACAAGCGTGCAAGCGTTCCGCCGGGCGGGCCGCCACAATGCGTGGGCGAGTTAGCGGAACGCTATCTTTTGCATATTTGGGTTGTGAGCAAGCCCCGGGGTTCTCCCCGGGGCTTTTTAATGGGCGGGTGTCAGGGTGCGGGCCAGGAACGAGGCGCCGGCGTCCTCGGCGGCGCCGCCGAACAGAAACGCCGCCACATGCCCCTTGCCGCGCAACAGCAGCAGTTCGTTGTCGACGCCGTTGGCGTTGAGCGCGGTGCGGTAGTCTTGCGCGTGGTCCACCGGCACCACCGAATCCAGGGTGCCGTGATAGAGCAGATGCGGCGGCGTGTCGGCGCCCACATGGGTGACCGGCGAGGCGGCCGCGTAGGTGGCGGCGTTGCTCTCCTGCGGGCCGCCCAGGAACTGCGGGACCAGGGTGCCGCCCTCGAACTTGCGCAGATCCGTGGGCGTGCCGCCGGCCACCACCGCCCGCGGCCGGGTCACCGGGCCGCCGTAGGGTTCGTTCAGCGGGCTGTCCGTGTCCGCCGCCACGGTGGCCAGCAGCGTCACCAGGTGGGCGCCGGACGAATAGCCCCAGGCGCCCACCCGCGACCGGTCGATGCCGTAATCGTCCGCGTGCACATGCAGCCAGCGCATCGCCATCTGCAGGTCGTGGAGCTGCGCCGGGAAGGTGTACTCCGGCGCGAAGCGGTACTCGATGTTCACCGCCACGAAGCCCTGCTCGGCCAGTTGCCTGGCAAGCCCCGCCGTGTCCTCCGGCGAGCGCCGTTCCCAGCCGCCGCCATGCACCACCAGCACCGTCGGATACCGGCCGGGTGGCTCCGGGCGGTAGATGTCCGCATGTAGCGTTTGCGGCCAGTCGTCGGGGGTGTAAACCCGATCCTCGATCACCGCGACGTCGAACTCGGGCAGCGCCGGCGGCTCGCCCTCCGGCGCGCCCAGATGGCGCACACAGCCGGTGACCGCCAGCGTGCAAAGAAACAGCAGGGTTAATCTCATCAAGGAGCTCCACGGTTATGACTGTGGATTACGCTAACCGCGAATCAATCAATGGTGGGTGAGGGTGACCGCTGAATGACCATGTGGGTGGCGACCTTGTGGGAACGGGCCCTGCCCGCGAAAGGCCGGCAAAGGTTGCCCCGCAGGATTCCAGAGAGCTCTGACAGGGAGAACAAAAAAGGTCTCTGGCATCCTGCCGGGAGCTTCGCTCCCTTTCGCTTGCAAGGCAAGCTCCCACAGGCCCGCTCCCACAAGCAACCGGTTTATTCGGTGGTGAAGGCGGGGTCGTCGACGATCATGCCGATGCTGAGCGCGCCCGGGCCGATGTTCACCGCGCCGGTGAGGCCCATGCTGCTGGTCAGCAGCTCCACCTTGTGGCGCTTGGCGGCCTCGGCCAGGCGGTCGAAGCCGGGCATCTGGCGGATGCGGCTTTCGTCGCCGGCGTAGCTCACGCACACCACCGGCGCCATCAGGCCGCGCTCGATGCAGCGGGCGCCGTGCCGGAACATGGCCTCCACGCCGGCGTCGAAGCCGCGCATCTTGGCCACCGGGAAGGTTTCGTCCTGGCGGGCGCAGAGCACCGGTTTGATGTCCAGGGCGTTGCCGAGAATCGCGCCGGCCCAGCTGACGCTCTTGTCGCCGCGTTTCTTGGCGCGCTTGTGCAGGTAGTAGATGTCCGGCACCACCGCGTAGCCGGTGGCCTTGGAGGCCAGCACTTCCACGCTTTGCCGGATTTCGGTGATTTTCATGCCGCTTTGGATCAGCCGCATGGTTTCCGCCGCCAGGGCGCCCTGGCCGGCGAACAGGGTCTGGCTGTCAGTGACGCGCAGGGCGAAGGGCCCTTCCACGCCGGCCTGCTTCCGGATCGGCTTGTACTCACGCAGGATGGCGTGGGAGGCCTCGGTGGCGTTGGTGAAAATCGGGCTGCGGCTTTTCGGCACCGTCTGCACCAGGGCGTAGTCGAAATCCACCACCACCTTGTCCAGGAACAGCGCTTTGATCTGCTCCATGGTGAACGGGATGGATTCCGCGCCATGGGCTTTCTCGGACGCCTCGGTGGCGTAAAACTGACGGGTGCGTTCCGGATCCCGTTCATCAACGATGATCTGATCCCCGAGCCGGATGGAGACCGGGAGGATCAGAATGCCGTGTTCATCGATAAAGGATTTGGGAAGATCGCAGCCGGAATCAACGACCAGACCGATTCTCATAATTATTCACCCCTTTTCATCGCAGTCTAGCGTAAAAAGTGTGACCTGCAACACTCCCCGGTCCAGACCTTCGGCTTAAAGCTTGACGCTTAAAGCCCCAGGTTATCCAGCACCCGCAGAATCGGGCCGGACTGGTTCATGGTGTAGAAGTGCAGGCCCGGGGCGCCCATCGCCAGCAGGCGCTCGCAGAGGCGGGTCACCACTTCCTCGCCGAACGCTTTCACCGCCTGCTCGTCGTCGCGGATGTCGTCCAGGCGGCTGCGCAGCCAGCGCGGGATATCGGCGCCGCAGTTATCGGAAAAGCGGAACAGATTGGCGACGTTGAGAATCGGCATCACGCCCGGGTAGACCGGCGCGTCGCAACCGCGCCGGCGCAGCTCGTCCATGTAGTAGCCGTAGGCGTCGGCGTTGTAGAAGTACTGGGTAATGCCGCTGTCGGCGCCGGCGCTGATCTTGCGCTGAAAGTGCGCGATATCATCGTCGAAGCTGCGCGACTGCGGGTGATTCTCGGGGTAGGCGGCCACTTCCAGGTGGAAATGGTCGCCGGTTTCCTCGCGGATCAACGCCACCAGATCGTCGGCGTACTTCACTTCGCTCTGCGCGTAGCCCATGCCGGAGGGCAGGTCGCCGCGCAGCGCCACGATGCGGCGCACGCCGCTTTCCTTGTAGCCGTTGACCAGTTCCATGATCTCGTCACGGCTCTGGCCGATGCAGCTCAGGTGCGGCGCGGTGTCGGCGTGCTGCTCGCGCAGCAGGCCGACCATCTGCCGGGTGTAGTCCCGCGTGGAGCCGCCGGCGCCGAAGGTGCAGGAGAAAAACTCCGGCTTCTTGGCCAGCAGCTTTTGCTGGGTGTTCAGGAGTTTTTCCCGCCCCTGCTCGGTCTTGGGCGGGAAAAACTCAAAGCTGATGCGTTTGGACATGATTCAAAAACGCCTTAGTACTTGTAGTGGTCCGGCTTGAAGGGGCCGTTGACGTCCACGCCGATATAGCCGGCCTGCTTGTCGGTGAGTTGGGTGACCACACCGCCGAAGCCCTGCACCATGTAGCGGGCCACTTCCTCATCCAGATGCTTGGGCAGCACTTCCACCTTGAGCATCTTCTCCTTCACCGTGTCGGAGTGACCGGCGTAGCCCTGGTCGAACAGGTACATCTGCGCCAGCACCTGGTTGGCGAAGGAGCCGTCCATGATGCGGCTGGGGTGACCGGTGGCGTTGCCCAGGTTGACCAGGCGGCCTTCCGAGAGCAGCAGCAGGAAGTCCTGGTTTTTCTTGTCGCGCCACACTTTATGCACCTGCGGCTTCACTTCTTCCCATTCCCAGGTCTTGCGCATGAAGGCGGTGTCCACTTCGTTGTCGAAGTGGCCGATGTTGCAGACCACCGCGCCCTTCTTCAGCGCCTTGAGCATGTTGGCGTCGCACACGTCGTAGTTACCGGTGGTGGTCACCAGCATGTCGGTGGTGCCCAGCAGCTCTTTGTTGATGGAGGCTTCGGTGCCGTCGTTGACGCCGTCCTTGTAGGCGCTGACCACTTCGAAGCCGTCCATGCAGGCCTGCATGGCGCAGATCGGATCGATCTCGGTGATCTTCACGATCATGCCTTCCTGGCGCAGGGACTGGGCGGAGCCCTTGCCCACGTCGCCGTAGCCGATCACCAGCGCCTTCTTGCCGGACAGCAGATGGTCGGTGGCGCGCTTGATGGCGTCGTTGAGCGAGTGACGGCAACCGTACTTGTTGTCGTTCTTGCTCTTGGTGACCGAGTCGTTGACGTTCACCGCCGGCACTTTCAGGGTGCCCTGCTTGAGCATCTCGTAAAGGCGGTGCACGCCGGTGGTGGTCTCTTCGGTGATGCCGTGGATCTTGTCCAGCATCTCCGGGTAGGTCTCGTGGATGTAGCCGGTCAGGTCGCCGCCGTCATCCAGAATCATGTTGGCGTCCCACAGGTTGCCTTCGCCGTCGCGGCAGGTCTGCTCGATGCACCACATGTACTCTTCCTCGGTCTCGCCTTTCCAGGCGAACACCGGCACGCCGGCGGCGGCCATGGCGGCGGCGGCGTGGTCCTGGGTGGAGAAGATGTTGCACGAGGACCAGCGCACTTCCGCGCCCAGCGCCTTCAGTGTTTCGATCAGCACCGCGGTCTGGATGGTCATGTGGATGCAGCCGATGATGCGCGCGCCCTTGAGCGGCTGTTCGGCGCGGTATTTTTCCCGGATCGCCATCAGCGCCGGCATTTCGGTTTCGGCGATGTCGATTTCCGCGCGGCCGTACTTGGCCAGGGAAATATCCGCGACTTTATAGTCCTGCAGCGTTTCCGCTTTTGCGTTCATGGGTCTCTCCATTCGTGGTTAGCGAATGGGCGCCGTTATCGTGTCTCACCCTGCCCCCGAGCCTCGCGGTTGTCCGCTGCAGCGCCCCTCGGGGGTGTGGTGGTATGCGTTTAAAGCGCCGCTTTGAGGGCGGCCGCTTTGTCGGTGTTTTCCCAGCTGAAGCCTTCGCGGCCAAAGTGGCCGTAGCTGGCGGTGGGCCGGTAGATCGGCCGGCGCAGGTCGAGCATCTCGATGATGCCGCGCGGGCGCAGGTCGAAGTGCTCGCGCACCAGGGCGGCGATGCGGTTGTCGTCCAGCTTGCCGGTGCCGAAGGTGTTCACCGAGATAGAGGTCGGCTCGGCCACGCCGATGGCGTAGCTGATCTGAATCTCGCACTTGTCGGCCAGGCCGGCGGCGACGATGTTCTTGGCCACGTAGCGGCCGGCGTAGGCCGCGGAACGGTCCACCTTGGACGGGTCCTTGCCGGAGAAGGCGCCGCCGCCGTGGCGGGCCATGCCGCCGTAGGTGTCGACGATGATCTTGCGCCCGGTGAGGCCACAGTCGCCCATCGGCCCGCCGATCACGAAGTTGCCGGTGGGGTTGATGTGGTATTGGGTGTCGCCGTGCAGCCATTCGGACGGCAGCACGGGCTTGACGATCTCTTCCATCACCGCTTCGCGCAGATCCGCCAGCTTGATGTCCGGGGAGTGCTGGGTGGACAGCACCACCGCGTCCACCGCCACCGGCTTGCCGTTTTCATAGCGCAGGGTTACCTGGCTCTTGGCGTCCGGGCGCAGCCAGCCGAGCCGGCCGCTCTTGCGCAGCTCCGCCTGGCGCTCCACCAGCCGGTGGGAGAAGTAGATCGGGGCCGGCATCAGCGTGTCGGTCTCGTTGGTGGCGTAGCCGAACATCAGGCCCTGGTCGCCGGCGCCCTGTTCCTTGTTCTCGGCTTCGTCGACGCCCACGGCGATGTCCGCGGACTGCTTGCCGATGCCGTTGAGCACCGCGCAGGTGGCGCCGTCGAAGCCCACGTCGGAGCTGTCGTAGCCGATGTCGAGAATCACCTGGCGGACGATGTCTTCCAGTTCCACATAGGTGCTGGTGCGCACTTCGCCGGCAACGATGGCCATACCGGTCTTGACCATGGTCTCCACCGCCACGCGGGCGTGGGGGTCGTCGGCGATGATGGCGTCGAGGACCGCGTCCGAGATCTGGTCGGCCATTTTATCCGGATGGCCTTCGGAGACCGACTCGGAGGTAAAGATGCTGTATTCACTCATTACCGGATTGCTCCCTTTTTGATGGATGCGCGGTGACGCGCTGAAAGCTGCGCACCTGCACCTGAAAACCGTTACGCATGGCGAGAAACAGGCTCTCGCGCAATACCAGGCCGGCGCGGCCGGCCCAACTCACCAGGTCGGCTTCTTCGAAACCGAGCCAGAAATCCCCGCAGGCGTCCACCGCCCAACGCTGGTTGTGGCGGCACAGATCGGTGATCACCAATACGCCGCCGTCGTTCAATTGCCGGGCCGCCGCCTCCAGGGCGGCGGAGGGCGAGGGCAGGTGGTGCAGCACCATATTGACCACCACCGCGTCGACCCGGGGTAAAAGGGCGCCGTGTTCCGGCCACTCCCCCAACACCAGCTCCACATTGTCCAGCCCCTGGCCGGCCACCCGTTCCCGGGCCCGGGCCAGCATCACCTCGGCGTTATCCAGCGCCAGCACCCGCTCGAAGCGGCTCGCCAGCGGCGCCAGGAAGCGCCCCTCGCCGGGGCCGATCTCCAGCGCGATGCCGCGCCGTTCGCCGGGTTCCCGGTTGTCGGCGGCCCGATCCAGCAACTCACAGGCCTGCTCCGCGTACTGGTCGTGCTCGGCGATCAAATCCTGATGCCGGGCCAGGTCGTCCGCGTGCCGGGCAAAAAACGCCCGGCTCTGGGCGGCGCGCTGCGCCTGCACGCCGGCCAGCCGCTGCCGGGTGACCGGGTCCGCCGGCGTGGCGTCGAGTCGCTCGAACAGGGCGCTCTGCAGCGGCCCGGTGGCGGCGTCCGACGGCGGCAGGCGGCGCCGGTAGAAGATCGAGTTGCCCTCCCGGCGGCGCTCCACCAGGCCGCCCTGGGCCAGCACCTTTAAATGGTGGCTCATGCCCGATTGCTTGATCGCCATGATTTCGCACAGCTCCAGCACCCCGAAGCTGTTCTGGCCCAGCACCTGCAGAACCTCCAGGCGCAGCGGTTCGCCGGCCGCCTTCAGAAAGGCCGCCAGGCTGTCCAGATCCTGTTCCTGCGGTGCCGGGTGTAAAGACATGGAGGCGAGTGTAGCGGACCTCGGGGGCTGCATCAAAAGATATTGATATAGGTTCCAGAGTTTGCCCCCGCCCCGGGCTTGGGCGACAATAGCGCCCCTTTTCACACCTCTGGTCAAAAATCGTTCAGGAGCCGTGCATGTCGTCAGCCCCCGCTGCCCGTGATCTCGCCAATGCTATCCGTGCCCTGAGCATGGATGCGGTACAGAAAGCCAAGTCTGGTCACCCGGGCGCCCCCATGGGCATGGCGGATATCGCCGAAGTGCTGTGGCGCGGCTTCTTGAAGCACAACCCGGCCAACCCGCACTGGGTCGACCGCGACCGGTTCGTGCTCTCCAACGGCCACGGCTCCATGCTGCTCTACAGCCTGCTGCACCTGACCGGCTACGGCGTCAGCCTGGACGATCTGAAAAACTTCCGGCAGCTCGGCAGCCCCACCGCCGGCCACCCGGAATTCGGCGACGCGCCCGGCATCGAGACCACCACCGGCCCGCTGGGCCAGGGGTTCGCCAACGCCGTGGGCATGGCCATCGCGGAGAAGATGATGGCCGCCCAGTTCAACCGCGACGGCCACGCCATCGTCGACCACAATACCTACTGCTTCATGGGTGACGGCTGCATGATGGAGGGCATCTCCCATGAAGCCGCGTCCCTGGCCGGCACCCTGGGGCTGGGCAAGCTGGTGGCCTTCTACGACGACAACGGCATCTCCATCGACGGTGAGGTGGAAGGCTGGTTCACCGACGACACCGTGGAGCGCTTCCGCGCCTACGGCTGGCACGTGATCCCCAATGTGGACGGCCACAGCGCCCAGGAAGTGAAGCTGGCGATCGAGAACGCGCGCAAGAACACCGACCAGCCCACCCTGATCTGCTGCAAGACCATCATCGGTTTCGGCAGCCCCAACAAGCAGGGTAAGGAAGAGTCCCACGGCGCCGCCCTGGGCGACGATGAAGTGGCGCTCACCCGCGAGGCCCTGGGCTGGAAGCACGGCCCCTTCGAGATTCCCGACGAGATCCGCAACGCCTGGGACGCCCACGACGCCGGCGCCGAGAAAGAAGCCGCCTGGCAGCAGCGCTTCGACGCCTACCGCGCCGAGTTCCCGGAACTGGCCGATGAATTCCTGCGCCGCATGCGCGGTGAGCTGCCGGCGGACTTCGACCAGCGCGCCGACGCCTTTATCGCCGAGTGCCAGCAGGCCAAGGAAAAAGTGGCCAGCCGCAAGGCCAGCCAGAACACCCTGGACGCCTTCGGCCCGGGCCTGCCGGAGCTCACCGGCGGCTCCGCCGACCTGGGCGGCTCCAACAACACCGTCTGGAAAGGCTGCACCTCGATCAGCGCCGACGACTGCAGCGGCAACTACATCCATTACGGGGTGCGCGAGTTCGGCATGACCGCCGCCATGAACGGCATCTGCCTGCACGGCGGCCTGCGCCCCTACGGCGGCACCTTCCTGACCTTCATGGAATACGCCCGCAACGCGGTGCGCATGGCGGCGCTGATGCACCAGCCCAACATCCTGGTCTACACCCACGACTCCATCGGTCTGGGCGAGGACGGCCCCACCCACCAGCCCATCGAGCAGATCGCCAACCTGCGCATGACGCCCAATCTGAGCACCTGGCGGCCCTGCGACACGGTGGAAACCGCGGTGGCCTGGAAGCACGCGGTGAAGCGCGGCGACGGCCCCACCGCGCTGATCTTCTCGCGCCAGGGTCTGCCCTGCATGGACCGCGACGACACGGTGCTGGCCAACGTGGCCAAGGGCGGCTACACCCTGCTGCAGACCGGCGACGGCCAGCCCGAAGCGATTATCATCGCCACCGGCTCGGAAGTGGAGTTGGCGGTGCAGGCCGCCGAGGCCCTGGGCGTCGCCGGCAAGAACGTGCGCGTGGTGTCCATGCCCAGCGTCGACGCCTTCCTGTCGCAGAGCAGCGACTACCAGGAAGCGGTGCTGCCGGCGGCGGTGCGCGCCCGGGTGGCCGTGGAAGCGGGCATCACCGATTACTGGTACCGCTTCACCGGCCTGGACGGCAAAATCGTGGGCATGACCGGCTTCGGCGCCTCGGCGCCCGCCGGCGACCTCTACAAGCACTTCAACATTACCGCCGAGGCGGTGCAGGCCGCCGTGGAGAGTGTGATTTGAGACCCCAGAGTCCGGCGCCCGACGTTCGGTCCCTATGTTAAAGATCGCGATCAATGGCTATGGCCGCATCGGTCGCTCCTTCGTCCGCGCCCTGGCGGAGCGGGAAGCGGCGGGCAACGCCCTGCCCGTGCGGCTGGTGGCGATCAACGACCTGGGCCGGGCCGAGGACCTGCTCTACCTGACCCGCTACGACACCACCCACGGCCGGCTCAACGCGCCGGCGGAGTTGGTGGACGGCTGCCTGCGCATCGGCGACCAGGCGCCGCGGCTGTTCAGCGAGCCGGAACCGGAGCAACTGCCCTGGGCGGAGCTGGGCGTGGACGTGGTGCTGGAGTGCTCCGGCGGCTTCCGCGCCCGCGATGACGCCGCCCGCCACCTGACCGCCGGCGCCGGCCGGGTGATCGTCGGCGCGGTGCCGTTCGATTACGCCGACCAGACCATCGTCTACGGCGTCAATCACGAGGCGCTCAAGCCGGACAGCCGGGTGCTGTCGGCGGCGTCCTGCACCACCCACTGCATCGCCCCGGTGCTGGCGGCCCTGGACCGGGAGTTCGGCGTCCGTCAGGCGTTGATGAAGGAAATCCACGCCTACACCTCGGACCAGACCCTGCTCGACCATGTGCACCGGGACCCGCGCCGCGGCCGCGCCGGCGCCCAGAACATCATTCCCACCACCAGCAGCGCCATCAAGGCGGTGCAGAACGTGCTGCCGGCCCTGGACGGCCGCATCACCGGCCACTCGATCCGCGTGCCGACGCTCAACGTGGCCATGGTGGAGCTCACCCTGCTGCTCGACCGCACCCCGCCGCCGGAAGCCCTGAACCCCTGGCTGCGGGCCCTGTCCCAGCAACAACCCGGGTTGATCGGCTACAACGACGAGCCGCTGGTGAGCGTGGATTTCAATCACCGGGCCGAATCCGCCATCGTTGACGCCACGCAGACGCGGGTGCAGGGCGAAATGGTGCAAGTGGTGGCCTGGTACGACAACGAATGGGGCTACGCCAACCGCCTGCTCGACTGGGTGGCGGCACTGGCCGGTGCCCAGTGATCATTAACGAGGTAGCAAGACGATGAACTTCAAACGCATGACCGACCTGGACCTGAAGGGTAAACGGGTGCTGATCCGCGAAGATCTCAACGTGCCGGTGAAGGACGGCAAGGTCACCAGCGACGCCCGCATCCGCGCCTCGTTGCCGACCATCCGCCACGCCGTGGAAGCCGGCGCCCGCGTCATGTTGCTCTCGCACCTGGGCCGGCCCACCGAGGGCGAGTACGAAGAACAGTACTCCCTCAAGCCGGTGGCGGAGCACCTCGGTCAGTTGCTGGGCCAGGAGGTGCCGCTGGCGAAGGACTGGCTCGACGGCGTCGACCTGGAAGACGGCCAGGTGGTGCTGTGCGAAAACGTGCGCTTCAACCAGGGCGAAAAGAAAGACGACGAGGCGCTGTCCAAGCGCATGGCGGCGCTGTGCGACGTCTATGTGATGGACGCCTTCGGCACCGCCCACCGCGCCCAGGCCTCCACCCACGGCGTGGCCCGTTTCGCCCCGGTGGCCTGCGCCGGCCCGCTGCTGGCCAACGAGCTGGACGCCCTCGGCAAGGCGCTGCTGGAACCGGCCAAGCCGCTGGTGGCCATCGTCGGCGGCTCCAAGGTGTCCACCAAGCTGGAAGTGCTGGACGCCCTGGCCGATAAAGTGGATCAATTGATTGTCGGTGGCGGCATTGCCAACACCTTCCTGGCGGCGGCCGGTCACCCGGTGGGCAAGTCGCTGTGTGAAAAAGACCTGATTCCGGCGGCGCAGAAGCTGGCGGAAAAAGTCCACATTCCGCTGCCGGTGGACGTGGTGGTGGCCAAGGCCTTCGCCGAGGACGCCGAAGCCACCACCAAGAAGGTGGACGACGTGGCCGAGGACGACCTGATTCTCGACGTCGGCCCGCAGACCGCCCATGTGTTCGCGGCGCTGATGAAAGAGGCCCGCACCATCATCTGGAACGGCCCGGTGGGCGTGTTCGAATTCGACCAGTTCGGCGAAGGCACCCGCGAGCTGGCCGAAGCGATCGCCGACAGCGAAGCGTTTTCCATCGCCGGCGGGGGCGATACCCTGGCGGCCGTGGACAAGTACGGCATCGCCGACGATATCAGCTATATTTCCACCGGTGGTGGCGCCTTCCTGGAGTTCGTGGAAGGCAAGACCCTGCCGGCGGTGGCGGTGCTGGAACAGCGCGCCCGGGACTAATACACCACCTACATTTCGCTCCGAAGACGAAAGGGAAGACATCATGGCACTGATCAGCATGCGTCAACTGCTGGACCACGCCGCCGAACACGGCTACGGCGTGCCGGCCTTCAACGTGAACAACCTGGAACAGATGCGCGCCATCATGGAGGCCGCCGACCAGACCAATTCACCGGTGATCGTGCAGGCCAGCGCCGGCGCCCGGAAGTACGCCGGCGCGCCCTTCCTGCGTCACCTGATTCTGGCCGCCACGGAAGAGTTTCCGCACATCCCGCTGGTCATGCACCAGGACCACGGCACCAGCCCGTCGGTGTGCCAGCGCTCGATCCAGCTGGGCTTCTCCTCGGTGATGATGGACGGCTCCCTGGGCGAGGACGGCAAGACCCCCACCGAGTATGAGTACAACGTGGACGTGACCCGTCGCACCGTGGACATGGCCCACGCCTGCGGCGTGTCCGTGGAAGGCGAGCTGGGCTGCCTGGGCTCGCTGGAATCCGGCCAGGCCGGCGAAGAAGACGGCATCGGCGCCTCCGGCACCCTGACCCACGACCAGATGCTCACCGACCCGGAAGAGGCGGCGGACTTCGTCAAGCGCACCAAGGTGGATGCCCTGGCCATCGCCATCGGCACCAGCCACGGCGCCTACAAGTTCACCCGCCCGCCCACCGGCGACATCCTCGCCATCGAGCAGATCAAGGCGATCCACGCGCGCATCCCGGACACCCACCTGGTGATGCACGGCTCCTCCTCGGTGCCCCAGGAATGGCTGCAGATCATCAACGAGTACGGCGGCGAGATTCCGGAGACCTACGGCGTGCCCGTGGAGGAGATCCAGGAAGGCATCAAGCACGGCGTGCGCAAGGTGAACGTGGACACCGATCTGCGTCTGGCCTCCACCGGCGCGGTGCGTCGCTTCCTGGCCCACAACAAGGCCGAGTTCGACCCGCGCAAATTCCTCAAGGAAACCGTGTCGGCCATGCGCGATATCTGCATCGCCCGCTACGAAGCCTTCGGCACCGCCGGCAACGCGGACAAGATCAAGCCGATCAGCCTGGAAACCATGTACCAGCGCTACGAAGCCGGCGAAATGGACCCGCGCATCAAGTAACCCGCCGGCACCGCGGCCTCACGGCTTGGCGTAGGGCAGCCGCGCCAGCCGCGTGGCGCGGTGGTAGCCGTCCAGGCCGCTCACCGCCACGGTGCCCGCGGCCTCGATGTCCAGGTAGCCGTCCTCGCCCACCCAGGCGTCCTCCGCCACCAGAATCTGCTCGATACGGCCGATCACCAGCACCGTGTCGTTGACCTTGAGCGTCTGGCTCGCTTCCAGCCGCAACCCCAGCTTAATCCGCGACTCGCCCACGAAGGGCGCGGCGAAGCCGTGCCGGTACTCCGGTGTCAGGCCCACCGCGTCGAACTCCGACACCGCCCGCGGGTAGCGCGCGCTGGTCTGATGGGCGGCGGCGTGGATGCCCTCGTGCACCTGGTTCAGCGTGTAGACGCCGGTCTCCAGCAGGTACTCCAGGCTGTGCCGGTCCACGGAATGGGGACGCAGAATCATGCCGGCCAGCGCCGGGTCGGCGCCCAGATGGAACACGGAACTGATTATCGCCAGGTTTTCCTGGCCGCCGGCGGACCGGGTGCCGAGCAGATTGGCGCTCTTGAACCCGGAGAGGCTGTTCACCAGGGCGGCGCGCCGGCGCCGGGGCCAGGCCGCCAGGTCGGCTTCGGTGAGTTGCATGGGGCGCTCCGTGACGGTGGATATGGGCGCAGATTATCGTCGCCGGGCGTGAGGGGGCCGTGCAGAGGGGCGCTGTTATGCTATGCTTACCCAAAGTTACATATAACAATATTTATTACTTGAATATGACGTCCCGGACGACGTCGTTTGACAAGGTGCCGACGAGCACCGGGAGAGCACCATGACGGACAACAACCCGGCCGGGCAGCGCGGCCCGGCGGAACACGAACGGCGCGACCAGATACTGGAGCTCGCCAACGAGCTGTTCAGCGCCCACGGTTACCGCAAGACCTCGGTCACCGACATCGCCAAGGCGGTGGGGGTCTCCAGCGCCTACCTGTACCGCTTCTTCGACTCCAAACAGGCGATCGGCGAAGCGGTGTGCGCCATGACCCTGGCCAAGATCGACGTCGCCCTGAAGGAGATCGCCGAGCGCGACGACAGCGCCACCCAGCGCCTGCGCGATCTGCTCGATTGCCTTCTGGAGAAGGGTCTGGAGCTGTTCCTCAAGGAGCGGCGCATGCACGACATCGTGGTGGTGGCGATCGAAAACCAGTGGCACCACATGAGCGTGCACGACGACATTATCTATGAGGCGATCCGCCGCATCGTCGCCGACGGCCGCGAAAGCGGTGAGTTCGAGCGCAAGACGCCGCTGGACGAAGTGACCATCGCGATCCGCAAGACCGCGGCGGTGTACGGCCATCCGGTGTTGCTGGAACTCAACGACCCGGACGAGTTGAAGCGCAACCTGGCGGCGGTAACCGGCCTGATCCTGCGCAGCCTGGCGCCCTGACCGGCGGCGCCGGCGACGCGGGTGACGGCTATCGCGGCGATAGCGAAAGGTTAACAGGTTACAAGTTGACAATATCGTAACCAGTCAACATAATGGTCCCCATCAAGCGTGGGAGACCAAGCAGACACAGGGCCCCGCCACGCATTTGGAACGACCGAATGAGTGAGGAAAGGACCATGAAAAACGCAATCATCGCATCCGCAGTTGCCGCCGCCCTGAGCCTGAGCGCCGCCCCGGCTTTCGCCCAGAACCTCAGCGAGCGCCAGAACATGGACAGCTTCGAGAACATCAACGCCGCCTACCAGCAGGCGGTGGAGCAGGGTCGCCAGGCCCGTGACAGCGGCCGCGCGCCGGTGGATTACCTGGCCGCCCGCGAAAACCTGGACCAGGCCGACTTCATCGCCGCCCAGTTCCAGGACATCCAGGAACAGCGCGCCGTGGTGAAAGCCGAAGGCAACCCCCAGGGCCGCAACCAGGACTACCTGGAGCAGCGTAAGAACCTGGACAGCCTGGAAAACATCAACCGCGAGCTCAACCAGAGCTAAGCCAACCCGAACATCTGCCTTGAGCCTGGCCCCGGTCCCCGACCGGGGCTTTTTTATGCGCCCCGCTGTGCGAGCGAGTTTGTGGGAGCGGGCCCAGCCCGCGAAAGGCCGGCAAAGCCGGCCGGCAGGATCCCAGAGACGTGGTTGGTGCTGACGTCAGAGATGTCTCTGGCATCCGACCGGGAGCTGCGCTCCCTTTCGCGGGCAAGGCCCGCTCCCACAAAGACTGCTTCGTCGAGGGCTTTGCGGTTGTTATCATCAGAGCCTCATTTTCCAGCTTTGCCCAAACACCATGCCGTTTCCGTTTTCCCGCGAAGAAATCACCCGCTCTTGGCGGCCGCTCAACTGGCAGGCGTTCGACCCCCTGGACGAGGTGAGCCGGCGCTACGCGGAGTACTACGGCCTGGATTTCAGCAGCCGGCTACCGGACCTGGAGCACGGCTTCGGCTACTTCGAGGCCGCCGGACACACCATCAGCGTGCACGGCTGGCGGCCGGCGGTGGCCCGTGGCACGGTGCTGATCTGCCACGGCTACTTCGACCATGTGGGGCTGTACCAGCATCTGATCGCCCATGTGCTGGAACTGGGCTACGCGGTGCTCGCCTACGACCTGCCCGGCCACGGGCTGAGTTCAGGTCCGCGCGCCGCAATCCAGGACTTCCGCATCTACCGCGAAGTGCTGGAGCAATGCCTGGAGCAGGCCGGCAACGACTTCCCCCGGCCCTGGCATGTGATCGCGCAGAGCACCGGCGGCGCCATCGTCATGGACTACCTGCTGCACCACGGTTTCGACGCGGACGACAGTCCCTTTGAGCAGATTATTCTGCTGGCGCCGCTGGTGCGGCCTTTCAAATGGAGCACCGCGCGCTGGCTGCACACCCTGGTGCGCCCGTTCGCGAAGTCCATCAAACGGGTGTTCACGGTGAATTCCGGCGACGCGGACTTTCTCGATTTTCTGGAGAACAAGGACCCGTTGCAGTACCACCGGTTACCGGCCGGCTGGGTGACCGCCCTGAAAAAATGGATCCCCGGTTTCGAAGCGGCCAACCGGGTGAAAATATCCCCGGTGGTGATCCAGGGCGACCGGGACGAGACCGTGGACTGGCGTCACAACCTGGGCGTGATTCGCGACAAGTTTCAGGAGCCGGACGTGCACATGCTCAACGGCGCCCGCCACCACCTTGCCAATGAACACGAGGAATACCGGGAAAAAATACTGCGGATCATTGATCGTTACTTAGCGGAATAGCGGCGGCTGGGCAGGTCTTCGCGCGCCGTTAACCGGGGTGGCGCACAATGAAGCGAGTACGCTAACGGAGACACCGATGAACGGTCTGAGACCCTGCCTCGCCACCCTGATCGCGCTGGCCGCCCTGGGCACCCCGGTCGCCGGTCCGGCGGACGATCTGGACCAGCGCCTTCAGGAGCGCCGCGAGACCGTCCGCGAAGACGTCGACCGCCGCTCCCGTGAGCTGGACACCCGGACCCGCGAGAACCGCCGCGCGGTTCAGGAGCGGCTGGAACGCCGCGACATCGAAGCCCGGCAACGCCACGAAGCGGTCAAGGAAAGGGCCCGCCAGCCCTGGGGATACGACCCCTGAACGGCGTTCTATAATTAAAATTGTTTTAAATGCGGCCCAGAATTACTTTTCTTCACTTGAATATCCCCCCGTTTGGCCCATTTTAGGGCTACTGAATTCATATTTTTACCGGTCGCGAGACCATCTGTCGTGAGACAAGGAGAAAAGTAATGAAAACCATCAAGAAGGGTACCATCAAGAAATCCGCACTGCTGACCTGCACCTTCGCGCTGGCCGGCGTGCTGGCCGCGCCCGCCGCTATGGCGGAGTCCACCAGCGAGCAGATCGACCGCGAGTACAAAAAGGCGATGCAGGACGAGGCCATGGGCGACCGTAACAAGGACGCCGCGCCCAACCCGGATTACTCCGAAGAGCGCAAGAACATCGACGACCCTGATCGCGTCAACAAGCAGTACGAGAAGGCCATGCAGGAAAAGCGCAACGCCGAAGGGAAGGCCGACAGCATGAAGAAAGAGGGCGGCGACTACCTGGAAGAGCGTAAGCACATGGACGATCCCGATAACGTCCAGAAAGAGTACAACAAGGCTACTCAGAAGCAGCAGTAAGGTCACGTCCGGGCGGCGGCGAACGCCGTCGCGCCGGACTGGCAAGGCGGAACGGGTCGCGACGCGGCCCGTTTTTTGTTTGAAAAACGCCCAGGCCGCCGGCCGTGGGCGGAAGCAGTCCCCACTTTTACGTTCTTCCGCTTTTTCCTTTCAAAACAAAACGCATTTCAATGCTAGGGTGCGCTCCGCCGTACGGACCGTCCGTGCGGTTAGGAGTACTTACTTGACTTACGATCGTGAAAAAGGAGCGGTTTATGAAAAGGATACTTTTAGCGGTATCGCCCCTGGTGCTGGTGCTTTCCATGCCCGCGTTCGCGGCGGACGCCACCCTGGGCGTTAACGCCGAGACCGGTGTCCGGGTGGACACCAGTGGTGCCGAGAAGCGTCTTGAGGAACAACGGGACGGCATGAAGAGGGACGCGGAAGCCCGCGCGGAGCAGGCTCGCGAGAAAGCCGCGGCGCAGCGCGATAAAGCCGCGGCGCAGCGCGAGAAAGCGGAAGCCAAGCGTGAAAAAGCCAAGGAACGGGCCGAAGCGCAACGCGAGAAGGCCGAAGAGCGCGCCGAAGCGGAGCGGGACAAAGCCGAAGCCAAACGCGAAGAAGTGAAAGAACGCGCTGAAACGCAGCGTGAAGAGGCCGAAGCCCGTGCCGAGGCTGCCAGGGAAGACGCCCGCGAGCGCCGGGAGGCGATGCAAGAGCAGGCCGAATCAAACCGCGACGCGGCGGCCAACGCCAGAGTCAGCGGTGAAGTGAAGGCCAGTGAGCGGGGCATTGAAGCGTCACAGAACGCTAATGCCAATGCCGATAACGGCGAAGGGAACAAGCCCTGGTACAAATTCTGGGAGTAAGTGCGGCGTCGGCGCACACCCCGGTGCGTCGATAAAAAAGGGGCCCTGGCGGGCCCCATCACTTCACTGACCATGAAGGCAGATCAATTCTGTTGAGCGCTCTTCTTGATGGAAACGCTCTGGTAGCTCAAGTTGATGCCTTGTTCTGGGATAAGAAGCCGCACCTGGCCTCCTGACAATGGCCCCAATGTAATATCAAGATTTACTTCTTTGGGCTCCCGGCTTTTCAGGCTGATGAACAACCGGCCATCAGGTAGGAAATCCATAGGGCCTTCCAGAACTATTTGCCCGATGGGCAGGCCTTTGGCGTTGTGGTCGAGGCCCAGAGGCAGCGACAGTTGCGGGGCATCGAAGAGTAAATCGAACTCAATGACAAACCTGGGTAGATCGCCCGCTTCCGGGTTGTCGCCCGGAACAATGTAGCCCACCGGCGCTTCAGTTCGCTCATTGTTGGCGTCGGGCTCGTAACGCACTCGCATGATATTGGGTCCGGTGGCGGTTTCGATCGGGATCAGACCGATATCCTGTGTTGGACCTAGAACGGTGTCCAGCACGCCGCCTATCAACGGAATATCGCCCAGACCTTCCAGCACCGTATCCAGGGCATCGCCCAGGACGGGCAGGGTGGCCAGGGTGGTTTCGCCGTCCGCCGCGTTCAGGTCCACGCCGATCACCGCGGTGGCGTCCAGGTTGGTCAGACCCAAGGTAGTGGGCAGGATTCGGACCGCCACCCCGCCTCGGTCGGAGTCGACGTAATCCGGCAGCTCTTCCGCTTCGACGAAACCGAGAATCTCGGTGTTCAAGGCGCCGGCGGCATACAGTAGACGGCGGGCGTCGCACTGCTCGAAGTCTTCCTCGGAGTAAGGGGGTGCGCCTTCGAAGCCGCAACCGGTGTTGGCCGCCGTCACCAGGCCGCCGCCGGTATTTTCGTCCCCTGCGCCGCCCTGGTTGGGCAGAATGCGGGTGGCGTTGGGCGGTACCGGCAGGTTGTCGTCGGTAACCGGCGATTCACCGCCGTCGATGGCGAAGTTGTAATTCACGTCCACGCTGGGCAGGTTGTTCAGCTCCTGGAACACATTGTCGGTGGCGGCCGCGCCACGGAACAGGATGTCCATGTTCGGGCCGCCCTGGTCGCTCTCGTTGCCAAGCAGCAGCGCGGTCTGCAGCGGGAGTTGGTCCTCGGAGCAGATGGCGCTGGCGCAGCCGCTGGTTTCCGAGGCTAGGGTGTAGCGGTACAGGGTGCCCGCTTCCCAGGGCTGATCCGGGGTGAAGGTCAGGTGCCGCACGCCCACCTCAAGGCTGCCTTCCACGGCGCCACCGTCCACCTCCTCGACGATAAAGGTGCGGCCCAGCTCGATGGACGCCGGGTCCATATTCTGGGAGAAGCGCACGCGGATGGCGCGGTTGGCGGGCATGTCGGTAATCGGCATGCGGTCCACTTCCACCTGCTCGCTTTCCGGGCTGGAGGACACGCACACCCCCTGGCTACCCATGCCGCCGAAGGCGTTGAGATCCAGCTCGTCGCTGGTGGCGCAGGGGAAACCAGGGTAGACGGTGGTGGCGAACGGCCCGCGCTGCACGTCCTCGCCCTCCACGTAGGTGGGCAGGGTGAAGGTCAGTTGATTGGTGCCGTCGAGCGGGTTCAGGTTCATCAGCGGGTTGCCGCTCAGGTCGGTGATGTCCGTGGTGGTCTCGACCACGTACTCCACACCGTAATCCACCGGGTCGTCCGGGGTGATCACCAGCGCGTTGCCGTCCAGTTTCCAGGAAAAAGGCTCGTCCATGCCGCCCTTGGTGAGGCGCAGGCTGACACCCTCGACGATGCTGTTCGGGTCCAGCGCTTCGGTGAACAGCAGTACGATGGGCTCGCCGGGGACCATGCGGTCGGCGAACTCGCCGGGCTGCCAGGACAGCTGCCGGCTGCCGTCGTCCTGGGTCAACGCCTGCAGCATCGGGCGGGTTTGATCATCCAGCGGGTCCGGGGCGGTGGTCTGGTCGCGGTAGGACTCCATGCGGAAGCTCAGCAGACCGTAGTTGTCCTCCACGCCGAGCACGCGCGGTTCCACCACGCTGATGGCGTCGGCGCGCAGCACGCCGTCACGCACGATGGCGCGGCCCACCAGTTCCACATGCAGCAGGTTCTGGGTGAACGCGCCGTTGGCCCGGGCATCGTCGGTGGTGGTGGACAGATCCAGGAACAGACGCAGGTTCTTGGCCGCGTTCGGGGAAGCCGAGGTGGGGTTGGGGAACAGGTAACCGGTGGCGTCGGCGACCATTTCCACGGTTACGTCGCCGGAGTTAAAGCCCACCGGCACCTGGCCGCCGACGAGGACTTCCAGGGCGTCGCCCACCAGCCGGGAACCGCGTGCCACGCGCAGCGGGGTCACGTCGGGGAACGCGGGCGGGAACGCCAGCTCGCCGAACACGTTGCCGGTCTGCTTGGAGACGGTCTGGTCTTCCAGCAGGGTGCCGATCACCGGCACGCAGTTGATCGGCTCGCCGGTCAGCGGCGACACGCGCACGTTGTCGGCCAGGCAGCTCAGGTTCGGGTCCGCCGCCGGCACCTCGGTGACCAGGGTCTCCCGTTTGCCGGTGGGCGAGCTGGTCTTGATCGGCGTCACGGTGCGCTCAAAGGACGCAATGGGGTCGCCGAAGCGGCTCACCACGCCGTCCACGCTCAGCAGGTACTCAGCGCCGGGGGTCATGTCGTCCACCGGGTCCACGGTGAGGGCGTTGCCGGCCGACAGCAGCACCGCCGGCACCAGTTCGCCGTCGCGGGTCAGGGACACGGTGTCGCCGTAGACCACGGTCTCCTCGTCCATCGGATGGCTGGTGCGCAGGCGGAACGCGGAGAAGTCCATGGTTTTGAACTGGGTCTCGTCGTCCGGGAAGATCGACGCCACTTCAAAGTCCGGGCTTTCTTTCTGCAGGTCCACGGCGCCGTCCAGCGCGGCGCGGGTGGTGAAATTCAGCGCGCCGTCGGGCAGCCCCACCTCTTCGCCATTGGCGTCGATGCCTTGCAGCACCACCTGGTAGTCGGCGATCGGGTCCAGTTTCTCCTGGGGGCGCAGCACCACGCCGCGGCCGTCGTCGACCAGGCTGAACTCGAACGGCACCGGGTCGCCGTTGGCGTCGGTGAACTGGAAGTTGGACGGCGCCACCTGCAAGGCGGCGCCGAAGTTGAACACCACCGGGGCGTTGGGCGCCACGTCCTGCTGGTCATCCAACGGATAGGTGAAAAACAGCGCCGCGTTGCCGGATTCCGGTGCGCGCAAATCCGGCACGTTGGGGTTGTCGCCGCTGTCGTCACCGCCGCAGCCGAACAGGGTCGCCGCCGCGGTCAGTGTTATTAGAGCTTTATAGCGCATGGCGCACCTCCTAGAACTTAAGCGTCAGGGAACCGCTGAACACATGAACTTCGCCGCCCGCGGTCACGGTGGCAAAGGGGTTGGTCACGCCCGGCCGGCTGCTGGTCAATTCGAAATCGCGGTCTTCCAACTGCTGGAACTGGTAGCCGAAATCGAGACGCATCGGGTAGGCCAGAATCGGCGGGTTGTCGATCACCAGCGAGGAACCCAGGCCGAAGATCACTTTGTCGTTATCCAGGTAGTTCACATCCTCGGTGCGGATGCTCTCCAGCGGTGATTCCTGGAACGCCACGCCGCCGCGCAGGGTGAGATGCTGGTTCACGTCCCACTCGGCGCCCAAGCGCGGCACGGTGATGTCCTTGAACTGGGCGTTGGCCTGGTCCTTGACGGTATCGCGCTGCAGCTCCTCGGTCAGATCCGACCAGTTCTGCTGCTCCACGGTCACGGCCATGCGGAAGTTGTCGGTAAAGTTGTACTTCAGGCCGGCGGCGAAGATGTCCGGCTGGTAGGAATCAATGGTGTCGATCGCCAGCAGAATGCCGGGGTCCGGCACGGTGCCGGGAATCACGATGTTGGATTCCACCGAGGTGCGGGCCTCGGTGTGGCCGCGGAACGTCAGGGCCGTTTCCAGGCCGCCGATCCAGCAGTCGTCGTTGTGGCCGCAGATGATCTTGCCCCACTCCTGGGAGGTGGACAGCACCGGGCGCAGTACCGGCTTGGCGGTCACGTCCAGCTCTTCGTACTGGGTTTCACCGGCCAGGTTGGAGCTGGCGTTGAGGGTGGCTTCCGAGCGCAGGGAAATATGCACCGAGGCCCCCACGTTGATGCCGTTCAAGAACTGGGTGCCGCCGCCGACGTTCAGGAACAGCGGCTGGCGGCCGTAATTAAGGAACTGCCCTTCATCGGAGGTGCTGGAATTAAACGCCAGCATCTCTTCACCGAACTTCTCCACCCCGGCGATGATCGCGAAATACAGCGGGTGGTTCACCTTGGTCAATTCGGACAGGTTGGTTTTCAGCGCGATCAGCTGCTGCTGGGAGCGGGTGTCGTTGACCACCGTGTCGTCGCTCTTGAGCTCCTGCTCGCCGTGCAGCAGGCCGGCGGTCAATTCGCCGCGCGGGTCCATGGTCAGATACGCCGGGTTGTAATACAGCGCCGAAGCCTGGGCGTTGAACATGGAAAGCGCCTGGGCGGTACCGACGTCAACGGGGAAAAGACCGTAGGTATTGGCGGTATTACCCATGCCGGCAAGCGCGGGAACACTGGCGGTAAGGGCGACGGCGGCGGCAACACTCCGGGCGGACTGCTGGAGGGATCGGTACATAATAAAGACTCTCCGGATCTTGTTATTGGGCTTATTTAAGCTCTTTTATTTCACTGGACGTTTTTCCGGGTAGGGGCGCCAGCGAAAGATGACGAAAGGCGTTTTTGCGGGGGTGACCGCGAACAACGCTCTCGCCTCATATGCAACCAATAAAACAAAGCGGTGGTGAATGCCGTATGAAAAAGGTTGTGAACGGTAGGCGGGGGACGGGTTACTTTACGGAACGTAGCGGGAGGGTAGCCGAACGTAATGGGCCGGTTAAGAGGAGCGTTCGTACCAGGTTTTAGGTGTCATAATGCACAATAGGCTCTAGTACACGGAAACGCCGCCGCCCTCGCCGACCAGCACCACATCCGCCGGGCGCAGCGCGAACAGCCCGTTGGTGACCACGCCGGTAATATTATTGAGGGTTTTTTCCAGTTCCAGCGGGTTGACGATGTCCAGATTATGGACGTCGAGGATGATATTGCCGTTGTCGGTGACGAAGCCTTCGCGGTATTCCGGCCGGCCGCCCAGCCCCACCAGCTTGCGCGCCACGTAGGAGCGCGCCATGGGGATCACTTCCACCGGCAGCGGAAAGGCGCCCAGAAGCTTCACCTTTTTGGAGCCGTCGACGATGCAGATGAAATCCTTGGCCACCGCCGCGACGATTTTTTCCCGGGTCAGCGCGCCGCCGCCGCCCTTAATCATCTCGCGGTGCTCATTGACCTCGTCGGCGCCGTCCACGTACACCGGCAGGCGGTCCACGTCGTTCAGCGCCAGCACCGGGATGCCGTGGCCGCGCAGGCGCTCGGCGGTGGCCTCGGAGCTGGCCACGGCGCCGGCGATGCGGTCCTTCATGGCCGCCAAGCCGTCAATGAAGAAGTTGGCGGTGGAGCCGGTGCCCACGCCCACCACTTCGCCTTCCGGCACGTAGCGCAGGGCGGCTTCGGCCACCTGTTTCTTCAGAGCGTTCTGGTCCATGGTCGGTCTCCGCGATGCAAGGGTGCGGCGATTATACGGGCGCTTGGCCCGCCGATACAGGACAGCGCAATGGACGCTCCCGCCCCGCGCCCCGTAAACTAGCGGTTTTACCCTTCCGGATCTTCCATGCCTGCGATGCTTGATCAATACGTAAAACGGATTCTCCAATCCCGCGTCTACGACGTGGCGCTGGAAACGCCCATCCATGCGGCCCCGTTGATCTCCCGACGCATCGGCAACCGCGTGCTGCTCAAGCGCGAGGATCTGCAGCCGGTGTTCTCCTTCAAGCTGCGTGGCGCCTACAACAAGCTGGCCAGCCTCAGCGACGAGCAGCGCGCCAAGGGCGTGATCTGCGCCTCCGCCGGCAACCACGCCCAGGGTCTGGCCCTGGCGGCCAGCGCCATGGGCGTGCGCGCGGTGATCGTGATGCCGCGCACCACCCCGGAGATCAAGGTGAAATCCGTGCGCGAGCGCGGCGGCAAGGTGGTGCTGCACGGCGACGGCTTCGACGACGCCCTGGCCCACGCCACCAAGCTGCAGGAAAAAGAAGGCCTGACCTTCGTGCACCCCTACGACGACCCGGACGTAATCGCCGGCCAGGGCACCGTGGGCATGGAGATCCTGCGCCAGCAGAGCCGCGACCTGGACGCCATCTTTATCCCGGTGGGCGGCGGCGGCCTGGCGGCGGGCATCGCCGCCTACGTGAAATACGTGCGCCCGGAGGTGAAGATCATCGCCGTGGAGCCGGAGGACGCCGCCTGCCTGCAGGCGGCCATGCTGCGCAAGCGCCGGGTGACGCTCTCCGAAGTGGGCCTGTTCGCCGACGGCGTGGCGGTACGCCAGATCGGCAAGGAAACCTTCCGCATTCTGCGCGACCACGTGGACGAGGTGATCACCGCCACCACCGACGAAATCTGCGCCGCCATCAAGGACTCCTTCGAGGACACCCGCGCCATCTGCGAGCCCGCCGGCGCGCTGGCCCTGGCCGGCCTCAAGAACTGGGTGCACAAGCACGGCGCCGAAAACAAGACGCTGGTGGCGATCCAGAGCGGCGCCAACGTGAACTTCGACCGCCTGCGCCACATCTCCGAGCGCGCCGAGCTGGGCGAGCAGCGCGAGGCCATCCTGGCGGTCACCATCCCGGAGAAGCCCGGCGCCTTCCGGGCGTTCTGCCAGGCCCTGGGCCGGCGCAGCATCACCGAGTTCAACTACCGCTATTCCAGCGAGCACGAGGCCAACATCTTCGTCGGCGTGCAGATCCGCCCCGGTGGCACGGACCTTGCTCCGCTTATCGGGGAGTTGCGCGACGCCGGCTACCCGGTGGTCGACATGACCGGCAACGAGATGGCCAAGCTGCACATCCGCCATATGGTGGGCGGGCACACCTCGCGGCAGGACCTGGACGAAATGCTGTTCCGGGTGGAATTTCCCGAGCGCCCCGGCGCCCTGGTCAAATTCCTGATGTCGCTGGGCCAGAAATGGAACATCAGCGTGTTCCATTACCGCAACCACGGGGCCGCCTACGGGCGGGTGCTGGTGGGCTTCCAGGTGTCGTTCGGCGACCGGGGCAACCTGCGCAAGGACCTGAAGAAGGTGCCTTACCCGATGGTGGAAGAGAGTGATAACCCGGCCTACCGGCTGTTTCTGAACTAAAACCGGGCAGGCCGGTCCTATCGAATCAGGCCTTCACTGCGAACAACGCCTTATGCGTTAATGTGCGGTGAAGGCCCCGTGAATTTGAATGTTGGGCTGTAGTTTTGTTAAGAAGCGTGAGGAAGGGGCCGTAACTCCTTGACTTGAGTGGGCTGAATGCCCGAATTTTGACCCGGTTCTCATCTTGTTACGAAACAAATGGCCTACCATGATGAGTCTTTCGCCCGACACGGGTTTAGGGGAAGCGGAAAACGCCGTACCACTCCGGCCATACCGGGGGGCCAGAAAACGGCGGTCCGCATTTGTACTGGGCTCCACTGTACCGAGCTTTCTTGAAATTTGGGGAATGGAAACACAATGAAGAAGAAGCCGGACGCACTTGTCGTCCTCGCATTCGTATTTGCTCTTGGGGTGCTGATCAGCACCATCACCCACGGCGGTAACGATTCTGATCTGGAGCGCTTCGCGAACTCCGCGGGCATGCAGTTCAGCAATTACGACAGTAAGTAACGCCGAACGTCGGTCACCACCTGATCCAGAGGCTGGTCCCAGGCTGCCTCGCGCAGCCTGGGCTGGCGCTGAAACTCGAACGCCACGCCGATCAGTCGCGGCCGCCGGGGCCGGCGCGCCAGATCCGCCAGTGCGCGGTCGTAAAACCCCCCGCCCATGCCCAGCCGGTGGCCCCGGTCATCGAAGCCCACCAGCGGCACCAGAATCGCATCCAGCGCCCAGGCCGCCCGCGCCCGCTCCCGGCGACGGGGCTCGCCGATACCGAAACGGTTCGCCTTCAGCCGCCGCTCGCGCCGCCACAAATGAAAATGCAGCCGCCCGCGATGCACGCGATCCAACACCGGAAGATATAACGCCACCTCGCCGAAGCGGGAATGCTTCAGGGCGGGCAGGGGATCCAGCTCTCCGTCCCCGGCCTGATACACCCCGAAATGCCGAAACCGCCGCGCCCCCAGCGCCCCCGGCAAATTCCGCGCGAACCCCCGCACCGCCCGCCGCCGCTCACCGGCGGACACAGCCCGCCGCCGCGCCCGAAGCGCTCGCCGCATCTGCTTTCTAGAAGGTTCAGAACTCATAAAAAAGGAAGGCGTCCATGGATAGCACCCAGCGCCCTTAAACGCGCCGCTATTAACTGTTAACTATTAATTGTTAACTGCCAACTATCCACTGTCTTTATAAAGCGTGTTCCCCGAACCGCCGCTGCGGGTGTTGCCCTTGAACCGAAAAGTTCAAGGCGGAGCCCGCAGGTTAATGCCCTCAGGCTTTCCGCTCGAAGGCGGACATGCGCACAGGCACACCAATTTGGACCCCTAATGGTAAAGCATCGGCAGGGACGTAACCCGGCTGGCGCACGGTCCAGGGAACACTTGTCGAGAGTATAACAGGGGCGGGGGTGACGGTCAGGGCTTGACAGACGTCTCGTCGTTGCCTTCCTCGAAGGCGCGGATCTCGTTGTCCAGGCGGCTCAGCAGACCCTGAATGCGCTCGTCATTGCCGCTGTCGTCGCCCAGCTGTTCGCGGGCTTCCAGCAGTTCGTGGCTCATGTTCAGCGCCGCCATGATGGCGATCCGCTCCAGGCCGATCACATTGGCCTGGCGCACTTCGCGCATCTGGTTGTCGAGATAGCGGGCGGCGCGCAGCAGGTTGTCCTGCTCGCCGGGTGGGCAGGCGACCCGGTATTCCTTATCCAGGATATGAATCACCAGGGAATGGCCGTCGCTCATGAATCCTCCTGCTCAAGGGACTGCAGGCGGGTTATGATGGCTTCAACGCGGGCCTTGGCCAGGTCGTTTTTCTTCACCAACTGGGCGCGGTCATCGAGCAGGCGGGTTTCCCGTTCGCGCAGCAGCCGGTTCTCCTGGCGCAGATGCGCGGAGATACGCAGCAGCTCGTCCACCCGGGCTTCCAGTTGCCGGAGTTGTTGTTCCATCGTCATGGCAAATTGGTCGCTGTTCGCCTAAGGTTGAGCCCCCGATCCGGGTCCGAATCGCAGGCGGGAAGGAAGATTGCCCGCCGCCATTGACGGCTTTTTGTACTATAGGTTCGACCCTGCGAAGGGTCAACGGAATTCAAGGTGCGTTAGGGACTTAGCGCCGCTTTGCAGAAAGTCATTAAAGAGTAAGACAGAACCCCATGCCCGAACTGCCCGACTTCGACGAACTCGCCCGCGCCGCCGCCCAGGCCGGCATCCCCAACTCGCCCAGCGAACTGCACGGCGTGGTCTGCGGCCTGCTGGCCACCGGCCACGGCCATGAGGACAGCGCCCTGCTGGGCACCCTGGCCGCCCACGCCGAGCAGCCCGAGGGGCTGCCGCCGGAACTGTCCCGCGCCCTGATCGATTGGCGCGATCAGACTATGGAAGGCTTTTCCGGCACCGGCCTGGAGCTGCCCCTGCTGCTGCCCGCCGACGAGGACGACCTGGACCTGCGCGTGGCCGCCCTGGGCCAGTGGAGCGAAGGCTTCCTGGTGGGCTTCGGCACCGGCGCCGCCGGCGTCGCCGACACCGAGCTGTCGCCCGGCGTGCAGGAAGCGCTGTCCGACCTGTCCGCGGTCAGCCAGGTGACCACGCCGGAAGAAACCGGCGAGGAAGAAGAGCGCATGTTCGAGCAGGTCGCCGAGCACTGCCGCATGTCCGCGCTGATGATCTACACCGACCTGGTGATGAAACAGCAGGCCGCGAAAAAGCCCGGCCCCGGCGACGCCGCCGAACCGGAAACGCCGCCCACCCGGCACTGAGGAGAGCCCATGACCATTCGTCTGCAGGAATTCCAGCGCCGCCGCCGCGAGCTGATGGAGCAGATGGAGCCCAACAGCATCGCCATCCTGGCCGCCGCGCCGGAGCGCACCCGCAACCGGGACGTGGAACACCCCTACCGCCAGGACAGTGATTTCTGGTACCTGAGCGGCTTCCCCGAAGCGGAAGCGGTGATGGTGCTGCTGCCCGGCCGCGAACACGGCGAATACGTACTGTTCTGCCGCGAGCGCGACCGCGCCCGGGAAATCTGGAACGGTTACCGCGCCGGCCCGGAAGGGGCGGTGGCGGACTATGGCGCCGACGACGCCTTCCCCATCAACGACATCGACGACATCCTGCCCGGCCTGGTGGAAGGACGCGAACGGGTCTACTACGACCTGGGCCGTGACGCCGGTTTCGACAGCCGCCTGATGGGCTGGGTCAACACCATCCGCGAGCGGGTGCGCACCGGCGCCCAGCCCCCCGGCGAATTCGTCGCGCTCTCGCACCTGCTGCACGACATGCGCCTGTTCAAGAGCAAGGCGGAAGCGGACCTGATGCGCCAGGCGGCGCAGATCTCCGCCGGCGCCCACGTACGCGCCATGCAGTCGGTGCGCCCGGGCATGTACGAGTACCAGCTGGAAGCGGAATACCTGCACGAATTCATGCGCCACGGCGCCCGCAGCCCGGCCTACCCGAGCATCGTCGGCGGCGGCCCCAACGGCTGCATCCTGCATTACATCGAGAACAGCGCGCCGCTCAAGGACGGCGACCTGGTGCTGGTGGACGCCGGCTGCGAGCTGCACAACTACGCCTCGGACATCACCCGCACCTTCCCGGTGAACGGCAAATTCAGCGGCGAGCAGCGCGCGCTCTACGAGCTGGTGCTGGCGTCGCAGTACGCCGCCATCGAAGCCACCCACACCGGCAACCACTGGAACGTGCCCCATGAAACCGTGGTGCGCATTCTCACCGAAGGGCTGGTGGATCTCGGCCTGCTGGCCGGCCACGTCGACGACCTGATCGAAGAGCAGAGCTACCAGCGCTTCTTCATGCACCGCACCGGCCACTGGCTGGGCCTGGACGTGCACGACGTGGGCGACTACCGCATCGGCGGCGAATGGCGCCAACTCGAAGTGGGTATGACCCTCACCGTGGAGCCGGGCCTCTACATCGCCCCGGACGACGACACCGTGGAAGACCGCTGGCGCGGCATCGGCATCCGCATCGAGGACGACGTGCTGGTCACCAAAGAGGGCTGCGACGTGCTCACCCGCGACGTGCCCAAGAACATCGACGACATCGAAGCCCTGATGCGCGAGGCGCGCGCATGAACGCTTCCGGGGCGCCGCTGATCGTCGGCGGCGGCATGGCCGGTGCGGCCTTGGCGCTGCTGCTGCGCCACCACGGTGCCGCCGGGGTGACGCTGGTGGAGAGCCACGCCCTGGCCGCCGGCGAAGCGCCGGACACGCCCAGCTTCGACGCGCGCAGCACGGCGCTGTCCGCCGGCAGCCTGGCGATTCTCGACGCGCTCGGCCTGCAGGACGCGGTGCTGGAAAACGCCGCCGGCATCGACACCGTGCACGTGTCCCGGCGCGGCCGTCTCGGCCTGGCCCGGCTCACCGCCGACGAACAATCCCTGCCGCGCCTGGGCGCGGTAGTGGAAAACCGCTGGTTCGGCCATGTGCTGCTGGCGGCGGTGGAGCGTGACCCGGCCATCACCCTGCGCGCGCCGGCCTCGCTCACCGGCATCCGCCGCACCAGTGACGGTTTCGAGGCCACGCTGGACGATGGTGAAGAGCTGCACACGCCGCTGCTGATCGCCGCCGACGGTGCCCGCTCGCGCACCCGCGACTGGCTCGGCATCAGCGCCCGCCACCAGGACATCGGCCACGACGCCCTGATCGCCAACCTGGGGCTGGCGGAGCCGCACCGGGGCCAGGCCTTCGAGCGCTTCCTCGACGAAGGCCCGCTGGCGCTACTGCCGCTGCCCGGCGAGCGCATGGCGCTGGTCTGGACCGGCCCCCGCGAAGACGTGGATCAGTGGCTGGCCCTGGACGACGACGCCTTCCTGGCCGCCCTGCGCGAGCGGCTGGGCGCCACCATGCCGCGCCTCACCCGCGTCGGCGAGCGCGCCCGCTACCCGCTGGTGCTCAGCGAAGCCTGCGCCCAGGCGGTGCCGTTCGCGGCGGTGGTCGGCAACGCCGCCCACACCCTGCACCCGGTGGCCGGCCAGGGCTTCAACCTGACCCTGCGCGACCTGGAGCTGCTCGCCCGCCGCGTCGGCGGCGAAGCGCAGCCCGGCCGCCTGGCGCTGCTCGAGCAATGGGCCGCCGACCGCCGCGCCGACCAGAGCCAGATCGGCCACGCCTCGCGCTGGCTGCCGGAGCTGTTCCGCGTGCGTCAGCCGCTGTTCGCCCACAGCCGCCAGCTCGGACTGCTGGCCCTGGATCTATTGCCCGCCGCCCGCAAGGGCTTCGCCCGCCGGGCCATGGGGCTGGGATAAAACGCCATGAATAACCTCTCGGACGCGCTCCACACGGATATCCTGATCGTCGGCGGCGGCATGGCCGGCGGTTTGCTCGGGCTGCTGCTGGCGGACCAGGGCTTTTCCGTACGGGTGCTGGACGCCGGCCCGGAGCCGCTGCGGCCCGGCGGCGAGTCGGCGCCGCGGGTGTCCACGCTCAGCGAGGCCAGCCACTGGCTGCTGCGCCACGCCGGGGTCTGGGATCGTCTGGACCCGGAACGGGTGCAGGCCTACGCCAGCATGCAGGTGTGGGACCGGGACGGCACCGGCGAGGTACGCTTCAGCGCCGCCGACGCCGGCGCGGAGTGCCTGGGTTGGCTGCTGGAGAACGATCACCTCACCGCCGCGCTGTTCGAAGCGGCCGGCGAGCGCGAGACCCTGGCCTGGCACTGCGGCGTGCCGGTGGATGAGCTGACCCGGGACGGCGACGGCTGGCGGGTGAGCGCCGGCGACCAGGTCTTCACCGCCGATCTGCTAGTGGGCGCCGACGGCGCCCGCTCGCGGGTGCGCGACGCCGCCGGTATTCCTGCTCCGGCCCGCGACAGCGGCCACCGCGCTCTGGTGGCCACCATCGAAACCGACCAACCCCACGGCGGCTGCGCCCGCCAGGTGTTCATGGACTCCGGCCCGTTGGCGCTGCTGCCCCTGTTCGGCCACGACGGTCGCCGTTGCTCCATCGTCTGGTCCGCCTGGCCGCAACGCAGCGACGCGCTGATGGCGATGGACGACGACGCCTTCGGCGCCGCGCTCAGCCAGGCCACCGGCGAGGTGCTGGGCGCCGCCCGGGTGGTCAGCCGCCGCGCCGTGTTCCCGATCGAAGAGCGCCACGCCAGCCGCTACCAGGGCCGCTCGCTGGCGCTGGTGGGCGACGCCGCCCACGTCATCCACCCGCTGGCGGGGCAGGGCATCAACCTGGGCCTGCTCGACGCCGCCGTGCTCGCCGAAGAGCTGGGGCGCGCCCGCGTCGCCGGCCTGCCGGTGGCCCACGCCAGCATCCTGGCGCGCTACGAGCGCCGCCGCCGCGCCGACAACCTGCTGATGCAGAACGCCATGCGCGGCTTCAAGCTGCTGTTCGAACGCCCCGAGCCCGCCGTCCGCTGGCTGCGCAACACCGGCCTGGGCCTGGTCAACCGCCTCGCCCCCGCCCGCCACGCCTTTATGCACCGCGCCCTGGGCCGCGCCGGCGACCTCCCCCGCAACGCCCGACCCTGACCCGCGGCCCCGGGGGGGCCGCGTCGCTTATTTCCCGATGTACACAGCTGTCAATGACGTAAACATTGACAACGCGGCCTCCGTTTGTCCTCACGCATCTTTTACAAGTTTTGTGGTTCCGATACGTTGACGTTTATTCACAAGCCGTATTTTCTGTCCGTTATTGGCCCTGGCGCCGCAGCCCGCTGATCACGCGGTCTACAGCGATTCTAATAAGGTCTTATGGTAGAGGGGCACCCAGAGCCGATACTTAATTATTAGCCTATAAAATCCGCATCAGTAAAAGGTTTTGACTAACGGAAACGGTTAACAAAAGTGCACGAAATGTAGCGTTAACCAGTGTTTTGTTTCTAATTCGTCGCACATACTGCGCGCCCGTTAAGTGAACACCTGTAAATAACAAAGCCGCCGTTCTTCCCCGAGACGGCCTGACGGAGTAGTTCGCCATGAACAATAAAATCGTCGCCCGGGGCGCTGCCCTGGCGCTTGCCATTGGTTCCACCACCGCCGCCTACGCCAGCATGGGCAACATCGGCACCACCTACGGGGTGCTGCCCTCCGATGTGGCCTCCGCCCAGGCCCTGTCCATGTTCAACACCCAGGTCTCCGCCGTGTACTACAACCCGGCCTACCTCACCAAGGACCCGCGCGGTGAGCTGACCATGGGCTTGCTGCACGCCGACCACGAACTGCGCGCCACCAGCCTGGGCGGTGCCAACCCGCCCAACCGCAGCGGCGGCGACGTGCTGCAGGATTCGCCCTCCCAGCACACCCTGATCGGCATGAAGACCGATCTCTCCTCGCTCACCAAATTCAATCACCCGATTTTCTTCGGCGTGATGATCGGCGTGGAGAAGTACGGCGAGGAGATGCTGGCGTTTGAGTCCCAGACCTCCCGGGAAGGGCAGTACTTCGAATACGGCCGGCAGCCGCTGTTCCTGAACCTGGGCGGCGCCACCACCCTGTGGCGCGGCATCGACGTGGGCGCCTCCGCGCGCATTACACTGCACTCGGAAGCGGAGCTGGTGGCCACCACCAACCTGGCCGGCGAGACCCGCTACGAAGAGCTGAACGTCTCCGCCAAGCCGTCGATTCGCCCGATTCTCAGCGCCACCGTGGACATGGCGGAAACCTTCTGCCCCGACAACGAAGGCTGCTGGCTGGACGGCTTCGAAACCGCCTTCGCGTTCCGCGGCTACTCCAACACCAACACCACCGTGGACGCGCAAACCGTGATCCCCGGCACCATCGCGCCCCCGGGCCTGAACCTGAAAGTCACCACCCTGGACTCCTACCAGCCCAACATCTACTCCGCCGGCCTGCTCTACGGCGGCGAGCGCTTCCGCGTGGGCGCCTCGGTGGAAATGCAGCAGTGGTCCGACCTGGAAGAAGAGTTCGACGACGACACCATCAAGGACCAGGCGGTGAACAGCGAAGTGGGCACCCTGGAATTCCAGGACATCGTGGTGCCGCGTCTGGGTGCCGAGTTCGAGCTCAACGACACCTTTATGCTCACCGGCGGCGTCGCCTACAGCGAGTCCCCGCTGGAATCCAATGCGTCCCTGGACGTGAACTACCTGGACGCGGACAAGTGGATCGTCGGCCTGGGCCTCACCGCCAAGTACAAGAACCCGCATTTCCTGGCCTACCCGGTGCGCTTCGACTTCGGTTACCAGTACCAGAAACTTGAAGCCCGCGAGTTCGATCTCTACGCCACCAACTCGCCCACCTACCCGGAACCCTACGAAACCGTGGAAGCGGACGGCGACGTCCACGTCTTCTCCGGTTCGGTCACGCTGAAATTCTAACGGAGGTCGGTCATGGATATGCGCAAGCTGATAGTGCTCACGGGCACCGCGATACTGGCCGCCTGCGGCGGCAGCAGCAGTGACGAGCAAACGGTAAGTTTCGACAACTGGCAGGAAACCGAGGTGGTCTACAGCTACCCGTTCGACGGCCAGGCGGAAGTTTCCCCCAACGCCCCGGTGGTGGTGCGCTTCTCCGACCCGGTGGAGGTGGACGCGTCCAACTTCACGCTCACCGGCCCGGACGGCCCGGTGAACTTCACCGTGGAAAGCGCCGACCAGGGCCGCAGCGCCGTGCTGATGCCCAATCCGGCCCTGGCGGTGAAAAGTGAGTACGCGCTCACTCTCAATAACATCCGCACCGACAGCGGCGACGCCGCGCTCCCCGACGGCAGCGTGGACTTCAAGACCCGCGCCGCCCTGGAAGGCAAACCGCGCGCCCTGCGCCAGCTCAGCGATACCTTCGAGGTGGCCAGCGTCAGCCCGGACGGCGACGACCTGCCGTTCCTGGATTTCTCCTCGGTGAATCTGGTGATGACCCAGCCGCTGGACCGCCAGACCGTGGTCTACGGCGACACCGTCACCCTCACCCAGGACGGCGAAACGGTGCCCGCCTACCTGCGCGTGGACGGCCGCCACATCAGCATCGACCCGCAAAACGAGCTGAGTAGCGGCAGCGACGTCACCCTGGAACTCAGCAACGGCGTGCAAAACCTTTACGGCGAAGAGCTGGCCGGCGGCTTCACCCGCACCTTCTCGCCGCGCAACACCAAACCGCGCGAAACCCTGGTGCAGGAAGCGGCGCCCGCCGACCCGGTGCTCGGCTGCCTGGACGACGGCGTGCAGACCTCGCCGATCACCGGCGACCCGATCAACTGCGTGCCGCTGATTGCCAAGCTGCTGGGTGACAACACCGTCTCCAAGCAGCAGGGCAATGTGTTCGCCGAGCTCGGTTTCGCCCCCAACTTCCCGGACAAAACCCCGCTGCGCGTGCCCAAGGGCTCGCTGCTCAAGGGCGACCCGCTGGACGTGCGCATCGGCGGCGAAGTGCCCGCCGGCTTTGATTCCGGCGAAGTCACCGTCACCTTCCTCGGCGACGCCAACGGCTACCTGCTGCCCAACCCGTACAGCGACGACCCGTCCGCGCCCAAGCAGCTGCGCCTGACCATGGACGTGGCCTTCGACACCGAGGTGCAGCGCGCCAACGGCGCCTTCAACCAGACCCTGCTGCAAGTGGAACTGGTGGGCTACGCCATCGGCGACACCTCGAAAGGCAGCCTGATCGTCGACGCCGTCGGCGTGGTGGAACCGGAAGTGCTCGGCACCGAAACCGCCTACGGCGTACTCAGCTTCCACATGGAATCCTACCCGGACCAGCCCAACGCCCCGGAAATGGAAGTCGACATGAGCAGCCCCGAGCTGGCCGCCTGGCAGCCCGGCGAGCATGCCAACAAGCAGCGCCCCGGCGACCCGATCATCCTCAACTTCAGCGAGCCGCTGGACCCCACTTCCGTGATCGAAGGCGACACCCTGCGCGTCACCGCCGACGGCAACCCGGTGGACTTCGAGTACTACCTGGACGGCGTCTCCGTGGTGATCCAGCCGCAGCCTTCGCTGCAGCACAACACCGACTACCAGGTGCAGTTCACTGACGGCATCACCGACATCGCCGGCAACCCGGCGCTGGGTGAAACCCTGAGCTTCTCGCTGCCCGCCTACATCGGCAGCGACGCCCAGGCGCCGCTGGCGCTGACCGCCTACCCGGGTTTCCCGTGTATCCCCACCGGCTTCAATCTGGCCAACAACGACGCCGGTCGCTGCCAGGGTGGCAAGAGCGGTGACGACCACCTGCCGCTGGCCCGCCAGCCGGCCAACCGTCCGATCATCGTCACCTTCTCCCAGGCGATGGCCCCGGCCAGCATCAACGCCAGCACCTTCCAGGTGCAGCAAGTGGATGCCGCCGGCAGCCCCACCGGCGATGTGGACGGCGAGATCACCGTCAGCGGTCGCAGCGTGACGTTCATCCCGGATCAGCCCTGGCAGGAAGGCGCGCTCTACCGTTACGTGCTGAATTCCGTGGCGAACAACCCCGCCTGCGGCAGCAACGCCATCTGCGACACCCGCGGCCTGCCGCTGCAGACCAAGCTGCTGGCGCAGAACCCGGACGACGCCCCGGCGCCCACCGAAGGCGGCCCGGACCTGCCGATCTTCTTCCGTGGCGTGGCGGCCACCAACGACGTGCTGCAGCAGCTGCGCAACCTGCCCACCTCGGACGTAAACGCCAACTTCCTGCACGATGACGGCGAACGCCTGCCGTCGCAGACGCCGGAAGCGGAGCGCAACAGCGCGCAGATCCTGCGTAATCCGGCGGCCAACGACCAGAACAACGGTACCGCTGGTTCCGGCGCCGCCGTCCAGGACGCCAACGTGGGTTGTGGGTTTGACGGTGATACCCCGCTCGAGTGCCCTGACGATAAGTACGCCTACATCACGGGTAACCTGAATGTGGAAGTGGCGGGGTATAAAACTCCGGCGGAAGTGGCCGCCTACAACGACCCGAACATCCCCCAGACCGTGTTGGATAACGGCGGCGTGCTGGTTTATATCCTGCCCACGCGCATCGCCATCTCGGAGGCCGTGGTGTACACCAAGTTGCCCGGGGCGTTGGTGCTCCTGGGGATTGGCGCGCCGCCGGCGCCCACCGGGCCGCAACTGATGCGTATCCGCTACACCTGCACGCCGTCGGGCGGCGATTGCGGCGCGCCGCACTACGGCCGCGTTAAAGGGTGGATCGTGGAAGGTCAGGACGGCCCGCAGTTTCTCACCAAACTGGAGCTCTACCTGGACGTGCCCAAGCTGGCGCCGCGAGTCACGGGTCTGATACCCGCCACCCTGACCCATAATCTGCACAGTTATGATTTAAGTCTGGAATTGGCCGGCGACGTCACCTTCCTGGACGACGGGCGCCTGCAGATCGAGCAGATCAGCCAGAACGCGCTGGACTTGGAAGTGGTCCTGGGCAACATCCCCCTCGGCCTGGACGGCAAGGTGTACCTGACCATCCCGACGGGCGGCACTTTCCTCAACTACCTGTCCACCCCCATCAAGCCCTGACCGGCTTGGTGGGTGGCGTTGTGTGAGCGGGCCTTTGTGGGCCCGCCCCCACAACCACCCCCAAAACCCCTTCCCACCTAGGCTTACACCCGCTGGTCCGTTATCCTTCACCCCTACCGTGAACAGCCCGGCGATGGCCCGGGATTTGGAGTAATCACGACATGGGTCACCGCACACCCCTTTACGACGCCCATCTCGCCGCCGGCGGCAAGATGGTGGATTTCGGCGGCTGGGACATGCCCATCCACTATGGCTCCCAGCTGGAAGAGCACCATGGCGTGCGCCAGCACGCCGGCGCCTTCGACGTCTCCCACATGACGGTGGTGGACGTCACCGGCGGCGACGCCCGCGCCTACCTGCGCCACCTGCTCGCCAACGACATCGACAAGGTCAAAGCCGGCCGCGCGATCTACACCTGCATGCTCAACGAGCGCGGCGGGGTGGTGGACGATCTGATCGTCTACAAAGGCGACAACGACTACCGGCTGGTGGTAAATTGCGCCACCCGCGAGAAGGACCTGGACTGGATGGAAAATCAGGCCGGCGGCTTCGCCGTGGACATCCACGAGCGCCCCGACCTGGCGATGATCGCGGTGCAGGGCCCCGAGGCCCGCGCGATCCTGGAAAAGGTACTCTGCGAGGCCGGCGCCAAGGCGGTGGCCGGGCTGCCGTTCTTCGGCTTCGAATACGTCGGCGAATGGCTGATCGCGCGCACCGGCTACACCGGTGAAGACGGCGCCGAGATCATCCTGCCCGGCAGCAAGGCCGAAGACCTGTGGCAGCGCCTGGTGGACGCCGGCGTGCGGCCCACCGGCCTGGGCGCCCGCGACACCCTGCGCCTGGAGGCGGGCCTCAACCTGTACGGCAACGACATGGATGAGGACATCACGCCCTGGGAAGCGGGCCTCGGCTGGACCGTGGCCCTGGACGACGCCGACCGCGACTTCGTCGGCCGCGCCGCCCTGGAAAAACAGAAAAGCGAAGGCCACCGGCAGCTGCTCGGCCTGGTGCTGGAAGGCAAGGGCGTGCTGCGCGCCCACCAGGAAGTGCACGTGCCCGGCGGCAGCGTCGGCCCGGACGGCGAAATCACCAGCGGCACCTTTTCGCCCACCCTGGGCAAAGCGGTGGCGCTGGCCCGGCTGCCCGCCGGCACCACCGGCACCGTGGAAGTGGCAATACGCAACAAACGTCTCAACGCCCAGGTGGTGCGGGCGCCGTTCGTCCGCAACGGCAAAGCCACCTACAAACCGTTATAACGATCACGGCCAAGGAGAAATACCAATGAGCGAGATCCCCGCCGATTTGCGCTATCGCGACAGCCACGAATGGGTGCGCGTGGAAGACGACATCGCCGTGGTCGGCATCAGCGACCACGCCCAGGACGCCATGGGTGACCTGGTGTTCGTGGAACTGCCCGAAGAGGGCGTGGTATTCGCCGCCGGCGACGAAGCCGGCGTGGTCGAATCCGTGAAAGCCGCCTCCGACATCTACGCGCCGGTGTCCGGCGAAGTGGTCGCCGTCAACGAGGCGCTCGAAGACGAGCCCGAGCTCGTCAACAACGAGCCCTACGCCGGCGGCTGGCTGTTCAAGATCAAAATGGCCGACAGCGGCGAGCTCAAAGAAATGCTCACCGCCGACCAGTACCAGGCGCAGCTCGACAGCGAGTAGCCCGGCGGAGCCGGGCAGCTGCAAGCCTCAAGCGACAAGCCGCAAGCTGGAAACCCACTCGGGCCTGCTTGCAGCTTGAAGCCTGTAGCTTGCAGCCCCTTTTAGAACGCCCTGACCATCCTGTTTACCACCTAATTATCCGGTAACGCCCAATGCCCTATATCCCCCATACCCCGGACGACGTCCAGGCCATGCTCCAGGCCATCGGCGCCGACAGCATCGAGGACCTGTTCGATGAAATCCCCGCCCACCTGAAAGCCGGCCACGGCCTCGACGCCCTGCCCGAAGGGCGCGGCGAAATGGAAGTGACCCGCCTGATGGCCGAGCGCGCCGAGCAGGACCGCTTCGCGCTCAGCTTCCTGGGCGGCGGCGCCTACGCGCACCACATCCCGGCGGCGGTATGGGAAATCGCCACCCGCGGTGAGTTCTACACCGCCTACACCCCGTACCAGGCGGAAGCCAGCCAGGGCACCCTGCAGGTGATCTACGAATACCAGACCCTGATCGCCCGGCTCACCGGCATGGACGTCTCCAACGCGTCCGTCTACGACGGCGCCTCCGGCTTGGCCGAAGCGGTGCTCATGAGCCTGCGCGCCAACCGCAAATCGAAAAGCCGCAAGGTGCTGGTGCCCGACGCGCTCAACCCGCGCTACCGCAGCGCCTGCGAAGCCATCGTTAGCAACCAGGACGTGGAGCTGGTCTCCGTGCCGTTCTGCACCGACGCCGGCCAGACCCTGGTCGACAGTCTCAGCCCGTTCGCAGGCGACGACTACGCCGCCCTGGTGATCAGCCAGCCCAACTACTTCGGCAGCCTGGAAGACGTGGACGCCCTCACCGACTGGGCCCACGCCAACGGCATGCTGGTGATCGCCGTCACCAACCCCACCTCCCTGGCAATCCTCACGCCCCCGGGCGAATGGGGCGAGCAGGGCGCGGACGTGGTGGTCGGCGAAGGTCAGCCCCTGGGCGTGCCGCTCAGCTCCGGTGGCCCCTACTTCGGCTTCATGGCCTGCAAGAAAAAACACGTCCGCCAGATGCCCGGCCGCATCATCGGCCGCACCGTGGACATGGAAGGCAAGCAGGGCTTCACCCTCACCCTGCAAGCCCGCGAGCAGCACATCCGCCGCTCCAAGGCCACCAGTAACATCTGCACCAACCAGGGCCTGGCCATGACCGCCGCCACCATCTACGTGTCCTTGCTGGGCCCGGACGGCCTCGCCAGCGTCGCCGGCCACTGCCACGCCAACACCCAGAAACTGGCCGACAAACTCTGCGCCCTCGACGGCGTCGAGCGCGCCTTCAGCGCCCCGGTGTTCCACGAAGTGGCCCTCACGCTGCCCCAGGACGCCGACACCGTGCTCGCCCGCCTGGCGGAAAAAGACATCCTCGGCGGCCTCAGCCTCGCCAAGGATTACTCGATGAAGAACGCCATTCTGGTGAACAGCACCGAAGTACACACGGAAGGGGATCTGGACCTCTTCGCGCAGGCGCTTGAAGACGTTCTTACCGAATTGAGGGAAATGGCATGAGCAACGAAACCACGCTGATCTTCCAACACTCTCGGCCGGGCCGCAGCGCCATCGCGCAAGCGCCCAAGCCCGTGAGTGAGGACCAACTGTCCGCGATTCCGGCCAGCCTGCGCCGCAAAAACAAACCCGGCCTGCCGGAAGTGGGCGAGCTGGAAGTGGTGCGCCACTACACCAACCTGTCGACCAAGAACTTCGCCATCGACAAGCAGTTCTACCCGCTCGGCTCCTGCACCATGAAATACAACCCGCGCGGCGCCAACCGCGCGGCCATGCTGCCCGGCTTCCTCAACCGGCACCCGCTGGCCCCGGCCAGCCACAGCCAGGGCTACCTGGCCTGTATGTACGAGCTGCAGAACTTCCTCAAGGAAGTCACCGGCATGAAAGGCGTCTCGCTCGCCCCCATGGCCGGCGCCCAGGGTGAATTCGCCGGCGTCGCCATGATCCGCGCCTACCACGAAGCCCGCGGCGACGACGCCCGCACCGAAATCCTGATCCCGGAAGCCGCCCACGGCACCAACCCGGCCACCGCCGTCATGTGCGGCTACAAGGTCCGCGAAGTGCCCGTCGGCAAAGACGGCGACGTGGACCTGGAAGCCCTCAAGGAAGCCTGCGGCCCGCAAACCGCCGGCCTGATGATGACCAACCCGTCCACCTGCGGCGTGTTCGAGCGGCAAATCGAAGCCATCTCCAAAGCCGTCCACGACGCCGGCGGCCTGCTCTACTACGACGGCGCCAACCTCAACGCCATCCTCGGCAAAGTGCGCCCCGGCGACATGGGCTTCGACGTCATCCACATGAACCTGCACAAAACCTTCGCCACCCCCCACGGCGGCGGCGGCCCCGGCGCCGGCCCGGTGGGCGTCTCCCAGCGCCTGCTGGACTACCTGCCCACCCCCATGGCGGGCCTGGATGAAGAATCCGGCGACTATCATTGGATCGACACCGACACCCTGCCCACCAGCATCGGCCACCTCAGCGCCTTCATGGGCAACGCCGGCGTCCTGCTGCGCGCCTACTTCTACGCCATGGTGCTCGGCCGTGAAGGCATGATCCGCGTCGGCGAATACTCCACCCTCGCCGCCAACTACCTGCTCAAGCGCCTCGAAGCCATCGGCTGCCAGGCCGCCTACCCCGAGCGCCGCGCCAGCCACGAATTCATCCTCACCTTCGCCAAACAAGCCAAGGACAACCACGTCACCGCGCTCGACATTGCCAAGCGCCTGCTCGACTACAACCAGCACGCCCCCACCATCTACTTCCCGCTGCTGGTGCCCGAATGCTTCCTGATCGAGCCCACCGAAACCGAAACCAAGGAAGCCATGGACGACTTCATCGACGCCATGGCCAAAATCCTGGAAGAAGCCAACACCAACCCCGAGACCGTCACCGAAGCGCCGTTCACCCAGCCCGTGCGGCGGCTGGATGAGGTGAAGGCGGCGAAGGAGTTGGATTTGGTTTGGAGTGAGGACTGACGGTGCTTTAAGTGTTAGTTAGTCGTTACTATTTGAAGGGGCCTTTTCTGGCCCCTTTTTTGTGTCTGCGCGACAAGCGGATACACGTGTTGACTTGTGATGGTGGTCACGCTTTTACTCTATCCAATCCCTGCGCGCATGTCTGGGATTTCGTTATTAGGTAAATGCGCACACGGCCTAACGCCGGTTTCTAGGAGATAGATATGGATGATCTTTCTTGGGATGAAAACGCTGGTTCAATTCTCTATGTAGATAATGTGCCCGTGGATATGGATTCGCCCATTTCTATTGGAGATGAGGTCAGACTACAACATGGAGGCTATGAGTTCGATGTTATCGTTGAAGAAGACGAAAATGGCGAGCTCGGCGGCATTGTTACAAGGATTGGTCCCGAGCCCAGTACAGAAGCTGAAGGGGTTTGTAGAGGCGATTATGTATCGTTCCACGAAGGGAATGTATTTCAGGCCACCCGCAGCTAAGATCAATAACAAGCCCATCCACACGGCAGGCGCGTGATGAGAGCTTCATACGAGGCGTGAAGCTGATTAACGAGCGAACAGAGACCCAAGGATTTGCTAGAAGAAAAGATGCATTAGGTGGACCTCCTGCACAAGGCGTGCTCTGCTCATATTGAGTACGGCGAGGCCCGGCTTTTTCCGGGTAGCAAATAAGGAGGCTTAGATGAAACTTATGTTTTCTAAGTTTGCGGTTGAAATAAACCCCATCCTAATCTTGCTGTTAGTTATAAACTAACCAAGCGCCGCAGGAGGTCCACCTAATGTATTTCTTCGTGAGTTGGCAGCCATATATAGAGTCGGCTAAAGTTGCTCCGGACATTCCGGCCTCTGCGAGATGTTCTAGGAGACATCCCTTCGCTCAAAGTTAGGTGAGCCAATGCGGAGAAGTTAATGGGCGATGCCACCGTAAAGGCTCTTAGAGATCTGCTCTCAGCTTAAAATCCGTTCAAGGTGGCTGATATCGCCGCCGTTTAACTCGAGCGTTAAATGATATATGGAAGATGACATCACAAAAAGAATTTCGTCGGCGTATCAGGTCATGCAGGTTGCTAAAGAACAGGCTCTCGAAGAGGCGAGAGTTGATAAGAAAGCAAAGCAAGCCTCTGTGAGGCTTGAGTCACTTCTGAATGAGCATACCTTGCTTTTGCGGGAAGCGAATGAGCATGCTGCCTCGATGGAGAAAAGAGCTTATGAGTCAGAACGAGAGGCCAGAAAGGCTAGGCGTCATGCAATTTTGTCAAATGTTATTGCTGTTATTGCCTTAGCGATTACTGCGGTTCAGTACATTTCTGGGAGTTAGAGCCACTTTCCGAGATAAGCACTAGGACACCACCGCGTTCCGGTGCTCATGGATGTTAGAGGGAACAAAATGGAAGACGGCGATATTGTTTCATATGCCGCCTTGGCCGTGTCGATATTCAGCGTGGTCACATCCTTTTACTTTGGACTCCGAGACCGCGTCAAAGTGAGTACAAGTTGTAAGTACTACCCGGCACATCCTGAGTATGACCGTGAGCATCTAAAAATCCGCGTGGTCAATCGTGGTAGGCGTGTCGCGGTTTTGACCATGTTTGGAGGTGATACGATCGATGGTCGTTGGCAGGGCGAAGCGCTGGGCGAGAAAGGCGCTGGGCTGCGCCTCGCCGAGAACGAGTTTTACGACCGAGAATTTTACCGTGAGGATGTAGAAGCAGTCGCGCCAGACGTGGAATCTGAATTCTCCAGACTTTGGTTCGAGGATTCACTGGGGCGCCGCCATATTGTTAAAGGGTCAAAAGGCTCAATATCGAGCCTCAAGCACGCAAAGCCACTTTAAGCCGTCGCGCAACTCGTTTAGCTATGCGTTAGGTGGCGTAGGTACTGCAAGGGAGTTTATTTATAACGTTCATGAGTCAATCAAAGCTGGGATACTAATAGTCAGCTCAGGAGTTACCGATAGAACTAAGGGGTTGATAGAGAGGCACAATAAAACTACCGACAATAAGAAAGCATTTCTGGTGGTGGGCGACAGCGATCTGAAGATAAATAATGAGCTTAATAAGATATTCAGAAAAAGTTTAAGATGGCCGGACTCACAAAAATAGAAAATGAGTATGGTGTTAAAAAGGAAAGTACTCCAACCTTAATAAGGTGCTGAAAGTTGGGTTTGACTAATGGTAATTTTTTTATAGTCCATGGTGAAGAAATTGTTGCGCCTCCTGAACTATTTAATATTTTTATGGTGGATTATAGATGCCAAAAGTAAGATTAGGGCCCGACGGTGTACACATATTTGATCGAAAATCAGGGTCTAATATTCTGTTGGATGAGATTGTTCCTCCAAGAGATCTTTGGACGCGTAGCCCAAGACAGGTTTCTATTGCATTAACTAATGCATGCGACCTCAAGTGTACTCACTGCTATGCATCAAAGACACCAGCAGTATTAGATTTTGAATCTATAAAAAAATGGGCACTGGAGTTGGATGAGGCTGGCTGTTTTGGAATTGGCTTTGGTGGCGGCGAGCCGACGCTTTACCCAAAAATCGTAGAACTTTGTCATTTTATAAGTAAATATACCGGCCTTGCTACCACCATGACATCGCATGGTCATAGATTGAATTCCCAACTATTGGACGACCTTAAGTCGTCGGTGAACTTTCTTAGAATGAGTATGGATGGTGTGTACGAGACTTATGAAAAGATAAGGGGGCGCTCTTTTCATTCTTTCCTTGAAAAGTTGGCCTTGATCAAGGGCCACATCCCTTTCGGGATTAACTATGTCGTCAATAAAAAAACCATTGGTGATTTGACGAAAGCAGCGGAAATTGCGGAGCAGTTCCAAGCCAAGGAACTACTTCTTCTACCTGAGGAACCGTATGGGCGAGGAAATGCTGTTCCAGAGCAAACGCTTAATCAGCTTTCGGACTGGGTAGGCTCTTATAAAGGCGGTTTACAGCTATCGATTAGCTCTGCGCATTCCGAATTAGTAAGAAGTGAATTGCCTTTACCTAGCGAAGAAGAGCAGATTGCTTTTGCTCACATAGATGCAAGGGGTGTATTGAAGCGATCATCATTCGATAGTAGCGGCGAGATTATAGGTGATAAAGGCATAATGTACTCATTTGAACGATTATTAGAAGGTCGAAAATTGATATGAAATTATGGAATAGCTACGGGTCTGAGCACTCCCTCAATCTTGTTATAATCGGGAGTTTTAAGGAAGAACATGAAGCCGAAGCGTTTGAGAGATTGACTGAGAAAGTCACTAGATTTCTAAGGGATAACCGAGAGTTCGACGTTGAGGCCGACCGCTTTGATAGTAAAACGCTCGATTTTTTGAGTAAAGAAAATCTCTTTTTTCTAACACCTGATCAGCTAGGACAAATGCTGTATGACGCTCATCTCTCTCGTCATGACAAGGATATCCGCATTACGTCAGATGATGATGTTAACGCATTTATTACTCTTCTAATACATAACGGTGCGAAGGTAAAAGTTTTTTCAGCACATGATTACCCGGAAAGTCAGGACGATTAGGATTTGACTATGCTTAATTGGAGCCGCTTTCAAAGTTTACCCGGCGCCGATACTGAGAATTTCGAGAAGCTGTGTCGAGGCGTGGTTAGGAGAAATTTCGGAAGTTTAGGGCCTTTGTTCGAGCTGAAAAACCAACCTGGAGTCGAGTTTTACTTAACTTTAAAAGACGACCATCCGCGATTGGCAAAAAGGAACGAAACTGTTGGATGGCAAAATAAATGGTTTTCTTATAAATCAAATGGGAAGCTAACTGAGGCAGCGAAAAGACAAATTACTCATTCATTAGATAAGACCAAGGAACATGTATCGCATATTGATCATTGGTTTCTGTGGACCCATAAAACCTTAGCTAAATGTGATCAAGAATGGTTTTATAATCTTAAAAAAAATTACAGTTTTACTCTGCACCTTTGGAATCAGAATGATCTAGATGAGCTTCTATCAGGCCCTGCTTTGGATTTGCGTAACTCATATTTTGGCGAGCTTGCTTTGACAGATGAAATGTTGCTTGAGCAGCATGAGAAATCGATTGCTCCCGTAAAAAGCCGCTGGCTTCACCAAGTTCATCAGCGAATGGATGCTGAGGTATTAATTAGAAAGGTGCTGGGCGAAAAAGAAGCTTGGGAAACGTTTAGAGATATCGCAGGTAGTTTAGATAAAGTATCTGAGAATATTATATCCAGGATTGATGAGCCTGAGTATACTAAATGGAGAGATGATCTAGAATCTTTTTATTTATATTGCTTGAGGCTCATCAGGTGTTGCCAGATTTTCAATGAAGATATATGCGGCGACGATATTGAAGATGTAATGGCGGTGCTGAAAGAAATTGATTCTAGGTCAAGCCTGGAGCTTCGAAAGAGCTTGATGCAGCTTCGTTCGGCTAACCTATCGCTAGCTTTGATAATTACTAATGCCTTAGCATATATCAAAGATTTGAGGAACTTGTTCAGATCAGCTGTTGAGTTGCTTTCCCAGCAGTTTATCGCGGTTTTAGCTGATGCTGGTGGTGGAAAAACACATCTCGCCATAGAGATTACAGCTCAAATGCCGGATAGACCTGCTGGAATTTTCGTACTTGGGCGGCGTCTTAAAAAAGGCATGACGCTAGACGATATTGCTCATGATTTCGCTTTCTATCAGAAACAGGTTGATAATTTCGAATCCTTGATTTCGGCAGTAAACTTTGCGGGCGAAAGATCAGGTAGACGCTTGCCAATCGTCATTGATGGACTAAACGAAGCTCAAGACCCACGAGAGTGGAAGTATTTATTTGAATCTATCATTCCAGTTTTAAAAAAGTATCCGAATGTCGTTTTGGTATGCACCTTGAGAACATCAGAAAAAGGCCGGGAAAATTACCTTCAGACAAGCCAAAATCACCGATCCGATGCCAGAGAGAGTTTTGCGCGACAATCACTACCGCAATCGGCCTTTGAAGTTCTTTCTGAAGGATATGGTGAAGCGTTGACTTATAAAGCAATTGAAGATTATTTTCAACTTTATAAGATAAAAGCAGATCCTGTTGTTGCACCTCTAAACTTCTTTTCCCACCCTTTGAATCTTAAGATATTTTGTGAGGTCACTAATGGTGCAGGTGAGCATGAAGTGCCTGTCTCTTACTTCCCTTCTTCAATATACAGTCTTTTTAGAGAGAAAATAGATCACACGGCCAACTCAATCGCTGGGTTGACCAATCTTAGAAAAAGGATTCGCTTCGAAGATACAAAGAAAGCTGTTCATCTTATAGGTGAGTGCCTATGGGAAAGAAATGCTCGATCAGTAGACGAGGAGGGCTTCAGGCATAAAAACCAGTTGCCCCTTCATGATTGGGACTCAGATATGGTCAATCTTTTAGCGCAAGAGGGGATTATATTTCGAGACGAAGGCGGTAAGAAGTTCTGTTATGAATTAACTCCAGTTTATGATCGACTGGGTGGCTTTATTGTTGCAGAGTACCTTTTAGCGAGTAATTCGGGTGAAAGTTTAAGTGATTGGATTAACCAAGCCGATGTTATAGAAAAACTGTTTGGTGCTATACCGCATCAACATCCGCTCTCCCAAGATATCCTCCATGCCTTGGTGGTGCTGGTTCCGAAAACAATGTATCGACAGCAACTTTGGAAGGCTCTTTCCGAAGAATATCAAGGTGTTGCGCTTACACTAACGCCCCTAATCGATAAGGATGATATTTGTTTAGAGACACTTGATAATTATAAAGATTTAATAATACGTGATGGGTTGTTAAACAGTGATATTGAGCGCCTGTTGACCTTAAGATATGCAGTTGGACACCCGTTAAACGCTGAATTTTTTAATGAAATATTGTTTAATCTTCCGATGGCGGCCAGAGACCTATCATGGACTGAGTACATCAGGAGCCAGAGCTCAAAGACTGCTACGGCGATGCACGACCTTGTATCGAAATTGAGATCTGGAACTAAGTTAAATCCGGAAACGATCCGGTTGAGAATTATTTTTTTCTCCTGGCATCTTACTTCTACAGTGATCGAGCTGCGGGATCGCGCCACAGAGTTACTATACCACGCAGGGCAACAAGATCCCGAATCGATGTTTGAGTTCACATTAGAACAGCTAAATGTAGATGATCTTTATGTTTCTGAGCGTTTGCTGGCGTCAAGTTATGCGCTTGCAACAGTTCTGGTGACCTTGCCTGAATATAGTGATGCGGTAATTAATTATGGAAGAAAATTATATAATGTGTTTTTCACTCCAGATGCTTCAGGCGCCACAAAACATTTGTTAGCAAGAGAGTACGCAAGTTCTACGTTAAAGCTGATACTTTTTCACCACCCTTATAGTGTAAGAGATCTCGACGAAAGCTTATTCTTGCATCCATTCCCGCATATGCGTAAGAGACAATGGGGGTGTATTAAAGAGGATGAAGAAGAATGCTCTCGGTATGACTCACCTTTTAGGATGGATTTCGAAAACTACACGATTGGCCGTCTTGTGAGAGGCAGGGGAAATTATGATTATTCCCATGAAGGATATAGAGTTGCGCGCGGAAAGATACTTTGGCGAGTTTATGATCTGGGCTGGTCATATCAAAAATTCAAGAATGTAGAAGAGTCCATCGATTCAGGCAGGCATCATTTCTCGCGTTCGGAACGATCCCGTATTGAAAGATATGGTAAGAAGTACTCTTGGATTTCCTATTATGAGCTTGCCGGCCAATTAAGTGATGAATCGAAATTGGAATATTATGGTGACACCCGTTTCACTACGGATATAGATCCCTTTTTTCCTGATAAAAATAAAGATTCAGAGATCGCCGTTTATGAATTTGTCTCGGACGAATCCATTACGACAAATGAATGGATATTAGATGGTGGGCTCCCCGATCTGTCCAGCATTCTCGAAATTCAATCGGATGGTCAGGATTGGGTTCTTTTATATGGTTCCAATTCTGAACAGTCGAAGAAGTTAGATAGAAACTTCTATTGTGCAGTAGATGTTGCTTTTATTTATGAACAAAGCGAGGCTAAGATTAGGGAATATGTGGCCCAGAAAAAGAGTATAGACTGGCCGGAAATCTTTAGTAGTTCCGGAGTCTATTCAGGAGAGTTATATTGCGAATCGTTCAACGAAATTAACGATATATCTGAAGTAAGATTCGAGATTGGGCATGAGGTGCAACAATATGAGCAGCCTGAAGTCAGGATAAATAATGAAGTTTATTTGGAAGGAGGAACTGTTGAGCGGAAAGTTCCCATCTTTGATAGCTCGAGTATTTTCCCTGCAACCATTAGGTACTATTGGGAAAATCCGGGCAGTTCAAATGAAAGCACTAATCGGCTGGCATTGTCTCCTTGGGTTGTGAAAGATCTCGAGCTTAGCTTTAGTCCTACAGAGTTCATATACTCGGACAAGAATGGTGACGTCGCCGTTTTGAGCGTTAGCGCAAGAGGTGATGAATTCGATAACTATCGGGATCTTATATATCTGAGAAAGGACTTGTTTGTAAGGCTGGGTAAGAGATTAGGGATGATACCGATTAGACATATTGTTGGAGAAAAGAGATGCGCTAATCCTGAGAATTTAAGAGGAGAAGATTCATATCGTCGTTTCGAAGATGTCGGTTAGGTTGCCGTTGGCAAATAAAGCTGTCTTTAAATCTCACCAGATTTATTGACGATCCATCATGAGGATGTTAAAGAAAGTGATGCTAACAGACAGCTTTTCGGTTGTTTACCAAATCTGTTACAAATAATGGCGCTATTTATTGTATCTTGGTCGTCCAGGTTTTTGGGCCCCGGCGAATGGCCGGGCCCCTATTCTTACTCACCATTATCTCGAATAATAGAAAGCCGACCGTCTTCAACGGATACCGACACAGGCGTATCGATGTTGAACCCCGCCTGCTCCAGCCAGGTACCTTTGAGAAGAAGAAATGGAATGATGCGGTTGCCGCTGTAAGGCTCGCTTTTCAGCGTGTAATCCCAGTGGCCTTTGCGGACCTTCAGCTTGCGCTGTTTCATGATGTTGCTCCTTGTGCTTATTTCGAATTAAAAGCAATGGGTGGTCAGGAGGTTCGAAACAGCCACAAGAACTGCTCTGGGTATTTCCCGAAGGTGTTGTATTCCCCAGACCTCCCGACCCTTACAGGCCGGTTTTCAGGCAAAAAAATACCGCGGTTGGTTCGGGTTGCGGTGAGGCCCGCTTGTGGGAGTTTCGACGCTCCTTATGGGAAAGTGTACTTCGATTTGCGGTACTGTCAATGCGTCCAGTGCGCAGGAGCGGTTAAAGTGCTTTTCTCCTACACATATTTAAGCTATTGCTTACGCTTAACCATGCTAGAGAGTGTTATTTAGTTGCGCCGCTCGGTTGATCGATGGGAAAGGGAGAAATGTAAAAATGAAAGCAGGGAGCCCGTATTTAAAGGACGGCGCCGATTGGTCGGAGCATGAGTATTATCTTGTTGGTGATGATGCCGGCTTGCGTAACCTCATGGGGGCCTGCGAGGCGGCTATCGAGAATGGCGAGGCTCGACGGGAGGATCTTGGCGATTACATTGGCGTGAAATGCCTCAGCCGTACCTTCTTCGAAAAGCCCGATGAGCATAGTTCGAGCTTTGAGACCGCAATCGTCGTTTTGATGGTCGCGCTTGCCGTCACGTTGATGCTGATTGGACTCTATACGGTTGGCACTTGGCTGTTCTAGTCGGTAGTTCGGCTACTGAGCTAACAGCTTAATCTTTGCCGTCCCGATGCTTGTCATTTACCTCAGGCGCTGGCTGACCTTTTTCTCCACCAGACCAAAACGCCCGTGACGCTCAACACGATCACCGCCAACCCCAACACCGTCGCAACAACCCGGTAACCCACCCCACCCACCGCCGCAATATGCAAACTGGTCAGCCAGCTCGTCACCGTATTCCCCGCCGCTTCCCCGCTGGGCAGGTAGTGGCCCAGCAGGGCGCCGTCCGTGGCGTCCACGTATACCCAGGTTTCCCCGAACCGCTCGTTCACGTCGCTGCTGGTGTGCGCCATCAGTTTGAGGGCGTTCTTGTGCGGGGTGTAGGCGAAGCGTTCCAGGGCGTGGATTTCGAGGCCGCGCTCTTTGCCCAGGGCTTCCAGGTGGTGGCGGGCGGCGTGGTAGCCGGGTTCCCAGCCGATGGGCGGTTGTGGGTTGGGGGTGGCCCGGGTGGGCACGGCGGCAAGTGGGTCTTCCTGGAAGCTGAGGAACAGGCCGGTGGTGGGGCGGTAGATTTGGTCGTAGAGGGTGAGGGCGACGCCGCTCCAGGCGAAGACCAGCAGCAGGGCCCAGGGCCAGAGGCCGCCGGCGCGGTGCAGGTCGAAGGTGCGTTTGTGGCCGCCGACGCGCCAGCGGATTTGCCAGGCTTTGGCCCAGCGTGTCCAGAAGCGGCGGGGGCGGTGCCGGGCGTCGCGGCGGCGCGGTGGCGGGAAGGTGAGCCAGGCGCCGACGAAGCAGTCCAGGGTCCAGAGCAGGGCGATGGCGCCGAAGATCCAGGTGCCAATGGTGCCCAGGGCCAGGGAGTGGTGCAGGCGGTAGACGAAGGGCATCAGGTTGCTGACGCCCTGGCTCAGGTCGCCCCACAGGCGGCCGCCGAGGATCTGGCCGGTGTAGGGGTTCACGAACACTTCGTCGATGGGCAGCGCGGGCGTGTCTGCCTTTGCGCTGAGGAAGAAGCGCACCGGGCTGTGGGCGTCCGGGGGCGCGAGCATCATCCAGTGCACGTTGGCGTCCGGGTAGGCGGCGTCCACCTGGTCGCGCAGGGCGAAGGGCGAGCGCGGTTCGCTGTGCGCGGCGGGGGGCTCCACCTGCAGCCAGTGCGGGTTGATCAGGGCGTCCAACTCGTAATACCACACCAGCAGGGCGCCGGTGAGGCCGGCGATGATCAGGAAGCCTGCCATCACCAGCCCGACGTAGCGGTGCAGGAGCACCAGCTTTTTACGCATCAGAACAGGTACTTCACGCGCGCCAGGTAGGTGCGGCCTTCTTCGCGGATCACGCCGTCGAACGAGCCGGGGGAGAAGATTTCCTCGTCGGTGACGTTGTTGAGCAGCAGGTCCAGTTGCAGGGCGTCGGTGACGGCGTAGTAGGCGCCCAGGTCCACCCGGGTGTAGGCGGGCAGGGTGACGCTGTTGTCGGCGTTGGCGGGGCGTTCGTCCACGTAGGCGACGGTGCCGCCCAGGCTCAGGCCGGTGACGGCGTTGAGGTAGTAGCGGCTTTGCAGGGCGGCGGTGTGCAGCGGCACGTTGATAAAGCGGTTGCCTTCCAGGGTTTCGTCGTCGGTGCGCAGCACTTCGGTGTCGGTGTAGCCGTAGCCGGCGCTCAGGTAGAGGTTGCTGGTGGCGTAGCCGTCCACGGTGAGCTCGGCGCCTTTGGAGCGGGCGCGGCCCTCGGCCACCTGGAAGCCGGCGTTGAGCGGGTCGCTGATGGCCATGTTGTCTTTTTCGATGATGAAGCCGGCGGCGTTGATGTTGAGGCGGCCGGCGGTGACGCGCACGCCCGCTTCGTATTGCACGCTTTCTTCCGCGTCCAGCGGCTGACGGCCGGAGGTGGTGCCCTGCTGGGGCACGAAGGCTTCGTTGCGGCTGGTGTAGAGCGAGGTGCTGTCGGTGAGGTCGTAGACCAGGCCGAGCTGGGTGGTCCAGGCGGTTTCACCGAGCTCGGCGCGGGTGACGGTGTCGCCGGCCATGAAGTCGGTGGTTTTCTGGGATTGCTCCGCGTCGGTGTAGCGCAGGCCGGCGAGCAGGGTCCACTTCTCGGCGAGGGTGATGCGGTCCTGGACGAAGCCGGCGAGGATGCGGTCGGTCTGGGTGAAGCCACGGTCGCGGGCCTTCGTGCTGAGATCCATGGGGCCGTAGACCGGTTCGTACAGGTCGATGGGGTCGATCAGGAACACCTGGGTGGGGCGGGTGCTGTCGGATTCCCGGTAGTTCACGCCGGCGATAAAGCGGTGGGTCATGCCGGCCAGGGTGGCTTCGCCGCTCAGGTCGAGGATCACTTCGTGGTCGGTCTGTTTGGCGTCGTCGCTGGCGAAGATGATGCGGTTGAGGGTGCGGAAGTCCGCGCCCAGGCCGAACGGGGCGTATTCCTGGAACGTCTGGTCGTTTCGGGTGTAGGCGTAGCTCAGGCGGGCGTCGATGGTGTCGGTGATCGCCTGGGTGAGCCGGGTGTTCAGGTAGAGGGAATCCCGCTCGGTGGTGGCGTCTTTCCAGGCGGTGTTGAAGTCGTCGCTGTAGTCGCCGTTGGGGTTGGGCTCGATGGCGCCTTCCGCCGGGGCGCCGCCGGGCAGGGCGGTCCATTCGTTGGCGGAGTAGCTGCCTTCCACGGTGAGGTTGGTGGTGTCGGTGAGGTCCACGGTGACGTTGGGCGCCACAAACAGGCGCTCGTAGCCCCAGTAGTCCATGGAGGCGTTGCTGTCCTGGTGGGCCAGGTTGAGGCGCGCGCGCACCCGGTCGTTGAGCGGACCGGTCACGTCCAGGGTGGTGCGGTGGTAATCGTAGCTGCCGTATTCGGCGCCCACTTCCGCCTGGTAATAGTCCAGCGGCTGCTTGGTGACCACGTTGATGGTGCCGCCCGGCTCCATCTGGCCGTACAGCACCGAGGCCGGGCCCTTGAGGATTTCCAGGCGCTCCACGTTGGCGAGGTCGGTGGGGTGGTCGGTCTGGCGGAAGCCCAGGCCGTTGACGGACTCTTCCGCGTTGAAGCCGCGGATCAGGAAGTCGTCGGCGAACATGTCGCGGGCGGAACCCGAGCGGTTGGCGCTGGGGGTGAGGCGCACCACGTCGCCGACGGTGTCGGCCTGGGCCAGCGCGAAGTTTTCCCGGTTGTAGACGCTCACGCTTTGGGGGATGGCTTCCACGGTGTCGTTCTTCTGGCGGCCGTAGACGGACACCGCTTCCAGGGTATTGCTCTCTGCTTCCGGCGCCGCTTCCAATCGATAACCGCTGTCCACCCGCACGGCGGTGACGCCGCTGCCGGCCAGCAGCGCGCGCAGGGCCTGCTCCGGGGTGTAGTCGCCGCTCAGCGCCGGCGCCTGCTTGCCGGCCAGCAGCGAGGCGTCACCGCCGATCGCCAGCCCGGTCCGCCGGGCCAGGTCGATCACCGCCTGGTCCAGCGGCTGGGCGGGCAGGTTGATTGCCTGCGACGCCTGGGTTTGGGCCAGGGCCGGTTGGATAAGCGATAGCGGGGTCAGCAAGCCGAGCAGCAAGAGCGCCTTGGGCGCGGTGGTTCCGGTGTTCATTCTTTGGCTCCAGCGTGGGTTCGCGGTGTTGTTTTCGCGTGTCTTACCTATGAAGACAAAGCAGGGGAGCCAATCGGGCAGTGGTGGCGCGAACTTTTTGTGGAGCGGGCCTGTTTTGTGGGAGCGGGCTCCTTTGTGGGAGCGAGCCTGCTCGCGAAAGGGTGGCGTTAGCCACCCGGCAGGATCCCAGAGAGCTCTCTAACGGTGTCGCCAACAAAGTCTCTGGAATCCTGCCGGCAAGCAGAGCTTGCCTTTCGCGGGCGGGGCCCGCTCCCACAAAGCCCGCTCCTACAAAAGCTCGCTCCCGGAAGTTTTCTATCGGGGCCGGACGGTGACGTACCAGGGGGTGAGGTAACGCACCTCCAGGTTGAGTGTGTCCGCGAGCAGGGCCAGGGCGGCGTCGCTGTCGTCGGCGGGGAGGACGCCGGTAAATCGGCGTGGGCTTTGGGCGAGGGCGTCGTCCAGGGTCAGCAGGCCGGGGCGGTGGCGGGCGAGACGTTCGATCACGTCCGTGAGCAGCGCGTTGCTGAAGGCGAGGCGGCCGTCGGCCCAGTCCGGGCGCTGGCTTGCAGTGGCTTCGCGGGCGAGGACGCCGTCGCGATTCAGGTCCGCCTGCTGGCCGGCGCTGAGTTCCAGCTGCTCGTCGCTATGGCGGGGCGTCACCGATACCCTGGATTCCTGCACCGCCACCCGGGTGAAGCCGTCTTCCAGGCGCACGCTGTATTCGGTGCCCAGGGCGGTGGCGGTGAGGTGGCGGGTGACCACGCGGAAGGGCCGGTCCGGGGCCTTGGCCACGGTGGCGAGCAGCTCGCCGCGCACCAGTTCCACGGTGCGGGTGGTGTCGCTGTAGTCCAGGTCGATGGCGCTGCCGCTGTTGAGCACCACCTGGCTGCCGTCGGGCAGGGTGAGGGTGCGGATCTCCCCGGCTGCGGTGCGGTGGTCGGCGGTCCAGTAGGCCCAGGGCAGTTGCGCCCCGAGCAGCGCCGCGAGCAACACGGCGCCCAGGCCGGTGAATTGCCGGCGGCGTTGGCGGCGACGTTCCTGGGCGGGCTCGGTGGCCTGCCACAGGCGCTGGATCTGCTCGAGCACCTGGCGGCGGCGCGGGTCCTTGGCCTGCCAGGTGTCGCACTCCGCTTGCAGGTGGGGGCGCTCGTCGGCGCCGGCGGTCTGCAGGGCGACCACCCATTCGGCGGCTTGCTGGCGGATGCGGTTCAGCTCGGACACGGTGCCTCCGCCAGGCTGTCGTAGAGGCGCGCGTGGCAGTGGGCGAAGGCCTTGGCCAGGTACTGTTTGACGCTGCTTTCGGACACCGACAGGCGGCGGGCGATTTGCCGATACGTCAGGCCTTCGAGACGCGCCATCAGGAAGGCGCGGCGCGGTTTCTCGGGCAGTTCCTCCACCAGCAGCTTGAGCACCGTCACCAGCAGGTCGCGGGCGGCGGCGATCTCCGCCGGGCCGCGCTCGTCGCGGGTCTCCACCAGAATCGCCACCTGACGCAGGGCTTCCTCTTCCACCTGCTTGCGGTGGTGGCGATTGATCATCAGCCGGCTGGCGATGACCATCAGATAGGCACGCGGATCGCGCAGCGCCTCCAGCGATTGCTCACCCAGAATCAGCCGCAGAAAGGTGTCCTGACTCAGGTCCGCCGCGTCCTGCGGGCAGCGCAGCCGCCCGTGCAGCCAGTGCGTCAGCCAGCCGTGGTGCGCCGCATACAGCTCGCCCAGTTCCCGTTGGGAACCGGGCAGCAGGGGCTGGCTGTCGGTGGCGGCGCCGGACATAGGATTCGATTCGTATTTATAATTGAGAGTGATTATCAATTAAAGAATGAGAAGGCGCAACTCGTGCTGCTCAAGGTTCCCGAAAAATGAGCGTGAGGGCGTGGACCTGCTCAAAATCGCCTTTTTTTGAGCATCACGCCCCAGGACACTCTGCTGAGTTAGCGCGGATCTGTATCGTTGACCGCACCAGTTAACCGGTGCTATTAATGGATCCTATTCTTCTCTTGAGGTGCACACCATGTCCGTGAAGTTCTCGGAAGACGTTGTCCCGCTTTCGGATCTGAAGATTAATCCCGGCAAAGTGATTGGTCGGGTTCAGGAATCCCACCGCCCTATGTTGCTGACTAGCCGTGGTCGCGGGGTGGCCGTCGTTCAGGGGTTGGAGGATTACGAGAAGACCGCGGAGGAGCTGCGGTTCGTGAAGGCGGTGGCACAGGGGCTGATGGACGCCCGCGAAGGCGATACGGTTTCCGTGGAGGAAGCGCGAAACGCCCTGGGTCTTAAGTAAATGGAGTTACGTGTCGCGCGCTCCGCCCTTGAGGACCTGAAAGCGATTCAGGCCTATTACGCGGATGAAGGGGTACCGCACATCGGCGATGAGTTTGTCACCGCCATTCTGGAAGATTCGGAGATACTGCGGCGTCATCCCGATGTGGGTAGAGCAGTGCCGGAATTCGGCATGGACCATATCCGGGAACGTATCCATCCGCCTTTTAGGGTCGTTTATCTGAGAACAGCCACGGAAGTCGTGCTTATCCGGGTATGGCGAAGCGAGAGGCAGCTCGAACTGCCGAATCAGTAATCGTCAGATCGAAAGCGGATGGTCGCCGGGTTTAACTTGATCAAGGCAAAGGGCAGTTAGTCATTTTGAAAATGGGGGATAAATGACGATTCCGTTATCAACCTTGTTAAGTTTAAAGAACCTGGATCGCTACAAGCTGCATCTTGCTTGCTGGAATGGCGACGTTCAGCCTTTGGATGTGTTCGTCAGGAACAAATCCGAGTGGGACGATTGGAACAGGTGGCGCTCCGCGAAGGATGAGTTCAATCGAGACTATGTCATTGCCTTTGCGGACTTCTACCATGAACCACATGTCTGGCTCTTTGGCGGCATATACCGGGTAACCGGGCGCGAAGCGGTAAACTTTTCTCATAGTTATACCGTGGAAAGGAGCGAAGAGCACGCCGACTTGATCGGCCGACTGAAGGTGCATCTTCCCCGGCCAGCCAGGGGGCGCTCCTTCAAGCTGGAAAACTATTATCAAAACATGTCGGTGTCGGAGATACTCAGGGAGCCCTACACCGGTGAGCGTTTCCCCGGCTATGAAAGCATCACCTGCGATTTTCCGGAGTTGGAAGCGATATTTCGCGCCGTGCGCCCCGACTGGAAGGCGGCTCTTGAGAGCGTCAAAGGCGTTTACCTCATCGTTGATCAAAGTAATGGTAAAAAGTACGTCGGATCGGCATACGGGACCTGGGGTATCTGGACACGTTGGCGGTGTTATGTGCAGACCGGCCATGGCTGGAATGATGAGTTAACGAAGCTTATCGCCGAAGAAGGCATGGATTACGCACGCCGGAACTTTCGTATTTCTTTATTGGAGTACAGGCCAGCCAGAACCGATGACAACGTGATCATTGCTAGAGAGAGCTTCTGGAAAGAGGCCGTTTTGTCTCGCGTACCCCTTGGCTACAACAAGAATTAGTCTATTCAATAAAAAGAACAAGGAAAATAAGCGTGAGGCACAAGGGGATCCTGACCAAGTGGAACGACGATCGAGGCTTCGGATTTATTACGCCTTCGGGCGGCGAAGAGCCGGTGTTCGTACATATTTCCGCGTTTGCCCGGGGGCAGGAGCGGCCGGTGCTGAATCGTTCCCTGACCTATCGGTTGGTTCGGGATGAAAAGCAGCGGCCGCGCGCGGCGGACGTGCGTTTCATGGTCAGCCGCCGGCGGCCGGCGCGTCAAAAAAGCCGTGGGCTGATACCGGCCGCCCTGGTGGTTGCCGCCTTCTTCGGCGGATTGGCGGCGCTGGTACCGCCACCGGAATGGCAGCGTCTCGCTGGCTTTTACACGCTGGGCAGCGTGGTCACCTTTCTTTTTTACGGCCTGGATAAGCGGGCGGCGACGCGCGGCGGCTGGCGCACCTCCGAGGCGCGGCTGCATCTTTTCGAGCTGCTGGGCGGCTGGCCCGGTGCTTTGCTGGCGCAACGAGTATTTCGCCACAAGACCCGCAAGGCGGAGTTCCAGGTGGTGTTTTATCTGGCGGTGGCCGCCAACCTGGGGGCGCTGGGCTGGCTGCTTTGTGCGGACGCTGGGGTCGATCTGCGTTCCACGGTCGGTCTCACGCAAGTCACTCTAGGATGGCTGCAGGGTTTCGCCTCCTAACCTAGGGAAGTATAAGCCATGGCTTACAAATATTTGCGATTTCTCCGATAGTGCGGACGCTGCTTATTCAGGAAGCTGGGCGCTGAGCTATTTAGCGGACGGTCGATAGAATGGACTTCTGGCGAAGCGGCGAAATAAAGAACAACGAGAGTTTGAGCGGCTTCGAAGCCGCGGTTCTGGGTACGCGCCCCACGACCGCGTTGGCCACCCTGGCCGCTGTCTCCTTCGTTATTCTGGTCTCGGTCATGTACCTGCCCGACGCCTGGCTGGACTCAGACTGGTTCCAGGTGCTGATGCCGGTTTCGTTCAAGCTCGCCGTGGCACGCTGGATCCACGCCGACGCGCTGGCGCGCGGATGGCTTCCATCCCGGGCGATATTTTATGTCTGCTTTACGTTGATCTCGCTGTTGATCGGTTATCCGGCTTATCTGTTGATGTCCCGGGGGTGGAAGGGCGCGTTGGTGACGGCGGGCAAAGCACTGGGGTTACTGGTACTTTTGTCGATTCTGGCCGTCGTTGCCTCTTTAGTCCTGGAATCGGTAATGGCCAAAATTACCGAAACTATGAGGTAATGCATCGTAGTTATACAGTGTCGAGGATACCCCATGAGCGTCACCACCGTTCGTCTTCAGGCAGACGCTGGAGGCCATGGGGGCCGACGCCCAGGGGAAGGTGGTGGACGCCGGCGAGGTGCATGATTGGCTCGCTAGTTGGGGCACCGAGGATGCGCGGGATGCACCGGGGTCGGGACGGTGAAACGGGTTTACACGGACATAGCCACGAACAGGGGGTGCCATGACCGCGAGCACAGTGGCGTTGTGGAGTTGCGGGCTGTTCTTTCTCACCGGTCTGCTGACCGGGGTTTGGAAGTACGTTCAGATCAGAGGCAGTGACAAAGCCCGGGCGCATTACTATGTGGATGTCGCCCACCGGGCCAGCCTGATGTACGCCTTCGCCTGCCTGGTGCTGGAGCGCTTTGCTTCGCTCAGCGTCTGGCCGGAGTGGGTCAACGTGCTGGCGGTGTTGGCGTCGGTGCTCTTCTTCGCGTTGGCGGTGGGCAGCTACATTCTGCACGGCGCCCTCAAGGACACGCGCAACCAGCTGCAGAAGCCGCACGCGTTCGGTTCCGGGTTTCTGCCCGCCTGGCTGATGACCGCCTTCATGTGGGCCCTGGTGGCCGGGGAGATCGGCGGCTTCCTGGTGCTGTTCGCCGGCTTCGCCGCCGCCTAGGCGACGCCGCTGGCGAGGGCGGGGCGGATCAGTCGCCGCCGGTGGGGGTGACCCGCCAGATCGTATTGGACAGATCATCGGCGATGATCAGCGCGCCCTCCGGGTCCACGGTGACGCCCACGGGCCGGCCGCGGGCCTTGCCGTCCTCGTTGAGGAAGCCGGTGGCGAAGTCGATGGGCTCGCCGGCGGGTTCGCCGTTCTGGAACGGCACGAACACCACCTTGAAGCCCACCGGCACGCTGCGGTTCCAGCTGCCGTGCTGGCCGACGAAGGCGCCCTGCGCGAACTGCCCGCCCATGTTCCCATCGGAGAAGTCCACGCCCAGTGCGGCCACGTGGGAGCCGAGCGCGTAATCCGGTTGGATGGCGCTTTCCACTTTTTCCGGCTTCGGCGGTTTGACGCGGGTGTCCACGTTGTCGCCCCAGTAGCTGTAGGGCCAGCCGTAGAAGGCGCCTTCTTGCACCGAGGTCAGGTAATCCGGCACCAGGTTGGCGCCCAGTTCGTCCCGTTCGTTGACCACCGTCCAGAGCTGGTCCGTATCCGGGTGGATGGCGAAGGCAGTGGGGTTGCGCAGGCCGGTGGCGTAGGGCTTGTGCCGGCCGGTCTCCGCGTCGATCTGCCAGACCATGGCGCGGTCTTCCTCCACGTCCATGCCCCGTTCGCCGATGTTGCTGTTGGAGCCGATGCCCACGTAGAGGAATTCACCGTCGGGGCCGGCGGTCATCGCCTTGGTCCAGTGGTGGTTGATCTTCGCCGGCAGGTCGGTGACTTTCTCCGGCGGGCCGCTGGCCCGGGTCTGACCCTCGCTGTAGTCGAAGCGCACCAGGGCGTCCTGGTTGGCGACATAGAGGGTGTCGTCGATCAGCGCCAGGCCGTAGGGGGCGTTCAGGTTATCGGCGAACACTTCCCGGGTCTCGTAGCGGCCGTCGCCGTTGTCGTCGCGCAGCAGGGTGAGCCGGTTGCCCGGTTTCACCGAGGTGGTGCCCTGCTTCTTGATGTAGCCGGCGATCACGTCCTTGGGCCGCATGGCCGGCGCCTTGCCGCCGCCGGAGCCTTCCGCCACCAGGATGTCGCCGTTGGGCAGCACCAGGGTCTGGCGCGGAATCTTCATGTCCTTGGCGATGGCTTCGATCTGGTAGCCGTCCGGCACCGTGGGCTTCTCATCGCCCCATTCGGTGGGCGTGGAAATGTCCATGCTGGGCAGCAGCCCGCGGCTGGGTTCGGGCAGCGTCGGGTTGGGGCCGGTCTCCGGCGGTGCCGGGTCGCCACCGCAGGCGGTCAAGGTGGAGAGCGTGGCCAGCGCGAACAGCGCCAGCGCCGGAATTGAAATCGTCTTAGCGTGCATGAGCCACCTCCCGGGCGCGCAGCCCCGCATATCCAATCCAGCTGGCGATCAGCGCCAGCAAGGTCACCACCACCGACAGCCACAGGCCTGCGGGCATGGCCGCCCAGCCGTCCTTCGCGTGGACCAGCGCGTTGATGAAGCCCACGGCCATCATCACCAGCAGCACGATTAAATAGGCGAAGTGTTTACCGGTGCGCTGCCGCCCGCTGACCAGGCACTCGATCAGCGCCCACAGCGTCACCAGGGCGCCCGTCAGCATGGCGCCGGCGATCAGCCAGGAGGCGAAGTTGGTCCACTGCACTTCATAGGTGGACGAATAGGCCAGGTCGCTGAGCAGCGCGCCCAGGAACAGCGGCAGTGGGAAGGCAAGCAGGATGGCGTGCAGCGGATGCAGCGCACGCGGGTAATCCGTTACGTTGTTGTCAGCCATGACGTGTCTCTCGCTTTTTGAGGCTCTTCCCGTGCTACGCCCCTTTCGCGACTAATGCAAAGGGGCAAGCGCGTGCTCCATCAAATAGCCGGCGAATTTTAATATCTTTAATAGTTTGAGCGATGGCACGGCTATTGCTTCGGCTCTCGCATGACTAAACACTCTGACCCCATGAACGAGCGCGTGGACGCCGTGCGGCGCAAGCTGGACGTGGACGTCTGCAGCCTCTACCTCGCCCATCCGGACCGGCAAAGCCTGGAGATCGTCGCCACCAGCGGCCTGCACCAGAGCGCGATTGGCAAGCAGCTGAGCTACGCCCAGGGCCTCACCGGCAAGGTGGCCCGCACCCGCCTGCCGGTCGTCGCCCGGGTGATCCAGGACCACGCCGACTACTTCCACGTGGAGGGCTCCGGCGAGGAGCGCTTCAAGAGCTACCTGGGCATCCCGCTGGAGCACGACGGTGAGCTGCACGGCGTGCTGGTGGTGCAGACCGAGCAGACCAAGACCTTCTTCCACCGGCATATCCAGGAGGTGCACCGCGCCGGGCGGGATCTGATGGCGTCATTGATGGCGCTGACGTCGGTTTCCGGGTTTGTAACTCACTGAATGTTCTGGTTTTATTGATCTCCTATTGGGGATTTTCAGTGACATATCGGGGGATGCAATGGGTAAAAAAATAATCAGGGACACCCTGGAGAACGAGGAACGGCTCAAAACATTCGCGGTGCTGAACGAGATGACGGTGGAGGCGGCCAGGGAAATCCTGCAGCGCCTGCTGGAGAGGCCCGGGATTTCCGACGAGGTGAACAAGTACGTCTTCTCGGAGGACCGCAGCGACGAATTCAGAGGCTACGTCGCCGGGGACGAAAAAGGCTACCAACGGGGCCATGAGACCGGTTTCTTTAAAGGCGTACTTCTGGGCGCCCTGGCCGGGGCCGGCGCCGTGGCGGCTTACGTCGTCGGCAAGAAGTAGAGGTGGCCAGGCCGGCGGCGGGGCGCGCGATGGAGCCCGCCCCGGGGCCGCCGGTCAGCACGGACCAAGACGAACCGCCCCAAAACCGGGATAATGGCGCCCACTGAAGGCCATGGCGCGCCACACTCCTTAATACCGGTAGTTTCCCCATGCAGATCAACGTCAATTTCCTCGACAACCTCCGCCTTGAAGCCAAGTTCGACGATTTCACCGTGGTCACCGACCAGCCGATCCGCTACAAGGGCGACGGCTCGGCGCCCAGCCCGTTCGATTACTTCCTGGCGTCGTCGGCGCTGTGCGCGGCCTATTTCGTGCGGGTGTACTGCAAGGCGCGGGACATTCCCACGGACAATATCCGGCTGTCGCAGAACAACATCGTCGACCCGGAGAACCGCTACAACCAGATCTTCAAGATTCAGGTGGAGCTGCCGGAGGACATCTCCGACAAGGATCGCCAGGGCATTCTGCGCTCCATCGACCGCTGCACGGTGAAGAAGGTGGTGCAGACCGGGCCGGAGTTCGAGATCGAGACGGTGGAGAACCTGGACGAAGACGCCCAGGCGCTGCTGATGGCCGGCGTGGACGGCGAGGCGCGCACCTACATCGAGGGCAAGGACCGGCCCCTGGAGGAAACCATCGCCACCATGACCGGGATCCTCGAGGACCTGGGCATGAAGATCGAGATCGCCTCCTGGCGCAACATCGTGCCGCATGTCTGGTCGCTGCACATCCGTGATGCCGCGTCACCCATGTGCTTCACCAACGGCAAGGGCGCCAGCAAGGAGAGCGCGCTGTGCTCGGCGCTGGGCGAGTTCATCGAGCGGCTGAGCTGCAACTTCTTCTACAACGACCAGTATTTCGGCGAGGAGATCGCCAACAGCGCCTTCGTGCATTACCCCAACGAGCAGTGGTTCCAGCCGGGCCCCAACGACGAGCTGCCCGAGGAGATTCTGGATGCCCATTGCCGGGCGATCTTCGATCCCGAGCGCGAGCTGGGCGGCTCCAATCTGATCGACACCAACTCCGGCAACGAGGCGCGCGGCATCTGTTCGCTGCCGTTTGAGCGCCGCTCCGACGGCGAGACGGTGTGGTTCCCGTCCAACCTGATTGAGAACCTGTACCTGAGCAACGGCATGAGCGCCGGCAACACGCTGCCGGAGGCGCAGGTGCAGTGCCTGTCGGAAATTTTCGAGCGGGCGGTGAAGAAGCAGATCATCGAGGAAGAGCTGGCGCTGCCGGACGTGCCGGCGGACGTGCTGGCGAAATACCCGAACCTGGTGGAAGGTGTCGAAGCGCTGGAGGCCCAGGGCTTCCCGGTGCTGGTGAAGGACGCCTCCCTGGGCGGCCAGTTCCCGGTGGCCTGCGTGGCGCTGATGAACCCGCGCACCGGCGGCGTGTTCGTGTCGTTCGGCGCCCACCCGAGCCTGGCGGTGGCGCTGGAGCGCAGCCTCACCGAGCTGCTGCAGGGCCGCAGCTTTGAAAACCTGAACGATGTGCCGTTGCCCACCTTCAACAGCCTGGCGGTGAGCGAGCCCAACAACTTCGTGGAGCACTTTATCGACTCCACCGGCGTGGTCTCCTGGCGCTTCTTCAGCGACAACGCCGACTACGATTTCCACGAATGGGATTTCTCCGGAAGCACCCAGCAGGAAGCGGAGAATCTGTTCGGCATCCTCGAGGACCTGGGCAAGGAGGTCTACATGGCCGTGCACGAAGACCTGGGGGCGCCGGTGTGCCGCATCCTGGTGCCGGGCTATTCCGAGGTCTACCCGGTGGAAGACCTGGTGTGGGACAACACCAACAAGGCGCTGGATTACCGGGAGGACATCCTCAATCTACACGTCCTCGACGACGATCAGCTGGCCGATCTGGTGGAGCACCTGGAAGAGAGCCAGATCGACGACTACACCGACATCATCACGCTGATCGGCGTCGAGTTCGACGAGAACACGGTCTGGGGTCAGCTCACCGTGCTGGAGCTGAAGCTGCTGATCAACCTGGCCCTGGGCCAGCACGAGGAAGCCCTGGAGCGGGTGGAAGCCTTCCTGCAGTTCAACGACAACACCGTCGAGCGCAACCTGTTCTACCGCGCGGTCAGCGCGGTGCTGGAGATCCTTCTGGACGACGAGCTGGAGCTGGACGACTACCTGCGCAACCTGCGCCGGATGTACGGCGACGACACCATGGACGCGGTGGTCGGCTCGGTGGATGGCAGCGTCCGCTTCCACGGCCTGACGCCCACCAACACACGCCTGGACGGCCTGGAAAAACACCAGCGCCTGATCGAAAGCTACAAGAAGCTGCACGCCGCCCGTGCGGCGAGGGCGGGAATCAATCTGGCTGGCTAATCGGCTTGGTTTGAGCCACTCAGGAAAAGTGTTCGTGGGGCATCATGCGCTTATGCAGAATGCGCACGATGTGCACGGCGCCGCACGTTGCTCGCGCCCCCAGCGACGTTCCGTGTAGCGTGCGATGGCGCGTAGATCCGCTTTGGCCTTCCTGGAAAGCGTAAAGGGGGGCATCAGGTGGTGTCTTCCCGGTCCAGTTCCTCAATGAAGCTGTCGTAATCGTAGTCGGCAACGCCGCTGTTTTCGCCGTCCTGGAGCATTTTCCGGAGGGTGCCGAGGCGGGTCTCCGCGTCCTCGAGCAGGCGCAGCCCCGCTCGCACCACCTCGCTGGCGGAGCTATAGCGTCCGCTGTTCAGTTGCTCCGCGACGAAGGTGTCGAAATGCTCGCCGAGGCTGATGCTGGTGTTCTTTGGCATGGCGCACCTCGAAAGTACCAATAATTGGTATTATTCTGCCTCCGGAGCCCAACCCTGTGCAAGATGGCGAGATGCTCGACGAAGTCGGGGAAGGCGCGGCGCCCGGATAACGGTAGGATGAGGATCAAACCGGAGGAAAGACTATGGCAGCGCCCCTGATCCCGATTCTCAAAGCCGTCGCGCCCTACGTGGCCCAGATCGCCACGATCGCGATCCCCGCGTTCACGTCCCGTGGCGCCGAAGCCGGCCAGGCCGACCCAGTGGTGGCCAAGCAGATCCAGGAGCTGCAGGAAGCCGCCACCCACAACGCGGAAGCCGTGCAGGTGCTGGCGGACAAACTGCAGCAGGCCCTGGACGGCATGGAGATGGCGGCCAGGGAGTCGGAGGCCCGGTTCGCCAAATACAGGCTCGCCCTCGCCGTCGCCCTGCTGGTCTCCGGTGCTTCTTTGGCACTGAGTGCTTTCCTGCTTTTCAGCTAGGTCCCGCTAACCCGGCCAGGAGAGGATTATGGATTCCAGAACCGAACATCGCGGCGCCTGCCTCTGCGGCGCGGTCGGCGTTATCGCAAAGCCCAAGACCGATAAGGTTGTCGTCTGCCACTGCAAGATGTGCCGCCAGTGGGGCGGCGGCCCCATGTTCGCCGCCGAGTGCGAGCAGGCCGTCATCTTCCAGGGTGAGGAGCACATCGCCAGATTCCAATCGTCGTCGTTCGCCGAACGCGGCTTCTGCAAGCACTGCGGCACCCATATCTTCTTCCGGTACATCGAAGAAAACCACTACGCCCTGCCGGTGGGGCTGCTGGAAGACAGCGACGCCTGGACGCTGTCCGGGCAGATTTTTATCGACCGGAAACCCTCGTTCTTTTCGTTCGCGGAGGACACCGAGAACCTCACCGAGGACCAGGTCCTGAACCCGTAAACCGGTGTCTCAATGCTCGTCGTCGTAGCCGGCTAACCAGGGGCGGCGGCGTTGCGCCGCGCGATGAATCGAGCCGCCGATGGTGGCACCGATTTCCGCGCACACCGCGATGCCCTGCACGAAGGGGCGGTCGTGCATTAGAAACGGCAGTGCCGCGAGCGCGATACGATGGCCGCCGATCTCCGGCACCATCAGCGTGTAGTTGTCGCCCACCGGCGGCAGTTCGTCGCTGTGCGCCAGCAACTGATCCCGCAGCCGGGGGAAGGGCAGGTCGGTGAGGTCCAGGGCCTTCTGCCCGCGGGCGTCGATAAACACCTGAAAGCGGTGCTCACCTTCGGCCGTTTTAATCACGGTGCCGTGATCACCGATGTCCATTTGATACGCCTGGCCCATTGCCAGCACATCGATCACGCCGGCGGCGCGCAATGCCAGCACCCGACGGATCGATTCCGGCGGCACCGCCGCGTAGTTATCGATAAAGACCCGGCGCAGGCCGGTGTTGAAACGTTCCCGGTCGTGCTCGTTGAGATGCGGCGCGATGTCCTCCACCACCTCATGCAGGCGCAGCAGCGCGTAGCGCCACGGCACGGTGTGCCGGTCGCGTTTGTTACGCTCCACTTCCAGCAGATTGCGTTGCGCCCAGCGGAACGGATTGCGCTCGGCGCGGTTGGCGAAATAGGCGTCCGCGAAGGTGTCGGCGTTCTGTTCTTCCAGGGCGATGCCGTCGCTCCATCGCGGGTCCGCATCGCGGATTTCCCGGGCCATCAGGGTGAACACGCGATCCAGTAAGCCTTCGGCGCCGGCATCGATTTCCCTGGTGATGCTTTCTGGCGTGGCGATGCGCAGCGGCTGGTGGGGAATCGGACAATAGAAATCCGCCTCGGGCAGCAGGCCGGACCGGGACATCAAGGTGATGCACAGGTCCGCGCTGTCCCCGTTCAGTTCGAAGCGCAGCGGGCTGTCCGGGGCGTCGGACTGCTCCTGAAAGCAGCCGTGTTGCACCGCCACCGCCATGGCCGCGTCGATGCCGCTGAGCGAGGTGCCCAGCACGCCCACCGCGCCGGCCGGAATGGCGGTGCCGATCAGGCCGCTCCAAGGGCTGGGGAAGTAGCCGGGTCCGCCCTCCGCCGTGGAGGGCCAGACATGGCCGGTGGCGATCACCACGCGGTCGAAGTGGGCCGGCTCGGCGTGGCGGTTGGTCCACAGGCGCAGTGCGTTGTCGCCGGCCTGCAGATCGGTGACCCGGCAACCTTCGAACACCGTTACCCGGTGGTTGCGCTCCGTGGCTTTAGTCACCAACGCCAGAAACTGGGCACGGAAATAATGGCCAAGCAGTACGCGTGGCAGAAACTGCCGGTCGTGCAGGGTCTCCTTGGCCACGCCGTAGCCGGCCAGAAAACCGGCGGATTGCTCGCGCAGCCATTCGAGATAGGTACAGGTTAACGGCGGTATCTCGATGCTGGCGATGTTGGCGAGCATGGCCCGGTGATTGGCATGCTCGTCGTAGGGCATGCCGACGCCCGCCTGGTCACCGGCCTCATAAAGGGTGATCGCCAGCGACTGCTGGCCGTCGATCAGGGCGGCAAGGGTATAGAGGCCGGTGGGCCCGGTGCCGATAATGGCAATGCGCTGCATACCAGGGTCATTTCCGTATGACTGGGGCAACGAGAATGCGCGGCCCGAGGCATTGCTGTCCATCGGGCCATACTTGATTTTACCTTCCCCGAAAGGCGGCGAGCGCCGCCCGCCGGTTACGCCCGCGCCGGCTCCGGCGGCAGGGTGCCGCCCGGGAACGCCAGGCGCAGGTTCTTCAGCCAGGTGGTGCCGAACTGCCGCCATAGGGGCGCGGAGTTGTACGGCAGGCCGTAGCGGTCGGCCAGCGCTTTCACGCGCGGTGCCACTTCCGGATAACGGTTGCTGCACATATCCGGGAACAGATGATGCTCAATCTGGTGGCTCAGGTTGCCGGACATCACATGGAACAGCGGGCCGCCGGTGATGTTGGCGGAGCCGAGCAGCTGGCGGATGTACCACTGGCCGCGGGATTCGCCTTCCACCTGTTCCTCGGTGAAGTTGTAGACGTCGGCGGGGAAGTGCCCGCAGAAAATAATCACGAACGCCCAGATGTTACGGATGATATTGGCGACGAAGTTGGCGCCGGCCACCAGCAGGAACACGGTGAGCGGGGATTCCGGCACGAAGAAGGAGATCGGGATCGACACCAGCGCGGCCAGGCCCGGCCACATGATGTAGTCCTTGCGCACCTGGCCCCAGATCTTGCGGCCGATGTGTTTCATCAGCGGCAGGATTTCCTTGGGTTTTTTCTTGCCTTCGCCCACGTCGATGATCGCCTGCTCGTGCAGGGCCACGCCTTCCTCGAACAGCAGCATCAGCATCACGAAGTACACCGGCTGCAGCAGGTAGGCGGGCTTCCAGGGCTGCAGCGGCGTCACGCGCATGATGCCGTAGCCCACGTCCAGGTCTTTCTCGAGCACGTTGGTCCAGGTGTGGTGCACCACATTGTGCGAGTGCATCCAGCGGTCGGACGGGCTCATGGTGTCCCACTCCCAGGTGTTGGACTGGATCTCCGGGTCCTTCATCCAGTCCCACTGGGCGTGCAGCACGTTGTGGGCGATTTCCATGTTTTCCAGAATCTTCGCCAGGCCGAGCAGGATCACGCCCAGCGCCATCACGATCAGCGTGGTGCCCCAGCCGGCCAGCGCGTGCGGCCAGGCGGGCAGCAGGAACAGGCTGGCGTAGATGGTGAGCCGGCCGAACAGCGCCATGCTGCGCTGAATGCGGATCAGCCGCAGAATATAGAGCCGGTCTTTCTCACCCCGGGATTCCAGGGTCTCGTAATAGATGGCGTCCATCTCGCGGCCGAATTCGTCGATTTGTTCTTCCGTGAGATCCACGGGTAAACCCTGTCGCTTACTCATCATGACCTCCTAGATGTCCAGTTCGCAGTCACCGGCGGTGGCGCACACGCACACCTGCACGATCGAGCCGGGCTCGTTGATGTATTCGCCGCTGCGCAGGTCGCGCACGCAGCCGGATTTCAAGGTGGTGTTGCAGGTGTGGCAGATGCCCATGCGGCAGCCGTGGGGCGGGTTGAGCCCGGCGTCCTCGGCGATGCGCAGCAGGTTGGTCTGGCCGTCCGCGTCCACGTCCAGCTCGCTCTGCGCGAAGCGCACCTTGCCGCCCACCGCGTCGTCGGGGATCGGCGCCAGCTCGGCGCGGAACCGTTCGATGTGCAGGCGGTTGGAGAGGCCGGCCTCTTCCCAGACTTCTTCCAGGGCGGCCAGCAGCCCCGGCGGCCCGCAGGCGTAGCAGTCCCGTTCGCGCCAGTCCGGGCAGGCCTGCTCCAGCTTTTCGCGGCTGAAGTAGGCGGCGTTGTCGTCTTCCTTCTGCGTGTGCACTTCGTGCAGATGGTAGTGGCGGTGCTGGGCGTTCAGCTTGCGCAGCTCCTTGCCGAAAATGGTGTCGAATTCGTGCGGCGCGTAATGAATGTGCACCGTGTCCGGCAGACGCTGCTGCTCGATCAGGCTGTGCAGCATGCTTCTGGCCGGCGTGATACCGCTGCCCGCGGTGATGAACAGCGGCTGAATCGGCGAGGCGTCCGGTAGGTAGAAATCGCCCTGGGGCAGGCCCACCGGAATAAAGTCGCCGACTTTGAGATTGCGCACGATGTGGTGCGACAGGCGCCCGCCCTCGATCTTTTTAACGGTGATGGTGAAGCGGCCGTCGTCCCGCTCCGGCGGCGACGAGATCGTGTAGGTGCGGGTGTAGTGCCGGCCGTCCACCGGGATGCCCACGCGGATGTGCTGGCCGGGGCGGTGCAGCCGCCAGTTGGCGCCGGGCTGCAGGGTGATGGTGCGGCAGTCCTTGGTCTCGTCCCACACGTCCACCACCCGCGCGTGCATACGGTGGGTGGTCCACAGCGGGTTCACCAGCTCCACGTAATGGGAGGTACGCAGCGGGAAAGCGAACATGTCGGTGATCGCCGCCAGCCTGTTCAGCCAGCCTTTCCGTGGTTTCGGGTCCTGCGCCTGGGTCATGGCCTGGGCTCCTGTATTCACTCGTTATTATGCTGTTTGTGTACAGGTGTTCACGTTACCTCAGGTTGGCGTGGTTTGGGAAGAGGGCAATTTTGTGCAAATGTTGAGCGGTTCCCCCTACAGCCGATAACAGCACGGTTTTGCCGGCGATGCCAGGAAAGGGCGGGCTGCCTATAAGGACGTGGCCCAGGCCGCGATGTAGAGCCCCAGGCCGAACACCGCGTGAGTAAGCAGGCTTTGCAGGCGCGCAGCGTTGGGCCTGGGGGTTCTCGAGGCGGCGATGCCGGCGCCCATGCCGGGCTGCATCAGAAAGAACGGCGCCGCCACCGTGCCGATGCCCACCGCCAGGGCCGGGCCGAGGGTGGGGCGTGCCGCCCATTCGACGCCGCATAACCCGATCAGAAGCCCGGCGAAGGCGATGCCGATGCCGTAATGCGCGGCCCAGCCGATCATACGCTCGCCCGGTTTCTTCGGCGCGGCGGCGATGCTGTCGTGGCGGAAGCGGCCGTGCGGCATGTGCGCGATCCAGCGGCCGACCAGGCCGTAATCGAGCCCCTTGCCGCCGAACACTCTTTTGCGCAGCCAGCCCCACAAATCCATGATGGCGGTGGCTCCCACGCCGATAAAAAATATAATCGCTAATAGAGTCATGGCGTCTTCCAGTCGGTGTCTTCGTTGGGCGATGAAGGCAGCTTGCTACTTAAAGTCGACTTGAGGTCAAGGGCTATGGATATTTCCGAGGTGGTGCGCCGTTCCGGCCTGCCGGCGTCCACGTTGCGTTTCTATGAACAGAAAGGATTGATCGCCTCCGTGGGCCGGCGCGGCCTGCACCGGGTGTTCGCCGCCGGCGTGATGGAGCAGCTTTCGTTGATTGCGCTGGGCCGCGCGGCCGGTTTCTCCCTGAATGAAATCGCCGCCATGTTCGGTGCCGACGGGCGCCCCCGGATCGAACGGCAGCGGTTGCTGGAGAAAGCCGACGAACTGGATCAATCGATCAAACAACTGACCGCCATGCGTGACGGGCTGCGCCACGCGGCGGCCTGTTCCGCGCCCAGCCATCTGGAGTGCCCCAAGTTCCGGCGTTTGATGGGGCTGGCGGGTGCCGGGGTGATCGGCGAGCGCCGAAACGGAACGTCCGCGAAAAAGTAGACTCCCCGGATGTCGAAGCCGGGACATGTGGTTCGACCAGCTTTTGACGCCCGTTGCAGGGCCCCTTTCGATTGCCAGCAGGAACCGACCATGTCCCGAATGATTTTCGTCAATCTGCCCGTTGCCGATCTCGCCGCTTCCATGGCGTTCTATCAGGCGCTGGGGTTTGAGAATAACCCGCAGTTCACCGACGACACCGCCGCCTGCATGGTGTGGAGCGATAGCATTTTCGTGATGCTGCTCACCCATGAAAAGTGGCGCACCTTCACCGACCGCCCCATCCCGCCGGCCACCGCCAGCGAAGTGCTGCTGGCCCTCTCCTGCGATGATCGCGAGATGGTGGATCGGCTCAATGAAAAAGCGGACGCCAGCGGCGGCACGTCGGACATCAACGCGATCCAGGATCTGGGCTTTATGTACAACCGCAGCCTGGCGGACCCGGACGGCCACGTCTGGGAAATGTTCTGGATGGACCCGACGGCGGTGCCGGCAGATGATGCCGGAAGCCAGGGGTAAGCCGCTCAAGGAAGGGAGTCGTCATTCCGGTATCGGCACCAGGACCGCGTCACCGGCCGCGAACGGTTCCCCGTTCTCATCGTCCCAGTCGCCGAGCTCGGCGCTGGCGAACACCTGCCGCTTGCCGGCTTTCACCACCCGCCCGGTGACCCGGAACGCGCCGGCAACCGCCGGGCGCAGGCAGCGCACCGAAAACTGCGAGGCGGTGACGTTGCCGGCCACCGTGGCGGCGGCGAAGCCGCAGGCGGTGTCGATCAGGCCGCCGATCAGCGCGGCGTGCAGGTGGCCGCTGTATTGCGCGAAGTCGTCGCGCCAGTCCAGGCGCAGGGTGACCAGGCCGGGTTCGGCCTGTTCCACTTGCAGGTCCAGCCATTGATTAAAAGGCGCCAGGGCGGAGACCTGGCGTATTCGATTCAGCAGGGCGGTGGGGTCGTTCATGGGTGTCTCCGGATCAACGTTGGACTTTGAACACGCCGGTGGCGCGGGCGCAGGGTGCGCCGTTGGCGAGCACGGTGGCGCTGGCGAAGCTGAGGCTGCGGCCGGTGCGGGTGACGTCGGCGCGGAATTCCAGCCACTGGCCGACGCGGGCGCTGCCCAGGAAGTCCAGGTTCAGATTCACGGTCACCAGGCCCTTGAGCGACGGCAGGGTGCTGTCTTCCAGATGCGGCAGGCAGCTCAGGCCCATGGCGTTGTCGCATAGGGCGGATAACAGGCCGCCGTGGACGAAACCACGGCTGTTGGCGTGGGCGTCCCGCGCGTGCAGGCCCAGGCTGATGCCGTTGTTGTGGGGGCGGTGATAGATCGGTTCCCAGGGTGCGGTGAAGCCGCTTTTCCGGGTGTGGGGCTGGAAGCCTTCGGGGACGGCGGTCATGGCGATGCTCCATAATATTAATATAGACCAGTCTATATAATCGTGCTCCCCGGTCAATGCCGGCACGGGTTATGATCCAGGTCGTGGCTCGACCCCCGAAAACCTGATCACTGGAAAGCCCCATGACCCGCAGCCGCTTCCTGATCCACCGCATCCAACCGGACGACACCGCCCTGATGGCGGGCCTGATGGACGTGTTTGGCGAGGCCTTTGAGGACCGCGAGACCTACGGCGCCCATCGGCCTGACGAAGCCTACTGGCGCTCACTGCTCGGCGGTGATTCGTTCATCGCGCTGGCGGCCCTGGACGGTGACCGGGTGGTGGGCGGTCTGGCCGCCTACGAGCTGAAGAAATTCGAACAGCGGCGCAGCGAGATCTATATCTATGATCTGGCCGTGGCCGAGACCCACCGTCGGCGGGGCATCGCCACCGCGCTGATCGAGGCACTGAAAAAGATTGGGCGTGAGCGCGGCGCCTGGGTGATTTTCGTGCAGGCGGACCACGGCGATGACCCGGCCATCGCGCTGTACACCAGGCTGGGTGTGCGCGAGGACGTGCTGCATTTCGACATTGAGGTGTAGGCGGGTGGCCGTTCAGACGGTGTCTTGGAGGGCATCGATCAGCGCCGCGATCTCCTCGCAGGCGTCGTGGATCGGCGCCGGGTCGCGGGCCACCCGCGCCTGGATCAGGGCGCCTTCCAGGGCGGAGATGGCCAACGACGCGAGGCGTTGGGCTTGGGCGCCGTCCGCGTTATCAGGGTCGATCAGGGTGGCGAGGGTCCGGCGCCAGGCGGTGTAGGCTTCCCGAGCGGCTGCCGTGATCGGTTCGGACTGGGGCGTCACCTCCAGCACGGTGGTGGCCAGCGGGCAGCCGTCCCGGTAGTCCGAATCCTTCAGCCAGCCGGCCAGGAGCGCCCCGTAGGCGCGCAGCGCGGCGGCGGGCGTGCGGTGGTCCCGCTGCAGGGTTCGCAGGGTGTCGGTGACCCGGTCGCCGGCGTAGCGGACGGCTTCCGCGCCCAGCGCTTCCTTGCCGCCGGGGAAATAGTGGTAGAACGAGCCCTTGGGCGCCTCGGCGAGGCCTAGAATGTCATTGATGCCGGTGGCCGCGTAGCCGCGCTGACGGAACAGCTCGGCGGCGGCGCGTACCAGGCGATCGCGGTGTTTGGGGCGGGCTCCCATGAACGGCGGCTCCGGATGCTGGATTCAGTGGACCAGTCTAGATGGAAATCCCCGATGCTGCATGACCCTTCCTTCACGCGGACACCACTCTTAGTAACAAAAGCTATCAGGGTATTTGTCAGGCTGTATTGGCAGGGTAGGGGTGGAAGGTAATACAAGTAAGTTAGTACTGGCAGCCTAATGGCGACCCGAGCGATGACGGCGCGACCCCGCGCGATGAAAAGCAAGGAGAACGATCATGTCCGAGAGCAAATGTCCCTTCCATAACAACAATGTCGCGGGCGGCGGCGTCACCAACCGGGATTGGTGGCCCAATCAGCTGCGGCTGGACATCCTGCATCAGCATTCGTCCATGTCCAACCCGATGGACGAGGACTTTGATTACGCGGAAGCCTTCAAAAGCCTGGATCTGGCGGCGCTGAAAAAAGACCTGACTGATCTCATGACCGACACCCAGGACTGGTGGCCGGCGGACTTTGGCCACTACGGCCCGATGTTCATTCGCATGGCCTGGCACAGCGCCGGCACCTACCGCATCGGCGATGGCCGGGGCGGCGCGGGTACCGGTACGCAGCGGTTCGCGCCGCTCAACAGCTGGCCGGACAACGTCAACCTGGATAAGGCCCGCCGTCTGCTGTGGCCGATTAAGAAAAAGTACGGCAACAAGATCTCCTGGGCCGATCTGATCGTGCTCACCGGTAACGTGGCGCTGGAATCCATGGGTTTCAAAACCTTCGGCTTCGCCGGCGGCCGCGAAGATCTTTACGAACCCGAGGACGACATCTACTGGGGCGTGGAAGATTCCTGGCTGGACGACAAGCGTTACTCCGGCGACCGCGAGCTGGAAAACCCGCTGGCGGCGGTGCAGATGGGTTTGATCTACGTGAACCCGGAAGGCCCCAACGGCGAGCCGGATCCGCTTAAAGCGGCCCACGACATCCGCGAAACCTTCGGCCGCATGGCGATGAACGACGAAGAGACCGTGGCGCTGATCGCCGGTGGCCACACCTTCGGTAAAACCCACGGCGCCGGCGACCCGGAACTGGTGGGCCCGGAGCCGGAAGCGGCGCCGATTGAAATGATGGGCCTGGGCTGGAAGAGCCGCCACGGCTCCGGTTTCGGCGACGACACCATCGGCGGTGGCCCGGAAGTGACCTGGACGCAGAAGCCCACCCAGTGGTCCAACCTGTTCTTCGACAACCTGTTCAAGCACGAATGGGAACTGGAAAAGAGCCCGGCCGGTGCCCAGCAATGGGTGGCCAAGAACGCGGACGCGGACATTCCCTACGCCCAGGACAAAACCAAGAAGCGTAAGCCGACCATGTTGACCACCGACCTGTCGCTGCGTTTCGATCCGGAGTACGGCAAGATCTCCCGCCGGTTCTATGAAAATCCGGAAGAGTTCGCCGACGCCTTTGCCCGCGCCTGGTACAAGCTCACCCACCGGGACATGGGCCCGATTGAACGTTACCTGGGCCCGGAAGTGCCGCAGGAAGAACTGATCTGGCAGGACCCGGTGCCCAAGGTCGACCATCCGTTGATCGACGACAAGGACATCGCCAGCCTCAAGGGCAAGATCGTGGATTCCGGGCTCAGCATTCCCGACATGGTGAAAGTGGCCTGGGCGTCCGCCTCCACCTACCGCGGTTCCGACATGCGCGGTGGCGCCAACGGCGCGCGCCTGCGCCTTGAGCCACAGAAGAACTGGGAGGTGAATGAGCCCCAGCAACTGGACAAGATTCTGAAGATCCTGGAGGGCATTCAGAGCGAGTTCAACAACGCCCAGTCCGGTGGCAAGAAAGTGTCGCTGGCGGACCTGATCGTGCTGGCCGGTTGCGCGGGCGTGGAGAAAGCGGCCGCCAACGGCGGCCACGACGTCACCGTGCCGTTCACCCCCGGCCGCACGGACGCCTCCCTGGAGCAGACCGACGTGGATTCCTTCGAATATCTGGAACCCTTCGTGGACGGCTTCCGCAACTACCGCAAGGAAAAGTATTCCCTGCCCGCGGAGCATCTGCTCATCGACCGTGCCCAGCTGCTGACCCTCACCGCGCCGGAAATGACCGTGCTGGTGGGTGGCATGCGTGCGATGAACGCCAACTTCGACGGTTCCAAACACGGTGTCTTCACCGACCGCCCGGAAGCGCTCAGCAATGACTTCTTCAAGGTGGTGGTGGACATGGGCATCGCCTGGGCGCCCCAGTCCGAGGACGATGACTACCTGTTCGAAGGCCGTGACCGCAGCAGCGGCGAGCTGAAGTGGACCGGCACCCGTCTGGACCTGGTGTTCGGCGCCAACTCCCAGCTGCGCGCGCTTTCCGAAGTCTACGGCGCGGACGACGCGGAGAAGAAGTTCGTCAAGGACTTCGTCGCCGCCTGGGACAAGGTAATGAACCTGGGCCGCTTCGACCTGGACTGATCGCAGCGCTGTTATACCCCAACCCGAGGGGCACGCCTGGCGTGCCCCTTTTGTTTTGTAAGGAAGGTATCAGGCTGGAACCGCCTTACAATCAATGGGTCTATTCAGACAGGTGCCATTCAGTCAGAGGGGGGAAGGTATGCCGATTCAGGATTCCAACGACCGCTACGGCACGGTGAGCCGGGTATTGCACTGGGGCATGGCGTTGCTTCTGGTGTGGCAGTTTCTCAGCGCCGGCGCCCACGCGCTGCTGTCCGACACCGCCGTGGAAGAATTTTTCTGGGGCACCCACAAGCCGCTGGGTTTCCTGCTGTTTGTTCTGATCATCCTGCGTGCCCTGTGGGCGCTGATCAATCTGTCCCGGCGCCCGCCGTCCGTGAGCCTTGCCGCCAGGTTGGGGCACCTGGCGTTCTACGCGCTGCTGTTGGGCATTCCCGCTTTCGCCCTGCTGCGCCAGTACGGCGGCGGAAATCCGTTCGAGCCGTTCGGCATTCCGCTGATGGGCGGTCTCGGCGGCGAGGAAATCGAGTGGATGCAGGTGCCCGCCAATCTGTTCCATGGCTGGGCCGGCTGGTTGTTGCTGCTGATGATCGTGGGTCACATTGTCATGGTGGCGCGCCATCGCAAGGCGGCGGATCAGACCGACGTGCTGCCGCGCATGTGGGGGTGACGGATTATGCGCTTGGACTATGCGGCGATGTTGCGTGTGGCGCTGGACGAAGCGCGGCAGGGGCTTGAGGAAGGCGGCATCCCGATTGGCGCCGCCCTGTTCCGTGCCGACGGCACCCTGCTGGGCGCCGGCCATAACCGCCGCGTGCAGGAGAACGACCCGTCCGTGCACGCGGAAACCGACGCCTTTCGCAAAGCGGGCAGACAGCCCAACTACCGGGATACCATCATGGTTACCACCCTGGCGCCGTGCTGGTACTGCAGCGGTCTGGTGCGCCAGTTCAAAATCGGCACCGTGGTGGTGGGGGAGTCGCGGACGTTCGCGGGCGGCGTGCAGTGGCTGCGTGACAACGGGGTCACGGTGATCGATCTGGATGATCCGGAAGGCGCGGCGTTAATGGAAAATTTTATCCGCGACCATCCGGCTCTTTGGAACGAAGATATCGGTGAAGCCTAGCGGCGGCCTCTACCGGTACTTGCGGTTGAGTTTGCGCATGCCGCCGATCCAGCGATCGTAGTTTTCGGTTTTGTTGCGCATGTATTGCAGCACTTCCTTGTGCGGCAGCACCAGGAAGGTTTCCTGCTCAATGGCCTCCAGGCAGGCCTGGGCCACCGGCTCCGGGTCCATCATGCCGTCCACGCTGGCCACGTGGTCTTCCTTGCCTTTGGTCATGTTGGTGCGCACCGCCTGCGGGCACAGCACCGATACCTTGATGCCGTCGTCGCCGTAGGTGAGCGCGATCCATTCCGCCAGGCCCACGGCGGCGTGCTTGGTGACCGCGTAGGGCGCCGAGCCGATTTGCGAGAGCAGGCCGGCGGCGGAAGCGGTATTGAGAAAATAACCGCCGCCGCGCTCGATCATCTTGGGCGCCAAATGGCGCGCCGCGTAGATGTGCGCCATCACGTTGATGTCCCAGATTTTCTGCCACTGGTCGTTGGCCACTTCCGGGCCGCCGGGCACGGAGATGCCGGCGTTGGAGCAGAACAGATCAATCGGGCCCACGTCTTTTTCGGTGTCGTCGATCAGCGCTTTGATGTCGTCTTCGTTGGACACGTCCACCTTGCGGCCAATGCCGTCCACCATTTTCGCGGTGGCCTCGGCGCCGTCGCCGTCCAGATCCACGCACACGATTTTCTTCGCGCCGGCTTCGGCGAACGCTTGCGCCAAGGCCCGGCCAATACCACCGGCCGCGCCGGTTACAACCACGATACGATCTTTCAGTTCCATGTCATTCTCCTATGTCGCTAGGGAGCGAGCCTTGTGGGAGCGGGCCCCGCCCGCGAAAGGCAAGCTCCGCTTGCCGGCGGGATCCCAGAGGCCTCAAAAAGCGGAACATCAAAGGCGTCTCTGGCATCCTGCCGGCCGGTTACACCGGCCTTTCGCGGGCAGGGCCCGCTCCTACAATTTCAGCTCCACATAAAGGAGCCGCCGCAGACGGTCAGCGCCTGGCCGGTCATGTAGCGGCTGGCGTCGGAGCCGAGGAACACGGCCAGGCCTTCGAAGTCATCCGCTTCGCCCAGGCGGCGCAGCGGAATCTGCGAATTGGCGCGCTTCACCGCTTCCGGGTTATCCCACAGCGCCTTGGCGAAATCGGTGCGCACCAGCCCCGGGCAGATGGCGTTGGCGCGGATGCCCTTGGGCCCGTATTCCAGCGCCAGGTTGCGCACCAGGCCGATCAGCGCCAGCTTGGAGGTGCCGTACACGCCCAGGGTGTCGGACGGCTTAAAGGCGCCGACGCTGGCGGTGAACATCATCGAGCCGTTGCCTTTTTCGATCATGTCCGGTGCCACCAGGCGGGCCAGCCACAGGTTGGCCTGCACGTTCACCTGCATGGTTTTTTCGTAGGCGTCGTCGGGGATCTCGGAGATCGGCCCGTAGTGCACATTGACGCCGGCGTTGCCGACCAGAATGTCCACCGGCCCGGCGAGCTGGTGGGTCTTTTCCACCAGCGTCTCCAGTTCCTGTTTGCGGCTGGCGTTGGCGGCCACCGCGTGCACGCGCTCGGCGCCCACCGCTTTGTTGATCTCAGCGGCGGCCTCGTCGAGGGTCTCCTGGGTACGGGCGGAGATCACCACGGTGGCACCGTGGGCGGCCAGGGCGTACGCCATGGCCTTGCCCATGCCCTTGGAGGCGCCGGTCAACAGCGCCACTTTGCCGGTCAGATCGAACAGCTTGGTTTCCACCATGGCTTCAGGCTCCGGTCTGGTTGTAGCGGTTCACTTCGTTGCGGGCGACCACGTTGTGGTGCACTTCGTCCGGGCCGTCGGCCAGGCGCAGCGTGCGCTGCTGCATGTACATCTCGGACAGCGGTGACCACTGGCTGACGCCGGTGGCGCCGTGGATCTGGATCGCCTGGTCGATAATCTGGCAGCACTTCTCCGGCACCATTGCTTTCGCCATGGAGACCCAGATGCGTGCTTCTTTGTTGCCCATCACGTCCATGGCCTTGGCGGCTTTGAGGACGATCATGCGCATCGCTTCGATCTCGATGCGGGCGCGGGAGATGGTTTCCATGTTCTTGCCGAGATTGATGATCTGCTTGCCGAACGCTTCGCGGTTCATGCCGCGCTCGAGAATCAGGTCGAGGGCTTTTTCGGCGGAACCGATGGAGCGCATGCAGTGGTGAATACGGCCCGGGCCCAGGCGCAGCTGGGAAATTTCGAAGCCGCGGCCTTCGCCCCACAGAATGTTTTCCTTGGGCACGCGCACGTTGTCCAGCTTGATGTGCATGTGACCGTGCGGTGCGTGGTCGTGGCCGAAGACGCGCATCGGGCCGAGCACGTGCACGCCGGGGGCGTCCATGGGCACCAGAATCTGTGACTGCTGGCGGAAGGTGGGGGCGTCCGGGCTGGTTTTGACCATGCAGATCATGATCTTGCAGCGCGGGTCGCCGGCGCCGGAAATGTAGTATTTCTCGCCGTTGATCACCCAGTCGTCGCCGTCCAGCACGGCGCTGGTTTCAATGTTGCGCGCATCGGAAGAAGCCACGTGCGGTTCGGTCATCCCGAAGCAGGAGCGGATCTCGCCGGCCAGCAGGGGCTTGAGCCATTGTTCTTTCTGCTCGGGGGTGCCGACGCGCTCCAGCACTTCCATGTTGCCGGTGTCCGGCGCGGAGCAGTTCAGTGTCTGTGACGCCAGCGGGTTCTTGCCCAGCTCGAAGGCGATGTAGGCGTAGTCCAGGTTGGACAGGCCTTCGCCGGTTTCCGCGTTGGGCAGGAAGAAGTTCCACAGGCCGGCTTCGCGGGCCTTGTTCTTGGCGGTTTCCAGCAGCTCCAGCTGGCCGGGGGCATAGCTGAAACGCTCCGCGCGGCCTTCACCCAGACGGTGGAATTCCTCGGTGATCGGATCCACGTTCTCGCGGATGTGCTTGGCCAGGGCGTCCAGCAGCGGGCGCGCGTCTTCGGACATGGCCAGGTTGTTCAGATCGGTATCGTTACCCATGGGTGTTTACTCCTCGTTGATGGGTGCGCCCGCCTCGGTGTCGGCGGCCAGGCATTGTGCGCGCAGAGCGCGGCGGTCGGTTTTGTCGGTGCCGCCCCGGGGCAGCGGCTCGCTGCGCAGCCAGAGACGGTCGGGAATCTTGAAACGGGCCAGATGGTCGGCCAGGAAGGCTTGCAGCCCGGCTTCGTCGACGCGGGCGCCGGGCTTGAGCTGCACGCCGGCGCCGACGATCTCGCCCAGGCGTTCGTCGGGAATCGGGAAGACGCCGGCTTCGGCCACGTCCGGGTGGCGGTGCAGGGCGCCTTCCACTTCCAGGCAGGCGATGTTCTCGCCGCCCCGGATGATGATGCTCTTCTTGCGGTCGACGATGTAGATCAGGCCTTCCTCGTCGATGCGCGCCAGGTCGCCGGTGTACAGCCAGCCGTCGCGGACGGTGTCGGCGGTGGCTTCGGGCTGGTTCAGATAGCAGCGCATATTGGCGGCGCTTTTCACCGTCAGCTCGCCGATCTCGCCGGTGGGCACCTCAACGCCGTCGCCGTCGACGATGCGCATTTCCTGCAGCGGCGGTGTCGGCCGGCCGGCGGCTTCCGGGTGGGCCACATAGTCCGGGCCGCCGATCAGAATGCCCAGGGCGTTGGTCTCGGTCATGCCCCAGCCGGAGGCAATGGCGGCGGCGGGGAACGCCTCGGCGAGCTGGCCCACCTGGGCGGCGGGCCGCTTGGCGCCGCCGCCGCCGATCGCTTCCAGGGTGTCCAGGCTTTCGCCCAGGGCGCGGGCGGTATCCATCAATTCGGCGGACTGGGTGGGCACGCCGGTAAAGCGGGTGATGCGCTCGCGCTTGATCAGGCGCACCGCCTCTTGTGAGTCCCACTTGTACATCAGGGTCAGGGTGGCGCCGCTGGCCAGGCCCTGCAGGAAATTCGACTGCAAGGCGGTGACATGGAACAGCGGCGTCACCACCAGAAACGACGGCGGCTGCACCTTGTCCGGCTCCGGCAGGGGCGGCGGCGGGTCCGCCACCAGCGGCGCCATCAGCCGCGCCATGATCCAGGAGTACACCGCCGAGATCGCGCCGCGATGGGTGAGCACCACGCCCTTGGGGTTGCCGGTGGAGCCGGAGGAGTACAGCACGGCGAAGTCGTCGTCCGGGGCGATGGTCACATCCGGCCAGCGGTCGTCGCGGCCGCCGTCGCGCAGTTGTTCATAGCGCGGCCGGCCGGGCAGGGCTTCGGCGTCGCGCACCGCGATCAGCGTCAGGCCGTTGTCGGCGGCCAGCTTCTCGATGCGCTGGTGGCGCGGGCCGTCGGCGAACACCACCCGGGCGCCGCAGTCCGTCAGGCCGTAGGCCAGCTCCTGCTCCGACCACCAGGCGTTCATCGGCACCGCCACCGCGCCCAGCGCGGCCACCGCCAGAATCAGGATCGGCAGCTCCGGGTAGTTGCGCATGGCGATGGCCACCGGGTCGCCCTGGCGCACGCCCAGGTCGTCGGCCAGGGCGTTAGCGACGCGCCGCACCTCCCGGCACAGCTCGGCGTGGCGCCAGCGTTCGTCCTGGTAGACCAGGGCGTCGCGGTCCCCATAAGCGGGGGCGGCGTCTTCCAGCAGCACGCGCAGGTGTGCCGGGGCGTTGGCGAATACCGGATAGCGGACTCCGCCGATCACCGCCTCGGTGAGCGCGAAGCGGGGATCGCTGGCGGCGATATGCGCCTGGGCGTCTTCGGGCGTCAATTGTTCTCCTTATGCACGGCGAGCGCCGTGGGCTGGCTGACACTTGTCAGGAATCAAGCTAAGGCGGATGGTGGCGGCAAGTCAAGCGACGTTGACCGGTGGGTCACACCGGAATCAGGAATAATGGAATGCTATTTCGACGGGTAAGCGTCTGAATTAATTGGCTTTTCGCCCAGCTGGTCGACCATGGCGCGGACCGCCGCGGCCACCGTCTTGAGGATCACGGTGTCGTCGATGTCGCGGTTCAGCCAGTCGCGCATGGGCGCGAACGCGGCCAGGAAGACGATCATATTGGCCACCACTTCGGCGCGCGGGTCGTCCTCGGGCAGACCGGTGCGTTCGCGCAGCTGGTCGGCTAAGGCATTGAGCACCGTCTCGTCGCGGGCGCGCATGGTCTTGCGGTCTTCGTCGCGGAGGTGGGGGATGGAGCGGTAGATCAGCAGGGTGCCCTGGCGCTTCTTGGTCCAGACGTCCTGGAAGAACGCCGCCACCTGATCCTCGAACGGCACGTCCGGGTCGCGCTCCAGACGCTCCGCCAGGGTCGGCACGTCCTGGGCGAACCACAGTTTGTTGAGCAGCCGGCGCAGGATGTCGTTTTTGTTGGCGATGTAATCGTAGATGCTCGCCTGGTTCACGCCGGAGCGCGCGCAGATGTCGCGGATGGTGGTGGCGTCGAAGCCCTTTTCCAGAAACAGGGACAACGCGGCGTCGCAGATCTGGTTGCGGCGCGTCTCGGTGAGCGCGCTGTCCTGCACGCCGTCCACCGTGGCTTCCACCAGTTGCTGCTCGCTGTCGAGGGCGGTTTTATCGTTGTGTTCAGGTTCCGCCGGCAAGCGTCTTCTCCACAATCAGGTCGGTCCGGGAAGGTCGCTCGGACGTTAGCACAGTTGTTTCAGGGGCGGAAGAAAGCGGCCGGCGGCGCGCTTCGAGCGGCGCCAGGATCGGGCAAGGATCGGCGGGTTATGGGGCATCACGCGGCTATCTTGCCGCCGTCTTGAGCGTTATCTTGTCATTCTTTGCCCCTGAACCCGGGTATTACTTCGTTTGTCTGATCGAGAGAGTAGTTATGAGCGACGACACCTACACGCCTCCGAAAGTCTGGAAATGGGACGCGGAAAGCGGCGGCAAATTCGCCAGCATCAACCGGCCCATCGCCGGCCCCACCCATGACAAAGACCTGCCGGTGGGCAAGCATCCGCTGCAGCTGTATTCCCTGGCCACGCCCAACGGCGTCAAGGTGACGGTGCTGCTGGAAGAGCTTCTGGAAAAGGGCTTCGAAGGCGCGGAGTACGACGCCTGGTTGATCCGCATCACCGAGGGCGAGCAGTTCGGCAGCGGGTTCGTGGACATCAACCCCAACTCCAAGATCCCGGCCCTGGTGGATCAGAGCCAGGACCCGTCGGTGCGCGTGTTCGAGTCCGGCGCCATCCTGCTCTACCTGGCGGAAAAGTTCGGCGCTTTCCTGCCCACTGATCCGGCCAAGCGCACCGAATGCCTGAACTGGCTGTTCTGGCAGATGGGCGCGGTGCCGTTCCTGGGCGGCGGCTTCGGCCACTTCTACGCCTACGCGCCGGAGAAATACGAATACCCGATCAACCGCTACACCATGGAAGTGAAGCGCCAGCTGGACGTGCTCGACCGCCGCCTGGCGGACAACCGCTTCCTGTCCGGCGACGACTACACCATCGCCGACATGGCGGTCTGGCCCTGGTACGGCGCCCTGGTCACCAACAAGGTGTACGAGGCCGCCGAATTCCTGGAAGCGCACACCTACAAGAACGTGCTGCGCTGGGAAGCGGAGATCGCCGAGCGCCCCGCCGTGCAGCGCGGCCGCATGGTCAACCGCGCCTGGGGCGAGCCCGGCGAACAGCTGCGCGAGCGCCACGACGCCAGCGACTTCCAGCTGCGCACCCAGGACAAGCTGGAAGACTCATAGCCGCGACACTGGTGGGAGCGGGCCCTTGTGGTGGCGGCCTTTGTGGGAGCGGGCCCCGCCCGCGAAAGGGAGCGAAGCTCCCGGCCAAGGTTGCCCCGCTGGATTCCAGAGGCTTTTTAACAGCGCCATAAACGGCGTCTCTGGGATCCTGCCGGCAAGCGTTGCTTGCCTTTCGCGGGCTGGGCCCGCTCGCACAAGGTGGTCCCTTTCGCAGCGGGTCCCGCTCCAAATGACTTGCCAAAAACCCGTGCTTACGAAGATCGTTTTGTGGCGGGGATTTTCTCCAATACCATCAGGTCATCCAGGTAGGTGACCAGATGCTCCAGGTATTCCGGTGAGATGTCCTGCAGCGCGGCGAGCGCACGGGCCACCTGCCGGTGCGCGTTGAGCGGGCCGGCGTCGCCGGGTACGTGGGTGATGGCGTGCTGGATGCGCGCGGCCAACTGCTGTCGGGCCTGGGCCTCGCGGATCGGCGCAAGGGCTTTCAGCTCCATGGGCGCTTCGCCATCGCCACGCAGCCGGGTCAGCAACGTGGCCAGCGGGGATTCGTACCGCGGCGTAGCGCGATCGCCCTGGCTTTCATCGTCGTCGGCGTCCGAGCGGGCCCGGTAGTCCGCGAGCGCCTGTTCCAGTTTTTCCTGATGCTTTTGCGACGGCGCGCGACGGCTTTCGGCCAGGCGCGTGGCGAAGCTCTCCAGATAGGCGAAGCGCACCGGGTCGCGGTGGTGGGCGCCGGTCTGGCGCAGGGCTTCCAGTTGCGCCAGCACCTCACTCATCGCGTTGTCCGGTCTGCTCCGGTTCGCCGGCGGTGGCGTCGGCGCGCGGTACGGTGGTGATTTCCACGCGCCGGTTCTTGGCGCGGGCGGCGTCGTCCACGTTGGGGGTCACCGGCTGGTTGTCGCCGAAGGCGGCGGCGAAAATGCGCGCCTCCGGCAGCCCCTGATCGATCAGGGTGCGGGTGACCGTGAGCGCGCGCTGGGCGGACAGGCCCCAGTTGTCCGCGTAGCGCGGGTTGCCCTGCTGGATCGGCAGGTCGTCGGTGAAGCCGCTCACCATCAGCAGCTCGTCGTGTTGTGCCAGGTAGGTGCGCAACGGTTCCACCAGGCTTTCCAGCAGCGCGCGGCCCTCCGGCTGCAGGCGGTCCGCGTTGAGCGCGAACAGCACGCTGCCGTTAATACCGATGCGGCCGTTCTGGAACGAAATGCGGCCGCTGGCGAGCGGGTCGGCGAGCGCCTCTTCCAACGCCTGGCGGCGTTGCTGCTCGGCCTGCAGTTTGGCGCGTTCCTGCTCCAGCGACTGGCTCAGTTCCAGCTGAATGCCGATCACCCACACCAGCAGCAGCACGAAGATGCCCACCAGCGCCGCCATCAGATCCGAGAAGATCGCCCACACCGGGGTGGACTGAGCGCCGTCCTGGGACGCGTCGTGAAGCTCGTCCATCAGCGCGCCTCGTTGTGCTTGAGGGCGGCCAGGGCGTCGATCACTTCCTTCTGCGAACTCAGGCTCAGATCGATCACCTCGCGGGCCTGCTCCACATAGTAGGCCAGCTGCTCGTCGCTGCGCGCGGCGGACTGTTCCAGGGACGTCTCGATGCGTCTGAGGTTATCCAGCAGCTTGCCGTTGGACTCGCTGAACAGGTTCACCGCGGTGCCGAAGGCGTCGCCCAGGCTGGCCACCTCGTGGGCCCCGCCGGCGATATCGGCGGCGGCGTCGTCCAGGCGGGCGGTCTGCGCGTCCACCTGGCCGGCGAAGGTATCGCTGACCTCCTTGAGCACGCCGCCGGCGTCGCGGATCAGCGTTTCCACCGCGTCGCGCTGCACGCCGGCCGCCTGCTGCTGGGCGGTGAGCAGGGCGTCCAGCTCGCCCATGATGCGGCGGCGTTCCTCCAGCAGTTCGTTGTCCCGTTCGCTGCTTTGCGCCATTTCCTCGCGCAGGCGGCTGATCACTTCGGCGGCCGCCTTGGGCGTCTCCGAGGCGGTTTCGATCAGCCGCGTCATCGGTGCCTCCAGGGCGGTGCCCAGCTCGGTGAGGTGGCGGGTGACGGTGGCTTCCAGATCGGCCAGGCGCTGCGTGGCCGCGTCGCCGCGCGCCGCCTCCTGATCCCGCAAGGCGCTGAGCTGCTCGCCGGTGCGGGCGAGCAAGGTGTCCAGGCCTTCCCGTTGTCCTTCCACCAGGCCGCTGGCGGTGTGCTGGAAGCGGTCCGTGTGGCCGCGCAGGGTGTCGCCGAGGTCGCTGACCAGGCGGGCGAGGGTCTGCTGTTGTTGCTCGAGGCCTTCCCGCCAGCCCTCGGCGGTGGCGTCGCCGGCTTCCTGGAAGCGCTCGGTGATGGCCGCCAGCCGTTGCTGGTTGTCGGCCCGGGCCTGCTGCTGGTCGTCGCGGATTTGCGTCAGCAGGGCGTCGCCGTGGGCCTGGAAGCGGTCGTTGTGCGCTTGCAGGGCGGCGGCCACCTTGTCGGTGAGGCTTTGCGCGGTCTGTTGATGTTCGGCCAGGCCCTCGCGCCAGTGGCGCGCCGCTTGCTCGGTGGTGGTGTCGAAGCGCTCGGCGATCCGGCTCAGCTGGCTTTCGGTGAGCGTGCTGAGGCGCTGGTGGCTCTGCGCCGCCTGGTCGTTGAGGCGTTCCAGGGCCTCGGCGATCACCGGGCGGACGCTCTCCGCCGCCAGCCGGCTGCTGTCCGCCAGGCTGGTGCTCAGGCTGTCGCCGACGGACGCCGCCAGTTGCCGGTAGTGCTCGGCGGTCTGCTCGTGGAACTGCTTTTGGTTGTCGGTGAGCGCGCTGTTGAGCTGATCGCCCATCTGTTCCAGGCGCCGGGTCAGCGCCTGCAGGCTATCCACCACGGCGGGGAAGGCGTCGGACTGAGACTGCAGGGCGCGGAACGCCTCCTGCTGCTGATGTTTCAGGGAAAACGCGCGCAGATCCCGGCGCAGCACGGCGTCCAGGTCGCGGCCGACGAGCGTGCGCTCGCGGCGGCTGAGCGTGGCGCCCAGCCCCAGCATGGCGGAGGCGGCGACACCCGCGATGGAGGTGCCGAAGGCCAGGCTGAGCCCGGCGATGGGCGCCGCCAGGGCGCTCTGCACGGCGGCCAGGTTGTTGCCGCCTTCCAGGGCACTGACCGCGCCCTGCAGGGTGACGATCATGCCGATAAAGGTACCCAGCAGGCCCAGCATCACCAGCAGGCCGGACAGGTAGGGTGTCAGCATGGGGCCGGGCAGCGGCGTGCTTTCCCCGTCCACGCGCCGGCGCACGGCGCCGCGCAGGGCGGCGGGCAGCTCGGCCAACCAGCGCTCCAGGGCGTCGCCGTCACCGGGCGGGGTCTCCAGTTGCCGGGCCAGTTGCGCGCTGTCGGCGCGGAAGCGGCGCAGCTCCAGGAAGCCGAAGGCGTACACGAAGGCGATCAGCAGGGTGGCGGTGAGGGCCACCAGGTTGGTACCCAGAAAGCCGATGCCCACCCAGGCCACGGTGGCCGCGCCGAGCAGGCATACCAGTGCGAATAAAAAGCGTGTCATTGAGGTCCTTGTGGGTCGTTGTGCGCGCTTTCCAGCGCCATGAGCAAGCCCTGCACCGGCTCCAGGCGGGTGTCCAGCTCCGCCAGCAACAGGGTCTTCATCTCCTGGCAGAAGCGATGCAGCCAGGCGCCTTCCTTCATCCAGTCCCGGGGATCGTCGCCGGGCGTATCGCTGAGCAGGCTGTGCTGGCGGTCCGGCCAGAGCGCCAGGAAGCGCTTTTCCAGCACGCCGGGCACGGCACCGAAGCCCTTGCGGGCGTAGCCGGTAAGGGTGTTGTCGAGCACCGCGTCGATGCGCGCCAGCCGCGCCAGGGCCGGGCCGTGGTCGGTGAGGGCGCCACGGGCTTTCAGCCGCAGCGGCGGCACGGCGGCGGCCATCTGCCGCTGCTTGCTCTGATAGAAGCGCCGGTAGGGCTCGAAATCCGGCGGCTCGGCCGGGCTCGGGCCGGCTTCCGGCGCCGGCAGGCCGTTGCGGGTGCCGATGCGCTCGGCGGTGACGCTGGCTTCGATGGCGTCCCGCTGGCTTTGGCGCAGTTTCTCCAGCTCCGCGCGCAGCCGCTCGGCGGCTTTGCCGTCGGCGCCGAAATAGCCGTCCCGGGACGCCACGTTGGCGGCGTCCAGCGCCACGGTGTCGGACAGGTCGAACAGCCGCGCCAGCCGTTCGCCGAAGCACGGCAGCGGCGCGCCGGCCGCGCGCACGCCCAGGCCCGCCAGCTGCCGCCGCAGCGGGCCGGTGTTGTTCACGCTGTTGGGCCTGCCGTTGCTCATCGCCGCGCCCTGGTTGGACATCCATGGAGAATAGAGGGCCCGACGCGCCCTGGCGCCGGGAAGCCGCACATTCTAATCAGGAACGGCCGGCGATGATAATGGCGGCATGTAGCCGCCCGACCGGCGCCCTGGAAAGGGCGCGGCGGGGCGGACGGGGCAGGGGGCGCGGGTCAGGCGCGGCGGAAGGCTTCCGGGATGGTCAGCTCGTAGGTGGCGCCGGTGGGCAGCAGCAGCGCGGAGGGGCCGCGCTGGGAACTGAAGTAGAGCCGCGAGCCGTCCGGGGTGAAGGCGGGGCCGGTGAGTTCGCTGCCGCCGCCGGGGATTTGCAGCAGGATTCTGGCGGGCTGGTTGGGCACCATCACCATCAGACGCATCAGGTCGCCGTCTTCCGCCACCACCACATCGCCGGCCGGGCCGACGACGATATTGTCCACGTCATTGAACGGCGCTTCGCCGCTGCCGATCAGCTGTTCGTTGTCGAACACCACTTCGATCTGGTCGTTGTCGATGTCCAGGGCGTAGACCCGGTTGTCGCCTTTGCAGGCCAGGAACACCACCGCGCGTAGCGGGTTGGCGCTGCCCGCGATGTCGGGCCGCCGGCCCTCCGGCAGGGTCTGCACCCACAGGCCTTCGCCGCCTTTGAAGCGGGTGCCCGGGGCGCCCTGGCCGGTGGCCGCCTCGATCTCGGCGCGCACCGTTTCCTGGGCGCGGTGCGGGTCCTGCACCGGCACCCAGCGCACCTTGTGCAGGCGGCGGGCCTGGTCCAGGTCTTCCTGGTAGGCGCCGTTGGCGAAGCCGTCCACCTCCAACACCTCCAGCACGCCGTTATCCAGGTCCAGGCCCGGTTCCCCGGTGATCGAGGTGACCACGCCGGCGGACCGGAAGCGGTACAGACGGCCGTTGCCGTCGTCCTCGGACAGGTAGAGGGTGCGGGTGTCCCAGTCCGCCACGGCGGCTTCGTGGTTGAAAATACCCAGCGCCGGATGCGCCCGCGCCAGGGACGCGGGCCCCAGCGGGTGGCACTCATAGACCTGGCCGTCGGTGGTCTCCTCGCAGGACAACCAGGTGCCCCAGGGCGTGGCGCCGCCGGCGCAGTTGCGGCGGGTGTTGCGCAGGATGCGGTAGGCGTCGATGACGGTGCCGTCGCGGTCGAACCGCAACGCGCCCACGCCGCCGCCGGGGGCGATTTCACTGTTGGAGACATAGACCCAGCCGCCGTCCTCCCGCACCGGGAACACCGCGCCGCCGTCCGGGAAAATGTGCCAGTTGTCGCGCAGCAAGCCGGTGAGGTTGGGCAGACCGGAGATCGGATCTTCCAGGTGCCGGGCCACGCGGCGGATCGAGAACCCCTCGGGAATCAGAATGCCGTCCACGTCGCTTTCCACCAGCTCGCCGATACCGGCCAGCGGCCCCGCTTCCAGGGGCAGCATGGTGGCCGGCGGTACCGGCGGCTCGGGAGCGGGCGGCTCCGGCTCCGACGGGCTGGGGGTCGGTGACGGGGTGCCCGCCGGGCTGCCCGAGGACGAGGAACCGCCGCCGCAGGCGGTGATCATCGCGGCGCCGGCACCGTAGAACATGGCCTGGATCAGTTTGCGTCGGGTCAGGGTTACGGAGTTCATAAGCCGGTCCGGAGTCGATAACGGCGGACAGGCTGGCCGCCGATGATGACAATCCGGTGATGCCGGCGGCGCCGGTGGCGGTCGGTAACAAAAGTCGAACCGAACGGTTACCGAAGGCGGTCAGTCCACCGCCAGACCGGCGGGGAAGCGGCGGATCTTCTGCGCCAGGTAGAGGCCCACCAGCAGCGCCAGGCAGGTGAAGGCCACCGCCAGGCGGAAGCCGCCGGTGGCTTCGATCAGCCAGCCGGCGATGGCCGGGCCCAGGAACTGGCCGCCGGCGAAGAACACCGTCACGTAGCTGAAGGCGATGGGGATATGGCGCGGCGCCACCTGGTCGGTGCTGGCGGCCTGGACCATGGTGAACACGCCGTTCACCGCGCAGCCCATGAGCAGGAAATGGGCGAAGAACATGGCCAGGCTCTGGTCGATCAGCGGCAGCCCCATGGCCACGGTGACCACCGCCATCGCCAGGGTCAGGGCGTTGCCCCGGCCCCACACGTCGGACAGCGAGCCCCATAGCGGGCCGGCGGCCACCGACAGCAGGCCGGACATGGCCATCAGCCAGCCGGCGGTGGCTTCGTCGAAGCCGGACTCCACCACGTAGCTGACCATGAAGATCGCCTGAATGATGTAGACCATGCCGATGATGCCGTAGATCGCCGCCATGATGATCACGCGCGGGTTGCGGTAGATGCGCCATTTGTCCGCCGGCGCCGGGCGGTCCGGATGGTCGTGGGCCACCGGCGCCGGGTCGCGCACCGCCGCCAGGACCAGCGCCACCGCCACCGCCGCCAGGGCGGCGAACAGGCCCCAGGCCAGGCGCCAGCCGTGCTCACCGAACTGGTCGGACAGCCAGGGCACCAGCAGCCCGGTGACGAAGATGCCGGCGCCTACGCCGCCGGCCATGCAGCCGATTACCATGCCGCGCTTTTCCGGATACCAGGTGGCCAGCAGCGACACCATGGGCGCGAAGCAGAAGGCGGTGCCCAGCCCCAGCAGCGCCATCAGGCCGACGACCACCGGGTAGGCGCTGGCCAGCGCCAGGCCGGCGAAGCCGACGGTGAGAATCAGCAGGCCGGTGGCCACCGCGTTGCGCGCGCCCCAGCGGCTGGCGGCGATGCCGCCCAGCAATACGAACAGCAGATAGCCCAGCGCGGTGACGGTGCCCAGGGTGCCGGCCTGCCGGTAGCTCAATCCCAGATCGTCGCGCATCGGCGGCAGAATCAGGCCGTAGGCGAGCCGCGCGAACACGATCGCCACCAGCGCCACCAGAATACCGCCCGCCACCATGATCACGATGTTGGGACGGCTCGGCGGCTGGGATGTGGCGGACATAGGCAGCGAATCCATGGTCTGGGGCGTTTGGCGCGGGCGCTACTGTAGCGCACGGCGCTCGCCGCACCCAGTGTTTCGTTCCCCGCCAGGGCGCCGTCTGGGTTAGGCTTGGGCGTTTGCATCGGGACCAGAAAGGGGAGTATCGGAAGTGGATCAGTCATTGTTTGTCCGCCAGGGCGAGACCTACGTACCCACCGCCAGCGCCGGCGGACCCTGGAGCCCCAGCCATCTGCACGGCGGCTCGCCCACCGGGCTGCTGGCGCTGTTGATGGAGCAGGCCACCGCGGACACCGGGCTGCGGCTCAGCCGCCTCACGGTGGATCTGTTGAGACCGGTGCCGGCGGCGCCGCTGACGGCGGAGCTGGCGGTGGTGCGCGCCGGGCGGCGCCTGCGGGTGCTGCAGGCGTCGCTGCTCGCCGACGGCGTCGAGGTGTGCCGGGCCAGCGGCCTGTTCCTGGAGCAGGCCGGCGCCGAGGTGCCCGACTTCGGCCGGTTTGAAACCGGCGGCCTGGAACCGCGCGGCGACCGCCCGGTGATGACCCTGGCCGAGGTGGGCGGCGACGGCAAGGGCGGCGGCTGGACGCCCCGGGGGCTGCACACCACCGCCCGCATCTGCGTGCTCGACGGGGTCGGCGGCCAGGGCCAGGGCCGGGTGTGGATGTCGCTGCCGGTGCCGGTGGTGGCCGGTGAGCCCTGCTCGTCGCTGGTGCGCGCGGCCACCTTGTCCGATTTCGGCAACGGCATCGCTCAGCTGCGGCTGGCCCCGGATGTCGGCAGCATCAATTCGGATCTCAGTCTGTACCTGCACCGCGACCCGCGCGGCGACTGGCTGGGGCTCGACGCCCGCGCCCGCATGCAGGACAACGGCACCGGCCTGGTGGACACCACCCTGTACGACGAGGACGGCCCGGTGGGGCGGGTGCTGCAGGCCACCCTGGCGATGCCGCTTTATGCCGGCGGATGATTGACGTTACATTAGGATGAAAGGCCATCAGGAGGACGCCATGGCGACCGGCTGGGCCCCGGAAGGGGCCGTTCAGGATCAGATCGACAGCACCGTGGATTCGGCGGTGCAACACGCCCGCAGCCGTCTGCCCGCCGGCGAGAGCCTGACGCATTGCGAAGAGTGCGAGGCACCGATCCCCGAAGCGCGCCGTCAGGCGCTGCCCGGCGTGCGCCTGTGCACGCTGTGCCAGGGCGAGCGCGACGAGGCCCGTTCCGAGGGCTACAACCGGCGCGGCAGTAAAGACAGCCAGCTTCGTTGAGGCGAAGGGCGTTGAGTCAGCGTCCCAGAAATTCGGACAACAGCCGCAGCGACGAAACGTTGTCGCACACCAGTTTGATGCACACCAGCAGCGGCACCGCGATCAGGATGCCGACCACGCCCCACATCCAGCCCCACAGCAGGATCGACAGGAACACCGCCACCGGGCTCAGGGCCAGGCGGTGGCCGGCCACCGTCGGGGTAATGAACTGACCCTCGAGCACGTTCAACACCATCACCAGAAACGGCGGCAACAGCACCTGGGTGAGGCCGTCGAAATTCAGGCTGCTGATGAACAGCAATATCACGCCGCTGACGATCGGCCCGATATAGGGCGCGAAATTGAGCATGCCCACCATCACCCCGAAGAGGATCGGGTTGGGCATGTCCAGCAGATAAAGAATTAACGCCGCGCCGGCGCCCAGACAGGTGTTGATGATGGTGATGGTGCCCAGGTACACCGATACGCTGGTCTGGATCTGGCGCACGGTTTCCACCGCCGCTCTCTTATGTTCGAACTGGGGAATCACCCGCACCAGCTTGCGCAGAAAGGTGTCGCCGGAGGCCAGCATGAAATAGAGAAGAATCACGCTCAGGGTGATGCCGTACAGCGCCGACCAGGTGCCGGAGAGAATCCACTTCACCGGGCTCCAGGTGGGGGCTTCTTCCTTCTGTTGGTTTTCATCACCGGGGGTGATGTCCTCGATCTGGGCGTTGGCCAGCTTGAGCTGCTGCATGGGCTCGCTGAACTGGTGGAATTCCTGTTCCAGCTGACGCAGATCGCGGGGCGCTTTTTGCAGCCATTCCATGGCCGGCTCCGAGAGACCGTACAGCGCGCCGAAGCCCAGGCCGAGTACGCCGATCACCACCGCCGCCGCGCTCACCGGCGGCGGGATTTTCAGCACCCGCAGCGCGCGCACCACCGGGGTGAAAATCAGGCTGGTGAGAAACGCCACCATCAGCGGCATAAAAAGAGTGGCCGCGGCGTATAGGGTGTACATCACCAGCAGCAGAAAAATACCGGTGAGCATGGCGGAACGCACATTCACCGACTCGAAGTTGGCTTTGGGCCTGTTCCGGTCCACTTTGGGCGGGGTGTTTAACGGCATCGGGGTGTCCATTGTTAGCCGGGCGGCGCGGGCGTTCCGTGGCGCGCTGTCGTTATGGCTGCCAATGATTGCATGCCGGGTGCGGGCGGTTAAGTGATCCGGATGGCGGGGCGGTAAAAAAGGGTAAAGGCGTGAACCGCGTGGCGCCGGCGGCACCACACGGGATCGGTTGGGCGTTTATTCGTCCCAGAGTGTCGCCAGGGTGTAGGGGCTGCCTTCCTGGGCCCAGAAGGCGCCGTCCACGTAGCGCCGGTGGCGGTCCAGGTCGGCGATCTCGTTGAGGTCGTCGTCGCTGAGCCTCAGATCGGCGGCGGCCAGGTTCTGCCGCAGGCGTTCCGGGTTCACGGATTTGGGGATCACCGCGGTGTCGCGGTGCAGCGCCCAGCTAATCAGCACCTGGGCCGGGGTGGCCTGGTGCCGCTCGGCGATGGTCTTGATCACCGGGTCTTCCAGCAACACCGGTTCGTCCTTGGCTTTGAAATTGTCCGGGCGGTCGGACGAGCCCAGCGGTGAATAGGCGGTGACCTGAATGCCGTTGTCATGGCAGAAGCGCACCAACGGCGCTTGCTGCAAATAGGGGTGCAGCTCCACCTGGTTCATCGCCGGCCGGTGGCGGGCGGTTTCCAGCAGCGCGGTGAGCTTGCGCACGCTGAAGTTGGACACGCCGATCTGGCGGGTCAGATTATCGTCCACCAGCGCTTCCATGGCGCGCCAGGTGTCGGCCACCGGCATGTCCTCGGGGTCCAGGATATCGGCGCCGGATTTCGGAAAACTGATGCCCGGAGTCAACGCCACCGGCCAGTGCATCAGGTAGAGATCCAGGTAGTCGAGCTGCAGGTCGTCGAGAGTTTTTTCCAGGGCCGGCTGCACGTCTTCCGGGGCGTGGGCGCTGTTCCACAACTTCGAGGTGATCCACAGGTCCTCGCGGCTGACGGTGCCGGCGGCAAAGGATTCCGCCAGCGCCTGGCCCACTTCCGCCTCGTTGCCGTAAATGCGGGCGCAGTCGATGTGCCGGTAACCCTGTTGCAGGGCTTCCTTGACCGCGCCGTACACGTCGCCGGGGTCGGACTTCCAGGTGCCCAGGCCGAGCATCGGCATGGTGTCGCCGTTTTCGAATGTCAGGGTCTTCATGGGTCACTCCTTCCTTGTTGGGCTTCGCTTACCCTAAACAGTCGGCCGCCCCGGGGGCTAGCGGGATACTGTTAAATTCTTGCCCGTTCGTTAAGCTGGGGCCCACTCATCAGCAGGAGACCGCCGCCATGATTTCGGACCAGATGCCCTACCAGAAACATTTCCAGGACGTCGACGGCAAGCGCATCGCCTATGTGGACGAAGGCGAGGGCGACCCGATCGTGCTGCTGCACGGCAACCCCACCTCCTCGTACCTGTGGCGCAATGTGATTCCGGAGCTGGTCGGCAGTGGCCGGGTGATCGCGCCGGATCTGATCGGCCAGGGCGATTCGGAAAAGCTGCCGGCCAGCGACGGCCCCGGTCGTTACGGCTTTCTGACCGCCTACCATTACCTCGACGGGTTGCTGGCGGCGCTGGGTCTGGACCGGAACGTCACCCTGGTGGTGCACGACTGGGGCAGCGGTCTGGGCTTTCATTGGGCCAGCCAGCACCCGGACGCGGTCAAGGCGATCGCCTATATGGAAGCCATCGTCATGCCGATGACCTGGGACGACTGGCCGGAAGCCGCCCGCGGCATCTTCCAGGGGTTCCGCTCGGAAAAAGGCGAGGACCTGATTCTCAAGCGCAATATGTTCGTGGAGGCGGTGCTGCCCGGTTCGGTGCTGCGCGGCCTCACCGATGTGGAGATGGCCCACTACCGTCGGCCCTTCGAGCTGGAGGAAGACCGCCAGCCCACCCTCAACTGGCCGCGTGAGATCCCCATGGAAGGCGAGCCGCCGGAGATGATCCGGCTGGTGGAAAACTACGGGCGCTGGCTGGCGGCGAGCCCGGTGCCCAAGCTGTTCGTGAACGCCGAGCCGGGTTCCATTCTGATCGGACGGCAGCGGGAGTTCTGCCGCAGCTGGCCGAACCAGACCGAGGTCACCGTCCAGGGCAGCCACTTCCTGCAGGAAGATTCACCGGTGGAGATCGGTCAGGCGGTGGCCCGCTGGCTGGCGGCGCTGTGACGCCGCCGGCCGGCCTCAGTGCTTAAAGATCACGTAGAGCGCGTGGATGATGCCCGGAATGTAGCCGAGCAGGGTCAGCAGGATGTTCAGCCAGAAATGGCCCTTGAAGCCCACTTCCAGAAACACGCCCACGGGCGGCAGCAGAATCGCGAAGATGATCTTGATCGGGTCGGTGGCGGTAAACGGCATGGTACGACTCCTTCGAAGGTTGTGTCCTTGGTCTCCGCCAGTGTGCAACCGGTCCGGTGCTTTTTCCAGATACCTTTGCTTACTCCGCCCGCCGCGTCAGATCGCATTCGATGACGCCGTACCAGCCCAGCCCCCGGTAGGTTTCGTAACCGGGGGTCAGGGCGAAGGCCACCAGGCGGTCGCCGTCCACGTAGTAGCCCCGCTCCAGGGTGCCGCCGTCCGGCGCCCGGGTGTTCAGCGGGTAATGGTCTCCCAGTTCGCCCTTGCCGCTGGCGTCGGCGATAACGCGATGCTGGGCGTCCAGCAGCATGACCCGGCAGGCGCCGCGTTCCTCGTCGCTGAGCCCGACGCCGTTGACCACGTCGCCGGCTTGCGGCGTCCAGTCGAAAAAGATGCCCAGCACGCCGATGGCGTCACCGTTCTCCTGGCCGCCGTCACGGATCGCCGTGGCATAGGTGGCCACCGCCGCGTCGTCCAGCGCCGGGTTGCGGGCGATATCGGTGACCGCGAACTCGTCACCGCTGGCGGTGCGCATGGCCTGCTGAAACCAGGCGCTGCGTGATACGTCCAGGCCCACGGCGCCGGGGTAGCGATCCGGCCGGCCGTTGGCGATCACCCGGCCGCGGTCGTCGGTAACCCATAAGTCCAGATACACCACATAGGAACGCAGGATGGTCGCCAGCCGTTGGCTGGCGTGCTCCAGCCCCGGGACGTCGCCGGGGTTGGCGGCGGCGCTGACCAGAGCGCTGTCGGTCGCCCACCAGCGCACGTCGCAGGAGCGCTCGAACAGGTTGCGGTCGATGATCTCAATGGCGTTCAACGACAGGTCGGTGAAACGCTGGCCGCGAAAATCGATCAGCATCCGGCCGCCGGCTTCCTCGATCTCGCTGGTGTGGGCTTCCACCGCGTCGCGGAAATCCGCGGCAATATGATTGATCTGCTCGGAGACATTGCCGATTTCCTCGGCGACCACGCCGAAGGCGGCACCGGCGGTGCCGGCGCGGCCGGCTTCGATGCGCGCATTGAGGGCCAGGATCTTGGTGGTGGTCATGATCGACTCAATGGCGCCGACCTTGTCGCGGGTCATTTGGGAGATGTCGTAGGCCAGCTTCAGGATGGTTTTGTCTTGCATGTCCTGCTCCTTTTGATGCATTGACACAGAGCGCCCGGGGGCCAGGCGGAGGTTGCAAGAAGCAGGCCTAACCCGTTGACCTATAAGGGGAAATAAAAAGTTTAAAGGAAGGGTTATCAAATCTTATCGGCGCCTCTTGAGAAAGCTTTAGAGCCGCCGCATCTAAACGGGTAAGGCAAGACACAAAAGGAGTGGTGTCATGATGGAATTGATCGAGCTTCAGGAAGACCACATCGTCGGGCTGCGTATCGACGGCAAGGTGGACAACGAGACCTTCGACCGGGTGCTGGCGGAGATCGAGGACCGGCTGACCCGGCACGACAAGATTCGTCTCTATGTGGAGTTGGTGTCCCTGGGCGGCATCGGTCTGGAAGCCCTGTTCAAGGACATGAAGTTCGGCCTCGGAAATTGGCGGCGCTTCGAGCGGGAGGCGGTGGTTTCGGACCGCTCCTGGGTGCACAAAATTGCGTCCGTGGCCGACCGGCTGATGCCCTCGGTGGAGGTAAAGGCGTTTCCCCTGGAGGAAAAGAGCGCCGCGCTGGCCTGGGTCCGGGAGTGACCGGGCCCGGCATGCCGGGCGGAGCGAAATAGTTTTGACAGGGGCCGGAAGGCGTGTATCCTTGGTCACAGCTTGAAAGTATGCACGTATTTATGAATCCCTGTTCGATGCCCTACCAGTTAGCGTTCGTCCTGACCTTCATAAGTAACCGTAAGACTTCCAGCACAATCGGCCCCCAGCGGGCTTCCATTACTTTCTGAATGATCAGGAGACTATTATGTCCACTACCACCGGTACCGTTAAGTGGTTCAACGAAGCTAAAGGTTTTGGTTTTATCGAGCAGGAAAACGGCCCTGACGTGTTCGCACACTTCAGCGCTATCCAGGGCTCAGGCTTCAAAACCCTGGCCGAAGGCCAGCGCGTTGAGTTCACTGTAACTCAGGGCCAGAAAGGTCCTCAGGCAGAGAACATCGTCGCCGTATAAAGCGATGTTGGAAGCCGCCCGCGCCTAACCGCGCCGGGCAGGAAAAGCGGGGCCTTCGGGCCCCGCTTTTTTTATGCCCGCTGTTTAGTGCCCAGCCTTTGCCCCGCACTCGAGCGGCGCGCTCTCCGCCAGGATTGTCGACGCGGTCACTTTCCCCTCCTCTCTCCCGGGTATAGGCTCTAACCGAGAACGTTATTGGACGCCTATTTCGCTATGCGGAATAGCTATCACAACAACAATGCGTAAACGGAGAGCAACCATGACCCTTTTCCAGCGAGGCGCACTCTGTCTGGCCGCCCTGGTGTTGGCCGGCCTGACCCAGGCGGCGGACGATGTGAAGCTGCCCGGCACCATCGCCATGACCGCCTACGGCACCGGCTCCGCCGGCTACACCCAGATGGTGTCGGTGGGCAATCTTCTGCAAAACGAATACGACGTGTCGGTGCGTATTCTCCCCGGCGAAAACGATGTATCCCGTATGACGCCGCTGCGCACCGGCCGGGTGCCGCTGTGTGCCTGTGGTATCGCCAGTTATTACGGTTCGGAAGGCGTGCTGATGTTCGCTGACCGCCAATGGGGGCCGCAGCCGATCCGGGTGATCGCCACCTCCATCGCCAGCTTCGGTCTCGGCGTCGCCGTGGCCGGTGACATCGAAGTGGAAACACCGGCGGACCTCAAGGGCAAGAAAGTTTCCTACATTCGCGGTGACGACGCCCTCAATCTGGGCACGGAAGCGTTTCTGGCGTTCGGCGGGCTCACCTGGGACGACGTGGAGCGGGTTGAATTCCCCGGTTACGGGCGCGCGTTCGACGGCGTGATCGCCGGCCAGAGCGACACCGGATTCACCATGTCGGTGGCGCCGCCGGCGCAACAACTGGCCGCCAGCCCGCGTGGTATTGTCTGGCCGCGGCTCGATCCCGAGAACAAGGAGGGCTGGAAGCGTTTGCAGGCCGTGGCACCCTATTTCCAGCCCCATCAAGTCACCGCCGCCGCCGGCGATTATGGCAAGGACAACCCCTGGGTGGGCGCCAGCTACCCCTATCCGATTCTGGTCGCCAACGCGGATCAGCAAAGCGGTCTGGCGGGCGGTCTTATCAAAGTGCTGATCGAGGATCACGACAAATACAAGGATGCGGCGCCTGGCAACTCCGGCTACGCCCTGGAAAAGCAGAACATGCAGTGGGTAATCCCGTTCCACGATGAAGTGGTGGCCTACTACAAGGAAATCGGCCACTGGACCGATGAGATGCAGGCCCACCAGGACCGTCTGGTGAAACGCCAGCAGGTGCTGCAAAACACCTGGAAGGCCTACACCAGCGACGCGCCCGAGGACGATGAGGCGTTCCGCGAGGGTTGGATGAAGGCCCGCGCCGAGGCGCTGGAAGCCGAGGGCATGAACCCGGTGTTCCGCTAAGTCTGTCCCGCTTCAAGGAGTTCTGCCGTGGATTCTCATCATACGGGTGAGCCAACGGCGAAGCAGGTGTCGGGCGTGCGCGACTTACAGGGCCTCTGGCCCTGGCTGCCGCGCCTGGCGACCCTGGTTCTCACCGTTCTGACCCTCGATTACGTTCTTAACCTGGGCTATTTCAGTCTGGTCACCGCGGTGGAGAGCCAGTTTCTCTACACCGTGGTGGCGCTGATGGTGCCGCTGGTGTTCATCATGTGGCCCGCGTTTTCCGGTGGCGACCGCCGACGGGTGGCCTGGTACGACGTGCTGCTGTTTTTGCTGGCCGTGGGGACCTGCGGCTACTTTGTGTATAACGCCGAGCGCATTCTCGACAACGGCTGGGAATACGCCGCGCCGCAAACCGCCACGGTGATGAGTTTCGTATTGTGGGGGCTGACGGTGGAGGCGGTGCGCCGGGCCGGCGGCTGGCCGCTGGCGTTGATTGTCGGCGTGGCCGGCTGCTACCCGATGGTCGCCGACATCATGCCGGGGCCGATTCAGGGCTTTCCGTCCTCACCGAGCCAGACCGCCATTTACCACGCCATGAGCCGTGAAAGCGTGTTCGGCATTCCGTTGCAGGCGTTCGCCAATCTGGTGATCGGCTTTCTGCTGTTCGGCGTGGCCTTGCAAAAAACCGGTGGCGGGAAGTTCTTTATCAACCTGGCGTTCGCCTTGCTCGGCCATGTGCGCGGCGGGCCCGCCAAGGTATCGATCTTCTCCAGCGGCCTGATGGGCTCCATGAGCGGCAGCGTGATCACCAACGTGCTGACCACCGGGGTGCTCACTATTCCCGCCATGCGCCGGGTCGGTATCGGCCGCTCCTACGCCGCCGGCGTGGAGGCGTGCGCTTCCACCGGCGGGGTGCTGATGCCGCCGGTGATGGGCGCCACCGCCTTTGTCATGGCCAGCTTCCTGAATACGCCCTACAGCACCATCGCGCTGGCGGCGGTGGTGCCGTCGCTTTTGTTCTATCTCGGTCTGTTCGTGCAGATCGACGCCTACGCCGCGAAACATGAACTCAAGGGCCTGCCCGAAGAGGAACTGCCGTCACTCAAGCAGACGCTTAAGGAAGGCTGGTACTTTATTTTCGTGTTCGTGTTGCTGATCTGGATGCTGTTCTGGCTGCGCCGTGAAGCGATCGCGCCGTTCTACGCCACCGCGCTGCTGCTGGTGATCAACCAGATTCTGCCGTATCAGCGTTGGGGCTGGCGCGACGTCACCGACTTCTTCTCCAGTGCCGGCAAGCTGTTTGCCGAGTTGATTACCATTCTGGCCGGCGTCGGCTTGTTGGTGGGCGCGCTGTCGGTCACCGGGCTGTCGGGCACCATCGCCAACGACCTGATCTACATCGCCGGCGGCAACCCGCTGGTGTTGTTGCTGATGGGCGCGGTGACCAGCTTTATTCTCGGTATCGGCATGACCGTGACCGCCGCCTATATTTTCCTCGCGGTGGCGCTGGCGCCGGCATTGATTCAGGGCGGGGGTATGAATCCGCTGGCCGTGCACCTGTTCATTCTCTACTGGGGCATGCTCAGTTACATCACGCCGCCGGTGGCGCTGGGCGCTTTCGCGGCGGCCACGGTGGCCGGCTCCAAGCCGATGGAAACCGGCCTTAACGCCATGCGTCTGGGCAGTGTGATTTATTTCGTGCCGTTCCTGTTCGTGCTGAACCCGGCGCTGATTCTGCAAGGCGGCTGGCAGGAAATCGCGCTGGTACTGGCGCAGGCCCTGGTCGGTGTGGTGCTGATCGCCAGCGCCATTCAGGGCTATCTGGTGGGCATCGGCAGCTTGTCCACGCAGCGGCTCCTGCAATGGCCGATCCGGTTAATGCTGATCGTCGGCGGGCTGGCGTTCGCCGTGCCCGGCGGCGGCGCCATGCCGCTGGGTCACGGCGCCATGTTCGCGCTCAGCCTGGCGTTGACCGTGCCGGCCCTGGGGCTGGCGCTGTGGATCAATCGCGGGCTCTTGTCGTCCCGCCGGGAACCTGTATAAGGAAAGAAGGTTTTCTCGGACGGGGGCGCCATGATCGGTGACCGTGAAGTGATACTGTTCCAGGATCCGCGCATGCTGGATCACCGGCCCGACCCGGATGCCGCCTTCCTGCCGGGGCGGCTGGACCGCCGGGTGCGGGAAATTCTTTCCGGGCTGGGCGCCAAGTGGAGCTACCCGGAACACCCGGGCCGGCTCACCGCCGTGCTCGATCTGCTCGAGCGTGAGCCGGTGCCGGGCGTCCGTCTGGAAGCCGGGCGCGTGGCCACCCGGGCGGAACTGGCCCGGGTGCACACCACCTCCTACCTGGACGGCATTTACGCCATGCGCGGCGAAAACGCCTGGCTGGACATGGACACCACGGCGGTGTCGCCGGGCAGCGTGGAGGCCGCGGAGGTAGCCGCCGGCACCGCCGTGGCGGCGGTGGAGGCGGTGGTCGCGGGCCGTGCCGCCGGGGCCTTCGCCCTGGTCCGGCCACCGGGCCATCACGCCGAATCCGTGCGCGCCCGCGGCTTCTGTCTCTTCAACAACGTGGCGGTGGCGGCGGCCCATGCCCAGGCGGCGCTCGGCTGCCGGCGCGTGCTGATCGTGGATTGGGATGCGCACCACGGCAACGGCACCCAGGAAATTTTCTGGGCCGACCCGGACGTTCTGTTTTTTGATACCCACCGCGCGGCGCCGTTCTATCCCGGCTCCGGCTCGTTGTCCGAAGTGGGCGGCGGTCTGGGCGAGGGCTACACGGTGAACGTGCCGCTGCCCGGCGGCACCGGCGACATGGCCATGCTCAAGGCGTTCCGGGATATTCTGGTGCCGGCGGCGGACGCTTTCCGGCCGGACCTGGTGCTGGTGTCCGCCGGCTTCGACGCGCACCGCTTTGATCTGGCCATGAACGTCAGCTACGAGGGCTTCGCCTCAATGACCGGCATCGTGCGGGAGATCGCCGACCGCCATTGCGGCGGCCGGCTGGCGATGGTGCTGGAGGGCGGCTACCACACCGAATCCCTGGCCCGCGGCGTGCACGCCACCCTGGAAGTGATGGCCGGCGCCGACCCGCAGGACCCCTGGGCGCCGGGCATCAACGAAGTGGAAGAGGCCGCCGGGTTCCACCGCGACGCCTTCCGGGAAGACTAGCGCTCCAGCGCCCAGCTGCCCCGCGCCAGCGCTTCCACTTCCGCCACGTCCTCCGCCGGCACGCCGGCGGGGTCGATGTGCTCAAGCGGATCGTAGTGGAAGATGTACAGGCGTGACACGAACTCCGCCACCGGCAGGGACGATTCGCCGAAGCGCTCGCCGCGTCCTTCGGTGGACACCTTCACCCCGTTGCCCAGGTCCTGCCCGGAGTCGTTGTTGGGGTTGTAGAAGTACACCCGCATCACTTCGTCCTGATCCAGCGTCACCCGCTGGATGGTGATGGCGTGCCAGCCGACGAAACGGGCGGCGCTGTCGGTCACCGCCAGGCCCACCGGCTGCGGATAGATCAACGGCTGGTTGCCGTTGTGCAGCGGGTGGTAGCAGGCGTAGAAGTAACGCACGAAATCGTCGTAGTGGCTCAGCTTGCCGGTGGGCAGGTCCACCGCCAGCTTGAACCCGCGGCCCACCCACCAGCCGTGGAATTCCGGATTGATCCAGCGGTGCGGGTCGTCGCCACGGTCCGCGCACAGCGCGCCCATGGCGTGATAGATGCGGTCCAGGTGGGGCACCAGCACCGCCGACACCGCGTCCACGTCCAGCGGTGCGATCGCGGGCGTGGTCAGCGCCAGCTCCTTGGAGGACAGACGCTGGCCCTCGAAGTGCATCACCAGGTCGTCGTCGCGGGTGGCCCAGACGATCATCTGCAGCAGGTAGTCCGGATCGTTGTAGGCCCACATGGAAATCGCCCGCGCCGACTGGCAGGTGGGGTTGTTGCCCTGGCCGACGCCCAGCGGCAGGCCGAGCACGCCGAGCACGCCGGCGATCAGCTGCACCTTGGCCGGCCGGATGTCGCTCAGTGCCTGGACGATGGCGGCGTCGGCGTTGGCGCTCAGGGTCTGGCCCAGCTGCCGCCACAGCGCCGGCGCCACCGGCGGCGCGAACAGCACGCCGCGCTCCAGCATCAGCGCCAGCCCGTAGGCGGCCTGGGCGGTTTCCGGAAACACCGAGGCGTCGATCAGCGCGTAGACCAGATCCTGGTAGCAGAGCAGGGCGTCGCGGCCGGTGGCGCTCAGGCCCAGGGCGGCGCTCACCAGGTCGGTGGATTGGGACACGGCGAAGCGCAGGAACACCGGCTGATACGCCGACACCAGGCCGGTGTCGTGCATCGCGCGGGCGAAGCCGTTGGCCTCCTGCTGCAGGGCCTGGCTGTCCATGCCCGCCAACCGCTCGGCGTACACCTCCAGCCCCGGGTCCTCCACGGACGCCTGGGTGGGCCCGAACAGGGCACTCACCAAACGGTCCGCGCCGCGGCTGTTGGACACCGTGATCGCCGGGTTGTACAGGCAGGCGGCGATCTGCGTGATCATCGCCTTGAGGTGGTCCACCCGTACCGGCCGCTGGGCCAGAATCCGCCAGATCTCCTCGATCAGCCGGTCGATGATGTTGTCGTAGCCGATGCGCGACACCAGCAACTGCAGCACGCCGCGTACCGCCACCGCCATGCGGCCCTGGCGCACGCGGATCGCTTCGCCGCCGGTCTCGAACAGCAGGTCCAGGTTCAGCGCCAGCACCTGGGCCAGATAATGGTGCGCCTGTTCCGCGGACAGCGCGTCGTGGGGCAGCTCGCCCTGGGCCACCGCCAGCAGGCGCAATTCACTGAGGGCTTCCAGGGTGATGTCGTCCGGCGCACCCAGCCGCAGGGTCTGAACGGTGATGTCCGCCTGCAGAATCTCTGGGTTGGCCCAGTCGGTGCCGGAAAACAGGCCCGAATGTTCGATCGCCGTGGCGCGCTGATACAGCTGCTCGGCGCCCTCGGGCTGGCACAACAGGCGGCCGGCCAGTTGCAGGACCTTGCCGGTGTGCAGTGCCTTGGCGAAACGGCTGGCCTGGCTCACCTGTTCCAGGGCCTGGTCGAAGCGTCCCGCCAGGTCCGGTGTGGCGTCGTCGTGCTGCGTATCGCTGGTGCTCATGATATCCCCGGGTCGGGCTCGTTTGCCGCCGGTAGGGCGGCCCGCGTGACACTATACCCCAAGATGAACCCGGAACCCTTGACGCGGCAAGCGCTGCGTTCTGCTACCCTGTAAAAAGGGTCAGCGACCCGGTGTGCAAGGACGCCACGCCGAACCCCGCGGTGGCATGCCGCGCCCCCTCTCTACGGTCGGCCCGAAACAAGGAGATGATCATGACGGCCAAGAAAGATCCGCAAAAAGGTTACGTGGCCCTGCTGGGCTGGAGCCTGAACGCCATCGAAGCACTGGAAAAGTTCGACCGCCGGTTTGTGGTGGTGGCGCCGGACTGGGCCCGCGCGTTCGCCGAAGAGCACGACATTCCCTTCATGAGCTGGGATTTCGAACGGCTCAACGACCGCTCCATGGAAATCGCTGAAAAGCTTCAGGCGGAAGGCGTCGACGTGGCGATCCCGTTGTTCGAGGAGACGGTGGAATGGTCCGGGGCGATCAACTCGGTGCTGATGGACAACCCGCGGCTGTACGGCCAGTCGGTCTTGTTCCGCGACAAAGCCTTGATGAAACGGCGCGCGCAACTGGGTGGCATTCGCGTGGGCATTTTCGAAGAGGCCCACGACCGTGAAGACGTGATCCGCTTTCTCAAGCGGGTGAATCAGACGCTGCTCAAGCTGGACGGCGACCCGAACGATCCGATTCACCTGAAAGCGTTCGACAAGGCCGGCTGTCTCGGCCACCGCGTGATCCGCACGCCGGACGAAGTGGATACCATCCCGGACGAAGAATTCCCGGTGTTGATGGAAAGCCACCTGGACGGCTGGGAATTCGCCGTGGAAGCCTGGATCCACGACGGCAAGATCCGCTTCCTGAATATTTCCGAGTACGTGACGCTGGGTTATTCCGTGTTCGTGCCCGCCACCCCGGACCTGGAAAGCTGGCGCCCGCGCATCGAACAGGAAATCGAAAAGCTGATCAAAACTTTCGATCTGAAATCCGGCTTTATCCACCCGGAATACTTCGTCACCAGCGACGGCACCATGTACTTCGGCGAAGTGGCCTATCGCCCGCCGGGCTTCAAGGTGTTCGAGCTGCTGGAAAAGGTTTACGGCTTCAACGCCTACCAGGCCATGGTGCTGGTGTTCGACCCGAAAACCACCGAGCAGGAAATTGTCGATTTCTTCCCCAAGGAAGTAGTCGACGCCAAAGGGCACGCCGGTTGTTTCGGCGTGTACCCGCGCCGCCGTGTGGTCAGCCAGCTGGAAATTCCGCAAGAAACCCTGGAGCACCCGTACTTCGATTTCCACGAGCTCACCGCGCCGCTGGAAGAAACCGTTACCAAACGCACCGCCTTCGGCACCCACTGGGGCCTGGTGTATTTCCACGGCGACGACCCCTACCAGCTTCGCGATCTGCTCAAGCACCAGGAAGATCTGGATTTCTATATCTAAGCGGTTTCATCCACGCCTAAAGGCGGTATCGTCGGGGTTTGTCTTTCTTCAGCCAGAAGGCCCCGACGATGACCGCGGAGTTCCACCCCAGCGTTAACCTCAACCTCAATGTCCGTGGCCTGGGGGTGTCCGCCACCCTCGCCATCAACGAACTCAGTAACGAGTTGCTCGCCCAGGGGCGTCCGGTGTTCAAGCTGGGCCTGGGGCAGTCGCCGTTTCCGGTGCCGCCCTCCGTGGTCGGTGCCCTGCGCGAGCACGCCGCCGCCAAGGACTACCTGCCGGTGCTGGGGCTGCCGGCCCTGCGCCGCGCCGTGGCCGGTTACTGGCAGCGCTGGCAGGGGGTGTCGTTCTCCCCGGACAACATCATGATCGGCCCCGGTTCCAAGGAGCTGATGTTCATCCTGCAGCTGGTCTATTACGGCGACCTGGTGATCCCCACGCCCAGCTGGGTGTCCTACGCGCCGCAGGCGCGCATCATCGGGCGCCAGGTGCACTGGCTGCCGACCACCCGCGCCAACCGCTGGAAGCCCACCGCCGAGGCCCTGGAAAATCTGTGCGCCCGGGATCCGGGGCGCCCGCGTCTGGTGATCCTCAATTCGCCGGCCAACCCCCACGGCTACGGCTTCGACGAACAGGAGCTGCGGGCGCTGGCCGAGGTGGCCCGGCGCCACCGTCTGATTCTGCTCAGCGACGAGATCTACGGCGAGCTGGACTATAACGGCGCGCACCAGTCCATCTCCCGCTACTACCCGGAGGGCACCATCGTCAGCAGCGGGCTGAGCAAATGGTGCGGCGCCGGTGGCTGGCGGCTGGGCACCTTCGCCTTTCCGGACAACCTGCACTGGTTGCGCCAGGCCATGGCCACGGTGGCCAGTGAAACCTACACCTCGGTGGCGGCGCCGATTCAGCACGCGGCGATCACCGCCTTCCAGGGCGGCACCGAGCTGGAGGACTACCTGTTCCAGTCGCGCCGCATTCTGGCGGCGCTCGCCGGGCATCATGTGGCCGCCCTGCGTGACGCCGGGGTGGAGCTGGAGATGCCCGACGGCGCGTTTTATCTGTTTCCCGACTTCTCGCCGCTGGCGGCGCGGCTGGCCGGCCGTGGCATCCGCGACAGCGGCACGCTGTGCGAGCGGCTGCTGGAAGAGACCGGCGTGGCGACGCTGCCCGTCGAAGCCTTCGGGCGGCCGGCGGAGGAGCTGACCCTGCGGCTGGCGTTCGTCGACTTCGACGGCGAGCAGGCGCTGGCCGCCGCCGCGCGGGAAGCCCGCGATCGCCCCCTGGACGACGCCTTTCTGCGTCGCCATTGCGGCCGCTGTGTCACCGCCGTGGAAAAAATGGCCGCCTGGGTGGTCGGCGAGGCGACACCGCAGTAACCGGCGGCGCCGGCTACCAGGTGCCGGTGTTTTCCATCGACGCCCAGGGTTCCCGCTGGGGCAGGGCGTCGCCTTTCTGCAGCAGCTCCACGGAGATCAGATCCGGCGAGCGCACGAACGCCATGTGGCCGTCCCGGGGCGGCCGGTTGATGGTGTAGCCCATGCCTTGCAGGTGTTCGCACAGGGCGTAGATGTCGTCGACGCGGAACGCCAGATGGCCGAAGTTGCGCGCCGAGCCCATGTCCTCCTCCGGGTCCCAGTTCCAGGTCAGTTCCAGCTCCGCGTCCGGGCTCTCCGGGGCGGCCAGGAACACCAGCGTGAAACGCCCGCCGGGCACCTCCTTGCGGCGGTTCTCTTGCAGCCCCAGCCCTTCGCAATAGAAGCGCAACGACGCGTCCAGGTCGCTGACGCGCACCATGGTGTGCAGGTATTTCATAGGGATCTCCTTGCCGGCTGTGACGGGAAGCATGGTGCTCCGCCGATTGCGGGTGCACGATTGGAAGCGGATTCTGTCACGGTGCTGGAGGGCTTCGCCAGCGATTGCCGCCCTTCGCCGACTCTGATAAAAACGAAATTGCATTCCAAAATAATGATAGTGGTGCGCTGCGTACCCAAAGAGAGAGCACATGGATTTACACCTTATCGGCGCTTCGGCTCTGGCCCGGCGCATCAAGGACGGGGAGGTCACCGCCGAGGCCGCCCTGGAGCATTTCATAGACCGTATCGAGCGCCTTGACGGCGCCCTGAACGCGGTGGTGGTGCGCCGCTTCGAGCAGGCCCGCGAGCGCGCCCGCGAGGCGGACCGCGCCCTGGCCCGGGGCGAGGACTGGGGCGCGCTGCACGGCGTGCCGATGACCGTCAAGGAGACCTACGAAATCGCCGGCTGGCCCACCACCGCCGGCATCGAGGCGCTGCGCGAGCATGTCTCGGAGCGCACCAGCGTGGCGGTGCAGCGGCTGCTGGACGCCGGCGCGGTGATTTTCGGCAAGACCAATGTGCCCGCCTACGCCTCGGACCTGCAGACCTACAACGACATCTACGGCACCTCCCGCAACCCCTGGAACCCGGACCTGACGCCGGGCGGTTCTTCCGGTGGCGCGGCGGCGGCGCTGGCCGCCGGCTTCACGCCCCTGGAGCTGGGCAGCGACATCGGCGGTTCGATCCGCACCCCGGCGGCGTTTTGCGGTGTCTGTGGCCTGAAGCCGAGCTTCGGCCTGATTTCCACCCGCGGTCATGTGCCGGGCCCGCCCGGTGCGCTGGCGCGCCGTGACCTGTCCGTGGCCGGCCCGCTGGCCCGGCACGTGGCGGATCTCGAGCAAGCGCTCACTATTCTCGCCGCCCCGGACGAAGAGGAGGCCACCGCCTGGCGCCTGGAGTTGCCGCCGGCCCGCCACCGGGCGCTGAAGGACTTCCGCGTCGCCACCTGGCTGGACGACCCGCGCTGCCCGGTGGACCGGCCCATCGTCGACGCTCTGGAAGGCCTGAGCGCCCGGCTGGCGGAGCTGGGCGCCTCGGTGGACGCCGGCGCCCGCCCCGACGGCGTGACCCTGGGCGAGGCCCACGATATCTACTACCGGCTGCTCACCGGCACCATGGGCGAAGGCTTGCCCAGCGGTCTCTACGACCAGCTGCGCGAGGCCGCCGGCCAGGCGCCGGCGGACGACCACAGCTATCGCACCCTGTTCGCCAGGGGCGCCACCCAGTCCCACGCCGACTGGCAGCGCAGCCATGAGCAGCGCAGCGTGATGCGCGCCGCCTGGGCGCGCTTCTTCCAGGACTTCGACGTGATGCTGTGCCCGGTGGTGCAGACCCTGCCGTTCAGCCATCGCCACACGCCGGGGCCGGACCAGCGCACCCTCACCGTGAACGGGGTGGAGCAGCCCTACATGGATATCCTGGTGTGGGTGGGGCTGGCGGGTGCCGTCTATCTGCCCGCCGCCACGGTGCCCATCGGCCTCACCGAGGATGGCCGGCCCCTGGCGGTGCAGGTGATCGGGCCCTATCTGGAGGACCGCACGGTGCTGGCGTTCGCCGCCGCCCTGGAGAGCCTGGTCGAGCCGCTGCCGCAGGCACCGCTGGCGGCGCCGGCGTGAAGGGGTGACACTGAATATACCTTGCGACAAATTGAGGGTGTGGTGCGGCGGAAAGCTGTGCTACATTTCAGATCCTGGTTTCATTTTACGCCCTCGCTATTCCGCTATGCGAAATAACCATGCGGAATTTGTGAGATAAGCAGCACAACAACAACAGGAGTTTTCCATGACTCTGCTCAGCGTATTCCGCAAGCAATTGATGATCGGCGGTTCGGCTCTGGCTTTCGCGACAGCCACGGTCTTCTCTCCCCTGGCCCAGGCCGCGGAGGACACCATCACCTGGAAAGTGCAGTCGCACTGGCCCGGTTCCAGCAGCTCCTACGAGGACAGCCTCAAGCGTATCAAGCGGGTGTTGGAAGAGCGCACCGACGGCAAACTGGAGCTCGAGCTTTACGAAGCCGGCGCTCTGTTCAAGGCCCAGGAGACCTTTAACGCGGTCAGCCGTGGCGTGATTCAGATGGGCACCATCTCCCCGGCGTATGCCCAGGACAAGATGAGCCTGGCCGGTATCGCCTCGGGCCTGCCGTTCGCGTTCCGCAACGTCTGGGAAGCGGCTTACTTCCACAAGAACATGGGCTTTGAAGACATGCTTCGTGAGGAAGCGGCCAAGCACAACGTCTACTACTCCACCGACAAGGTGTACCCCACCGAAATGGTGGTGAAGAAGCCGATCGAAAGCTGGGATGATTTCACTTCCCTGAAGATCCGCTCTTCCGGCGCGCTGCAGAAGTTCCTCAGTGAAGCCGGCGCGGCGGGCACCTACATCCCGGGCGGCGAGCTGTATCAGGCGTTGTCCAGCGGCGTGGTTGACGGTGCGCACTGGGGCGCCGCCCAGGGTGCCGCCAGCATGGGTCTCTACGAAGTGGCCAAGTACCACGTACAGCCGGCTCTGAACATCGCCGGTACCGACGCCTTCATTGTCAGCCAGAAGGCGCTGGACAAGCTGCCCGAAGGCATGGCCAAGATCGTCAAGGATTCGCTCAACGAGCAGTTCTGGATTCGCACCAGCGAATACCTCTACAAAGAGCGCATCACGCTGGCCAAGGTAATGGCCGAGCAGGACGTGCAGATCAACACCATGCCCCAGGACGTGCAAGACAAGCTGGCTAAAACCGCCCAGAAAATGTGGGACGAGGAAGCCAAGCGTAGCGACAAGGCCGCCGAAGTGGTTGAGAAGCTGAAAGGCTTCCTGTCCGATCTCGGCTACCTGTAACACCCGAGAGCGCCCCGGGGGAGCCATGCGGCTCCCCCTTTTATTGTCCGACTATTGAGCCCCCCGCGGAGGAATCATGTCCTTCCTGCAGACGCTGATAAACGGGGTGACCCGCCTGAACGACTTTCTTGGCCGCTGGATCGCCCATCTGATCTTCGCCATGACTGCTTTGCTTCTGTTCGAGGTCATTTGCCGTTACCTGTTTGACGCCCCCACGGTCTGGACCACCGAGTTCGCCCAGTTCCTGTTCGCCATCTATTCGATCATGGCGGGCGGTTATGTGATGGCGCACCGGGGTCACGTCAACGTGGACCTGTTGTATTCCCATTTTTCGCCGCGCGTTCAGGCGGTGATCGATGTGTTCACCTCCGTGGTGTTCTACATTTTTATTCTCGCGTTTTTGTATTTCGGTACGTCCATGGCCTGGGAATCCTTCCAGGGCCAGGAAACCACCTATTCCGCCTGGAACCCGCCGGTATGGCCGGTCAAGGCCTTTATCCCGCTGGCGGTGACGCTGGTGTTGCTGCAGGGCACCGTGAAGCTGCTGCGTGACATCGCCGTGGCCATCAACCCGCGGTACGCCGACGTATTGAAAGACGGTCTCGACGACGGTGAAGGTGTCGCCGACAACATCGAAGCCGATGTGAAGGAGCAGCACCGATGAGCATCGAAATGATTACCCTGCTGTTCTTCGGCTCGCTGCTGTTCTTCCTGGTGCTCGGCCTGCCGCTGGCCTTCGTGCTGGGCGGGGTCTCGGTGATCTTCCTGTATTTCACCTGGGGCCCGGACGCCTTCTACATGGTCGCTTCGCAGATATGGAGCACCATGGGCAACTTCACCCTGGTGGCGATACCGCTGTTCGTGTTCATGGCGATGGTGCTGGAACGCACCGGCGTGGCCAAGGACCTCTACCGCATGATGTACCTGTGGTGGGGCGGCCTGCGCGGCGGCCTGGCCATCGGCACCCTGGGTATCTGCGCTATCTTCGCCGCCATGTGCGGCATCTCCGGCGCCGCCGTGGTGGCCATGGGCACCATCGCGCTGCCGTCCATGCTCGAGCGCGGCTACGACAAGCGCATGGTGCTCGGCTGCATCAACACCGGTGGCGGCTGGGGCATTCTGATTCCACCCAGCATCCTGATGATCCTCTATTCGCTGATCACCGGCGTGTCCGTGGGGCAGATGTTTGCCGCCGGCGTGCTGCCGGGCATCCTGCTGATGGTGCTGACCTGCATCTACATCATCGTGCGCTGCTACTTCCAGCCGCATCTGGCCCCGGCCCTGCCTAAGGACGAGCGCGCCTCCTGGCGAGAAAAAATGCTCGCCCTGCGCGCCGTGATCCTGCCCATCATCATCGTGGTGGTGACCCTGGGCTCGATCATCGCCGGCGTCACCACGCCCACCGAAGCGGCCGCCGTGGGCGTATTCGGCGCGCTGGTGTCGGCGCTGGTGTACCGCAAGTTCTCCTGGGAACTGATGCGCGACGCCTCGATCCGCACCTTCAAGCTCACCGGTATGATCATGTGGATTCTGTTCGCCGCCCACGCGTTCAGTGCCGCCTACCAGAGCATGGGCGCGCAGGAGCTGATCGAAGGCATGATCACCGGCATCCCGGGTGGCCCCTGGGCCGTCATCATCACCATGATGGTGATCGTGTTCTTCCTGGCCATGGTGCTGGACCCGGTCGGCATCATGCTGATCACGCTGCCGGTGTTCCTGCCCATCGTGCAGTCCATGGGCTTCGACCCGGTGTGGTTCGGCATCCTGTTCGTGATCAACATGGAGATCGGCTACATGACGCCACCCTTCGGGTTTAACCTGTTCTATCTGAAGGGCGTGGTGCCGCCGAGTATCACCATGAAGGACATCTATGTGTCGGTGATTCCGTTCGTGCTGGTGGAGATCGTCGGCCTGGCGCTGATCATGATCTTCCCGGAGATCGCGACCTATCTGCCCGACCTGATGTTCTGACCGCGTTTGTGGGAGCGGGCCCAGCCCGCGAAAGGGTGGCCTTAGCCACCCGGCAGGATACCAGAGGCGTTGTTGTTCCTCTTTTCAAGGTCTCTGGAATCCTGCCGGGCGCTCCGCGCCCTTTCGCTTGCAGGCAAGCTCCCACAAACCTACCCGCCGTAGCACCCGTTTGCCATACTCCCGGACACAATAAAAACCCGGGAGAGAGAAGTGGGCTACATCGACCCCCAGGCGCGCACCGACCAGGCCGCCTATATCCATGAGTCCGCCTGGCTGTACGGCGACATCGAACTGGCGGAAGGCGCCTCGGTGTGGATCAACGCCGCGCTGCGCGCCGAGCTCTATGACATCCGCATCGGCCGCTACACCAACCTGCAGGATTTCGTCATGGTGCATATCGGCAACCACACCGGCACGCGCATCGGCGATTACTGCTCGATCACCCACCATGTGACGCTGCACGGCTGCACCATCGGCGACAACTGCCTGGTGGGTATCAACAGCACCATCATGGACGGTTGCGTGATCGGCGATAACTGCATCATCGCCGGCCATACTTTTCTGAAAGAGGGCACCGAGATTCCCGACAACTCCATTGTCATGGGCGCGCCGGGCCGGGTGGTGAAAACCCGCGACTGCGGCGAGCCCAACCGGATCAACGCGCTCGCCTACTACAAGAACGCGCTCGCCTATCAACGGGGCGACTTTCGCGCCTGGGCGCAGCCGGATTTCTTCCAGCAGCTGCGCCGGGAGGTGGGCGAGGCGGAGTGATCCCGGCGCTGTCGAAACGACGTCCGCCGGTTCGACTGTGGAGTATCGATGCCCAATGGCGTTTGCTCCCGGAGAATCGAGATGGATTATATTTGCCTGGTGTACGTGGATGAGAACCGGTTGGCGTCACTGCCGCGCGCCGAGCGGGATACTCTGCTGGCGAAGACCTGCGACTACCGGCAAGCCCTGATCACCGAGCAGCACTATCAGTGGGGCCAGTGGTTGCCGTCGGCGCGGCTGGCGACCACCCTGCGCCACCGCGACGGCGGCCTGCGGTTGCGCGACGGCGCCGCCGTTCCCGGGGACCAGCAACTGGCGCTGGTGGTGCTGCTGCGCGCCCGCGACCTGGACCAGGCGTTGCGGCTGGCCGCCGGCCTGCCGCTGGTGCGACTGGGCTGCGTGGAGGTGCGCCCGCTCAGCGAGCCGGCGCCCTGGAGTCGCCAGGGGGACGCTCAAGGGAGGGAAGCGTTTGTCGATTAGCCGTCATATCGAAGCCCTGTACCGGGAGGAATCACGCCGGGTGCTGGCCACCTTGATCCGTCTGCTGGGCGATTTCGATCTGGCCGAAGAGGCGCTGCAGGACGCCTTCACCGCGGCGGTCACGCAATGGCCCGTGGACGGGGTGCCCGACAATCCGCGCGCCTGGCTGATCAGTGCCGGGCGCTTTAAAGCCATCGACCGGCTGCGCCGCCGCGCCCGCTTCGACGCCTCCCTGGAAGAGCTGGCGCTGCGCTTCGAGCAGGCCACCGAAATGCCGGACCTGGACCTGAGCGTCGAGGACGACCGGTTGCGTTTGATCTTCACCTGCTGCCACCCGGCGCTGTCCGAGCAGGCGCGGGTGGCGCTGACACTGCGCGAAGTCTGCGATCTCACCACCGAGGAGATCGCCAGCGCCTTCCTCACGCCCACGCCCACCGTGGCCCAGCGCATCGTGCGTGCCAAGGCCAAGATCCGTGACGCCGGCATCCCCTACCGGGTGCCTGAGAAAAGCGAGCTGGCGGAGCGGCTCGACAGCGTGCTTCAGGTGATCTACCTGGTGTTCAACGAAGGCTACTTCCCGTCGTCCGGTGACGCGCCGACCCGCGCCGATCTGTCCAGCGAGGCCCTGCGGCTGGGCCGTCTGCTGCTGTCCTTGCTGCCGGAGCCGGAAGTGGCCGGCCTGCTGGCGCTGATGCTGCTCACCGAGGCGCGCCGGGCGGCGCGCACCGACGCCGCCGGCGACCCGGTGCTGCTGGACGACCAGGACCGGACGCTGTGGGACCGGGTCTTGATCGCCGAGGGCGAGAAACTGGTGGAGCAGGCGCTGCGTTCGCGTCGCTTCGGGCCCTACAGCCTGCAGGCGGCGATCGCCGCCGTGCACGCCGAGGCGGCCCGTCCCGAGGACACCGACTGGGAACAGATCGTGGGGCTCTACGACGTGCTGCTGCGCGCCGCGCCGTCGCCGGTGGTGGCGCTCAACCGGGCGGTGGCGGTGGCCATGCGCGACGGCCCCGAGGCCGGGCTGGCGCTGATCGACGGACTGCTCGCCGACGGCGGCCTGGACGGCTACTACCTGGCCCGGGCCGCGCGGGCGGACCTTTGTCGCCGTGCCGGCCACATCGAAGAGGCCCGCGCTGGCTACCGCGAGGCGCTGGCGCTGTGCCAGCAGGGCGCCCAGCGCGCCTTCCTGGAAAAGCGGCTGGCGGCGCTGGATGTTGAATCCGCCGCCCGCTGAACGACCAGGGATAATCCACCCATCAATAAGGCCGATAAGGCCAAGGAGAGTACCGATGAAATACCTGTGTCTGGTGTACGCCGAGGAAGCCTCGCTGCACAGCCTGCCCGACAGTCCCGAGGACGACGAATGCCAGGCCTACGCGGACTCGCTGGCGGAAAGCGGCCACATGCTCGGCGGCGAACCCCTGGAGCCGGTCCGCAGCGCGGTTACGGTGCGGGTGCGTGACGGCAAGACGTCGGTCACCGACGGTCCCTTCGCGGAGACCAAGGAACAGCTCACCGGCTTTTACCTGGTCGACGCCCGCGATTTGAACGAGGCCATCCGCATCGCTGAGAACATTCCCCCGGCCCGGGTCGGCAGTATCGAAGTGCGGCCGGTCAGAGAGCTTCAGGTGAACGGGGAAGGGTAAACGGAGAAGGTAAGGAAGACGCCGCGCCCCAGGGGGCGCGGCGTAACGGGCTTAACGCCGCAGCTTACTCTTTGATCAGGTAGTCGCCGTACTGATCGCGGAGCTTGTTCTTGAGCACCTTGCCGGTGGCGTTGCGCGGCAGTTCGTCCACGAACACCACCGCGTCGGGCAGCTGCCAGGAGGCGATCTTGCCCTCGTAGCCGGCCAGGATGTCCTTTTCGGACGGGTCCTGACCTTCCGCCTTCACGGCGATCAGCAGCGGGCGCTCGTCCCACTTTTTGTGGGTGGCGGCGATCACCGCGGCGTCGGCCAGTTCCGGCATGCCCACGGCGATGTTCTCCAGCTCCACGGAGCTGATCCACTCGCCGCCGGACTTGATCACGTCCTTGGAGCGGTCCTTGATGGTGACGATGCCGTTCTCATCCAGGGTGGCGATGTCGCCGGTGGGGAACCAGCCGTCCACGTGCGGCGGCTCGGCGTCCACGTTGAAGTAGGCGCTGATCACCCAGTGGCCCTTGGCGTACAGGTCACCCTGGGTTTCGCCGTCCATGGGCAGCTCGTTGCCGTCGGCGTCGGCGATGCGCAGGTCCACGCCGAACGGCGGGCGGCCCTGTTTGGCGCGAATCGCGGCCTGCTCTTCCTCGGACAGCTGGGTGTGCTTGTGCAGCAGGGTGCTCACCGAGCCCACCGGGCTCATTTCGGTCATGCCCCAGGCGTGCAGCGTGTCCACGCCGTAGTCGTCACGGAAGGTGGCGATCATGGACGGCGGGCAGGCGGAGCCGCCGATCACGGTGCGGGTCAGGCTGGGCACCTTCTCGTTGGCTTTCTTGAGCGCGCCGATCAGACCCTGCCACAGCGTCGGTACGCCGGCGGCGCAGGTCACGTTTTCGCTGTTGATCAGGTTCTTCAGGCTGTCGCCGTCCAGACCCGGGCCGGGCAGCACCATCTTGCTGCCCACCATGGCGGCGGCGTAGGGGATGCCCCAGGCGTTCACATGGAACATCGGCACCACCGGCATCAGGCAATCCCGGGCGGAAAGATCCAGGCTGTCCGGCAGCGCCACGGCCATGGAGTGCAGCACCGTGGAGCGGTGCGAGTAGAGGGCGCCTTTCGGGTTGCCGGTGGTGCCGGAGGTGTAGCACAGGCTGGAGGCGGTGTTCTCATCGAATTCCGGCCATTGGAAATCGGCGTTGCCGGAATCCACCAGGTCGTCGTAGAACTTGATGCCGGGCACTTTCTCGGCGGCTTCGGCGTCTTCGCCGCTCAGCAGCACCACGTGCTCCAGGTGTTCCAGCTTGTCCTTGATCGCCGCGATCAGCGGCAGGAAGGTCTTGTCGATGAGCAGGACGCGGTCCTGGGCGTGGTTGAGGATATACACCAACTGTTCCGGGAACAGGCGCGGGTTGATGGTGTGGCACACCAGGCCGGCACCGGACACACCGAAATAGGCTTCCAGGTGGCGGTAGTTGTTCCAGGCCAGGGTGGCGACCCGGTCGCTCTGTTTCAGGCCCAGGCCCAGCAGCGCCGAACCCAGCTGGCGGGACCGCCGTTCCACTTCGCCCCAGTTGGTGCGGTGGAGGCCGCCGGTGGTCTCCACGGAGACGATCTCTCCATCGGCGTGGTAGCGGGCGGCGTGGGCGATCTGTGCGCTGATCAACAGCGGCTGGTTCATCATTTGGCCTAGCATGTTTTCTCTCCCGAGGCTTGGCGGTTGTTGTTTTCGGCTACCGAGGTTTGCGATATCCCCGTGCCATGTCAAATAAATTCGCTTCAACTGGGTACCTTCAAGGACCGGCAGTCGCGACGTCGTGAAGGAAACGTGTTCGTGGCCGGAAACTGAATAAGTTCGCTTGACCCAACCGTGCCCTTGAGAGCGCTGTGGCCCTGGGCTAATGTGAGCGCCCTTTGCCAACCCTACGTTTCCGGATACCCCTTATCTATGTGGATCAAGAACCTCACCGTTTTCCTGGGCGCGGAGCCCTTCCCCTGGTCGGCGGCGGAACTGGAGGAGCGCCTCGAGCAGCACCGCTGCCCGCCCTGCGGCCGCCAGAGCCTGAGCAGTGAAGGTTTCGTGCCGCCGCTCAAGGGCGAAGACCGCATGGTGGTGGTGGCGGACGGCTTCCTCTACTGCGTGCACCAGGAGATCGCCCGCCTGCTGCCCGGGCCGGTGATCAAGGAAGAACTGGACGAAAAGGTGGAACAGATCCGCGAGCAGGAAGGCCGCCCGGTGGGCCGCCGTGAGCGCGCCGAGCTGAAGGACCAGATCACCTTCGAGCTGCTGCCGCGCGCCTTCACTCGCTCGCGCCGCACCGGCGTGCTGATCGACCTGGAGCGCCGCCGCATCCTGGTGGACAGCGCCTCGGACAGCCGCGCCGAGCAGATCGTCGCCGCCCTGCGCAAGGCGGTGGACTCCCTGCCGGTGACCCGGCCCACCGCGGCCAGCGCCACCACCGCCGCCTTCGGCGAATGGCTGCGCGACCCGGCGTCGCTGCCGGAGGGGTTCACCATCGGCGACCGCTGCGAGTTCAAGGACGGCGACGGCGCCAGCGTGCGCATCACCGCCCTGGACCTGAGCCGCGAGGAAATCCTCGCCCACCTGGAACAGCTGGCGGCGGTGAAGGTGAACCTGTGCTGGAACGACGAAATGGAATTCGACCTGCAGCAGGACCTGGCCATCAAGCGGCTCAAGCCGCTGGACCTGATCCAGGAGAACATCGACAACATCAACGCCGAGGACGCCCTGGAAGAGCTGATGGCCCGCCTCAGCCTGCAGGGCGCCACCCTGCGCGCCGCCCTGGACAGCCTGTACGACTACTTCGAAGTGAAAGCCGAGAGCATCGGCGCCGCCTGATTCTCGACGCAAACCACCATGGCGCCCGGCTTCCCCGCCGGGCTATGTTGGGCTCTCCAACAACAACATTCAGGGCCCGACATGATCGAGCAGACCATCGAACGCTGGCACCGGCTGGTGGACACCAAGGACGCCGAGGCGCTCAACGATATCCTCGCCGACAACGTGGTGTTCCACTCGCCGGTGGTGCACACCCCGCAGGAAGGTAAGGCGATCACCAAAATGTACCTCACCGCCGCCCTGCACACGCTCAACAATGAGCATTTCCGCTATGAGCGGGAAATCCTCGACGGCCGCAACGCGGTGCTGGAATTCACCACCGTGCTGGACGGCATCCAGCTCAACGGCATCGATATGATCCACTGCGACGAAGACGGCCGCATCGACGACTTCAAAGTGATGGTGCGACCGCTGAAAGCGGTCAATAAGATCCACGAAATGATGGGCGCCATGCTCAAGAAGCTGGGCTAGTCGCGGGTGTTACCCTTGCTCGAGCTGCCAGCGCACGCCGGCCAGTTCAAAGCCGCCCCGATCCACCGCCAGCCCCTCGGCTCCGGCCCGTGCCAGCAGAAGGTCCGGGTCGGCGCTACGCAGTGACAGCGCACTCAGGCACTCCTTCCGACCGGGCTGGAACCGCAGCGCCACGCCGCCGGCATCGGCGCGGTGATCGTCCGCCACCGTTATACCGAGCAGGCTTCCCCAGTGGGCGGCCAGATCGCCGGGCGTGGGGCTGTCCAGGGTGACGGCGTGCAGACGGCAGGGTGGATCCGGTGACGGCGCCGCCTGCCAGTCGGGCCCGGCCGGCCAGTAAGGCCCGTCCAGGGCCGCGCCGCCGTCGGTGCGGTTGAACTCGATCATCGCCGCCCGGCAGCCTTTGGGGTGCAACTGCACGCCCAGGTAGGCGTCCACCCGCAGGCGGTTCACCACCGGCACCCCCAGCGCTTCCGCGTCCCGGGCGCGGCGCTCCGGATCCTCGCAATCGAAGATCGCCATATAGCCGCCCCGGCCACCGCTGCGATCCAGAAAGCGGCCGGCGGCGGTGCCGTCCTCGGTCGGCGCGACGATTTCGATAAAGCGGTCGCCGAGCCGGAAGATCACGTTCTCCAGACCGTAGCGGGCCAGGTGCGGGTCCCGGTGGCAGGGCGCCGCGCCGAGCACGGCGGCCAGTGCCCGCTCCGGCGCCGCCAGCGCCGGCGCCACCAGGCACACCTGCCGCAGCCTCGGGGTCGCCATCAATCGAACAGAATCACCTGGCGGATGGCGTCGCCGTCGGCCAGCCGGTCGAAGCCTTCGTTAATGTCTTCCAGCTTCATGCGGTGGGTGAGCAGCTTGTCCACCGGCAGGCAGCCGGCCTGATAGAGCGCGATGTACTCGGGGATATCCAGCGCCGGCACATGGCCGCCCAGGTAGGAACCCAGGAAGCGGCGTTCCTCGGCCACCATCTGCACCGGGCTCACCGCCAGGCGGGTGTCCGGGTGGGGCAGGCCGGCGGTGACCGTGCTGCCGCCCTTGCCGGTGGCGGCGAAGGCGAATTCCAGCGCCGGGCCGACACCGGCGAACTCGGCGGCGATGTCCACGCCGCCGCCGCTGATGTCCTTGACCTGTTGCACCGCGTCCGCGTCCTTGGAATTGACCACATGGGTGGCGCCCATGGATTTGGCCAGCGCCAGCTTGTCCTCGGCGATGTCGGCGGCGATCACCTGACGGGCGCCGGCGGCCACCGCTCCCAGCACGGCGGACAGGCCCACGCCGCCCAGACCCACCACCAGCACCGACTGGCCGGCGCGCAGGCCGGCGGTGTGCACCACCGCGCCCATGCCGGTGAGCACCGCGCAGCCGAACACGGCGGCGATCTCGAACGGCAGGTCCTTGGGAATCTTCACCGCGGAACGGCGCGAGGTCACTGCGTGTTCGGCGAAGCCGGACACACCCAGGTGGTGGTTGATGGTGGCGTCGCCCTGGTGCAGGCGGCGGTCGCCGCCCAGCAGCACGCCGTCGTTGTTGGCCTTGGCGCCGGGGGCGCACAGCGCCGCGCGGCCCCCCAGGCAGTAGTCGCAGGTGCCGCAGCTGGGCACGAACGAGAACACCACATGGTCGCCCACTTCCAGATCGGCGACGCCGGCGCCCACTTCCACCACCTCGCCGGCGGCTTCGTGGCCCAGCGCCATGGGCAGCGGCCGGGGCCGGTTGCCGTCGATCACCGACAGGTCGGAGTGGCACAGGCCGGCGGCGCGCACCCGCACCAGAATCTCGCCGTGGCCCGGGGCGTCCAGTTCCACCTCTTCGATTTTCAGCGGCTGGGAGTCCTTGAACGGGCGCTGGGCGCCCATCTCACGCAGTACTGCGGCACGGGTTTTCATTGCGTTTCCTCGTCGTTGTCCTTGGTGAAGGTCTGGTCGTTCTCGCCGCTGAAGAAGCGGCGACCGTAAATCAGGATGCACAGCGCCACGCCCACGGCGAACGCCCAGGTGGCGCCCTTGGTGGCAAGCACCGCGGCGACCACCCCGGCGATGCCCAGGTCGCGCTGGCTGCGCGCTTCGAGAATGCCGATGCGCACGCTCACGTAGCCCTGGATCAGCAGCGTCAGCGCCAGGGCCACGCCCAGGATCGGTTCCACCAGGCTGACAATCGGCATCAGCAGCAGGCCGGTGTTGGTGCCCCAGCGGAACGAGCCGGCGCCGCCGAAGATCGAATCCATCGCTTTGCGGCCTTCCTTGAAGCGCTCCACGATCACCACGTGCATGGCGGCCCACAGCGGGCCGCACATGGCCACGTCCGGGCCGATGATGCTCATGGTGGCGTTGCGGCCGCCGAAGATCATGTGGGCGCGGTCCGGGTTGTAGTCCACGTTCTCATCCTGGCGGCTGGCGTCCGCTTCCTTGAGCAGCGCCTTGCCCTGCAGCACGTCGCCGAACAGCACGATGTAGGCCGCCAGCATGGTGGGGATCGCTTGCAGGAACATTTCCGGCGACGGCAGGCCCAGGCCGAACACGGTGTACTCGTTCCACAGGGTGGCGAAGTCCGGCGTGGTGAAGCCCCATTCGATGGTCGGCCAGGGCGCTTCGCTGAACAGCGGCGCCAGCACGATGGCCAGGGCGATGATCGGAAAAATACCCAGCTTGCCCAGGGTGGACCAGAAGGCATTGCGGGTTTTCAGCACCGCGAAGTGCTTGGAGAAGATCAGATAGAAGGCGATGCCGATGGCGATGGAAATGGTCCACGGAAAGCTCTCGAAACGGCCGCCCACCTCGAACACCGAAATCACCGCGGCGATGCCGGCGCCCATGATGATGCCCGCCTTGATCGCCGGCGGCACCAGGCTCACCACCCGCCTGGATAACCCGGTGGCGCCCAGCCCGATGCAGAACACACCCAGTAACAATTGAAACGCGATCAGCGCATGCACCCGGGCCTCGCCCTCCGGAAAACTGGCGCAGTAGGCCATCAACAGAGGGATCGCCGGGGTGATCCAGCCGGGCACCACCGGGTCGCCCAGCAGGTGGTGCAACAGGTAGAGAAAGCCGTTCAAAAGCACCACCGCCAGCGCCGCCTCGAACGGCATGCCCAGCAGTTCGGTCATCAACGGAATCGCGGCCAGATCCACCGCGCACATCAGCAGACCCTGGAAATAATCGGGCCATTCGAAGCGGTAATGCAGGAAGGGCAGACGGAGTTTGAACGGGCCCATCGGCCAGTAAAGGGTCTCGCCGTCCGGCCGACGGTAATCACGCCTGGATGTGTCACCCATGAAGAAGGTCCCGAGCTCGTTGGTATTATGGCGTCATCAGTGTATGACCCGTGGGTCAGGAATCAAGCGACCGGCGCTCAACCGAACAGATAGCGAAGCAGCATGGCCAGGCAGACGATCACGATCAACGGCCGGATCAAACGCGCGCCACCGCGCAGCACCGCGTGGGAACCGAGCCAGGCGCCGGCCATCTGGCCGGCGATCATCACCGCGCCGGTGACCCACAGCACCTTGCCGCCGACCACGAACAGCGTCAGCGAGGCGATGTTGCTGGCGAAGTTCAGCGCCTTGGCCTGGGCGGTGGCGGTGATCAGATCCTGGCCGCGCAGGGCGACGCCGGTGAGCGAGAAAAACGAACCGGTGCCCGGCCCGAAGAAGCCGTCGTAGAAGCCGATCACCGGCACCACGGTGCGCTCGTACAGGCGCGCGGACAGGCGCGGTGCCCGGGTCACGCTGCCGGCGCCGGGGCTGAACAGGAAATACAGCGCGATCACCGCCAGTACCACCGGCACCAGCACCTGCAGGGCGTCGCTGTCGGTGAGCTGCACCAGCACCGTGCCCAAGGCGCTGCCCCCCAGCGACCACAGGAACGGACGCCTCAGCCCCGCCAGCGTTTCGGCGAAGCGCCGCCGGCGCAGCAGCATGAAGGTGGCCATGCCGGAGCCGAAGGTGCCCTGCAGCTTGTTGGTGGCGAGCGCGTTTACCGGGTTCAGTCCGGCCAGCAACAGCGCCGGCAGGGTCAGCAGGCCTCCGCCGCCGGCCAGGGTATCGATAAAGCCCGCCAGCAGGGCGACCCCACCCAGTATCAGTAATAGCGACAGTTCCAGTTCCACGCTTCGCCTCCCTTCCAGGCCACGAGTTTAACGTGAACGGCGCCGCCGCTGTTAAACAGTGTTAAGCGGGGGCGTTGTCCGGCGCGGCGGGGCGTAGGATGAAAAGCGTTAGTCGTGGTTGCCCAAGGACGGCAGCCGATACCCGAAAAGGAGCAGTACCATGCGAAATCTCACCGTTTTACTGGCCACCGGTGCGCTCACCGGCACGTTATTCCTGGCCGGCTGCCAGCCGCCGGACGAGGACGACGCCAAAAAGGCGGCGGACGACGAAGAGACCGTTCCGCATCCGCCCATTGAAGAATCCCGGCCCGGCGAAGAGACCGGCGCCGAGCAAACCGGCGGCCCCGCCGACGGCAGTGAGGAAGAGGCCGGTGGCGGTTATGAGTCCGCCCAGCAACCGGATGCCGCCGCCACCGGTGAGGACGCCGCCACCTTCACCGACACCCGATTCCGCATTGCGGTGAACTACCCGGAATCCCTGCAACAGGTGCCCACTGAAGACGGCGAGGCCGGGGACACGGCGCAATGGCACGCCTTCGCCGACGGCCGGGAGGGCCAGCGCCTGCTGACCCTGAAAGTACCCGGTGAGGTGGACGCGCGCTTTCAGCTCGGCGCCAGCCGCAATACCAAGGCGCTCACCCACTGCAAGGACCTGCCCGAGGGCGTCGACCAGGAGAGCAAGCAGACGCAGACCATCGACGATGTGGCGTTCACCCGCTTCGACGTGACGCGCACCGAAGGCGACCAATACACCACCATCCGCAGCTACCGCGCCACCTACACCGAGTCCTGCTACGCCATCGATCTGATTGCCCGCGGCAGCGGCGGCCAGGGCGAGGCGGCGGACCGCCAGACCGAGGCCCTGGAAACGCTGCAGACGGTGCTCGACGGGGTCCGGTTCACTGAGTAACCGGCTCGTCGTTGTGGGTCTCCTTGACCCGGAACCAGGCCGCGTACAGCGCCGGCAGAAACAGCAGGGTCAGCGCGGTGGCGACGATCAGCCCGCCCATGATCGCCACCGCCATGGGGCCGAAGAAGTCGCTGCGTGACAGCGGAATCATCGCCAGCACCGCGGTCAGCGCGGTCAGCGCGATGGGCCGGAAACGGCGCACCGTGGACTCGATGATCGCGTCCCACTGGCTGCGGCCCTGGCTGATGTCCTGCTCGATCTGATCCACCAGGATCACCGAGTTGCGCATGATCATGCCGGTCAGCGCGATGGTGCCGAGCATCGCCACGAAGCCGAACGGCTCGCCGAACAGCAGCAGGAACAGGGTCACGCCGATCAGACCCAGCGGCGCGGTGAGGAACACCATGGTGGTCAGCGAGAAGCGGCGCAGCTGCAGCATCAGCAGGGTGATCACCACCAGCACGAACAGCGGCAGGCCGGCGTTCACCGAGCTCTGGCCGCGGGCGGATTCCTCCACGGTGCCGCCCACCTCCAGCAGATAGCCCGGCGGCAGCGCCTCGCGCACGCCCTGCAGCTTGGGCTGCAACTGACCGACCAGGGTGGCGGGTTGCTCGTCTCCGTAGATGTCGGCGCGCACGGTGACCGTGGGCAGCCGGTTGCGGTGCCAGATGATGCCTTCCTCGAAGCCGTACTCCAGGGTCGCCACCTGATTGAGCGGCACGCTGCGGCCGGTCTCGGTCTGCACCGCCAGGTTGCCCAGTTGCCCCAGAGCCTCGCGCTCGCGGGCGTCGCCGCGCACTTCCACGTCGATCAGCTCGTTGTCCTCGCGGTACTGGCTCACCGCCACGCCGGACAGGGAGCTCTGCAGCGCCCGGGACAGGTCGGCGGTATTCACGCCCAGGGCGCGGGCGCGGTCCTGGTCCACGTTCAGGCGCACCACCTTGCTGGGCTCTTCCCAGTCCAGATGCACGTTGGTCACCGCCGGGTTGTCGCGCACCACGGCGGCCACGTCGCGGGCCAGCTCACGGACCTTGGGAATGTGCTCGCCGGAGACGCGGAACTGAATCGGGTAGCCCACCGGCGGGCCGTTCTCCAGCCGCGACACCCGGCTGCGCAGGGTGGGGAACTGCTCGCGCATGGTGTCGATCAACCAGGCGCGGATTTCCTCGCGCTGTTCGATGCTGTCGGTGAGCACCACGAACTGGGCGAAGCTGGCCGCCGGCAACTGCTGGTCCAGCGGCAGATAGAAGCGCGGCGAGCCGGCGCCCACATAGGCCACGTAGTGGTCGATGTCCGGGTTGTCGTCGAGCAGTTTCTCGAGCCGTTCCGTCTGCGCCTGGGTGGCCTCCAGGGAGGCGCCCTCGTGCAGCTTCAGATCCACCATCAGCTCCAGCCGCGCCGAGGGCGGGAAGAACTGCTGCGGCACCAGCCGGAACAGCGCCAGCGAGCCCACGAAGATCAGCAGGGTCAGGGTGATCACGGTTTTGCGGTAGCGCACGCACCACAGCACCAGCCGCCGGAAGCGCTGGTAGAAGGGTTTCTGATAGGGATCGTGCACCTTGCCGTCGGCGTCGCGGCGGGCCAGCTCCGGCAGCAGCTTGTCGCCCAGGTAGGGCACGAACACCACGGCGGTGATCCAGGACACCAGCAACGACAGCGTCACCACCTGGAAGATCGAGCGGGTGTATTCGCCGGTGCCGGACTCGGCGGTGGCGATGGGCAGAAAGCCGGCGGCGGTGATCAGCGTGCCGGTGAGCATCGGGAAGGCGGTGCTGGTCCAGGCGAAGCCGGCCGCCTTCAAGCGGCTGAAGCCCTGCTCCATTTTTATCGCCATCATCTCCACGGCGATGATGGCGTCGTCCACCATCAGGCCCAGCGCCAGCACCAGCGCGCCCAGGGAGATCTTGTGCAGGCCGATGTGGAAGTAGTGCATCAGCGCGAAGGTCATCGCCAGCACCAGCGGAATCGACAGCGCCACCACCAGGCCGGTGCGCGCGCCCAGCGAGAAGAAGCTCACCAGCAGCACGATCACCAGCGCTTCGATCAGCACCTGCACGAATTCGCCGACGCCGGCCTCCACCGCCGCCGGTTGGTCGGACACCTTGCTCAGCGTCAGGCCCGCCGGCAGCGTGTCCTGCAGGCGCTTGAATTCGGCGTCCAGGTTTTCACCCAGGGCGAGAATGTCGCCGCCGTCCTTCATCGACACCGCCAGGCCGATGGCGTTTTCGCCCAGAAAGCGCATGCGCGGTTCGGCCGGGTCGCTGAAGCCGCGGAACACCTCGGCGATGTCGCCCAGGCGCAGGGTGCGGCCGTTCACGTCGATGGGGAAACGGCGGATCTCCTCCACCGACCGGAACTGGCCGGACACCCGCAGGCGGACCCGGTCGCTGGGGGTCTCGAAGAAGCCCGCCTGGGCCACCGCGTTCTGCGATTGCAGCGCCTGCTGCACCGCGCCCATGGGAATGCCCAGGGACGCCAGCTTGGTGTTGGACAGCTCCACCCAGATTTTCTCGTCCTGGACGCCCACCAGCTCCACCTTGCCGGCATCCTCCACGCGCTGCAGGGCGAGCTGCAGGCGCTCGGCGTAATCCTTCATCAGCGCGTAGTCGAAACCGGGCCCGGTGAGCGCGTAGATGTTGCCGAAGGTGGTGCCGAACTCGTCATTGAAGAACGGCCCCTGGGCGTCCGGGGGCAGGGTGTGCTTGATGTCGCCGACCTTCTTGCGCACCTGGTACCAGAGGTCGGGGATTTCCGAGGAGTGCATGTCGTCGCGGGCCACGAACAGCACCTGCGACTGGCCGGGCCGGGAGAACGAGGTGATGCGGTCGTAGTCGCCGGTCTCCATCAGCTTCTTCTCGATGCGTTCGGTGACCTGGCGGCTCACCTCCTCGGCGCTGGCGCCCGGCCAGACGGTGTTCACCACCATCACCTTGAAGGTGAAGGGCGGGTCTTCGCTCTGGCCCAGCTGCGAATAGGAGAGGGCGCCCAGGGCGCCCAGCAGGATCATCGCATAGAGCACCAGGGCACGGTTTCGCAGGGCCCATTCGGAAAGGTTGAAGCGCATCGCTACTCTCCACCTTCCTGGCCGTCACCCAGGCTGACCTGACGGTTCCGCCGGTCCACCGGGCGCACCTTCTGCCCTTCACGCAGCACCTGGGTGCCGGCGGCCACCACCCAGTCGTCCGCCGACAGGCCCTCCAGCACCGGCACCCGGTCTTCCCGGTAGGCGCCGGTGCGCACCGGGGTTTTCACCAGCGTGGCGTCATCCGGGTTCACCACCCACACGAAACTTTCGCCCTGGTCGGCGGTGACCGCCGCCAGCGGCACCGTGAGCACATCGGCGCCGCCGTTGGCGTGGTCCACCAGCACCCGCGCGCTCTGGCCCAGCTCGGCGTCCGCGGTGTCGTCGTCGAAGGCGACGCGGGCCTCGAAGGTTCGCGAGCTCGGGTCCGCCGCCGGCGCCAGCTCGCGGATGCGTCCCGGGAAGGGTTCGCCGGGGCGCGACCACAATTCGATGGCCACCTCGTCGCCCACCTGGAACCGCTTCACATCCTGCTCCGGCAGATCGATGACCACTTCCCGGTCGCCGTCCACCGCCAGCACAAACACCGCCTGGCCGGCGGCCACCACCTGACCGGCCTCCGCCAGACGTTGCGCGATGACGCCGGTTTCCGGCGCTTCCAGCACCGCGTAATCGGCCTGGTTGCTGGCCACCTTGAGCTGCGCGCGGGCCTGCTCCAGCTGGGCGTCGCTGGCCTCGGCGCGGCTCTCCACGGAATCGAACTGGGACTGGCTGATCACCTGCCGCTCGAGCAGGGTGCGGTAGCGCTCCAGCTCGCTGCGCGCCAGCCGCTGGTCCGAGCGGGCCGAGGCCAGCCGGGCGCGGGCCGCGTCCAGCTCCAGCCGCACGTCCTCGGCGTTCAGCTCCGCCAGCGGCTGGCCGGCTTCCACCCGGTCGCCCACGGTCACCATGCGGCGGCTGATCTTGCCGCCGATGCGGAACGCCAGCTCCGGCTCGTAACGGGCGCGCACCTCGCCGGGGTAAATATCGCGCAGGGCGTCGCCGGTACCCGGCTGGACCACCAGGGCCGGACGCGGGCTGGTGTCGCTTTCGGGCTCCGCCGGGGAACAGGCGGCCATCACCAAGGCCAACGGCAGTAGAGCGAGCAGTGGATAACGCGACATGCCGGAAACCCCCAGAGCATGGTTTGTGGAATGACGTAAAAAGGGCGCCGACCGCCCCCGGGCAATGCTATACTCGCCGGTATAGTAAGTTTATTGAACTCTTTGGTCCACTATCTCTTGGGGCCACTATTTGTTTGGCCGAAGGTTTGGAGAAGCATGCCTGATAACGACTCCCAGACGGCTCTGCGTGGACGGCCCAAGGACCCGGCCAAGCGCGAGGCGATTCTCGATGCCGCCAAGGCGCTGTTCATCGCCCAGGGGTTCGCCGGCACCAGCATGGACGCGGTGGCCACCGAGGCCGGTGTCTCCAAGCTCACCGTCTACAGCCACTTTTCCGACAAGGCGACGCTGTTCGCCGCCGCCGTGGAAGCCAAGTGCGAAGGGATGATGCCCTTCCCGATCTTTTCCCTGGAGGCCGGCGACGACCTGACCGTGGTCCTGGAGCGCATCGGTCACGCCTTTGTCACTCTGATCAACAGCGAAGAGGCCATCGCCCTGGAGCGACTGATGGCGAGTCTGGCCGGCCAGGACACCGAGATGGCCCGGCTGTTTTTCGAGGCGGGACCGCAGCGCACCCTCAACGAAATGGAGCGCCTGCTCACCCGGGCCCGCGAACGCGGTCTGGTGCGGCTGGGCGATCCCGCCGCCGCCGCGGAGCTGTTCTTCGGCATGCTGCAGAGCTGCCGCCACATGCAGCTGGTGATCGGCTGCGGCGAAGCGCCTACCGAGCAGGACGCCAAGGCGCACGTCCGCGAGGTGGTGCGCGTCTTCCTGAAAGGCTATGGGGTGGCTCCCTCCTGACAGAGCGGCCCGGGATTGTGGGAGCTTGCTTGCAAGCGAAAGGGAGCGAAGCTCCCGGCAGGATTCCAGAGCCCTGTCTAACAGCCGCACAATCGGCGTCTCTGGCATCCTGCCGGCCGGCAAGCCGGCCTTTCGCGGGCAGGGCCCGCTCCCACAAGCAAGCTCCCACAGCCAGGTCCGAAAACGGCGAGTCGAGCGCCCCCGCACCGTCTATGATGGCCCCATGTGGATCAATGACGATGTCTGTTATCAGGCGCTGACCGCCCGCGACGCCCGTTTCGACGGGCAGTTCTTCGTCGCCGTGGTGACCACCGGGGTGTACTGCCGGCCGGTGTGCCCGGCTCGCGTACCGCGGCGGGACAATTGCCGCTTTTTCCCCAGCGCTGCCGCCGCCGAAGCCGGCGGCTATCGCCCCTGCCTGCGCTGCCGCCCCGAGCTGGCGCCCGGCCACGCCAGCGTCGACGCCCGCCGCCGGCTGGCGCGGGCGGTGGCGGCGCGCATCGACGAAGGCGGCCTCACCGACAACCACCTCGGCGCCCTGGCGGCGGAGCTGGGCGTCAGCGACCGCCACCTGCGGCGTACCTTCGGTGATGAGTTCGGCGTTTCGCCGGTGGCCTACGCCCAAACCCAGCGCCTGCTGCTGGCCAAGCGGCTGCTCACCGACACCGGCCTGCCGGTCACCGAAGTGGCGCTGGCCGCCGGGTTCGGCAGCGTGCGCCGCTTTAATGCGCTGTTCCGCCAGCGCTACCGGCTGCAGCCCTCGCAACTGCGGCGCCTGCCGACCAGCCGTCACCAGGACAGCCTGGATTTTCAGCTCGCCTACCGCCCGCCGCTGGACTGGCCCCGCCTGCTGGCGTTTCTCGGCCAGCGCGCCATCGCCGGCGTCGAAGCGGTGGACGACGGCGTCTACCGGCGCACCGTGGCGTTGTCGAGCCAGGGCCAGGCGCTGCGCGGCTGGCTGGCGGTGCGGCCGGTGCCGGGCCGGCCGCTGCTGGCGGTGACCCTGTCCGCGTCGCTGGCAAGGGCGGTGCCGGAGGTGCTGGGACGGTTGCAGCGGTTGTTCGATCTCGGCTGCCAGCCGCAGGAAGTGAGCGCCCGCCTCGGCGAACTCGCCGAGGCGCATCCGGGCCTGCGCGTGCCCGGCGCGTTCGACGGTTTCGAGGCGGCAGTGCGTGCGGTGCTCGGCCAGCAGATCACGGTGCGCGCCGCCTGCACCCTGGCCGGTCGGGTGGCCGCCGCGCTCGGCGAGCCGCTGGCGACCCCCTTCGCCGGCCTGACTCATACCTTTCCGGACGCCGAACGGGTGGCGGAGAGCCGCGCCGACACCCTCGGTGAACTGGGTATTATCCGCACCCGGGTGAAGGCGATACAGGTGCTCGCCCGGGCCTGCGCCGACGGCGATCTGGTGCTGGCGCCGGGCGCGGCGGTGGAAGACACCCTGGCGCGCCTGCAGGCGCTGCCCGGCATCGGCGACTGGACCGCCCAATATCTGGCGATGCGCGCCCTGGGCTGGCCGGACGCGTTTCCCGCCGCCGACTACGGCGTGCTCAAGGCCCTTGGCGAAACGTCCCCGGCGCGCGCCCGCGAGCGCGCCGAGGCCTGGCGCCCCTGGCGGGCCTACGCGGTGATGCACCTTTGGCAAAGCCTGGAGAAAGGCGAAGAGAAAGGAGAGCGACAATGACGGACTATGTAGCGATTCCCGGCCCCCTGGGGGCCATGCTGGTGGCCGCCGACGAACGGGCTCTGCTGGGGGTCTGGTTCGAGGGCCAGAAATACCACCCGGACCCGGCCGGCTGGACCCACCGTCCGGACAACCCCTTGCTGGCCCGCGCCGCGGAGCAGTTGCGCGGTTACTTCGAGGACCAGGGGCGCGCCGGCTTCGACCTGCCGCTGGCGCGGCGGGGCACCGCCTTTCAACAGGCGGTATGGGCGGAGCTGCGCCGTATCCCCGCCGGCGAGACCTGGACCTACGGCACCCTGGCGGCCCGTCTCGGGCGCCCGGCGGCGGTGCGCGCCGTGGGCGCCGCGGTGGGGCGAAACCCCTGGTCGTTACTGGTTCCCTGCCATCGGGTGGTGGGCGCCAACGGTTCACTGACCGGTTATGCCGGTGGCGTGGGGCGCAAGGCCTGGCTGCTGGACTGGGAAAGCGGCCGCGAACCGGAGGCTTATTCGCCGGCGGCGCAGGCGCTGGCCGGCACCGCCCGGTAGCCCTGGTGGCGGCGGGTGCGCCAGCACAGGTAGACGCCGCCCACCATCACCAGGCAGCTGCCGGCGAAGGCCACCCGGAAGCCTTCGCTCCACTCCACCACCAGGCCGGCCAGCGCCGGCCCCAGGAACTGGCCGGTGGCATAGAACAGGGTGACGAAGCTCACCGCCACCGGCGCCTGATGGGGCGGCACGGTCTCCGTGGACGCCGCCAGAATGGAGGTGAACAGGCCGGCCACGCACAGCCCCAGAATCACGAAGTGGGCGACGAACGCCCAGGGCTGAGGCCAGATCACCGGCAGGGCGGTGGCCAGCAGCGACAGCGACATGGACAGCACCAGGCCGTTGGAATAGCCCAGCCGGTCCGCCAGCCAGCCCCAGAACGGCCCGGCGAAGATCGACAGAATCCCCATCAGCGACACCAGATGCCCGGCGCTCAGCGCCGTCAGGCCGCCGTCCAGCGCGAAGCTGTACATAAAGGTGACCTGCACGATGTAGGTGAGCCCGAGCACGCCGTACACCAGCCCCACGGTGACCACATGGGGGTTACGGAAGATCGGTTCGCCGGGGCCGCCGACACCGGTGGCGGCGTCGGTGCTGGCGGCCATGGGCCGCTCCGGGTTGCGCAGAAACAGCAGCACCAGGGTGGTCACCAGGGCGCCGCCGGCGGCGAAGCTCAGCCACACATGGCGCCAGCCGTCGCTGGTGTCCGCCTGGGTGAGCGCCGGCACCAGCGCGCCGGCCAGCAGCATGCCGGCGCCCACGCCGCTGTTGGTGAAGCCGATCACCGAGCCGCGCCGCTTCGGGTAGGTATTGGCGAGCAGCGAAATCAACGGCGTGTAGCCGAAGGCGGTGCCCATGCCGAGCATCACCATCAGCGCCAGCAGCACCCGGTAATCGCTGGCCTGGCTGAGACCGATAAAGCCCAGCGTCACCAGCACCAGCCCCAGCAGCACCGACTGCTTGCCGCCGAAACGGGCGGCGAACACCCCCGCCACCATCACCAGCAGCAGATAGCCCAGCGCGGTGGCGGTGCTCAGGTTGGCGGCCTGGGCATAGCTCAGCCCCAGGCCGTCGCGCATGGCCGGCAGCACCAGGCCGTAGCACAGGCGCGCGAACACCAGCACCACCACGGTGCACATGGCACCGGTGGCGACCATCAGGACAAAGGGGGGACGCTGCTGGAAAAAACGCATGGTGATCCTCAAGGGCGCTGAGCGCTTCGTTATTATCTCTCGCCGCCCGGCCAGGAAGGGCAAGCGGCTTTACCCGAGTTACCCGGTCGAGTGTAGCTCAGCCGCGCGGCGCTCGCATACCAAAGGGTATGTCAGGCGCGCCATCAGCGGTCATTGCACTCACGGCGCCCGGTGCCGTGATAAACTGCCGCTTTTGCGCGAGCGAGCCACCCATGACCGACGACACCCCTACCCTGCGCCTCAAGAAAAACGAGGAACGCCGCCTCAAGGCCGGCCATGAATGGATCTACGCCAACGAAGTGGACACCGCCCACAGCCCGCTCAAAAGCCTGCCCGCCGGCACCGCCTGCGTGGTGGAAGACAGCCGTGGCAAGGCGCTCGGTCGGGCCTTTATGAGCCCCAATTCACTGATCGCCGCCCGCCTGTACAGCCGTGACGTGAAACAGGAACCGTCGCGCAGCTTCTTCAAGAAGCGCATCGAGCAGGCGCTGGCGTTGCGCGAGACGCTCTATCCGCAGCCCGGCTACCGGCTGGTGCACGGCGAGGCGGACGGCCTGCCCGGCCTGGTGGTGGACCGCTACCAGGACACCCTGGTGATGCAGGCGGGCACCGCCGGCATGGAGGCCCATCTGGACACCGTGGCGACGGCGCTGGACGCGGTGCTGTCGCCGGCCAATATCGTGGTCAAGAACGAGGCCGGCGTGCGCGAACTGGAAGACCTGCCGCTCTACACCCGCGCCCTTAAAGGCGAGGTGCCGGAAAGTGTGGAACTGCACGAGAACGGCGGCCGTTTCCAGGCGCCGCTGCGCGAAGGGCAAAAGACCGGCTGGTTCTTCGATCACCGTAGTGCCCGGGCGCGCATGGCGCCGCTGGCCAAAGGCGCCCGGGTGCTGGATGTGTTCGCCTACTGCGGCGGCTGGGGCGTGCAGGCGGCCATGGCCGGCGCCGCCGAAGTGACCGGCATCGACAGCTCGTCGCTGGCGCTGGAATACATGCACCGCAACGCGGAAATGAACGGCGTGGCGGAGCAGCTGCGCACCCTGGAAGGCGACGCCACCACCGCCATGAAGCAACTGCTCGCCGACGGCGAAAAGTTCGATCTGGTGATTCTGGATCCGCCCGCTTTTATCAAACGGCGCAAGGATTTCAAGAACGGCCTGGCCGGCTACCACGCCATCAACGAACTGGCGGTGCGGCTGGTGAAGCCGGGCGGCTATCTGATTTCCGCGTCCTGCTCCATGCACCTGCCGGCGGACAAACTGCTCGACGTGGTGCGTTCCTCCGCCCGGCACATCGACCGTTCACTGCAGGTGATCGGCTTCGAAGGGCAGGGGCCGGATCACCCGGTGCACCCGGCGATTCCGGAAACCGCCTACCTCAAGAGTTGGTTCGCGCGACTGCTGTTCCGTTTTTAACGGAACAGCGGCAAGCCGCGAGCTTCAATCGGCAAGCGAACAGCCATCCTCCGGTACGGCCTGCTTGTCGCTTGCGGCTTGAGGCTTGCAGCCCTTAAAACCAGACCGCCAGCGCCACGACGACCAGCACCCCGGCAGTGGTTCGTTCCACCTTGCCGTGGTGCCGGCGCAGGGCCGCGAGCACCGGCCCGCGCGCCAGTAACAGCGCCACCAGGCTGTACCAGCCACCGTCGATCACCACCGCCGTGGCGGCCACCTGCACCCGGGCGGCCATGGCCATGTCCGCGCTTACGAACTGGCTGAACAGCGCCAGGAAGAACAGCGCCACCTTGGGGTTCAGAAACGCGATCAGAAAGCCGTCGCGCACCGCGTTGCCACCGGCCCCGGCGTCCGGCTCCGGCGCCGGGCGCGCGGCGGCGCGCCAGCTGCCCAGTGCCAGCCATAATAAAAACAATGAGCCGGCCAGCCGGATGGCGATTTCCAGCTGCGGAAAACCGCGCAGCACCACCGCCAGCCCCGCCACCGTGGCGACCGCGTACACGCCGATGCCGGCGGCGTGGGCCAGCCCGGCGCCCACCCCGGCCCGTGCCGAGCCGCGCAGCGTGTGGCGGGTCACCACCGCCAGGCTGGCCCCCGGGGTCATGGCGCCCAGCGCGCACACGCCGATCAACAGCAGCCAGTCGTTTACAGCAAGCATGGGTATCCTCGTCGCCTCTGGAAGTGATGATGCCTTTTATATGCGTTAGGTAAACTTAGGTGTTGTTTTTTCCTTTATTGCAAACCTGTCGCCGGCGCTGTGGCCGCTCTCCGGCCTTTCTGATTACTCTCCCTACCTTTGTGGTTATTTATCCGCCCACGCGGATTTTGCTGTGCATAAAAAGCAGGTATCGGGAGAACAACAATGTCAGGTATTTCCATGCACACCGGGCGCGGCGCCGCGATGGCGCTGTGCACTTTGCTCGCATTAAGCGCCTGTGGCGGTGACAGTGGCTCCGGCGGCGAGACCACTGCCAACGCGCCGCAACAGCGTGACGCCGCCCCCACGGCGGTGGACCGGGGCCGCGAGATATTCCGCTTCGAGACGTTCGGCAACCAGGGTTTCTGGACCAGCGCCATGCGCCTGCCCCAGGGCATCGAGGACAGCGGCATGACGCCGCTGCAGGCCCTGGAAATGGGGCTGAACATCAACACCGCCGCGCTTGAGCCGCAACAGGCCGAGGCGTTGCGCAACGCCGCCGCCCGCATCGAGGCCGGCGCCGAGCCGGCCGATACGGTGCTGGCGGAGCCGACCCGCCTCAACGCCTGGCTCAACCAGGGCGCGGTGATCGGGCTGGTGCCGTTCCGCGCCGACGGCGAACGCAAGCCCCTGGGCAGCAGCGACGGCTTCACCGGCGGCGGCCTCAACCTGGCCGCCGGCGACCGGCTCGGGGTGAGTTGCGCGCTCTGCCACGCCAGCACCGACGGCGAGGTGCTGGCCCCAGGCGTGGCCGGCGCCGGGTCCGCCGGGCAACCGGTGGACGGCGTCATCGCCCGCGACCTGGATGTGGGCGCGCTGTTCGCCACCGCCAATAACCCGCTCGCCTACCTGCCGTTGCTGCAGCTGCGCCTGGACCAGCCGGACGCCGGCGGCGACGACGACCAGGGCGGCCTGCTCGACGGCCTGCTGCCCTCCGGGCCGGAGCCGGAGCCCTATGACGGCGTCACCGTCGGGCGCGGCGACTTCGCCGGCATCCCCGCCGACGGCACCGTTGAGGAGGCCACCGCCGCCGCCCGCGAGTACCTTACCGGCACCTACCAGCAGGACGGCGAGACCCGGCGCTACTACCCGCGCACCTCGTTCGACGGCACCCCGGACGGCCTCGGCAACGCCTCCATCACGCCGCCGTTCTTCCGCACCGACCTGGCGGCGCCGGGCAGCCACGCCGGCATCTTCGAGAAGGTCGACGACTTCAACAATCTGGATTACACCGTCGCCATGGAACCCACCAGCCTGCTCACCGAATCCGGGCGTGCCTTCCTGAACGTGGTCGCCGGCCGCCTGGGCGACGAGATCGCCCGGCGCTACGAAGCGGTGCTGCGCGACACCGGGGTGATCCCGGAGGGCATGGCCGCCACCGATGTGATTCCGTTCGTCGAGGTGGAGCGCACCGACCTGCCGGTGGGCGCCCCGGCCGGCCCGGTGGGCCGCCGCGTCGCCCAGCGGAAACTGGATGACCTGCGCGCCTACACCGACCAACTGCCGGCGCCGGCCGCCCCCGACGATCTGGACGCCGACCAGGTGGCCGCCGGCCGCGCCCTGTTCACCACCGGCCGGGAAGACGGCGGCGCCGGCTGCGTGGCCTGCCACACCGCCGACCCCAACCAACCGGTCTCCGCCGAGGTGGTCCCCATCGAAACCCTCTACCCGGCCTACAACGACGAGCTGCTGGTGCTGTTCGAACGGTCCACGGTGAGCGACTTCAGCGACGTCCAGGACGCCCGCGGCGGCCCCGCGCCGGCCTACGACGACTCCGTGGTCGCCCTCGACGCCACCCTGCGCGGCGGCCGGCGCGGCTTCGCCCAGCCGCTGCTGCTGGCCCTGGACGGCAAGGCCCGCTTCCTGCACGACGGCTCGGTGCGCGGCAGCGACGCCCGGGACGGCCTCGACCGCCTGCTCGACCCGGCCCGGGGCGAGCAGGCCCCGCATCCCTTCTACTTCCCCGAGAACCTGGACCAGGGCGATGACGCCCAGGGCCGCGCGGCGCTGGTCGAATACCTGCGCAGCCGCACCACGGATCAGGAGGAATAAGACAGGTCTCTGGTATCCCGCCGGCAAGCTCCGCTTGCCTTTCGCGGGCGGGGCCCGCTCGCACAAGGGCTCCGCTCCCGGCGCCGGGCTACGGAGCCCACCATCAGACCCGAACCCTCAAGGATGCTCGGCAAACACCTTAACGCCGTCCTCGCCATACAGCAGCACCTGGTAATCGTCCTGCCGGTCGCCCATCTCCATCCCGGGCGACCCCACCGGCATGGCCGGCACCGTCAGCCCGTGGGCATCGGGTTTCTGCTCCAGCAGGCGGCGCACGTCTTCCGCCGGCACATGGCCCTCGATGGCGTAGCCGTCGATAAAGGCGGTGTGGCAGGAGCCGAGCCCCGGACGCAGCTGTGCTTTTTCCTTGATCGGCTGCAGGTTCTGCACGTCGTGGGTGACCACGTCGAACCCGTTGTCGCGCATGTGGTCCGCCCATTTTTCGCAGCAGCCGCAGGTCGGTGATTTATACACCTCCAGGGTGCCGGCCTCGGGGGCCTCGGCGACGGCCAAGGAGCTGGCCACCAGCAGGCCGGCGGCGGTCAGTAAACGCTTCATGGTTCTATCCTCGTGTCAGTGAACGATCAGTTTGCCCTGGTACATATTCATCTGGCAGGTAAAGCGGTAGGTGCCCGGTTGCTCCGGCGTCAGCGTCACCGTGGTGGTTTCCCCCACCGGTAAATACTCGCTGACGTCGAGGCCGTGGAACACTACCTGTTCGGCGCAGGGGCTGGCGTCGCGTCGCTCGAAGCGCAGCGACAGCGGTTCGCCGGCGTTGCTCTCGATCACCGCCGGCTCATAGACCCCGTCGTCGACGATAATATCCACCGCGCCGTGAGTGGCGCGCCGTGCCTTGCCGGCGCCGGCCAGCCAGAACCACCAGACGATCAGCGCCATCAGCGCCAGGCCGGAGAGATTGATCAACCAGCTCATGAGTCGTGCCTCCCCTCGGCCGTGCGGCGGTCCGCTTTGTTGGGTTTGAAGAAGCGCAGCCGGTTGGCGTTGCTGACCACGGTCACCGAGCTCAGCGACATGGCGGCGCCGGCGATCACCGGGCTGAGCAGCCAGCCGGTGAACGGGTAGAGCAGACCGGCGGCCACCGGCACGCCCAGGCTGTTGTAGACGAAGGCGCCGAACAGGTTCTGCTTGATGTTGCCCAGCGTCGCCCGGGAGATCGCCATGGCGTCGGCGACGCCGTGCAGCGAGCCGCTCATCAGCGTGACGGCGGCGGACTCGATGGCCACGTCGGTGCCGGTGCCGATGGCGAAGCCCACGTCCGCCTGGGCCAGGGCCGGGGCGTCGTTGATGCCGTCGCCCACCATCGCCACCTTGGCGCCGTCCTGCTGCAGCCGCTTCACTTCGCGGGCCTTGTCCTCCGGCAGCACCTCGGCGAGCACCTCGTCGACGCCGGCCTGGCGGGCGATGGCGTCGGCGCTGGCCTGGATATCGCCGGTGATCATGATCACCCGCAGGCCGCGCTCACGCAGCCGGCGGATCGCCTCGGCGGCGTCGTCCTTGATGCGGTCGGCGACGCCCAGCACGCCGATCACCCGGTCGTCGCGGGCCAGGAACAGCGGCGTGGCGGCGTCCTGGCTGAGCGCGGCGGCTTGGTCCTGCAGCGCCAGGGTGACCCCTTCCTGCTCCAGCCAGCGGCGGTTGCCCAGCCGCAGGGTGGCGCCGTCGAGCCGGGCGCTGACGCCCTTGCCGTTAAGCGCCTGGAAGTCGCTGACCGACCGCGGTGACAGGCCGCGTTCCTCGGCGGCGGTCATAATCGCCCGGGCCAGCGGGTGTTCCGAGCCCGCTTCCAGGCTGGCGGCCAGCGTCAGCACTTCCTCCTCGGTGTCGCCGTCGGCGGCCAGCACCCGGGTCAGCGCCGGGCGGCCCTCGGTGATGGTGCCGGTCTTGTCCAGCACCACGGTGTCCAGGTCGGCGGCGGTCTGCAGGGCCTCGCCCTGGCGGATCAGGATGCCGTACTCGGCGGCCTTGCCCACGCCCACCATCACCGACATGGGCGTGGCCAGGCCCAGGGCGCAGGGGCAGGCGATGATCAGCACCGTGGTGGCCGCCACCATCATGTGCGAGAACGGCGGCTGCGGCCCCAGATTGAACCAGGCCAGAGCGGCGGCCACCGCGATCAGCATGATGGCGGGCACGAACACCGCCGACACCCGGTCCGCCAGACGCCCGATCGGCGGCTTGGTGCCCTGGGCTTTTTTCACCAGCTCGATGATCCGCGCCAGGGCGGTGTCCGCGCCCACCCGGGTGGCCCGGTAGATCAGCGTGCCGCCCTCGTTCAGGGTGCCGGCGGCGACGCTGTCGCCGGGGCCCTTGGCCACCGGCATCGGCTCGCCGGTGAGCATGGACTCGTCCAGCCGGCTGCTGCCTTCTTCCACTTCGCCGTCCACGGCGATTTTCTCGCCCGGGCGCACCCGCACGCGGTCGCCGGCCACCACCTGTTCCACCGGAATGTCCTGTTCGCCGCCGTCACGCAGAACGCGGGCGGTTTTGGCGCGCAGGTCGAGCAGGCGTTTGACGGCGGCGCTGGTCTTGCCCCGGGCGCGCACTTCCAGGGCCAGGCCCAGGCTGATCAGGCCGATGATCATGGCGCTGGCCTCGAAATAGACATGGCGGGCCGCTTCCGGCACCAGCCCCGGCGCCAGCACCACCACCATGGAGTACAGCCAGGCGGTGCCGGTGCCCAGCGCGATCAGCGTGTCCATGTTGGCGTTGTGGTGGCGCAGGGCTTTCCAGGCGCCGACGAAGAACGGCCGCCCGGGCACCGCCAGCACCGCCAGGGTGATCACGCCCACCGCCAGCCAGGCGGCCTGGCTCCAGGTGCCCGGCTGCACCGTCATGCTGCCGCCGAGCAGGCCCCACAGCATCAGCGGCGCGCCCACGCCCAGGCCGTAGCCGGTGTGGCGCAGCAGCTGCCGGTAGTGGGCCTGCTCGCGCTCCTCCCGTTCCTGGTCGGCGCGGCGCGGGTCGTCGATCACGCTGGCGCCGTAGCCGGCGCTTTCCACCGCGCGGATAAGATCCCGCGGCGCCGCCTGGCCGCTTACCCGGGCGCTGTGGTCGGCCAGGTTCATGCTCGCCTCGCGGACGCCGGCCACGCCGCCCAGGGCGGTTTCGATGCTGCGAACGCAGGAGGCGCAGGTGGCGCCGGTGATCGCCAGCTGGATGTCGCCGCCGGACCGGGCACTGTCGCTGCCTTCGGATTCGGATTCGGGCTCGGGCTCCGGCTCGGGCGCCGGTTTCACGCCGTAACCGCTCTCCGCCAGGGCGCGGGTCAGTGCCTCGGGCCGGGCGTCGCCGCGCACGGTGACCGTCTGTTCATCGAGATCCACCTGGATCTCGTCGGCGCCGGGCACCGCCCCGAGGGCGGTCCGGATTTTTTTGGCGCAGCCCTGGCAGGTGGCGCCCTGAATCGGCAAGTGATGCGTGCGCATGGTGGTGGCTTCCGTATTGATCAACGGGAACAACGATCAGTGACCAGTGTTAAACCTTGGGGCAACCCCAAGGTCAAGCAAGGCGTTGCGGCGCGCCTGAAAAACGACAAAAAAGCGTGAAAATGAAAACTTTTATAAAAGGGTCATAAAGCGCGAGGCCGGTACTGGTAGAGGGTCGCGGGCAGGTGGATGATGGCGCTCATCCTGATCGACCATTTGAAAGCGAGGACATGGAAATGTTGAAGAAGACCCTGATGGCATCCGCGATCGCCGCGGCTTCCCTGGCCAGCATCAACGCCCAGGCCCAGAGCCAGCAGACCACGCCGGTTCGCGACAACGGCTTCTCGTACACCTACGGTCAGTTCGGTTATGACAACTGGGATTACGACAACGGCCCGGATGTGGACGTGCTCAGCGGTGAAGGCTCCTTCGCCCTGGACGAGCATCTGTTCCTGCGCGGCGGCGCCAGCTTCTACGACGGCGACTACGACAGCCCGGGCAGCGACGACGTGGACGGCAACCGCCTGTACGTGGGCGCCGGCTTCCACACTCCGCTGCAGCGCGGCCTGGATCTGGTCGGTACCGCCGACGTGATCCGTGACGACAACGACTTCAATGACGAAGAGTGGGGCTACGCGGTGAGCGGCGGCCTGCGTCATCAGACCACCGAGGTGCTGGAGCTGTCCGGCGGCGTGCTCTACGAAGATATCTATGACGGTAACTTCGGTGTCTACGGCCAGGGCCTGGTCAATCTGAACCGCTCCTGGGACGTGGGCGCCCGGGTGGCCTTCACCGACGATTCCGACAACATCGGTGTGTTCGGGCGCTACAACTTCTAAGCCCGGACCCGATCCTGCTTCAGGACGAAGACTCCCGCCAAGGAAGGCGGACCAGCGCGGCTACGGCCGCGCTTTTTTTGTGCCCCTTTTTGACGGGGCGGATATCTCCAGCAGGTTCTCTCCATCTGGGGGAGCGTGTCTGTGTTCTGCCCTTCCGGGAACGCCGTGAACCCGTCCCTGGGGGCTCCCTGTCGAACGTCCTGTTCTCCAGGGTCCCGGAAGGGCAGAACACAGACCCGCTCGGTGGGGAGATTCCAATTCTCCGGGTTATCGCTGGCGCTGAACCTTTCTGCAACGGTCCGGGCGGTGTTTTCACACGGTCAACCTGACCCGTGGCGGTTCCGCTGCCCAGTGAGCGGGGCAATGGTGGTGCCTGGAGGGAGCTGTTTGGCCAGGGAGGGCCAAACTAACAGCGGCCAGGGATGGCTTGAGCGGTCCCGGAAGGCACCACCATTGCACCGCGTCTCCGATACCGAGCACCGGACACCGGGAGATCCAGGTTTCTGGGATCCTGCCGGGAGCTTCGCTCCCTTTCGCGGGCAGGGCCCGCTCCCACAAGGCCCGCTTCCACAAGGTTGGCTCCAAAACCGGGTTAGCCGCCGTGCGCGTGCAGCCATTCGCCGAGCGGGGCCCAGCTGTCTTCTTCCACAGCCTGGTCGAGGGCCGTTTGGAAGCCGGGGTAGCCGCTTTCCAGGGCGGCGCGGGCGTCGCGGTTGGCGTCGGCGCTCAGTTGTGTCAGGGCCGCCTTCGGCTGGGTTTCCTCGAGGATCTCCACGCTGACCGAGGGAATGTACAGGCCTTCCTCGGGCGCGGTGGCCTGGCGGTGGGTCTGGAGCGCGGCGAGGCGGTCGTCCAGGGTTTCCAGGGCGCAGCGCAGCGATGTCAGGCTGAGGCCGTCGTCCCGGTGGAGGGCGTTGAGGTCCGCCTGCAGCTGGTCGGCGGCCAGTTTCAGGTAGGTGCGGCGCCGTTCGCGCAGGGCCGCCGCCGGCTCATCCCCTTCCGCGCGCAGGTCCTTGGCCTGGCGGGGCGCGCCTTCGGCGCCGGCGATCAGCAGGCGGATCGGCTGGAACCCCAGGGCCACTTCGCCGTCGGCGGTGGCGCCTTGCTGGCGGCGCAGGCTGGCGGCGCTGAGCTCCAGGGCCGGGTCGTTGACGATGCCGGAGTCCGGCCAGGCGGGCAGGGCGTCCACATAGGCCGGGTAGAGCGGCCAGGCGTCCAGGCGCTGCAGCGGCGTCTGGCGGTCGCCGGCGCAGGCCTGCGCGGCCAGGGTCAGGTAGTGGCGGTTGAAGGCGTCGTACAGGTCGCGCCAGCGGCGGTCGGCGGTGGCCAGCGTGTCCGCGTCCGGCGCCGCCAGCAGGGCACGCAGCGCGTCGCGCCACTCGCCGCGCCGGCTTTCCAGGGGGGCGCCGCTGTCGGTGGTCAGTTCGAGGGGCTGGTCGGCGCTTTGCGCGAGCGTCGGCGGGCGCGCGGCGGTGTCCTCTTCGGGCGGCCGGTCGCAGCCGGGCAGGGCGACCGCGGTGGTGGCGATCAGGACGGCGGCGAGGCGGAAACGGCGGATCACGACGGCGCCCTCAGCGACAGGATCGGCCAGCCCAGTTCCCGGGCGTGGCGTTCCAGGGTCGGGTCCGGGTCCACGGCCACCGGGTGATCCACCTTGCGCAGCAGGGGCAGGTCGTTGTGGGAATCGCTGTAGAAGTAGCTGCCGTCGAGCGTTTCCTGGTGTTCGACGAGCCATTCGGAGAGCCGCTCCACCTTGCCGTACTGATAACTGGGGATGCCTTTGACGCGGCCGGTGTAGAGGCCGTCGGCGTCGGTAGCCGCCTGGGTGGCGATCAGCCACGGCACGCCCAGGCGGGCGGCGATGGGCGCGGTGATGAAATCATTGGTGGCGGTGATGATCATCAGGGTGTGGCCGCGCTCGCGGTGGTCGGCGATCAGCTGCTCGGCGGCGGGCAGCCAGATGCTGTCGATCACCGTGTCCATGTAGCGCTGGCGCAGGCGGTCGAGTTCTTCCAGCGGCCGCCCCTTGAGCACGCCGAGCATGAATTCCTGGTACGCGAAGATGTCCAGCCGGCCGTCCTGATAGTCCTGGAAGAAACCGTCATTGGCGGCTTTGAAGCCATCAGCATCAACGATACCCTGGTCGATCAGGAATTCCCCCCAGAGATGGTCGGAATCTCCGGCGATCAAAGTGTTGTCCAAGTCGAAAATAGCCAGTGTCATGGGCCCTCCCCTGTCAGGGTCGCTAGCTTAGCAGAGGCGATGGGCGCACCGTGAACCGGTGCCGGCGATCCGCCTGATTCAGGGCGCCGATTGATTGCCCCGGGCCCGGCAAGGTTTAATGGCAGTAATTGGGGGACGGCGGGCTCTCGTCGTTTCCACGGGATTGAAGACAATGACAGGCATTATTGACGACAAAGGATACCGGCTGAACGTCGGCATTGTGATCGCCGGCCCGGACGGCCGGGTGTTCTGGGGTCGCCGGGTGGGCAACCGCGATGCCTGGCAGTTTCCCCAGGGCGGCATGATGCCCGGTGAAAGCCCGGAAGAGACCCTGTTCCGGGAGCTGGAAGAGGAAACCGGCCTGTTGCGCGAGCATGTGCGCATTCTCGCCACCACCGAAGGCTGGCTGACCTACCGCCTGCCGCGCCGCTTTCTGCGTCCGCCGCGTAACCGCCCCACCTGCATCGGCCAGCGGCAGAAGTGGTATCTGCTGCGTCTGGAGGCGGGCGAAGCGGCCATCGACCTGGCCCGCTCACCGGTGCCGGAGTTCCAGGACTGGCGCTGGGTGAACTACTGGTACCCGATTCGCAAAGTGGTGCACTTTAAGCGCGGGGTGTACGCCCGGGCCCTGCGCGAGCTGGCACCGGCCTTGCGTGCCTTGCAGAAGCACTAGAAGCCTAAGAGGAATCCGCATGCTCGATACCCTGCGCCGCATCGTGCAGGAAGTGAACAACGCGCCTGACATCCCGTCCGCTCTGGATTTGATGGCCAAGCGCGTGCGCGATGCCATGGGCACCGAGGTGTGTTCCATCTACCTTCGCAACAACAGCGAAGAGCGTTACGTGCTGATGGCCTCCGAGGGCCTCAAGCGCGAGGCGATCGGCCGGGTCAGCCTGGGGCTTTCCGAGGGTCTGGTGGGGCAGGTGGGCCTGCGCGAGGAGCCCATCAACCTGGAAGACGCCTTCTCGCACCCGAAATTCCATTACCTGGCGGAAACCGGCGAGGACCCCTTCCACGCCTTCCTCGGCGTGCCGGTGATGCACCACGGTGACGTGCTCGGCATCCTGGTGGTGCAGCAGCGCGACGCGCGCCGTTTCGACCAGAGCGAGGAGGCCTTCCTGGTCACCATCTCGGCGCAGCTGTCGGCGGTGATCGCCCACGCCCACGCCTCCGGCGCGCTGTTCGAACAGCTCGACGCCCACGAGAAACTGCCCACCATCTATGACGGCCAGTCCGGCGCCTCCGGCGCGGCCATCGGCCAGGCGGTGCTGCTGTTCCCGGAAACCGACCTGTCCTCGGTGCCGGACCGGGAAGTGGAGGACGTCAACGCGGAGATCGCCCTGCTCGATGAGGCCCTGGTGCGGGTGCGCCAGGAAATCCGCGATCTGGCCGAGCGCGCCAAGAAGAGCCTGGGCGCCGAGGAACAGGCGCTGTTCGACGTCTACCTGCGCATGCTCGACCGCCACGCCCTGCCCGCCGAGGTGGTCGCGAAGATCCGCGAGGGGCACTGGGCCCAGGGCGCCCTGCGCATGGTGGTGGACGCCCATGTGCACAACTTCGAGATGATGGACGACCCCTATCTGCGGGAGCGGGCCGCCGACGTGCGCGACCTGGGCCGCCGGGTGCTGGGCCAGCTGCAGAGCCGCAACCGGCGGCAGATCGAATTCCCGGACGCCTGCATCCTGATGGGCGAGGACATCTCCGCGCCGATGTTGATGGAGATGCCCCAGGAGCGTCTCGCCGGCATCGTCACCACGCGCGGCTCGCGCAACTCGCACATGGCGATCGTCGCCCGCGCCATGGGCATCCCCACGGTGGTGGGCTGCCAGAACCTGCCGCTGAAGAAGCTCGACGGCAAGGAACTGATCATCGACGGCTTCCGCGGCCGGGTGATCGCCAACGCCACCGCCGAACTGAAGGAACAGTTCCAGGACATCATCGCCGAAGAGAAACATCTGCTGGCGGGCCTGGAAAAACTGCGCGACCTGCCGGCGCAGACCGAGGACGGCCAACGCATCTGTCTGCAGGTGAACACCGGCCTGATGACCGACATCAACCGCTCCATCGAGCGCGGCGCCGAAGGGGTGGGGCTGTACCGCACGGAAATTCCGTTCATGGTGCGCGACCGCTTCCCGTCGGAAGAGGAGCAGCGGCTGATTTACCGCGAGCAGCTGTCTCCGTTCGCGCCCCATTCGGTGACCATGCGCACCCTGGATATCGGCGGCGACAAGGCGCTCAGCTATTTCCCCATCGAAGAGGAAAACCCCTTCCTTGGCTGGCGCGGTATCCGCGTGACCCTGGATCACCCGGAGATTTTCATCGTCCAGGTGCGCGCCATGCTCAAGGCTTCGGAGGGCTTCGACAACCTGCGCATCATGCTGCCGATGATCACCAGTGTGTTCGAGGCCGAGGAAGCGCAGCACCTGATTCACCGGGCCTGGCTGGAAGTCCGCGAAGAGGGCGTGGACGTGGCGATGCCGCCGGTGGGCGTGATGATCGAGGTGCCCGCTTCGGTGTACCAGGCCCGGGCGCTGGCCCAGCGGGTCGACTTTCTGTCCGTGGGCACCAACGACCTGACCCAGTACCTGCTGGCGGTGGACCGTAACAACCGCCAGGTCTCCGACCTGTACAACTCCTTCCACCCGGCGGTGCTGCACGCGCTGCTGCATGTGGTGGAGCAGGCCCATGAGGAAGGCAAGCCGGTGTCGGTGTGCGGCGAGATGGCCGGCGACCCGGCCTCGGCGTTGCTGATCATGGCGATGGGCTACGACGCCCTGTCGATGAACGCCTCCAACCTGCTGCGCGTTAAGGCCGCCGTGCGTCAGGTCAACATGGGCTTCCTGCGCCGCCTGCTCAATGAGGTGTTGGCGATGGACAACGGCGAGGTGATCGCCTCCTACGTGGACCTGCAGCTCACCAAGGCCGGCCTCGGCGAGCTGATCCGTCACCGCAAAAGCGGGTGACGGGTTGGCGCTCCGTAGCCCGGTTCGGTCTCGGTGGCCGGTGTCCAGGACCCGCCGTGAATCCATCCCTGGAGGCTTGTGTTCGGCTCCCTGCCTCACACAGTCCTGGACACCGGCCACCGAGACCGAACCTCACTAATGGTGCCAGCCGCCAAGCTGCGCTACGAAGCAAGATTTGTGGGAGCGGGCCTTGCCCGCGAAAGGGTGGCTTTTAGCCACCCGGCGGGATACCAGAGACGCTCATGGGTTTTAGAGTGCCTGGCTGTAGCGGATCGGGCCGTCGGGTTGGCCGTCGGGGCGCCAGTTTTGCTCGGCCATTTCGATGTGGCCGTCTTGGTGCAGCTGCACCGCCGAGCTGGCGCGGGTGCCGTATTGGTCGGATTGGATGAACACCGGCGCCACCAGGCGTTCCAGTTCCCGGCTGACGCCGGTGTCGGGCAGTTCCGAGTCCGCCGGCTGATGGCGGTCGTTGACCACGTCGAGCAGTCCTTCCAGGCCGGCTTCCCGGCCCAGGGCGCGGTCCAGGTTGGCCTTGCCGCGCGCCACCTTGGGCCAGGGCTCGTCGAGCAGGCCGTTGGAGAGGCCGTGCAGGCCGGGGTCCACCGGCCGGGGCGCGGCGCCCCGGTTGCTCAGATACCAGAGCGTGCGGCGGTCACCGACCAGTAAATTAAACCCGGCATAGTGGTGCTGTTCATCGGCCAGGGCAGCGCAAAAGGCTTCCGGGGTGTCGCGGCTTTCCAGAAAGGCTTGGGGCAGCAGCCCCCGGGAGCGTTCGCCGCCGCCCGGTTCGGCGATCGGTTCGCGGAAATTGGTGATCACCGCGAAGCGGCCGTCGCGGTGGATGCCCAGCCAGGTGCCGCCGGCGCGGATATCCAGGCCGCAGAAGACGTCGCCGCGCCAGCGCGCCGCCTCGGTGGGGCGGGCGTGGAACTCGTCGCGGTTGGCGGCCACGGAGAGCGGCGTGGCCGCGCCGGGCCGCCAGTCGAATAGCACAATGCACATGGGTAACCGGTTCCCTGGGACATAACAAAACGGGGCTGCTAGCATAACCGCCATTTCCAGCAGGGGACATGAATGACGCTTGTGTTGATCTGCGCCCTGATCGGCGTGTTCGCCGGTTTGCTGGGTGGTGCCCTGGGCCTGGGCGGGGGCGTGGTGATCGTGCCGCCGCTGATCTATCTGTTCCACGTGATGGGGTTCGATGACGCGGTGGTGGCGCAGATGGCGGTGGGTACCTCGTTGGCCACCATCATCGTCACCGCCGGCAGTTCGGTGCGCGCCCACCATGTGGCCGGTTTCGTGCGCTGGCCGCTGGCCTGGCGGCTGGCGGGGGGCATCGTGGTGGGCGCCTTGCTCGGCGCGGTGGTCGCCGACCGGTTGTCCGGCGCCGCGCTGACCCGCCTGTTCGGCGTGTTCGCGGTGCTGATCGCGGCGCAGATGCTGCTCAGCCGGCGGCGCGCGGTGAGCGCCGGGGACGGCCTGCCCGAGCGGGTGCCCGGCGGCGTCGGCCTGGCCGGGGTGGGCTCGGTGATCGGCGGCATCTCCAGCCTGTTCGGTATCGGCGGCGGCTCACTCACGGTACCCTTTCTGTCCTGGTGCCGGCTGCCGATGCAGAACGCGGTGGCGATCTCCGCCGCCTGCGGCCTGCCCATCGCGCTGGCCGGCAGCGCCGGCTTCGTGGCCACCGGCTGGGGGCGAACCGAATTGCCGCCCTGGAGTCTGGGTTATGTGTACCTGCCCGCGGCCCTGGCCATTGTGGTAACCAGTTTTCCCATGGCGCGGGTGGGCGCGCGGCTCAGCCACCGCTTGCCTTCGGCGACCCTGAGGCGCATTTTCGCCGCCGTGCTGATCGTGATCGGCGTGGAATTGATACTGAACTGACGCGGCCCATTCCGGGGCCGCGCTGACGGAGTATTGGCATGGAGTTTCCCCAGATCGACCCGGTGGCGATAGCGCTGGGTCCCTTGCAGGTTCACTGGTACGGCCTGATGTACCTGATCGGCTTCGTCGGCGGCTGGTGCCTGCTGATCTGGCGCGCCGGGCGGCCGGACAGCGGCTGGACCCGCGACCAGGTCAGCGACCTGGTGTTCTATGTGGCGCTGGGCGTGATCCTGGGTGGCCGGGTCGGCTATGTGCTGTTCTATAACTTCGGCAAGTTCCTGGACGACCCGCTCTGGCTGTTCGCCATCTGGACCGGCGGCATGAGCTTCCACGGCGGCGCCCTGGGCGTGCTGTTCGCGTTCTGGCTGCTGGCCCGTAAATTCGGCAAGCGCTACTTCTCGGTGGCGGATTTCGCCGTGCCGGTGGTGCCCATCGGCCTGGGCGCCGGCCGCTTCGGCAATTTCATCAACGGCGAACTGTGGGGCCGGCCCTCGGACGCGCCCTGGGCCATGGTGTTTCCGTCCGATCCCATGGGCGTGGCGCGGCATCCCTCGCAACTCTATGAATTCTTCCTGGAAGGCATCGTGCTGTTCCTGGTGCTGTGGCTGTACTCGGCGCGGCCGCGCCCGGCCGGGGCGGTGACCGGCCTGTTCGGGGTCGGCTATGGCCTGTCGCGGACCTTCGTGGAGTTCTTCCGCGAGCCCGACGCGCACCTGGGTTATCTGGCCGGCGGCTGGCTGACCATGGGCATGCTGCTGAGCATTCCGATGATCGTGATCGGCGCCGCCATGATCGCCTGGGCCTACAAGCACGACGACCGTCCGCTGAAGAGAGGCTGACGCCATGAAGCAATATCTGGAACTGCTGCACCGGGCCCGGCACGAAGGCACCTATAAGGGCGACCGCACCGGCACCGGCACCTATTCGCTGTTCGGCCACCAGATGCGGTTCGACCTGGCCGAGGGCTTTCCCCTGGTGACCACCAAGAAGGTGCACCTGAAATCGATCATCCATGAGCTGCTCTGGTTTCTGGCCGGCGACACCAACATCCGCTATCTGAAGGAAAACGGCGTCAGCATCTGGGACGAATGGGCCACCCCGGACGGTGATCTGGGCCCGGTCTACGGCGAGCAGTGGCGCTGCTGGCCCACCGTGGACGGCGGCGTGATCGACCAGATCGACGAGGTGGTGGCGGAGATCCGCCGCAACCCGGATTCCCGCCGGCTGGTGGTGAGCGCCTGGAACCCGGCGGTGCTGCCGGACCCGCGCCTGTCGCCGCAGCAGAACGCGGCCAACGGCCGCCAGGCGCTGCCGCCGTGCCACTGCCTGTTCCAGTTCTACGTGGCCGACGGCAAGCTGAGCTGTCAGCTCTACCAGCGCAGCGGCGATATCTTCCTGGGCGTGCCGTTCAATATCGCCTCCTACGCGCTGCTGACCCTGATGATCGCCCAGGTCTGTGATCTGCAACCGGGCGAGTTCGTGCACACCCTGGGCGACGCCCACCTCTACAGCAACCATGTGGAACAGGCGGACAAACAGCTGGCCCGCGCGCCGCGCCCTCTGCCGACCATGACCCTGAATCCGGCGGTCCGTGATCTCTATGCGTTCCGGTTCGAGGACTTCACCCTCGAGGGCTACGACCCGCATCCCGGCATCAAGGCGCCGATCGCGGTGTAACTCCGCCGCCGTGCAATAAGGAACCACCATGACGTTTCGTCTGGCGATGATGGCCGCCAAGGCCGCCAACAATGTGATCGGGCGCAACAACGCTTTGCCCTGGTACCTGCCCAACGACCTGAAGTACTTCAAGAAGGTCACGTTCGGCAAGCCGATCATCATGGGGCGCAATACCTGGGAGTCCCTCAAGGGGCCGCTGCCCGGGCGCACCAACATCGTGATTACCCGCCAGCCGGACTATTCGGCGCCGGGCGCCAAGGTGGTGGCGGATCTGGACCAGGCTCTGGAACTGGCCGGGCATCTGGTGGTGGTGGAAGGGCACGACGAAGTGGTGGTGATCGGCGGCGCCCAGATCTACCGGCTGGCGCTGCCGCGCGCGGACCGTCTCTATCTCACCCAGGTGCACGCGGACGTGGAGGGCGACACCCGCTTCCCGGATTTCGACGCCGCCGAATGGCGCGAGGTGGCGCGGGAGGATTACGCGGCGGAAGGCCCCAACCCCTACGATTACTCGTTTATCGTTTACGACCGGGCTTAGGGGGCGGGTTCAGTAGAGCCCTTTGGTCTCGGCGAGGCGGGCGGCCAGGTCCACCAGCAGACGGCGCCCGTTAGTGTTGAGTTTGTCGGACAGCTCGATCAGTTGGCGGGTGTCCTTGTCGAAGGCGCTGGCCGGATCGCGCAGATGCGGCGTCTTGGCCTTGCCTTCCAGTTCCTCGAACAGTTCGGTGAGCGACATCTCCAGGGCATCGCAAAGACGCCCGAGACGCTGCACCGACACATCCTGCCGGTTGCGTTCGATGCGCGACAGATTGCCCGCGTCGGTGCCCGCCCGAAACGCCACGTCCTCGAGGGTTTCGTCCCTGCGCACGCGCCTTGCTTTGAGAATGCCGCCGATATCCATGCCGCCCAGTATTCGGAATGCGCTCTTGCCTCCTCAATGTGTTAATTGCAATAGCGCAAATTATCGGTATTGCGTATTAGCAAATAGTGGGGCGTTGAGGTTGAATCGGCGCAAGTCGTAATGCCGTTGTGGCGTTGTCGAAACGCCGGGCCGGCGGCCCGCCGGCGTCAGGCTTGCCGGCGACCGCCGGTCAGCACCGGCAGGCCCAGGGCCAGGCGCCGCCGGGCGGTTTCGTACTGACCGCCGGGGTCGCGAACCCGGCGCGGTTTGATCCGCACCGCGTCCAGCCGCCGGGCGAATTCGTCCAGCGGCAGCCCCAGGGCGTCGCAAAGCCGCACCAGCTGCACCACGGTCAGTTGCTGCTTGTTGCGTTCGATACGCGACAGGTTGCCGGCGTCGGTGTGGGCACGGGCCGCCACCACTTGCAGCGTTTCGTTCCGGTTCCGGCGCTGCTCTCTAAGAATGCTGCCTACATCCATCATTGCAATTCCCTCTGCGCTTGCGGGTTTTTATACTTTGCGGTTTGCGCATAAGCAATATATATCCATTGCTTATGCGCTAATCCCTATGTTTATACTTTGCGTAGAGGGGTTCTGCAAGGGCATGAATAGGGAATGGACGAGCAACAACGGCGGGATGCCATGGAAACGCTGGCATTGCGGGACCCCGAAGAGACCGGCCGCTGGGATGCGGGGGCCGTGGAGGCCTACCAGCTCAGCTGGCCGGGCAAAGCGGCGATGCTGGCGGCGCTGCGAAGCCCGGCGGCGGCGGTGCTCAAACCCTGCCCGGAAGCGAGCCTGGAGGCCGCCCGGATGCCCCACGGCGTGATCGAGGGCGACAACCTGCCGGTGCTCAAGCGTTTGCGAAAACGCTATCTGAAGCGGGTGAAGATGATCTACATCGACCCGCCCTACAACACCGGCGGCGACTTCCTGTACGAGGATAATTTCCGCGCCCGTCGCGGTGACGGCCCCGGCGCCGCCGACGACGAAGGGCGCCGGCACGGGCCCTGGCTGAACATGATCTATCCGCGCCTGGTGCTGGCCCGGGAGCTGCTGCGCGACGACGGGGTGCTGTTCGTCAGCATCGACGACCACGAGGTGCACACCCTGCGGCTGGTGCTCGACGAAATCTTCGGCGCCGCCAATTTCGTCGCCATGTTCGCCTGGCAGTCGCGCACCTCGCGCCAGAACGACACCGACCTCTGCGTGCAGCACGAATACGTGGTCGCCTACGCACGGCGGCGGCGTCAGGCCCAGCGCCGGCTCACCGCCGCCAACGAGGCACTGTGGCGTTCCCTGCCGGGCTTCGCCGCCTACCCGGTGGCGGTGCGGGCGGGGCGCTACCACAATCCGGATAACGACCCGCGCGGGCCCTGGAAGGCGGATCCGTTCGACGCCCCCAACGTGCGTCCGGCGCTGACCTATCCGATCACCAATCCGCTCACCGGCGAGGTGTTCCAGCCGCCGCCCGGACGGTGCTGGCGGACCGGGCCGGAGCGCTTCGCCGAGCTGCAGGCCGACGGCCGCATTCTGTTCGGTCGGAGCGGGCGCGCCCGGCCGCAGCTCAAGGTGTTCCTGAAGGAAAAGCAGCCCTACGGCGAGGTGGCCACCACCTGGCTGGACGGCGCCGCCTTCGGCACCGCGCGCAGCGGCACCCGGGAACTGCAGGCGTTGTTCGGCGCCCGGGTGCCGTTCACCTACCCGAAACCCACCGCCTTGCTGCGCTTTCTGTTGCGGCTGGCCACCGGTCCCGGTGATCTGGTGCTGGATTTTTTCGCCGGCAGCGGCAGCACCGGCCATGCGGTGCTCGCCGAGAATCTCGCCGACGGCGGCGGCCGCCGCTTCCTGCTGGTGCAGCGCGGCGACGCCACCGGCGAGCCGCGCTGGCCGACGATCGCGGACATCACCCGCGAGCGGCTGCGCCGGGCGGCCGAGGCGTTGGGCAGCGAGGAAGGGTTTCGGGCCTGGCGGCTGGTCAGTCCTGGTCGTGCAGGGTCCAGAAGCGGAACGCCACCACGTTGACCAGGGTGGCGGCCAGGCTCACCACCAGGCTGGCCACCAACAGCACACCGGGATGGTCGCCGAGCACACCCACCAACAGGCTGTTGGTGAAGCCGGCCACGGCGAACACCAGGGTGCCGGCCAGCAGGATCGCCGCCAGCAGGTGCCATTGGCAGGGCCCGCTGCGGGTAAAGGAGGTACGCAGGGCGTTGAGGGGTGTGTCACCGCGCAGCATCACCCGGAATGGCGCGAAGCACAGCCGGGCGTAGATCCAGAACGCCGGGAAGAACAGCAGCATCCAGCCCACCGACACCGCCAGGGCCATCAGGAAGTAGGTGCCCAGCAGATAGGGAAAGCGCAGAAAGGCGGCAAGAATACTGTGCCAGGGGCCCTGGCCGTCACCGCGCTGAATGATCGACAACTGAAAGATCAGCGCGCCCTCGGCGAGCGGCCGCAGCATCATCAGAAACAGCATGCTGGCCGCGTTGAAGCCCACCACCTGGCCGCCGGCGTCGTTGACGATCACCGGCCCCACCAGCCATTGAAACGCCTCGCCGATCAGCGCGAAGGGCGCGCTGATAACGAACAGCGCCGCCAGATGGCGGCGCCAGAAATAGAGTGATTCTTTGAGGCGCTGAAGGATCAAGAGCGGCTTACCACCAGTATTTTCCCCAGTGCTCCGGGTTGGCCCAGAAGCGCGGGTTATTCCATTGGCGGCGGAAATTATAGTCGTCCAGATCGTAGCTGTAGATATCCAGCTCGCGGCCGTCCTGGGCGAAGTGACCTTCCTCGCGGCAGCCCAGAGCCAGGAAACCGTTGTGCGGCCAGCGCAGTTTTTCCGGCGCCAGGCGCGGCTGGTACACCGCCACCATGGAATCGGTGTGCAGATTGCGCAGCAGGCCGAGCAGGGCTTCGCCGTCCTTCTGGTTCATGTATTCAAGCTGGTCGGCGACCACCGCCATATCCACCCGGCGCACGGCTTCCAACTGTTTGAACGGGTCCAGCTCCTGAATGCTGATCAACTCGCAATCGTGATCGTCGCACCAGTGTTGGGCCACGGGCACGGGGTTGAGACTGACGGTCAGCAGACTGCGCGGCTGATGGCTGTCGAGGATCGCCGCCAGCTTTTCCTGGGGCGTTTCGATGGCTTTTGAGGCGATAGCTGTATTCATAGGGTCAGTCTAGGCGCTTGGAGCGACAAGCTCCATAGCCGCCGGTCGCCAAAGCGGGGCCTTTGAGTCGCCCGCTGTTAAAAATTGTTTGCTCACCGTGCCAGGGTGCTTGACGGTATCGGATTACTTAATGATAATCATTCTCATATTCTTTCGAGCCACGAAACTCAAGGAGAAGCGTCATGACTCAAGGAACCGTTGCACCCCGCCAAGCGAGCGCCCCCACCGTGGCCAAGCAAGGCCGCAGCATCGCCATCAGTGACGACAGCGTGGCGACCAGCGTGGCGCTGCTCAACCGTGACGGCAAGCTGTGGATCGAGCACGGCGGCGAACGCTATTTGCTGCGCCGCACCGCCAACAACCGGTTGATCCTCACCAAATAGCAAAAGGCTCCCCCGTTCTCCCTGACTGTGGAACGCCAGCCGACGCCAGCTGCCCACACCCTGTTACCCCAGGAGGTCCGCTGTGACGGTCACCACTCTGGCGTCCGCCAACGACGTTTCCACCACTTTTCATCACTGCCGCGCCGCCCTTGGCGACCGGGTGCTGCGTCTGCAGGACGAGCCGCTGGCCATCCTCAAGGGGCTCTACCGGCTCGGCGCGCTGGTGGTCACCACCTTCGCCGACGGGGCGCGGGTGTCCCAGTCGATGCGCTATCCCACCCTGCTGGACGAGGAGGCCTGCCTGGAATCCCGCGGCGAGCAGTGCCGGCTCAGCCAGCAGTTGAACCTGCCCCTGTGGCATTCGGTGATGGCGGTGCTGGCGCCGGTGGCCGACCTGCCGGCGCGCAGCCTGCTGTTCTTCGACCGCTACGGAGCACCGGTGCAGCAGATGGCGGTGGCGCCGGAAACCGGCGGGCTGGCGTTCGAGGAACTGGTCTGCGCGATGCTGCATCCGGACCAGCGCCAGCTGGGCGCGCCGCCGCCGCGCCGCGACCGTCGGGCCGCTTCGCCGGCGGTGGCCGAGCTGGAGCGGCAGTGGTCGCAACTGGATGACGACGGCTTCCGCGACCTGATGGCCGGCCTCGGCGACCGCCGCCAGGTGCTTTACCAGGCGGTGCGCGATAAGTTCGCCTGCCCGGTGCGCATGGAAACGGTGCCGGCGCTGCTGGCGCTGGCCGGCCAGCGCCGGCGCGCCTTCACCGTATGCACCGGCAACAACGGCGTGCGCCTGTGTCTGAGCGCGCCCTGGTCGCCGCCGCGCTGGCAGAAGGGCCACTGCCATCTGGCCCACAACGGTGTGCTGGTGTCGCTGGATATGGGCCGGGTGGCCAGTGTCTGGCGGCTGCGCCGGCCCGGGCCCGGCCGCGTGGTCACCGCCCTGGAAGGGCTCGATGCCCAGGGCCGCTGGCTGTGGACCCTGTCCGCCGGCGACGACGAAGACGCCTGGCTGGCGCTGCTCAGCGACAGCCTGATCCGCGAAGGCGCCCCTGGTCAGCGGATGGCTTAGAAGTGGTCGTCGAACTCGGCCAGCAGGGCCACCAGGTTATCGGTGTCCTGGGGGAACTCCTTGAGGGCTTCCTCGGCCATGGGGGCCACGTCGCACTGCGCCGGTAGCGGATGCTGCTCGGCGAGCAGGGCGCGGAAGCGGGCGATGAACACCCACTGCAGCCACTGGCTGAAATCCATGCGGTCGGCGAAGAACGGCGTGCTGCTTTCGAACGCTTCCGGTTCCGGGGGGTGGCCTTCCCACAGTCCCAGGGTTTGCAGTTCGCTCTGCATGTCGTCGAGCAGGGTCTTCAGTTGGCCGCGGGTATCGGTCATGGGTCTCGGCTTCAGTTGTTGGCGTCAGTCATCGAACAGGGGCAGCAGGTCGGTCAGTTCGCGCAGATGGTGAATATGGTGCTCGGGTTTGTCCAGGTCGCCGGGCCAGCGCAGGTCGATCAGGTTGGCCCATACCGCGTGGAAGCCGTGCTGGCGCGCCGCGTCCACGTCTTCCACCGGGTGGTCGCCCACGTGCAGTGCCTGCTCGGGCCGCACGCCGGCGCTCAGCAGGGCGGCCTGGAACATGTCCGGGTCGGGCTTGCGCCGGCCGATGCTCTCGGCGGAGTGGTGGAAGCCGAACAGCTCGCGGATGCCGATCCGCTTGAGGTCGGCGTTGCCGTTGCTGAGCGCCCCCAGGGTGTAGCTGTCCGCCAGGGTTTCCAGCACCTCCAGGGCGCCGGGAAAGAACGTCACCCGGTTGCGGGCGTCGTGGAACACCTGAAAGGCGTCGGCGGCGATGTGGCGCGCTTCCTTTTCCTTGAAACCGGCGTCGATGAAGGCCCGGGCCATGGCGTCGCGGCGCAGGCGGGTCAGGTTGTTGAGGTAATCCGGATGCGCGCGCACCAGCTCGTCGCGCACCGTGCGCACCCGCTCCGCGGTGAGCGCGGCGGCGGCCGAGGGGTGGTGCTCGGCGATCCAGTCGCTGCAGGTCTTTTCCGCCTGCCGTATCACCTCGTCCACCGGCCACAGGGTGTTGTCCAGGTCGAAGGTGATCAGTTTCAGTCCGGTCATGGGCTCAATAATAAGGGGTTGCGGGTCAGTCGTCTTCCTCGCGCCGCTGGGCACGGGGGTGGGCGCCGTCGTAGATCCTGGCCAGGTGCTGGAAATCCAGGTGGGTATAGACCTGGGTGGTGCTCAGGTTGGCGTGGCCGAGCAGCTCCTGCACCGCGCGCAGGTCGCCGGAGGACTCCAGCACATGGGTGGCGAAAGAGTGGCGCAGCTTGTGCGGATGCAGGTTGTCGTCCAGGCCCCGGGCCAGCGCCGCCCGGCGCAGCCGCTGCTGCACGCTGGAGGGGCTGATGCGCCGCCCGCGCCGGCTCAGGAACAGGGCCGGCTCGTCGGCGTCGGCGGTGAACAGGGGGCGGGCTTTCAGCCAGGCGCGCACCGCGTTCAGCGCCGGGGTGCCCACCGGCAGCCAGCGGGTCTTGTTGCCCTTGCCGGTGACCACCAGCTGGGCGCCGGCCAGGTCGATGCTGTCCAGGTTGAGGCTGATCAGCTCCGCCAGGCGCAGGCCGCAGGCGTACAGCAGTTCCAGCATCGCCTGGTCGCGCAGCCCCAGGGGGCCTTCGCCGCCTTCCGCGTCGAGCAGCTGGCGGGTCTGGTCCGCGTCCAGGGCCTTGGGCAGGCGCCGGCCGCTTTTCGGCGCGCGCACGTCCAGCGCCGGGTTGTCCCGGGCCAGGCCTTCGCGGTTCATCCAGGTGTAGAAGGTGCGCAGGGTGGAGAGCAGACGCTGCAGGCTGCGCCCGCCCAGACCCTGGCGGTGCAGCCGCGCCACCAAGGCGCGCACGTCGTGCACCGTGACTTGGGTCCAGGGCGGCAGATGGGGCGCCGCCCGTTCCAGGTCACGCCGGTAGTGTTTGACGGTATGCGGGGACAGCCGCCGTTCGCTGGCCAGGTGGCGCACGAAGGCGGTGAGGGTGTCGTCGCCGCGCTCAGGCACGTTGCGCCTGGCGCGGCGAGGCCGGCCGGCTGACATCCACCAGCCGGCGGCTGAGCACCTGACCGATATGGGTGATGAACAGGGTGCCCATGGAGCTGCGGAAATGCATGGCGTCGCGGCTGCCGATGGCGAGAATGCCGAGCCGGCCATTGTGCTCCAGCGGCACCACGGCGGCGGAGCGCACCTGCTCGGCCTGGTCCTGGAACAAGGCCTTCAGCTCCTCGCCGCGCAGCACGCCGCACACCGCCTTGCCGGTACGCAGCAGCGGCGCCAGCGGCTGCGGCAGGTCGTCCGGGTCGACGAAGCGCACCTGCTTGCGCACTTCGCCGAGCAGCTTGGCTTCCCGGTCGTGCAGCAGCAGGGCCACTGTGTCGCAGCGGAATTCCTCTTCCAGGCTGCGCAGCAGCTGGCGCAGCAGCTTGTCGGTGCTGCGCGCTTCCAGCAGCGCCAGGGTCAGGCGGCGGGTGTGCTCGAACAGCTGGTCGTTTTCCCGGGCCACGTCGATCAGGCCGTTGAGCCGCTCGCGCAGCTCCTGGTTGCGCTCGCGCAGGATCGCCGCCTGGCGCTCCAGCAGCGAAACCGCCGGGCCGCGCGGGTCCGGCAGGCGCATCAGTTCCAGCAGGTCGGAGCGCTGCTGGAAGAATTCCGGGTTCTGGCGCAGAAAGGCGGCCACCTTGTCGGCGCTCAGCTTGGTGTCGTCGGTCATGCCGAAGGCTCCGTGGTGGGGCCCTGGTCCGAGGGCGGGCCCGCTACGTCGATTTCGCCATCATAGACACGGCTGGCGGGGCCTGTCATCCGGATGCCGCCGCTGCCGTTGTAGTGGACCTGCAGGTCGCCGCCGGCCAGATGCACGGTGACGGTGTCGTCGAGCAGACCGCGGCGCTGGCCGCACACCACCGCGGCGCAGGCGCCGGAGCCGCAGGCCAGGGTCTCGCCGGCGCCGCGCTCGAACACCCGCAGGCGGATCTCGCGGCGGCTGACGATCTGCATGAAGCCCACGTTGACCCGCTCGGGGAACTGCTCGTGGTGTTCCAGCTCCGGGCCCAGGGTGGCCACCGGGGCGTTGTCCACGTTCTCGGTGAGCATCACCAGATGCGGGTTGCCCAGGCCCACCGCCGAGATCTCGTAGGCGTTGTTGCCCGACACCAGCACGTAGGTGTCCGCTTCCTGTTTGGCGAGGAACGGGATCGCTTCCGGCGCCCACAGCGGCGCGCCCATGTCCACGGTGACCAGGCCGTCGTCGGTGACGTTCAGGGTCATCTCGCCGGCGGCGGTTTCCACCCGGATGCGGTGCTTGTCGGTGAGCCCTTCATCGCGCACGAAGCGCGCGAAGCAGCGCGCGCCGTTGCCGCACTGGCTCACTTCCGAGCCGTCGGCATTGAAGATCCGGTAGCGGAAATCCACGCCCTCGTGGCGCGGCGGTTGCACCACCAGCATCTGGTCGAAGCCGACCCCGAAGTGCCGGTCACCCAGGCGGCGCAGCTCCGCCACCGATAACGGCGGGCCGTCCTCGGGCAGCGGCTGGTCGCAGCCGTTGAGTACCAGAAAGTCGTTGCCCAGGCCGTGCATTTTGGTAAAGCGCAGTCGCATGGCGGCGTCCGGAGTCGGGTTACGGGAAAGCGTTATTGTAAGGCCGCGGGCCGGTTAGGAACAGCGGTGAAGGAGACGCTACAATGCAGCCCCCAATCTTTCGGATGCCTCATGCTTTCCTATCGTCACAGCTACCACGCCGGAAACTTCGCCGATGTGCTCAAGCACCTGGTGCAGGTGTCGGTGCTCGACCATCTGCTGCTCAAGGACAAGCCGTTCGTGGTGCACGACACCCACGGTGGTGCCGGGGTCTATGAGGTGGCGTCCGAGCACATGCAGAAGACCGGCGAATACCAGGAGGGCATCGCGCGTCTGTACGGCGCCAGCACCGGCCTGCCGGCGATCAACCGCTATCTGAATCTGGTCGGCCGCTTCAGCCGGCCCGGTGGGCTCAGCCATTACCCGGGCTCGCCGGCGATCAGCGCCGCGCTGCTGCGCGACCAGGACCGGTTGCAGGTCACCGAGCTGCACAGCACCGACGCGGCCCTGCTGGAGGCCCATTTTCGCGGCGACCGCCGGGTGCGGGTCTACAAGCAGGACGCCTGGGCGGGGGTCAAGGCGCTGCTGCCGGCGGCGCACAAGCGCGGCCTGGTGCTGGTGGACCCGTCCTACGAGTTGAGCGGCGACGACCGCGCCACCGTGGCCGGCGTGCGTGAGGCGGTGAAACGGTTCAACACTGGCTGCTTCGTGGTCTGGTACCCGATGCTGCAGCGGCGCCGGGCGGATTATCTGGCGCGCGGCCTGATGGGGCTGGCGGACAAGCACCTGCGGGTGGAATTGAATGTGCTCAATGACGGCGCCGCCCGGGGCATGACCGGCTCCGGGCTGGTGGTGCTCAATCCGCCCTGGACCCTGGCCGGGCAAATGGAGGAAGCGTTGCCGTTCCTGCACGGCAAGCTGAGCCAGGGTGGCGGGGGTTACCGGTTGCAGAGCGATGCCGGCGTGCTGCTGGAGCACGCCGTCCGCTAACGGCTCAGGGCAGCAGGGTTTCCAGCCGCAGCTGTTCGTCCACGGTTTCGCGGGCGCGCACCAGGAACGCCTGGTCGCCGTCCACCATCACTTCCGCGGGCCGGTTGCGGCTGTTGTAGTTGCTCGCCATCACGAAGCCGTAGGCGCCGGCGGAGCGCACCGCCAGGTAGTCGCCGGCCTCCAGCGCCAGTGCCCGGTCCTTGCCCAGGAAGTCGCCGGTTTCGCACACCGGGCCGACGATGTCCCAGTCGCGGCAGTCGGCGTCGTGGGGGGTCACCGGCACGATCTCCTGCCAGGCGGAATACAGGCTGGGGCGGATCAGATCGTTCATGGCGCCGTCCACCACCGCGAAGTTGCGGTGCTCGGTGGGCTTGAGGAACAGCACCTGGGTGATGAACAGACCGGCGTTGGCGGCGATCGAGCGGCCCGGCTCGATGTGCACCGGCAGGTCGCCGGGGATGTGCTTGAGCAGCGCCTGCACGTAGTCGGAGCGGGCCGGCGGGGCCTCGTCCTGGTAGGTGACGCCCAGGCCGCCGCCCAGATCCAGATGGTGAATCTCGATGCCCAGGGCCTGCAGGTCGCCGAGCAGTTTCAGCACCCGCTCCAGGGCGTCCTCGAACGGCGCCAGGCGGGTCAGCTGGCTGCCGATGTGGCAGTCGATGCCCAGCACCTTGATGTGCGGCAGCTCGGCGGCGCGCTGGTAGAGCGCCGGCGCTTTCTGAATGTCGACGCCGAATTTGTTCTCTTTCAGGCCGGTGGAGATATAGGGGTGGGTCTGGGCGTCCACGTCCGGGTTCACGCGGATCGCGATCGGCGCCACCCGGTCCAGCTCGCCGGCCACCAGGTTGAGCAGTTCCAGCTCGGCGGCGGACTCCACGTTGAAACAGTGGATGCCCACTTTGAGCGCATCGGCCATTTCCCCGGCGGTTTTGCCGACCCCGGAAAAGACGATGTTGCGCGGCTCGCCGCCGGCGCGCAGCACCCGCTCCAGCTCGCCGCCGGAGACGATATCGAAGCCGGCGCCGGCCTGGGCCAGCACCTGCAGCACCGCCAGGTTGCTGTTCGCCTTGACCGCGTAGCAGACCCGGTGCGGATGCTCGCCGAAGGCGTCATCGAAGGCGTGGTAATGGGTCTCCAGGGCGTCCCGGGAATACAGGTACAGCGGCGTGCCGAAGCGTTCCGCCAGCTGGGCCACGGGCAGCTCTTCGGCGAACAGTTCGCCGTCGCGGTAGGAGAAGGGATCCATGGTCATTCCTGGTCGTCGTCCTTGGATGAGTCGTCGTTTTCGGTGTCGCCGTCCAGGCGGTCGCCGCCCAGCGGCTGGGCCGACTCGGGGCGGTCTTCCGCCTTGTAGAGCGGGCCTTTCTGGCCGCAGCCGGCGAGCAGGGCCGTCATCACTATCAACAGAAAAACCGCGCGCATGCGATCTACTCCGGCGTCATGGGTGCAATGGCGTGCAGTATAGCCGCTTCTACACGGTGACACGATGCGGCGGCCACGCCCAGGCCGCGCTCAGCGCAACGCGTCGCGGCCGCGTTTGACGGCGGCGCGCACCTGGTCCGGGGCGGTGCCGCCGATGTGATCGCGGGCGCTCACCGAGCCTTCCAGGGTCAGCACCTCGAACACGTCGTCGTCGATCTGATCGCTGAACTGGCGCAGCTCGGCCAGGCTCATGTCGCTCAGGTCCTTCTTTTTCTCAAGGCCCAGCGCCACCGCCTTGCCGACGATCTCGTGGGCGTCGCGGAAGGCCACGCCCTTGCGCACCAGATAATCGGCCAGATCGGTGGCGGTGGCGAAGCCGCGGCGGGCCGCCTCGCGCATCACTTCCCGGTTGGGCTCGATGGCCGGAATCATGTCGGCGAAGGCGCGCAGGCAGCCGGCCAGGGTGTCCACCGCGTCGAACAGCGGTTCCTTGTCTTCCTGGTTGTCCTTGTTGTAGGCCAGCGGCTGGCTCTTCATCAGGGTGAGCAGGGCGATCAGGTGGCCGTTGAGGCGGCCGGTCTTGCCGCGCACCAGCTCCGGCACGTCCGGGTTTTTCTTCTGCGGCATGATCGAGCTGCCGGTGCAGAAGCGGTCGGGCAGGTCGATGAAGTTGAACTGGGCGCTGGTCCACAGCACCAGCTCCTCGCTGATGCGCGACAGGTGGGTCACGCACAGCGCCGCCAGGGCGCAGAATTCAATCGCGAAATCCCGGTCGCTGACCGCGTCCAGGGAGTTTTCGCAGACCTCGTCGAAGCCCAGCAGCTCGCGGGTGCGCTCGCGGATGATCGGGTAGGTGGTGCCGGCCAGCGCGGCGGCGCCCAGCGGCATGCGGTTGACCCGCTTGCGGCAGTCGGCGAGCCGTTCCCGGTCGCGCTTGAGCATCTCGAACCAGGCCAGCAGATGGTGGCCGAAGGTCACCGGCTGGGCGGTCTGCAGGTGGGTGAAGCCGGGCATGATGGTGGCCGCCTCGCGCTCCGCCTGGTCCAGCAGGCCGGTCATCAGCCGTTCCATTTCGCCGTCGATCAGGTCGATCTCGTCGCGCAGCCACAGACGGATGTCGGTGGCCACCTGGTCGTTGCGGGAGCGGCCGGTGTGCAGCTTCTTGCCGGTGATGCCGATCTTGTCGGTGAGGCGCGCCTCGATGTTCATGTGCACGTCTTCCAGCGCCACCGACCATTCGAATTCACCGGCCTCGATCTCGGCGCGGATCTCATCCAGACCCTGGATGATGGCGTCGCGCTCCTCGCCGGTGAGCACGCCGGCTTCCGCGAGCATGGTGGCGTGGGCCTGGGAGCCCTGGATGTCCTGGCGGTACATGCGGCGGTCAAAGCCGACGCTGGCGGTGAACGCCTGCACGAAGGCGTCGGTGGACTCGCTGAAGCGGCCGCCCCAGAGTTGGTTTTGCTGGTTGTCGCTCATCTTGCTGCTCACGTCCGGCTTGCGGGAATACGGGAATTGACAGGGCGCGCAGTATAGCATCGCCGGACGGTGGTATCGTACCCGAAAGCGTCGAGCCCCTTCCGACAACAAGAGCGCCCATGTCCGAACCGCAAAACAACGTCTTTCTGCCCGACCTGTGTACCACCCGCGCCGTGCTGGTGGTGGTGGTGGCGTCGGAATTGATGGCCATCGTGATCAGCCTGGTGGCCGGCTACTTCGAGCCGTTCGGGTTCGAGCGGCTGGCGCTGACGTCGCTGTTTATTCAGTGGATCGCGCTCACCTCGGCGGCGCTGGTGTGCCAGCTGCGCGGCCGGCTCAACCGTTTGCCGCAGGCCTGGGCGGCGTTGTCGGTGGTGGCCCTGGTGGCCTTCGACACCCTGGTGTTCAGCCTGCTGGCGCGGGCGCTGATGTCCTGGGTGTCCGCCGCCGCCATGCCGCCGTTGTGGCACTGGGATATTCTCGCCAACGTGCTGATCGCGGCGATCATCTCCGGGCTGGTGATGCGCTACTTCTATGTGCAGGAGCAGCTGCGGGTCAAGGACCGGGCGGAGCTGAAGTCCCGTATCCAGGCGCTGCAGTCGCGCATCCGACCGCATTTCCTTTTCAACTCCATGAACATCATCGCCACCCTGATCCGCATCGATCCGGACGCCGCCGAGCAGGCGGTGGAAGATCTGTCCTCCCTGTTCCGCGCCAGCCTCAAGGACAGTGGCAGCGAGGTCACCCTGGCCGAGGAACTGGCCCTGTGCGAGCGCTATATCCGCATCGAGCAGCTGCGGTTGGGCGAGCGTCTGGGCGTGGAGTGGCGCATTGAACTGGAGCCCGAATCCGTGGCCTTGCCGCTTTTGACGTTGCAACCGCTGCTGGAAAATGCCATCTATCATGGCATCCAGCCGCTCACCGGCGGCGGGGTGGTGCGCATCGCCGCCGCCATCGAACAGGGCCGGGTGGTGCTGCGCGTCGGCAACCCCAAGCAGGAGGGCGCCAGCGAGCACCAGGGCAACCGCATGGCGCTGGACAACATCCGCCACCGGCTGGAGGCCCTGCACGGCCCCAGCGTGTCGGTGTCGGCCCGTTCGCAACAACAACACTACGAGATTGAAATCAGCTACCCGCTCCAATAAAAGAACCGGGTGAATAAGAAGAAGGGGAACCCATGGACGACATCGCGAAAATGAAGGTCCTGGTCTGCGACGACGAGGCCCTGGCCCGAATGCGCCTGAAACGTCTGGTGGAGATGGCCAACATGGAAGTCAGCGCGGAAGCCGCCAGCGGCCGCGAAGCGGTGGAGAGCGCCGGGCGGCTGCGCCCGGACGTGGTGCTGATGGACATTCGCATGCCCGACATGGACGGCCTGGAAGCCGCCGCCCACCTGGACAAGATGGAGAACCCGCCGGCGGTGATCTTCTGCACCGCCTACGAAGAACACGCCCTGCAGGCGTTCCGCGTGCACGCGGTGGATTATCTGCTCAAGCCGGTGGGCGCCCAGGACCTCAAGCGCGCGCTGGATAAGGCCCGCGCCCTCAACCGGGTGCAGATCGCCGAACTCAGCCACAAGATGGCCGCCAACCAGAGCGGCCGCCGCCGCCACCTCAGCGCCCGCACCCACCGCGGCCTGGAGCTGGTGCCGGTGGAGGAAGTGCGCTACTTCCAGGCCGACCAGAAATACGTGGCGGTGCACCACGCCGGCGGCTACGTGCTGATCGACGAACCGCTCAAGGCCCTGGAAGACGAATTCGGCGACCTGTTCGTGCGCATCCACCGCAGCACCCTGGCCTCGCTGCATTTTATCGAAAGCCTGGAATGCTCCAGCCAGGGCCGCTTCGAAGTCCGCCTGCGCGGCGTCGACGAACCGCTCAACGTCAGCCGCCGCCACATGCCCGGCCTCCGCCGCGCCCTCGTCAAACGCGGATGAAAACAGTTAAGAGTTAACAGTTAAGAGTTAACAGTGAATAGTTAATAGTTCGCGAGGGGGCGCCTTGCCGGCTGCTTGGTGGGTGCCCGCGACGGGGCCACGGTGCGGGCTGTTACCCCTAAACCTCCCTACTCGGTGTTTTCGCTATTAACTATTCACTGTTAACTATTAACTCTTAACCGGCGCCGCTGTGTTCGGCGCCGCCCGGCTCTTTCCGTTACACTACGCCCCATCCATTCCCCGCCCAGGAGCTTCCATGTCTCGCGAGATTTTGCGCATCGCCACCCGTTCCAGCCCGCTGGCCATCTGGCAGGCCGAGTACGTTCAGAAACGGCTTGAGGCGCTGCATCCGGGGTTGCGCGTGGAGCTGGTGCGGATCAAGACCCAGGGCGACAAGATTCTGGATACGCCGCTGGCGAAAATCGGCGGCAAGGGGCTGTTCGTCAAGGAGCTGGAAGAGGCGATGATGGACGGGCGCGCGGACATTGCCGTGCACTCCATGAAGGACGTGCCCATGGAGCTGCCCGAGGGCATGGCGCTGCCGGTGATCTGCGAGCGCGAAGACCCCCGCGACGCTTTTGTTTCCAACCACTACGACAGCCTGATGGGCCTGCCCGAGGGCGCCCGGCTGGGCACCTCCAGCCTGCGCCGCCAGTCCCAGGCGATGGCCAACCGGCCGGACCTGAAAGTGTCCAGCCTGCGCGGCAACGTGCAGACCCGCCTGGGCAAGCTGGACGCCGGTGAGTTCGACGCCATTATTCTCGCCTCCGCCGGCCTCAAGCGTCTGGAAATGCACGAGCGCATCCGTTACGACATGCCGCCGGAGGAATCCCTGCCGGCGGTGGGCCAGGGCGCCGTGGGCATTGAGTGCCGCGCGGACGACGCCGAGACTCAGGCATTGCTGGCCCCCCTCAACGACGCCCTGACCTGGGACCGGGTCACCGCCGAGCGGGCCATGAACCGCCGCCTGGAAGGCGGCTGCCAGGTGCCGATCGCCGGCTTCGCGCTGCTCGAGGATGACGGCCGGCTGTGGCTGCGCGGCCTGGTGGCCAGCGAGGACGGCACCACGGTGCTGCGCGCCGAGGCCCGGGCCCCGCGCGCCGACGCCCGGGCGCTGGGCATCGGCATCGCCGAATCGCTGCTGGAGCAGGGCGCCGACCGGATCCTGCGCGAGCTGTACGACCGCGCATGAGCCGTGCCGTGGTGGTAACCCGGCCCGCCGGCCAGGGCGAGCCCCTGGCGGCGCGGCTGGTGGACGCCGGCCATCGGGCCTGGGCGGTGCCGGCGCTGGCCATCGAGCCGCTGCCGCTGGCCGACGCCCACCGCCGGCTGCTGTTCGATCTGGACCTCTACCACGCGGTGTTTTTCGTCAGCGCCAACGCCGCTCACCATGCCCTGAACGCCTTCGCCGACCTCTGGCCGCAGTGGCCGGTGGGGGTGCACTGGCTGGCGGTGGGGGAGTCCACCGCCGCGGTGATCCGCGACGCCTGGCTGACTCCGGAATACCCGCGCAGCGGCTTTAATTCCGAGGCGGTGCTGGCGTTGCCCTGCCTGGCCTCGGTGGCGGAAAAACGTATTCTGATCTGCCGGGGCGACAGCGGCCGCGACTGGCTGGCGGCGCGGCTGCGGGAAAAAGGCGCCGGCGTGGACGTGGTGCCGTTCTACCGGCGCCTGCCCGCCCCCGGCCGCCACTGGCCCGAAGGCGCCGATACGGTGATGATCACCAGCGTCGAGGGCTGGCGGGCGATGGCCGCGCTGGTGCCCGCCGGTGCCACGGTGATCGCCGCCGGCGAGCGGGTGGCCGCCGCCGTGGCCGAGCAGCATCCGGGGCCGCTGGAGGTGGCCGCCAGCGCCCATGACAGCGACATGCTGGCGGCCGTGCCGCCGTCTTGACGGGGCCTTCCGGCGCGAACGTGTGACCATAAGAGGTTGGACGGCGCCGGTCGGTCTCTTTATCGTTTACCCATTCCGCCACCAGCTTTTCTAGGGAACGACCGGGATCGTCCGCCGCCGGCGGCAACAACAAAAGGGAGACCCCATGACGCACCGCGCTTTTCACCGCCAGCAGGGCTTGAGCCTCTGGCCGCTGCTTATCGTGCTTATTGTCCTCGCCGCTCTGGCCGCCGCCGGCTGGTGGGGCTGGCAACAATGGCGGGTGCTGGAGCAGGACCGCCGGGACAGCCAGGGCGAGATCAGCGACCTGCGCAGTGAACTGAACCGGGAATCCCAGCGCCGCGACCGGGCGCTTCAGGAAATACGCGAATCCCAGGACCGCATCGAAGCGGCCCGCGCCCGCGACCGGGAGGCCCTGGCCGATGTGCGCCAGGGCGGGCAGCGTCTGTGGCTGATCAACGAAGCGGAATCCCTGGCCGCGCTGGCCGGCCAGCGCCTGATGCTCACCGGCGACGCCGAGGCCGCACGCCGCCTGCTGCAGGCCGCGGACCAGACCCTGGCGCGTCTCGACGACCCGCAGGCGCTGCCGGCCCGCAAGGCGCTGGCGGTGGACATCGAAAAACTCAACGGCGCCCGCCAGGTGGACGTCGAGGCCATGGTACTGCGCCTCGGCGCGCTGCAGGCGCTGATCCCGGAGCTGGCGGTGCCGGAGCGCCAGGCGCCGCCCGCCGAGGACACCGAACAGGACGCCGGCTGGTGGCAGCGGCTGCTCAACCATCTGCCGGTGACGGTGCGCCGCCACGAAGGCGAGGTGCCGCTGCCGCTCACCGAAACCCAGGCGTCCACCGTGCGCCTGACCCTGGACGCCAGCCTGCAGCAGGCGCAGCTGGCGCTGATGCAGCGGCGCGTGCAGGCCTACCGGCAGGCGCTGGATAACGCCGCCGCCATGCTCAACCAGTGGTTCCAGGAAGATCAGGGCCGGGTGCGCCAGATGCGCGCCGCCCTGGAGGAATTGGGCGGCCAGCAGGTGGAGCAGGCGTTGCCGGAAATCGGCGCCGGCCTGGACGCGGTGCGCGGCCTCAAGCGCGACCTGCTGAAAAGCGGCGGTGACGGCACGGCCGGGGAGGCCGGCCGATGAAAAAAGCGCTGCTGCTGATTGTCGTCGTCCTGCTGGCGGCCACCTTCCTGGGCCGCTGGATGGCCGCCGATTCCGGCTACCTGCTGGTGATCCGCGACCAATGGCGCCTGGAGTCCACGCTCGGCTTCGCGCTGCTGGCGCTGATCCTGGGCGCGGTGGCTCTGGTTGTTCTGACCCTGCTGGGCAACCTGGCCTGGAACCTGGCGGAGCCGGTGCGCGCCACCCGGCGGTTTCGCCGCGGCGTGGCCCGCCGCCGCCTGAAAAGCGGCTTTATTCTGCTGATGGACGGCGAACTGGATAAGGCCGAACGGCTGCTCACCGCCGCCGGCCGCGACGGAGACTGGCCCCTGGTGGCCTGGTTGCTGGCGGCGGAATGCGCCCGCCAGCGCGGCGACGGCGAGGCCCTGGAAGAGTACCTGCAAAACGCCGCCAAGAGCCGCCGGGGCGACAGCTTCAGTGGCCTGATGCGGGCCCGCTTTGCCCTCGACGACGGCCGCCCGGCCGCCGCCCACCGGGAGCTGAAAGGTCTGGTGGAACAGGCGCCCGGCAACAAACGCATTCTGGCGCTATACGCCGACGTGCTGGAACGCGAGCGCGACTGGCCGGCGCTGTGCGCCCTGGCACCGCGTCTGCGCCGCGCCCTCGGCGACGCCTACGCGGCCCGCCGCGAGCGCCGCGCCTGGCTGGCCCGGGTGCAGCAACTGGCGCAGAAGCCGGGCTTCAACGACGGCGACAGCCGCGCCCGGGAGCTGCGTGACCTGTGGAAGCAGGTGCCCAGCGCGCTCAAGCAGGATCCGGCCATGGTGGCCCGTTACGCCGGCTTCCTGGCGCAGCTCGGTGAAGGTAGCCGCGCCCTGTCGCTGGTCAAGGAGCAGCTGGAACGGGACTGGGACGACCGCCTGCCGCCGGTGCTGGAAGCCATCGACGACGTGTCCCCGGACGAACTGCTGCAGAACCTGGAAAAGTGGCTGGTGGACCGCCCCGGCAACGCGGCGGTGCTGGTCACCGCCGGGCGGGTGGCGCTCAAGGCGCGGCTGTGGGGCAAGGCGCAGAACTTCTTCGAAGCGGCGGCCAATTCCAGCCAGAGCGCCACCGCCCTGGCGGAGCTGTCGCGGCTCTACCTGGCGCTGGGCGATCAGGTCAAAGCCGCCAAGGTCCTGGAACGCCGCGTCGCCGAACTCGACGGCCAGCTCCCCGATCTCCCACTGCCCTGACCGGGTTGGTGGGCTTGTGGGAGCGGGCCCAGCCCGCGAAAGGGTGGCTTTCAGCCACCCGGCAGGATCCCAGAGACCTGGTTCTTCAGGTGTCCGGTGCTCCGTATCGGAGACGCGGTGCAATGGTGGTGCCTTCCGGGATCGCTCAAGCCCCGCTAGCGGGCCCGGCCACCCATCACAGATGGGCGGCGTTCGGCGGCGCGCGAAGCAGTGCTTCGCAACACGCTTGCCTCACCCCTGGCCGCTGTTAGTTTGGCCCTCCCTGGCCAAACAGCTCCCTCCAGGCACCACCATTGCCCCGCTCACTTGGCAGCGTCACCGCCACGGGTCACAAAAGCCGCCCGGACCATTCTACGAAGCTCGGTTTGTGGGAGCGGGCCCGGCCCGCGAAAGGGAGCGAAGCTCCCGGCAGGATGCCAGAGAGATTGCTAACGGCGGCACAAACAGCGTCTCTGGAATCCCGCCGGCCGGCTTTGCCGGCCTTTCGCTTGCAAGGCAAGCTCCCACAAAACCCCATTCTATAGAAAGGTTCGGCGCCAGCGATAACCCGGGGCCCTGGATGCCACCAAGCAAGCGTGTCTGTGTTCTGCCCTTCCGGGACCCTGGAGAACAGGACGTTCGACAGGGAGCGTACAGGGACGTATTCACAGCGTTCCCGGAAGGGCAGAACACAGACACGCGACCCCGGATGGAGGGCGTGAGCTTCCAGAGAAGGGTCTCTGGAATCCTGCCGGGTGGCTGGCGCCACCCTTTCGCGGGCTGGGCCCGCTCCCACAAATCGCTCCCACAAAGTTAGCTACCGGAGTGCGTCGGCGATCTGCTGGGCGACCGCCCGCCAGGCGGCGTCGAGGCGGGTGACGAGCTCCGGGTAGCCGTCCCGGCTGAGGGGGCGGGTGAGGTCGAAGCGGCCGCTTCGCTCCAGACTTTCCTCTTGCTCCGAGGGCTCGGCCCGGTAGTGCCACTGGCCGCTGACGCGGGCGTTGCCGTCGGCGGTACCCTGGAAGCGGGTCACGCTGACGCCGAGGCGGCCCCGGGTGGGCGCGCCGGCGGCGGCCAGGTGGTGGCGCAGGGCGCGCCGTAGCTGGCTCGGCAGCGGTTCCGCCCAGAGGTGCTGGCGGGCGGCGTGCACCGAGGTGGGCGCGGTTTCCACCACCAGGCCGGCCTGGTCCAGGTAGCCGGCCACGTCCACCCGCACCCGGGGCAGCCGGTCGCTGGCGGCGGGCTCGCCGGCGGCGGGCAGCAGGTAGCTGTGTTCGCTGGCCGGGCCGCCGCTGGCGCAGGCGCCGAGCAGGGCGCTGATGGCCAGCAGCAGCGCGGCGAGGGGAAGCGTTGAACGGTTAGTCATGGGGCTGGGCCTTGGGCACGGGATCCGCCGGCGGATCGTGTTGGAAGATCAGAGCATTGGGTTGCTGGCGCAGGGTGCGCAGCACCGGCTCCACGTCGCGCAATACTTTTTCCAGGCGCTGCAGGGTGTCGCCGATCTGGCGGCCGTCGCCGCCGGCGGACAGGCCGTCCAGGGTGTCTTCCAGGGAGGACAGCGTGTCGTTGAGGCGGCCGGGCAGGCGCTGCATGTCCGACCCGCCGAGCAGTTTTTCGAGCCGGTCGGCGGTGGCGGCGATTTCCCGCAGGGCGCCTTCCGAGGCCGCCAGGTTGCGGTCCAGGCCTTCGGCGATGTCCTGCAGCGGCAGGCCGTTGAGGGTTTCCAGAAGCTGGGCGATCTGCCCTTCGATCTGCGCCAGCCCGCCGGATACGGTGGGGAACACCGGCACGTTCTCGAAGCGTTCATCGCGATATTCCGGGGCATCCTGGTGCACCTGTACGTCCACGAACAGGGCGCCGGTGAGCAGGTTGCCGGATTTCAGACTGGCGCGCAGGCCGCGCTGGAACATGCGCTCCATGCGCCGGCGCCAGTCGTCCAGCAGCACGTCGCCGTCGCCGGCGATGCGCTGCGGTTCGATGCGGATCAGCACCGGAATCGAGAAGCGGTTGAGCGAATCCGGTTGTTCCGCGGTGAACCGCCAGGGCACCTGTTCCACGGTGCCCACCCGCACGCCCCGGTATTCCACCGGCGCGCCCCGGCGCAGGCCGCGCACGGTGTCCTCCACCAGCAGCACGTATTCCAGGTACTGGTCGAACAGGCCGCGGCGGGCCGCTTCCTGATCCGGGTAGAGGGTGTATTCGCGGCCGTCTTCCACCGGCGTGCCGGCGGGCATGGTGTCGTCGGGCACGCCGAAGGAGACGCCGCCGCCGAGCAGCGTCTCCAGGGACTGCAGGTTGACCCGGAAGCCCTGGGTGTCGAGCTGGAAGCCGACCCCGGACACGCTCCAGAAACGGGTGGTGTCGGTGACCAGCACGTCGTAGGGCTGCTCCACGAAAATGCGGTGGCGGATGCGCTTTTCGTCGGCCAGGAATTCGGTTTCCACCACCCGGCCCACGGTCAGGCTGCGGAAGGTGATGGGGTCGCCGGTGGTGACGCTGTTGCCGGGTTCGCTGAACAGGGTCAGGTAGAGCCCTTCGGCGCCGGCCTCGGTGACCGGCGGCTGGTCTTCCACGGTGAAGCGGCGTTTCTTCTCGTCGCTGTCGCCGGGCAGCAGCTCGATGTAAGCGCCGGACAACACCGTGCCCAGCCCGCTGATGCCCTCGCGGCCGATGCGCGGTTTGACCACCCAGAAACGGGTGTCCTCGTTGAGCATGCGGTCGCTGCCGTCCTGCATGCGGGCGGTGACCAGGGTGTGCCGCAGGTCCTCGGACAGGGACACGGATTCCACCGTGCCCACCTGCACGCTGCGGGTCTTGATCGCGGTTTTGCCGGCTTCGATGCCTTCCGCGTCGTCCATCTTGAGGGTGATGGTGGGGCCCTGTCCGGACAGGTGATCGAACGCCAGCCACAGGCCGATCAGCAGAGCGGCCAGCGGGATCAGCCACACCGGTGACAGGCGGGGCAAGGTTTCGGCGATGGCGCGGGAGGGCTTGGAGGTCATCGTTCTGCCATTGTCGGGGTTGCGGGTCGCGCCGGGTCGGACGGCGCGTCACTGGGCGGCTGGCGGTCCCACAGCAGCCTCGGGTCGAAACTGAACGCGGCCAGCATGGTCAGCACCACCACGGCGGCGAAGGCGACGCCGCCGGGGCCCGGGGTGATCGACATCAGGTTACCCAGGCGCACCAGGGCGACCACGATGGCGACCACGAACACGTCGATCATCGACCAGCGGCCCACCCATTCGGTGATTCGGTAAAGGCGCATCTGCGCGTGCATATCCACCGGCGCGCCGCGGCGCACCGCCAGGCACAGCCAGGCGAGCGCCATGATCTTGCCAAAGGGTACCAGAACGCTGGCGGAGAAGATGATCAAGGCGATCGGCCAGTCGCCGTGGGAAAGAAACTGCATCACCCCGGAAATGATCGTGGCCGGCTGGGTGTTGCCCAGGCTGGTGGTGGTCATGATCGGATACAGGTGCGCCGGGAAGCAGCACAGGGTGGCGGCGATCAGCAGCGCCCAGGTGCGTTGCAGGCTGGCCGGCCGGCGCGGGTGCAGGGCGCCGCCGCAGCGCCGGCAACGGCTGTGGCCGTCGACCGGTTGCAGCTGGCCGCACTGCTCGCAGCCGATCAGCCCCTGTTCGCCGGCGGTGAGGCCGGGCCGGGTGCCCGGCGGCGCCTGCGGCGGCCCGGTAAGGCGCACCCACAGCGCCAGCGGATGCAAACGCTGCACGGTCACCAGCAGCGCCAGCGCGAAGCCGGAGAACGCCCAGAAGCCCGGTTTCAGGGTGACCTGGGCCATGCCGGCGATCTTGATCAGGCTGACCAGGGCGGCGATGGCGAACACATCGGCCATCATCCAGGGGCGCCAGCGCGGCAGCGCGCGCACCAGCATCGCCGTGCCGGCCAGCGGCGTGGCGCGCGCCAGGCTGGCGTGCACCCACAGCAGCGCCACCAGAAAACAGGCCGGCACCACCACGATGGTGGCGAACACCACCACCGCCAGGGCCGGGTGATGGAACGCGGCCAGCTGGGTGGCGGCGTCCAGCAAGCCCATCTGGTCACTGACGCCGTTCTTCTCGAAACGGATATAGGGGAACGCCAGCGCCACGGCCAGCAGGATCAGGGCGCTGGCGGCCAGGGCCGGGCTGGTCTGGTCGTTGACGGTGTGCCGCGCCAGCGGGTGGCGGCAGCGCGGGCAGCGTACCCATTCCCCCGGCGCCGGCGGCGCCACCGACAGGATCAGGTCGCACTGCGGGCACGGCACCAGGGTGTCGGACGACTGTCGGCGGGCTTCTTCCATGGGGTAACCGTCGATGAACGATGGCTCATTGTGCCGACCGGGGGTGATCAGCCGCAAGCTGGACCTGTGATCCGGAGCACCCTGTGGGAGCGGGCCCCGCCCGCGAAAGGCCGGTGCAACCGGCCGGCAGGATCCCAGAGGCGTCGTTAACAAGTTGCTTTTAAAGGTCTCTGGAATCCTGCGGGGCAACCTTTGCCGGCAAGCCGCGCTTGCCTTTCGCGGGCGGGGCCCGCTCCCACAAGGAGGTCTAGCGCGGTGCGTAATCGAACACGTCGGAGTGGATGTTCTTGGCCGGCACGCCTTCCGCCACCAGGTCGTCGAACACCGACCAGGCCATGGCCGGGGAGCCGCCCACATAGAACAGCGGCGCCAGCGGTTCGGCCAGGGCTTCCAGGGCGGCTTCGTGGACCAGGCCCTGGGCGTGGCCGGGGCGGCTCATGTCCGACAGCGCGGTGACCGCGTGGAAATCCGCCAGCTGGCGGCGCCACTGCGCGGGCAGGTCCGGCAGGTAGAGATCTTCCTCCACGCGGGCGCCCCAGAACAGGCGCACCGGGTGCGGGTAGTCCAGCTCGATCAGCCGCTCGATCATCGCCTTCACCGGCGCGAAGCCGGTGGAGCCGCAGATGAACCACAGCGGCCGGTCCAGGGCCCGGTCGATAAAGCGGCGGCCGCCGGGCAGGCTCACGGTCACCGTGGCCCGATCGTTCAGGTCCGCCATGATGGCGTGGGCGGCGCTGTTGTCGTCGCCGTGGCGGACGTGCAGCTCCAGATCCCGGCCGCCGGGCGGATTGGCGATGGAGAACGGATACTCGCCGTGGGGCAGCACCAGCGTCAGGTACTGGCCGGCGTGCCAGCGTATTGCCTTACCGGCGGGCAGGCGCAGCCATACGCGGGTCACGTCGTGGTTGAGCGGCTCGCGCTCGATAATCTGGCATTGCACTTGGTGCACGGGCAGCTCGCCCGGTGCGGTCGTCTCTGGCACGTCGATCTCGCAATCGCTGATCGGAATGGCCACGCAGTATAGCACCCGGTCGGCACCGGGTTCGTGGGCGTGGATGATGTCGCCGCTGCCGCCGTGGCGTACCGCCCCGACCGTGAGGCGGCCCTGGCAGCGCAGGCAGACGCCGTTGCGGCAGGCGTGTGGAAAACCGAAGCCCGCTTCGCGGGCCGCGGTGAGGATGGGGACATCCGGCGCGCAGTTCAAGACATGACGGCGGTTGATCCCCACGCGGAAGGTCATCAGCGGGGGTCGGCTCAGCCGGCCACGCCCACGAACAGGGCGACGATGCAGCCCATGCCGAAGAACCACACCAGGGAGCGGGCGCTGGCCCAGTCGGCGATATAGCAGATGCCGAACAGCACCCGGCTGAGCACGAACGCCAGCGCGATGCCGTCGATGGTGGCCTGCGGCGCGGTGCCGGCCAGGTGGGCGATGATCACCGCCGCGGCGAAACCGGGCAGAATCTCGAAGCTGTTCTGCTGGGCCCAGTGGGCGCGCTTGCGGGCGCCGCTCAGTTTTTCCAGAAACTCGCGGGGGTTCTTGTTCTCGTTGAGCCCGAAACCGCCCTGGAACTTGGCGAAGCCGGTGAAGGCATAGGGCAGCAGAATCGCCGCCAGAACACACCAATACGCTAACGTCATTGTTATCCGCCTCTTCTTTGTTTGTGGGTGCGGGCTTTGCCCGCGCCTACAGTCGCTATATTCCGGGCCGCGATCAATGACCGGATTGTAATGTCTGTTCAATCAGGGCAAAGCGGTCCTGGCCCCACACCAGGCGGCCGTTGACGCGGAAGCTGGGCACGCCCCAGCTGCCGGCGGCCACCATGGCTTCCCGGTTGGCCTCGGCGTCGCGCTGCCACTGGTCGTCGTCCAGCCAGCGGCGTGCCCGGTTCCAGTTCATGCCCGCCGCCGTGACCAGCTTGCGCAGGCCGGCGTCGCTGGCCGCGTCCACGCCCTGGCTCCAGATGCCTTCGCCGGCGTGCAGCAGCCATTCGCGCAAACGGCCCTCTTTCTCCGCGAACGGCCACAGCGCCATGCAACGCTCCACGCCCTTGCCCAGCGGGTCGCAGGCGCGGCCGAACGGCACCTCGTGCAGGCGCGCCTCGCGGGCGGCGTCGGTGAGGATGTAGAAGCGCTTGGCGCGCGGCACGCTCAGCCCGCGCATCACCATCGGCAGCACCGGGCGCAGCCGCAGCGTCAGGCCGTAGTGGTCGGCCAGGGCGTAGGCGCGGGGCAGGGCGATATAGGAATAGGGGCTGCGGAACGAGAAGAACATCTCCAGCTCAGGCCGCGCTTCACCGTCGTCGGCCGGGGCCGCCGGAGCGCCGGGCAACAGTGCCTGTTTGGCGCGGCCGTAATCCAGCGGCCAGGGACCGCCGCCCTGGCCCAGGGTCTCCAGGCGGCGGGCCAGGTGGTCCAGGCGCTCCAGGCTCCAGTACCACTCGCCGCCGTAATGCAGGGTGCCGGTGAGGTAGTGGCCGTCCTTCAGGAACTGGTCGCGGCGCGCTTCCAGGGCCAGTTGGGCCTGGTCCTCGGGCTGCTGGCCGTGGTCTTTCACCAGCCGTTGCAGGGCCTCCTGGTCGCCGCGCCAGAGCGCGTCGGACAGCGCGTGGGCCAGGCTCCAGAAGCGCTCGTCGTGTTCGTGTTTGAGCAGGCAGCGGGTGGCCGCCAGGGCGGTCTCCCGGTCGGGGATGCGCCAGTCCGCCGGGAAGCTCAGATCGTGCAGCCCGGCCAGGGCGGCGGCGTCCCGGGGCGCCAGCTCGCGCAGCATGTCCGGCTCCGGGTACATGGAGCGGTCCAGGTAGAGCATCACCCGGGGGGTGACGCGCACGCCGAAGTGCTCGGCGAAGCGCGGCAGCACCTGGGCCAGCAGCCAGGAGTAGGGGTCGTCGATGCGGAAGTAAAAAGTCGCCTCGTGGGGGCGGCCGCGCAGGCGCCGCCGCCACTCCGCCAGCCGGTGGCGCCAGCGTTGGGTGCCGGCGCCGGTGATCAGGCCGGCCGCGACCGGCATCAATTTGCGCTGTAGGCGGCTCATGGCGGCTCCTTCCCTGTGGTCGCTGTGTCTGTGTTTACTCGCCGATCTGGCTGAGATCGCGCACCGCGCCGCGGTCGGCGCTGGTGGTCAGGGCGGCGTAGGCCTTCAGGGCCGTGGACACCTTGCGTTGGCGCATCTCGCGGGGGCGCCAGGCGAGCTTGCCGCTGGCGTCCATTTTTTCCCGGCGCTGGGCCAGCTCGGCGTCGTCCACGCGCAACTGGATGGTGCGGTTGGGGATGTCGATGTCAATCATATCGCCCTCGCGGACCAGGCCGATGGCGCCCTGCTCGGCGGCCTCCGGCGAGGCGTGGCCGATGGACAGCCCGGAGGTGCCGCCGGAGAAGCGGCCGTCGGTGAGCAGCGCACAGCTTTTGCCCAGACCCTTGGATTTCAGGTAGCTGGTGGGGTAGAGCATTTCCTGCATGCCCGGGCCGCCTTTCGGTCCCTCGTAGCGGATCACCACCACGTCGCCGGCGACGATCTCGTCACCGAGGATGGCGCGCACCGCCGAATCCTGTGACTCGAACACCCGCGCCCGGCCGCTGAAGGTGAGGATGGAATCGTCCACGCCGGCGGTTTTGACGATGCAGCCGCGCTCGGCGATGTTGCCGTACAGCACCGCCAGGCCGCCGTCGCGGCTGTAGGCGTGCTCCAGATCGCGGATGCAGCCCTCGGCGCGGTCGGTGTCCAGGCTTTCCCAGCGGGTGTCCTGGCTGAACGCGGTCTGGGTGGGGATGCCCGCCGGCCCGGCGGTGAACATCTTCTTCACCCCGGCGTCGCCGGTCCGCATTACGTCATAGTGTTCCAGCGCCTCGGCCACGGTGGCGGAATGCACCATGGGCAGGTCGCGGTGCAGCAGGCCGGCCCGGTCCAGTTCGCCGAGAATGCCCATCACGCCGCCGGCGCGGTGCACGTCTTCCATATGGTATTTCTGGGTGGCCGGCGCCACCTTGCACAGGCACGGCACCTTGCGGCTGAGCCGGTCGATGTGCTCCATGGTGAAGTCCACGCCGCCTTCCTGGGCCGCCGCCAGCAGGTGCAGCACGGTGTTGGTGGAGCCGCCCATGGCGATGTCCAGGCTCATGGCGTTCTCGAACGCCTTGAAGGAGGCGATGTTGCGCGGCAGCACGCTCTCCATGTCCTGCTCGTAATACAGCTTGGCCAGATCGACGATGCGGCGGCCGGCTTCCAGGAACAGCTCGCGGCGGTCGGCGTGGGTGGCCAGCAGCGAGCCGTTGCCGGGCAGCGACAGACCCAGCGCCTCGGTCAGGCAGTTCATCGAGTTGGCGGTGAACATGCCGGAGCAGGAGCCGCAGGTGGGGCAGGCGGAGCGTTCCACCTCAGCCACGGTGGCGTCGTCCACCTTGTCGTCGGCGGCCATCACCATGGCGTCCACCAGATCCAGCTTGTGCTCGCCCAGTTTGGTCTTGCCCGCTTCCATGGGGCCGCCGGAGACGAAGATCACCGGAATGTTCAGGCGCATGGCGGCCATCAGCATCCCCGGGGTGATCTTGTCGCAGTTGGAAATGCACACCAGCGCGTCGGCGCAGTGGGCGTTGACCATGTACTCCACCGAGTCGGCGATGATGTCGCGGCTGGGCAGCGAATAGAGCATGCCGTCGTGGCCCATGGCGATGCCGTCGTCCACCGCGATGGTGTTGAATTCCTTGGCGATGCCGCCGGCCTTTTCCACTTCCCCGGCCACCAGCTGGCCCATGTCCTTCAGATGCACGTGCCCGGGCACGAACTGGGTGAAGGAGTTGGCGATGGCGATGATCGGTTTGCCGAAGTCATCGTCCTTCATGCCGGTGGCGCGCCAAAGCGCCCGGGCGCCGGCCATGTTGCGGCCATGGGTGGTGGTGCGGGAGCGGTACTGGGGCATGGTGGTCTCTTCGCTTTCGGATCGGAAAGCGAGGATTGTAGCGCACCCCGGGCTAAAGGCCGATATGCGTGCGCTATCCGCTAGAGACGCTTCACGAACACCTTGGAGTTGCGCTGCCAGTTGTAGAGCTGCTGCCGTTGCTCGGGCAGGGCTTCCACGCCGGCCGGGTCGAAACCCTGCTCGCGGAACCAGTGGGCGGTGTGGGTGGTGAGCACGAACAGGGTTTTCAGGCCCTGCTCCCGGGCGCGCCGTTCCAGGTAGCGCAGCATCTGCAGGCCGCGCTCGCTGTTGCGGTAGTGCGGGTGCACGGCCACGCAGGCCAGCTCGCCGGTGTGGTCGGCGGCGAACGGGTAGAGCGCCGCGCAGGCGATCACCATGCCGTCCCGTTCGATGATCACGAAACGCTGGATTTCGTTTTCCAGCAGTTCCCGTGAGCGGCGCACCAGAACGCCGTTCTGCTCCAGGGGTTCGAGCAGCTCGAGGATGCCGCCGACGTCGTCGATGCGGGCGCCGCGCAGGGTTTCGTAGGTTTCCCGGGTGACCATGGTGCCGCAGCCGTCGCGGGTGAACAGCTCCTTGAGCAGGGCGCCGTCTTCGCTGGCGTCGAGCAGGTGGGCCCGCGCCACGCCGTTGCTGGCGGCGTGGTAGGCGGCGGTGAGCTGGCGTTCCACGGCGCTGTCGGTGAAGCGCTCCTCGCCCAGCAGCCGGCCGGCTTCCTGGGGCGACAGCTCGCGCAGCAGGCGCTGTTGGCTGTCCTCGATGCGGATGCCGTCGCCGAGCACGATCATCTTGTCGGCGCCCAGGGCGATGGCGGCGGTGGAGGCCACGTCCTCGGCGTTCAGGTTGAACAGCTCGCCGGTGGGCGAGCTGCCCAGCGGCGACAGCAGCACTACATTGCCGGCGTCCATCTGCTGGCGGATGGCGTCCACTTCGATGCGCCGCACCTCGCCGGTGTGCTGGTAGTCAAAGCCGTTGCGCACGCCCACCGGTTTGGCGATCACGAAGTTGCCGCTGATCAGCTGGATCGCGGCGTTGTGCATCGGCGAGTTGGCCAGCCCCATGGAGAACAGGCCTTCCAGCTTCAAGCGCAGGGCGCCCACCGCCGCCATCACCGCCTCCAGGGCGTTGCTGTCGGTGATGCGGGTGTGGTGCTCGAAGCGGCTTTCCAGACCGGCGGCTTCCAGCCGCTGGCTGATCTGCGGCCGGGCGCCGTGCACCAGCACCAGTTTCACGCCCAGGGCGTTGAGCAGCGCCAGGTCGTGCACCAGGGTGGGCAGGCGCGGCGTGTCCAGCACCTCGCCGCCGAGCAGCACCACGAAGGTGCGCCCGCGGTGGGCGTTGATGTACGGCGACGAATTACGGAACCAGTTGACCTGGTCGCTGGCGCTGGGGGTGCTGGGCACGGGATTCTCTGGGCTCGATGACATTGGGGGAGTATAGCCACCGCCGGGCGGTGCGGACCAGATCAGATTCAGCAGGCAAGGCCTGTGGGAGCGGGCAGGGCCCGCTCCCGCCAGAGCCGCCTCAGGCCCCGAACAGACCCTTGAAGAAGTAGAAGAAGAGAATGGAAAGCAGGGCGCCCGCCGGCAGCGTCACCACCCAGGAGGTAAAGATGGTGCCCACGGTGCGCAGGTTCAGGGAACCGATGCCGCGCGCCATGCCGACGCCGAGCACCGCGCCCACCAGGGTGTGGGTGGTGGAGATCGGCAGGCCGGTGCCGGACGCCAGCACCACGGTGGTGGCGGCGCCGAGCTCGGCGGCGAAGCCGCGGCTGGGGGTCAGGGCGGTGATCTTGGTGCCCACGGTGGCCATCACCCGGGCGCCGAGAATCGCCAGGCCGAACACGATGCCCATGGCGCCCACCAGCAGGATCCAGCTGGGCATGGCGGCTTCTTTGCCGATCTGGCCGCCGCTGGCGATCACGCTGTTGATGGCGGCCAGCGGGCCCACCGCGTTGGCCACGTCGTTGGAGCCGTGGGCGAAGGCCATGGCGCAGGCGGTGAAGATCATCAGCACCGCGAAGATGCGCTCCACGGAGTGGAAGCGGAAATCCTTGTCGGCTTCCGGGTCAGGCTGGATGCGGCTGAGAATGCTGGCGCCGATCACCGCCACGATCAGGCCGCCGACCAACGCCCAGCCCAGGCTGGCGGCGAAGCTGATGTCCAGACCGATGTGTTTGAGGCCCTTGACCAGGGTCACGGCGGTCATCACGTAACCGACCATGAACATATAGAAGGGCACCACTTTCTTGGCGCGCTGGAAGGGGTCGTCCTGGTTGAGCACCAGGCGTTGCACGCTCTTGATCAGAAAGAAGGAGATGAAGCCGGCCAGCAGCGGCGAGGTCACCCAGCTGGCGACGATGGAGCCGACCTTGTCCCAGTGCACCGAGTCCATACCCACGCCGACGGCGGCGAAGCCGACGATGGCGCCGACGATGGAGTGGGTGGTGGACACCGGCCAGCCGAACCAGGACGCCACCACCAGCCAGATGCCCGCCGCCAGCAGCGCCGACAGCATGCCGTAGACCAGATAGTGCGGTGTCTCGCTGAAGACGCTGGCATCGACGATGCCCTTGCGCACCGTGGCGGTCACCTCGCCGCCGGCCAGATAGGCGCCGGCGAACTCGAAGACGATGGCGATCATCACCGCCTGTCCGACGGTGAGGGCGCCCGCCCCCACCGAGGTGCCCATGGCGTTGGCCACGTCGTTGGCGCCCACGCCCCACGCCATAAGAAAGCCGACCGCGCCGGCGATGATCAGCATCAGCATGCTGTGTTCGAGCATCCACTCCATAGCGAACCTCTGGTCAGGGTGCTTGGGTCAGGCTTTAGCGGGCCAGCAGTAGTTGCAGGCGGCCGCCCACTTTTTGGGCGCGGTCGGCCAGATCGCCGATCCACTCGATGATTTTGTACAGGAAGATCACGTCCACCGGCGGCAGCTCGGATTCCAGCTTGAACAGCTGCGAACGGATCTGGATCTGCTGCTCGTCGTTGGCCCGTTCCAGCCGGTCCAGGTCCTCGATCAGCTCCTCGACCAGCTGGATCTCGCGGCCGCTGAAGCCGGTTTCCACCAGTTCGTCGAGTTCGTTGATCGCTTTCTGGGCCTGGGCCGAGGTCTCGATGGCGCCTTGCAGATAGACGTTCATGGCCTCGGCGATGGGCTGCGGAATGGTCATTTGCCGGCCCAGCATCAGGCCGGCGATGTCCTTGGCCTTGTTGGCCACCTTGTCCTGGACGCTCACCAGCTCCAGCAGGTCGGTGCGGGACACCGGCAGGAACAGGCTTTTCGGCAGATTGAGGCGGAATTCTTTTTTCAGGGTGTCCGCCTGGTTTTCCAGGTCGGCGATGCGCTGACGGGCGGCCTTGGCCTTTTCCCAGTCGTTACTGCTGACCCCGGCGAAGAACTCGCCCAGGCCCAGTGCGCATTCGTGCACGGTGTCGTAGTGCTGTTGCAGCGGTTTGATCGGTGAGCGGCCGAACAGGCCGGCGATCGAGCTTCCGAAGGACATGGGACTACCCTGTAACGGAACGGTCATAATGATGGGGCGCGAGTATAGAGGGAAGCTTCCGTCAATTCCAACGCCCCGCCCGGAGCCCGCCTGGGCGGGCCTGGTTCAGGTTCCTCCGGAACGGGGATGGCGGCAAGTGCCGGCTCGGTCTACAGTAATCGGCAAACGGATACAGACAATCAAAAGACGGGGGAGCACCACCGTGAATGCCAGCGCCGTTCCCGCGCATCTGCGCGGCCAGGAAGTGGACGTTCGCTGGGTAATGCGCGAATTGCTCGACGAGCAGCGCGTGACCCGGGAAGAGTTCAACGTTATTTCCACCACGCCCAGGGAAAACAAGGAACTCAACTGGCACCCGTTGCAGGTGGTGGCCAAGTACCGCCTGGTGGACCGCGCCCACGGCCAGCGCATCATGGACGTGGAATTCCTCAGCGACTGGCTGGCGGCGAAAAGCGGCCTGCCCCTCTATCACATCGACCCGCTCAAGGTGGATGTGGATCAGATCACCCGGGTGATGAGCTACGCGTTCGCCGAACGGCACGGCATCGTCGCCGTGGAAAGCCACCGCGACCGGGTGGTGGTGGCCTGCGATCAGCCCTTCAAACCGGACTGGCAGGAGCATCTCAAGCAGGTGCTGGGCGACCGCGCCCTGGAGGTGGTGTTCGCCAACCCGGAGCAACTGCGCCGCTACCGCATCGAGTTCTACAACCTGAGCCGCTCGATCGCCGGCGCCGCCCGCAGCGGCGGCCAGGAGCTTTCCGGCATCACCAACTTCGAGCAGCTGCTGGAAGTGGGCAAGGGCCACCCGGACGCGGACGACCAGCACATCGTCAATATCGTCGACTGGATTCTGCAGTACGCGTTTTCCCAGCGCGCCAGTGACATCCATCTGGAGCCGCGCCGGGACCTGGGCAAGATGCGCTTCCGCATCGACGGCGTGCTGCACGACGTCTACGAGCTGCCGGCCACCATCATGGCGGCGGTCACCAGCCGGCTGAAGATCCTGTCGCGGCTGAACGTGGCCGAGAAGCGCAAACCCCAGGACGGCCGCCTGAAGACCAAGTCCCCGGACGGCGACGAAGTGGAGCTGCGTATCTCCACCCTGCCCACCGCCTTCGGCGAAAAGATGGTGATGCGGGTGTTCGACCCGGACGTGCTGGTGCGCAGTTTCTCGCAGCTCGGTTTCAGCAAGGAGGACTACCAGCACTGGCAGGCGATGACCGCCCACACCCACGGCATCGTGTTCGTCACCGGCCCCACCGGCTCGGGCAAGACCACCACGCTCTATTCCACCCTCAAGCAGCTGGCCACCAGCGAAGTGAACGTCTGCACCATCGAGGACCCGATTGAAATGGTGGAGCCCAGCTTCAATCAGATGCAGGTGCAGGCCAACATCGAGGTGGGCTTCTCCCAGGGCGTCAAGGCGATGCTGCGCCAGGATCCGGACATCATCATGATCGGTGAGATCCGCGACCTGGCCACCGCGGACATGGCGATCCAGGCGGCGCTCACCGGCCACCTGGTGCTCTCCACCCTGCACACCAACGACGCTCCCTCGTCGATCACCCGGCTGGCGGACCTAGGCGTGCCGTCCTATTTGATCTCCGCCACCGTGATCGGCGTCATGGCCCAGCGCCTGGTGCGCACCCTGTGCCCGCACTGCAAGACCGAGACCCGCCCCGACGAGGCGGCCTGGCAGGAACTGGTGCGCCCCTTCAAGATGAGCGTGCCGGACACCGTCTGCCAGCCGGTGGGCTGCCTGGAGTGTCGCGGCACCGGCTACCTGGGCCGTATGGGCGTCTACGAGACCATGCCGCTGCACGGCACCCTGAAGGGCATGGTGGGGCGCAACGCGGATCTCGAGGCGATCACCCGGCAGGCCATCAAGGGCGGCATGAAGCCGCTGCGCATCAGCGGCGCCCAGAAAGTGGCCAAGGGTCTGACCACCATCGAAGAGGTGCTGCGCGTCACCCCCTCCCAGGACGTCCTGCTCTAGGGGGCGGCGAGTGGCGCACTGCGTTAACATTGGCGTTTTCCGCTTTGCCCGTGGACAATACCGGCCATGACTGATCCGGACTATTCCGGCCTGCCCGACGAACTCTCCGTGTTGGTGACCCGGCACTGGCAGCGGTTCCAGGAAGTGGGCCATGTTCTCCCCGACGCCCTTCTCAAAGACCTGCCCCGTGTCTGGGCGGGCTCCGATTACGTGGCGGAGCAATTCATTCGCGACGCGGACCTGGGGGACTGGCTGGCCGGCTGCGCGCTCAAGGCGCGTCTCGAGCCCGGGCGGCTGGGCGAGGAGATCAGCCAGGCGGTGATGGCCTGTGACGACGAGGACGCCCTCAAGGCCACGCTGCGCCGCCTTCGCCACCGCCATATGGTGCGCCTGATCTGGCGGGACCTCACCGGGCTGGCGGACTACCACGCCACCGTGGCGGACCTGTCGTTGCTCGCCGACACCCTGATCGCCACCGCCCTGGAAAAACTCTACCAGTGGGCCTGCGAGCGCAACGGCACGCCCCGCGACGAGCAGGGCCGGCCGGTCAAGCTGGTGGTGCTGGCGATGGGCAAGCTGGGCGCCCGCGAGCTGAACCTGTCCTCGGACATCGACCTGATCTTCGCCTACGAAGACGAAGGCGAAATCGAAGGCGAACGCCGCAATCTCACCCACCACCAGTTCTTCCTGCGCCTGGGCCAGCAGCTGATCAAGGCCCTCGACCAGACCACCGGCGACGGTTTCGTGTTCCGCGTCGACATGCGTCTGCGCCCCTGGGGTAAGAGCGGCGCCCTGGCGGTGGGCTTCGACGCCATGGAAAGCTACTACGAAAACCAGGGCCGCGAATGGGAGCGCTACGCGCTGATCAAGATGCGCCCGGTGGCCGGCGATCTGGACGCCGGCGCGCGCCTGATCGAGCGGCTCAACCCTTTCGTCTACCGCCGCTATATCGATTACGGCGCGTTTGAATCGCTGCGCGAAATGAAGGGCCTGATCGAGCGTGAGGTGAACCGCAAGGGCATGCAGGCGGACGTCAAACTGGGCGCCGGCGGCATCCGCGAAGTGGAGTTCATCGTCCAGGCGTTCCAGCTGATCCGCGGCGGCCAGCTGCCCAGCCTGCGCGACCCGAACCTGATGAAAGTGCTGCCGATGCTGGTGGAGGAGGGCATGCTGCCCGAGGACGTGGTCGCCGAACTGGCCGACGCCTATGTCTTTCTGCGCGACGTGGAGCACCGCCTGCAGGCGGTCAACGACCGCCAGACCCAGCGCCTGCCCGACGACGAGCTGGGCTGGCAGCGCCTCACCTTCGCCATGGATTTCTCCGCCCGGGCGCCGTTCGAACGGGCGCTGCGCCGCCACCGGGAGCAGGTGCGCTACCACTTCAGCCAGGTGATCGCCGATCCCCAGCAGGAGGCGGAAGTGTCCGAGGGCGACCAGGAGCTGCTCGACCTGTGGCGGGGCGACGTGGATCGTGACGCCGCGGTGGCGCATCTGGAGGCGATCGGCGTCCAGCAGGCCGGCGAGGTGTTGGATCAGTTGGAGAACCTGCGCCATTCGCGCAGCGTCGAGAACATGCAGCGCATCGGCCGCGACCGGCTCGACAAGCTGATGCCGCTGTTGCTGGAAGCGCTCGGCTATCAGGGCCATGGCGCGGTCACCGCCGCGCGGCTGATCTCATTCGTGGAATCGGTGCTGCGCCGCAGTGCCTATATCGCCCTGCTGGTGGAAAACCCGGGCGCGCTGACGCAGCTGGTGAAGCTGTCCGGCGCCAGCCCCTGGATCGCCGAGCGCCTGGCCCGCCATCCGGTGCTGCTCGACGAACTGCTCGACGTCAGCACCCTGTATTCACCGCCGGCCCGCTCGCAGCTGGACGACGAGCTGCGCCAGCAACTGCTGCGCGTGGCCGAGGACGACCTGGAACAGCAGATGGAGGTGCTGCGTAACTTCAAGCAGGCCCACCTGCTGCGCGTGGCGGCCTCCGAAGTCACCGAGGTGCTGCCGCTGATGAAGGTCAGCGACTACCTGACCTGGCTGGCGGAAAGCATTCTCAACCAGGTGGTGATGCTGGCCTGGGAACCCATGGTGGAGCGCCACGGGCGCCCGCTGCGCGACGACGGCCAGCCGTGCAGCCCGGACTTCGTGGTGGTGGGCTACGGCAAGCTGGGCGGCATCGAGCTGGGCCACAACTCCGACCTGGATCTGGTGTTCCTGCACGACGCCGCCAGCGGCGGCAGCACCGACGGCGACAAGCCGGTCTCCAACGAGCAGTTCTACGCCCGCCTGGGCCAGCGCATCGTGCACATTCTTTCCACCCGCACCATGAGCGGCCAGCTCTATGAAGTGGACACCCGGTTGCGGCCCAGCGGCAGCGCCGGGCTGCTGGTGTCGTCCATGGAGGCGTTCCGCAAATACCAGCTGCAGGACGCCTGGACCTGGGAGCATCAGGCGCTGGTGCGCGCCCGGGTGGTGGCCGGTTGCAACCGTGCCCGCCAGCGTTTCGAGGCGATCCGCGACGAGGTGCTGTGCCGCGAGCGGGACCAGGAGGCCCTGCGCGTGGACGTGCTCGCCATGCGCGACAAGATGGTCGATCACCTGGCCTCCAACCAGCCCGGCTGCTTCCATCTCAAGCAGGACCCGGGTGGTATCGTCGATATCGAATTTATGGTCCAATACGGGGTTCTACGATGGGCCTCCCGTCACGGTGAACTGACCCGTTTCACCGACAATGTGCGGCTGCTTGAAACCCTCGCCGCTCTGGAATTGATGCCGGCCCAGGATGCCGGCCTGCTTCGGGAAGCCTACCTGGCCTACCGGTCCGCGGCCCATCGCGCGTCACTGCGCAAGGAAAAGTCCATCGTCGGCGACGGTGAGTTCCGCGAATTGCGGGACGGCGTGCGGACGATCTGGCAACACTGGTTCGATCTTTCGAAATAACAGCTCTACCTGTGGATTGGGAGTGTGACCGCCATGTCGATGGCTCAACGAGACGGTTTTATCTGGCTGGACAATGAAATGGTGCCTTGGCGCGAAGCCAAGACCCATGTGCTGACCCACACCCTGCACTACGGCATGGGCGTGTTCGAAGGCGTGCGGGCCTACGAGACCGCGCGGGGCCCGGCCATTTTCCGGCTCAAGGAACACACCGACCGGTTGTTCAACAGCGCCCACATCCTGAACATGAAGATTCCTTACACCAAGGAACAGATCAACCAGGCGCAGATCGACGCGGTGCGCGAGAACAAACTGCCGCACGCCTACCTGCGGCCGATGGTGTTCTACGGCAGCGAAGGCATGGGCCTGCGCGCGCACAACCTGAAAGTGCACGTCATGGTCGCCGCCTGGGAATGGCCCGCCTACATGAGCCCGGAAGCCCTGGAGCTGGGCATCAAGGTGCGCACCTCCAGCTACACCCGGCACCACGTCAACATCACCATGTGCAAGGCCAAGGCCAACGGCAATTACATCAATTCCATGCTGGCCCTGAACGAAGCCCTGTCCGGCGGCGCCGACGAAGCGCTGCTGCTGGATAACGAAGGCTATGTGGCGGAAGGTTCCGGCGAGAACGTGTTCTTGATCCGCGACAAGGTGCTGTACACCCCGGAGCTGACCTCCTGCCTGGACGGCATCACCCGCAAGACCATCATCCAGCTGGCCGAGGAACACGGCTACACGGTGCGCGAGAAGCGCCTTACCCGCGATGAGTTCTACATCGCCGACGAGGCCTTCTTCACCGGCACCGCCGCGGAAGTGACGCCGATCCGCGAACTGGACGGCCGCATCATCGGTGAAGGCAAGCGCGGGCCGATCACCGAAGAGCTGCAAACCGTCTATTTCGATCTGGTGCGCGACAAGCACGACCGCCACCAGGAATGGCTGACCCACGTTTCCTGAGTGTCTGAACCGCGGCGCCCACGCATCCTGGTCGTCGGCCCGTCCTGGGTCGGCGACATGGTCATGGCCCAGACGCTGTTCGCCGAACTGCAGCGGCAGCGGCCCTGCGATATTGATGTGCTGGCGCCGGCCTGGTGCCGGCCGCTGCTGTCGCGCATGCCGGAAGTGCGCCAGGCACTGGATCTGCCGTTCGGCCACGGCGAACTGAAGCTGCGCCAGCGGCGCGCCGAAGGCCGCGCCCTGCGCGGCGGCTACGACCGCGCCTTCGTGCTCCCCAATTCCCTCAAGTCCGCCCTGATCCCGTTCTGGGCCGGCGTTCCGGTGCGCACCGGCTGGCGCGGCGAAATGCGCTACGGCCTGCTCAACGACGTGCGCAAGCTGGACAAAGAGCGTTACCCCCTGATGGTGCAGCGCTTCGTGGCGCTGGCCCTGGACGCGGACGCGCCGCCGCCGCCCCTGGAAACGATTCAGCCGCCCCGGCTGCGCGTGGACAGTGACGCCGTGGCCGCCGCCCGCGCCGACCAGCGGCTCGCCGACGACCGCCCGGTGCTGGGGCTGTGCCCCGGCGCCGAATTCGGCCCGTCCAAACGCTGGCCGGAATACCACTACGCCGCCGTGGCCCGCCACTGGATCGGGCAGGGCGGCCGGGTGTGGCTGTTCGGCTCCGGCAAGGACCGGCCGGTGGCCGAGCAGATCATCGAGGCGCTGCCCGAGGCCCAGCGCGGCGAGGCGGCGATCCTGGCCGGCGCCACCAGCCTGGAGCAGGCGGTGGACCTGCTGTCGGTCACCGACGCCGTGGTCAGCAACGATTCCGGCCTGATGCACATCGCCGCCGCCCTGGGCCGGCCGCTGGTGGCGGTGTACGGTTCCACTTCACCCGGCTTTACGCCGCCGCTGGGCGAAGCGGTGGCGATTGAGCGGCTGGGGCTGGAATGCAGCCCCTGTTTCCAGCGCGAATGCCCGCTGGGCCACCTCAATTGTCTTCGCCAACTGGAGCCGGACCGGGTGATTCAGGCCCTGGCACGGTTGCCGGGCGTGCCGCGATGAACCACGACGGACGGGCGGTATGCGTGTTCTGCTGATCAAAACCTCCTCCATGGGCGATGTGATCCACAGCCTGCCGGCGATCACCGACGCGGCGCGGGCGATCCCCGGCCTGCGGCTGGACTGGGTGGTGGAAGAGGGCTTCGCCGACCTGGCCGGCCGCCACCCGGCGGTGGAGCGGGTGCTGCCCTGCGCCCTGCGTCGCTGGCGCCGGCACCCCTGGCGCGCCCGCCGCAGCGGCGAGTGGGCCACCTTCAAGAACGCCCTGCGCGAACGCGAGTACGACGCCGTGATCGACGCCCAGGGCCTGATCAAAAGCGCCTTTATCACCCGCCTGGCGCGGGGCCCCAAGTTCGGCCTGGATAAGGCCTCCGCCCGCGAGCCCTGGTCGGCGTTGGCGCTGGACCGGCCGCTGCCGGTGCCCCGCGACGGCCATGCGGTGACCCGGGTGCGGCAACTGTTCGCCGCCGCCCTCGGCTACACCGCCCCGGACAGCGCCCCCGATTACGGCCTGCGCCGCACCCGCGCGCCGCGCCCGCTGGCCGGGCCCGGCGCCGAGCTGGTGTTCTGCCACGGCACCACCTGGCCCACCAAACACTACCCGGAAGCCTATTGGCGCGCCCTGGCGGAACGGGCCGCCGGCGCCGGCCAGCGGGTGTGGCTGCCGTGGGGCAACGACACCGAGCGCGCCCGCGCCGAGCGCATCGCGCAAGGGCTGGCCGGCGTCGAGGTGCTGCCGCGCCTGTCCCTGTCCACGCTCACCGACCGGATGCTGGCCTGGGACGGCTTCGTCGCCGTCGACACCGGCCTGGCCCACCTGGCCGCCGCCGCCGGGCTGCCCGGCGTGGCGCTGTACGGCCCCACCGACCCGCGCCTGACCGGCGTCTGGGGGCCGCGCGCCCGCTCCCTGGCGGCGGAGTTTCCCTGCGCCCCCTGCGTCCAGGAAAAGTGCACCTATCAAGGCAACCTGGGCCAGGGGGTGAACCCGCCCTGTTTCAGCAGCCTCAAGCCGCACCGCGTCTGGCAGGCGTTGATGGAAGTCACAGCGGACGGAGCCGCCGACCGGGTGCCGGCCACGGGGGGCGGCCGATGAAGCTGGCGTTCCTGCTGTTCGAATACTTTCCCTACGGCGGTCTGCAACGGGACATGGTGGCGATCGCCACCAAGGCGCTGGAGCGCGGTCATCAAGTGACGGTGTTCACCCGCGCCTGGCACGGCGACCCGGCCCCCGTCGACGGCCTGGAAGTGCGCACGTTGCCGTCCGCCGCCCGCAGCAACCACGCCAGCGACGCGGATTTCGCGCGCCGCGTGACCGCGCTGCTGGACGGTTTCGACCGGGTGGTGGGGTTCAACAAGATGCCGGGGCTGGACTGGTACTACGCCGCCGACGGCTGTCTGGCGGACCGCTACCAGGGCCTGAAGACATTACTGCCGCGCTACCGCAGCAAGCTGGCCATGGAAGCCGCCGTGTTCGGGGCGGACGCCACCACCGGGGTGCTCTCCATCTCGCCGCCGCAGAAGGCGCTTTACCAGCGCCACTACGGCACCCCGGACGCCCGCTTCGTGTCGCTGACGCCGGGCATCCGGCGGGACCGCGCGCAGCCCGCCGACCACCTGCACCGCCGCACCATCCTGCGCGCCGAGTTGGGCATCAGTGAGGTGACGCCGATGCTGCTGTTCGTGGGCTCCGGCTTTCGCACCAAGGGCCTGGACCGGGCCCTGCAGGCCCTGGCCGGGCTGCCCGGCGACGCCCGCCTGTTCGTGGTCGGCGAGGACAAGGCGGCGCCCTACCAGCGCCAGGCGCGACGCCTGGGCCTGGAAGGGCGGGTGCACTTCATGGGCGGCCGCGACGACGTGCCGGCCTGGCTGTGGGCGGCGGACCTGCTGGTGCACCCGGCCTACGCCGAGAACACCGGCACCGTGCTGCTGGAAGCGGCCATCGCCGGCCTGCCGGTGCTGACCACCCGCGCCTGCGGCTACGCCGACTACATCCGCGACGCGGACCTGGGCCGGGTGCTCGACGATCCCACCCCGGAGTCGCTGGCCGCCGCCGCGCGGGAATTGCTGGCCCTGGACCGGCCCGCCTGGTGGGAAAAGGCGGCCCGCTTCGCCGAGCAGGCCGACATCTACAGCCTCACCGACCACGCGGTGGACGCCATCGAAGGCGAGCCGCCGGGGGCAGGGCAATGAGCGCCCGGGCCCTGTTCCTGCGCGACGATCTGGCCGCCGCCTGGCGCGGGCGGGAGCCGTTCGCCCAGGCCGCCACCCAGACCGGCGAAGTCTACCGGGCCCGCGAGGGCCGGCGCACGCTGCGGTTCGAGGCCGCCGGCCGGTCTTACTTTCTCAAGTACCACGGCGGCATCGGCTGGCGAGAGATCATCAAGAACCTGACCCAGGCCAAGGCGCCGGTGCTGGGCGCCATGTCCGAGGTGCGCGCGATCCGCGCCGTGGCCGCCGCCGGCATCGACACCCTGACCATCGCCGGTTACGGCTGCCGCGGCGCCAACCCGGCGCGGCAGGAATCGTTTCTGGTCACCGATGAGCTCAGCGACACGGTCAGCCTGGAAGAGCTGGGCGAGGCCTGGCGCCTGGACCCGGGCCCGGCGCCCTTCAAGTGGGCGCTGATCCGCCGGGTGGGCGAGATCGCCCGGGCCATGCACGGCGCCGGCGTGAACCACCGGGATTTCTACCTGGGTCATTTCCTCATCGACCGTGGCGCGGTGGCCGGGCACGACGCCGGCGCGCCCCTGTATCTGATTGATCTGCACCGCTCCCAGGTGCGCAACAAGGTGCCGCGCCGCTGGCGCAACAAGGACGTGGGCGGTCTGTATTACTCCACCGCCCGGCTGGACCTGACCCACCGCGACCTGCTGCGTTTCGTGCGCGCCTACACCGGCCAGCCGCTGCGTGAGGCGCTGCGCGAGCACGCCGCCCTGTGGCGCGCCAGCCGCAAGGAAGCGGAGAAAATCTACCGGCGCTATTTCGAGATCGAACCCAGCTTCCCGCTGCGCTACTGCGAGCATCCGGGGAAGGACATATGAGCGGCGCGCCGGCGTTTTCCATCGTGATTCCCGCCTACAACTACGCCCACTTCCTGCGCCGGGCGGTGACCTCGGCGTGCACCCAGGACGGCGCCGACGTGGAAGTGCTGGTGGTGGACGACGGCTCCACCGACGACACGCCGGCGGTGATGGACAAGCTGAGCGCCGAGTTCGGCGAGCGGCTGACCTATCATCGCCAGCCCAACCAGGGGCCGGCGGCGGCGCGGGCCAAAGGGCTGGCCCTGGCCCGCCACGACTGGCTGGTGTTTCTCGACGCCGACGACGAACTGTTGCCCGGCGCCCTGCGGGTGTTCGCCGATCTGATCGCCGCCCACCCGCGCAGCCGCGTCGCCATCGCCGGCCATCTGGCCCGCCACGGCGAGCGCGAGCGCCGGGTCGCGCCGGGGCCGGTGAGCGACAGCCGCCGAGCCAATTTCGCCGCCTACCTGGACAAACAACTGAGCCTGTCCAACGGCGCCTGCGCCCTGCACCGGTCGGTGTTCGACAGCGCGCCGCTGGCGTCGCCGTTGCCGCACACCGAGGACATGCCGGTGTTCGCCCATCTGATGGCCTGCTACGACGCCTGCAAAAGCGACCAGCCGGTGCTGCGGGTACACCACCACGGCGGCAGCCGCCGCAACGACGTGGCGGCGGCGCTGGCGCTGGGCATGGACCTGGAGCGCGCCATCTTCGACGACAACGGCCTGCCCGACTGGGCCGGCGAGCTGCGGCGCGGTTACCGGGCGCGGCGCGCCCTGTCGCTGCTCAAGCTGGCGGCCCGCGGCGGCCGGCCCGACCAGGTGCGTTTTTTCTTTCACCGCGCGCTCGGCGCCGACTGGCGGCGGGCATTGCAGCCGCGCTATCTGCGCCGGTACCTTGCCAGTTTTGTTCGCCGGGGGAAGCGATCGTGACCACCAGCGCCGCCGACACACCGCTCACCTGGCCGCAACTGGCCGCCCTGGACTGGGCGCGGTCCGGCGGCTTTACCCTGGATATCGACGGTGAGCCGTTGCGCGCCGAGGCGGTGCTGCGTCATTTGCCCGGCCGCCGTATCGCGGTGCGCGCCCGCTGGCGCGGCGCCACCGTGTTCGCCAAGCTGTTCTTCGCCGGCCACGCCGACGAAGCCGCCCGCGAGCTGGCCCGCCACGGCGCCCTGGTGGAGGCCGGGGTGCCGACGCCGGGGCTGATTTTCGAGACCGTCGGCAACCAGGGCCCGGAACGGGGCGCGGTGCTGATCCAGGAGTGGGTGGGCGGCCAGTCCGGCCAGGCGACCCTGCGCGGCGAGCAAGGTCTGGCGCTCGCCGGTGACCTGCTCGACAGCCTGTTCCTGCTCTACCGGGCCGGCCTGCGGCAGCTGGATCTGCATCTGGATAATTTTCTGTTCGACGGCGAACGCTTTCTCGTCATCGACGCCGGCGAAGTGGTGCCGCTGCCCGGCGGCCTGCGCTACGAACCGGCGATTCTCGACAACCTGGCGCTGTTCTGCGCCCAGGCACCGCTGGACCTGCGTGACCGGCTGCAGGAGCAGGTGGCGGTGCGGCTGCGTCAGGAGGGGCTGCGCAGTGAACCGCTGGCCGCCATGGTGCGCCGCCGCAGTGACCGGCGACTGCGCAGCGCGATGAAAAAGTGGCGCCGGGAAAGCTCCGCCATCGGCGTCTGGCATGAACAGCAGGAACAATGGCTGTACCGCCGTTCGCTGAACCGCGAGGAGTTCGAGGCCCTGTCGGCCTGGTTGCGTGACCCGAAGAGTCTGGCGCTGATCAAGGAAGGCAGCCGGGTGAGCGTGTACGGCAACGACCAGTGGATCGTGAAGCACTACCGGGAAAGCGGCCCGAAGACCCGCCTGCGCCGCGCGCTGTTCAAGACCCGCGCGGACATTTCCTGGGTGATGGGCTGGACCTGGGCGTTGCTGGGCGTGCCCACGCCGCGCCCGGCGATGCTGCGCCGCTGCGCCGACGGCGAGGCGGTGATCGCCTTTCCGCGCTTGGAAGGCACGCTGGCGTTGAGCACTCTGATGGAGGAACAGCGCGAGCGGGCCCGGCGCGTGGCGCCATCTGTGGAGCTGTGGCTGAAGCGGCTCGGCGAGACCGGCTTCTGGCACGGCGACGCCAAGGCGCAGAATATTCTCGTCGACGACCAGGACCGGGTGCACTTCATCGACCTGGACGGCGCCGGCTTCAGTGGTGTCAGCCGGCGCCGGGCCCGCAAACAGGCCCGGGATCTCAAGCGTTTCAAACGGAACTGGGTTCAGTTCGAGGAAAAGCCGCCGGCCCGCTAGCGGTTACAGCCGGCCGTCGCCGCCTTCCATCAGAGACCGGAAGCGGGCGTGGTAGCTTTCGATGCTGAACGATTCGTCGAAAATGCGGTACTGCTCGCGGCGGGTTTCTTCCAGCTGTTCCGGCGTGGCGCTGCCCAGATACTCCAGCACCGTTTTCACCGCCTCCGTGCTTTCCTTTTCAAACAGCCAGCGCTTGTCCCGCAGTATTTCTGGAATGCCGCCCACCGGGGTGCCGTAGCCGGGCACCCCGGCGGCGATCGCTTCCAGCATGGCGATGGGCAGGCCCTCGCGCAGCGACGGCATGATGAAGGCGTCGAACGCGGACACATAGCGGTAGGCGTTCTTGCGGCCGCCGGCGAAAATCAGCCGGTCCGCCAGGCCGTATTGCTTCGCCGCCTCGCGCATTTCGTCAAGCAGCTCACCGTCGCCGATCACCACCACATGGGGCGGGTTGTCCATCTGGCGCATGGCGTCGATCAAGTATTTATGGCCTTTCACCGGGCGCATGCGGCCGACGGTGCCGATCACCCTCGGCGCGTCCACCGGCACGCCCAGGTCGCGGCGCGCCTGCTCCCGGTCTAGCAGGTTGTCGCGCACGATCTTTTCGTTCACGGAATTGGGGATCGCCACCACTTCGTCCGGCGTGAAGCCGCGCAGCAGCATGTCCTGGCGCACCGCCTCGGAACAGGCGGCGAACTTCCAGCCGCGCATTAGCAGTTTGGCGAACAGGCGCCGGCGCGGGCGCTTGAATTCGCCCATGTTGTGCACCACCGAGATCTTGCGCACGCCGGGCAGGAACAGGGCGCACCAGGCCACGAACACCGACGGCTTCATGCGGTGGGTGATGATCACATCCGGTTTATCCCGGCGCAGCTGGCGCAGCACCTTGAGCACCGCCGAGGGGCGAATGCGCTTGATGTCCGACTTGCTGAAATTGAACGCCACCGTCTCGCAGCCGAGCCGCTCGCCCAGGTTGCCGGCCTCGCCGTGGAAGATATAAAAACTGCGGTCGTGGCCTTGGGCGGCGCGGATCACTTCCTCGAACAGATCCACGCCTTCCACGGTGTCATTGCGGTATTTGCATACCTGAACCACTTTCATTGCGTGTCTCCTGTTGTCTTACATAGGCGACCAGCAGCGCCATGGGGATCCACACGCTGGGCCAGTTATACATAAACGGCGTATAGGGATGAATGCCGTCGAACAGCACCGCGCTGAAGCCGGTGGCCATGGCCGCCGCCAACACCGAAATGCGCTGCGGGTAGCGCCGCCAGCCGCGCCACAGCGCCGGCGCCCACAGCATCACCCACAGCCCCAGCCCCAGAAAGCCGATGTGGTAGAGCAGCGACAGGAAATAGTTGTGCGGATGGTCCTGCACCACCGGCTCGCCGTCGACCACGATGTGCAGCTCGCGGGTTTCGTTGGCCATGCCGTGGCCGGTCACCGGCGCTTCCAGAATCATTTCCCAGGTGGCGGACCAGAGCTGCGGGCGCTGGCTGGTGCCCCGCTCGGTGATCATTTCCGGGTTCAGGGCCAGCGCGGCGGCGGCGACCAGCACCACCGCCACCAGCGGCACCAGCAGCCGCCGTTTCATGGTAATGATCGGCAGCGCCATGCAGCCCACCGCCAGCGCCACCAGGGTGGAGCGGCGCTGGTTGGCGGCCAGATACACCAGCAGCGCCAGGGTGATCAGGTAAGGGGCGAGCCGGGTCAAACGCCCCGGCGGCAGTTGCCGGCTGGCGAAGAAAGCGAAGAACGGCAGCGTGATGCAGTACATGCTGGCGTAAAGCTGGTTGGTGTCGAGCACCAGCCAGGGGCGGATTTCAAATACCTCGAACACACCGTACAGCTGCGAACTGAACGGCCGGTCGACGATAAAATAGTAGGCGAAGAAATCCACCAGCGCGGCCACCGCGGCGACCCCGGTGCCGATCAGCAGGGCGCCCCAGAACGCGCGCGGGTAGCGCTGCACGGCCAGCTCCACGAACGCGAACAGGGTGAAGATCTCGATCAGGGCGCGGCCGAAGCGGCTGGGGTTGGGCGCCGGCCCGAAGAAGGTGGAGAAGGTGGCGTAGCACAGAAACGCCAGCAGCCAGCCGTGCCGTTTCAGCAGTGCCAGCGGCTGGTGCCGGGACGCCACCGCCACATAGATCAGCGCCGGCAGAAAGAACACCGCGTCCAGGGCGTTCATCAAACCGGTGCGGGACGGGAATACCAGCAAGCCGGAAAACATCAGGCTGAAGCACAGCGTCAGCCAGCCGCTGAACAGCACCGGGGCGGAGCCTGTGGAATCGGAGACGGAGCGGGGTCGGGTCATCGGTACGGATGGTCCTGGCCGGGCGGTTGGTGTTTGAAGCGTTTGTGCACCCAGAGATACTGCTCCGGGTGTTTGCGCACATAGCCTTCAATGGTGCGGTTGATGCGGGCGGTGTCCGCCTCGTCGTCGCCGCAGGGAAAATCCTCCAGCGGCGCGCCGAACTCGATCTCGTAGCGGCCGCCGGGCAGGCGGTAGTGGGCGCAGGGAATCACCTTGGCCTTGCCCATGCGCGCGATGCGGCTGGTGGCGGTGATGGTGGCCGCCGGCACCCCGAAGAACGGCACGAACACCGCGTGGGCGGTGCCGTAGTCCTGGTCCGGCGCGTACCAGACCACCTCGCCCTGGCGCAGCAGGCGCACGGTCTGTCGGATGTCGTTGCGGTCCACGGAATGGTTGACCCAGGTGCCGCGGCCCTTGGTGATCAGATGATCGAGCAGGGGGTTGTCGTTGGGGCGGTAGACCACGCTGAAACGGAAGAACTTGCCGAGCAGGCGGCTGCCCACGTCGATGCTGTTGAAGTGCATGCCCAGCAGCATCACGCCGTGCCCTTCGCGGCGGGCGGTTTCCAGATGCTCCAGGCCGCTGACGGTGAGCCGCTTGTCCAGGTCGATGCGCTGGTTATGGAAGGCGCCGGCCATTTCCAGAATCGCCTCGCCGGTGCTGATCATGACGCGCCGGGCGAGGGCCTCGCGCTCCTGCTCGGAAAGCTCCGGAAAGCACAGCCGCAGGTTGGTGAGCGCCACCCGCCGGCGTGAGGCGGCCAGGTACCAGGCCAGGCGGCCGACGCCACGGCCGGCGGCCAGCAGCCAGTCCCAGGGCAGCTGGCCGATCAGCCAGAACAGGGCCAGGCCCAGGCGCGTGGGCCACAGGCGCGGATCGGACGGTGAGACCGGACGGTGTCGGCGCTTCCCCATGGCGCGGTTAGCCCTGACCGGCGCGGACCGGCCGGCGCATGGTGTCGCGGTTGCTGAGGCTGGCCAGCATCAGCGCCAGGGGCAGCCACAGGCACATCCAGCTGGGGTGGAACGGCACCAGCAGGTAGGCGCCGGCGCTCAGCATGGTGAGCAGGCCGGGCAGCAGGGCGACCAGGAACACCGCGCCCTCGCGCTGTTCGCGGCCGGCGTCCGGCAGCCGCCAGGCGGGCACCGCCCAGGCGGCGATGAACAGCGCCAGGCCGATCAGGCCGGTGCTGTGCACCACCGCCAGCAGCACGTTGTTGGGGTGCGGCAGCACGCGCAGGCCGTCCGGAATCGAAACCAGCAGGGAGTCACCGCCCTCCTGGCTGAGCCCGTTGCCGAACAGCGGGTGGCTGAAATACATGCCGGCCTGGCGCAGCACCTCGAAATCCAGCGCCAGGTAGAGCGCCACGGCGCCGGCCAGGGCGGCCAGCAGACGCTGCTGGTAGCGCAGCAGCACCCAGCCCAGGGCCAGCACCAGCAGCATGGCGCCGGACTGCCAGTGCACCGCCACCAGGAAGGTGAAACCCACCAGCGCGCCGGCACCGCGGCGGGCGCCCTTGGGGGTGAAGCCCTCGTCCAGGGTCTGGGCGAGCAGAATGAACGACGGCGCCACCAGCGCCATGGTGCCCAGCAGCGGACCCGGCTGGGGCAGGTTGAAGATCAGGCTGGCGGGCTGGCTGAACAGCGGGCTGGTGAGCGGCTGAATGGTGTAATAGCTGACCATGATCACCGCCAGCACCACCATGGCGGTCATGGCGCCGTTGGCCAGCGCCTGTTTCAGGGTGTGGCGGTAATAAAGATGCACCCAGCGGAGAATGCCCACCAGGATGATGATTTCCACGGCGGCGCGGATGGTGCGCGAGCTGTTGGCGTCCTCGGCCCAGACCATGGTCAGCAGGGTCCAGCCCAGAAAGGCGTACAACGGCACCAGCCAGGGGTCCAGCAGCAGGCGCCGGTCGCCGCTCACCAGGGCGCGGGTGAGCAGCGTCAGCGACGGCAGGAAGAACAGGACGTCCACCACGTTAAGCAGCGCCACCCGCGAGTGGAACAGGAAGGGCCCGGTGAACATGACCGCGAAAGAGACCGTCAGCCACAGTCTCAGCCACCTTCCCTGCAGTGCGTTGTGGCGCAAAGCCGTCATAGAATTATGTCCTGTCTCGAATCGTAGTCGCGCCGGGGAGGGCCCTGGTCCGGCCGCACCCGCCCGGCAAGCGGCAAAGTGTACTCAGCGGGGCTGCTCGCATCCACCGCTATGCTACACTGCGCGCCAGTTTGAGGCTCCCCGTGGCGCAGGAGTAGGTGATGCACAACCCGCGAATTCCCCCCTTTGGCCAGGCCCGCGTGCTGGTCGCCGGCGACGTGATGCTGGACCGTTATTGGCACGGCCCGACCGGACGTATCTCTCCGGAGGCCCCGGTGCCGGTGGTGCGCGTCACCGAACTGGAGGACCGCCCCGGCGGCGCCGCCAACGTGGCGCTCAACATGGCCGCCCTGGGGGCCCGGGCGGAACTGGTGGGGCTCACCGGCCAGGATGAGGCCGCCGGCATTCTGGAGCAACGCCTGGGTGCCGCCGATGTGCTGTGCGACTTCCAGAAAGTGGCCGGGCTGCCCACCATCACCAAGCTGCGCGTGATCAGCCGCCAGCAGCAACTGCTGCGGCTGGATTTCGAGGAGTCCTTCCAGGACCAGGACCCGGCGCCGTTCGCCGAGAAGGTCAAAGGCCGGCTGGCCGGCTGCGGCGCCCTGGTGCTGTCCGATTACGCCAAGGGCGCCCTGCGCGACTGCCCCAGGCTGATCGCCCTGGCCCGCGAGGCCAGCGTGCCGGTGCTGGTGGACCCCAAGGGCAGTGATTTCAGCCGCTACCGGGGCGCCACCCTGCTGACCCCCAACCTGGCCGAGTTCGAGGCCGTGGTGGGCCCGGTACCGGACGAAAAGACCCTGCTGGAAAAAGGCCAGGCACTGATGGCCGAGCTGGATCTGGGCGCCTTGCTGATCACCCGCAGCGAGAAGGGCATGACCCTGCTGCGCGCCGGCCAGACGGAGCTGCATCTGCCGGCCCACGCCCGTGAGGTGTTCGACGTGACCGGCGCCGGCGACACCGTGATCTCCACCCTGGCGGTGTCCCTGGCCGCCGGTGCCGACCTGGCCGAGGCGGTGGTGCTGGCCAACATCGCCGCCGGCATCGTGGTCGGCAAGCTGGGCACCGCGGTGGTGTCCGCCCCGGAGCTGCGCCGCGCGGTGCACCAGGCCGGCGGCCCCGGCCGCGGCGCGATGACCGAGGAGCAGCTGCTGATCGCCATCGGGGACGCCCGCGCCCAGGGCGAGAAGATCGTGTTCACCAACGGCTGCTTTGACATCATCCACGCCGGCCATGTGGGCTATCTGGACTCCGCCCGCCGCCTCGGCGACCGGCTGGTGCTGGCGGTCAACAGCGATGACTCGATCCGCCGGCTCAAGGGGCCGGGCCGCCCGATCAACTCCCTGGAGCGCCGCATGGCGGTGCTGGCGGCCCTGGAGGCGGTGGATTACGTGGTCGCCTTCGACACCGATACGCCGGAGCCGCTGCTGGAAAAGGTGCGCCCGGACATTCTCGTCAAAGGCGGCGACTACAGCGTCGACCAGGTGGTGGGCGCCGACATCGTCAAACGCCACGGCGGCCGCGTGGAAGTCCTCGACTTCGTCGAGAACATTTCCACCACCCATATCGTGCAGAAGATTCGCTCCGAATAGCACCGCGCTTCAAAAGCGGGGCCGCTTGTGGGAGCTTGCCCTGCAAGCGAAAGGGTGGCTTTCAGCCACCCGGCAGGATTCCAGAGGCCGTTCTGACGGCCGCACAAACAGCGTCTCTGGAATCCTGCCGGCAAGCTTCGCTTGCCTTTCGCGGGCAAGGCCCGCTCCCACAAGGCCCGCGGTTACAAGGTCTTTCTGTAGCGCGACGGGGTCTGCCCGGTCCAGCGTTCGAAGGCGCGGATGAAGGCGGCCGGTTCGCTGTAGCCGAGCAGGCCGGCGATCTCCTCCACGCTGCGTGACGAATCCGCCAGGTAGCCGCGCGCCTTCTCCAGCCGCACCCCGTCGAGAATCTTCTGATAGCTGCGCCCGGCGTCGCCGAGCCGGCGGCGGAAGCTGCGCTCGGGCATGTCGAAGGTGGCGGCGGCCCGGTCGGCGCCGGGGAACTCACCGATAAACAACTCCAGATAGGCCGCCACGCGGTCGGGCAGGCCCTCCGGGGCTTCCGCCTGGCGCCGTGCCAGCAGGGCGTCGCACTGGTTCTGGTACATCTCCTGGGCGGTGCGGTTGTAGCCGGGCAGGGGCTGGGCCATATCCTGGTTGCGGATGGTCGCCTGGCACCAGGGCTGGTCGAACTTCACCGGCGCCCGATAAAAATCCTCGTAGATGGACGCTTCGGCGGGTTCGGGAAACGGCAGCCAGACTTCCAGCGGCGCCAGGTTGAGGCCCAGCTGGGTCTGGATTTCGTTGACCAGGTTGAAGGTGCCGGTCATGTCCCGGTCGATAAGGATGCGCCGCACGCTGTCCGGCAGCGGCACCGGCTCGAGGATCAGTTTGGTGGTGTCCTCGCCGGGCACCAGCGACAGCTTGCCGTAGAGGTAGGTGAGCGCCTGGTAGCGGACGCCGATCTGAAAGCCCTGGAAGGCGGTGCGGCTGGTCATCAGCAGCATGGTCAGCGGGCCGTAGCCGGCCAGCCCGAAGCGCTTGCCCATCTCAAAGCCGAACAGCGGGTCCCGGGCCAGCGGCAGCAGCTCGGTGAGCACCGCCAGCTCGCGGTCGCGCTCGATCTCCCCGTTGGGATCCAGGCGCTCCGGCTCCAGGCCGTGGCGGGCGAGAACCGGGGCGCAGTCCACGCCCCGCTCTTCGAGCACATCCACGGTGGACATCAGGGCAAGAATGGAACGCAGGGGCATGGGAAACGCCTTGGCCGGAATTATCAATTTTCCGGTCAGCTTAACACCTTTATCCGGGGCCGGGACAAGGTAAAGTGCCGGGCAGTGATGACCAACAGGTTCAACGACCGTGGTCGGTAATAGGGAGAACAAGATGAACAGTCGAGCGAAGGTCTATCAGTACGCACGGCCGGTGAAAGTGGCCATCGTGGGCGGCGGTTTCGGCGGCCTGTGCATGGCGATCAAGCTGCGCGAAGCCGGCATCGAGGATTTCGTACTGCTGGAGAAAGCCGAGCAGGTGGGCGGCACCTGGCGCGATAACAGCTACCCGGGCTGTGCCTGCGACGTGCAGTCGCACATGTATTCTTTCTCCTTCGAGGGCAACCCGGACTGGTCCGCCCGCTACAGCGGCTGGAAGGAGATCCAGGACTACATCCTGCGCACCACCGAGAAGCACGGTATTCAGGAAAAGACCCGCTTCAACGCCGAGGTGTGCGGCGCCCACTTCGACCAGGACAAGGCGCTCTGGACCCTGGACCTGAAAGACGGCAGCCAGGTGGTGTGCCAGCACTGGGTGCTCGCCAGCGGCCCCCTGCATGTGCCGCAGATTCCCAACTTTCCCGGCCTGGACCGCTTCAAGGGCAAGGTGTTCCATTCGTCCCAGTGGGACCACGATTACGATCTCACCGGCAAGAAGGTGGTGTCAGTGGGCACCGGCGCCAGCGCCATTCAGTACGTGCCGCAGATCGCCCCGGAAGTGGCGCGTCTCACCGTGGTGCAGCGCACCCCGGGCTGGATCATCCCCCGCGACGAGCGCACCTACTCCAAACTGACCAAGACCCTGTTCCGGCGCTTCCCGCTGCTGCGCAAGCTGCACCGGGTGCGGCTCTACTGGAGCAACGAATCCCGGGTGGTGCCGATCTTCCACCCGCGCCTGGCGGGCCTGCTGGAAAAAGTGGTCAAGCAGTTCATCCGTTTCCAGGTCAAGGACAAGGAGACCGCCCGCAAGCTGACCCCCAGCTACACCCTGGGCTGCAAGCGGATCATGATCTCCAACCGCTACTACCCGACCTTCAACCGCGACAACGTGGAGCTGTTCACCGAGGGCGTCAAGGAAGTGCGCGAGAACAGCATCGTGTTCACCGACGGCAGCGAACGGGAGATGGACTGCCTGATCCTGGGCACCGGCTTTATCGTCGACCCGCGCATTTACATGAAGGATTTCCCGATCACCGGGCTGGACGGCCGCAAGCTGCAGGACGACTGGGCGGACGCCTCCGAGGCCTACCTGGGCATCACCGTGGCGGGCTACCCGAACATGTTCCAGATGGTCGGCCCCAACACCGGCCTGGGCCATAACTCCATCATCTTCATGATCGAGTGCCAGGCGGAATACATCCGCGACGCGATCCAGAAGCTGGACGCCAAGGGCGGCGACTACCTGGACGTGAAGCGCGCCGAGATGGACGCCTTCAACGACAAGCTCCAGGAAGACGTGTCGGGCACCGTCTGGCAGCAGGGTGGCTGCAGCAGCTGGTACCAGCAGGCGGACGGCAAGAACGTGGCGATCTGGCCCTACAGCACCTGGCGCTACTGGCTGAAAACGCGCCGCGTCGAGGACCGCGTTTACCACTGGGAAAAGGTCCGCCAGGCGCAAAAAGCCGCCTCCTGAATGTTGGGTTCCACTTCCTTTGCGGTTAGGCTTAACGCCGTCGCAAAGGAGTGGCCATGACCCGCGAAGGCAACCGCAAACCGGAAATCCTCGATACCCGCCTGGTGGCGAAAAGCCGCCTGTTCGGCATCGAGGAGATGCACCTGCGTTTCAGCAACGGCGTGGAACGCACCTACGAACGCCTGCGCACCCCGCCGATCGCCGGCGTCATGTGCGTGCCGATGCTCGACCGCGACACCGTGGTGCTGATCCGCGAGTACGGCGCCGGCGTCGACGAGTATCAGATCACCCTGCCCAAGGGCGCCTACGAACACGGCGAGGACTGGCGCGACGCCGCCAACCGTGAGCTGAAGGAAGAGGCCGGCTACGGCGCCCGGAAGCTCACCCTGCTCAAGCGCATGACCCTGTCCCCGGGCTACATGGGCCACCATATTACCGTCGCTCTGGCCGAGGACCTCTACGAAGAGCGCCTGCCCGGCGACGAACCCGAACCCCTGGAAGTGATTCCCTGGAAACTGTCACGGCTGGATGAGCTGCTGCAGCGCGAGGATGTGACCGAAGCCCGCGTGATCGCCGCCCTGTTGATGACCCAACGTTTGATGGACCGCTGAATGAACGATTTGAACGCCCTGCTGGGCCCGGTATCCGCCATCGCCGTGGACGCCGGCGCCGCCATCCTTGAAATCTACAATCGCGGCGACGTGGACGTGGACCACAAGGACGACAACAGCCCGATCACCGAGGCCGACCGCGCCGCCCACAACCTGATCGAAGCGCGCCTGCAGGCCCTGACCCCGGAGATTCCGGTGTTCTCCGAGGAGTCCGGCGGCATCGCCTATGAAGACCGCAAGGACTGGCCCCGTTTCTGGCTGGTGGACCCGCTCGACGGCACCAAGGAATTCATCAAGCGCAACGGCGAGTTCACCGTCAACATCGCCCTGGTGGAAGACGGCGTGCCGGTGCTGGGCGTGGTGCACGTGCCGGTCACCGCGATCACCTACTCCGGCGGCCGCGGCCTGGGGGCGTTCAAGGGAGAGGGCGGCCAGCGCTCGCCGATCCGTTGTCGGGAGCGGCACGCGCCGATCGTGATGGTGGCCAGCCGCCGCCACGGCGCCGAGCAGGTGGCGGCGCTGGAGCGCCTGATCGAGGGGCAGCTGGGCCCGGTGGAGAAAACCTCCATGGGCTCATCGCTGAAGCTGTGTCTGGTGGCGGAAGGCGCGGCGGACATCTACCCGCGCCTGGCGCCCACCTGCGAGTGGGACACCGCCGCCGCCCACGCGGTGGTCAACGCCGCCGGCGGGGTGGTAGTGAACACTCACTTTGAGCCCCTGAGCTATAACAAGCCGGATGTGCTGAACCCGCACTTTCTGGTGCTCGGGCAGTCAGCGGAAGACTGGCGCTTTATCGAGCCCGCGCTGGCCTGACGATCAGGTCAGCCAGGTCGGCATCACGTCCAGCAGCACCAGTTGCAGGCGCTGGCTGAGCAGGTGGGCGCCGGCGGTGATCATGCACAGATGCACCAGCGGCATCATGATGCCCAGCGCCAGCACATTGACCAGCAGGCGCTGGCGAATCCGACCGGTCCAGAGAACCGCCGCCACCATCACCAGCGCGCCCAGCGGAATCGCCAGCATTTCCCAGAGATTGTAATCGGGCAGGGTGAGCGCCAGGGGCAGGTCGTTGAGCAGGCTAGGCATCGTTTTCACTCGGTACGGCCGGAATATTTCCGTCTGTTGGTGTCTGTTACCGAATGTTATCGACCGCTAGTAGGATTTCCTTTAATTGCGTCACAAAACTAATGCCAAAGTGCCATCATGTAGGTAATAGTTACTACCCGGCACGTTCGTCCAGGTAAGCCTTCAGGGCGTCCGGGTCGGGCACCGTGATGCGCCCGTAGCTGAACCGGATCAGCCCGCGCTGCTCCAGGGCCTTGAGCACGCCGTGCACGCCCTGGCGGGTCATGCCCATCATGTTGGCGATGTGCTCGCGGGTCAGTTTGAAGGTCACCGGGCCGGGGCCGCGCTGGGGATCGTGCATGTGCGCCAGGAACAGCAGCCGCCGGCCCACCCGCCCGGGCATGTCGCGCAGGGCGTTGTCCTCGATGATGGAGATCGCCGACCACAGCCGCCGGCTGAGCATGTCCAGGGTGCGCGGGTAGGCCTCCGGATAGCGCGCCAGCAGGGCGCGGTAGTCCTGGCCGGGCACCTCCACCAGCTCGCCGTCGGTGTGGGCGGTGGCGCCGAACACCCGGGGCATGCCCGGCGAAAACACCGTGTCGCCGAACCAGGCGCCGGGCTCGAACAGAGTGAGCATGATTTCCCGGCCCTCGGCGTTGGTGGAGCCGATGCGCACATTGCCGGCACCCACCACCGACAGCGCCGACTGCACCTCGCCGCGCTGGTAGAGCACCTCGTTGGCGCGGAACGGCCGCACCCGGGCCAGCGGCGCCACCTCGCGCAGCGCCGCCTCGGGCAGCCCGGACAGCAGCGAGCAGCTTTTCAGTACTTCGAGAACGTGATCGACCATCGCCCGGACACCCCGTAACACCGCCTCGCGCGCCAACTGTCAAACCGTTGACAGTCTCAGTCCGGCGCGCGGCCTAGACTCCCCATCATACATCCAATAAACGCCAGGGCGTTCAAGCCCCAGCCGAGGAGAGAAGTATGGACGGTCATCACGACGAGCCGCGCGCTCAGTTCAAGCATATGGAAGAGGGCACCGCCGAGGATTGGAAGATCATCGGCCAGGCCTTCGGCGGTTTCGCCAAGGAACTGCCCGATCGCGTCATCACCCACCTGCAGCTGCTGGAAGGCGATTGCGGCGGCTTCCCGGTGGACCGCCTCACCCACTGCCTGCAGACCGCCACCCTGGCGCACCGCGACGGCCAGGACGAGGAGTACGTGGTGTGCGCCCTGCTGCACGACATCGGCGACACCCTGGGCCCCTACAATCACGCCGACGTGGGCGCCGCCCTGCTGGAGCCGTTCGTCAGCGAGGAAAACCACTGGATGGTGAAACACCACGCCATCTTCCAGGGCTACTACTTCTTCGAGCACCTGGGCCTGGACCCGGAGCTGCGCGAGAAATACCGTGACCACCCGTGTTTCGACCGCACCGTGGAGTTCTGCGCCAAGTACGATGCCGCCGCTTTCGACCCGGAGCAGGAGACCCTGCCGCTGTCGTTCTTCGAGCCGATGCTGCGCCGGGTGATGGCCAAGCCCAAGCGCTCGCTGTACAAGAACAAACTCGACGCGGACCAGCAGGAACAGCGCCAGACCGCCTGATTCGGTGACTCCGTCGGCGTCAGACGCCGAGGCGTCGGGCCATGGTCTCCATTACCCGGAACCAGGCCTCGGCGCCTTCTTCGCCCACCTCATCGAAGGCGTGGGTGAGCAGCTCCCGCTGGATGCCGGTAAGGCGCGATTCCAGTGCCACGCCCTGGGAGGTCAGCGCCAGCCGTTTCACCCTCTTGTCCGAGGCGTCCCGGGTCACCGCGACCATGTCTTTCTCGACCAGGGATTTCAGCGGCTTATGAATGGCCTGTTTGGTCAGCCGCATGCTCTCCACCAGCTCGTTGACGCTGAGCCCCGGGTTGCGGCCGATAAAAAACAGCAATCGGTGGTGAATACGGGACAATCCCTGGCTTTTCAATATGCTGTCGGGTTCGGCCACCAGGCCCCGGAAGGCGAAATGCAGGGTTTCCAGGCACTGGTTCAGCCGGTCCAGCGAAGCGTCTTCAACCATATTGGTTCACCACCAGTCTCGATTTCGGGTGTATAGGTCACAAAAGTTGACCCTGATCGGCGCGCCTTGCAAGCGTTTTCCCCAGGGGCGCCGTCGTCGGGCCAGCAAAGTGTAACCCGTATAGCCGTCGACCGCAGAGCAGGGCCGTGCCGTGTAGAGAAGCGCAAGGCTAACGCCTGGATATCGGCCGGGGCGTGAAGGCGTCTTTACACGCAACCTGACCCTGGCGGACGGCGCGCGCACCGCCAACGAAAAACGCCCGGCGTGCGTGGCACGTCGGGCGTTCGGAGGCGGACCGGCGAGGAGCGTCAGTCGCGCAGCGCTTCCACTTCGTAGACCGCGGTGGTGCCGCTCACTTCGTAGCCCACCACCAGCAGCGCTTTGTCGTTGGGGGAGTCGGAGGCGGGGATGAACACCAGGCCTTCCGGGCCCAGGTCGCCGGCGCTGGCCAGCACCGATTCGGTGTCCTCGGTGACCCAGTCCTCGCGAGTGTTCAGGTAGTCCTGCATCACCGGCGCGGTCGGGTCGGTGATGTCATAGACCAGAATGCCGCCCATGCGCTCCAGGCCCAGGAACAGGAAGGTCTTGCCGCCCAGGGTGCCGATGGTCAGGCCTTCCGGCTCCGGGCCCTTGGCGTCGCTGCGGCTGTCGAAGTCGCTGCCTTCGTCGTGGCCGCTGTTGAAGTACTCGGCGCAAGGAATGTTGCGCTGCGCGCCGGCCATGCAGTCATCGCTGGCGATGAACTGTTCGATGTCGTCGCCGGAATCCCACACCAGGGCACCCTCGGCATCCCAGATTGAGAACGAGCGGCCGCCGTAGGCGTACAGGGTGTCGTACATGATGCGATCACCGGCCGGGTCTTCCACGCCGGCGGCGGTGAACATCACCGGGTCGCCGTTGCTGTCGGTGCGGTAGCCTTCCGTCCAGGTGATGTTCAGACGGCCCAGCACGTCGTCCTCGCGGCAGTCGCCCGGATCGCCGTCCACCGCACCGCAGTAGCCGAAGGTGGTGGGGTTGAGCAGGCCGCCGGCGCCCAGGGCGCGCAGCTGGGGCGGCAGGTCATCACCGCAGCGGCGGTCGAAGCCGTCCGCGTGCACCAGGTGCTTGACGCGGAATTCTTCCACGAAGCCGAGGCTCGGGTCGCCGGCGCAGCCGGCGCCTTCGGTGCCGAAGTACTCGGCGGTGTCTTCACCCCAGGCGCGCGCGTCGCCCTCGTTGGCGGTAACCAGATAGGTGTCGCCGCTGGCGCTGTAGGCGTGAATGGCGTCCGGCATGTAAAGACCGACCACACCGTCGAAGGTGCGGATGTTGATTACGCCATCATCGTCACTGGCGTCGATGGCGTTGCCGTCCTGGCTGATGTCTTTCTCACCCAGCGGCAGGATGTCGGTCACGGTGGCGCTGGCGATGTCCACTTTGGCCAGGGCGTTGTTCTCCTGCAGCACCACCCAGGCGGTGGCGCCGTCGGCGTCCAGCGCGATGTACTCGGGCTCCAGATCCTGGGCGGTGTTGGCGCCGGGGCCGAAGATCCGCACACCCTGGTCGCGCAGTTCGTCTTCCTGGCCGTTGAAGGCGGTGAAATCCGCGGTGGCGGCCACCGGGTTCTGCGGGTCGCTGATGTCCACCACGCTCACCGAGCCTTCCGGATCCACGCTGTAGTCGTCGCTGGGCTCGCCTTCGTTGGCGGTGAGCACGTACTGACCGTCGGCGGTGAACGCCACCATGTCCGGCAGCGCGCCGACCTCGACAAAGCTGATCAACTCCAAGGTTTCGGCGTCGTACAGGGCCAGGAAGCCGGCGTCGGTCTTGACCGGCGCCTGCACCGCGACCGCAACCAGACCATCACGTACCGCCACGCTGTTTACTTCGGTGTTGGCGGCGATGTCCGAGGTGGTCAGGGTATCCACCAGCGCCGGGTTGGCCGGGTCGTTCATGCCCAGCACGTCGAGCGCGCCTTTCTGGGCGTTGACCACGAACAGACGCTGAGTGCCGGCGTCGTAGGCGGGGATTTCCGCCGCGCTCTCATCGAATTGGCCGGTGCTGTAGCGGCCCATGAAGTTCAGTTTTACGCCGGTGACGGCGGGCGGTTCGGAGGAGGGCAGGTTGTCGTTGCTGTCGTCACCGCCGCAACCGGCGAGCAGGGCGGCGGCAAGGGCGCCGGCCCCCAAAGCAAGCCAGAGTTTCATGGAGTTACCTCGTCATTATTCGTTTATCGGTACCCTGGCAGTGGGCCGAAAACGTATGACAAGGCAATGACGAACTTTTGAAGGTTCCTTGAGGTTGGGTGGTTTGTGGGAGCTTGCCTTGCAAGCGAAAGGCCGGCTTTGCCGGCCGGCGGGATGCCAGAGACCTTGGTGGTGCTGCCGTTAGAGATGCCTTGCCCTAGGCTCCGTAAGCGGCGGCGATGGTGTCGGCGACCGCCTTGTAATGGTCCAGCAGTTTGTTCAGGCCGCTGTGCTGCGTGAGCAGGGAGCCGAAATACCAAAGCGGGGTGATCAGCATCACCACCTGGCGCACCGGCGTGTCCGGACGCAGCTCGCCGGCGCCGATCGCCAGCGTCACCGCATGGGCCACGTAGTCCTCGAAGTGGCGGGACATTTCGGAAATACCCGCCTGAATGCGCGGCGACAGCAGATGCTTTTCGAACCGGGCCCGCGCCGACAGGCTCCAGGGGTTGCGGCCCTTGGCGTCTTTGTTGAACTCATAGAAGCGGCGTTGGCAGTCCTCGGCGGTGAGCCCGATGCGCTGATCCAGGGTCAGGCCGGGCTTGGCCCACACTTCCTGGAACTGCTCTTCCAGGCTGTCGAAGATCTCCTGAAACACCGCCTCGATCAGCGCGTTCTTGTTGCCGAAGTGGTAATGCAGATTGGCCCGCGTGGTGTTCACCACCTCGGCGATGTCGCCGTAGCTGACGTCGGCCAGGCCGCGCTGAATAAACAAATCGCGGGCCGCCTGTTTGATCCGCGTCTTCATCGGCGGCTGGCCCAGTTGCGATTTTTTGTTCGGTCTGGCCAAGCGCCGGCTCCTCTCCTGTGCGTGTGGCAATTAATCTGGAAGTAAATAAAACCACTGTCAATGCTAATTGACGTGTAAGTCAGTATCTGGCTATGTTGCCCCTGACCCGGACGGCGCCTCGGCGTGTCGTACCCGCCCCAGAACAAGACGGACCCCGCTTCATGACCATTAAAAAGCTGCTGATTGCCAACCGCGGCGAAGTCGCCGTACGCATCGCCCGCGCCGCCGCGGACCTGGACATCGCCACCGTGGCGATCTACCCCGCCGACGACGAACGGGCCCTGCACACCCGGGTGGCGGACCGGGCGGTGGCGTTGTCCGGGCAGGGCGTGGCCGCCTATCTGGACGGCGGGCAGCTGGTAAAGGTGGCGCTGGAGCAGGGCTGCGACGCGGTGCATCCGGGTTACGGCTTTCTCAGCGAGAGCCGCGATTTCGCCGCCGCCTGCGTGGACGCCGGCCTGATCTTCGTCGGCCCGGACGCGGACACCCTGGCCCTGCTCGGCGACAAGGCCCGCGCCCGGGTGCTGGCGGAGGAGTGCCAGGTGCCGGTGGTCCCCGGCACCGGCGCCGACACCACCCTGGAGCAGGCCCGGGCGTTCCGCGACGGTCTCGGTGACGGCGCCACCGTGATCGTCAAGGCGATCGCCGGCGGCGGCGGGCGCGGCATGCGCATCGTGCGCCCCGGCGACGATCTGGCCGAGGCGTTCAAGCGCTGCCAGGCGGAAGCCGGCGCCGCCTTCGGCAACGACGCCGTCTATGTGGAACGCTTTATCGAGCGGGCCCGGCACATCGAAGTGCAGGTGCTGGGCGATGGCGGCGAAACGCCGGTCCACCTGTGGGAGCGCGAGTGCAGCCTGCAGCGGCGTAACCAGAAACTGGTGGAGGTGGCGCCCAGCCCGACGCTCTCCGAGGATACCCGCCAACAGCTGCTCGACGCGGCGTTGCGGTTGGCGGCGAAAGTCGGCTACCGCAGCCTGGGCACCTTCGAGTTTCTGGTGGACGCGGACGAAAGCAGCTTCGCCTTTATCGAAGCCAACCCCCGGTTGCAGGTGGAGCACACCGTCACCGAAGAGATCACCGGCGTGGACCTGGTGCAGGCGCAACTGAGAGTGGCCGGCGGCGCCTCCCTGGCGGACCTGGGCCTGACCCGCCCGCCGCAGCCGCTGGGCTTCGCCATGCAGCTGCGCGTCAATATGGAGACCATGGAAGCCAGCGGCGAGGCACGGCCCGCCGGCGGCACCCTGGCCACCTTCGAGCCGCCCACCGGGCCGGGCCTGCGCGTGGACACCTTCGGCTACCGGGGCTACCGCACCAGCCCCCACTACGACTCCCTGCTCGCCAAGCTGATCGTGCATGGCCGCGGTGACTACGCCACCACCGTGCGGCGCGGCTACCGGGCGCTGTGCCAGTTCCGCATCGAGGGCGTGGATACCAACATCGGCTTTCTGCAGAACCTGCTGCGCCGCGACGAGGTGACGGCGAACGACGTCTATACCCGCTTCGTCGACGATCACATGGCCGAGCTGGTGGGCGAGGGCGAACACCCGTCGCTGCATTTCGGCGCCGCCGAGGAGGCCGGCGCCGCCACCACCCAGGCGGCCGTTCAGGGGCCGGCGGGCACCGAAGCGGTGACCACGCCGATGCAGGGCGTGGTGGTGGAGCTGATGGTCGATGAGGGCGACAGCGTCCGCGAAGGCCAGCCGGTGGCGTTCGTGGAAGCGATGAAAATGCAGCACCAGGTGGTAGCCGGCGTCAGCGGCACGGTGCGCCGGGTGGCGTTCGCGGTGGGCGACGCGGTCGGCAGCGGCGACCCGCTGTACTTTATCGAGCCCGGCGAGGTGGCCGGCGACGCCGACCAGGAAGCGGAAGAGATCGACCTGGACTACATCCGCCCGGATCTCGCCAAACTGCAGCGCCGTGACGCCCTGCTGCGCGACGAGCAGCGCCCGGACGCGGTGGCCAAGCGCCGCAAGACCGGCCAGCGCACCGCCCGGGAGAACGTGGCGGCGATCTGCGACGCCGACAGCTTTATCGAATACGGCGGCTTCACCATCGCCGCCCAGCGCGCCCGCCGCTCACTGGACGATCTGATCCAGAACACCCCCGCCGACGGCCTGATCACCGGCATCGGCTCGGTGAATGGCGACCTGTTCGGCGAGGACAGGAGCCACTGCGCGGTGCTCGCCTACGACTACACCGTCCTGGCCGGCACCCAGGGCACCATGAACCACAAGAAGACCGACCGCATTCTGGAGATCGCCGAGCAGCAGAAACTGCCGGTGATCTTCTTCGCCGAAGGCGGCGGCGGCCGCCCCGGCGACACCGACAACGCCACCAAGGTGGCCGGCCTGGACGGTCCCAGCTTCCTGCAGTACGCGCGCCTGAGTGGCCTGGTGCCGCGCATCGCCGTGGTGTCCGGACGCTGCTTCGCCGGCAACGCCGTGTTTGCCGGCTGCAGCGACCTGATGATCGCCACCGAGAACGCCTGCATCGGCATGGCCGGCCCGGCCATGATCGAAGGCGGCGGCCTGGGCTCGTTCAAGCCGGAAGAGGTGGGCCCGGTCTCGGTGCAGCGCGCCAACGGCGTGATCGATTGCGTGGTCAGGGACGAGGAAGAGGGCGCCGCGCTGGCCAAGAAGCTGATGAGCTATTTTCAGGGCCACATCACCGACTGGACCTGCGAGGACCAGCGCTGGCTGCGCCGGGCGGTGCCGGAAAACCGGCTGCACGCCTACGACATGCGCCACCTGATTAACGTGTTCGCCGACACCGATTCCGTGGTTGAGCTGCGCCCGGATTTCGCCCCCGGCATGATCACCGCCTTCGTGCGCGTCGAGGGCCGTCCGCTGGGCCTGATCGCGAACGACCCGAAAGTGCTCGGCGGCGCCATCGACGCCGCCGGCGCCGACAAAGCGTCGCGTTTCATGCAGCTGTGCGACGCCTTCAGCGTGCCGATGGTCAGCTTCTGCGACACGCCGGGCTTCATGGTCGGCCCCGAGGAAGAAGAGACCGCCATGGTGCGCCACACCTGCCGCATGTTCGTCACCGCCGCCAGCCTCACCGTGCCGCTGTTCTCCCTGGTCACCCGCAAGGGCTACGGCCTGGGCGCCCAGGGCATGACCGGCGGCTCCTTTCACGCACCGTTCTTCTGCGCCTCCTGGCCGAGCGGTGAATTCGGCGGCATGGGCCTGGAAGGGGCGGTCAACCTGGCCTACAAGAAAGAGCTCGACGCCCAGGAGACCCCGGAGAAGCGCCAGGCGCTGTTCAACGAGCTGGTGGGCAAACTCTACGAGCGCGGCGAGGCCCTGAGCATGGCCGCCGCCCTGGAGATCGACACCGTCATCGACCCGGCCGACTCCCGCGCCTGGGTGCTGCGCGGCCTGCGCGCCGCGCCCGCCGGCGGCCGCGAACCCATCGCCGGCAAGCGCCGGCCGATGATCGACACATGGTGAGGAAAGCAGTTAACAGTGAATAGTGAACAGTTAATAGTGCGCGGGTAGGGGCCTGTGACGGCGGACCGGCCGTGCCCGCGTTGTTTCGCTGTTAACTGTTAACTGTTCACTCTTAACTATTCACTTTCCCTTTCCTTGGGCTCGATGGCTTGCAGGCCGGGACTCACGGCTCTATAACAACTATCCTATCGCTAAACCATGCAAACGAACTGAAGTCGGGAGAGTGCTTGTGTCTCAACTGGTGCCCGAGATAGACCCGGACGGTCTGCTCGAATACTCCGTGGTGTTCACGGACCGGTCGCTGAATCATATGTCCCAGGCGTTTCAGCAGGTGATGCGGGATATTTCCGCCACCCTGAAACAGGCCTACCACGCCGAGGCCGTGGCGGTGGTGCCCGGCGGCGGTACCTACGGCATGGAAGCGGTGGCGCGTCAGTTCGCCACCGGCAAGAAATGCCTGGTGATCCGCAACGGCTGGTTCAGTTACCGCTGGAGCCAGATTTTCGAGATGGGTTCGATCCCCGCCGCCGAGACCGTGCTGAAGGCGCGGCAGGTGGAGGGCGAGGGCGAGCCCAAGCCGTTTGCGCCGGCGCCCATCGAGGAGGTGGTGGCGGCGATCCGCGCCGAGAAGCCGGACCTGGTGTTCGCGCCCCATGTGGAGACCGCCGCCGGGATGCTGCTGCCCAACGACTACCTGGACGCGGTGGCGGAGGCGGTCCACGAAGTGGGCGGCCTGTTCGTGCTCGACTGCATCGCCTCCGGCGCCCTGTGGGTGGATATGAAGGCGCGCGGCGTGGACGTGCTGATCAGCGCGCCGCAGAAGGGCTGGAGCTCATCGCCCTGCGCCGCCCTGGTGATGCTGGGCGAAGAAGCCCTGCGCCGCCTGGAGGACACCCAGAGCACCAGCTTCGCCGCCGACCTGAAGCGCTGGCTGGGCATCATGCGTGCCTACGAGGACGGCGGCCACGCCTACCACGCCACCCTGCCCACCGACGGCCTGGCGCGCTTCCGCGACATCATGGAAGAGACTCGCGCCCAGGGCTTCCCGGTGGTACAGGCGCTGCAGGAAGAGCTGGGCGGCCGGGTGCGCGCGCTGTTCACCCGCTACGGCATTCAGAGCGTGGCGGCCACCGGCTTCCAGGCGCCCGGCGTGGTGGTCTGCTACACCGGCGACGACGGCATGCACAACGCCAAGAAGTTTATCGGCGAAGGCCTGCAGACCGCCGCCGGCGTGCCGCTGATGTGCGACGAGCCGGACGACTTCAAGACCTTCCGCGTGGGCCTGTTCGGGCTCGACAAGCTCAACAACATCGAGCGCACCGTGGAAAACCTGGAGCAGGCGCTGGCGAAAATCCTCGACTGAGGGCCGCCGCCGGTTCCGCCTTCCGCCCCCGCCGTCCGCGCGGGGGCGATTTGATCTTGTTTTAAGAACCCCGCCCCGTTTCTTCCCTCTAAAGTGACAGACAACAGGGTCGACTTTGTTTACTCTTTTGCGCGCTGCAAAATGTTGCCCCTAAAGACCGTTCTGAAGTAGAGGACCGACCCATGATCCGTGCCATCCTGATTACCGTGTTGCTGGCCCTCGGCGCCACCGCCTGGGCCGCCGACGGCGAAAACGCCATTGAAGGTATCTGGGAGACCGATACCGGCGGCTATGTGCAGATTCATAAAGAGGGCGACGCCTGGGTGGGCACCGTGGTGGGCTCGCGCAGCGGCGAAGCCCGCTACGACACCGAGAACCCGGACGAGAAGCTGCGCGGCCGCCGGCTGCTCGGCGTGACCGTGCTCAAGGGGCTGGAGTACGCCGGCGACAACGAGTGGGAAGACGGCACCATCTATTCCCCGGACAACGGCAAGACCTACAGCGCCCGCGCCACCCTGACCGACGAGAACACCCTGGAAGCGCGCGGCTATCTGGGTATCAGCCTGCTGGGCCGCAGCCAGACCTGGCAGCGCGTGGACCGTGACGCCCCCAATCTGGAAACCGACCTGCTGAAATAACCGCTCAGTCGGCGCTGCCCGCCCGTTGCAGCTCGCCGTCCACGAAGTGCGCGACCATGTCCCCCAGGCCGCGCACCAGGTCGTCGAAGGTGACGGTGGGGTTGGGCTCGGTGAGATAGCGAATCACCGTGAACACCCCACCGTTAATCATAATGAAGCCCATCGCCGGCAGGTTGCCCAGCCGCACCAACTGCGGGTGGTGCATCACGTACTTCATCAGCAAATCCATCAGCAGCCGGTTGATCGGCTCGATCTGATCGCGCGGCGCGAAGTAGGCGGCGTAGCTCATGTAGCGCAGGTAGCGGCCGTCGTCGCGCTCCAGTAAGTCACGGAACCGATAGAGCAGTTCCGCCACCAGCTCGCGGATGTCCATGCGTACCAGCGTGGGAATCAGCGGCCGCACCATGCCCACCACCTCCCGGACCATGTGCTCGTGCATGGCATCGAACACTTCTTCCTTATTGGCGAAATACTCATAGAGCGACCCCACGCTGACCCCGGCGATATCGGCGATATGCCGGGTGGTGGTGTTTTCCACGCCGTTGCGGGCGAGCGAGATAAAGCCGGCTTCGACGATGGCGCCGACGGTGGCGTGGGCGCGCGGCTGCTGGGGTTTACGAGGCATATCCGAGTTGAATCCGAACAATTAGTCGGACTAAGTTGCCATTAATCAATGTCACGGTCAATTCGGCGAGGTTCGCCCTGATGCTCAGCAGCAAAGTGTTTACCAGTAACAAGCTCTCCAAAGGCAGCCGCGCCGTGGTTACCGGCGCCGGCAGCGGCATCGGCCGGGCGTTCGCGCTGGAGCTGGCGCGCCGCGGCGGCCGGGTGGTGTGCAGCGACCTTAACCCGGCCACCGCCACGGCCACCGCCGAGGCGATCCGGGAGCAGGGCGGCCACGCCCTGGCGGTGCCCTGCGACGTGTCCGTGCTGGAACAGGTGGAAGCCCTGGCGGACCAGGCCCGGGAATGGTTCGGCGAAGAGCCCACCCTGGTGATCAATAACGCCGGCGTCGGCGCCGGCGGCAAGCCGGTGGGCGAGATCTCCATGGACGACTGGCACTGGGTGATGGGCGTTAATATGTGGGGCGTGGTGCACGGCTGCCACGTGTTCACCCCGCGCCTGCGCGCCGGCGGTGGCGGCGGCATCATCAATGTGTGCTCCACCGCCAGCTTCGCCGCCGCGCCCAGCATGGGCCCCTACAACGCCAGCAAGGCGGCGGTGCTGGCGCTGTCCGAAACGCTGGCGGCGGAAACCGCCGGCGCCGGCATCACCGTCACCGCGCTGTGCCCCACGGTGGTGAAGACCAATATTTTCCGCGACGGCCGCATCGACGATTCGGTGACGCCGCTGATGAACAAATGGGTGTCGCTCACCGGCGTGTCCGCCGAGGGCGTCGCCGCGACCACCCTGAAAGCCCTGGATAAGGGCCGTCTTTATGTGCTGCCGCAGGTGGACGCCCGCCTGATCTGGCGCGCCAAACGCTATCTGCCCGCCACCTACGCGCGCGGAGCCGGCCTGCTGAGCCGCTTCACGCTGGCCAAACCCTGAACCCCGTTCCGTACCGGAAGGAGACACGCATGGCTTCCATCGATCTCGAAAAAATGCTCGCCAAAGTCAAAGCCAGCCAGTGGGCCCTGGCGGACATCGACTGGGACGCTCCCGGCGCCGACAGGATCACCGCCGAGCAGTGGCCCAAGCTGAAAGCCTTCATGGCCGATCTGATGTGGATCGAGCACGTCGGCGCGCGCGGGTTCGCGGCCATGGCCAAGAAAGCGCCCAACGACACGCTCAAGGAAATCTACACCTACTTCCACGCCGAGGAGCAGCGCCACGCCAATGCGGAAATGGCGCTGATGAAGCGCTGGGGCATGCTCGACGGCGACAACATTCCCGAGCCCAACAAGAACCTGAAGCTGGTGATCCAGTGGCTGGACCGCTACAGCGACGACATGCCCCTGGAAGTGCTGGGCTCGGTGATTCCGATGCTGGAGATCGCCCTGGACGGCGCGCTCTGCACCTTCCTGCTGGAAACCGTGGACGACCCGGTGTGCCACCAGGCGTTCGCCAAGATCAACGACGACGAATCCCGCCACCTGGGCGTGGGCTTCCACGTGCTGGAAATGCAGGGCCACGGTCCGCTCTACCTGAAGACCCTGAAAGCGTTGGGCACCATCGCCGACCCGCGTTTGATTCTCGGCGTCGCCTCCTATGTGCCGCTGCTCAACCGCATGCGCGACAACATCATCGAGATGGGCCTCGGCGAAGAGCGCCTCTACGCGGCGATGAGAAAGTTCGAGCGCATCGGCGGCCGCACCCAGGAAGGGCGCAACAACCCCTGGTACCAGATCATCAGCCGCCACGGCCGGATGGTGGTGAACCGCCGCAACCGCATGTACCACGCGCCGGTGGACGCCATGGTCAAGCTCACCGACCGCGTGCCGGAATGGGTGATGCCGTCCCGCGTGCCGACCTGGGTGAAGGGCATTACCTACAAACCCACAGCGTAACGGCCCGGAATTTCCCGGTACTACGCCAGCAAGATTGTGCGAGCTTGCTTGCAAGCGAAAGGCCGGCAACGCCGGCCGGCTGGATTCCAGAGAGGCCTGGGAGGGCACACCAAACAGCGTCTCTGGGATCCTGCCGGGTGGCTAAAGCCACCCTTTCGCGGGCAGGGCCCGCTCCCACAGGGCCCGCTCCCACAAAGCCTGCTCCTACATCCGCTTGCCAAGCGATGACCCTTTCAATCCGATCTTTCAGCCAGTGAATTCCTATGAATGACGACACCCCCAACAGCAACGAAAGCCGTGTGGCGGACCAGCCTGAAGTGAAGGCGCAAGACAACGCGGCTAACAACGGCGCCGCTAAGAATGCCGCCGCCAAAGCGCCGCGCAAGAAAGCGGCGGCGAAGAAGGCCACCGCGAAGAAGGCGACAGCTAAAAAGGCGACGGCCAAGAAAGCCGCCGCCAGAAAAGCCCCGGCTAAAAAGGCCACCGCGAAGAAAGCGGCGCCCCAAAAAGCCGCCGCCAAGCGCCAGGCGAAGCCGGCCTCGGTGGTGATCGTGGGCGCCGGCTTTGCCGGGCTGGGCATGGCGATCCGGCTGAAGCAGGCGGGGGTCAATGATTTCGTGATTCTGGAACGGGGCGACCGCGTCGGCGGCACCTGGCGGGACAACACCTACCCGGGCGCCGCCTGCGACATTCCGTCCAATCTGTACTCCTATTCGTTCGCGCCCAACCCGGAGTGGTCGCGCAGCTTTTCCGGCAGCAACGAGATTCTCGATTACATCCACTATCTGGTGGACGAATTCGATCTGGAAAAACACATTCGCTTCAACTGCAACGTCACCGATTTGTCGTTCCAGGAAAAAGCCGGTCTGTGGGAAGCCACGCTGGAAAAAGGCGAGGTGGTGCGCGGTCGCACCGCGGTGATGGCCCAGGGGCCGTTGTCCAACGCCAGCTTTCCGAACATCGAAGGCCTGGACGAATTCAAAGGCAAGAAGATTCACAGCGCGCGCTGGGACCACGACTACGACTTCACCGGCAAGCGCGTGGCGGTGATCGGCACCGGCGCCAGCGGCATTCAAATTGTTCCGGAGCTGGTAAAAACCGTGGGCAAGTTGAAAGTGTTCCAGCGCACACCGGGCTGGGTGGTGCCGCGTCCGGATTTCAAAACGCCGGACTGGCACAAGAAGTTGTTCAAGAAAGTACCCGCCAGCCAAAAGGCGGTGCGCCAGGCGCTGTTCTGGACCCACGAAACCATGGCCATGGCAGTGATCTGGAACTCGCCGCTGACCCGCGTGGCCGAGCGTCTCAGTCTGGCGCACCTGCATAACCAGGTGGAAGACGACTGGATGCGCCGGCAGCTGACCCCGGACTTCCGCATCGGCTGCAAACGGGTGCTGGTCTCCAACGACTATTACCCGGCCCTGCAGAAAGACAACGCCGAACTGATTACCTGGCCGATCGCGCGGCTGGCGCCGAACGGCATCCGCACCTCGGACGGCGTCGAGCACCAGCTGGATTGCATCGTGTTCGCCACCGGCTTCGACGTCAGCAAGAGCGGCACGCCTTTTCCGGTCAAGGGTCTGGACGGCCGCCGGCTGGACGAGGAATGGCAGGGCGGCGCCCAGGCCTACAAGAGCATTAACGTGGCCGGCTACCCGAATCTGTTCCTCACCTTCGGCCCTAACTCCGGCCCGGGCCATAACTCGGCGCTGGTGTATATGGAGTCCCAGCTCGACTATGCGGTGAAGGGCATTCTGCGCATCCTCGACGGCAATCTGAAAATGCTGGATGTGAAGGAAGACGTTCAGCAGCGCCATAACCAGCGCCTGCAAAAGCGCCTCGCCAAAACCAACTGGAACTCCGGCTGCAAGAGCTGGTACCTCACCGAGGACGGCTTCAACGCCACCATGTTTCCGGGCTTCGCCACCCAGTACCAAAGGCAGATGGCGCAGTTCGAGGAGCGGGACTATCAGCTGGTGCCTGCCTGAAGGGAGGATCGCGCCAGCGGATTGGCCGTAGCGACGACGGAACGGCCCACTCTGCACTTTCGGTGACGGGCGGGCGAAGGCATTATTGCCCCCCAGGAAAAGATGCCATTGAGCAATGTAAGCCTGGCCGCCCGGCAGCCGCGCGAAGCGCGCTGCCGGCGGACCGGCGCTGGAGGTAGTAATGTCCAATAACCATTTCGACGTGCTGATTATCGGCGCCGGTTTGTCCGGGGTGGGCGCGGCGTGTCACCTGAGCCGTCAGTCCCCGGACCGCAGCTTCGCCCTGATCGAGCGCCGCAAGCGCATCGGCGGCACCTGGGACCTGTTCCGTTATCCCGGTATCCGTTCGGATTCCGACATGTACACCCTGGGCTATAACTTCCGCCCCTGGACCGAACCCAAGGTGCTCGCCGACGGCCCGTCGATCCGCGAATACATCGCCGACACCGCCGCCGAATACAACATCGACGACAAGATCTATTTCGAGCGCCGCATGGTCGACGCGGACTTCTCCACCCGCGACGGTCAATGGACCGTGCGCGTGGAAAACGAAGGCAGTGGTGAAAGCGAAGTCTTCACCTGCCAGTTTCTGCTCTGCTGCACCGGTTACTACAACTATGACGCCGGCTACACGCCGGACTTCCCCGGCGCCGATCAGTTCAAAGGGCGCCTGGTGCACCCCCAGCAGTGGCCGGAGGATCTGGATTACAGCGGCAAGAAAGTGGTGGTGATCGGCAGTGGCGCCACCGCGGTGACCCTGGTGCCGGCCATGGCCAAGGACGCCGAGCACGTCACCATGCTGCAGCGCTCGCCGACCTACATCGCCACCGTGCCGGAGCGCGACGAACTGTCGGTGAAGCTGCGCCGCTTCCTGCCGGAAATGGTGGTCTACCGCATGGCGCGGGCCCGTAACATCGGCCTGCAGCGTCTGGTCTACCGGCTGTCCAAGCAGCGCCCGGGCCTGGTGCGCCGGGCCCTGCTGGCCGCCGCCCGCCGTCAGCTCGGCGACGACATCGACATGAAGCACTTCCGGCCCAGCTACAACCCCTGGGACGAGCGCCTGTGCGCGGTGCCCAACGGCGACCTGTTCAAGGTGCTGCGCCGTGGTGAAGCGTCCATCGTCACCGACCACATCGATACCTTCACCGAAAACGGCATTCGCCTGAAGTCCGGCGAAGAGCTGGACGCGGACATCATCATCACCGCCACCGGCCTGGACCTGCAGCTGCTGGGCGGCGCCGAGCTGTCGGTGGACGGCGAGACCCGCGAGCCCCGCGACGTGCTGGTGTACAAAGGCGTGATGCTGCGCGACGTGCCCAACATGGCCATGGTGTTCGGTTACACCAACGCCTCCTGGACGCTGAAAGCGGACATCGCCGCCGAGTACGTGTGCCGGCTGCTCAACTATATGTCCCGCAAGGGGCTGCAGCAGGTCACCCCGAAGGACCACGACGGCAGCGACACCGACAAGACCTTCCTGGACCTGCAGTCCGGCTATGTGCAGCGCGCCGCCCACCGGCTGCCGCGCCAGGGCGACAAGGCCCCCTGGAAGGTACTCAGCAACTACCTCTACGATCTGCCGCGCCTGCGCTATGGCCGGCTCAACGATGACGCCCTGGAGTTCGTCAAGGCGGAGGGCGGTAAACGCCGTCGCCTGGGCGTGTCACGCGGCTGACACCGACGCGGCCCGCCCTCGTTCAACGCCCGCCTTTCGGCGGGCGTTTTCGTTCGCGGGCGCTGTCATTTAGTTGTCACGGTAATTGTCGCCGGAAAAATTCATAATCGGGCTCCCCATTAGAACCGCCAACATCGGAGCCCTCCATGAGCAAAGCCGCGACATCCGCTTCGGATTTGCCGGGACGCCTCGCCGGCGCCGCCTGCGATCAGGACGAAACCGTACTTTCCGTGCTTGAAGGTCAGACCAGCCTGACCCCGGAGCAGGTGCACCAGGTGCGCGTGGCCGTGAAGCGGCTGCGGGCGATCTGGCGGGTGATGGCCGGTGTGGTCGACAAGAAGACCGCGCGCCGGCAGGACAAAGCCCTGCGCATGGCGGCACGGGCCCTGGCCGGCGCCCGCGATACGCAGGTGATGGGCGAAACCCTGGAGAGTTTGCGCAAAGGCGCCCGCGACTACGAAAGCGAGGCCATCGACGCGGTGCGCGCCCAGGCCCTGGCGGCCGAGCAGGAACTGGCGTCGCCGGCGATGCCGGAAGGTCTGGAAGGCGTGTTCCGCGCCGACCTCTACCTGTGGCGCAACCTGAACATCGAAGCGGATAATGCGGAGCTGATCAAGAAAGGCTTCGGCCGGCTCTATGCCGACGGCCGGCAGCAGGGGCTGGAAGCGGTGGTGGAGAACCAGCCGGAGCTTTGGCACCGGTTCCGCAAGCGGGTTAAGTATCAGCTCTATCAGCTGGAACCGCTGGAAAGCAGCCTGGACGACTCCGCCCTTTCACTGAAGGAGTTCCGCAAGCTGGGCAAGTTGCTCGGCGAGCTGCACGATCTGCATGTGCTTGACGAGCATCTGCGCAAGCGCAAAAAAGACAGCGAGGATAAAGAACCCTTCGTGATCGTGCGCCAGCTGATCGCCCGCCTGGAGGCGGACCGGGTGGCGGAGTGCCGCAAGCGCACCCGCCGCTGCTACAGCCTCAAGCCCAAGGCGTTCCGCAAAGCCCTGGCCGGCGCGGCCGGCGCCGCTTGAGCGGGTTTCAGTCCCGCTCTTCGTCGCCGTCCTCGTCCTCGTCCTCTTCCGGTTCCAGGTTGGGCTCGAAGGCCCGTTTCGCATCCGGCAGGGCGACCGTGTCGCCCACCGCGATACCCTGGTGCGCGGTGAGCCGCTTGCCGGTTTCCGGATCGATCAACGCCACCACGTCGCCGTAGCTGGTGCCGTCGGTGTAGGCGTCCACCCGCACCCGCGCCACCAGGCCCTGGAAACGGGCCGACAGCACGCTGCCCTTGTGGGGCGTGGCGTCGATGTTCGGGTCCTTGGCGTAGTACTCGGCGACGCTCTGGTCGCCGGGCGAATCCCATTCAATGGCTCTCATTCAGTACGCTCCATGTGTGTGACGCTTCACTGGACAGAGTGCGCCGCGTCGCCGGCTTCGACAACACAGGGGCGCGCTGCAAACGCAAACTCCTGTAAAGAGCGCCGGTTCAGGCGACGGTATCCAACTCCGGGTAGTGGCGGAAGATGCCGCTCTCGTTGAACGGCTGGCGTCGATCCGACTGCAGATACGCCTGGATGCCCGGCCGTGCCGCGACCCGTTCAACCAGCGTCAGCGTTCTGGGAATGCGCGCCCTGTGCGTGTTCATGGTTCTCGGAAACGCGTACTGCAGACCGCGAATAACCTGAAACAGCGACAGGTCCGCGTAGCAGTGCTCGCCACCGGCCAGATACTCCGGCCCGGCCGGGTTCAGTTCCAGAACCCGCTCGAAATAATCGAGAAAGCGTGGCAGCCGCTGTTGGTGGAAGGCAACCGCCCGGCGGCGCGCTTCCGCTTCCTGTTGGTGGTAATACAGCGACGGCCCGATCGGGTGATGAATGTCGTGGATCTCCGCCACCCAGTCACTCACGGTCAGTTGCAGGCCGTGGATCCAGTAGCGCGCCGGCTCGTTGTCGGGCACCAGGGCCAGGGGCGGGCCGAGGAACTGGAGAATATTCGCCACATGGGAAATCACCAGATTGCCGGCTTTCAGAAAGGGCGGCGCGAACGGCGGGCGCGGGGTGGCGTCACCGTTGAGGTAGCTGTCGATGGCGGGCAGGCCGAGACCGTCGCGGGCGTCGCCCAGCCCCACATCGAGATAGGGCGCGCCGGCATCTTCCAGGGCGAGTCGGACGAACTCGCCGCGTCCTTGAATGCCGGGCCAGTAGAAGAGTTCATAGCGCATGGTTTTCCTCCCAGCGCGGCCCGGATGGGCTCGTTGCTGGAACGGTAGTTCAAAGCGCGGGCGCTGACAAATCTATTCTCATTGCGGTTTTACGGTGTGATGCCGGGCTGATCGCGCAGCAACTCAACCAGCCAGTCGACGAACACTTTCACCTTCCCGGACAGGTGCCGGTTATGGGGATAGACCACGGACATCAGTGACGGGGCCGGCCGGTAGTCGGGGAGCACTTCCACCAGCTCGCCCCGGCGCAGGTGATCCGCCAGGCCGTGCAGCGGCGCCTGGACCAAACCGAGCCCGGCCAGCGCTGCCGCCATGTACGCCTCGGTGTTATCCGTGGTGATGCGGGCGGGCAGGGTGATCTCGCGCACCACGCCGTGCTCGAGGTATTCCCAGGGTAGGGACCGGCCGGTGCGACCGGCGTGGTAGTGGACCGCCTGGTGGCCGGCCAGGTCGGCGGGCACGGTCGGCGTACCGAAACGCCGCAGGTAGCCGGGCGCGGCGCAGCTGATCTCCTGCAGCTCGCCGACCCGGCGCGCCACCAGGCCGGAATCCGGCAACGGCCCTACCCGCAGGGCGCAATCCAGGCCCTCCTGAATCAGGTCCACGGGGCGGTCGCTGACGCCGATCTCCAGATTGAGCTCCGGGTACCGGTCGCAGAAGGCGGGCAGGGCGGGAATGATCAGCAGGCGCGCCGGTCGGCCGGGCAGGTTGACCCGCAGACGTCCGGACGGCCGCTGGCCCTGGGTGAGCATCGCCTCGGTGTCGGCCAGGGCTTCCAGCAGATGCAGGCAGCGCTCGTAGTAGGCGCCGCCGTCCACGGTGACCGCCACCCGCCGGGTGGTGCGGTTCAGAAGACGCACGCCCAGATGGGCTTCCAGCTGTTGTATCGCCGTGGTCACGGTGGCGCGGGGCATTTCCAGGGTCTCCGCCGCGCGGGTAAAACTGCCGGCTTCCACCACCCGGGTGAACACCTGCATGGCTTTGAAGCGGTCCATGATGCGGTCTCGATTGTTCAGATATCTGAATAGAGTTAACCATGTGAGGCGGTTTATCCGCCATTCCTGAATGGAACAGACTGGGGACCCGTCATCGACAGGAGTATCGGCAATGCAAGAACGACGTTTGGGCCGGGACGGCCCGCAAGTCTCCGCCCTGGGGCTGGGCTGCATGGGCATGAGTGATTTCTACGGTGGCCGCGACGACCGGGAGTCCATCGCCACCCTGCACGCGGCGCTGGATCAGGGGGTCACCCTGATCGATACCGCCGACATGTATGGTCCGTACACCAATGAGGAATTGGTGGGTAAAGCGATCGCCGGACGCCGTGACCGGGTTTTCCTGGCCACCAAGTTCGGCGTGGTCCGCGACAGCGATAACCCGCATTCCCGTGGCGTCGACGGCAGCCCTGATTATGTGCGGCGATCCGTGGAGGGCAGCCTCAAGCGCCTGGGCGTGGATCATATCGACCTTTATTACCAGCACCGCATTGATCCGGAGGTGCCCATCGAGGACACCATGGGCGCCATGGCGAGGCTGGTGGAGGAAGGAAAGGTGCGCTACCTGGGGCTCAGCGAAGCGGCCCCGGACACCCTGCGGCGCGCCCACCAGGTCCATCCGATCACCGCGCTGCAGATGGAATATTCGCTCTGGACCCGGGACGCGGAGGCCTCAATGCTTCCTCTCTGTCGGGAGCTGGGCGTCGGCTTCGTTGCCTACAGCCCTTTGGGGCGAGGTTTTCTCAGCGGTGCGCTCCGTTCTCCCGAGGATTTCGACAGCGACGATTTTCGCCGGCACAACCCCCGTTTCCAGGGCGCTAATTTTCAGCGCAACCTGGACCTGGTGGACCAGGTGACGGCGCTTGCCGAGGCCAAACAGGTGCTTCCCTCACAGCTGGCGCTGGCGTGGGTGCTGGCCCAGGGGGAGGACATCGTGCCGATCTTCGGCACCAAGCGGCGGCGCTATCTGCAGGAAAACCTGGGCGCCCTGGGCCTCACCCTCAGCGAGGAGGATCAACAGGCCCTGGCGCGCATCTTCCCGATGGACGCCGCCGCCGGTGAACGCTACGGCGAAGCGGGCATGGCCACGCTGGGGCGTTGAACGCGGCGGCTAGCGCCGGGGCGTGGACACCACCGGCATGGCCTCGCAGGGCTCGGCCCACTTCGCGTCGGCGGTGAACAGGGTGTCGGTGACCTGGTGCGGGTAGACCGCCGACACCGCGCTGGTCAGGCGCTCGCGCAGGGTGTCCAGCTGCGGCAGCCCGGTGAGCGGAAAATCCGCCGGCAGCACCACATGGATCATCACATACAGCTGGCGGCCCGGGCGCACCATGCGCACCTGACACTGGCGCACGGGCAGGTCGGCCAGCGCCGCGTCGATGGCGGCCAGCACCGGGCGGCGCAGCTCGCGGGGCGGTGCCCGGTTGAGCAGCTCCATGATCGCGCCCTTGGCCATGCGGATGGGCACGCTCAGGCAGAACAGCACCACCGCGATCACCAGCACCGAATCCACGTAGGGCACGATGTCGTCGCGATCGAAGAAGCGCGCCACCGGGATCATGCAGAAGGTGAGCAGCACGCCGGAGGAGATCAGCGCATTCACCAGCCAGTTCTCGAAATCGGCGCGCATCAGTGGGCTGTCCACGTGCCGGCGGCTGCGGTGCAGCGCCCAGGCGGTCAGCGAGCAGGCCAGGGTGGCGAACACGGCGTAGCCGATGGCCGGGCCGGCGACGATTTCCCGGCCGCCGGCGAGCAGCGCCAGCACCGCGTCGACCAGCGCGAACAGCGCCACGCCGAGAATCAGCAGGCCCTTGCCGGCGTTCACCAGGGATTCGAAGTAGCCGTAGCCGAATGGGAATTTGCGGTCGTCGGGCTGGGCCGCCAGCACGCTGATGCGCACCGTCACCAGGGCGACCAGAAAGTAGATGAGATTGAACAGGCCATCCAGAAGGATGGCCTTGGACTGGGTCAGGGACGCGGCGGTGACCGCGGCGGCGCCCACGACCAGGGACATCACCACGGAAAGAATCAGTGCGCCGCGCTCGCTTTTCATGGCCCGCTCCGGTTGCCGTTAAAAAGCGCAGTCTAGCGCAAATCCCGGCGCGCGGAACGGCACCATGGTTACCGAGGGTTTCAACCCTGGTCGGAGAAATCCTTGTAGGCGTCCATGGCCTTGCGGGTCAGCACCGGGCCCGCCGCCCGGGTAACCAGACGGCGGGCGTTGGGGCTGGCGGCCAGCAGGATGCCGGCGGCCAGCGCACCGACCACCACCGTGCCGGTGTGCTCCCGGGTCCATTGCGCGGCGCGGTCGCCCACCAGGGGCCGGAGATTGTCCTCAATGCGCTCGTCCTGGCGCGAGAGCTCGCGGCTGTCCTTGCCGCTGGATCCGGATTTGTGGGTGGTACGTTGCACCACCACCACGAGCAGCACCGCCATGACCAGCAGGCCGAGGCCGGTGAACAGGGACGCCAGGGGCGCGCCCAGGGACGGCGCCATGGCGAACCAGGCGGCGGCCGCCAGGCAAAGCAGGGCCGCGAAGCCGGTGAGCATGGCCAGCCAGACCAGCGCGTTAAGGCTGAACAGGCTGGACAGGGGGCCGCGTATATTCATCGATCAGCGGCTGATCAGTTTGCCGATCAGCAGGCCCACGCCGAACGCGCTGAGCACGCTGGTGAAGGGGCGCTCCTTGATGTGCGAACCCACTTGCTCGGCCTGGCCTTCGGCCTGACGGCGCACTTGGTCGAACTGATCGCGGGCGTGTTCCACGCCGGCCTGGGCGCGTTGCTGGGAGTTGCGTTTAAACGCTTCGGTAAGCGCGCCCAGATCGCGGCGCAGCTGGTCCATGTCCTTCTTGAGTGCTTCGGTTTCCGGCGATTGACTCATTACAACCTCCTGTTGCGATGAAGAATCCGTAAGTGGAATTCGAGCATAGAGGATGAACAGAGCCTCTGCCTACGGACACATGCAAAAGATTGATAAAGCGCCGGATAAAAGCTCAGAGGTTACGGATCACCTCGTCGGTGAATTCGGAGGTGGAGGCCTTGCCGCCCAGGTCCGGCGTGGTGACCTTGCCTTCGCCCACCACGAAGCGGATCGCTTTGCGCATCCTTTCGGCGTCTTCGTTGCGTTCCAGGTATTCCAGCATCATCGCCGCGCCCAGCATCAGGGCGGTGGGGTTGGCGATGTTCTGCCCGGCGATGTCCGGCGCGCTGCCGTGCACCGCTTCGAAGATGCCCTTGTGCTCGCCCACGTTGGCGCCGGGCGCCAGGCCCAGGCCGCCGGTGAGGCCGGCGCACAGGTCGGAGAGAATGTCGCCGAACAGGTTGGTGGTGACGATCACGTCGAAGCGGTGCGGGTTCATCACCAGCTGCATGGCGCAGTTGTCGACGATCATCTCCTCGTGCTCGATGTCCTCGTACTCCTTGGCGATGGAGCGCGCCACGTCCAGGAACAGGCCGGAGGTGGACTTCATGATGTTGGCCTTGTGCACCACCGTCACCTTGCGGCGGTTGAGCCGGCGGGCCGCTTCATAGGCGAAGCGCATCAACCGCTTGGATTCCTTGCGGGTGATCACGCTGCGCAGCTCGGCGCGCTCGCCGTCGTCGCTGACGGTCTGGCCTTCGCCGGAGTAAATCCCTTCGATGTTTTCGCGGATGGTGACGATGTCCACGTTGTCGTAGCGCGAGCGCACGCCGGGAATGGACAGCGCCGGGCGCAGATTGGCGAACAGGTCGAAGTGCTTGCGCAGGGTCACGTTCACCGAGCTGAAGCCCTTGCCCACCGGTGTGGTGATCGGGCCTTTCAGCGCCACCGGGTTCTTTTCAATCAGGTCCAGGGTTTCCTGGGGCACCAGGTCCTCGCCTTTGTCCAGGGCGGTTTGCCCGGCGATCGCGTAGTCATAGGTGAGGCCGCAATCGAGCGCGTCGAGGACACGGATGGTGGCGCTCATGATGTCCGGGCCGATGCCGTCGCCGGGGATGACTGTAACGCGTGTTGCCGCCATGGGAACTCCTGATTGCCGGTTTTCGGGACGCTATTCAAGCAAGCGTGCGGGGGCGCCGCAAGCGACCTTAGTCTATACGAACAGGGCCGCTTCTGTGCAGGCGTGGCCCCAGGGATACAAGGACCGTGCCACGCTCAGTGGGTCGTCGGCGGGTGCCCGGCGAGCTGGCGCGCGGTGTCGAGAAACTGGCCCAGCACCACGCCCGGCGGGCCTTTGCCGCGCGCCAGCAGCAGCGGCAGGGTGGCCGGTGCCGGTCGCCCGTGAACCGTCAGGGGGCGCAGCAGTGCCCCATATTGATCGTCGGTGTCCGGGGCGCAGGGCACGATCGCCACGCCCAGGCCGGCCGCCACCAGACCGGCGGTGGTGGACAACTGGTGGGCCTGGTGGCTGACGCGGGGCCGGAAGTCCGCTTCCGCGCACAGCTGCGTGATGCGCGCCACGAAGCCGTCGGCCAGGCCCGCCGGCGGCAGGATAAAGGGCTCCGCGGCGAGCAGCTCCAGGGCCACGGTGCGCAGCGTCAGCAGCGGGTGTCGGGGCGGCAGTATCACGCACAGCGGCTCCTCGGTGAGCGCTTCCCAGGGCAGCGCCGCCGGGCTCTGCGCGGAGTGCACGAAGCCGATATCCAGCCGGCCCGCCTCCAGTTCGTGTAACTGGGCGTCGTCCGAGGCCTCGCGAATGTTCAGGGCGATACGCGGGAACAGCGCGCGGAAGGCGCTGAGAATGCGGGGCACCAGCGGCGGCAAGGGCGCCGCGGGCACGCCGATGCGCAGCTGGCCGTTGGCCGGCAGGCGCGTGCGCGGCGCGCGGCTGGCTTCCTGGCTGGCGAGCAACGCCCGGGCGCTGATCACCAGGGCGTCGCCGGCGCCGGTCAGGCTCACCGCCGTGGCGTTAACGATCAGCAGGGGCGCGCCCATGTCGCGCTCCAGTTCCCGCACGCTCTCCTTCAACAACATGGGATGGCGACCCAGGCGTTGGGCGGCGCGGGCGAAATCACCTTCCTCGGCGACGGTAAGAAAGTCCCTGAGGTCCTCGCTGCGGATCCGGTCCATAGCATTCACCGGCGGGTTGTTTTTTTACCACAATACCCCTGTTGGCGGCGGACGCCATAGTGTTGTCACCGTTCAGTGTTATAGCCGGTGCAAATGAGGTAACCAGGGGTAACGTTCGCGCCCATGGAATGGCATGCTAATAGACCTTTCCATCCGCTGGGGAAACGAACGCATGTGGTTATACGTACTGGCGATCAGTGGCGGCGCTGCGCTGGGCGCCAATGCCCGCTGGCTGCTGGGGCTGTGGCTGAACGCCTTGTTTCCGGCGCTGCCGCTGGGCACGCTGGCGGCCAACCTGCTGGGCGGCTGGCTGATCGGCCTGGCGTTGGGGGTGTTCGCCTGGCTGCCGGCGCTGGCGCCGGAATGGCGGCTGTTCCTGGTGACCGGGTTTCTCGGCGCGCTGACCACGTTCTCCACCTTTTCCGCGGAGATGTTCGAGCATCTGCAAAGCGGCCGCTGGGCGGTGGCGCTGGCCGGCATCGCCGTGCACGTGGCCGGCTCCCTGGCGATGACCGGCCTGGGCTTCGCCATGGTGGCGCTGGTGCGCGACCGGCTGTAGCCCCTGTTAGGCCTAGAGGCGCACCGCCTGCGGCGTCTCGCCGCGCAGTTTGATCACGTCCGCCCGCGGCGGCGCGCCGAACAGACGGCTGTATTCGCGGCTGAAATGGGACGGACTTTCATACCCCACCCGGAAGCTGGCGGTGGCCGCTTCCAGCCCCTCACTCAGCATCAGGCGCCGGGCTTCGTGCAGGCGCAGCTTCTTCTGGAACTGCAGCGGCGACATGCGCGTCACCTGCTTGAAACTGTGGAACAGGGACGACTCGCTCATGTTCGCCTGTTCCGCCAGCTCGCGAATGCGCAGCGGCTCGGTGAAGCGATCCTTGAGCACGGCGATCACTTTGGAAATACGGTGCGCCTGGCTGTCCGCCGACGCGAAGCGGCGCATTCTCGGTCCGGTCTCGCCGATCAACGCCCGATAAATAATCTCGCGGCGCGCCAGTGGCGCCAGGATGCGCGCGTCCGCCGGGCTGTCCAGCAGTGACACCAGGCGGGTGACCGCCTCCACCATGCCTTTTTCCGCCTGGGTGCGGCACAGGCCGCAGGAGATATCGGGGCACTCTTCTTCCGGTTCGCTGAGATCGTCGCCCAACTCGATGATCAGATCGGTGACTTCCTGAGGGTCCACCGACAGCTTGACGCCCAGATAGGGTTTGTCCGGGCTCGCCTGGGTGACCTGGCCGAGCACCGGCAAATGCACCGACGACACCAGACAACTCAACGGGCCGTAGACGATTTCCTTGTCGCCCAGCCAGACGGTCTTGCCGCCCTGCGCGATCAGGCACAGGGAAGGCTCGTACACCGACGACACACAGGTGGTGGGGGTGTCCGAGCGAATCAGTTCCAGGCCTTCGATGGGGGTGGGCTGCAGGCCGTCCAGCGGTGCCCAGGGCAGAATCTTGCGAGACAGAATCTCGCCGAGAAGTCGCAGTTCTTCGGCGGCTTCGTTTTCCGTGCTCACGGTGGAAGTGCTTGCCTTCACGTCGTAACCCTCCCGAATTGGCTTGCGGCTCAGTATACGCCCGGCGACGGTGGCGTGAAGCGACTCCGTACACGGCCTGCAGTTTTGGGCAAGCACCCTGCAGGATCGCGCAACCCGTGGAAGGAATACGCAGATAACAGTTTCGTGAACCTTTCCCTGCTTAACAGAATCGGGCAAGCACGCGGCAGGAATACGCTACCGCCGTCCGATGCCCTCTCCCTAAAGTGGCGCTTCATCGTCGCCATAGACGAAAGCATTCATTTTTTAATTGACCTGAATCTAACTTGAGGAATTACCGTCCTGTCGAGTTCGGGTCGACCCGTTCGATTAGTGCCAAGGCCAGGCCGCGAGGCGGACCCTTGTTCAATGTGGCCGTTATTACATGTGGCTTTTTATTACAGGTGGAGAGAAACGACATGGATATTTTTAACGGTGAGTCCGCCAGCGACGCGGGCTTGTTCTGGGGGCTGACGCCCTTGCTGTTGGCCATGGTGTTCCTGGCGGGCTGCGACGCGCGCAGCGAAGCGCAGCACGCCGGCGAACCGCCGGAGGTGGACGTCGCGCGCGTACTCGCCGAGCCGGTCACCCTGAGGGAAACCTTCACCGGCCGGGTGGAAGCACCGCAGACCGTGGCGCTGCGCCCGCGGGTAAGCGGCTACATCGATCAAGTGGCGTTCGAGGAAGGCGAGCTGGTGAAAGCCGGTGACCTGTTGTTCCAGATCGACCCGCGCCCTTACCAGGCCCGCGCCCGGGCGGCGCGCGCCGAACTGGAGCAGGCGCGCAGCCGGCTGCAGCTGGCCGAAGGTGAAGCCGGCCGCGCCCAGCGTCTGCTGGAGAGCCGCGCCATTTCCCAGGAGGAGTACGACCAGCGCCGCGCCGCCCTGCTTAATGCCCGCGCCAGTGTGCAGCAGGCCCAGGCCGCGCTGCAGAGCGCCGAACTGAACCTGGAATACACCCGCGTCACCGCGCCGGTGGACGGCCGCGCCGGTCGCGCCCTGGTCACCAAGGGCAACCTGGCCAGCGCCGACCAGACGCTGCTGACCACGCTGGTCTCGGTGGATCCGCTGTACGTGTATTTCGACAGCAACGAGGACAGCGCCGTGCGGAGCGGCCAGTCGCTTGAGCCGGGAAAGACCGAGCCGGTACGCATCGGCCTGGTGGGCGAGGACGGCTTCCCGCACCAGGGGGCGCTGGACTTTATCGACAACCGGCTGAACCCGAACACCGGCACCCTGCAGTACCGCGCCGTGCTGGAGAACCCGAATGGCGCTTTTAAACCCGGCCAGTTCGCACGCGTGGAAATGCCGGTGGCGGAACTGGACAGCGCTCTGCTGGTGAACCGCAAAGCGGTGCTCACTGACCAGGACCGTCGCTACGTCTACGTGATCGACGGCGACAACAAAGTGGGCCGTCGTCAGGTGGTCACCGGCCGCCAGGTGGGCCAGCTGCTGGTGATCGAATCGGGCCTGGAAAGCGGCGATCGGGTGATCGTCAACGGCCTGCAAAAAGTATTCGGATCGGGCATGCAAGTGGCGCCCCGCGACGTCGCCATGCGCGACGCGCCGGCCCTCGACGACAAGGCCGTCGCCGCGTCGCAGCCCTGAAGCCTTACCACCCTAAAACCTTAATTCTCGGGGAACGACTGCATCCGGCGGGCCGGCGGCCCGCCGCATGGGAGCTATTGCGATGAATTTTTCACGCTTTTTCGTGGACCGACCGATCTTCGCGGCGGTGGTGTCCATCATAATCTTCGCGGTCGGGTTGATCTCGATTCCCAACCTGCCCGTGAGTGAATACCCGGAAGTGGTGCCGCCCTCGGTGGTGGTGCGCACGGTGTATCCCGGCGCCAACCCCAAGGAAATCGCTGAAACCGTGGCCACGCCGCTGGAGGAATCCATCAACGGCGTGGAAGACATGATGTACTTCAAATCCGTGGCCGGCTCCGACGGCGTGCTGCAGATGACCATTACCTTCCGCCCCGGCACCGACGCGGAAGACGCCACGGTGCGCGTGCAGAACCGGGTCAGCCAGGCGCTGGCGCGGCTGCCGGAAGCGGTGCGCCGCCAGGGCGTGACCACCCAGAAACAGTCGCCCACCTTTTTGATGGTGGTGCACCTGACCTCGCCGGACGGCCGCTACGACACCCTCTATCTGCGTAACTACGCGCGGCTGCATGTGAAGGACCGGCTGGCGCGGGTTCAGGGCGTGGGCGACGCCCAGGTGTTCGGTGGCGGCGACTACGCCATGCGCGCCTGGCTGGACCCGGCCAAGGTGGCCTCGCGCGGGCTCACCGCCAGCGATGTGGTGGGCGCCATGCGCGAGCAGAACGTGCAGGTGTCCGCCGGTCAGTTGGGCGCCGAGCCGATGCCCGACAGTGATTTCCTGACTTTGATCAACGCCCGCGGCCGCCTGCGCACCGTGCAGGAGTTCGGCGACATCGTGCTCAAGAGCGGCGACGACGGCGAGATTGTGCGGCTCTCCGATGTGGCGCGCCTGGAGCTGGGCGCCGGCGATTACACCCTGCGCGCGCAGCTGGACGGCAAGGACGCGGTGGCCATCGGTATCTTCCAGGCCCCCGGCGCCAACGCCCTGGAAATCCGCGAGCAGGTGATCGGCATCATGGACGAGCTGGAGCCGCGTTTCCCGGAAGGGGTGGAGTACGAAGCGGTCTATGACACCACCATCTTCGTCAGCGATTCGATCAAGTCGGTGATCAAGACGCTGCTGGAAGCGGTGCTGCTGGTGGTACTGGTAGTAACCCTGTTCCTGCAGACCTGGCGCGCCTCGATCATTCCGTTGCTGGCGGTGCCGGTGTCCGTGGTCGGTACCTTCGGCGCCTTGTATCTGCTCGGCTACTCGATCAATACCCTGACGCTGTTCGGCCTGGTGCTGGCCATCGGCATCGTGGTGGACGACGCCATCGTGGTGGTGGAGAACGTGGAGCGGAACATCGAAGAGGGGCTGACGCCCCTGGCCGCCGCCCACCAGGCCATGAAGGAAGTATCCGGCCCGATTGTCGCCATCGGCCTGGTGCTGTGCGCTGTGTTCGTGCCGATGGCGTTTCTCGACGGCGTTACCGGTCAGTTCTACCGGCAGTTCGCGGTGACCATCGCCATCTCCACGGTGATCTCCACGATCAATTCGCTGACCCTGTCGCCGGCGCTGGCGGCCATGCTGCTCAAGCCCCACGACGCGCCCAAGGACCGGCTTACCCGTGTGATCGACACGCTGTTCGGCTGGCTGTTCCGGCCGTTCAACCGCTTCTTCAATAAAAGCTCCAACAAGTACCAGGGCGCGGTGTCCCGGGCGCTGGGCAAACGCGGTGCGGTGTTCCTGGTTTATATCCTGTTGCTCACCGGCACCGGCGCCATGTTCCAGGTGGTGCCGCCAGGCTTTATTCCGATCCAGGACAAGCTCTACCTTATGGCCGGGGTGAAGCTGCCGGAGGGCGCCTCGCTGCAGCGCACCGACGAGCTGCTCAACGACGTGGTGGACATCGCCATGAACACCGAAGGCGTGGAGCACGCCATCGCGTTTCCCGGTTTGAACGCGCTGCAGTTCACCAATACGTCCAACACCGGCGTGGTGTTCTTCCCGCTCAAGCCGTTCGAGCAGCGCGAGCGCAGCGCCTCGGAAATCAACGCGGAGATCAACCAGAAGATCGGTGCGTTGAAGGAAGGGCTGGCGTTTTCCTTTATGCCGCCGCCGATCCTCGGCCTGGGCAACGGCTCCGGTTATCAGCTGTTTATCGAGGACCGGGGCAATCTGGGCTACGGCGCCCTGCAGGACGCGGTCAACAATTTCCAGGGCGCGGTGGCGCAGACGCCGGGCATGGGCTTCCCGATCAGCAGCTACCAGGCCAACGTGCCGCAGCTCGACGCGGAAGTGGACCGGCTGAAAGCGAAGGCCCAGGGCGTGTCGGTGACGGAGCTGTTCGACACCCTGCAGACCTACCTGGGCTCCACCTACGTCAACGACTTCAACCGCTTCGGACGCACCTGGCAGGTGATGGCGCAGGCGGACGCGCCGTTCCGGGAAAGCGTGGAAGACATCGCCCGTCTGCGCACGCGCAATGACCGCGGCGAAATGGTGCCGATCGGTTCCATGGTCACGCTCACCGAGACCTTCGGGCCCGATCCGGTGCTGCGCTACAACGGCTACCCGGCGGCGGACCTGGCCGGCGAAACCGACCCCACCGTGCTGTCCTCCGCCCAGGCCATGGCCGGCCTCACCGCCCTCGGCGAAGAGGTATTGCCGCCGGGCATGGACTTCGAATGGACCGACCTGAGTTACCAGCAGGCCACCCAGGGCAACGCCGCGCTGGTGGTGTTCCCGCTTTCCATTCTGCTGGTGTTCCTGGTGCTGGCGGCGCTGTACGAAAGCTGGACCCTGCCGCTGGCGGTGATCCTGATCGTGCCCATGTGCATGCTCTCGGCGCTGATCGGCGTGTGGTTCGCCGGCGGCGACAACAACATCTTTGTGCAGGTGGGCCTGGTGGTGCTGATCGGGCTGGCGTGCAAGAACGCCATTCTGATCGTCGAGTTCGCCCGCGAGCTGGAGCTGCAAGGCAAGGGCACCGTGGAAGCGGCGCTGGAAGCCTGCCGCCTGCGGCTGCGCCCGATCATCATGACCTCGATCACCTTCACCGCCGCCGTGGTGCCGCTGGTACTGGGCAGCGGCGCCGGCGCCGAAGTGCGCCAGGCACTGGGCACGGCGGTGTTCGCCGGCATGATCGGCGTCACCCTGTTCGGCCTGTTCCTGACCCCGGTGTTCTACGTCGCCCTGCGCAAGCTGGCCGGCGGCGGCCGGCCGGTGAGCCATCACGGTTCAACCATGGACGGCGAAGCGCACGGCCAGACTTCTGGAGACAATCATGCATAAATCCATTGTCCTGCTGACGGCACTGGCGTGGCTTTCCGGCTGCGCCGTGGGGCCGGACTATCAACCGGTGCAACCGGACGCGCCGGAGCGCTTCCTGGAGGCACCGCAAACGCCGTCCGGCAGCGCCGACGAGCAGCGCTTCTGGGCCGGCTTCGACGACCCGATGCTGGCGGGGTTGATCCGCCAGACCCTGGACGCCAACCGCGACCTGCGAGCCGCGCTGGCCCGCTACCAGCGCGCCGAAGCACTGCTGCGCGGCAGCCGTGCCGAGCAACTGCCCAATGTGGGCGTTTCCGCGTCCGCCGCCGAACAGCACCTGGCGGATGTGGAGCGCACGCCGCCGGGCGCCGGTGACGACCGCGTTGAGCTGTATCAGGCGGCCGCCGGTCTGAGTTGGGAGCTGGATCTGTTCGGCCGCCTGCGCCGCGCCAGCGAAGCGCAGCGGGCCGAGCTGGGCGCCGCCGGCGCCGACCTGGCCGCGCTGCAGGTGGCGCTGGTCGGTCAGCTGGCCACCAGCTACTTCGAGCTGCGCGGCCTGCAACAGCAACTGCTGGTGGCGCGCAGCAACGTGGACAACCAGCGCCAGTCCCTGGAGATCGTGCGCTCGCGGGTGGGGGCAGGGCGCGGCACCGCCTTCGACGAAGTCCGCGCGATATCCCAGTTGGAGGCCACCCGCGCGGTGATCCCCGATCTGCAGGCGGCGGTGCGGGCGCGCATGTTCCGCATCGCCGTGCTCACCGGGCAGAACCCGGGAGCGCTGGTGGACGAGCTGGCGCCGCCGGCGCCGCTGCCGGAAAGCCTGCCGGTGATCCCGGTGGGCAGCCCCGGCGAGGTGCTGCGCCGCCGGCCGGACATCCGCGCCGCCGAACGGCGCCTGGCCGCGGCCAGCGCCCGCATCGGCGTGGCCACCGCCGACCTGTTCCCGAGCTTCAGCCTGGACGCGCTGATCGGCTCCGTGGCCAGCGACAGCGGCGACCTGTTCAGCGCCGGCGCGGAAACCCGACGGGTGGCGCTGGGCGTGGACTGGACCTTCCTCGACTTCGGCCGGGTGCGCAGCCGCATCGACGCCGCCGACGCGGACAGCCAGGCGGCCCTGGCCAACTATGAGCAGACCGTGTTGCTGGCGCTGGAAGAAACCGAAACCCAGCTGGTGCGCTACGCCCGCAGCCGCGAACGCAGCGAACGCCTGGGCGCCGCCACCGACGCCGCCGGTGAAGCCGCCGAGCTCGCTCGCACCCGTTACCGGCAGGGCTTTATCGGCTTCTTCGAAGTGCTCGCCGCCGAGCAGGAGCTGATCGACACCCGCGACGCGCTGATCGAAAGCCGCACCGCCGAAACCCTGGCCATGGTCAACATTTACCGCGCCCTGGCCGGCGCCCCCGGCGACGCGGCGCCCATCGCCTCGGCAAACGATTAACCGAAAACGACGCGCTGATTCGTTTTCTTACCCCAGGGGCCAGGACGGCCCCTTTTTTTAAGACTTTGAGGGAAGGTGCTCTTTGGGAGCGAGTGCTGTAGGAGCGGGCCTTGTGGGAGCGGGCTTGTGGGAGCGGGCCCCGCCCGCGAAAGGGTGGCTTACAGCCACCCGGCAAAGCCGGCCTTTCGCTTGCAGGCAAGCTCCCACAAGCCGGTTCTAATGTTCGCGAAGGTTATCCAACATCCGATTACCGATTTCAATAAAGGTATTTTGGTCTTTCTTATTAATGCCTTTGAGAAGTGTCTTTTTCACCTCGTCCTCGGCGTCTTTGATGCGAGCCATCAAACCCCGCCCCTTCTCATTAAGCGACAGAAGCTGGGCCCGACGGTCCCCCGGGTCCGGCGTGCGCGTAATCAGCGCCATGCCCTCCAGCTCCTTGATCACCCGGGTGATCTGCGCCTTGTCGCGGCCGGTAACACTGGCGATCTGCTGGGCGGTGCAATCGGGATGGCGGCGAATCATTTGCAGCAGGCGTATGTGCATACCGTTCAGCGGCAGATCGTAATCGCGCACCGCGCGCTTGGAGTTGACCTTGAATTGAAACGCCAGTTGCCAGAGCACCTGGCGGATATCGGAATCGTCATTCATATGGTTGACAACATCAACTAGTGAAATTATGGTTGATATTGTCCACTAGTTAGACGGGCGCCACAAGCGCCACCACCATGAGGTAACCCATGCCTAGACCGGCCCCCCGTATTCTGGAAGTGCTGCGCACCGAGAGTGTCACCCCGAACATGAAACGGGTGGTGCTCGGCGGCGGCGATCTCAGCGACTTCCCGAAGAACCACGAAAGCGCCAACTTCAAACTGCTGATTCCCCGCCCGGGGCAAACGGAGATCCCGCTGCCGCCGCTCGGCGACGCGCCTCCGGAAGAACGACCCATAGTACGTACCTACACCCTGCGCCACTTCGACCACGAACGCGGCGAAGTGGCGGTGGATTTTATGATGCACGCCGACCACGGCCCCGCCTCCGGTTGGGCCGCCGCCGCCCGACCCGGTGACCGCGTCGGCTTCGCCGGGCCCGGCGCGCCCAAGTTCGCGGACTTCGACGCGGACTGGTTCCTGTTCGCCGGCGACATGTCCGCGCTGCCCGCCATCGGCGCCAACATCGAACGCCTGCCCGCCAACGCCCGCGGCTACGCGGTGCTGGATATCCTCGACGACGCGGACCGGCAGGCCCTGCCGTTCCCGCCCGGCATGGAAGTGATCTGGCGGGTGAACCCCCACCCGGAACAGCCGGCCATGGGCTGGGTGGACACCATCGTCGGGCTACCCTGGCTGGACGGCTCGCCGTCGGTCTGGGTGGCCGGCGAAAGCGGCGCGGTGCGCGCCGTGCGGCGCTACCTCACCCAGGAACGCCCGATCGAGCGTCGTCGCCTCTACGCCAGCGGCTACTGGCAGATCGGCCTCACCGAAGACCGCCACCAGCTCGAAAAGCGCAAGGATAAAGAGGCACTCAGCCGCAGCACTTCTTGAACTTGCGGCCGCTGCCGCAGGGGCAGGGGTTGTTGCGGCCGGGCTTGAGCGGCGTGACAGTGTGCTCGCCGTCCAGATAGAACCAATGGTCGTTCTCGCGCACAAAGCGCGAACGCTCCTCCAGCACCGCGAAGCCATCGCCATCCCGGTGGGTGGCGCGGAAGTGCACCTGCCCCGCGTCGCCGTCCTGCTTCGCGTCAACGATCTCCAGGCCCAGCCATTGATCGCCGCCTTCCAGCGTCAGCTCGGAGGGCCGGGTATCCGGGTGCCAGCTGGCGCGCACATAGTCCGCGTTGTCGCGCACGAAGGCGCTGTAGCGCGAGCGCATCAGTGCCTCCGGCGAGGACGCCGGCTTGCCATGATGCAGCAGCCGGCAACATTGGGCGTAGTCCAGGCCGGAGCCACAGGGGCAGGGGACGTGCTCACTCATTTGGGGCGATACATCTGAAAGAACGTATCCGGGCTGATGCCGAAGTAGTCGGCCGGGCCGCCGCCGCGCAGAATCGGCTCGGCGTCGGCGGTCTGGTAGACGCCGTCCTTGAGCAGATGGCGGGCGATGTGCACGCCCACCACCTCGCCGAACACCATCCAGGTGTCGGTCTCGGTGCCGTCGGCGCCGGTGAGCCGCAGAATCTGGCTGAGCCGGCACTCGAACGACACCGGCGTCTCCTTCACCCGGGGCACGCCGATCACCCGTGACGGCTCCGGCGTCAGCCCGGCCAGCTGGAACTCGTCCACCTCCGGGCCCACCGCCGCGCAGCTCTGGTTCATCGCGTCCGCCAGTGGCCGGGTGGCCAGGTTCCAGCCGAACTCCCCGGTCTCCTCGATGTTCCGCACGCTGTCCTTGTAGCCGATGCTGGCGAAGCCCACCAGCGGCGGCCTGTAGTTGAAGGCGTTGAAGAAACTGTACGGCGCCAGGTTCAGCACCCCATCGCGGCTACGCGAAGAAATCCAGCCGATCGGCCGGGGCGCCACCAGGGCGTTGAAAGGATCGTGGGCCAGCCCGTGGCCGGCGGAGGGTTCGTAGAAATGGGTCTCAGTAGTCATTGAGCAATGCTACTTGGGGCGGGCTATAACCGACAAGCGCGGGCCGAGCCCGCGCTTGCAGCTATCAACTGTCAATTATCAACTATCAACTCAAGCCGCCACCTTGGGCGGGGCATCGCCGTGCTTGATCCCGTACTTGCGAATCAGCTTCTCGCGCTTGGCCGGGTCGAAGTTGATGTTGCGGGCGTCGTTGCCGGCGTGTTCCAGCAGACGCTTGTCCATTACCTTGTACCAGATCGGCGGGAAGTAGCTGATAAAGAACATGCCGAAGTAGCCGTTGGGCAGCTCGGGCAGGTTCTCGAAGTGGCGCAGGCTCTGGTAGCGACGGGTCGGGTGCGCATGGTGGTCGGAGTGGCGCTGCAGGTGGAAAGTGGCCCAGTTCGAGAACATATGGTTGCTGTTCCAGCTGTGGTGCGGCTGGGTGCGCTCGTAGCGGCCGTTGGCCTTCTTGTGGCGCAGCAGGCCGTAGTGCTCGATGTAGTTGGCGGAGGTCAGCTGGAAGGCGCCCCAGAAGGCGGTGCCCAGAATGTAGGGCAGCAGGCCGATGCCGAAGATGGCGAGCACGGTGCCCCAGGCGACGAGGGTGATGATCGCCGGCTGGATGATCTCGTTCTCCAGGGACCAGACCGATTTGCCCTGGGCGTTCAGGCGGTCCTTCTCCAGGCGCCAGGCGCGCTTGGCGGCGCCGGGCAGCTCGCGCAGCGCGAACTTCCAGATGCTCTCGCCCATGCGTGAGGAGGCCGGGTCTTCCGGGGTGGCCACGTCTTTGTGGTGGCCCTTGTTGTGCTCGATAAAGAAGTGGCCGTAGGCGCAGGGTGCCAGCACGAACTTGGCCAGCCAGCGCTCGCCCTTGCCCTTCTTGTGGCCCAGCTCATGGCCCAGGTTGATGCCCACGCCGCAGGTGCCGCCGATCAGGTAGATCATCGCCAGCACGCCGTGCCAGGGCAGGTTCTGGGTGCCCACGAACCAGGCGCCGTAGAACCAAGCGCCCCAGATCAGCGGCACCAGGGCGTACAGAATCCAGCGGTAGTAGGGGTCGTTTTCCAGCTGCGGCACCACCTCTTCCGGCGGGTTGCTGGTGTCCTCGCCGATCAGCATGTCCAGCACCGGCACGGTCAGGTAGTAGAACGCCAGCGGCAGCCACAGCATCAGCGCGTTGTTGCCGGTGGCGAAATAGAGCGCCGGGCCCACGAACACGATGGCCGGCACGAACAGCGACGAAAACCACAGATGCCGTTTGCGGTCGCGGTAGATCACACCGGACGGTCCGGTGAATACACCTGCCTTGCTCATAAACCTCACCTCTTTGTTATGTAATGGTTCCATCCTCCGCCTGTCCGGGGCCAACCGGCACCGCTTAGAGTGGCAATAAATCGTCATAAAGTGACAAGGCGGCTGACATTCACTACCTTGGAGGGAAGGCTTCCAGGGAGCGGCACCCATGACCGTGCAGATCACAAACCGGCTGCGCCCCGCGATTCACCCCACCTATCCGCGTCTTTTGTGCGCGTATTTGCATGAGCGGGGCTTCGATAACGCGGTGATATTCCAGGACACCCGCCTGCAATGGGAGCAATTGCTGGGCGATCACCGCTATTTGAGCCTGGAGCAGATGTCGCGCCTGATCCGCCGCGCCATCGACCTCACCGGCCAGCCCTGGATCGGCCTGGAGACCGCCGGCGTCACCTCGGTGTCCGCCCACGGGCCGCTGGGCTACGCGGTGGTGTCCGCGCCGGACCTGCGCGAAGTGCTGCGGGTGGTGTCCCGCTACGTGGGGGTAAGGTTCCAGCTGGTGGGGGTGCGCTTCGAGGAATTCGACGACCACGCCGTGCTGACGCTGGACGAGCAGGTGGACCTGGCCGAGATCCGCGAATTCGTCACCGGCTCGATCCTCGCCACCTACTTTCAGCTGGTGGACACGGTGACCTCGCGGCGGCTGCGCGACGTGGCCGTCACCCTGCCGCTGGACGAGCCCGCCTGGGCGTCGGTGTACGAGGAATATCTGGGCTGCCCGGTGACCTTCGGCACCGGCCAGCTCACCATCACGCTGCCCGCCGCGCTGCTCGACACCCCCTGCCTGACCGCCGACCCCACCACGCACCGCGCGGCGTTGCGGGATTGTGAGCACCAACTACGGCAGATCCAGAGCGGCGGCCCGCTCAGCCAGCGCATCGGCGTGATGCTGCTCGACCGCGACGGCGACTACCCGACCCTGGACGACACCGCCGAGGAATTCGCCATGTCCCGCCGCACCCTGATCCGCAAGCTCAAGGCCGAAGGCACCAGCTTCCAGGAGCTGCTCGACGACGTGCGCCGCGAACTGGCCGCCTGGTACCTGCTGGAAACCAGCCTGCCGGTGGAGCGCATCGCCGAAAAGCTCGGCTACCAGGACCCCTCCAACTTCAGCCGCACCTTCCAGCGCTGGTTCGGCACCACGCCGCTAAGAATGCGTCGCGCGCCCTGAGCTACGGCGCCAGCGCCAGCAACCGCCGCTCCAGCCCGAACACATGCTCGTCCTCGGCGCCCAGCTCGCGCAGCGCCTCGGCCAGATGCAGCAGATAATCCCGGTTGGCCCCGCTGGGCCCGTGGCTGCGATGAATGTGCCGCGCGATCTCGTCCTCCGGCGCCGGCCCCAGAAAGGCCGCGTTATCCTCGGTGGCGATGTACACCAGCCCCTCTTCATGGCCGCCGTCGGCGAACGTCATCGGCGTGGCGAACCGCAAATAGCCGTTCTTCTCGCGCACATCCAGATGCTCGAACACCGACGGCGCCACCCGGTAAGCCATGCCCGCGCACACCGTCCCCGGGCTCTCCACCAGCGTCAGCACCCGGCCCGGGCGCTCCGGCGTGCCGCGATGATCGTGGGAGCCCTGCCAGAACCGCCGCGCCCAGCCTTCGATGCTGGCGGGCCGGCGCTCCAGAAACGGAAAGTCCGCCTTGAAAATCAGCGAGCCGTAGCCGAACAGCCAGACATCGGCCCGGCCGCTCAGGTCCTGGCGGGTTTTATTGAGTTCGGTGGTATCGAAAGACATCCCCAGATTCTAACCCAAACCCGCCCGGCCTAACGCACCCACCACGCCTTTTCCGTACAATAAAACCCACCACAACGCGGAGCAGAGCACCCCATGAAAGACGTACGCCAGGAATACCACGCCCCCGGCCTCACCGAAGCTGATCTGCTGGCGGACCCGGTGGAACAAGCCCGCCGCTGGGTCGACGACGCCATCAACGCCGAGCTGCCCCTGGCCAACGCCATGACCCTGGCCACCGTCTCCGCTGACGGCCGCCCCTCCAGCCGCGTGGTGCTGCTCAAAGGCATCGAAGACGGCGGCTTCGTCTTCTTCACCCACTACGACAGCCGCAAAGGCGACGACATCGCCGCCAATCCCAACGTCTCCTTCGTCATGTTCTGGGGCCCCTTCGACCGCCAGCTGATCGTCAATGGCCGCGCCGAGAAAATCCCCGCCCAGCAATCCCGCGACTACTTCGCCAGCCGCCCACGGGGCAGCCAGCTCAGCGCCGCTGTCTCCCATCAGAGCCGGCCCGCCAGCCGGGAGCAGTTGGAAGCGGATATGGCCAAGCTGGCTGAGCAGTATCCGGAAGGCGAGACCATCCCTATGCCGGAGACCTGGGGGGGGTACCGCATCGTGCCCGAGGAGATTCAGTTCTGGCATGGGCGGCCTAGTCGGTTGCATGACCGGTTTCGATATATCAAGGACGGCAGTGAGTGGGCCCGCGAGCGCCTGGCCCCCTGATCCAGAGCCGCATTTAATACCGCTCCTGCGTGTGCCGTGGGAGCGAGTGTATCCCTCCACGAGCCTCATGGCCGCATTTGTGCCCCGCGGAATTTTCTGGTTTTATCTTAGTTCATCGAAATATTAATAATGTGATAACGCGCCAGCCGACCATCGGATGCTTGGGTTGGCGTGTAAGGCTATTAAAACAAGGACAGTGATGGCTGACCGACCTCCCAAGAAAGTTGTGGATGCTCGAATCCGAAACCGGGTCATGGAGTATCTTCAGCTCGTATCCTCTGCGGCGCAGCAGAAAGATTATCAGCGCTGCGTTCCCGATGTGAATGTGCCTACCGAGCTCATATGTAGTTGGGAAGATTGGATGCCCGTCCAAGAGGGCGCTCAGGATGTCGCTGCGCCTTTTTGTTTAGTTGAAAAGTGTGAGTGCAATAAAGGTATCGCCGCACGTGAAAACCGTCGCTGATGCCACGCCAGAGAAAATGCCGCCGATCAATGGCCTTATTTGTGCGAGTAATTTGCCAGATTATCGAGATAGAAGTGTGTAGCGCCTTGACTGATTTTAATGACCCAAAAACCTTAGGTGGTGGTATGTTAATGCCGAGATTATCGTCTATTAATCTGATGGCTCTCACTACTCCTCGCTACGCCTCTGTTGCTCTCATTCAAACGTTAGTCTTGCGTGTAACATTTGATGCACTGTAATCTCATTATAAGAACAGTGCTAACCAAGGGCTTTAGATGAAAGATAACTTTAAAGGGTTCTACAGCATAGATGAGTCTACGTTAGAGAAATTGTGGAAAGATGAGAAGACGCTTTTTGTGCTCGACGCAAACGTGCTTTTGAATCTCTACGGATATGCTAAAAAAACTAGAGAAGATTTTTTTGATATATTACAGGCTATTAATAAAAAAATATGGATCCCCTACCATGTAGGTTTGGAGTATCAAAGGCGCAGGTTAGAAGTTATAAAAAATGAGAAGGCCGTTTTTAATGATATCGAAGATAATTTAAAAAAAATACAGAATGTATTTAAAGGTGATTTTGAAAGGCTTGCTCTTAAGCGCCGCTTCCCAAAATTGTTTGAAAACACTGAAAAATTAGAAAAAGAAATAGAAAAAAGTATATCAAAATATAAAAAGTCTGTTCAGTCTTGGGATGATGAGCAACCATGCGTTAGATCCCATGATGAGGTTAGAGACAGACTTAATGAATTATTCGATCAGAGGGTTGGCGATAAACCAAAAGATCAAAAATGGTTAGACGATCTATATAGGGAAGGTGAGAATCGTTTCAATAAAAAAATACCCCCTGGTTTTAAGGATGTAGGAAAAGGCGGGGCGGATGATGAGTCGTGTTTTGTTTATGACGGCCTCTACTACCAACGTGAATATGGCGACTTAATAGTTTGGAAACAGTTGATCGAAAAGTCAAAAAGCGATGATGTTAAACATGTCGTTTTTGTTACTGACGACGCTAAAGAAGATTGGTGGTATAAGATTAGATCCAAAGGAGAAAAAACCATTGGCCCTTTGGCTGAGTTGCAGGCAGAGATATACCGAGAGTCAAATATTAAAAACTTCCATATGTATCGGACTTCAATGTTTTTGGAGGATGGAAAATCGAACTTAGCTGTTGATGTCAGTGAGAGCTCTATTGAAGATGCAAGTGCTCCACATGTTAATGAGAAAATACACCGTTTGCCGTCTAGGCAGCTGTCTGATCTCATGGATCTTTATGGGGCGCCGTCTGTCAGCAGCGAAAGATTTAGAGATTTACAGGCTCATATTAGCAGTATTTCGGCTCATCATGATAAGCGGCGGGAAGGAGTTGTGGACGCTATGGATGGCATCTCACCTAGAGAAATTGAGCGCTGGAAAGAAATTTCTAATCGCATCAATAGTATTGCGCATATAGATGAAGAACAGTTAGCTAAAATACTAGGTCGGAAACGCAACGACGAGTTTTTTGATATTGAAGAAATGAGCGCAGAAATTAGGCGCCTACTTGATTTAATAGAAAAAGGATATGATGGTGACGAGCCTGAAGATTAAAATGAATTTTAAAGCTGGCTTTGACGTCGAATTGGCGCTTACCGAATCGAATCTCTGTTGCTGGCGTTAGAGGAAATTTTAAAGACAGGTGGTTGATGGAATTTCAATGAATTTTGAATGAATGGTGGGCGCCAATAATTCAAAGCGTTATTGGCGCTTTTTTGTTTGGTTTATTTTGAAGTGTGTGCCAGTTTCTTACACTAAGGTTAGTGCTAGATATGCTAAACGCTCGCTTAAGTCTAAGAAGAAAATCCTTACATGCCAAATCTCAAAATATAATGCGTTAACGTCTGAAGGTGCGAATCGTTCTACTTATCTCTCGGCGCCTATTTATGCTGCACATCGTGAGCAATTAAAAGGTCTGATCTGGCTTCCGTTGGGCCTGATAACTGTGTCAGTGATCCCGGTTTTTGGACCTGTTGGCTTTATTGGCACGTTATACTGTTTCATAAAGGCAGCTAGCGTAACAGCACCAATTGATACAGATATTGACAAGACACAGAAGTTACAAGAGCTAAGAAACGAGCTGGAAGAAGTTAAAACCTCGCTTAACAGATGTTATCAATAGCGCGCTGGTAAGGCCCGCCTTCTGCGGCTATCGTCGATAGTGTGATATTTGAACCTCTTATAATTGTGTGTTAATGGCTTTGACCGCACATGCACATATTTTAGTTCATTGCAGAGTGGTGCAATATGTTATTCGTCGAGATTGTTAACGGTTCAATTCGCTCCTTTCCCTACTTCAATCTCCACCTTCTGTCGCTATCGCGCCATTGCTTTTTTGCGGTCAGATGGCGAAACTCGAAAAGAACCGCCGAGACCCGCGCTGCAATTAAGTGGCTGAGACCTTGAAAAATCGACAGCGGCCGGTCCTCAGCTGTAATTAATACCGGCGTATCGACGTTAAAGTTCGCTTGTTCCAAACATAGAGCTTTCAGAGTAGTAAATAGGGGCGAGCGACTTCCCCTGGAGCGTGCCCATTTCGGGATATAGTCCCAGTCGCCGCTTCGGGCTTTGAGGGTGCGGTTGTTCATGGTTATGGTCCTGTTGTGCAATTTCTAGGTTGTTTAAGTAGGGCGGTTGGAAGGCTCAAATATCGAGTGGCGTGCTTCTCCCAGACACCCCGATTGAATGTCGTTTACTGTGGCGTCCCTCGATATTTTCTTACCCACTCAGGTGCCTATAACCATGTTGCGGGCAAGTCATGCTGGGCAGGTATCAGTTAATGTATCACTTCAGCCCATTCGCTAAAGTGCGCGACTGAACTTCGGGTTAATTGCAAATCAACAACGAGAAAGTTATATGAGTTGGCAAAAGTATCAAGAAGATACAGCAGTAATATTTAATAGTATTGGTTGGACAGCTGAAATCGGGAAATATGTTGAAGGTGTAAGAGGTACTCATGAAGTAGATGTTTTTGTGACATTTAAACAAAATGGTATTGATTGCCAATGGGTGGTTGAATGCAAATACTGGAATTCTTCAGTGCCGAAAGAAAAAGTACTAGCCCTTCAGTCAATTGTTAGTGATATTGGAGCCGATAAGGGTGTTCTTATATCAAAAAAAGGCTTTCAATCTGGAGCTATAAAACAGTCAAAAAAAAGCAATATACTTTTAACCTCTTTAGATGAGCTGAAGGAGTTAGCTAAAAAAGAAATCCTTATTTGTAGAGCCGAAAACCTAGAGAAAGAACTGGTCAATTTGAACCGAACTTATGATGAGTTAGTAAATCAGGCATATTCAAAAAGTGGACAATATCTAAAATTTGGATTTCTAGAATATGGCATTAAAGGCGTGGACGGGCAAAGGGCTATGGCACTCGCTTGGCTGCTAAGGGAATCAAAAAAGGATTTGGATCTGAATAAAGTAGAGCCGGGGCCTTATAGGGTTTATCTGTGTGGTAAAAATGATGACTTTAGTATGAGATCTAAAATTATAACAGAGTTCGTAGATGACCAGGGAGAATATTTGGACAATTTAGAAAGAATAATTAGACTCTCTTCCAAATGGCTACAGGAGAAGAACGTACCTTTCGAATGCACTTAACAAGCAGCAGCAATAGACTTTGTAGTTCCCCCGCTTTAGTGGACACCTTCTCCTAACGAGAGGAGGTGGGCAATGCCCAGATATAAGCATCTGAGTAAAGCCTGGCAGTACTTGGCGGATTTCAAGGTGAAGGCTGTCGACCTGAGTCATCAGTAAGGCGTTGAGGTCCAGCAGGTCGCTATAGGCCAGGATCCCCATCCATTTATGCTTTCACGGTAGCGTAAGGAATGTGCTAAGGCGAAATCAGGCCAGATGGTCGAGAACGTATGCATGTGATGAAAAACAAGCAAGCGCTATGGCTGAGCAAATAAAATGACTGGATAGGCTGGAGCGGGACAACGCCGGCCTGAATAAGGAGAACGACCTTCCAAGAAAGTGGTAATAGTTTCTGGCGGATGGACATTAGAAAGGTTTGGATTGATCCAAGCTCACGGACGAGAACTAGGTTCAGATACCTTTGCCGCTGGTTGGGCGTCTCACGGAGTGGCTATTACGCTTGGTGTAAGCGTGAGGAGTCGCGGCAATCGCGGACCAACCGTGACTTGCAAAAAAGGTGCGGCAAATCCACTAGGCCAACCGGGGCTTCTATGGTAGCTCAAGAGTGCACCAGATCTTGCACCGTGAGGGCACCAGCGCTGGTCGTAAACGTGTGAAAAGTCTGATGCGCGAGGCTTCGCGGACCGAGCGTGCTTGCAGGGTATACTGCCGAACCCCAAGCATTGGGCGGTTTTATGAGAGTGACCGGCATATCAGGCTGAATCAGCTGGTTCCGGCGGGGCTGAACCAGCAATGGGGCGCGGGTCTCACCTATATCCAGGTTGGAAATGAGTGGCGATACCTGGCGGTTGTACTCGATGTGTATTCGCGAAAGATAATTGGCTGGTCTTTGGGTAGCAGGAAGACAGCGGACCTGACCCTGCAAGCGTTACGTTACGCATTGCGAGTGAGGACGCTCAATCCGAGGTTGATCTTCTACACGGACAGAGGCGTCGAATACGGTGCACACATGATCCAGAGCGAGTTGGACAGGCACGGAATCCGGCCCAACATGAATCGGCCCAACCAGTGTACGGACAATGCGCATATGCAGTCGTTCTTCCACAGCCTCAAGGCGAAGTTCATTTGATGCGTATCGTTCAAAAGCGAGCAGGAACTGAAAGTGTTTCTGATCGGCTACATCAACCAGTTCTATAATCAGAAATGGTTGTACTCTGGCATTGGGTATATTTCGCCGGCAGAATACGAGAGGGTGGTAATGTCAAACGAAACCTATCCATTTTGTCGCGGGAAGATCAGCTTTTCGCTATACTCCGACTTTTTCGCGGAGCTCTGGATTAGGTTTGTTTAAGTGCAGGAGTAGGAGATGGAAAGAAAACATCAAGTCTTTGTTTCGTCTACATATAGAGATCTAGTGGAAGAAAGAAAAGAGGTAATACATGCGCTGCTTGAGTTGGATTGTATTCCTGCCGGTATGGAGTTATTTCCTGCGACTGATGAAGATGCATGGTCGTTGATTACAGAGGTAATAGACGGCTGCGATTATTATGTTTTAATCCTAGCAGGAAAATATGGTTCATCGAATCAGGATGGCATAGGTTATACAGAGATGGAGTTTGACTATGCAGTCTCCCAAAAAAAACCGATTCTCTGTTTTCTTCATGAAGATCCAGAAGCGCTACCCGCAAACAGAACAGAAGGGAGCGATAAAGGAAGAGCGAAACTGGAATCTTTTAGAGGAAAAGCTCAAGAAAAGCACTGTAAGTTTTGGACTACGGCTCCTGATTTAGGCGGGAAGGTTTCACGGAGCATGGTTCAACTAAAGAAAAAGCATCGTTCTGATGGATGGGTCCCAGGTAGGTTTGCTGTTGACCAAAAAATGGTAGCAGAGATGGAGAGGCTTAGGGCAAGAGTGGCCGAGCTAGAGATGCAGGCGCTAGTTTCCCACTCTTATGAGCCAAAGAATGTTGAGGGTTTAGAAGGTGGTAGTGATAAATATGCGGTCCCGGTAAACGTGATCAAAGAAAAGGAGAGGAGTGGCGAAAGAACAACAGTAGAAGTTTCCTGGGACAACATATTCGCTTACTGTGGCCCGGCGTTGTCAGGTGAATGTACAAGCAATGAGCTGAACGAGAAAATTGAACTGGCTTACTATCACGCAATTCCCGCAGATGTTCGAGATTTAAATTCGCCTCGAAATATGTCAGTTCCGTACGTATGCGAAGATCAAATACATGTCCAGCTTCAGGCATTAGGGTTAATGGAACCCGGGCAGAAGAAAAGAGCTGTTTCTGATACCAACACCTACTGGAAATTAACGCCTTTTGGCGAGCAGTATCTAATACAGATAAAGGCGCTTCGTAAAGAAACTAACCGGTCAACGCAGCAGACGGAAGAAGCGCTGATTGATTAAGGCGTTATGACGTAGGGTTGACAGGTGGGTGCGGTGTTAGGAAAGAGTAATGGTCTGCGGAAACCCCAAGCAATGGTGTTGCCTGAATGTTCTTGGTTGGATCGCATTAATCTGTGCAGCCAGCTATTTTATTCGCCGTGTTACCGAGCACGTGGAAGAATGTCTTGCTCCAGAATTCCGACTAAAATTTATTCGGCGGCTCAAACGCATCAAGGATGGAGGTGCAGACTGACTGTTTTCCTTCGATAGTATTTTTACCGGAATCATTGGGAAGACCTGTAATGGCATTGCTTTATCCGATCTATGCTGGTTTCTGGCTTGGCTTCTGCGTTCCTGACAGTCGCAACTGGAGCGCCTGCCGTAAATGGCACGCCAATTGTAAGCCTGGTTGGTCTGGCCTCTATTTTGGATCATTGCTCTGGGTTTTGCTTCTTGTTGCTGTTGGTATGATGCTCAATGGCATTCTGGATTATCTATCATTATGAGTTACGGGACTGGTCATCCGGCTATCTTTACCTTCGGTATTCAAAATCGCGGTTAGTGTCACTTTCTCCATGATGGTTTTACGTGTCATATTTGCTTTTTTTGGGGGTTGGTCGTCTACAGTGACCTCTCATATACACTTCAGGGTGGTACTGACGAGGCGAACGGCGCGATTCTGCTGGTCTTCTTACTATACGGAGCCGCAATTTGAGGAGTTTTCACTTCAGTTTGGAAGTATGACTTTGTTATCTTTGCGACCAGATTTAGCTCTTCGATTTGGCTTGCTCTACACCTTATGATCGGAATTGTGATCCAGTGGTTGATGGGGATTTTGGTGTGCTGAATGCTGATCAAGTACCGGCCTGAGCAATTCGGGTCGTTCCCATCGGCTTGGTTCGGCTGCTTGATATATCAATTGGATTTAGGTTCTCCTTTATTCTTGGGCGCCAGCAGGTTGCTAGACTATACCTAACCTGTTATGCCATTTTTTTCCGACCCTGAAGGGCCTATCCTCAGCTTTTCTGCGCAAAGGTCGCCTCTAAATGTTGGCGCAATTTGGCAAGGCCTCTCAACTCTCCGAGGCCCACCTTTCAGTCCCAGCTATTACGGTCTCGAACAATCGACAGACGTCCGTCCTCAAACGTGATCGATACTGGTGTGTCGATGGAGAAGCCGGCTTTTTCCAGCCAGAGACCTTTCAGAAGAATGAACGGCGCCACGCGATTCCCGCTGGGGTGCGTTTTGGGATAGAGTCCCAGTGGCCTTTTCGGACTTTCAGGGTGCGGTTGTTCATGGTTATGCTCCTGTTGTGCAATTTCTAGGTTGCGTAAGTAGGGCGGTCGGGAGGCTAGAAACAGCAACAGGTACTGCTCCGACTATTCCCTGCAAGCAGGTGTTCTATTCGCCGGACCTCCCGACCATTACATTCCCGTATTTCGGGCACAAAAAAACCGCAATGCTTCCGGGGTGCGGTTTTGCCCGTCCCGGCTAACCTCTAAACCTGCGCGTAGCCCCCATCAACGAACACTTCGCTCCCCGTCATAAAGCTGCTGTCGTCGGATGCCAGGAACGCCACCGCGCCCGCGGTTTCCCTGGGGGCGCCCAGACGCTCAAGCGGTACGGTCTGTTTCATCTCGCTCAGGGCCTCGGGTGGGAGCAGCTCCATCAGTTTGTCTGTTTGGGTCGGGCCAGGAGACATGACGTTCACGCGAATGCCGGTGCCTCTCAGATCATAGGCCCAACTGCGCACCAGGTTTCGGATGGCCGCCTTGGAAGCGCTGTAGATGCTCATGGCGGGGGTACCCATGCTGCCGACGGTGGACCCGGTGAGGATGATGGAGCCGCCGTTCTTCATCAGGGGCAGGGCCTTCTGGACGGTGAAGAGGGTGCCTTTGACGTTGATGTCGAAGATGTAGTCGTAGTGCGCCTCGGTGATCTCGCCCAGGCTGGCGAATTCGCCGACGCCCGCGTTGGCCACCAGGACGTCCAGGTATCCTTTTTCTTTCTGGATCGTTTCGAAGACGCGGTCGAGATCCTCCGGCTTAGTCACATCCGCTTGGATGCTCCGGGCGTTGGGTCCCAGTGCCTCAACCGCGTTGTCGAGGGCGTCCTGGCGCCGTCCGGTAATGAAGACGAAGGCGCCTTCTTCGATAAGGCGTTGGGCCGAGGCCAGGCCGATGCCGCTGGCTCCGCCTGTGATCAATGCGATTTTACCGTGTAGCCGACTCATCGTTGGGTCTCCGTATGTGTTGACTCGATTCGCCTTCACGATATATAAGCCACTTACAAATGTTCAAGTATGCACCTTTTGGTAAGTACCCGTTATGGCGAACGAACACTCAGAAAACCCACGTTTCATTTGCGGCCTGGATGCGACGCTGCACGTGATCTCCGGGAAGTGGAAGCCTTTGATTTTGTTCTTTTTAAACAAGGGCGCGACGCGTTACGGCGAGCTCAAGCGAAGCGTCCGGGGCGTGAGCGACAAAATGCTGATCCAACAGTTGAAGGAGCTGGAGTCCGACGGCATCGTCCGGCGAACCGACTATGGGGAGATACCGCTGCGCGTCGACTACTCGCTGACGCCCTTCGGGGCGAGTCTGGTGCGGGCCATGGAGCCGCTTTGCGGCTGGGGCGAGACGTACGAAGAGGACATTGCCGCAGCGATGGACCGCCGGAAAGCCAGCCGGTAGAAGCGACGCCCGGCGGCGGTTACCGCAAAAAGGTGCTTTATTCGTCGAACCTGCTGACCTGGATTGATATGGAAATCGAGTACGCCTACAGCTTTACGGAAAATGTTTTCTACACAGGCCTGGGTATGTTGCGTTTTTACTTCTGGCTCATTCCTTTCGGCCTGCTATACAGCTATTTCAAACATGGAAAGTCTCTGCTGAAGCTTATTTCGGCGCTGTTGGCAGGCTTGGCGCTTTTTTGTTGGGAGTATGACTCTCTTGGCGACAGGTTTGGCCGAATCGCATATGACGAAAGCGGAGTGACTTTGGCGAGAAAGAACGGAGAGGTCGTTTCGCTGGCTCCAGAGCAAATCGACCGGTTTTGGTCGATATCCATCGGCCGAAGTGGCGGCTGGTCCTGTTATCTACTGGTCAGGGCAAAGGACGGCGATTATGAGAGCTTTATTGTCCGTAAGCGTGAACATTCTTGCGAGAGCGATGCAAAATCGCTGAATGCCTACTTTGGTAAGAGATAGGTTCTTTTAGGTGCCTGGCCGTTTCCGAAACAGCAAGCACGCCGCCGGGCGCCGTCCCCCACCATCGCCATCGACTCTCAAGGAGGAAATATGGCTTGCCCCAAAAACCAGACATACCTGATCGGAACCCTGACGTTCAGCCTGCTGGCGCTCGCGCTGATGGCGGGTTGCTCCGACCCTGTTCCGGGATCGGGGGAGTTGGCCGCGCCAACTCGGGGAGGCGATGGCTCGGAGATCACATTAAACGCGCTGCCTGCGGAGGATATCAGCGGGGCCAACCTCTCCGGTGAACTGGCGTGCCAGTTCATAGCGGAGCAGGCGGGTCCGCTGCTATTCGCCCGGGGTAACGTCGATTCATCGGATGCGGCCCAGGGGGTGGTCAAGGTCGCCGGCTATGTCGAGCGCGTGTCCGCGCCTGGTGGCTTCGATGGTATGACGGCGTCGCCGACCTTCAGCGGTAAGGGCAAGACGGTCCACATCGAGGTCACCGGTGAGCCCACCGAAGGCGGGGAGTCGCCGCCCAGGCCGGCGACGTTGACGTATGACCGGGCCGACGGCGCTCAGCGTGACTGGCAGGGTGAGTGGCGTTGCGGGCCGTAGGGCGATGAACCGGCGATTCGTGGTGACCGGTGGGCCCGGGGGCGGTAAGAGCACGCTGCTCGACGCCCTGGCGGAACGGGGCTATCGCATCGCGCCGGAGGCGGCCCGGCGCCTGATCAAGGAGCGGCTGGCTGCGGGGCTTTCGCCACGGCCGGATCCCGTCTCCTTCGCGCGCGCCATTCTGGACTCGGATATGCAGCAATACAGCGCCGCGACGGACCATGATGGCATCACCTTTTTCGACCGGGGCGTGCTGGACGCGCTTTACATGCTGGACCTGGAGTCTGGGCTCTGGCGGGATGAGATCGCCAGGTTGGTCCAGACGTTTCCCTACAATGACACCGTGTTCCTCCTGCCGCCCTGGGAGGCGATCTACGCCATGGATTCGGAGCGCGATCAGACGTCCGAGGAGTCCGTGGCGGTGTTCGAGGGCATGAAGCGCTGGTATGCGCGGTGGGGGTACCAAACGGTGGAGGTGCCACGCGCCGGCGTCGCGGCGCGTGCTTCGTTTATTCTGGAAGCTATTGGGCACCCAGGTGTTTAGGTGGATACTGACAAACGGATGAGTGCCCGAGGAGGGTATGGATGTGAGCCTGGTCCATGTTCAAACGATGGCGCGGTACAACCGCTGGATGAACCAGAAGGTCTACGACGGCTGCGCTGGCCTGTCGGATGAAGATCGGAAGCGTGATATGGGGGCTTTCTTCAGGTCGATCCATGGCACGCTTAACCATATTCTGCTCGCGGACCGGATCTGGATGGGGCGGTTTACCGGTGAGCCTTTTTCGGTCCGATCGCTCGACCAGGAGCTGTACGCGGACTTCAGCGTGCTGCGGGGTGAACGGGCTGCGGAGGACGAACGCATCATCGACTGGGTGGCGTCACTTTCGCCGGAAGACATGGAGGGCGATCTGGTGTACACCAGTATTGTGAACCCGGAGCCTCGTCGTTACCCGCTCTGGTTTGCGCTGTCCCATTTCTTTAATCATCAGACGCACCATCGCGGTCAGATTACCACCCTTCTTACCCAGCTCGGCGTCGATGTGGGCGTTACCGACCTTATCGGAATGAAACCATGAACCAGAAGCAAGCGAATGCGTTCGCGGCGGAGTGGATCGAGGCGTGGAACGCGCACGATCTCGATCGCATCCTTTCTCACTATACCGATGATTTCGAGATGAATTCGCCGTTGATCGCCAAGCGGCTCGCGGAGCCGTCAGGGACCCTGAAAGGCAAGGCTGCGGTCGGTGAGTATTGGCAGGGCGCACTGCACGCTTACCCGGACCTCCGCTTTGAGCTGCTCAAGGTGCTGCGGGGCGTCTCCTGGCTCACGCTCTACTACCTCGGCGCAACAGGCAACGAGGTGGCGGAGACGTTCCTGTTTGACGGCCACGGGAAAGTTACGCAGGTGTTCGCCTCTTATGCCTAGATCCAGGGGTAATGGACGGCGGGGGCGTCTGGGTCGGATCCGCCTAATCGATATCGAGAAATTGAATTTGCCGCCCCCATGGTTGGACGACCTAATGGTACGATCCAGGCGTATGTAACAGGGAGGACAACGATAATGATTAATAAACTGACCGCCATTGTGGTGGTTGTCATGGTAAATATGCTGTTCGCGGCGCCCGCGTTCGCTGATGACAAGCGTATCGGCATACTGGTCTTCGACAAGGTTCTTACCAGCGATGTCATAGCGCCGGCGGAAGTCTTCGGGGTTGCGACGCGAAAGTCGTGGTTCTCTGATTACGAAGTTGTATTTATTGGCGTAGAGCGGAAGCCGGTGATTACCACCGAGGAAGGAATTCGCTTGCCTGTCGATGCAACCATATACGACGCACCCAAGCTGGATGCGTTAATCGTTGCCAGTGCCTACGATATGGATTGGTTGTTCGAGAATGAGGATTTAACCGCGTTTCTACGAAGCCAGGCGAAGACCGCTGCATGGTTGGGAAGTAACTGTTCGGGGGCGTTTCTGTACGCACACGCAGGACTTCTGGATGGCTACCGTGCCACCACCTGGGCGGGCGGAGAGAAACAGCTCGAACGTGAGTTTCCTGAGATCGACGTGGTCTTTGATCAGAATGTGGTGGTTGATCGAAACCGTATCTCCAGCAATGGTGGCATTCCTTCCTACCAGTCCGCTTTGGTGATGCTGTCGATGATGGCTGGAACCGGCAAAGCAAAGACCGTGTTTGAAACCATTCAGCTCAACCGCCTGATTCCGTGGTCTGATATTGAGGCCTACGTACCTGAAGACAAGACCTGATGCATGGAAGCTGGCTACAACGTAAGCGGAGGTGGGAGAGGATGAAGATCAGATGTCGACATTGAGCCTTACGGATGGGTCGGAGCCCTTCAAGGTTACGGTGCTTGAATCCGCGCCCGGCGCCCCTGTGTTGCTCTTTGCGGTAGGGGCGGGCGGCAATCCGGAGCGCCATCTTCCGCTTCTGACCTCTCTCGCCGAATCCGGATACTCGGTGGTCGCACCGCATTTCACCGGGCTAGACGCGTCGATGCCCAGGTAGGACGAGTTACGTCTTTGGGCGCGGAGGCTGACCCTTGCCCTCGATAGCGTTGCTCCGTCCGGATCGACGGTGGTGGGCGTGGGTCACTCACTCGGTGCGGCGGCCCTGCTCGCGTTGGCTGGTGGTCAGATCTGGTTGGCCGCCGGCCGCCATGTCGAGATCGTGCCTGACGGGCGACTCACCCGGCTAGTTCTGTTGACTCCGCCGATGGGCTTTTTCCAGGTCGAAGGGGCGCTGGATGCCGTGCAGACGCCCATTCTTGCTTGGGCAGGCTCGCGGGATTCGATCACCCCGGCCGCCCATGTGGACGTTCTGGTTGGTGCCTTGAGCGGCCGCTTGCCGTTGGATGTACGTGTGACCGAGGGGCCGGGCATTTCTCTTTCATGGACCTGCCACCGCCGGATGAGGTGGAGCCGTTGGCCGATCGGCAAGCATTCCTTGATCTGCTTGCCGAAGAGATCGGGAAGTTCTTGAAAAGGTGAGTGGCGTTCGGGCCCTCAGAAGATGATCAATCAGGGCAAGGCGGCGGTCTGAATGAAGCCGGATGACTGGACGGCTAACCGATATCGAGAGACCGAATCTTGTCGTTTCCCAGCTCAAAGGTATAGCGAAGCATCGCCGGGCTACCGGGGAAGTTGCCGGACACCCGCGCGCGAACGATCACGGCGGTATCCGCCTCTTCCATTTCCAGTGGTTCCGCCGTATAGCTGTACTTCTTCTTGGATTCGATAAACCAATCGGTGATCTCGGCGATCCCATTATAGGTATGCTTCTCGTCATGAACGGAAGCGTCCGTGGCGAAGCAGCGGTCCAGTGAGGCGCTGTCCTTGTCGTTGCTGAGCTGGAAGAAGAGCGCGATGGGCGCCGGGAAATGAATGGCCATTGGCGGTTCCTTTGACGGTGAATGGAGGGTCCTGAAGTTTGATCAGGGCGCGCCCCTTCATCAAGAACGCACGAAAAAGTAAGTGGGTTACCTATGGGTAAGGCGTATACGCCGGAGACAGCGGCTGCGGACGTGGCGGCGGCGATGAAGGTGCTGGAAGGGCGCTGGAAGCTGATTCTTCTGTTCCACCTGTTCGGTGGCCAGGTGCGGCGTTATTCGGAGTTGGAAAAATCCATCCCCGGTATCTCGCAAAAGATGCTGGCGCAACAGCTGCGCGCACTGGAAGCGGACGGCCTGGTGCTCAGAACGGTCTACCCGGAAGTGCCGCCTAAGGTGGAGTACCAGCTCACCGATTGGGGGCAGGCCCTTTGCCCGGTGCTGGATGCGCTGCTTTCCTGGCGTGAAGGGAAGCAATCGGCCGCGGCTAATGGACGGGAGCCGTGATGACCTACAAGGAATTCAACTGCTTTTGTCGTTCGTTACCCGCCACAACCTATGTGGTCCAGTGGGGCGGCGCTCACGTCTGGAAAGTGGGCGGCAAGGTTTTCGCTATCGGGGGCTGGGAAAAGACCGGCCAACCCGCCTTTACGTTTAAGGCGTCGGAACTCAACTTCGAGATTCTGCGGGATCAGCCGGGTTTCCGGCCGGCGCCCTATCTGGCGTCCCGGGGGATGCGGTGGATACAACAGTACGATGCGCCTGAAGAGACGGATGAGACGCTCCAATACTACCTCAAGGAGTCGCACCGAATCGTCTCCCTGGGGCTGACCAAGAAGCTGCATCGGGAGCTCGGCCTCAATCAGAAATAGCCGAAGCGACGCCCGCCGCTACACGGTCAGGTACTTCTTCACCAGCTCATCGCTGAGCGCGCCGATGTCGTCCTCGGCCACCTTGCTGCCCCGGTCGATGATGGCGAAGCGGTCGGCGGTGGCGCGGGCGAAATGGAGTTTCTGTTCCACCAGCAGCACGGTGAGGCCTTCTTCCTTGTTCAGGGTTTTGATTACCTTGCCGATCATGTCGACGATGTTGGGCTGAATGCCTTCGGTGGGCTCGTCGAGGATCAGCAGGGTAGGGTCCAGGGCCAGCGCGCGGCCGATGGCGAGCTGCTGTTGCTGGCCGCCGGACAAATCACCCCCGCGCCGGTGACGCATGTCATGCAACACCGGAAACAGCTCATAGATACGCGCCGGGATTTTGCGACTCCGGTCGGCCCGGGCCTGCAGCCCCGTTTCCAGATTCTCCTCCACGGTAAGCAACGGAAAAATCTCCCGCCCCTGCGGCACATAGCCAATACCCGCCCGCGCCCGCTCCTCGGCCGCTTTCTTGCTCAGGTCCTTACCATCAAACTCAATCCTGCCCGTAGCGGCGGGCAACAACCCCATCACCGACTTCAACAAGGTAGTCTTCCCCACCCCATTCCGCCCCATCACACACAAACACTCACCTTTCTCCAAGTTCAGGTCGACATCCCAAAGGGTGTGGGATTCGCCGTAATATTGATTCAACCCACTCACACTCAACATGCGCTGTTCTCCCAGGCGACCCCAGGCCGCCCGCTATTAACTATTCACTGTTAACTCTTAACTGAATTACCCCGTTTCCCCGAGATAAACCTCAATCACCTTCGGATCATTCTGCACGTCCTGCATTCTGCCCTCGGCCAACACACTGCCCTGGTGCAACACTGTGACGGTATTGGCGATCGAGCGAATAAACTCCATATCGTGCTCCACCACCATCACCGAGTGCTCGCCGGCCAGGCTTTGCAGCAGCTCGGCGGTGCGCTCGACTTCCTGGCGGGTCATGCCGGCGATGGGCTCGTCCACCAGCAGCAGCCGGGGCTTCTGCATCAGCACCATGGCGATCTCCAGCCACTGTTTCTGGCCGTGGGAGAGGGCGCCGGCGAGCTGGTCTTTCTGCGCGAGCAGGCCGACGGTCTCCAGGGTTTGCGCCATCCAGTCGTACTGCTGGCCGGTGACCGGCTGCAGCAGCGTATGCCAGGTGCCCTTGGGGCCGGCCATGGCCAGCTCCAGGTTTTCCAGGGCGGTGTGTTCGGGGAACACGGTGGGCTTCTGGAACTTGCGGCCGATGCCGGCGGTGGCGATCTCCGTTTCGGTCATGCGCGTCAGGTCCATGGTCTGGCCGAAGAAGCAACTGCCGGTATCGGGCCGGGTCTTGCCGGTGATCACGTCCATCAGCGTGGATTTGCCGGCCCCGTTGGGGCCGATGATGCAGCGCAGCTCGCCGGGCTTGATGTAGAGCGTCAGGTCGTTGAGCGCCTTGAAGCCGTCGAAACTGACGGTGACGTCTTCCATGTAGAGGATGTGCTTGCCGCCGGTGTCCAGCTGCCCCGGGCGCACCGGGCGGGTGCCCGGCCGAAGCGGGGCGAACACCTGGTCGCGGCGGAAGGTGTCACGCAGGCTCATGGTCGGCCTCCTTATCGGTGGCGTCGGGTTGCCGTTTGCGTTTGAGCAGGCTCTTGGCCAGGCCCACCAGCCCCTGGGGCAGGAACACGGTGACCGCCACGAACAGGCCGCCCAGGGCGAACAGCCAGGCTTCCGGCATCACGCCGGTGAACACGGTCTTGCCGTAGTTCACCAGGATGGCGCCGATGACCGCGCCGTAGAGCGTGGCGCGGCCGCCCACGGCCACCCACACCACCAGCTCGATGGAGTTGAGCGGCGAGAATTCGCCGGGGTTGATGATGCCCACCTGGGGCACATAGAGCGCCCCGGCGATGCCCGCGAGTATGGCGCTGACGGTGAAGATCCACAGCTTGTAGTGTTCGGTGCGGTAGCCCAGGAAACGGGCGCGGGATTCCGCGTCGCGCACCGCCATCACGGTGCGGCCCAGGCGGGTGCCAGTGATCCAGCGGCTGAGCACGAAGGCGCCGGCCAGGGCCACCGCCGAGGCGATCAGCAGCGCCACCCGGGTGCTGTCCTCGCGCAGCGAGAAGCCGAGGATGTCCTTGAAGTCGGTGAGGCCGTTGTTGCCGCCGAAGCCCAGTTCGTTGCGGAAGAACGCCAGCATCAGCGCGTAGGTGAGCGCCTGGGTGATGATCGACAGATAGACGCCGGTGACTCGCGAGCGGAACGCCAGCCAGCCGAACACGAACGCCAGCACGCCGGGCACCAGCGCCACCATCAGCATGGCGAAGCCGAAGCTGTCGAAGCCGTGCCAGTACCAGGGCAGCTCCTCCCAGTTAAGGAACACCATGAAGTCCGGCAGGGTGGGGTGGCCGTAGACGCCGCGGTCGCCGATCTGGCGCATCAGGTACATGCCCATGGCGTAGCCGCCCAGGGCGAAGAAGGCGCCGTGGCCGAGGCTGAGAATGCCGCAGTAGCCCCACACCAGGTCCAGCGCCAGGGCGAGCAGGGCGTAGCACAGGTATTTGCCCAGCAGGCTGACGGTATAGCTGCTCACGTGCAGACCGGATTCCGCCGGCACCAGCAGGTTGAGCAGGGCGACGATGAGCACCGCCCCAAACAGAATGCCCAGGAAGGTCTTGGCGGTGCGGTCGGTGAGCGCGGTGGTGAGATCCGAATGTCGCATTATTCCTCCGCGGCCCGGCCGCGCTGCGGAAACAGCCCGCGCGGTTTGCGTTGAATGAACAGGATGATGAACACCAGCACCATGATCTTGGCCAGCACGGCGCCGGCCATGGGCTCGATGATCTTGTTGGCGATGCCCAGGCTGAAAGCGGCGGTGAGCGTGCCCCACAGGTTCCCGACGCCGCCGAACACCACCACCATGAAGGAGTCGATGATGTAGGACTGGCCCAGGTTGGGGCCCACGTTGGTGAGCTGCGCCAGCGCCACCCCGGCGATACCGGCGATGCCGGAACCCAGACCGAAGGTGAGCGCGTTGACCCGTTCGCTGCGGATGCCCATGGCGCGGGCGGTGCCGCGGTTCTGGCTGACCGCGCGCACCTGCAGGCCGAGGCGGGTTTTCTTCAGCACCAGTTGCAGGGCGAAGAACACGATCAGCGCGAACACGATGATGTAGAGCCGGTTATAGGTGAGCGAGAAGATCGGGTTGATCTGCAGGGCGCCGCTCATCCATTCCGGCGTCACCACGCTGCGGTTGAGCGGCGAGAAAATCACCCGCACCGCCTGCTGCAGAATCAGGCTGACGCCGAAGGTGGCGAGCAGGGTCTCCAGCGGCCGTCCGTACAGAAAACGGATCACGCCGCGCTCGATGACGATGCCGACGACGGCGGACACCAGGAAGGCGGTGGGCAGCGCCACCAGCAGCGACCACTCGTGGCCGTCGGGAAAAATCTGTTGCACCACGAAGGTGGTGTAGGCGCCCAGCATGATCAGCTCGCCGTGGGCCATGTTGATCACACCCATGACGCCGAAGGTGATGGCCAGGCCGATGGCGGCCAGCAGCAGCACCGAGCCCAGGCTGAGGCCGAAGAAAATGGTGTCGGCGGTTTCGTAGCGTTCGGTGCGCAGGTCGATTTTCTTCAGTGCCCGTTCCGCGGCGTTGCGTTCGGCGGCGGCGTCGCTCTGCGCCAGGCGGTCTCGCAGCACGTTGCGCACCGCCGGCTCCAGGCTGCCGGCCACCGCGTCGATGGCGTTCAGGCGCTCGTTGAGCTGGCTGGCCGGGTCGCGCAGCACGGCGATGTTCAGGGCCGTGTCGATGACGCCCTTGACCAGCGGGTTGGCCTCTTCCGCTTGGCGCAGGCGCAGCGCGTCCAGCACCACCGGGTCGGTGTTGCCCACCAGGCGCTGAGCCGCTTCCCGGCGGGCGAGCGGATTGGGGTTGGCCAGCGCGGTGACCGATTTCAGGTCGCGGATTTGCTGGCGCAGCCGGTTGTTGATGATCACCGGGCGCGCGGCACGCGCCTCGGCGCTGCCCACGTCCTCTTCGCTGATCGGGTCGCGCAGGGCCCAGCCCTGTTCGCTCTGTTCGCCCAGCACGATGCGGTCGCCGGCCAGGTCGTGCAGCAGCTCGCGGTCGAGCAGGGCCTGCAGCAGCGCTTCGCCGCGCTCGTGGCCGGAGCGGGCGATGGTCTCAATGGCTTCGGCTTTGACATCGAAATTGCGGCTCTTGAATTTGGCCAATGACGTTCGCAGCGCTTCCTCCTTGGAAACGCCGGGCGCCACCGACTCCGATGGGCGGTCTTCGCCGTCGGGCGAAGCCATCGTGGTCTGCCCGGCGTCATCGGCCGGCGCGGCGCTGGTTTGCGCCACCGCCGTACCGCTCGCGCCGAGCAGCATAAAAATCAGTAGTAGAACCCTTGGCATGGTGGTCCCTCGGTTTGGTCCTGGCCTTCGCGGAGATAAAGGTGGGCCGGCGCACCGGCCCGCCGGGCGGGCATCACCCGCTGCTGCTTACTTGGCGGTCTGGCCGCCGCAGGTTTTGGTTTTGGTGTTGTAGTTGCCGCAGTTGACCGGGTCGGTCCAGTCGGCGATCAGGTTCTTGGAGTCGGGCAGATAGTCGGACCAGGCGTCTCCGGGCACCACGCCGTCGGTCTGCGAGACCACCGCGAACTGGCCGTTGTCCTGGATTTCACCGATCAGCACCGGCTTGGAGAGGTGGTGGTTCTTGTTCATCACCGCGGTGCCGCCGGTGAGGTTGGGGGTTTCCACGCCGATCATCGCCTTGGCCACTTTGTCCGTGTCGGTGGACTTGGCTTTCTCCACCGCTTTCACCCACATGTTGAAGCCGATGTAGGTGGCTTCCATGGGGTCGTTGGTGACGCGGTCGTCATCGCCGATGTAGTCGTGCCATTGATCGATGAACTGGTTGTTCTCCGGCGTATAGACGCTCTGGAAGTAGTTCCAGGCGGCCAGATGGCCGACCAGCGGGCCGGTGTTGATGCCGGACAGTTCCTGCTCGCCCACGGAGAAGGCGATCACCGGAATGTCGGACGCGTCCATGCCCTGGTTGGAAAGCTCTTTGTAGAACGGCACGTTGGCGTCGCCGTTGATGGTGGAGACCACGGCGGTCTTCTTGCCTTCGCCGCCGAACTCCTTGATGCGCGACACGATCGACTGCCAGTCGGAGTGACCGAACGGGGTGTAGTTGATCATGATGTCGTCCTCGGCGATGCCCTTGGACTGCAGGTAGGCCTCGAGGATCTTGTTGGTGGTGCGCGGGTACACATAGTCGGTGCCGGCGAGCACGAAGCGCTCAATGCCCAGGTCGTCGAGCAGGTAGTCCACCGCCGGGATCGCCTGCTGGTTGGGCGCGGCGCCGGTGTAGAAGACGTTCTTGGAGGACTCCTCGCCTTCGTACTGCACCGGGTAGAACAGCAGGCCGTTGAGTTCTTCCACCACCGGCAGCACGGATTTACGCGACACCGAGGTCCAGCAGCCGAAGATCACGTCTACCTTGTCCTGGGTGATCAGCTGGCGGGCTTTCTCCGCGAACAGCGGCCAGTCGGAGGCGGGGTCCACCACCACCGGCTCCAGCTTTTTGCCCATGACGCCGCCTTTTTCGTTCTGCTTTTCGATCATCATCAGCACCGTGTCCTTCAGTGTGGATTCACTGATCGCCATGGTGCCGGACAGGGAGTGCAGCACCCCCACCTTGATGGTGTCGGCGGCCATCACCAGGCCGCTGTAGGAGATGGCGCCGGCGGCGATGCCCGCCTGGGCCAGACGTTTAAGACTGAATTTTTTGGTCTTCATGGTGTTCCCCTTTCTCTTTTCCGATCCGTAAATGGTTAGGTCTCACTGGAAATTGTTATCGGCGGCTTCGGGCTCACGGCCCTTGGCGCGCGCTTCGTGCAGCATGTGCAGGGTGATTTTTCTGACTTCGTTGCGGCTGGTCTCGATGTGCGCCTTGAGCATCATCAGCGCCTGCTCGGTGCGGTGATGGGCGATGGCGTCGAGAATGCGGCCGTGCTCGTCGTAGGTGGCGTCGACCCGCGGCGGCTTGGTGAAATCCAGGCGGCGGATAATGCGCAGCCGTTCGGTAAGGTCGTGGTGGATGCGCGCCATCTCGGTGTTGCCGGCGGCCTCCACCAGGGTTTCGTGGAAGCGCTCGTCCAGGCCGGACAGGGTGCTCACGTCGCGCAGCCGTTCGGCGGGCGGGACCCGCCAGATACGCATCAGGTCCTCGAGCAGGATCTCCGGCTGCTGCAGGTCGCACAGCCGGCGCACCGCCGCGCATTCCAGCACGGTGCGCACGTCGTAGAGCTCCTCGAAGTAGTCGAAGTCGAACGGTTTCACCTGCCAGCCGCTGCGCTGCAGCACCTGCACATAGGTCTCGCGCTCCAGCCGGAACAGGGCTTCGCGGACCGGGGTGCGCGAGGCGCCCATGCGTTCGGCGATTTCGTTTTCGCTGAAGCGGTCGCCGGGCAGCAGCCGGAAATCGAAGATGTCTTTCTTCAATTGCCGGTAGATGCGCTCGGCCAGGTTCTCGCCGCGGCCGCTCTTGAGCCCGATCTTCATGCCGCGCTCTCCGTGTCGATCACCACCACCGGGTCACCGGCGTTGATCACGGTGCCGGGTTTGCAGTGCAGCCCGGTGACGGTACCGGCGACGCTGGCGGTGATCTCGAATTCCATCTTCATGGCTTCCACGATCACCAGGGTCTGGCCGGCTTCCACGCTGGCGCCCTCTTCCACCAGCAGCTTCCAGACGTTCCCGCTGATCTCGGCGCTGACCAGGTGGCCGTCCACGTCGCCGATGTCCGGGCTGCTGCCCATCAAGGCGGATTCGATCTGTTCGTCTTCGTTCTGCCAGCGGGTCACTTCTTCCCGGTAGGCGGCCTGCTGGTGCGCGCGGAAGGCTTCCATTTCCGGCTCGATGCTCTCCAGGAAGCGGCGGTGCTCGGCCAGGCTGAAGGTCTCCTCGGTGATCTCCACTTCCAGGCGCCCTTCGCGGAAGGCGTCGCGCATGCCGGCCAGTTCCGCTTCGCTCACCGGGTAGTAGCGCACCTGGTCGAAGAAGCGCAGCAGCCAGGGTTCGCCGGGCTGGAACTGGCGGTTCTTAAGGTGTTTGTTCCAGATCGGCAGGGTGCGGCCGATCAGCTGGTAGCCGCCCGGCGAGTCCATGCCGTAGATGCACATGTAGACGCCGCCAATACCCACGGTGCCCTCGGCGGTGTAGGTGCGCGCCGGGTTGTATTTGGAGGTCATCAGCCGGTGGCGCGGGTCCACCGGCACGGCGCAGGGCGCGCCCAGGTAAACGTCGCCCAGGCCCAGCACCATGTAGCTGGCCTTGAAGACGATGTCCTTGACCTGCTCGGTGCTGTCCAGGCCATTGATGCGGCGGATGAATTCCACGTTGTTGGGCAGCCAGGGCGCGTCCGAGCGGATGGTCTCCTGGTAGCGCTGCACCGCGTCCAGGGTGGCGCTGTCCTCGAACGCCAGTGGCAGGTGCAGCACCCGGGAGCGCACTTCCATGTCGTCCACGGAGCCGATAGCTTTTTCACGCTCCAGCAGCGCCTTCACCAGGCCGGCCTGATCCAGCAGGCGCGAGTCATAGTGCACCTGGAGGCTGCGCACGCCCGGGGACAGTTCCAGGATGCCGGGCACCGGCTGGTCTTTAAGGTTTTCCATCAGCGCGTGCACGCGCAGCCGCAGGGCCAGATCCAGCACGTTGTCGCCGTATTCGATCAGGATGTATTTGTCGCCGGCCTGGCGGTAGGTGATGCGCGGCACATGGCCGGCCGCGTCCAGCTCGGCGACCATGGTGGCGGAGGTGAACGCCGGATCGGTCGCGTCGTGGAGATCCGGCGACACCACCGGCACCGGCGCCAGCTTTTCGATAGCCGCGTCCTGGGCCTGTTCCAGCGCCAGGGCCTCGGCGAAGGCGACGGGCGTGAAGCGGATGCTGTCGCCGGGCTTGAGCTGGCCCACTTTCCACAGCTCCGCCTTGGCGATGGTCACCGGGCAGACGAAGCCGCCCAGGCTCGGGCCGTCCTTGGTGAGGATCACCGGGAAGTCGCCGGTGAAGTTGATCGAGCCGATGGCGTATTCGTTGTCGTGCAGGTTGGACGGGTGCAGCCCGGCCTCGCCACCGTCGGTGCGCGCCCAGCTCGGCTTGGGGCCCACCAGGCGGATGCCCAGGCGGTTGGAGTTGTAGTGCACCTGCCAGTCGGCTTCGAAGAACTGTTCGATGGCCTCTTCGGTGAAGAAGTCCGGCGCCCCGTGGGGGCCGTACAGCACTTTGATTTCCCACTGTTGCGGGTAGTCCGGAATCATCGCCTCGGGGGCCGGGGCCGGCTCATGGTCCGGCGCCGGCGTCGGGCAGCCGGCCAGCTGCGGCTGGCAGATCGACAGCACGTCGCCCTTGCGCAGGGTGCGGCCGCCGTGGCCGCCGAACTGGCCGAGCACGAAGGTGGCTTTGCTGCCCAGGTAGTCGGGCACGTCGATGCCGTTGCGCACCGCGATATAGGTGCGGCAGCCGCTGGACGCTTTGCCGGTGGCCAGCGTCTGGCCGGCTTGCACCGGCACCGGCCGCCACATGGGTACGGGCTCGCCGTCCAGGGTGGCGTCGCAGGCGGCGCCGGTGAGCGCCACCACGGTGTCGCTGTGGAATTTCAGCGACGGGCCCACCAGCGTGGCCTCCAGGCCGGCGGCGCTGGCGTGGTTGCCGACAATGCGGTTGCCGAGCCGGAAGGCGTAATCGTCCATGGGCCCGGACGGCGGCACGCCGATGTCCCAGTAGCCGGCGCGGCCGGGGTAGTCCTGCACCGTGGTGTAGGTGCCCGGCTCCACCACCTCGAAGGCGGTGGGGGTGTACTGGAAGCTTTCCAGGTAGCGGGTGGAGACCTTGCCTTCCACCACGTTCGGGTCGATCAGAATGCGGCGCAGGTAATCCAGGTTGGTGGCGATGCCGGAAAGCCGCGTGGCGGCCAGGGCGTCCTGCATTTTCTTCAGCGCCGCCGGGCGGTCGTCGCCGTGCACGATCACCTTGGCGAGCATCGGGTCGTAGTGCGGGCTCACCTGGGTGCCGGTGTCCACCCAGCCGTCCAGGCGGATGTCGTCCGGGAACGACACCTCGGTGAGTTCACCGGGGCTGGGCTGGAAATCCTTGAGCGCGTCCTCGGCGTAGATGCGCACTTCCATGGCGTGGCCACGGCTCCGGTAGTCGGCGTCCAGCGGCGGTTGTTCGCCGCCGGCCAGCATCACCATCCAGGCCACCAGGTCGACGCCGAACACCGCCTCGGTGACGCCGTGCTCCACCTGCAGGCGGGTATTCACTTCCAGGAAATAGAATTCGTCGCGTTCGTCGTCGTAGATGTATTCCACGGTGCCGGCGGACTGATAATTCACCGACTCGCCCAGGCGCACGGCGCTGGCGTGCAGTTGTTCCCGGGTGGCCTGGGGCAGGTTGGGCGCCGGGGTTTCCTCCACCACTTTCTGGTTGCGGCGCTGCAGGGAGCATTCGCGCTCGCCCAGGGCCAGCACCTTGCCGTGACCGTCGCCGAAGATCTGCACTTCCACATGGCGGGCACGGGCCACGAAGCGTTCGATGAAGACGCCGCTGTCGGAGAAAAAGTTTTCCCCCATGCGTTTCACCGATTCAAAGGCGTCCGCCAGTTCCTGCTCGTTGTCGCAGCGGCTCAGGCCGATACCGCCGCCGCCGGCGGTGCTTTTCAGCATGATGGGATAGCCGATTTCGGCGGCGGCGCTTTTCGCTTCGTCCAGGCTTTGCAGCAGTCCGGTGCCCGGCGCCAGCGGTACGCCGGCGGCTTCCGCCAGGGCGCGCGCTTCGTGCTTGAGGCCGAAGCGGCGCAGCTGGTCCGGGGTCGGGCCGATAAACTGAATGCCGGCTTCCGCGCAGGCTTCGGCGAAGTCCGCGTTCTCGGACAGAAAGCCGTAGCCGGGGATGATGCCCTGGGCGCCGGTGTCCTTGGCGGCCTGCAGAATCAGCTCGCTGCGCAGGTAACTCTCGGCGGCGGTCTGGCCGCCCAGCGCCACCGCTTCGTCGGCGGCGCCGACGTGCTGGCTGTTACGGTCCGCGTCGGAGTACACCGCCACCGAGGCGATGCCCATTTCCTTGAGCGTGCGGCAGATGCGTACCGCGATCTCCCCCCGGTTGGCGATCAGAACTTTGCTTAGCCCTTTTTTATGCATTGCTCAAACCTCTTATGTAGTGCCTCCACCCCCCAAGGGCGGTTATGTCGGTGGCGTCGTCGATGGCCCAGCCTTCGCAGATGAAGCCTTTCACCTGACGGCCGTCCTCGGTTTCCAGCGTGCCGATGCCCAGCGGTGCCGGGATCAGCGCCACGAAGCTTCCGAATTCGCTGACCGGCAGCTTCCACAGTTCGATTTCGATGGCGGCGCCGTCGGCGCCCTTGATCAGCCCGGGCTTGGGCGGCGTGGTGTTGGCCAGGGCGTAGAGCCGGTAGCAGGGCGCGGTTCGGGTGCTTTCCAGCAGCACGGCGCCGCGGTCGGTGAGCTGGTGATTGAGCGGCATGCCGGTGAGGTGGGCGCCCACCACCGCCACGGTGACCATGCCGTCGTCGCTGCCGGCTTCCGGCTCCGCCGGGACGGGCAGGGCGTTGTCGGTGGCGCCGGCCTTCCAGGGGCGGTGGCGCTGCCAGCGGCGGCCGAACTCGGCCAGGGCGCCGTCCTGCCAGGCGCCGCCGATCAGGGTGACGCCCACCGGCAGGCCGTCGTCGCGGAAGCCGCCGGGCAGGGCCAGGGCGCACATATCCAGCAGGTTGACGAAGTTGGTCCAGGTGCCGAGCTGGCTGTTGAGCTTGACCGGTTCCTCGGCCACCGCCGCGCGGGTATGGATGCCCGGCGTGGAGGGCACCACCAGGGCGTCCACCTTCGCCATCAGCTGATCGGCCTCGCGGCGCAGATCGGCCAGGCGGTACTGGGCGCGGAAGCCGTCGGCGGCGCTCATGTCTCTGGCGGGTAGAATCACATCGCGGATCACCGGCAGCAGCGCGTCTTTTTCCAGCAACGGCTCGGCCACGGTGTAGCGTTCGGCGACCCAGGGGCCCTGGTAGAGCAGCTCGGCGGTTTCGCGCAGCACGCCGGTATCCAGCGGAATCAGCTCGGCGATTTCCGCCAGCTCTTCCAGGTGGCGCTGCCAGGCGGCGGCGGCGCGCTGGTCGCCGAACCAGGGTGTGTCCTTGGGAATGCCCAGGCGCGGCCGTTCCGGCAGGGCGGCGGGCAGCGGCTGCGGCGCCGGGCGGGCGTAGCCGTCCAGTTCGTCGTAACCGCGGAACAGGTCGTAGACGTTCTGGGCGTCCTCCACGCTCAGCGCGAACACGCTGATGCAGTCCAGGGTGCGGCAGGCGGGCACCACGCCGCGCGTGCTCATGCTGCCCTTGGTGGGCTTGAGGCCGACGGTGTTGGTAAACGCCGCCGGCACTCGGCCGGAGCCGGCGGTGTCGGTGCCCAGGGCGAACGGTACCAGGCCCAGCGAGACCACCGCCGCCGAACCGGCGCTGGAGCCGCCGGAGATATAGTCCGGGTTAAACGGGTTGGGCACTTCGCCGTAGGGCGAGCGCACCCCCACCAGGCCGGTGGCGAGCTGATCCAGGTTGGTCTTGCCGACCAGGATGGCGCCGGCGTCGAGCAGCGCCTGCACCGCCGGCGCGGTTTCCTTGGCGGTGTAGGTGTAGGCGGGGCAGGCGGCGGTGGTGGGCAGGCTGCCCACGTCGATGTTGTCCTTGACCGCGAACGGCACGCCGTACAGCGGCAGGCTGGGATCACTCAGGCGCTCCGCCTGGGCCAGCAGGCTGGACTCGTCCAGCAGGTGGATCCAGAGGGCCCGCTCGCTGTCCTGCAGCTGAGCGGAAAGAGCTTTCATGGCCGATACCGGAGTGACGTTCTTTTTCCGGTAGGCGGCGCGCCATTGATCGATGGTCCAGCCAAGCACGATCGCATACCTCGTTGTATACCAGTGGGTATGCCGATCAGTGCAAGGCGGGTGCCAGCGTGGGGCGCGGTGTCTAAATCACTGAAAAAGAGGGTGTTTTTCGCTAGAAGGGGAAGGCCGGCAGAGGCGTCGGGCAGCGCCGGGCTGCATCGTTGTGGGGCGTTTGCCCGATTGTTGGGCGTCTGGCGCCAGGAACGCGGCGCCTCCGGGGAGGCGCCGGTTGATGCCGGGGCGTCGCGGGACGCCCCGGGCGGAGGCTTACTCGGAGACGGAATCTTCCAGGGTGGTGACCGGCTCCCAGATGCCGTCGATCACCTTGGAGAGAATGATGTCGTTGCCGGCACGGTGGTTGTCGGCGCTCATCTTGATGTCCACGCCGGTGACCGGGTCGCTGAAGTCCAGGGACTCCATGGCGGCCAGGAACGATTCGGTGGTCAGATCCGGGCCCGCCTTGCGCAGCGCTTCGATGGTCACTTCAGCGCCGACACGGCCGAGCACGGCGCCGCCGCTGGGCACGGACCCGTATTCCTCTTTGTACTGATCGGCCCACTCCTTGGCTTCCGGCACGTCCTTCATGCGGCTGACGATGTCCTGCCAGGGCGACACGCCGTAGAGGCCTTCGGTAACACCACCCGGCGCGGCGGCCACGGCGGAGTGAAAGCCGGCCTGGGAGACCAGGAACTTCACGTCGTCCCAGCCCATCTGCTTGGCGGTGGCGACCACGGTGATGATCGGCCGGATCGGCAGGGCCACGCCCACCAGTTCGCAGCCGGCGTCGCGCAGGCGCGCCAGGGTGCCGCTGAAGTCGCTTTCGTCCGGACGGTGGGAACTGCTTTCCACCAGTTCCAGGGCGTCGTTCTCTTCGGCGGCGTCTTTCATGGCCTGGTTCACTTCTTCACCGAAGTCGGACGGAATGTACATCACGCAGGCTTTTTCCATGTCGTACTCGTCGGCCATCCAGCTGGCGCCTTTGAGCACGCCTTCGTAGTAACTGGGGCCGAACACGAAGCGGCGTGAGAAATCGCCTTCGGTTTCCATCGGACGGGACAGCGCCAGCGGCAGAATGCTGGGCACGTTGTTGCTGTCCATTACCGGGAACGCCGCCAGGTTATGGGGCGTGCCCAGGCTCATCAGCATGGCGAACACTTCATCCCGGGTGACCAGCTTGTTCACCGCCTGGGTGGCCTTGGGCACCTGGTAGGCGTGGTCTTCGACGATGTAGCGGATTTTGCGGCCGTGGATGCCGCCCTCCGCGTTGACCTCGTCGAACATGTCGTTCGCCACTTGGACGGCGGGTGAGGAAAACGCCGCGAACACCCCGGACAGATCGTGCATGCCGCCCAGTTTGATCTCGGTGTCGGTGACGCCGCGAACCGGCTCGGCGGCTTTTTCAGCGGTTTTTTCTTCTTCCTTGGTATCACTGCAACCCAGCAGGCTTACAGCAGCCAGGGCAGCCAGACAGAGCTTCTTCATGATGCACTCTCCTATCGTACGCGGACAATTAGTACATGGAATCGATCAGGTGTTTGTGTTTTTTCTCCACGAAGGAACGCTTCAACTTCATGGTGGCGGTCAGCTCCTCATCCTCGGCGGTGAGCAGCACATCGATCAGGCGGAAATACTTGATCTGTTCCACCTGGGCGAATTGTTTGTTCACGTCCTTGATGATGCCGTCGATCAGATCGACCACCTCTTTGGCACGGCAAAGGGACGCGAAGTTTGAAAATGGCACCTGACGATCCTGCGCGTACTTTTCCACGTTTTCCTGGTCGATCATGATCAGGCAGGTCAGGTATTTGCGTTTGTCGCCGATCACCACCGCATCGGAAATATAGGACGAGAATTTCAGCCGGCTCTCGATTTCCGCGGGCGTGATGTTCTTGCCGCCGGCGGTGATGATGATGTCCTTGAGGCGGCCGGTGATGGTGAGCATGCCGTCTTCCAGGCGGCCCACGTCGCCGGTGTGCAGCCAACCGTCGCGGATGTCCTCGGCGGTTTTTTCCGGCTTGCGCCAGTAGCCGGCGAACACATGCCCGCCGCGCACCAGCACTTCGCCGTTGTCGGCGATGCGCACCTGGGTCTCCGGGAGGGGCTCGCCGACGCTGCCCACCTGTTCCCGCTCGCGGCTGTTGAGCGACACCACGCCGGTGGTCTCGGTCATGCCGTAGCCTTCATAGAGGGGCACGCCCAGGGCGCGGAACCAGCGTATCTGGTCCGGTGAAATAGGCGCGGCGCCGGTGGTGCCCCGGCGCAGCCGTGACATGCCGATCAGGTCGCGCACATTGCGCAGCACCAACAGGTTCCAGAACTGATAGCGCACGGCGTTCAGCGGCGAGCGCTGTTTTTCGCAGTGCCAGGCCCGGCCGGCGGCCAGGGCGTGGTCGAAGCACCAGCGGCCGAAGCCGGTGGCTTCGTCGCGCAGGGTCATCAGCGAGCTGTAGATCTTTTCCCACAGGCGTGGCACGGCGGCGAAGGTATGCGGCGACACTTCGCGCAGGTTTTCGAACACGGTTTCCGGGCTTTCCGCGAAGTTGACGGTGCAGCCTTTATAGATTGGCACTTCCACCGACACCAACCGCTCAAGAATATGGCATAGCGGTAGAAAGCAAAGCTGATCGTCTTCCTGGCGGGCTTCCAGCAGCGCTTCGCCGGCGGCCATCTGGAACAGCACGTTCTGATGGCTGATCATGGCGCCCTTGGGGGCGCCGGTGGTGCCGGAGGTGTAGATCAGCATGCGGATGTCGTCCGGCCGGCTCTGCTCGATGCTGGCGCTGAACTGCTGTTCCGCGTCGGCGATGCCGTTGCCCAGCTCGTAGAGCTCATCCAGGAACATCACCATGGGGTCCTGGAAATCGCGCAGGCCCTTGCGGTCGAACACGATCACTTTCTTCAGGGTGGGCACCTGGTCGCGCACGGTCATGTACTTGTCCAGCTGTTCGTCGTTCTCCACGAACAGGAACGCGGAGCCGCTGTCGTTGACCAGGTAGGCGAGCTGCTCGGCGCTGTCGGTGGTGTAGACACCGTTGCTGATACCGCCGGCGCCGGCGATGCCCAGATCACAGTAGAGCCATTCCTTATTGTCCTCACTGAGGATCGACACCGGCTGGCCCCGTTCCAGGCCCATCGACAGCAATGCCACGCCAATGGCGCGGGCGTGTTCGTAGTAGTCGCGCCAGCTGTAGCTCTGCCAGATGCCCAGGTCCTTTTCGCGGTGGGCGATGCGCTCGCCCCGTTCCAGGCACTGCTGGCGCCAGAGTTTGACCACGGTGTCGCAACCGTGGAGAAGGGTCGGAGTGGTTTCGGTTGCAGTCATCATCAGCGCCAGGTCTTCTTTCGTTTCCAGCGTTTTTCCGGTCGGTCATCCCCCGCCGACTGGCCCAGATAAAATTCTTGGATGTCGTCGCTGGCGAGCAGGTCCCGGGCGCTGCCGTCCATGACAATGCGGCCGGTTTCCAGCACATAGCCGTGGTCGGCGGTGTTCAAGGCCACCCGGGCGTTCTGCTCCACCAGCAGCAGGGTTACGCCCTGCTCTTTATTGAGGCGGCGGATGATCTCGAAGATTTCCTGCACCAGCAGCGGCGACAGGCCCAGGGAGGGCTCGTCCAGCAGCATCAGCGACGGCCGCGACATCAGCCCCCGACCGATGGCCAGCATTTGCTGCTGGCCGCCGGACAGGGTGCCGGCGGGCTGGTTGCGCCGCTCCAGCAGCATCGGGAAATAGTCATAGACCATTTCCATGTCGTGGCGGATCTCCGCTTTGTCGCGGCGGGTATAGGCGCCCATGCTCAGGTTTTCTTCCACACTGAGGAACGGGAACACTTCGCGGCCCTCGGGCACATGGGCGATGCCCTTCCGCACCAGCTTGTCCGGGTCGCTGCCCTGGATGAATTCACCGGCCAGGCTGATGCTGCCCTTGCGCGGCGACAGGGTGCCGGAGATGGTTTTCATCAGCGTGGTCTTGCCGGCGCCGTTGGCGCCCAGAATGGCCACCACCTTGCCTTCGAAGACGTCGATGGACACGCCCCGCAGGGCCATCACCGGCCCGTAGAAGGCTTCCAGGTTCTGTACTTGCAGCAGTGGGGAGGCATCGCTCATGCGGTTTCCTCCGTGCCCAGATAGGCTTCGATCACCTTCGGGTCTGCCTGCACTTCGGCGGCGGTGCCCATGGCCAGCGGTCGGCCTTCCGCCACCGCCAGTACCCGGTTGGAGACGCGGGATACCAGGCTCATATCGTGCTCCACCATGAGGACCGTGAGGCCCAGGTCTTTCTGCATATCCTCGATCCACCAGGCCATGTTCTGGGTTTCTTCCACGCTCAGACCGGAGGCCGGCTCGTCGAGCAGAATCAGCTTGGGCTCGCTGGACAGGGCGCGGGCCATTTCCACCACCTTGCGCACCCCGTAGGGCAGGCCGGCGATCAGCTTGTCGCGGTAGGCGGCCAGGTCGAGAAAGTCGATCACTTCCTCCACCTGACGGCGGTGTTCGCGCTCGCTGCGCCGTACCTTGGGCAGGAAAAACAACTCTTCGAACCAGCGCGTATCGCGGCGGCAGTGGCGGCCGATCAGCAGGTTCTGCAGCACCGATGAATGGTCGAACAGCTCGATATTCTGGAAGGTGCGCGCGATGCCCAGCCCGGCCACGTCGTGGGCCGGGCGGCCGGTGATGTCCTGGCCGTCGAAAATGATCCGCCCGCCGCCGGGTTCATAGAGGCGGCTGATCAGATTGAAGATGGTGGACTTGCCGGCCCCGTTGGGGCCCACCAGGGTGAATACCTCGCCGGGTTCCACGTCGAAGCTGACGCCGTCCACGGCTTTCACGCCACCGAAGGAAATGGACAGATCCTTAACCTGTAACAGACTCATCGTTGCCGCTCCGTTTTCAGGTAGGTACGTGTGCGCCGGAACATGCCCTTGCGGTAGAGCGGAAACAGCTGCAGCCAGGTGCGCACCTTGAACCAGACGCCGTACAGGCCGCGCGGCTCATAGATCACCATGAGCAGAATCAGCAGGGCGAACAGGGCGGTGTCCATGCCCGGGTAGGCGGCGATGGAAATGCCGGCGGTGTTGTTAAGGAAGTCGCGCAGCATGGCGATGCTCTGCGGCAGCAGCACCACCACGATGGCGCCGAAGAAGGCGCCGTGCACCGAGCCCAGCCCGCCGATCACTACCTGCAGCAGCAGGGTGATGGAGATCAGCACCAGGAAGCTTTCGTAGTTCACCGCCTGGGCCAGGTGGGCGTAGAGCGCGCCGGCCAGGCCGGTCATGGCGCAGGACAGCGCGAACGACAGCGTTTTGGCGCGGGCCACGTTGACGCCCAGGGCGCGGGCGGACACTTCGCTGTCGCGCACCGCCAGGAACGAGCGCCCGGACGCGCTGCGCAGCAGATTCAGATAGCCCAGGGTGACGATCACCAGCACCGTCAGGCACAGATAGTAGAAGGCCGCCGGGCTGGTGTAGCGATCGATCTTCAGCCCGAACATATCGATGGGCGGCGCGAACAGCCCGGCCACGCCGCCGGTGATCGGCTCGGCGATAATCGAGACGTCCTCGATGATGATGCTCAATGCCAGCGTGGCGATGGCCAGGTAGATCCCGCTCATGCGCAGGATCGGCCGGGAGATGATCGCGCCCAGCACCCCGGAGGTGACGGCGCTGGCCAGCAGCGCGGGAATGAAATGCCAGCCGCGCATCATCAGCGCCAGGTTGGTGAAGGCGCCGATCGCCATGAAGGCGGCGTGCCCGAGGCTGACCTGACCGGTATGGCCGCTGATCAGCATCAGGCCCAGGCCGGCCAGGGACCAGATCAGCACCGCGGTCAGTTCGCCGAGGTAGTAGGTGCCCAGCAGCCAGGGCGCGGCCAGCAGCAGCGCGACCAGCAGGGCGTACTGGGCCAGGTGCCAGCGCCCTTCAAACAGGTTGATATCGTCGTCGTAGCGACTTTTGAAACGGTTACTCATGAGGGCCTACACCTTCTTCTGGCTGATCTGAGCGAACAGGCCGCCGGGGCGCAAGACCAGCACCACCAGCATTAGCAGGTAGGGGGCGATCTGACCGACCTCGGGCAGGAAGCGGCCGGCGAACGGTTCCACGATGCCCACCAGCAGACCGCCCAGCAGGGCGCCGGGCAGGGAGCCCAGACCGCCGATCACCGCCGCCGCGAACGCCTTGATGCCGAACAGCAGCCCCACCGAGGGCTCCACCGCGCCCTTGGCGGCGAACAGCACCCCGGCGATGGCCGCCACCACGCCCGACAGGGCCCAGACGATGGCGTTGATGCGCTTCACCGGGATACCCATGTAGTAGGCCGCCATCTGGTTCTGGCTGCTGGCCTGCATGGCCACGCCCAGGCGGGTGCGGGCAAAGAAGAAGTAGAGGACCGTGGTCAGCGCCACGGTGGTGAGAATGATCAGCGCGTCGACCACCGGAATCATCAGCTCACCCAGCATCCAGACCTGGCCGACGAAAGGGGTTTCCAGGGAGGTGGGGTCGTGGCCCCAGATCACGCCCGCGAAAAAGCGCATCAGAAAGCCGAGCGCGATGGTGAGGATCACCATGGCGAACTGCGGTTGGCCGAAGATGGCGCGCAGCACGAAGCGGTCGAGCAAATAACCGAACAGACCGAGCAGCAGAGCGGCAAGGGTGATGCCGATCAGGAAGGGCAGATCCGCGTAGCTGGCGTTGATGAAGGTGATGCCGAGAAAGGCCCCCAGCATCATCATGTCGCCCTGGGCGAAATTGACCGCTTCCGACGCCTTGTAGATCAAAACAAAACCCAGCGCCAACAAACCGTAGATACAGCCGTTAGCTATCCCGCTGACCAGCAGCTGGAGTATATCCATGGTGCCTCTCTCCCGGGGCTTATTCTTGTTGGCGTTTTTTGTGTAATTCCCCTGAGACTATCCGAAGTTTTACATTCCCACCAGCGGGTAAAATGTAATTGCTTTAATTCGGTCATTGACAGGGGATGGGGAGATTTTTTTGGAGGGTGCCAGCGGGATTTTAAGGCAATTTAGTGGACCCTTTCAGGGTTGGGAAGGGCTCTGGGATCCTGCCGGGAGCTTCGCTCCCTTTCGCGGGCGAGGCCCGCTCGCACAACTCCGCACACGTCGCGGGGCGGGTCCGCTTATGCCGCTGGCGGACATAAAAAAGCCCCGCCGATTGGCGGGGCTTTTTTGCGTCTGGTGCCCGGAGACAGAATCGAACTGCCGACACGGGGATTTTCAATCCCCTGCTCTACCGACTGAGCTATCCGGGCGTTGGGCGCGTATTAAACCGACTCGACCCGGCCCCGTCAAGCGCGCTTGGCTATTGGTTGGCGTCTTTTGTGGGAGGAACGTAACCCTCTGCTTTTTCGACGCTTTCGTTGTTCAAAAAGCGATCACGTTGCTCGTCCAGAAAGGCCTTGGCCTTGGGGTCCATCACGTTCAGGTGCTTCTCGTTGATCAGCAGGGTCTGGTGCTGCAGCCATTCCTGCCAGGCCTGCCGGGACACGTTGTCGTAGATGTCCTGGCCCTTGGGGCCGGGGAAGGGCGGTTTTTCCAGGCCTTCCAGGTCCTGCTGGTACTTGCGGCAGAAGACGGTGTGGGTCATGGCGGTGCACCTCCGATGCGGGTTAGAGCAGGCCGGCCTGTCGCGGGCCGTGCAACTGCTCCAGTAGCTTTTTGACCGGTGCCGCCAGGCCCAGCTCGCCGGGGTCGACGGGGCTGATCCAGCGGCCCCCGGCATCCTGCACACCGGCGCCGGTGGTGTCCACCCGGATCAACAGCGGCTCGATGTCCAGATGGAAGTGGCTGAAGGTGTGGCGGAAGGGGGTCAGCGCTTCCTGGTCGCGGGCGTCCAGGCCGCGCTCGGCCAGGGCGGTGTGTTGCCGGTCGTCGGGATCGAGCTGGGGGAAGCACCACAGGCCGCCCCAGATGCCGCTGGGCGGGCGCGGCTCCAGCCAGACGCGGCCGTCCGGGTGCTGCAGGATCAGCATGCGGGTCTGGCGCACCGGTTTTTCCTTGGCCGGTTTGCGGCCCGGGTAATCCTGCGGGTTGCCGTCGGCGCGCGCCTGGCACCAGTTCGCCACCGGGCAGGCCGGGCAGTCCGGCCGCCGCCGGGTGCACAGGGTGGCGCCCAGGTCCATCACCGCCTGGGTGTAGTCCGCCAGCCGACGGTCCGGGGTGTACTGCTCGGCCAGTTCCCAGAGCCGGTTTTCCACCGGCTTCTTGCCGGGCCAGCCGGGCACCGCGTGCAGGCGGCTGAGCAGGCGTTTGACGTTGCCGTCGAGAATCGGCGCGCGCACGCCGCGGCTCTGCGCCAGGATGGCGCCGGCGGTGGAGCGGCCGATGCCGGGCAGGGTGGCCACTTCCTCCACGGTGTCCGGGAAGTCGCCGCCGTATTCGTCCACCAGCTGGCGGGCGGCCTTGTGCAGGTTGCGGGCGCGGGCGTAGTAGCCCAGGCCGGTCCACAGATGCAGCACCTGGTCCGCGTCGGCGGCGGCCAGGGCGTGCACGTCGGGGAAGCTGTCCATGAAGCGCTGGAAATAGCCGATCACGGTGCTGACCTGGGTTTGCTGCAGCATGATTTCCGACACCCACACCCGGTAGGGCGTGCGCGGATGCTGCCAGGGCAGGTCCTGACGGCCGTGCTGGTCGTACCAGGCCAGCACGGCATCACTGAAGGTGGTGCGGTCCGGGGCGGTGCTCAACGGTTGAAGAACCCCTTGAGCTTGTCGCCCATCTCTTCCTCGATTTTTTCCTGGGCCTTCTTCTTGGCGGCGTTTTTCATCACCTCTTCGGTGGTGTCGCCTTCCGCGTCGATGCCCAGTTTCTCCTTGAGCTTGCCCTTGGCCGCGTTGGTGGCGGCCTGCTGGGCGATCTTGGCGAAGCCTTCCTTGTCCGGGCCGCACCACTTGGCCGGGCTGCCCGCCAGGCTGCCCTGACAGCGCAGCGGCCAGGTCACGTCCTCCAGGTATTTGCTGCCGCCCAGTTCCGGCGACTGCATGCCGATTTTCAGGTCGAACTCCTGGGTCAGCATGTTCATCCAGCCGTTACCGGAGAGGGTGCCCTTGTCGAGCTTGGCTTCCAGGCTGTCCAGGTTGGCGACCTGCTGGTTGAGGCTGGCCTTGGTGGTCAGATCAATGATCTTGGTGTCCTCGGACAGCGCCGCCGGCAGCTTGCCGGATTCCTGGTTGGGGATCAGCGCGCTGAGGCCCTGGAAGCGGCCCAGCATGTCGTTGACGCCGCCCACCAGGGTGCCGTACAGGTTCAGGCCGCGCACGGTGCCGTCGGCCAGATTCATGCTGGCGTTGCCCTTGGCGGAATTGACCAGCGCTTTTTCGCTGTTGCCGGAGGCGCTGAAGTCCAGGTCCATGGAGAAGATGCCCTTCGCCAGGTCCTTGTCCAGGGCCATGGCGACCACCGGCTGCAGCTGCATGCTGGACACGTTCTGCTTGAAGCTGATGCGCGGCGTGTTGCCGGACACGTCCAGGCGGCCGCTGGCGTTGAAGCCGCCCTGCAGGGTGTCGCCGGAGGCCTTGGTGAGGCGCAGCACCCCGTCCTTGGCATCGACATTGAAGACGATGTTGCTGGCCTGGAGGGTGTCGTAGTTCAGCTCACCGATCTTGAGGCTGCCGTCGAGCAGCAGCGGGCGCAGGCTCTCCACCGGGATCAGCTCCGCTTCGGAGAGCTGGGTGGTGCCGCCTTCCTTGCCGCCGGTGCCGCCGCCGGCACCGCTGGCCGCGGCACTGTCTTCCTCGTCGCTTTGTGGCGGCAGGTAGCCGTCCAGGGTGATCTTGTCCAGGTTCAGATCGAACACGATCTTGCCGGTCTCCAGGTTTTCCAGGCCGGCCTTGCCGCTCAGGGTGCTGCTGTCCAGAGTCACCTTGAGCGGGTTGACCATGACGCTGTTGGCCGGGCCGTCCAGGGTGGCGCTCAGGGCCACCTTGCTGAGGGCGCTGTCGTCGCTGGTCTCGATGGGTTCCTCGCCGATCGCTTCCAGAGCCGCGTTGGCGTCGAACGGTTCGGTGTCGATCTGGCCGGCCACTTTCATTTCGCCGGTCAGGCCGGTGACGGTGGCGTTACCGGTGGTGCGGGTGCCGGCCGCTTCCAGCAGCAGGTCGGTGATCTGGGCGCGGTCCTCGTCCAGGTTCACGTCCAGCTTCTGCTCCAGGTGCACGCTCACCGGGTTGGTGGTCATGCCGGCGATGTCCGCGTCCAGGGTCATCGGGTCGAGCACGAAGTGGTTGTTGTCGAGATCGGCGGCCAGGGTGGTGTCCAGGTTCAGGTCCACGCGCATGTCGCTCTGATCCTGGTAGCGCAGGGACATCTGCATCGGGAACGGCTCTTCCAGGCTCACGTCCTGGGCGTTGAAGTTGAAGTGCTCAACGCGGATGTCGGTGCCGTCGGTGGTGTTCTGGTAGCGGATTTTGCCGTCGGTGATGGCGACGCTGGGAATGGTCAGCGGGATGTCCATGCCGCCGCTCTCGCCGGGCTGCTCTTCCTCGGCGGGGGTGGTCTCCTCCTCGGCGCCGTCCTGCGGGCCGATCTTCTCCCAGTTGGCGCCGTCGGCGGTTTCCACCAGGTTCACTTCCAGGCCGTCCAGGGTGACGCCGTCCATTTCCACCTGGCCGAACAGCAGCGGCCACACCGCCACGCCGACGCTGGCGCTGTTGATGCCCGCGAACAGCTCTTCCTCGCCGGCGATGCGCGCCTCGGTGCGGCCCAGGCTGACGCCCAGCGACGGCCAGAACTGCCACGCCAGGTCGCCGGGGATCTCCAGATCCAGGTTGGCCTGGGCCATGGCCTGTTCACGAATCTGCGGCTTGAAATCGTTCGGATCGATCACCTGGGTGACCACGAACACGGTCGCCGCCAGCAGGACCACCAGAGCGGCGATGACGATGAGGAAAATTTTGATCGCGCGTGCCATAGAACAGCTCTCCTTGCGCCCCGGGCCGAGGGCCGGGATTATAGCAATAGAATGTACCCAACCGAACGTGAAGACCGTGGCGGGGATCGACGGTTAGAACGCATGATAAAGCATGATAATAAGTATCGCTCTTTGGGGAGCCGGTTTTGTTAAAGTTCCGTAATTTCCTGGTTTGCATAGGGTTGCTGTGGTGCGCGCTGGCCGGCGCCGAGCCGGTGGTGACGCCGCAGCCGGACCAGGAGCAGGTGGCCGTGGCCCGTTCCATGGAGGTGCTGGTGGACCCCGAAGGGCACTGGGATTTCAGCCAGGTGAGCGACCGCTTTTCCGGGCGCTTCGTCCGCAACACCGCCACCGAGCCCAATTTCGGCTTTACCAGCAGCACCATCTGGCTGCGCTTCACCCTGGATACCAGCCGTGTCCGGGGGCAGAGCTGGTACCTGGTGGAACGCTATCCGATCCTCGACCATATCAGCCTGTTCGCGCCCACTGAAGACGGCGGCTACCGGCGGGTGGACCTGGGCGACACGCTGCCGTTCGATCAGCGCCTGATGGACCACCGCGCCTTTATCTTCCCCCTCGACACCGACCTGGCCGGTGCCAACACCTACTATGTGCGCGTCAGCGGCAAGGGCGCCATCAATTTGTCGCCGATGCTCTACAGCGCCGCCGGGCTGGTGGAATACACCTACCGGGACATCCTGCTGTACGGGGTGTTCTACGGCTGCCTGCTGATCATGGTGGTCTACAACGCGCTGCTGGCGTTGTCGCTCAAGGAGCCGGTCTACCTGTATTTCGTGCTGTTCCTGGTGGGCATCACGGTGTTCAACCTGAACGTCAACGGCTTCGGGCTACAGTTCGTTTGGCCGGAGGTGCCCAGGCTCAATGAGTACTACTGGCTGGGCATCTATATCTGCACGCCGGCGCTGGCCATGTACTCGCGCCACTTCCTCGGCCTCAAGCAGCGCTTCCCGCGCTATGACCGGGTGATCCGCCACTACCTGGCGGGTGTCGCCGTGTTGCTGGTGGTGCAGCTGCTGATCGCGCCGCCCTGGTCCTATTACCTGTCCACGCTGCTGGTGCTGATCACGGTGCTGCTGTTCAGCTGGCTGGGCTGGATGGTGTGGTCGCGCGGCTACCGGGCGGCGCGGCTGTATGTGGCGGCCTGGTGCGTGTTCCTCGTGCTGATTTTCTTCTTCGTGCTCGGCAATCTGGACTGGATCCCCTATGCCTCGGTGATCAGCATGCTGCCCCATCTTGGTGCCCTGTGGGTGGTGATGATGCTGTCCCTGGCGCTGGGCGACCGCATCCGCTTCCTGGAGCGTGAGCGCAACCAGCTGTTCCTGGAGGCGCGCGAGAACCTGGAGCGGCACGTGGAAGAGATCGAGCAAATGAACCGGGACAAGTCCACATTTTTGCAGTACGTCAGCCATGAGCTGAATACGCCGATCAACTGGATCGGCGCCGCCAATTCCCTGGACGACGGCGAAACCGGCGCCGACCAGAGCGATGTCTGGGCGCTGGTACGCAAGGGGCAGGAGCGGCTGATGGGCATGGTCAGCACCTCGCTGCGCTACTTCGACCTGGCCGACCGCAGCACGCCGCCGCTGGTGGCCCGCTGCCGGCCCCTGTGGATGCTGGACGCGCTGCTCGCCACCCGCGCCCGGGCGCTGGAAAGCCTGGCGCTGAGGGTGGTCAACCGTATCTCGCCGAATCTGTACGTGCGCGCCAACGAGACCGAGCTGCAGGAAGTGATGGCCATGGCCTTGGATAACGCCATCCGCTTCAGCCCGCCGGGCGGCGAGATCACCGTTACCAGCGAGGTGATGGTGGGCGAAGCGGAGCTGCGCATCCGCGACCGCGGCCGGGGCGCCGGCCCGGACCAGCTGGAGAGCCTGTTCGAGCCGTTCTTCGTGATGGGCTCGCGCCACCACGAAGAGGGCTACGGCCTGTCACTGGCCATGGCGCGGGTGATGATCGAACAGGCCGGCGGCCGCATCTGGGCCGAAAGCGCCGGCCTCGATCGCGGCTTCACCCTGGTGATCCGGCTGCCGCTGGCCTGACCTGTGGGAGCGAATCTCCCTGTGGGAGCGGGCCCCGCCCGCGAAAGGGCGGTGTAACCGCCCGGCAGGATTCCAAAAACGGCTATTGGAAGCGCAATCTGTGAGGTCTCTGGCATCCTGCCGGCGGCTGTTGCCGCCTTTCGCGGGCAGGGCCCGCTCCCACAAGGAGGTCCCCAAGAGGCTTGAGGAGCTAGCGCTGGCATTTCTCCGGCAGGGCGAGCGCTCCGCCGTGATGTTTCTCCAGCAGCCGCAGAAAGTCCCGCCCCACGCCGCGTCCGCGGGTGGCGGGGTGTACCACCATCCACGCCAGGGTGTCGCCGTCGAGCAGCGCCACCGCCACCGGCGCGCCGTTGAAATGGGCGGCGGCCACCGGGCGCCCGGCGTCCAGGGCCTGGCCCAGTTCGGCGGCGTAGTCCGGGTCGTCGCGCAACACTTTGCTGAAGCGTTGCGCCAGTTCCGCGTCGGGGGAATGAAATTCAAGACTGATCGGCATAGTGTCTCCGCTAACCGGTAAATGGCCGCCGCGCTGGTGAGGGGGCGCCGAGGGCCGTATAATACGGGGTTCCGTTTTCTGGAGGTACCGATGAGCGAACGCCGCGCCACCGTGGAGCGAAACACCCTGGAGACCCAGATTCGCGTCAGCGTGAATCTCGATGGCACCGGAGTGAGCAAGCTGGATACCGGCCTGCCGTTCCTGGAACACATGCTCGACCAGGTGGCCCGCCACGGTCTGATCGACCTGGACATTGAGGCCAAGGGCGACTTGCACATCGATGCCCACCACACGGTGGAGGACATCGGCATCACCCTGGGCCAGGCCCTGGCCCGCGCCTGGGGCGACAAGAAGGGCGTGCGCCGCTACGGCCACGCCTATGTGCCCCTGGACGAGGCCCTGACGCGGGTGGTGATCGACCTGTCCGGCCGCCCCGGCCTGGAAATGCACGTGGACTTCACCCGCGGCATGATCGGCGGGTTCGACGTGGACCTGTTCTATGAGTTTTTCCAGGGGCTGGTGAACCATGCCATGATCACCGTGCACATCGACAATCTGCGCGGCAAGAACGCCCACCACCAGGCCGAGACCGTGTTCAAGGCGTTCGGGCGCACCCTGCGCATGGCGGTGGAGCCGGATCCGCGCATGGACGGCGTGACCCCGAGCACCAAGGGCACGCTCACCGAAAACCCGTAAACCACTCGAGGCGCCCCATGAGCGAAACCGTGGCCGTAGTCGACTACGGCATGGGCAATCTCCATTCCGCCGGCAAAGCGCTGGAAAAGATGGCCGCCGACGGTCAGCGGATCGTGATCACCGGCGACCCGGAGCAGGTGCGCGCCGCCGACCGGGTGGTGTTCCCCGGCGTCGGCGCGATCCGCGACTGCATCAAGGTGATCACCGAAACCGGCCTGGACCGGGCGATTCTCGACGCCATCGACGCCTACAAGCCGGTGCTCGGCATCTGCGTGGGCATGCAGGCGATGATGGACTTCAGCGAAGAGAACGACGGCATCGACTGCCTGGGTGTGTTCTCCGGTCGGGTGCAGTTTTTCGGCGCGCCCCTGGGTGACACCGGGCGCCCGCTGAAGGTGCCGCACATGGGCTGGAATCAGGTGCAGCAGGTCAACGACCACCCGCTGTGGGCGGGCATCGACGACAACAGCCGCTTCTACTTCGTGCACAGCTACTGCGCCACCGGGGTGCCCGACGAGCAGATGGCCGGCCGCTGTGAGTACGGCCTGGCGTTCGCCGCCGCCGTCGCCAAGCGCAATGTGTTCGCGGTGCAGTTCCACCCGGAAAAGAGCGCCGACGCCGGCCTCAAGCTGCTGGAAAACTTTCTGCGCTGGCGGCCCTGAGCGCCGCGTCCTCTTATTTCAGCCTGTTAAACAAGCGAGATCGTCATGGAACTGATTCCCGCCATCGATTTGAAAGACGGCCACTGCGTACGCCTCAAGCAGGGCCGCATGGACGATGACACGGTGTTTTCCGAGGACCCGGTGGCGGTGGCCGACCACTGGGTGAAGCAGGGCGCGCGGCGCCTGCACCTGGTGGACCTGAACGGCGCCTTCGCCGGTGAGCCGGTGAACGGCGAGATCGTCAACGCCATCGCCCGCGCCCACCCGGGCCTGCCGATCCAGATCGGCGGCGGCATCCGCAGCGCCGAGACCATCCAGGCCTACCTGGACGCCGGCGTTCAGTGGGTGATCATCGGCACCAAGGCGGTGAAAGAGCCGCAGTTCGTGCGCGACATGTGCAAGCAGTTCCCCGGCCACGTGATCGTCGGCCTGGACGCCAAGGACGGTAAAGTGGCCACCGACGGCTGGGCCGAAGTCACCGACATCGACGTGGTGGACCTGGCGCGCCAGTTCGAGCACGACGGCGTGGTGGCCATCGTCTACACCGACATCAGCCGTGACGGCATGCTGCAGGGCGTCAACGTGGAAGCCACCGAGCGGCTTGCCGAAGCGATCAGCATTCCGGTGATCGCCTCCGGCGGCATCACCGACATGGAAGACGTGCGCCGGCTGTGCGGGGCGCGCACCGTGGGCATCACCGGCGCCATCACCGGCCGCGCCATCTACGAGGGAACCCTGGATTTCGCCCAGGGCCAGGCCCTGGCCGACGAGCTGCAATCCCGGGGGCCGGGCATGTCCGGCACCACCGGTAGTGGAGTGCGAAAGTGACACTAGCCAAGCGAATCATCCCCTGCCTGGACGTGGACGACGGCCGGGTGGTCAAGGGCGTGAAGTTCGTGGATATCCGCGACGCCGGCGACCCGGTGGAGGTGGCGCGCCGCTATAACGAGGCCGGCGCCGACGAGATCACCTTCCTGGACATCACTGCCAGCCATGAGGACCGTGACACCACCCTGGAAATGGTCGAGCGCATGGCCAGCCAGGTGTTTATCCCGCTCACCGTGGGCGGCGGCGTGCGCACCATCCAGGACATCCGCAACCTGCTCAATGCTGGCGCCGACAAGGTGGGCATCAATTCGGCGGCGGTGAAAAACCCGGAGTTCGTGCGCGAGGCCGCCGAGCGTTTCGGGTCCCAGTGCATCGTGGTGGCCATCGACGCCAAGAAGGTGAGCGGCGAAAGCGAAGCCAACCGCTGGGAGATCTTCACCCACGGCGGCCGCAACCCCACCGGCATCGACGCGGTGGAGTGGGCGCGCCGCATGACCGATTACGGCGCCGGCGAGATCCTGCTCACCAGCATGGACCGGGACGGCACTAAGAACGGCTTCGACATCGCCCTGACCCGCGCCATTTCCGACGCGGTGCCGGTGCCGGTGATCGCCTCCGGTGGCGTCGGCAACCTGCAGCACCTGGTGGACGGGGTGATCCAGGGCGGCGCGGACGCGGTGCTGGCGGCCTCGATCTTCCACTTCGGTGAGTACAGCATCGCCGAGGCCAAGCAGTACATGCACAGCGCCGGCATTGAGATGCGCCTGTGATACTGCCGGGGGCCTGACGTGCGGATCTGGATAGACGCGGACGCCTGTCCGGCCGTGATCCGCGACGTGCTGTTTCGCGCCGCCGACCGGCGCGCCATCGACACCACCCTGGTGGCCAATCATTTCATCCCCAAGCCGCGCTCGCCGCACCTCCGCGCGGTGCAGGTGGAAGCCGGCTTCGACCGCGCCGACGATTACATCGCCGAGCAGGTCGAGCCCGGCGACCTGGTGATCACCGGCGACATTCCGCTGGCCGCCCGGGTGGTGGAGAGCGGTGGCACCGCGCTCAACCCCCGTGGCACCCTTTACGACAGCGAGAGCATCCGCGAACATCTGGGCCGCCGCGACTTCATGGAAGAACTGCGCTCCGCCGGGGTGCAGACCGGCGGCCCGTCGTCGTTGAGCAAAAGCGACGTCCAGACCTTCGCCAATGCGCTCGACCGCTTTATCGCGCGAGCCCGGTAACTCCCCCGGCCAGGAAGGACCCATGCTGAAAATCTCCAACAATGTGACCATCCCCGAGTCCGAGATCGAATGGCAGGCGATCCGCGCCCAGGGCGCCGGCGGCCAGAACGTCAACAAGGTGGCCTCCGCCGTGCACCTGCGTTTCGACATCGGCGCCTCGTCGCTGCCCGAGTTCTACAAGGAGCGGCTGCTGGCCTGGTCCGACCGGCGCATCACCACCGAAGGGGTGGTGGTGATCAAGGCGCAGCGCTTCCGCACCCAGGAAAAGAACCTGGACGACGCCCTGGCGCGGCTGAAAGCGCTGATCCTGGACGCCACCGTGGAGCAGAAAAAGCGCAAGCCCACCAAGCCGTCCAAGGCCGCCAAGCGCAAGCGCATGGACAAAAAGACCCGCCACGGCCAGACCAAGGCGCTGCGCAAGCCGCCCACCGACGGCTGACCGGCAAGCGCTCTGTACAAGAGTCGCCGCCACGGGCCCCGTAGGCTAAGCTCCTTGCGATAATAAAAAAGGAGCGCAGCATGGATCAGGCCAGTCTGGTTGAAATCGGTTTACCCGCCGCCCTGTTTCTCATCATGGTGGGCATGGGGCTCACCCTCACCCCCAAGGACTTCCGCGAAGTGTTGATCGCCCCGCGGGCCACCGTTTACGGCCTGGTGGCGCAGATCGTGCTGCTGCCGCTGGTGGGCGTGGGCCTGGCGATGACGCTGGACCTTTCCCCGGCGCTGGCGGTGGGGTTGGTGATCATCGCCGCCTGCCCGGGCGGCACCACCTCCAACCTGTTCGCCTTTCTCGGCCGTGGCGACGTGGCGCTGTCCATCGTGCTGACGGTGGCCGCCAGCCTAGTCACGGTGGTAACGCTGCCGATGTTCACCAGCTGGGCGCTGGGCCATTTCCGTGACAGCGATCTGGTGCTGGAGCTGCCGGTGCTGCGCACCATCCTGACCCTGGTGGTGATTATCCTGGTGCCGGTGAGCATCGGCATGACCATCCGTCATTTCCGCCAGGACTGGGCGGTGAAGGGCGAAAAGCTGGTCAGCGTGTTCGGGCTGCTGGTGCTGGTGGCGGTGATCGTGATGCTGCTGGTGGACCTGGGCGGAGAGGCGCTGGTGCTGCTGCGCCAGGGCGGCGCGGCGGTGATACTGCTCAACCTGATCGGCCTGGGGCTGGGTCTGTTCGGTGGCCGCCTGATCGGGCTGAGCCGGCCGCAGGCGTTCACCGTGGCCATCGAGCTGGGCATCAAGAACGGCACCCTGGGCCTGATGGTGACCCTGACCCTGCTGCAGTCGGACGCCATGTCCGTGCCGGCGGCGGTGTACGGGGTGATGATGTTCCTGTTCGGCTTCCTGATGATCGGCTATGCCCGCCTTACGGGCATCGGCCGGGCGCCGGTCACGTCCTGACCGGCGCGTTCGGGCGGGTTACTCCTGGCGGTCGGCGCGCCGCCGTTCCGCCAGGTTGATGCCCTTGAGGATCGAGAGCGCCTGGGACAGCGGGTAGTCGCGGCTGGCCAGGGGCTCTTCGCCGCCTTTCTCCAGCGCTTCCTTCTGCGCCTGGTTGAGCAGGTGGTGGGGCAGGTCCGCTTCGCGGGGGCGCTGGTCCTTCAGCAGCTCGACGCTGGACACCTGCACCGGGATATCCGGCTCGATGCCTTCCGCCTGAATCGAACGGCCGTCCGGCGTGTAGTAGCGCGCGGTGGTCAGTTTCAGGGCGTTGTCGCCGCTGATCGGCAGCACCGTCTGCACCGAGCCCTTGCCGAAGGTGCGGGTGCCCACCACCACGGCGCGGCCCTGGTCCTGCAGGGCGCCGGCGACAATCTCCGACGCCGAGGCGGAGCCGCCGTTGACCAGCACCACCAGGGGCAGGCCTTCGATCTCATCGCCCGGGTTGGCTTTGTAGTCGTTGCGGCTCTCGCTCTCGCGGCCCTGGGTGTAGACGATCAGCCCGGAGTCGAGGAACAGGTCGCTGATTTCCACCGCGCCGCCGAGCACGCCGCCCGGGTTGTTGCGCAGGTCGAGGATCAACCCGCTCAACTCGCCTTCGGCTTTCAGTTCGTTGAGGGCTTTCTTGGCTTCGTGGCCGGTGTTGTTCTGGAACTGGGACACGCGCAGGTAGCCGTAGCCGGGCTCCAGCACTTCGCTTTTCACGCTTTCCACTTTGATGCGGTCGCGCTTGAGCGTCACTGGGCGCGGCTTTTCGTCGCCGTCGCTGAGCACCGAGAGAGTCACTTCCGAGCCCGCTTCGCCGCGCATCAGCTCCACCGCTTCCGCCAGGCTCAGGCCTTTGACGAAGGTGTCGTCGATCTTGAGGATCAGGTCGCCGGCCTGGATGTCGGCGCGGCTGGCGGGGGAGTCGTCGATCGGCGAGACCACTTTGACGAAGCCGTCTTCCATGGTCACTTCCAGCCCCAGGCCGCCGAACTCGCCGCTGGTGGTGGACTGCAGGTCCTCGAACTGGTCCGGGGTCAGGTAGGAGGAGTGCGGGTCCAACTCCATCAACATGCCGCGGATCGCCGCCTGGATCAGCTCTTTCTCGTCCACGTCCTGCACATAGGCGCCGCGCACCCGCTCCAGCACTTCCGCGAAGGCGCGCAGCTCGGTGACCGGCACGCCGTCCTGACGGGCCTGCTCATCGACTTCCGGGTCGGCGGCCAGGGTCGGGGCGGAGACGGATACGGTGAGGAGCAGGGCGGCGCTCAGTGCGGTGCGGCGGAGCAGGGGGTGAGACGTTTTCAGCATGTAATTCCCCAGACCAAGGGCATCATTGGACACTAGTTTCGGGCAATGGGCGGCAGTGTAACACGGCGGTCGCACCAGCGTGTCGGGTTCACCACCTTGCCCCGGTTGCGTATTTCGAAGTACAGCGCGCTGCGACTGTTGCCGCCGGACTGGCCGGCCAGGGCCAGGGTGTCGCCCACCGCGACCCACTCGCCCACATCGCGCAGCAGGCTTTGATTGTAGCCGTACAGCGTCAGGTAGCCACCGCCGTGGTCGACGATGGTGAGCAGGCCGTAGCCGCGCATCCAGTCGGCGAACACCACCCGGCCCGGGTGGATGGCGCGCACCGGCGTGCCTTCCTCGGCGGCCAGCACCACGCCTTCCCAGCGCAACGCGCCCTCACGGCTGGAGTTGAAGCTCGACAGCACTTCGCCGGGCACCGGCCAGGGCAGCTCGCCGGCCAGTTTGGCGAACGGCGTGCCGCGGTCGGCGGGGGCCATTTCCGGCATGCTGCGCTCCATTTCGGCGAGCAGTTTTTCCAGGCGCTGCTGGTCGGCGCGCAGGCGGTCGATGTCGCCCCCGCGCTGGTCCAGGGAGCGTTCCAGTTTGGCCAGGGTGGTCTCCCGTTCGCGGGCGGCCTGCTCCAACTGCTCCTGGCTGCGCGCCAGCGCGGTGCGGCGATCCAGCAGGTCGGCGCGGGCGTCGGCCACTTCTTGCGCCACCCGGCGCAGCTCCACCAGTTCGTCTTCCAGGTCGGCGAGGCGGTCGGTGCGGGCGCGCTGGAAGTATTCCTGGTAGCGCAGCAGGCGCGCGATCTGGTCCGGCTCCTGCTGGTTGAGCATCAGCTTCAGCCGCTCTTCGCGGCCGCTCTGATAGCTGGCGCGCACCGTCTTCACCAGCCAGCGCAGCTGCACCTTCTTTTCTTCGGCCAGTTCCGCCTGCTCGGCCTCCAGCCGCGCCAGCCGCGACTCGGCCTGGCGGGCGTCGCGCTCCAGCTGACGCCGTTCGCGGGTCAGCTCGCCGACCCGGGTTTCCGCCTCGCGCAGCTCGCTCTGCACCGAGTCGCGCTGGCGGGCTTCCTTCTGCTGGGCCTCGGACAGCGCCTCAATGCGCTCCTTGAGCGCTTCCAGCTGTTGCTCGGAGGGCTCTTCGGCGGGCGCGCCGGCGCTCGTCAGCACCAGCGCCGGCACGATCAGCAGCGTCAGTAATCGAAAATGGGGTTTCACGGGTTCCGTCATGGTGCCTTATCTTAACCGAGCGCTGGTGTGTATACTTGTCGCCGATTTTCCGCCGGCAGGAATGCAGTCATGGATCGTATCATCGAGTTCGTCACCAACCACTATATCCTGGTGTTTGCCTTCTTAGCGCTGTGGGGCGCCTTTTTCGTGATTGAGTCCCGCCGTGGCGGCAAGGCCATCACGCCGCAGTTCGCCACCAATCTGGTCAATCAGAAGGATGCGGTGATCGTCGACGTGCGCGCCGCCGACGAGTTCCGCGAGGGGCATATCCCGGGCAGTGTGAACATTCCCCAGAGCCAGGTCACGGACCGGATGGGCGAATTGGAAAAATATAAGGAAAAGCCGCTGATCCTGACCTGCAAGATGGGCAATCAGGCGGCGCACCTGGGGCGCCAGCTGCGCAACAAGGGCTTTTCCGAGCTCTACCGTATCCAGGGCGGCGTCACCGCCTGGCGCAATGATAACCTGCCGGTGTCCAAGGGCTGATGGCGGACGTCACCCTTTACAGCACCGGCTGGTGCCCGTTTTGCGTGCGCGCCAAGCGTTTGCTGGCGGGCAAGGACGCCCGCGTCCATGAGATCGACGTGGACCGGGAGCCGGAAGCGCGCCGGGAAATGATGGCACGCAGCGGCCGCCGCACGGTGCCGCAGATATGGATCGGGGACCGCCACGTGGGCGGTTGCGATGAACTTTTCGCATTGGAGCGGACGGGCGAACTGGACGACCTGCTCGCCGGATGACGGAACCGAACAACGGAGACAATCATGGCCGAAGAACAGAAAAAAACCTTCCAGTTGCAGCGCGTCTACCTTAAGGACGCCTCGTTCGAGTGCCCGGGGGCGCCGGACATCTTCCTGCAGGAGTGGAAGCCGAAGATGAACGTGCAGCTGAACAACAGCGCACGCCGCATCGGCGAAGGCACCGAATACGAAGTGGAAGTGACGGTCACCGTCACCGCCAAATCCGAGGACGAGCAGAAGACCTTCTATCTGGCCGAAGTGAAGCAGGCGGGTATTTTCACCCTGGCCGGCATCGAAGGCGAAGAGCGCGATCAGCTGCTGGGCGCCTACTGCCCCAATGTGCTGTTCCCCTACGCCCGCGAAGTGGTGTCCGATCTGGTCGCCAAGGGCTCCTTCCCGCAGATGATCCTGCAGCCGCTCAACTTCGAGGCGCTCTACCAGCAGCAGCGCGAGAAGCAGCAGAGCGGCGACGGCGAGCCGTCCACCGTCCAGTAATCAATTGGTTCAGATCGCGCCGGGGTAGCCGAGTTGCCGCCAGGCTTCGTAGAGCGTGATCGCCACCGCGTTACTGAGATTCAGACTGCGGCTGTTGGCGCCCATCGGCAGCCGCAGCCGCTGCTCCGGCGCCAGCCCTTCCAGGATATGGGCGGGCAGGCCCCGGGTTTCCGGCCCGAACAGCAGCACGTCCCCGTCCTGAAACCGTACCTGGCTGGGCGCCGGGCCGCCTTTGGTGGTCAGCGCGAACTGGCGCGCGGTGGGGTAGTCCCGGCAGAAGCTGGGGTAGTCCGGGTGCACGGTGACGTTGGCGTATTCACTGTAGTCCAGCCCGGCGCGGCGCAGGCGCCGCTCATCCAGCTCGAAACCGAGCGGCTCGATCAGATGCAGGGCGGCGCCGGTGTTGGCCGCCAGGCGCATGATGTTGCCGGTGTTGGGCGGTATTTCCGGCTCGAACAGAGCAATATTCAGCATTCACGGATCCCGGGTTATAAAAGCGGGTAAATGGTAGCGTGTTGTCGACAGGGATGCGCGCAACAGAGGAGAGCCACCCATGAAGCGTGTCTACGAAGCCGGTGACGGCCTGGAAGCGCACATGCTGGCCGGCTTGCTGGAGCAGTCCGGCATCGTTGCTCAGGTGCGTGGCGACATGCTGCAAGGCGCGGTGGGCGAGTTGCCCGCTTCCGGGTTGGCCAGCGTGTGGGTGAACGAAGACGATGAGGCCCGCTCGCTGGAGGTGATCGCCGACTACGAGGCCAGCCAGCCGCCGCCCTCCGGGCCGACGCTGCGCGAGCGCATCCGCGAGCCGGGGCGCGCCGAGACGGACAGCACCCGCGCCTTCCGCAAAGGCCTGTTGATCGGGATGTTTCTCGGCGCGGCATTGATGGCCTGGCTGCTTTAGGTCGGTCTGTGCGAGCGGGCCTTGCCCGCGAAAGGGAGCAAAGCTCCCGGCGGGATACCAGAGACCTGTTTGGTGTTTCGTTTTCAGGGTTCTCTGGCATCCTGCCGGCCGGCTTCGCCGGCCTTTCGCGGGCGAGGCCCGCTCCCACAGCTTAGCGGCTGGCGCGTTTGCGCTCGGTCTCGGTGAGCAGCTTCTTGCGCAGGCGGATGTGGTTGGGGGTGATTTCCGCCAGTTCGTCGTCTTCGATAAAGTCCAGGGCCTGCTCCAGGCTGAAGCGTACCGGCGGGGTGAGAATCACGTTCTCATCGGTGCCGGAGGCGCGCATGTTGGTGAGCTGCTTGCCCTTGGTGGGGTTCACCACCAGGTCGTTGCCGCGGCTGTGGATGCCGATCAGCTGGCCTTCGTAGACTTCCACGTTGGGCTCGATCAGCATGCGGCCGCGCTCCTGCAGGTTGAACAGGGCGAACGCCAGCACCTTGCCTTTGACCATGGAGACCAGCACGCCGTTGTTGCGCTGGGCCATGTCGCCGGCCTTGAACTCACCGTAGTGGCTGAAGGTGCTGTTGAGGATGCCGGTGCCGGAGGTGAGCGTCAGGAACAGGCTGCGGAAGCCGATCAGGCCGCGGCTGGGCACGATGAAGGTGAGGCGCACCCGGCCCTTGCCGTCCGGCTCCATGTTGGTCATCTCGCCGCGGCGCAGGCCCAGTTGCTCCATGATGGCGCCCTGGTGCTGCTCTTCCACGTCGGCCATGACGTTCTCGTAGGGCTCCTGCTTCTTGCCGTCCACCTCGCGCACGATCACCTGCGGGCGGCCCACGGCCAGCTCGAAGCCTTCACGGCGCATGTTCTCGATCAGCACGGACAGGTGCAGCTCGCCACGGCCGGAGACGCGGAACTGGTCGGCGCTGCCGGTCTCTTCCACGCGCAGGGCCACGTTGTGCTTGAGCTCCGCTTCCAGGCGCTCGCGGATCTGGCGGCTGGTGACGAACTTGCCGTCCTGGCCGGCGAACGGCGAGGTGTTGACGTGGAACACCATGCTCACGGTGGGCTCGTCCACGGTCAGCGGCGGCAGGGCCTCCACCTTGTTGGGGTCGCACAGGGTGTCGGAGATATCCAGCGGGTCCATGCCGGTGACGCAGACGATGTCGCCGGCGCCGGCTTCCGGCACGTCCACCCGGTCGAGGCCGTGGTAGCCCATGATCTGCAGGATGCGGCCGTTACGCACCTTGCCTTCGCGGTCGATGATCTTGACCGTGGAGTTGGCTTTGATTTTGCCGCGCTTGATGCGGCCGATGCCGATCACGCCCAGGTAGCTGTTGTAGTCCAGCGAGGAGATCTGCATCTGGAACAGGCCGTCCTGTTCCACTTCGGGCGCCGGTACGCGGTCGATGATGGTCTGGAACAGGAAGGTCATGTCGTCGCCGAGCTGGTCCGCTTCCGGGCCGGCCACGCCGTTGAGGGCGGAGGCGTAGACCACCGGGAAGTCGAGCTGCTCGTCGCTGGCGCCGAGGGTGTCGAACAGGTCGAACACCTGGTCGATCACCCAGTCCGGACGGGCGCCGGGGCGGTCCACCTTGTTGACCACCACGATCGGCTTGAGGCCGGCGGCGAACGCCTTCTGGGTCACGAAGCGGGTTTGCGGCATGGGGCCGTCCACCGCGTCCACCAGCAGCAGCACCGAGTCGACCATGGACATGACCCGCTCCACCTCGCCGCCGAAGTCGGCGTGGCCGGGGGTGTCGACGATGTTGATCTGGTAGTCGCCGTACTTGAGGGCGGTGTTCTTGGAGAGGATGGTGATGCCCCGTTCCTTCTCCAGGTCGTTGGAGTCCATCACCCGTTCCACGTCGCCGGCGCGATCTCCCAGGGTGCCGGACTGTTGCAGCAGCTTGTCCACCAGGGTGGTCTTGCCGTGGTCAACGTGGGCGATGATGGCGATATTGCGCAGGCGTTCAATCACAGAAATGGCTCCGTAGGGAAAAAAGTCGCTCTCCGTCCGTTGGCGGACCAGCGTGAAAATGCGTCCGCGACCGGCCGGAAGGGCCCGTGAAACGGAGTGGGAGGCGGATTAGGCGGCGCATTGTACAGCCCTTGTACCCACGGAAGCCACACGAAGGTGTGTCATGGCATAATGTGACCCGGTGCAAAGTTTTACTTTTGTTGCTCCGGTTGGCCTCTGACTGCCCTAGAATGTCGCAACCAAACACGGGTCAGCCGGTCTCAGCAACGTGCGCCGAACGGCCGCGCGGGCCGAGGAACCGTCGACGGGCGCCAGGGCTGGCTTCCGTTCCGTGGCTGACCGCCCGTGACGAAAGTATTGGAATAAGGCTGAAAAATGCGTTCTGTGAAATTGCACGCCCGGCTGCTCGCCGCTTTTTTGTTGTTGCTGGGGGTCGGCAGTATTGCCTACCAGATATTGGTCCAGAAAGTGCCGCTCACCGAGAGCGAGAGTGACCCGGTATGGGTGGTGGACGCCCAGGTCAGTTTCCAGGCGCGGGAGAACACCCCGATCAAGGCGCGCATGTACGTGCCGCCGCTGGAGAGCGGTTTCACCGCCCTCAATGAAAGCTTTATTTCCAACAACTACGGCGTCAACGTCAACCGGGAGAACGGCAACCGGGTGGTCACCTGGTCGGCGCGCCGGGCCGAGGGGCGGCAGAACCTGTATTACCGGTTGATGCTCACCTCGCGCTTCGCCGAACCGGCGTCGGTGCCCGAGGACGGCCCCCAGTTCCGCGCCGCGCCGCCGCTGGAGGGCCCGGAGCGGCTCGCCGCCGATGCCCTGCTGGCGCCGATTCGCCAGCACTCCGCGGACGTGGAGACCTTCGTCAGCGAGACCATCAAGCGCGTCAACAACATGGAAAGCGACAATGTGCGCCTGCTGCTCGGCGGCGACCGCAGCCCGGAGAACCGCGCCCGGGTGGTCGATCTGCTGCTGGCGGTGGCGCACATCCCCGCCGAGCCGGTGCATACCCTGGAGCTCAACGAGAGCCGCGACCAGGAACCGGAGCTGTGGTTGCGCACCTACAACGGCAAAAGCTGGCTGTATTTCAACCCGCTGGACGGCCGCCAGGGGCTGCCGGAGGACCGGCTGGTGTGGTGGAGCGGCGACAAGCCGCTGCTGGCGCTGGAAGGCGCCCGCAACGCGGATGTGGATTTCGGCGTTCACCGCAACGAGATGAGCGCGCTGCAGCTGGCCCAGTCGCTGCGTTTCCAGGATCAGAGCAGCTTTATCGACTATTCCCTGTATGAGCTGCCGGTGCCGTCCCAGCAGCTGTTCCGCATCCTGATGATGATTCCGGTGGGCGTGCTGCTGGTGCTGCTGATCCGCTCCCTGGTCGGCATGGAGACCCTGGGCACCTTCACGCCGGTGCTGATCGCCCTGGCGTTCCGCGAAACCGAGGTGATCTGGGGCGTGCTGCTGTTCACCTTCATCACCGCCATCGGGCTGTCGGTGCGCGGCTATCTGGAACACCTGAAATTACAGTTACTGGCGCGGCTGTCGATCGTGCTCACCTTCGTGGTGATCCTGATGGCGCTGATCAGCCTGGTGGGCTACAAGCTGGGGCTCTCCACCGGCCTGTCGGTGGCGCTGTTCCCGATGGTGATTCTGACCATGGTGATCGAGCGTATCTCGATCGTCTGGGAGGAGCGTGGCGGCGGCCAGTCGCTGAAGGTGGCCATCGGCACCCTGATCGCGGCGGTGCTGTGTCACCTGCTGATGGTCTGGCAGCCGCTGGTGTACTTCGTGTTCACCTTCCCCGGCGTGTTGCTGGTGCTGGCGGCGGTGATGGTGCTGATGGGCCATTACCGGGGTTATCGCCTGGCGGAGCTGATGCGCTTCCGGGCGATGACCGATGAAGGTGGCCGCTGATGTTCGGAATCCGCACCTGGAGGGCCCTGCGCCGCCGTGGCGTGATGGGCATCAACCAGCGCAACGGCGACTATGTGCTGGCCTACAACGACCGGCGCCTGTACCCGCTGGTGGACGACAAGATCCGCACCAAGAAGCTGGCCCTGGACGCCGGCATCCAGGTGCCGGACATGTACGGCATCATTGATACCGAGCAGGGCATCAGCAAGCTCCAGCACATCGTCGAGACCCACGGCGACTTCGTGATCAAGCCGGCCCAGGGTGCCGGCGGCGACGGCATCATGGTGATCTCGGACCGCTTCGAGGGCTACTACCGGGGCGCCTCCGGCCGCATGATCAGCCCCGAGGAGCTGGAGTTTCACATTTCCGGGATCATCTCCGGCATCTATTCCCTGGGCGGCCACCGCGACCGCGCCCTGATCGAGTACCGGGTGCGCTCCACCGACCTGTTCGACCGCATCAGCATCGGCGGCGTGCCGGACGTGCGCATCATCGTGCTCAAGGGCTACCCGGTGGCGGCCATGCTGCGCCTGCCCACCCGCCAGTCCGACGGCAAGGCCAACCTGCACCAGGGCGCCATCGGCGTGGGCGTGGACATCGCCACCGGTGTCACCCTGAGCGGCACCTGGCACAACCTGAAAATCGACCGGCACCCGGACACCGCCCATCCGGTGGCCGGCGTGCAGATTCCCGACTGGGAAGCCTGCCTGGAGCTGGCGGCGCGCTGCTATGAGCTCACCGGCCTGGGTTATCTGGGCGTGGATCTGGTAATGGACAAGCACAAGGGCCCGTTGATGCTGGAGCTCAACGCCCGCCCCGGGCTGAACATTCAGATCGCCAACGACGACGGCCTGCTGCGCCGCTGCCGCATCGTCGAGGATCATCTCGACGGCCTGGACTGGAAGCTGGAGCCGGTGGCCCGCCGGCTGACGCTTGCCAAGCGCGAGTTCGCCGTGGCCCGCCTGCCGGAAGCCCCCGAAGCGCCCTGACCCCGGCGCTTCGTCAACAAAGCGTGATTTGCTATACTCTGCCGCCCGTTTCCGACCATCTCCTTTAAAACAGGGCGAGTATTGTTATGTCCGAGGCAGTCGCACCCGTCACCCGGCCCAGCGCCGACCCGCTCCAGCGCCGCGCCATCGCGCTGGTGTCCGGCGGGCTGGACTCCATGCTGGCGGTAAAAGTGATGCAGGAGCAGGGCATTCACGTGGAAGGGGTGAACTTCTTCACCGGCTTCTGCGTGGAGGGCCACACCCACGCGATCCGCAAGAAAGACAAGGACAAGAACAAGCGCAACAACGCCCTCTGGGTGGCCGAGGAGCTGGGCATCAAGCTGCACATCATTGATATCTCCGAGGAGTACAAGGATGTGGTGCTCAACCCCAAGCACGGCTACGGCGCCCATCTGAACCCCTGCCTGGACTGCAAGATCTTCATGGTCAACCAGGCCACCTTGATGCTGAACAAGGCCCGTGAGCTGGCCGGCGAGAAGGGCTTCGATTTCATCATCACCGGCGAGGTGGTGGGCCAGCGGCCCAAGAGCCAGCGTAAGGAAACCATGCCCATCATCAGCAGCGAGTCCGGCGCCGACGACCGCCTGCTGCGCCCGCTCAGCGCGCTCAACCTGCCCGAGACGCTGCCCGAGCGCGAGGGCTGGGTGGACCGCTCGCGGCTGCACGATTTCTCCGGCCGCAACCGCAAGCCGCAGATCGAGCTGGCGCGGCGTTTCGGCCTGGAGGACTATGCCCAGCCCTCCGGCGGCTGCTGCTTCCTGACCGACGAATCCTATTCCCGCAAGCTGGCCGACCTGTGGCAGGCCCGCAACGAGCGCCGCTACGAGCTGGACGACATCATGCTGCTGAAAGTGGGCCGGCATATCCGCCCGCAGCCGCACCTGAAGCTGATCATCAGCCGCGAGGAAGGCGAGAACCGCTTCCTGGAAGGCTACCGCTACCAGTTCACCAGCCTCACCACGGTCAGTTGCCCCGGCCCGCTGGCGCTGGTGGACGGACGCTTCGAATCGGAAGCGGAGCTGGAGCAGGCCGCCGCCATCGTGGCGCGCTACTCCAAGGGCCGCGGCGACGACACCGTCACCGTGGAGGTCAAGGACCCGGGCGGCGTTGCCCGCGAGGTGCGCATCGCGCCGGCACGGCCCGAGGACATCCCGAAAACCTGGCTGGTGGCCTGACCGCGATGACCGACGAAACCCTTCACGAACTGGATGTGCGCCGCCAGCTGTGCCCCATTCCAGTGATCAAGACCCAGAACAAGGTCGCCGAACTGGCGCAGGGGGAGGTGCTGAGGGTAACCTGCACGGACCCGGGGGCGCTCAACGACATTCCCGCCTGGTGCCGAATCAATGGCCACGAGGTGCTGGCCACGGAGGAGGGCGACCTGGAGGTGGTGATCACCCTGCGGGTTGGTGAACCTTCCGTTGCACTCTAGTGGTGCACAAATACCAAGAAGGCACCGTTTCGGTGCATGATATCCGGATACAGGCGCGCTGATCGGGCTCAATACAGGCTGCTGCGCCAAAAAAGGGCTGGCACAGTATTTGCTGACCTATTGGCATGCAGGCCCCGGTGGCCGAGAATAACGGCTCTTCGCGTGCCCGCTCCGGCGGAGGCGAGTAGCCAGACACATACCCGTTCCAGGAGGACGCTCAACAATGTCTGAAAAGACGCTGAAACTGATTAAAGATAACGACGTGAAGTGGGTGGATCTGCGTTTTACCGACAGCCATGGTAAAGAGCAGCACGTGACCCTTCCCGTCGGCGAAATCGACGACGACTTCTTCCAGGACGGCAAGATGTTCGATGGTTCCTCCATCGCCGGTTGGAAAGGCATCAACGAATCCGACATGATTCTGCTGCCCGAAGACGAAACCGCCGTTCTCGACCCGTTCACCGACGTGGCCACGCTGAACCTGCGTTGCAACATCGTTGAGCCGACCACCATGCAGGGTTACGAGCGTGATCCGCGCTCCGTGGCGCTGCGCGCCGAGGAATACCTGAAGTCCACCGGTATCGCCGACACCGCCCTGTTCGGCCCGGAGCCGGAATTCTTCGTGTTCGATTCGGTACAGTGGAAGTCCGACATGTCCGGCGCCATGTACAACATCTACTCCGAAGAAGCGGCCTGGGTGTCCGCCGATGAGTTCGAGAAGAACAACATCGGTCACCGTCCCGGCGTCAAAGGCGGCTACTTCCCGGTACCCCCGGTGGACAGCCTGCACGACCTGCGTGGCGCCATGTGTTCCGCCATGGAGCAGATGGGCCTGGAAATCGAAGTGCATCACCACGAAGTGGGCACCGCGGGCCAGTGCGAGATCGGTGTGGGCGCCAACACCCTCACCAAGAAAGCCGACGAAGTGCAGATCCTCAAGTACTGCGTGCACAACGTGGCCCACGCCTACGGCAAGACCGCCACTTTCATGCCCAAGCCGCTGATCGGTGATAACGGTTCCGGTATGCACGTGCACATGTCCCTGGCCAAAGACGGCAAGAACCTGTTCGCCGGTGACGAGTACGCGGGCCTGTCCGAAGAAGCGCTGTTCTACATCGGTGGCGTGATCAAGCACGCACGCGCCCTGAACGCCTTCACCAACGGTTCCACCAACTCCTACAAGCGTCTGGTGCCCGGCTTCGAAGCCCCGGTAATGCTGGCGTACTCCGCCCGTAACCGTTCCGCTTCCATCCGCATTCCGTGGGTGAGCAACCCGAAAGCGCGTCGTATCGAGACCCGCTTCCCGGATCCGTCCGCCAACCCGTACCTGTGCTTCGCGGCACTGATGATGGCCGGCCTGGACGGCATCAAGAACAAGATCCACCCGGGCGACGCCATGGACAAGGATCTCTACGATCTGCCGGCGGAAGAAGCCAAGGACATCCCCACCGTGGCGCACACCCTGACCATGGCGCTGGATGCTCTGGAAGCCGATCACGAGTTCCTGACCCAGGGCGACGTGTTCACCAAGGACATGCTGGAAGGCTACATCGAGCTCAAGCGCAGCGAAGTGGAGCGTCTGAACATGACCCCGCATCCGGTCGAGTTCGACATGTACTACAGCTGCTAAGCCTCACGGCTACCGCAGTCCCCGAAAAGCCCGGCCTTCGCGCCGGGCTTTTTTTGTTTGTGCGAGCGGGCCATGCCCGCGAAAGGGTGGCTTTCAGCCACCCGGCGGGATACCAGAGCCCCTCTGGCCGCAGTACAAAGAACCTCTCTGGTATCCTGCCGGCCGGCGTTGCCGGCCTTTCGCTTGCAAGCAAGCTCCTACAAGCCGGGCTCTTAGAGGTGTCGCGATGGATTTTGCGGGCCGGGCCCTTTTTTTGCGGGTACCCCGGAGTCAGAATCAAGGTCAGACCCAACAAGGATGAGACCAATGAAAATCTGGTGGCCCCTATTACTGTGCGTCATGCCACTGCTGGCCGGCGCGCAAACAGAGAATGTCGACCGCCCCGATGAAGCCGGCGGCTCGAAAGGCATCTACCGCACCGTGGACGCCGACGGCAACGTGGTGTTCACCGACAACCCGCCGGACAAGAAGCGCGCCGAGGAAGTGAAGGTGGGCCCCACCAACACCATGGACAGTCCGCCGGTGGAGCGGCGCGCCGCATCCCGGGGCGATGCGCCGCCGGAACCGCCGGAGCCGCCGGATACGGGCTATGAGGCGGTGTCGATCACCGCGCCGGACGCCGGCGCCAACCTGCGCCTTCCCCAGGACAACCCGATCCAGGTTCAGGTATCGCTGTCGCCGTCGCTGAAAAGCGGGCACCGGCTGGTGATTCTCGACAACGGCACGCCGCTTGAGGGCACCGCCATGGACTTTCCCAATCCCGGCGAGCACACCCTGGTGGCGCAGGTGCGTGACGGCGACGGCACAGTGCTGATCGAGTCCGAGCCGGTGCTGTTCTACGTGATGCGTACCACCGCCGATAGCGGCGGCGGCCAGGGCCAGGGCAAAGGCTCCGCCTTTCCCACCTTCGGTGGCCGGGCCGAACGTGGCGGCTCCGCCACCACCGGCAGCGGCGCCGACCGGGGCGCCGGCGCGGAGCGTGGCGGCGGTGCCGCGGTGGGCGGCAGTGCCCAGCGCGTTATCCGCCCCTCCGACGACTGAACCCGTCTGCACCAAAAGTGTGCACCCTCCCGCCATACCTCCTAGACTGCACCGTGAAGGACACGTCCTCCACCCGCCTGCTGCCCTGTGAAGGCGCTCTCACGGGTGGCCTGATAATTGCTTATGCCCTGTTATGGCCCGAACTATGACGACAGACACGGTGCTGCAAAAACGGCTGCTGGATCATCTCCGTACCGCGGTAATGATGCTCGACGGCGACCTGCGCGTGCGCTACCTCAATCCGGCGGCGGAAATGCTGCTGGCCACCAGTGCCTCTCGAATAATCGGGCAGCGGTTGCCGGAGTACTTTTTCGATGACGAGGACGCGCGGGGTGCCCTGCAACAGTGCATGGACGAGGGGCACCCGTTCACCCGCCGCGAAGCCCGGCTCAACGTGGCGCCGGGGCAGCAGGCGATGGTCGATTACAGCGTCAGCCCGATCCATGAGCGTGGCCAGAACATGGCGCTGCTGGTGGAGATGCAGTCCCTGGACCGGCTGCTGCGTATTACCCGGGAGGAGGGGCTGATGCACGCCCACCAGGCCACCCGCGCGCTGGTGCGTGGCGTCGCCCATGAGATCAAGAACCCCCTGGGCGGTATCCGCGGCGCCGCCCAGCTGCTCGAGCGGGCGCTGCCGGATCCGGAACTGGCGGAGTACACCCGGGTGATCATCGACGAGGCGGACCGCCTGCGCTCGGTGGCGGACCGGATGCTGGGCCCGCGTAAGCCGCCGGCGTTCGCGCCGGTCAATATTCACGAGTGCCTGGAGCATGTGCGCCAGTTGTTGCTGGCGGAGTACCCGGAAGGGGTGCTGCTGCGCCGCGATTACGACGTCAGCCTGCCGGAAGTGATCGCCGACCGGGACCAGCTGATTCAGGTGCTCCTGAACCTGATGCGCAACGCCATGCAGGCGTTGCTGGAAGCCGGCACCGAGGACGCCCGCGTGGTGATGCGCACCCGCGCGCTGCGCCAGTTCACCATCGGCGTGCAGCGCCACCGGCTGGTGCTGCGGGTGGACATCGAAGACAACGGCCCGGGGATCTCCCAGGAGCTCCAGGAAACGATTTTTTATCCCATGGTCAGCGGCCGGGCCAACGGCTCGGGGCTGGGGCTGTCCATCGCCCAGTCGATCATCAGCCAGCACCAGGGTCTGATTGAGTGCGACAGCGAGCCCGGGCGCACCTGTTTCAGCCTGCTGCTGCCCATGGAACCGGTGGATACAACGGAGAGCAAAGGATCATGACCGCAACCATTTGGGTGATCGACGACGACCGCTCCATTCGCTGGGTGCTGGAAAAGGCGCTCGGCCAGGAAGGCTACCAGCCGGTATGTTTTGAAGACGCCGACGAGGCCCTCAACCGCCTCGACGAGGGCGGCGCCGAGCCCGACGTGCTGATTTCCGATGTGCGCATGCCGGGCACCGACGGCCTGCGCATGCTCAAGATTCTGCAGCGCAAGAACCCCAATCTGCCGGTGATCATCATGACCGCCCATTCCGACCTGGACTCGGCGGTGGCGTCCTACCAGGGCGGCGCGTTCGAATACCTGCCCAAGCCGTTCGACGTGGACGAGGCGGTGGCACTGGTCAAGCGGGCCATCAAGCACCGCAAGGAGAACGACGAGGAGTTCGTGGCGCCGGCGGCGGAAACGCCCACCGAGATCATCGGCGAGGCGCCAGCCATGCAGGAGGTGTTCCGCGCCATCGGCCGGCTCAGCCACTCCAACGTCACGGTGCTGATCAACGGCCAGTCGGGCACCGGCAAGGAGCTGGTGGCCCGGGCCCTGCACCGCCACTCCATGCGCCGCGAGAAGAACTTCGTGGCGCTGAATATGGCGGCGATCCCCAAGGACCTGATCGAATCGGAACTGTTCGGCCACGAGAAGGGCGCTTTCACCGGCGCCAACAGCCAGCGGGTCGGGCGTTTCGAGCAGTCCAACGGCGGCACCCTGTTTCTCGATGAAATCGGCGATATGCCGCTGGAGGCCCAGACCCGTTTGCTGCGCGTGCTGCAGGAGAATGAGTTCTACCGGGTGGGTGGCACCACGCCGATCCATGTGGACGTGCGCATCATCGCCGCCACCCACCAGGACCTGGAAAAACTGGTGCGCGACGGCGACTTCCGGGAGGACCTGTTCCACCGCCTCAATGTGATCCGCATTCATATTCCGCGTCTCGCCGAGCGCCGCGAGGACATCCCCGCCTTGGCCGGCTATTTTCTCCAGCACGCCGCCCAGGAACTGGGGGTCGACCCCAAGGTGCTGCACAAGGACACCGAAAAATATCTCGCCGCCATGCCCTGGCCGGGCAACGTGCGGCAGCTGGAAAACACCTGCCGCTGGCTGACGGTGATGGCCTCGGGCAGGGAAGTGCTGGTCGACGACCTGCCGCCTGAGCTGCGCCAGAGCGGCAGCAAGCCCACGGAAACCGGTGGCGACTGGCTCAAGTCCCTGCGCCACTGGGCCGACCGGGCCCTGGCCCGTGGCGACCGCGGGATTCTCGAGCAGGCGGTGCCGGAGTTCGAGCGCACCATGATCGAAGTGGCCCTGCAGCACACCGGCGGCCGCAAACGGGACGCGGCGGCGCTGCTCGGCTGGGGCCGCAACACCCTTACCCGCAAGATCAAGGAGCTGGACATGGAAGCGGAGTTCAGCGGCGACGACTAGCAGCTCGGATGCCAGTGGCCCATGAGGGCAGGGCCTGTGCGAGCGGGCCCTCTACTCGCTCAACCCCCGCGCCTCCAGATCCACCAACACCCAATCCCCACCCGCTTCGCGCCAACGACTCCGCACCCGGAAACTGTCCGCGTCCTCCGGCAGCGTGGCGCGACCGCCCCACACCAGAGCGTTGAACGTGACCTCCGCCTCGCGCAGCGTCACCGGATCAAGCGCCACGTCCACGTTGAGAAAACTGACCTGGCGCTTGGGGTAGCGCAGGAACACCCCCACCAGACGGCGGCCGGCCGCTTTGCGGTCCAGGTCCCGGTAGCGGAAATCCGCCGCCAGCCGGTCCATCACCGCGCCCATGTCGCCGCCTTCCAGGCCGCTTTCCAGTTCCGCCACGGCCTCGCGCAGGGCCGCTTCCGGCGGCGGCGTCTCGCAGCCGGTGAGCAGCGGTTGCAGGGCCACCAGCAGACAGTATGCTGTCAGCCGAGCCCAGCGGCGGATGTCACCCATGTCATTATTCCCCCCAATCGAGCCCTACCATCGCCAGTACCTGGATGTGGGCGACGACCATTTATTGTATGTGGAGCAGAGCGGCAACCCGGACGGTGAGCCGGTGGTGGCCCTGCACGGCGGCCCCGGCGGCGGCAGCTCGCCGTTGCTGCGGCGGCTGTTCGACCCGCAACGCTACCGCATCGTGGTGTTCGACCAGCGCGGCGCCGGGCGCAGCCGCCCCTACGCCAGCACCGAGCATAACACTCTGCCGGATCTGGTCGCCGACCTGGAGCGCATCCGCGAGCACCTGATGATTCCCCGCTGGCGGGTGGTGCTGGGCGGCTCCTGGGGCGTCACCCTGGCGCTGGCTTACGCCCTGGATTTCCCTTCGCGGGTGGCGTCGCTGGTGTTGCGCGGCGTGTTCCTGTGCCGGCAACAGGACATCGACTGGCTCTATACCGACCGGGGCGCGGCGCGCTTTTACCCGGACCTGTGGGCGCGCCTGCTGGAAGCGCTGCCGCCCGGCGAGGGCGACCTGGTCACCCGTTATCACCGCGCCTTGCCGGGGCCGGACGGCGAACGTCTGGCCCGCGAGTGGACGCTCTGGGAAGCGCGTCTGTCGAGCCTGGATCCGCCGCCGGAGATCAACGTCGACCACAACGCCCGCGCCATGGCGCAGCTGGAAACCCATTACTTCGTCAACGGCGGCTTTCTGGAACGCCCGATTCTGCCCCGCGCCGGCGCGCTCACCTGCCCGGTGGAGATCGTGCACGGCCGCTATGACATGGTGTGCCCGCCGGAGCAGGCCTGGCTGCTGCACCAGGCGCTGCCTGACAGCCGGCTCAACTGGGTGCCGGCGGCGGGGCACAGCAGCGCCGAGCCGGCCATCGCCGAGGCGCTGGTGGCGGCGGTCAGCCGCCTGGGTCGGCGGGGCTGAGAATCAGCAGGTAGTCGTGGCGGGCGTTATACACCGGCAGCGGTCGGCTGGACGGCTCGTCGCTCTGGTAGTCCACCTGGGCCTCGGTGGTGCCGTTGAACCGCAGTATCCGCCCCTCGTCGTCGGCGGCCAGGGTCCAGCCCGGCGTAAGCCCGGCGCGCAGCCGTTCCAGCGGCCACAGCGCCAGCTGCAGATCGGCGATCAGATCGTCGGCGGATATCGCCGGCGGCAGCCGCGGGGTGCGGCGAACCTGCAGGCGCTTCTGCTGGTAGCGCATTTCCACCATCAGTTCGTCACGCTCATTGGTGATCACGATATGGGTGCTGTCCGGCGTCAGGCTGAAGCGGGCCCGGGCGGCATGGATGTCGTCGCCGACGCGCATTTCCAGGCCCCGCTGAATCTCCCGGTACTCGCCGAACGGCGGCGCCGGAAGGCGGCTGCCTTCGTCGGGCGGCGCCCATAACTGGCAGCCGAAGAGTGACACGAGCAGGGCGATGAGAAACAGCGGTCGGTGCGGCATAGGCCTCAATAGCAGTGGGAACCAGAACCGATTATGGTGCGCCCATAACGGACGGGCAATGATGGCCCGGCGATCGGGTTCAAGGCGTGCAAATTAAGGAGGCCGGGTGAGAGTTTTATTGCAGCGGGTAACGTCGGCGGAAGTGCGGGTTTCCGGCCGGGTGGTCGGCGCGATCGATTCCGGGCTTCTGGCGTTCGTGGGCATGGAGCGTGGCGATGACGACGCCAGCGTGGAACGGATGGCCGGCCGGATCGCCGGCTACCGGATGTTCGCCGATGAGCAGGGCAGGATGAACCGCAGCGTGCGCGATGTCGGCGGCTCGGTGCTGCTGGTGTCGCAGTTCACCCTGGCGGCGGACACCGGGAAAGGCCTGCGGCCCAGTTTTTCCCGGGCCGCGGAGCCTCAGGAGGCTCGGCGCCTGTGCGATGCGCTGGCCGCCGGCCTGCGTGATACGGGGCTGCCGGTCGCCGAGGGGGAATTCGGCGCCGATATGCAGGTGAGCCTGGTCAACGACGGGCCGGTAACCTTCCTTATCAATCTGTGACGCCGTTGCTGTCCCCTTATGTTGCAAAGACGTGACCCTGCTTTATGATGAATTTTAAGCTCCCGGGGGAAACCGCATGGGGGCGCAACCAGAAAGCGTAAATAAATGGAGATATTTATGAAAAAAGTATTGTTGGCAGCAGCGCTGCTGGGCGCTTCCGTTTCCGCTCAAGCCGTCGCTCCGGGTGGTCCCGGCTGTGGTTGGGGTAACCTGATTTTTGAAGGCAAGTCCGGCATGCCGGTACACCTGCTGGCTACCATCGTTAACGGCACCTCCGGTAACGCCACCTTCGGTATGACCAGTGGTACCAACGGTTGTGACACCAACGGTGCGCTGACCTACAGCGGCGAAAGCCTGCTCAGCATGAACGGCGTGCTGGAAGAAGTGGCTCAGGACATGGCCACCGGCGAGGGCGAAGCCCTGACCGCGCTGTCCGTTTCCATCGGCGTTTCCGGTGACGACCGCGCTTATTTTAACAGCGTGATGCACGAAAACTTCGCGTCCATCTTTCCCCGTCAGGACGTCAGTGCCGGTGAAGTGATGCAGCAGATCACCGCCGTCATGCAGAACGATCAAAAACTGGCTAAGTACGTATAAAAACTGCCCCATGAGCCCGCCTCCGTCCGGAGGCGGGTTTTAAGTCCCCACCTGAAGATGGAATTCGCATGCGTGCCGCCTTGCTGTGCGTCCTGGTATTGTTTTGCACAACCGTCGCCCAGGCCCGGGACCTGGAACAGCTTGCACAACAGCCACGCTGGCAGGCGCTTTTGCATATCAACCCCGGCGCCACCCTGCGCGACCGCCAGCGCAGCTATGTGGATGACGCGGACTTTTTCCTGGCCGCCGACGGCGCCGCCAATCCGGTCTCGGAGCTGGCGTCCACGGTGGAGGCGCTGAAGCAGGAAGCCTCCCCGGCCCGTTGCCGCTTTCCCGCCCGCTACCGTTTCGTCGCCGAAGCACTCGGTTGGCGGGAAGCGGAGCCGTTCGCCCATTGCGCGGAGTATCAGGAGTGGCGCCGCTCGGTGCACGCCAAGCGCGCGGTGCTGGTTTTTCCCGCCTCCTATTTGAACAGCCCATCCTCAATGTTCGGTCACACCCTGCTGCGGCTGGACCAGGGCGATGACGACGGCGCCGTGTGGCTGTCCTGGGCGATCAACTTCGGCGCCGTGACCACCGAGCAGGATAACTCGCTGTTCTATATTTACCGGGGGCTGGCGGGCGGCTATCCGGGCCGCTTCAACCTGGTGCCCTATGTTCAGAAGATCCAGCAGTACTCGAACATGGAGAGCCGGGATATCTGGGAGTACACCCTGAAGCTGGACCAGAGCCAGATCGATTGGATGATCGACCACCTCTGGGAGCTGAAGGATATTAACTTCGACTACTACTTCTTCGACGAGAACTGCTCTTTCCGCCTGCTCGAGCTGATTCAGGTGGCGCGTCCGCAAAGCGGGCTGCTGGATGAGCTGCGTTTCGCCGAGCTGCCGGTGAATACGGTGCGCGCGCTGGATCAGCGCGGCCTGGTGACGGAGCGCCACTACCGGCCCTCCAAGGAAGTGGAGCTGGCCGCTTTGCGTGACCGGCTCGACGACCAGGAGCAGGCGCTGGCCCGGCGCCTGGCGGCGGACCCGGCGGTGGCGGAGAGTGACGCCTTTCAGTCGCGGCCGCCCCGACGGCAGGCGATGATGGCGCGTACCGCCTACAGCTACGTGCGCTTCGTTAACCGCAAGGCGGCACGCACCGAGGACATCGCCGGCCGTTCCTTCGCGTTGCTGACGCTGGTCAACCGGCTGCCCTCGGTGGAGGACCCGGAGCTGCCGGATAAAGCGCCGCCGGAATCCGGCCACGGGTCGCAGATGCTGGCGGCGTCCGGCGGCCAGCGGGGCAGTGACGACTTCGGTGAAGTCAGTTACCGGCTTACCTACCACGACCTTTTGGACAACCGCCGTGGCTTTCTGGACGGCGCCCAGATCCAGGGCCTGGGCATCACCCTGCGCAGCACCGAATCCGGCGCCGCCCGGCTTGAAGAGCTGGACCTGGTGAGCGTTCGCTCGCTGTCGCCGCGCGGCCGCTTCTCCAAGCCGCTGAGCTGGTATGTGGAGGGCGGCCTGGAACGGGCCTGGGCCGGACGGCGGCGGCTGACCCGTTATGTGCAGGGCGGCGCCGGCGGCAGCTGGCGCAGCGGACCCTGGCAGCCCTATCTGCTGGCCAGCGTTCGGGCGGAGAACAACAGTGATTTCGGCCCCCTGATCACGCCCGGCGGCGGCGCCGAAGCCGGGATGCTGTATCATGCCGGTCGCTGGCAGTGGCAGGTGAGCAGTGCCGGCCACTATTTCAGTAATGACGTGTACCGCCACCGTTCCACCTTGGCGGTACAGTATGCCCTGGCCCGTGAGCACGGCCTGCGCGCCTCACTGGAGCGCGAGGGTTGGCGCGGCGACGGCGAAACCGAATTCAAAGTACAGTGGCGATGGTATTTCGACTGATTCCGGCCGTTTGTCTGGCCTTGCTTCTCCAGGGTTGCAGCAGCCTGTTCTTCTACCCCATGGAGCCCTGGGTCCAGAACCCGGCCCGCCAGGGCCTCGACTATGAAGACGTGGTGCTGATACACCCCGACGGCCTGCGTATCCACGGCTGGTGGCTGCCCGCCCGGGGCACCGCCCGCGGGACGGTTTATTTCCTGCACGGCAATGCCCAGAACATCAGCACCCATCTGATGAATGTGCACTGGTTGCCGGAGCGGGGATATAACGTCTTCCTGCTCGACTACCGGGGTTACGGCTTGTCCGAGGGGGATCCGGATCTGGAGGGCGCCCAGGCCGATATTCAGCTAGGGCTGGACTGGCTGGCGCAATCGCGCCGCCTGGAGGGCGCCCCGCTGGTGCTGTTCGGGCAAAGCCTGGGCGGCGCCATGGCCACCGGGGTGCTGGCCCGTGAACGTAACGACGGCTTTGTCGATTGCGTGATGCTGGAGGCGCCGTTCGCCAGCTACCGCGACGTGGCCTCGGACGTGATGGCGCGCAGCTGGCTGCTCTGGCCACTGCGCTGGATGGTACTGCCCACCTTGCCGGCCCGCGCCAACGACCCCGAGCGCCAGGTGGCGGAGCTGGCGCCCCGGCCTTTGTTGATCCTGCACAGCAAGGAGGATCCGGTGGTGCCTTACCAGCAGGGTCGCCGCCTCTACGCGGCGGCCCGGCCCCCCAAGACGTTTCAGCCCCTGAAGGGCGGGCATACCCAGAGCGTTCGCGATCCGGCGGTCCGCGATCGGCTGGTGGCGTTCATGCAGAATAACGAATGCGCGGCGCGTCCCGCGGCGCCGGCGCCGGCTTCCGCCCCGGCCGAGCCGGAGCAGGCGCCGGCCCCGGTCTCGGAGCCCGGTGTCGAGGCCCGGGCCACGCCGGCGTCGGGCTACCGGTTCTGAGGGGTGTCCTGTTCCCGGTCCAGTTGCTGGCGGCGCACCATGCGCCCGAACACCAGGCCGATCTCGAACAGCAGCCACATGGGCACCGCCAGCAGGGTCTGGCTAATGATGTCCGGTGGCGTCAGCATCATGCCGATCACGAAGCACGCCACCACCACATAGGCCCGTGAGGCGGCCAGCTTTTCCACCGTGGTGATGCCGGTGGCCACCATCAGCACGATGGCGATGGGCAGCTCGAAGGCGACACCGAAGGCGAGGAACAGCGCCAGCACGAAATCCAGATAGCTGCTGATGTCCGTGGTCACCGCCACGCCTTCCGGGGCGATGGTGGTGAAGAACTGGAACATCAGCGGGAAGACCACGAAGTAGGCGAAGGCCGCGCCGCCGTAGAACAGCAGCACGCTGCTGGCCAGCAGCGGCACCGCCAGCTTTTTCTCGTGGCGGTACAGGCCCGGCGCCACGAAGGCCCAGGCCTGGTGCAGAATAAACGGCATCGCCACGAAGATGCTCAGGTAGAGCGTCAGCTTGAACGGCGCCAGGAACGGCGACGCCACGCCGGTGGCGATCATGTTGGTGCCTTCCGGCATGGCGTCCATCAGCGGGCGCGCCACCAGGGTGTAGAGATCGCGGGAAAAGTAGAACAACCCGAGGAAGATCACCAGCACCACCACCAGGGTTTTCAGCAGGCGATTGCGCAGTTCGAGCAGATGGCTGACCAGGGTTTGCGGGGTGTCATCGGGGCGTTGGTCGTCGCGGCGCTCTTCACTCATTCGGTTTCTTCTCGGCCTCCGGCGTCTGGCCGTTGTCCTGGTTGTCGGGCTGGTCGAGGGTTTCCGGGCGGCGCCGCGCGCGGGCCACTTCGTCCGGTGACAGCAGGCTGTCGCGGGCCTCGCGGATGCTGTCCTCGTCCAGGCCCATTTCCCGCATTTGCTTTTCCATGCGGTCTCGCATGTCCTGGTTCAGCGCTTCGCGCTCCAGCTCGTTGCGCAGATGGTTGAAGGTGGAGCGCGCCCGGCCGACCCAATAGCCTACCGTGCGCGCCGCCTTGGGCAGACGCTCGGGGCCCAGCACCACCAGACCGATGATGGAAATCAACGCCAGTTCGGAAAAGCCGATATCAAACATGGGCCGCTGCTCCGTGGCGTATCAGGCCTGGTCCTTGTGTTTTTCCTGCTTGCTGGTGTGCTTATCGCTGTCGTCGTCGGCCAGGCGCTTGCTGTTCTGCCCGTCCTCGCCGTCCTTGACTGAATCCTTGAAGCCTTTGACCGCGCCGCCCAGATCGTTACCGATGTTGCGCAGTTTCTTGGTGCCGAACAGCAGCACCACGATGGCCAGGATAATGAGCAGTTGCCAGATACTGATACCGGAAAACATGGTTAGTCTCCTCGCTCGCTACGAGCGGCTTTTTCGTCATGGCCGGACAGGCCGAAGCGTTGCTCCAGCTCTGCCAGGACCTGGTCCGGACCGAGCCCCAGGTGGGCCAGCATGATCAGCGAATGAAACCACAGGTCGGCGGTTTCGCTGATCAGCGCCTTGGGGTCTCCGCCGGCGTCGGTGTCGCGGGCGGCGAGCAGGGTTTCCACCGCTTCCTCGCCGACCTTCTCGAGAATCTTGTTCAGGCCCTTATCGTACAGGCTGGCCACATAGGACGAATCCGGCGCGGCGCCTTTGCGCTGTTCCAGGACCTGGTGAAGCTGGTTGAGGATATCGGACATGGTGTCTCCAAATACAGCGCCAGTTTAGCACCGGCCGGCGCCAGACCCTAACGTGGACATGACTAGCGCCGGCAGGCCCAGGCCAGCAGTACCAGGGCGCCGGCGGCCATCGGCCAGGCCCACTGGCCGGCGCCGTGCAGGGCGTCCACCGCCGCCAGCGCGGCCAGGCCCAGGCCGCCCAGGCCGCCCAGCATCTTGTGCCGGTGGCGGCGCAGGCCGGTTTCAAAGTAGTGCGCCATTTCCCGCTGTTGCTGGGGCTGGTGGCGCAGGCTCTCCAGGCCGTCGCGCAGCAGCTCCGGCATGTCCGGGAGCTGCGCCGCCCACTCCGGCAGCCGGTTGCGCAGCTTGTTGGCGGTGGCGGCGGGGCCGTACTCCTCCATCATCCAGGCTTCCAGCAGCGGCCGGCCCACGGTCCAGATGTCCAGCCGCGGGTAGATGCTGCGCCCCAGGCCCTCGATGTGCACCAGGGTCTTCATCAGCAGGATGTACTGCACCGGCGCTTCGATGTGGTAGTCCCGGGCCAGGTCGAACAGGCGCAGCACCAGCGGCGCGAACTCCATGCTCTCCAGGTCGGCGCCGCGCACCGGCGCGATGATCTCGGTGACCGCCTGCTCGAAGCGGTGACGGTCCACCGGCCCGCGCGCCCAGCCGGCGCGGATCACCTGGTCCACCAGGCCGGGGTAATCCTCGCGCATCACCGCCAGTACCATGCGGCCCAGCACGTTCAGGTCCTGCTTGGAGAGGCGCCCGGCGATGGCGCAGTCCACCGCCATGTACTGCGGTGACTCCGGGTGCTCCGGATTCACGAAGATGTTGCCCGGGTGCATGTCGGCGTGGAAGAAGTTATGCCGGAACACCTGGGCGAAGAAGATCTCCACGCCGCGTTCGGCGAGCACGCGCGGGTCGATGCCGGCGGCGCGGATCGCTTCGATGTCGTTGACCGGGATGCCGTGAATGCGGTCGGACACCATCACCCGGCGCGATGACAGCGCCAGGTGCACGGCGGGGATGTACAGCAGCGGGCTGAACAGGAAGTGCCGGCGCATGGCCTCGCTGTTGCTTGCTTCGCGCTCCAGGTCCAGCTCGGCGCGGATCACGGTCTGATAGTCGTGCACCACCTTGCGCGGGTGGAAGTAGCGCGAGTCCGCCCACAGCGCTTCCAGCAGCCGGGCGCCGAAGCCCATCACCTTGAGGTCGCGCTCCACGCGCTGCTCGACGCCCGGGCGCAGCACCTTGACCACCACCTGGCCGCCTTCGAGCAGGGTGGCGGGGTGCACCTGGGCCACCGAGGCGGAGGCCAGCGGCGTGTCGTCGAAATGCTCGAAGACCTCGTCCAGCGGACGCGGCAGGCTGGCCTCCACCAGCCGCCGGGCCTGGGCGCCGTCGAACGGCGCCACCCGGTCCTGCAGGTGCGCCAGGGCCTCGGTCCATTCCGGCGGCAGCATGTCCCGGCGGGTGGCCATCAGCTGGCCGAACTTGATGAAAATCGGGCCCAGGCGCTCCAGCGCCAGCTTCAGGCGCTCGCCCTCAGTGAGTTGGCCGGTGCCCAGCCAGCTGGAGGGCACCAGATACTGCAGCAGCACCAGAAACGGTCGGGCCGGGTGGGGCGGCAGCAGGGATAACAGGCGGTAGCGGCACGCCACATGGGCGACCACCAGCAGGCGGCTGATCGGCGGCATCAGGGGCGCGGGCTCCCTTTCAGGCGTTGTATCCGGGCGTCCAGCCGGTCCACGTCGCCGCGCAGCTCGTCCACGTCCTGGTAGAACTCGTAGACGTCGCGGCGCAGCGCCAGCAGGCCGGACTCGCCGCCGATGTAGTCACCCATCTGGTGGCCGAGGCGGTCGAACGCCTGGCGGGCCCAGCCGAACAGGCGCCGCGCGCCCTGGTCCAGCTGCTGGGCCATCTCGCCGCCGATCACCGGTTCCAGCAGGGCGCCCCAATCCAGGTCCAGGTCGGCGGCCAGGTCGCGCACGTCCTGCAGCAGTTCCCGGTTACCTTCCACGCGCAGGGCGCCGCCGATCACATTGGGCTGGCGGCGCCAGTCGAGCAGCAGGGCGGCCAGATCCACCGGGTTGCCGGTGACGCTCACGTCCGGTTCGGCGTCACTGCGCAGGTAAAGCTCCACGCCTTCCTCGACGATCAACGCATAGAGGCGCAGCGGCGGCAGCGTCAAATGCACCGCCAGCAGACGGCCGGCGTGGCGGCTGAGCCGCGCGGCGGTGGCCGGGTCGGAGCGCAGCGCCGCGTTGATGGCGCGCTCCACGCTGGCAATGGCGGTGGTGGAAATAAGACCGGGCTCGCGCATCAGACCTTGAACCCCCGGTGCAGGGCGACGATGCCGCCCAGCATGTTGAAGTATTCGCTACGCTGAAAACCGGCTTCGGTCATCATGCCCTTCAGGGTGTCCTGATCCGGGTGCATGCGGATCGATTCGGCGAGATAGCGGTAGCTTTCGGAATCGTTGACCACCAGCTTGCCCAGCCGCGGCCAGACCGCGAAGGAGTAGAGGTCGTAAAGCTTGGACAGCGGCTTGTGCACCGGGTGGGAAAACTCCAGCACCAGCAGCCGGCCGCCGGGCTTGAGCACCCGCAGCATGGAGCGCAGGGCGGCGTCCTTGTCGGTGATGTTGCGCAGGCCGAAGGCGATGGTGATGCAGTGGAAGCTGTTGTCCTCGAACGGCAGGCATTCGCCGTTGACCTGGGCGACCTGGGTATTGTGGCCGCAGCCGGCGTCGATCAGCCGGTCGCGGCCCACCGCCAGCATGGCGTCGTTGATGTCGGCCAGCACCACCTGGCCGCTGTCGCCCACCAGGCGGGAAAACTTGATCGCCAGGTCGCCGGTGCCGCCGGCCAGGTCCAGTACCTTCTGACCCGGGCGCACGCCGGCCAGCTCCAGGGTCATGCGCTTGAGCACCCGGTGGCTGCCCATGGAGATCAGGTCGTTCATGACGTCGTACTTGGCCGCCACCGACCGGAACACGCCCGCCACCCGCTGCTGTTTTTCCTGCCAGGGCACCTGTTGATAGCCGAAGTGGGTGACCTTGTTGTCGTCGTTGTTACTCATTGGGGACGTCCTTGAAGGGAGCGGGATGCCGGTCGAACAGCCGGTCCATGATGCGCGCTTCACGGGCGGCGATGCGCTCGAGAAGGCGGCCCACGCTGGGTACCGGTTTCATCACACGGAAACTGCGATCCATGAAATCATACAGGTTCGCGAAGCCCGCCGCATGGGCCGGGCGGCGCACCAGCCGGAAGGTGGTCTGCACCATCCGCGAGCGCACATAGCGGTCGATATGATGCCCTAAACCGGCCACCAGTTGCAGTTGCCGGCGGCGCTGTTCGGGGTGGCCGGCGGCCCGGTAGCCCTCGCCGTAGGCGTGGTCGTCCAGCGGCAAATCGAGGCGCTCGCCGAGCACGCCGACCAGGGCTTCGTCCAGCTCCTGGGTGATGATCGCCGCTTCCAGCGCGTCGGCGGAGGTGGCCATCACTTTTTCCGGCAGCAGGCGCATGGCCTTGGGCAGGGCGCGACGGATCTCGCGCGCCACCGGCAGCAGGTCGCGGCCGCCGTAGACGTCGTCGAGCAGGAAGGTGACGCCGGGGCGCAGCGCCGGGTCCTCGAGCAACGCCTGGTGGGTGTCCATCAGGCGCTGGCGCTGGAACGCCTGCACCCGGCCCAGGCGGGCCAGGAACAGCGCATCATCGCCGTGCTGGCGCAGCGCGAAGAAACGTTCCAGATGATTTTGCAGTTGCTCGCCGGCGTTCATGACGGATCCTCCGGCGGGCGATGATAGCAGAATTGTAGGAGCGGGCCTTGCCCGCGAAAGGCCGGCAAAGCCGGCCGGCAGGATACCAGAGGGCTTATTGGTAGCGTGCTTGGGTAGGTCTCTGGGATCCTGCCGGGAGCTTCGCTCCCTTTCGCGGGCGGGGCCCGCTCCCACAGGCCCGCTCGCACAAGGTTTTTTTCGCCGCTAGAGGATGTAGCGGCTGAGGTCTTCGTCGGAGGCCAGTTCGCCGAGGTAACGATCGACGGCTTCGGCGTCCAGCACCAGCGGCTTGTCGTGGTACTGGGTGGCCAGGTCGTCGGCGTCGTAGCTGATTTCCTCGAGCAGCTTCTCCATCACCGTGTGCAGGCGGCGGGCGCCGATGTTCTCGGTGCGCTCGTTGACCTGCCAGGCCACTTCCGCGATCCGGCGGATGCAGTCGTCGGTGAGTTCCAGGTTGAGCCCCTCGGTGGCGAGCAGGGCCCGGTACTGCTCGGTGAGCGAGCATTTGGGCTCGGTGAGGATGCGCTCGAACTCCTCGGGGGTGAGCGCGCTCAGCTCGACGCGGATCGGCAGGCGGCCCTGCAGTTCCGGGATCAGGTCGCTGGGCTTCGCCAGGTGGAAGGCGCCGGAGGCGATGAACAGAATGTGGTCGGTGCGCACCATGCCGTACTTGGTGCTCACCGTGGAGCCTTCGATCAGCGGCAGCAAGTCGCGCTGCACGCCTTCGCGGGACACGTCGGTGCCGCCGGTCTCGGAGCGCTTGGCCACCTTGTCCAGCTCATCGATAAAGACGATGCCGTGGTTTTCCACCACGTCGATGGCCTGCACCTTGAGCTCGTCTTCGTTGACGAAGCGGGCCGCTTCCTCGTCACGCAGCAGGCGCAGCGCTTCGCGCACTTTCAGCTTCTGCGATTTCTTGCGGCCGCTGCCGCCCATGCGCGAGAACATCTGCTGCAGCTGGCTGGTCATTTCTTCCATGCCTGGCGGCGCCATGATCTCCACGCCCTGCGGGTTGGCGCTGACTTCGACTTCGATTTCCTTGTCGTCCAGTTCGCCTTCGCGCAGTTTTTTGCGAAAGATCTGGCGGGTGTTGGAATCATTGTCGGCCTGCTCGCCGCGGGCGTTGGGCAGCAGGGCGTCGAGCACCCGGTCCTCGGCGGCGTCTTCCGCCTTGTGCCGCACGCGGGCCATTTCCTTTTCGCGCAGCAATTTGATCGCCACTTCCATCAGATCGCGGATGATGGATTCCACGTCCCGGCCCACATAGCCCACCTCGGTGAACTTGGTGGCTTCGATCTTCAGGAAGGGCGCGTCGGCCAGTTTCGCCAGGCGCCGCGCGATTTCGGTTTTACCGACGCCGGTGGGGCCGATCATAAGGATGTTCTTGGGCGCCACTTCGGCGCGCATCTCTTCCGGCAGCTGCATGCGCCGCCAGCGGTTGCGCAGGGCCAGGGCCACCGCCTTCTTGGCGTTTTCCTGGCCGACGATGTGCCGGTTGAGTTCGCTGACGATGTCACGGGGAGACAAGGAGGACACTATTCGATCTCCTCAAAGGTGTGATTCTGGTTGGTGTAGATGCAGATGTCGCCGGCGATTTTCAGGCTTTGCGCCACCACGTCGCGGGCCGGCAGGTCGGTATTGTGCAGCAGGGCGCTGGCGGCGGATTGCGCGAACGGGCCGCCGGAGCCGATCGCGATCAGCCCCTCTTCGGGCTCCACCACGTCGCCGTTACCGGTGATGATCAGGGAGTTTTCCTTGTCCGCCACGGCGAGCAGCGCTTCCAGGCGGCGCAGGGCGCGGTCGGTGCGCCAGTCCTTGGCCAGCTCCACGGCGGCGCGCACCAGGTGGCCCTGATGTTTTTCCAGCTGGGCTTCGAAGCGTTCGAACAGCGTGAAGGCGTCGGCGGTGCCGCCGGCGAAACCGGCGATCACCTTGCCGTGGTAGAGGCGGCGCACTTTGCGCGCGTTGCCCTTCATGATGGTATTGCCCAGCGTTACCTGGCCGTCGCCGCCGATCACGACGTTATTGCCGCGTCGGACCGAGACGATGGTCGTGCCGTGATATTGCTCCACGGAAACCTCCTTATCCTGATTTGAACAGGATGTGCGGGTGGGGCAGGAGGTTTTCAAGCGCGGGTTTTCAGACGCCTGTTAGTCTTTCAACTGAATCGGCAGAGTCTCCACGCCGTTGGCCGCCAGTTTGTCCTGGGCGCGGTGCAGCGTGTTGATGTTGTCATAGGGGCCGATCATCACCCGGTGCCAGGTATCGCCGTTGTCCATGTCCACCGGTTGAATGCGCGCCTGGTAACCCTTGAGGATCAGCTCCGCGCGGCGCCGGTCGGCGTCCTTCTCGTTGCGGAAGCTGCCGGCCTGCAGCAGGAAGCGCTTGTCGTGGCGTCCGGCCACCGGCTTGTCGGCGGTCTTTTCGCCTTCGGCGGTATCGTCACCGCCGCCCCGGCTGGCTTCCTGCTCGTCGCCTTCGCCCTTGGGCACGATCACTTCCATCTTCGGCAGCACCGCGTAGAAGTCGAACTTGGGCTGGTCGTCCTTGGCGGCGCCGTCGCTGTCTTTTTCCTCGGGTTGCGGTTTCTCGACCGCGGTGCGGTCACCGCCGCCGGTGCGGCCCTGTTCCATCTGCACCTGGGCGAGATGGACCAGAAACGCCACGAACAGGCCGCCGATGACGCCGGTGAACAGCCAGACCCAGCCGGGTACCTGGCGCGACTGCTTTTTCGAGCCGCCGCGACTGGCGCCACGGCGCGAGGTGTTCTTCGCCATTACATACGCTCCAGGGGTGTCAGGCCCAACAGCGCCAGGCCCCGTGACAGGGTGCGCGCGGTGAGCGCCGCCAGTTTCAGGCGGCTGGCGCGGATCGCCGGGTCGTCCACGGCGAGAATCGGGCAGTGCTCATAGAAGGCGGAAAACAGGCCGGCGAGATCGTACAGGTAGGCGCACAAAAAGTGCGGCTGGCCCTTGTCGGCCACCTGGCCGATCACTTCGCCGAACTGCACCAGGCGGGCGGCCAGCGCCTGCTCCGCGTCGTGCTCAAGCTGAAAATCGCCGCTCACCTGGCTCTGCACCTGGTCCAGCGCCAGCCCGGCCTTGCGGAACACGCTCACCACCCGGGTGTAGGCGTACAGCAAATAGGGCGCGGTGTTGCCGTCGAAGCTGAGCATCTGATTGAAATCGAAGATGTAGTCGCTGCTGCGGTTCTTGCTCAGGTCGGCGTATTTGACCGCGCCGATGCCCACCGAGCGGGCGATGTCGCGCAGCTCGCCGTCTTCCAGATCCGCGTTCTTCGAGCGCACCAGGTCATAGGCGCGCTGCTCCGCTTCGTCGAGCAGGTCGATCAGTTTCACGGTGCCGCCGTCGCGGGTCTTGAAGGGGCGGCCGTCCGGACCGTTCATGGTGCCGAAGCCCATATGCGCCAGGTCCACGCCTTCGCCGACGAAGCCGGCGCGCCGGGCGACGGTGAAAATCTGCTGGAAATGCAGCGCCTGGCGCTGGTCGACGAAATAGAGGATGCGGTCGGCGCCCAGGGTGCCGGCACGGTAGCGCAGCGCCGCCAGGTCGGTGGTGGCGTACAGGTAGCCGCCGTCCGCCTTGCGCACGATCACCGGCAGCGGGTCGCCGTCCTTGTTTTTGAACTCGTCCAGGAACACGCACTGGGCGCCCTGGTCCTCGGTGAGCAGGCCGGCCTTGTCGAGGTCGGCGACCACCCGGGCCAGGTCGTCGTTGTAGGCGCTTTCGCCACGCACGTCGTCGGGGCCCAGGGTGACGCCCAGGCGGCGGTAGACCGCGTCGCAATGGCTCAGAGACACCTGGTTGAACTCGCGCCACAGGGACAGGCAGTAATCGTCGCCGGACTGCAGTTTGACCACCAGCGCCCGGGCCCGGTCGGCGAACTCCGGTGACTCGTCGAAGCGCTGCTTGGCGGCGCGGTAGAAGTTCTCCAGATCGCCCAGTTCCCGGTTGAGCTGCTCGCCGCTCTCCTGGTCTTTCTGCTCTTCCAGGTAGGCGAGCAGCATGCCGAACTGGGTGCCCCAGTCGCCGACGTGATTCTGCGGCACCACCTTATGGCCCAGGAAGGAAAGCGTGCGCACCACGGCGTCACCGATGATGGTGGAGCGCAGGTGGCCCACGTGCATTTCCTTGGCCAGGTTGGGCGAGGAGTAGTCCACCACCACGGTCTGCGCGTGCTGCGGGCGCGGCACCGCCAGGTAAGGATCGTCGAGCGCCGCTTCCAACTGGCCGTTCAGCCATTGGGCCGCCTGGAAGAAATTGATGAACCCGGGGCCGGCGATTTCCACCTTGGCCACCGCCGGGTCGTCGGGCAGCGCCTCAATCAGCGACTGGGCCAGGTCGCGGGGCTTGAGCCCGGCGGGCTTGGCCAGCATCAGGGCGATGTTGGTGGCGAAGTCGCCGTGGCTTTTGTCCTTGGTGCGATCAATCTGCACTGGAGGCCGGGCATCGCCGGGCAGGGTGCCGTTGTCGCGCAGGGTGTCCAGAGCGTGTTCGATCAGGGGTATCAGGCGGTCTTTCATGCTTCATCGCGGCCATTGGATGGACGGGCGATTGTACGGCAATCGGAAAGGGAATGCCGCCCCCTAGGCCCCGTTCACAATAGGTCGATCGGGTCCACGTCCAGGTGCCAGCGGCAGCGGCGCCCGGAAGGCAGGGCGCGGGCGTGTTCCATCAGCGCATCGAGCAGGCCGTGCAGGGCCGGGCGCTGGTTGCTTTGCAGCAGCAGCTGGGCGCGGTAGCGGCCGGCGCGCTTCTCCATCGGCGCCGGCACCGGCCCCAGCACGTGGACGTTGTCCAGCGCCGGCAGCCCGGCGGCGCACTCGTCCAGGAAGGTGAGCGCCTGGGCCATGGTCATCGCCTCGCAGCGCAGCAGGGCGAGGTGGCCGAACGGCGGCCAGCCGGCGCCGCGCCGCTCTTCCAGCAGGGTATTGGCGAGCGCCTGATAGTCGCCGGCGGCAGCCAGCTGCACCAGGTTGTGGTCGGTGTGGCGGCTCTGCATCAGCACCCGCCCGGGGCGGTCCTGGCGGCCGCTGCGGCCGGCCACCTGCAGCAGCAGCTGGGCGGCCTGCTCCGGGCCGCGGAAGTCGGCGCTCAGGAAGCCGGCGTCCATATTGGTGATCACCGCCAGGCTCAGGCGCGGGAAATGGTGGCCCTTGGCGAGCATCTGCGTGCCCACCAGCACCGCCGGCTCGCCTTTCTGGATCTGCGCCAGCTTGGCGTCCAGGCTGCCCTTGCGGCGGGTGGTGTCGCGGTCGATGCGCACCACCGGCGCGCCGCCTTTGACCTGCTCGCACTCCTTTTCCAGCAGCGCTTCCAGTTTTTCGGTGCCGGCGCCGGCGTCGGTGAGGTTGGTGGAGCCGCAGTCGCCGCAGCGCTGCGGCACCCGGTGCTGGTGGCCGCAATGGTGGCAGCGCAGTTGCTGTTCGCTGCGGTGCCAGGTCATCAGGCTGTCGCAGCGCGGGCATTCGTCCTGCCAGCCGCAGTCCCGGCACAGAATCACCGGGGCGAAGCCGCGCCGGTTGAGGAACACCAGCGCCTGCTCGCCGCGCGCCAGGGTGTCGCGGATCGCCTTGAGGGCGGTGGGCAGCAGCGGCCGGTCCGGGGTGGTGTCGCGGGCGTCGAGCAGCTCGATGGGCGGCGCGCCCGCGTCGCCGGCGCGGCGCGTCAGGCGCAGCCAGTGGTAGCGGCCGGTGCGGGCCAGGTGCAGGGTCTCCAGCGCCGGGGTGGCGCTGCCGTGCACCACCGGCACCGCCAGTTGCTGGGCGCGCCAGGTGGCCAGGTCGCGGGCGTGGTAGCGGAAGCCGTCCTGCTGTTTCAGGGAGGCGTCGTGGGTTTCGTCGACGATGATCAGCCCCGGGTGGGCGAGCGGCGTGAACACCGCCGAGCGGGTGCCGATGATAATGCGCGCCCGGCCGTCCCGGGCGGCCACCCAGGCGTCCAGGCGCTCGCGGTCGGTGAGCCCGGAGTGCAGCACCGTCACCGGCACCGCGAAGCGCTGGCGGAAGCGGCGCAGGGTCTGGGGCGTCAGGCCGATCTCCGGCACCAGCATCAGCACCTGTTTGCCGGCGGCCAGCACCGGTGCCATGGCCTGCAGGTAGACCTCGGTCTTGCCGCTGCCGGTGACGCCGTCGAGCAGGAACGGCTGGAAGCCCTGGGCCTCGACGATGGCGTGGATGGCGGCGCGCTGTTCCGGGTTGGCGGCCAGGGCCGGCTCGGCGAGCACTTCGGCGGGGGTGCCGGCGGCCTCCGGTTGCAGCTCCACCCGTTCCACCCACTCCTTGTCGCGCAGGGCCTGCAGCGCCGATTTGGAGACCGACAGCGCCTCCAGCATCGCCGGGGTCAGGCCGTCCGGGTGTTCCTTTAATACGGTGAGCGCCTGTAGCTGGCGGGGTGCGCGGGTCAGGCGGTCGTCGCTGACGTGGTGGCCACGGTCGGTGAGCCGCCAGCGCACCTCGCCGCCGGCCAGCGCCGGCTGGCCCTGGCGCAGCAGCGCCGGCAGCACGAACCCCAGCACTTCGCCGAGCGGGTGGTGGTAGTAGCGGGCGGCCCGCTCACAAAGGGTATAGAGCGCCTCGTCGATGACCGCTTCCTGGTCGAGGACGCGCTGCACGTTCTTGAGTTTGGCGAACTGGCTGGGCTGGTGGCCGTGGACCAGCCCCACCAGGGTGCGGCGGCCGAACGGCACCTGCACGCGGGCGCCTCGGGGCGGCGTCGGCGATCCCGCCGGCAGGCGGTAGTCGAAGCATCCCGGCAGGGGCACCGGCAGGGCGACCTGTATGATGGACTCAGAAGGCACGGAAGGTTCCGGTTTATCTCTTGCGCATCGGTGTCAAGCTGTTATGATTCGCGCTCACTTTTGCCCGGCGCAAGCAAGTGTGGTGCCCGACAGAGCGCAGTCCAGCGCAGGTTCGGGTGGCGACACCTGAAGGAGCTTTGCTATGAAATCAGAGATTCATCCCGATTACCAGGACGTGTCCATTACCTGCAGCTGCGGGAATGTGATCGAAACCCGTTCCACTCGTGGCGGCTCTTTCGAGGTGGACGTGTGCTCGCAGTGCCACCCGTTCTACACCGGCAAGCAGAAGCAGGCCGAGAGCGGTGGCCAGGTCGACAAGTTCAAGCAACGTTTCGGCGTGATCAGCTCAGGCAAGAAAAAGTAAGCGAGTCTGCTTCCACTGTTTCTTGCCTGCAAAAAGCACCCGCCAGGGTGCTTTTTGCGTTCGGAATCACGCGTCATACTCTTTTATCAGCCTAGACTGGCTTTGTCCCAGAGCGGGAAGCGGAGACCACCATGTCCGAGGATTTAAAAAAGGCGGCCCTGGAATATCACGCCAAACCGCGTCCGGGGAAGATCAGCGTTGAGGTGACCAAACCGGCCAAGACCAGCCGCGACCTCAGCCTGGCTTACAGCCCCGGCGTGGCGGAGCCCGTGCGTGAAATCGCCCGGGAACCGGAACTGGCCTATCGTTTCACCTCCAAGGGCAACTTGGTGGCGGTGATCAGCGACGGTACCGCGATCCTTGGCCTGGGCAATCTGGGCGCGCTGGCGTCCAAGCCGGTGATGGAAGGCAAGGGCATCCTGTTCAAGCTGTTCGCCGGCATCGACGTCTTCGATATCGAAGTGGACGCCGAGGACCCGCAGGCCTTCATCGATACCGTGGTGCGCATCCACCGCACCTTCGGCGGCATCAATCTGGAAGACATCCGCGCGCCGGAATGCTTCGAGATCGAGCGCGTGCTCAAGGAACTGTGCGACGTGCCGGTGTTCCACGACGACCAGCACGGCACCGCCATCGTGGTGGGCGCCGGCCTGCTCAACGCGCTGGAGATCCAGAAGAAGCGCATCCAGGACATCAAAGTGGTGTGCGTGGGCGCCGGTGCCGCCGGTGTCGCCTCCGTGCGGCTGCTGATCGAGATGGGCGCGCGCAAGGAAAACATCCTGGTGCTCGACCGCAAGGGCGTGATCCACAGCCGCCGCGACGACCTCAACCAGTACAAGGCGGCGCTCGCCAACGACACCGACAAGCGCACCCTGGACGATGCCGTGGAAGGCGCCGATGTGTTCATCGGTGTCTCCGGCCCGGACATGCTGACGCCGGAGATGGTCAAGAAGATGGCCGACAAGCCGATCATCTTCGCGCTCGCCAACCCGGACCCGGAGATCCGCCCGGAAGTGGCCAAATCAGTGCGCTCCGACGCCATCATCGCCACCGGCCGTTCGGACTACCCGAACCAGGTGAACAACGTGCTGTGCTTCCCGTACATGTTCCGCGGTGCCCTGGACGTGCGCTCCACCTCGATCAACGAGGAGATGAAGCTGGCGGCGGTGCACGCCATCGCCGAGCTGGTGCGCGAAGCGCCGCCCAAGGAAGTGCTGGACGCCTACGGCGGCGAGCCGCTCAACTTCGGGCCGGAATACATTATTCCCAAGCCCAACGACCCGCGCCTGCTGGGCCGGGTGTCGGCGGCGGTGGCCAACGCGGCGGTGGAATCCGGCGTGGCCCGCAAGGGTTACCCGTCCCACTACCCGCTCAATTCGCTCGACGATATCTTCCCCGAGCTGTAAAGCGGACCGCTCGCTAAGCGCCAATCGAAAAGGGCCGGCATTGCCGGCCCTTTTTTATGCTTCTGTGGGAGCGGCCTCCGCCGCCTAGAAGATCTGTTCCGGCGAGCGGCCGTCGCCGCTGTGCGGCGCTTCCAGCTCCGGCACATTGTCCTCGCGGAAGTATTCGAAGATCGCGGCCTCGTTCTCCGGGCGGGCCTGCAGGCCGCTGTCCGGGTCGATGCGCACCGACACCACGCCCGGCGGCTGCGGCGGCTGGACCTCTTCGACCCCTTCCAGGGCCACGCCCATGTAGTCGATCCAGGTGGGCAGGGCGGCGCGGCCGCCGTACTCGCCGTTACCCAGGGAAGCCGGGTTGTCGAAACCCACCCACACGGTGGCCACCAGCTCCGGTGAATAGCCGGAGAACCAGGCGTCCACCTGGTCATTGGTGGTGCCGGTCTTGCCGGCCAGGTCCGAACGGCCCAAGCGACGGGCGTCGCTGCCGGTGCCGCGCTTGACCACGTCCTGGAGGATGGAATGCATCAGCCAGGCGGTGTTTTCGTCGATCACCCGGGGCGCCATGGTCGGCGGTGGCTGGATCGGTTTGCCGTCTTCGTCGGTTTCCGGCTCCGCGGCGACCTCGCTGTCGGCGGTGACCACCGCGCAGGGGGCTTCACAGCGCTCCACCCGCGGGGCCTTCCAGAGCACCTTGCCGTCCTTGTCCTCGATGCGCTCGATGAACCAGGGGTCCACCCGGTAGCCGCCGTTGGCGAACACCGAGTAGGCGCGGGCGATCTCCAGCGGTGTCACCGAGGCGCTGCCCAGCGCCAACGACAGGTCGCGCTGGAAGCGTTTGGTGGGCAGCCCGAACCGGTCCAGGGTGTTCATGGCCTGGCTGATGCCGACCTGGCGCAGGATGCGGATCGACACCAGGTTGAGCGAGCGGTAGAGCGCTTCGCGCAGCCGGGTCGGGCCGTAGAAGCGGTCGCTGGCGCCGGTCGGGCGCCAGGCGTCCTTGAGTTTGTCGTCGTCGAACACCAGCGGCGCGTCATTAATAATGGTGGCCGGGGTGAAGCCGCTTTCCAGGGCGGCGGTGTAGATGAAGGGTTTGAACACCGAGCCGGCCTGGCGGCGGGCCTGCAGCGCGCGGTTGAACTTGGACGCATAGAAGCTGTAGCCGCCCTGCATCGCTTCCACGGCGCCGGTGTCCGGGTTCAGCGAGATCAGCGCGGACTGCGCCACCGGCAACTGCGCCAGACGCCAGCTGGGGTCGTCCTCGCCGCCGCCGTCCGGGCGCACGTAGACCACGTCGCCGGGGGCCAGCACGTCGGCGGCGGTTTGCGGCGCTTCGCCCACGTAGCCTTTATTGAGGGCCGGCCGCGCCCAGCGGATGGCGTCCCAGTCCAGCACCACCTGCTTGCCGTCGCGCAGCAGTGCCGCCGCCTGGCGATCCCGCACGGCGGTCACCGCGGCGGTGCGCAGCGGGCCGAAATCGGCCTGGTCCTTGAACTGTTCCACCCAGGCGGCCAGGTCCTCGTCGAGTTCGTCGAGCAGGTCCGGCTCTTTCTCCTGGGCCATTTCCGGCTCCGGCTGATCGGTGTCGGGGGCGGCCTCGGTGTCCCGCTCGGCGGGCCAGCCCAGTTCCGGCAGGTCGCCGGCGTCGATGCGCGCCAGCGGGCCGCGCCAGCCGTGCCGTTCGTCGTAGGCGTGCAGACCCTGGCGGAGGGCGGTGACGGCGGCGTTCTGGCGTTTGCTGTTGAGGGTGGTGATGATGCGCAGGCCCTCGGTGTACAGGTCCGGCTCCACCAGATCCTCCGCCAGCACCCGGGCGACCTCGCCCATGTAGGCGCCTTCCACCTCGGGCCGGGCGGCGTGATAGCGGGCGGTGACGGGCGCGGCCTGGGCCTGCTTGCGTTGCTCGCTGTCGATGGCGCCGGTCTCTTCCATGCGGAACAGGATCCAGTTGCGGCGCTGGCGGGCCCGCTCCGGGTTGGTGATCGGGTTATAGGCCGAGGGCGCCTTGGGCAGGCCGGCGATCATCGCCCACTGGGGCAGCGACAGGTCCTTGATCGATTCGCCGTAATAGACCTGGGCGGCGGCTTCCGCGCCGTAGGCGCGGTGGCCCAGGTAAATCTTGTTCAGATACAGCTCGAGGATCTCCTCCTTCTCGAGGATCCGTTCGATCTGGATCGCCAGCACGATCTCGTTGAACTTGCGCAGGAAGCGCTGCTCCCGGTCGAGGAAGAAGTTACGCGCCACCTGCATGGTGATGGTCGAGCCGCCGGAGCGGATCTCCTGGTAGCGCAGCAGCTCCACGGCGGCGCGCAGCAGGCCCTTGGGGTCGACCCCGGGGTGCTCGAAGAAGCGCTCGTCCTCGGCGGCCAGCACCGCCTGGATGAACGGTTCGGGCACCTCCTCATAGGTGATCGGCTCGCGGCGTTTCTCACCGTACTCGGCGATCAGTTTGTGATCGCTGGTGTAGATACGCAGCGGGATCTGATACTCCACCTCGCGGATCGCTCCGGCGGCGGGCAACTGAGGCGCGAGGTATAAGTAGCAGGCGGCGAGGACCAGAAGAGCGCCGCCGGCACCGGCCAGGGCGAGGAGAACGAGGGAGCGGATCCAGACGACGGTAGAGCGCATAAAGTGGCAACTGCTGTGGCGATCAGAAGAAAGGGCTAGCAGACCCGTGAAGCAGGTCATTATACGGTGGAAAGGTTGTTGTGATCTAATATCTGTTCTGTTATTACTTACTCCTAAAGTGATTAGGCATAAGAATCACGTAAGTATATATTTTTGAAGTAAAAACATCTCTAAAACAATCACACGGGACGACGACTGTGCTGCCTTTTCTCAGAAAAAAGGCCCAGACACTGCTGGGGATCGATATCAGTTCCACCGCGGTTAAGTTGCTGGAATTGTCCAGAACGGGGAACCGCTACAAGGTCGAAAGTTACGGCGTCGAACCGCTAACGCCAAACGCCGTGGTGGAAAAGAACATCAATGACGTTGAGGGGGTCGGGGATGTGGTCGCCCGTCTGGTGGGCCGTGCCCGTCCGGGGATCAAGACGTCCGCGGTGGCCGTGCCCGGCTCGGCGACCATCACCAAGGTGATTGAAATGGACGCCTCGCTGAGCGAGGACGACATGGAAAATCAGCTTCGGGTGGAAGCCGACCAGTACATTCCCTTCCCGCTGGACGAGGTCCGCATGGACTTCCAGGTGATCGGCCCGGTGGAGGACAACCCGGAGAGGGTGGAAGTGCTGGTGGTGGCGTCCCGCACCGAGAACGTGGAAATGCGCGCCGATGCCCTGGAGATCGGCGGGCTGCAGCCGAAGGTGGTGGATGTGGAGGCCTACGCCATGGAGCGGGCCTTCCAGCTGATCCTGCCCGGCCTGCCCAACGCCGAGGAGCTGGACACCGTGGCGGTGTTCGATATCGGCGCCACCATGACCACGCTCAATGTGTTCCACCAGGGGCGCAGCGTCTACACCCGCGAGCAGTTGTTCGGCGGCAAGCAGCTCACCGAGGAAATCCAGCGCCGCTACGGCATCTCCATGGAGGAGGCCGGGCTGGCCAAGAAGACCGGCGAGCTGCCGGAGGACTACGAAAACGAGGTCCTGCAGCCGTTCAAGGACGCCATCGTCCAGCAGATCAACCGCTCCCTGCAGTTCTTCTACGGCTCCACCCAGTTCAACGAAGTGAACTATATCCTGCTCGCCGGCGGCTCCGCCTCGATTGACGGACTGCCCGACCTGATTCAGCAAAAGGTGGGCACCGGATGCTCCCTGGCCAATCCCTTCGCCGATATGGCATTGGCCAACAAGGTTAACGCCAAGGCGCTCGAGAACGACGCGTCCGCGATGATGATCGCCTGTGGCCTGGCCCTGAGGAGCTTCGAGCAATGACAACCATGATTAACCTGCTCCCCTGGCGCGAGGAGCGACGCAAGCAGCGCCAGCATGAGTTCATCGCCATGTTGGCGTTCGCCGCGCTACTGGCGGGTCTGATTTTCTGGCTCTGGAAGGGCATGGTGGAAGGCCAGATCGCCGACCAGCAGACCCGCAACAACCATATCCAGAGCGAGATCGCCAAACTCGATACACAGATCAAGGAAATCAACGAGTTGCAGCGCCGCCGTGATCAGCTGGTGGCGCGCATGAAGGTGATTCAGGAGCTGCAGGGCAACCGGCCGACCATCGTTTACGTGTTCGACCAGCTGGTGCGCACCCTGCCCGAAGGCGTGTACTACACGCTGGTGGAACGGACCGGTGACAACTACCGGATCGAAGGGGTGGCGGAGTCCAATAACCGGATTTCGCGGCTGATGCGTAACCTGGCCGCTTCGGACTGGTTCGTGGAGCCCAATCTGCTCAACGTGAATGCTCTGGACGAGAGCCAGCGCGGTGCCGACGGCGAGGACAGCGCCCAGGCCAACACCTTCGCGCTGACGGTGAAGCAGGGCTCGCCGCGCGGCGATGACGAGGAGGCCGGGCAATGAAAGCATCCGAACTGAAGAACCTGGATGTGCGCGAGCTGATCGACGAGCTCAACAGCCTGGATTTCGAGAACGTGGGCGGCTGGCCGATGCCGGTGAAGATCGGCGCCGCGGTGCTGGTGTTCGGCTTTGTTCTCGGTCTGGGCTATTTCCTGAGCATCAAGGATCTCAACAGCCGCCACGAACAGCTGCAACGCGAGGAAGTCACGCTGCTGGAAAGCTTCGAGCAGAAAGCCTTCCGCGCCCATAACCTGGACCAGTACCGCCAGCAGCTGGTGGAGCTGGAAGCCAGCTTTGAAACCCTCAAGAGCCAGCTGCCCAAGGACACCGAGGTGCCCGGGCTGCTCGAGGACATCACGCATACCGGTCTCGGCAGCGGCCTGGAGTTCGAGACCATTGCCCTGAAGGACGAAATCGAGAAGGAGTTCTACGCGGAGCTGCCCATCGACATCAAGGTCACCGGGGACTACCACGGTTTCGGCGCCTTCGTGTCCGGGGTGGCGGCGCTGCCGCGCATCGTTACCCTGCACGATTTCAAGATCGTGCCGATCAAGGAGGAAGCCGGGTCGCGGGGCATGCTGGACATGTCGATCACCGCCAAGACCTACCGTTACGCCGGGGGCGACGACGACGGTGGCGGTCAGGGTACGGAGAAGAATAACCGGGCCAAAGGCGGCCGGTCCTGAGGGGAACGAACATGAATGGACGTAAATCCATTGCGTACGGATTGGTGCTGGTGGCGGCCGCCGCGCTGCTGCAGGGCTGCGGTTCCGGTGCCGGCATCAATGAGCTGGACGCGCGGATGACGGAGATCAAGGCGCGTCCGAGGGGTCGGATCGAGCCGCCGCCGGAGTTCAAGCCGATCGCCACCTACACCTATGCGGCGCATAAACTGCGGGCGCCGTTTTCGCGGCCGGTGGACGAGAAGCTGCTGGAGGTGCCGGAGGGGCGCCCGGTGGAACCGGATCTGAGCCGGCCCAAGCAATACCTGGAAGGTTTCAGCCTGGACGCGCTGGCCATGGTGGGCACCATCACCAAGCCCGGCAATCCGCTGGAAGCTCTGATCGAAGACCCCACCGGCTCGGTGACCCGGGTACGGGTGGGAAGCTACATGGGTAGGAACTTCGGACGCGTGGTGGAAGTGTCCAGCGACCAGATCGCGCTGGTCGAGATCGTCCCGGATGGACAGGACGGCTGGGTGGAACGCTCCCGAAACATTTCGCTTGCTGAATAACCGCTGCTGGGGATGCCAGTTATGATTATCTTCACATCAACAAAAACAAGGGCTGCGTCCCAGCGTTGGGCGGCTTTGCTGCTGGTGCTGGTGGGGTTGAGCGCGGCCACCCTGGGGCGAGCGGCGACGGTAACCGACCTGCGCGCCAACACCCTGCCCGGCGACGGCGTGGAAGTGCGCGTGTCCTTCGAGGGCGAGGCGCCGCAGGTCAAGGGCTACAGCATCGAGCAACCGGCGCGGGTCGCCCTGGATCTGCTCGACACCCGTAACCAGATCGAGGTGAAAGAGCACAACCTGGGCTCCGGCAATGTGCGCAGCCTGATGGTGCTCGGCGCCAAGGAACGCACCCGCCTGATCTTCAACCTGGACCAGTTGACCGGTTACAAAACGCGGATCGAAGGCCAGGAGCTGGTGATTACCCTGGGCGCGGACAACGCCACCCCGTCCATGGACCCGGCCAGCGAGACCGTGCAGCGCAAGGTGGCGCCCAGCAGCGCCGGCGTGCGTGGCATCGATTTCCGTCGCGGTGACGACGGCGAAGGCCGCGTGCTGGTGGAGCTGGCGGACGACGCCATGCCGGTGGACGTGCGCGAGGAGGGCGGCCGTATCGTCGCCCGCTTCGTGGGCGCCGACGTGGAAGACGAACTGCTGCGCCGGCTGGACGTCAGTGACTTCGCCACCCCGGTGCAGTTCGTCGACACCAAGGAAGTGGACGGCAGCACCGTGATCACCATCGAGCCGGAAGGCAGCTGGGACTACCTCGCCTACCAGGCGGACAACCAGTTCAGCATCAACGTCAAGCCGCTGACCGTGGCCGAGAAGGACCGCCAGCGCCGCGATGCCTTTAAATACACCGGCGAGAAACTGTCGCTGAATTTCCAGGACATCGAAGTGCGCTCGGTGCTGCAGCTGATCGCCGACTTCACCGACCTCAACCTGGTGGCGTCCGACACCGTCAGCGGCAAAATCACCCTGCGATTGCAGAGCGTGCCCTGGGATCAGGCGCTGGATCTGATCCTCAAGACCAAGGGCCTGGACAAGCGCAAGGTGGGCAATGTGCTGCTGGTGGCGCCGGCGGACGAAATCGCCGCCCGCGAAAAGCAGGAGCTGGAGAGCCAGAAGCAGCTGGCCTCGCTGGCGCCGCTGCGCACCGAGTACATCAGCATCAACTACGCCCGCGCCGAGGAACTCAAGGCGCTGATCACCTCCCAGGGCGGGGAAGGCTCCGCGCTGGTCAGCGGACGCGGCTCGGTGACCGTGGATCAGCGCACCAACACGCTGATCGTGCAGGACACCGTGGCCAAACTGCAGGAGATCCGCGGTCTGATTCAGCAGCTCGACATTCCGGTCCAGCAGGTGCTGATCGAAGCCCGGGTGGTGATCGCCAGCACCGACGTGGCCGACGAATTCGGCGTGCGCTGGGGCGGCCTCGCCTACGACGGCGACAGCCTGGTCAACGAGGGCAAAAGCGTGGCGATCTCCGGTCGTCATACCTCCCTGCGTGAACTGCACTACGCCAACATCGACCGCGAAGACGACGGCTCCCTGGGTGAATTCGAGGAGTTCGACGAAGAGCAGAACAACGACCTGATCGTCGACATGGGTGTGGCGTCACAGGAAGCCACCCGTTTCGCGATCGGTTTCACCTCCCTGGATTCCGGCCTGATCGAGCTGGAACTGTCCGCCCTGGAAGCGGAAGGCCACGGTGAACTGGTGGCCACGCCCAAGGTTCTGACCGCCGATCAGCAGCCGGCGGTGATCGCCTCCGGTCAGCAGGTGCCCTTCAACGTGGCCACCGCGTCCGGCGCCACCGCGGTGGAGTTCATCGAGGCGGAGCTGCGTCTGGAAGTGACCCCGCAGGTGACCCCGGAAGGCGACGTGATCATGCAGCTCAAGGTCAACAACGACTCCCTGGGCACCGACACCAGCGCGCCCACCGTCAACACCAACCGGGTGGAAACCACGGTTCTGGTCAATGACGGCGAAACCGTGGTTTTGGGCGGCATTTTCCAGCAGGAAAAGATAGAATCCACGGTCAAAACCCCCTTCCTGGGTGATATCCCCTGGTTGGGCGCCCTGTTCCGCAAGAAGGTGAACCGTGATAACAAGCAGGAACTGCTGATCTTTATCACGCCTCGCCTGGTGAAAGACGCAATGGCTAGTCGGTGAACCCAAAGGATTCCACGTCTCTGTATTTAGTCGGGCCCATGGGTGCGGGTAAAAGCACCCTGGGCCGACACCTCGCCCAGGTTCTGGGCCGCCCGTTTTACGATTCCGACCGCGTGATCGAAGAGAAAACCGGTGCCGACATCCCCTGGATCTTCGATATGGAAGGCGAGGAGGGGTTTCGACGCCGCGAGCGCGACGTGATCGACGAACTGACCGGCATGGCGGGCATTGTTCTGGCCACCGGCGGCGGCGTGGTCACCCAGGAGGAGAACCGCCGCCACCTCCATGAGCGTGGCTGCGTGGTCTATCTGTGGACGCCGGTGGAGGTGCAACTGGCCCGCACCCGCAACGACCGCAACCGGCCGCTGCTGCAGACCAGCGACCCGGAGGCCCGTCTTCAGGCGCTGTTCCAGGAACGCGATCCGCTCTACCGGGAAGTGGCGCACGGCGTGGTCTCCACCGCTTCCGGTAACCTCAAGAAAGTGACCGATCAGGTACTCGGTTGTCTGGCCGACCACGCCAGCCGATAATGCCCGCACTCCCACTCCGCTTTACGAGGCCGTATGCAGAAGCTTGATGTGTCGCTGGCCGAACGCAGCTACCCCATTTATATCGATCGCGGCCTGCTCGGGCAGGACCTGATCCGCGGCCATGTGCGCGGCAATCAGGTGATGGTGGTCACCAACGAGACCATCGCCCCGCTTTACCTGGACGCGGTCACCCGCGGTCTGGGCGACCTGCAGTGCGACACCCTGATCCTGCCGGACGGTGAGCAGCATAAAACCCTGGCCACGCTGGAGCGTATTTTCGACGCCCTGATGGCCCACCGGCATTCGCGCACCACCACGCTGGTGGCGCTGGGCGGCGGCGTGATCGGCGATATGGTGGGGTTCGCCGCCGCCTGCTACCAGCGCGGCGTGGACTTTATCCAGGTGCCCACCACGCTGCTGGCGCAGGTGGATTCCTCGGTGGGCGGCAAGACCGCCGTCAACCACCCGCGCGGCAAGAACATGATCGGCGCCTTCCATCAGCCGCGCGCGGTGGTGATCGACACCGCCGTGCTCGACACCCTGCCGGAGCGGGAATTCGCCGCCGGCATGGCGGAGGTGATCAAGTACGGCTTGATCCGCGACCCGGAATTCTTCCAGTGGCTGCTGGACAATCAGGCGGCGCTGGCCGCCCGCGACACGGCGCCGGTGGCGGAAGCGATCCTGCGCAGCTGCCGCAACAAGGCCGAGGTGGTGGCCGCCGATGAAACCGAGCAGGGCAACCGCGCGCTGCTTAATCTGGGCCACACCTTCGGCCATGCCATGGAGACCTTTACCGGCTACCGGGACTGGCTGCATGGTGAGGCGGTGTCCGCCGGCATGGTGATGGCGGCGCGCATGTCCCTGGAGCTGGGCCGGCTGAAGCAGGCCGACCTGGACCGGGTGAGCGACAGTCTGGCGGCCTGGAAGCTGCCGGTGACCGCGCCGGAAGGGATGGCGCGGGCGGATTTCAGCGAGCTGATGGCGCTGGATAAAAAGGTACAGAACGGCCGCCTGCGGCTGGTGTTGCTGAACCAAATCGGTGATGCCCTGGTCACAGGCGAATACGACCCGAACGCATTGACGCGAACGCTCGAGGCCTTTTGTGAGAGATGAGGATTTTTTCTACGAGGGCGCCGAGCGCGGCGACCTTCTCGACGCCCTGAACGGCCACGCCCACGACGGCGCCACCACGGTGCTGGAAGGCGAGGCCGGCAGCGGCGTCTCCACCCTGCTGGGCATGCTCTCCATGTCCCTGGTGGGGGACTTCGAACTGATCCGCCTGGACGGCGCCGAGGAACTGGGCGCCAACGCGGTGGTGGACGCCATGCTGGTGCACTTCGATATCGAGCGCGCCGACCTGGCCGACACCCTCAAACAGACGCTGGCGGACACCAGCCTGGTGATCGTGGTGGACAACGCCCACCTGGCCCCGTCCGAGGCCCTGGCCACCATGGCGTCCCTGAAAACCAAGCTGGGGCAGCGCCTCACCTATGTGTTCGGCGGCGAGCCGGGCAGCGCCGAGCACCTGCGCGACGCCGGACTGAACGTGGAGGACGTGCTGGTGCTGCCGCCGCTGGACGCGGACGACGTGGCCGTATTCGCCGATCAGGGCTTCGCCCTGGCGCTGGACGACCAGGAAGCCCGCGATCTGAGCGACGAGAGCGACGGCCGCATCGCGGCGCTGTTGCCGATGCTGGAGGCAAGAGCCGGCGGCGGTGGCGGCCTGCTGGCCAACAAGCCGGTGCCCTGGCGGCACGGTCTGGCGGTGGGCGCGCTGGTGCTGGTGGTGCTGGTGCTGTGGCTGGCCAGCGGCGGTGACGACGAAGCCGAGCAGGATCAGGTGGTGAGCCTGGACCTGCCCAAGGAGCCGGTGGCCGAGGCACAAGATCCGGCGGAGCCGGCCCCGCAAGCCACGCAAAGCGAGAGTTCGGCACGCAGCGGCGAACGCGGCGACCCGGAAACCACCCGCCGCGCCCTGGCCGAATACCACGATTCCGCCCGCACCTTCGAAGAGGCGGAAAACGTGCCGGAGCAGGTGGCCGCCGAGCCGGCAGCGGAAGACGTGCGCACGCCGCCGGCGCCGGAAGCCCCGGAGCCCGCCGGTGAGCAGGCCGCCACGGCCGACGCTGAGCCCGCCGAGGCCGAACCCGCCGAAACGGCGCAGGAGGAAACGCCGGACACCGTTTCCAGCGGCGAGCCGCAATTGTCCGGGCTGGACGCCCGCCTCGGTTACCAGCAGGAAGACTGGCTGGCCACCCGCGACGATGGGGAGTGGTTTCTGCAGCTGGTGGCCACCGGCCGGGAAGACGGAGCGCGCGGGGTACTTGACCAGATCGACCGTAACGGCGCCTACTACCGGGCGGAACGGGGTGATGAACGGGTCTACCTGGTGCTGGCGGGCCCCTATCCCAGCCGTGACGCGGCTTTGGCGGCCCGGGACGAACTGCCCGAGGCGCTGCGGCGCGGCGGCCCCTTCCCGCGGGATATGGGCTCGATACGCAACGAATTGCGCTAGAGTTGCCCGCGGCGCGGTCCACCCGGCACTGTGCGGTTTGGACGGTGCCGTCTTCCCGTTTGTGGCTGATCGGCGCAAAGTGTAGAATGCACATCCCTTTTTTGCCGTCGCCGTCTTTTCGACGCCTGTTCCGCCTTCTGTAAGTCTCTGAATTTCAAGAGGAAAGGTTTTGATGCAGCAGAATTCCAAGCTGGTGCGTGGGCTCTATGAGCCCGGAGAATTCCGGGACAACTGTGGTTTCGGCCTGATCTCCCATATGGAGGGCAAGGCCAGCCACGAGCTCCTGCAAACCGCGATCGAAGCACTCACCTGCATGACCCACCGGGGCGGCATTAATGCCGATGGAAAAACCGGTGACGGCTGCGGTCTGTTGCTGAAAAAGCCCGACTCCTTCTTCCGCAAGGTGGCCGGCGAGCAGGGTATCGACCTGCCCGACACCTATGCCGTGGGGATGGTCTTCACCCACCCGGACGCCGAGCGCGCCCGCGCCCAGAAAGCGGTGCTCCAGGAGCAGATGGAAGCCCAGGGCGTCAATGTGCTGGGCTGGCGGGAAGTGCCCACGGATCCGTCCTGCCTGGGCGATCTGGCCAAGCAGTCCCTGCCCGGTTTCCACCAAGTGCTGGTGGCCGCCGAGGGCGACACCGACGACCAGCTCAACCGGCGTCTGTTCTTCGCCCGCCGGCACGCGGAAAAGCGCATCGAAGCGGACGGCTACTTCTACGTCTGCTCCCTGTCCTCGGCGGTGGTCTCCTATAAAGGCCTGATGATGCCGGTGGACCTGCCGGCGTTCTATCCGGATCTCAGCGACGAGACCATGGAAACCGCCATCGTGGTCTTCCACCAGCGGTTCTCCACCAACACCTCGCCGCAGTGGCCGCTGGCCCAGCCGTTCCGGTATCTGGCCCACAATGGCGAGATCAACACCATCCAGGGCAACCGCAACTGGGCGCTGGCGCGGGAGAACAAGTTCGAGAACGAACTGCTGCCCAACCTCAGCGACCTGAGCCCGCTGGTCAACCGCGAAGGGTCCGACTCCTCGAGCATGGACAACATGCTGGAAGTGCTGGTTTCCGGCGGCATGGACCTGTTCCGCGCGGTGCGCATGATGGTGCCGCCGGCCTGGCAGAACGTGGAAACCATGGACGCGGATCTGCGCGCCTTCTACGAATATAACTCCATGCACATGGAGCCGTGGGACGGCCCCGCCGGTCTGGTAATGACCGACGGCCGCCACGCGGTCTGCATGCTCGACCGTAACGGTCTGCGTCCGGCCCGCTGGGTGATCACCAAGAACGGCTTTATCACCCTGTCCTCCGAGATTGGCGTGTACAGCTATCAGCCGGAAGACGTGGTTGCCAAGGGCCGTGTCGGCCCCGGCCAGATTCTCGCCGTGGACATCGAGAAGGGCGAGCTGCTGCACACCAGCGATATCGACAACCGTCTCAAGGTGCGTCACCCCTATCGTCAGTGGCTCAAGGAAAGCGCGCTGCGCATTGAAGCCAACTACGACCACGAAGTGGAGCGTACCGACGACATCGATCCGCAGGATCTGCTGAGCTACCAGAAGTTCTTCCAGATCAGCTTCGAAGAGCGCGATCAGGTGATCCGTCCGCTGGCGGAAGCCGGCCAGGAAGCCACCGGTTCCATGGGCGACGACACCCCCATGGCGGTGCTCAGCGAACGCCAGCGTCCGCTCTACGATTATTTCCGGCAGCAGTTCGCGCAGGTCACCAACCCGCCCATCGACCCGCTCCGCGAAGCGATCGTGATGAGCCTGGAAACCTGCGTCGGTTCCGAACGGAACGTGTTCGAGGAAACCTCCGACCACGCCGACCGGGCGATTCTGTCCACGCCGGTGCTGTCGCATTCCAAGTTCACCAACCTGCTCAAGATCGACCGGCCCGGCTACGCCCATGCCCGTCTGTCGCTGCACTACCAGCCCGACCAGGGCCTGGAAAGCGCGGTCAAGGCGTTGTGCGAGCAGGCCGCCCAGGCGGTGCGCGACGGCAAGATCATCCTGGTGCTGTCCGACCACGGCATTCAGCAGGACCAGCTCACCATCCACGCGCTGATGGCCACCGGCGCGGTGCACCACCACCTGACCGCCTGCGGCCTGCGCAGCGACGCCAACATCGTGGTGGAAACCGCCACCGCCCGCGACGCGCACCACTTCGCGGTGCTGTTCGGCTTCGGCGCCACCGCCGTCTACCCCTACCTCACCTACGACGTGATCGCGGACATGGTGAAAAGCGGGGAGCTGATCGGTGACCCGGTGGAGCTGCAGAAGAATTTCCGCAAGGGCATCAACAAAGGCCTGATGAAGATCCTCTCCAAGATGGGGATCTCCACCATCACCTCCTACCGTGGCGCCCAGCTGTTCGAAGCCGTGGGTGTCGCCAGCGACGTGGTGGACCTGTGCTTCCGCGGCGTGCAGAGCCGCATCGAGGGCGCCGGTTTCGAGGACTTCGAGAACGACCAGAAGATCATCGCCAAGGACGCCTGGAAGCAGCGCAAGCCGATCGACCCGGGCGGTGTGCTCAAGTACATCCACGGCAAGGAATACCACGCCTTCAACCCGGACGTGATCCATGCCCTGCACCGGGCCACCCAGGACGGCGACTACGACGCGTACAAGGAGTACGCGGCGCTGGTCAACGACCGCCCCATCGCCACCCTGCGTGACCTGCTGCACGTGCGCCAGGATGTGCCCGCCATCGACCTGGACGAGGTCGAGCCGATCGAGAACATCCTGCCGCGCTTCGACTCCGCCGGCATGTCCCTGGGCGCGCTCAGCCCGGAGGCCCATGAGGCCATCGCCACGGCGATGAACCGCCTCGGTGGCCGCTCCAACTCCGGTGAGGGCGGCGAAGACCCGGCCCGCTTCGGTACCGAGCGGGTGTCCAAGATCAAGCAGATCGCCTCCGGCCGTTTCGGTGTGACCCCGCATTACCTGGTCAACGCCGAAGTGCTGCAGATCAAGGTGGCCCAGGGCGCCAAGCCCGGCGAGGGCGGCCAGCTGCCCGGCGGCAAGGTGAACGCGCTGATCGCCCGCCTGCGGCACTCGGTGCCCGGCGTGACGCTGATCTCTCCGCCGCCGCACCACGACATCTACTCCATCGAGGACCTGGCGCAGCTGATCTTCGACCTCAAGCAGGTCAACCCGGCGGCCCAGGTGTCGGTGAAGCTGGTGTCCGAGCCCGGTGTCGGCACGGTGGCGTCCGGCGTGGCCAAGGCCTACGCCGACCTGATCACCATCTCCGGTTACGACGGCGGCACCGCGGCCAGCCCGCTCACCTCGATCCGCTACGCCGGCTCCCCCTGGGAGCTGGGGCTGTCCGAGGCGCACCAGGCGCTGCGCGCCAACGACCTGCGCGACAAGATCCGGCTGCAGACCGACGGCGGCCTGAAGACCGGCCTGGACGTGATCAAGGCGGCCATTCTCGGCGCCGAGTCGTTCGGCTTCGGCACCGTGCCGATGGTGGTGCTGGGCTGTAAGTACCTGCGTATCTGTCACCTGAACAACTGCGCCACCGGCGTGGCCACCCAGCGTGAGGATCTGCGTCAGGAGCACTTTATCGGCGCCCCGGAACTGCTGATCAACTACTTCACCTTCGTGGCGCGGGAAGTGCGTGAACTGCTCGCGGCGCTGGGTGTGAAGAGCCTGCCGGACCTGATCGGCCGCACCGATCTGCTCGAGCGCATCGAAGGCAACACCGACAAGCAGAAGCGTCTGGACCTGACGCCCATGCTGCGCAACGACCACATCGCCGCGGACAAGCCGACCCACTGTCAGGTGGAGCGCAACGAGCCGTTCGACAAGGGCACGCTCAACCGCAAGATGGTGGAGGAAATGCGCACCGCCGTGGAGAACAAGTCCGGCGGCTCGTTCCATTACACCATCACCAACTGCGACCGCTCCGTGGGCGCCACCGTGTCCGGCGAAATTGCCAAGCACCACGGCAACCTGGGCATGGACCACGCGCCGATCCGGGCGCGCTTCACCGGCACCGCCGGGCAGAGCTTCGGGGTGTTCAACGCCGGCGGTCTGCACCTGTACCTGGAAGGCGACGCCAACGATTACGTCGGCAAGGGCATGGCCGGGGGCAAGGTGGTGATCCGTCCGCCCAAGGGCAGCCCGTTCAAGACCCAGGACACCGCGATCATCGGTAACACCTGCCTGTACGGCGCCACCGGCGGCAAGCTGTTCGCCTCCGGCACCGCCGGCGAGCGTTTCGGGGTGCGTAACTCCGGCGTGCACGCCGTGGTGGAAGGCTCCGGCGATCACTGCTGTGAGTACATGACCGGCGGCTGCGTCACCGTTCTGGGCCGCACCGGGCATAACTTCGGTGCCGGCATGACCGGCGGCTTCGCCTATGTGCTGGACGAAGACAACGATTTCTTCGACCGGGTGAACCCGGAACTGATCGAGCTGCACCGCATCAGCTCCGAGGCCACCGAATCCCACCGCAGTCATCTGCGCCACGTGATCCATGAATTCGTGGAAGAGACCGGCAGCGAATGGGGCCAGTACATTCTTGATAATTTCGATGCCATGAGCCGTAAATTCTGGCTGGTTAAGCCCAAGGCGGCCAGCCTGGAAGATCTGCTCAAAAGCACGCGTGCGAATCCGGCATAACGGGGAACAACATGGCTGAACGTTTAAACAACCATTTCCAGTTTCTTGATGTCCCCCGGGTGGACCCGAAGAAGAAGGACATCGAGCAGCGCAAGGACCGCTACGAGGAAATCTACTACCCGTATGAAACCCGGGAAGTGGAACACCAGGCGCATCGCTGTCTGCATTGCGGCAACCCGTACTGCGAGTGGAAGTGCCCGGTGCACAACTACATCCCCAACTGGTTGAAGCTGATCAGCGAAGGCAACCTGATGGAAGCGGTGGAGCTGGCGCACCAGACCAACTCCCTGCCGGAAGTGTGCGGCCGCGTTTGCCCGCAGGACCGTCTCTGTGAAGGCGCCTGCACGCTCAACGACGGCTTCGGCGCGGTGACCATCGGCGCCACCGAGAAGTACATCGCCGATACGGCGCTGGCCATGGGCTGGCGCCCGGACATGTCCAAGGTGGTGTGGACCGACAAGCGGGTGGCGGTGATCGGCGCCGGCCCGGCCGGCATCGGCTGCGCCGATGTGCTGGTGCGCAACGGCGTCAAGCCGGTGGTGTTCGACCGTTATCCGGAAATCGGCGGCCTGCTGACCTTCGGCATCCCCGAGTTCAAGCTGGAAAAGCCGGTGATGACCAAGCGCCGCGAAGTGTTTGAGGGCATGGGCATCGAGTTCCGCCTCAACACCGATGTCGGCACCGACGTGACCATCGACGAACTGCTGGAAGAGTTCGACGCGGTGTTCATGGGCATGGGCACCTACACCTACATGAAAGGCGGTTTCCCCGGTGAGGATCTGGACGGCGTGCACGAAGCGCTGCCGTTCCTGGTCGCCAACGCCAACCGCAACCTGGGCTTTGAAAAGGATCCGGCGGACTTCATCGACGTGAGCAACAAGCGCGTGGTGGTGCTGGGTGGCGGCGACACCGCCATGGACTGCAACCGCACCTCGATCCGCCAGGGCGCCGACAGCGTGGTCTGCGCCTACCGCCGCGACGAGGAAAACATGCCCGGCTCCCGCCGCGAAGTGGCCAACGCCAAGGAAGAGGGCGTGCAGTTCCTGTTCAACCGCCAGCCCATCGAGGTGGTCGGTGAAAACGGCAAGGTGGTGGGCGTCAAAGTGGTGGAAACCAAACTCGGCGAGCCGGATAACAACGGCCGTCGTCGTCCGGAGCCGATTCCCGACAGTGAGGAAGTACTGCCCGCCGACGCGGTGATCGTGGCGTTCGGTTTCCGTCCCAGTCCGTCCGACTGGTTCGACGCCAAGAACGTGGTCACCGACGACGCCGGCCGCGTCACCGCCGTGGAGAAGCAGACCTTCCCGTTCCAGACCAGTAACGAGAAGATCTTCGCCGGCGGCGACATGGTGCGCGGCTCCGACCTGGTGGTGACCGCCATCTGGGAAGGCCGCGAAGCCGCCAAAGGCATCCTCGATTACCTGGACGTTTGAATTTTATGGTGCACGCGCCGCTGAAGAATGACCGCTTGTTGAAAGCCCTGGCCCGCCAGCCGGTGGACCGTACGCCGATCTGGATGATGCGCCAGGCCGGTCGTTATCTGCCGGAGTACCGGGCCACCCGGGAGCAGGCCGGGTCCTTCATGGACCTGTGCCGCAACGCGGAACTGGCCTGCGAGGTGACGCTGCAGCCGCTGGAGCGTTACCCGCTGGACGCGGCGATTCTGTTTTCCGACATTCTCACCATTCCCGACGCCATGGGGCTGGGTTTGTACTTCGAGCCCGGCGAGGGCCCCAAATTCCGCAAGACGGTGCGCACCGAGCAAGAGATCGCCGCGCTGCCGGTACCGGACGCGGAAGCGGACCTGGATTACGTGATGCGCGCGGTGAGCACCATCCGCCGCGCGTTGAACGGACGGGTGCCGTTGATCGGCTTCTCCGGCAGCCCCTGGACGCTCGCCACCTATGTGGTGGAAGGCGGGCCCAGCAAGGATTTCCGCCATCTCAAGGGGATGGTCTACAACCGGCCGGAACTGGCCCACGCGCTGCTCGACAAGCTGGCTCTGGCGGTGACCGATTATCTGAACGCCCAGATCCGCCACGGCGCCCAGGTGGTGCAGATCTTCGATACCTGGGGCGGCGCCCTGTCCGCGGAGGCCTACCAGACGTTTTCGCTGCGCTATATGCAGCGCATCGTCGACGGGCTGGAGCCGGACGCCGAGGGCCGCAAGGTGCCGGTGATCCTGTTCACCAAGAACGGCGGCTTGTGGCTGGAATCCATGGCGGATACCGGCTGTGACGCCCTGGGCCTGGACTGGACCATCAACATCGGCGAGGCGCGCCGCCGCGTCGGCGACCGGGTAGCGCTGCAGGGCAATATGGATCCGGCGGTGCTGTACGCTTCACCGGCGGCGATTCGCGCCGAGGTGGCGCGCATCCTCGATGACTTCGGCGATCACCCGGGGCACATCTTCAATCTGGGGCACGGCATTACGCCGGAAGTGGACCCGGAGCACGCCAAGGTATTTATCGAAGCGGTGGTGGAGCTGGGCGAGCGTAAATGAAAAGCGCGGCCCGAAGGCCGCGCGAGATTTCCAGACTCTCATGTCGGAAACGCACCCCCGGGCTCCGTGCCTCATCGGAGTGCGATTTCAGGCTAGCCCCGACGAACAAAGCCTGTCAATACGCCTTTGCGAAAGCGGCAACGAATTGCGGATGTCGCTTTGACCCTTTACCTGTACCGCTTCAGCTGCCGATTTTTCGCAGCTGATAGACGTTATGGGTGAGCGCCACCACTTCCCCTTTTTCGTCCTTGATCTCGGTATCCCATTCAAAATCGCATTTGCCGTTGGCGTCCGCTTCGGACTGGATGCGTTCGATTTCCTCGTCGGTGATGCGCACTTCCACGGTCACATCGGTGGCGGCCGGGCGGCGGAAACGGATCCGCATGTCCTTAACGATCGGGTAGAAGCGCCGCGTGTCGAACGACGACATATAGATCACGCCGCCGGGCAGCTCCGCGATGGTGTACAGGGCGCCCGCGTACATGATGCCGACGTGGTTCAGGTTGGGCGCCAGCGGCATCATCATCTTGCAGTAGCCACGGTCCACGTCCAGGGTCCGGGCGCCGCAGCGTTCCACGAACGGAAAGGTTTTATCGGACGCCGCTTTGATTTGTTCTTTTTGCTCTTCGCTTAAAGCCATGGGTCTCTCCTGATTGCCGTGACCCATGCTAGCAAAGGGCGTGGGCGGGGCGGCTGTCGCGAAGCGACAGCCGTGTGATGCTTCCGGTCACCGTAAGGTTCAGGACAGGGGTCGGATATCCGCTTCGGGGAAGTCGAGGTGGAAGTCCGGCAGGTACAGAGAGCCGCGTCCGCGTCCGTACTGCAACTGCGGGAAATCCTTCCCGTTGCCCCAGGCATCGCTCAGGCTGGCAACGCCCAGGCGGCCCCGCACCGAGGGCGCGAAGACGAATTGCTGGTTGTCGCGCACCTGGCCCAGCCGGCGCCAGCGCTCGGGCAGCCAGGGTCCGAGTACGGGTAGGGCGGGACCGCGCCGCTTCAGGGTCAGACCGGCGATGTCCCGGTCCTGGTAGCGCACGGTCACGCTCTCGCCGTAGCGGGTTCGCTCGACCCGGAAGGAGGCCACGCGCTTGTCCAGGCCCCAGTTGCGGTTGCCGTTGCGGGCGCTGTCTTCGCTGGACACATAGATGCGGCCGATCGACCAGCGCCGGTGACCGTCCGGAAAGCGACAGGGCCCGGGCATGAACAACAACTCCCGATACGGCCCCACTTCTGAACGCTGGTAATCCACGAACATGACCACCCCGAGGCGGCCGGTCGCCGGGCCGAGTGCTTCGGCGGTGCCGCCTTGCGGCCGACGCAGGGCATCGGGCATCGCCAGGGCGCACACGTAGGCGTGCCCTCTCAGCGTCCAGGGAGCGGGTGAGTCCATTCGACCTCAGGTCCTTTTGTCGAACAGCGCGTCGGTCTTCGCCGCGCAGATGAAGTCGTTACGGTGCAGGCCGCCGATCTTATGGGTCCACCAGGTCACCGTGACCTTGCCGTATTCGGTGAGCAGGGCAGGGTGGTGCCCCTCCTCTTCGGCCAGGTCGCCGACCTGGTTGGTGAACGCGAGAGCCTGGGCGAAGTCCTTGAACTTGAACTGGCGCTGCAGTTTCTCTTCGCCGTCTTCCTCCACCTGTTTCCAGTCCGGAATCTCGCCGCGCAGCTTGCCCGCTTCCTCATCGCTGATACGGGGCGCGTCGGCGCGGCAGGCTTCGCAATGCTGTTGCTGTAGTGCCATGGGGAATCCTCCTTGTTGCTGGCAGCTTCAAGGCTACAAGCTTCCAGCGGCAAGCTCCAAGCCTGCCGCTTGCGCCGCTCAGCCTCTGCCCAGCAGGTCCCGGGCGATGGCGATGATCTGCATCTCGTCGGTGCCGGCGTAGATCTGCAGGATCTTGGCGTCGCGCATCAGCTGCTCCACGCGGGATTCGCGCATGTAGCCGTAGCCGCCGTGCACCTGGACCGCCTCGGTGGACACCTCCATGGCGGTCTGGGCGGCGTACAGTTTCATCGCCGAGGCCTCGGCCAGGCTCATCTGCTTGCCGGCGGCGGTCATCTCGATATAGCGGAACACCATGTTCTGCAGGTTGGCGCGCGCCACTTCCATCTTCGCCAGCTTCAGCTGAATCAACTGGTTGTCGCCGATCGGGCGGCCGAACTGGGCGCGGTCACGGGCGTAGGCGGTGGACAGTTCCAGCGCGCGCTCCACCATCCCCAGGGCCATGGCGGCCACGCCGGCGCGTTCCTGCATGAAGGTGGCCTTGGCGCCGGAGCGGCCGTAGCTGGTCTCGCTGCCGCCGAGCAGGCGGTCGGCGCCCACCTTCAGGTCACTGAAGAACAGCTCGCCAGTGGGTGACGAGCCGATGCCCATCTTCTTGAACGGCTTGGACTGCTCCAGGCCTTCCATGCCGGCGTCGAGAATAAAGGACACGATCTTGCGGTCCTTGGGTTCCACGCCTTCCTCATCCAGCTTGCAGATCAGCACGATGGTGTCGGCGTAGGGGCCGTTGGTGATCCAGGTCTTGCTGCCGTTGATGATGTAGCCGCCGTTGCCGTCGCGCTTCGCCAGGGTCTTCATCTGGCCGAAGGCGTCGGAGCCGGAGTTGGGCTCGGAGATCGCCCAGGCGCCCACTTTCTCCAGGGTCAGCAGCGGCAGCGCCCAGCGCTCTTTCTGTTCGATGGTGCCCTTGCTCATGATGGCGCCGCCGGTGAGCCCCATGGACACGCCCATGGCGGTCACCAGCCCCTGGGCGTGGCGGCTCAGCTCAATGATCGGGATCATGGTCATCGCCGCCTGGTCGCCGGCGCCCTCGGAGGGGCCGTCCTTCTTCTTGGTGGGGGCGTCCTCGCCGTTTTCGGCGGCGGCTTTCTCGCGGGCGATCTGCTTCTCGTAGTTCTGCGTCGCCATCACGTCCATGCCGAAGGTTTTGATCATCTTGCGCAGGATGTCGTAGGGCGGCACGCCGTTGTATTCGATATCGTCCAGGTTGGGCACCACTTCCTTGGCCACGAAGTCGCGCACCATCTTCTGGATCATCTGCTGTTGTTCGTTCCACTCGATCATGAGGCTTTCCAGGCAATGAGTTAATGCCCTGGGACGCTATCAGGCGCCCGCCGGGCCGTCATTGATCAAGGGGAGCGGCGGAGTTGATGGAAAAGGTCAGGAGGCGCGTCGGATCACGTCGATGCGCGGCACCGGCTCGTAGGTCACGCCCATGATCAGGGCGTCCGGGCCGGCGCTGGAGGCGGCCATGTCGATGTCCTGGGGGCGCAGGCGCGGGTGGCTGCCGTCCAGGAATTTCTTCGCCGCGAAGGCATTGCGGGTGCGCTCGCGGGCCTGCTCCAGGCTGATGCCCTCGCCGCCCAGCAGGCCACGGATGTATTCCGCGCAGGCCACATCCTCGTCGCCGGTGGGGTGGGACGCCACCAGCACCACGGTGTCCGGGTTCTGTTCGCGGATGTAGTTGGCGGTGGCTTCGGCGTTGATCAGCGCGCCGACCAGCACCTGGCGGCTGTCGCGGGCGCGCAGGGTGGCGGCCACGCCGTTGGTGGTGCGCATGATCAGATAGCGGCCGCGCACGTCGGTGTGGCGTATTTCCCAGGGCGAGTTGCCGTGGTCGAAGCCGTCGATGGGCAGCGCCTGCACCTCGCCCACCAGCAGGCCTTCCCGGTAGTCTTCGCGCAGCCGGAAAGCGTCGTCGGCGCTGGACACCGGGTAGATATGGCTGGCACCGCCCAGAAACGCTTCGTGGCTGGTGGTGAAGGCACGGATCACATCGATGATCACGGTGATGCCGTTGATGTTGTGCGGCGGGTTATGCCCTTGGGCGATGCTGATTTTCATGGGCGCGACCGTTTGCGGAACGAAGCGTGCATTATGACGGACCCGTGGTGTCTGATGCCAGACAGGCGAAAATAACGTCTCTGGGATCCTGCCGGCCGCCTTTGGCGGCCTTTCGCGAGCCGGGCTCGCTCCCACAAACCGTACTTTGTAGATGGCGTTAGCGCTCTTGCTGCAGAGTTCTCGCCAGGGCCCAGACGCGCACTTCCTTGGCGCCGCCTTCCAGCAGGGCACGGCTGGCGGCGCGGGCGGAGGTGCCGGTGGTCATCACATCGTCGATCAGCAGAATCCGGCGGTATTGGGCGCCGGGCCGCGCCAGGAAGGCGTGGCGCAGGTTGCGCACCCGTTCCGCGCGGCCCAGCCCCTGCTGATGGCCGGTGGGCCGGTGGCGCAGCAGCAGCGGCGCCACCGGACGCTGCCAGTGGCGGGCCAGTATCAGCGCCAGCCGCTCCGCCTGGTCGAAGCCCCTGGCCAGCCGGCGCCGCCAGTGGGCGGGCAGGGGGCAGAGCACCTCGGCGTCCGGCCAGGGCAGCGGCTGCTCGCGCAGCAAGGGTTCCAGGGCCCGTTCCGCCGGCAGGCAGCCCCTGTGCTTGTAGGCGTTGATCAGCCGGTCCAGCGGAAACTGATAGACCCAGTGGCAGTAGGTACTGGTGAACGGCGGCGGCCGCCGCAGGCAGCGTCCGCACAGCCCCCCTTGCTCGGTGCCGGGCAGCCCGCAGCGGCAGAGCGGGTCGTACAGGGCGCCGCCGTCACGCAGCTCGCCGGCGCACAACCGGCAAAGGCCCTGCGGGCTGCGCCGGCCGCACAGCAGGCAGGGTTCGGCAAGGTCGAACAACATCCGTGTCCTCCGTCTTCCTCGGTGTCGGGTGCCATCATCATCGGCGCGGCGGCCGGGCCCTGCCCAGCCGACATCGGCCCAAAGCCGTGTAGGTCATGGCTGGAAATCCGGTAAGCCAAGTAGCAGCGGGTTCACGTATTTTTGACATGAAGATAAGAATGGTTATCATTGCCGCCCAGTGACGTAGCCAGGTCAACCCCAGCCATCGTCGAAAACACCAACTGGGGGACTGCTATGTCTGCGTTACGTTTTACCCGCCTCTCCATCTGTCTGATCCTGGCCGGTAGCGCCAACCTGTACGCCGCCGACGACGATACCGATGACACCCACGAGCTGGACGCCGTCGACGTGGTCGGCACTTCGGTGGACGGCTATGACGCCGGCATGATCACGGAAGGGTCCGGCAGCTACACCAGCGGCGCCAGCAACACCGCCACCCGCATGGTGCTCTCGCCCCGGGAAACGCCCCAGTCGGTGACCGTGATCACCCGTGAGCAGATGGAGGACTTCGACCTCAACAGCGTCGCCGAGGTGATGCAGCGGACCCCCGGGGTCACCGTCAACGCCCAGGACACCGAACGGCTCACCTTCAGCGCCCGCGGCTTCGAGATCACCAATTTTCTCTATGACGGCATGCCGTCCATGCGCAGCAGCACCCTGGGCAAGCAGAGCGCCCACGCGGACACCTTTATCTACGACCGCATCGAAGTGCTGCGCGGCGCCAGCGGCCTGCTGCACGGCATCGGCAACCCGTCCGCCACCATCAACCTGGTGCGCAAGAAACCCACCCGGGAATTCGCCGGCCAGGCGGGCCTTTCAGCCAACAGCTGGGACGGCTACCGGGGCGAGCTGGACCTGGGCGGCCCGCTGACCGAAGACGGCCGGGTACGCGGCCGCTTCGTCACCGCTTACCAGCAGGGCGAGTCTTTTCTCGATCATTACGAGAATGAAAAGCAGGTGTTCTACGGCGTTATCGAGGCGGACCTGTCCGAGGACACCATGATCACCCTGGGCGTGGATTCCATGGACTACGACCCGGAAGGCTCCACCTGGGGCGGCGTGCCGCTGTTCTACAGCGACGGCGGCATCGCCGATCTGGACCGGGACACCAACCCGGCCACCGACTGGAGCAGCTGGGCCCAGGAAGCCCGCACCGCCTTCGTCAATCTGGAGCACCAGTTCAGCAGCGGCTGGTACAGCAAGCTGGCCTACACTTACCAGGAAAACAACTACGACGCCCAGCTGGCCTCCGCCGGCGGCGGCACCCTGAACCGCGACGGCAGCGGGCTCACGTTCTGGTCCGGCCGCTATCTGGAGGACAAGAAGCAGCATACCTTCGATGCCTACGCCAACGGGCCCTTTGAACTGTTCGGCCGGCACCATGAGCTGATCGTCGGCGCCAGCTATTCGCGCAGCAAGGTCGACTACATCGGGCAGCCCTCGGTGAACTTCGACAGCACTCTGGACAATCTCTTTACCTGGGACGGCGACCGGGCCAAGCCGCTGTGGGGGGATATCAACACCGACGAAAACGAGCGCGCCTCACAGACCGGCCTGTACGCCACCGCCCGCTTTAAACCCACCGACGATCTGGCGGTGATCACCGGCGCCCGCGTGGTGGATTGGCGCGTCGACCGGGGCGGCTTCAACTGGAGCGGAGACTTCGCCGAGCGCTACCAGGAAAACGGGGAAGTGGTGCCCTTCTCCGGCGTGGTGTACGACCTCACCGACCGGCACTCCGTCTACGCCAGCTACACCAGCATCTTCCAGCCACAAACCCAGCGGGACCTGAACAACCGGATACTCGATCCGGAAGAGGGCAACAGTTACGAGGCGGGTCTGAAGAGCGAGTTCCGCGACGGCCGCTTGAACACCAGCGTCGCGGTGTTCCGCGTCGATCAGGACAACCTGGCCGAGGGCACCGGCCAGCCGATCCCCGGCGGACCGCCCAATTCCGAGGCCTACCGGGCCGTGGACGGCGCCCAGACCAACGGCTTCGAGCTGACCGCCTCCGGCGAGATTCTGCCGCGCTGGCAGATGCTGGCCGGCTACACCCACCGGGTCACCGAGGACCCGGACGGCGACGAGCTGAACACCACCTCCCCGGAGGAGATGGTGCGCCTGTCCACCCGCTACCGGTTGAGCGGCCGGTTTGACGGCCTGACGGTCGGCGCCGGCGTGGCCTGGCAAAACCGGATCTACGCCTTCGTGGACCGCCCGGGCCAGAGTGGCCAATACAAATTCGTCCAGGACAGCTACACCCTGGTGGACCTGATGGCCCGCTACCGCTTCAGCCCGGCCCTGGCGGTGACCGCCAATGTCAGCAACCTCACCGACGAGAAGTACTACAACAACCTGGGCTTCTATAACGGCGGCTACTACGGCGACGCCCGTCAATACAGTCTCAAGCTCAACTACAACTTTTAGGAGCATAACTGGTTAATAAGTGATCATTGGTTAACCTTGTTACTTCTTGGAAGTTGACAGGGGCCGGCGCGCTGCTAGTCTGATGCGGACTGTTCAGAGAGATTTCATCATGACTGTAGCCGCCGCCACGCCCCTGTCCGACGCCGCCCCGAACGCCGTACGCCACGATTGGCACCGCGGTGAAATCGAGGCGCTATTCACCCTGCCGTTCAACGACCTGCTGTTCCGGGCCGCCTCCGTGCACCGCCAGCACTTCGATCCCAACGCGGTGCAGGTCAGCACGCTGCTGTCGATCAAGACCGGCGCCTGCCCGGAAGACTGCAAGTACTGCTCCCAGTCCGGCCACTACAACACCGAGCTGGAAAAAGAGAAGCTGCTGGAAGTGGAGCGGGTGCTGGAAGAGGCGCGCGCCGCCAAGGAAAAAGGCGCTTCGCGCTTCTGCATGGGGGCGGCCTGGCGCAGCCCGCGCGCCAAGGACATGCCCTATGTGCTGGACATGGTGCGCCAGGTGAAATCCCTGGGGCTGGAAACCTGCATGACCCTGGGCATGCTCGACGAGGGGCAGGCACAGAGCCTGGCCGAGGCCGGCCTGGACTACTACAACCATAACCTGGACACCTCGCCGGAATACTACGGCCAGGTGATCACCACCCGTACCTACAGCGACCGCCTGACCACCCTGGCCAATGTGCGCGACGCCGGCATGAAGGTGTGCTGCGGCGGCATCGTCGGCATGGGTGAGAACCGCAACGACCGGGTCGGCCTGCTGCAACAGCTGGCCAACCTGCCGGAGCATCCGGAGTCGGTGCCGATCAACATGCTGGTGAAGATCGAAGGCACGCCGCTGTCCGACGTGGACGATCTGGACCCGTTCGAGTTCGTGCGCACCGTGGCGGTGGCGCGGATTCTGATGCCCAAGTCCTATGTGCGGCTGGCCGCCGGGCGCCAGGAGATGAACGACGAGGCCCAGGCCCTGTGCTTCATGGCCGGCGCCAACTCCATGTTCTACGGCGAGCGTCTGCTGACCACCGACAACCCGGAAGCCACCCACGACCATCAGCTGTTCCAGCGCCTGGGCATCCATTCCCTGGACCCGCGCCACGAAGCCTCCGACGAGGCCCACGAGGAAGCGCTGCGCCAGCAAGTGGCGGAGAACGAAGCGGCGCAGAGCGGCTTGTACCACGATGCGCTGGCGTACAGCGGGCAGAGCCGGCGCGGCGCCAAGCACGTGCTGGACAAGGACACCGGCCGCCCTGCCCACCGGAAGCTGGACGCCTGAACCGCGCGGAGTCACCCCCTTGGCTTTCGATCTCACGGCGCGCCTGGACGAACGGCGCGCCCGGCAGCGCTTCCGCCAGCCGACGCTGATGGACGGCCCCTGTGGCCGCACCGCGATGGTGGACGGCCGCGAACACCTGAACTTCTGCGCCAACGACTACCTGGGCCTGGCCGGCGACCCGGAGGTGGTGGCGGCGTTCCGCGACGCCGCCGACCGCTGGGGCGTGGGCAGCGGCGCCTCCCACCTGGTGTGCGGCCACCAGCGTCCGCACCAGCAGCTGGAAGAGGCCCTGGCGGCGCACACCGGCCGCGAGCGGGCGCTGCTGTTCTCCACCGGCTACATGGCCAATATCGGCGCCATTACCGCCCTGGTCGGCAAGGGCGACGCCCTGTTCCAGGACCGCCTTAACCACGCCTCCCTGCTGGACGCGGGCCTGCTCAGCGGCGCCCGCTTCCGGCGCTTCGCCCACAACGATGCCGCCGCCCTGGCCGGGCAACTGGCGCGCAGCGACGCCGGGCGCAAGCTGGTGGTCACCGACGGTGTGTTCAGCATGGACGGCGACCAGGCGCCGCTGGCCGCCTATCTGGACGCCTGCGAAGCGGGCGATGCCTGGTTGATGGTGGACGACGCCCACGGCCTGGGCGTGCTGGACGGCCAGGGCCGGGGCACCGCGTTCGCGCAGGGGGTCAATGGGCGGGTGCCGGTCTACATGGGCACCCTCGGCAAGGCGCTGGGCACCGCCGGCGCCTTTGTGGCCGGCTCCAACGAACTGATCGAAACCCTGATCCAGTTCGCCCGCACCTATGTCTACACCACCGCCATGCCCGCCGCCGTGGCCGCCGCCACCCTGGTGAGCCTGGACAAGGCGCGCCGTGAACCGCAGCGCCGGGCGCATCTGAACGCCCTGATCCAGCGGTTCCGCTGTGGCGCCGCCGAGTTGGGCTATACGTTGATGGATTCCGACACCCCCATTCAGCCGATCCTGATCGGCGACGACGGCGCCGCGCTGGCGCTGAGCCGCGCCCTGGCGGCGCACGGCGTGCTGGTGTCCGCGATCCGCCCGCCCACCGTGCCGGAGGGCCAGGCTCGCCTGCGCGTCACCCTTTCCGCCGCGCACCGGGAGGCGGACGTGGACCGTCTGCTGGGCGCCCTGGAGGACAATGCATGCCGCGTCTGATTCCTTTCCACAACACCTACAAGGCCACCGGCGTCAGCGACGACCAGGCCCGGGACATCGTGCTGATCCACGGCTGGGGCCTGCACGCCATCGTCTTCGACGACATCGTGCCGGCGCTGCTGGAACGCTTCCGGGTCACGGTGGTGGACCTGCCGGGGATGGGGCAGAGCCCGCTGCCCAATGACCCCTACACCCTGGACTTCCTGGCCGACCAGGTGGCCGCGGTGATGCCGGCGCGCGCCCATCTGCTGGGTTGGTCCCTGGGCGGGCTGGTGGCGCTGCGGCTGGCGCTGGATCACCCGGACCGGGTGCAATCGGTGGTCACGGTGGCCACCACGCCGCGCTTCACCGCCGCCGACGACTGGCCGGCGGCGATGAAGCCGGACATCTTCAACGCCTTCGAGCAGATGTGCCGCGAGGATTATGAAGGCACCCTGGTGCGCTTCCTGGCGCTCAACTGCAAGGGTGCCGAGAGCATGCGCCAGGACGTGGCGCGGCTTAAGGAGATTCTCTACTTCTGCGGGCTGCCCGCCCACCGGGCGCTGCGCGAAGGGCTCGCGATTCTGCGCGACACCGACCTGCGCGGCGACCTGGCGGCGCTGGAAGTGCCGCTGCGTATGATCTTCGGCGCGCGCGACAACATCGTGCCGGCGGCGGCCATGGCCGCGGTCGAGCCGCTGCTGAACGAGCGCGGCGACACCGCGCTGATCGAGCAGGTCGCCCATGTGCCGTTCCTGTCCGCCCCCGATACCTTTACCCGGGCCGTTTATGACTTCTATCGCCGACACCAGCTCATTGATGGATAAGGCGGCGGTGAGCGACCGTTTCGGTCGCGCCGCGCCCAGCTACGACGCCCACGCCGGCCTGCAGCTGGCCTGCGCGCTCAGCCTGCTGGACATGGCGCCGGAGGAGCTGCCCGACAGCCGCGCCCTGGAGCTGGGCTGCGCCACCGCGCCCCTGGCCCGGCGTCAGCAGAGCCGCTGGCCGGACAGCCGCTGGCTGGCGGTGGACCTGTCGCCGTCGATGTTGGCGGAGGCCCGGGCGCGTGGGCGCACCGGCGAGCGCTTCCAGCCGCTGTGCGCGGACGCGGAAAGACTGCCGCTGGCCGACGCCGGCCTGGGGCTGGTGTATTCCAGCTTCGCGTTGCAATGGTGCCTGCCGGCGCGGGCCATGGCGGAAGCGGCCCGCGTGCTGGTGCCCAGCGGCCACCTGTTGCTGGCGGTGCCGCTGGCCGGCTCGCTGCACGAACTGCGCGACAGCTGGGCCGCCGCCGACGGCACCCGCCGCCCGCGCCTGAACCGTCTGCCGGCGGAGACCGACTGGCGCCGGGCGCTCGAGGGCGCCGGCCTGTTCCCCCAGCAATGGCGGCGGATGGCGTTCACCGAGCACTATCCGGACGTGAGAACCCTGGTCCGGGCCTTCAAGGCCACCGGCGTCGACCATGTGCAGGGCGGCGCTACCGGCCTCACCGGCAAAGCGGCCTGGCGGGCCCTGTGCGACGCCTACGAAGCACGCCGCCAGCCGGCCGGGCTGCCGCTCACCTGGGACGTGCTGTTCGTAGAAGCAATCAAGGAACCCCATGGCTGATACCCCTTCCCCCGAACGTCCCCCGCTGCCCGCTCTCAAGGGCGTGTTCTTTATCACCGGCACCGACACCGAGGTGGGCAAAACCTGGGTCAGCTGCCGGCTGCTGGAACGGGCCCGGGAGGCGGGCCTGAGCTGCTATGGGCTCAAGCCGATCGCCGCCGGCTGTGAGGAGACCGCCGACGGGCTGCGCAACGAGGACGCCGTGAATCTGATGGCGTCGTCGTCGCTGGCGCTGCCCTATGACGTGGTCAACCCGGTGGCGCTGAAAGCGGCCATCGCGCCGCACATCGCCGCCCGGCAGGAGGGGCGGCGGATCAGCCTGTCGCAACTGGCCGGCTATGTGCGCGGTGCCCTGAGCAGCCATCCGGCGGATCTGGTGCTGGTGGAGGGCGCCGGCGGCTGGCGGGTGCCGCTCAACGACCGGGAAATGCTGTCTGCCTTGGCGGTGGAGCTGAATCTGCCGGTGATCCAGGTGGTGGGCATGAAGCTCGGCTGCATCAGCCATGCGCTGCTCACCGCCGAGGCGATCCAGGCGGACGGGCTGCGCTATACGGGCACGGTGGCCAATTGCTTCGGGGATATGGACGTGCGGGAAGAAAACCTGATCACCCTGCGGCAGCATTTGCCAGGGGCGTTCACGGTCGTATAGATGCACGCTTCAAGCCGCAAGCAAGCCGTGCTAGAGCAAAGGCCTTGCCGCTAGCGGGGCGATGCAGGATTCAGGGTGCAGCAGAGGCGGGGTCGGTGCCCCTTGTGGGAGCGGGCCTTGCCCGCGAAAGGGTGGCCCTGGCCACCCGGCGGGATACCAGAGGCGTATTGTCGGCGCCATCGTTAACGAGGTCTCTGGAATCCTGCCGGGGCTTCGCCCCTTTCGCGGGCAAGGCCCGCTCCCACGGGCTCTTGCCATGCCCTGGCTTGCGGCTAGACGTTGGGGTTCAGGGTGTAGGTGCCGGTCACGCTGGCCTGGTCGAGAATGTGGCCCTGCATGGCTTCCACCACCTGGGGGCCGCGAATTTCACCGCTCAGGCCCAGGGACGTCACGTCCAGCGCGTAGACGGTGAAGGTGTAGTGGTGCAGCCGCTCGTCGTTCCAGGGCGGGCAGGGGCCGTCATAGCCGCCATAGACGCCTTTCATGTCCGGGTCGCCGGCCAGGAAGTCGGTGTAGTCGTTGGCGCCGCGAATGCCTTTCGCGGTTTGCCCGATCTCCTTGCCGCGCGGCACCACGCCGTCGGCGTCCTCGCCTTCATCGATCTGCCGCACGTCGGCGGGAATATCCACCAGAACCCAGTGGTAGAAATCCGCCCGGGGCAGATCCGCGGGCACGGTTTTGCCGTCCTGGTTCACGTCGGAGGCATCGGTGGGCGCGTCCGGGTCCACCACCAGCAGGGCGAAGCCACGGGTGCCTTCCGGTACACCGTCCCACACCACCTTGGGGTTGCGGTTGTCGCTCAGGCTCATGTGTTCTTTGGGATCGGGTACCGCGAATGCGAACGGGCCGGGAATCGGCTGGCCTTCGTTCACGCCTTCCACAGTAATGCGCATGCTCTCCTCCTGATTGGCTTAAAAGTGCCGTCTCTACAATACGGCCTACCCCCAGCATTGCGTCTCCGGCACCGGTAATTCAAGCCCCGTGCGCCTTCGATTTCACGCAACGGCCGCGCGCCTGTCATCGCCTTGTCAATCTTCGCTGGGCGTTTACAGGGTTTTACAGAGCGCAACAGTTTAGTACGGCCGTGCAACTGTTTAAGTGCAACTTCCTGCTTACGCTTTGCCTTCATTCTTTATTCAGGGCCTGTTCACACTACTTGCATCGCGCCTGTTGCGGCTAAAAAGCCACCCATCAAGGCGCGAGGAGAGAAGTTTGGTGACTCCAAATAAACGACGAGCAACGCGGAGGGGTGGTTTTTTAGCCGCAACCCGAAGGGCTGGAGCCCTTTTTGCCCCCGGCGTCGTTGTCGGTCGCTTATTTGGAATGACCAAACGGCGCTCCCTCCGCCTAGCTGGAAGCAAAAAGGGCATCCAGCAGGCGCGATGCAAGTAGTGTGAACAGGCCCTAGGGAGATCGGGGTATGGATCGCAAGCGTCGTCGTCTGGTACAGGCCATGGCCGTGGGCAGTGCCGCCACCTGGGTAGCCGGTTGTGGCGGGGGGAGTTCATCCGATTCGCCGCCGCCGTCCTCGGCGGCGCCCAATCAACCGGAAACGCCGGAGACCCCGGCGCCCTCGGAGCCCCGGGTTCCGCGGGTGGACTTTTCCCACGGGGTGGCGTCCGGTGATCCGCTCGCCGACCGGGTGATGCTGTGGACCCGCGTTACCCCTCGGGAGGAGACGTCGGGCCCGATACCGGTGACCGTCACGGTGGCCCGGGACGCGGCGCTGTTGGATCCGGTGGCGCGCTTCGAGACCCGGGCCGACGCCGAGCACGATTTCTGCGTCAAACAGGACGCCACCGGGCTGGAAGCGGGGCGCTGGTATTACTACCGGTTCAGCGTGGCGGACCAGCGCTCGCCCATCGGCCGCACCCGCACCTTGCCGGCGGCGGACCGCTACGTGGACCGGGCCCGGTTCGCGGTGGTCTCCTGCGCCAATATTTCCCACGGCTATTTTTCCGTCTACAAGACCCTGGCCGAGCACGGCGACCTGGATTTCGTGCTGCACCTGGGCGACTACCTGTATGAATACGGCATCGGCGAGTACGGCGACGTGCCCGACCGGGACCCGCAGCCGCCCCACGAAATGGTGACCCTGGAGGACTACCGCCAGCGCCACGCCCAGTACAAGGGCGACGTGGACCTGCAGGCGGTGCACCAGCAATACCCGATGATCGTGATCTGGGACGACCACGAAAGCACCAACGACAGCTACCAGGACGGCGCCGAGAACCATCAGCCGCTCACCGAAGGCGACTGGGAGACGCGCAAGAACATCGCCCGCCGGGTGTATTTCGAATGGATGCCGATCCGCGAACAGAACCCCGGCGATTTCGCCACCATTTACCGGCGCTTCCAGTTCGGCGACCTGATCGACCTGAGCATGCTGGACACCCGCCTGGAGGGCCGCGACGAGCCCCTGTCGTTGCCCTTCGACCCGGCCCGCAACGACCCGGAGCGGCGTTTGATCAGCGACACCCAGATGCAGTGGCTGCTGGACGGCCTGAGCGCGTCCACCGCCCGCTGGCGGTTCATCGGCCAGCAGGTGATGTTCGCCCAGCTCAACATCGCCGAGATTCCTTCGCTCAACGAGCACGCGCCGCAACTGCGCGGCAATCTGTCGGCCATCAACATGGATCAGTGGGACGGCTACGCCGCGGACCGCTTGAAGATTCTCAACCACCTGGACGACAACAACATCGACAACGTGGTGATCCTCACCGGCGATATCCATACCTCCTGGGCCAGCGAAATCTATCGCAATCCGGGCACCTTGCTCGGCGACCTGTTTGACGCGCCCCTGGCCGCGGAATTCGTCACCCCGGCGGTGACCAGCCCGGGCTTTCCGGAAGGCGCGGCGGAGCTGGCCGGCGTCGCCGTGCCGGTGGTCAACCCGCACATCCGCTACGTGGAAGCCAAATCGCGCGGTTTCATTCTGATGGACGTGAACCACCAGCGTGCCCAGGCGGAGTTCTATTACGCCCGCGACATCGAGTCCTTCGACCTGCGCGGGCAGATCGACGAAAGCAAAACCAAATTGGTGGCGGTGTACAGCGGTGACAGCCGGCTGCGCGAAGAAGGCCTGCGGCCCTCGCGCCCGCGCACCCTGCGCACCGCACTGTTCCACCCGCCGGCACCGGCGAGCGCATCCACGGAGGAGATGGCATGAACTGGACAATCCAACGACTGGCGCTGGCCGCCGCCCTGGGCCTGACCCTGGCCGCCTGCGGCGGCGACAGCGGCAGCGACGGGGGCCCCACACCGCAGCCCAATGAGCCCGAGGAGCCGGAAACACCGGTGGACCCGGAGCCGGAACCGGAGCCCACGGTGCTGGAGCGGGTGCGCTTCCTGACCATCGGTGATTCCGGCAGCGGCTCGGACGGCGCCTACGCGGTCGGCCAGGCGATGGCGGACATCTGTGCCGCGAAACTGGGCGCGGAAAACGACCCCGAGCGGGCCGGCTGTGATTTCGTGGTCGGCCTCGGTGACAACATTTACGAGTCCGGTGTCACCAGCGTCGACGACCCGCAGTTCGAAGAGAAATTCGAGCTGCCGTTCGAGCCGGTGGACCTGCCGTTCTATCTGGTGCTGGGCAACCACGACAACACCGCCTACGTGGGCGGCGACGGCGCCGGCAACGCGCGCGGTGAATTCCAGGTGGACTACACCTACTTCGACGGCCGTCTGTCGGACCGCTGGATCATGCCGGACCGCTACTTTCAGCAGGACGCCGGCGAGACCGAGAGCGGCGCGCCGCTGGTGTCGCTGTTCGCCCTGGACTCCAACCCGATCGCCGGCGGCTTCGCCGACGCGGACCTGGATTACGCCTACCACACCTACGGCATCAACCAGCTGAACTGGGCGGTGAGCGCCATCGGCGGCTCCCAGGCGGAGTTCAAGATCGGCCTGGCGCACCACCCGTATCTTTCCAACGGTACCCACGGCAACGCCGGTAACTACGACGGCGTGCCCAGCGAAATCCTGCCGGTGCTGGCGGGCGACCGCTGGCGGGCGTTCATGGAAGAAGCGGTCTGCGACAAGACCGATTTCTTCTTCGCCGGCCACGACCACGATCTGCAGGTGCTCGACGCGGTCCCCGAGTGCGGCCGCACCGAGTTCGTGGTCAGCGGCGCCGCCAGCAAGACGCGCAGCCTGGACGACCCGGAGCGCAACCAGGCGTCGTTCCAGATTGGCGATGTGTACGGTTTCTTCTGGATGGAAGCGGTGGAGGCGGACAGCCAGGCCGGCACGCCGGCGCGGCTGTGCCTGGAAGCCTATGTGGTGGAGCCGGGCGTCGAGGGGCTGGGCGTGCTGGACGCCGGCCAGGCCACCCCGGCCTATCAGCGCTGCTACGACAAGCAGCCCGCCGCCGGCATCCCGGCCAGCAACGATTTTTCAAGCGATATCTTCACCAGCGGCGAGGCCTTCCCGCTGCCGCTGCCGGACGGCTTCGACGCGGACTTCAGCGGCCCCTTGCAGGCGTTCCGCGATCAACTGATCTCCGGGTTCAACCAGGCCATGGCGGGCCTGCCGGAGGGGCCGCAACAGGAAGTGGCGGCGCAAATTCTGGCCGGGCTGGATACGCTGTTCAGCGCCCTCGACGGCGCCGCGGCGGCGATCTCCGGCGGTGACGACGCCGATATGAGCCAGGCGTTTCAGGGCGCGCTGGCGGCGTCCCAGCAGCTGGAAGCGATCGACACCAGTGTGTTGCCGGCGCCGTTTGACCAGCTTGGCGGTGCTTTCCAGGCGCTCAGCGAAGGGTTCGGCAACAGCGCCGATTTCGAAGGCGAGTCCTCCGGCACCCTGCAGGACGTGGCGTTCCTGGCCGGCCCGCTGGTGCAGCTGGCGCGCAACCTGGACAACATCGTCGACGGCGTCGACGAGCAGACCCCGGACGTGCCGGTATTGTCCGGTCTCACCAAGGTGCTTTCCAGCGTGTCGCTGGGTCTGGCCAACACCCTGGAACAGTTGGTGCTGCTCGACACCAGCGCCACCGGCGAGCAACTGGTGGGCACCATTCAGCTGGTGCTGGAGCAGGTGGTCGAAGACGTGCTGTGGCTGGAGAGCGTCGACCAGGCCACGCTGCCCGGCAACCTGGTGTCCACCGCGCTGGCGTTTCTCACCCGGGAAATCACCGAGCAGCTGGATGGGGGCTTGAGCCCGCTCAGCGGTTTGCTGGACCTGCTCTCGCCGGTCACCAACCTGCTCTCCGGACTGCTCGGCTTTCTCTAGCGGCCGGTCCGGCTAGTCCCGCTGGCACAGCCAGTCGGCGATCATCGCCCAGCTCTCCTGCTGGGCGGTGGCGCCGCCGAGGATGCCCATGTGGCCGCCGGGGATGGTGACGTAGGTTTTGTCCCGGCTGCCCACCAGGGTGTCCATGGCGTGGCTGCAATCCCGAGTGACGATGGGGTCGCCGGCGCCGGTGATATTGAGGATGCTGGCCTGCACGCGGCTCAACTGGCCGACGGCGCCGGGCATCGGCAGCTGGCCCCGGGCCACCACGTTGTCCACCCACAGATAGTGAATGATGTCCTGAATCACGCCGCCGGGGTAGGCGACCATGTCGTTCAGGAAGGCGCCGTTGGTGGCGTGGGCGCTGACGAAATCCCGGTCGTGCAGGTTCTTCACCAGGTTCCAGTAGCCCTGCACGCTGGCCACCGGGTTGGTCAGCTTGAACGCCAGGCTGTTGGCCCACCCCGGTGACCGCAGCCAGGCCGGGTTGAGGTCATGGGCGCGCAGCCCGGTACGCCGGCGCAGCCACTTCAGGTTGCGGCTCAGGCGCCGGTACTGTTTGCCCAGGGCGCCGTTGCGGTGATAGTCCGTGGGCGTGCCCACCAGCACCAGATTGGCGAGGTCCGGGTCCTGTCCGAGCCCCGCGTAGCAGAGGCTGAACAGGCCACCGAAGCTCCAGCCGTGCAGGCTCAGGCGGCGCTCACCGCTGTGCTCGCGCACCCGTTCCAGCAGCGCCGGCAGTTTTTCCGCGAAGTAGGTGGCCAGGCTGTGATGGTTCTCCGCCCGCCCGGGGCGCCCCCAGTCCACCAGATAGAGCTCGAAGCACCGCGCGCGCAGATAGCGCACCAGGCTGCGCCGTGGGAACAGATCGTAGATCAGCATGTTCACCGCCAGGGGTGGCACCAGCACCAGCGGCGTACGCTGGGTGCGGGTACTGACCGGCACCACCTCGCCGTTATCCAGTTCGATCTCGGTGTCCCGCAGCGGCGGGTAGTAGCGCAGCTGGACCAGGCCGTCATCGCTGATCACCTGGAAAGCCGTGGCGTCGGCCTGCACCAGGGCGTCGCTGCGGAACAGACGCCGGCCGGCGTTGCCGAGCCAGCGGCGGGCGGATTTCAGAGACGGCACCGAGGGCGCCGACAACATGGCCATGATTCAATCCTGCGAGCCGTTTTCGGGGCCGCGAAGTGTAGCGGGGAGGATCGAAACTGGCCGTCGCCGAAGCGACATGGGCGACTGGCGCCGGGGTAAAACTAGAAGATACCGGAATCCAGGCCGGCGGCCATGTACATGCCCAGCTCTTCCACCTGGTCGGCGAAGGCGTCCTGCCACTCGCCTTTGCACACCAGCGGGTCCTGCACCCAGTTCCAGCGCAGGCCGGTGACGATCGATTCCACCGCCCGGCGGGTGCCGGTGCCGTCCAGGCCGGCGCGGATATAAAGCGCGCAGGGCAGGCCCTGCTTGTCGTCGATCACCGCGTAGTAGGTGCGGTCGAAGAAGTCCTTCAGCGCGCCGCTCATGTAGCCCAGGTTCTCGGTGGTACCGAGCAGAATGGCGTCGCAGGCGAGCACGTCCTCCGGACCCGCCTCCAGGGGCGGCTTCCAGGTCACCGACACCTGCTCGATATCCGGGTGGCCGGCCCCCTTAAGGGCCGCGTCCACCAGCCGGCGGGTGTTCGGCGACGGCGCGTGGGCGACGATCAGTAGCTGTTTCATGGTGTCAGGGTAACAGGATGGGCGTCGCGACTTAATCAATGTAATCCAGCGGCAGGGCGGAGGTGTCGATCACCCGGCGCATGACGAAGCTGGAGTGAACGCCGCTGACGCCCTCGATGCGGGTGATCTTGTTAAGCAGGAACTGCTGGTAGTGGTCGATATCCGGCACCACCACCTTGAGCAGGTAGTCCGCCTCCTGGCCGGTGACCAGATAGCACTGCTGCACTTCCGGGTACTCGCCCACGGTGGCTTCGAAATTGGCGAAGCGCTCCGGGGTGTGGCGGTCCATGCTGATCTGGATCATCACGGTGAGGTCGAGCCCCAGCTTGCGCGGGTCGAGCACGGTTTCCCGGCGCAGGATCACGCCCGCCTGTTCCAGCTTCTGCACACGCCGCGAGCAGGGTGAGGGGGACAGGCCGACCTGTTCCGCCAGTTGCTGGTTGGTGAGGCCGCCGTCCTGCTGCAAGGCGCGCAGGATACGCACGTCGGTACGGTCGAGATTTGCCGGTTTTTCCTTGGCCACGCAATAAATCCTCGCGTTTTGGTGGTTTCTGGCTCTTTCATTGCTAAAAGTGGCGAATATTCCGGGAAAAAGCAAGCACATTGCCGGGCCAGGCGCCTAGACTGTTTCCTGTCGCTGCGGGAAGGCCATAAGCCGGACCGCAGTCGGTCACGGGCCTCCGCCTTACCGGGCGGGGGTCGGTACCGAACCCAACGCCACGGCTTGATCAGCCGCGCGGCCAACACACCGGCGATCCCGGACCCGGCCCAGGCATACCGAATTCAAGGAGTCCGTCATGAGTTTTGATCATCGCAAATACGCGCCTTTCCCCGTCGTCGATAAGCCGGACCGCCGCTGGCCGTCCCGCCGCATCGAGAAAGCCCCCCTATGGGCGGCGGTGGACCTGCGCGACGGCAACCAGGCGTTGATCAAGCCGATGAACGTGGCTCAGAAGAAGCGCTTTTTCCAGTTGCTGGTGGAGCTCGGCTATAAGGAAATCGAGGTGGGTTTCCCGTCCGCCAGTCAGATTGACTACGATTTCTGCCGCGCCCTGATCGAGGATGACCTGGTGCCCGACGACGTCAGCATCCAGGTGCTGACCCAGGCGCGCCAGGAACTGATCGAGCGCACCTTCGAATCGCTGCAGGGCGCCAAGAAGGCGATCGTCCACATTTACAACGCCACCTCGCCGACGTTCCGTCAGCAGGTGTTCAATGTGGACAAGGAGGGCTGCAAGAAGATCGCCGCCCAGGCCGCCCAGTGGGTGCGTGACTGCGCCGCCGCCCAGCCGGATACCGACTGGAGCTTCCAGTATTCACCGGAAACCTTCAGTGCCACCGAGACCGATTTCGCCATTGAGGTGATCGACGCGGTCAACGATGTGTGGCGCCCGGATCAAGGCCAGCGGGTGATCATCAACCTGCCGGCCACCGTGGAAGTGAGCACGCCCAATGTGTTCGCCGACCAGGTGGAAACGGTCAACGACAACATCCGTTACCGCGAGCACGTGCTGATCAGCGTCCACACCCACGACGACCGTGGCTGCGGCGTGGCGGCGGCGGAACTGGCGGTGATGGCCGGCGCCGACCGGGTGGAAGGCACCCTGCTGGGCAACGGCGAGCGCACCGGCAACATGGACCTGGTGACCGCGGGCATGAACCTCTATGCCCAGGGCATCGACCCGGAAATCGACTTCTCGCGCATGAAGGAGATCATCGCGCTGGTGGAGGAGATCACCGAGATCCAGACCCATCCACGTCACCCGTACGCCGGCGATCTGGTGTTCACCGCCTTCTCCGGCAGTCACCAGGATGCGATCCGCAAGTGTCTGGCCCAGTACAAGCCGGGTGACACCTGGCGCGTGGCGTACCTGCCCATCGACCCCCACGATCTGGGCCGCCGCTACGAGGAAGTGGTGCGCATCAACTCCCAGTCCGGCAAGGGCGGCGTCGCCCATGTGCTGGAGCGGGACTTCGGCCTGACGCTGCCGCGCTGGTTGCAGCAGGAGCTGGCGCTGGTGGTGCAGCAGGACGCCGAGGAAGACGGCGGCGAGATCACCGGCGAGCGCATTCACCGTCGCTTTAACGGCGACTACCTGAACGTGCCGGCGGGTTGGACGCTGCGCTCCTACGACCTGCACCGCACCGATGCCGGCGTCAAAGCCAGCATCAGTGTCGGCGAAAAGGGCGACACCGTGGATCTCAACGGTCAGGGTGAAGGGGCGGTGGGCGCCCTGGTGGACGCGCTCAACCGTCGCCACGGCTGGCAGATCCGCGTGGAGGCTTTCGATGAGTCGTCCCTGGGCGATGACACCGAAGCCAACGCCATGGCCTGTGTGCGGGTGCGTGTCGGTGAGCGGGTGCAGAGTGCGGTGGCGCTGGCCGCCGACACCACCGCCGCGGCGTTGCAGGCGATCCTGTGCGCCGCCGGTCGGGTGGCGGAAACCGCCGACGTGGAGGCGCCGGCCCGGGCCCAGGCCTGAGCCGCCGTCGGTTCAGATCTCCAGAAACGTCTCCAGAACCCGGCCCAGGCGTCGCTGCGCGGCGCTGAAGCGGGCCGGGTCCGCGAGCATCTCCGCTTCGCTCTGAATCCAGGGCCCGTCCTTGAGTTCGTCGGCGCATTCGCGACACAGCGCGCGCGCCTCGTGCTCACCCAGCTCCAGATGAAACTGCAGCGCCAGCACCCGGTCGCCGAACCGGAATGCCTGGTTTTCGCAGCCCCAGCTGCGCGCCAGATGCACGGCGCCGTCGGGAATCGCGAAAGTATCGCCGTGCCAATGCAGTACCGGCGCGCCGTCATCGAACAGGGCGCCGATCGGATCGCGCCGGCCGGCGTCGGTGCTCTGCACCGGAAACCAGCCGATCTCCGGCTCCGGGTTGGCGGTCACCGGCGCGCCCAGCACGCGGGCGATCAGTTGCGCCCCGAGACACACCCCCAGCACCTTTTTGTCCGCCGCGATGCACTGTTCGATAAAACGCTTTTCCGCCGCCATCCACGGGTAGCGGGCTTCGTCGTCGGCGCCCATGGGGCCGCCCATTACGATCAGGGTATCCAACTGCTCCGGTTCGGGCAGCGGTTCGCCCTGGTAAAAGCGGGTGGCGGACAGTCGCGCGCCGCGCTGTTCCAGCCAGGTTTCCATGGTGCCGAGCTTTTCGAACGGTACATGGGACAAGTAGTGAACGCGCATCAGAACAGATACTCCGCTTGCAGAATCGCCAGCGCCTGCTCGCCCTCGCCGTACAGCATCAGGCGCTGCCCCTGGATCTCGAAACGCCGGGTGCGCTCCAGGGCGTCGGTGAAGGCCTGGGCCTGATCCGGGCCGCTGCAGGCGCGCTTGGTGGTGGCCAAGGCTTCCAGAGTAAGGCGGCCGTCGTCGTTTTGGTAGCCGCCGGAAAGGCTGTTGCAGCCGGTGCTGCCCTTCACCCGCTGCCCCTCGCTGTGAAACACCAAATGCGCCTGGGTGTTCTGGTCCCGGGGCGGCGGGGTCTGCTCGTCGCCCACCTGGATCAGTTTCCAGTAGGTGTCGGCGAACGGCGGCTCGGCGGTGGCGGCGTGCAGCGACAGGCTGGTCGGGCCGTCCGAGGCGCCGTTGAGTACCCGGTGGGGCGCCGTGGTGGTGAACTGCACGGCGCCGTCCAGGATCACGCGGGCGTCCACCACATAGCGGTGCGTGTCGTCGATCATGTCGCCGTTGTAGTAGAGCCGGAACGGCATCTTGCCGTCTTCGACCACCAGGCGTGTCAGCCGTTGAACCACCGGGGTGGCGTCCGCCGCGCCCTGGTCCCGGAGGGTCAGCACCAGCACGCTGGTGTCCGGTACCTCGGCGTCGTCGGGCAGCACCACCTGGCCTTCCAGGGTGCCCACGCCGGATGCGTCGCGCCGGTAGTCACCGGCGAAGGGGCCGTCGCCGGCCAGCGTCAGGGACGGGTTCTCCAGGGTGATGGTGAGCGGGTCCTGGTTCAGGGGGTCGTCGTCGCGGGTGTTCAGGTAGCTGAGCAAAAGGGTGTCGTCGTCCTGTTTTTCCCAGCGCACGCCGCGGTGGCCGTGGTCGCCGACCAGATAGAGCTGGCCGTCGTTCTCCAGCACCAGCGCGTGCAGCGGGTTCTCGCCCTCGGGCCGCCAGATGCCGGCCAGGCCGTCGCGGGCCTCGGTAGCGTCCTCGGGCGATGGGGCCGAAACGGGCTCCACGGGTGACGGCGTGTCCGTGTTGTCACAGGCCGCGAGGGCGAACAACAACGGCAAGGCGAACCAAACAGGTCTCATAGGGCGGTCTCCGGACTACGGGAAAGCGGACGGTCGGATTGTAGTTGCGGCCGCGGGGCGGCGGATGGGGTTCAGAGTCCCCCGGCGGCGGATAAGTTCGCCGCGCCGCGGTCAGGGTGGTGGAATCCTGACCAGCGGCAGCTGCTTCTGAATCCACAGTGTGCGCTGTTCGACGTACACGGTGGTGCCGCGCACATCGTAATAGCTGGGGCGGGGCAGCAGTACCGCCAATTGCGCCGCCTGGGCCGGGCTCAGGGTTTGCGCGTCGACGTCGAAATAGTGCCGGGCGGCGGCCTGGGCGCCGAACAGGCGGTTGCCCCACTGGGCGGTGTTCAGATACAGCTCCAGGATGCGCTTCTTGGACAGGGTCGCTTCCAGCATCAGCGCGATCAAGGCCTCCTGAATCTTGCGGGCGTAGGACTTTTCACTGCTCAGGAACAGGTTCTTGGCCAGCTGCTGGGTCACCGTGGAGCCACCGGCCACCGGGCGGCCCGCTTCCTCGTTGCGCTCGATGGCATGGCGGATGCCGCGCCAGTCGAAGCCGATGTGCTCCATGAAGCGGGCGTCCTCGGAAATCAGCACCGCGCGCTTGAGGTCGTCGGCGATCTGCTCGTAGTCCCGCCACTCGTAGCGCACCGCGCCGTGCTCCCGGGCGCGCTCCATGAACGCGGTGTCGTCCGGGTTGTGGTCGCGCAGTTCCAGCACCGGGATCAGATAGCGCAACTGAGAGGCCACACCGACGGCGATCACCAGCGTCAGCGCGATGAGAAAGAATCGTTTCATACGGGAATCGGCATCCTGCTCCGCAAGAGGCTTATCTTCGCCAAAACGGCGGGCGTTGTCAGGTACTCAGTCCCCGCTTCGGTGATTTTCCCCCGTTGCCTGGTCGCCGGTGGCGCTCAGCGCGGCGACCGCCTCCCGGTTGTTGACGAACAGATTGTCCTCGCCCAGCTCCGCCATCAGGCCGGTGTGGTCGAGCACGTCGCGGACCTGTTTCTTGACGCCGGAGAGCGTCAGCCGCACGCCGCGCAGGCCCAGGTCACGGCGCAGGGTGGCCAGGGTGTCGGCGCCGGTGGCGTCCATGGCGTTCATCGCCGAGGCGCAGATCAGCACCACCCGGATCTCCGGTTCGGCGCGCAGCCGCTCGCGGATAAAGCGGTCCAGCAGCGGCGCGGTGATGTAGGTCAGCGAAGCGTCCATGCGCAGCGCCAGCACCCCCGGCGCCACCGGCGGCAGGCCGTGCAGGGCCCGGTCGCGCAGGGTGCCGGCGGCGTGCAGGCCCAGCTCGATCAGGCGCGGGTGCGAGCGCCGGTACAGGAAGAACAGGATCGACAGCAGGAAACCGGTGAGCACCCCCCAATGCAGGTAGGGCACCGAGGCCAGCGTGACCAGGAAGGTGGCGAGGCCGACCAGGCCGTCGTCCACCGAGGCCCGCCACAGGCGGACGAAGGCCATCGGGTCAAGCAGCCCGAATACCGGCACGATAATGATCGCCGCCAGGATCGCCCGGGGCAGGTGTTGCAGGTAGCCGGTGAAAAACAGCAAACACAGCAGGGTGCAGAGGGCCGCGAACAGCGCCGACCAACCGCTGGTGGCGCCCACATAGCGATTCAGCGCGGTACGGGAAAACGAGCCGCTTACCGGGAAGGCGCCGCTCAGGCCGCTGGCCACCTTGGCCAGCCCCTGGCCGACCAGTTCCTGGTTCTGATTCCACAGCCGCCCGTCCGGCGACGGCAGCGACCGTGCGCTAGACATCGCCTCGGTGAAGCTGATCAGCGCGATGATCACCGCCGCCGGCAACAGCGAGCGATGCTGCTCCATGGTCAGGGCGTCGGGCCACTGCAGCACCGGCAGGCCCGAGGGGACGGTCCCCACCACGTCGCCGCCCAGCGCCTGAAAGCCCAGCCAGGCGCTGAGCGCGATGCCCAGCACGCACACCAGAAGAACGCCGGGAAAGCGCGGCAGGGTACGCTTCTGCAGCCATAACAGCAGTAAGGCGCCGGGCCCGAACACCAGGGTCCATAACCAGGCGGCGTCGGGGTGCAGGCCGTGGTCGGCCAGTTGTCTGAGCGCCGGGAGCAGTCCCTCACCGGAGAGGCCCAGCAGGGCGGGCAGCTGCGACACCAGAATGATCAGCGCGGCGGCGTTCAGAAAGCCGGTGATCACCGCGTTGGAGACGAAGTTGGCGATCACGCCGAGCCGCAGCGCGCCGAGCAGGAACTGGATAACGCCGGCGTAGAGGGCGAGCCAGATCGCCAGGGTCACCCAGTGCGGGCTCTCCGGCTCCGCCATCGGCGCCAGGGCCGCGTAGGTGAGCAGGCTGGTCAGCGCCACCGGACCCACCGCCAGCAGTGAAGACGACCCCCAGAGAATGCCGATGATGCCGGGCAGCAGGGCGGCATAGAGACCGGTGATCGGCGGCATCCCGGCGAGGGTGGCGTAGGCGATCGCCTGCGGAATCAGCACCAGACCCACGGTGATACCCGCGACCGCGTCCTTGCGCAGCGCCGGCCCGGTGGGACGGGGCCATTGCAGGAAGGGCAACACAGCTTGGATCCAGGACGTCATTAAAAAAAGCTCCGCAGGCCGCTCGCCGGGGCGCCTGGACGCGGTGAGCGTCGGCGCGGCAGGAAAATTTAATGGTACTAAATTATTTTTGCCGCTTGAAGCGCGAGCAGGGTCCGGAAACAAAAAAACCCGGGCGGGGCCCGGGTTTTTCGGTGTTGGTGGAGGCGGGGGGGATCGAACCCCCGTCCGCCAGCAATCCGCCTGTAGATCTACATGCTTAGTCGTGTCTATTGATTTAAGTGGCTGCGGCCCGACAGACAGGGCGCAGTCACCGAGTCCCTAAAGGTTTTAACAGCGCCATCCGGGACGGACTTTGCTGCGAGCCTGTGTAGCGATGCTCGCCTCACTTCCCCACAGGCTGGGTCGTTTGGCGATAAGCAGGGTTTAAGCTGCTAGTGCGTAAGTATCGTCGTTTGCGATTACTTTAATGTGCCACAAGGTATTTACGAGCATTGCGACGCTACTCGACATGCACCACAGGTTTCTTTACCGGCGTCGAATCCATGTCGCCCCCTGTTGCGGTCATTGTAGGAGATGGGGACGCGGAAGTCGAAGACAAGAGGGTGGTGTTTTTCGCTATAACAGTGCTTTACAAATATTGTCCGACAATCAAACCGGCTGATATGGGTTTGTCACATTGAGGGTGCATCATCGGGGCTGTGTCGCAGTGGATGCGACCGCAATGAGCCATTCATTGAGGAGTGGAAACGATGAAGACGATCAACCATCTTTGGGCGCCGGTGGCGGCGCACCCGCTGCTGGCCCGGACCCTGCAACTGGTGCTGACTCTGGCCCTGTACGCCGGCGGCGCTTACGCGGTCGCTCTGGTGAGCGGCGACGCGCGCATCCCGCTGGTGCTGTACGCGGTGTACTTCCTGCCCGCGGTGCTGCGGTCCTGGTTGCAGTTCTACTGGCGCCTGCGTGATGACGTGAAGTCGCTGGGCGGACACCGCGGCAAGACCAACAAGGCGCTCTAGGGCGCCTCGAACGGACGCTTCCGCCGGCTCAGCGCTGGCGGAGGATGCGCTGTTTCTGCCGTTTCCAGTCGCGCTCGCGTTCGGTGGCGCGCTTGTCGAACTTCTGTTTGCCCTTGGCCAGGGCGATGTCCAGTTTCACCAGGCCGCGCTTCCAGTGCAGGTTCACCGGCACGCAGGTGAAGCCGTCCTTTTGCACGCCACTGAACAGCCGCGCCAGCTCCTTGCGGTGCAGCAGCAGCTTGCGGGTGCGCTGGGGGTCCGGCACGGAGTGGGTGCTGGCGGTGGGCAGGGGCTCTATCCGGGCGCCGAACAGGAACGCCTCGCCCTCCTTGAGCATCACGTAGGATTCGGTCAGGTTGCCCTTGCCCTCACGCAGCGCCTTCACCTCCCAGCCTTGCAACGACAGGCCGGCCTCGAAGAATTGTTCCAGGTGATAGTCGAAGCGCGCTTTGCGGTTTTGCGCAATGGCGTTCGGAGACGATTGTTTTTTCGGTTTGCCCATGGGGCGGCGATTATAGAGAGTGGCCGCGGCCCTGGCGAGGGCCGTGGCACTTGTTTCTGCGCCCGGGCGGGTAAGCGGTTACGTACCCGCGCTTGAGCGGCCTGGCGAAAATCAAGACAATGGCCCGATTGCGTCGAGGGGTAAGTTGCCGATGAAGAAGGAATACAAGCCGGTCCACGGTATGTGGACCAGCCGGTGGGTCTTTATTCTCGCCGCCACGGGCTCCGCCGTGGGATTGGGTAATATCTGGCGGTTTCCCTACATCACCGGGGAGTACGGCGGTGGCGCCTTCGTGGTGCTTTATCTGCTCTGCATCGCCCTGATGGGGATTCCGATCATGGTGGCGGAAGTGATGCTCGGCCGCCGTGGCGGCCTGAGCCCGATTCACACCATGTCGAAGCTGGCGGAGCAGAGCAAGGTGACGCGCCGCTGGGCGGGCATCGGTTACCTGGGCGCGTTGTCGGGCTTTTTGATCCTGTCTTTCTATTCCGCGGTGGCCAGCTGGGCGCTGATCTATGTCTGGGAAGCGGCCCAGGGCGTGTTCCAGGGCATCACGGCGGTGCAGTCCAAGGCGCACTACGAGGACATGCTGGCCAATCCCTGGCTGCTGCTGGGCTCACACACCCTGTTCATGGTGATCACCATGGGCGTGGTGGCGCTGGGCGTGAAACAGGGCCTGGAGCGCGCCGTGCGCGTGCTGATGCCGGTGCTGTTCGCGCTGCTGGTGGTGCTGATCGGCTATGCCTCCACCACGCCGGGGTTCGCCGAAGGCGTGGGTTTCCTGTTCGCGTTCGATTTCTCCAAGCTGTCCGGCGAGGCGGTGATCGTGGCGCTGGGCCAGGCGTTTTTCACCCTGAGCCTGGGGATGGGCGCGATCATGGCCTACGGCGCTTACATGCCCCGCGAGATCAAGGACAAGAGCGGCCGTTCTCGGCCGGTGTCCATTGTCTCCTCGGTGGTCACCATCGCCGTGCTGGACACCCTGGTGGCGCTGGGCGCCGGCCTGGCCATGTTCCCGCTGCTGTTCACCGGCGGTCTGGAAGTCGGCCAGGGGCCGGGCATGATGTTCGTGACCCTGCCGCTGGCGTTCGGGCAGATGCCCGGCGGGCTGCTGTTCGGCACCCTGTTCTTCGTGCTGGTGGTGTGCGCGGCCTGGAGCTCCTCGATTTCCCTGGGCGAGCCGATGGCCGCCTGGCTGGTGGAGCGCGGTCTGGGGCGCGGCACGGCGGCGCTGGCGGTGGGTCTGGCGGCCTGGCTGCTGGGCGTCGGTTCGGTGCTTTCCTTCAACGTCTGGAAGGAACATGAATTCCTGGTCGGCACCTTCTTCGACAATATCGAGTTCCTGTCCACCAGCGTCATGCTGCCGCTGGGCGGGCTGTTGATCGCCATCTTCGCCGGCTGGGTGATGAAGGAGACCCATGCCCGCAAGGAGCTGGCGATGAAGAGCTTCCCGCTCTATCTGATCTGGCGGGCGCTGGTGCGGGTGGTATCGCCGACGGCGGTGATCGCCCTGTTTATCTACTCCCTCTGGTCGGTGCTGGCGGCGGACGACGGCAGCGCCGAGGCCGGCGCCGACGGCGAGCCGGTGGAACAAACCGCGCCCGCTGACCAGGAGGCACGCTGATGGCCACGGATCGGCTGCATGTGGAGGTGGTCTACGCGCTGCCCGAGAAGCAGCGGCTGATCGCGCTGGACGTGCCCGCCGGGACCACCATGCTGGAGGCGGCCCGTGAGTCGGGCATCGCCGAGCATTTCGAGGGGCTGGATCTGGAGCGGGCCGCCATGGGCGTGTTCGGCAAGGCGGAGCCGGCGCCGGCGCAGCGGGTGCTGATGGACGGTGAGCGTGTGGAAATCTACCGGCCGCTGAAGATCGACCCCAAGGCGGCGCGCAAGGCCCGCGCGCAGCGGGCCGGCAAGGACTAGCTGCGCGGGATCGGTACCGAGGTGGCGTCCGGGGTGGTCTGGGTGCCCGGGTCCGGGGCCGGATCGTTGAGCGGCTCCGGATCGACCACGTTGTCTTCCTTGCGGTCGCGGGCGCGCTGCTCCAGCTCCCGGTCGCGCCGGCCGGAGGTGCGCTCACGCACGTTTTCCACCGGCTCGCCGTCGTAGTGGCTGTACTGGCCCCCTTCGAAGAACACCACGATCTGCTGTTCCACGGTTTCCGCGTTACCGGTCTGGTAATGCAGCAAATAGAACCAGGTGTCCGGCGTGAACGGGTCGGTCAGCGTTGGCGGACCGAGCACGAAACGCACCTGTTCCGGCGTCATTCCCGGCTCCAGGTCGGCGAGCATCTCCCCGGTAACCACGTTGCCCTGAGGAATATCAATACGATATACCCCCGGGAAGCGAAGGGAACTGCAACCGGCCAGCAGGACGGTCAATAACAGCGATAGTGCAATGAACCTTGGCATGGTGTTTCGACTTGGCATAATGTTCGGGCGATAATACAGACTTGGCAACGGGGGACAAGGTTCCCGAGAGAACCGGACATCCTCCACGGCGGCATACGGAGCAAAGACATTGGATAATCAGGATCTTAGAAAAGCGGGTCTGAAGGTGACCCTGCCGCGGATGAAAATTCTGCAGCAGCTGGAATCCTCCGAAGAACGCCATCTCAGCGCCGAGGACATCTACAAGGCTTTAATGGATACCGGCGAGGACGTGGGCCTGGCCACGGTTTACCGGGTGCTGACCCAGTTCGAGCAGGCCGGCATCGTGTTGCGCCACAATTTCGAGGGCGGCTCCGCCGTGTTCGAGCTGGCCGATGAAGAGCACCACGACCATATGGTGTGCATGGAGACCGGCGAAGTGGTGGAGTTCATGGACGAAGAGATCGAGAACCGCCAGCACATGATCGCCGAGAAGCACGGCTACGAGATCGTCGATCACTCCCTGGTTCTCTACGTCAAACCGAAGGCCAAAAAGCGCTAACGCACGCGCCGGGGCCTCTCCCTAGGCCACCCGCTGACCCTTGTCCAGCATCTCGCGGGCATGGGTGAGGGTGGACTCCGTAATCTCCACGCCCCCCAGCATGCGGGCGACTTCCTCCACCCGGGCCCCGGTATCCAGGCTCTGGATGCGGGTATGGGTGGTGTCTTTCCCCTGAATCTTGTGCACCTGCCAGTGCTGGTGGCCCTGGGCGGCGACCTGCGGCTGGTGGGTGATACACAGCACCTGGGCGTGCTCGCCCAGTTCGCGCAGCAGGCGGCCGACGATCTCCGCCACGCCACCGCCGACGCCCACGTCCACCTCGTCGAAGACCAGGCTGGGCACGGTCAGGTTGCGCGCGCAGATCACCTGAATCGCCAGGCTCACCCGCGACAGCTCGCCGCCGGAGGCCACCTTGGCCAGGGCCCGTAGCGGCTGCCCCGGGTTGGCGGAAAAGCGGAATTCCACCTCTTCCAGGCCGTCCGGCCCGGGTTTGCTCTCTTCCAGCACGGTTTCCAGGCGCGCCGCCTTCATGCCCAGCGCTTTGAGCTGCTTCTGGATTTGCTGGGTCAGGCGGGTGCCGGCCTCCCGGCGGCGCCGGCCCAGGGCGCGGGCGCTTTCCATATAGGTTTCGCGGGCCGTCTGCTCGGCGGCGGCGAGCGCTTCCAGATGCTCGTCGAAATGCTCCAGGGTGTTCGCTTCCTCGGCCAGCTTGCGGTGGTGCTCAATCAGTTCCTCGGGGCGCAGGCGGTGTTTGCGCGCCAGCGTGTAGGTCTGGTCGAGCCGTTCTTCCACCTGGCTGAGACGCTGCGGATCCAGATCCAGCTTTTCCAGATAATGGCGCAGGTCGTCGGCAGCGGCCTCCACCTGCAGGCGAGCGGATTCCACCGTGTCGAAAACCGTGGCCAGGGCGTCGTCGCTGCGGCGCGCCTCCTCCACCCAGTGGCTGACCTGGCCGAGCTGGTCGTTGCAGGTGCCTTCGTCGCCGTCGTAAAGCGCGGTGACCGCCTGCTGGCAGAGCCGTATCAGCGCTTCCGCGTTGCCCAGGCGCTGCTGCTCCTGTTCCAGTTCCGGCAGCTCCCCTTCGGTGAGCGCCAGGGCGTCCAGCTCCTCGAGCTGAAAGCGCAGCAGTTCTTGCCGCTCGGTTTGCTCGCGGGCGCTGGCCAGGGCGTCATCGTGGGCGCGGCGGGCCTTCTGCCAGGCGCGCCAGTGGTCGCGCACCTGCTCCGCCTGGGCGCCGGCCTCGGCGAAGTTGTCCAGCAACTGGCGGTGGGTTTCCTTGCGCAGCAGGGCCTGGTGCTCATGCTGGCTGTGGATGCTGATCAGCATCTCGCCGAGCTCCCGGACCTCGGTGAGCGGTGTGGGGGTGCCGTTGATGTAGGCCCGCGAGCGGCCGTCGGCCCGCACGGTGCGGCGCAGCAGGCACTCGTTGCCGTTGTCCAGTTCCCGCTCGCCCAGCCAGGCCCGGGCCGCCGGGTTGTCCGCCACGTCGAAGGTGGTCAGCACTTCCGCGCGGTCGCAGCCGGGGCGCACCACGGCGCTGTCGGCCCGTTCACCCAGGGTCAACGACAGGGCGTCGATGATCACCGACTTGCCGGCGCCGGTCTCGCCGCTGATCACGGTAAGGCCGGGCTCGGGCTCCAGCTCGAGCTGGTCGACGGTGGCGAAGTGGCGAACGCTGAGGTGCGTGAACATGGACTGTCCTTTTGGCCAGTAGTGAGTCGATATTAGGCGATTCCGGCGGCCAGTGTAAGCCCCGTTTCTGGACGGCGGTGCGTCGGTGTGCGGAGAATGGCCCTTCCGTGGTTATACTGAGGCTTCATCACGGGTAATAGAAGTATGGCCAAGTTGGAATTGAACGAACGCAAACAACGGTTGCTGATGGCGCTGGTGGAGCGGCACATCCGCCACGGCCAGCCGGTGGGCTCCAAGACCCTGGCCACCGGCAGCGGCCTGGCGGTCAGCCCGGCCACCATCCGTAATCTGATGGCGGAGCTGGAAGACATGGGGTTGCTGGCCAGCCCCCATACCTCCGCCGGCCGGGTGCCCACCGAACGCGGCTACCGGCTTTACGTGGACACCCTGCTGGCGTCCAGCACCATGGAGCGCCCGGATAACGCCCGCCTGCGCGACGAACTGCGCCAGATGCTGGCGCCGGACCAGTCGCCCGAGGCGCTGGTCTCCCAGGCCTCGCGCAGCCTGGCGGAACTGACCCGCATGGCGGGCCTGGTGGCGGTGCCGCGCCGCGACGTGACCACCCTGCGGCAGGTGGAGTTTCTGCCCCTCTCCGGCCAGCGGGTGCTGGTGGTGCTGGTGGTCAACCGCTCCGAGGTGCAGAACCGCATTATCCAGACCAGCCGGGACTACAACGAGGTGGAGCTGCGCCAGGCCGCCAATTACATCAACAAGACCTACGCCGGCTGCGACCTGGATAATATCTGCGAGGGGCTGCTGAGCACCATGGACGCGGACCGCGCGCAGATGGACGTGCTCATGCAGGCGACCATGGACATCGCCGGCAAGGCGCTGCGCCAGGACCGCAAGGACTCCGATTACGTGGTGTCCGGGGAATCCAACCTGCTGGAAGGCGGCCAGATGGACAGCATCGAGAAGGTCCGCGATCTGTTCGACGCCTTCAACCGCAAGCGCGACATCCTGCATTTGCTGGAGCGCAGCATGAAAGCCGATGGCGTGCAGATCTTCATCGGCCGCGAGTCCGGCTACCAGCCGTTCGAGGAGTACTCGCTGGTCTCCGCCCCCTACAAGGTCGACAACGGCCCGGTGGGCGTCCTGGCGGTGGTCGGCCCCACCCGCATGGACTACGAGAAGGTGATTCCCACCGTGGACATCACCGCCCGCATCCTCTCCGCCGCGCTTACCCAACTCTGAGAACAGTTAAGAGTTAACAGTGAACAGTTAACAGTGAACAGTTAATAGCGAAAACCCCGCGGGCCGCCGGCTGCGGGCCTGTCGGAGGGCCGAGTGCCCTCGAAAAGCCGGCGCGGGCACGGCCTTTACGAGGCACCACGCTCGCCCGCGCACTATTAACTATTCACTGTTAACTGTTCACCGCCTCCCCTTCTTCCCTTGAATCCGGCGCTGCCGTTCCCATATCTTTGCCCGCTTTCCCAGAATTCGGGACGTGTGGAGTGGATATGAGCGAACAGGACAAGCAACAACAGAACGAACAACAGGCTGAGGCCCGGGACGAGCAGGTTGCCCGCGAGGAGCACCAGGACGCGCCCGAGGCGGAGCCCGTGGCCGGGGACGTGGAGTCCGCGGCGGAGCAGGCTTCGGAGCCGGAACAGCCGTCCGTGGAGGAAGAGCTGGTGCAAACGCAGGAACGGCTCGCCAAGGTGGAGAAGGCGCTGGCCGAGGCCGATATCCGGGCCCAGGCCGAGATGCAGAACGTGCGCCGCCGCGCCGAGCGGGACGTGGAGAGCGCCCACAAGTTCGCGCTGGAAAAGTTCGCCGGTGACATCCTCACCGTGGCGGACAGCCTGGAACGGGGTCTGGCGACCCTGGACCCGCAGGATGAAGCGCTGAAGCCGGCCCGTGAAGGGCTGGAGCTCACCCTGAAGGTGCTGCTCGATGTGTTCGCCAAGTACAACCTGGAACAGATCGACCCGCAGGGGGAGCCGTTCAATCCGGAGCACCACGAAGCCATGACCATGATTCCGGCCCCCGATGTGGAGCCCAACTCCGTGGTCGAGGTGCTGGAAAAAGGCTACCAACTCAACGGCCGTCTGATCCGTCCGGCCCGGGTGGTGGTCAGCAAGGCCTGAGAGCGCCTGCCAAGGGCTCTTGAAAAGAACACGCCAGCCGCCATATAGCTGGCAAGTCAAACAGTTTCAGCCGTCCGGGCGGTCATTCGAGGCCCGGACCGTGTGAAGGAGAAGGAATCGTTATGGGTAAGATTATCGGTATTGACCTGGGTACCACCAACAGCTGTGTCGCTGTTATGGAAGGGGACAAAACCAAGGTTATCGAGAACGCCGAGGGCGCGCGCACGACGCCGTCCATCATCGCCTACACCGAGGACAACGAAGTCCTCGTCGGCCAGGCGGCCAAGCGTCAGGCGGTCACCAACCCGACCAACACCCTGTACGCGGTGAAGCGTCTGATCGGCCGTCGTTTCGAGGACGAAGTGGTCCAGAAGGACATCAAGATGGTGCCCTACACGATCACCAAGGCCGACAACGGCGACGCCTGGGTGGAAGTGAAAGGCGAGAAGATGGCGCCGCCGCAGATCTCCGCGCAGGTCCTCAAGAAAATGAAGAAGACCGCGGAAGACTATCTCGGTGAAGAAGTCACCGAGGCGGTGATCACCGTGCCGGCCTACTTCAACGATTCCCAGCGCCAGGCCACCAAGGACGCCGGCCGCATCGCCGGTCTCGAGGTCAAGCGCATCATCAACGAGCCCACCGCCGCGGCCCTGGCCTATGGCCTGGACAAAAAAGGCGGTGATCGCACCATCGCGGTCTACGACCTGGGTGGCGGTACCTTCGATATCTCCATCATCGAAATCGCCGAAGTGGACGGTGAGCACCAGTTCGAAGTGCTGGCCACCAACGGCGACACCTTCCTGGGTGGCGAGGACTTCGACCTGGCGATCATTAATTACCTGGCCGACCAGTTCAAGAAGGACTCCGGCATCGACCTGGGCGGCGACGCCCTGGCCATGCAGCGTCTGAAGGAAGCGGCCGAGAAAGCCAAGATCGAGCTGTCCTCCGCCGAGCAGACCGAGGTCAACCTGCCGTACATCACCGCTGACCAGAGCGGTCCCAAGCACCTGGTGGTGAAGCTGACCCGGGCCAAGCTGGAATCCCTGGTCGAGCAGCTGGTGACCCGCTCCCTGGAGCCGTGCAAGACCGCGATCAAGGATGCCGGTGTGAAAACCTCCGACATCACCGACGTGATCCTGGTGGGCGGTCAGACCCGCATGCCCATGGTGCAGAAGAAGGTGGCTGAATTCTTCGGTAAGGACGCCCGCAAGGACGTCAACCCGGATGAAGCCGTGGCCATCGGCGCCGCCATCCAGGGCGCGGTACTGGCCGGCGACGTCAAAGACGTGCTGCTGCTGGACGTGACCCCGCTGACCCTGGGTATCGAAACCATGGGTGGCGTGATGACGCCGCTGATCGAGAAGAACACCACCATCCCGACCAACGCGTCGCAGGTGTTCTCCACCGCCGACGACAACCAGACCGCGGTGACCGTGCACGTGCTGCAGGGCGAGCGTAAGCAGGCCAACCAGAACAAGTCCCTGGGCCAGTTCAACCTGGAAGACATTCCGCCGGCACCGCGCGGCGTGCCGCAGATCGAAGTGACCTTCGACATTGACGCCAACGGCATCCTGCACGTGGGCGCCAAGGACAAGGCCACCGGCAAGGAACAGACCATCCAGATCAAGGCGTCTTCAGGCCTGTCCGACGACGAAGTGGATCAGATGGTCAAGGACGCCGAGGCCCACGCCGACGAGGACAAGAAGTTCGAGGAGCTGGTGCAGGCGCGCAACCAGGGCGACCACCTGGTGCACGCCACCCGCAAGACCCTCGAGGAAGCCGGCGACAAGGCCTCCGAAGAGGAAAAAGAGGCCATCAACAAGGCCATCGGCGAGCTCGAGGAAGCGCTCAAAGGCAGTGACAAGGACGACATCGACGCCAAGACCAAGGCGCTCACCGAAGCGTCCGGCAACCTGGCTCAGAAGATGTACGCCGAAGCGCAGCAAGCCGAAGGCGGTGAGGCCGGCGCCGGCGAGCAGCAGAAGTCCGGCGATGATGTGGTCGACGCTGAGTTCGAGGAAGTGGACGACGATAAGAAGAAGTGAGGGCGTCGGACGCCAGGCGTCCGATGTCGGACCAGCAGCGCCGGGCCCCAGGGTCCGGCGTCTTAGCTTAAAGTCGACGTTGAATAAAGCGGACCCATTATGTCCAAACGAGATTATTACGAAGTGCTGGGGGCCTCCAAGGACGCCAGCCAGCAAGATCTGAAAAAAGCCTACCGCCGCCTGGCGATGAAATACCATCCGGACCGCAACCCGGATGACCAGGAAGCGGTGGCCAAGTTCAAGGAGGCCAAAGAGGCCTACGAAGTGCTCTCCGACGAGCAGAAGCGGGCCGCCTACGACCAGTTCGGCCACGCCGGCGTCAACGGCCAGGCCGGTGGCGGCGCCGGGGCCGGTGGCTTCGGCGGTGGCGGCTTCGGCGATATCTTCGGAGACATCTTCGGCGATATCTTCGGCGGCGGTGGGGGCCGTCGCGGTCCGGCCCGCGGCGCGGACCTGCGCTACACCCTGGAGCTGAGCCTGGAGCAGGCAGTGCACGGTTGCGAGGAGAAGATCCGCGTGCCCAGCTGGGACCCCTGCGAGGTCTGTGACGGCTCCGGCGCCAAGGCCGGCGAGCAGCCGGTGACCTGCCCGACCTGCGCGGGCATGGGTCAGGTGCGCATGCAGCAGGGCTTCTTCACGGTCCAGCAAGCCTGCCCCACCTGTCACGGCGAAGGTCGCGTGATCGAAAACCCCTGCGACCACTGCGGCGGCCAGGGCCGGGTGCAGAGCACCAAGACCCTGTCGGTGAAGATCCCCGCCGGTGTCGATACCGGCGACCGTATCCGTCTGGCCGGCAAAGGCGAGGCGGGCATGCAGGGCGCGCCGCCCGGGGATCTGTACGTGCAGGTGGCGGTGCGGCCGCACAATATCTTCACCCGCGAGGGCGAAAACCTGCATGTGGAAGTGCCGGTCAGCTTCGTCGACGCGAGCCTGGGCGGCGAGCTGGAAGTGCCCACGCTCAACGGCCAGGTGAAATTGAAGGTGCCGCCGGAAACCCAGACCGGCAAGCTGTTCCGCCTGCGCGGCAAGGGCGTGACCCCGGTACGCGGCGGCCCGCCCGGCGACCTGCTGTGCAAAGTGGTGGTGGAGACCCCGGTCAAGCTGTCCAGCGAGCAGAAGGACCTGCTGCGCCGGTTCCAGGACTCCATGGACAAGGGCGGCGAACGGCACAACCCCCGCCGCACCAGCTGGTTCGAGGGCGTGAAGCGCTTCTTTGAAGGCCTCTGAGGCGCTACCTTGTGATGAAACTGAACAGCGGGCAAACGTGATGAAAGTAGGCATTATCGGCGCCGCCGGGCGCATGGGCCGGATTCTGATGGAGGCCACCCTGGCCAACCCCGACACCGAGCTGGCGGCGGCCGTGGACGTGCCCGGCTCCAGCCTGATCGGCGTCGACGCCGGTGAGCTGATGGGGCAGGGGCGCTTGGGCGTGACCCTGGCGGACAATCTGGAACAAGTCGCCGGCGACGCCGACGTGTTCATTGATTTCACCGTCCCCGAGGCCACCGCGCGCAACGTGGAAATCTGCCGCGCCGCCGGTACCCGGCTGGTGATCGGCACCACCGGGCTGAGCGCGGACCAGCAAGCGGCTCTGCGCGACGCCGCCGAGGAGGTCGCGATCTGTTTCGCGCCCAATTACTCGATCGGCGTGAATCTGTGCTTCAAGCTGCTGGAAACCGCCGCCCGGGTGCTCGGCGACGAGGTGGACATCGAGGTGATCGAGGCCCACCACCGTCATAAGATCGATGCGCCCTCGGGCACCGCCCTGCGCATGGGCGAGGTGGTGGCGCAGACGCTGGGCCGCGACCTGGACCAGTGCGCGGTCTACGGCCGCGAAGGCCGCACCGGCGAACGCGACCGCCAGACCATCGGTTTCGAGACCATCCGCGCCGGTGACATTGTCGGCGAGCACACGGTGCTGTTCGCCGCCGATGGCGAACGGGTGGAAATCACCCATAAGGCGTCCAGCCGCATGTCGTTCGCGCGCGGCGCCGTGCGGGCCGCGGTATGGCTGTCCGAACAGCCCAAAGGCCTGTTCGATATGCAGGATGTGCTGGGCCTGGCCGGCGAAAGTGCCGGTTGGGGCAAACGTTAGGGCAGTCTCGGCGTGACAGCGTGCTGTGAACGTCCTAAAATACGGCCCTGCCCAAGATGGGCGAGCGGGCGGCCGAGTGAAGATGTGTATTTCCTGAAAAGCGAGGTGGAGCAATCCATCTCGCTTTTTTGCGAACCCTGCCAAACGGTTGCGGTAATGCACGGCCCCCGCCACCGATCTCCCAAGTCCCTATCCGCCAGGAGGTTGCGTTGACGGTACCCGCCATACTAGCTCTGGAAGATGGAAGCCTCTTTCGGGGTGTCGCCATTGGCGCCACGGGTGAAACCGTGGGTGAAGTGGTGTTCAACACCGCCATGACCGGCTATCAGGAAATTCTCACCGATCCGTCTTATGCCAAGCAGATCGTGACCCTGACCTATCCACACATCGGCAATACCGGGGTGAACCCGGAAGACGATGAATCCGATCGCGTCTGGGCCGCCGGCCTGGTGATACGTGATCTCACTCTCACCGTGAGCAACTGGCGCGCCCAGGAGACCCTGCCTGAGTACCTCAAGGCCCGGGGCATCGTCGCCATCGCCGACATCGACACGCGCCGGCTGACGCGCATTCTGCGTGACAAAGGCGCCCAGAACGGCTGCATTCTGGCCGGCGACGATGTGGACGAAGCCCGCGCGCTGGCCGCCGCCCGCGACTTCCCCGGCCTCAAAGGCATGGACCTGGCCAAGGAAGTCAGTGTGAAAGCGCCCTATCAGTGGAAAGAGGGCACCTGGGACCGGGTCGAAGGACACCGGGAACAGAGTGATACCCGCTACCACGTGGTGGCCTACGATTATGGCTGCAAGCGCAATATTCTGCGCATGCTGGCGGATCGTCATTGCAAGCTCACCGTGGTGCCGGCGCAAACGCCCGCCGCCGAGGTGCTGGCGATGAAGCCCGACGGTGTGTTCCTGGCCAACGGCCCCGGGGATCCGGAGCCCTGCGATTACGCGATCACCGCGATCCGCGAGATCCTGGACACCGGGCTGCCGGTATTCGGCATCTGCCTGGGGCACCAGCTGCTCGGCCTGGCCAGCGGCGCGCGCACCCTGAAGATGAAGCACGGCCACCACGGCGCCAACCATCCGGTGAAGAACCTGGAAGACGGCACGGTGATGATCACCAGCCAGAACCACGGTTTCGCGGTGGACGAAAGCACGCTGCCCGACAACGTCAAGACCACCCATGTGTCGTTGTTCGACGGCTCCCTGCAGGGGATCCACCGTACCGATGTGCCGGCGTTCAGCTTCCAGGGCCACCCGGAAGCGAGCCCGGGGCCGCACGACTGCGCTCCGCTGTTCGATCATTTCATCGAACTGATGGAGGCCCGCGCCAACGCCGGCTGATAACAGGAAACACGGGCGGCGCGGCCGCCCGAAGCGTCCGGCCCTGACGTCGGACCCAAGCGAAACGCTCGAATCTGGACGGTTACTCAGACATGCCTAAACGGACTGATATTCAAAGCATCCTCATCATTGGCGCCGGTCCGATCGTGATCGGCCAGGCCTGCGAGTTCGACTACTCCGGTGCCCAGGCGTGCAAGGCCCTGCGCGAGGAAGGCTTTCGGGTGATTCTGGTGAATTCCAACCCGGCCACCATCATGACCGATCCGGCCATGGCCGACGCCACCTACATCGAACCCATCACCTGGGAAACGGTGGCCAAGATCATTGAGCGCGAACGTCCGGACGCGCTGCTGCCCACCATGGGCGGCCAGACCGCGCTGAACTGCGCGCTCGATCTGGAACGCCACGGTGTTCTGGACAAATTCGGTGTGGAGATGATCGGCGCCAACGCCGACACCATCGACAAGGCCGAGAACCGCGACCGCTTCGACAAGGCGATGAAGAACATCGGCCTGGAGTGCCCCAAGGCGAAGATCGCCAAAACCATGGAGGAAGCCTGGGAGATCCAGCAGGAGCTGGGCTTCCCGTCGATCATCCGGCCGTCGTTCACGATGGGCGGCTCCGGCGGCGGGGTGGCGTACAACAAGGAAGAGTTCGAGGAAATCTGTACCCGCGGCTTCGACCTGTCGCCCACCCACGAGCTGCTGATCGACGAATCGCTGCTGGGCTGGAAAGAGTACGAGATGGAGGTTGTCCGCGATAAGAACGACAACTGCATCATCGTGTGTACCATCGAGAACTTCGACCCGATGGGCGTGCACACCGGTGACTCGATCACCGTGGCGCCGGCGCAGACGCTCACCGACAAGGAATTCCAGGTGATGCGCGACGCCTCCCTGGCGGTGCTGCGCGAGATCGGCGTGGAAACCGGCGGCTCCAACGTGCAGTTCGGCATGTGCCCGGACACCGGCCGCATGGTGGTGATCGAAATGAACCCGCGGGTGTCCCGCTCCTCGGCGCTGGCCTCCAAGGCCACCGGCTTCCCGATCGCCAAGGTGGCCGCCAAGCTGGCGGTGGGCTACACCCTTGATGAGCTGCAGAACGAGATCACCGGCGGTGCCACCCCGGCCTCCTTCGAGCCGTCCATCGATTACGTGGTCACCAAGATTCCGCGCTTCAACTTCGAGAAGTTCGCCGCCGCCGATCCGGTGCTCACCACGCAGATGAAATCCGTGGGCGAGGTGATGGCCATCGGCCGCAACCTGCAGGAGTCCCTGCAGAAGGCGATGCGCGGGCTGGAAACCGATTCCGTGGGCTTCGATCCCAAGATCGACCTGAACGCGCCGGACGCCTCCGAGCGCATCGCCCAGTTGCTGTCGACGCCGGGTCCGGAGCGTATCTGGATTGTCGGCGACGCCTTCCGCAGCGGCCTGAGCGTGGACGATGTCTTCCACATCACCCAGATCGACCGCTGGTTCCTGGTGCAGATCGCCGACCTGATCGCCGAAGAGCAGCGGCTTGAGCCGGGCAGCTTCAGCGAACTGGACAAGGCGCGCCTGTACGCGCTCAAGCGCAAGGGCTTCTCCGACGCGCGCCTGGCGCAGCTGCTCGGCGTCAAGGAGGCGGATGTGCGCGCCAAGCGCCGCGAGCTGGGCGTGCAGCCGATCTTCAAGCGGGTCGACACCTGCGCCGCCGAGTTCGCCACCAGCACCGCCTACATGTACTCCAGCTACGACGAGGAGTGCGAATCGAACCCCTCCGACCGTGACAAGATCATGGTGATCGGCGGTGGCCCCAACCGTATCGGCCAGGGCATCGAGTTCGATTACTGCTGCGTGCACGCCGCCTTCGCCATGAAGGACGACGGTTACGAGACCATCATGATCAACTGCAACCCGGAGACCGTCTCCACGGATTACGACACCTCCGACCGGTTGTACTTCGAGCCCGTCACCCTGGAGGACGTGCTCGCCATCGTCGATATGGAGAAGCCCAAGGGCGTGATCGTGCAGTACGGCGGCCAGACGCCGCTGAAGCTGGCCCGCGACCTGCAGGCCGCCGGCGTGCCGATCATCGGCACCAGCCCGGACGCCATCGACGAGGCGGAAGACCGTGAGCGCTTCCAGCACATGGTCAATAAGCTGGGCCTCAAGCAGCCGCCCAACCGCACCGCCCGTTCCATGGACGAAGGCATCAAGCTGGCCGAGGAAATCGGTTACCCGCTGGTGGTGCGTCCCTCCTATGTGCTCGGCGGCCGGGCCATGGAGATCGTCTACAATGAGGCGGAACTGCGCAGCTACATGAACAACGCGGTGAGCGTGTCCAACGACTCGCCGGTACTGCTGGACCGCTTCCTGGACGACGCCATCGAAGTGGACGTGGACGCCATCTGCGACGGCACCGACGTGGTGATCGGCGGCATCATGCAGCACATTGAACAGGCCGGCGTGCACTCCGGTGACTCCGCCTGCTCCCTGCCGCCGTACTCCCTGGGCAAGGAAGTGCAGGACGTAATGCGCGAGCAGTCCGCCGCCATGGCCCTGGAGCTGGGCGTGGTGGGCCTGATGAACGTGCAGTTCGCGGTCAAGGGCGAGGAAGTCTATGTCCTGGAAGTGAACCCGCGCGCCTCGCGCACGGTCCCCTACGTGTCCAAGTGCATCGGCGTGTCCCTGGCCAAGGTGGCGGCGCGCTGCATGGCCGGCACCTCGCTCAAGGCGCAGGGCTTCACCGAGGAAGTGACGCCGCGCCACTACTTCGTCAAGGAAGCGGTGTTCCCGTTCGCCAAGTTCCCCAAGGTGGACCCGATTCTCGGCCCGGAAATGAAGTCCACCGGCGAGGTGATGGGCATTGGCGCCACCTTCGCGGAAGCCTTCGGCAAGGCGTCCCTGGGCGCCGGCGAACGGCTGCCCGACGGCGGCACCGCCTTTATTTCGGTGCGCGACGCGGACAAGAACGCCGCCGTGGACGTGGCCCGTTCACTGATCCGCCATGGTTTCCGGCTGGTGGCCACGCGCGGCACCGCGCGCATGCTCTCCGAGGCCGGGCTGGACGTGAAGCCGGTTAATAAAGTACTGGAAGGGCGTCCGCATATCGTCGACATGATCAAAAACGACGAGGTGGACCTGATCGTCAACACCACCGAGGGCAAGCAGGCGATCCGCGATTCCTTCGCGATTCGCCGCTCCGCCCTGCAGCACAAGGTGTTCTATACCACCACCATTACGGCGGCCCACGCGGTTTGTCAGGCAATGGCCATCAGCGGCGAACCCGAAGTTCGCCGGCTGCAGGACCTGCACGCCGAAATGCATTAACCGTAAGTCGCCTCGGGGCCGTCCCCGGGGCGGGCCCAAGGAAGACATTAAGAGGTTAATACTATGCAACGTGTTCCCATGACCACCGCGGGCGCCGAGGCCCTGCGCAAGGAACTCGATCAGCTTAAAAAAGTGGACCGTCCGCGCATTTCCGCCGCCATCGCCGAAGCCCGCGAGCACGGCGACCTCAAGGAAAACGCCGAGTACCACGCGGCGCGCGAGCAGCAGGGGTTCTGTGAAGGCCGCATCCAGGACATCGAGAGCAAGCTGTCCAACGCGCAGATCATCGACATCACCAGCATCCAGAACACCGGCAAGGTGATCTTCGGTGTCACCGTGACCATCGTCGACGTGGACTCCGATGAAGAGAAGGTCTATCAGATCGTCGGCGACGACGAGGCGGACATCAAAAGCGGCAAGCTGAGTGTCAACTCACCCATCGCCCGCGGCCTGATCGGCCGGGAAGAGGGAGATACGGTGCAGATCGACACCCCCGGCGGCACCAAGGAATACGAGATCGACAAGGTCGAGCACCTGTAGGGCACCGGCGCCTTCAGACGTCGGCGCGCAGTACGTTGGAGAGTTTCGGATCCGGCTTGGCGGCGGCCCGGTAGATCAGCGCGATATTACCAATGCGCTGGACCAGGTCGGCGCCGGTGCTTTCGCACAGGCTTTCCACCATGCCGGCGCGCTGCTCCCGGGTGGACGCATTGATCTTCACTTTGATCAGTTCGTGGTCCTCAAGGCGGCCCTCCAGCTCTTCCAGGAAGGTTTCAGTGAGGCCCTTGTCACCGGAAATCAGTACCGGCTTCAGATGGTGGCCGATACGGCGCAGGCGTTTCTTGTCCTGTTGGCTCAAAGGCATGGTGTTCTCCAAAAACGGAGCGCTATTCTAGGTAACCGGGGCGGTCCCCCGCAATCACCGCCTTGCGCCGTCTCCGGTACCGGCAATCGAGGCGCGACTACCCAAGGCTATTATGGCGAAATCGAAAAGCAGCCAGCGTTGGCTCAAAGAGCACTTCGACGACCACTGGGTGACCCGCGCCCGGGCCGAGGGCTATCGCTCCCGGGCCAGCTTCAAACTGCTGGAAATCCACGAAAAGGACAAGCTGTTCCGCCCCGGCATGACGGTGCTCGACCTGGGCGCGGCGCCGGGCGGCTGGTCCCAGGTGGCCGGCCGCCTGGTCGGTTCACGGGGCACTGTCGTGGCCAGCGATATTCTCGCCATGGATGCGATCCCCGACGTCACCTTCGTACAGGGCGATTTCCGGGAGCAGGCGGTCTACGAGCAAATCGTGGCTCATCTCAATGGGCGGAAAGTCGACCTTGTATTGTCCGACATGGCCCCCAATATGAGTGGTAACAAGGCGGTGGATCTGCCGCGCTCCATGTACCTGGCCGAGCTGGCCCTGGACATGGCGCTGAATGTTCTGGAACCCCGGGGCGCCTTTCTGGTCAAGGTGTTTCACGGCGAAGGGTTCGATCAGTACCGCAAGGCCCTGCAAGGCCATTTCCAGCGGGTGGTCAGTCGCAAACCGGCGGCCAGCCGACCGCGCTCTACCGAGGTGTACCAATTGGGGTCGCACCTGAAGTAGTGTAGAGTTGAAAGTCTGTCAGTACGCGCGAATGCGCCCAGTAAGGCGAGGTCTCCCTTGAACGACATGACCAAGAATATTGTGCTGTGGCTGGTGATCGCCGGGGTCCTCTATGTAGTGGCCTCCAGCATCAACACCCAGCCGACTCAGCAAATGCTGAACTACTCCGCGTTCATCGATAACGTGGAGAACGGCAATGTGGATCAGGTCACCATCGGTGACACCCGTATTTCCGGCCAGATGAACGACGGCACCCGCTTCGAGACCGTCAAGCCGCCGGCGATGGACACCAACCTGATTCCCACGCTGATTCAGAACGAAGTGGAAGTGACCGGCAAGGAACCCGAGCGTCAGGGCTTCCTGACCCAGCTGTTCCTGTCCGTACTGCCGATTCTGCTGATCCTGGCGATCTTCATCTTCTTCATGCGCCAGATGCAGGGCGGCGGTAAAGGCGGCGGAGGGCCGATGACGTTCGGCAAGTCCAAGGCCCGCCTGATGGGCGAGGACCAGATCAAGACCACCTTCGCCGACGTGGCCGGCGTGGAAGAGGCCAAGGATGAAGTGCAGGAGCTGGTCGAGTTCCTGCGTGATCCCGCCAAATTCCAGCGTCTTGGCGGCAAGATTCCCCGTGGTGTGCTGATGGTCGGCTCGCCGGGTACCGGTAAGACCCTGCTCGCCAAGGCCATCGCCGGCGAAGCCAAGGTGCCGTTCTTCAGCATTTCCGGTTCCGATTTCGTGGAAATGTTCGTCGGCGTGGGCGCGTCCCGGGTCCGGGACATGTTCGATCAGGCCAAGAAGCACGCCCCCTGCATCATCTTTATCGACGAGATCGACGCCGTCGGCCGCAGCCGTGGCGCCGGCCTGGGCGGCGGTCATGACGAACGCGAGCAGACCCTGAACCAGCTGCTGGTGGAGATGGACGGTTTCGACGACAACGACGGCGTGATCGTGATCGCCGCCACCAACCGTCCCGACGTGCTGGACCCGGCGCTGCTGCGCCCGGGCCGCTTCGACCGTCAGGTGACGGTGCCGCTGCCGGACATCCGTGGCCGCGAGCAGGTGCTCAAGGTGCACATGCGCCCGGTGCCCATGTCCGAGGACGTGGACGCCTCGCTGATCGCCCGCGGCACGCCGGGCTTCTCCGGCGCGGACCTGGCCAATCTAGTCAATGAGGCGGCGCTGTTCGCGGCCCGCGCCAACAAGCGCGTGGTCTCCATGGAGGACTTCGAGAAAGCCAAGGACAAGATCCTGATGGGCGCCGAACGCCGCTCCATGGTGATGAGCGAGAAAGAGAAGCTGAACACCGCTTACCACGAGTCCGGCCACGCCATTGTCGGCCGGCTGGTGCCGGACCACGATCCGGTCTACAAGGTCAGCATCATCCCCCGTGGCCGCGCCCTGGGCGTGACCATGTACCTGCCCGAGGAAGACAAGTACTCGGTGTCCAAGCGGGCGCTGGAATCCTCCATCTGCTCGCTGTTCGGCGGCCGTATCGCCGAGGAGATGACGCTTGGCTTCGACGGTGTCACCACCGGGGCCTCCAACGACATCGAGCGGGCTACCAAAATGGCCCGGGCGATGGTCACCAAGTGGGGCCTGAGTGAAAAGATGGGCCCCCTGGCCTACGAGGAAGACGAGGGCGAAGTGTTCCTCGGCAAGCAGATGTCCCAGCGCAAGCACGTTTCCGAGCAGACCTCCGAGGAGATCGACCGGGAAGTGCGCGCCATCATCGACAGCTGTTACCACCGGGCCAAGGACCTGCTGGAAAGCAACCGCGAAAAGCTGGATCTGATGGCGGAAGCCCTGATGCAGTACGAAACCATCGACGCGGACCAGATCAGCGACATCATGTCCGGCCACAAGCCCCGTCCGCCGAAGGACTGGCGCGACCAGGGCCCCGGCCCCGGCGCCTCCGCCTCTTCGGACGAGTCCGGCGACGGTCAGACCGGCGACGACGCCATAGGCGGGCCCGCCAATACCCATTGATGATGGTTCGATGAACACCAACACGCTGAGCTGTGGGGCGCGGACACTGGATTTGTCCGCGCCCGTCGTTATGGGGGTCCTGAATGTGACCCCCGATTCGTTTTCCGACGGTGGCCGCTACACCTCCCTGGATGCCGCTCTGCGCCAGGCCGAGCAGATGCTCGCCGACGGCGCCGCGATCATCGACGTGGGCGGCGAGTCCACCCGGCCGGGCGCCGCGCCGGTCTCCGAGCAGCAGGAGCTGGACCGGGTGATCCCGGTGGTGGAGGCCCTGCACCGGGAGCTGGACGCCCTGGTTTCCGTGGACACCAGCACGCCGGCGGTGATTCGCGCCTGCGCCGACGCCGGTGCCGGCATGATCAACGACGTGCGCTCATTGCGCCGTCCGGGCGCCCTCGAGGCCGCCGCCGGTACCGGTTTGCCGGTGTGCGTGATGCACATGCAGGGCGAGCCCGGCACCATGCAGAACGACCCCTTCTACGAAGACGTCACCGCCGAGGTGATCGCGTTCCTGGAGCAGCGCGTCGCCGCCTGCGTGGACGCCGGTATCCCCCGCGACAAGCTGCTGGTGGACCCGGGTTTTGGTTTTGCCAAGACGGTGCAGCATAATCTGCGTTTGCTGGCGGAGCTGTCGCAGCTGGCGCGGCTGGAACTGCCCCTGCTGGTGGGCCTGTCGCGCAAGTCCCTGTTCGGCAAGGTGCTGGACCGCCCGGTGGAACAGCGCCTGGCGGGCAGCCTGGCGGCGGCGGTGATGTGTGTGGAGCGGGGCGCGCGTATCGTGCGCGCCCACGACGTAAAAGAAACCGTGGACGGTGTGCGTTTCGCCCACGCCGTGCACCGCAGCCTGTAAACGACGACGGTGCTGCTTCAGGGAGGCTAAGGATGAGTCGCAAATATTTCGGGACCGATGGCATTCGCGGCACCGTTGGGGAACCGCCGATCACGCCGGATTTCGTGCTCAAGCTGGGCTGGGCCGCCGGCCGGGTGCTGGCCGCCCACGGCGGCAGCAAGATCCTGATCGGCAAGGACACCCGCATTTCCGGGTACATGTTCGAGTCGGCCCTGGAAGCGGGCATTTCCGCCGCCGGCGTGGACGTCAGGCTGCTCGGGCCCATGCCCACGCCGGCCATCGCCTATCTGACCCGCACCCTGCATGCCCAGGCGGGCATCGTGATTTCCGCGTCGCACAACGCCTACACCGACAACGGCATCAAGTTTTTCGGCGATAACGGCCGCAAGCTCAGCGATAAGATCGAAGCGGAAATCGAGCGCATGCTGGATGAGCCGATCTCGGTGGTCGCCACCGACCGTCTCGGCAAGGTGCGCCGCATCGACGACGCCCGCGGCCGCTACATCGAATTCTGCAAAAGCACCACGCCGGGGCTCAATCTGCACGGTCTGAAAATCGTGGTGGACACCGCCAACGGCGCGGCCTATCACATTACCCCGGACGTCCTGGAGGAGCTGGGCGCCGAGGTGGTGGCGATCGCCAACCAGCCGGACGGCTTCAACATCAATCTGGAGTGCGGCTCCACCAAGCCCGAGGCGCTGTGCCGCCGGGTGGTCGCCGAGGGCGCCGATCTCGGGCTGGCCCTGGACGGCGACGCCGACCGCCTGATCATGGTGGACGATCAGGGCACGCTGGTGGACGGCGACCAGCTGCTCTATCTGATCGCCCGCGACCGCCAGCGCCGGGACCGGCTCAATGGCGGCGTCGTCGGCACCCTGATGTCCAACCTGGGCCTGGAGCTGGCGCTTCAGGATCTGGATATTCCCTTCGCCCGCGCCAAGGTCGGCGACCGTTACGTGATGGAGCAGCTCGATCAGCGTGGCTGGCTGCTGGGCGGCGAGTCGTCCGGGCATCTGGTCTGTCTCGACCGCACCTCCACCGGCGACGGCACCGTGGCGGCGCTGCAGGTGCTGGACGCGCTGCGCCGCGAGGGCCTGTCCCTGCGCGAGGCGGCCAGTGCCGCGCCGCTGCTGCCGCAGACGCTGATCAACGTGCGCGGCAGCCGGCGGGACGGGTTTATGGAAGAGGCCGGCGTGCGCGCCGCCATCGATAAGGTGGAGCAGGAACTGGGCCGTAACGGCCGTTTATTGTTGCGCCCCTCCGGCACGGAGCCGCTGGTGCGGGTGATGGTGGAAGGCAAAGACGCCGACCAGGTGGAGCGGCTCTGCCGCCATCTGGCGGAGGCCGTGGAAACGGCGATCGCATGACAGGAGCAACGCTCGAATGACAAGAACACCGTTAGTGGCGGCGAACTGGAAGATGAACGGCCGGTACGGCCTGGTCGCCGAACTGGGCGCCGCGCTGGCGGCGGCGGATCTGGGCAGCGCGGAAGTGGCGGTGTGCCCGCCGTTCCCGTACCTGCAGGCGCTCGGCGCCGAACTGAAGGACAGCGGCGTGGGGCTGGGCGCACAGACCCTGTGCGACCACGAGGACGGCGCCTTCACCGGGGAAGTATCGGCGGAAATGCTGGTGGATATGGGCTGCCGCTACGTGATCGTCGGCCACTCGGAGCGCCGCGAGCACTTCGGCGAGGACGACGACCTGGTCGCCAGCAAGTTCCTGCGCGCGCAAAAGGCCGGGCTGATACCGATTCTGTGTGTCGGTGAAACCCTGCGCCAGCGCGAAGCCGGGGACACCGAGCATGTGGTGGTCCGGCAGTTGATGGCGGTGGTGGAGGCCGCCGGCAGTGCCGCTTTCGACCGCGCGGTGCTGGCCTATGAGCCGATCTGGGCGATCGGAACCGGCCTCACCGCCTCGCCGGAACAGGCCCAGGCGGTGCACGCCGACCTGCGTGCCGCCCTGGCCGCCCGCGACCCCGATGTGGCCGCCGGCCTACGCCTCCTTTACGGCGGCAGCGTAAAGGCGGATAATGCCGCCCCTCTGTTTGCCCAGCCGGACATCGATGGTGGACTGATCGGCGGGGCCTCACTGAACGAAAAAGAATTTATCGCCATTTGTCGGGCGGCAGGTTGATTTAACTTATGGATATTGTGCTTCATGTGGTGCACGTGCTGGCGGCCCTCGGTCTTATCGGCCTGATCCTGATCCAGCATGGCAAGGGGGCCGACGCCGGCGCCTCTTTCGGTGGCGGCGGTTCGCAGACCGTATTCGGCAGCGCCGGGTCCGCCAATTTTCTGACCCGTTTCACGGCGGTTCTGGCGGTGGTGTTTTTTGTCACCAGCCTGGGCCTGGCCTGGATGGCGCGCCAGGAAGCGGAAGGCGCGGGCAGCTTCCTGCCGGCCCTGGAATCCGTGGACGATCAGGACGTGCCGGCGCTGGACGACGCCGACGAGCCGGTCTCCGGCGACGTACCGTCCACCGGCCCGGCCCAGGGCGCGGACGTTCCCGCCGAGGCGCCCGGGATGGATTCCGGGAAATCTGAAAAAGAGACTTCAGATGTGCCGTCGGCTGGGTTAGAATCCCCGGCCCCGGATGAGACGACGTCCGATTCCGGGAAGCAGTAAATCAGTTCTTCGCCGAAGTGGTGGAATTGGTAGACACGCTATCTTGAGGGGGTAGTGACCTTACGGTCGTGCCGGTTCAAGTCCGGCCTTCGGCACCAAAATCAGGACAGGTTCCGTTTGGAGCCTTCCGCGGCTTCCAGCGAAGCCCGCGGTTTTTCAGCCTGGTCCCCGGGGCGGGGCAGGGCTGGAAGCAACCGCCGGAAGATGAGTATAAATCCTGGAAAAATAAACGTTTTTTTCAGGATTAGGTTTGACAAAACCGGCGTGAATATTTAGTATTTGCGCTCGATTTCAAGTGCGGGGTGGAGCAGTCTGGTAGCTCGTCGGGCTCATAACCCGAAGGTCGTAGGTTCAAATCCTGCCCCCGCTACCACTTATCAGGGCCGACTCCCGGTTCTGACGAACAAAAAGCCCCTCTAGAAGGGGCTTTTTGCTATACACAACCGGGGTCGCAAGTGGGAATGGGCGTTATGCCCATTTTTTGTTTGTGGCACCGGAAAAGAGAGGCAATGTCGAAACGCGCGGAACAACTCAAGGAGCTGCTGGCTCCCGTGGTGGAAGACCTGGGTTATACGCTCTGGGGTGTGCAATATCTCCAGGGCCGCGGTGCGGTATTGCGTCTTTTTATCGACCACGATGACGGCATTAACGTCGACGATTGTGCCCTGGTGAGCCACGAGGTGAGTGGCGTACTGGACGTGGAAGATCCGATTCCCGGTGATTACAACCTGGAAGTGTCCTCCCCGGGTCTGGATCGCCCTCTCTTCGAGCTTTCCCACTTTGAACGCTACCAGGGCGAATCCGTGCAGCTCACGCTGCTGGCCCCGGTGGCGGGCAAGCGTAAAATGACGGCGACCCTGGTGGCCGTGGACGGCGACACGCTGGTAATGGAGCTTGATGGCGAAAGCCTGCGCGTTCCTTACAGTCAGGTGGATCGCGCCCGATTACAGCCTCGCTTTGATTGAGCGTGCCCTGGAGAATTTTGTAAAGGCCTGGCCATGAACAAAGAAATCCTGCTGGTAGCGGAAACAGTTTCCAACGAGAAAGGCGTCAGCCGCGACGTGATCTTCGAGGCCATTGAATCGGCCCTGGCGGCGGCGACCAAAAAGCGCTTCAAGGAAGAAGATGTGGAGATTCGTGTCGAGATCGACCGCGTCAGCGGCGACTCACGCACGTTCCGCGTCTGGCACGTGGTGCCCGATGAAGAGCTCTATGAATTCGGCCGTCAGCTGACGCTGGACGAAGCCCACGAGCACGACGAGAAGCTGCAGATCGGCGACACCTATGAAGAAGAGGTGGCGTCGGAAAGCTTCGGTCGCATCGCGGCGCAAACGGCGAAACAGGTGATCGTGCAGAAGGTGCGCGAAGCGGAGCGGCGTCAGATCGTCGAAGAGTACCGCGACCGCATCGGCGAGCTGATCAGCGGCGTGGTCAAGAAGGCCAGCCGCGATTCCATCGTGCTCGACCTGGGGGCCAACGCCGAGGCGCTGATCACCCGCGAGCACATGATCACCCGCGAGAGCGTGCGCCAGAACGACCGCCTGCGTGCGTATCTGCTGGGCGTCAACGAGGAAAACCGGGGCCCGCAGCTGTTCGCCAGCCGCGCCTGCCCGGAAATGCTCGTCGAGCTGTTCAAGATCGAAGTGCCGGAGATCGGCGAAGAGCTGATCGAGATCAAGGGCGCGGCCCGTGACCCGGGTTCGCGCGCCAAGATCGCGGTGAAGACCAACGATCAGCGTATCGACCCGGTGGGCGCCTGCGTCGGCATGCGCGGCGCGCGGGTACAGGCCGTTTCCAACGAGCTGGCCGGCGAGCGCATCGACATCGTGCTGTGGGACGACAACCCGGCGCAGCTGGTGATCAACGCCATGCAGCCGGCGGAAGTCGCTTCCATCGTCGTCGACGAGGAAAGCCACACCATGGACATCGCGGTGGAAGACGAATCCGCGCTGGCCCAGGCGATCGGCCGCAGTGGTCAGAACATCCGTCTTGCCTCCGAGCTGACCGGCTGGGAGCTGAACGTGATGACCACCGACGACGCCGAGAACAAGCAGCAGGAAGAAGCGGAAAAAGCGCTGGAAACCTTTATGGCGTTCCTCGACGTGGATGAGGACGTGGCCGGCGTGCTGGTGGATGAAGGCTTCTCCACCCTCGAGGAAGTGGCCTACGTGCCCACCGAGGAAATGCTCGCCATCGAAGGCTTCGACGAGGACATCGTCGAGGCGCTGCGCCAGCGGGCCAAGGACGCGCTGCTGACCCGGGCGCTGGTATCCGAAGAGAAATTTGATCAGGCCGAACCCGCCGACGACCTTCTGGCAATGGAAGGCATGGACCGTGATCTGGCGGTGGAATTGGCCTCCCGAGGCATCGTCACCATGGAAGACCTTGCCGAACAAGCGGTGGACGACCTGCTCGACATTGAAGGGCTGGAGGAAGAGCGCGCGGCCCAATTGATTATGACCGCCCGTGCCCCCTGGTTCGAAGGCGAGGAAGCCGGCGAATAAGTAGCACGCCGGAATTTGAAGCAGGGCGCCACCAAGACGCGGACAGGAGAGTGTTGCTGACATGGCAGAAACGACCGTAAAGAAACTGGCCGACGTGGTTGGCATCCCGGTGGATACACTGCTCACGCAGATGAAGGAAGCCGGATTGCCACACACGGACGCCGGTGAAGGCGTCTCGGACGAACAAAAGCAGCAGCTGCTCGCGCACCTGCGCAAGTCCCATGGTGCCCAGGATGCGGAGCCCAAGAAGATTACCCTGAAGCGGCGCTCCACCAGCACCATCAAGACCACTGGTGCCGCGGGCAAGGCGAAAACGGTAAACGTGGAAGTGCGCAAGAAGCGCACCTACGTGAAGCGCGCCGCGGTGGAAGAAGAGGAGCGCCTGGAGCAGGAGCGCCTGGCCGCCGAAGAGCAGGCACGCATCGAAGCCGAGGAAGCCGCCAAGCGCAAGGCCGAGGAAGAGGAAGCCAAGCGCAAGGCGGAAGAGGAAGACGCCCTTCGCCGCGAGCAGGAAGCCAAGGCCCGCGCCGAGCAGGAGCGCCAGGCCGGCGAAGAGAAAGCCAGCCAGGAGAAGACCAAGCGTACCTCCGTGCCCAAGGCGTCCACCAAGAAGGTGGCGAAGGAAGAAACCCCCGAGCAGCGTGCCCAGCGCGAAGAGGAAGAGCGCAAGCAGCGTGAAGCCGAAGAGGCGCGCCGCAAGCAGGAGGCCGAAACCCGCAAGAAAGCCGAGGAAGAGGCCGCCCGCCGCACCGCCGAGGAAGCTCAGCGCATCGCCGAGGAGCTGGAGAAGCGCGGCGGCGAGCCCGAGCCGGCGAAAACAGAAGAGGAGGACGACAAAGGGTCCTCCATCGTCCGTGATGCCGTTGAAGCCGGTTATCGCACCGAGGAGCGTCAGTCCCGCCGCCGCCGTCGCAAGAAGGGTTCGGTCGGCGTGGCCCATGGCCAGATGCGCAGCTCCATGAACAAACAGCACGGGTTCAAGAGCCCCACGGAGAAAATGGTATACGACGTAGAGATTCCCGAAACCATCACCGTGGCTGAGCTGGCCCAGCGGATGAACATCAAGGCCAAGGAACTCATCAAGGCAATGATGAAGATGGGTGAAATGGCCACCGTGAATCAGTACATCGACCAGGAAACGGCGGTACTGCTCACCGAGGAAATGGGCCACACGCCCAAGCTGGTGAAAGGCGAGGAAGAGGCGCTGGAAGACGATCTGGCGGATCTGGTGGATTACACCGGCATCGAGGAAGGACCGCGTGCGCCGGTCGTGACCATCATGGGCCACGTCGACCACGGCAAGACCTCGCTGCTGGACTATATCCGCAAGGCCAAGGTGGCGGCCGGTGAAGCCGGCGGCATTACCCAGCACATCGGCGCCTACCACGTGCAGCACGAGAAAGGCATGATCACCTTCCTGGATACCCCGGGCCACGCGGCGTTCACCGCCATGCGGGCGCGCGGTGCCCAGGCGACGGACATCGCGATCATCGTGGTGGCCGCGGACGACGGCGTGATGCCGCAGACCGAGGAAGCGATCAACCACGCCAAGGCGGCGGGTATTCCGCTGATCATCGCGGTCAACAAGATCGACAAGGAAAACGCCGACCTGGATCGGGTTAAAACCGAGCTGGCCGGCAAGGACGTGATCCCGGAAGAGTGGGGCGGCGAGTACCAGTTCGTGAACGTGTCCGCGCACTCCGGTCAGGGTATCGACGAGCTGCTGGACGCGGTGCTGCTGCAGTCCGAACTGCTGGAACTGCGTGCCCCCGCCACCGGCCCGGCCGGCGGTGTGGTGATCGAATCCCGCATCGAGAAGGGTCGCGGTACCGTGGCCTCGGTGCTGGTGCAGTCCGGTGAGCTGCAGGTCGGCGACATGCTGCTGGCCGGCGCCCACTACGGCCGCGTCCGCGCCCTGGTCGACGAGACCGGGCAGCAGGTCAAGAAGGCCGGTCCGTCGATTCCGGTGGAAGTGCTGGGCCTGGACGGCGCGCCGGAAGCCGGCGAGCAGATCCAGGTGGTGCCGGACGAGAAGAAGGCCCGCGAAGTGGCGGAATTCCGCCAGGACCGCGACCGCGATCTCAAGCTCAAGCGTCAGCAGGCCTCCAAGCTGGAAAACCTGTTCGAGAACATGGGCAGCAAGGAAGCCAGCCAGGTCAACATCGTGCTCAAGACCGACGTGCGCGGTTCTCTGGAAGCGCTGGTCGGCGCCCTGCACGACCTGTCCACCGACGAAGTGAAGGTGAGCCTGGTGTCCTCCGGCGTTGGCGCGATCAACGAATCCGACGTCAACCTGGCGATTACCAGCGAGGCGGTACTGCTGGGCTTCAACGTGCGTGCCGATTCCAAGGCCAAGCGCCTGTGCGAGCAGGAAGGCATCGACCTGCGTTACTACAGCGTCATCTACGAGCTGATCGATGACGTCAAGCAGGCCATGAGCGGCTTGCTGGCACCGGAGAAGCGCGAGGAGATCCTCGGCGTGGCGGAAGTCCGCGACGTGTTCCGCTCCTCCAAGTTCGGCGCCGTGGCCGGCTGTATGGTGGTGGAAGGCACCCTGTACCGGAACCGCCCGATCCGCGTGCTGCGCGACGACGTGGTGGTGTTCGAGGGCGAGCTGGAATCCCTGCGCCGCTTCAAGGACGACGTCCAGGAAGTCCGCAACGGCGTCGAGTGTGGTATCGCCGTGAAGAGCTACAACGACGTCAAGGCCGGCGACAAGATCGAAGTGTTCGAAGTGAAGGAGGTGGCGCGCTCTCTCTGAGTGCGCCCTCGTTATGAGCCGTCATCGCCGCCCCAGTGGTTTTCAGCGCACCGACCGCATCGCGGATCAGATTCAGCGTGAGCTGTCGCGGTTGCTTCAGTTTCAGCTGAAGGATCCGCGCGTGGGGCTGGTGACGGTGCAGGACGTGACCGTATCCCGGGATCTGTCCTACTCCGACGTTTATTTCACCCTGTTGGGTGAAGGGGCCGAAGCGGGCTACGAGGCCGAGAAGGTGCTCACCGGCGCCGCCGGCTTCCTGCGCAGCTCGCTGGCGCAGACCCTCAACACCCGCACCACGCCGAAATTGCGTTTTCACTATGACGAAACACCGGAGCGCGCCTCGGAGCTGTCGCAGCTGATCGACGAGGCGCGCGCCGAGGATCGGGAATTGCGTCCCGATCAGGACGACGACGACACCAAGAACGATTGATCACGGAGCGAAGACAGTGGGAAAACGGCGCCGTGGAGGTCGTGATCTGAATGGCATTCTGTTGCTGGACAAGTCCCAGGGCGTGACCAGCAACGGGGCCCTGCAAATGGCCAAGAAAATGTTCGCCGCGGCCAAGGCCGGGCACACCGGCAGCCTGGACCCGCTGGCCACCGGCATGCTGCCGATCTGTTTCGGCGAGGCGACCAAATTCAGCCAGTTTCTGCTGGACGCCGACAAGCGCTACCGGGTCACCGCCCAGCTGGGCGTGGCCACGGAAACCGGCGACGCGGACGGCGAGGTGCGTGAAACCCGCCCGGTGAACGTGACCGAAGGGCAGGTGGCCGAAGCGCTGGAGCGGTTTCTCGGCGACATCGAGCAGATCCCCAGCATGTATTCGGCGATCAAGCACCAGGGCACGCCGCTCTACAAGCTGGCCCGTGAAGGCATCACCGTGGAGCGCCAGCCGCGCCCGGTGACCATCCACGAAATCAAGGACGTGCGCCTGGAAGAGGGCGACCGGGTGGATTTCGAGGTAGCCTGCTCGAAAGGCACCTATGTGCGCTCGCTGGTCGAGGATCTCGGCGAAGCGCTGGGCTGCGGCGGCCATGTGGCCGCGCTGCGCCGGCTTTCCGCGGGGCCCTACCCGGCGGAGCGCATGCTGACCCTGGAGCAGCTTGGCGAGATCAAGGCGGAGGGCGGTTTCGAGGCCCTGGACGAATTGCTCTTGCCTTTGTCGACCAGCGTGGCAGACTGGCCGCGCGTCCAGCTGGCCGAGAGCGCCGCGCACTACCTGCGCCAGGGCCAGCCGGTGATGACCAGTGACCGTCCCCTGGACGGCTGGGTAAGTATTTATGAAGCTTCCACCGACACCTTCATGGGCGTCGGTGAAGTGCTGGAAGACGGGCGCATCGCGCCGCGTCGTCTGGTATCCGGCTGACCGAGGGTCGGCCTTCAACGAGGGCGGCGGCTGTAAATATGCGCGGCCGACCGCGACTTAACCGCATATTGGAGCGAAAAAATGGCTTTGACCACCGAGCAAAAAGCACAAATCCTGAAGGATTTTGCCCAGAAGGAAGGTGATACCGGTTCCCCGGAAGTGCAGGTTGCCCTGCTGTCCGAGAACATCAACCAGCTTCAGGGTCACTTCAAGGATCACCACAAGGATCACCACAGCCGTCGCGGCCTGATCCGCATGGTTAACCAGCGCCGTAAGCTGCTGGACTACCTGGCCGGCAAGAACCGCGACCGCTATCTGAAGTTGATCGAACGTCTGGGCCTGCGCCGCTAAGCAGGCCCCGGTGTGACCGGTGATTGAAACGGAAGCTCGGCCCGGTGCCGGGCTTCTGTTGTTTTGGGGGCAGGGTTATGATGCCCCGGCACGCGATGAAAAAGCGAAGAGACGAAAGACGAGACGAGAGACGAGAAGCGATATGTTCAATATAGTGCGTAAAGAGATTCAATACGGCGGCGACACCGTTATCCTGGAAACCGGGCAGATCGCCCGCCAGGCCACCGCCGCCGTGATGGTCACCATCGGTGACACCCAGGTGCTGGTCACCGTGGTCGGCAAAAAAGAAGCCGACCCCAACAAGCCGTTCTTCCCGCTCACCGTGAACTACCAGGAAAAGACCTACGCCACCGGCCGCATTCCCGGCGGCTTCTTCAAGCGTGAAGGTCGTCCCAGCGAGAAAGAAACCCTGACCTGCCGTCTGATCGACCGGCCGATTCGCCCGCTGTTTCCCAAGGGCTTCATGAACGAAGTCCAGATCGTGGCCACGGTCATGTCCTCGGACAAGAACCAGGATCCGGATATCGCCGCCATGATCGGCACCTCCGCCGCCCTGGCGATCTCGGGCATTCCGTTCAGCGGCCCCATCGGCGCGGCACGCGTGGGCTTCAAGGACGGCCTGTACCTGCTCAACCCGACCTATTCCGAGCTGGAAGAGTCCGCCCTCAACCTGGTGGTCGCCGGTACCGAAGCCGCCGTGCTGATGGTGGAATCCGAAGCCCAGGAGCTCAGCGAAGACCAGATGCTGGGCGCGGTGCTGTTCGGCCACCAGGAAATGCAGGGCCTGATCCAGGCGATCAACGAGTTCGCCTCCGAAGTGGGCACCCCCGCCTGGGAGTGGCAGCCGGCTGAAGAGAACACCGAGCTGAAGAATGCCATCAAGGGCAAGTACGAAGCCGCTCTGGCGGACGCCTACACCATCACCGACAAAATGGCCCGCCAGCAGAAAGTCGGCGAGCTGCGCGACGCCTGTGTGGCCGAGTTCGCCACCGAAGAAGAAGGCGCGCCGGAAGCCGGTGAAGTGAAGGACCTGTTCGGCAAGGTGGAAAAGAACGTGGTGCGCGAGGCGGTGGTCTCCGGCAAGCCGCGTATCGACGGCCGTGCCCTGAACGCGGTGCGCCCGATCGAATGCAAGGTGGGCATGCTCAAGAAAACCCACGGCTCCGCGCTGTTCACCCGCGGCGAAACCCAGGCGATCGTCACCGCCACCCTGGGTGGCATGCGCGATGCCCAGTTCATCGACGCCCTGGAAGGCTCCCGCCAGGACCACTTCATGCTGCAGTACAACTTCCCCCCGTACTGCGTCGGTGAAACCGGCATGATCGGCAGCCCCAAGCGCCGCGAAATCGGCCACGGCCGTCTCGCCCGCCGTGGCGTCGAAGCGGTGGTGCCCGATGAGAAGCAGTTCCCGTACTCAATCCGCGTGGTGTCCGAAATCACCGAATCCAACGGTTCCTCCTCCATGGCGTCGGTGTGCGGCACCTCCATGGCGCTGATGGACGCCGGCGTACCGCTGACCGCCCCGGTGGCCGGCATCGCCATGGGTCTGGTCAAGGAAGAGGACGGCCGCTTCGCGGTACTGTCCGACATCCTCGGTGACGAGGATCACCTCGGCGATATGGACTTCAAGGTGGCCGGTACCGCGCGCGGCGTGACCGCCCTGCAGATGGACATCAAGATCGAGGGCATCACCGAGGAGATCATGGAGAAGGCGCTGGAGCAGGCCCAGGAAGGCCGGCTGCACATTCTCGGCGAGATGGCCAAGGCGATTTCCGAGTCCCGCTCCCAGGTGTCCGACAACGCGCCCACCCTGCTCACCCTGAAGATCAACCCGGAGAAAATCCGCGACGTGATCGGCAAGGGCGGCGCCACCATCCGCGGCCTCACCGACGAAACCGGGTGCACCATCGACCTGGAAGACGACGGCAGCGTGAAGATCTACGGCGAAACCCGTGAGGCGGCCCTGGAAGCCAAGCGTCGCGTGGAAGAGCTCACCGCCGAGGCGGAGATCGACAAGATCTACGAAGGCAAGGTCATGCGCGTGGTGGACTTCGGTGCCTTCGTGCAGATCATGCCCGGCACCGAAGGCCTGCTGCACATCTCCCAGATCGCCGAAGAGCGCGTGGAGAAGGTGTCCGACTACGTCAACGAGGGCGACATCATCAAGGTGAAAGTCCTCGACGTGGACCAGCGTGGCCGCATCAAGCTGTCCATGAAGGAAGCGAAGGAAAGCTGATTTTCCCTGGCTCCGTCAGTACTAAAAAGACCCGCTTAGGCGGGTTTTTTTATGCTCCGTCGAAAAAGACAACCGGGTTGCCATAGTTGGATCAATATCATAAGCTTGCTTACGATAAGTGCGCTTACTAAAGCGCGGATAGGCAGCCGGGAGACCTCGCGATGACCAAAGACACCATGGTCGGGCTCAACGTCCATGACGTGGCGCGTATGATCCGCCGCGACTTCGACCGGCGCGCCCGCGAACAGGGACTGACCCGCGCCCGCTGGCAGGTGCTCTGGCATCTCGCCCGCCACGAGGGCGTCCACCAGGCGGCGCTGGCCGAGATCCTCGATGTGGCGCCGATTTCGCTGACGCGGCAACTGGAACGGCTGGAACAGGAAGGCCTGGTGGAGCGTCGGGGGGACCCTTCCGACCGGCGCCGGCGTCGGCTTTATCTCACCGAAGCGGCCACGCCGGCGTTGGAGCGGCTACGCCAACTGGCGGCGCTGACCCGCGAGCGGGCCTTCGACGGGCTGACCAGCGAGCAAATCGATACGTTCAGAGAGGTGCTGGAGGCGATGCGCGCCAACCTCTGTGATCGACCGGATCAGGGGGACGCACAGTGACCACAACGCAACGCAACCGGCGGCTGGGGATGGGGCTGGGCCTGTTGATCGCTCTGGCCGTGGTGCTATGGCTGATATTCGGCGGTCACCGCTACGTGACCACCGAAAACGCCTACATCAAGATCGACATGATCTCGCTGACCGCCGACGTCAGCGGCCCTCTGGTGGCGGTCAACGTGGAGCGCAACCAGCCGGTCCAGCGCGGCCAGGTGCTCGCCGAGGTCGACCCCCAGCCTTACCGCATTGCCCTGGCGGAGGCGCGCGCCGATCAGCGCGCGGTGCGTAACCGCATTCTTTCCGAGCGTGCCGACTATGCCCGGCTGCAGGCCCAGCGGGCTCAGGCGCGCCGTGACCTGAGCTACTACCAGCGGGAATTGCAGCGCTTCCAGGGGCTCGACAAGGTGGCGGTATCGCAATCCCAGTTGGAGGCGGCGCGGCAGAAGCGCGACAAGGCCCGGGCGGACGCGGAGGTCATCGACCAGCAACTCGCCAGCCTGCGCGCCAAACTCGGCGGCGGGCCGGATGTGGCGGTGGAGGAGCATCCGGACTATCAGGCGGCCACCGCCAAGCTGGACCAGGCCGAATACGACCTGGCCCACACCCGCATCGTGGCCCCCGCCGACGGTATTCTCGGCGGCGCCACGCCGATGGTCGGTGAGCGCGTCAACGCGGGCGTGCCGGTGCTCACCCTGGCCCGCGACCGCTCCGCCTGGGTGGAAGCCAACCTGAAGGAAACCCAGCTCACCAACGTGCGTGAGGGGCAGACCGTGGAGGTGGTGGTGGACACCTATCCGGGGGTCACCTGGCGGGCCCGGGTGCGCAGCCTGAGCCCGGCCACCGGCTCCGAGTACGCGCTGATCCCGCCGCAGAACGCCAGCGGCAACTGGGTCAAGGTGGTGCAGCGGGTGCCGGTGCGGCTGCAGCTGCTGGATGTAGACGGCAAGCCGCCGCTGCGCTCGGGCATGAGCGCGGAAATCACCATTGATACGCAGGCGTCGCCGCTCGCCGACAAACCGGTGGCCGGCAAACCGGTGGCCGGCACACCGGTGGCCGCCAGCGGCGACCATGGCACGCCTTAACGACCAGCGCCTGGTCACCATCAGCATCATGCTGGCCACGGTGATGCAGGTGCTCGACACCACCATCGCCAATGTGGCCCTGCCGCACATGCAGGGCAGCCTGTCCGCCAGTACCGACCAGATCACCTGGGTGCTGACCTCCTACATCGTGGCCGCCGCCATCATGACGCCGACGGTGGGGTTCATGGCCAGCCGCCTGGGGCGGCGCCGGCTGTTCCTCTGGTCGGTGGCCGGGTTCACGGTGACCTCCGGGCTGTGCGGGTTGTCCGCCTCGCTGGATCAGATGGTCCTCTTCCGCATCCTGCAGGGGGTGTTCGGCGCCGCGCTGGTGCCGCTGTCCCAGTCGGTGCTGCTGGACGCCTACCCGGTGGAAAAACACGGCCAGGCCATGGCGATCTGGGGCATGGGCGTGATGGTGGGGCCGATCCTCGGGCCCACGCTGGGCGGCTGGCTCACCGAGTGGTACAGCTGGCGCTGGGTGTTCTACATCAACCTGCCGTTCGGCTTGCTGGCGTTCGCCGGCATCTGGCTGAGCGTCAGTGAAACCGAAACCCGCAAGGTGCGCTTCGACATCATGGGGTTCGCCTATCTGGGCCTGGCCATCGGTGCCTTCCAGCTGATGCTGGATCGCGGCGAACAGGTGCAGTGGTTCGAAAGCTTTGAGATTCAGCTGGAAGCCGTTCTGGCTCTGCTCGGCTTGTATCTGTTCGTGGTCCATTCGCTGACCCGCAAGGACCCCTTTATCGATCCGGCGCTGTTCAAGGACCGTAATTTCGTCACCGGGCTGGTGTTCATCTTCGTGGTGGGGATCATTCTGCTGGCGACCATGGCGTTGCTGCCGCCCTTCCTGCAGCAGTGGAAAGACTACCCGGCGGTGACCACCGGCCTGGTGCTGGCGCCGCGCGGGCTGGGCTCCATGTTCTCGATGATGCTGGTGGGACGCCTGATGCGCACCCGGCTGGACCCGCGGGTGCTGGTGATCACCGGGCTGCTGTTCATCACCTTCTCGTTGCACGAGATGGCCGGTTTCACGCTGGAGGTCAGCCGCAATACGCTGATCTGGACCGGGGTGCTGCAGGGGCTGGGCCTGGGGCTGGTGTTCGTGCCGGCCAGCGCGCTCACCTACGCCACGCTCAACCCGTCACTGCGCACCGAGGGCGCCTCGCTGTTTTCGTTGTCGCGCAACCTGGGCTCCAGCGTCGGCATCTCGATCATGACCGCCATGTTGTCGCGCAATCTGTGGATCAACCAGCAGCAGCTCGGTGAGCACCTGCAGCTGGCCCCCTGGCTGAGCCAGGGGCTGCCCATGAAAGAGATGGTGGGCAGCGTGCCGGCGGCGGTCTACCAGACGCTGTTGAGCCAGGCGGCGGAGATCAGCTATATGAACGATTTCCGCCTGCTGATGTGGATCAACATGGCGGCGATCCCGCTGGTGTTCCTGCTGCGCCACCAGCGGCGGGCATAAAAAAGGCGGCCCGAGGCCGCCTTTTTCCTTATCACAAAAGAGCCGCTATCCGCTGTCGCCGTTGTTCTTGCGGGTCTTGATCAGCTCGTCCACCACGCCCGGGTCCGCCAGGGTGGAGGTGTCGCCCAGGCTGTCCAGCTCGTCGGCGGCGATCTTGCGCAGAATGCGCCGCATGATCTTGCCGGAGCGGGTCTTGGGCAGGCCGGGGGCGAAGTGAATCAGGTCCGGCTTGGCGATCGGGCCGATTTCCTGGGTGACCAGATCACGCAGCTCCTTGATCAGCTCATCGCTGCCCTCGGCGCCGCGCATCAGCGACACATAGGCGTAGATGCCCTGGCCTTTGACGTCGTGCTGGTAACCCACCACGGCGGCCTCGGAGATGCTCTTGTGCAGCACCAGAGCCGATTCGATCTCGGCGGTGCCCAGCCGGTGCCCGGAGACGTTCAGCACGTCGTCCACCCGGCCGGTGATCCACCAGTAGCCGTCCTCGTCGCGGCGCGCCCCGTCGCCGGTGAAGTAATAGCCGGGGTAGGCGCTGAAGTAGGTGTCGATCATGCGCTGGTGGTCGCCGTACACGGTGCGGATCTGGCTCGGCCAGCTGGCCTTGATCACCAGGTTGCCGGAGGTGGCGCCTTCCAGTTCCTTGCCGTCCGGGTCCATCAGGCCGGGCTGTACGCCGAACATGGGCAGGGTGGCGGAGCCGGGCTTCAGGTCCACCGCGCCGGGCAGCGGCGCGATCATGATGGCGCCGGTCTCGGTCTGCCACCAGGTGTCGACGATCGGGCAGCGTTCCTCGCCCACCACCTTGTGGTACCACTGCCAGGCTTCCGGGTTGATCGGCTCGCCCACGGTGCCCAGCAGTTTCAGGCTGGAGCGGTCGGTTTTGGTCACCGGCTCGTCGCCCTGGCCCATCAGGGCACGGATGGCGGTGGGCGCGGTGTAGTAGATGTTGACCTTGTGCTTGTCCACCACCTGCCAGTGACGGGAGGCGTCCGGGTAGGTGGGCACGCCCTCGAACATCAGGGTGGTGGCGCCGTTGGCCAGCGGCCCGTAGACGATGTAGCTGTGGCCGGTGATCCAGCCCACGTCGGCGGTGCACCAGTAGATGTCGCCGTCCTGATAGTCGAACACGTACTTGTGGGTCAGGGCGCTCTGCAGCAGGTAGCCGGCGGTGGTGTGCACCACGCCCTTGGGCTTGCCGGTGGAGCCGGAGGTGTACAGGGTGAACAGCGGGTCCTCGCTGTCGACCCATTCCGGCTCGCAGTTCGCGTCCGCCTTGGCGAGCGCGTCGTGGTACCAGATGTCACGCTGGTCGTCCCAGTCGATATCGCCGCCGGTGCGTTCCACCACCAGGCAGGTGTGGACCGAATCGCAGCCGCTCAGGGCCTTGTCGGCGTTGGCTTTCAGTGCCACCACCTTGCCGCCGCGCACGCCTTCGTCGGCGGTGATCAGGGCGCAGGCGCCGGCGTTCTGGATGCGGTCCTTGAGGGCTTCCGGCGAGAAGCCGCCGAACACCACCGAGTGAATCGCGCCGATGCGGGCGCAGGCCAGCATGGCGTAGGCCGCTTCCGGGATCATCGGCATGTAGATCACCACCCGGTCGCCTTTTTTCACGCCGCGGTCCTTCAGGGCGTTGGCGAAGCGCGACACCTGCTCGAACAGTTCCTGGTAGGTGATGTGCTTTTCCTGGTCGGGCTCGTCGCCCTCCCAGATGATCGCGGTCTGCTGGGCGCGCTCGGGCAGGTGGCGGTCGACGCAGTTGTAGCAGGCGTTGAGCTTGCCGCCCTGGAACCAGGCCGCGCGGCCTTCCTTGAAGTCCCAGTCGCTGACCGTGTCCCAGCGGGTCTGCCAGTCGAGCAGTTGGTCCGCGCGCTCGGCCCAGAACGTATCGGGATCGTCGATGGATTGCTGATACCAGCGATCATAGGTTTGCCGATCCATCAGTGTCTGGCGTTTAAACGCCTCCGGAACCGGGTAGATCTTTTGCTCGGACATGTCAGCCTCCTTCGTACTGCCCGCTGATGTTTATTGTCTGGCCGCCCCGCCCTGAAGCCGCGGGGGTAATACGGCGCCGTATTATCGTGCCAACGGCGATACGCCTGGAATTAAACTATTGTCTAAAGACCGGCTTATCAAATGCCATTGAGGACAGTGTACCGCTAGCGGCGCTGGGAAAGGGACGTCTACTACCAAAGGCGAAGAGATGCGCGCGCGGGGAGGGGGTAGCATCAAGGGGCTGGATACAAAAACGCCGGCTCGAGGCCGGCGTTCAGGGCGAGGTGGTACAGGCGGCTCAGGCCACCTGCACCGGGATAGCGTTGCTGGTCCCTTTAACCTCGTTGCCTTCGTCCATGTAAATCAGACGGGGCTTATAATTGATCAACTCGGAGCTGGAATAGTTGGCGTAGGCGCAGATGATCACGCGGTGCCCGGGCTGCGCCTTGTGGGCGGCGGCGCCGTTCACGGAAATCATCTTCGAACCCTCTTCGCCGCGGATCGCGTAGGTTTCGAAGCGCTCGCCATTGTCCAGGTTGTAAATCTGGATCTGCTCGTATTCAAGGATGCCGGCCATGTCCATAAGACGGCCGTCGATGGCGCAGGAGCCTTCGTACTCAAGTTCCGCATGGGTGACGCGGGCCTGGTGCAACTTGGCTTTCAGCATGGTGCACTGCATGTTGGTACCTCTCTAAACAACCCTTGCACGGGCACTGAATAACGGCCGCTGACAGGGGGGCGGCAGTATGCATGAATCACCGGTCACATACAATAAACCGGTGGGGGGCACCCCGTGCCCTGAGCCGACGCTGAGAGCGGCATTATAGGGCAGTCTCAGCCAATTTCACGGTCACATTGTCGATCAATCTGGGACGCCCCAGGCGCGCCGCCGCCGCGACCACCAAAGAGCGGTCGCCGGGGCCGGCGGGGACCAGGCTGTCGGCGTTGGCCACGGTCACGTAATCGACATCAAAGCCGTGCCCGGCGAGCGACGCCGCCAGGCGCTGTTCCAGGGCCCGGTAGTCGCGTTCGCCGGCCTCGATGGCGCGCCGCGCCTCCTGCAGGTGCTGCTGGAGCAGCGGTGCTCTGGTGCGCTCCTCGGCGGTGAGGAAGCCGTTCCGGGAGCTGCGCGCCAGGCCGTCCGGCTCCCGGTCGGTGGCGGCGCCGATCACGCGCACCGGCATCAGCAATTCCGCCACCATGCGGCGGATCACCGCCAGTTGCTGGAAATCCTTCTCGCCGAACACCGCCAGATCAGGCTGAACAATATTGAATAATTTGCTTACCACCGTGGTCACGCCCCGGAAATGGCCGGGCCGGTCGGCGCCGCACAGATAATCGCCCAGGGCGTCCACGTCCACCCAGGTCTGGTTGGTCCCCAGCGGGTAGATTTCCTCCACCGGCGGGGCGAACGCCATGGCCACCCCGGCGTCGCGCAGCTGGGCGCAGTCCGCGTCCAGGGTGCGTGGGTAGGCGTCGAAGTCCTCATTGGGGCCGAACTGGGTGGGGTTGACGAAAATCGACACCACCACCTCGTCGCTGTGGCGCCGGGCCTCGCGCACCAGGCTCAGGTGGCCCTCGTGCAGATTGCCCATGGTGGGCACGAAGCCCACCCGTTTTCCGGCCTGGCGCCACTGGCGCACGCGCTCGCGCACCTCGGCGACGGTATGCAGCAATTCCATGGTGGTCAGAAGCAGTGCTGTTCGGCGGGGAACTGGCCGTCCTTGACGGCCCGGTCGTAGGCGCGGAACGCCGCGGCCACATCGCCGCCGGCCTCCGCCATGAAGTCCTTCACGAAGCGCGCCGGGCTGGCATTGAGCCCGAGCATGTCGTGCATCACCAGCACCTGGCCGTCGCACTCCGGGGCGGCGCCGATACCGGTCACCGGGATGTTCACGGCGGCGGTGATTTCCGCGCTCAGGGCGCGCGGCACGCACTCCAGCAGCAGCATGGCGGCGCCGGCCTTTTCCAGGGCGACGGCGGCCTCCAGCAGCTCGCGGGCGCCCTGCTCGTCCTTGCCCTGGACCCGGTAGCCGCCGAAGGCGTTGACCGCCTGCGGGGTCAGGCCCAGATGCACGCAGGCCGGGACGCCGTTGCGCTTGAGCACGGTGACCGCTTCGGCCAGCCAGGCGCCGCCTTCCAGCTTGACCATGTTGGCGCCGGCCTGCATCAGCGCGCCGCTGGCCTCGAGAATGCGCTCCAGCGTGGCGGCGCCCAGGAAGGGCACATCGGCCAGCACCAGGCTGCCCTGGTTGCCGCGGGCCACGCACCGGGTGTGGTAGACCATGTCGTCCAGGGTCACCGGCACGGTGCTGTCACGGCCCTGGATCACGTTGCCCAGGGAATCGCCGATCAGGACGGCGTCCACGCCCGCTTCGCTGATCAGACGCGCGAAGGTGGCGTCGTAGGCGGTGAGCATGGAGAACTTCTCGCCGTCCTGCTTGCGCTTGTTGAGAGTGCGGATGGTAACGGGCATGGGTGTTTTCCCCCGGGAAACTGCGTTTAGACCAGCGGCCGGGGGTTAAAATAGTGGCGCCCGGTGCGGATGTCCAGCAACTCGGCCACCAGTTGCTGGTAGTCCGCGTCACCGCTGGCCAGGTCGATTTCCGCCGCGTTGACGATCAGCAGCGGGGCCCGGTCGTAGAAGTGGAAAAAGCGGGTGTAGGCGTCGTTGAGGCGGTCCAGGTAGTCCGGGTCGATGCGTTGCTCGAAGGCGTTGCCCCGTTTCAGCACCCGCTGGCGCAGAACCGGCGTGGGCGCCTGCAGGTAGATCACCAGGTCCGGCGCCGGGGCGTCGATCAGCATGTGCTGGTAGACGTTGTCGTAGAGGGCGAACTCGTCCTCGTCGAGATTCACCTCGGCGAACAGGCGGTTCTTGTCGACCAGGAAATCCGCCACCCGCGGGCCGGAAAACAGGTCCTGCTGGCGCAGCCCGCGCAGCTGGTCGGCGCGCTGAAACAGGAAAAACAGTTCGGTCTGCAGGGCGAAGCGGGCCGGGTCCTGATAGAAGCGGGTCAGAAACGGGTTGTCGTCGGCGCGCTCGAACAGGGTGTCGAAGCCGAAGGTGTCCGCCAGACGCTGGGCCAGGGTAGTTTTGCCGGCGCCGATGGGGCCTTCCACGGCGATGAAACGGGGCAGTTCGCCGTTGTCGCGCAGACGGTTAATGCGTTCGGTCAGCAAAGTGGTTCTCCTCCAGGCAGTGCAGGCGCTGCAGTGGCTGGGCGGCGACCGCAGGCCAATAGTCGGCCACCGGGGTGCCGTCCGGCAAGCGGCAATCGGGCAGCAGGTCGACCAGCGGGCCGATCACGAAGGCGCGCCGCGTGAGCTCGGGGTGGGGGACGGTGAGGCGGGGCAGGTCGAGGGTCCGCTGGTCCCATAACAGGATGTCCAGATCCAGGGTGCGCTCGCCCCAACGCCGGTGCCGCTCGCGGCCGGCGGCGTTTTCCAGCTGCTGCAAGGCGTCCAGCAGGGCCAGCGGGGCCAGCGTGGTTTCCAGGGCCGCCACCGCGTTGATGAAGTCGGGCTGGTCCTGGGGCCCCACCGGGGCGCTGGCGTAGAGATCGGAATGGCCCACCAGCCGGGTGTCGGGCAAGGCGGCCAGCGCCTCCAGGGTCCGGCACAGTCGCCGGCGGGGATCCGCCAGATTGCCGCCCAGCCCGATCACCACCATGCCTGTTCAGCCCTGGCTGTTGGCGGGTTTGCGCCGGCGCCGGCGGCGCTTGCCACCGCCGCTGGCGCCCTGGTTGGGGCCGAGCGCCTGCACCATCGCTTCGCGCTGGTCCTCGTCGGCGTCCTGGTAGCGTGTCCACCAGTCACCCAGGCCGGCGGGCAGTTCACCGGCCTGCTCGCGCAGCAGCAGGAAATCGTAGGCGGCCCGGAAACGGGGATGCTGCACCAGCGCCTCGGCGCGGCGGCCGCCACGGCGTGGCAGCCGGTCCTGCAGGTCCCACATTTCCCGCATCACGGTGGAGAAGCGGCGCGGAATGGCGGTGTGCTGAACCTGCTGGTTCAGGGCCCAGCCGGCGGCCTTGTGCAGGGCCGGAGCCGGCGGCATGCCGTCGGCGCGCAGCTTTTCCAGGCGCGCCACGGTCACCGGCCACAACAGTACGGCGAAGATGAACGCCGGCGTCACCGGTTTATCCTGCGCCAGCCGCCGGTCGGTGTTGTCCATGGCGGCCAGGATCAGCTTCTCCCAGACCTTGCCCTGGGGGCCCTTCAGGCTGCGGTCGGTTTCCGGGAACAGGAAATGGAACAGGCCCAGGTCCTGCAGTTGCTGCATGGAGGCGCGGGCGTGGCCGCTGAGGAACAGTTTCAGCACCTCGTCGAACAGCCGCGCCGGCGGCACCTGCAGCAGCAGCTCGGCCAGTTCGGGAATCTTGCGGCTTGCCTTCTGGTCCAGCCGGAAGCCCAGCTTGGCGGCGAAGCGGGCGGCGCGCAGCATGCGCACCGGGTCTTCCCGGTAGCGCTGTTCGGGATCGCCGATCAGGCTGATCTCGCCGCGCTCGATGGCGCGCCGGCTGCCGACGAAGTCGTACAGCGCGAAGTCGGCGATATTGTAGTAGAGCGCATTGATGGTGAAGTCGCGCCGCAGGGCGTCTTCCTCGATGCTGCCCCAGGTGTTGTCGCGCAGTACCAGCCCGGTCTCCTCGTGGGCGGAGTGCTGGTCGCGGTCGAGCTCCTGGTCGTCCCGTTGAAAGGCGCGGAACGTGGAGACTTCGATCACTTCGCGGCCGAAACGCACATGCACGATCTGGAAGCGGCGGCCGATGATACGGCTGCGCTTGAACAGGCGCTGGACCTGCTCCGGCGTGGCGTCGGTGACCACGTCGAAGTCCTTGGGCTCGCGGCCGCACAGCAGGTCGCGCAGGCAGCCGCCCACCAGAAAGGCTTGAAAACCCTGCTCGTGCAACCCATACAGCACATTCAGCGCCGCTCTGGAGATCTGCTTGCGGGAGATCGGATGCTGGTCCCGGGGGATGATCCGCGCCTCGGGCAGGGCAGTGCCGCCGCTGGAACCTTTGCTCGCCACGGCGGTCAATGTTCTCAGAGGGCGGCCGAGCAGGCGTAGCGGGTAGGTGACGATGCCGGCGAGCCGGGCCAGGGCCCAGGTAAGAATTGCGTCGGCCCAGACCACGGGCATGACAAGCCAGGTAAGGGCGCTTTTAAGCCTCGGTGAAAGGTTACGTGCCATTGAGCAAAAAACGTCCTGACGGAATGAAAGGCGGCATGGTAGCACTTTTTGCCACGGGCTGGTTATTCGATCTGGAGAAAGGGCGGGCGGTCCGCCGGGCGTGAGGGATATGGCGGGCCTGGAAAGTAAAAAGGGACCACAACCTCGGTTGTGATCCCCTATGCGCTGATTCTGTTGTTGTTATTGTTTGTGTTTTTTTCTGCCTTGCGCCATAACCAATTTTTGTTACGGCATCTTGTTTTGGCTCCAAGTTTATTCTTCTTCTTTTCTTGTTCTTATTATGAGCCTTAACGCCGTTGTTGTTTTCCTTATGTGGCGTGGGATTCATAGTGCATGGATGGTTTTTCCATTGCAACAAGTTGTTAAACCCTTTCAAATCAAGCACTTATAAAAAAATGAAGAAATGTGAACAGTTATAAGCTCCGGCGCGGTAGCACACCTGTTACCGCCCTGTGTAGTAAGGTAACACTTCTGGGGTAACACCCCTCCCGGCCCCGTTCCGCACTGATCGAAACCGCAAAAGCAAGCACTGAAATTCACCGGCGGGTGCTCTTGCGGCGTGGAATGCCCAGGCGTTGCCGGCGTTCCCACAGGCTTTTCCGGCTGATCCCCAGCTTCTGGGCCAGTTCGGTCTCGGTCATGCTGTCCTGGTTTTCCAGTACGAAACGGGTGAAATAGTCCTCCAGGGACAGATCCTCGGAGGGGTCCAGGCTGGCCCGGCTGACCCGCTGCGGGGTGCGGTTGGGGTTCAGGCCCAGTTGCGCGGGGCCGATGCCGTCCTCTTCGGTGAGAATCACCGCCCGCTCGATCACGTTTTCCAGCTCTCGCACGTTGCCCGGCCAGCTGTAGGCGCGCATGGCGGCGAGCGCGGCGTCGGTGAAGTACAGCACCCCACGGCTGAGCTTTTCGCAGCTGCGCGTCAGCAGGGTGGCGGCCAGTTGCTCAATATCGTCCTCGCGCTCGCGCAGGGGCGGCAGCTCCAGCTCCATCACGTTGAGGCGGTAATACAGGTCCTCGCGGAAGCGACCGTCGGTGACCCGGGCCGGCAAATCCATCTGGCTGCTGGCGATCACGCGCACGTCCACCCGGCGCGGCGACAGCGAGCCCTGGCGGTGGATCTCCCCTTGTTCCAGCAGGGTCAGCAGGCGGCTTTGCGCCTCGTTGGACAGCTCGCCCACTTCGTCAAGAAAGAAGGTGCCGCCGTCGGCGTTCTCGATGCGGCCGGGTTGGCTGTCGTTGCCGAACAGTTCCTCCAGTTGCAGAGTCTTGGGCAGAGCGGCGCAGTGCACCGTTACCAGCGGCGCGGCGGCGCGCTCGCTGTGTTCGTGCAGGGCGCGCGCGGTGAGCTCCTTGCCGGTGCCGGCCTCGCCGAGAATCAGCACCGGGGTGTCGGTGGGGCCGACGCGGCTGATGCGGTGCTTGAGATCGCGCATCGGTTCGCAGTCACCGATCATGGAGCGAACCGGGTAAGTGCGCTCCATGTCCTGGCGCAGCGCCTGGTTGCCCCGGTTGATGCGGCCTTCCTTGAGCACCCGCTGCACCGACATCAGCATTTCATCGTGGTCGAACGGCTTGGGGATGTAATCCACGGCGCCTTCGCGCATGGCGTCCACCGCCGAGCGCAGACTGGCGTAGCTGGTCATGATCAGCACCGGCACCGGGGCCGCCAGCTCGATCAGCGCGGTGCCGGGCTCGCCGGGCAGGCGCAGGTCGCTGATGATCAGGTCGCACTGGGTGAGGCCGCTCTCGCGGGCCTGCTCCACGGATTCCGCCTCAGCCACGGAGTGATCGTGCCGTTCCAGTAGTTTGCGCAGGGCGCCGCGAATCACCGGCTCGTCTTCAACGATCAGGATATGGCTCATGGTGCCGTTCCTTTTTTAATGCGTGCTCAAGTCGCCGGCGCTGAAGCACGGCAGCTCGATGATAAAGCGGGTTCCACGGTCGCCGTCGATGGGGCTTTCCACCCATACCGTGCCGTGGTGGTCCTCGATAATACTGTAAACCAGCGCCAGACCCAGCCCCGTGCCTCTGCCGGGCGGTTTGCTGGTAACAAACGGCTCGAACAGGGCGGCACGCAATTCCTCGGGAATGCCGTGGCCGTGGTCCTCCACCTGGATGCGCACCTTGTCGCCGTGGTCTTCACTGAGCACGCGGATCGCGTCGCCCGCATCGCTGGCGTCCGCCGCGTTGCCGAGCAGGTTGACGAACACCTGCAGCAGGCGCTGGGGGTCGCCGATCACTTCCAGATCCGGCGCGCAGTGGTTCTCAAATCGCTGTGCCCGATGGTCCGGGTCGAGCAGTAGCAGCGCAATGGCCTCGGCGGCGGTGGCGGCCACGTTCACCGGACCCTGGATGGTATCTCGCAGGCCGCCGGAGTGGCTGAACGTGACCAGGGATTCGACGATACGGGTGATGCGGCGGGTCTGCTCCATGATCTGGCTGGCGCTGAGAGTCTGCTCCTCGCGGTCGCATTCGCCGTCCAGGTTCTGTGCCAGACAGGCGATGGCGGTCACCGGGTTGCCGATCTCGTGGGCCACGCCCGCCGCCAGCCGGCCGATGGACGCCAGGCGCTCGTTGTGGGCCAGGTGGGATTCCATCTGCCGCAGTTCGGTGATGTCCTCCAGCACCAGCACCAGGCCGCCGGCCTGCTCGCTGGGGCCCGGGCTCTGGATCAGCGATTTGTGCAGGCTGATCCAGCGGGACTGGCCGTCCACCTCCAGATGGCGCTGCGGCTCGTGCATGGCTTCGCCGCGCCCGAACTCCGAGAGCAGGTCGCCCCAGGGCGCCGGCAGATGCGCCAGCCGCGAGCCGATGGTGTGCTCGGCGTCGATGCCGGTGAGGTCCTCCACCGCCCGGTTCCAGCCGATGATCTCGCCGTCGCCGCCCAGGGAAATCACGCCCATGGGCAGCTCCAGCAGGGTCTGGCGGTGAAAACGGCGCAGGCTGTCCAGCTCCGCGGCCAGTCCGGAGAGGCGGTCGCGGTACTGTTCCAGGCGCGATTCGATGAACTGGATGTCCTCGCTGGATTCGCCGTCCTGGGGCTTGTAGGGCAGGTTGTCGTCCATCAGCTGATGGGCCACGGACGGCCCCAGCAGGCCGGAGAGGTTGGTCTCCAGTTGGTCACGCAGACGCCGCAGCGCGTAGGGCCGTGTTTCGTTGGCATTCAGTTGCAGGTCGCCGAGGGCCATGTCCACTTCCCGGGCGGCGGTGCCGGGCCCCAGCGGCCCGCTCAGCGCGGTGACGAACTCGTCCACGGTCTGCGCGCTGAGATCCCAGCGGTAGGGGCGGCGCAGGCTGTCCACCGCGCAGGCTTCGGCGGCGGTGCGCTCCGACCGGGACATGGGCGTGACGATGGAGATGATCGCGTACACCACGCCGTTGAGGGCCACCGACACGATCGCCACCTGGTTCCAGTGGTCGGCGCCTTCGGCCCGGCGCAGGCCGAACATTTCCACCAGGTGCTGGGCGTGCCAGTCCGGGTACACCATGGGCAGCAGCAGCGCCGCCAGCCACACTGCGAAGCCGGCGCACAGCCCCGCGTACAGGCCGTTGCGGTTGCCGGACGGCCAGAACAGGGTGCCGATCAGGCCGGGCACGAATTGCAGCGCGGCCACGAACGACAACACGCCCAGTTCCACCGCCGAATGATTGGGCCCGGCCAGGCGGTAGAACACATAGGCCAGGGCGAGAATCGCGGCGATCAGCACGCGCCGGGTCCAGAGCAGATTCCGGTACAGGTCCTGGGCGGAATTGAGCGGGCTGGCGGGCAGGATCAGATGGTTCAGGCACATGCCCGACAACGACAGGATGGCGACGATCAGCATGCCGCTGGCGCCGGCCAGCCCGGCCAGATACCCCAGCACCGCGCCGCCGCCACCATTGGCCAGGCCCACGCCGAGTGTGAAGTAGTCCGGCGAGGTGGTGGCGTTGCTGGCCAGCGCGGCCCACAGAATGATCGGCACGCACAGCGCCATCACCAGAAACAGCAGCGGCAGCCCCCAGCTCGCCGACACCAGGGCGCGCGGGTTAAGGTTTTCCGTGAACGCCATGTGGAACATGTGCGGCATCACCACGGCGGACACGAAAAACGCCATGATCAGGCTGTGCCAGGTGTTGTCCTGCAGCGGCGCGTACAGGCGCGACAGCATCTCCGGGTGCTGGTCCAGCCACACGCCCAGGCCGCTGGGCCCGTCGAACACGCCGAACAGGCCGATCAGCGCCACCGCCGCGAACGCCGCCACCTTGATCAGGGACTCGGTGGCGATGGCCACCACCAGGCCTTCGTGGCGTTCGCGGGCGGTGGCATGGCGGGCGCCGAACAGAATCGCGAACAGCGTGATCAGCAGGCAGAACCAGAACGCCACCCAGGCCGGGTCCGGCTCGCCGGTGAGAATCTGGATCGACTCCGCCACCGCTTTTATCTGCATCGACAGCAGCGGCAGCATGCCGACCACCATCATCACGGTGGTCAGCGCGCCGGCCAGGCGGCTGCGGTAGCGGAACGCGAACAGGTCGGCCAGGGAACTGAGCTGATAGGTGGTGGTGAGCCGCAGGATCGGCGCCAGCAGTATCGGCGCCAGCAGGAACACGCCGGAGATGCCCAGGAAGTAGGCGAGGAAGTTGTAGCCGTAGTCGTGGGCGTAGCCCACCGAGCCGTAGATCGCCCAGGCGCTGGCGTAGACCCCCAGGGAAAACACATAGACCGCCGGGTGGCGTACCAGACGCGCCGGGATCCAGCCCTTCTCGGTGATCCACGCCACCAGGAACAGAAACAGCAGGTAGGCGCCGGCGATCAGAATCAGATCGCTGACACTATAGGCCATCGACATCCCGACTCCTGGCGATCCAGTAGCTCAATGCGATCAGCCCCAGCCAGACCAGATAGGGGCGGTACCAGGCGCGGCCGCCTTCGCTCCACCAGTCGATCAGGGACGGTGACAACAGATAGGTGCCGAGAATAAAAATGATCAGCAGCCGGTCGGTGTACATGATCGCTTCCTAAATCGAGGGTGGCGGCAGCCGGCGCCCGCCGGGCTGGTGGGCCGGCGTCCAGTTCGCGCGGGCCCAGGCCAGTTGCTCCGCCACGCCGGCGTCGCGCAGTGTCGGCGGCGGTGTCAGCCCCACATAGCCGAGAGCGGTGAACAGGAAGCCGCCGGGCCGTTCACTGTCGAGCGCGGCGGCGCCGGCGGACTTGCTCATCTTGCCGCCGGCCGGGTCCATCACCACCGGCAGATGAGCGTAGCATGGCGCGGCCTTGCCCAGGCACTCCAGCACCCATTGCTGGCGCAGGGTGGAGGCCAGCAGGTCGCTGCCGCGGACCACGTCGGTGATCGCCATTTCCGCGTCGTCCAGCGCGCACGCCAGCTGGTAGCCGAACAGCCCGTCGCGGCGGCGTATCACGAAGGCGCCGCCCTCCAGGGCCAGATCGGCGTGCACCCGGCCCTGCAGCCGGTCGTCAAGCCACAGCGGTGTGTCGGGCACCGTCAGACGCACCGCGCGGTCCGGCCCCGGCGGCTGGGCCACGGCGGGGCCGGGGTGAATGTGATCCAGGGCTTTCAGTTGTTTGCGCGACAGGGTGCAGTAAAACGCCTTGCCCTCCGCCAGCAGGGTGTCCACTGCCCGCTGATAATGATCGCTACGCCGGCTTTGATAGACCGGGTCGCCGTCCCAGTGCAGTTGAAAGGCGTCCAGTTGTCGCAGGATGGTGTCCACCGCCCCCGGTTGCTGGCGGGGCGGGTCCAGATCGTCGATGCGCAGCAGCCACTGGCCGCCGTGGTAACGGGCGTCCAGCCAGCCGGCCAGCGCCGTTACCAGCGAGCCGAAATGCAGCGGCCCCGATGGCGTGGGGGCGAAGCGCCCCCGGTACGGCCGGTTCACCCGGCCAGCTGTTTTTCCTTGATTTCCGCCAGTTCCTTGCAGTCGATGCAGAGCTCGGCGGTGGGGCGGGCTTCCAGGCGGCGGATGCCGATTTCGATGCCGCAGGCATCACAGAAGCCGTAATCGTCCTTGTCGATCTGGTCGAGCGCTTTTTCGATCTTCTTGAGAAGCTTGCGCTCGCGGTCGCGGGTGCGCAGCTCCAGAGCGAATTCTTCTTCCTGGGTGGCCCGGTCGGCCGGGTCCGGCAGGTTGGCCACTTCGTCCTGGAGGTGGTGCATGGTGCGGTCGGCTTCCTCCATCAGTTCCTGGCGCCAGGCCAGCAGAATCTGACGGAAATGGGCGCGCTGTGCTTCGTTCATGTACTCCTCGCCTTGGTTGGGCGTGTAAGGCGTAAAACCATGAATGAGCGTTTCCGCCTTGGAGGCGGAGGATGCGGATTTCTTCACCTTGGATGTCACCTGATTGGAAGATGGAGAACGGGACGGCGGCCTGTCCATGCTGCCGGTAGCCCTCCTGGCGGTCCCCGGGGAACGCGTGCGGCTCGGTTGGGCGGAGGCCGGACGATTGGGGTTCGTGGCCGGCGCGGCGGTAGCTTTCCGAGCGGTGCTTTTCTTAGCCGCCGCCTTTTTGGCGACGGGCTTGGCGGCTTTACCGGCGGCGGCTTTTGCCGGCGCCTTCTTGGCCGCGCTCTGTTTGGCCGGTGCTTTCGGCGTTGTCGCGGATTTAGCGGTCGCGGCTTTCTTCACGGCGGCCTTTTTCACGGCGGTTTTCTTCGCCGCCGGTTTGGTCGTCGGTTTTTTGCTGGCAGCCTTTTTCGCGGCCGGGGCGGTGGCGGCTTTTTTTGCCGTGGCCTTCTTCGCCGTCGGCTTTTTTACCGCCGTTTTCTTCACCGCGGCTTTTTTCGCGGTCGTCTTCTTCGCGGCCGCTTTTGTGGCGGTGGTTTTCCGGGTGGCGGCGGTCGTGGCGGCTTTGCCGGTCGATGTCGAGGCGGCGCGTTTCGGGGTGGTCTTGGCGGCGGCTTTTTTAGCCGGGGCCTTCTTCACGGCCGCTTTCTTCGCGACCGCTTTTTTTGCCGTCGTCGTCTTCGTGGTGGCTTTTTTGGAAGCCGCGCTGCCCGCCTTGCTGGCCGTTTTCTTCTTGCTCTTGCTACCGGTGGCCATTTTGATCAACTCCCTTAACATAGTCACGACTCGCTACCTAAGAGCCCAGATCCCTGCAGGCGACAGCCGCCCTTGCACAGGGCCGCCCAATCCAGGACAGATAATAGTGTAACCTTCGACCTTACCGCTTTATTGCAAGCCTTGTCACTATTCAGCACAGTCGCGGTTTTTCCGGCGAGATTCGCTGTTGACGCGACTTGCGAAGCGGGGGCGTTCCCTTGCCCGCGCACGCATTGCGTGGCGAAACCACGGGATTATAACGACACCCAGGCCACAGGAAAGGGGTTTTTCTTGAACCGTCCCATCTTGTCTCATCTTGCCGAACAGGCGCCGCCGTTTCATGTCATGGCGTTGCTGGAGCGGGCCCAAGCCCTGGAAGCCGCCGGCCACGACATCCTGCACCTGGAAGTGGGCGAACCGGATTTCCCCTGCGCCGCCCCGATCATGGACGCGGCGCGGCGCGCCCTGGACCGCGGCCAGACGCGCTACACGCCCGCCGCCGGGCTGCCCGCGCTGCGCGAAGCCATCGCCCAGGACTACCGTGATCGGCTCGGCGCCTCGGTGAGCCCGGCCCAGGTGGTGGTTACGCCGGGCGCTTCGGGAGCGCTGCAGTTGATTATGGGCGCCCTGTTGAACGCCGGCGACGAGGTGCTGCTGTGTGACCCGGGCTACCCCTGCAACCGCCAGTTCGTGACCCTGTTCGGCGGCGTGCCCCGCCCCCTGCCGTTGAGGCCCGAAGACGGCTTCCGGCTGACCGCCGACACCCTCGAGGCGGCCTGGACCGAGCGCACCCGGGTGGCGATGGTGGCCAGCCCGGACAACCCCACCGGCAACCGCACCGACGGCGCCGGGCTGGCGGGCCTGGCCCGCGACTGCAGGGCGCGCGGCGGCACCCTGGTGGTGGACGAGATCTATCAGGGGCTCTGTTACGGGGCGCCGGCGGATACCGTGCTGCGCCACGGCGACGAGGCGGTGGTGATCAACAGCTTCAGCAAGTACTTCGGCATGACCGGCTGGCGGCTGGGCTGGCTGGTGGCGCCGCAAGCCTGGGTGCCGGCCATCGAGCGGCTGGCGCAGAACTGGTTCCTGGCACCGGCCACGGTGGCCCAGCACGCCGCGATGGCCGCCTTCGGGGAAGAAAGCCTGGCGATCGCCGAACAGCGACGTCAGCTTCTCGACCGGCGCCGTACCCTGCTGATGGACGCCTTGCCCGGCATGGGCCTGTCGGTGGTGGGCGGAGCCGAGGGCGCCTTTTATCTTTATTTGGACGTGAGCGCGGTCACCGATGACAGCTTCGCGTTTTGCCGCGACCTGTTGGAACGTACCGGGGTGGCGCTGACGCCGGGTCTGGACTTCGGTGCCCACCATCACCCCGAGCGTTATCTGCGCCTCGCTTACACCTGTGAGGAAAGCCGCCTGCATGAGGCCTTGGAGCGCCTGAGTGCTTACCTGGAGACACTGTGAACTTTGATCCCCCTCTGCGCGAGGTGACGCTGCTGCGTCGCTATAAGCGCTTTCTCGCCGATGTACGCTTGCCCGACGGCGGCGAGATCACCGTGCACTGCCCTAACACCGGCTCGATGAAGAACTGCGTGCTGCCCGGCGAGGAACAGGCGGCGCTGATTTCCGACAGCGGCAACCCCAAGCGCAAGTACCGTCATACCCTGGAAGCGGTGCGGGTGGCGCACGGCCACTGGGCGGGGGTGAACACCGGCCGCACCAATGCCTTGGTGGCGGAAGCGTTGCGCGCCGGCCGCATCGAGGGCCTTTCACCGGAGGACGGCGTGGAGCGGGAAGTGACCTTCGCGGAGAGCCGCTTTGATCTGGCGCTCGGCGAGCGCGCCGCGCCGCACACCTTTATCGAGGTGAAAAACGTCACTCTGGGGCCGGCCCCGGGGGAGCCGGACAGTGGCGCGATCCGGTTCCCCGACTCGGTCACCGAGCGCGGACAAAAGCATCTGCGCACCCTGATGAGCGCGGCTGATGAGGGGCACCGGGCGGTGCTGTTTTTCTGTGTTCAGCATGGTGGAGCCCGGTCCGCGGGGCCCGCCGACGATGTGGATCCACTTTACGGGCAATTGTTACGCCAGGCGGCGCGCCGCGGTGTGGAAATCCTGGCCTGGCGCACGCGGATGAGTCGCGGGGAGTTCGTGCTGGACGCGCCGGTCCCGGTGGTGTTGCCTTAGACGCGCGTCAATGCTCGAGCAGGCGCTCCATGGCGGCCAGCTCCTGCTCGAGATCATTAATGTGGTCCTGCCAATAGCGCGGAGAGTCGAACCAGGGAAACGCCAGCGGAAACGCCGGGTCGTCCCAGCGCTGCGCCAGCCAGGCGCTGTGGCGCAGCATGCGCCGGGCCCGTAGCGGCTCGATCAGGCGGCGCTGCTCCCAGGGAAACGGCAGGAAGGTTTCATAGCCCTCGGACAGGGTGCGCAGTTGCTGGCTGTTCTCCTCCGCGTCGCCGGAGAGCAGCATCCACAGATCCTGCATGGCGGGGCCGCGCACGCTGTCATCCAGGTCGACGAAGTGCGGCAGATCATCGCGCCACAGGATATTGCCCGTATGGCAGTCGCCGTGCACGTTGATCGCTTGCCAGGAGGTGTCCGTCAAACGTTTCTCGATGGCCTCGATCAGTGCGCCGCCCAGGTCCCGGTAGCGTCCCGAAAAGTTGGGGTCGACCACGCCCTGATTAACGTATTCCACGGCGGTCCGGCAGTCGGCGGTAATGTCGATGGCCGGGCGGGTCTGGAAAGGGCGATCGTTGCCGGCCGCGTGCCAGCGGGCCAGGGTGCGGCCCAGCACCAGCAGGTGATCGGCGTTGTCCAGTTCCGGAGCGTGTCCGCCCTGGCGAGGGAATACCGTGAAACGAAAGCCGGCGTGGTAGAACAGGGTCTCGCCGCGGTCGTTGGCCAGGGGCGCTACCACCGGCAGTTCCTGCTCGCGCAGGAAGCGGCTGAAGGCGTGCTCCTCGAGAATCTGGGCGTCGCTCCAGCGCTGCGGCCGGTAGAACTTCACCACCACCGGCGTGGTGTCTTCCAAACCGACCTGATAGACCCGGTTTTCGAAGCTGTTGAGCCCCATCAGTCGGCCGTCGGTGACAAAGCCGGCGCTGTCCACGGCGTCGAGAATCACGTCCGGGGTGAGGGCGTCGAACGGATGGGTGGAGCCTTCCTGGTCGGTCATGACGAATGCTCGGTTAAGCGGTGGCTTCGGCGTTGCCCACCCAGATTTCCCCGTCGCGGACGTCCAGCGGTACCGCGGTGAGGCTGTCGCCGCTGCAGGGGCCGGACAGACAGGCGCCGTTTTCCGGTTCAAACAGGGCGCCGTGGTTGGCGCACACCAGAAAGCGGCCGTCGTCGTCCATGAACTGGTCGGGCATGAAGTTCAGTTCAATGCCCAGGTGCGGACACCAGTTCAGGTACGCATGGAACTGGCCATCGAATTTGACCACGATCACCGACTGCTCGCCGACCATGAATTCCCGGGCGCTTTCCTCGCCGATGTCCTCGGTTTTGCAGACTGCTTGCATGGCTCCCCCTTTTTTATTCGCCCAGTACCTGCTTGCGCACTTCCAGATGCGCCTCGGCGGGGAGGCGCGGGCCGAATTCGGTGACCAGCCGCGAGCTGGCGGCGGCCGCCAGCCGGCCGGCGGTGGCGTGGTCATGGCCGTGGGTGAGGGCGTACAGGTACGCGCCGGCGAACATGTCGCCGGCGCCGTTGGTGTCGATGGCTTTGACCGGCGTCGCGTCGACCTGGTGGACCCGCTCGCCGTCCCAGATCAGCGCGCCTTCCGCGCCGCGCGTCATCACCAGGGCGCGGCACAGCGGCTTCAGCGCCTCCAGCGCGGCCTGCGGGCTGTCGGTGTCGGTGTAGCCGAGGGCTTCCGCCTCATTGCAGAACAGCAGGTCGACGCCGTCGCCCAGCATTTCCGCCAGGCCGTCGCGGAAGAACTGCACCATCGCCGGATCGGAGAACGTCAGCGAAGTGCGCACGCCGTGCTTTTCCGCCAGCTGGCGTAGACGGACGGCGGCGGCGCGGGCGCTGTCGGAGCTCACCAGATAGCCTTCCAGGTAGACGAACTCGGAGGCGGCGATGGCGTCTTCGTCCAGTTCCTGTTCGCCGACCGACTGGGAGATGCCCAGAAAGGTGTGCATGGTGCGTTCCGCGTCCGGTGTGATCATCACCAGGCATTTGCCGGACACACCGTCCTCGCGGGTGCCGGTCATGTTGGTGTCGACGCCGGCGGCCTGCAGGTCGCGCACGAAAAAGTCACCGGTGTCGTCGGCGGCCACCTTGCAGGCGTAGTAGCCACGGCCGCCGAAGTGGCGTGCCGCCACCACCGTATTGCAGGCGGAGCCGCCGCAGGTGTGCTTGTGGGGTTCGGCTTCGCCGGCCAGCGCCGCCACCAGCTCCTGCTGGCGCGCCTCATCGACGAGCGTCATCAGGCCCTTGCTCAAATCCAGACGGGTCAGGAATTCATCGGTTACTTCCACTTCGGTATCCACCAGGGCATTGCCGAGGGCGTAAACGTGGTATTTCTTTTCCATGCGGACTCCGGGCCGGTTAACAAAAGAGGCCATTATGGTGGCGCCGACCTCCCATGCCAAACCGGGTTTGCCCGCCCGGTGACTGTGACGCCACTCATAAAGACACCGATAACAGTGTAAAACCGGGTTTTCTTGCGTAGGCTCCCGGCCACCGTCTCACTATACTCGCGACCATGGCGAAGAATGCGAAAAAGCCGGCGTCCGCCCGTAAAGGGTCCGCGCGCCGCCCCGCTAAGTCGGGAAACAAACGAAACAACCGGTCCGCGGGGCGGCGCTGGTTCAGCTGGCGGTTCATCGCCAAGGTCTCGGTGGTGCTGCTGGTGCTGGCGGCCGCCGGGCTGGCCTATCTGGACGCCTATGTGCGCGACCGGTTCGACAGCCACGTCTGGCAGTTGCCGGCGCGCGTATACGCGCGTCCGGTGGAGTTGTATCCCGGCCGGGTTCTGGCGCGCAACGACATGCTCAAGATGCTGGAGTTGATGCGCTACCGTCGCGCCGGTGGCGCGCCCACCCCGGGCAGCTACACCACCGACGGCAACACCCTGGTGATCCATACCCGTGGTTTCCGCGACAGCGACGGCGGCGAGCCGGCCCAGCGCATTCGCGTCACGCTCGGCGGCGGACAGATCAGCGCGCTGGACAGCAACGACGGCGATTCACTGGCCCGGTTGGAGCCGCTGCAGATCGGCAGCATCCACCCCGGCCACACCGAGGACCGGGTGTTCGTGCCCCTGGACCGGGTGCCGCCGCTGCTGGTGCAGATGCTGCTGGCCACCGAGGACCGTGATTTCTATGAGCACCACGGGGTCTCGCCACGGGGGCTGGCCCGCGCCATGGTGGCCAACGTAAAAGCCGGCGGCCTGGTGCAGGGCGGCAGCACCCTGACCCAGCAGCTGGTGAAGAATTTCTGGCTCACGCAGGACCGCACCCTGGCCCGCAAGCTGGTGGAAATGCCGATGGCGGTGTTGCTGGAGCTGCACTACAGCAAAGAGCAGATCCTCGAGGCCTACCTCAACGAAGTGTATCTGGGCCAGGACGGCAAGCGCGCCATCCACGGCATGGGGTTGGGCGCCCAGTTCTATTTCGGGCGACCGCTGGAAGAGCTGGAGCCCCATCAGCTCGCCACCCTGGTGGCCCTGTTGAAGGGCCCCAGCTACTACGACCCGCGTCGTAACCCGGAGCGTTCCCTGGCGCGTCGCAACACGGTGCTCAAAGTGGCCCTGGAAGAGGGCGCGCTGAGCGATCAGGAGTACCGGCGTTTCCGCGAACGGGATCTGGAAGTGGTGCCGCGCGGCGCGTCGCCGCTGTACGCCTTCCCGGCGTTCATTGATCTGGTGCGCCGTCAGCTGGCCCGGGATTACCCGGCCGACGTGCTGGGCGAGGAGGGCCTGCGGATTCACTCCACCCTGGACGTGCTGGCGCAGCTGGCCTCCGAGAAGGCGCTCAGTGAGCACCTCAACAGCCTGGACGCCTCCGGCGACGCGCTCAACGGCGCGGTGGTGGTGGTGGCGCCGGCCCAGGGCGACGTGCTGGCGCTGGTGGGCAGCCGCGAGTCCCGCGCCCAGGGTTTCAACCGCGCCCTGGACGCCACCCGGCCGATGGGCTCGCTGGTCAAGCCGGTGGTGATGCTCACCGCGCTGCAGCGGCCCAAGCGCTACAGCCTGGCCACCCCGGTGGCGGACGAGCCGATCACCGTGCCGCTGACCACCGGCAAGAAGTGGACCCCGCAGAACTTCGACGGCGAATCCAAGGGCCCCATCCCGCTGGTCGACGCGCTGGCCTATTCACGCAACCAGGCCACCGTGCGCCTGGGCATGGACGTGGGGCCGGACGCGGTGGTCCGGACCCTGTCCCAGCTGGGCGTGAAAAAGACCGTTCCGGCCTACCCCAGTATTCTGCTCGGCAGCATCGGCATGACGCCCTTCGAGGTGGCGATGCTGTACCAGCCGCTCGCCACCGGCGGCTTCGCCACGCCGTTGCGTTCGATCACCGATGTGATGGATAAGGACGGCGAGCCGCTGGCCCGCTATCCGGTGGACACCGAAGAGGTGATCGATTCCGGGCCGGCCTATCTGATTCAGTGGGGCATGCAGCAGGTGGTGGAGAAGGGCACCGCCCGTTCCGCCCGCTCGGTGCTGCCCGCGGACCTGAAAGTGGCCGGCAAGACCGGCACCAGTGATGAATACCGGGACGCCTGGTTCGCCGGCTTCTCCGGCAACCACCTGTCGGTGGTCTGGGTGGGCCGTGACAACAACGAAAACGCCCGTGTGACCGGCTCGTCCGGCGCGCTCCCGGTGTGGAGCCGGCTGATGGCCGGCCTGCCGCAGACCAGCCTGTCCCAGGTGCCGCCGCCGGGCGTGGAAGAGGTGTGGATGGATCCCTCCGGGGAGAAAACCAGTGGCAAAGGCTGTTCCGGGGCGCGGGAATACCCGATGCTGGAGGCCTCCATCCCGGAGCAAAGCGACGGTTGCGGTAGCGCGACCCAGGTTAAGGAAGGAGTGGTGGAATGGTTCAAGGGCTGGTTCGACTAACGCTGCTGGCGGTGCTGTTGCTGTCCGGCTGCGCGGTGACGCCGCCGGCGGAGAAAGCGGAGCCGGTCACCGCCGACACCGAGTTGCAAGGGTCTCCGGCGATGGCGCTGCTGAGCCGCGCCGAGCAGGCCCGTGCCCAGGGAGAGACCGGCGCGGCCAGCCGCTACCTGGAACGGGCGCTGACCATGGCGCCCAACTCCTCGTGGCTGTACCGCGAGCTGGCGCTGCTGCGGCTGGAAGAGGGCGATGGCCATGCCGCCGAAGGCTTTGCCCAGCGCGCGCTGCGTCTGGCGCCGGATAACGACGACTACCGCGCCGAGCTGTGGGAGCTGGTGGCCGCCGCCCGCGCCGAGCAGGGCGACCGCAGCGGCGCCGATGAAGCGCGCGCGCGGGCCCAGGCCCTGCGGCAGCCGGACCGCGCATGACCCCGGCGGTAAAAATGGCGGAGGACGCCGGCGTCGATTTCCGGCTGCACCGCTACCAGCACGACCCCGGTGCCGAAAGCTACGGCCTGGAGGCCGCGGAGCTTCTGGATCTGGACCCGCGCCGCGTGTTCAAGACGCTGCTGGCGGTGGTCGACGATCAGCCCCAGGTGGCGATGGTGCCGGTGCACCTGAGCCTTGATCTGAAAGCGCTGGCCAAGGCGGCCGGCGGCAAGAAGGCGCAGATGGCCGACGCCGATCTGGCGCAACGGGTCACCGGCTATGTGCTGGGTGGCATCAGTCCGCTGGGGCAAAAACGCCGCCTGCCGCTGTGGCTGGATCAGAGCGCTCTGAGTTTCGATACCCTGTACATGAGCGCCGGCCGGCGTGGATTGGAAATCGAGATGGCGGCGGTGGATCTGCTGGCGCTGACCGCGGGCCAGTGTGTGGCACTGGCCCGCTAGCTCCTGTCCGCCTCAAAGAACGCTGAAGGCGTCCCGGGCGGCCTGGATGGTGGCGTCGATGTCGTCGTCGCTGTGGGTGATCGACACGAAGCCGGCTTCGAAGGCGCTGGGCGCCAGATAGACACCGCGGTCCAGCATGGCGTGGAAGAAGCCGTTGAAGCGCGGCTGGTCGCAGGCCATGACCTCGTCGAAGCGGCTGATGCGGGTCTGGTCGGTGAAGAACAGGCCGAACATGCCGCCCGCCTGCGTGGTGTGGAAGCCGACGCCGGCGCCCCGGGCGGCTTCGGCCAGCCCCGCGGTGAGCCGTTCGGTTTTTGCTTCCAGCTCTTCGTAGAAGCCGTCGCGGCGCAGCTGTTTCAGCGTCGCCAGGCCGGCGGCCATCGCCACCGGGTTACCGGACAGGGTGCCGGCCTGATAGACCGGGCCCAGCGGTGACAGCTTTTCCATGATTTCCCGTTTGCCACCGAGCGCGCCCACCGGCATGCCGCCGCCGATGATCTTGCCCAGGGTGGTGAGGTCCGGGGTCACGCCGTAGCGGGCCTGGGCGCCGCCCCGGGCGACCCGGAAGCCGGTCATCACTTCGTCGAAAATCAGCACCGCGCCGTGCTGGTCGCACTGTTCGCGCAGGGCTTCCAGAAAGCCCTGGGTGGGCGGCACGCAGTTCATGTTGCCGGCCACCGGTTCGACGATCACGGCGGCGATCTGGTCGCCCTGGGCCTTGAACACTTCCGCCAGCCCGCCGGCGTCGTTGAAATTGAGGGTCAGGGTGTCGTCGGTGACCGCCTTGGGCACGCCCGGTGAGCTGGGGGTGCCCAGGGTCAGCGCGCCGGAGCCGGCTTTCACCAGCAGGCTGTCCACGTGGCCGTGGTAGCAACCCTCGAATTTGATCACCTTGTCGCGGCCGGTGTGGCCGCGCGCCAGACGCAGCGCGCTCATCACCGCTTCGGTGCCGGAGTTGACCATGCGCACCATGTCCATGGACGGCACCATCTCGCAGACCAGGTCGGCCATGTCCACCTCGGCGGCGGTGGGGGCGCCGAAGCTGAGGCCGTCGGCCACCGCCTTGAGCACCGCTTCGCGCACTTCCTGGTTGTTGTGGCCGAGGATCATCGGCCCCCAGGAGCCGACATAATCCACGTAGCGGTTGTCGTCCTCGTCGAACAGGTAGGGGCCTTCCGCGTGGCGGAAGAACACCGGTGTGCCGCCCACGCCCTTAAAGGCGCGGACCGGGGAATTAACGCCACCGGGGATGTGTTTCTGGGCACGGCGGAACAGTTGTTCGGAATGCTTGCGACTCATTGGGACTCCTTGAAGGGGGGCGCCGGGAAGGCGGCGTGCAGCCGCCGGGCGGCGGCTTCCACGTCGGCGTCGTCGGCGTGGCCGAACAGGGCGTGGATAACGGCCACCAGGTCGGCGCCGGCCTCGATCAGTTGGCGGGCATTATGCGGATTCACTCCGCCGATCGCCACCAGCGGCAGGGAGAAGCGGCGGCGTGCTTCGCGCAGGGTGTCCAGCGACGCGGGCGGCGCGCCCGGCTTGGTACGCGATTCGAAAAAACGCCCCAGGGCGAGATAGTCGGCGCCCTCGTCGGCGGCTTTTTGAGCCAGATCAAGACGACCATGGCAGGACACGCCGATCAGCTTGTCGTCGCCGAGCAGCATGCGCGCGCGGCCGACCGCGCCGTCGCTCTGGCCCAGGTGCACGCCGTCGGCTTCCACTTCCGCCGCCAGGGCGGCGTCGTCGTTGACGATAAAGCGCGCGCCGTAGTCCTTGCACAGCAGGGCCAGCCGCGCGGCCCGGTGGCGGCGGGTGTCGGCGTCGGCGGGTTTGTCGCGGTACTGCAGCACCGTGGCGCCGCCGCGCAGGGCCGCTTCGGCGGCGCTGAGCACGCGGTCGCCGGGCGTCAGCTGCGGATCGGTGATGGCGTAGAGGCCCTGCAGGGGCTGGCTCATGGTGTCAGGCTCCGGTCCGGTACGAACTGGCCGCCGCCGGGCTGCCAAGCGTGCTGCAGGGTGCGGTGCAGCCACGCCTGGGCGTCGCCGACGGCGTCTTCCAGGGGCAGGCCGCGGGCCAGCAGGCTGGCGATCGCCGAGGCCAGCGAGCAGCCGGAGCCGTGGTACACCTCCGGCAGGCGCGGCCATTCCCATTGGCGGTGGTGCTCGCCCTGGAACAGGTGGTTGGCGACCTGGTCGGTGTCGTCGTGGGTCCCGGTCACCAGCACCGCGCGGCCGCAGCGCCGGGTGAGCGCGGCGCCCGCCTCGGCCACCCCTGTTTCGCCGCTCAGTTGGCCGGCTTCGGGGAGGTTGGGCGTGAGCACGGTGGCCTGGGGGGCGACCCGGTCCATCAGGGCCTCGTTGAGATCGCCCTGGGCCAGGCTGCCGCCGGACTCGGCGGCGAGCACCGGGTCCAGGACCACGGGCACGCCGGGCAGGCGGGCCAGCAGGCGGGCGATCCATTCCACCGTGGCCACCGAGCCGGTCATGCCGATCTTCACCGCCTGGAACTCATAATCGGCGAGCAGGGCGTCCGCCTGCTGTTCAAGAAGCTCCAGCGGGGTCAGTTGAAAGCTGCTGACCTTGCGGCTGTTTTGTACCGTCAGCGCGGTGATCAGCGTGCTGGCGAAGCCGCCGGTGCTCTGGATCGCCTCGATGTCGGCGTGGATGCCGGCGCCACCGGACGGGTCGTGGCCCGCGATGACAAGAATATTAGGTCTCATTGAATACGCTCAAAACGGTTTCACCACCGCCAGGATAACAATCGCCACCAGCAGTAACACCGGCACTTCGTTAAAGATCCGGTAGAACTTGTCGCTCTTGGTATTGGCGTCGGCGGCGAATTTCTTCAGGTAGGCCAGGCAGACGTGGTGGTAGCCGATCAGCAGCACCACCAGGGTGATCTTGGCGTGCAGCCAGCCCTGGGTTTTGTAGTAGTCCCAGTTCAGCGCCAGCATCCAGATGCCCAGCACCAGGGTGGCGATCATGGACGGGTTCATGATGCCCCGGTAGAGCTTGCGCTCCATGACCTTAAAGCGGTCGCGGCTGGTCTGGTCCTCGGCCATGGCGTGGTACACGAACAGGCGGGGCAGATAAAAGATCGCCGCGAACCAGCAAATCACGGCAATAAGGTGGAACGCTTTCAGCCATAGCATTGGAGTCTTCTCCCGGTACGCAGGGTGGTCGGGGTGCACCGCGTTGGAGTGTCACCCGCTAGCCGCTGTATACTACAGCGCCTTGCTTGTATCGTCCCGCGCCGCTGAGGCCGCGGGCCGCTTCCGGACCCTGTTCCGCCACTCCGGTGCCAGCCGCTGACGCCGATCTGACACAAAAGAGGATGCCGTGACCAAGCCACCACGCGCCAGCCGCCTGCTGCGATACTATCTGTTTCGCACCCGGCGTCTGTCACGTCGGCAGCTGGGCACCCTCCAGGACTGGAAGATGCGGGTGGTGTTCTGGATCGGCGCGCTGATGGTCGGTCTGGTCACCGTGGGGTTCGCCTGGGTGGCGGAACTGTGCGCCGAGGCGTTCGCTGAGATGGAGCGGCACTCGTCGTTGTGGCCGGTGCTGATCACACCGTTGGGGATGCTGGCGACCGTGTTCGTGATGCGCCGCACCGGCGCCGAGTCCCAGGGCAGCGGTATTCCCCAGGTGCTGGTGGTGCTCAAACAGCGCTATCACTGGCTGCGGCCCACCTTTCTGTCGTTCCGCGTTATCGTCATGAAGTTCGCGCTCACCTGCATGGGGCTGCTGTGCGGCGCCAGCATCGGCCGCGAGGGACCCAGCGTTCATATGGGCGCGGCGATGATGTACTCGGTGGGGCAGGTCGGCCGCCTTCACCAGAAGTACGTGGACAACGCCCTGATCGTGGCCGGCGGCGCCGCCGGGGTGTCGGCGGCCTTCAACGCGCCGCTGGCGGGCATCGTGTTCGCCATCGAGGAACTGTCCGGCTCGTTCGAACAGCGCACCAGCGGCACCCTGATTCTGGCGATTATCCTGTCCGGCGTGGTGGTGCTGGCGATCGCCGGACATTACAGCTTTTTCGGCCATCCCCAGGGGGCGCTGGACATTACCCAGGACTGGCTCGCCATCGGCGTCACCGGCCTGGTGTGCGGCTTGCTGGGCGGGGCCTTCAGCCGTCTGCTGATCACCGGCAGCCGTTTTCTGGCGCCCTATGGCCGCAAGCACCCCTACCGGGTGGTGTTGCTGTGCGCGCTGGTGCTGGTGCTGCTGGGGCTGGTCACCGGCGGCATGACCTACGGCAGCGGCTATGAACAGGCCCGCCACCTGCTCAGCGGTGACGCCGACGGCGACTGGAGTTTCCCGCTCGCCAAGATGGCGGCCACCCTGGTGTCCTATTTCACCGGTATTCCCGGCGGCCTGTTTTCCCCCAGCCTGACCGCCGGCGCCGGCGTCGGCAATGTGATCGGCGGGCTGTTTCCCGACTCCTCGGTGGTGGGCATCACCCTGGTGGCGATGGCGGCGTTTCTGGCCGGGGTGATCCAGCGGCCGATCACGTCGTTCGTGATCGTCATGGAGCTCACCGGCAACCGCCACGACATCCTGCTGCCGTTGATGGCCGGCGCGTTCGTGGCGGCGGCGGTGGCCAAGCTGGTCTGGGTGCGCCCGCTTTACGACTCCCTGGCGGAACGGTTGCAGGAAGGCGAGGGCATGGCCCTGGACCGGGCGCGGGTGGTGAGCACCGAAAGCGGCCCGCCGGACGAACGGGGCCGCGGCGGCGGCCAATGAAGTTGCCGCCCATGGCGGTGGTGCCTATCATGCGGTTCCTTTAGTGGAAAGTAGTAACGGGAGTAATGGTATGACCCAGGTCGACGCGGCGAACCCTTTGAAAGTCGGCATTGTCGGCGGCACCGGGTACACCGGTGTGGAGTTGCTGCGCCTGCTGGTGCGGCATCCGCTGGTGCGCCTGGAAACCATTACCTCGCGCAGCGAGCAGGGCCTGAAGGTCAGTGATCTGTACCCGACCCTGCGCGGCTACACCGACCTCAAGTTCGAGGAGCCGGACGTGGCCGCGCTGGCGGCCTGTGACGTGGTGTTCTTTGCCACGCCGCACAATGTCGCCATGCGGCTGGTGCCGGAGTTGCTGGCCGCCGGCACCCGGGTGGTGGACCTGTCGGCGGATTTCCGGCTTCGCGACGCCGGCGTCTGGAGCCAGTGGTACGGCGAGCCCCATGCCTGCCCGGAACTGCTGGATCAGGCGGTCTACGGCCTGCCGGAAGTGAACCGCGAACGCATTCGCGGTGCCCGGCTGGTGGCCTGCGCCGGCTGTTACCCCACCTCGATTCAGCTCGGCTACCTGCCGTTGCTGGAGCGCGGCTGGGTGCGCCCGGAACAACTGATCGCCAGTGCCGCCAGCGGTGCCAGCGGCGCCGGACGCGGCGCCAAGGTGCCGATGTTGCTGGCGGAGGCGTCGGAGAGCTTCAAGGCCTACGGCGCCGGCGGGCACCGGCATCTGCCGGAAATCGAGCAGGGCCTGGGTGACATCGCCGGCGGGCCGGTGTCGGTCACCTTCGTGCCGCATCTGGTGCCGATGGTGCGGGGCATCCATGCCAGCCTGTATGCCACCGTCAACGGCGACACCCCGGCGCTGGATCAGGTGCAGGCGGCCTTCGAGGCGCGCTACGCCGACGAACCCTTCGTCGACGTGATGCCCCAGGGCAGCCATCCGGAGACCCGTTTCGTGAAAGGCTCCAACCATTGCCGTCTGGCGATCCACCGGCCCGGGGGCGGCGACGTCCTGGTGGTGTTGTCGGTGATCGATAACCTGGTCAAGGGCGCGTCCGGCCAGGCGATCCAATGCATGAACCTCATGTTCGGCCTGGAAGAGACGGCCGGCATTGATCTCCCCGCGTTGCTGCCCTGATGGCGACGGGAAGCCGGCCCAGAGCGGGCGTTGACGATGTCATTCTGGTTCCGGTGAGTCCGTCGCACCGCCGGCGCACCCGCGTGCTGCTGACAGTGACCGCGCTGGCGGCGGTGATCGTGGCGTTTCTGGCGGGCTCCTGGCTGGGCCAGAGCGGCGCCCTGGACAGCAACATGAAAAACAGCGAGCTGCGCGCGGAATTACGCGACGCCCGCCAGGAATTGCGCACCGTGCGCCACGATCTGGCCCGCTACCGGGCGGAGGTGGAGGTGGCCGATCAGGCCCGCGAGCAGTTGCGCCAGGAGATTCGCGGCCTGCGTGATCAGAGCGCGGAATTGGAAGAGGCGGTGGCGTTCTACAAGAACGTGATGTCCCCGGGGGCGTCCGACGCGCCCATGCAGGTGGAGAAATTCGAGGTGAGCCCGGAGAACGGGGAACGGCGCTTCCGTTACCGTTTGATACTGGTTCAGTCCGGTGATAACCGGGGATACTTGTCGGGCACGGTGAGCTTCGCGCTGAAAGGCTCCCGTGACGGCGAGCCGGTGACGCTGGATGGCGGTGAGCTGTTGGGGGAAAACAGCGATTTGCGATTCCGTTTCCGGTACTTCCAGGAGCTTTCCGGTACGCTGACGGTGCCCGAGGGCACGCGCATCGACGCTTTGGAGATGACCGCGACAGCCACCGCGCCGCGTCGCGCGGAGGTGGTTCAGAGCCTTCCTTGGTGATGGCGTATCGAATAATCAAGCAGGAGACGACAGGTGATTGGGCGAGACAAGAAGAGCACGGGTGGTCAGCAAAATTTCCGCGATCACACCCTGATCGCTCCCAGTGCCCGCATCGTGGGCGATATTGAGTTCAACGGGGGATTGCACGTTCAGGGCGAAGTGGACGGCAATATCACCGTCGGTGAAGACGGTGGCCAGCTGGTGATCGGCGAGAGCGGCGTGGTGCGTGGCGAGATCCGCGTGCCGAGAATCACCATCAACGGCCGGGTGGAAGGCGACGTGAACGCCACCGAGCATCTGGAACTGGCCAGCAAGGCCCAGGTGGAGGGCAATGTCTTCTACGTGATGATCGAGATGCTGATGGGCGCGCGGGTGAACGGCAAGCTGGTGCGTCTGGACGAAGAGCGCCGCAACCTGCCGGCGCCCGAGAAGCCCGGTGGCCGGCCGGATGCGGACCCCGCGGAGGCGGACGCCCGGCCCGAGAATACTTGACTGTAATAGTCGGGTACTGGACTATGGCGATGTGATAACGGCATTGAGTGACATGAGCGAATCCGGACCCATAATCCTGACCGAACGGGCCGCCGCCAAGGTGCGCGAGCTCCGTGACGACGAAGGCAACCCCGAACTGAAACTGCGGGTGTACATCACCGGCGGCGGCTGCGCGGGGTTTTCCTACGGCTTCACCTTTGATGAAGCGGTGAACGAGGACGATACGGCGGTGGCCCGTGAAGACGTGACGCTGCTGGTGGACGCCATGAGCATCCAGTATCTGGACGGTTCCCAGGTGGACTACGAGCAGGGCCTGATGGGCTCGCGGTTTATCGTCAATAACCCCAACGCGGCCACCACCTGCGGCTGCGGTTCGTCGTTCTCGGTGTGAGTCGGGCTGGCGCTGTCATTTAACGGTCATTAAAGTATCAGAATATTGTCTTGAGCAGCATGGAGGCTGTAGGCATGACGATACAAAGACCTTCCATCCAGAAAATGACGGCCGCGGATACCCGCGCCATGTGCTGGTTGCTGGCCCAGCCCCGGGCCGCCAGCCGCGCCCGCATGGCCAGGGCCATCTCCCGGTTCGGTGACGGCCCCTTCTACGCGGCGCTGGTCGTGATGCTCTGGCTGGTCGACCCCGATGACGGCACCCGCTTCGCCCTGGCGGCGGCGGTGGCCTACGGCCTGGAAGTGCCGGCCTTCATGGTGCTCAAGAACCTGATCAAACGCCCCAGACCCGCCGATTCCGAGATGGCGCTGTGCGCCTTCATTAAGCCCGCGGGCCGTTTCAGCTTCCCTTCCGGCCACACCGCCGCGGCCTTCGTCATGGCGACGCTGCTGGGTATCTTCTATCCGGTGGTGGCGACGCTGGCGCTGGCGTTCGCACTGTTGGTGGGGTTGTCGCGGGTGCTGCTCGGCGTGCACTACCCGTCGGATATCGCCGCCGGCGCCTTGCTCGGCACCAGTTGCGCGATGATCGGCTCGCTCTTCGTATAATTCACGCGATTCAGGGCAGGCTCAGATGGCCGAGCACCGCCGGCCGGCCGGCGCCGGTCACTTGCGGTGCGTTGCCCGGCACCCGTTCCCAGAAGGCCCAGGCCAGCCAGGCGAAGGCGGCCGCCTCCACCCATTCCGGTGCGACACCGGCGTCTTCGGTGCTGTCCGCCGGCAGCCCGCAATGCCGGGCGAGCCGGTTGAGAAGATCCCGGTTATGCACGCCGCCGCCGCAGACCAGCAGGCGGTCGGCATGGAACCCGCTGATCGCCTCGGCGACGGTGCGGGCGGTCAGCTCCGCGAGGGTGGCCTGCACATCGCGCGGTGCCATGTCGGCACCCAGATGCGGGGCGAGCCAGTCCTGATGGAAGTACTCCCGGCCGGTGCTTTTGGGCGGCGGAAGGTGGAAGTAGGGGTCGCCCAGCAGGCTGTCGAGCAGGGCCGGAATCACCTCGCCGCCGGCGGCCCAGTCGCCCCGCGGGTCGTAGTCGCCGCCCTGGTGCCGCTGGTGCCACTGATCCAGCAGGGTATTGGCGGGGCCGGTGTCGAAACCGCCGATCAATTCGCCTTTGTCCAGCAGCGAGACGTTGGCGATGCCGCCCAGATTGAGAACCACCCGGCGCTCGTGCGGATCACCGAAGGCGTGCTCGTGGAAGCGCGGCGCCAGGGGCGCGCCCTGGCCGCCGAGCACCATGTCCTTGTTGCGGAAATTGCTGACTACCGGCAGGCCGGATCGGACCGCCAGGGTGTCCGGGCATCCGAGCTGCACGCTGAACCCGGCGTCGCCGGGGCGGTGGCGCACGGTCTGGCCGTGGCAGCCGATGGCGGTGACGGCGTCCGCCGGCACGTCCGCTTTGCTGAGCAGGGCGGCCACGGCGTCCGCATAGTGAGCGCCCAGGGCCCGGTGGCAGGCGCCGGCCCGGTCGATTTCATCGTCGCCGGGGCGGCACAACCGCTGCAGGTCCGCGCGAAGGGCGGTGGGAAGGTCGCTGCCGTGGTGGGCCAGCACCCGGGTGCCGGCGTGGGTGACGCTGGCCAGGACGGCGTCCACGCCGTCCAGGCTGGTGCCGGTCATCAGACCGACGAACAGCGATTCAGAAGACATTGCTGCTGGCCAGGGTGGCGGCCTCGGCGAACATGGTCATTTGCGCCGCCAGACGGCTGCTCTGAAGACGGAACTGGGGCTTCTCGCTGCTGGCGATGCCGCTGGCCTTGGGCAGCGGCACGGTCTGCGGATTGCGGTGCACGCCGTCGATGCGGAACTCGTAATGCAGGTGCGGGCCGGTGGCCAGGCCGGAGGCGCCCACATAGCCGATGGTCTGGCTTTGATTCACCCGGCTGCCGACGCGAATGCCCTTGGCGAAGCCGCGCATATGGGCGTACAGCGTGGAGTAGCGCTGGCCGTGCTTGAGAATCAGCACATTGCCATAGCCGCCTTTGACGCCGGCGAAGATCACCTTGCCCTTGCCGGCGGCTTTGATCGGGGTGCCGCTGGGGGCGGCGTAGTCGATGCCGTTGTGGGCGCGTACTTTGTTCAGAATCGGATGCTTGCGGCCGGTGCTGAAGCGCGAGCTGATGCGCGAGAAGGCCACCGGGGTGCGGATGAACTCCTTGCGCATGGAGTTGCCGTCGCTGTCGAAGTAGGACACGTCGCCGTCGCGGGTCTGGTAGCGGTAGGCGGTGAGGTGGCGGCCCTGGTTCCAGAATTCCGCGGCGATGATTTCGCCTTCGCCGACCTTCTCGCCATCCAGATACAGCTCCTCGTAGAGCACCCGGAAGCGGTCGCCGTTGCGGATGTCGAGCACGAAGTCGATGTCCCAGCCGAAGATGTTGGCCAGCTGCATGGTCAGGTTGTCGCTCATGCCCGCGGCGTGGCCGGCCAGGAACAGGGAGTTGTCGATGGTGGCCTCGGCGAAGCGGGTGCGGCGCTGATATTCGCGCACCACGTTCTCCACCCGCCAGTTGCCGTCTTCCAGGGTGGCTTCCACGGTTTCCACCCGGGACGGGCTGTAGCGCAGCGAGGTCAGCTCGCCGGCTTCGTCCACGGAAATATTCAGGGAATCGCCGGGGCGGATGGTGGCCAGCTCGGCCAGGCGCTCGTCACCGGTAACCAGGCGGTGCACCTGCGCCGCGCTGACGCCGCGCGACTGCAGCAGCCCGGACAGGGTGTCGCCGGACGCCACGGTGATCTTGATCCATTGCTCCTCGTCGGGCGTCTCCGCCGGCGCGCGGACGTCGGCGACCGGCTGAGCGCTTTCCTGGCGGACCAGTTCCTCGCTGGCCGACGGCTTGGGCAGGTCCAGCGTTTGCAGACGTTCCGGGCGGGACTCTCCGGATTCCGGGGTCAGGGCGATCAGCCCCACCGTGATCACCAGCGCCCCGGAGAGGATCAGATGGGTGCGGGGGAAACGGCGCGCGGCACGGCCGAGGGCGGATAATTTAATACTCATGCTTTTACTACGCTCTGAGGTGCGCCGCCGAGGGCGTTCATTTAGTTGCAGCAAAGATACCCGCCTTCTACAACCCGCTTCAAGTGCTACAATGGCGCGCTTTTCAGGGTGAGATGTGGTCGGCGGGTTGGCGTTTGAGACCGGTGCCGCCGGGGCAAGTTCCTAAAACAGGCTGGGTCCGGCCATTCCCGGGCCGCGAATGAGGTGATGATGATCAAGGTGGACGAACAGCTGGCGCTGCTGCGCCGTGGCGCGGATGAGATCATTCAGGAAGACGAATTGCGCGAGCGCATCGCCAGCGGCCGCCCTTTAAGAGTCAAGGCGGGCTTTGATCCCACCGCCCCGGATCTGCACCTGGGCCATACGGTTCTGATCAATAAGCTGCGGCAGTTTCAGGAGCTGGGCCACCATGTGATGTTCCTGATCGGCGATTTCACCGGCATGATCGGTGACCCCACCGGCAAGAGCGCCACGCGCCCGCCGCTCACCCCCGAAGAGATCGAGCGCAACGCGGAAACCTATAAAGAGCAGGTGTTCAAGATCCTGGACCCGGAAAAGACCGAGGTGGTGTTCAACTCCACCTGGATGAATCAGGTGGGCGCCGCCGGCATGATCAAGCTGGCCAGCCAGTATACGGTGGCGCGCATGCTCGAGCGCGACGATTTCGACAAGCGCTACCGGGCCAATCAGCCGATCGCGGTGCACGAATTCCTGTATCCGCTGGTGCAGGGCTACGATTCGGTGGCCATGGAGGCGGACGTGGAGCTGGGTGGTACCGATCAGAAGTTCAATCTGCTGATGGGGCGTACCCTGCAGAAGGCCTATGGGCAGGCGCCGCAGATCTGCCTGACCATGCCGATTCTGGAGGGGCTGGACGGAGTCCAGAAGATGTCCAAGTCGCTGAAGAACTATGTCGGCGTTAACGACGCCCCCGGGGAGATGTACCGCAAGCTGCTGTCGATCCCCGACGATATGACCTGGCGCTACTATGAATTGCTCAGTGGTCTCTCCAATGAGGCTCTGGAAGAGCGCAAGGCGGAAGCGGAGCGGCTGGGTAGCCCGCAGGAGGCCAAAAAAGCGTTCGCACTGGAGATGGTCACCCGCTTCCACGGTGAGGCGGCCGCCCAGGCGGCGCCTTCCTCGGCGGGCAACCTGACCTCCCTGGGGGCGATACCCGACAACGTCCCGGAAGTGGAGGTGGTCCTGGAGGAGGGCTACGAGGTGCACGTGGTGCCGTTGCTCCGCCTTGCCGGTCTGGCCCAGAATGGTAAAGCCGCCAAGGACGTATTCGGGCGGGGCGCGGTCTACGTGGACGGCCAGCAGCTCACCGAGGAGCGCACCTTCGCCCGTGGCGAAAGCGCGGTGATCCAGGCGGGCAAGAAGAAGATCGCGCGGGTCACGATTCGCTAGGAATCGGGCCCTAAGGCCTGGATTTGAATGAAAATTGGCCGACCGCAAAGAATTTCGAGGAATCCGCCAAAAAAGGTTTGACAGGAAAGGCCCGATCCGTAGAATGCGCATTCCTCGACGGGGCGACGACAACAACGCCGACCCCGCAGCTCTTTAACAATCAGGCAAGCAAACGTGTGGGACCTGTTTGGAGTAGGTATCTCAAAAAGATATCGGCTTTGAACAAGTCAACCTAGTTGAATTTGTTTCGAGCTGAGCATGTACTAAGTGCGTAGGCACTTAAAAAGCTTTTCTGAACTGAAGAGTTTGATCATGGCTCAGATTGAACGCTGGCGGCAGGCCTAACACATGCAAGTCGAGCGGAAACGATCCTAGCTTGCTAGGAGGCGTCGAGCGGCGGACGGGTGAGTAACGCGTGAGAATCTACCCATGAGTGGGGGACAACCCGGGGAAACTCGGGCTAATACCGCATACGCCCTACGGGGTAAAGCAGGGGACCTTCGGGCCTTGCGCTGATGGATGAGCTCGCGTCGGATTAGCTTGTTGGTGAGGTAAAGGCTCACCAAGGCGACGATCCGTAGCTGGTCTGAGAGGATGATCAGCCACACCGGGACTGAGACACGGCCCGGACTCCTACGGGAGGCAGCAGTGGGGAATCTTGGACAATGGGGGCAACCCTGATCCAGCCATGCCGCGTGTGTGAAGAAGGCCTTCGGGTTGTAAAGCACTTTCAGCAGGGAGGAAGGCTTACCCCTAATACGGGTGAGTACTTGACGTTACCTGCAGAAGAAGCACCGGCTAATTTCGTGCCAGCAGCCGCGGTAATACGAAAGGTGCAAGCGTTAATCGGAATTACTGGGCGTAAAGCGCGCGTAGGCGGTGTGTTAAGTCGGATGTGAAAGCCCAGGGCTCAACCTTGGAATTGCATCCGATACTGGCACGCTAGAGTGCAGTAGAGGGAGGTGGAATTTCCGGTGTAGCGGTGAAATGCGTAGAGATCGGAAGGAACACCAGTGGCGAAGGCGGCCTCCTGGACTGACACTGACGCTGAGGTGCGAAAGCGTGGGGAGCAAACAGGATTAGATACCCTGGTAGTCCACGCTGTAAACGATGTCTACTAGCCGTCGGGGTCCTTAGTGACTTTGGTGGCGCAGCTAACGCGATAAGTAGACCGCCTGGGGAGTACGGCCGCAAGGTTAAAACTCAAATGAATTGACGGGGGCCCGCACAAGCGGTGGAGCATGTGGTTTAATTCGATGCAACGCGAAGAACCTTACCAGGTCTTGACATCCTCGGAACTTGGCAGAGATGCCTTGGTGCCTTCGGGAGCCGAGTGACAGGTGCTGCATGGCCGTCGTCAGCTCGTGTCGTGAGATGTTGGGTTAAGTCCCGTAACGAGCGCAACCCTTGTCCTTAGTTGCCAGCACGTCATGGTGGGAACTCTAGGGAGACTGCCGGTGACAAACCGGAGGAAGGTGGGGACGACGTCAGGTCATCATGGCCCTTACGACCTGGGCTACACACGTGCTACAATGGCTGGTACAGAGGGTTGCGAAGTCGCGAGGCGAAGCTAATCCCTTAAAGCCAGTCGTAGTCCGGATCGGAGTCTGCAACTCGACTCCGTGAAGTCGGAATCGCTAGTAATCGCGGATCAGAATGCCGCGGTGAATACGTTCCCGGGCCTTGTACACACCGCCCGTCACACCATGGGAGTGGATTGCACCAGAAGTGGCTAGTCTAACTACGGAGGACGGTCACCACGGTGTGGTTCATGACTGGGGTGAAGTCGTAACAAGGTAGCCGTAGGGGAACCTGCGGCTGGATCACCTCCTTAACGACTTGAGTACCTGCCCAAGCAGGGACCCACACGTTTGCTTGTCTGAACGGTTAAAGATGCCAAAGCGCTGTTTTTGGGTCTGTAGCTCAGTTGGTTAGAGCGCACCCCTGATAAGGGTGAGGTCGGCCGTTCAAATCGGCCCAGACCCACCAGAACAAGCCCGCCGCTTTCCAAGGAAGGCGGCGGGTCGGTTCCATCAACAGTTTACGGTTTTGTGCTGAATTAAAGGGGCCGTAGCTCAGCTGGGAGAGCGCCTGCCTTGCACGCAGGAGGTCAGGAGTTCGATCCTCCTCGGCTCCACCAATTTCCAAAATCGTTCGCCGGCCATCGGCGAAGTCATAGTCAAGCGGTTGTACGCGACCGTTTGCTTCTGACTTCTGGTCAGCGCTGCAGTCCGTTATCGGACCGGCATGCTCTTTAACAATCTGGGAAATGAGAAAGTCCAAGTATTCCAATGGAATACAAGCGTTAGAAGTTTATCTGACACTTGTGTCTATTTGGTGCGTATCGTTAATCGTTGCGGCCGTATGACTGTTTTGGGTTATATGGTCAAGTGACGAAGCGTGCACGGTGGATGCCTTGGCAGCCAGAGGCGATGAAGGACGTTGTAGCCTGCGATAAGCTCCGGTTAGGTGGCAAACAACCGTTTGACCCGGAGATCTCCGAATGGGGCAACCCACCCGTTGTAAGGCGGGTATCACCGACTGAATCCATAGGTCGGTGAGGCGAACGCGGGGAACTGAAACATCTAAGTACCCGTAGGAACAGAAATCAATTGAGATTCCCTGAGTAGCGGCGAGCGAACGGGGATTAGCCCTTAAGCTGATGACTGATTAGGAGAACGGTCTGGGAAGGCCGACCATAGTGGGTGATAGTCCCGTATCCGAAAATCTGATTCAGTGAAAACGAGTAGGTCGGGGCACGTGTAACCTTGACTGAACATGGGGGGACCATCCTCCAAGGCTAAATACTCCTGGCTGACCGATAGTGAACCAGTACCGTGAGGGAAAGGCGAAAAGAACCCCGGAGAGGGGAGTGAAATAGATCCTGAAACCGTGCACGTACAAGCAGTCGGAGCCCGCTTTGTTGGGTGACGGCGTACCTTTTGTATAATGGGTCAGCGACTTATTCTCAGTAGCGAGGTTAACCATCTAGGGGAGCCGTAGGGAAACCGAGTCTGAATAGGGCGTTTAGTTGCTGGGAATAGACCCGAAACCGGACGATCTACCCATGGCCAGAGTGAAGGTGCGGTAACACGCACTGGAGGCTCGAACCCAAGTATGTTGAAAAATGCTGGGATGAGCTGTGGGTCGGAGTGAAAGGCTAATCAAGTCCGGAGATAGCTGGTTCTCCCCGAAAGCTATTTAGGTAGCGCCTCGTATATCACCACCGGGGGTAGAGCACTGTTTCGGCTAGGGGCCCATCCCGGGTTACCAAACCGATGCAAACTCCGAATACCGGTGAGTGCAGTACGGGAGACACACGGCGGGTGCTAACGTCCGTCGTGGAGAGGGAAACAACCCAGACCGCCAGCTAAGGTCCCCAAATTCCAGTTAAGTGGGAAACGATGTGGGAAGGCTTAGACAGCTAGGAGGTTGGCTTAGAAGCAGCCATCCTTTAAAGAAAGCGTAATAGCTCACTAGTCGAGTCGGCCTGCGCGGAAGATGTAACGGGGCTCAAACTGGATACCGAAGCTGCGGCAGTGTGCTTAGGCATACTGGGTAGGGGAGCGTTGTGTAAGTCTGTGAAGGTGTGTTGAGAAGCATGCTGGAGATATCACAAGTGCGAATGCTGACGTGAGTAACGATAATGCGGGTGAAAAACCCGCACGCCGAAAGACCAAGGTTTCCTGCGCAACGCTAATCGGCGCAGGGTGAGTCGGCCCCTAAGGCGAGGCTGAAAGGCGTAGCTGATGGGAAACGGGTTAATATTCCCGTACTTCTTGTAACTGCGATGGAGAGACGGAGAAGGCTAGGCCTACCGGGCGTTGGTTGTCCCGGGGAAAGACCGTAGGCTGGGATCTTAGGCAAATCCGGGATCCTAAGGCTGAGAGTCGAGACCACCGGCCCTTTGCGGCTGGGAAGTGGTTGATGCCCTGCTTCCAGGAAAATCTTCTAAGCTTCAGGTTACAAGGAACCGTACCCCAAACCGACACAGGTGGTTGGGATGAGTATTCTAAGGCGCTTGAGAGAACTCGGGTGAAGGAACTAGGCAAAGTGGTACCGTAACTTCGGGAGAAGGTACGCCACTTGGTGTGAAGGGCTTGCCCCGTAAGCACCGAGTGGTCGCAGTGAAAAGGCCCCTGCAACTGTTTATTAAAAACACAGCACTCTGCAAACGCGTAAGCGGACGTATAGGGTGTGACGCCTGCCCGGTGCCGGAAGGTTAATTGATGGGGTTAGCTTCGGCGAAGCTCTTGATCGAAGCCCCGGTAAACGGCGGCCGTAACTATAACGGTCCTAAGGTAGCGAAATTCCTTGTCGGGTAAGTTCCGACCTGCACGAATGGCGTAATGATGGGGGCACTGTCTCCACCCGAGACTCAGTGAAATCGAAATCGCAGTGAAGATGCTGTGTACCCGCGGCTAGACGGAAAGACCCCGTGAACCTTTACTATAGCTTCACAGTGGACTTTGAGCCTGCTTGTGTAGGATAGCTGGGAGACATTGAAGCGGTGACGCCAGTCATCGTGGAGTCGTCCTTGAAATACCAGCCTGGCATGTTCGAGGTTCTAACCCAGGCCCGTTATCCGGGTCGGGGACATTGTGTGGTGGGTAGTTTGACTGGGGCGGTCTCCTCCCAAAGAGTAACGGAGGAGCACAAAGGTACCCTCAGCACGGTCGGACATCGTGCAATGAGCGTAAAGGTAGAAGGGTGCTTGACTGCGAGACCCACAAGTCGAGCAGGTGCGAAAGCAGGTCTTAGTGATCCGGTGGTTCTGTATGGAAGGGCCATCGCTCAACGGATAAAAGGTACTCCGGGGATAACAGGCTGATACCGCCCAAGAGTTCACATCGACGGCGGTGTTTGGCACCTCGATGTCGGCTCATCTCATCCTGGGGCTGAAGCCGGTCCCAAGGGTATGGCTGTTCGCCATTTAAAGAGGTACGCGAGCTGGGTTTAGAACGTCGTGAGACAGTTCGGTCCCTATCTGCCGTGGGCGTTGGAGATTTGAGAGGAGCTGCTCCTAGTACGAGAGGACCGGAGTGGACGAACCTCTGGTGTTCCGGTTGTCACGCCAGTGGCACTGCCGGGTAGCTACGTTCGGACGGGATAACCGCTGAAAGCATCTAAGCGGGAAGCCTCCCTCAAGATGAGATCTCCCTGGGCACTTGATGCCCCTAAAGGGCCGTGGAAGACCACCACGTTGATAGGCGGGATGTGGACGCGCTGTGAGGCGTGAAGCTAACCCGTACTAATTGCCCGTGCGGCTTGACCATATAACGCCAAAGCGGTCACGGTGTGGCCTGCGAAACCCGCAGACCATCATCGGAGCCCAGGCGCGGTCGCAACGATATCGATACGCACCGATAGCGCGAGTGTCGGAGACGCTCTAACGCGGACAATCTCATTGCCCAGAATTGGCTTTGCGTGCCGAAAGGCAGGCAGGGCAACCCCATTAGGTGAGTGGAACATCACGCACCAACCGGTTTGCCTGACGACCATAGCGAGTGGGAACCACCTGAATCCATGCCGAACTCAGAAGTGAAACCACTCAGCGCCGATGGTAGTGTGGGGCTTCCCCATGTGAGAGTAGGTCATCGTCAGGCTCTTAAATATAAAGAACCCCCGTCACGAAAGTGGCGGGGGTTTTTTATATTTAAGATACGATGAACTCCTCTCCCTACAAGGCCATGTGACCGCCGATGCTCCGCAGGAGCCAGGCGGAGGCGCAGAAGGCGTCGCGAAGCGATCGCGAGCACCGCTCGCGACCTAAAGTAGGTCAGCCCACGCCAAGCCTCCGCTACCGGCAAAGCGACCTAAAGTAGGTCAGCTCACGCCAAGCCTCCGCTACCGGCAAAGCGACCTAAGTAGCTCAGCCCCACTCCAAACCTCTCTGGAATCCTGCCGGCCGGCAGAGCCGGCCTTTCGCGGGCA